>NZ_MJIG01000001.1 GCF_001940245.1 Anaerostipes sp. 992a
GGAAAAGGATGTGGGATTTCGAAGACAACTAGGATGTTGGCTCAGAAGCAGCCATTCATTCAAAGAGTGCGTAATAGCTCACTAGTCGAGAGGTCCTGCGCCGAAAATGTCCGGGGCTGAAACACGACACCGAAGCCGTGGAATCACGTAGTGATTGGTAGAGGAGCATTCTTAAACGGTGGAAGCTGTACCGGAAGGAGCAGTGGACGGTTAAGAAGAGAGAATGCCGGAATGAGTAGCGAGAAAGAAGTGAGAATCTTCTTGGCCGAATATCTAAGGTTTCCAGAGTAAAGCTGATCTGCTCTGGGTAAGTCGGGGCCTAAGGCGAGGTCGAAAGACGTAGTCGATGGATAACAGGTTGAGATTCCTGTACCGCATGAAATCAGAACTGTGGGGACACAGACAGGAAGAGGGAGCCGGGAATGGAAAGTCCGGTCCAAGCGAGGTAGGAGTACCGATGGCAAATCCGCGGTGCGATCCGAAGACGTGACGGGGAGCGAACATAAGTAGCGAAGCCCTTGCCCCTGGCTGTCAAGAAAAGCCGCTATCGTATTTCATGTGCCCGTACCGTAAACCGACACAGGTGGATGAGGAGAGAATCCTAAGGCCGACGGGAGAAGTGTTGTTAAGGAACTCGGCAAAATGGCCCCGTAACTTCGGGAGAAGGGGTGCCTGCGAGAGCAGGCCGCAGAGAATTGGCCCAAGCAACTGTTTAGCAAAAACACAGGTCTATGCAAAACCGCAAGGTGAAGTATATGGGCTGACGCCTGCCCGGTGCTGGAAGGTTAAGGGGAGGGCTTAGAGCAATCGAAGGTCTGAACTTAAGCCCCAGTAAACGGCGGCCGTAACTATAACGGTCCTAAGGTAGCGAAATTCCTTGTCGGGTAAGTTCCGACCCGCACGAAAGGCGTAATGATTTGGGCACTGTCTCAACAACACACCCGGTGAAATTGAAATACCAGTGAAGATGCTGGTTACCCGCGCCAGGACGGAAAGACCCCATGGAGCTTTACTCTAGCTTGATACTGGGATTCGGTACTGCATGTACAGGATAGGTGGGAGACGTGGAGCCATGGACGCCAGTCCATGAGGAGTCGCTGTTGGGATACCACCCTTGCAGTATTGGATTTCTAACCAGCAGCCGTGATCCGGCTGGGGGACAATGTCAGGTGGGGAGTTTGACTGGGGCGGTCGCCTCCGAAAGGGTATCGGAGGCGCTCAAAGGTTCCCTCAGAATGGTCGGAAACCATTCGCAGAGTGCAAAGGCAGAAGGGAGCTTGACTGTGACACCGACGGGTGGAGCAGGTACGAAAGTAGGACTTAGTGATCCGGTGGTATAAAGTGGGATTGCCATCGCTCAACGGATAAAAGCTACCCTGGGGATAACAGGCTTATCACTCCCAAGAGTTCACATCGACGGAGTGGTTTGGCACCTCGATGTCGGCTCATCGCATCCTGGAGCTGTAGCAGGTTCCAAGGGTTGGGCTGTTCGCCCATTAAAGCGGTACGCGAGCTGGGTTCAGAACGTCGTGAGACAGTTCGGTCCCTATCCGGCGTGGGCGCAGGAGATCTGAGAGGAGCTGTCCTTAGTACGAGAGGACCGGGATGGACGGACCGCTGGTGTATCTGTTGTCGTGCCAACGGCATAGCAGAGTAGCCAAGTCTGGAAGGGATAAACGCTGAAGGCATCTAAGCGTGAAGCCCCCCTCAAGATGAGATCTCCCATTCTTCGGAAGTAAGACCCCTTGAAGACGACGAGGTAGATAGGGCAGGGGTGGAAGTGCAGCAATGCATGGAGCTGACTGTCACTAATCGGTCGAGGTCTTAACCAGAGAATGGCTGTAGAGATGTTTGAACGTACAGGAAGAGATGGAAGGTTAAGAAGATATCTGTATGTAGTTTTTAAGGTACAACCTTAATAATCCTCGATAGCTCAGTCGGTAGAGCGCGCGGCTGTTAACCGCGTTGTCGTAGGTTCGAGTCCTACTCGGGGAGTTTTTATCTGGCTCCTTGGTCAAGCGGTTAAGACATCGCCCTTTCACGGCGGTAACACGGGTTCGATTCCCGTAGGAGTCATCATTAATTGCTGTTAAAGTGATTAATAAGCCGTCGTGGCTCAATTGGCAGAGCAGCTGATTTGTAATCAGCAGGTTATCGGTTCAAGTCCGATCGTCGGCTTTTCCTTATTAAGGACCTTTAGCTCAGTTGGTGAGAGCAATCGGCTCATAACCGATCGGTCCTGGGTTCGAGTCCCTGAAGGTCCACTCATCACTGAAGATAAGATATTGATAAAGGAATATGGCCTAGTGGCTCAGTTGGTTAGAGCGCCGCCCTGTCACGGCGGAGGTCGAGGGTTCGAGTCCCTTCTGGGTCGTTTGAAAATTTTATATTTTCAGAAAATGGGATTATAGCTCAGCTGGGAGAGCACCTGCCTTACAAGCAGGGGGTCACAGGTTCGAGCCCTGTTGGTCCCATCGTAACCGAAAGGTTGCATGCCGGCGTGGCGGAACTGGCAGACGCACAGGACTTAAAATCCTGCGGGACTTATACTCCCGTACCGGTTCGATTCCGGTCGCCGGCATTCGTTTTTTACAAAACGAAAATTTCATATTTGTGGGTTTAGCTCAGCTGGATAGAGCGTTTGGCTACGGACCAAAAGGCCGGGGGTTCGAATCCTCTAACCCACGTAGGAAAACTCTTATTACTTCTTGTAATAAGAGTTTTTTTTATTGTTAGGCTTTAAGCCTGTTCATCATTGTGGAGTTTCTCAGGCAGAGAAACGAAACTTTGAGGAACAAAGAAACCACCGGCTCAGCCGGTGAGTCAGCATTGCTTCAGCTTACAGTAAAAAACCTCCAATGATATAATTATGTTGGTTCGCCAACCACATAAAATCAAAGGAGGTTATCCAAATGGATATTAGTAGTTTATCACATACAAAATGGAATTGTAAGTATCATATTGTTTTTGCACCAAAATATAGAAGAAAAGTGGCATACGGAAAGTTAAAACAAGATATAGCTAATATTCTGAGTATGCTATGCAAAAGAAAAGGTGTAGAAATAGTGGAGGCAGAAATCTGTCCAGATCATGTACATATGCTGGTGAGGATTCCGCCAAGTATAAGTGTTTCAAGTTTTGTAGGGTATTTAAAGGGAAAAAGTACACTCATGATATTCGAACGACATGCAAATTTAAAGTATAAATATGGAAATAGACATTTCTGGTGTCGAGGATATTATGTAGATACTGTAGGGAAGAATGCAAAGAAAATACAAGAGTATATTCAAAATCAGTTAAAAGAGGATTTAGAATATGATCAAATGACATTAAAAGAGTATATTGACCCGTTTACGGGTGAGCCAGTAAAAGCAAATAAATAAAATGAGCCCTTTAGGGCTCCATAGGTAAATGATGTTGCAGTTGGCGAACCATTCGATGAGTCTTTAGACTCTAGTGCCGGTAATTTGCCCTTATAGGGCAAGTACAAACCACCGGCTGAGCCGGTGGTTGTGATTACATAAGAAATTCTTCGAATTTCTTATGTAACAAAACATTGTACTATGGTGGATAGAAAGATGTCACAAGAGTGACCTGCCGCAGGCCTGGAATCCTGCAGAGCAGAGTTTTTTTTCATAAAAATATAAAAATACCATATGTGATTGAAAATGACCGGAAATGATTGAAAAAGCTTGAAAATAAAAATAAAGTATGCTATATTATAAAAAAGGAGGGATAAGATGCTTACTCAGGAACGATATAATTATATTTTACAAGCACTAGAACAGAGAAAAGCCGTATCCGTTGCCGTTTTAACAAAGGAATTAAACATATCCGAGTCTACGATTCGTAGAGATCTGAATGCGTTGGCCAAAATGGGAAAATTAAATAAAGTTCATGGTGGAGCAACTTATTTGGAACCTCGAAATAAGGTGACTCATGAGGATCAGGTTGAAATCAGGAAGGAGATCCATACGATTCAGAAAGAGAGTATTGGACGATATGCAGCTTCTTTGATAGAGCCGGAAGACTTTGTTTATCTGGATGCTGGTACGACAACCGCCAGTATGCTTCCCTATCTGGAAGAGAAAAAGGCAGTATACGTAACCAATTCATTGGAAATTGCGATGAATCTGACGAAAAGGGGTCTGACAACCTATATGATAGCAGGTAAGATACGTCAGATTACGGAAGCAATGGTTGGATGTGAGGCAGAAAAATCCATTCAAAATTATCATTTTACAAAAGGATTTTTTGGAACGAATGGTATATCTTTGGATGCGGGATATTCTACGCCGAATATTGAAGAGGCTCAGATCAAAAGAATGGCAATGCAGCACTCCTATGACGCCTATATTTTGGCAGATTATTCAAAATTCTCTGTTAATTCATCTGTTACGTTTGGTAACCTTGAGGATGCCATTATTATAACGGATCGATTGACAGATAAGATTTATAAAGAAAGCACAAAAATTATTGAAGTTTGATAAGGAAAGGAAAAAGTTATGATTTATACGGTGACATTTAATCCAGCAATTGATTATGTAGTAAAGGTTGATCATTTAACATTGGGAATGGTAAATCGAACAGCACAAGAAGATATCTATTATGGTGGAAAGGGAATTAATGTTTCCATTGTATTGAAGAATCTGGGAATTCAAAGTACTGCATTGGGATTTGTGGCAGGGTTTACTGGAAAAGAAATTTCCGATGGGGTAGCAGCCACAGGTGTATCCTCTGACTTTATTACATTACGGGAAGGAATGTCCAGAATCAATGTCAAGATTAAATCACAGGAAGAAAGCGAGATCAATGGACAGGGACCGATGATCCACGATGATGAACTGGAAGAATTGTATAAAAAATTAGATGAAATTAAAGATGGAGATATTCTTGTATTGGCAGGAAGTATTCCAAATACACTTCCGGAAGACATTTATGAGAAAATCATGGCTCGTTTACAGGAAAAGGATATTCGAATCGTAGTAGACGCAACAAAGGATTTATTGTTAAATGTATTAAAATATCATCCATTTATGATCAAACCGAATAACCATGAGCTGGGTGAAATGTTTGGAGTCGTATTAAAGAATAACGATGAAATTATTCATTATGCAAAAGAACTTCAGAAAAGAGGAGCAAGAAACGTTCTGATTTCTATGGCAGGTGATGGAGCAATTCTTGTGACAGAAGATGGAGAGACACATATTTCAGCAACTCCAAAAGGAACGGTTAAGAACTCTGTTGGGGCAGGGGACTCCATGGTTGCTGGTTTCATTGCAGGATATTTGCAGAAAGGAACTTATGAAAATGCATTAAAGATGGGAATTGCCACAGGAAGCGCAAGTGCATTTTCCGAAGGCCTGGCGACAAAGGAAGCAGTAGAAGAATTATTAAGTAATATGCAATAATTTTAGAATAGGATAATAAAACAACGATAGCGATAAAAGAGCATAAATCTGGGATTTATGCTCTTTACAGACTGTAGACAAAGTCCCGGCGAAAGCCGGGCTTTTCTATGTTTACGACCGTTTTTCTGATATAATTGAAATATCAGAAAGGCGGTGTTTTTTATGATGACAAAAAATGCAGACAAAAAAAGGGAACAGATGATGATGTTCTGTATGGATGACATGGTTCCTCAAAACCATATGCTGCGTTTGATTGATAAAGCCATCGACTGGACTTTTATCTATGATCTTGTAGAAGAAAAATACTGTTCTGATAATGGAAGACCCAGCATGGATCCTGTTATGCTGATCAAAATTCCTTTTATTCAATACCTTTATGGAATTAAAAGTATGAGACAGACTATCAAGGAGATTGAAGTAAACGTTGCTTACAGATGGTTCCTTGGATTAGACATGATGGATCCGGTACCACATTTTTCAACCTTTGGAAAAAACTATACACGCCGTTTTAAGGACACAGATCTTTTTGAGCAGATCTTTGCAAAAATATTGGAAGACTGCATGAAATTTAAACTGGTGGACACCGATCAGATCTTTGTGGATTCCACTCATGTGAAAGCATGTGCAAACAGCAAAAAAATGCGAAAAAGAGTTGCACAGGAACAGGCCCTTTGGTATGAAGAGAAACTACAGAAGGAAATATCCAGGGATCGTGAAGCGCATGGGAAAAAGCCTTTGAAAGAAAAAGACAAAAATGATCCCCCATCCGGCAGCGGGAGCGGTGATAATACAAAGGAAGAAGAAATTCCAGAAGGAATTAAAACGCAGAAATGCAGTATCAGTGATCCGGAAAGCGGCTGGTTTCGTAAAGGCGAGCATAAACATGTTTTTGCCTATGCAGTGGAAACAGCTTGTGATAAACATGGCTGGATCCTGGGATACAGCATTCATCCGGGGAATGAACATGACAGCCGGACATTCAAAACACTTTATGACAAGATAAAGATCTATTCACCGGCTATGATCATAGCAGATGCCGGTTATCGTACACCAGCAATCGCCCATGAGTTGTTAGAAGATGGTATCGAGCCGCTGTTCCCATACAAAAGGCCAATGACAAAGGAAGGTTTTTTCCGAAAATATGAGTATGTATATGATGAGTATTATGACTGCTATATATGTCCGGAAAACCATATATTATCCTATCATACGACAAACAGGGAGGGTTATAGGGAATACGTAAGCTGCGGAGAAATATGTGCCAGTTGTCCAAATCTTCATAGATGTACGGAAAGCAAAGAACATATAAAAGTGATCACCCGCCATGTGTGGGAAGAATATATGGAGAAAGCAGAGGACATCAGGCATACACTTGGCAATAAACAGATATATGACTTAAGAAAGGAGACAATCGAGAGGATTTTCGGAACAGCCAAAGAGCAGCATGGATTTCGTTATACACAATACATAGGAAAAGCCCGGATGGAGATGAAAGCGGGGCTTACTTTTGCATGTATGAACCTGAAAAAACTGGCCAGGATACTGGCCAAAAGGGAAGAAAGAATCTCAACCATCCATAATATTTGGCGGTTATTAAAAGAAAAGTCATTTTTCAAAGAAAAGTGGTGCTGGAGATTATCTCCAGCACAAACTTTGTCTACAGTCTGAAAAGAGCATAAATCTGGGATTTATGCTCTTTATTTCTTTACACTCTTATTTTTACGTGATATAATAAAAATGTTAATTACCAATTTGTGAAATAATTTTGTAATATTTATTTAAAATAAATGTAAGAGTGAGGAGAAGTTATGAAGAAATTTGTTACGAAATTGATGGCTATTTGTTTGGTTCTCGTAATGAGTATGGGAATCGTTGTAACAGCAGGAGAGAAGGAAACAGCAGCGTCTTATGTCAGATATGTGACAGTTGATTTTCTGAATATCAGAGCCAAGGCATCTGCATCATCTTCTATTTTAGGAAAGTATTATTGGAAGGATGAGGTTACCTGTACAGGAACAAGCGGAGACTGGACGAAAGTATCCTTTGAGGGGGAACCGGGATATGTATCAACAAAGTATCTGTCTAAAAGCATGCCAGTCGTTACATATACGAGCAGCTACACAAGATACGTAAAGTCAAGCATCAATATAAGAAAGACACCTTCTACGGGTTCTGCATCTCTTGGAAAGTTCAGCCAGGGAGCAAAGATTACCTGCTATGGAACAAGCGGAAGCTGGACAGTTGTGAAGAAGAATGGAGAAGAAGGATTTGTTCTGACCAAGTATTTATCCAAGACAAAGATCAAGACTACAACAGGGCAGCAGGTTGCCAACTATGCGAAGCAGTTTGTAGGTAATCCATATCGCTATGGTGGAACCAGCCTGACCAATGGTGCGGATTGCTCTGGATTTACACAATCTGTATACAAGCATTTTGGATATAAACTTCCTAGAACTTCCAGTGAACAGAGAAAGTCAGGAAAATCCGTAAGTTTTTCCAACCGAAAAGTAGGAGACCTGATTTGCTATTCTGGACATGTTGGAATCTATATTGGTAATAATAAGATCGTACATGCAAGCAACTCCAAGCCATATCCAAAGGGAGGAATTAAGATTTCATCTGTTACGATCATGAAAGTAAAAGCAGTTCGAAGAATTGTAAAATAATGAAGATAAGAGGAGTCATTGTTGAGAAGGAGTGAAGAACGTTCTTTTTCCACAAAAGACTCCTTTTTATTGTGAAAATGGCAAAAAATGTCTAAATTGCACAATAAAAATAGAAGAAATAAAATTAAATATGTTTAAAATTAACTATTGCATTTTGGGGTACACTCCTGTATAATACATAAATGTACTGAGGTGCTGAACACAAAACACAGCATACAAAGTACTCCATAATGTTGGGCTATCGCCAAATGGTAAGGCCCTGGATTCTGATTCCAGTATCTGCAGGTTCGAATCCTGCTAGCCCAGCTCTTTAGAGACATAACATTTGTTATGTCTCTTTTTTTATTACATAAGAAATTCTTGACAGTAAATGAAGGTACTGTTATACTAACTGTATTATTCGTAGTGGTACAGTTAATACAGATTGGAGGGATAAGATGTTTCAATTGGATATTTATAGTAGCGTACCAATTTATGAGCAATTGATCCGAAAGATAAAAGAGAATATTATGAAGGAATATTTAAAGCCGGGAGATGGGCTGCCTTCCGTGCGTAAGATGGCAAGGGAGCTTCATGTAACTCCTAACACGGTACAGAAAGCTTATCGGATCTTAGAGCAGGAGAAGGTCATAGTGACAGTTCGGGGAAAAGGAGCATACATTGCTTCGAAAAAGCCAGAGATTCCCGTAGAAGATAAGATATCGGATGTAAAGAGACAGATTCGCCCTCTGCTCATGGAATTGCTTTATATGGGAATTGGAGTAGAGAAAATTCATGAAATGATAACAGAGCTTTGTGAAGAAATGAAGGAGGAAGAAGCATGATCTATGTAAACGGTTTATATAAAGGCTATGGGAAGGAGCCGGTATTAAAGAATATTACGTTTCATGTGGAGAAAGGGACGATTCATGGACTGATCGGAAGAAATGGTTCAGGGAAGACCACATTGATCAAATGCCTGACTGGAATTTATCGCCCGGATCGGGGAAGCATCCAGATCTGTGGGGGAGATATTTATGATCAACCGCGTATTAAGGAAAAGGTTGGTTATGTGGCAGACCGAAATGAGTATTTTTCCAACTATCATGTGGATGAAATCATTGACTTGTATGCAGAATTGTATCCAACGTTTCAGAGAGATGATTTTAACGATTTTAATGAGGTGATGGGGATTGATGAGCGCAAGTTCATTAAACAGCTCTCAAAGGGGCAGAAGATGCGTCTGGCAATGATTTTAAACCTATCCATGCATCCAGAGCTGATGATCCTTGATGAACCTACAGAAGGGTTGGATGTCATTGCAAAGCGGCAGGTGATGGACTTTATCATCAAAGAGGTAGAGGAAAGGAATATGACAGTATTGATTACTTCTCACCATTTGAATGAACTGGAAAATTTCTGTGACAGTATGACCATGATTCGGGATGGACAGATCATCGGTGGAGGAAGTATTGATGAGATGAAAGAAGCTATTACCAAGCTTCAAATTGTAATGGAAAAGGGACTTCCAAAAGGCTTTGATCAATGGGAAGGCATCTTGCATTATTCCAATCTGGGAAGCATTTATACCATTGTCTGGAAGGGATTTGATGAAGCTTGTGAGAAAGCATTAAGAGCTGCGGGAGCCAGCCTGATTGAGGAGATACCAATTTCGTTAGAGGAGATCTTCTTATACGAGAACTGGGGGAATGAGTAGGATGAAGCGATATTATAGAAAGAGAAATGGAATCGTTTTTTTCATCAGTATAGTAATCATCTTTTTATATCTGACGACGGTAGACTGGGATCGAAGTCAATGGGGACTTTCAGGGATTTTAAACATTATAACGGATTATTACATGCCATTTGTACATCTTCTGATTTTAGGAGTTTCCTTGATCGTAACCCATTCTTATTTGGTAACTGTAAAAGGACGGAGAGAGGGGGAACTGTTTTATGTGCTTCCGGTCAGGCGACAGGATGTCTGGATGAATCAGTGGAAAGGCATTTGTGGATTTGTTGTGCTGTCCTGGATGATGGCGGGAATCATGATGATAGTTGCCGCAGGAAAGAATCTGTCAGAGGTTTCTAAGACAGATATGGGATTGAGCTTTCTTGCATACATCCTTTTGGATGTCATGTTGGTCAGCCTGCTAATGTGGCTGCATACCAAAGTGAAAAGCAACAAAAAGGTGTTGGGCGTTTATTTTGGAGGTTTTGGAATTTGCATTTTATTCCTGCAAAACGTGACCAAATTTATTTTTATGTATTTAAAGGGAAACGGTGTTGGACTGTATTCCTGGCTCAATAATATCTTGTATACGTTCCTTTATCCCAAACAGGCATCTCAACATTATTTTAAGATGCTGGGAGAGGAAAGAATGGAAATGTTGATATTCGAAAATGCCAATGATTATCATCTGAATATATTTCAATGGCAGATTTCCCATTATGCATATATTTATATTGTTATGGCCTTGATCTTGATCCTTTTGATTCTGTTTTTTGTAAAAAGTGGGAAAAAAGATGCAGAAAAAATGCCGGAAGTTATGGAGAGAAAATGGCCAATCACGGTTGTGGCAGTCTGGATGCTCGTATTTTCTATTCTTGTAGAATGTGCAAATCTGGCTTCAGAGATATATAATCTGGGGGAACAAAGCATATGCATAGACAGTATTGGAATGAAGTGCTTTTCTTATTATAACAATCCGGGAGGAACTATAGAAGCTGGAAAGGCTATGGGATTGCTTTTGGCAAGTGTTGTGATAGCAGGGCTGATTATGATCGTTAGTAACAAACTAGCAGGGGTGACAGGGAAAAGACATAAGACAGGAAAGGAGAGATTCTGATGAAGGGCAGACAGATATGGAAATGTACAGACAGGAGACTGAATAAGATTACCCTGGGGATGGCAGTGATCAGTTGTTTTATGTTATATTGCTTTTCTGACAATATTGCAACCTTATGGAATAACGGTTATATTAACACTCCCGATATGTATGATGGCTATGTGGATTGTGGAGCAATGAATACTTTATTTGAAATATTTAAAGAGATATCTTGTGTATGGCATCTCCTTTTTCTGGTTACCATTGGCTTAATTGTTCTATGCCTTTTCTGGGATATCAGACAGGATGATACAAGGGAATGGATGTTTTCATTGCCGGTGACAGAACGGGTGCTTTTTGCAAGAGCCTGGCTGCGAGGCGTGTTGGCATATACCATCCCATGGTTACTATATACAGTTGGAGTGCTTATCCTGAGAGTAAGAAATCTTTCATGGATTCAGGAACTGTACTTGTTAGATGTAAATTGGAAAAAATGGATGGAACTGGAGCAGGTGGGAAACTATATGAAGATATTGGTTCTCCTTTGGATCTGGGGAACCGCATGCTATAGTATTTTCTTTTTCATGCAAATTGCTTGTAGAAAGAATATACTGGCAGCTTTATTTGGCACTGGGATTATATGCACACCGGCATATCTTGGTGTAACAATTGCGGGAGGGATCCTACCAGTATATTCTTCGATGAAAATTGTCAAAATATTGGAGCGTGTGGTTGGAAGCTGGAAAGATTTAGTTCTACTTGTATTAGATGATATGTATGAAGCAACGGAAGTGGATAGTATGTTTTATTCGATTTCCTGTAAGATATCCTGGGAAAAGATGGCATTTGCAATTTTGGTAATTGTTATCTGTCTGATGTTGTCCAGATATTATTTTTGCAGAATCAATGATCAGCATGTGGAAGGCCTTTTTCGGATTGGATGGATGAGGATTCTTGTGCTGACAGGTTTGGGAGGCTGTATCGGTGTTGGTATCTTTGCCAATCTGGTTCTCTATCATGATCTTGAGAATGGATGGCTGGTTCTGTTTGGAATCGCAGGATTTACACTGTTATTTGCAGTAGCAGCTCATAATCTGATGAAAAGGAGGGGATATTAGTGAGTGTCTGGATTTCTTTTGCAGGTGTTGCCCTGATTCTAATGCTGATCGTAATTGTAGTTTTAAAAAGGCAGAAAGCAACAGTGTTGATGACAAAGGAGGTACGGGAAAGAAGGCATAGAATCGCCATGGGAACTTCCATAGTCCTGGTGGCAGTATTTTTTCTGCTATCTGTTTCTTATAAGCAGGAGGCTGGAGCAGTGGGAAGAATGAAACAGGATCTGGAGAATATGGAAAGCCAGAATTGGGATATGGGAGTCAATGAGGAATATGTAAATCAGATTTTAAAGGCGTATAATGTTGCGGTAAAATATAACAACAATCTTTCTTCCGCCTCCAAGTTTGAAAAAAAGCTATGGGCAGTGGCAGAGAAAAGTCTACCTGTCTATGACGAAGAAGTGATGGAGTTTTCCATTGAGTTTTTTGGCAATGAAAAAGAAGGAATCGAGGATGATTGTTTTTTTGGAATGTACGATAGAAAATTAAGTGAATTTTCCTATGAACAGAAGGGAAATGGAATCTATTGTTATTGCAAAAAGCATGGAACATTGTCCCAAATCTTTCCGTATCATATGTATGAGCAAAAATGGGTAAAGGAACTGGAGGATCAGGGATTAGAGGGACTGGCAGACTGGATGAAGCGAATGGAAGAAAGGGGAGTGGAGGCAACAACAAAGGATCAGAAGAAGGTGAGAATTATGGAAAGCGGAGGTGAGAAGATCTTTCAGGGAATCCAGGTGGTTTATGATTCTGGCGGTATCTATTTCCGGGCGAATAGAAAGCAGTTAAAAAACTATCGGTATCTGGATGAGGTGCAGACGGTTGTGGAGAATTGCGGATGGATGGTAGAGAATTTGATGAGTCAGGGATATTATAAAGGAATAGGCTGTTATTTATATAAAGATGATAAAACGGCCTATGATGATGGCAGCGATGGAAAGGGAATAAGAGCTATTCTGACCATGGATGAAACAGGAATCCTTCAGCTGGATTTTTTTATAGAACGAGCAGGAATCCTTTATGGAGATCCTTTGTTTGAGGAAGAAGAACGAGAACCGGTGCAGCAGCTATTTGTATTGTTTGGGATGGAAGAGGCTCAGGCAAGCCGGTTGGCAGGACAGCTGTCATGCATAAAAAATGATGAAAAGGGCAGCAGGGATGGCTATCAATGGAAGATTTCCCGTGGTACGGTTTATACGGATGAATCGGGTAAGAATATAAATTATAAACTGACTTTATATAAAAAATAAAAGCTGATATAATTGCTGTGAAAGGCAGGGAAAGAGAATGAAACAATTGATTTTAGCCTCTGGGTCACCACGGAGAAAGGAGATCCTTGAGCAGGTGGGAATGACATTTAAGGTCATTCCAAGTCAGGTAGAGGAAGTGATTACCAAAGAGATTCCGGCGGAAATCGTGATGGAACTATCCAGACAGAAGGCGATGGATGTATATCAGCAGCTGGGCGATGAGAGTGTCATCGTACTAGGTGCTGATACGGTAGTAGCCTACGATGGAAAGATTCTTGGAAAGCCAAAGGATAAACAGGAAGCCAGAGAAATGCTTGCCATGTTAAGTGGCGAAAAACATTTTGTATATACTGGCGTGACGTTGGTTACGAATAAGGAAGAGAAGACCTTTTATGAAGAGACCATGGTAGAGTTTTATCCACTTTCAGAAGGGGAAATGGAAGCTTATATTGCTTCTGGAGAAAGCATGGATAAGGCAGGTGCATATGGAATTCAGGGAAAGGCAGCAGCTTTTATCAAAGGAATCTGTGGAGATTATTATAACGTGGTAGGACTTCCGATTGCCAGTGTAATGAGAAATTTACAGAAAATGTAAATTAATAGTTGAAATGTAAAAAAATGTATGTTAATATAAGGTTAGAAAGAATAAGGCAGCAAAAGCTTATTCATCTGACATTCAGGACGTTTAATACTCTAAGAAGATATCCCCATTAAGTGTATGAATTCAGAAAGAACAATCATCCATCTCGACTTTATGATACAAGATTCAATCCAAACAAACGTTTAAATACTAATTTTTTCTTTCTTTTATTATATTATAAGCTGCTATATGCCTTATTCTTTCTATCAAAAATGAAGGACAAAAAGGATATCGTAAGGTATCTGATATAAGAAGGAGGGTGCCAAGTGCCTTCCTTTCTGTGCTGGAGCATAAAAATCCAAAGAATATGGAAAAACACTAGAAAATACTGTACTTTCCATGTATAATGTGGTAGTATTATTCTTTAAATTATGAGAATTTTTAAATGACAAGAAAGTACTAATTATTTTGCAGATTAACAGGAGGATAAATCATGCCAGTTAAGTACGTATTCGTAACGGGTGGAGTTGTGTCCGGACTTGGGAAAGGAATTACAGCCGCTTCCCTGGGACGACTATTAAAAGCGAGAGGTTATAAGGTAACGAGTCAGAAATTTGATCCATATATTAATATTGATCCAGGTACTATGAATCCAATTCAGCATGGAGAAGTATTCGTTACAGATGATGGTGCGGAGACAGACCTGGATTTAGGGCACTATGAAAGATTTATCGATGAAGGTTTAAATAAAAAATCTAACGTAACAACAGGAAAGGTATACTGGAGTATTCTTTCAAAAGAACGTCGAGGAGATTTTGGGGGTAATACAGTACAGGTAATTCCTCATATTACCAATGAGATCAAAAGTCGTTTTTACCGCGGAGATGATCAGGCGACGGCTCAGGAAGTAGCAATTATTGAAATTGGCGGTACAGTAGGCGATATCGAAAGTCAGCCATTTTTAGAAGCATTGAGACAGTTCCAGCATGAAGTGGGTCGTGAAAACTGTATTCTGATTCATGTTACGTTGATTCCATACTTAAAAGCATCTAAGGAATTAAAGACAAAGCCAACACAGGCAAGTGTTAAGGACCTGCAGGGAATGGGAATTCAGCCAGATATCTTAGTATGTCGTTCTGATTACCCATTAGATTCTGCAATTCGTAATAAGATTGCACAGTTCTGTAATGTAGATCGTAACCATGTTATTCAGAATCTGGATGCAGAAGTATTATATGAAGTTCCGTTGATGATGGAAGAAGAAAAACTTGCTCAGGTTGCATGTGAGTGCTTAAAGCTGCCTTGTCCAGAACCAGATCTGGCAGATTGGATCCGTATGATCGATGCATGGAAGAATCCAAAGCATAAAGTAACCGTTGCATTAGTTGGAAAGTATGTAAGCCTTCACGATGCATACATCAGCGTTGTAGAATCTTTAAAACACGGTGGTGTTGCTAATGATACAGATGTGGAGATTAAGTGGGTGGATTCAGAGAGAATCAGCTCCTATAATGTAAAAGAAGTATTAGGCAAAGTAGATGCGATCATCGTACCAGGTGGATTTGGAGACCGTGGTATTGAAGGAATGATCGAATCTATTAAGTATGCAAGAGAGAACAAGGTTCCTTATCTTGGCTTATGTCTTGGTATGCAGCTGACATTGGTAGAATATGCACGCCATGTCATTGGCTGGAAGGATGCACACAGTCATGAATTCAGTGAAACGACAAAACATCCGGTTATTCATATTATGCCGGATCAGGATGGAGTGACAGATCTTGGAGGAACTTTAAGACTTGGATCTTATCCTTGTATTTTGGCGGATCAGTCAAAAGCATATGAATTATATGGAGAAAAAGAAATTCACGAACGTCACAGACATCGTTATGAAGTGAATAATGAATATAGAGATGCATTTGTAGAGAATGGAATGATGCTTTCTGGATGCTCTCCAGATGGAAGAATCGTAGAGATGATCGAGATTCCATCTCATCCTTGGTTTATTGCTACACAGGCTCATCCAGAGTTTAAGTCAAGACCGAATAAACCACATCCATTATTCAAAGGATTTATCAAAGCAGCTTTGGATTATCAGGCAGCTCACAAATAGAAAGATCATAATTTATGAAAGAGGGATTTCCGCAATGACTAAATTTTAGTTAGGGTGGAAATCCCTTCTTTTTTTAATATAGCAAATGCGGGTTTCTTTGACTATGGGGTAGTGAGTGAGAACGAAGTCATTCCAGTCAGCAATCAAGCTACGGAGCTTCCAAATCTGATACATGTTTTCTTTTTTTCTACACCATAACAGACGAAAATCTTATCCCTCGTCCATTCACAAATGGCTATGTAAGCCAGCTTCCAGCCATTTGTCCTTATGGACGACCAAAAGCACTGCTTTTGGTAAAGATTTTCTGCCTGAGAAAACATGTAAGCTCCTCCGCAGATTGCTTTACCGGAATGGTTTCGTTCTTTGTAGTGTATTGGCTTCTCCCATATTCATGTGGAGAAACGGAGTGTGGCAAAGAAGAAGGCTTTTTCATAGACCATATCCCCGTTTTCCCAACTTATATAGATGCAATATTATAAAAACGGTATCATTTCAGTCAGGGATCAGGCTGCGGAGCTTCCAAACCTGATACATGTTTTTCCTATATTCATATGGAGAAACGGAACATGGAAAAGAAGAAAACTTCTCCGAAAGCGACATATGCGGAATGTTAGAACAACCTGTTGGCTGGATTCTATCACCAGAACTGCTTCAGGCATCGAAGATGACTGTTTTCCATAGGACAGTTGGTAGGGAAGTTTACTTACCTTTCCAACTGTTATGGAAAAAAGGAATGCAGTTCGTCTTGTGTCATGCCAAGCCCGACTAGCGGAGCGGATTAGGGTTTGGCTCGGGGTAAATCCAGACAGCTTTGGTTGTTCTTACGTTCTGGCATCCTAGGCGCAGGAGGAGAAATTTTCTTCTTCATTTAGTCCACAAAACCCGCATTTTATAGAAAAAGCCAAGGAACTGTGCTTCAGAAGTGAAACCGTTTCACTTCGTTTTGCCACAGTCCCTTGGCTTTAAAACATTTTATAAAATAGTGGGAATAGGAATCTTAGTTATTAGAATTGATCTGGAAGTCTGCGTATGCGCTCATACCATGTTCAGAAATATCCATACCAATTTCTTCGTCTTCTGCGTCTGCTCTTAAACCAACAGTTACGGCAATTCCCTTGAAGATGATGAAGGCAAGAATGCAAGTGTAAATTCCAACACATGCAATACCAAGTGCCTGAACACCGATGAAGTGCGCTCTTGTCATGCCAGCTTCTGCTAAGAAGTCAGGAAGTGCAAATACACCAGTTAAGAAGGTACCGACAACACCACATCCTAAGTGAACACCACATGCACCAACAGGGTCATCAATTTTTAATACTTTATCTAAAAATTCGATAATAGCGATAACAACGATACCACAGATGACACCGATTGCCATAGCTCCATAATATCCTACGATGTCACAACCGGCAGTAATACCAACCAGACCAGCTAAGGAAGCATTCAATGTCATGGAAACATCAGGTTTGCCGTAACGTACCCATGTAACGATCAAAGCAGTTAAGGTTGCTGTACAAGCGGCAAGGTTTGTTGTAACAGCGATATGTCCAAGAGTATCTGTAGCAGCGGTTGTAGAACCACAGTTGAATCCAAACCAGCAGAACCATAAGATGAATACACCTAAAGCACCAAGTGGAATGTTATGTCCTGGAATAGCCTGAGGTTTACCATCTTTGTATTTACCAATACGAGGGCCAACGATAGAGGCACCAACTAATGCACACCAACCACCAACGGAGTGAACAGCTGTAGATCCAGCGAAATCATGGAATCCCATAGTAGATAAGAATCCACCACCCCAGATCCAATGACCAGTAATAGGATAGATCAGAATACTAATCAATGCACTATAGATTAAGTAAGAAGAGAATTTTGTTCTTTCAGCCATAGCTCCTGATACGATAGTAGATGCTGTTGCACAGAATACTGTGTGGAAGAATAAGAATACTCCAGGTGCCAGTGCATCAAATGCATCTAAATCTAAACTAAAAGGATTGAAGAATCCGCTTGTTCCGATGAAAGGATTATCGCCACCAAACATAACAGCGAATCCAAACAGGAAGAAGAAGATGGATCCTAATACGAAGTCCATTAAGTTTTTCATAATAATGTTACCAGAGTTTTTGGCTCTTGTGAAACCGGTTTCTACCATTGCAAATCCGGCCTGCATAAAAAATACTAAAAATGCGGCGATCATCGTCCACATAATATCCATAAGTCTTTGTAATTCTGCAATTTCTGCCATTTTTATATCCTCCTTTTTGAAAACAAAAAAGGGGATAATTCTTCATCAGATAGAAGTGGATAGAACCTATCTGATTAACAATTATCCCCATTGATAATAAATTGATTGAACTGCTTCATAATATTAAATTGCTTTTTCGCCACGTTCGCCTGTACGGATACGGATTGCATCTTCTACTGGGAAAACAAAGATTTTACCATCACCGTATTCGCCGGTGCTGACTTCTTTGACGATAATGTCACAGATTTTAGATGCAGCATCATCACTAACGACCGTTTCGACCTTTACCTTAGGAAGAAGGTTTACGTTCATTTCATTTCCACGATACTTTTGAGTATATCCTTTTTGTTTACCAAATCCCATAATATGGGTAATCATAAGACCGCTGACCTTCTGAGCTTCTAAGATTCCCTTTACGGTCTCCAGCTTTTCTGGTTTGATGATGATTTCAAGCTTTTTCATATATTTACCTCCTTTATTATTTCAGAACTATGAAAAACACAAGAGTTTTTCATATTCAGGGGCAAGGCAGTATAGAAGCGATTGCCCTATGCCATAATACAAAAAAAGACGCTTCACCCCTGGATGAAACGCCTTTGTTTTCTGTATGAGTCATATTATAAACGTTAAAATGGATTTGTCAATGGTTTTTTTGAAAAAAATTTAAGGTTGCAAAGAGATTCTATTAACGGTATTATGAAAAAGTAAGAAAAAACGGAGGAAAAATAAGTGGGTACAATATGGAATAAGAAAATAGTTATTATCTGCATGGCAGTGGTGGCGACTGTTCTGTGGGGGAGCGCATATCCAAGTGTAAAAGCGGGATATGAGCTATTTTCCATTGCAGCAGATGATATAGGAAGTAAAATAGTTTTTGCAGGATATCGCTTTAGCATTGCAGGAATTGTGGTGTTATTATTTTCCAGATTTTTATCTGGCAGAGAACAGGATTGTGTCGAAAAAAATACAAGAAAAAGGAACAGTGGGAAGCGAATAATCGGAATTTTGCTGCTTGGTCTGATGCAGACAACGGCACAATATATCTTCTTCTACTTAGGTATGGCCAATACTACTGGAGCCAGAGGTTCCATTATCAATGCGTCAGGAGCTTTTTTTGGTGTATTGCTGGCCCCGCTTTTTTATAAAGATGATTGGTTGTCCGTGCGAAAGATAGCGGGATGTTTGGTGGGCTTTGCGGGGATCGTCCTGATCAATATGGATGGAACCAGCCTGTTTGGATTTACGCTGCTGGGCGAGGGGTTTGTCATGTTTGCCGCTCTGGCACAGGCATTGGCATCTTTTTATAGCAAAAGGCTGGTAAGAGAAACGAATGTAATGGTAGTAACCGGCGGTCAGCTTCTGTTAGGAGGAATTCCGCTACTCTTGATCGGATATGGACTGGGCGGTTCTTTGGAAGCAAATCCAAAAGGGATTTTATTATTGACCTATATGATATTTCTTTCTGCTGTGGCATTTACCGTATGGACACAGCTGTTAAAATATAATCCCGTCAGCGAGATTGCAATTTATAATCTGTTAATTCCGGTATTTGGTACGTTACTTTCTGGAATTTTCCTGAGAGAGCATATTTTTGATCTTGTACATTTACTTTCCATCTTGCTGGTATGTATGGGAATTATGTTTGTAAATACGACGGGAAGGAGAGGAAATTATGAGAAATATTCGGTTGAAGATCAGCTATGAGGGTACCAGATATCAGGGCTGGCAGCGGCAGAAGGGGACCGGCAATACCATACAGGGAAAGATTGAAGATGTACTGGCGAAGATGCTGTCTCATCCGGTTGAGATCCATGGTTCCGGAAGAACCGATGCAGGAGTTCATGCGAGAGGGCAGGTAGCCAACTTTAAATGTGATACGGATATGACGGAAGAGGAGATCAAAGAGTATTTGAATGAATATCTTCCGATGGACATTGGGATTACAGAGGTAAAAGAAGTCTCTCCCCGGTTCCACAGCCGGTTGAATGTGACGGGGAAACGATATATCTACCGTGTCTGGAACAGTACAGAGCACAATGTCTTTGAACGCAAGTATGTATATCCATTTATCGGTGAGCTGGATTTTGATAAGATGAAGGCGGCGGCTCGGATGCTTATGGGTACCCATGATTTTCAAAGCTTTTGTGGGAAAAAGGTGAAAAAGAAATCCACCGTTCGTACCATTACCAGACTGGACATCATAAGAATTGGGAATGAGATTCGTTTTATTTATGAAGGAGATGGCTTTCTCTTTCATATGGTGCGCATTTTAACAGGGACCTTACTGGAGATTGGAACAGGAGAGATGGCGATAGAGCAGCTACCGGGAATTTTGGAAAGCAGGCTGCGTCAGAATGCAGGCAGGACAGCCCCTGCTGCAGGACTGATTTTGGATGAAGTATTTTATCATTAAAAAGAAAGTTTTGTAAAGTGAATGTTGACTATGGTATAATTTACTAAAGGATACAGAGAATGTAGAGGGAGAAGCTCATAGATTATGATAAAACAACTACGATATGTCGAATTATATAATCAGCTGAAGAATCGTTTTAGCGTGGAATATGCAGGAAAAGAAGGGATCCAGATGCTTCCTGGAGAGAGAGAAATCTGCCAGAAGTATCATGTCAGTCGTCCAACGGTTCGGAAGGCGATGGAATTATTAAGTGAAGAAGGTATTATTCAAAGAGTACAGGGAAAAGGAACTTTTTACGTCGGCGAAGGGGGCAGATCCGAGACTCAGATGGAGTATTATCAGATTTCCCTTGCCGGGGATGTAACGTCCAGTAAGGTACTTCGTCAGAACATAGAAAAGGCAACAAAGGAGGTAGCAGAGCATCTGAATGTGGAAGAAGGAAGTCTGGTGATCCACCTTCAGAGAATCCGCTATGCAGAGGATGTTCTGGTGTGTCTTGTTAGTGATTATATTCCGTATGATGTCTGTCCGTCGGTAATGGACGTAGACTTTACTGAGAAACGTTTATTAAAATATATGGTGGAAATGGGAATTAAGATTGATAAGGGAAAGCGAGTTATCGCTGTGGAAAAAGCGGATGAGTTTACAGCACTGCATCTTGGTATTGGTGTAGAAGAACCGGTGATCATCTCCTATGCAGATGTTATGGATGACAAAGGCCGGGTAGTCAGCTATGCGATTACGAAATCCAATGCCTATACGACCAAGTATGGACTGGTTGTGGATTATACACCATAAAAGCCTATCTCTATAAATTTAGTTTGACATAAAGAAATATGTCCTGCTGGGACTGTACCCCTGGCAGGACATATTTCTTTTTGAGTTTTTATGGGACAACAGGAAGAAACCTGTTGCTATCATAATTTATAAAATAGAGCTTGCAAATACCTTCATTGCTGCTTTTACATCCTCTTTGATGGCTTTTTGTGCGGCCATGGCAACATCATGGAAGAAGACAGGAGAATTCTCTGCTTCACATTTTGCGATCCATTCCTGTGCAGCCTTTCCACCAGCCATAGAAGAATAGGTGTAATAATTTATTTTTGTAATACCATTCCGGATGGCCTGTTTAAAGTCTTCCTCAGATACTCCAGATCCTCCGTGCATAACAAATGGGATATCGATCTTTTCTTTGATCTGTGTAATTCTATTTAAATCTAATTGAGGTTCTGTCAAATATACGCCATGGCTTGTCCCGAAGGCGATTGCCAGTGCATCTACACCGGTTTCTTCCACAAATTGCTTTGCTAAATCTGGATTGGTATAGCAGTCATCCAGAGAATTAAAATTAGAAGCATCTACGGGCCCGCGTCCTTCTCCGCCTCCGACAGAAGAAGTAAACATATTACCAAGTTCTGCTTCTACAGAAACACCAACTGCGTGTGCAGCTTTCACCACTTCTTTTGTTCCAGCAACATTTTCTTCAAATGGTTTTGCAGATGCATCAAACATAACAGAAGTGAATCCGAGACGGATGGCTTTCATGCATGTTTCGAAGCTTTCACCATGATCTAAGTGTACACATACAGGAACGGTTGCTTTCTTAGCCCATTCTACCATGATCGGGCCAACTTCATCTAAGCTGATCAGGTTGTCATGGCATTCTGCATGCTGTAAGATGACTGGAATATTTAATTCTTCTGCAGATTCAATGACAGCGCGAATGGATTCCAGATTTGGTACATTAAATGCACCTACGGCATATTTTCCTTCTTTTGCATTTTCCAAGATTTCTTTTAAAGTTACTAACATAGATAAATCCTCCATTTCATACTCATTTATATTGATTATCTTTCTATAGAAGATAATAAGATATCTTTGTTTTCCTGAATGCTGTGTCCCTTTACAAAAAGCCCAGAACTTCCGCCAGTAAAAATGGTAGCTCCGGCATCTGCCAGACGTGTGATCGTAGATGGATTTACATTACCATCGGCCTGGATTCGGGTTGAGATACCAGCTTCTTTGATCATATGGTCCATCAGGCGAATGTGTTCAATAGCAGCAGGCTGTATCGTCTGTCCGGAGAAACCAGGATTTACCGTAAGCTTTAACACCCATGGACATTCCTTTGCCAGAGCGATAAAATCATCTCCTGGTACAGTGGAAGCCTTATATGCCAGTATTGGCTGGGCACCATAACTGCGGATCTTGTCAAAGATCTGAAGTGGATGGTCCATAGCTTCATAATGAACAGCGATATAATCAGCATCGGCAAACCGGGACAAATATCGTTCTGGTTCGTAAACGGCCAGATGAACTTCTATTGGAATAGAAGCGTAAGGCTTTATCTTTTCTAATAATAAATCTCCTAATATAAAGCAGCGATTAAAAATTCCGTCTACTACGTCATAATGGTAAAAATCAATATCTGTCTGCTGTACCTGTTCCATATGCTGTTCTAAGTTCATAAGGTCCATACAGGAAACAGAAGCGGATACCCGATAGGTTCCTTTCTGACTGGTCATAAACTGGTCACCTCTTTCTTAGTCGGAATCTTACTTGGTTTTAGTGTAACATGAGTGAAATTATTTGACAAGAAAAAATAACCGGTGGTAATATTAAATAGCAAAATGCACAAAAGGTAATATGTTGTCATTGTATATTCAGACAAAAATAACACATGAATGAATAATTTAATTGATTTTATTGTCGGTTTATTGTAAGATAAATGCAAGGATGGTACCTATGGTAATATTTTTGAGACCAATGGTATGGAAGATATATTTGGAGGTAACAAAATGATAGGAATTGTAATAGCGACACACGCAGGATTAGGACAGGGACTGATAGATGCAGTATCACTGATTGCAGGAACTCCTCCTAATATGAAAGCATTTGGGCTTTATCATGGAGACAGCCCGGATCAATATGAAGCGGATATTATGGCAGCCTTAGAGGAGTTGGATGAAGGACAGGGAGTCCTGGGATTTGTTGACTTCTTGGGAGGAACACCAGCCAACACGATGATGAAATGCATGGCAAAGAAAGAGTTTCCATGTGTAGCAGGTGTGAATATGCCAATGGTATTAAATGCTTATATGGAAAGAGATATGGCAGGATCTGTGGATGAATTAATGGAAAGCTGTATCGAAGCCGGAAAGCAGAGTTTTGTGAAGGTTCACGAAATGTATCAGGAAATGATGGCTGATGACGACGAGGAAGATGAAATTTAGAATCGTCAGCTATCGGAAATGAAAGGAGTTTTTTTATGGGAATCGGAGAAAAAGATGGAATTGTATTAACAAGAATTGACGATCGTTTGATTCATGGGCAGGTAATGACATCCTGGCTCAACTACACAAGTGCTAACAAGATCATGATTATTGATGATGGAGTGGCAAAGGACAAATTTATGAAGAGCGTATTAAAAACCTGTATCCCTGCCAACATCAAGCTGGCTACCTTTACCGTAGAAAAAGCGGCTGCAAGACTTCAGAAGGGATTTGCAGGAGACCGTTGTATCGTACTAGTAAAATATCCGGAAACACTTCACAAATTAATGAAATTAGGTGTTATATTTGATGAAATTGATATTGGAGGCATGGGTGTAAGCGGAACAAGAACCAAATTCTTTAGAAATATTTCTGCTTCTGAAGAAGAAAAGCAGATGTTCAGAGAACTGATTGAAGCGGGTTCCAAATGTTATGTTCGTATTATTGCAGAAGATAATGAAACTGATATTTCAGGTATGCTGTAAATCAATTATTCCAGAAGCGAGCTGCTTCTGAAATTATAAATGTCAAACTTAATTTATATTAAAAGAGGAGGGTAACAGTATGACAATCTCATTATTCCAGGCCATTTTGATTGGAGTTGTATACTACTTAGGTAATATCGGTACTCCATGGCTTTCATTACTGGGAAGTATCTCTGTTGTTTACAAACCATTAGTAGCCGGTACATTAGTAGGATGTATTCTGGGTGATCCGGTAACAGGATGTATCATTGGTGCAGCGATCAACCTGCCTTATGTAGCATTCATTTCTGCCGGTGGTACAGCACCTCAGGATCCAGGACTTGCAGGTACTGTAGGTACTGCATGGGCTATGGCAGCTGGTGTAAGTCCAGCAGCTGCAGTAACCATCGCTTTACCTTTAGGATTATTAGGTACTATGATCTGGGTAGCACATATGACATTAGACGTAACCTTTGTTCATATGGCTGATAAAGCTGCAGAAGAAGGCGATATCGATAAGATCTGCTTCTATCATGTAGTACCACCACAGATTTTGATGTTCTGTCTTTGTGTAATTCCAGCAACGATCGCTGTTTACTTCGGTTCTGATGCAGTAGCAGGATTGATCAAAGTATTAACAGGAACACCACTTCATGTATTAGAAGTTATCGGTGGACTTTTACCTGCATTAGGTATTGCTATGAACCTGCGTGCGATTAACAGACCAGGAACCTTATTATTCTTTATTTTAGGATTCATCTTAAGTGTATATTTAGGACTTCCAACAATTGCAATCGCATTGATCGCGGTAGTAATCGCTTGGTTATATACAACCTTAAGCAATCAGGAACCAGCAGTTGCGGCAGTTGAAGACGATGATGATGACGAGGAGGATTTTTAATATGGCAGAAAGAAAACAATTATCCAAAAAAGATGTTGTAAGAGCGTTCTGGAGATGGACATTCTTCTCTCATGCAAACTATAACTACGAACGTTTGGAAGCAACAGGTTTAGTACATTCTTATAAACACGTAATCAAAAAATTATATGGTGACAATCCAGAAGAATATAAAGCATGTATTCAGAGACATATGCAGTTCTTTAATACAGAACCACATATTGGTGGTGTAATTCCTGGAATTGTATTGGCGATGGAAGAAGAAAGAGCCAATGGAGCTCCAATCACAGATGAAGCTATCAATGGTGTAAAAACTGGTTTAATGGGACCTTTTGCTGGTATCGGTGATACATTATGGCAGGGAACCTTAACACCGATCTTACTGGCGTTTGGTATTTCTCTTGGTTCACAGGGTAACCTGTTAGGACCTGTGATTTATACATTATTAATGTTTGGTATCATGTTCCCACTGGCATATATCTGCTGGATGAAGGGATACGAGCTTGGTAAAGATGGAGTTGAAAAGATTCTTGGAGGAAACCAGCTGAAGATGGTAATCACGGCTGCCTCTTGTGTCGGAGCAATCGTACTAGGAGCGCTCAGCGCCCAGTTCGTCTCAGTCTCCTGTCCGGCAGTGATTAAATTCGGTGCGTTGGAAATGAATGTACAGGAAACAGTATTCGATGCGTTATTTAAGGGAATCCTTCCACTTGGTGTTACTTTACTGACATTATATTTATTAAAAAATAAACAGATGAAGGCAACTACGGTTATGGCTATCTTAGTTGTAATCGGTGTTATTGGTGGAGTTCTTGGAATTCTGTAATTTATTCATATTCATCCATGAGTGAGAAGCTGCTGGCATAAAAAGCCGGCAGCTTTTCGTGTTATATAGACAATCCTTCTTGATTATAATTAGGAAATCATGTAAAATAAATATAACCAATGGTAATAAGTGGTTAAGGTGTATAACTGAAAAAGGAGTATAAGGCGGAAAAGAAAATGGCAAAAGACGGAAAACAACTATTATATCTACAATTGAAAGAACGGTTGCTGAAGGATTATGGAGAGAAGCCATATTTTTCACCATTACCAGGAGAACGGGAACTTTGTGAGATTTATGGGGTAAGCCGCCCGACCGTACGCAAAGCTTTGATGCTTCTGGAAAAGGAGAAGAAGATTCAAAAGCTTCCCGGAAAGGGTACTTTCTTTCTGGGCAATAAGGATTATGTGGAATCCAACACGCAAAATCAGTCGGTTGCTTTCTATAATCAGGTATCTCTGCGGGGAGATTACACGAAAAGCAGAATTTTACTGCAAAATATCGAATTGGTGACCAGCGATGTGGCGGCTCAGCTGGGAATTGAGAAAGGAACCAAGGTCTTTCACTTGGAAAGACTTCGTTATATTAACGATCGATTGTATTCACTGGCCAATGCATATGTGCCGTATGATCTATGTCCTGAGCTACTGGACATTGATTTTCGAGGTCGTTCCCTTCATAATACTTTAGTGGAATACGGGCATGTTCCGTATAAGGCGGATAAGGTCATTGAAATTGAACATGCTGACGAATATGAGGCACTCCATTTGGGAATTGAAGTTGGCGATCCGATTACGATTACCCACAGTATCACATATGACAAGGAAGATCATATTTTGGAGTATGCATGTTCAAAGGCATCTGCATACCGGACCAGGTTTGAGATGACCATGTATAACCATTTTTAAAGAAAAATTAGGAAGAACTGCTGTAAGAATATTTTTTGGACAGCAGTTCTTTTGTGGTAGGTTGATCTTCTCATTACTTTTCTATAGAGCGTATCTGCAGTTTATGAAAAAAGTATAAAATTCTAAAAATAATCTTGATTTCCCTTTTTGAACGTGTATAATCATATAAGTTAACTTAATTAATTATTGAGTAGGTTAAATAAATTGGGAGGAAGAACATGAAGAAAAATCAAATACATAAATTTACGTTCCTGATGAATAAGATGAGATTAGTATTTACTAGAATGAAGCAGGATCTGAATGTTCCACAGGCAGAATATGTGGCATTGATATCCATTGCTGAAAGATCCAAAATGAGGGAGAATGGGAAAGAGATGTCTGTCTCAACTTCTGATGTAGCAAAGCATATAGGGGCAACGATGCCTGCAGTATCAAAGGTGATTCGTAATCTTTCCATGAAAGGATATGTCAAACAGGTCCAGAGTCAATCTGACCGCAGAGTGACCCATCTTATATTGACAGAAAAGGGAAACGAGATCTTGAAAAAAGATTTTGAGAAAAGAGGTCAATTGATGAAGAAGGCTTTCGATGAGTTTGGGGAAGAGAAGACGGATCAGCTCTTGGATCTTATGGCAGAATTGTTTGAATTGCTGGAAAAGGAGGCAGAAGAAAAAGATGATTAGGATTCTAAAGTTTGCCAAAAAACGATGGTATATGATGGTGCTCATCATAACATTGCTGCTTGGCCAGGCATATTGTGAGCTGACATTGCCACAGTATACATCCAATATTGTAGATGTGGGAATTCAGTATAAAGGAATTGAAAGAACCATACCGGAAGCGGTTCGTCCAGAAACCTTTCAGGGATTGCTTGGAATGATTTCCGATTCGGATGAAAAGGAACTGGTACAGGATGCGTATGAGCTGATCGAAAAAGGGTCTGATAAGGACCTGGAAGAATTATATCCGGCATTGGAAAAAAGCAATCTTTATGTGCTGGATTATGACAGCTTAGGAGAAGAGAAAGCGGATGAGCTGACAGAAGTGGTAACCGATGCAGAACTTAAGCTGATGGAGATGATGGCATCTACACCGGAAATGCAAAAGAAACTGGAGAAGAATGCTTCCATGAGCAAGGAAAATATTGACCAGCTCAAGGATGTGATGGGAGATTCTTTGGCGGTGGCATTTATTCAGGAAGAATATAAGGCCATCGGTGTGGATATGGATCAATATCAGATGAATTATCTGAAGAAGTCAGCCATGAAGATGATGGCGTTGGCTATGGGAAGCATGGTTATGGCAATTTTGGTGACATTCTTTGCATCCAGATTAGCCGCAGTGACCAGCAAGGAGCTTAGAAATAAGGTATTTAGAAAGGTGGTATCCTTTTCCAACGAGGAAATGAATCATTTCTCTACGGCATCGCTGATTACCAGATGTACCAATGACATACAGCAGGTTCAGATGGTGATGGTACTGCTGTTTCGAATGGTGTTGTATGCGCCGATCATGGGAATTGGTGGAATTGTAAAGGTACTTCATACAGATACGTCCATGGTATGGATTATTGCATTGGCTGTCATTGTGCTGTTGGGGGTTGTGATGATTCTTATGAGTGCTGCCATGCCAAAATTTAAGAAAATGCAGGTTCTTGTGGATCGTTTGAACCTGGTTACCAGGGAGATTCTGACAGGAATTCCGGTAGTCCGGGCATTTAGCCGGGAAAAATACGAAGAACAACGCTTTGAAGGTGCCAGTTATGATCTGATGAAGACTCAGCTGTTTACCAATCGTGTGATGACATTTATGATGCCGACCATGATGTTTATTATGAATGGAGTTTCTGTTCTGATCATATGGGTTGGAGCGCATGGTATTGATGCAGGAAATCTTCAGGTTGGGGATATGATGGCATTTATTACCTATACAATGCAGATCATTATGGCATTTTTAATGATGACTATGATTTCTGTTATGCTTCCTCGAGCAGCAGTGGCAGCGGAGCGTATTGATGAAGTGTTGGAATCTGATACATTGATTACGGATGCCAAAGAAGCAAAGGATGTAAACGGAGCTGGCGAAGTGGAATTTCACAATGTAGGCTTTGCGTATCCAGGTGCCAAGGAAGAGGTGCTTCAGAATATCAGTTTTACTGCAAAGGCCGGACAGACCACAGCATTTATTGGAAGTACTGGAAGCGGAAAATCCACATTGGTACAGCTGATTCCAAGATTGTTTGACGTTACAGAGGGTAAGATTACCATTGACGGCGAAGATATACGGAATATCAAGCTTTCTTCTTTACGTGAGAATATTGGATATGTTCCGCAAAAGGGATTGTTGTTCTCAGGAACGATTGAGTCCAACTTAAGATTTGGTACAGAGGAAGCGACTGTAGAGACTATTAAGAAAGCAGCCAAGATTGCTCAGGCGGAAGAATTTATTGATTCCAAGCCACTGGGCTATCAGACACCGATCTCCCAGGGGGGCTCTAATGTATCTGGTGGTCAGAAACAGAGACTTGCCATTGCGAGAGCCATTGCCA
The DNA here is from genome assembly GCF_001940245.1 of Anaerostipes sp. 992a. Classification (GTDB taxonomy): domain Bacteria; phylum Bacillota; class Clostridia; order Lachnospirales; family Lachnospiraceae; genus Fimousia. Next base: position 29,514 of record NZ_MJIG01000001.1, read on the forward strand.
AGGAACCAAAGATCTATATATTTGATGACAGCTTTTCTGCGTTGGATTATAAGACAGATGTGACGTTACGAAAAGCATTGCAAAAGGAAGTAGGAGATGCAGTTGTGATGATCGTAGCACAGCGAATCAGTACCATTTTGCATGCAGATAAGATTATTGTACTGGATGAGGGTAGAATTGTGGGGGAAGGCACTCACGAAGAGCTCTTAAAGACCAATCCGGTTTACCAGGAAATTGCCAAGAGCCAGTTAAGCAAGCAGGAATTAGAAGGGGAGGTGTAAAGCATGGCAAGAAGAGGACATGGAGGTCCGGGAAGACCAGCCGAGAAGGCAAAGGATTTTAAAGGGACTTTAAAGAAATTGGTCCATTACCTTGGACAGTATCATTTGGCCATTATTTGTGTCATGATTTTTACAATCGGAAGTACGGTTTTTCATATCGTCGGACCGAAGATTCTTGGAAAAGCAACAACAGAGGTTTTTAATGGTCTGGTCAGTAAGGTACAAGGTGGTGCTGGAATTGATTTTGAGAAGATTGGGCGAATCCTTCTGCTGTTGATCAGTTTATATTTGATCAGTGCAGTATTTAGTTATATTCAGGGATTCATTATGACGGGAATCTCCCAGAAGGTGGCATTTAATCTGAGAAAGGAATTATCAGAGAAGATCAACCGTCTTCCTATGAATTATTATGATAAGAGAACCTATGGAGAGGTTTTGTCAAGGGTGACCAACGATGTGGATACCTTGGGAATGGGCCTCAATCAGACGTTGCATCAGCTGATTACATCTGTTGCAACGGTGATCGGTATTTTTATTATGATGCTGAGCATCAGCCCGATCATGACATTGATTGCAGTGGTTACCCTTCCGGTTTCAGGAATTTTGATTGGAATCGTAGTAAAGCATTCACAAAAATACTTTATATCACAGCAGGCATACTTAGGGCATGTCAATGGACAGGTGGAAGAGGTCTTTGGCGGGCATAATGTCATTAAGCTTTTTAATAAAGAAGAGACCGTATTAAAGCAATTTGAAGAAACCAATGAGATTTTGTATCAATCTGCATGGAAATCTCAGTTTTTATCTGGGTTAATGCAGCCGGTTATGGGATTTATCGGTAACCTTGGATATGTGGCGGTAGCCGTCTTAGGTGGATACTTAAGTATAAAAGGAAGTATTGAAGTGGGGGATATCCAGTCCTTTATTCAGTATGTAAAACAGTTTACTCAGCCAATTTCTCAGATGGCACAGGTGTCCAATATGCTTCAGTCAACCATAGCAGCATCTGAGAGGGTATTTGAATTTCTGGATGAAAATGAAGAGGAACAGAAATCCTTTCTTCATGCCACAATGGAGGATCCTAAAACGGGTGAGGTCCGCAATGTAACACCAGATGACATTACGGGAAAGGTTGATTTTGAGCATGTAAACTTTGGATATACCAGGGACAAACAGATTATTCATGATTTTAACCTGCATGTAAAACCGGGACAGAAGATTGCCATTGTTGGTCCGACTGGAGCAGGTAAGACGACGATCGTAAAGCTTCTGATGCGTTTTTATGACATTGATGACGGTTCCATTCAGATTGATGGCCATGACGTGCAGGGATTTGACCGTTCTGAGCTAAGAGAGGCATTTGGAATGGTACTGCAGGATACCTGGTTATTTAAAGGAAGTATTATGGATAATATCCGTTATGGTAAATTAGAAGCAACGGATGAGGAAGTGATGGAAGCAGCCAAGGCGGCACATGTGCATCATTTCGTACAGACATTGCCGGATGGCTATGATATGGAATTAAATGAAGAGGCTACGAACATTTCTCAGGGACAGAAGCAGCTGCTGACCATTGCCAGAGCAATTCTTGCGGATAACCGCATTCTCATTCTGGATGAAGCAACCAGCTCTGTGGATACGAGAACAGAAGTGCTGATTCAGGAAGCAATGGATAATCTGATGAAGGGACGAACCAGCTTTATTATTGCACATCGCCTTTCTACGATTAAGAATGCAGATTTGATTCTCGTATTAAAGGATGGAGATGTTATTGAACAAGGAAATCATGAAGAGCTGATGGCGCAGGGTGGATTTTACTGTGATTTATACAATTCTCAGTTTGAAGAGACTGCATAGGTATGATATAATGTCCATAGTATGTGGGTATTTCGCTTAGAGACAATCGTTTTTAAGAAGAAGGAGAGAACAAAATGGACAACTTATTAAAATTACAGAATGGAAGTGACATCCGCGGAATCGCAGTAGAAGGCGTAGAAGGAGAAAGTGTCAACTTAACTGGCGAGATTGCCAACAGAATCGGACAGGGATTTGTAACATGGCTTTCTAAGAAGACAGGGAAAGCAGCAGCAGATTTAAGAATTGGAGTAGGGAATGATTCCCGTATTACTGCAGATGCTATGAAGAACGGAGTCATGAAGGGAATGGCTTCTATGGGTGCAGTTGTATATAATTGTGGATTGGTATCTACTCCATCCATGTTTATGACAATTGTATTTCCAGAGACAGCATTTGATGGATCCATCATGATCACAGCAAGCCATTTACCATTTAACCGAAATGGATTAAAGTTCTTTGATAAGGATGGTGGGCTGGAAAGTACAGATATCAAAGAGATTCTGACGGTTGCTCAGGATTGTACAGTGGCAGAATGTGAGAAAGAAGCAGAAAGCTTTGATTCTCTTTCCTTATATACAGCTAGTCTTTGTGAGAAGATCAAAGCTGGAGTGAATGCAGAAGATTTTGATCATCCACTGGCAGGACTTCATGTAGTCGTAGATGCTGGTAATGGTGCTGGTGGATTTTTTGCAAAACGCGTACTGGAAGAATTGGGTGCAGATATCTCTGGAAGCCAGTTCTTAAATCCAGATGGGATGTTCCCAAATCACATTCCAAACCCTGAGAATGCACAGGCGATGGAGGCGATTAAGAATGCGGTACTGGATAACAAAGCGGATCTTGGTATTATCTTTGATACGGATGTGGACAGAATGTCTGCAGTATTATCCGATGGATCAGAGATCAACCGTGACAGTATCATCGCTATGATGGCAGCAATTATCGCAAAGGACTATCCAGGTGGAACCATTGTTACAGATTCTGTAACCTCTGATCGTCTGACACGCTTCTTAGAGGGTGAATTAGGCATGAAGCAGCACCGTTTCAAACGAGGCTATAAGAATGTTATCAATGAATCCAAACGTCTGAATGAGGAAGGAATCGTATCTCCACTTGCGATTGAGACATCTGGACATGGTGCTTTAAGTGAGAACTATTTCTTAGACGATGGAGCTTACATGGCTGTTAAGTTATTGATCGCAGCAGCTCTTGCGAAGAAAGAAGGAAAACAGTTACAGTTCTTTGTAGCTAAGTTAGAACCAGAGTTTGAATCCAGAGAATATCGTATGAAGCTGTCCGGAGAAGATTTCAAGGCTTATGGACAGGATGTATTGAAGGTATTTGAAGAAAGAGCAAAGGAACAGGGAATTACCGTTGCTCCAAATTCTTATGAAGGTGTACGTCTGGCATTTGCTTCTGAAGAAGTAAAAGGATGGGCACTTCTTAGATTATCCCTTCATGATCCATTGATGCCTTTGAACTTAGAAGGAGAAAGAGAAGGCGACTGTGATAAGATGGTAGAGATTGTACGAGGATTATTGACTGGATTTGATCAGTTAGCGGTGATTTAACCAATATGAGAAAAAAAGCAGAAATGAAGAATTTTCTTCATTTCTGCTTTTTTCATGTAAAAAGTAAAAGTGCCAAGTGAGGGAGTCACTTGGCACTTTTGAGGGGAGTATAAATAATTAATAAGGGGTTATATAGTGTGTAGAGTCACATAGCATGACTATCTACATCCTTATTGTATAGTTTATGAGCATGAAATGCAAGTATTTTAATAAAAAAAATTCAAAAAAATCAAATTTTGTGTTTTTATGGAGATATTTGCTTTGAAAAAAATTATTTACTGAATAAAAACGAAGCAGAGGGAGCAAAATATTCTTGTAATCAAATGAAAGGAGATTATGACAATGGCTAAAAATTATGCAAATTCAACCAACGCAAATAATCAGACTGGCAATAGTCAATCATCAAACAAAAACAAAACAGGCAATAAGGCAGGCAACAAGGCGAGCAATAAAATGAATAACAGCCAGAATGCTTCTAATGCTAACAACAACTCTAATTCTTATAATAATAATTCAAATAACAGCACAAATGAATCTGGAAGCAATAAAAGATAGTTCTTTTATCATAGTCGGATAGTCTGTTATGAGAAAGAGAGGGTCAAGATCAGAAATTTTGACCCTCTTTTTGTTTGCGCGCCATGGGCGCGCTCTAACGGGTGAAAGTCCCGAACACGCCTAGGCAACGAGGAAGTGTATAGCCGAACAGCAAGGGTGTCCATCGTGAGGTGGAATCTGAAGGAAGCTGTAAGCAAACTCTTGGTCCGACGGACAGAAATCACATATAAGGCTCGGAAATACGGATAAGTCTGCAAAAGGAGATGAAGTCCAAAAGTTGCTGGAAGTACGAGTAAATGTGGCGGATAGATGAGAGGAAAGAGCGTGCACCTTAAGCGTGGAGGTCTCACAGAGGTATCATCAGCCTAGTAACAACGAACTGTGAGAAATCAGCCGAGCCCATAGTAGTGAAGAAGTCTCTGTAATGGGGATGGAGTGAAGGGGCGAACAATCAATCAGTTTGAGTATGTCTCGTATTGCAGAAATGACAACATCTGCCGTAACCAATCGGGTAAAAGATGGTCAAATCAAGCGAGACGGAAAGGAAAGAACGCATGGACACAAGTAATCTAATGGAGCAGATATTATCTAGTGATAATCTCAACAGAGCATATCTGCAAGTCGTACGAAACAAAGGTGCAGAGGGAGTGGACGGAATGAAGTACACAGAACTCAAGGAACATCTTGCAAAGAACGGCGAAATCATCAAGGAACAGTTGAGGACAAGAAAATACAAACCTCAACCAGTACGAAGAGTGGAGATACCAAAGCCTGATGGTGGTGTCAGAAACCTAGGAGTACCAACGGTAACAGACAGATTTGTACAACAAGCCATTGCACAGGTACTAACACCAATCTATGAGGAACAATTCCATGACCACAGTTATGGATTCAGACCGAATAGGTGTGCACAACAAGCAATCCTAACAGCACTTGATATGATGAATGATGGTAATGATTGGATTGTAGACATTGACTTGGAAAAGTTCTTTGACACAGTAAATCATGACAAGCTGATGACCTTAATTGGAAGAACAATCAAGGATGGAGATGTCATCTCCATTGTGAGAAAGTATCTTGTCAGTGGAATTATGATTGATGATGAGTATGAAGACTCTGTAATAGGAACACCGCAAGGAGGAAATCTTTCTCCGCTATTAGCGAATATCATGCTCAATGAACTTGACAAAGAAATGGAAAAGCGAGGGCTCAATTTCGCGAGATATGCGGATGACTGTATCATTATGGTTGGGAGTGAAATGTCTGCAAATCGAGTAATGAGAAATATCTCTCGATTCATTGAGGAGAAACTAGGGCTTAAGGTCAACATGACAAAGAGTAAAGTGGATAAACCGCAAGGACTCAAATACCTTGGATTTGGATTCTATTTTGATTCAAGAGCACACCAATACAAGGCGAAGCCACATGCAAAATCAGTTGAGAAATTCAAGAAGAGGATGAAGGAACTCACCTGTCGTAGCTGGGGTGTAAGCAACAGCTACAAAGTGGAGAAACTCAATCAACTTATCAGAGGATGGGTTAACTACTTCAAGATAGGGAGTATGAAACATCTGTGCAGAGAAATGGATAAACATATCCGATTCAGACTTCGTATGTGTATATGGAAACAATGGAAAACACCACAAAACAGGGCAAAGAATTTAATGAAACTAGGCGTGCCCCAATGGGCAGCAAAGCGAACATCCTACGCTAAAGGGTTCGCAAGAGTATGTCGAGGTTCAGATGTATGCCAAGCTATAAGCAATAAGAGACTAACCTCATTCGGATTAGTCTCAATGTTAGATTACTACACCGAAAGGTGTGTTACTTGTTAAGTTGATTGAACCGCCGTGTACCGAACGGTACGCACGGTGGTGTGAGAGGTCGGAATTTCTCAATCAAGAGAAATTCCTCCTACTCGATTGGTCCATACAGTGATACAGATGAATATGCTATTAATAAGAAGGAAAGAGGGGATTCTATGAGATTTGATAATATCACTCTGGAGCGGGCATTGTGGATGATGGAGCATTATCCAGTGATTCTGATTGATGTGCGGGAACCGGAAAAGTATCAGAAGAGTCATTTGAAAGGAGCAGTCAACATTCCATATGATAAGCTTTCGAACACTTCCTTTCAGAAGGAAGCGACCTATATCGTGTATTGCGACAATGGTATGCAGAGCATGCGGGCAGCCAGAGATATGGCCATCGAGGGATGTCATGTGTATAATGTAATCGGAGGAATAAAAGGAAACGATAAGTATGTTGACATGTAAAGGGTTAACAAGGTACAATAAAAAATATATGTTTTAACCGATACGGATTTGAAGATTGGAGAATTCATGGAAAAGATAAGATTGATTGCACCATGCCATTTTGGGCTTGAGGCAATATTGAAGAGAGAAATTCAAAATTTAGGATATGAGATAGAACGAGTAGAGGACGGAAGGATTACATTTCTTGCAGATATGGCAGGAATTGCAAGATCCAATATCTTCCTGCGTACGGCGGACCGCATTCTTTTGCAGGCTGCAAGATTCCATGCAGAAACATTTGATGAATTGTTTGAAGGAATTAAGGCCATTCCATGGGAGGAATATCTGACGGAAGATGCCAGATTCTGGGTCACCAAGGCATCTACCACTAAAAGTAAGCTATTCAGTGCACCGGATATTCAGTCTATTGCCAAGAAAGCCATGGTAGAACGTATGAAGCAGAAATATCATAAGAACTGGTTCCAGGAGACGGGAGCTTCTTATCCAGTGCGTATCTTCCTATTGAAAGATGAAGTTACGGTTGGATTGGATACTTCCGGGGAGCCATTACATAAAAGGGGATATCGTCAGCTCACCAGCAAAGCGCCTCTGACAGAGACGTTGGCAGCAGCATTGATCATGCTGACTCCATGGAGAAAAGATCGGATCCTTGTGGATCCTTTCTGCGGGAGTGGGACGATACCGATTGAGGCAGCCATGATCGGAGCCAATATTGCGCCAGGTATGAATCGGTCGTTCACTTCTGAGAACTGGAAGAACCTGATTGCCAAGAAGAACTGGTACGAGGCGATTCAGGAGGCCAATGACTTGATCGATGACTCCGTGTCCATGGATATTCAGGGATATGATATAGATGGGCGTATGATCCGTGCAGCAAGGCAAAATGCAGAGGATGCAGGGGTGGATCATCTGATTCATCTTCAGCAGCGAGAAGTCAAGGAATTAAGTCATCCGAAGAAATATGGATTTATCATTACCAATCCGCCATATGGGGAAAGACTGGAGGAGAAGGAAGATCTTCCAGAATTATACCGACAGATAGGACAGGCATTTGACAAGCTGGATACCTGGTCCAAGTACCTGATCACTTCTTATGAAGATGCAGAAAAATATATTGGGAAAAAGGCAAATAAGAATCGAAAGATATATAATGGGATGCTTAAAACCTATTACTATCAGTTTTTAGGACCAAAGCCTCCAAGGAGAAGATAAGAGGGGAAGGCAATATGAAGAAGAGAATCATCTTTGCAACAGGAAATGAAGGAAAAATGAAGGAAGTCCGCATGATCTTAGCGGATATGGATTATGAAATTGTTTCTATGAAGGAAGCAGGAGTTGAAATTGAAATTATTGAAGATGGGAAAACATTTGAAGAAAATGCACTGATCAAGGCCACTGCAATTATGAAGGAGACAGGGGAGCTTGTGCTGGCAGACGATTCCGGATTGGAAATCGACTATTTTGATAAAGCACCAGGCGTTTATTCTGCCAGATATTTGGGCGAAGATACCCCTTATGAGGTAAAGAACCGTGTCATCCTGGAACGCATGGAAGGCGTAGCAGAAGAAAAAAGAACTGCTCGTTTCGTGTGTGCCATTGCAGCAGCATTTCCGGATGGAATGACAAAAACTGTGCGTGGGACCATTGAAGGAATAATCGGCTATGAAAGTAAGGGAGAGAATGGATTTGGTTATGATCCGATCTTCTACTTGCCGGAATATGGATGTACTTCTGCAGAGTTGGCTCCAGAAGAAAAGAATAAAATCAGCCATCGTGGGAAGGCCTTACAGAAGATGAAAGAATTGATATAGGAGGATTCGCATGAAAAGAATTTTAGTAATTAGTGATTCCCACGGAAGAAATGATGATATTGAAGGTGTATTACAGCAGGTTGGTCATATTGATTATATGATCCATTGTGGAGATCTGGAGCGTGGAGATGCTTATGTTCGCGCATTGGTAGGCTGTCCATGCACCATTGTGTCCGGTAATAACGATTATTATCTGGATCTGCCAATGGAAGAAATCATTGAGATCGAAGGATATAAGATTTTAGTAACGCATGGCCATTATTACTATGTAAATAGTGGAGTGGATAACTTAAAAGCATATGCAAGAGAACAGGGTGTGGATATTGCCATGTTCGGTCATACGCATGTACCTTACTTTGAGGTGGATGATGAGCTGACCATCTTAAATCCGGGAAGTCTGACCTATCCACGTCAGATGGGGAGAAAGCCAACCTTTCTCATGATGGAAATCGACGACAATGGGAAAGCTCATTTTGGACACGGATATTATCATTCTCATTTTGATGAATTAAATATATGAACGGGGCTGTTGTCAAAGATAAAGAAATGGCTCCGAAGAACATAAGGAGACAAGCATGAAAAAAGGACAACAACTAGAAGCAACGATTACCAAAGTGGATTTCCCAAACAAGGGCAAATGCACGATAGAAGATAGAGACATTACGATCAAAGGGACCATAGAGGGACAAAAAGTCAGATTCCAAGTGCAGAAGTTAAGAAAAGGAAAGGCTGTGGGAAGACTTTTAGAAGTCGTAGAGCCTTCTAAATTAGAGGATGCCAAGCCTGCGTGTCAGCACTTTGGTGCCTGTGGCGGCTGCTTTTATCAGACAGTCAGCTATGCGAATCAGCTGGCCATCAAAGAATCTCAGGTCAAAGGTCTGTTAGATGGCGTATGTCAGGATTATGTCTGGGAAGGCATCAAGGGAAGTCCGGAACAATGGGCATACCGTAACAAGATGGAATTCTCCTTTGGAGATGAATACAAAGATGGTCCTCTGGCTCTTGGCATGCACAAAAAGGGTGGATTCTATGACATTGTTACCGTATCCGACTGTAAAATCGTTCATGAGGACTATACAAAGATCTTAGACTGCGTTCTTGCCTACTGCATGGAACAGGAATTTTCCTTCTATCATAAGATGTCTCATGAGGGATTTCTGCGCCACCTGGTGGTAAGAAGAAGCGTCAGCACAGGAGAAATTCTTGTAAATATGGTCACCTCCTCCCAGCAGAAGCATGATTTCCAGCCGCTGGTAGAGAGAATTCTTGCATTGCCATTAGAAGGAAGGTTGGCAGGATTTCTGCATACCATCAACGATTCCTTATCCGATGTGGTGAAAAGCGATGAAACCCACACACTATATGGAAAAGATTACTTTTATGAACACATTCTGGGACTGAAATTTAAAATCTCCCCATTTTCCTTCTTCCAGACCAATTCCAGAGGAGCGGAGGTTCTCTACGAAACCGCTCGTGGATATATTGGCGAGACGAAGGATAAGGTCATCTTCGATTTATACAGTGGAACAGGAACCATCGCTCAGATGATGGCACCAGTTGCCAAAAAGGTAGTGGGTGTAGAGATTATCGAAGAAGCGGTAGAGGCAGCGAAGGTCAATGCAGAAATCAATGGACTTACCAACTGCCAGTTTATCGCAGGAGACGTATTAAAGGTGATCGATGACGTCAAGGATAAACCGGACTTTATCGTATTAGATCCTCCGAGAGATGGCATTCATCCAAAGGCGTTGAAGAAGATCATCGACTTTGGTGTGGATTCTATGGTGTATATCAGCTGCAAGCCGACCAGTCTGGTGAGAGACTTAGAAGTGCTGGAGGAAGCTGGGTATCAAGTAGAGAAGGCATGTGCCGTGGATATGTTCCCTGGGACCAGCCATGTGGAGACTTGTGTGTTGCTACAAAGACGAACTATGTAGAAATCCTTAATTTTAGGCACTTTTTCAAGCATATCGTTTTTACGAGCGAGGGCGATAAAATCAGAAATAAGGAGATAAAAAACTATATCAATGTTTCGGTGGTAGTTGATATAGAGTGTGGGAACACAAACAATTAAATACTAAATTTGAGGGGTACTTGCAAAAAAGTATCCCTTTTCAATGTAGGACGTTCAGAAATGAGCGTCTATTTTTTTACCAAAACGAAAGGAGAATTTAAAGCTATGAAAAAGATATTGAAGCGATTAGCCACAGGCTTCCTTGCCTTTGCGACTGTCGTTACCGCTTTGCCGACAACGGCAGTCCACGCTTCTGAAACGCAATACTGGACAGAAAGTGCGGAGCGAGCAGGCTATATCGAAAAGGTTATGAATGACGGTTCTATCGGTTCGACCTTTAATGAGGGCATTATGAAAGTTGAGGGCGAGACTGCTTACTGCGTGGACATCAACACCAACTTCAAGAACGGTTATAAGACCAGAGCCGACGCAAGCACACGCATGAGTGCCGACCAGATTTCTGACGTTGCCCTATCACTGGAATATGTCAAGCAGTACACACAGAGCCACAGCGGATTGAACTATAAACAGGTCTATCTTCTTGAACAGTGTGTCATATGGCAGAGATTAAGTGTTCATCTGGGTTGGCAGTGCGATAGCGTCAGAGCTTCTTATGATGAAATTCCGAAAGCCATACAGGACGAGGTGTACGCTGGGGCGAAAGCCTTTGTCAGTGCAAACAAGGGACGCTATGAATGTAGTGGTTATATCTACTCTGGCGAAGGACAGGACATTGGACAGTTCTGGGCGAAACTTGCTGTAGGAAATGCCACATTGAAAAAGACTTCCAGTAATGCCAGCGTTACCGACGGAAACGGGCTTTACTCTATCGCTGGTGCGACTTATGGTGTCTATTCTGATAAGGGCTGTACGAAACAGCTTGTCACCCTTACGACGGATAACAGCGGAAACACGGATACCGTGGAAGTAAAGGCTGGTACGGTCTATATCAAAGAGGTTTCTGCTCCTGCTGGCTATAAGGTGGACAGCACTGTATATTCCTTAAATGTGGAAGCTGGCAAGACAGCGACCTTGAACGTATCCGATACACCAAAGGTCACAAACACCTTGATTGAATTATTCAAGATTGACATGGAAACACAGAAAGACGCTCCACAGGGCGACGCTTCCCTAGAGGGTGTGGAGTTCACATGGAAATTCTATGCGGGACACTATACCGCTGACAATCTCCCTAGCGAGCCGACGAAAACATGGGTGACAAAAACAATCGCTGAAAAAGACAGCGACGGCACTATCCATTATATTTCCCGCCTTTCTGATGAATACAATGTATCTGGGGACAGTTTCTATACACAGAATGGAAAGAACGTGCTTCCTTTAGGAACGCTGACCGTTGAGGAAACAAAAGCTCCAAACGGCTATCTTCTTGATGGTGCGTATATGCAGGCAAATGGTAGTGAAGAACAAATTAAAGGAATGTACCTTGCACAGATTACCGAGGACGGCGACCTTGCCGTACTGTCTGGAAGCAATCAGTACCATGTATCAGACAAGGTTATCCGTGGCGGTGTGAAAATCCAGAAACGAGATTTGGAAACCAGCGATACAAAAGGTCAAGGAAGTGCGACTTTGAAAGACGCTGAATTTGAAATCGTTTCTCTTAATGACAATACCGTACTTGTTGAGGGCAAGCTCTACAAGAAAGGTGAAGTGGTAAAGACAATCCTTACTGACATTGAGGGCGTAGCTTCTACTTCTGCCGACCTGTTACCATACGGGAAATACCGTATCGAGGAAAGCAAAGCACCAGAGGGCTATCTGACAGACGGTACGAAACCGATTGAATTTGAAATCACAGAGGATGGAAAAATCGTTGACCTTACAGGTGCGGACACATCAATCTACAATCAAGTGAAGCGTGGCGACCTAGAGGGTGTCAAGATTGGTGCTGGCACACACCAGCGTCTTGCGGGAGTTCCTTTTAGGATCATAAGCAAGACCACAGGTGAGAGCCACGTTATCGTGACCGACGACAACGGGCAGTTCTCCACTTCTTCCGACTGGGCTTCCCATAAGAACAATACCAACGCAGGAAAGACCAGCGAGGACGGTATCTGGTTCGGGACAAGCGAGCCAGACGACAGCAAAGGTGCTTTGATTTATGATACGTATATCATTGAGGAATTACGCTGTGACAGCAACAAAGGCTTTGAGCTTATCCCACCGTTTGAAATCGTGGTGTCCAGAAACAATGTGACCGTTGACTTAGGGACACTTACTGATGAATACGAGAAACAAATCTCTATCCATACCACAGCAACAGGCAAGGACGGTGAGAAGTCTATCGTGGCTGGTAAAGAGATAACAATCGTTGACACGGTTACGCTTGACGGGCTGGAAAAAGGCACAAAATATCAGTTGAAAGGCTGGCAGATGTTGAAAGAGGAAAATGCCGAGCTTCTTATCGACGGACAGCGTGTAGAAAACAGCTATACCTTTACTGCTGATGATGAAGAAATGAAGATTGAAATGGAATACACGTTCAATGCTTCTGCTCTTGGCGGTCAGAACCTTGTGACCTTTGAGGAATTATACGATTTGAGTAATCCAGATGAGCCGACTAAGGTTACAGAGCATAAGGATATTGAGGACGACGGGCAGACGATAACAATCACAGAAGTAACAGAAACGCCAGAAGAACCTACACCAGAACAGCCGACCACACCAGATACACCGACAAAAACAAGTGACGCTCCAAAGACAGGCGATAATACAAACATTACCTTATTCTTAGGGCTTCTTGTTCTTTCTGGTGCAGGAGTAGCAGGAACATACTTCATCAAGCGTCGTAAACATTCATAGGATAATCTGCCTATGATGAAGAAAGAGCGTTCCCCGCCGTGGGTTCAGAGACGGCAGAAAACAAAGAACAGTTTACTAGAGGCGTGGGGAGTGTAGCTCCCCACATATCAATTATAGAAAGAAATGAGGTAGGAACACATGAAATTGAAATATATCGTGCCAGACATGGCACAGACTTTTGGTAACTTGGAGTTTGCAGGAGAAAATGAGGTGGAGCAACAGCGCGTCAATGGTCGCTTTGTTCCCATGACAAGAAGCTATAACCTGTATTCTGACATTCAGAGAGCCGACGACATTATCGTGGTGCTTCCCGCAAAGGCTGGGGAGAAGCGTTTCAAATATGAGCAGAAAGTCAAGCTCGTCAACCCGAAGATTACCGCCGAGGGAAAGAACGTGCGAGGTCGTGGCTATACCAACTATATCTTAACGGCTGATGATATGCTTCCAGCCGGGGAAAGTAAGTAAAGGGGGATAACAGATTATGAGATTAGCGAATGGAATTGTATTAAATAAGGAAAAGACCTTCGGTGTTTTGAAATTTTCCGCACTAAGACATGAGGTGCGTATGGAGAATGAGGACGGAACGACCAGCGAGGAAATCAAGCGTAGAACCTATGACTTGAGGTGCAGTCAGCAGGAACGCACGATACAGGTATCTATCCCAGCGGAAATCCCTGTCAAGGACTACCCGTACAATGCCGAGGTGGAGCTTATCAATCCCGTTGCCGATACGGTGGCAAACGCCAACTACCGAGGGGCAGATGTGGAATGGTACATCAAAGCTGATGATATTGTACTGAAAAACAAAGGCAGTCAGCCCGCAGGCAATCCGCAGAACCACGCTCTGCAGGGACAGCAGAAAAAATAATCAACAAGTATCTTTTTCTTGTAGGGTAATTTTTATAACGGTATAATTATCTTAGATATTAATTATATGTAATTCTAAAGGAGAAATTGTCATGATATACGAGGATTATAATTACAATAAAGGAGAAGATTTAAACCATTGTCCAATATGCAAAAAAGCATTTAAAGAGGGCGAATGTGTTACTGAAATAGAATTACCTAAAGGGCCCTTTCTGCTTGTACACAAAAATTGTTATAATTCTGTAAGCAAAGGTAAACATGAAAATAGAACCAGCTCTAATGTCTCGCCAGAAACTTTGTTAAAAGATGAAGATAAGCTTTGGCGATATATGGACTTAGCAAAGTTTATAAGTATACTAAAAAACAGTACCTTATATTTCTCGGCACCAGACGGATTTAGCGATATATATGAAGGTGCTCATGGTGAATTAAAAAACAAGAAGGCATGGGATGACTTTTACTTTAGTTTTGCTAGAGCTTCTATCATAACAGCACCAGATAATCGTTGGCATAAAATTGAACCAGAGAAATTAAAGGATAATGCAAAAAGATTAGTAAAAGAAATATCACAAACTTGGAAAAAAGGAGTATACATTAATTGTTGGTATCGCAGTGAATTTGAGTCCGAAGCAATGTGGAAAATGTATTCTGTTAATGTAAAAAATGCTATTGCAATTCAAACATCATATGGAAATCTGAAAAAAGAATTGGGAGAAAAAGTAGCTATCAAACCAATTCGATATGTGGATTATTCAAAGCAATTTATAGGACCAAACGAAGAATTTTGGTGTAAACGCAAATCTTTTGAATACGAAAAAGAAGTTCGTGCGATTATTCATGATTTTAGTAATACACAAAATTCTGGAATAGAGATAAGTGTAGATTTGAACAAACTAATACAAAATGTCTATATTTCTCCATATTCGCCTAAATGGTTTCAAGAAATAGTTGTTGACTTAATAATAAGGTATGGTTATAAATTTAATGTGCTAACATCAAGTATGTCAGAAATTCCATTTTAAGATATTCCTAACTATCGGTTTTCATGGGAAAAAGTTACTAATTAGAAAAATGCGGTTAGTCTATACGATTGACCGCTTTTTCCATATCCAGAAAGGGGTATTTATGAACCTATACAAATACAGGGGAAAGCGTATCAGAACCAGCGACAAGAACCTTGTGTACCGCTTCTGTGTATGTACTCTTCTATTCCTGTTCGTGGTGGTTCTTCTGCTACTGAACATGGGACAGCTCCTGCGTACCGATTGGGAGCATTTCAGTTTACTGAATAACAGTATTACGCTTTCCACATACAACTTCATAACCATAGGGATAGCGACTTTTGCCTGTGCATTGGTCGCTTTTCTATATTACCGCTTCTTCCATGACAGCTTTAAGAAGCTGTTGCACCGTCAAAAGCTAGCACGCATGATACTGGACAATAAGTGGTATGAAACACAGACCGTACAGGACAGCGGTTTTTTCACTGACCTGCAGAGCAGATCAAAGGAAAAAATCATCTGGTTTCCGAAAATCTATTATCAGATGGAAACGGGACTGCTCCATATCCGCTGTGAAATTACGCTCGGAAAGTATCAAGACCAGCTACTAAGGCTGGAAGATAAGCTGGAAAGCGGGCTTTACTGTGAGCTGACCGACAAGACGCTCCATGATGGCTATATTGAATACACTCTGCTCTATGACATGATAGCGAACCGTATCACGATTGACGAGGTAAAGGCTGAAAACGGGGGCTTGCGTCTGATGAAGAACCTTATATGGGAATATGACGCACTCCCTCATGCCCTTATCTGTGGCGGGACTGGCGGTGGAAAGACCTATTTCCTGCTGACAATCATTGAAGCCCTCTTGCAGACCAAAGCCCAGCTTTACATCTTAGACCCTAAGAATGCTGACCTTGCAGATTTGGGTACGGTCATGGATAACGTGTACCACACCAAAGAAGATATGATTGAATGTGTTAATGCATTCTATGAGGGCATGGTACAGCGAAGCGAGGAAATGAAGCACCACCCAGACTACAAGACAGGGGAAAACTATGCCTATCTGGGCTTATCGCCCTGTTTCCTTATCTTTGACGAGTATGTGGCGTTTTTGGAAATGCTGGGGACAAAGGAAAGCATAAGCCTTTTAAGCCAGTTGAAGAAAATCGTCATGCTTGGCAGACAGGCGGGGTATTTCCTCATTGTCGCCTGCCAGCGTCCCGACGCAAAGTATTTTTCAGACGGTATCAGAGATAATTTCAACTTCCGTGTGGGTTTGGGACGTATCAGCGAGCTTGGCTACGGTATGCTTTTCGGAAGCGACGTAAAGAAGCAGTTCTTTCAAAAGCGTATCAAAGGACGTGGCTATTGTGACGTGGGTACGAGCGTCATATCGGAGTTTTATACTCCCCTTGTACCAAAGGAGCATGATTTTTTACAGGCTATTGGCTCTCTCGTCCTCACAAGGCAGGACGGGACGGCGACGTGCGAAGCGAAAGGCGACGGAACGGACTAGCCCTGCTGGTGTGGCGTCAGCCACGCCAGCGAAAGAAGCCCCTCGGTATCTAACAGAGGGGCACAATTCCGCTGGAAACTACGGTCAAAAAGTCAGGAAATCCCGCATGGTATAAGGGGTTTCTCTCATTCATGACTGACTGTGACAATCGGTGGAAAATATCACAGTTTTACGATTGGGGGTATGCAGGCTGAATGAAAGCACCTTTATAACCGCCTTGAAAGAGAAACGCTTATCTTACGGCGTGTCCCAGACAAGGCTTGCAAGCATGGCTGGTATCAGCCGTGAACACTTGAACCGTATCGAAGCGGGAAAGGTCAACCTCACAGACGATATGCAGGAAAAGCTCATGGAAGCTGTCGAAAAATTCAATTCCGACGCTCCCATGTTCCTGTTGTTCGACTATGTGCGTATTCGTTTTCCTACACTGGACATACAGCATGTTATCCGAGATATATTGAAGCTCAATATGGACTATATGCTCCATGAGGATTACGGACACTACAAATATACAGAACATTACTATCTGGGTGATGTGTTCGTCTATACCTCGCAGGACGAGGAAAAAGGCACACTTCTGGAGCTGAAAGGAAAAGGTTGTCGCCAATTTGAGAGCTATCTGCTGGCACAGGAGCGAAGCTGGTATGACTTCCTCATGGACGCTCTGATTGAGGGTGGTGTGATGAAACGCCTTGACCTTGCCATTAACGACAGGGCGGGCATACTGGATATTCCAGATCTGACCGCCAAGTGTAACCGTGAGGAATGTGTTTCGCTGTTCCGTTCTTTCAAGTCCTATGCTTCCGGTGAGTTGGTAAAATCCCATGAGCAGGACAAGGCGGGCATGGGACATACGCTGTATATCGGCTCTCTGAAATCGGAAGTCTACTTCTGCTGTTACGAGAAGAACTACGAACAGTACGCGAAGCTGGGAATACCGCTTGAGGAAGCACCCATAAAGAACCGCTTCGAGATACGACTGAAAGATGAAAGAGCTTATTATGCCGTCCGTGAACTGCTGACTCATTATGATGCAGAACAGACAGCATTTTCTATCATTAATCATTATATCCGCTTCGTGGACAGAGAGCCAGAGAAGCGAAAGACAGACTGGAAACTCAATGACCGCTGGGCGTGGTTTATCGGGAAAGACCGCCTGCCTGTCAAGCTGACGACAGCCCCAGAGCCTTACACGCTGGAAAGGACGCTGGGCTGGATAAGCCGACAGGTCGCCCCAACCTTAAAAATGCTAAAAAAGATAGACGCTGGCAACAGCACAAGCTATCTGAAAGAGATTGAGGACAATGCAAAGCTGACGGAAAAGCATTTGCAGATAATCCGACAGCAGACAGCGGACACAGCGGATCTTATCACAGAGTAAAGGAGAATTTGGATTATGACAGAACTTGTCAAGGACTTGGTGCTGGTATCGCTGGGAATGGGTATCGGTGTCGTCCTTATGTGTATCGCACAGGTCAGCAAAATGGCTGACGAAGAGATGGAAGAAATCAAAAAGGAAAGGATTGATAAAGAATGAATTTCGGACAGAATTTATACAACTGGTTTTTAAGCAATGCCCAGAGCTTGGTGCTTATGGCAATCGTGGTAATCGGTATTTACTTAGGATTTAAGAGAGAGTTTTCCAAACTTATCGGCTTCCTTGTAATTGCTCTTATCGCTGTCGGGCTGGTATTCAATGCTAGCGGTGTTAAAGACGTGCTATTAGAGCTGTTCAACCGTATTATCGGAGCATAGCAATTAGTGGTTTATGGTCATGCAAACTTATCAGACTTCCCTTTAAGGAAAGAACATAGGGGAATGAGTGGGATGGAATGGTACGGAGATAAAAGATAGTCACGCTATGAAATTCATTGAAAGGTTAAAATGGGGCTGATATAATATTAATGTGAAAATGAGGAATTAAATTTTGGCAGAGTTGTTTCAATACACGTGTTTTATCAAAAAGGTAGAGATAAATTATATAAGGGTTACACATGATAATCAAAGGAGACCAGCTATGAAAAGTCAAGCATAAATTAGCTGGAAATTTATTTCAGCTGTTTCAGGTAAAAAAGGGTAACTTTAACAAAGCTCCCTAAAAGCCCTTTTTCAAAATCTATCGATTATGGTATCGAGACCTCTTACTCGAGGTTGAATTCTACTTCGTCAGTGAGCATCTTCCAGATGACTCTGACAAGCTTGCCGGCACAGTGGCCCAAAGCATTGTAGTGAGACCGGCCTTCAGCTCTCTTGGCGTCATAGTATGCCTTGAAAGTTGAGTTGTTCTTAACAACATTGTGTGCTGCATTTATGAGGGCATAGCGAAGCACTTTTGAGCCTCTCTTGGACATCCGTGTTTTAGATGCCTGGAAGTTTCCAGACTGACGAACGGATGGATCCAGTCCTGCGAATGCGAGTAACTTCTTGGGTTCTGAGAAACGGTGTATATCCCCAATCTCGCCAAGAATCATTCCACCATTCACGGCACCAATTCCGGGGATGGTCATAATTACAGAGTGAAGGCAGGTGACGATGTTTGCCATTTCAAGCTCTGTAGAAAAAAGTTGGCTATCCAATAACTCAATCTGTTCAATGGTGTGAGTTATTTGAATAGATAAAGGACTGTCATTGATACCGACAGACTTCTGTGCGAGAACTCTTAATTCTCTGGCTTTCTCCTTATCGAAATGGCCGTGGGAAGCAACTTCGAGGAGATGAGCAAGATGGGTCATATGCATAGAAGCAATGGCATTGGGTGTCGGAGCCTCCTTGAGGAGGGCATAGACAGATTTCTGATGCAAGCCAGATTTAAAGAAATACTGTAGTTCAGGAAAAACCTGATCCACGTAGGAAGTCAGCTGTATTTTTAAACGTGTACGCTGCTTCATAAGTTTCTGGCGGAAACGTCCGAGCTCTTTGAGCTCAATATAATCCAAATCCTCTAAGGTCATAAACCGAAGGGAATCTTGCATCATAAGGGTTTTAGCAATAACAAACGTGTCGACTTTATCAGTCTTCGTTTTGCGCACGTTATTTTTACGCATAAAAGAAGTCTGAATCGGGTTGAGAACACACACTTTAAAGCCCTTGCTGATGAGAAAACGAACAAGGTTGTCACCATAGTGTGCCGTTGACTCAAGACCTATGATGATGCTGTTCTGGTCTAGTGGTGCCAGTTTAGAAAGCAGCAGATAGAAGCCATCATAGTCATTTGTGAATTTGAACGGCTCGATGAGTATTTCACCGTCGGAAGAAATCGCGGCGGCGAAATGGTTGAGTTTGGCAATATCAATGCCTACGTAAATCATGAGGTTATACCTCCCTTTCATAAAGTCTGATACCGTGATATCCATCAACAGTTATCATCGTAGACTTGATTGAAATAAGTACTCTGAGCATATGCTCTGGCAACATCCAGCTAATAAACAATTCAGATAAAAGTGATGGCAATACACTCCTGTCGAGTAGCCAAGCTACAGAAAAAAATCAAAAGTCACAGTATCTGAATGTATTAAACCACGAAACAGAAAAAGAAAGGAAGTATGTTGTTATAGCTTCTAAAAACATCATACAAGAATATTATGGCTAATTTTGAATACTACATAGATTGGGAAAGAAAAGGGAAAAAAAGACCTAAACAACATATTATAGGTGAAAAAGGTGTGGAGATTTTAAAAGAGTTGTTTCCAAGTGAATGGGCAGTTAGAGAGTATACGCCAGACTATGGTATTGATTTAGATGTTGAATTATTCGATGATTTGGGAAACGACGTTTATATGACAAAGGGAGAACATGTATTATTTCAAGTTAAAGGGACAAAAAAACTGAATAAGAAAACAATAAAATTGTATTCTCGAATGAATGTAGAAAAGGAACATCAAGAAAATAAAACAGACTATTGTACAATGGATGTTATTCAATATTCTATAGATACAGATTTACTCGTAACAATAGAAAAAATGGGAAGTGCAGTTCCTGTTTTATTATGTGTGGTGGATATAGAAAATAAAGAGGCATATTGTGTTTGTTTAAATGATTACATTGAGAAAATTATAGTCCCAGAAAAACCAGACTTTTATAATCAGAAAACTGTAATGATTAATATTCCAATCGAAAATTGTGTGAATACAGATATGGGTAAACGTTTAATTGAATGGTATGGAAAAAGAGCGAAATTATACGCCTTTTTTAATAAGGTACACTATCAATTAAGAGAGTTAAATTATAGTTCAAATATAGAATATAAAAAACTAACTGAACATTTTTTAAAAATATTATGTAGACTTGATGTGTGGTCTGCAGTCGATTATTTTCCAGCGTTAAAATATGCGAAAGAAGAAATAGATTACTATTTAGAACATCATAATACAAAAATGGGTAACAAAATTCTAAATGATAAAATTGCAAGAGGAGAAGATATTGATTCTAAAATATATGAAGGAACATATTGTGTAGGAGAAGTATCATTTAAAGAAGCTAACTTAATCCAATCATTACATTTATTGTGGGAACAGCTATGTACTATTGCAGATATATTTGAAGAGAATACAAAAGAATCTTTTTTGCCAAGTTACTTTTCAAGTTTAATCAGTAGTTAATAATGAGATTGTTGACCAATAACAATTAACAAATTGATTAGAGTTATAACACTTCGAAAAATTTCATTTAGAATAATCTTAACTCATCAATTATATTTGAAGTGCTATACTAATGTTGTAACAGTAGTGGCTAATAAGATATAATCAATCTATCACAGAAAGAAGGAATTATTATGCCACAAACTTACACAACCGAATTTAGAAAAAAGATTGTCCGTCTTCATGTGGAAGAAGGACGCACTTACAACAGCATCACTGCAGAATATGGCGTATCCAAAGCCAGCATCTCCAAGTGGTGTAGAGAATTCAGCGAAGAATGCCAAGAGAAATCCCTCTCAGATCCAGATGTTCCAAACGAAATGGAGCTTATGAAAGAAAACCTCCGGTTACGTAAAGAACTGGAAGAGGCAAAAAAGGAAAATCTCTTCTTAAAAAAAGCAGCGGCATTCTTTGCGAAGGAAATCGATTAGAGGCTTATCGATTTATCGAACAACATCATAGTGAATTTGACTTACGTTGTCTCCTGCGGCGCTTTGATATCTGTCCAAATGCTTATTACAACTACCGAAAACACCGGAAGGCGGATTACTATGCACAGCGAGAGAAGATTTTATCTAAAATCACAGAAATTTATCACAAACACCATGGTGTAGATGGCTATCGCAGCATGCGGATATATTTAGAGCGTCAAGGTTTCTCGTACAGCGCAACAACGGTCCATAAGTATATGAATTCAATACTTGGATTGAGATCTATCGTTCGCCCGAAGAAGCCGGGATATGAGCATAGTAAACCACATAAAGTATTTGAAAACAAAATAAAACAGGACTTTACGGCAGATAAAATGAATCAAAAATGGTGTACAGATTTTACCTATTTGTTTTTGAAGAATCATGATGTCCGCTACAACTGTACAATCATAGATCTGCATGACCGAAGTGTTGTTACCAGCATAACAGATCGGCATATCACAAGTGATCTTGCTATCCGTACTTTGCAGAAGGCATTGGAAGCACAGCCGGCACTTAAGGGGGAATTAATCCTGCACTCGGATCAGGGATCACAATTTACTTCCAAAGCATTCGTAGAGTTTTGCGAATCCGTTCATGTGACACAAAGCATGAGTAAAGCAGGATATCCATATGATAATGCTCCAATGGAGAGATATTTCAACACCTTGAAAAGCGAGCTCATTTATCTATATGAATATGATACCGATGAAGCTCTATATCAGGCTGTAGAGGAGTTTGCATATGTTGAATATAATCATGTACGACCTCATAGCTTTAATGGTTATTTAACCCCCTATCAGGCGAGGATCGCTTAATGCGATACTGTGCCCGATGGATTGCTTGACTACTCTTTACCAGAAGACTCCGGTATTATCCAAGCAATAATCCAACGTATTTTTTTAGCCACAAATGTTACAAAAAAGCTTGACCACAACAAATTCCGTACAAGCAAAAGAACCCGTTGGCGGTAACAGGTGTTCTGCGTGGCAAGGATATAATAAGGGTGAAAGTATTGATTGCAAGCTTCGGAGTTTAGGACTTTCCACATCTGACATTGATTATCTTTTTTTGAGCCATATGGATTTTGATCATACCAGCGGTTTATGCCTTGTCCAAAATGTAAAGCGTATTATGGTGCAGAAGAAGAACTTGCAGACAGCAAAAAATACTTTTTCCGTTATGTCAAAACAAATTGGGATTTTGCGAAAAAATCTTTGGATTGGATATGTGAATGCGCACAGGATGAAAACTGCATCTTGGTGGCAGCAAATCACGATCCAACCATCCGAGAACAGATAATTACATTATAAAAGGAGATTATGAAGATGACTATTTGGGAAGCAATGAAGAAAAGGCACAGCAGCTTGGTCTGAATACCTGCTGGGTTGCTATGACATACAAGAAGATTTCTGGTGCTTTCAAGGTGGGAAATGGAGAAAAATTGGTTGTCGTTATTTCTCTTGGTTACGGTAAAACACAGGGGGTGGGACACAAAGTAAAGAGTATCAAACAGGTCAGCAACGTCAGTGCAGAAACACCAAACTGGTTCAAAGAAGGCGTAGAAGCGGCACTTCTTGCACCAACTGCTATGAATCAGCAGAAGTTTACTCTGACTTATGATAACGATAAAGTATCAGCAAAAGCCGGAAATGGATTTTATACGAAGCTTGACTTAGGTATTGTAAAATACCATTTTGAAATTGGTGCTGGTAACGAAAAGTTTAGTTGGTTATAAAGGTAACGATCAACATCAATTTAACAGCTATTTGATTCCAGTATTAGACGTACCAGTATGGCTCTGGGTATGCATAGGCATTATTGCTGCAATAAAGAGTATAAATCTGGTATCAGGATTTATTGTTCAGAAGAAGTTTGTGGCAGAGCATACGGTTATGAATAAGATTACTGGCTTATTGCTTTTTATCTTTCCATTGACATTATCTATTATTGATTTAAAATATAGCGCGATTGTGCTTTGCGCGGTTGCAACATTTGCAGCTATTCAGGAAGGATACTTTATCAGAATGGGGAAGGAAGTAAAGTAAGACGTGGTGTCAAGTAAAGGAGATAGAGAAAATCCGTTGATCCAGCCAGTAGGCTTGATTATAAATGAAATAGCAAGGATAAAAACGCAACGTGTGTAGCAATACATACTAGAGCCGGTAGGTAGCCCGGCCGTCACGTAAGGATTCGTGGTAAGTAACCTGCCCCTCCGGGTTGTCCGTTCTTTGCTCATCAATCTATTAAGGAGGGATTGTCATGGACAAAGTAAGTGGCAAGCTAACAGTGTTTTTTGAAGAGCCATTCTGGGTAGGTGTTTTCGAGAGAATCGGAGATGGAAAACTATCCGTAGCTAAGGTATCCTTTGGTGCTGAGCCGAAGGATTATGAAGTGTATGAGTTTATCGTGAAACACTATTGCAGCTTGCGATTCAGTCCGGCTGTGGCAGCTGTTGTAAAAGTAACTAAGAAAAATCCAAAGAGGATGCAGCGAGATGTGAAGAAGCAATTACAAGATACTGGAATTGGAACCAAATCGCAGCAGGCTTTAAAATTACAACAGGAGCAGAACAAGCAGGTGCGCAAGTTGAAAAGTCGAGAACAGAAATCGGCGGAGGCTAAGCGTTTGTTTGAACTGAAACAGCAAAAGAAAAAAGATAAGCATCGAGGACATTAACGAGCTTATCCAAAACAAGACTCCCCATCATTGGACTTTTTCCGGTGATGAGGAGTCAGTTTTAGAAATATTATGAATAGTATTGACTCTCCCCTTAGAGGATGCTCTAAAGTAAGAAATGTGGAAAGGAGGTAATATCATATGCTAAAAATCGGCGAATTTTCAAAGCTGTCTCATTTGACTGTAAAAGCACTCAGGTTTTATGAAAAAGAAGGCCTTCTGATACCTGCATCCATAGACAAATGGTCTGGGTATCGTTTTTATGAAACCAGCCAGCTAGAAGATGCTGCTAAAATCAAAGCATACAGACAGCTTGATCTATCTATTGAAGAGATAAAAGCAATTCTATCTGGTGCAGATGCAAAAGCAATCCTTAATGCAAAAGCAATTGCACTTAAAACCCAGAAAGAAGAAATTGATATGCGCCTCTCCATAATCAATTATATTTTGGAGGATGAAGAGATGAAATATCAAGTTACAGTAAAAGAAATCCCATCAGTGATCGTTTATTATTCAGAGGTGAAGCTTTCCAAGTATTCCGATATGATGCAGTATATTCCGGAGATTGGAAAGGAATGCATGAAATTGAATCCGGGTCTGAAGTGTGCAGAACCGTCTTATGAATTCTGCGAATACCTCGATGAGGAGCATAAAGACAAGGATGTGCTGATCAGATATAATGAAGCAGTTGTGGCGTTTGGAAATGAAAATGAGAATATCAAGTTCCGTGAAATTCCGGCAACAAAGGTGCTTAGTATTTTCCATAAAGGTGCCTATGACCAGATTGGAGAAGCCTACGCTTTCATTATGAAGTATGTGGAGGAAAATGGATATAAGGTGACTGGTCTTTCAAGAGAGTGCTACATTGACGGAATCTGGAATAAAGAAACGGTCGATGAATGGCTGACTGAAATTCAGTTGCCGATCGAATAGGAGCATACCTGTATAAAACAGCAGCGGAACTGGTATCATTGCAACGAGGAGTGAAGGTTCTCACCTTGCACTTTATTATTCTTCCACTTGACATTTAAATCCTATACATGTAATATTTAAATAAATACAAAACAGGAGAAAATGTCAAGGATTGGAGGAGAAAGATGATCATATGATTTTGAAGAAGCAATATGTTCTGTTGTTTATGGTGTTTCTATTGGGGCTTTGTTTATGTTTCTGTAAAAAAGGGAAGGAAAGACAGGAAACCATTCTGGAAGAAAGTACAAAGAGTGATGAAGTAGCAGAACAATGGGAAAAAGGATATGATCTTCCATTAGATGACAGGGAAAGTGAGAAAGCAGAGAATGATTGTAACAGGGTAATGACACTGATTTCTGATATTTATGAAAATGCAGAAAAAGGGAATTCATGGAATACGATCCTTTCGGATGAAGATATTCTTAAGATACAGTCCAAAGTGAAGGAAACAGGGCAGCCTGTTGCTACAAGCATAGCATATACTAACATGGAAAATTATGAGAAGATGGATCGTTTTCTAAAAGCATGTGAGGAAGGCAAAAAAGGATCAATGATCGTTTACGAGGTCCATTCGGATGGTGGGATCGGAAGAAACAAATTTACGTTCGATGGAAAGGAAATGTATGTACTGGCCGCAAATGCGATATGGAAGACAGATCATAAGCCAGGAATACCATACATATCTTATACCAGGATAAAAGAGTGGAATTATACGGAGAAAGGCTGGTTTGGATATGAATTGTGTGTTCCAGAACCACCGGAGGTCAGTGAAATTGTGGATGGTAGTTGTTTGCTCAGAGTAAAGCCAATGAGCACAGAGCAACGGGAAATGTCTGAAAAATGTGTGCAGGGGCTAGGATATCAGGGCAATAACCTCTTGTGCTCCAACTGGGATCAAGAGCATATGGAAGAATTAGATTACAATGGAATATATGAATATTTATATGCAATGAAATACCAAAAAAGCTTTGATCCGGAAGATGGGGCAAAGGGGATACCGAAGGAAGAGTTTGAGAGCTTGCTGATGGAATACCTTCCGATAACAGCAGAGCAGATACAGGAATATGCTGCGTTCGATCAGGAAAACCAAACTTATACATGGGAAAGAAAAGATGATTCTGACTGGACGTTCTTTGGAACTTCTTTACCAGAAGTGACAGATATAAAAAAGAATCAGGATGGAACAGTGACATTAGTAGTAGATGCTGTGTGCGATATGGTTATTTGTGATGATGCAGTCATTACCCACGAACTGACGGTAAAGTTTGCAGAGGATGGAAGCTTTCAATATTTGGGGAATAAAATTCGAAATGGCGATGTAGCACGCTATAAATAACAAGATTCTGCTGCGATAGCTTATCAGTGGGATAACGAAATATCGTAATAGGATGATCGTTTTAAATATTTTGCTTACCGTAACATGAGAAGTGTCCCGATTACAATACATACCAAGCCAACGCTGGCTTTTTTCGACAGTTTTTCCTTGAATACCAGATAGGAGAAGGCGATAGTCACCAGAATACTCAGCTTGTCAATAGATACCACCACACTGGTTGGGCCAGCCTGTAGAGATTTATAGTAGCAAAGCCATGAGGCACCAGTTGAAATTCCAGAAAGAGTTATGTAAATCAGTTCCTTGCGGGGAATTTGCTTGATGAGGTGTTGTTTCTCCTTTAAGAAGACTACCAGCCATGCCATTAGAAGTACCACACCGGTTCGAAGAGCCGTACCAAGATTGGATTCCACTCCATCGATTCCAATTTTTCCAAAGATAGAGGTCAGACTGGCAAAGATGGCGGATAGAATGGCATATACTATCCAGGAATGGCCTTTTGCTTCCTTTGTGATTTCTTTTTTCTGAATCATCAAAAGAGTACCGACACCAATAGATATCACACCCATTAGCTTCCACATACTGATTGGTTCTCTCAAAAGTAAAAAGGATAACAGTACGGTCAGGATGATACTGCACTTATCAATGGGTACGACCATATTGACATTTCCTAGCTGCAGTGCCCGAAAATAGCAAAGCCAAGAAGCTCCGGTAGATAGACCCGATAAGATCAAAAATGTCCAGGTATAGCCTGAAATCTCGCAAATCTGGGTTGAAGAACCAATCAGAAATACCATAATCCAGGAAAACATCAGCACGATAATGGTGCGAAGGGCTGTTGCCACGTCAGAATCCGTTCTTCTGATTCCGCATTTTGCTAAAACAGCAGTTACTCCTGCAAAAAATGCTGAACCAATTGCAAAGAAAATCCACATCGATGATACCTCCTTAAGATCATATAGTACAACGTTATAATCATCATAACATGGATGGATGTTTTTGGAAAGATTTTTTTGCAAAGAGACAGGAAGTGTCAATGTCAATCCTGTAGTGATTCGCCGGTTATTACAACAGTTAGATGTATGTAATGCTGCGGAATGGAAAAGAAAAATGCAATTCGGTCTCTAATGAATATTCGTATGCCAGAGAAAGTATCAGAGTGAAACCGTCATTCATACAGTTGGACCGATCGTGTATGGTGCAGTAAATGATGAACTTGGTCAAGAACTTAGAAACTGCTATGAAAATGTCTTTAAAGATAGTGACAGAGAAATCTATCAAAGGATATTAGGGTTAAATGAAAGGTTTTAACAGATCTTTTTCTATTTCTGCAAATGAATACTTTATTAAAATTAGAGCATTGCTTATAATAAAATTATATTTTGGTAGAAAGTTTACAGCGAAAATCTGGGGCTTGAAAATAAATCAAAATTTTATGAAAAAAAATTCGTGAAGAGGAGGATGGAAAGACATGTTAACATTGATTTTTACAATTTTGATGTTCCTTATATTTGGGAAACTCCTTATTTTTGCAATAAAAGCAGCTTGGGGAATCTCCAAAATCGTATGTACCGTGATACTGCTTCCATTGGTGCTGATCGGTCTAGTAGTGGTTGGACTGATCAAATTAGCGTTGCCGGTACTGCTGATTGTAGGTATTATATCTTTGTTTGCACCAAGGTCTGGCAACTAAATGAAAATTAATAAGAGAGAAGTAGGAATATGAATAATATGATTGAGATTACACATATGAGCAAAAGCTTTGGCGAAGTAGCAGCGGTACAGGATCTGAGTTTTCGAGTACGAGAAGGGGAGCTGTTCGCCTTTTTAGGTATTAATGGTGCAGGAAAGTCCACGACTATTAACATTATATGTGGACAGCTGTCCAAGGATGCAGGGACGGTTCGGATTGGTGGCATTGACCTGGATGAGGAGCCGGATTATGTCAAACGAAATCTGGGTGTGGTATTTCAGAATTCTGTATTAGATAAAGAATTGTCTGTGCGGGACAACCTGGAAAGTCGTGCGGCATTATATGGTATTCGAGGAAAGGAATTTAGAGAGCGTCTTTTGGGGTTGGCAGAACTTCTGGAATTTGAAAATTTACTAAAACGTACCGTTGGAAAGCTATCAGGAGGTCAGAGGCGCAGGATTGATATTGCACGTGCTCTGCTGCATAGACCCCGCATTTTGATTCTGGATGAACCCACTACCGGTCTGGATCCTCAGACCAGAAGTATTCTCTGGCGAGTCATTGGTGAGTTGCGGAAGAAAGAAAAGATGACGGTATTTCTCACGACTCATTATATGGAGGAAGCAGCGGATGCAGATTATGTGGTGATTCTCGATCGAGGCAAACTTATTGCTGAAGGCACTCCACTGACGATGAAAAATACTTACACGGGAGATTTTATTACCATCTATGGGGTAGAAGAAGCTAAGATTCAGAAATTGGGTGCCCCCTATGAAGTCATCCGGGATGCGTATCGGGTAGAGGTTCCTAATACTGCTGCTGCTACAGATCTGATTCTAAAGTATCCAGAGATTTTTCAGGACTATGAGATTACAAAAGGGAAGATGGATGATGTATTTTTAGCAGTGACAGGTAAAAAACTGATGGGAGGTACTGAGAAATGATAGGACTTGGCGCACTTGTGAAGCGAAATATAAAGCTTTATTTTAAGGATAAGGGGATGTTCTTTACGTCCTTGATTACCCCACTGATTTTACTGATATTGTATGGCACATTTTTGAGCAATGTCTATGAGGATACCTTTCGCAGTGCATTGGAGACAACAGGGACAATTGTACCAGAGAAGCTGATCGGCGGATGTGTAGGTGGGGAATTGATTTCTTCTCTCCTGGCAGTCAGCTGTGTTACAGTAGCTTTTTGCTCCAATCTATTGATGGTTCAGGATAAGATTACCGGAGCTCGGAAAGATATTACGATTGCTCCGGTAAAAAGCAGTACTCTGGCACTCAGCTATTACTTATCTACTCTGATTTCTACTCTGTTGATCTGTGGGATTGCGACTGGAGTATGCCTTGGTTATCTTTTTCATGTAGGCTGGTATTTGACAGCCAAAGACGTTATATGCCTGTTGTTGGATGTACTTTTACTGGTGCTGTTTGGTACAGCATTGTCCTCCTGTGTGAATTTCCCATTATCGACCAATGGTCAGGCATCGGCAGTAGGAACGATTGTCAGTGCAGGTTATGGCTTTATCTGTGGAGCCTATATGCCGATTTCTCAGTTCTCGGATGGACTTAAGAAGGTCATCTCCTTTTTGCCCGGTACATATGGAACATCCCTGCTCCGGAATCATGCTTTGCGAGGTGTTTTTGGAGAGATGGAGAATCAGAATTTTCCACCTGAGGTAGTAGAGGCCATAAAAGACAGCGTAGACTGTAATTTATACTTTTTTGGAAATAAAGTAGAATTGAATCAGATGTATATCATTCTTATTGGAGCAGTAGTCCTTGCGATTACGGTTTATGTGACAATGAATGTTCTGTTTAGTAAGAAGAGAAAATAAGGAAACATCGAATGGAATTTTGTGCAAAAATACCTTTGCAAAAATAAACAAATTTGAAGTATAATGTTATTACAACGAGTAGCATTTAGCGTAATTCCGGTTGCGTTTGTGCTACTCGTTTATTTTTTTGTAACATAAGAAATTCTTCGAATTTCTTATGTTACAAAAATAGGAAAGGAAAGGTGAAACCAATGGAACATTCAAATCAGTTTTTGGGAACAGAGCATATTGGTAAATTGATGAGACAATATGCAATTCCCTGCATTATCTCGCTCTTGGTAGGAGCGCTTTACAACATCGTAGACCAGATTTTTATTGCCAATGCCAGCTATCTCGGTTCTTATGGAAATGCGGCAAATACCGTTGTATTTCCGTTGACAGTGGTAGCTCTGGCAATTGCGGTTATGATTGGTGACGGTTGTTGTGCTTTTGTCAGTATCAGTCTTGGGAAAAAAGAATCTCATCTTGCAAAACAGAGCGTTGGAAACTCGGTGGTGATGATTGTAGTGGGAAGTATTATTTTAACTGCAATCTATTTAGTTTTCGCAGATAAAATCATCGCTATGTTTGGTGGAACGGTTAATGCAGAAACTTTCTATCATTCTAAGGAGTATTTCTTCTACATCTCCTTGGGTATTCCGTTCTATATGTTCGGTCAGGCAATGAACCCGATTATTCGTGCGGATGGAAATCCCAAGTTTGCAATGATCTCAACTCTTGCAGGTGCGGTCATCAATATTATTTTTGATCCTATCTTTATTTTTGTTTTTCAATGGGGCATGATGGGTGCAGCTGTGGCTACTGTAATGGGTCAGATTGTAACAGCGGTACTGGCAGTCTGGTATCTTTTGAATATGAAGATCATCAAACCGGATAAGGGCGATTATCGTTTAAGAGGTTCTATCTGCAGAAAAACTTTGGTACTCGGTATTACCAGTTTCTTGTCTCAGATTAGCCTGGTCGCAGCCATGGCAGCTATTAATAATATGCTTCGCAAATACGGTGCGATGGATGCGATTTTCGGTCAGGAACAGTACGCACAGATTCCTATGGCGGTTGTGGGAATTGTTATGAAGTTTTTCCAAATCGTAATCTCCATCGTTGTCGGAATGGCTGCTGGATGTATTCCGATCGTTGGGTTTAACATGGGAGCCGGTTATAAGCATCGTGTCAGAGAATTGTTTACAAAACTGCTGATCTCAGAGGCAACGGTTGGTGCAATTGCCTTGATTCTGGTTGAGTTCTTCCCTCAGCAGCTCATTCATATCTTTGGCGCTGCCAATGAAAGTATCTATTACACAGAATTTGCAATTAAGGCATTCCGCACGTATTTATGTATGATGATTTTGGCATGTGTGAACAAGGCCTGCTTCATTTTCCTTCAGGCCATGGGAAAGGCTGTAGCCTCTACAGTACTTTCTATGATTCGTGAAGTGGTATTCGGCGTGGGCTTTGCATTGCTCCTGCCGGTATTCTTTGGACTGGATGGGGTTCTTTATTCAATGCCTGTTTCCGACATTTTAACGTTTGTCGTGGCAGCATTCCTGATTTGTGGAACTTACAGGGAGCTTAAAGTGAAAGGAGGACAAACAGCGGGAAGAATCTCCGAAGCAGCGGCTGAAGGATAAGGATAAACGCCGTGCAGCGTATCATCGCTTTTATACGGATATGAAATGGGGACACGCTCAGAACTATCATATGTGTCTAAATAGCGGTGTCCTGGGTATTGAAAAATGTGTAGAAATTATTTCGGACATATATGAATCCTCTGGCAGATAAATAGTATACAGAAGGTTCGTTTTTTCCATATTCTCTTTTTAAATTGCCATAGAAAAATAGTAAAAAATATTGTTTAATATGATTACAGACTACAACATAGAAAGAAAAAATGAATCTGGGGGTACAGAGAATGGAAGTAAAGATATTGGCGAGTGATTTGGATGGAACACTTTTAGATCAAAACAGCAGAATATCCGAGAAAACAGCAAAAGCAATAAAGGAAGCTCAAAATGCAGGCATTCATTTTATAGCAGTTACAGGAAGATCTTGGGAAACGGCACATCAGATTTTCCAAGAAGCAGGGATTGAGGTTGATTATATATTGCTTAATGGAGCAGAGTTTAGAATATCTTCGGGAGAAATTATTTATCAGGAGTTTATCCAGCAGGATGTCGCGGAAAAAGTGATAGACTATTTATTAACGGCAAGAGTTGGTTTGGAAGTAAATACTGACAAGGGAGATTTTTCTACGGACACAGACTTATGCCAGACTGCATCTGTTTTTTCAGAGTTTCTTCAATTTGGGGAGAAAAAACCAAAGATATTAAAGCTCTTTGCTTTTTCTAATGAAGCCATTCTCATGAAGAATATAAAAAATCATTTTAGTGATTGGAAAGAAATTTTTGTTACATCATCTGCTGTGTGGAATGTAGAAATAACAGCATCAGTGGCACAAAAAGGAAATATGTTGAAAAAAATAATTCAGTACTATGGGGTTTCAGAAGACGAAGTAATTATATTTGGAGATGGAGAAAATGATGAAACGATGTTTCAGAAATTTAGACGATCTCGTGCAGTAGGAAACGCAGTTCCATTGATTCGTGATTTGTCAGAGAAAGTGATAGGATGTAATTACGAAAATGGTGTAGCAAAAGAAATTTATCAAATTTTGAATCATAGGAATTTTACAAAATGAACCGCTTCCTTTTTTTCGTAGCAGACTTTGATACAAATTCTTTAAAAATGGCAATCCTTTTTTGAAAAGCAGATGAGACGATTCATAATCTGTGCATCCATTTTCTTTTACGAAGTACAATTATAGATATGCCAAAGCGAATACATTCTTCTAATGAGAGAATAAAATAAACATATGGGATGGATAGTTTCAGAAAAAATGCTGCAAACAGACCAAGCGGTACTCCAAATCCCCATGTTCCGATTAGGTCAATGAGCATAACATATTTTGTTTTACCGCCGCTTCGGATGATTCCACCACTAACAATCATATTTTCCACTTTAAATGGAGCAATGATTGCATAGGCAACCAGAATCTGCTGTGTAAAAAGCTTTACAGATTTCTCCACCTGGTAAATTTCTATGTAATAGGTACTTGTCAAAAGAATGATCACAGATAATAGAATGGAACCGATAAAGCCATATAAAATCAGTTTTTTTGATGCTTGATAGGCCTCCTCATATTCTTCATTTCCAAGTTTTTTTCCAATAATCACACTGGCAGCCTGTGATAGTCCACAAAGTGCTCCGATCATCAACCCTTGAACCGGATTTATAAGAGTCATTGCAGCGCTGGCTTTTGTTCCCATGTGACCATAAATAGCAGCATATACATTTTCGCCAAGACTCCATACAAATTCACAAACCAGAATGGGAAAAAGTATGGAGGCGTATTGATGCCAATTAAATTTTTCCATCGTATTGCTGACGCAGGAAGTCTTTGTTACATAGGTTCTGTTTTTTGCCAGCATAATCAGCATAATGATAACATTCACACATTGCGAGATGACCGTTGCGATTGCGGCACCCTTCGCACCCATTGGGGCAAATCCAAATGCTCCGAAAATGAGAAGATAGTTTAATCCTGTGTTTAAAATGGCAGATGCAATGCTTGCATAAAGAGGAATCTGTGCTTTTTCCATACAGCGAAACATAGTAGAAAGCAGAGTAGCTCCGGCTATTGGAAGAAAGGTTCCTGCAATGATTGAAAGATAACGGGAAGCAGCAATCAGAGTCTGAGAGTCTTTTGTATAAAAACACATAATGTGTTTTGGAAATGCGATGCAAACAATAGAAAAGCCTATGGCCATTATCAATGCGATTGTAAGGTTCAGGTAAAAGCTTCTTCGTATTTCCTGTCTGTTTTTTTGTCCCATATATTGAGAAATCATAATTCCGGCTACAGCACCAATCGCTGCAACCATAACAGAAAAAATAGATGAAAATTTTCCAGCAAGCCCAATGCCGGCAATGCTCACACTTCCAAGCTGACCGATCATGATCTGATCGACAATACTGAAGGAAGCTTGAAGCATTGACTGAAGGGCAACTGGAATTGCCAAATTACATACTGTATTAAAAAAACTTTGGTTCTTTTTCATAGGAAGCCCTCTCTTAAATACAAAACAAAGTGTCTTACAAAATATAAATTATATAGTAGTCAAAAAACAGTGTCAAGAATCCCTTTCTTTGTAAAAATAAATATTTTGTCTTGACAGTTAAGAAATGATGGATTAGATTGATAATTATGCGATTATTTCATATTGGAATAAAAGAAAATAGATGAGCAAGAAGAAATTTACTAGTTTGAAAAGAGGCGCATTATGAAATACTTGAAACAATTTACTATTATTTTAATCCTTTCGTTTATTGGAGAGGCTTTACATGAAATTTTACCATTTCCGGTACCGGGAAACATCTATGGGATTGTGTTGCTGTTTTTTTTATTGGAAACCAAATGGATACCTTTGTCGGAAATTGAAGATACAGGAAATTTTTTAGTGGAGATTATGCCGGTGATGTTTATCCCTGCAGCAGTAGGCCTGATCGACGTATGGGATGTGATCCATCCATCATGGATTTCCTATATAGTGATTATTGTCGTATCAACATTTCTTGTCATGATTGTTGCGGGCAGGGTAACGCAGGCATTTATGAAAAAAGAAAAGAAAGAAGAAAAGAAACATGAATGATTTTTTATATAACACGGTATTTGGGGGAGTAGCCATCTCTCTAGGTACATATTTTTTAGGAATGTGGATTCAGAAAAAGTGTAAAATGGCCATATTAAATCCGTTATTGATTTCCATTGTATTTACAATAGCATTTCTGGTAGCTGGACATGTGGATTATGATAATTACTATGAGGGTGCAAAATATATCAGTTACCTTCTGACACCAGCAACCATCTGTCTGGCGATTCCCCTGTATGAGCAATTTGAGATTTTGAAAAAGAATTGGAGGGCGGTTTTGATTGGGATTGTTAGCGGAGTTTTTACATCTCTAATTTCTGTTCTGGTAATCTCGTTTCTTTTTCATTTTAGTCATGCAGAATATGTGACGTTCCTTCCTAAATCCATCACCACAGCAATCGGAATGGGAGTATCAGAAGAACTTGGAGGGTATGTTTCAATTACTGTAGCAGCTATTATTATAACTGGAATCTTAGGAAATATATGTTCTGATTTTATATTAAAATGTTTTCATATCAAAGAACCTGTGGCAAAAGGAATTGCCATTGGCGTTTCCTCCCATGCAGTGGGAACAGCAAGAGCAATGGAAATGGGAAAAATCGAGGGAGCTTTAAGTAGCTTATCCATTGTGGTAGCAGGAATTTTTACCGTAGTGGGAGCGTCTTTCTTTGCGATGATCTGGTGAAAAATAGGATAATTTAGTAGAACTGCCAAAAGGCAAAAGAGAACTGTATGTTGTTGTTTGAGATACAGTTCTTTTTTGTTACATAAGAAGTTTTTCGAATTTCTTATGTAACATTTTTGGACATAGAGAGTCTAATAGTATGAAGGGAAAAAGTCATGCTATATTGTTCTCAGAATGTGAAGGAGGATATTATGCAAGAAAACGAAAAGCCAATAAGCGAGGAAGCTCTGCTGGCTGAATATGAAGCAGTGTATTATTATATACTGGCAATCTGTCAGAATCAAAATGAGGCTCAGGACATTACACAGGAAACTTTTTTAAAAGCGATGCTCTCTTCTACTACATTTCAGGGAAGGAGTAGTCTATATACGTGGTTGTGTACGATTGCAAAAAACCTGTGGATAAATAAATGCCAAAAAAGAAAAAAGGAGATTTTCCTGGAGGAAAAAACGAAAGAAGTCACAGGATTAGAAAAATCAATGGAGATTTTGTTTTGTGAAAAAGCTGCATCCAGAAGAATTCATCAAATTCTGCATGTGATGGAAGAACCATATAAAGAGGTATTTTCCTTACGGACATTTGGGGAACTTTCTTTTGCAGATATTGCAGATTTGTTTTCAAAAACGGAGAGCTGGGCGAGAGTTACCTATTATCGGTCTAAGAAAAAGATTGTGGATCATGTTGTTTCTGATGCTACAGCATTCATGGTAAAAAAGCATTTAGATAGTTGTGAAAACTGTAAAGCGGAATACCAAATATTGTGTGCTAATTTATCTATGCAGAAGGACGAAAAACAGGTTACAAAATTGAAATTTCAGGAATTTCAAAATAAAATGAAAAAGAAAAAGTGGAAGACTGTGTTGATAGCAATCTTGATTACTTGTTTTCTATTTGTAGGAGGAGGTTATTTTTTGACACAGGTTCCGTTTGTTCATGTTTCCGATGATGTTGTAAAAATAACACAAATCTATCGTTTTAAAGAAAATGGAGAAACCAAATTATTTATACAATATGGTACTCCTGTATATAAATATCCATCAAAGTGCAATATAACCATAACAAAAATAAAAGATGGCTGTATCAGATTACATTTTAATATTCAGAAATCAGTAGTATCTGGAGTAGTAAAAGGTATTAATATCGGTAATCAGTATGATGTGATTGATGCTATACCAGATGATTTTGATACTATTTATATGGGAGATAAAGTAGTCTGGAGAAGGGAGGAGCATAAATCAGAGCAAGTTCCAGCATATGTTTATGAATATGATAATAAGGACGTTGAGGCATGGATTCATGATTCTGATCCGAAATATGGGGAGTATTTTGAAGCACAGTATAAAGATGGAAGAATTGTACGGTGGAATTTGGCAGGTAAGGTAATTTCAGATGGCATGGATAAGTAATATGATTCATAACTCATTTTGCCCTTATATGATCGAAAATTTGAATAAATTGCTATGATATGCACAGACTATAGAAAACGAATTTTTCTGAACAGAGACAAAGGAAAAGTTATGAATTCTATCTGGAAGGAGATCATGTGACATGAGCAATCGCCTAAAAAATGAGAGCAGCCCATATCTTTTACAGCATGCACAAAATCCGGTGGACTGGTATCCATGGGGAGAGGAGGCTTTTGAAAAGGCAAGACGAGAGGATAAGCCGGTGTTTCTGAGTATTGGCTACAGCACCTGTCACTGGTGTCATGTCATGGCCCATGAGAGCTTTGAAAACCATGACATTGCAGACATATTAAATCAGAATTTTATATCCATCAAGGTGGACCGGGAGGAACGCCCGGACGTAGATCGTGTATATATGGCAGTCTGTCAGGCGCTGACGGGAAGCGGAGGCTGGCCTGTGAGCATTTTTCTTACGCCCGAACAAAAACCTTTTTATGCAGGGACTTATTTTCCACCAGTATCCCAGTATGGGATGATCGGTTTTGGGGATTTACTGCTTGCAATTGTGGATAAATGGAAGACACAGCGGCCCCATCTGTTGAAATCAGCAGAAGAGATCCTTTCGCATATGCAGATGGAAGAGGGGGAGATTCATGAGACTATGGAGGAGCAGCTTCCCAAGAAGGCAGCAGAGCAGTTTTTACGAAGTTTTGATAAAGAAAATGGCGGTTTTGGGCAGGCACCGAAGTTTCCGACAGCCCATAATCTGATTTTTCTTATTCTGTATTCTATCATTTATAAGGATAAGAATGCTTTGAAGCAGGCCGCGTTTACGTTAGAAAAGATGCGAAGAGGAGGAATTTTTGACCAGATTGGCTATGGGTTTTCCAGATATTCCACCGATGCGTATTTTCTGGTTCCTCATTTTGAGAAGATGCTGTATGACAATGGTCTGTTGATATTATCCTATGCTGCTGCATATAAGGCTACTGGAGAAAAACAGTTTCTTATCACCGCAGAACAGACAGCGGAATATGTTTTGCGGGAAATGGCAGGGCCTTTGGGAGAATTTTACTCTGCCCAGGATGCGGACAGTGAGGGAGAGGAAGGTAGATATTATGTCTTTCGTTACGAAGAAGTCATAAGGGTCCTCGGAGAGGAAAAGGGGCGAAGATTTTGTGATTATTTTGGAATGACAAAGCAGGGAAATTTTGAGGGGAAGAACATTCCAAATCTACGAAATGGCAAGAAAATTTCTCATGAATTGGAAGAGGAAAGAAAGCTGTTATACGAGTATCGCAAATCCCGTACCAGTCTTCATCTGGATAATAAGGTTCTTACTGCATGGAATTCCCTGATGATCTGTGCTTTGGCCATCCTTTACCGAGTAACAGGAAAGAAGCATTATCTTCATGCCGCCCAAAAGAACCAGGAGTTCATAGAACAGTATCTTACAAATGAAAATTGTCTCTACGTAAGCTGTCATGATCAGATACCGTCCGTAAATGGATTTTTGGATGATTATGCATATTATGTGGCAGGGTTGCTCAGCTTATATGAAGTTACGGGAGAATCCTGTTACCAAGAGCGAGCAGAAGAGGTTATGGAGGAGGCACAGAGACAATTTTGTGATTCCAAAGGAAGGGGATATTTTCTTTATGGAACGGAGAATGAAAATCTCATTACAAAGCCGAAGGAAACCTATGACGGAGCACTGCCAAGTGGAAATTCTGTGATGGCATATTGTCTGGTGCGGATTTGGCAGCTGACCGGGAGAGAAGAGGACCGGAAACGAGCAGAAAAGCAGCTGATCTTTTTATCTGGAAAAGCAAGGGAGTATCCTGCTGGACATAGCCTGTTTCAAATTGCACTGCTTTTCTATCTCCATCCGCCAAAAAAGATTACGGTGGTTCTTTCCAGGGACGAAAAAGCACAGAATATGTATCCTCGTCTGCCATTGTATGCAGATGTTCGCATTCTTTTGGAGCCGGAAGAAGGCTATTCACTCATAAACGATCAAACTACGTATTATGTCTGTGAAGGGCATACATGTTTTCCTCCATCCAATGAACTTCCAGGAGGAAAGAAGATATGAAGTCGTTATGGAGAGCACAAGAAGAGAAGCTGGAAGCAGGACCTGCAGATCCGGCATTAAAAAAAGTGCATTGGGATGTTATTGTGATCGGCGCTGGTATGGCGGGAATCCTGATTGCTTATCAGCTAAAGGAGCAGGGAAGAAGAGTCCTTGTTCTGGAAGCAGATACCATTGCTTCTGGTCAGACGGAGCGTACGACAGCAAAGATCACAAGCCAGCATGGATGTAAATATAGCAGTCTGATCAAGAAGGTCGGTAAGGAAAAAGCAAGATTGTATGCTCAGGCAAATGAGGCGGCCATAAAAGAGTATGAACGGCTGATCAAGAAATATAAGATTGACTGTCAGTTTGAGAGGGTTACGGCTTATTTATATAGTCGGAAGGAAGAAGAAAAGCTGAGAAATGAGATAAGAGCTGCCAAAGAGGTCGGAATTGATGCATTTTTTACAAAAGAAACACAGCTTCCATTTCCAGTGGTGGGAGCCGCAGGATTTCGTCATCAGGCACAATTTTCGCCACTGATATTCTTACAATATATTGCTGCCCAATTAGAGGTTTTGGAGCATACCAAGGTCATTGGAATCAAAGATCATAAAGTGATGACCAATGCGTCCGTTTTCTCAGCCGATAAAATAGTCGTTGCTGCTCATTATCCTTTCTTAAATATTCCTGGATTTTATTTCTTACGGCAGCATCAGGAACGAAGCTATGTGCTGGCGTTGTCTGGCTGTGAAAGAATACAGGGAATGTATTATGGCATAGATGAAGATGGGCTTTCTTTTCGTCAGGCAGGAGAGCATCTGCTGCTTGGAGGAAGTGGTCATCGGACAGGTATTCATCATGGAAAATGTGCTTATGAAAATCTTTGGCAAGAGGCAAGAAAGTATTACCCAGAATGCAGGGAAGCATATCGTTGGTCGGCACAGGATTGTATGCCTCATGATGGGATTCCCTTCATCGGGAGATATTCTTACTTTACCCCTGATCTTTATGTGGCAACTGGGTTTCAAAAGTGGGGGATGACCTCTTCCATGGTAGCGGCTATGATCTTGCGGGATGAAATATGTGAGAGAGAGCATCCATATAAGAAAGTATTTTCTCCGCAGAGGATGAATGTTCGGGCATCTATCGGGAATTTATTATGTGATGTAGGAATGAGTATTGAGGGACTGATCAAGGGAATCGTACCACAAGGGCCGGGGAGATGCGCTCATCTTGGATGTGGACTTACCTGGAATCCAGATGAGAACAGCTGGGACTGTCCCTGCCATGGATCACGATACGATGAAAATGGAAGGCTTCTTGACAATCCTTCCAAAAGAAATTTAAAGAACATGAAAGTGGACAAAAAGGAAGAATTATGAAAAACTTTTTTAATGGGTGGTATATGAAGTGTCAGTCGAAAGAGCATACGGTGGCAGTCATACCGGCAGTCCATCAGAAAAATGGGCAAAAGAGTTGTTCCATTCAGTTGATTACGGAAAATGGGGTGTGGATGGCCAAAATGCCGGGAAATATATTCTGCAGGGATAAAAGAGGAATTTCCATTGGGGAAAATCGGTTCAGTCAGAGGGGAATCCGGTTGCATCTGGTTACATCCAGACTGGACGCAAAAGGAGAACTGAGATTTGGGCCCCTCTCTTCCTTAAGATATGATATCATGGGTCCTTTTGCTCTCATACCATTTCTGGAATGTAAACATCGTGTCTTTAGCATGAAGCATTTGGTTACTGGAACACTTAGCATAAATGGTCGCAGCTATTGTTTTGATCATGACTGGGGATACTGGGAAGGAGATTGTGGATATTCTTTTCCAAAAGAATATGCATGGACTCAGTGTTGTTTTCCCGGAGGCTCTTTGATGCTGTCTGTAGCAGATATTCCTATGGCAGGGTTTCATTTTACTGGTACGATCGCTGTGGTTATGTGGCATGGACGAGAATATAGGATGGCCACTTATCTGGGGGCAAGAGTAATACACATTCAGCGAGGAAAGCTGCGAATCCGACAGGGAGATATGGAATTGGAAGCCTGGCTTTTAGAGGCAGCACATCAGCCATTACAGGCCCCAGTGGCGGGAGATATGGGACGAACCATTCATGAAAGCGCTGTCTGCAGAGCTTATTACCGATTTCGGAAAGGAAACCGAATTCTTTTTGCATTTGAAACCAGGAAGGCCTCGTTTGAATATGAATATGCATTGTGAATAAAAGAAGACAAAAGGGCTTTTCTCAAGTGGAAGAGCCCTTTTAATGTTGCTTTTATCTACGATTTCCAATTACTTTTTTTACGATACAGCACAAAAGAATCGTGATCACCATATCAGGAAGTGTATTTCCAACAATAATATCTACGGTCATCAGGAATCGATATGCGATAAATCCGATTACCCAGACGATCAGATTTGGTAAATTGATGCCTTTTCTGCTGTGGTCATCATGGAATAAGAAAAAGTCTGCAATCTGAATCGCGATCATTGGTGCAAATACGGAGCCGATGAGATAAAGAAAGTTAGTAATATTATCCATTGGGTATACGATGGCAGCGATGGTTCCTAAGATGGTCACAACGATAGCCACATGTTTTCCGTTGAGATTTGGAAAGATGGATTCGCTGGAAATACCAGCGGAATACGCATCCAGGAAAGTAGTAGTTACGGTTGAGAATACGATGATCAGCAATCCTGCAATTCCAAGTCCTGCTTTTAACATAATCTGTGCGATGTCGTATTCGCCGGTATAGATCGCTGCGCCCATACCAATGATATACATCCAGCTGCTGACAATTCCATAGACAATAGCACTGGCAGCAGTTGCTTTCACAGGCTCTTTGGCTTCTCTTGTATAATCACTGATCAGTGGAAGCCAGGATAGAGGCATTGCTACGGCCAATTCTACGGCTGCTCCAAATGTCATGCTGTCATCTGCGATCATTCCTACAGCTCCGGAATCGAAGAAGATGACCTTGGATAGGATTAAAGTCAGAATAAACAGGGCTGACATGGCAATTACGTTTATTTTTCCAAGGTTTGTGATACCAATGACAATCCAGAGGATGATCAGGGCACCAATGACAAGACACCAGATAAAGCTTCCTGTATCCATCAGGCCATTGGCAGCAAGGGCTCCATCGTAGATCATAATGGCCGTCCAGCCGACCAGCTGGAGAACATTTAGAATGGAGAAAAGCAGACTTCCTGTTTCTCCAAAACTCATTTTTACGGTTTCCATAGCGCTTCGTCTTGACTTTCCACCGATGATGCCGGCTAAGAATAGCATTAGACATCCGATCACATGTCCAATGACAATTGCGGCTAATCCTTTGGAAAAACCAAGAGGTGCCAGATAGGTACCAGTCAGGATTTCGGCGATGGAAACACCGGCACCGAACCAGATCAAACTATTTTCAAAAATGGAAGTACGTTTTGCAGACATTATTTTTGTACCTCCTTTGCTGTTTCTATAAAGGTTCCAGTGAGATTAAATCCGTGATTCATAGGACCACTGCCGTTTCCAAGATCCAGCATGGCTGAAAGAGCACCGGAAATATAGGCTTTTGCACGTTCTACGGATATATCCAGATCAAATCCTTTTGCCAGATTAGAGGCAATGGCACTAGACAGTGTACATCCGGTTCCGTGAGTATTCGGATTCTCAATCCTTTTTCCATGGAACCATTGATAAGAGCCATTTCTATAAAGCAGATCATTGGCATCATTTAGCTGATGTCCGCCTTTACAGAGGACCGCACAGTGATAGGTTTCACTGATGACTCTGGCAGCTTCGATCATATCATCTGCAGATTGAATGGTCATGCCAGATAATACTTCAGCTTCTGGAATATTTGGAGTTAAGACAAGCGCCATAGGAAGCAGATATTCCTTCAATGTGGCGATGGCCTCATCACTGATCAATTTAGAGCCACTGGTAGCGACCATAACAGGATCTACAACAATGTTCTTAGCATCATATTCTTTTAGTTTTTCTGCAATTTTTTTGATCAGATCACTATTGGATACCATACCGATCTTTACAGCATCGGGGTAGATATCAGTAAAGATATTATCCAGCTGTTCGCCTAAAAAGTCTGG
Organism: Anaerostipes sp. 992a; assembly: GCF_001940245.1. Lineage (GTDB taxonomy): Bacteria > Bacillota > Clostridia > Lachnospirales > Lachnospiraceae > Fimousia. Next base: position 72,700 of record NZ_MJIG01000001.1, read on the forward strand.
AGTAACCTCCATGATTCCGGTAACTCCCATGGTGTTCTGAGCGGTCAATGCAGTAATCGCACTCATAGCATAAACGCCATTGGTGATCATTGTCTTAATGTCGGCCTGGATGCCGGCGCCTCCACTGGAATCGCTTCCAGCGATTGTTAATGCTGTTCTCATATGTATCATTTCCTTTCTTTTTGTTTAAGTTAGAACGTAAAAACGGATATGCCAGGTGACATATCCGTGGTTATTATACTACATTTTGATAAAATTGTAACAAAAAATTGAAAAAAATTCATTTATTATGTATTAAGAATGTGCTAATATAGAAAAGCTTGTAAAATTAAGGGAGATATAACTGAATGGGAGAGGTACTCCGCCTTTATGTGAATAGGCGGTGGAATTGAAATGGAGGTAGTGTATAAAAATGAAAAAAATAAGAGTAACGATAATAGGTATTGTGCTGCTATTCTGTCTCACCCTGCTTGTTTCTGCATGCAGCAAAAAAAATCAGAATGAGCAAGTGAAGGAAGAAAGGAAAAAGACCCAAGAAGAGACCTGGTTGAAGGAGATGACAGTAGAGGAAAAAGTAGCACAGCTTTTTATGATCACACCAGAACAGTTGACTGGATATGGTCAGGTGATAAAGGCAGGAGAGGTGACAGAGCAAGCCTTAAAGGAATATCCTGTTGGCGGAATGATTTTATTTGCCAATAATATTGAAGATGATGAACAGTTAAAAACGATGATGAAGGGATTCAAAAAGATCAATGACAGCCAGAGAGAAATTCCCATTTTTCTTGGTATTGACGAAGAAGGGGGACAAGTTGCCCGAATTGCCAACAGTGGAAAGTGCAATGTGAAAAAGACAGAGGATATGAAGACATTGGGAAGCAGGAGCAGTGAGGATGTATACCAGGCAGCATTCTATATTGGCGGTTATCTAAGGGAATATGGATTTAACGTAGACTTTGCACCGGTTGCAGATGTTTCCAATGAAGATACTGCAGATGTTATCAGAAGCCGTTCTTTTGGGAATGATCCGGAGAAGGTCTCCAAGATGGTAACTGCTTATCTGAACGGACTAACGGAACAGGAAATTTTAGGAGCAGTGAAGCATTTTCCAGGACAGGGTTCTGTAAAACAGGATACCCATTTAGAGAGTGGTTATATATCAAAATCCTTTGATGAGATGATGGATACCGATCTACTTCCGTTTCAGACAGCTATAAAGGAAGAAGTACCGTTTGTGATGGTTTCTCATATGATACCTGGAGGCAGAGATTCTAATGAGCTGCCATCTTCTATGAATAAAAAAGTGGTGGATGAACTGCTTAGAGACCAATTAGGATATGAAAATATCGTGATTACCGACGCATTTAACATGGCAGCAATTTCGAATCATTATTCTTCTGATGAAGCAGCCATAAAAGCCATTCAGGCTGGAGTAGATATGATTCTTATGCCAGAGGATTTTCAGAAAGCGTACCAGGGAGTCATGAAGGCGGTAGAAGACGGGAGAATTTCGGAAGAACGGATTGATGAATCAGTAAAGAGGATTTTGAAAATCAAACTGGCATGGTTAAAAAATTAAAAACTGGCTATTTTCACCTGGACAGTTTTGCTCTATACTCCATAATCATACGAAACAGATAGAAAAGGGGAGAAACCAATGAGCAAAGAAAGATGGAATTTAAACAAAGAACTGGCACAGATGTTAAAAGGTGGAGTCATCATGGATGTTACGACTCCGGAGCAGGCAAGGATTGCAGAAGAAGCAGGTGCTTGCGCAGTTATGGCATTGGAAAGAATTCCAGCAGATATTCGTGCAGCAGGTGGAGTTTCCAGAATGAGTGATCCAAAGATGATCAAAGGTATTCAGGAAGCAGTATCCATTCCAGTTATGGCAAAATGCAGAATCGGACATTTTGCAGAAGCACAGATTTTAGAAGCAATCGAGATTGATTATATTGATGAAAGTGAAGTATTATCTCCAGCAGATGATGTTTACCACATTGACAAAACAAACTTTAAAGTACCATTTGTCTGTGGAGCGAAAGATCTTGGAGAAGCACTTCGAAGAATCAACGAAGGTGCTTCCATGATTCGTACCAAAGGAGAACCAGGAACAGGAGATGTAGTTCAGGCAGTACGTCATATGAGAATGATGAATCGCGAGATCGCAAAAATATCTTCTATGCGAGAAGATGAATTGTTTGACGAAGCAAAAGAACTGCGTGTGCCATATGAATTGGTACAGTATGTACATGACCATAAGCGTCTTCCAGTAGTAAACTTTGCAGCAGGCGGTGTTGCAACACCTGCAGATGCAGCATTGATGATGCAGCTGGGTGCAGAAGGAGTGTTTGTAGGATCTGGTATCTTTAAATCTGGTGACCCAGTAAAGAGAGCACAGGCTATCGTAAAAGCAGTTACCAATTATAATGATGCCAAGCTTTTAGCAGAGCTTTCTGAAGATCTTGGAGAAGCTATGGTAGGAATTAATGAACAGGAGATCGAGCTTCTTATGGCTGAAAGGGGTAAATAGATTGAAGGTAGGAATTCTGGCAGTGCAGGGAGCATTTATCGAGCATGAGCATAAAATGCAAGCTTTGGGAGCAACCTGTGTGGAAATACGAAAAAAAGAAGATTTAAATCAGCATTTCGATGGTCTGATCCTGCCTGGCGGTGAGAGTACTGTTCAGGGAAAGCTGCTGAATGACCTGGATATGTTTGCTGATCTTAAGAAAAGAATTCAGCAGGGAATTCCAACACTGGCGACCTGTGCTGGATTGATCTTACTGGCAGAGCATATCAGCAATGATGATAAAGCTTATTTTCAGACACTTCCTGTGACAGTAAAGAGAAATGCATATGGAAGACAGTTGGGAAGCTTCTATACAGAGGAAGAAGTAAAAGGAATTGGACAGGTTCCAATGACCTTTATTCGGGCACCATATGTGGAAAGTGCGGAAGATGAAGTGGAAGTTCTGGCAAAAGTAGAGGAGAAGATCGTAGCAGTCCGATATGGAACACAGATTGGACTTTCCTTCCATCCAGAGCTGGATGAGAATAATAAAATCCATGAAATGTTTTATCAGATGATGGAAGCAGCATAGACGGGAATAAAGCATTTTTGAGGGGAGACCAATGGGGTGTGGCGAAACATTGTTTACGAATGTTTTGTCACACCCCATTTGGCTTATTCTTATGTGGAAAGGACTCGGATTTCAAATGCTGTCGTCTGTGGAGGAATGCTGGCTGTCTGAAAATTGGCGTGTGTGATGGTTACTAACTGACCAGGGCTAAGATTCTGGAGGCTGATCGGTCTGCCAGAACGATTAATAATGGAAGTTTGTTCGGTAATCATATATTTGGTCTGACTATTAATGTTGTTAAGATTTCCAGTGTAAATGGCTGAATTTCGCACATCTACAAAAGAGATTCGTCCGGTGGTGGTAGAAGAAGGAGCTTTTGGATTTCTTTGGATTAAGATTAAGAATGCATTGGACTGAGGAGGAATGCTTCTGGTCATTCGTGCGGAAAAGATAGCATTGATCCAAAGTCCTTTTTGGATACAGCATGGACAGAGCCGTTGACCAGAAGCATTCAAAACCACGGTATTTTGATTTAGATTTAATCGAATTGTTTCAATGGAAATGGTCTGATTTTTTTGCGGAACTGCATAGGAAATTAAGATGTATCCGTTAAAATTCGTAAAGCAGACAACCTCTTCTACAAGAGCATTGTCAATCCTTATAATGTTTCCCTGCTGAACCATGGTGCCACGGGGATCTGTATTCATAAGAAACCTCAAAATCTAGATAGTTTCTTCTATTATATGAAGATTTTCAAAAACAGTGCGGAAAAAAAGTGGGAGCTCTATTACATCTGATAGATTTCCCACTTAAGTTTATAGTCTAATGACTTTGTTCGTTTGAAAAATATTCTTTTACTAATTTGATGACCGTACCAGATAATAGGAAGACGGCAATCAGGTTTGGAATGGCCATTAAGCCATTGAAGGTCTCAGCAATGCTCCATAATAATCCAAGGTCGACAGTGGCCCCGAGAATTGCTACCAGAGAGTATGCAATGAGGAATGGCTTTGTTACCTTGGAAGAGAATAAGAACTCAATGCATCTTGCACCATATAGTCCCCAGCCGATAATGGTGGAGAAGGCAAAACAGCACATAGCTACTGCAGTGAAGATGGAGATCCAGTTTCCGTAAGTAGAGGTCAGTCCAAGGATCGTCAGCTCTGCACCAGCAGGATTTCCGTAATGAATTGGAATACCACTACATAAAATAACCAGTGCAGTTAATGTACAGATGATGATCGTGTCGGCAAATACCTCAAAGATTCCGAACATCCCCTGTTTAACAGGTTTTTTTGTATCGGCACAGGCATGAGCGATAGAACCAGTACCAAGACCGGCTTCGTTGGAGAAAATTCCTCTGGATACTCCCTTTTTCATGCTGAGGAAGAAGCTTCCTACGATTCCTCCTGTCACAGCTCGTGGATGAAATGCTCCATAGAAAATAGAGTAAAATACATCTGGAATATGCTGCATATTAAGGATTACTACACCTAAGGCCAAAGCAATATAGAAGAGAGCCATAAACGGAACCAGCTTTTCTGTTACTTTACCAATTCGTTTGATTCCGCCCAGCAGTACCAGTCCAACCACAATAGCGATGATAATACCTAATACCAGATTGACCGTAGAGACAGAACTATCTGGTATGATATGAAAATTTAACAATGCAGAATCAATAGCAGTAGTGATGGTATTGACCTGAGTTGCATTTCCAGTACCAAATACAGTAAGGACACCGAAAGCGGAAAACAAATAGGCAAGAAAGTGCCAGTTTTTACTCAATCCATTTTTAATATAATACATAGGACCGCCGACGAATTCACCGTGGTCATTGGTTTCACGAAAATGTACGGCCAGTGTTACTTCAGCGAATTTGGTACACATGCCAAGAAGTGCAGAAATCCACATCCAGAAGATAGTACCGGGTCCTCCGATAGCGATGGCACCAGCCACACCAGAGATATTTCCCGTTCCTACGGTGGCAGCTAAAGCGGTACAAACCGCCTGGAAAGGAGTCATGGAGCCTTCAGAGGCCTCTGTTTTGCGGAACACTCTTCCTAAGGTAGTCTTTATGGCATATGGAAACTTGCGGATCTGTAAAAAGTTTGTACGGATACTCAGATATAGTCCTACACCGATGATACAGATCATGGCCGGAACACCCCAGATAAAGTTGTTGACCACATTGTTAATAGATTCAATTGTGTGTAACATATTTCATACCTTTCTTTCTAAATTTCCCCTTGTCGTTTTGTAAAAATCGTGTAAACACAGTATAAACAGAAGAATTATATCATAAATTCTTTTGAAAATAAAGAAAACAGGAGAAATACATAAAGAAAAGATAGCTGGTGTTATATGGATAAATCTCTTCGGTCAAACCAGAAGATGCTAAAGGAAAATAATGCCAATGCCAATAAAATCATGGACAGGTTGTAGATCCAATAAGACTCTCCATGAATAATCTCCTTAGCTGGAAGAAGCGTATAGATGGTTACGTATTTTAGCTTTTCCAGCTTTTCTCCCATATTGGATAGCATCTGGAGCAGGAAAAATATGATTGGAATTCCCGCACCAAAGGTATAGTAATATCTGGCTTCGTTACACACACAGGCAGCAAGGCATACAATACCAAGAATAATCAGCTGTAGCAGTAAGGTGCTAACATTTAATTGTATGTATCTTGTGATATCAAGTTCTCCAGGAAATAGAATATGACTACTGATAATACCAACGGCAGTAACTGCAGACAACAAACAGGTTATCAACATAATAGAGGAAATCAATTGTGTAAAAATAATGCGGAAGCGGGAGTGTGGTGTGGATAACAGGTTTGCCATACTTCCCGTATCAATGTGGCTCATGATGAGACGATTTCCAAGAACAATGACAAATATCATAGGAAATAACTCCATAATGAACCCATATAAGTAGATTTGAATCCACTCCAACAGGTTAGAGGCAATGCCGGTCATGCCCACGGCACTCATCATACCAGGAAGTACATCCTGATATCCGCTTAGCATATCGGACAATTCCGGGTTATACATATAAATAATAGTAATAGTATATAGACAGATCAATGCGAAAAGCAGGAAAAATGTCTTAATCGCAGAGGATAGATTGTGTTTTAATAATGGAATAATCATGGTGTGACCTCCTCATCATAATAATGTAAGAATAACTCTTCCAGAGTTTGAGTTTTAATATCCATATCTACAGGGTGACAGGCTCCGATTTTTTGTAAAATCTCTCCGGGAGCACCATTTACGGATAATAAGACCTGGTTATTGGAGACCTTCTGAATAGGGAGTGAAGGATCCAGAGCAAATTTCTGAGCAGCCTGTTGATCGGCAAAGGTTACAGTATAAGTTTTCTTCTTTTTTTGTGCGAGAGAATTCATGTTCTCGATGGTAACCAGTCGGCCATTTCGGATAATAGCAGTGCGATCACAGCTTTTTTCTACTTCTTCAAAAATATGGGAAGAAAGCAGAATGGTAGCACCGTTCTTTTTGGCTTGTAGGATCAATTCAATAAAACGGTTTTGCATCAGGGGGTCCAGTCCACTGGTAGGCTCATCTAGAATAATAATATTTGGATCGGACATAAAGGTACAGATGATTGCCAGCTTCTGCTTCATTCCCTTAGACATTTTCCGGATGGGGCCTTTGGGATTCAGTTCAAAATAGTCCATGAGCTTTTTTATCCGGGTTTGGTCCTTTACCCGTTTTAGATCTGCCATGAATTTTAAGTAGCTGGTGCCAGTCATGTCATTGAATAAAGCAATTTCGCCGGGCAGATAGCCCAGTGTCTGCTGGAGCCTGGCGTGCTGCGAAAAGCAGTCCATGCCATTAATGGTTACGGTTCCGGAATCGGGACGGATAAATCCCATCAGATGACGGATGGTTGTTGTCTTACCAGCCCCATTGGGTCCAAGAAATCCAAAAACTTCTCCCTTCTGTACAGAAAAATTTAAATCAAAGATTCCTTTTTTATTTCCATAATCTTTTGTAAGATGATGTACTTCAATCGTCTTCATAAGAGACACCTCCTTATTGATATTCTTCTTTGTATACTAGCCTATATTTCATTGTAATAAATTGACTGGAATTTTCAAGGGGGTAGAATGAGGATTGTAATTTCATGGCATAAGATAGAAGAATTTGGTACAATAAAGATAGCTGGTACACAATATTTTTAACGAGGAGAAAGGGGGAAAAATATGTTATCAAGGTTAGAAAAAAAGCAGCTTAAAATCTTTATCATTGTTGCCTACGGTATTACCTTTCTTATGGGAGGTTTGATGGCTTATGGAAATGGAAGGCAACTGGATGTCAGTGCATTTCCAAATGCGCAGATGATGTATCCAGCTGCAGGAGTAATGTTGGCATATTTACTGACGAAACGAAAAGAACAAAAGACACCAACGAGATTCTTTCTGGCTTTTTTGGTGCTCACAGTATTTCTCATGGGAATTTCTATCTTATCTGTAATCGTACCTGGAAATTATTTACAGATTGCAGGAATGAATATATCCATATGGGCATTGGCAGTACAATATGCGATGATTGTTGGTAGCATTGTCTGTTGGATTTTTTATCTGACATCGGGAAAGGAGAAGAGAAAGGAGTATGGTCTGTGTTGGAGAAACAGTAAGGCATCCGTTGCATGTATTGTATTGTTTATTGCCTTATATATGCTCCGAACGGTGATTTCTTATGGAATTTCCGGTGATATGGAAAGCTTCTTCGAAATCGTGAAGAACCCGACTACCTGGATTAGTATGGCAGCACTTGCTATAAACTTTTTCTTAGTTTTTGTAGCTTTTTTCGGTGAGGAATATGGATGGCGCTATTATCTGCAGCCATTGCTTCAGAAAAGGTTTGGACTTCGGGGCGGAGTGATCGTACTTGGTATTGTGTGGGGATTGTGGCATCTGCCGGTAGATTTCTTTTATTATACTCGGCCGGAGATGGGATTTGCTGCTGCAGCCTCCCAACAGATTACTTGTATTACCCTTGGAATCTTCTTTGCCTATGCATATATGAAGACACAGAATATATGGGTTCCGGTAATTTTACACTTTCTCAATAACAATCTGATACCGATCATTGTGGGAAATTATTCTGTAGATGTGCTTCAGAATCAGGAAATCCATTGGGGACAGCTTCCTATGACTTTGGTGATCAATGGTTTGATCTTTGGAAGTTTCCTCCTGGCAAAACCATTCCGTAAAAAGGAAATATCTTAAAAGCCCTTAGGGGCTTTTCAGACTGTAGACAAAGTTTGTGCTGGAGATAATCTCCAGCACCACTTTTCTTTGAAAAATGACTTTTCTTTTAATAACCGCCAAATATTATGGATGGTTGAGATTCTTTCTTCCCTTTTGGCCAGTATCCTGGCCAGTTTTTTCAGGTTCATACATGCAAAAGTAAGCCCCGCTTTCATCTCCATCCGGGCTTTTCCTATGTATTGTGTATAACGAAATCCATGCTGCTCTTTGGCTGTTCCGAAAATCCTCTCGATTGTCTCCTTTCTTAAGTCATATATCTGTTTATTGCCAAGTGTATGCCTGATGTCCTCTGCTTTCTCCATATATTCTTCCCACACATGGCGGGTGATCACTTTTATATGTTCTTTGCTTTCCGTACATCTATGAAGATTTGGACAACTGTCACATATTTCTCCGCAGCTTACGTATTCCCTATAACCCTCCCTGTTTGTCGTATGATAGGATAATATATGGTTTTCCGGACATATATAGCAGTCATAATACTCATCATATACATACTCATATTTTCGGAAAAAACCTTCCTTTGTCATTGGCCTTTTGTATGGGAACAGCGGCTCGATACCATCTTCTAACAACTCATGGGCGATTGCTGGTGTACGATAACCGGCATCTGCTATGATCATAGCCGGTGAATAGATCTTTATCTTGTCATAAAGTGTTTTGAATGTCCGGCTGTCATGTTCATTCCCCGGATGAATGCTGTATCCCAGGATCCAGCCATGTTTATCACAAGCTGTTTCCACTGCATAGGCAAAAACATGTTTATGCTCGCCTTTACGAAACCAGCCGCTTTCCGGATCACTGATACTGCATTTCTGCGTTTTAATTCCTTCTGGAATTTCTTCTTCCTTTGTATTATCACCGCTCCCGCTGCCGGATGGGGGATCATTTTTGTCTTTTTCTTTCAAAGGCTTTTTCCCATGCGCTTCACGATCCCTGGATATTTCCTTCTGTAGTTTCTCTTCATACCAAAGGGCCTGTTCCTGTGCAACTCTTTTTCGCATTTTTTTGCTGTTTGCACATGCTTTCACATGAGTGGAATCCACAAAGATCTGATCGGTGTCCACCAGTTTAAATTTCATGCAGTCTTCCAATATTTTTGCAAAGATCTGCTCAAAAAGATCTGTGTCCTTAAAACGGCGTGTATAGTTTTTTCCAAAGGTTGAAAAATGTGGTACCGGATCCATCATGTCTAATCCAAGGAACCATCTGTAAGCAACGTTTACTTCAATCTCCTTGATAGTCTGTCTCATACTTTTAATTCCATAAAGGTATTGAATAAAAGGAATTTTGATCAGCATAACAGGATCCATGCTGGGTCTTCCATTATCAGAACAGTATTTTTCTTCTACAAGATCATAGATAAAAGTCCAGTCGATGGCTTTATCAATCAAACGCAGCATATGGTTTTGAGGAACCATGTCATCCATACAGAACATCATCATCTGTTCCCTTTTTTTGTCTGCATTTTTTGTCATCATAAAAAACACCGCCTTTCTGATATTTCAATTATATCAGAAAAACGGTCGTAAACATAGAAAAGCCCGGCTTTCGCCGGGACTTTGTCTACAGTCTGAAAAGCCCTTAGGGGCTTTTTTCTTATCATATCTATGTGATAAAAACACTTCGCAAGGATTGTATACTTGACAGATTTCTTTATTGGAGTATAATCGGTATAAAAGTTCTTTTTAGAACAGTTTTTATAAAAACTTTTAAAGGAGGAAGAGGATGAATATAACAGATTTTCTGGTTAGTATCCGGAGGATCAATAAGATGCATGAAAGTATGCTGAAAGAAATCTGTGAAGAATATGAGCTTTCTTTGCTTGAAGCTAATATTATCAGTTTTCTTCACAATCATCCATCTAAGGACACGGCCAGGGATATTGTGGAGCTTCGTATGCTTTCGAAGGGAAATGTATCCAGAGCAGTGGAGGTATTGATTCAAAAGAGGCTGTTGGAGCGTGAGCCGGACCAGCAGGACAGACGGAAGATGCATTTGTCCTTGTTGCCGGCTTCCAGAGGTATTACAGATGCTATTGATGATAAGCAGAATGTATTTTTTAAAGAATTATTTTCTGGATTTTCCGAACAGGAAAAGCAGCAGCTATGGAAGTTTAATGAACGGATTTTGAAAAATGCGGATGACATTATGAGAAGGAGAGATATATAATGCAGGAAGAAAAAGATTTTTTGGGGAAGGAGCCCATTGGCAAATTATTATTCCGATTGGCACTTCCTACGTTAGCAGCTCAGCTCATTAATATGCTGTATAACATTGTAGACCGTATTTATATTGGTCATATTCCAGGAGAAGGAGCTTTGGCACTGACTGGAGTTGGTGTCTGTATGCCGATTATTCTGATTGTAACGGCATTTGCAGCTCTCGTTGGGAACGGTGGAGCACCAAGATCTTCTATCTATATGGGAAAAGGAGATTATGAATCTGCCGAAAAGACACTGGGTAACTGCTTTACCCTGCAGATTTTGATTTCAGCGATTCTGACGGTTATCTTACTGATATGGAATCGAAGCTTTCTGATGGCGTTTGGAGCCAGTGAAAATACCATTGGGTATGCAGTAAAGTATATGAATATTTATGCGGTGGGAACAATTTTTGTACAGTTGACACTGGGGATGAACGCATTTATTACTGCACAGGGATTTGCTAAGATCGGGATGTTATCGGTTCTGATCGGGGCGGTAACGAATATCGTATTAGATCCCATCCTGATTTTTGGGTGCCATTTGGGAGTAAGAGGAGCAGCATTGGCTACGATTCTTTCTCAGGCAGTATCCTGTATCTGGGTGCTGGCCTTTTTATTCGGGAAGAAAACAACATTGAGAATACGAAGATGTAATTTGAAACTGCAAAAAAGCATTATCCTGCCATGTTTGGCACTAGGATCAGCATTGTTTATTATGCAGGCCAGCGAAAGTGTGATTTCCATCTGCTTTAATTCTTCTTTATTGAAATATGGAGGAGACATTGCAGTAGGGGCGATGACCATCTTAACCAGCGTTATGCAGTTTGCCATGCTTCCATTGCAGGGATTTGGACAGGGAGCGCAGCCGATCATCAGCTATAATTATGGAGCGGGCAATCTGGAACGTGTAAGGAAGACGTTCTGGCTGTTGTTAAAGATCAGCCTTGGATATGCTATTTTACTCTGGCTGCTGGTCATGATCTTCCCTCAGATATTTGCAGCATTATTTACTGCAGATAAGGCATTGCTTCTCTTTACCAAAGATGCATTGCGTATGTATATGGCATGTATGTTTTTATTTGGTCTTCAGATTGCATGTCAGTTAACCTTTACATCGCTAGGAAAGGCAGCTGCATCTATTTCTGTTGCGATTATGAGAAAATTTGTACTGTTGATACCGATTATTTATATTATGCCACAGATATGGAAAAGCAATCAGACGATGGCTGTCTATATGGCAGAGCCCATTGCAGATTTCTTTGCAGTAACCTTTACTACTATTTTATTTACGATTGTATATCAAAAGGCTTTGATAAAGCAAGGGAAATAGAGCATATGCACATAAATACGGGTTTTGTGGACTAAATGAAGAAGAAAATTTCTCCTCCTGCGCCTAGGATGCCAGAACGTAAGAACAACCAAAGCTGTCTGGATTTACCCCGAGCCAAACCCTAATCCGCTCCGCTAGTCGGGCTTGGCATGGCACAAGACGAACTGCCTTCCTTTTTTCCATAACAGTTGGAAAGGTAAGTAAACTTCCCTACCAACTGTCCTATGGAAAACAGTCATCTTCGATGCCTGAAGCAGTTCTGGTGATAGAATCCAGCCAACAGGTTGTTCTAACATTCCGCATATGTCGCTTTCGGAGAAGTTTTCTTCTTTTCCATGTTCCGTTTCTCCATATGAATATAGGAGAAGCCAATACACTACAAAGAACGAAACCATTCCGGTAAAGCAATCTGTGGAGGAGCTTACATGTTTTCTCAGGCAGAAAATCTTTGGCAAAAGCGATGCTTTTGGTCGTCCATAAGGACAAATGGCTGGAAGCTTGCTTACATAGCCATTTGTCCCTGGACGAGGGATAAGATTTTCGTCTGTCATGGTGTAGAACAAGAGAAAACATGTATCAGATTTGGAAGCTCCGTAGCCTGATTGCTGACCGGAATGATTTCGTTCTCACTCACTATCCCATAGTCAAAGAAACCCGCAGTTATCCTACTTTAATGTAAATAAACATCCTTAATAGAATGAACAAAGTCTTATAAGCAGGTCTTTTTAAAAAAAAGTATCAATGCCATGATTTAAAAAGACCTGCTGGAATTCTTTCAAATCTTCTTCGTGAAGTGCAGGGACATCCGCATATGCGTAAGTCTTATGAAGCATATCATATTTTTTTTCACCAAACTGATGGAATGGAAGTAATTGGATTCTGTTGGCCCCTACTTCTTTTAGACGTCTTACAAAGCCTTCGGCATCTGCAGGAGAGTGATTATAATCTGGAATCACGGGGAGTCTTGGAAGTACGTCTTTTCCGTCAGCGATGGCCTGCTTAAGATTTTCTAGAATCTGTGTATTGGATACCCCAGTACCTTCTTTGTGTTTTTTTTCATCCCAATGTTTCATATCAAAAAGTAAGAGATCCAGATATGGGAGAACTGATTGAAAGACTTCTGGGGAAGCAAATCCGGTGGTCTCCATGGCAGTATGAATTCCATGCTCCTTTAAGGTTCTTAACAGAGCGGTGGAAAATTGGGGCTGCATCAGAGCCTCTCCGCCAGAAAGCGTAACACCCCCGCCACTTTCTTCATAGAAATCCTTATCTTGTAGACATATTTTGAGGATTTCATCTACAGTTTTAGATTCTCCTTCTGCGTTTAAGGCATCTTCAGGGCAATGAGCAATGCAGGTATGACATCCTTGACATTGGGCATTCTGAATTCGAATATTGCCATCAACATTGGTAATTGCACCTGATGGACAGCCAGAGACACAAGTATTGCAGCCCACACAGGCCTCTCTGTCCCAGAGGATTTGAAGCTTTGGATATTGGCTTTCCGGGTTAGCACACCATCTGCATTTTAAAGGGCATCCTTTTAAAAAAACAACAGTTCGGATTCCAGGTCCGTCGTTTAAACTGAATTTCTGTATATTAAAGATCATTCCGGATTCAGAAGATATGTTCATAATCGTGTATTCCTTTCTGTTTGCGATAATTCCTCTATATTTATTTTATTATTTTAGCATATAAAGATTCATATGTAAATGAAAATAATTATGAATGAAAGTAAATGGGATTATTCTAAAAAAATATTGACAAAATATTATGGATAATTTATGATTAAGTTACAAACAAAATGAAATTAACTTACGAACAAAAAGGAGGATATAGATGAGCAGCTATTTTGGAGATTTAACACCGAGAATGAAGCATTTCCGTGAAGAATTATTGAATGCAAAGCCACAGGTATGTGTGGAAAGAGCGATGATCACTACACAGACTTATAAAGAAAATCAGGATCAGCCTCTTGCGATTAAGAGAGCCTTGATGTTAAAGAACATTCTGGAGCAGATGACGATATTTATTGAACCGGAAACCATGATTGCAGGAAATCAGGCGTCCAGCAACCGTAGTGCACCGATTTTCCCAGAATATGCCATGAAATGGGTCATTGATGAGTTGGATGAATTTGAACATCGAGATGGCGATGTCTTTTATATTACCGAAGAGAATAAACAGAAGCTCCGTGATATTGCTCCATTCTGGGAACACAATACGCTGCTTGACAGAGGGCTGGCAGCATTTCCTCCTCATTCTAAATTATATTATGATCTGGGGATTATTAAGTCTGAAGGAAACATTACTTCTGGAGATGCACATTGTGCTGTTGATTACGGTAAGATGATGCAGGTTGGATTAAAGGATTATGAGAGAAGAGCTCAGGAAAAATTGGATGCATTGGATCTGACGGATTATAAGAATATTCAAAAAAGCTACTTCTATAGAGGAATCCTGATCGTGGTAGAAGCAGTCAAAGCATTTGCACAACGTTACGCTCAGCTTGCTGCGCAGATGGCAGATAAAGAAGAGGATGCGAAGAGAAAAGCAGAGCTCCTGGAGATGAGTCGTATTCTTACAAAAGTTCCTTATGAGCCTGCAGAAAGCTTTCGGGAAGCAGTACAGAGCTTATGGTTGGTACATCTGATCCTTCAGATCGAATCCAATGGACACAGCTTATCCTATGGACGTATGGATCAGTATTTGAATCCGTATTATGAGGCAGATTTAGAGGCAGGTAAGATTATAGAAGAGGATGCATGTGAGCTGATGTGCAACCTGTGGTTAAAGACCTATACGATTAATAAGATTCGTTCCTGGAGTCATACACAGTTTTCTGCTGGATCACCATTATATCAGAATGTAACGGTAGCAGGTCAGACACCAGATGGAAAAGATGCTACGAATCAGATGTCCTGGCTGATTTTAAAGAGTGTTGCAAAATGTCATCTGACACAGCCGAATTTAACGGTCCGTTATCACCATGGACTGACCGATGCATTTATGAAAGAATGTGTAGAAGTAGTTAGATGTGGATTCGGTATGCCGGCATTTAACGATGATGAGGTGATTATTCCAAGCTTTATTGAAAAGGGTGTAAAGCCGGAAGATGCCTATAATTACAGTGCAATTGGATGTGTAGAGACAGCAGTTCCTGGTAAATGGGGATATCGTTGTACCGGAATGAGCTTCTTAAACTTCCCTAAGGCATTGCTGATTGCCATGAATGACGGTGTTGAGCCAACCTCAGGGACCAAACTATGTGAAGGAATTGGCCATTTTAAAGATTTTACAAGCTTTGATCAGGTATTGGAATGTTGGGATAAAGTAATTCGAGAGATGTGTCGTCAGTGTATGATCATTGATGCAACTTGTGATATGGTTTTGGAACAGGATACAGCGGATATCCTTTGCTCTGCTCTGACCGATGATTGTATTGAGAGAGGTCTTAATATGAAGGAAGGTGGAGCTGTCTATGACTTTATCAGTGATCTTCAGGTAGGAATTGCCAACCTGGCAGACAGTCTGGCAGCAATGAAGAAGGTTGTATTTGAGGACAAGAAGGTAACTCCAGAAGAGCTTTGGGATGCCCTGCAGTCTGATTTTGCAGGAGAAAAGAATGAGAAGATTCGTAAGCTGCTGCAAGAAGCACCAAAATATGGAAATGATGATGATTACGTAGATCAGCTGGTAGTAGATGCCTACAATGTATATATTGATGAAATGAAGAAGTATCATAATACACGCTATGGAAGAGGACCGATTGGAGGTGTATATTATGCAGGAACTTCTTCTATCTCTGCTAACGTACCACAGGGTGCAGGAACTTTAGCTACTCCAGATGGAAGAAAAGCAGGAGAACCGCTGGCAGAAGGATGTTCACCAAGCCATGCAGCTGATAAAAATGGTCCGACTGCAGTATTTAAGAGTGTATCCAAGCTTCCAACAAAGGAAATCACAGGTGGAGTTTTGTTGAATCAGAAGGTGACACCACAGATGCTTGCTAAAGAAGAGAATAGACAGAAGCTGATCATGCTTCTACGTACATTCTTTAACCGTTTACACGGATATCATGTACAGTTTAATGTAGTTAGCAAGGAAACACTTCTGGATGCCCAGAAACATCCGGAAAATCACAGAGATTTGATTGTTCGTGTGGCGGGATATAGTGCATTTTTCAATGTTCTTTCTAAAAAAACACAGGATGATATTATCGAACGTACAGAACAGACCCTATAATTTCTTTTTACTATATATTATATAAAAAAGGTGGGTGGCAGAAATTTTCTGTCACCCACCTTTTTGTTTCTTCCTTATTCTTCTTCGGCTTCTTCATCCTCTGCAACATTGCTGGATGGTTCTGCGATATGGCAGATCAGAGCATCGAAAGAGGTAGAAATTGTAATTTTGTCATTTTTTGCCATTGGAAGATCTTTGACATGAATGCTGTCTCCAATGTTATATTTAGATAAGTCAATTTCAATGGTTTCTACCAGATCAGCAGGATATGCCTTATAGTCGACTTCTTCTAATTCCTGTTCCACAATTCCGGGAACAGTTTCTTCATTCAGAAGTACGATTTGTGTTGTTGCGTGAACTTTTTCGTCAGCAACCAGGTTCTGAAAATCCATAAATGTAATTTCTTTTTTCATAGCATCATAGCCCATATCCTTGAATAAGGCATCAATTTTTTCATCGCCGATTTCAAGGGTAATATGAGAACCTTTTTTATTTTGCTTCATGAATTTTGCAGCTTCTTTCTCTTCGATCTTCAGTGGAATAGAGTCTTTTATATCTCTTCCAACTAAGTTTCCAACAATAAAGCCTTCCTTTCGTAATTTTTTGGCTTTCACGCTCATTTCTCTTTTTTCTGCTTTTAATGTGTTCATTATCAATTCCTCCTTAAAGAAAATTAAGAAAAGTAATTTCCTATTCTATAAAAAAAGCTTCCAAAACACGAAGTGTAGTGGAAGCTCTTGCTAACATTAGTATGGGTTTCTATGCACTTAATTCTCAATAATTATATATAATACTATTTTTTTTGATTGTCAAGTACCGAATAAAAATTTGACAGAGAATAGAAACATATGGTATCGTCAAAAACATTATAAGAAGATAAGAAAACTAATAAATTTATTCCATAATTGGAAATAAATGGTTGCAATATAGAGCAAAATGTGGTATGTTATAAAAGATGAAACAACCATTTTGCAAATATATCTAGGTACATATCTACGCAAGAGTGGTTTCTAAGTTCTATTGCAGTTGGGCATATATGGCTGCTGCAGGTCAAGAGTTATTTCAATTTATAATGATTCAAAGAAAAAAAGTAAAAAGATTCATCGAGTGATCAACGGTGAATCTTTCCATGTATTTGTAAAAGAGGTATTTCATCTCTCTGGGTACCATGGAAGCAGCATGGGATATGAGAAAAAATTCAAAGAACAATCAGCACGTGCAAAAACATTTGAATTTATAACGTTTTATAACAGTTCAATAATTTTTTAGGAGTGAAAGTATGAAAAAAGCAGTTAATTTTTTATTGATGTTCTTATTGATTTTTATGACACAGGTGGATGCTTCTGCTATGAGTTTTCAGGATTCATGGAAGGAATACAACAAAGAGATTACCACGGTGACCGCAAAATATACAGATAAGCACTTGATCAATATTCATTGGGACGAGGTGGAAGGAGCCGTTGGCTACCAGCTTCAGATCAGTCGTGAGTGGAATTTTAAGACACATACAGACTTTAATTTGGGTGACCAGTGCATGGTGGGCGCAAATCGCCAGAATACGAAGGAGTATATTAATTTTAATGAGACGAAGGTGTATTATGTTCGTGTCAGAATCAAGAGAGCAGATAATAGCTATGGACCTTGGAGCATGACTACTATTGCACGACCAATGAATGGGAATGCGGTAAGCTATGAGCTTACCGGCTCCGGTGTATAATCATGGTTATTTAATGAATTTAAAGATCGGAAAAAAGAAATATTTTGGGATAAAGTGAAGGGATTGTTTTAAAACGATCCCTTTTTCTGTTATAATGATAGAAAAGAGATTTGGGTTACCCAATTTTTCATGCACATGTTGGGAGAATCATCATAGGATAGCAAAAAGGGAAAAATCAATTGAATGATCATTATCCATTTGTGAATACACCTTTGCCCTATCCGTATGATGCGTTGGAACCATATATTGATCAAAAGACGATGAAGCTTCACCATGACAGGCATCTTCAGACCTATGTGGATCAGTTGAATGCTGTTTTAAAGGATTATCCTCAGTTGCATCAGTGGACATTACATCAGCTGCTTACCAATATAGATTATTTACCAGCCGAGATTCAAATTCCGGTGAGAAATAATGCAGGAGGTGTTTATAGTCATCGGCTTTATTTTTGTGGAATGAAGAAGGCATCCATTCGGAGCATGAATGGGAATCTGGAAAGGGCAATGGACTATGCTTATGGAGGCATCCATAAGTTTCAGGAAGCGATGAAGGAGGCAGGATTATCTGTTTTTGGATCAGGATATGCATGGCTGGTGGTGAATCGATCCGGACAGCTTACGATTATGACGACGCCGAATCAGGATACACCTCTTTCTGTGGGATTATGCCCGATTATGAATGTTGATGTATGGGAGCATGCTTATTATCTGAAAAATTATAATAAGAGAGCAGAGTATATCGATCATTGGTTATCCGTGATCAATTGGGAGGAAGCGGAGAAAAATTATCAACGGTGTTTTGAAGAAGAATAAAAAGAAAATAAAAGGAGGAGATTATGTCAAGAGTACATATGGAGAACATTACCTGTATTGCCTGCGGGAAGGAATCACCCTATCGATATTGGGACATGATAGATCCGATGATGAACCAGGAAACAAAAGATAAAGTGTTAAGCGGAGAGCTTTTTACCTTTACCTGCAAGCATTGTGGTGCCAAAAGGAGAGTGACCTATGATACCATTTATCAGGAGGTGGCAAAGGGAAGAACCTTTCATCTGGTAACATCGGAGGAGAGCTATATGCAGGCGGTGAATATCTATGCAGACCGGGATTCTCACAGCAGTCCTGTGTTGGCCCATGAAATTGTCAGAATTGTTTTATCGCAAAATCAGTTGGCAGAGAAGATTCGAATCTTCGATGAAGGACTGGATGACAGGATCGTGGAAATCATTAAGGCTTATTTCTTAAGTCAGTTGTATGAGCAGGAGCAGGATATCCAGGTGGATGAGGTGCTATTCTTTGTGGGTGATCAGAATCAATATGAGATTGCCTTTTTATCACAGGATGGAAATCACAGAAGTATTTCTTTTTCCAGAGAGATGTATGATGGAATCAAAAAGGATATTGGAGGCAAGCTGCCGCCAATCCATCAGGAATTAGAAGTAGATCTTGAAATTGCCATGGAATATTTGAAAGACTAAAAATTTTGGAAGAAAGAAATTGAACAGGAGGAACGTTATGGAAAAGTCAAAAGTGTATTTTACAAATTTTCGCACCATTGCATTTGGCGACGGGCTGCCAACCAAATTAAAGAAGATGGTGAAAAAAGCTGGAATTGGTGACATCGATATGGACGGGAAATTTGTAGCCATTAAGATGCATTTCGGAGAATTGGGAAATATCAGCTATCTTCGTCCTAACTATGCCAGAGCTATTGTAGATCTGGTAAAGGAGCTGGGCGGAAAACCGTTTTTAACAGATTGTAATACCATGTATCCGGGAAGTAGAAAGAATGCATTGGAACATCTGGAGTGTGCATGGCAGAATGGGTTTACACCACTTACAGTAGGGTGTCCGGTTCTCATTGGTGATGGATTAAAGGGAACCGATGATATTGCAGTACCGGTAGAAGGTGGAGAATACGTAAAAGAGGCAAAAATCGGACGTGCAGTCATGGATGCGGATGTTTTTATCAGCTTGACTCATTTCAAAGGTCATGAGATGACAGGCTTTGGTGGAACTATCAAGAATATTGGAATGGGTTGTGGTTCCCGTGCAGGTAAGACGGAGCAGCATAGCAGCGGAAAGCCGCATATCATTAAAAAGCTGTGTCGTGGCTGTATGAGATGTCAAAAGGAATGTGCCAACGGCGGACTGGTTTTTGACGGAGAAAGAAAAAAGATGACGGTAAACCAGGAATCTTGCGTTGGATGTGGCAGATGTCTTGGCGCATGCAATTTTGATGCCATTGCGTTTGACAATGATAATGCCAATGAAGTATTGAATTGCAAGATGGCAGAATACACCAAAGCAGTTGTGGATGGAAGACCGAACTTCCACATTTCACTGATCGTGGATGTATCTCCTAATTGTGACTGTCACGGCGAAAATGATGCGCCAATCCTGCCAAATCTTGGTATGCTGGCGTCTTTTGATCCTCTGGCATTGGATCAGGCATGTGTAGACTTATGTATGGCAGCAGAACCACTTCCACATAGCCAGCTGCATGAAAATATGCATAAAGAAGGATTTGTGGATCATCATGATCATTTTACCAATTCATCCCCAGAATCTGAATGGAAGAGCTGTCTTGCGCATGCGGAGAAGATTGGATTGGGAAACAGAGAATATGAATTGATTCAAGTATAGATAGATGTAAGGAAAGAATATTTCTGCTTTTTAGAGTTAAGTAAGAAACTGACATTTTGAATCCGAAAGGTATTTTGTTAAGATTAAGACGGAAAGGAAGAGACAACTTTTATGGATACGAAAGAAATTTTACTGCAAGTAAAAAATGGAAAGATGTCAATTGAAGAAGCAGAACATCATTTCCGCAAAGCACCATTTGAAGAATTGGGGTATGCAAAGCTGGATACCCACAGGGAAATCCGCTCTGGTTTTGCAGAGGTTATCTTCTGCAGTGGAAAAAGCGATGAACACTTATTACATATTGTAGGAAGACTATATGAACAGGACGGAGAAGTATTCGGAACGAGAGCTTCTAAGGAACAATATGAGCTGGTCAGAAAGGTATATCCAGAGGTTACTTATGATCCGCTGTCCCGTATTTTGAAAATTGAGAAGGAAGGCAAAAAACGAGTTGGAAAAATCGTTGTATGCAGTGCGGGAACAGCAGATATACCAGTTGCAGAAGAGGCAGCTCAGACAGCGGAATACTTTGGTACCAATGTAGAAAGAGTCTACGATGTGGGTGTCAGTGGAATCCATCGCCTTTTGTCCCAATTAGACACCATTCAAAGCGCCAACTGTGTTGTAGCGGTAGCAGGAATGGAGGGCGCGTTGGCCAGTGTAGTAGGAGGACTGGTGGACAAGCCGGTAATCGCAGTGCCAACTTCTATTGGATATGGAGCAAGTTTTCATGGGGTTTCGGCTTTACTTACCATGATCAATTCCTGTGCAAATGGAATTGCGGTAGTGAATATTGATAATGGATATGGAGCAGGTTATATGGCAACACAGATTAATCGATTGGGGGTAGGACATTATGAGTAAGACATTATATCTGGAATGTAATTCAGGAATCAGTGGAGATATGTTTGTAGCAGCGATGCTGGATTTGGGTGTGGATCAGCAGAAGCTTCTGGATGCGCTTGCATCTATTCCAGTGGATGGATTTGAGATTCAGATCAGCAGAGTGAAAAAAAGTGGACTAGATGCCTGTGATTTTTCTGTGTTGTTAGACAAAGAACATGAAAATCATGACCATGATATGCAATACCTGCATGGAGATGGTCATTTGGAACACCATCATCATCATTCCCATGCACACAGAGGTCTTCCAGAGATTACACACATGATTGCCCATACCAAAATTTCAGAAAGAGCAAAGGAAATGGCTGATCGGATTTTTGATATTTTGGCGGAAGCAGAGGCAAAGGCACATGGAATGCCGAAGGATCAAGTGCATTTTCATGAAGTAGGAGCCATTGATTCCATTGTGGATACCATTGCGGCAGCGGTTTGTCTGGATCTGTTGGATGTGGAAGAAGTTATTATTCCACAATTATCAGAAGGACAAGGATTTATCCGCTGTCAGCATGGGATGATTCCGGTACCAGTGCCGGCAACAGCCAATATTGTACAGGCACATGGCCTGGTGCTTCATCCACTTGGAATCGAAGGGGAATTTGTAACACCTACAGGAGCAGCTATTTCAGCGGCCATTATGACCAGCAAACAGCTTCCAGCCTCTTATACGGTAGATAAGATTGGAATCGGAGCTGGCAAAAGAAGCTACGAACGGCCGAGTATACTGCGTGCCATGCTGATCTGTCCGGCACAGATGGAAAATGACAGGATTTTTAAGCTGGAGACCAATGTGGATGATTGCAGCGGAGAGGCACTTGGCTATGTAATGGAACGGTTGTTTGAAGCAGGAGCAAGAGATGTGCATTATACACCTGTTTATATGAAGAAGAATCGTCCGGCGGTCCAGCTGAATGTAATCTGCGATCAGGAAAAGGTTTCAGAACTGGAAGAAATTATTTTTGCGGAAACTACTACAATTGGAATTCGAAAAATAGAGATAGAAAGAACGGTCTTACAAAGAGATATTGTTTCATTTCAAAGTACACTGGGGGAGGCGGCAATAAAGCTGTGTCATCTTCATACGGGTGTACGCGCTTATCCAGAATATAACAGCGTTATTGCATTGTGCAGAAAAAATGGAAAATCTTATCAGGATGTATATCATCAGGTATTGACAGAGTGGGAAGCGGGAATGAACAAATGAAATACGAAGAAAAAAAGAAAAAACTGATACAGAGACTTCAGGAACTGACCAAAGAGGATACGGCTATTGCATTTTCAGGAGGGGTGGACAGCAGCCTTCTTCTGATTCAGGCATGCAAAGAGGCAAAGAAGAATGGAACGGTAGTCTATGCAGTTACAATGGATACGGAACTGCATCCGAAAGCAGATGAAGAAATCGCAAAAAAGGTTGCAGGAGAAACCGATGCCGTTCACACAGTAATTCACATGGATGAACTCAAGGATGCAGATATTCGAAAGAATCCAGTGGATCGATGTTATCGGTGCAAACGGTTTTTATTTCAGAATCTGTTATCTTATGCCAGAGAAAAAGGAGCAGCCAAGGTCATGGAAGGAAGTAATCTGGATGATCTTGGGAAATATCGCCCGGGACTTCGTGCGGTAAAGGAGCTTGGGGTATATAGTCCACTGGCAGAATGTGAATTTACCAAGAATGATGTACGCAGGATGGCTGCAGAATATGGTATTCGTGTAGCAAATCGTCCATCCACTCCTTGTCTTGCCACCAGGTTCCCGTATGGAACCAGACTTTCTATAGAAGAGATGAGGAAAGTAGAACAAGCAGAAGAGATTCTCAAGGCAGAAGGATTTTATAATGTCCGTTTTCGGGTACATGGTACTCTTGGAAGAATCGAAGTAGATGAAAAGGACATGGATCAGATTCTAAGCCGAAAAGATATTGTGGTTCCCAAATTAAAAAAATTGGGTTATGATTATATTACCGTTGATCTGGAAGGATTTCGATCAGGAAGCATGGATATAGGATTAGGGCCTTCCGGCGATGGGCAATAAGGATAAGAGATAAGAAAGGAACAGGATATGAGAAAACGACTGTTTGCCGTGTTTTTGGTTATTTTTGGCCTTTGTATCATGGGAACCGGATGTGGAAATAACGAGAAAGAAGCTACGACGGAGACAACTGCAGCGACAGAGGAAAAAACAAAAAAAGAAGAAAATGTCAAAACAGCAACGCTTTTCATTGGAAAAAAAGGAGATTATGGACGTTACTATTATAACTATAAAGGAACGCTAACTCCACGAAAACTGATGAAAGGGATTGAAAAGACGACAGGCTGGAATCTGACCCTGAATAAAAGGGTAACAAAAAGGGCAGATGGATATATTATTTGTTTTTCCAAGAAATCTGTTTTGTACACAGGGCAGAAGAACGAAGAAAGTGACGAATTTTATATTCCATATAAAGAATATTTTTATCAGTCTGTCTTAGATAGTATCCGTCAGACCATTCGCTATAATCTGAAGAAGGATGGAGAGACAATGAATATCTATTATTGGGGAAAGGAAGATACGCCATTGAACATTTCAGAGCTGCATCTTACGATCCCAATGAACCAGCCATATAAAGGATTGGGAGATTTTAAGAGTACGCAGGTTAAGAAGACGGATACCTCTGTGATCTATGATGTGGAAGGCGTTTTTCTGGGCATGAAAGATGAAGAAACGGTAAGAATGAAGGTGCGAGGAGAAGAGCAGAGTTACCGTGTGACGTATCCAAAACTTTTGCCAATTTTTAAAGCTGGGAACAGTGGCCAGACTATGAAGATTCAGATTACAGAAGATATGGCAACAGGAGAAAAACTGGTTACGAAAATTTATTAGTTTGATGGTATCGGGAGTCCATCCTATGAGCAGAATCACATTTTCTGAAAAATAAGTTGTTTTGTTTGACTTTCGTTGTTATAATAGGCGTAGCAGAGGTAGAAATGAAAAAGGAGAAAGGGATGGCAGAAGGAAATCATTCACATAACCATGTTCATACGAATACCAAAGCAGTATTGAACAGACTTTCCAGAACCATTGGACATTTGGAGGCTGTAAAAAGAATGGTGGAGGACGGTAGAGATTGTAGCGAAGTATTGATCCAACTCTCAGCCGTTAAATCCGCAATTAATAATACAGGAAAGGTGATTTTAAAAGATCATATCGAGCATTGTATTGTTCATGCGGTGGAAGAAAAGGATTTTGAAGCCATTGAACAGCTTAATAAAGCCATTGATCAGTTTATGAAATAGAACAGGAATTAGTAAGATTCTTGAATGCAAAGGGTACAAAGACGTACAAGAGATGTCTTTGTATCCTTTTTTGGTTCTGGGAAAAAATTTATGTACAGAAGAAAGAACAAAGGAGAGTTTTATATGAGATTAAATCCCAAAGAACAAGAAAAATTAATGCTTCATATGGCAGGAGAACTTGCCAAACAGAGAAAGCAGAGAGGAGTAAAGCTTAATTATGTAGAATCTGTGGCATACATTAGCTCTGAGTTATTAGAGTATGCGAGAGATGGAAAAGATGTAGTGGAATTGATGCAGTTAGGGAAAAAGCTGTTGACAAAGGAAGATGTGATGGAAGGCGTTGCAGATATGGTGCATGAAGTGCAGGTAGAGGCTACGTTTCCAGATGGAACCAAACTGGTAACCGTTCATAATCCAATTCAATAGGAGGGAAAGTAGTATGAAAATTGGTGAAATCATAGCAGCAGATCGCGAAATCATATTAAATGAAGGAAAGAATACGGTTACACTGACCGTTGCTAATATAGGGGATCGTCCAGTTCAGGTAGGCTCGCATTTTCATTTTTTTGAGGTTAATAGATGCCTGAGATTTGATAGAGAACAGGCATATGGTTACCATCTGGATATTCCTTCTGGAACCTCTGTACGATTTGAGCCAGGGGAAGAAAAAGAGGTTCAACTAACGCAGTTAGGAGGTACCAAACGAGTTTTTGGTCTAAATGATCTGACTTGTGCACAGGTTTCGGATGCAACAAAGAAAACATCCATGGACAGAGCAAGACAACGGGGCTTTGTGGAAGATACAGCTAAGGAGGAAATGTAAAAATGAGCATAAAGATTTCAGGGGATAAATATGCAATGATGTATGGGCCGACGGTAGGAGACAAGGTCAGACTTGCAGATACCGAACTGATGATTGAAGTGGAAAAAGATTATACCACTTATGGAGATGAAATGAAATTTGGTGGCGGGAAGACCATTCGTGATGGTATGGGTCAATCGGTCAAGACGACAAGTGCAGATGGGGATCTGGATCTGGTCATTACCAATGCGCTGATCCTGGATTATACAGGAATCATCAAAGCGGATATAGGGATTAAGGATGGAAAGATCAAAGGGATAGGAAAAGCAGGTAACCCAAGTATTATGGATGGAGTAACGAAAGGAATGATAGTTGGAGCATCTACAGAAGCTCTGGCAGGTGAAAACCTGATTGTAACAGCTGGTGGAATTGATACTCATATTCACTTCATTTGTCCACAGCAGATCAACTGTGCTTTATATTCTGGTGTGACCACTATGATAGGAGGAGGAACGGGACCTGCAGATGGAACCAATGCGACAACCTGTACGCCGGGACCATGGAATATGGAGATGATGTTAAAAGCAGCAGAAGAGTATCCTATGAATCTAGGTTTCCTTGGAAAAGGAAATTGTTCTGATGAAAAAGCATTGGCAGAACAGGTAAAAGCAGGGGCCATTGGTCTGAAGATTCATGAAGACTGGGGAGCGACACCAGCAGCTATTGATCACTGTTTAAATGTGGCTGATGATTATGATGTACAGGTAGCAATCCATACGGATACTCTGAATGAAGGAGGTTGTGTGGAAGATACCATCGATGCGATCGGAGGAAGAACCATTCATACATATCATACCGAAGGAGCTGGCGGAGGGCATGCACCAGATATTATCAAGGCTGCCGCTACTTCAAATATTCTTCCATCTTCTACGAATCCCACAATGCCATTTACAGTAAATACCTTAGATGAGCACATGGATATGTTAATGGTCTGTCATCATCTGGATAATAAGATTCCAGAGGATGTGGCATTTGCAGATTCCCGTATCCGCCCCGAAACCATTGCAGCAGAAGATGTTCTTCATGATATGGGCGTATTCAGTATGATGAGCTCCGATTCTCAGGCTATGGGACGAATTGGAGAAGTGATTACCCGTACATGGCAGACTGCTTCGAAAATGAAGGAGGAACGGGGACCGCTTCCAGAAGATGAAGGTCATGGAAATGATAATTTTCGTGCAAAACGATATATTGCTAAATATACCATTAACCCTGCCATTACTCATGGAATTTCCCAATATGTGGGTTCTGTGGAAGAAGGAAAAATCGCTGATCTTGTGTTATGGAATCCGGCATTCTTTGGAGTAAAACCAGATATGGTCATCAAAGGTGGAATGATCATCGCATCCAAGATGGGAGATGCCAATGCTTCCATTCCAACAACTCAGCCGGTCGTTTACCAGCCAATGTTTGCCGCTCATGGAAAGGCCAAATATGCTTCCTGCCTCACATTTGTGTCAAAAGCAGCTATGGAAGAAAATGTGAAAGCAGCATATGGTCTGGAAAAGACAGTCGTGCCAGTAGAAAATTGCAGAAATATTAGTAAAAAAGATATGGTATATAACAATAAGACTCCAGAAATTACAGTAGATCCAGAAACCTATGAAGTGAAGGCAGATGGGGAGAGCATTACTTCCAAACCAGCAAAAAAACTCCCATTAACTCAGCTTTATAGTTTATTCTAAAAAAATCAGGAAAATAAAACAGGGAAGGTGGAAGGAATTATGCTTTGTGAAAAAATATTAGGACACATATCCGATCCTAAGTTTGCTGGGAAGAAGATAGATTATGTTGAAATCGAATGGCATGAGGCTTTTAAAAAGTTGCATAAAAAAGAAACAAGAGATGGAGAAGCCATCGGCATTCGCATGGATCATCATATACTGACTCGTGGGCTAAAAGATGGAGATGTGCTTTATGCTGACGAAGAAAAAGTAGTTGTAGTAGAAATCCCTGCCTGCGAAGTAATTATCATTCAGGTAGATGAGCATCACCCTAAAATGCGTGAAAAGGTATGCTATGAGATTGGCAATAAGCATGCCACACTGTTTTGGGGAGAGGAAGAGGGTACTTTTATCACTCCGTATAACGAACCAACGTTGGTCATGCTTCAGAAAATCCACGGAGTTACTGCATGGAGGGACGTTATAAAGTTAAATTTTGAGAATAGTATTTCTTCTTCCATCAATAACCATCACCATTAAGGAGAAGATTTATGAGCGAACAGGAAACGATACAGACATTTTTTTTGCTGCAGGTCAATGATGCCCTTTTTCCCATAGGCGGATATTCCCATTCTTATGGACTGGAAACTTATATTCAGCAGGAGCTGGTGTCAAATGATAAAGAAGCAGAAACCTATATCAAAAGCAGATTGGCGGTCAATATGAAATATGGGGATCTTCTTATGGTAAGACTTGCCTATGAGGCAACATGTAATCACGATGTAGATAGATTAATGGAACTGGAGGAAATGGCAGAAGCAGCAAAGATTCCCAAAGAAATCCGCAATGCAGCAAAAAAGCTGGGAGCACGTTTTGTAAAAACAACCAAGGGACTGTCTGTTTCTTATCAATGGGATATTTATGAAAGGTATGTAGAGATGAGAAATGGAAAAACAACAAGTCATAGTTGCGCTTATGGTGTCTTTTGTGCATCCATAGGAATTTCTCTGAATGAAACGTTAAAACATTATCTCTATGCCCAGACATCTGCCATGGTGACCAATTGTGTCAAGAGTATCCCACTGAGCCAATCTGTGGGACAGCAGATTCTGGCATCTTGCTACCCGCTGATGGATAAGATTGTAAAAGAAATGGACCAGATTCCAGAAGAAATGCTTTATGCATCTACCCCTGGATTTGATCTACGCTCCATTCAGCATGAGCATCTTTATTCCCGTATTTATATGTCATAGAAGGAGAACATACAATGAGCTATACAAAAATCGGAGTTGCAGGTCCGGTAGGATCTGGAAAAACGGCATTAATTGAGATACTGACCAGAAAACTGGCAGAAGAATACAGCATTGGCGTAATTACCAATGATATTTATACACAGGAGGATGCAGAATTTTTATGTAAGAACAGCGTTCTTCCGAGAGAGAGGATCATCGGAGTAGAGACTGGGGGTTGTCCACACACAGCCATTCGAGAGGATGCTTCTATGAATTTAGAGGCCATTGAGGAAATGGAAGAACAGTTTCCAGATATTGAACTGCTTTTTATTGAGAGTGGTGGCGATAATCTGTCTGCCACCTTTAGCCCTGAATTGGTAGATGCCACCATTTTTGTGATTGATGTGGCAGAAGGCGATAAAATTCCAAGAAAAGGCGGACCTGGAATTACCCGATCTGATCTTCTGGTGATTAATAAGATCGATCTGGCTCCTTATGTAGGAGCAGATCTTGGGGTCATGGAAAGAGATTCAAAAAAAATGCGTGGAAAACGGCCATTTATCTTTACCAATATTCGTGGGGAAGAAGGCATCGATGCAGTGGTAAAATGGCTGAGAGAAGATGTGTTAATGGAAGGAATGTAGAAAATGGAAAATCCGTTTGGACGTGTTTCCCAACTGAATCTTAAGACAGAAGAAAGAGATGGGAAAACGATTTTAGAAGATGTATATTTTACAGCTCCATTTAAGGTCATGAATCCCTTCGTAAAAAAAGATGGATCGATTCAGATTATGATGATGTCTGCTTCTGCAGGAATCATGGAAGGAGATCGGCAGGAATTTCATTTTCATATTGGAGAAGGTTCTAAGATGGAATTTCTCTCCCAGTCCTTTGATAAAATTCATAAGATGAAAGAAGGAGAAGCTCGTCGTTATACAAAGGCAGTTGTGGAAAAGAATGGACACTTCTTATTTCATCCACAGCCGACGATTCCATTCAAAGCTTCTGCTTATGAAAATACAATGGATATTTATCTAGCGGATTCCTCTGCAGTCTTTACCATGCAAGAAATCCTCTCCTGTGGCCGTGCCGCAAGGGGAGAACGATTTCAATATCGAAAATATGATTCTCTGGTCAATATTTATAAGAACGATAAACTCATTTACCGGGATAATACCCGTTATCGCCCGGATGAGATGAATCTGGAGGCGATTGGGATGTACGAAGGTTATACCCATATGGCCAATTTGGTTTTGTGCAACCAGAAAAAGGGTAGGGACTGGATGGATCGGGTGTGGAAATACTTAGATTCCAGAGAAGAGGAAGCAGGTGGAGTCACAGCACTGGATGAGGATGTGGTAGTCATCAGAATATTAGGTCATCAAGCGCAAAAGCTGCAAAATATATGCAATGATTTATTAAAATTGGCGTAGTAGGTTCCTCTTTTCTAATCTGGCACTATAATTTTATTAAAAACTGGCTGTTTTAAATAAGCCAATTCTCTGCTACATTAAAACACAACAAACACTGCAGTATGTTTTAATAAGAATATGAGAAGAGAGGTTTATGATAATGGAAAAAAAAGATAGAATTCAGTTTTTAACAATTACAGCAATGGGAATTGCCTTAACTTATGTATTTACCGCGTTTGTCAACGTAAGACTGCCGATCGCAGCTAATGGGGGATTGATCCATCTTGGTAATGTGGCATTATTTATTCTGGCAATGTTATTTGGTAAGAAGACAGGAATGATTGCCGGCGGGATTGGAATGGGACTATTTGACCTGCTATCTGGATGGACTTTATGGGCACCATTTACCTTAATCATTGTAGGAATCATGGGATATGCAGTAGGAGCAATCTGCGAAAAGCATCCTCAGTACCAGTGGAAATTCGTTGCTATGGCAGTTGCATGTGTAATCAAAATCGTTGGATACTATATTGCTGAAGGAATTATTTACGGAAACTGGGTTGCACCAGTAGCCTCCATTCCAGGAAATCTGGTTCAGATCGGAGTAGCAGCAGTCGTTGTGGCAGTAGTCATTCGTCCGATTGAACTGGCAGCAAGCAAGATCGGTGTACATCAGTTTGCATAATCGCAAAGATATTTTTGCATGAATGGAGGAACGGGCAATGTATAAGATTATGACACCAGGACCTGTTCAGGTTCCGGAGAAGGTACGAATGGCAAGAAGTCGTTCGACGACCAATGCAGATTTGGATCCAGTATTTTATGATGAATATAAGGAAATATGTGAGTTGATCAGCCAACAGCTTCATACAAAAAACGAAACTCTTATTTTAAGTGGAGAAGGAATCCTCGGATTAGAAGCTGCCTGTGCATCTATGACGGAGCCGGGAGATCGGGTCTTAGTCTTAGACAATGGAATCTATGGAGCAGGATTTGCAGATTTTGTTTCCATGTATGGCGGTCAGCCAGTGCTTTATACAACAGATTATCTGAATGAGATCAATGTCGAAGAATTAGATGCTTATCTTAAGGAGCATTATGATTTTAAATATGCAACGGTGGTTCATTGTGATACCCCAAGCGGGATGTTAAATGACGTGCATCGTATTTGTCCGTTATTAAAATCATATGGAATTTTGACAGTGGTGGATTCTGTATCCGGAATGTTTGGAAATGAACTGGATGTGGATAAGGCGCAAATAGACCTGTTATGTGGTGGTTCCCAAAAGGCAGTGTCAGCTCCTCCGGGATTGACCTTCGTAACCTTAAGCGAAGATGCAAAGGCTGCTATGGAAAACAGAAAGACACCAATAGCATCTTTTTATTGTAATCTGACTATCTTTAAGGATTACTATAAAAACCAGTGGTTCCCATATACTATGCCAATCAGCGATATCTATGGACTGGGAGCGGCGATGGAACTGATTAGAGATGACAAGGATCTCTATGATCGTCATAAAAAGATTGCAAAAGCTACAAGAGAAGCGGTAAAGGCATCCGGTCTTAAGCTTCATCTTCAAAGTGGATATTCGGATACGGTTACCGTATTCAATGTACCAGAAGGAATTTTGGCAGATGATATTCTGGACCGTATGCAGAAGGTACACAATATCATGCTGGCAGGATCTTTTGGAGAACTGGAAGGTAAAGTGATTCGTATTGGGCACATGGGTGCCAGTGCCAATACTCCTGATATGCTGGCAGTGATGGCAGGATTGGATGAAACTCTGAAATATCTTGGCTGGCAGGCAAAGGGAAGTCTATTAGAGCAATTTCAGAAATATATGACAAACGAATAAAAAGAATCATAAAGTCACAAAGTTTTTTGTGGCTTTATTTTTTAATGTTCCCTTGTAAAACTATTTTTCTTCCCTTATAATAAGAAAATAATAAGACATTAGGAGGAAACTTTCGTGCAAAAAGAAATGATTATCGTCCTTGATTTTGGAGGACAATATAACCAGTTAATTGCAAGACGCGTCAGAGAATGCAATGTTTATGCAGAAGTGCACCCATATACATTGGATTTAGAAAAAATCAAAGCAATGAATCCGAAAGGAATCATTTTTACAGGTGGGCCTAATAGCGTATACGATCCAGCTTCACCGGTCTACGATAAAGAAATCTTCAACATTGGAGTGCCAATTCTTGGAATCTGCTATGGTTCTCAGTTGATAGCACATCTGTTGGGAGGAAAAGTAGAGACAGCTCCAGTTAGCGAATATGGCTATACAGAAACAACAGTAGACTGTTCTTCTCTCTTATTCCAGGATGTAGAAGAAAAGACCATCACATGGATGAGTCATACAGACTATATTGCAGAAGTACCAGAAGGATTCGTTCGCAGTGCATACACAGAAGCCTGCTCAACTGCAGCCATGGAATGTCCGGAACGTAAGTTATACGCAACCCAGTTCCATCCAGAGGTTATGCATACCAAAGAAGGACAGAAGATGCTTCGCAACTTTGTATATGATGTATGTGGATGCAAAGGCGATTGGGAGATGGGATCCTTCGTAGAAGAAACCATCAAATCCATTCGTGAAAAAGTCGGCGATGGAAAAGTACTTTGTGCTCTTTCCGGCGGGGTTGATTCTTCTGTAGCAGCCGTATTATTATCCAAAGCAATCGGCAAGCAGTTAACCTGCGTATTCGTTGACCATGGCCTTCTTCGTAAAAACGAAGGAGATGAGGTTGAAGCAGTCTTTGGT
Organism: Anaerostipes sp. 992a; assembly: GCF_001940245.1. GTDB lineage: Bacteria > Bacillota > Clostridia > Lachnospirales > Lachnospiraceae > Fimousia. The sequence continues at coordinate 105,341 of NZ_MJIG01000001.1, forward strand.
CCGGAAGGCCCATATGAACTGAACTTCATTCGTGTCAATGCACAGCAGAGATATTATGATAAATTAAAGGGAGTAACAGAACCAGAAGCAAAACGTAAGATTATCGGAGAGGAATTCATCCGTGTATTCGAAGAGGAAGCAAAGAAGATCGGTTCTGTAGATTTCCTAGTTCAGGGAACCATTTATCCTGACGTTATCGAAAGTGGTTTAGGAAAATCAGCAGTGATCAAATCCCACCACAACGTAGGAGGACTTCCAGACGTAGTTGATTTCAAAGAGATCATCGAACCACTTCGTATGTTATTCAAAGACGAAGTAAGAAAAGCTGGTTTAGAATTAGGTATTCCAGAATACTTAGTCTACAGACAGCCATTCCCAGGTCCAGGACTTGGAATCCGTATCATCGGTGAAGTAACCGAAGAAAAAGTACGTATCGTACAGGATGCAGACTATATTTATCGTGAAGAAATCGCAAAAGCAGGCTTAGACAAAGGATTAGGCCAGTACTTTGCAGGTCTTACCAATATGAGATCTGTAGGAGTTATGGGAGACTTTAGAACCTATGACTATGCAGTGGCATTAAGAGCAGTCAACACAAGCGACTTCATGACAGCGGAATGTGCAGAAATTCCTTACGAAGTACTGTTTAAAGTAACAACAAGAATTATTAACGAAGTGAAGGGTGTTAATAGGGTAATGTATGATCTGACCAGTAAACCACCTGGAACGATTGAGTTTGAATAAATTTTTTTAGCTCAGAATGTTGCAAAATGCAATGTTCTGGGCTATTTTTTTATCTTTTGATACCTTTTGCAAGGAAAAATCGGGGTCTTAAATATCCTAAGAATAAATTTTATTTCTGTCTCTAGTTTCAATTTTTTCATTTTCTAAAAAATTTTCCAAAGAATTTAGCAATTAGCTTTTTTTTCAACCCAAATACATTGTGACAAAGAAAAATAGCAGTGTAGGAGGTTGAAAATGGAAAAGACAAATACATTTATGACTGTTGTTGATGTCATGGAATGTCTTGAGGTTTCAGAATCAAAGGCATACAGAATCATTCGTTTATTAAACAAGGAATTAAAAGAAAAAGGTTACATTGTGATTCCGGGTAGAGTAAGCAGACAGTATTTTAATGAACGCTTTTATGGGATTACAAAACCAGACGAAGAGGTGAGCGATAATGCCGGTCTATAAAGACATAAAAAAGGAACATGGTATACATCTTTCCATTATGTTGACTGGACAGGAACAAACAGAAGAAAGTTGAAAAGAGGTTTTTCAACTAAAAGAGAAGCCCAGGAATGGGAGAACAACTTCTTATTAACAAAGGCTTCCAGTATGGATATGACATTCGAAGATTTCTTTGAAGTATATAAAGCAGATGTTAAACCAAAATTAAAAGAGAATACTTGGGCATCCAAAGAGTATATTGTGCGGGACAAATTACTTCCATATTTCGGTAAAGTGAAGATGATAGATGTTCAGGCAAGAGACATTATTAAGTGGCAGAACATGATGAGAAGTTTAAAGGACTCTGCAGGGAATCCATATGCGGTAACATACCTTAAAACGATACAGTCTCAATTATCTTGCATTTTTAATCATGCAGTACGGTTTTATGATCTTCCGGCTAATCCAGTCAGAAAGGCAGAATCACAGGTGGAAGAAATGCTTTTCTGGACAAAGGAGGAATACTTACAATTCATCCCGACAATGGCAAATAAACCGTATTCCTATATGGCATTTGAGATGTTGTACTGGTGTGGAATTCGTCTCGGCGAGTTAAGAGCATTGACACCATCTGATTTCGACTTTGAGAATAAAATAGTTTCTATAACAAAGTCATATCAGAAGATAAAGGGTAGGGATGTTATTACAAAACCAAAGACGAAGAAGAGTATCAGGGTTGTAATCATGCCCGAAATGGTAGCGCAGGAAATGGAAGATTTTATTAATGGTTTATATGGGATTGAACCAGATACACGAATTTTCAATATTTCAAAATCTTATTTACATCATGAAATGGATCGTGGAGTAAAAGAGTCGGGAGTAAAGAGAATTCGAATTCATGATTTGCGACATAGTGATATTGTCAATATCAAATATCTAGGATTTGGATTCTACTTTGATTCAAGGGCACACCAATACAAGGCAAAGCCACATACAAAATCAGTAGCGAAGTTCAAGAAAAGGATGAAAGAACTCACTTGTCGTAGTTGGGGCGTTAGCAACAGCCACAAGGTAGAGAAACTCAATCAGCTTATTAGAGGCTGGGTTAATTACTTCAAGATAGGAAGTATGAGGACACTCTGTAAGGAACTAGATTCTCGAATACGTTTCCGCCTACGAATGTGTATATGGAAACAATGGAAAACTCTACAAAACAGAGCAAAGAACTTGATGAAACTTGGGATTAGCAAGAAGTTTGCATGGTCAATAGCTTATTACGGAGCTCATATAGCACGCGTGTGCCAAGGCGGTGCAATGAATATGGCTGTTACAAAAGGGAGACTAACCCAATTTGGAGTAGTCTCTATGTTAGATTACTACACCGAAAGGTGTGTTGTTTGTTAAGTTGGTTGAACCGCCGTGTACCGAACGGTACGTACGGTGGTGTGAGAGGTCGGGAAATTTATTTAAATTTCCCTCCTACTCGATTGCCCAAAATGAGATTGCATATCACCATGCAGGCAAAAGGCTGGCATTACGCCAGATACCCATGACCTTCGATTTGTTGCAAATTAATCAAATCGACAAATCGGAGGAACAATCATGGAAGAAAGAAAATATACATTTTATGACAGATACCAGAGAGTAAAATATGAGAGTGTGACAGCAGAAGAACTGGAAGTACTGAATACTTCTTATAATAAAGAACACTATATGTTCCATCAGCAGCATAAAAGGAACAATATCTTGTTATTTTGCGGAATGCAGTCAGAAACAAGCAGTGCGGAAGACTTTCTCACAGATATGAGTTTTGATGTGGCAGGCGATATTGCAAATGAGCTGTTTTTCAAGGAGTTATTCAGTGATCTTACAGAAAAAGAGAAGAAAATCGTGAGTGACTATTTCATTATGGGAAAGAAACTTAAGGAGACAACAGAGGAACTGGGAATCAGCTACCGTCAGGCGAGCAGGGATAAGAACAGTGCTTTAGCAAAAATGTTGAAGGGGATGAAAGCAGCTGGATATGAGTCTTATGCGGAAGCTGCCAGTGATTTGTTAAAAGAGCATGACTATATTCCAACACAGATGGAAACGCAGAATTCTATTAGGAAAAGACGGAGTGGAGAGGTAAGATTGCCGTCGGATTACAAAGAGAAGAAAAAAGAAGAATAAGATTTAATCGTAGCGTTGCATAAAGTTTGATCACATGAAAAGGGGGCACTGGAATGATCCAATGCCCTATTTTAATTTCAGTATATCGTTTGGTGTACAATCTAGAAACTCACAGAGTTTAGCGAGAATGGTGAAATCAATCCTGGTTACTTTATTTTTACAATAGTTGTTAAGCTGTGTACGCTGCAAATTACAAGCTTCACAGAGCTTATTTTTGCTGATATTCTTTTCTTTAAGCAGATTTTCTAAATCCATATATACAATCATGTCGACACCTCATCTTTTCTTAGAGTTATAAATACAACTGTATTGAAAAATAAGCTGTCCTGTCATACACTTGTATTATAATACAGGTGTATGGAAAATATAGAAGACGAGGAAAGAGAAGATGAAAAAAAGGTGGTTTATTAGTCTTATTATCGGTATAATAGTTATTACAGGCTACTGTGTTGGATACATGCAGTATGGTCGTGATATGGATGTTTGCAGCTCTTATGTGACATCTTTTGATAATTACCAGGAAGAACGATTAACAGTAGTTGCAAATAAATTGTAAACGCTGTAGAGAAAATTCATTCAAAAGTGTCCGTTTTAGCTATGATCAGGCAATGCCGAATGCCCTCTATGTGACGGTATATAGCTCTAAGCGACAGGTAGAGAAGGGCAAGGCGATGTTTTCTTTTTCCTACTTGTCGGATGATATGAGTGGGACATATAATATTATTGATAATCCTGAGAAATTTATGCTGGAAGTGAAATAAGCAGTTGTTGCTGGAAAGGAAGACATGTATATGAGTGAGAATATGAAAAAAGTAATCCCTAAATGTTATATATATGGCCTAGAAAAGACAAAGGTATGCAGACAGTGTCGTAAACCGCTGAAATTAGTACAAATATTATATTCAAAAGAAGATATTGGAACTTCTAGATCTTATGCGGCACGATATTGTGAAAGCTGTGATGTATATTACATAAAATATAGTGTATATATGGCACATAGGTATGAAAAGTGGGATATACAAAATAAAGCTGCACTTCCAAGATATCAAGAGCAATTTGCAATTTTTAATCTTGATAAAATACAAGAAAAAAAGGATAGCAAAAAAAATGAAGAAGATCCGGCAAAAAAAGAGAAAGCGCGTAAGTTTCAAGAGTTTCTAGAGAAAAGGAAAGAAAGAATAGAGCGTGAAAAACAGGAAGAAGAAAATAATATTTCTATTCAGGATTTTGTAATACGAAGAGCCACCTTCAAATGTATGCATGATAAACATAAATTAAAAAATATTGAAGGGATTGTTGGGATTGTTAATTCTGACGGAAGTATTGAAAAACATGTAATACCTGCAGGTTATTGTCCTGAATGTAATTTGTATTTCATAATGGAAAGTACATATGAAAAAATAAGAAGTATAGGTACACCTTTGTGTAGAATAACGGATGAAAAAAAATATTTACAAGATAATACACGTTTGAAAGGTATGAGTCTGGCGCAAGAGTCCATATTGATGCAGTATGGATATAATGTCTCGAAAGAAGAAGGATTGTCAGAGAAAAAGCGAAGAACAATTTTAGCAAGTTTGATTGATAATAGCATCTTAACAAAAAGTGATATCATTAGTTATTTGGACTTTTTTATAAATCAGAAAAAGAGTCGGTCACAATATGAAAAGGCAATAGAAAAATGGGAAAATGATAGAAATTTTGTGTATTCCTATAAATGTGGAACATATGCAACGTATAGCATTGGGGGAATAAGTAATGCTAAGTCATTGACTAAAGACAGAGGAATAAACAAAAATTAGCTCAAGATTAGTCTGAACTTAGTTCAAAAAATGATGAAACAATGCTGAAATCAAAGTGTTTTGGTAAAAAAATAGTCTAAGATTAGCTCAAGATTAGTCCAAGATAGTTTAAGCAGAAAGGAAATAGCATGATATATACCGATCAACAGTTAATAAAAAAAGTGCGGAAAATGATAATAGATTTTGAAGACGAAGTGGTTGAATTTAAAGAGGCACGTACAAATTACTCATTTAAAGACATCGGCAAGTATTTTTCAGCTTTAGGAAATGAAGCGAACATTCGAGGGTACAAAGAAGCATGGCTTATTTTTGGAGTCACAAATAAAAAAGAAATAGTTGGAACAGCTTATCGGCAGGATGGAAATCTTCAAAATTTGAAAAAGGAAATAGTAGGTGGAACAAATGAAAGAGTTACTTTTATGGAAATTTATGAAGTCGAAATCGATGGACATAGAGTAGTAGCTTTTCAAATACCTCCGGCAACACGTGGTATACCAACAACTTGGAATGGTGCAGCATATGCAAGAGAAGATGAAAATACATGCCCACTTCCGATTGATAAGATGGATTTAATAAGAAGTCAAGTTGGTGTAGATTGGTCAAAAGAAATTGTTGAGGGAGCATCTTTTGAAGATCTGGATCCAGAAGCGGTTATTTATGCCAGAGAACTTTTTATAAAAAAACAAAATGTAGCAAAAAAATCAACGGATATGCTTGTTAAAATGAGCGATGTAGAGATTTTAAACAAAGCAGGCATTTTAATTAAAGGGAAAATAACGAATACCGCATTAATACTCTTGGGAAAAGAAGAATCGGCATATTTGTTTGATGGATTTATACCAAGAATTACATGGACCTTATATAATGGAAATGGAACAGTAAAAGCATATGAACATTTCGATATGCCTTTATTATTAGCTGTAGATAGAGCATATTCTAAAATCAGAAACGAAAAATACAGATATATAGCAGGACAGCAAACTCTATTTCCAGATGAAACTACACAATATGAGGCTGATGTTGTAAAAGAAGTGCTTAATAATTGCATTGCACATTCAAATTATCAGCTGAGGGGAAAAATTAATCTTGAAGAATTTGAAGATAGATTAGTTTTTATCAATGAAGGAAACTTTATTCCGGAAACTGTAGAAAGAGCACTGGAAGAAGGGTATAAACCACCATACTATAGAAATACTTTTTTGTGCAGAGCAATGGTAAATTTATATATGATTGATACGAATTCAATGGGCATTCCGATGATGTACCAGATACAAAAAGAAAAATGTTTCCCGTTGCCAACATATGATTTAAGTGATCCTAATAGAGTGAAAGTTACATTGTATGGAAGAATATTAGATAAAAATTATACGCAATTATTACGATCTAATGGCGATTTGGATTTACAGACAGTGTTTTTGCTAGATAAAGTACAGAAGCACGAAGTGATTTCAAAAGAAAGTTATAAGATATTAAAAAAACAGGGGATAGTAGAGGGAAGATATCCGAATATTTATGTTTCTTATAAAATTGCAAATATGGTTGGTCAGAAAACAGAGTATGTAAAAAATAAAGGATTATCTAATGATGTTTATAAAAAGATTATATATAATGCATTAGATACTATGAAACAAGCCAGCGTTACAGAGCTAAAGAGTGTATTGGAAGGAGCTCTGCCGGCGGTATTAGATGAAAAGCAACAGTCTAAAAAAGTATCGAACATATTGCAGGCGATGAAACGTGCAGGAATAGCAGATGTTAATGGAACAGGACATGCTGCCAGATGGCATTTAGTAGAAAAATAGAGATTGGCACATGTATCAATTTGCGTTAAACTGTGCAATGTAAGGAGGAGAGAAAGATGCCTAGAAAACCATCATTAAACGGGAAAGATTCTAGTCTGAGAATTCGAATGTCTCCAGAACAAAAAGAGCGGTTGGTTTCATATGCGGAACGCCACTATCAGACTATGAGTAATGTAATATTCCAGGCGCTTGACATTCTTTACAAGAGAGAAGAACAACAAAATAACAAAGAGTGAAATGGAGTTATTTTGGAGTTTATCTTTTCATAAGCGGTACGGAAAGTACAAAAACAGAATAAATGTTCGATGTATAAGCCACTAATTATGTCCTATGTGTGCTGTATAACGCAGTCCGCAAAGGAGTTTGAGTGATGAAAAAAATCTGAGAACCCGCATAAACAGGGCGTTTGAGGGGCAGCAAGGTTCTATTTGATAACAAAATGATAACACTGGCAACCATGCATTTATTCTTGCGTGAGCCGGAGGTTATCAGGTAATTATTATTTTTGACCAACATAAAAAGGTCTTACCGAATTGAGTGAAATCAGTTTGGTAAGGCCTTTTTTGCTGGTTTTTTATTTTTTCACGTTGGGATAGTTATACCGCCAGTGGTCGTATTCTTCTTTCGTGATCTCGCCGGATTCCAGTTTTGCAGATTGTTCCTGCCATTCGTGGAACATATCAAACATAGAAAGGTAGGTGGTACCCTTGGTTTTATCAAGCCGCAGGCAGAGTTCCCCATCAATCTCGCCGATATGCAGACCGTAGAGGGCTTCCAGTGCAAATAGCGTGTACATGAGCCCTACATAGCTGTCAATATCTGGGACAGCCAGTGCATTCAGATAGTTTTCCTTTAGTGAATGAGGATGAACCAACATATGGAAAATAAGGAATGTTGCGGAAGCAGTTTCTGAAAGAGCATAGACCGGCAAGATATCAGTATTTACTGATGACTGGGAAGTTGACAGCACATCTGAATCAAGTCGATCGGGAAGCCAGAGAGCAGGTGGAAGTGTTGATGAAGCAGATGGCGGAAAAACAGAGTGTGACAGAGCTGTTGAAAATGCAGGATCAGATGAAATGGGTCGGGTTGATGAACAAAAGTAAAGAGGGCAGTCGAAAGGCTGCTCTTTGCAAATATAAGAATAGAATTTCGGAATAAAATATGATAGAATGAGGAAAAGATAAATTGGAATTTACGGAGATGATTGCTGTGCGAAGAAAAGACAGAGAAATTAAAGACTATTCTAAAATTATGGATATTATAAATGATTGTGATTGTTGTCGCTTAGGACTCGTGGATAATAATGAAGCCTATATTATACCGATGAATTTTGGTTATGACATAATCGATGAGCAGATACTCCTATATTTTCATTGTGCAAATGAAGGTAGGAAGATAGATTTACTCCCTAAACAATCAGTAGTGTCTTTTGAAATGGATACAAAACACCGATTGGCAGAGGGAAATCTTGGGTGTGATTTTTCCTTTCTATATCAAAGTATTATGGGAACAGGCACAGTGAAGGAAGTTTCAGACATAGATGAGAAAATTTACGGATTACAGAAAATTATGGCTCATTACACAAACAAGACACAATGGGAATTTAACGAAAAAGTTTTAAATGTGACAAAAGTTCTGAAACTTTCCGTCAGTGCTTTGTCTTGTAAGGAACATTAAAAATTTACAGATTCCCGTTTGTAGAATTAAAAAAATAGAGATAGTTATAATAAAAAGCTGTAAAAATCCACGTTGAATTTTACAGCTTTTTGCGTATACTAAAAATAGCAGAAACGATGTAGAATCAATCTGATTGTTGAAAAGAATCAATTAAAATATATTGACGAACGTTAAAACGTACGTTATAATAAAGAAAAAAGAGGTGATATCATGACAGCAATTACAGCAACAAAAGCCAGAGAGAATATTTACCAGTTGATACAGGATGTAAATGCAAGCTGTACTCCGGTAACAATTACTAACACCAGAGGAAAAAATGCAGTTCTGATTGGCGAGGAAGACTGGAAAGCGATTGAAGAAACGCTGTATCTGATGTCTATTCCTGGTATGGCAGAATCTATCATTGAGGGAGGAAATACGGATATTTCCGAATGTCTTGATGAGTCAGAGGTGGAATGGTAATGTACAGAATCATTTATACCAAACAGGCGGCTAAAGACATAAAGAATTTGAAATCCTGCGGATTGGATAAAAAAGCCAGAGAATTGATTGAGATTATAAAAAATAATCCGTTTCAGAATCCTCCGGCATATGAAAAACTGGTAGGGAATTTACAGGGATACTGTTCTAGAAGAATCAATATTCAGCACAGGATTGTATTTCAGGTTATAGAAGAACCTAACACACATGAAGAAATTGGTTATGAAGGATATGTAAAGATTATCCGTATGTGGACACATTATGAAAGATGATGTCTGATAACACCGTTCAGTACAGCCTATGGACTTAGGACAGTGGAACACATATAAAACCAAATAGAACCATAATACCGATACAAGAAAGTATAGTGACGAGATTTTATTTGCGAGTTTGAATAAAAAAATTGTAATGGTGTGATAGTCATTATCCCGTTTAGTGTAAAATCGACTATCCTATAACAAATAAAGAGTTAGACCTTGAGGAAGCAATTCCCCAGGGTCTTTTTTGTTCACATACTTACGTATGGTTATTGACAAATAGAATGGAAGTGATATAATGACAAAAAAATGACTAGTCACTAAAGAAAGGAGAGGGGATTATGCCACAGAGATCAATAAAGGGGAATGAAAAATTGGCGAAAGCAATTAAAACGAGAAGAAATGAATTAGATCTTACAATAGAGGAAGCAGCATTAAGGGCAGGTGTTGGCACAAAAACGTGGTGCAGATACGAAGCAGGAGAATCTATTCGCAAGGATAAGTATAAAGGAGTTTGTAGGGCATTAAACTGGATAAGCCTGCCGGGCGATAATGCGGGAGAAGAATTTCTGTCAGAGATAAAGGAGTACAAAAGTCATGAAGCATGGTCGCAATATCTTGCAGATCGCTTTGGAGAAGTAGCAGCGATTTCTTTTGCGATTGGAAGCGATATTCTGATGGATTATGTAGAAGAGGATATGACACAGCTTTTGAAGATGCCGAAAGGGACTCACATAGGACAGATTAGAGTTTCGTATCTGATAGATATTCTGCCACAGCAATTTTACATGGAATATGACTATGAGTTTTTGTATGCATTGCATGCTTTGATTGTTTGGTTTCGTAAAATGGCTCATTGTGGGACAGAACTTGTAGTACACAGTGTTCTTGAGGAGCTGATGTTGTATTTGATTGTTGAAGAGTCCCGATTTTTAATGGAAAGTAGCGACTTCCCTCTTGAAGATGGGTGGGATGGGTGGATTTTTGATCTTTTTGGTGATACAGATATCATACGATTCCTTTATTCGGACTATTACTTGACAGAAGGTGACAGTTACCATTTTAAACATTGGATGAAAAAACAATTTTATTGCGAGGGTTGAATGATATGGTATTTTTGATTAGTAAAATAGAGGAGTGAACAATCATGAAGAAAATACTGATTGTAGAGGATGATACAAATATCAACAATCTGCTTCAAGAGGCACTATCCAAAGCGGGATATTCTTGCGAACAGGCATTTTCCGGAACAGAGGCAAAGTTGCTTTTGAATATGCCGGAACATAAAGTTAAGCAACAGGGATATAAAACGTATTTATTTTGATGCATTTCCTAAAAAAGAGAGGATGCCATTTTTAATGATGGTTGCCATGTCAAAGTTATGGAATACACAGTTTCTAAGCTTTTGTGATGTTATTTTGGGTGTACCAGGTTTTGACATCCATAATCGTACCTCCTGATTATAATCAGTCAAAAAAGTTGAGTGTTAAACTCTTTAGACTTATAGTTTCTTGTCGAGTGTAATTATGGCATAATTTCAAATCAATAAAAAGGTACTTGCATTCTACCGTTTACAGAATAATTATAAACACACCGGAATGGAGTTGTGAGAATATAAAAAAACGTATATAGGATGCAAACAATGGGTAAGTTATATGCCACATTTGTAAGTGTGGAGAGCAGTGTACAGGTTGCTCATTTAGTTAATATAAGAATGGTGTTTGGAATGTGAGTGTGATAAAATGAGAAAAGACAAATCGGAAATTTTCGAGATGTTGATTTCCTATTTTATTAATCGTGCCATATGGCTTGATTATATATGCAAAGATAAAAACGCAATGTACATTGTAAATGTACTAGAGCTGGTAGGTAGCCCAGCCGTCCTACATTATATAGGGTAAGTAACCTGCCCCTCCGGGTTGTCCATTCTTTGCAAATCAATTATTTAGGAGGGATTGTCATGGACAAAATAAGTGAAAAGAAATCCTAAGAGAATGCAGCGTGATGCTAAAAAACAGATGCAGGAAAATGGTATTGGTACAAAATCACAGCAAGCATTGAAGAGGCAACAGGAGCAGAACAAACAGGAACGTAAATTAAAAAGTCGAGAGCGAAAAGAGGCTCAAGAGATACGAATGTTTGAACTGAAACAGCAAAAGAAAAGGGAATAACGCATATTTCAGCTTGCATATATGAATGATATATTAAACAAGAGAGGGAGAATGAAGAATGGCAAATATCATAACCGGCTGTAGAATATTAGGGAGTGTTTTTTTGCTGTTCATTCCGGTCTTTTCTCCTACATTTTATTTTTTCTACTTGCTTACTGGAGTTACGGATATTATGGATGGTTTTGTTGCAAGAAGAACGAATACCGTCAGTGAATTAGGTTCTAAACTTGATACTATTGCAGATTTTAGCTTTATTGCAGTTTGCCTAATAAAATTGCTTCCCATCTTGAAAATACCCGTTTTTCTCTTGGTATGGATAGGTGCAATCGCAATTATAAAGGTGATTAATGTAATCTCTGGCTTTATAGTTAAAAAGAAATTTGTGGCAGTGCATTCTTTTTTGAATAAATTAACGGGTGCCATGTTATTTGCGTTTCCATTGTCTTTGCTTTTTGTTGATTTAAAATATAGTGGATGTGTTATTTGCGTCATTGCCACTTTTGCAGCAATACAGGAGGGATACTTGATAAGAAATCCTTTAGATATAGAAATCGAGTAATAGCAATAATATGGATTCTTGTAGTGGGAATTCCGCTCGTATGGTTTGTTCCAAAAATATTAAGTTCACTTGCAGGAAAATCTTAATAAGCATTCCTGTGCCAGGTGCCACTCTGCCAGTTATTGCATGTTGTATGATTGCTATATATGGACGGAATCCATTGCTATTCATGGCTGCAGTAATATTGGGTGTAGGGCATATCGGCATTCACTTAAATCATAGGAAAGACATTTTTATATAACCCTTTGCATAAAAGAAGCATACCAGGATTAATCTCCTGTGAGACGAGTTTGAGTAATGTGAAAATAGGGGGCTGTCGGGAAATAGACAGCCCCTTTGTTATACTACTATTTCGGAAAGTAGACGAGAAATTTATGCTTAAATATTCAGCCATCAGATATTCAGCAGACAGAGCGGACAATGGAACACATATAAAACCATAATCATTATACAAAAGTGTATAGTAGTGAACATTTTTTTATAATGTATTGACAGCTTAAATGATACTGTTGTGTAGATTGATGATAAAAATTGACAAAAAATTATCAATAAGATAGAATAAAATTATATAATGTAACGAATACACAAAAGCATAATATGTATGGAGGGTTTATGTTAGAGCAAAGTTATTATGACTGTGCAGATAGGATTATTGATCTGTACGGAGCCAGGCAGGAGAAGTTGATCCCTATTATTCAGGATATCCAGAATGAGTACCGTTATTTGCCACCGGAATTATTGTCTTATGTAGCGGAAAAAATCGGAATTACAGAAGCAAAAGCATTTAGTGTGGCGACATTTTATGAGAATTTTTCCTTTGATCCAAAGGGAAAATATGTGATCAAAGTGTGTGACGGAACGGCTTGTCATGTAAGAAAGTCTCCTGGAATTTTAGAGAGATTATATTCAGAGCTTGGACTTTCAAAGAATAAGTCTACAACCGATGATATGTTGTTTACTGTGGAGACAGTTTCTTGTCTTGGAGCATGTGGATTAGCACCAGTATTGACCGTGAATGATGTGGTACATCCATCTATGACTCCAGATCAGGTATCTCAGTTAATCAGGAAGTTAAAGGAGGAGGTATGATATGAGTATTATAAAAGACCGTGAAGCTCTTCTGAAATTTCAGGATGAGGCAAGAGATAAAATTAATGCAGAGACTTGTAGAATTCTTATTTGTGCCGGTACAGGCTGTCTTGCAGGAGGATCTGACGAGATTTATAAAAAAATGTGCCAGCTTACCTCTGGAAATGAAGATGTAGAGGTAGAATTTGGTCCGGAAATTGCACATTTAGACGGAACTTGCCCGGGTGCAGGCATTGCTGTTCGAAAAAGTGGATGTCATGGTTTTTGTGAGATGGGACCATTGATGCGAATTGAACCGATGGGAATTCTTTATACAAAAGTATCTCCAGATGATTGTGAAGCAATCTATCACAAGACGATCCAAAATGGTGAAGTAATTCATCGTCTCTTATTTGAGCAGGATGGAATTGAGTATCAGAAGCAGGAAGAAATTCCATTTTATAAGAAACAGACCAGGTTGGTTTTAAAAAACTGCGGACATATTGATGCAGAGCATATTGAAGAGACAATTGCAGTTGGGGGATATCAGGCATTTGCCAAAGCCTTATTCACGATGACTCCAGAAGAAGTGATACATGAAATATCAGAATCCAATCTTCGTGGCCGTGGCGGCGGTGGATTTAAAACTGGTTACAAATGGTCACAGGTTGCCAAGCAGAAAGAAAAGATTCGATATATCGTATGTAATGGAGATGAGGGCGATCCAGGTGCATTTATGGATCGAAGTATCATGGAAGGCGATCCTCATAAGATGATTGAAGGCATGTTGATCGCAGCTTATGCAGTAGCAGCACAGGAAGGTTATATTTATGTTCGAGCGGAGTATCCACTGGCGATCAGCAGATTACGATTAGCCATTGCACAGGCAGAGGAAATAGGTCTGTTGGGAGAGAATATTCTTGGAACAGATTTTTCATTTAAACTACATATCAACCGTGGTGCAGGTGCCTTTGTCTGTGGAGAAGGAAGTGCTCTGACGGCATCCATTGAAGGAAACAGAGGCTTTCCACGTGTAAAACCACCTCGTACGGTTGAACAGGGATTATTTGCGAAACCAACGGTATTAAACAATGTAGAAACATATGCCAATGTACCAATGATTATTGAACGTGGTGCGGACTGGTATAAGAGTATTGGACCAGAAAATAGTCCGGGAACAAAAGCATTTGCCCTGACTGGTTCTGTAAAGCATACAGGTCTGATAGAGGTTCCAATGGGAACAACTCTTCGAGAAGTTATTTTTGATATTGGTGGTGGCATCAAGGGAGGTGCTGAATTTAAAGGTGTTCAGATTGGTGGACCATCCGGAGGATGTCTGATCACACCACATCTGGATGTTAGCCTTGATTTTGATTCATTGAAGAAAATGGGAGCAATGATCGGCTCTGGTGGACTTGTTGTTATGGACAATAATACTTGTATGGTTGAAGTTGCCAGATTCTTTATGAATTTTACACAGAATGAAAGCTGTGGAAAATGCGTACCTTGTCGAGAGGGTACCAAACGCATGTTGGAGGTATTAGAACGAATTGTTGCAGGAAAAGGTAAGTTAGAAGACCTTGATCTTTTGGAAGAACTTGCAATAACCATTACCGATACTGCTTTATGTGGTCTTGGGAAAAGTGCCGCGTTGCCAGTACTTAGTACCTTGCATTTATTCAAAGATGAATATCTGGAACACGTAGTAGATAAAAAATGTCGTGCACACAATTGTACAGCCATGAAACGCTTTATCATTAGTCCAGAGCTTTGTAAAGGCTGTTCAAAATGTGCCAGAAACTGTCCAGTGGGTGCAATCAGCGGTAAGATTCGAGAGTCCTTTGAGATTGACACTGATAAATGTATTAAGTGCGGCGCCTGTGAAGATGCATGTGCATTCCATGCAATTCATGTAGAAGGATAGGAGGAAAGAAGATGAAATACTTAACAGTGAATAACCAAAAGATTGCATTTGATGATGAGAAAAATCTGCTTTCCGTTATTCGAAAAGCAGGAATCAACCTGCCAACATTTTGTTATCATTCAGAATTATCTACATATGGTGCATGTAGATTATGTGTAGTGGAAGACGATCGAGGCAGAGTATTTGCCTCTTGTTCAGAAGTACCAAGAGATGGGATGGTAATTTATACAAACACACCGAAATTACAGCATCATAGAAAAATGATCTTAGAGCTTTTATTGGCTTCTCATTGCAGAGAATGTACAACTTGTCATACGAATGGGGAATGTCAGTTACAGAAACTGGCACAGCAATTGGGTGTAAGTTATATTCGTTTTTCAAATACAAAAGAGCAGGTACCAATTGATGAATCCTCAGACTGTATCGTTATTGATGCGAATAAATGCATTCTTTGTGGCGATTGTGTACGTACTTGTGATGAAATACAAGGAATGGGAATTTTAGAGTTTGCATATCGTGGTTCCAACATGAGGGTTATGCCTGCATTTAATAGGAAGATGTCTGAAACAGATTGCGTAGGATGTGGTCAGTGTCGGGTTGCATGTCCTACTGGAGCCATCACGATCAAACAAAATTTCCGTCCAGTATGGGAAGCTTTAGCAGATCCTTCCATACGCGTAGTTGCACAGGTTGCGCCAGCGGTGCGTGTGGCAATCGGTGATAAATTTGGTATTCCAAAAGGAAAGAATTCCATTGGACGTTTAGCAGCTGCTCTTCGAAGAATTGGTTTCGATGAGATTTATGATACAAACTTTGGCGCAGATTTAACGGTTATTGAAGAGTCTAAGGAATTTGTAGAACGCCTGACAAAAGGCGAAAATTTGCCTCTTTTTACATCCTGTTGTCCTGCGTGGGTAAAATTTTGTGAGCAAAAACATCCAAATCTTGTGAAACATATTTCTTCCTGCAGATCACCACAGCAGATGTTTGGAGCTATTTTGAAAGAAGAGGCACGTGAAAACAAAAAAGATACGAGAAAAACAGTGGTTATATCCATCATGCCTTGCACGGCCAAAAAGGCAGAGATTTTAAGACCAGAGCATTTTACGGATGGTGAACAAAATGTTGATTACGTACTTACTACTACAGAAGTGACACGTATGATTAAAGAGGCGGGAATCGATCTGGAGGAGATGCCTTCAGAAGCATTAGACATGCCATTTGGTCTGGCTTCCGGGGCTGGAGCAATTTTTGGTGTTACTGGTGGTGTAACGGAAGCAGTTATTCGTAATCTGGTAGGAAGTAATCGGATGGAAGACTTGGAAGAAATTGCCTTTACCGGTGTCCGCGGGTTACATGGCACAAAGGAAGCGGTTATTGATTATCAAGGCAGAGAAGTTCGTATTGCAATTGTTAATGGTCTTCGCAACGCAGACAATCTTTTGAAGAAAATGGAAAGCGGTGAAGTACAGTATGACTTTGTAGAGGTTATGGCCTGCAAGAGAGGATGTATTTCCGGTGGAGGTCAGCCACTTCCAATTGGATCAAGAACAAAGCAGGCACGTTTTGAAGGTATCTATAATATTGATCGTGCGGCACAGATTAAGCTTTCAAAAGAGAATCCAATTGTGCGGACTGCATATGAAGGAATCTTAAAAGGAAAAGAGCATAAGCTGCTTCATAATGAAAAATAACAGTTTATAGGACGTATTTTGGCAGTATAATATTTTTACGTAACAATTGATTAGATGAAAAAGGACTGAATTCTATATAACATAGGATTTGGTCTTTTTTTTTGCTATAATAGTCAGATAAAGGGAAAACAGTATTTGGGAGGTTGTTATGAAACGAAAAAAACAATTAGATATGATTGCCAGTATTGTGGCAGGAAATGGGCTGATCGCATTTTCCGTGGCAGCTTTTTTCTCTCCCCATGGTGTGATTATGGGAGGTGTTACAGGTATGGCACTGGCTGTCAGTCATTATTTATCCATCGGGCTTCCGGTTGTGGTATTTGGCTTTAATGTCTGTCTGTTTCTCTTGGGAGCAGTGGCAATGGGAAAGAAGTTTGCCATTTCTACGATTGCCAGTACCTTTATTTATCCTATATGGCTTTCTATCATCATGGGGATTCCTGGAATAAATACGTTGACAGGTGATGCTATGCTGGCTTCGGTTCTGGGAGGTCTGGTGCTGGGCACGGGAATCGGATTGGTTGTCCGCGTAGGAGCGTCCACCGGCGGAACGGATATTATTGCTTTGCTGCTTCATCGTTGGGTTCCGATGATTTCAGTAGCAGTTGGGCTGTATATCATCGATTTTATTATATTGGGTATTCAGGTTCCGTTTTCTAATGCAGAGCAGATCTTATTCGGTATTTTAGTATTACTGATCGAGACATTGACGATGAATCAGATTCTATTGCTCGGAAAGGCCCAGATCCAGATTGTGATCATTTCCGATAAATTTGAGGAAATCCGGGAGAATCTGCTGGAAGAACAGGATGCTGGAGTGACCATGATCTACATGGAAAAAGGTTATACCCATGATTCATTGCAGGGAGTCATGTGTGTGATTCCGGGGCGAAAGCTATACCCGGTGAAAGAAATGATCCATGAAGTGGATCCAGGTGCTTTCTTAACGATTACTCAGGTGAAGGAAGTGCGTGGAAAAGGATTTTCGCTTGCAAGAAAGTAGAAATACATGTCTATTTTGCTGGACTTGAGCAGATGTACATTGTGTGGAGCGTTATTTCATGTTAAACTAAAAACCAATGCATATATTGCAGAAAGAATGCGAGGATATGCTTTCATTACGTTACAAATTTAAGAGAAAAGGGAGTTTATTTCATGCCAGTTTTTGATTTTAGCAATGCACCAGAAAAACAAAAAGTTTCTGCGTGTACTTATACAATTTTTCGTACCAATGAGTCTACCACTTCTCCAGAACAGCCGATTCTTGTTTTGGATAATAAAGGGAAAAATCTGCAGCACCACTCTTGCGGAGTGTTCATTAATCCGTCTCAGCGGACAGCGTTTGAATTCAAAGGAGAAAATGGTGTGGTAACTGCTGATATTTTACAGTTGGATGCCCGTTTTGTTAGCCTTTTAAAATGGCTAGGTGAGAATCGTATCAATGTGCGCCTTTCCGGTGCCGATCGTGAAGATGGTTATGCCGTATATAAGATTCGTGAGATCGCATTTGGAGGAGGAAGCAAACTTTCTGCAGAAGATGGATTCTTACAGTTTATGATTGAACGCCTGCTGTCTAGCAATGCACCATCAGAAGAGATGGAGAATGAGGATCAGGAGGAAGTTGGTGACAGCATGAAGCTGACCAGTATCCAGAGCATTACTGATTTTATGAATTGTGCGGGCAGAACCCTGCCGGATAATATTCATCTCTGGGCCAGAAGAAACCTGGCGGTAGCACGTTCTCACGAGGTTTCTCAGGAAGAGAGACGTCATGCCCAGCGTGCCCTGTCCATGATGATGAACATTCAGTGGAAGAGCAATTATTTTGAAGCCATTGATCCCGAAGAGGCTCGTCGCATCTTAGATGAAGAGCTTTATGGCATGGAGCGGGTAAAACAGAGAATCATCGAGACAATTATTCAGATTAACCGCACCCATACTTTGCCAGCTTATGGTTTATTACTGATCGGTCCTGCCGGAACCGGGAAATCCCAGATTGCCTATGCGGTAGCTCGTATCTTAAAGCTTCCTTGGACGACTCTGGATATGAGTTCTATCAATGATCCAGAGCAGCTGACGGGAAGCTCCAGAATCTATGCCAACGCAAAACCAGGTATTATTATGGAAGCCTTTTCCATGGCCGGCGAGTCTAATCTGGTATTTATTATCAACGAATTGGATAAAGCAGCCTCTGGGAAAGGAAATGGAAACCCTGCAGATGTTCTTCTGACACTGCTTGACAACCTTGGATTTACCGATAACTACATGGAATGTATGATTCCAACGGTTGGTGTATATCCGATTGCTACTGCCAACGATAAAGATCAGATCAGCGCACCGTTGATGTCTCGTTTTGCGGTCATCGAGATTCCAGACTATACACCGGAAGAGAAGAAGATCATCTTTTCCCAATATGCTCTTCCAAAAGTACTGAAGAGAATTGGTATGCAGGAGAATGAATGTATTCTGACTCCAGAGGGATTGGATGAAGTGATTGATATTCATAGAAACACCAGCGGAATCCGTGATTTGGAACAGGCGGCAGAGCATATTGCAGCCAATGCCCTGTATCAGATTGAAGTGGACCACGTAGATTCTGTAGTATTTGATGCCAAAATGGTAAGAGAGTTACTCTCATAGTCTTGCATGAAAACTAATTGAAAAAAAGCCTTGTAGGCTTTTTTTCAATTCAGACTGTAGACAAAGTCCCGGCGAAAGCCGGGCTTTTCTATGTTTACGACCGTTTTTCTGATATAATTGAAATATCAGAAAGGCGGTGTTTTTTATGATGACAAAAAATGCAGACAAAAAAAGGGAACAGATGATGATGTTCTGTATGGATGACATGGTTCCTCAAAACCATATGCTGCGTTTGATTGATAAAGCCATCGACTGGACTTTTATCTATGATCTTGTAGAAGAAAAATACTGTTCTGATAATGGAAGACCCAGCATGGATCCTGTTATGCTGATCAAAATTCCTTTTATTCAATACCTTTATGGAATTAAAAGTATGAGACAGACTATCAAGGAGATTGAAGTAAACGTTGCTTACAGATGGTTCCTTGGATTAGACATGATGGATCCGGTACCACATTTTTCAACCTTTGGAAAAAACTATACACGCCGTTTTAAGGACACAGATCTTTTTGAGCAGATCTTTGCAAAAATATTGGAAGACTGCATGAAATTTAAACTGGTGGACACCGATCAGATCTTTGTGGATTCCACTCATGTGAAAGCATGTGCAAACAGCAAAAAAATGCGAAAAAGAGTTGCACAGGAACAGGCCCTTTGGTATGAAGAGAAACTACAGAAGGAAATATCCAGGGATCGTGAAGCGCATGGGAAAAAGCCTTTGAAAGAAAAAGACAAAAATGATCCCCCATCCGGCAGCGGGAGCGGTGATAATACAAAGGAAGAAGAAATTCCAGAAGGAATTAAAACGCAGAAATGCAGTATCAGTGATCCGGAAAGCGGCTGGTTTCGTAAAGG
Organism: Anaerostipes sp. 992a; assembly: GCF_001940245.1. GTDB lineage: Bacteria > Bacillota > Clostridia > Lachnospirales > Lachnospiraceae > Fimousia. The sequence continues at coordinate 125,618 of NZ_MJIG01000001.1, forward strand.
CGAGCATAAACATGTTTTTGCCTATGCAGTGGAAACAGCTTGTGATAAACATGGCTGGATCCTGGGATACAGCATTCATCCGGGGAATGAACATGACAGCCGGACATTCAAAACACTTTATGACAAGATAAAGATCTATTCACCGGCTATGATCATAGCAGATGCCGGTTATCGTACACCAGCAATCGCCCATGAGTTGTTAGAAGATGGTATCGAGCCGCTGTTCCCATACAAAAGGCCAATGACAAAGGAAGGTTTTTTCCGAAAATATGAGTATGTATATGATGAGTATTATGACTGCTATATATGTCCGGAAAACCATATATTATCCTATCATACGACAAACAGGGAGGGTTATAGGGAATACGTAAGCTGCGGAGAAATATGTGCCAGTTGTCCAAATCTTCATAGATGTACGGAAAGCAAAGAACATATAAAAGTGATCACCCGCCATGTGTGGGAAGAATATATGGAGAAAGCAGAGGACATCAGGCATACACTTGGCAATAAACAGATATATGACTTAAGAAAGGAGACAATCGAGAGGATTTTCGGAACAGCCAAAGAGCAGCATGGATTTCGTTATACACAATACATAGGAAAAGCCCGGATGGAGATGAAAGCGGGGCTTACTTTTGCATGTATGAACCTGAAAAAACTGGCCAGGATACTGGCCAAAAGGGAAGAAAGAATCTCAACCATCCATAATATTTGGCGGTTATTAAAAGAAAAGTCATTTTTCAAAGAAAAGTGGTGCTGGAGATTATCTCCAGCACCAACTTTGTCTACAGTCTGAATTGAAAAAAAGCCTTGTAGGCTTTTTTTCAATTATAAAGAATTTTTAATTTTCGATAATCGAAAAGGATTCATATAGCATACACACAATGTCTATGAAGAAAGGATGTGCTCCATTTGAAAAAGACAGAAAATGTGATACTTGATTTTTCACACGTTTATCCAGAAAATATCGAAACTCAGGTAGAGGATTTGACGAGAGTTGATCTAAGTGATATCAGCGGGACCAATATGTATTGTACAAAAGAGGCAGAAGATGAGATTCGAAACCGACTAAAGGATTTTGGACCAGAAGGAATCCACTTTTTGGACAATGGGAATTATCATTATGTAACAAAATTATTTACAGAAAAGATTCATATCCCCTTTGCGCTGGTATTATTCGATCATCACAGCGATATGCAGCAGCCATTGATCCATGAATTGACAAGTTGCGGCAGTTGGGCAGGCGAAATGCTTCGGCAAAATCTATATTTAGAGCAACTGATTCTGATAGGACCAAATCAAAAGAGTATGGAAGAAATACCGGCTGATCTTATGAAAAAACTAGTTTGCGTCAGCATCCAGGATATTGAGTGTGAAACGGCCAGAAAGGATGTATCGAAAATACGCATGGATTTGCCTGCTTACATTTCTATTGATAAGGATGTTCTTGATCGGTACGGTGCCAGAACCAATTGGAATCAGGGAGATATGTCTGTGGATACTCTAAAAAAACTGCTTTCCGAGGTATTTATGAATCAGAAGGTTATTGGAGTGGATATTTGCGGTGAGTGCAGCTTGGCAGAGCCAGTGGGGCAGCTGGTGGAGGATCAGAGAGTGAACAAGGTGACAAATGAGATATTGTATCATTTTTTGTCAACGCATTTTAATATAATATGAGTCATGTAATATTTCTGTCAATGAGTATTTCTCATTGGCAGTTTTTTCTGTATTAGCATCAATATAACAAAAATGTAAGACAAAGCTTGTGGGTTGATAAATAAAAGAATATAATAGAGAAAAGGAATAAAATGGAATATGTGAAAAAAATAAGAAGAAATAATTGGATGTCAGGATTTTTGCACATAGGTATGTGTAATTATTAAATGTAAAGGGAGGGTTTTTATGGCAACCAATGATCAAAAATTAAGAATTTTGTATTTGATGCATATTATGCTAAAGAAAACAGATGAAAAACATATTCTCAATGCAACAGACTTATGTAGAATTTTAAGTAAGGAATATGGTATAGATGTTGATCGACGGACAATTTATAGTGATATAAATACGCTTGATAGTTATGGATTAAATATTATTCAATTAAAAGGAAAAAATGCTGGATATTATGTTGGAACGAGAAAATTTGAACTTCCGGAATTGAAACTTTTAGTAGACGCGGTACAGTCTTCGAAATTTATAACAGAAAGTAAATCAAGAGAGCTTATCAATAAATTGGAAACATTGTGTAGTGAATTTGAAGCAAAGCAGTTATCACAACAGGTTGTAATTTATAATCGACCAAAAACAAAAAATGAAACGATTTATTATAATGTGGATCAGATACATGCGGCGATTTTTTATAATAAACAAGTGACATTTCAATATGCTGAGTGGACTGTAAAAAAAGAATTACATTTAAGAAAAAATGGTACATTTTATATAGTTAGCCCATGGAGTCTGACCTGGGATGACGAAAATTATTATTTAATAGCATATGATGAGTCAGAAGAAAAAGTGAAGCACTATCGTGTTGATAAAATACAGCATATAAATATGCTTGATATTGAACGTAAAGGAAAAGAATATTTTCTTGAGTTTAATCTGGCGTTGTATGCAAAAAAAACATTTGGTATGTATGGGGGAAAAGATGCAGAAATAACGTTACTTTGTCATAATGGACTTGCTGGTGTTATATTGGACCGCTTTGGACAGGATATATGGATGATACCAGAGGGAGAAAATTACTTTAGAACAAAAGTTATAGTGACAGTAAGCAGACAATTTTTTGGCTGGATTACAGGAATTGGAGATAAAATTCAAATTATTGCACCAGAAGATATTCGTGAGGAATATAAAGAGTATTTGCAAGAAGTACTTTTAAAATATTAAATATACAAAGAGAATCTTATAGAGAGAGGGATTTATCCTCATCGGGAAAATCTGATTTCTTTTCTATGACGATGTCCGGGTGAGATTTGAGGAAATTTTTATTGTAGAAGGTGATATCCCTGATAATACCAAGCTCGTTGACAATGATACCAAATTTAAATGTATAGCAGAAATGTCCGTTAATGTACATCTTCTGGATTGCCGGATTAGTAGCTGAGTGGGAAGGCATGGAGCCATAAGCAACTTTGTAAGGGTCGTAGGACTGATCCAGATTATGGGTTTTCTTAAAGGTTTTCAGATGTTTGATGATACGATTGGGATATTTAAGATTATTTTCAGTTACCCATGTTTCAATACCGGAAGTGTCAAACAAAACCATAGCGGCTTTATCTGCATCAATACATTGGCATATCGGTTCGGTCAGATCAACAAGATGGTCGAACATGGATTGTAAGTCCGGTAAGAAATTCTGTTTGAAATATTTTGTGACAAAAATGATTCTGTATTTATGTGGGTGTTAGCGTTTCGCAAACGCCTAAAAAAGCACAGTTTGGAAAGGAGTTATACTATCAATAATAAAGAAGAGGTTATAGTAAAAAGGGAATACTTGGCACATGTCATTTACAAAACAAGGCGGAAACAATCTATTGAAGCACATCTCAGAAATGTTGCAGAATTTTCAGAAAAAATTTGTCCTCTTCCAGAATTAAAAAATATCTCGTATCTTGGGGCAGTTTTCCATGATGCTGGGAAATTAGGGAAGGAGAACCAGAATGATTTTGAGACAATTTTGCAGTATGGTGAAGGGGTACATAAACATAATCTGGATCATTCTACAGCAGGAGGACGTATGGCGAATGATTTATTCAAAGGCAGTGCAGCAGGAAGAATGGTTAGTACTATTGTGTATTCACACCATGGAGTGCAGGATTGTATTGACTTGAGAACCGGTCAGACGCTAGAGGAGAAGCGCAGAGAAAAAAGTATAGAATATGATTTAATCCAACAAAGATTTTTTCAAATATATGATAAATATATGTTGGAGGAAAAGTGTAAACGTGCATTGGATGATTTTAAATGTATCAATGATAAAATTAGTGCTTTTTTGTCGAATCATAAAAGCGGAACTTGTGGTAATGGATTTTTCTTTATAGGAATGTATGTTCGGCTTTTAATATCAATTCTGATAGATAGTGATTGGACAGATACAGCTTGTTTTTCTGAAGATATCCCTCTTCCAGTACGTTTGTCAGTGGAAAAAGTGCAAGTAATATGGAAGCAAAGTGCTAATTATTTTGAAAATTATTTGTCGAGTGAAGTTAAAAAGAATCCTGAAAACTGTAGTACTTTAAATGAATATAGGCAGGAAATATCAGACTTATGCAGGGAGGCATCCAAACAAAAAAGGAATCTTTATAGATTGACTGTTCCCACTGGCGCTGGAAAAACTCTCAGCAGTTTGCGTTTTGCTCTGCATCATGCGATTGAACAAAAGAAACAGCATATTATTTATATTGCTCCTTTTAATTCTATTTTGGAGCAAAATGCTCAGGAAATCAGGAATGCAGTAGGAAATTCAGAAATAGTTCTGGAACATCACTGTAATGTGATCTGCGAGGATGAACAGAAGGAAAGAGAATATAGAGGGCTAACGGAAACATGGGATTCTCCAATTATTCTTACTTCGGCGGTTCAGGTATTAAATACGCTATTTTCGGAACAAAAGAGCTGTATCAGAAGAATGCATTCCTTATGCAACAGTATTATTATTTTTGACGAAGTACAGGCTTTTCCTGTAAAGTGTAGGGAATTGTTTAATCTGGCAGTTAATTTCCTGACTGTTTTCTGTAACACAACAGTTATTTTATGCTCAGCTACTCAACCTACTCTGGCATCTTATGAAGAAAATAACATTTGTGAATGTATTGAGATGGCCGGTGAAGTAAAAAAATATATGGAAATATTTAAAAGAACAGAAATTATTGATAAGACAGGCATTTATCCAGGTGGAATGGAGATAGCAGATTTAAAGGATTTTGTTCTGGAAAATATAGAAGTGTATAAAAGTATATTAGTAATTGTGAATACTACGTCTTGTGCCCGGAATCTGTTTTCTTCGTTGAGAGAGTGGTGTGATGGTAGTGAATATCAGATTTTTCATTTGAGTAATAACATGTGTGCAAAGAATAAGCTTGATAAACTGGAAGAGATAAAGAGTGCATTGAAAGAAATAAAAAATGGGAAAAAGGTAATCTGTGTCAGTACACAGTTGGTGGAAGCAGGTGTAAATTTTTCGTTTGGATGTGTGATACGTTCAAAAGCGGGATTGGACAATATTATTCAAGCAGCGGGAAGATGTAATCGGCATAAAGAATTAGAAGGGCTTGGTGCCGTTTATATTATACAGATGTCAAAACAAGCAGAAAACCTGAATAGTTTACCTGAAATAATAACCGCACAGAACGCTTTACAGAAAGTCTTGGATGATTATAGAAATGATCCAGAGAGATTTGGGGGGTCGCTGGATTCCCAGGAAACAATTAAAGCATATTATGAGAATTATCACTATGGATTGGATACCGGTGAAACAAAATTTCCTGTAAAAGATTATAATACAACTTTAGTAGACTTATTAGGAAAGGACAGCATTGGCTGTAAGCAGTACAAACGTTCACATAATCCAAAAAGCTTGAAGTCTCCATTTGTACAGGCTTTTCAAACGGCAGGAAAAGAATTTGAAGTTATTTCCAATGAGTACAAGACGAATGTTGTAATTGAATATGATGAAACTGCAAAACGTTCTATACAAAAATTGGAAAGCAACCGTTTAAACCAGGAGGAACAACGAAAGGAAATGAGAGTATTGCAAAGATATACAGTTAGTATTTCTGAAAATAAAAGAAACAAATTAGGTAATGCTATACATGAAATATGCGATAAAAAGATATTGGTGTTGAGTGATGGTTATTATGATCATGAGATTGGAGTGTTAGACAATCCAAAAATGAATACTTTAATGATATGATGGGGGTGAAATATTTTTGAAAAAATATAGAAATACTATAGAGTTTGAAGTTTACGGTACATATGCATTATTTTCAGATCCGGTTATGCGTGTAGGCGGTGAAAAGACAAGTTATCATATTCCTACGTATGAAGCATTAAAAGGAATTGTAGAGAGCGTTTACTGGAAGCCTACAATCATGTGGATCGTTGATGCTGTGCGTATTATGAAACCTATTCAGACAGAAACGAAAGGAATCCGGCCGATTGCTTACAATGGGGGAAATGAACTGGCATATTATACATATTTGAAAGATGTATGTTACCAGGTCAGAGCTCATTTTGAGTTTAATATGAATCATCCGGAATTAGAGCAGGACAGAAATGAAAACAAGCATTACAATATTGCTAGGAGAATGGTGGAACGGGGAGGCCGTAGAGATATTTTTCTGGGAACAAGAGAATGTCAGGCTTTTGTAGAACCATGTGTATTTGGTGAAGGAGATAGTTATTATGATACAATGTCGGGAGAAGTGGAATACGGCTTTATGTATCATGGAATTACCTATGCTGATGAAGCAATTTTGCCGGAAGATCAAAACAAGATGACGGTGCGTTTCTGGAAACCTGTTATGAAAAAAGGTGGAATCATAGAATTTACCAGACCTGAGGAATGTGTACAGAAGAGACATATCCGGGAAATGCAAAGAAGAGTCTTTGGAGAAGGAAACTTTACAGGACTGAAGGAATTTGTTGATGAGGAGGTGGATGAGTGAACTGGGCAGAGGAACTTATTGATTTATATGAAAAAAACAGTGATAAAGCAGGAATCATTGAAAAAAGAAATAATATGTCTTATGTGTTGCTACCACCGTTTCATACAACTGTGACAGCGCAAATAGAAGTAACGATTGATGAGAACGGTACATTTCTGAGAGCAGAAACTGTAGATAACATTAAAAAATTTACTATTATACCAATTACTGAAAAATCAGGAAGCCGTACTGCGGGAAAAGAACCTCATCCGTTATGTGACAATTTAAAATATCTTGCAGGAGATTATAAAAATTATTGTGAAGATGATGGCGTATGCCATGACCTATATATAAAGAAATTGGAGAAGTGGTGTCAATCAGATTATTCCCATAAGAAGGTTCGTGCAATCTATTTATATCTAGTGAAAGGTACGTTAATAAAGGATCTGTTGGAGTACAGAGTTCTGAAATTAAATGAAAAAGGAATTTTGGATGAGAAAGAAACGATACAGGGAATACCGCAGACGAAAGCATTTGTCAGATTTATTATCCGGTCTGTAAATTCTCCGGATGAATGCTGGAAGGATCAGTCTCTGCAGCAGTGTTATATTGAATACAGCAGGTCATTAGAAAAGAACAAAGGAATTTGCTATCTGAGTGGTAATATGGAATCTATTACTTATTTACACTCAAAAAAAATCCGTAATGAAGGCGATGGGGCAAAATTGATTTCTGCAAATGACAGTAAGAATTTTACATATCGAGGACGATTTGCTGAAAAGGAAGAAGCTTTTGCTGTCGGAAATGAGACTTCTCAGAAAATGCATAATGCTTTAAAGTGGATTATCCGAAAGCAGGGAAGAGCTTTTGATACGTTAACTATAGTCACGTGGGAATCCAATAAGCTTGCTATGCCCAGATGGGATGCGGATACAGATCGAATTGTTACAGATTATGAGAATGATTGCATGAAATGGTATGAGGAGGATGAACAAGATTATATCTCAGATGGCAATGAAATTACGTCGGAAGTGTTTTATAAAGCCTTGAATGGATATGGAAGACAGATTAATAACACATCTACAATGATTTTATTAGGCGTAGATGCAGCCACTACCGGAAGATTGTCTTTGGTAGAAGCAAAGACACTGGAATCTGCACGATATCTGGAAAATATAAGAAAGTGGCATGAAGGATGCGAATGGCTACATGAAAAATGGAAAGATGGGAAAAGATCAAAATTCCTGGGGATGGTGGGTGTCAGAGATGTGGCCGACATTCTGTTTGGAATGGAAAGTAAGGGAATTCTTACGATTGTTGATGCAAATGGTAAAAAATTATATGCAGAGGTGGCAAAAAGATTAATTCCTTGTATCTGGGATGGTCAGAGAATACCTTATGATTATGTCCAAAGAGCGATGATAAGGGCATCCAACCCGATGGCTTATAAAGAAAGAATAAATTGGGAACGAGTTTTAACGTTGGCGTGCTCTATGGTAAAAAAATATAGGAAAGAAATAAAAAAAGAGGAGGAATGGAAAGTGGCACTGGATAGAACATGTAGGGAACGGGATTATTTGTATGGACGATTACTGGCAATTGCAGATCGAATTGAATATCGTACTTATGATAAAGAAAAAGATGGTTCAAGAGTTACAAACGCAAAACGATATATGAATCAATTTTCACAGCGTCCATTTGAGACATGGAAAGTGATTGAGGAGAATATTCAGCCATATTTAAATAAACTGAACATGATAGAAAGACGGTATTATGAAAATCAGATGGATGAAATTAATCAGCTTTTTAATATCGAGGAATACAAAGAAAACTGTAAATTAAACGGTTTATATTTATTGGGATTTCATAGCCAGTCGTATGATTTGAAAAATTATAAACAAGAAAAGAAAGAGGAGGAATAACCGATGAGCAAATTAAAAGGAAAAATTGATTTTACTTTATTTATCAGTGCATGTAATGCCAATCCTAATGGAGATCCATTAAATGGAAATCGTCCCAGAATTGATTTGAATGGATACGGAGAGATTTCTGATGTTTGTATAAAAAGAAAAATAAGAAATCGTCTTCAGGATTTGGGACAGAGAATCTTTGTACAGTCAGATGATCGTTCAGATGATTCATTTACCAGCTTAAAAGATCGTGCAGATGGCTGTGAAGAATTGAAAGCACAAATAAGTAACAAAAAAAAAGCAAATCGTGATCTATGTGCACAGATAGCATGTAAAGAATGGATTGATGTAAGGGCTTTCGGTCAGGTGTTCGCCTTTAAAAAAGTGCCGGTTTCATTTGGAGTAAGAGGTCCGGTTTCCATTCATCAGGCAATAAGTTTATCACCAATCGATATTGTCAGTATGCAGATTACAAAAAGTGTCAACAGTGAAGCGGGAAAAGAAAGTAAAGCTTCTGATACAATGGGAACTAAACATAGAGTTGGATTTGCAGTTTATAAAGTGATGGGAAGCGTGAATGTGCAACTTGCTGAAAAGACCGGGTTTAGTCAGGAGGATGCAGAGCTGTTGAAAGAAGCATTAAAAACTCTGTTTGAAAATGATGCATCGTCAGCAAGACCAGAAGGCAGTATGGAGGTCTGTAAATTATATTGGTGGCAGCATAATGAAAAAACTCCGGCAATTTCTAGTGGAAAGATTCAGAGAGGCTTTTGTATACATAAAAATGTTGAACGGCCAACGGAGTTTAAAGATTATGTAATCGAATGGAATGTGGATGGATGTATGAAACCGGAGGAATTTGATTTTGTATAATGAGGAGGAATTTCTTCAATTATCCGGAATTCAGCACTTTGCTTTTTGTCGGAGACAGTGGGCTTTAGCCTATATTGAGATGCAATGGCAGGAAAATGTAAGAACTGTAGAGGGAAAAATCTTTCATGAAAATGCTCACGATGCGGGTCTTAAAGAAAAAAGAGGAGATTTGTTGATTATACGAGCAATGCCTATTCACTCTCGTGAAATGGGAGTGAGTGGTGAATGTGATGTAGTAGAGTTTCGTAAAAGTAAACAAGGAATCGTTTTGGCGGGAAGAGAAGGAAATTATATAGTTACTCCTGTGGAATATAAAAGAGGCAAACCTAAGACGAATGATTCAGATGTACTTCAAGTGACCGCTCAGGCATTATGTCTAGAGGAGATGCTATTTTGTACAATACCATATGGATATATTTATTATGGTGAAACGAGACATCGTATGAAGGTTGAATTTACAAATGAGATAAGAGATAAGGTTAAAAGTATATTTGCTGAAATGCATAAATATTATGATCAGCAGTATACACCTAAGGTCAAAGTCAGTAAAAAATGTAATGCATGCTCGTTGAAGGATATATGCCTTCCTGTGCTGAATAAAAAGAAATCCGTTTCCCGATATATTGAGAATAGGCTTTTAGAAGAGGAAAAAAGATGAAAAGACTTTTAAATACTTTGTATGTAACTTCAGGAAACAGATATCTGTCTTTAGATGGAGAGAATGTTGTCATTTCAGAAGAACAGAAGGAGATAGGAAGAGTTCCCCTTCATAACCTTCAGGCTATAGTGACATTTGGATATACAGGTGCCAGTCCCGCTTTAATGGGGGCTTGTGCAAAGAGAAATATTGATTTATCTTTTATGTCTGGTAATGGCCGTTTCCTTGCAAGAGTTACAGGCGAAGTAAAAGGGAATGTGATGTTGAGAAAGCAACAGTATCGAATTAGCGAAGATGAGCAGAAAAGTATACAGATTGCCAGAAATTTTATTTTGGGAAAGGTATATAATGCAAGATGGGTTTTGGAAAGAGCTTCTAGAGATTATGCTTTGCGTTTAGATGTGGAACAGATAAAAAGAAAATCGGCATTTTTGGCACAAAGTCTGGGAAATATCAGAAAGTGTGAAAGAGCTGATATGTTGCTCGGATTAGAAGGAGAAGCTGCATCTGTATATTTTTCTGTATTTAATGAGTTAATTCTACAGCAAAAGGAAAACTTTTATTTTAATGGAAGAAATAAACGTCCTCCTTTAGATAATGTAAATGCTATGTTATCATTTTCATATTCTTTACTAGCAGGAATGTGTGGTTCGGCTTTGGAAGCCGTAGGGTTAGATCCCTATGTGGGTTTTTTTCATACAGATCGTCCGGGACGAATATCATTGGCATTAGACATTATGGAAGAATTCAGAAGCATAATGGCAGATCGATTTGTATTGACATTAATTAATAAAAGAATAATAAAACACGAATATTTTATTAAAAAAGAAAATGGTGCGGTTATTTTGAATGATGAAGGCAGGAAGATTTTTTTATCTGCTTGGCAGTCAAAAAAACAAGAAGTTATTAAACACCCATTTCTTGATGAAAAAATAGAATGGGGTATGGTGCCATATGTCCAAAGTTTACTTTTAGCTAGATATCTTCGTGGTGATTTGGATGAATATCCACCATTTTTTTGGAAGTAGGTGAAAAGATGCTTGTATTAATTACATATGATGTAAATACACAGACTGCAGCAGGAAAAAAGAGATTGAGAAAGGTTGCAAAAGAATGTGTAAATTATGGACAAAGGGTACAGAATTCTGTATTTGAATGTCATATGGATGCTGTGAAATGTAGACAAGTAAAAAATATTTTGGAAAAGATTATTGATAAAGAAGTAGATAGTTTAAGGTTTTATTATTTGGGGCACAAATATAAAAATAAAGTTGAACATATAGGAGCGAAGCCGGGATTTGATGTTACAGATACGTTAATATTGTAGTGCGAATATCAAGTGCACAGAGATTTTTAGGGAGATTCGCACCAAGAAATATTGAGTTTATGTGCCCTAAAATGGAAAAATGGATTTAAGATAAAATCTAGAATGTTTTATGTTGTGAATAATAACAAATATAATTGGATTTTAAACAAAATATTTGTTTAAAATTGCTGTCGACCTCCTCGTGAGGTCGTGAGTTGAAATCTCTTTTTTGGTGCATCCCTTAAACCGTTAGAGGGTCGACCTCCTCGTGAGGTCGTGAGTTGAAATTTAAAAAAGGAGTACTTTACGTTATGCTTGTAACGTCGACCTCCTCGTGAGGTCGTGAGTTGAAATTGCAATCTTTTCACGAACACTGGCATCCTTAAATCGTCGACCTCCTCGTGAGGTCGTGAGTTGAAATATTCCACACATCCATGCTTTTAAGCTGTTTTCCTCGTCGACCTCCTCGTGAGGTCGTGAGTTGAAATGCCTGCTTGCACGTCTGCTGTTAGCTGCCTTGATGGTCGACCTCCTCGTGAGGTCGTGAGTTGAAATTCTCTTAATATTTTAATTCGTACTTTCATATCACGTCGACCTCCTCGTGAGGTCGTGAGTTGAAATACTCTATCGCCAATTTCGATGTTTGATGGCAGGTAGTCGACCTCCTCGTGAGGTCGTGAGTTGAAATGAAAGACAAGCAGGAATACTCGGAAAGACAGTTCGTCGACCTCCTCGTGAGGTCGTGAGTTGAAATTCCTCCGCACAGGTCGGTTAATTCACCGTCCAAAGTCGACCTCCTCGTGAGGTCGTGAGTTGAAATCAGATTTGAATTCATTTTCGATAATTCCGTCAAGTCGACCTCCTCGTGAGGTCGTGAGTTGAAATACCCATAAGATTGTAGAAGCAACCATCAATATTGTCGACCTCCTCGTGAGGTCGTGAGTTGAAATTTTATTGGAATTTGCGATATAGCAACGAATTTCCGTCGACCTCCTCGTGAGGTCGTGAGTTGAAATACGCTCGCAGGCATGATCTCTGGAAGCGCTATATCGTCGACCTCCTCGTGAGGTCGTGAGTTGAAATACCCATTCTTCTAGAATTCTCTCATACTCGTCAAGTCGACCTCCTCGTGAGGTCGTGAGTTGAAATATCATAAGAAACGCCCTTAACGCCCAATTTGTTTGTCGACCTCCTCGTGAGGTCGTGAGTTGAAATACTTTCTGACAGACTAACCACCTGCTGACGGTGGAAGTCGACCTCCTCGTGAGGTCGTGAGTTGAAATTCATTAATGAACCAAGAATTTTAGCAAATAATCCGTCGACCTCCTCGTGAGGTCGTGAGTTGAAATGAAGAATTCGATATTGAGTATATTCAGAAACAAAGTCGACCTCCTCGTGAGGTCGTGAGTTGAAATATTAAATCCGCTGCGAATTCGGCAATTGTTTCACTGTCGACCTCCTCGTGAGGTCGTGAGTTGAAATTCTTTTCTGCTATATTGTAAATCATCACCATTTATGTCGACCTCCTCGTGAGGTCGTGAGTTGAAATATATTCTCCTTCTTTTTCTGTATAGCTCAAATCATGTCGACCTCCTCGTGAGGTCGTGAGTTGAAATTCATTTCCAATCATTCTTCTCACCATCCTTCATGGTCGACCTCCTCGTGAGGTCGTGAGTTGAAATATTTCTTTGCAAAAATATTTCTGTGGAATATATAGTCGACCTCCTCGTGAGGTCGTGAGTTGAAATGTACGTACTCTGATGTAATAATCCTTAGAAAAGTGTCGACCTCCTCGTGAGGTCGTGAGTTGAAATACATTAGAGAGAATTGTTAAAGTGCCTTTTAAGGTCGACCTCCTCGTGAGGTCGTGAGTTGAAATTATGTTGAGATAATATATTAAATTTTTCTTCAAGTCGACCTCCTCGTGAGGTCGTGAGTTGAAATATATTTAAGCTCGCTTATAGGGAACCTATACAGGTCGACCTCCTCGTGAGGTCGTGAGTTGAAATAACGGAACACAAGTGGCTATTGAATTGCAAAGTGGGTCGACCTCCTCGTGAGGTCGTGAGTTGAAATATCTTTCGGCTGCAGTATATCAAGAATTTCATCCGTCGACCTCCTCGTGAGGTCGTGAGTTGAAATATTCCACAAATACCCAATCTTCTGCTAACATATCGTCGACCTCCTCGTGAGGTCGTGAGTTGAAATATTAAAGATATTTTCTTCTCCGCCTTCTCCGGTACGTCGACCTCCTCGTGAGGTCGTGAGTTGAAATATGAAAGAAATGGACATTAGAGAGATTGGAATTGTGGGTCGACCTCCTCGTGAGGTCGTGAGTTGAAATGTAAAGAAAGCGATTAAAGAAGCGATAAAGGAGGTCGACCTCCTCGTGAGGTCGTGAGTTGAAATAGTAAAAATAATAAAAAATTTAGTAAAAAATAGGGTCGACCTCCTCGTGAGGTCGTGAGTTGAAATAATAAATCATGAAAAATATTACCGCATCCAACAGTCGACCTCCTCGTGAGGTCGTGAGTTGAAATGTTTTAATGAAGTCATACCGACTGCCAGTATAGAAGTCGACCTCCTCGTGAGGTCGTGAGTTGAAATATTTTCGCGAATGTCTACTTTCTCAAGGTGCCACTGTCGACCTCCTCGTGAGGTCGTGAGTTGAAATATAAAAAAAACTGATAAAAGCAAAGTAAATAAAAGTCGACCTCCTCGTGAGGTCGTGAGTTGAAATAACAAGTAGCTGCGTATAACTTGGTGCTTTTGCAACGTCGACCTCCTCGTGAGGTCGTGAGTTGAAATGCAATCGATGGCATAGCTGCAGGTAACAATATCGTCGACCTCCTCGTGAGGTCGTGAGTTGAAATGACTTTAATTTTGTTCGGATGGTAAGAGATATTGTCGACCTCCTCGTGAGGTCGTGAGTTGAAATTTTTCAAAGAACGGAATTTTAATACCAGATCTCCCGTCGACCTCCTCGTGAGGTCGTGAGTTGAAATTTAAGTCTTTTAACCCGCCTATCAGTAAAAACAACGTCGACCTCCTCGTGAGGTCGTGAGTTGAAATGTATTTAAGGAGGCTTGATCATGGGATTTAGAAAGTCGACCTCCTCGTGAGGTCGTGAGTTGAAATATGTACTCAGGAGGAAATGTAAATAGGGGAATTGCGTCGACCTCCTCGTGAGGTCGTGAGTTGAAATTAGAAAGGAGATAGAATATGAAACATTTTGATTGTCGACCTCCTCGTGAGGTCGTGAGTTGAAATAGCCATTCATCGAAAGAATCAAATTGTATCCTCTGTCGACCTCCTCGTGAGGTCGTGAGTTGAAATATTCCAGCTGCAACCTTTGTAGCCAGCTTATCTCCGTCGACCTCCTCGTGAGGTCGTGAGTTGAAATTAAAATTACCTTGTGAAGTAGGAGAAAAAGTTTATGGTCGACCTCCTCGTGAGGTCGTGAGTTGAAATGTCAAGATGTGACAATGTGGATAAGTCATATGTACCGTCGACCTCCTCGTGAGGTCGTGAGTTGAAATGTCAAGATGTGACAATGTGGATAAGTCATATGTGTCGACCTCCTCGTGAGGTCGTGAGTTGAAATATGCTCGAAGATTAAAGGATTGATGCAAATGAGAGTCGACCTCCTCGTGAGGTCGTGAGTTGAAATTGCTTTCTGCTGTTCAAAATATTCCTCCATCTCCGTCGACCTCCTCGTGAGGTCGTGAGTTGAAATAGCATAAAAATCATACTCAAGAAATCCGGACCAGGTCGACCTCCTCGTGAGGTCGTGAGTTGAAATATGGATGGAGCGAAGTTGGTTAATTTCTGGACCGGTCGACCTCCTCGTGAGGTCGTGAGTTGAAATATTTTCAAAAAATTGCAAAAGGAAAATACGACGCGTCGACCTCCTCGTGAGGTCGTGAGTTGAAATGATTTTGAAGACCCCGAAACAGACGTTCATTATTGTCGACCTCCTCGTGAGGTCGTGAGTTGAAATATTGTTCTTTCCTTACCTTGTATCTACATTATAGTCGACCTCCTCGTGAGGTCGTGAGTTGAAATTTCTCACAAGCGATAGAACCGGCTCTAAGTTTCTGTCGACCTCCTCGTGAGGTCGTGAGTTGAAATTCCTATTCGGATATAGAACATTCATTCTGTATACCGTCGACCTCCTCGTGAGGTCGTGAGTTGAAATTTGACAAAATCAATATACCTTCTTACTCTTCTTTGGTCGACCTCCTCGTGAGGTCGTGAGTTGAAATAATTTAATCTGATTTTCGCTCCATTTAAAAACCAGTCGACCTCCTCGTGAGGTCGTGAGTTGAAATAACACAGAAAAGATGAGAAATCAAGCCGTTGAGATGTCGACCTCCTCGTGAGGTCGTGAGTTGAAATATCGATGAGGTCAACAACAGAAACGAATAAAAAAATGTCGACCTCCTCGTGAGGTCGTGAGTTGAAATTTATCTGCCTGTGAATATTCAAAAAAATGAAGATGTCGACCTCCTCGTGAGGTCGTGAGTTGAAATATTCCTTGTTTTCATATTCTCACTTCCTTTTTCTGTCGATCTCCTCGTGAGGTCGTGAGTTGAAATAACCTTTTTCTGTCCAACGGAATCACCTCCACACGTCGACCTCCTCGTGAGGTCGTGAGTTGAAATGATTCTTCAATGGTTGGCTTATCGTGAAGATAATGTCGACCTCCTCGTGAGGTCGTGAGTTGAAATTAAATGGCATATACATTATACACAAAAACAGCAAACGTCGACCTCCTCGTGAGGTCGTGAGTTGAAATAACATGGTCAAACTTTGAAGTGTCATGCTCTGGTAGTCGACCTCCTCGTGAGGTCGTGAGTTGAAATTTGATTAGCGACAGGTTTCCACCGTCCTCTGTCACTGTCGACCTCCTCGTGAGGTCGTGAGTTGAAATCTTTTAACTACGACGGAACATACAATGCTTATCCGGTCGACCTCCTCGTGAGGTCGTGAGTTGAAATGTTGCCATTTTGATACCTCCAAACTAAAAAGAGGTCGACCTCCTCGTGAGGTCGTGAGTTGAAATTCTTCAAAATAACCATATCTCTATCTACAAACAATGTCGACCTCCTCGTGAGGTCGTGAGTTGAAATATAATTTCCAACACATTCCCCACAACCGAAAACACTGTCGACCTCCTCGTGAGGTCGTGAGTTGAAATTCTTCAAAATAACCATATCTCTATCTACAAACAATGTCGACCTCCTCGTGAGGTCGTGAGTTGAAATATAATTTCCAACACATTCCCCACAACCGAAAACACTGTCGACCTCCTCGTGAGGTCGTGAGTTGAAATGCCTGTTCTTCCTGCTGTGCTTTTACAGTATTTGGTCGACCTCCTCGTGAGGTCGTGAGTTGAAATTCCATCCTTCTGCAGTTAAAACGGGATGTTCTTTGTCGACCTCCTCGTGAGGTCGTGAGTTGAAATAATTAGTTAACATTCGGTCCATCAACTAACCTCAGTCGACCTCCTCGTGAGGTCGTGAGTTGAAATATGAAATCTATGAATATATGCTTCGGAATATTCAAGTCGACCTCCTCGTGAGGTCGTGAGTTGAAATTTTATTATTTGTTCGTTTATTTGAATAGAATCATCGTCGACCTCCTCGTGAGGTCGTGAGTTGAAATGGAAATGATTAAAGATAAAATATTAAATCTTGTTAGTCGACCTCCTCGTGAGGTCGTGAGTTGAAATATCTTCTAAGTCATGAAAGAATTTGATTACTTTGGTCGACCTCCTCGTGAGGTCGTGAGTTGAAATATTGATAAGGTTGTCGGATACAGGACTGATTATCTGTCGACCTCCTCGTGAGGTCGTGAGTTGAAATGTCAATAGTTTTATAATACAAAAATGTAAATATAGTCGACCTCCTCGTGAGGTCGTGAGTTGAAATGTCTTCTGAAAATCACCATCAGAAACACATTTCTGTCGACCTCCTCGTGAGGTCGTGAGTTGAAATATTTTAAATCCACCACCATCTTCAAAACCTATTCTGTCGACCTCCTCGTGAGGTCGTGAGTTGAAATCCTAAAATCTTTACTGGTTTCTCAAGTATTTCTGTCGACCTCCTCGTGAGGTCGTGAGTTGAAATTTTGTTGTCCGGCAAAATGAACTCTCCAGCTTTGTCGACCTCCTCGTGAGGTCGTGAGTTGAAATATCTTTTTGAGCATCCAATGCTGGTCTTACGAACGTCGACCTCCTCGTGAGGTCGTGAGTTGAAATATGTCTTGTTTAATTGCGTTCATGATTTTTATCGTCGACCTCCTCGTGAGGTCGTGAGTTGAAATTCCTTATAGCTGGAAGGACCTCTGATGTTACCCAGTCGACCTCCTCGTGAGGTCGTGAGTTGAAATATTGTATATATTTTCTAATAGAGCTGCATTATTGTCGACCTCCTCGTGAGGTCGTGAGTTGAAATGTCAAAATAAGAAACCTTTTCTGCTGTATATTTCGTCGACCTCCTCGTGAGGTCGTGAGTTGAAATATATTATTCTGATAGAATGATACAGATACATAGCGTCGACCTCCTCGTGAGGTCGTGAGTTGAAATATAACTGACATCACTTATACATTCTGTTCCTTCACGTCGACCTCCTCGTGAGGTCGTGAGTTGAAATAAGAAAAATGCAAATCAGATCAAGTCATGGTCAAGTCGACCTCCTCGTGAGGTCGTGAGTTGAAATTTCAATAGCTTCCAACAATGTCATTTCTGTTTTGTCGACCTCCTCGTGAGGTCGTGAGTTGAAATACATTTGTAACATCTAATATTCCATCGATATCATGTCGACCTCCTCGTGAGGTCGTGAGTTGAAATATTATCACTGATCAGAGTGATGGGAAAATCACAGTCGACCTCCTCGTGAGGTCGTGAGTTGAAATATTTTTTATGGCTGTTAGTTGTCATATTGAGAGGGGTCGACCTTGGTATTAGGATATAACTATGGACACGAAATGTTGAACAACCTATACTAAATAAAAAGGAGTTCAATACAATGGCTAAAAATCAAAAATCTTATACGCCAGAATTTAGGCAGCAGATTGTTGATCTGCACTGCCAAGCTGGCAAAGGCGTAACTGAATTAAGCAACGAATATGGCATTCCAAAAGGCACAATATCTACCTGGATTAAGAATTTGGCACCTGTTGCAGTTTCCGATACAGAGACTGTTTCATTAAAGGAGTACAAAGCACTTCAAAAGAAAATGAAGGAGCTTGAAATTGAAAATGAAATATTAAAAAAAGCTACTGCCATATTCGCAAAAAATCAATAGCTGAATACGTGTCCTTTATTCAGGCTAACATCGATAAATATACAGTTAAACAAATGTGCTCTGCACTTAAGTTTCCTCGTAGCACTTATTATGCTGCTATCAACCATGTTCCTTCTAGACGAGAACAAGAATACAATAGATTCAGCGAAGAAGTCTTATCTGTTTATAATGAATATAAAAAACGCTACGGAGCAATTAAAATCCATCGAGAGCTTAATGATAGAAACATCTCTTGCTCTATTAAAAGGGTTCAGCGTCATATGAAAAGGCTTGGGATAAAGAGCATTGTTATCAAAAAGTATCAATACCAGAAGCATCAAGGCTATGTTCCTGATGACAAGGAAAATATCCTTAATCGCGATTTTGAGGCTGAAACGGTATTCAAAAAGCTTGTAACAGATATAACATACATCCATGTAGTTAATGAAGGTTGGACCTATCTAGCTTCAGTAATGGATTTATACGATCGCAAAATAATAGGCTGGGCCTATGGTAAAAAAATAACTGCAGAGCTTGCTACAAAGGCTGTCAAAAATGCCTGTTTAAACATACCAGATACTACAGGAATTATTCTTCATAGTGATCGACAACTATGTTGCGTGGTCCGTCGGTGGCTCTAAATACTACAGGAATTATTCTTCATAGTGATCTTGGCAGTCAATATGCCAGCGAGGAATTTGAAAAGTATTTACAGGAGCAAGGGATAATTCATTCTTTTAGTAGAAAGGGAAATCCCTATGATAATGCATGTATAGAGTCCTTCCATTCAGTACTTAAAAAGGAAGAGGTCTACCCTACCACTTACCACACATTTGAGGAGGCACAAACTGCACTCTTTGAATATATAGAGTCTTTCTACAATCGAAAAAGGCGCCATAGTGCTCTTGATTACAAGACACCACAACAGGTTGAAGAAGAGGCTCTGGCAGGTTAAAAAACATCTCTCCTTGCGATTAAGTAAGGAAAGAAAAGTTCAACTTTTTGTGTCCAAAGTCTTGACATAGATCCACCTCCTCGTGAGGTCGTGAGTTGAAATAACAATATTGTTACCAGTTCTTGTTGTAATTCTCGTCGACCTCCTCGTGAGGTCGTGAGTTGAAATACTTTGAATTTGAATTTTCTTCCATTTGTATCTTGTCGACCTCCTCGTGAGGTCGTGAGTTGAAATATTGGACGTATAAAGGAGACTTTAAGGATATGGGGTCGACCTCCTCGTGAGGTCGTGAGTTGAAATATTCCATCCGAAAGAAATCTAATAAGCTTTCCTCCGAGTCGACCTCCTCGTGAGGTCGTGAGTTGAAATATTCCTTGTTTTCATATTCTCACTTCCTTTTTCGTCGACCTCCTCGTGAGGTCGTGAGTTGAAATGCTTCTATAGTATTCAATGTTTCATATACATCGTCGACCTCCTCGTGAGGTCGTGAGTTGAAATTCTTACAATACCGATGCTTTTCATGAAATCACTGTCGACCTCCTCGTGAGGTCGTGAGTTGAAATATCAAGATGAAGCTGAAGTTATTACAGATGCCTGTCGACCTCCTCGTGAGGTCGTGAGTTGAAATACCTTGACTTTGTTGTTTCTTAGTATCGTATAACGTCGACCTCCTCGTGAGGTCGTGAGTTGAAATCTATTTGAAAAAAGCTTGTCATCATCAGTGCATAGTCGACCTCCTCGTGAGGTCGTGAGTTGAAATTAAGAGGAAGCATGAACCCATCTTTTCCATTTCGTCGACCTCCTCGTGAGGTCGTGAGTTGAAATATTTAAAATCGGGCAAAAAGTTAAATGTAACATAGAGTCGACCTCCTCGTGAGATCGTGAATTGAAATACGTAAGTAGGATGCTGATAAAAAAAGGAATTACAGATGAACCTTTCCAAACGTATGCAACAGGCAAAAGTCTGCCCATATCTGCTGCGAAATGCCGTTATCGACCGTCCGAATCAGGCATGGTCAATCGACATTACATACATTCCCATCAAGCGAGGATTCCTATATCTGGCAGCCGTTATTGTAGGCTGGGAAGTCGATGATACCCTGGATACCAGAATGGTCATCAACGCATTGAAAAAGGCATTTAAGGTGACAAAACCTGTTATCCTGAATTCAAATCAGGGATGTCAATTTACAAGCAACGAATACATAAATTTTCTCAAAGAAAATCACATCCGGCAGAGTATGGATGGCAAAAGTCGTTGGGCTGACAATATCATGATTGAGAGATGGTTTCACAGTTTTAAATACGAGGAAGCATATCTTACCCAGTATGCCAATATCCGTGAAGCGCGGAAGGCAATTGGGAAATATATCCACACCTACAATTTTGAATGCTGCCATTCCGCTATTAATAATCAAACACCAGCGTCCTGCTACTATCCAGCATTGTTGATTGATTATGCAGCTTAGGGGGGAGCATTCTTCCCCTTTCCAACTACACATATCAGTTCATTATAAAAAGATTAAATTTGTGTCTTGACAACTGAGCCACTATAGAGGATCTGACGAAGCGGACACAGGTATTGAATGATAAGATGCAACTGATGATGGAGCAGATAGTCCTTTCCAATCAAAACAAATTTGGCAGATCCAGTGAAAAGATGTCCGATTCGAAACAGATCTGTTTTATGGAAGTGAAGTCCTTCATCTGGCAGATGAAATTGGTCTGAACTGGCCATTGGATGATTCTACTTCAAATGATAAATGTACGGCCGCAAAAGCGGTATTATATTTGTCAAGGTACCAGTGTTCTACCGTTTACCGGTTCTCCATCGAAACACCACATTGAAGTAGAAACATATTGCAATGTAAATTCTTACTCACCTAAATCCATAAAAGCCAATCACCCAGATGACAAAAAACACTATGCATGATATACTTTCAACACAATAAATGAATAAACACTGCCCATCGGCAAAAATTAGGATATAGGAGGCAATAAAAACATGGAAGAGTTATATCAATTTATCGAAGAGAAAATCAAGAAAGCAGGATATCCAGGCATGATTGATGGAAGAGAATTTTATAGTGATGTCAGCAAGGAGGCAGAGGATCAGGAAATTGGAACATATATTTTTATTGTTAAGAAGAGTGATACCTTATTTTATCAGGGATGTATGGAAATTATGGAAGAGCAGTTTGATCTTCATTATGTTGATATCCATGATAGGGATAAAGTATATCATGTAGATTTTGATGCATAAGACGTAATCGTGGAGCGGTGATATGGGAATGAAACAGAGAGAGGAGTATTGGGATAAACAGCTGAATATCCATACCATGGGCAGAGATGATTCTCATGCGGATGAATACCGCTATCCATATGAACCAACTTCCTATGAGGTGCTAGATCGGTTGGTTAGGGAAGAGTATCTGACTTCGGATAGCGTTTTAGTGGATTATGGCTGTGGAAAAGGGCGAGTAGACTTTTTCTTAAGCTATAGGACTGGATGTCGGGCAATCGGAATCGAATATGATCAGACGATGATTCGATTTGCACTGGAAAATCAAAAAGGCTGTAAGAAGGCATGTCATACGCAGTTTATCTGTGAGAGAGCAGAAGAATACAAGGTGGATGCAGATGTAGATAGTTTCTATTTTTTTCATCCATTTTCTGTAGAAATTCTTCAGAAGGTTTTGGCTCGCATTCAGGAGTCCTATTATGAGAATCCAAGATGTATGACACTTTTCTTTTATTATCCATCGGATGAATATATTTCGTATTTGATGACGGTGGAAGAATTGACCTTTCTGGACGAAATTGATTGCCGGGATTTATTTAATGGGAGCAATGAAAGAGAACGAATCGTAGTTTTTGAAATGGATGGGAATTTTGTAGGATTTTACGACGGAGAATAGTATAAGAAACAAACAAGCAGGCAAAGAGGATGGAAAGAAGCTCTTTGTCTGCTTATTTGTTTATAGGGTTTTCTTTTCATCGGTATTATTTAACATTTTTTCATTACGATATAAACTGGGTGAGATGCCGTATTTTCCCTTGAAGCTCTTGGAAAAAGCCAATGCATCCTCGAATCCCAGAGAATTTGCGATAGTTTGAATAGGAAGCATAGTATCTTCAAGGAGATTCTGTGCTTTTTGCATTTTCAAGTTCATAAGATATTGTTTGGGTGAAATATGAAAATGCTCATGAAATAATCTGGTCATGTAATTCGGGTGCAGACCGAGAGTATGTGCTACTTCATTTAATCGCAAAGGTTTTGAATAATTCATGTCAAGATAAAATCGGATATTATTTGCTGTGGTTTGTTTTTTATCAGTTACTTCTTTATAATCGATATCTTCAAACATGCGTGCGAGGAGTTTTAGTAAAATTCCATTTGCATGCAGATAACTGCTAATTGTGTTAT
This sequence comes from Anaerostipes sp. 992a, assembly GCF_001940245.1. Taxonomy (GTDB): domain Bacteria; phylum Bacillota; class Clostridia; order Lachnospirales; family Lachnospiraceae; genus Fimousia. Next base: position 148,681 of record NZ_MJIG01000001.1, read on the forward strand.
GAGGAAGAGTGAGAATACTACCGATATCTTCCCAATACAAATCGATTTGTGAACTATTAAGAATATACTGATTTGTAAGAGAAGACATAATTTCGTTTATATATGTTTGTGATTTTAGTCCAAGAAAGCAAATCCATGCATATTTCCAAGGATTTTTATGGTCTGCCTGATAATAAGCGACTGTTCCAGTAGGAATAATAAAACATTCTCCAGCATGAAGGGAGTATTCCTCATTTCCAATGTATAGGGAACCGCAGCCAGATTTTATAAAATGGATGACATTATATGGACGAACTCTTGGTCCATATGCGTAATCCGGACTACATTGTTGTCGACCGGCACCATAAAATGCAAGGTCAGAATTTTTCATAAAGTTTATGGAATATCTGGTTTCCTTATATTCTAGTTCATTCATATATGTATAAATCCTTTCATGAAACGTTAAAAATATTTTCGTAATTATTATATCAAAAAAAGTTAGTTTTTTCCATGCAGTTTTTTTGTATTTCCATGTATTTAAAATCAAATACATGGTTTAATAAAGCTATCAGATGGGAGATGACTCCCACATCTAGATTCGCGAATCTTAAAAAAATAAGGAGAGGAGGAAAATATGATTTCCAAAAAACAGAAAATTCATCTGGAGGCTCCGAAAGGGTTGATGAATGATCCAAATGGTCTTTGTTGGTATAAAGGAGAGTTATATGTATTCTTTCAATGGAATCGTTTTTCGAAAGATCATTCTTTTAAAGAATGGGGACTATTTAAAAGCTCCAATCTATTAGATTGGGATTTTCATGGAAGTGCGATTGTACCAGATCAAGAATATGATAATAACGGTGTTTATTCTGGAAATGCATTGGAGATTGATGGAAAAATGCATATCTATTATACCGGAAATACAAAACCCAATGGGATACGAAAAACGTATCAGTGCCTGGCAGAAACAGACGATGGAGAATTATTTCAAAAAAAAGGGATCATTCTGAATACACCAAAAGATTTTACAGAACATTTTAGAGATCCTTTTGTCTGGAAAGGCAAGGATCAGAAGTATTATATGGTAGTTGGAGCACAGAAGGTATCTGGTAAAGGGGCGATTGCCCTGTGTAAATCTTGTGATGGTAAGAAATGGAATTATATTGGCATTTTAGCAGAAAGCGATAATTGTGAGATGATAGAATGTCCAGTAGTTTTTTCTCTGGGAGAACAACAGATATTACTCTTTTGTTCCCAACACAGAGATAACGATAAAGATGAGGTACTTTGGAGTGAATCATTGTATCAACTTGGTGAGTGGGAACCCCAAACAGGTGATTTTACTGTTGGGAACTTGGATGAAAAATATTCTAGATTAGATTGGGGTATGGATTTTTATGCACCACAAACAGTTTGTATGCCAGATGGGAGAACAATCCTTTTTGCCTGGATGTCTCAGATGGATGGAGAACAGACAGAAATATTTGGAGAAGGAGAGCCGAATGTGCATTGTATGACTCTTCCTAGAGAGTTAACATTACGAGAAAATCGGATATGCCAAAGGCCAGCCAGAGAATTATACCAATTATTGGATGATCATATTCAGATTCCAAAAGAGAAAAATCATTTTCAGCAGGAAACCATAGCAGAAATGGTTTCATTATCTGAAAGAACCTGGTATTGCAAAATGGAACTATTGCAGCAAGAAGGAATCTTTGAACTAAATATAAACCAGTCAGAAGTGGTGTTTTGTTATGACCCTGGAGAAAAGCAACTTGTATTTCAAAGAAAAAGTTGGATAAGAGATGGATTGGAACAGAAGGAAGTTACTTTAGAAAAATTAGATGATCTGGAAATCTGGTTTGATACTTCCAGCATTGAGATTTTTATAAATGGAGGAAGTGTTGTATTATCTGCAAGAGTGATACCAACTCAACAACATACAAAAATTAGATTTCAAAAATCATCAAAAGATATGATCAAAAGTATGAATATGTACAAAATGAAAGGGAGGAAAAGCAATTGACAGATCAACAATTAGCAAAAAAGATTATTGAATTAGCAGGTTCCGCAGAATCTTCTTTTGTTTACGCAGATTTTGACAGATACCGCGTTTGCATTTTTGCCAGCTCTTGTCTGCTGGTCAACATTCCGTAATTTTGGAGGAAGTCCTGTCATTGGAATTGTTCTTGGATTGATGCTAGTTAGCCCTAGTCTTCCAAGTGCTTATGACATAGGCTCTGGAGCAGCAGAACCCTTACGCTTTTTAGGATTTATTACAGTGTCTGGTTACCAGGGATCCGTATTGCCAGCCTTTGTAACGGGTATTATTACGGCTAAGTTTGAGAAATGGCTTCGACGTCATGTTCCTGATGCAATTGATTTGATCGTAACACCATTTATCACATTGTTAGTAGGAATTATGATTGCACTTTTTGCATTGGGTCCAATTCTGCATTCTTTAGAAAGTGTAGTTTTAATCGTTGTAGAAAACCTTTTAAATCTTCCAATGGGTATTGGTGGATTATTATACGGAAGTTTTGGACAGTTGCTTGGTATTTTTGGTATCCACCATATTTTGAATTTCCTTGAGATCAGTATGTTAGCAAATGACGGCTGGAATTATTTAAATCCAATCGGAACTTGTGGAAATGTTGCACAGGCAGGAGCAGTATTGGCAGTTGCGATCAAAGCAACGAGTAATAAAACAAAGCAGGTTGCGTTCCCATCATGTCTTTCTGCATTACTGGGAATTACGGAACCAGCAGTGTTTGGTGTCAATTTGAAACTTGTAACTCCATTTGTATGTTCCATGATTGGAGGAGGTGTTGGAGGCTTCTTATCATCTTTATTACACCTTCGTGCTACAGGAATGTCTATTACAGGAATTCCGGGAACTTTGCTTTATTTAAATGAGCAGCTTCCTTTCTACATCCTTACAAACATTGTAGCATTTGCAGTATCATTTGTTCTTACATGGATTATCTGGAAAGAAATTGACAATAGGACAGTAGCAGCAAAGAATACGAAGGGTAAAAATTCTGAAATGGCAGTAGAAAATACAACTGCTTCTGAAAAAGCTGATCCTGTAATCTATGCTCCTGTTAGCGGAGAGGTTGTTGCATTATCAGAAATTCCAGATAAAACTTTTGCATCTGGGATACTTGGAGATGGAGTTGGAATTCATCCATCCAATGGTAAAGTAGTAGCTCCTTTTGATGGAATCATATCAGCTACAACAGAAACGAGTCATGCAATTGGTGTGACTGGAGAGAATGGAGCGGAACTTCTTATACATATTGGAGTTGATACCGTTGCTATGCAGGGAAAAGGATTTAAAACCCTGGTAAAAGATGGACAAAAAGTTGTAAAAGGTCAAAATCTGATTGAGTTTGATATTGATGAGATTAAGAAAGCAGGATATCCAGATACCGTTGCGATTTTAGTAGGAAATACAAGTGATTTTGCAGCAGTAAAGCGTCTGGATTCTGGCAAAGTAACTGCAGGTGATGAACTTCTTTCTATTGAGTAAAGGAAGTATTAGGTATGATTTTAAAACAAGGGAACTATTTTCATCTGACCAATGGGCAAATTAGTTATATTATAGAAGTTATAGATGAGCATTATCTTGTGCACCGATATTTTGGCAAAGGAATTCGTAGGTGGAACGATAGTGGAAAGGTTGCTTATTACAAAAGGTCGTATAATACGGAACATGGTATGGGAAATATATCATTCGATGACTTTCCATTTGAATTTCCTTATCAGGGACACGGCGATTATCGGATTGAGGCAATCTCTATCGAACAGTCAGACGGTATTTCCATGTTGGATCTCTCCTATGTAAATTACAAAATTTATAAAGGGAAGGATAACCTTAACGGGTTACCTTCCCTTAGGGCAGAGAAGGAACATGCAGAGACATTGGAAATTATTTGTGAGGATCAGGTTGCGGGAGTCAGGGTGACATTGTATTATACAATTTATCATGACCAAAATGTAATTTTACGCCATCAGAAGCTGGAAAATATAGGAACCGATTATTTTTATATTAATAATATTCAGAGTATGTCTTTAGAACTTCCGTCTATGAACTGGGATTGCATATCATTTTATGGAGCTCATGCGGCAGAAGCAAATTTATCCAGATTTCCGTTACATCATGGCATTCAGAGGATTGAAAGCAGACGGGGGAGCAGTAGTCCGAATTACCATCCATTTTTTTCCATTGTTTCTCCAGATACCAATGTTTCTCAAGGTGAAATTTATGCAATGCATCTGGTATATAGTGGCAATTTTCTTGCACAGGCAGAGATGGATCAGTTTGGATGTGTAAGAATGCAGATTGGAATTCATCCAGATGAGTTTATCTGGAAACTTGACCCGAAGGCTGTATTTGAAAGCCCGGAAGCAGTGCTGGTTTATACTGATCAGGGATTAAATGGAATGAGCCACATTTTTCATCGATTGTATCGAGAGCATTTGATTCCGAAACAATTTGTAAATCAAAACAGACCAGTTCTTTTGAATTCCTGGGAAGCAATGTATTGTGATGTGACGATGGATAAATTGGAACGTCAAATGAAATTGGCAGCAAAAGCAGGAATAGAATTGTTTGTATTGGATGATGGGTGGTTTCGAGAGGGAAATACAACCGATACTTCCATGGGAGATTGGGAATGCAATTATGAAAAACTTCCTGGAGGAATTCGACAAGTTGCCCAAAAGGCACATGATATGGGAATGCAGTTTGGTCTGTGGTTTGAACCGGAAGCAGTTGGGAAAAGAAGTAAACTGTATGAAAAACATCCAGATTGGATTCTGCATGTCTCCGGATATGAACCTACAGAGGGACGTCATGAGTATCTCCTTGATCTAAGCAGACAAGAAATTCAGGACTACTTAGTCGATATTATTTGTTCGTATTTAAAGGATGGGGATATTCAATATATAAAATGGGACATGAATCGCCCATTAACGGATGTTTGTTCTGAAAGATTAAACGGCAGACAAAAGGGCGAAACAGCACATAGATATGTATTGGGATTATACAAAATTCTTTCTCGTATCACATCAGAGTATCCAGAAGTATTAATTGAAGGATGTTCTAGTGGCGGTGCCAGATTTGATCCTGGAATGTTGTATTACGTGGCACAGAATTGGACCAGTGACAATACAGATGTCTTGGATCGGACCTGCATTCAGAGTGGATTTTCTTATCTCTATCCACCAATCCTTATGGGAGCTCATGTCAGTGCTTCTCCTAATCATCAGACCGGCAGGGAAAGTTCTTTATCTGTTAGATATCAAGTGGCAAGACAATTTAACTTAGGTTATGAGTTAAATCTGGAATGCGTGGATAAAAATGAAGTAGAGGAGATCAGAAACCAAATTGAGGCCTATAAAGTTGATCGAAACTGGATGAAAGAGGGACAATTTTATCATCATGATACAAATCAAAATTATGTAATGTGGTCCACGGTGAGTAAAAATCAGGAAAAATGTATGGCTATGGTTTTCAGAAAACGTCATGATTTTTTTAGTTCTCATGAAATTTTTCATTTTCTGGGTCTTAATCCTCATTGGGATTATTACTTGGAACAGGATGGAAAAATCTATGGTGGAGATGAATTAATGCGAATTGGACTATCGATTCCTCTGGAAAAAAGAGATCAGGATGCAACTGTATGGACATTGCAAAAGGTTGGCCTTTAGGATCATGGATAGTCTGTCAAAAATTTCTGAGTAATGAAAAGAGAGAAGATTTTTGTGAAATACTTGAAATCTTCTCTCTTTTTTCATGTTTCTATCAGGTGCGTCAGGATTTCCTTTACCTTAAAGAAGAATCTGCCTATAATATGAGTTAGGAAGAGTAATCGTTGCTAATCAGACAAAAATATTAGAGTAGATGGAATAAAATGAGAGTAAATGAAAAGTTATTAAAACCACTGACAGAAACAAAATATCTAACCACGGAAAATGCGGATAGATATCGTTCTATTATAAGAATTTTCTATTTGGAGTATGAAAAGTTAAATTATTGGATGTATCAGGAGGATGTGTTTGAAGAGTTAAAGGAAGATCCTTATTTTCAGGAATATACCTGGGAACAATGTCAACAGGACTTATCTTCATTAGTCAATTGGGGGAATTTGGCTACCATCCAGGATACGAAAAAAGTTTCTACCATTGAAGAATTTAAGAATAAGAAATTTCGCTATCAATTGACAGAGTATTCGGTAGAAATTGAACGTATGGTTGTCCGATTGGAGAATCTATTTATTGAGGGATCATCATTAGAGCCAACGCTTTTAGAGAGGATACGGATACATTTATCTGAGATGGAAAATTTGTCAGAAATGGATGATGAGCATATTCATGGCTGGTGGGAAGATTTAAATAATGATTTTAAACGGTTAAATCAAAATTATCAGGATTATATGAGAGATTTGAACAGTATCAAAGCGGAAGAGCTGATGAAGACAAAGGAATTTCTTGTATTCAAAGATCGGTTGATTGAATATTTAAGAAGTTTTGTAAAGAGTCTGCAGGTAAATGTTTCAAAAATTGAAAAATTATTGACAAATGTTTCTGATGATATGGTTCAAATGTTTTTAAAGAGAATCATTCAATATGAATTATCAATTCCGAGAATTGATGTGGAGATAAAAGAAGAACAGATTCGAGATAAAATAAGGGGAAGATGGGAAAGTATATATAATTGGTTTCTGGGCAAAGGGGCAAATGGCTCTGAGGCTAGTAAAGTATTTGATACGACTAATGAAATTATTCGAAAAATTACACGATATGCGGTACGGATTAGTGAACAAAGCAGCAATGGCGCAAATCGAAGAGAAGAATATGCAAGGCTTGCGCATATGTTTTTTCAATGTGATAGCATAGAAAGTGCACATCGGTTATCGGCCAGTGTGTTTGGGGTGGAAAAACCATTACATCTAAAAGGAGAAATACGGCGCGATACGGAGAGTATTAACAGTGGTGTTTACGATGAAAAAGCCAAAGAATTTATAGTGATGCCGCGGGTTCGAAATTATAGGGAAAAGTCACAGAGAGCTGGTATTGTGGAGCGAACTGCAGAAAAGAGAAAGATGCGGGAAAAGAATCTTCGGGAATTGGAAGCGCAGCAAAAATTATTAAGAAGTTATGTGAAAGAGAGTCGATTGGAATTTGCATCATTGCCAGTCATCGAACCGTATGTCAGAGATGTATTTCTTATGTGGTTGTCGAAAGCATTAGAACGTAAGGATAAAAGAGCGAAGACGGAGGATGGAAGGAATTTTTATATCGAACAGTCCTCCGGAGAGGATGCATGTGTGATTCAGTGTACAGATGGAAAATTCCAAATGCCAAACTATGTGATTATATTTGAAGAGGAGTAAAGATGCGACCGATTGAAACTTTACTAAGCAAAAGATGGATTTTAAAAAGCAGGGAAAAAGAATTATATTATCAGATGAAGGATGAGGTCGGGAAGATAAAAGGCTTTTTAACAGAAAAGCTGGGATATCCGGTTATCGTGAATCCTAATTTGATTAAAATCGAAAAGATTCCTGCAAGTCTTGAGAACTGGATGGGGATTCAAGAATTTACAGATAAAATAGAATATGTCTTTTTGTGTTTCATTTTAATGTATTTGGAGGATAAGGAAGCCGGAGAGCAATTTGTGCTTTCAGAGCTGACAGAATATATTCAAAGTCAGGAGAAGGATGAACCGATTGACTGGACGATTTATCGGTTTCGGCGTCATTTGATCAAGGTTATGAAATTCTGCGTAAAAGAAGGAATTATGGAGATCAATGATGGAAATGAAGATAGTTTTATGAAGAGTGATGCGGGAGAAGTTTTATATGAGAACACAGGAGCATCCAGATATTTTATGCGAAATCTGACGAGGGATATTTCTGAGTATGAAAAACCAGAGGATTTTCTGAAAGAGGAATGGATTGGTATGAATGAAGATCGTGGAATTATCAGGCGTCAGAGAGTGTATCGAAGACTTTTGATGTCTATGGGGATGTACCAGACGTTAAATACAGAGGAAGATTTTTATTATGTAAAAAATTATCGAAATATGATACAGGGAGATTTGGAAGCATTGTTGGATTGTGAGCTTCAGGTACATAGAACCAGTGCGTTTTTAATTATGGGAGAAGACAGCAGTTTGGGAAGAAGTTTTCCAGAGGAGAATACATTGTCAGATATCGTATTGTTATGGTGTCATCTATATCGGGAAAAGATAGAAAGAGGAGAGATTCCAGTGCCTGCGGATGAGGATGTGAAAATACCAAAGGAAATGTTCACCGCATTATTAGAGGAATGTAAAAAGATTTATGGAAGCGGATGGATTAAAACGTATAGAGAAATGACGATGGGCGAATATTGTAAAAAAATCAAGGATTATATGCTACAAATGGAGCTTATCGAAGAATTGCATGATAGCATTCGAATTCATTCTGTAGTAGGAAAGATTGCCGGAGTATATCCAGAGACATTTAAGGTTGGAGGAGCAAATGAATAGTAGATGGAAGATGTATAAAATTGGATTGGTTGATTTCTGGTATTATGATGAACAGGAATTTTATTTTTTAGATGGAAGAATGCTGCTTCGAGGTGCCAACGGATCTGGAAAATCAGTAACCATGCAGAGCTTTATTCCATTATTATTAGATGGGAATATGAGACCGGAGCGTTTAGATCCATTTGGTTCAAGAGCAAGGAAGATGGAAAATTATCTGTTGGAAGAAGGGGATGGAAGAAGTGAAAGAACTGGTTATCTTTATATGGAATTTAAAAGAAAAGAGGCCAATCAGTATATAACCATAGGGATTGGGATGCGGGCAAGGAAGGGGAAAAAGCTGGATGCCTGGTATTTTTGCCTGACGGATGGAAGAAGAATTGGTAAAGATTTTTTTCTGTATAAGGATCTGAATCAGAAGATTGTGTATACGAAAACAGAATTGAAGAATCGGATTGGAGAAGGGGGAAAAGTCTTTGACAGTCAGAAAAGCTATGCACAATATGTCAATCAGATGTTATTTGGATTTGATACGATGGAAGAATATAAAGAGATGCTGGAACTTTTAATACAGCTTCGTACGCCAAAGCTATCAAAGGATTTTAAACCGACGATTATTAATGATATTTTAGGCAACTCGCTACAGACTTTGTCAGAAGATGATCTACGCCCGATGTCAGAAGCTATTGAAAATATGGATGAGCTTAAGACCAATCTGGATAATGTCAGAGAAAGCCTGGAAGCGGGCAGGCGAATCGAGAAGATATACAATCAGTATAATGAAAGTGTTTTATATAATAAAGCATTATCTTATAGAGAAGGATGGAAAATTTTCCAGAAATATGAGAATGAGATTGGGGAGATTCAGAAGCAGATTCAGTGGACTGTCAATGCTTATGAGGAGGAAATCAGACATCATGAAGCATTACTTCAGGAACAAAAAATGAGAGAACAGGAAAGAAATTCTCTGAAGGATAGTGATGCTACAAAATTAAAGGAAAAAGAGCTGAAATTAGAGGAAGAAATCCAGGAGCTGGGACATACTGTGAGGGAAAAGGAAAAGCAGTATCAGGGAAAAGAAGAGAGAAGGATTGAGTTAGAGGATCAAAAAAGAACATATGAAAATGAAAAGACTCATTCCTGGCAGCAAGTACAGGAAAACCTGGAAGAAATGGAGGAGTATATAAACGAGGTATCCTTTGATGAGTTTGATTTTATGAAAAATGATCTAAAAAATAGACCGGAAGAAAAGTATGATTTTTCTGTTCACAGACAGTTGCTGTTAAAGTATATGGATAAAGTGAAGGCGGGAATTCAAATATTAGAAAATGAGAGACATATACAGCTTCAATATGACAATGAATGGAAGAAGATGGATGAGTGCCGGAAAGAGAGAGAACAGGCGGAAAGGGAATATCGGCAGTACCAGATACAATTAGGTGAAATCAAAGATGAATGGATTGAGAGCATTTATCAATGGGAACGTAAAAATGAACAGTTAAAAGTCAACAGAGAGATTTTACAGGAGATTACCCGCAGGATACATGCCTATGTATACGGTAATGACGAATATGAGATTTTAGATCCGATTCGAAAGAAACGGTATCAGTTAGAAGAAAAGTTGCGACAGGAACAACGAATTTTGTCCATAGAAATAGAGGAAAAGCAAAAAGAACTGCATGAGAAGAAAAAAGAGCTTGAGGAATGGAAGAATAAAAAAGAGCCAGAGCCAGAGCGGAAGGAAGCGGTCATAAGAAATCGGGAATTGTTGAAGGAACAGAAAATTCCATATTTAGAATTTTATAAGACGGTTGATTTTACAGAAGCGTTGGAGGAAGAGCAGAGAAACCGTCTGGAGGAAGCATTGCTTCGTATGGGAGTCTTGGATGCATTAATTGTAGACTGTGAATATCGCGAGAAGATATTTGCCCTGAATCAGGGAACTTGCGATACTTATATTTTCAGTGACGTAGCCTCTGTAAAAGGAAATTTGGGGATGTTGTTGGAGATATCTAATGAAGAAAATGATATTTTATTTTATCAAAAAGTTTCCAAAGTGTTGTCAGGGCTTGGATATGATAATCAGGAAAAGGATTGCTTGTCATGGATTGATCTATGGGGAAACTATAAATCCGGAATTTTAGAAGGAACGATTACCGGAGAATATCAGGCTAAGTTTATAGGCGCGAGGACAAGAGAGATATATCGGGATAAGCAAATCGTCTTGCTGGAAGAAGTATGTAGTCAATTATCTCAGAAGATAGATAATCTACAGGAGAAACTGCATACAATTCAAAATGGAATCGGAGATTTGATAGATGAATGGAAAAAGATTCCTGATTTTGATGATCTAAAAGTGGCAGCAAGGGAATTTGAGTATAGAGAAAATCTGTTGGAGAAAAAAATCTATCAAGTACAGGAGCAGCAGGACATTGTCAAAAAACGAAGAGAGGAGCTGGATGAGATTCGTATGCAGGTTCAAAAAATATGTGCAGAAGCATATCTGACGGCTCGTCTGGATGTTTTTTTACAGGCCAGAGATGATCTGTCAGAATATCAAAATTTATTATCCCAATTACAGCTGAATCAGCAAAGCTTTTTAGCCAAAATTCATGATATTCATACAACGGAAGGATACATTGAAGAAATTCTCCAGGATATGGATGATATCTTATATGATCAAAATAAGGCAGTGAGCAGGCAAAAAGGGCTTTTACTGGAACAGAAGATGATTCAGGAACAGCTAAAACTTACGGATTATGAGGCGTTGAAGGAAAAATTGGATGAATGTATAAAACGTCTTGCCAGTCTGCCGAAAGAAATTGAATTATCGATTGAGAAGAAAACTTCTCTAAGCAAAGATCAGGAGATGTATAGAGGAAAATTAGAAGAACTACAAATTCAGTATCTGAAGCAGCAGGATAAGGTCATAAAGCTGGAAGAAGTATTTCGTGAAGAAAATCAGTTGGATTATGTATCGAAAGAATATGTGCAGACAAAAGATATGCTGGATCAGGCTTATAAAATATGTAAAGAATTTGGCGGAAAATTTGCAAAGAAAAGTCAGGATGATATTTCAGGAAATATGCGAGAGGCTTTCCATGCCAATCAGATATATTTAAGGGATTATAATTTAAGTATTGAGACATTATTTGAAATGTGGGAAGAACAGGAGAAGGAGTTAAATTTACGTATTCGAAGAATTGATATTGTTGGAAAGTATCGTGGAATTACAATTTCTTTTCTAAACCTGCTTCAGAAGCTGGAAAATGATGTGGAAGAAAAGACCAGGCTCTTAAATGATAAGGATAGGGAAATTTTTGAGGATATTCTTGCCAATACCATTAGTAAAAAGATAAGGAGTAAGATTCAATCTAGTAAGCGATGGGTAGACGAGATGAATCGTTTAATGGATTCTATGCAGACATCCAGTGGTCTTCGGTTAAGTCTAAAATGGAAAAATAAGAGAGCAGAAACAGAGGAACAGATGGATACCAGAATGCTCGTACAGATGTTAGAAAAGGACGTAGAAATCATGCGTGAGGAAGAGGTTGATCAGTTATCGGCACATTTTCGTTCTAAGATCAATGAAGCAAGAAAACGGCTGGATGATAGTAATAACATACAGTCCTTCCATAGTATTATGAAAGAGGTTCTGGATTACCGAAAATGGTTTGAGTTCCAATTGGAATGTCAAAAGGCAGGAGAGAAGAAGAAGGAATTAACGGATCATATGTTTTTTACATTTAGTGGAGGAGAAAAGGCTATGGCAATGTATGTGCCTTTATTCTCTGCGGTAGTGGCGAAGTATTCCAGCGCGAGAAAAGAAGCACCAAGAATGATTTCTTTAGATGAAGCATTTGCCGGAGTAGATGAAATGAATATTAAGGATATGTTTCGTTTGATGGTAGAATTTGAGTTTGATTTTATTATCAATTCTCAAATTTTGTGGGGCGACTATGAAACGGTACCAGCAATTGCCATTTATCAGCTGCTTCGCCCGGAAAATGTAAAATATGTTACGGTCATTTCTTATGTATGGAATGGACATGTTCGTACAATGGAAGAGAAAATAGGTGATTCATTTGAGTAAAAATGATGAATTAATGTCAGAATGCCAAAATTATTTTAAGAAAAGACCAGTATTTGATAAATTGTTTCTAGGCTTTAAGAAAAAATATGAAAGTTTTGGAAGAATGGGAGGAACCGTTGCTTTACGAAATCTTTCCCTCGATGAAAAAAAGCAATTAGGCGGCTTCTTTCAAAAGGATTATTGTATGAATAAGACCGTATCCATTTCCATGAAGAACATGGAGATGGCATTAGGAAATAGCAAATTTTCAAATTTTTCATGGGAAGATATTCTGGAGGAATATTTTGGAGAAGCATTGAAGGGCAAAAAGGAAGAGATCGAAAAGGAAAAAGAAGAACGTCAGAGATTTTTTGAGCACATGATGAATGAATATGCAGATGAAAAGGGTGCATCATGGTTGATGTACATTGGTTCTGAGCATGGAAAGGGATATCAGCTTTTCCTTCAGCAGTATAAGGAAGATCCAGTGAAGTTGGAGTGTGTGCTGTCTCATGTGTTAGCATCTATTCCCCAATTGCCGGTATTTTCTTCAAGGAAAGAGCGTTTAGCGGTATTTGCTGCCAATATGACAGGAAACCCTCATTTTTATGATGCAGAAACGTTGGCAGAACGTTTGTTGATATTGTTTTTAAATTTTTATTTTTCCAAAGATGATAATAAGGAAACCAGTGGTCCAGAGCAAAAAAGTATGATTTTTTATCAGGCAGGGATTATGAGAGATGATATTTCCAATCATATAATGGCTTATGGGATTCACGGAAAAGATGAAAATGGAAATATTCATTCCGGAATCGAAGGCTTTTTTAAGAGGAAAGAACCCATTATCTTGACATTATATACGTTGGGAAAATTAGAGGAGATTTGGGCCACAGAAGATAAGGTGTATGTAGTGGAAAATCCGGCAGTATTTTCCTGGCTATGTGAACAAAATCCAGAAAAAAGTGTTGTCTGTACCAATGGACAGTTGAGACTGGCGGCATTTGTTTTGTTGGATCAGCTTAGCAAACATAGTGTTTTATATTATGCAGGAGATTATGATCCAGAAGGACTATTGATTGCCCAAAAAGTGAAGCAACGTTATGGAGAACAGGCAAGGCTGTGGCAATATCATTTAGAACATTATCAAAAATATTTGTCTGAGGTCGTATTGGCAGAGGAAAGGTTAAAAAAGCTTGAGAAAGTAAATTTGTCAGAACTGCAGGAAATAAAGAAGAGGATGCTAGAGGAAAAAAGAGCAGTTTACCAGGAAAATATGTTAGATGAATATCGTTGATAGATATGATAATAGCAATAGAATTATTTAAAATTGAGGTGAATCCATGTAAGTAAATATAAGTTCGGGTAAATACAACATTATGGAGAGTAATCAGGTATTTTTATTTCATGAAAATGACGATTTAGAGATTGGGATAAATCCAAATGATGAATTTGAGTTTTCCATTGTATTAAAATTCTTAACGGATGATTCTGGTGGAAGTAAGATTAGTAGTATCATCGATGGAAAAAATATTATTTTATCATGTGTAAATTTTGCTGATAAAGGGACTGGATTGAATACACCCGTTCGTATTGTTTCGGTCAATGATAAAGAATGGTTTTTATGTTCTGGTCATATTTAGAAGGAATGGGTAATTCAAAAGTCAGAAGCGTAAAATATACAATATTTTGTGAAAAATAACAGAGGTGGATGATATGAGAAAAAATCAATTATTCCTGGAAAATGATTTTGTATTAAATTCAAATGAATCTATTTCTAAAAAGAAAACTCCAATTATATACGAGATTATGCACATGGAAAAAAAGGTTGCCAGCATTTCTACAAGCGGAAAGGCAGAGATTTTTTGAATAGCATTGGAGTGACTCAGGCTGTAACAGATAAAGATCGTGCCAAAATTTTGCTGTCGTACTATTGTGTTTCTTTAACAGATGTATTTTGGATAAGAAGACAAGGAGAGAAGATTACTTTTAAAGAATTAAATTTATACGATAATCCTTTGAATGAGGCGATTGCGGCAGTTGAGAAAATAGGATTAAGGCAAATTCATGAAATGGATATGAGTAAATTCAGAAAGCCGGCTATCCAAAGCCTATGGATGGAGAAAAAGTATATAAAATAGTTGACAGATAGGAAAAGTAGGAATATAATTTATAAAACAGATAAAACATATCAAAATAATAGGGAAGGTGAATAGCATGTCAAGTATTTATAAAGGAACATTAGGATTGATCGGAAATACTCCATTGGTGGAGGTTGTGAATGTTGAAAAAGAATTGGGATTAGAGGCTACCGTATTGGCGAAGCTGGAATATTTTAATCCTGCAGGAAGTGTCAAAGATCGAATTGCCAAAGCAATGATCGAGGATGCGGAGGAGAAAGGCATTTTAAAAGAAGGCTCCGTGATTATTGAGCCGACATCAGGGAATACAGGAATTGGTCTTGCAGCGATTGCAGCAGCTAAGGGATATCGTATTATATTGACGATGCCAGAGACGATGAGCGTGGAAAGAAGAAATATTTTAAAGGCTTATGGAGCAGAGTTGGTCTTAACGGAAGGGGCCAGAGGAATGAAAGGAGCTATTGAAAAGGCAGATGAACTTTCTAAAGAGATTCCCAATAGCTTTATTCCAGGACAGTTTGTGAATCCGGCGAATCCAGCAATTCATCGAAGTACGACAGGGCCAGAGATTTGGAAAGATACGGATGGAAAGGTAGATATTTTTGTTGCTGGTGTTGGTACTGGCGGAACCTTAACAGGGGTTGGGGAATACTTAAAGGAACAGAATCCAGAGGTAAAGATTGTAGCAGTTGAGCCAGCTGGATCCCCAGTTCTTTCTACCGGAAAAGGCGGTCCTCATAAAATTCAGGGAATTGGTGCAGGCTTTGTTCCAGATGTATTGAATACAAAGATTTATGATGAAATTATTCCAATTGAAAACGATGATGCATTTAAGACTGGTAAACTGCTTGCGAAAGCTGAAGGAGTTTTGGTTGGAATTTCTTCTGGAGCAGCGTTATATGCGGCTATTCAATTGGCAAAACGTCCAGAAAATAAAGGAAAGACCATTGTAGCATTGCTTCCAGATACAGGAGACAGATATTATTCTACACCGCTGTTTGCTGAATAAGCCATATACGTATAGGGATTTAGTAAAAAGTGGTTAGAACCTATTGACTCACGGTGAAAAACATATTATAATCCTATTAAATTGATAGGAATTATAAAGATAAACCGTGAGAGTTATTGCAGGATGAATTGTGAAAAGAACGCCTCGGCGTTCTTTTTTCGAATCATAAGAAAAGTTGGAATGGGTGAAGGGGTCAAGAATATGAGTCTGAATTTTGATAATACGAGAATAAGAGAGCATATGCTGGATGGACAGTTTGGATTAGAAAAAGAAAGTTTGAGGGTGACTTTTGATGGACATCTTGCACATACAAAGCATCCATTTGGGAGTGATCCTCATATGGAGCGTGATTTTTGCGAAAATCAGACCGAATTGATCACCGGTGTGTGTGATAGTATTGATGCCGTCTGGAAGGAGATGGCTGGTTTACATAAAAAAGCAGTGAAGATATTATTTCATTTGGAGTCAGGCAGAGAGTTTCTATGGCCCTTTTCAAATCCTCCATATGTAAAGGGAGAAGAGGATATACCCATTGCCAGCTATCACGGAATCTTAAAGGGGAAGGAACGCTATCGCAGATATCTGGCTGAAAAATACGGCAAGAAGAAAATGCTTTTTTCTGGAATTCATTTTAATTATTCTTTTCCAGAAAGCATTCTAAAAGAAGGCTATCGGGAAAGTAATGCGTCCACGTTTCGTCAGTATAAAGATCAGATTTATATGGAATTGGCAAAAAAAATAACCAGATATTCCTGGCTGCTTGTATATCTGACGGCTGCAAGCCCGGTTTTGGATGGCTCCTTTTTTGAGGATGATGCCAGAGGAAAGACGATAATCAGAGACTATGGTTCTGCAAGATGTAGTGAGATTGGATACTGGAATGATTTTGTACCATTGTTGGACTATAAGAATCTGGAAACTTATGTGAGCAGCATTGAAGAATATATAGAACAGGGACAGCTTAAGGAAGCTGCCGAGTTATATTATCCGGTTCGTTTAAAGCCTGCAGGAGAGAATTCCCTGAATCATCTGCGGGAAAAGGGTGTAAATCATATTGAACTGAGAGTGTTTGATTTAAATCCACTATCACCAGTGGGGATTATGAAGGAAGATCTTCAGTTTATTCATCTGTTCTTGTTATATCTGATGTCTTTAGAAGACAGGGAATTCGAGTCTTTTGAACAGATGATGGCAATTAAGAATGAAAAAAGAGCAGCAAGATATGAGGAAAGAAGAATCTGGATTGAAACAGGATGGAGTACCTCCATGCCAGTTCGGGATGCGGCATTGCATGTCCTGTTTGGCATGGAACAGTTCTTTCAAAAGTTTGGAGGAGCTTATTACAGAGATGTGATGGAATATCAGAAGAGAAAACTGATACATCCGGAATATAGATATGTGGTTGCTGTCAGGGAAGAGTATCAGAAGGAATATGTAGAACAGGGGTTGGAACTTGCAAGAAGATACGCAGAAGGGATAGACGAGGAAAGGATTTAGACATCTATGTGTGAAGTATTTGGAATTAGTTCTAAGAATCGCTTTACGATCAATGATTATTTAAAAAAATTTTATGAACGCAGCAATAAACATCCTCATGGATGGGGATTGGCATGTCTTGATGGGACAGAGGCACTGATTGAAAAAGAACCTATGCAGGCATCCAAAAGTTATTATCTGAAGGAACGTTTGTCATCTGACATTAGCGTAAAGCATGCAATGGCTCATATTCGATATGCGACCATCGGGAATGTTGAATATATAAATTGCCATCCGTATACCAAAAAGGATCGGAATGGAAGACGTTGGACCTTGGTACACAATGGAACGATTTTTGATTATGCTCCATTGGACAAGTATGTGGGAATACAAACGGGCAGTACGGATAGTGAGAGGATTCTTCTTTATCTGGTAGATCAGATTGACCAGGCAGAGAGACAGGCAGAAAGAAGACTGGATGCCAAGGAGCGATTTCAGATTTTGGATTCTATATTTGTAGCTATGTCAGCAGGAAATAAATTAAATATGATCATATATGATGGAGAATGCATGTATGTGCATACCAATTATAAAAAATCATTGCATTTTCTGGAAAAAGAAGAGGGAACCATGTTTGCCACTGCTCCATTGACCAGAGAAGGATGGATTCCGCTGCCGATGAATACATTGCTTGCATATCAAGATGGAAGACGGATATACACAGGAACGAATCATGGCAATGAGTATATTGATAGTGAAGAAAATATGAAATTCTTATATCAGATTTTCTCAAATTTATAGAAGATAAGGAGAGAGTTATGAAAAATCGGCTGCATTATCAAATATCGGAATATGATTGTGGACCTACTTCTATGCTGAATGCCATCAGCTACCTTTTTCAAAGAGAGGAAATTCCACCAGAAATCATACGCAATATTATGCTATATTGTCTGGATTGCTATAGCACAGAAGGGGTTGCAGGAAAAAGCGGTACCTCACGGGCAGCGATGATGTTTCTTTCTAATTGGCTTAATGGCTTTGGAAGGATTGGACAATTGCCGGTTACTAGTCGGTATCTGGACAGCAAAAGCGTATATTTTGGAAGAGAAAGTTACATCAATGATGCACTGCGAAGAGGTGGTGTGGTGGTTCTCCGTCTTTTTTATGACGAATGGCATTATGTGCTGCTAACCGGTGAGAAGGATGGAAGGATCTATATGTTCGATCCGTATGATCGTGGTGGACCATTTGAGGAAAAGGATATTATCTGGACGATGGAGCATCCAAAGGAGTATAACTGCATTGTTCCAGAAACATATTTTAATCGGGAAGAATTAAGCCTGTATGCCCTGGGACCAGTAGAGGGACGGGAGGCAGTGTTATTATTCAATAACAAGACAGAGCTAACGCCAGATAAGACCATTGAATATTTTATCTAGAAGCAAAAAGGAAAAGAGCATTATGAAGAGAGAAAGACTAATCCAGGAATTTGAAGAGTTGGCAAGGATTGATTCCATTAGCTTTCAGGAGCGGCAGATGGCCGATTGCCTGAAAGGAAAATTAAAGGAGCTTGGATTTGAAGTGTTGGAAGACCAGGCAGGAGAGCAATATGGAGGAAATGCAGGAAATATATATGGATTTTTAAAAGGGACCAGGAAGGGACCTGGAATCTTACTATCTGCACATATGGATACGGTGCAGCCGGGAATTGGGAAAACACCGGTGGTTCATAAGGATGAGACCATTACCAGCCAGGGAGATACCGTTCTGGGTGCAGATGATGTAGCCGGACTTGTGGAGATTTTAGAAGGCATTCGAAGTGTTCAGGAAGAAGGGGTTCCTTATCCGGATATTGAAGTGTTATTTCCTATTGCAGAAGAATTATATATTAAAGGGAGTAATGCTTTTGACTTTACGAGAATTCAGGCAAAGGAAGCTTATGTACTGGATATGAGCGGGAAGATTGGGACGGCAGCCATAAAGGCACCATCGTTGATTTCTTTTCAGGTCACAGTGACAGGGAAGGCTTCTCATGCTGGATTTGCACCGGAGCAAGGTATTCATGCGATCCAGATTATGAGTGAGGCAATTGGAAAGATTCAGCAGGGCCATGTAGATGAAGAATCAACGGTAAATATTGGTACCATAGCAGGAGGAGAAGCCTCTAATATTGTACCAGAAAGCTGCTGCTGTACAGGAGAGATTCGAAGCTATAGTCATAAGAAAGCACTTTTTTATTTAAAGAACATAGATGAAATATTCAGAAAAGCGGTCAAAAAGAGACAAGCGTCCTATCAATTGGAACGTGAGATCAATCTGATTGCTTATGAGATGGATGCGAAGGACTTGGTCGTCAAAAGATTTGAAGCAGCATGTCAGAAACTTGGAATTTCATCCGCATTGACTGGCACTTATGGTGGCAGTGACAATCATAATTTTGTGAAAAATGGAATTCATGGCATCGTATTATCCTGTGGCATGCAGGAGGTGCATTCTGTGAGAGAGTATATAGCCATCGAAGATCTGATAAAAGGGGCGCAGCTGGTGGCAGAATTAATTAAGGCTGGAAGCTGACCATTGGATAAGGAGATATAGGAGGAAGAATACATGAGACTTAGGCTTGAAACAAAGTGTCTGCATCTGGAAGAGGATGGCGTGGGGTGTGATCACTCAGGAGCCATCAGCTTTCCGATTTATCAGACTGCAACATTTGCCCATAAAGCAGTGGGGGAGGGAACAGGATATGATTATAGCAGGCTGCAGAATCCCACAAGGGAGCAGTTGGAAAAGATAGTAGCTGGACTGGAATATGGTGTAGATGCACTGGCATTTTCCAGTGGTATGGCTGCCATTGCGACCCTAATGGAATTATTTCATCCGGGGGATCATGTGATTGTAGATGAAGATCTGTATGGAGGAAGTGTCCGGCTTTTTAGTCATATTAGTGAGAAGAATGGGATCCTATTTTCCAGAGTTAATTGCAGCAAAGAGGATATTACCGGTTATATTAAGGAGGAGACAAAGGCGGTGTTTATTGAGACGCCGACGAATCCGATGATGAATGTAACGGATATTGCAGCAATTGCTAAGATTACCAGGGAACGAGGATTGCTTTTTATTGTAGATAATACGTTTTTGTCTCCGTATTTTCAAAATCCTTTGGAATTAGGAGCCAATCTAGTGGTTCACAGTGGAACCAAATATTTGGGAGGACATAATGACACTCTGGCTGGTTTTTTAGTAACCAATGACCAGGTGTTAAGTGAAGAACTGCGATTTTTGATTAAAACCAACGGTGCCGGTTTGTCTCCATTTGACAGCTGGTTGATTCTAAGGGGAATCAAGACATTGGCTATACGTATGGAACGAATAGAAAAAAATGCCAAGTGTATTGCCAAATGGCTGGAAAGGCAGGAACTGGTTACCAAAGTCATATATCCAGGACTTCCTTCTCATCCGGGATATGAGATTATGCAACGACAGAGTCGTGGATTTGGTGGAATGGTAACATTTGAGGTAGAAAGCGAAGAAATGGCCAGATCCATTCTGAAAAATATAAAATTAATTCAGTTTGCAGAAAGTCTGGGAGGAACAGAGACATTGATGACGTATCCGATTACTCAGACACATGCGGAGGTGCCGGAGGAGCTGCTTTCTAAAAATGGAATTACAAATCGGATTTTGCGGCTTTCTACCGGAATTGAAGCCATAGAGGATCTGATCGGGGAACTGGATCGGGTCTTTCAACTGGCATTATCCTGCAGAAAAGACAGTTAAGGAGGCAAGAAAATGGGAGAGAAAAATCTTAATTTCGATGAGGTTATAAATAGAAGGCATACCAATTGCCTGAAATATGATTTTGCAGTTAGACGTGGAAAGCCGGAGGGTATATTGCCATTATGGGTGGCAGATATGGACTTTCGGATATCTTCCTATATTCAGGAAGCGTTGATCAAACAGGCAGAACATGGAGTCTATGGATATAGTGAAGTACAGGATGAGTATTTTCAGGTTTTAAAATCATGGATGGCCAGAAATTTTGACTGGAGAGTAGAACGAAGATGGCTGATCAAGACACCAGGGATTGTATTCGCCCTGGCAATGGCGGTGAAAGCATTTACCCAAAAGGGTGATGGCATCTTGATTCAACAGCCCGTATATTACCCATTTAGCGAGGTTGTTGAGGATAACGAACGGAGAATTGTGGATAATACATTGATTTTAGATGAAAATGGTGCATATCACATCGATTTTGAGGACTTTGAGAAAAAAATCGTGGAGGAAGGAGTGAAACTTTTCTTCTTATGTAATCCACAGAATCCAACGGGGCGTGTGTTTACAAAGGAAGAGCTGATGCGTATGGGTGATATCTGCTTAAAGCATCAGGTACTCGTCGTTAGTGATGAGATCCATGCGGACTTTGTATGGAAGGGAAGGCATCAGGTATTTGCCAATTTGAAGGAAGAATATAAGAAGATTAGCGTTACCTGTACGTCTCCAAGTAAGACTTTTAACATTGCGGGATTACAGCTTTCCAATATCTTTATTCCGGATACGGCCATCAGGAGAAAATTTCGAAAGCAAATAGCAGCGGCTGGTTATAGTCAGCTAAATGCGGCTGGTCTGGTTGCAGGGGAAGCAGCTTATCTTTATGGTGGAGAATGGCTGACTGCCGTGCGCAGATATATAAAAGATAATATTCGGTTTACCAGACATTATATAGAACAGTATCTGCCGGAAATCAGAATGACTGAGCCTGAAGGGACTTATCTGGTATGGCTGGATTTTAGAAATTTGCAGCTTACAGATGAGGAGCTGGAAGATCTGATCATCCACAAAGCAGGACTTTGGCTGGACAGTGGTGCCATCTTTGGAAAAAGCGGACAAGGCTTTCAGAGAATTAATGTGGCTTGTCCAAGACAGACATTGACGAAGGCTCTGGATCAGCTGCGAAGAGCCATGAGAGAAAATAAGAATAATACGAGGAAATAGGAATGAATACAATTGTTGTAGAAGAATTAGAGAAGCTGGATAGAGCGGAGATTGACATAGTGGATATACGCTCGGAAGAGGAATTCAAGAGAGGGACCATAGACGGAGCTATCAATCTTCCTATCGAAGAGATACCGGCAAGGATAGACGAACTTGAGAAAGAAAAAACAATATATGTTCTATGCCATACGGGAGAAAAAAGCAAAGGGATAACAGAGGAGCTTACCAAGCAGGGATTTACTGCCTGTAATGTGGAAGGTGGTTATCGGTCCTTCCTAAGACTGCAGCTGGGGAGAGTCCTCAGGGAAGATCAGGGGCTTCAGGAACGGACCAGTGAGATTGAACGAAGCATTATAAAGAAATTTCGAAAACCGATTTGGAGAAAATTCACCAAAGCCATTAACGAATATGAGCTGATTCAGGAAGGGGATAAGATTGCGGTCTGTATCTCTGGAGGAAAAGATTCTATGCTGATGGCAAAGCTATTGCAGGAACTGAAAAAGCATGGAAAGATTCAGTTCGATCTAGTATTTTTGGTCATGAATCCAGGCTATAATCAGGATAATTGGAAAATAATTCAGGATAATGCAAAGCTTTTGGGGATACCGCTGACGGTCTTTGAAAATGATATTTTTGATATTGTAGCAGGAATTGAAAAAAATCCCTGCTATTTGTGTGCCCGTATGAGAAGAGGATATCTGTATTCTAGGGCGAAAAGTCTGGGATGCAACAAGATTGCCCTGGGTCATCATTTCGATGATGTCATAGAGACGATTTTGATGGGAATGCTGTATAGTGGAAAAGTAGAAACGATGATGCCAAAGCTTCATAGCAGGAATTTTGAGGGGATGGAACTGATTCGCCCTATGTATATGATCAAAGAAGCAGATATTAAAGCATGGAGGGATTATAATAAGCTTCATTTTATACAATGCGCATGCAGATTTACGGAAAATTGTGCAAGCTGTGGAGGAGGAAGAGGATCGAAAAGAGATGAAATGAAAGAGCTGATCGGAAAATTTCGCCAGATCAGTGATGTAATCGAAGGGAATATATTTAAAAGCGTCCAGAACATTAATCTAAGAACGGTAATTGGATACCACAAGGATGGGGAAAAATATCATTTTCTGGATGACTATGATTCTTTGGAAATTAAAAAACTATAATATTGTTAACACTCTATTTGTTTTGGTTGACATATATATGGAACTTGCTCTATAATCGTAGAGAATGATGTATAAAACCACTTACTTATATATGGAGGATATCGAAAATGGACATGATGTTATTAG
Source organism: Anaerostipes sp. 992a (assembly GCF_001940245.1). Taxonomy (GTDB): domain Bacteria; phylum Bacillota; class Clostridia; order Lachnospirales; family Lachnospiraceae; genus Fimousia. Next base: position 172,175 of record NZ_MJIG01000001.1, read on the forward strand.
CGCAGGAAATCATCGATGGAAGACGTATAAAAAGGGAGGACGATCTTTCTGTTTTCCTCACCTGTGATCTGAAAGAGTTGTGCGATGGAGCGGATAGAATCCGAGAATATTATATTGGGGATACAGTAGACCTTTGTTCCATTATTAATGGACAGAGCGGACGCTGTCCCGAGGACTGTAAGTATTGTGCACAGTCAGCCCACAATCATACCAACTGTGAAATCTATGATTTTCTTCCAGAGGAAAAAATATTGGAAATGTGCAAAATGAACGAGAAAGAAGGAGTACATCGTTTTTCTATTGTCACGGCTGGACGTGCATTAACAGGAAAAGAATTTGATAAAGCCATTCATGCGTATGAGACTATGCATCGGGAATGCAAGATCGATCTGTGTGCTTCTATGGGATTTTTGAATGAGGAACAGCTTCATAGACTTCATGAAGCAGGAGTTACCAGCTATCATCATAATATCGAAACATCCAGAAGAAATTTCCCTAATATTTGTACCACGCATACGTATGACCAGAAAATCGAAACGTTGAAAAAAGTAAAAGCAGAAGGTATGTGTGCATGTTCTGGAGGCATTATAGGCATGGGAGAGACCTGGGAGGATCGGCTTGATATGGCCATCAGTCTGGCTGAATTAGGAATTGATTCCATACCGATTAATGCATTAATGCCGATCAAAGGGACTCCTTTGGAAGATCAGCCACAGCTGACAGAGGAGGAGATTCTGCGTACGATTGCCTTCTTCCGTTACATCAATCCAGAAGCCAATATACGGTTAGCTGCAGGAAGGGCGCTCCTTACCAATGATGGAGAAGTCGCTTTTCAGTCAGGTGCATCTGCCACTATTACCGGAAACATGCTGACAACAGCTGCCTGTGCTACCATAAGAAGCGATAAGGAGATGTTAAAAGCGTTGGGACGAGATGCCGTTCCAGATTATCAGAAATAGAACAGATCAAATTGTAATATAGAAATAAAATCATAAAAAAGGAGATGTTGCCGTGGCAGCATTTCTTTTTTTTCACAAATTATTGACATATACATCGCAGTGCGATATTATAAGTATATAGAGGTGCGATATATAGCACTGAGATAGATTGAGCTGTTATGCAATAATGACAGGAGGAGATTTATGGATCGGCATATTAAAAAAGTATATGTACCTATGACAGAGACCGGATTTTATATTCTTTTGTGTTTGCGAGAAGAGATGCATGGATACAGCATTGTAAAAAAAGTAGAAGATTTGACCAATGGAGAAGTCCGCTTAAGTCCAGGAACTATGTATGGAAGTTTATCGAAAATGGAGAAGGATGGATTGATTACTTTTGTGCGGGAGGAGGAAAAGCGTAAGATTTATATCATAACGGAATTGGGAAGAGAAGTTTTGTCATTGGAAATGAAGAGAATCAGGCGTTTGTATCGAAATTTACAGGAGGTTGGATGTGATGAGTAAAGTGAAAAAGGAAAACAGGACAGAGTTTCGATGGTTTAGCATTTCTGAATATGAGAAAGAAGAGGAGTATTTGTCCAAGCAGCATGGAATGGGATGGAAGCTAACGGGAATCACATTTCCTGGATTTTATCATTTTACAAAATGTCAGCCAGAAGAAGTCCGCTATCAGCTGGATTATAATCAAGAGGGAATCTCCAACAAGGATGAGTATGTGAAGATGTTTCAGGATTGCGGATGGGAATATTTGATGGATTTTGTAGGATATAGCTATTTTCGAAAGTCATGCGCACAGATGAGTGATAAAGATGAAGGCATCTTTTGTGATGAGGAATCAAAGCTGGATATGTTGATCCGAGTTGCGAAGGGAAGGATGCTGCCATTGGTGATCATCTTTTTTTGCATCATTATCCCACAGATAATTTTTCAGTTTGTATCAGAGGGTGGTTTTCATCGCCCGGTTTTGATTTCGTATATAGTGCTTTTTATCGTATATATAGGCATATTTCTTCATTTTGGTATGGAATATTGGAAGCTGAAGAAAAAGATAGAAAGATAGTAGTCGCTTATGGAACAAAGCTTCCAGATAGCATTGAAAGTAAGCTTACGAAAGTACTCACGGGAAACTGTTATCTGAAAGCACAATAGATTATCGAAGAATATAGGATTTTACATCACCGCCCACAGAATTATAGGAGAGGATGCCATCGTAGAAGTTGATCAACTGTTCTAATTTGGCAGCTACAAATTTCTGCAGTACATCTACAGAAGTAATTTGAGAGAGAAAATCAATCTGATCAAAGGCACGTTTGTAAAGGTCCTCACCACCAGTAAAAAAATAGTCTGTATCGGATCCAATGCGTTCTACGTAGTAGTTGTATCCAATCTGATGGTATTCAATACGGTATTCCTTTGGGCGAATCTTACGTCCTACAAGGAAATTGACCGGTTCCTGATTGGAGGGGCAAGTGCCCATCTTGATCAAAAAAGTTTGGAAGAAATCAGAATCTAAAGTATGCTTTTGATTCAGATATTCATAGACAAGGTCTTCCACATTGGTTTTTGCCGGGAAGAGCCGATTGGGATTTTGTACCTGAATTTGATTGGCGCCAAAGGTAACAGCAACGCCATTGGTAAATGGAAACAGCTTTTGTGGATTTCTTCCGATATCTTCAGTAAGCCGTCCATTGGACATGGTGGACCCTTTGGAATCGACTACGGCAACCAGCCCATCTTTTGCTTTAAAAATACCTGTAAATGACATAAGTTTTAGTTCTCCTTTGATTGAACGACATCATGTTAAAAATGCTGGCAGCTATTTGACTATAGTCTGCCAGCATTTGTTGTTATGCAATGAATCTTAAAGAGTTTTGCCTGTTAATAATTCATAAGCCTGAAGATATTTGTTGATTGTCTTTTCAACGATATCTTCTGGAAGTGTCCAGTTATTATCTGGGTTTTCGGTTAACCAGTCACGTGCGAACTGCTTATCGAAGGATGGCTGTCCATGACCTGGTTCATAGCCTTCTGCTGGCCAGAAACGGGAACTGTCAGGTGTTAACATCTCATCACCGATTACCAGATTACCTTCTTCATCTAAACCGAATTCGAATTTGGTATCTGCAATGATAATTCCGCGGCTTAATGCATAATCCGCACATTTTTTGTAAAGTGCGATGGTGCAGTCACGAAGCTTAACAGCATATTCTTCACCTTTGCCAGGAAAATATTTTTCCAGATGCGCAATACTCTGTTCAAAAGAGATGTTTTCATCATGGTCACCGATTTCAGCCTTTGTAGAAGGAGTATAGATTGGTTCTGGAAGCTTATCAGATTCCTGTAATCCTTCTGGAAGTTTGATGCCACATACAGTTCCGTTTTCCTGATAGCTTTTCCATCCACTTCCTGTGATGTAGCCACGAACAATACATTCGATTGGAAGCATGTTAAGCTTTCTGCACATCATGCTGTTGCCATCGAACTGTGGCTGCTGAAAGAATTCAGGCATATCCTTTACATCGGTAGAAATCATGTGGTTTGGAAGAATATCTTCTGTCAGATCAAACCAGAATTTAGACATCTGTGTTAATACGGTTCCTTTTTTTGTTACATTATTTTTTAAAATGACGTCAAAGCAGCTGATACGATCCGTTGCAACCATAATCAAACTGTCACCATTATCATAAATTTCGCGCACTTTACCTTCTTTAATCGGTTTCATTACTTCAATGCTCATTGGTATTACCTTCCTTTATTGTTGATTTAAAAGTTACGTTATATAATAGATAAACAGATTTTTCAAAAAAAATCAACATTTATTCGCATTTTTTAAAAAATTTGCAATATCTTCGGAATGAATGACCTTGTATTCACGCTCAGAAAGAGGGACGGAGCCTTGAAAATGAATCTCTGGATTCCCCTGCAGGCTGTCATCATAAGCAATTTGATGAATGGAGGCGTGCAGATATGGGGTTTGGAAGGTCTTGGCACACAAAGCTACGTTGTGTGGACGGATACCGCTCCCTGGAAGAATTTCAATACGTCCGGCCGCATGCTCGATCATAGCACAAATGGTCTGGGCACCTTCTAAAGCAGTTGGTTTTTGACCGCTTGTGAGCACTCTGGTAAATCCCATAGCAATTAATTGATCGAGTGCTTCCATAACATTTGGTACCACATCAATGGCTCGATGGAAGATGGCTTCTTTATTACCGATGACAGAAAGCATCTTCTGACAGCGTTTCGCATCAATGGTGCCATTCTCATTCAAAATGCCAAATACGATTCCGTCAGCACCATGTGCCAGCAATGCTTTTGCATCTGCCAGCATTACGTCAAATTCACAGTCTGTATAGCAAAATCCTCCTTCTCGTGGCCGGACCATGCAGACCACTTTAAGATCTGGAGCCTGCTGCTTTACTACCATTAGACTTCCGATCGATGGGGTCAAACCGCCGTGGAATAGATCAGAATTTAATTCGACTCGGGAAGCACCGCCTTTCCAGGCTGCAATTGCATCCTCTGCAGATCCGCAACAGGTTTCAAAAGATATATGATTCATGATGTTTCTCCTTTTATGATATAGCTTCTGGCGGGATTGTCGATAGTATTCTTATTCCTGGAGAGAATCCACATAGCCGATCATCAAGCCGCCTTTTTCAGCATAATAGCTACATAAGCCAGCACATTCTTCGATGGCTACACTGCTCTGTGGAAACTCATCCTGGATCATCTGCTTTAAGGAGGCAGCAGAGTCTGGATTCATGCAATGAGCAATGCGTACCCGTTCTCCTGCATAGCCTTCCTTTTTCATTTCTTTCAGAATGGTTTTTAAGGCTCTTTTTTCACTACGACATTTATGCAGAGGTTTTAAGGTCCCTTCTTCGGAAGCTTTTCCAACAATGCGGATGCCAAGGAGTCCTGCCATTTTCGCAACTGCAGGATGGACACGTCCGTTTCGTACAAGGTTGTCCAAAGATTGAAGAGAGAAGAGAAGATGGGTGTGTTTCTGATAAGAAAGAATCGTATCTTTGATCTCTTCAAAGGAAAGCTTTTGGACCATCAGTTCCTGCAGCTTGTGGATGAGCAATCCCATCTCAGGACCTGCAGACAGGGAGTCTATGACGCATACTTTAGAACCAGGATGGTGTTCTTCGAATTCCTGACCGGCATGGATAGCAGCAGAGCAGCTGCCGGATAAGGTGCTTGTGATGGTAATTGCGAAGATTGTATCTGCTTCGCCAAAGGCTTCTTCCCATTCATGGGCGTTTGGGCAGGATGTGCTGGAAGTTCCGCTATGATTCTTTAATTCCTCCATCATCTGAGTAATCTTAAGTTCGGGACTATCGACATATTCTTTATCGCTGGTAATGATCTTTAAAGGAACAGAACAATAAGGAATTTCTGATAAGTGAAAGATGTTTGATGAAGAATCGGATATAATTTTGTAGTTCATAAGGGCTCCTCTCGAAATGTAGTTCGATACATAAAATAGTACTTTCGTAAGCCGGAGTATTCTCCGACCAGATAAATATACATAATTCTACAGTATTCCAGATACTTCGTCAACGGCTTTTGAGAAACTTATAATATAGTTTTATAAACTACTTTAATATATATAAAATACATGGAATATGAGCAGATTAGCCTTTAAACATATTCACAGGAAAAGCTGAAGATACAGACTTCTATACGGGGGAAAAAACTGTTAAAATGTAATTACAAAGGCAATGGGTGTGAAAGGAAAGGAGATTTCTTATGAAGAAAATAGTAATTACAGGTGGTTCCGGATTTGTAGGTTCTCGTTTTAAAAAGATGTGGCAGGAAAAATATGAAATTCTGGCATTAAGTTCCAGAGATCTGGATGTAACCGATCAGGCGGCCATTGATCAGTTTATGGACGAAGAAAAACCAGACTATGTGATTCATGCAGCAGGAATTCCAAGCCAGCAGTTTTGTACGGAGCATCCGGAGAAAGCGCATGCAGTCAATGTGGATGGAGCACTTTATATGGCAGAGGCCTGCAAAAGAACAGGAGCAAAAATGGTATTTACTTCTACCGAACAGTTATTTAACGGTTCTCCAGAACCAGGTCCATACACAGAAGAAAGCAAGCCATATCCAGACACCATTTATGGACAAAATAAATTAGAAGTAGAAGAAAAGCTGCCAGAGATTTTTTCTGATTATTGGGTTGTACGTTTTACATGGATTTTCGGTTTGCCAGAAAAGGATTGTGCAGAAGGAACAAATATTTTATGGGATACGATGAAGAGTCTTATGAAGAATCAGCCGATCAAAACATCTGAGTATGAATTCAGAGGAATGACGGATGTGGATGAAATTTGTGTAAATTTAGAAAAGTTATTCTCCCTCCCATACGGAACCTATCATTTCGGTTCTACCAACAACGATGGCAGATATGAGATAGTGAGATACATTATGGAAAAGCTGGGCATTGGAGAGGGAAGAATCAAAGAAATGCTGATTGCAGATAATTCGAAATATTATGAAGGTCATATTCGTGAACTTCGCCTGGATAATACGAAGGCAAAAGAGGCTGGAATCGAGTTTCTTCCAACCAAAGAAGGAATTGATCGTTGTCTGAGAAAATTTTCAATTGCACGATAAAGGAGGAGAATATGAATAGCAAAACAATTACAAGGCAGCAATTAGCTGGAATGTTTGATCATACATTATTAAAAGCATTTGCAACAAAGGAAGATTTTAGAAAGCTTTGTGAGGAAGCAAAGGAATTAGGCACTGCCATGGTTGCGATCAATCCTTCTCCTGTTGCATGGTGTAAGGAGTTCTTAAAGGATACGACGGTTCATGTAGGAGCGGCCATTTCCTTTCCACTGGGACAGACACCGATTGCAATGAAAGTGGCAGAAACAAAGAAGGCCATTGAAGATGGTGCAGATGAGATAGATTATGTCATTAACGTAGGAGAACTTAAGGGTGGCAATCTGATATATATTGAAGAAGAAATGAAACAGATGGTAGCTGTTTGCAGAGAACATGGAAAGACCATAAAGGTCATCTTTGAGAACTGTTATCTGACAAAAGAGGAAATCAAAAAGGTCGCATTAATTGCCAAAAGAGTAAAACCTGATTTTATTAAAACGAGTACTGGATTTGGAACTTCTGGAGCAACCGTTGAAGATGTGAAGCTGATGAAAGAAACGGTTGGAGAGGAGGTACAGGTAAAAGCTGCTGGTGGGATCCGAGATTGGGAAACTTGTGCAGCTATGATCGATGCTGGTGCGACCAGGATTGGAACCAGTTCCTCATTGCAGATTTTGAAAGGATGGGATGAAGCACATGTATCCGCTTAAGCTAGAGCCAATCTATTGGGATTCCATTTAGGGAAATGATAAGTTGGCTAAAATTCGAAAAAATCCAAAAATTCGCGGTACCAGCTGGGATGTCAGTGCACATCCACATGCGGATAATGTAATCTTGAATGGAGAATATGAAGGAAAGACATTGATGCAGCTGCTGGATGAATATCCAAAGCAGATGCTGGGTAATAAGAACAGAAGTCAGATGCTTAGAATTGCTTATCTGGATGCCAGAGAGTCCTTATCCATTCAGGTACATCCACAAAATGAATATGCTCGCATTCATGAAAATGATGAGGGCAAGACAGAGTCCTGGTATGTGGTTGAGGCTGATCCGGGAGCAAAACTGATTGCTGGAACAACAGTATCTTCCATTGAAGGGTTGAAGCAGGCTGTGGCAAAGGACAAGATTGAAGAATGCGTTCGCAGAATCGAGATGGAGAATGGAGATTTTATCTGTATTGATGCAGGGCAACTGCATGCACTTGGTGCAGGTATTCTTGCACTAGAGATCGGAACGAATAGTGATACGACATATCGTTTTTATGATTATCATAGAAAGGATGTAGAAGGTAAGGAAAGGGAATTACATCTTGCCAAATGCTTTGATGTGGTCGATACAAAGAAACAGTGCGAGAAAGCAGCGTATCCTTTTGATCAGAAGCAGGATGTCATTATTATGAATCGGGAAGAATTTTCTATCCATATGGTAGATATTGATGGCAGCTATTGCCTGAAGCCAAATGGAGATACTTTTTATTGTCTTAGTAATGTGAAAGAGGACTGTCAGATTCTTTATGACGGACAAGAAATCCCATTTGCATTTACGGAGAATATTTTTATACCGGCGGACTGTACCGAACTTATGCCAAAGGAAAAACGAGAGTATTGATCAGTTATATTAAATAGGGGTTTCTTTGACTATGGGATAATATGTGAGAACGAAATCATTCCGGTCAGCAATCAGGCTACGGAGCTTCCAAATCTGATACATGTTTTCTCTTGTTCCACACCAAGACAGACGAAAATCTTATCTCTCGTCCAGGGACAAATGGCTATGTAAGCAAGCTTCCATCCATTTGTCCTTATGGACGACCAAAAGCAACGCTTTTGCCAAAGATTTTCTACCTGAGAAAACATGTAAGCTCCTTCGCAGATTGCTTTACCGGAATGGTTTCGTTCTTTGTAGTATATTGGCTTCTCCCATATTCGTGTGGAGAAACGGAGTGTGGCAAAGAAGAAGGCTTTTTCATAGACCATATCCCCGTTTTCCCAACTTATATAGATACAATATTATAAAAACGGTATCATTTCAGTCAGGGATCAGGCTGCGGAGCTTCCAAACCTGATACATGTTTTTCCTATATTCATATGGAGAAACGGAACATGGAAAAGAAGAAAACTCCTCCGAAAGCGACATATGTGGAATGTTAGAACAACCTGTTGGCTGGATTCTATCACCAGAACTGCTTCAGGCATCGAAGATGACTGTTTTCCATAGGACAGTTGGTAGGGAAGTTTACTTACCTTTCCAACTGTTATGGAAAAAAGGAAGGCAGTTCGTCTTGTACCACGCCAAGCCCGACTAGCGGAGCGGATTAGGGTTTGGCTCGGGGTAGATCCAGACAGCTTTGGTTGTTCTTACGTTCTGGCATCCTAGGCGCAGGAGGAGAAATTTTCTTCTTCATTTAGTCCAGAAAACCCGCATTTTGTGGACAAAAATATAAATTTTAGGTTATTTTTCTATAAAGTGTATCCTTTCTTTGATAAAATGAGATATACTGAAAAGACAGTATTTTTAAAATCTTAGAAAAGGGTGATATTTTGGATTTCCTGAAAAAGAATAAGCATCTATGCCCCATTTTGATTTATGGTATCTTCTATTTTGCAGCATTCATCTTTTTAGAGAATACCAATGAGAAGATTCATATTATACACATGAGGTTTGATGATTGTATTCCTTTTTGTGAATATTTTATTGTTCCGTATGTTATGTGGTATTTTTTCGTGGTTGCTGTAGTGCTTTATTTTGCATGGTTTAATCAAAACAGGAGGGAATATCGTCAGTTAACCGGTACGCTGATGACGGGCATGACCATATTTTTGATCGTGTCATTGGTATATCCCAATGGACAGAATTTAAGACCGGTTCTGACTGGAGATGGATTTTTCATGCAGGCGGTCAATCTGTTATACAGGATTGATACACCAACCAACATTCTTCCAAGTATTCATGTATTTCATTCGGTAGCTTGCTGCATTGCCGTATGGAAAGCGCAAAGCCTGAGGGAGCATCGTGGAATTCAGGCAGCGATCAGTCTGTTGACCGTATTGATCGTTTTGTCTACTATGTTCTTAAAGCAGCATAGTATATTGGATGTCACACTTGCATTATGTCTGAATGGAGTGTGTGCATTGTTCTTTTATCGAATCTTGCCATCCAGATATAAAAGAGGGCGTGCAGAAGAAGCTTCTTATGATATTAGAAAGGGACAGTCATGGATATAAAGCACTATTATATAGAAAAAGGACAGGGGGAGCCGTTACTCCTTCTTCATGGTAACGGAGAAGATAGCTCTTATTTTGTACATCAGATGGAATTTTTCTCCAGATATTATAGAGTGATTGCTATCGATACCAGAGGACATGGAAGATCGCCAAGAGGAACCGGGGAATTTACCATTCGGCAGTTTGCCGATGATTTACATGAGTTCATGGATGATATGAATATTGCACGTGCCAATATTCTTGGATTTTCTGATGGTGGGAACATTGCATTGATATTTGCCATGAAATATCCTAAGCGAGTGGGAAGATTGATTTTAAATGGAGCAAATCTGGATGGAAGTGGTGTAAAGTGGAGTATACAGCTTCCGATCATCGTCGGATATAAGATTGCAGCTGTTTTTGCGAAAAGAAGCCGGAAGGCAAGAGAACATGCCGAGATGCTGGGGCTTATGGTTCATGATCCTTCTATTAAGAAGGAGGATCTAGCTCAGGTAAAAGCAGAAACGTTAGTGATTGCCGGGACTAAGGATATGATCAGGGAAGAGCATACGCGATTGATCGCAGAGCATATTCCACATGCGAAACTGGCACTTCTGAATGGAGACCACTTTGTAGCCAATAAGAGTCCAGAGGAATTTAATCAAACCGTGTATGAATTTTTGAATGATTAGAAATAACAGAGGGCATAGCAGAGAAATTTGCTATGCCCGTTTTTGTTAATGATGATAATATCCAAGCTGATCGAAGATTTCTTTCGCTTCTTCCACGTCGCCTACAATTTTTGGCAGGTCTTTAAGGGCAAGAGCCAGGAACAGGGTGTCAATGATAATAGATTGGACGATGATGGAAGTCTGGTTGGTCAGACGGAAGTTGTTCTCTACACAGGAGGTATAGAGGGTGACCGTAGCTTTGTCTGCCAGCTTCTGATTGCCAAATTGGGTAATGAGGATGACCTTGGCATTTCTCTCATTGGCAAGCTGGATGAACTGATGGTTCTGAACAGACTTTGCCAGTGTGGTAAAGCAGATCAGCAGATCGTCTTTTTTCATATTAATATTAGATTCTAACTGCAGATGCGTATCTTCAAAGAAAATAGATGGAATATCCAGACGCATGAGCTTAATGCGAAGCTGCTGGGCAAGAACACTGCTGGCACCGACTCCACTTAGATAGATACGGTGTCCGCTTTGATAAGTATGATAAATAAGCTCAACAGCAGCATCCATGGATTCACTGGTTAATGTCTTGCCAGTGGCTTCAATAGAAGTAATCGTAAAAGCAGCCAGTTTCTCATAAATTTCCAGAGAATGGTCCTTTTCGGTTACATTGACCGGGATGGCCTGACGTTCATTGGAGGCCAAATCTGCAGACAGGGTCAATTTAAACTCCGTGTATCCATTTAATCCAAGCTTTTTGGTAAAGCGAATCAGTGTGGCTTCGCTGACACCGCTTTTTTGTGATAATTCTTTTGTTGACATAGTCAATATGTCGTCTGAATGTTCTAAGATAAAATGCCCCAGAGACTGTTCTGCATTGGATAAAAAGGGCATCATAGATTCCAGTTTTGATAAAAGATTATTTTCCTGCATTGATTTCTCTCCGTAAGTATCATAATTAAGATTCATTATCGTTTTTCTAGGTTTAAGTATAATTCATTTATCTTGAAAATTCAATGAAATCTAAAAAGAGATGAAGTAAAACTACATTTTTAAATAAAATACTTGAAATAAAACTTCATACGTGATATAGTAAAGACAAGTTAGAAATAACGAGGAGTCAATAAACAGCAAAAAACAAGAAAAGGAGTTACAAGTATGATGATTTATCAGGGAAAAGATTACAAAGATTTAAGTGAGAAGGCAGCGGAGATTATTGCAGCAGAAGTATTTATGAAGCCGGATGCAGTATTGGGACTGGCAACTGGCTCTACACCAATCGGTGTATATGAGGAGCTTGTAAAGTTATACAATATGGGAAGAATTGATTTTTCCAAAGTAACATCTGTAAATTTAGATGAATACAAAGGATTGTCTCCAGAAAATGAACAGAGCTATCGTTATTTTATGAATCATTATTTATTCGATCATGTAAATATTGATAAGAGCCGTACCTACGTTCCAAATGGATTGGAAGAGGATTCCCAAAAGGCATGTGATGAATACAATCAGTTGATCGAAAGTGTTGGAGGAATTGATCTACAGGTATTAGGACTTGGTGGAAATGGACATATCGGATTCAATGAACCAGGAGATGTTTTCGATAAAGTAACACATTGTGTGAAATTAACAGAAAGTACCATTGAAGCGAATGCACGCTTCTTCAATTCTAAAGAAGAGGTACCAACTGAAGCATACTCAATGGGAATTCAGAATATTATGTCTGCGAAAAAGATCCTTCTGATCGCAACTGGAGAAAGAAAAGCAGAAGCATTATATCAGGCACTGTATGGACCGATTTCACCAAAGGTTCCAGCTTCTATCTTACAGCTTCACAATCAGTTAGCTGTATTTGCAGATCCAGAAGCATTATCAGTAATTAAGGAAAAAGGACTGTTATAAATGATTATTAAAAATGGAATTGTTTTTACAGAAGATGGTACATTTGAAGAAAAAGAACTTTATATTGAAGGCGGACGATTCGTTGCAGGCATGGATGAGGTAGAGGATCAGACAGTATTAGATGTCGAAGGTAATCTGATTCTTCCTGGTCTGGTGGATGTTCATAGCCATGGAGCTGCTGGAAATGATTTTTGCGATGGTGATGTGGAAAAGTTAAAGGGAATTCTGGCTTATGAGAAGTCCTGTGGAATTACCAGCTATTGTCCAACTTCTATGACATTATCAAAGGAACGGTTAAAGGATATCTTTGCAACGGTGAAAGAAATCCAGCCATCTGAGGAGTTAGCACGGATTGTAGGAATCAATATGGAAGGTCCATTTGTTTCAGAAAAGAAAAAGGGTGCTCAGAACGGAAAATATATTGTGCACCCAGATGCAGCATTTTTTTATGAATGCAATGAGGCCAGTGGACATAAGATTAAGTTGGTTACTCTGGCACCAGAGCAGGAGGGAAGTGAAGCATTTATCCGACAGGTTGGGAAGGAGGTTGGAATTTCCATCGGTCATACGGATGCAAATTATGATACAGCGAAAAAGGCATTTGATCTGGGAGCCGATCACGTAACCCATTTATTCAATGCCATGCCATCTTTCCTGCACAGGAATCCTGGAGTGATCGGTGCAGCTGCGGATAGTTCTCACTGTATGCCAGAGATCATCAGCGATGGACTTCATGTTCATCCAAGCGTAGTAAGGACCGCATTTCGCATTTTTGGTCCGGAACGAATGATTCTGATCAGTGATTCTATGCGTGCCACAGGCTTAGAGGATGGGACCTATGAATTTGGGGGCCAGATGGTATATGTTAAAGATAAAAAAGCAACTTTGGAGGATGGAACCATTGCCGGATCTACGACGAATCTTTACGATTGTATGTGTCGGGCAATGACATTTGGAATTCCAAAAGCGGATGCTATTTTTGCAGCGACGAGAAATCCAGCAAAAAGTATTGGGGTATATGATCAGGTGGGATCGATTGCACCTGGCAAAAGAGCGGATTTTCTTATTGTTGATCAGGAATTTCATTTGCGAGAAGTGTATATGTTAAAATAGAGAAAAAGAAAGGCTCTTCTGGTTTTGTGACCGGAAGAGCCTTTCTCGTGTTATAAAAAACTTCGGTTAGGATAGATTAAGCATGTTTTGCAGAATTAAGATTGTTTTTTACTTCCTTTTTTTCTTTATGCTTTGCTAATTCTTTTACAGATGTTATAACAATGGTTACACCAAGGATCATTAACAGGATTGCGATGATCAGCTGGAGTCCTTCTACCATGAATACGGCAGTTCCTGCTGAGAAGGCTTTTACAAGGCCGATAGTACGCTGAACCAATGCAGTGAAGGTTACACAAAGCATGATGATCAGTGGAGGGAATAATGTCTTATTCTGTCTTCCTGTTACCTTTAAGAATACACAAAGTGTGATCAGTACCAAAGCACTGAGCAGCTGGTTGGCACTTCCGAATAAAGGCCAGATATTTGCATATCCGATTCTTGTAAGAATGTATCCAAATAAAAGAGTTATGATCGTAGAGAAATATTTATTGCAGAATAATTTTCTCCATCCTTCTGCATGTTCCATATCATCCACACTGAATAATTCCTGGAAGGACATACGTCCGATACGCGCAACGGCATCCAGACTTGTAAGAGCAAGTGCGGATACACACATGGTCATAAAGCACTGGGCAACATAGATCGGAATTCCGAACATTTCAAGAAGACCAGCAACACCGCCAGAGAAAATCTGGAATGGAGTTCCAACTGCAGCAGTTCCATCAGTGGCAGCAGCTGCACCAGCAACACAAAGGGCTAATACGGCAAGAAGACTTTCTAAGATCATAGCACCGTAGCCAACTTTTAGCATATCCTTTTCGTTGGAAATTGTTTTAGAAGAGGTACCAGAGGATACCAGACTGTGGAAACCAGATACAGCACCACAGGCAACTGTTACAAAAAGGATAGGGAATAAATTACCTAATGCCTCGTTTTGGAAACCAGTAAATACAGGAAGGTTCATGGTTGGATGAGCAACCAGGATACCAGCTGCAGCTCCGATGATCATACCGGCGAACATAAAAGTCGTCATGTAATCACGAGGCTGTTTTAATAACCACATTGGAAGGATGGATGCCAGGAAGATGTATACGAAGGTAAATCCTGTCCATGCATCTTTACCACCTGTCAGAGGAATCATCATACCGATTGCCAGTGCAGCAACAGTACAAACAAGACCTACGACAAACTCTTTCGCTCCTTTTAACTGGAACTTTTTCTGGATTAGACCAAATACAACAGCGAATAAGATAAACAGGATAGAAATACTTCCTGCTGCACCATTTGCTTTTGCAGTAGGAGCAAGGCTTGTGATGCCATCCTGTACTACATAAGCATTAAAGGTACCAGCTACCATATCAGCAAATGCAGCGATTACGATTAATGTAAAGAGCCAGCAGAATACAAGGAAGATACGGCGGCCAGTCTTACCAATATATTGTTCGATCAGAAGACCCATGGATTTTCCTTCATTTTTTACACTGGCATATAAAGCACCAAAGTCTGTAACAGCACCGAAGAAGATACCACCGATGATGATCCAGAGAAGGACTGGAAGCCATCCAAATGCGGCTGCCTGAATTGCACCGGTTACAGGGCCGGCACCTGCGATAGATGAAAACTGGTGAGAAAATACGATCCAACCATGGGTAGGCACATAGTCCTGTCCATCTTCTTTTGTATAAGCTGGGGTTTTTGCTTTTGGGTCAATGCCCCATTTGTTTGCAAGCCAGCGGCCATAAAGTGTATATCCTGCTAAAAGACATACAGCTGCGATAAGTACGATTACTAAAGTATTCATAATTTTCACTCCTCAAATATTTTTTTCATATCCAAATGTGTAGCTGCATAAAAAAACTTCGTCCGCTTATAGAGGACTCTATAAGAAGACGAAGAAATATTCTCCGCGTTACCACTTCTCTTGCCGATAAACATCGACCACTCATTCACATCGCTGATCGTTCAGAAAATGTGTGTCCCGTTAACGGAGGATTCCGGCATGGATTACTAAACAAAAGTCATTCACTCATGCTGTTTGCAGGGGATAGCCTTTATTCTATGTTTACTGTCTCACACCAGCCGACAGCTCTCTGAAAACATGTGAGTAAAGGTCATGTCCTGTTCATCACAGTTTGGATATTGAATACAGTATATTTTAGTCCTAAAAATTCAAATGTCAATCATTGTTCGAAAGAAGAAACATGGGAAATTGTCATTTAAAATATTAAAAAATGAAAATAATTTAAATGGGAAGTACAAAAGAGGAAAATTTATTCTGTCTATTTTTCAAAAATATGATAGAATAAATGCGTAAAAGAGTAGAAGAAAAAATTATTTGAATCAAAAGGAGAAAAATATGGCACACTTAAAGTTCAGTATTGAAACACTAGAAAGTTTCTGTAAAGAAGCCTTTCAAAAATTTGGCTTTAATGAAGAAGAAAGTAGTATTATTACAGATGTTTTATTAATGTCTGATAAATTTGGAATTGAATCTCATGGTATGCAGAGATTAAGCCGTTACCATAAAGGAATCGAAAAAGGTTTGATTAAAGTGGATGCAGTGCCGGAAGTAGTATTTGAGACACCGGTTTCTGCTGTCATCGAAGGACACGATGGTATGGGACAGCTGATTGGCCATAAGGCAATGAAGATCGCTATTGAAAAGGCCAAAAAGACAGGAGTCGCAATTGTAACGGCAAGAAATTCCAATCATTACGGAATTGCCGGATATTATGCGAGAATGGCATGTGATGAAGGATTGATTGGATTATCCTTCACGAATTCAGAAGCGATCATGGTACCGACCTTCGCGAGAAAGGCGATGCTTGGAAGCAATCCGATTGCCATTGCAATGCCGGCAGAACCATATCCGTTTTTCTGTGATTCTTCTACAACAGTAGTTACCAGAGGAAAGTTAGAGATGTATCGAAAAGCAGAGAAACCACTTCCAGATGGATGGGCACTTGACAAGAATGGAAATCCATCCAACGATGCAGAAGATGTATTGAAGAATATTCTGGCAAAAGCGGGAGGTGGTATTATGCCTCTGGGTGGAAGCAGGGAGCAGACAGGAAGTCATAAAGGATATGGATATGGAATGATCTGTGAGATTTTCTGTTCGATTCTTTCTATGGGGATGACATCCAACCATACACATATTGATGGAAAAGGAGGTACCTGTCATGGATTTATTGCTATTGACCCATCCGTGTTCGGGGATAAAGAAGCGATCAAAGAGCATTTCTCTACGTTCCTTCAGGAATTAAGAGACGCTCCAAAGGCAGAAGGACAGGAACGCATCTATACCCATGGAGAAAAAGAGGTATTGGCAATTGAACGGACCAAAAAGGAAGGAATTGCCGTAGATGTGAAGACCGTCATCGAAATGAAGCAGATGAGTGAATATCTGGGACTTGATTTTGAAAAGTATTTTGGAACCCTGGATTTGAATGAAGGGGAATATAAGACACTGTATTAAATGACGAGATAAAAGAATCGAAAAAGACAGAAACTCCCTTTCGGGTAGTGGGTAAGTTCACGAACGTGCCAATACCGAAAGGGAGTGTTTTTATCATTTTTGTTATATAAGAAATTCTTAGAATTTCTATTCCTGATATTCCTGGCAGGGAAGCTGTTTTTTGATAGATGACATTGGAATCTGTGCAAAAATGACTGCAGCAAAGATCAACAGGCATCCCATCAGTTCACGAAGATTCATGATTTCCCCTAAAAGTACCCATCCTGCCATAACAGAGAAGACAGACTCCAGACTCATCAATAGAGAAGCAATGGTTGGATTCACGCCATGCTGTCCAATAATCTGTAGGGTATAGGCTACCCCGCAGGAAAGAATACCGGCATATAAGATTGATATCCAGGAATCCAGATGGGAAAAGGCAGGTGCCCAGGCAGAGATGCCGGCCATCGAATGCTTCATATCTACGAAGAACATTGGAATCATAGACAAAAATCCACATACAAAAAATTGAATACAGGACATGCGTACACCGTCTACTAATGGTGAAAAATGATCGATGACGATGATATGAATGGCAAATCCAAGAGCACACAGGAGTAAAAGAACATCCGAGAACTGGAAGGACAGAGATTCTTTTACACATAAAAGGTATAGTCCCATAACAGTAATCCCGACACTGATCCATACAGAAAGCGGGCATTTTTTCTTTACAAAGATTCCAAGGATAGGAACCAGTATAATATAACAGGCAGTCAGAAAGCCTGCCTTTCCTGCTGAAGATCCATAATAAAGTCCCAGCTGCTGTAGGCTGCTGGCAACAAATAATACAGCACCACAGATAATCCCTCCAACGATAAGTGTTTTTTCTTCAGCATGATTGGAAGGTCGACGGCTGGTAAGCTGTGCACGGTCCAACAGTTGGATGGCAGGAATTAAGATCATGCCGCCAATGAAGGAGCGGATACAGTTAAACGTATAGGGTCCTACTGCATGACCACCTTTACTCTGGGCGACAAATGCTATCCCCCAGATAAATGCAGTCAGGACTAATAAAAAAGAGTTTCGACTGGTTGATGTTTTCATAAATTCTGATTTCCTTTGTTTATTTGATATCTCTGTCATCAAACGGATCTCCGCATTCTGGGCAGAATTTTGGCGGTTTGGATGGATCTTCTGGTTCCCATCCACATTTATCACATTGATACTGAGGAACACCAGCAGGTTTTGGCTTTCCACATTCTGAGCAGAATTTTCCTTTGTTGGCGGTACCGCAAGAGCAGATCCATTGGTCGTATGGCTTTGCTTTGCCACATTCTGTACAGAATTTTCCTATGTTGGTGGCACCACAGGAACAAGTCCATCCTTGCTCGGTTGCTGGCTTTGGAGGTTCTGGGTTGAAAGGAGTCTGCTGCTGTCCCATCTGGAATAAATCCCTGGCATTGACCCCTCCGGCCTGTTGCGCCATACCATAGCCCAGAAAGCCTGTCATGGCACCGCTGCTGTTCTCAGCTGCTGCACGCATAGCATCTGCCTGAGCACCGGAAAGGACCGCTGCTGCCATATTCGAATTGCGTAAAACGGCGGATTTTTGCAGTTGCTTGATCATATCTTCATCTTCCTTAGAGGCGGATACACTATTGACGCCAAAGGAGAAGATCTGAATACCACGAAGTTGTGTCCATTTCTTTGTCAGAACTTCATTAAGGGCATCGGCGATTTCCATCGTGTGTCCTGGAAGGGCACTATAACGGATTCCCATTTCTGAGATACGGGCAAATGCCGGTTGAAGAGCAGTTAAAAGCTCAGATTTTAACATAGAGTCAATCTGATCTCTGGTATAAACATTCTGAATATTGCCACATACATTCGTATAAAAAAGCATAGGATTGGTAATCTTATAAGAGTATTCACCATTACATCGGATAGAAATATCCACATCCAGGCCAATATTGTTATCTATAGCACGGAAAGGAATCGGATTTGGAGTACCATATTTATTTCCAGTAATTTCCTTTGTATTAAAATAATAAATTCGTTGGTCTTTTCCAGTACCGCCTCCAAAAGAAAAACGCTCCCAGGCTTCTTTGGCAGCCCCCTTCAAGCCACCCAGAAGTGATCCGCCAAAGATAGAAGGACTGGTTTTGGTGTCGTAGGTGTAGGCACCTGGTTCTGCACAGACTTCTAACACCTTTCCATTCTCTACAATGATCATACATTGTCCATCTGCAACGGCAATATGAGAGCCGTCTGTAATAATGTTGTCTTCGCCATATCGGTTAGATGAGCGGCCAGAGATTCGCTTTTCCCCTTTGGCAGCTAAGACATCTGCATCTAATGATTCACAATAAAAATATTCTTTCCACTGATCAGCCAGCGTTCCACCGATGGCACCAGTAGTAGCTTTGATTAATCCCACAATAATTCCTCCTGATTAAAATTTTCCACTGGATCCAGAACTGTCAGAATGTGTAGAAGATTCTCTTTTTACCCGTCTGGTCCGGTTAACTGTATGATATAAATAAATATCGGAACGGTTTGACAATGAAAAACTGTCTTTTTTCAGATACTCGGATGCACTGTCCTGCATAATTCGTGTATTCATGCTTTTTTTCCATGAAAGGACAATGATCAGGGAGATGATCAGTGATAAAAGGAATGAGCCCAGAACGATGAACGGAATAGGGACGCTTTCCTGATATTTATGATCGGAAGTATAAGGCTCTCCCTCCTCGGCTGCCACCAGGAATTCATCTGCCAGAGAGGCATATTGAGAAAAGGCCTCATAATAATCTCCATCTGATAGATGCTCTACGATCAGCTCTCCGATTCGTTCTCTTCCATAGGTAGTAAATGCTTTCTGTGCGTTTCCAAAGCCTACGATTCCCCAGTCACGCCCAGCCATACTGATTGCCAGCATGATTCCACTGTTTTCTTCGCCCATCCCCAGATGGTGTGACTGATAGTATTGTCTCTGCCAGTCTTTGATATCACCGCTTCCATAGTCAGACGTGGTGATGATGCAGATGGCTACGTTATGCTTTTGACTCAGTTCTTTGCAGGTTTTATTAAGTGTATTTTCTTCCTCAACATCCAGCAAATTGGCATTATCCGTAACAAATGCCTGTTCCTGTGCATGGACGGGAGCCATGCTTAGTGTCAATATGGTTAAACAGCATAGGAGAAGCATACATAGTTTTAAGATCCATTGTCCAAAGGATTTATGTAAGATGTTTTTCATTACCATACACCTCCCAACAAAAAAATACCAAGAATGGAAAGTAGAATGGTGAAAGCTCCAGTGAATCCAAAAAGGTATTTCCAAAAGGCATGTGTGTCGATCGGAAGCTCGCCTACCATTTTACCGGTTTGGCCATTGATGGCAAATTGATAATTTTTTCCCTGATAGACGGTTTCAAAAAGCCATACAGGAAGCAGGACATATTGTACCTGACCGGTTTTGGAAGTCATCTGGCGACGTTTTACATGGACCGTATCATATCCTTGTACTGTGTTACAAAGTAAATCCTCTGCACTGTTATAGAGGCGTTCGTTGGCTCGCTTTTCTGCAGTTTTGGCATCTACATCGTATTTGTCTGATTCATAGCCAGCCAGATATGCTGGTTTGAATTCTGTCAGGTCTTCATAGTGGAAAGGCTCAATGGATTCCGTGGTCTCATCTTCCATATGGGTACTTCCATCTACAGGCACGTTGCAAAAGCTCATGCTGCCGGTTCGATTAACAAGATAGTAGGATGTGTCAATATAATCATAATCACTGTCACTCCAGGCCCTTGTTCTGGTAGCATGAAAGCTCATATCTGCCTCGGCATCACAGGTGAAAAGCCAGTAGGGAACATAATAGCCTTTTAAATTTTTCAAATAGCTTCTATTTCGAAAATTCTTTGGCAGCAGTCGTTTGCCATGACAAAAATCTGCAAGCATTTGCTTAGCCTGATCTCCGGTCACTTTAAATGGAATGATGGCATCGGGTCGCCATTGCTCATCGGTATCAGCAGTTAAAATTACGACATTATCGCAATAAGGGCAGATCGTGCTGACCTTATCATCGGCAGCCTCAATTTCTGCCCCGCAGGATGGGCAGATATAATGACCATCATCGGTACGTTGGGCCACTGGTTGACTGGTAGAAGAATGAAAGCTTAAGTCCTGGTCACTGGCGGCCTGGTTATCTGCTTCGTATTGCTGCATGACAGAAATCTCATATTCATTATTGCAGCTTTTGCAGGAAAGCTTCTGAGTCTTCGGGGAGAATGTCAGTGCTGAGCCACAGCAGGGACACTTGTATTGTACAAAATCCATACGCTCCTCCTTTGTAAATAGATATTTATAAATAAGTATTCATATCAATATTGTCTGTGTTCTTGGAAGAAAAGTCAAGGATTTCTGCGCAAAAGAAAAAATGTCCATAAAGCTTTGAGTGTGCTTTATGGACATTTTTGTTGCTTATAATGTTATCTTATTTAGATATTAGAGCTGTGGTATTCTCCAGCTTCCCCGCGTTTTTTCCAGGAAGCTCTTTCCTTTTCTACGGTTGGCTGGAAGCGGTTGACTTCTTCTGCAATAACATTACTTAACAGAAGCATACAGATCAGGTTTGGAATTGCCATTAAAGCATTCATAATATCGGAGATATTCCATACAAGATCCAGTGTCTGAGTTGCACCTACATATACAACCAGTGAGAATATAACACGGTAGATGATATTATATTTATGGCTGTTGAATAAGTATTCGAAGGCTTTCTCGCCATGATATTCCCATCCAAGAATGGTGGAAAATGCAAATAGAATGATTCCAATGGATACAATATAGCTTCCAAAGGATCCTAATACACTGCCGAAAGCAGCCATGGTCAGCTGAATGCCTTCTAAAGGCTTTCCGTCTGCACCTACAGTCCCAAGAACACCAGAGGAAGCGATGGAAAGACCAGTAATGGTACATACAACAATGGTATCAAAGAAGGTACCAGTCATATTGATGTATCCCTGACGTACCGGATCATCAGTAGTAGCTGCGGCAGCAGTGATAGCGGCGGAACCAAGACCAGCTTCATTGGAGAAAACGCCTCGTGCAACACCATAACGGATGGAATTCATCATGGATACGGTGATCGTACCAAGAACACCACCTCCGATGGCTTTTGGATTGAATGCCATTCCAAAGATCAGATACAGACCATGAGGAAGGTTGGAAAGGTTACCAAGGATAACGATTACACCGCCGATGACATAGAAAATTGCCATAGCAGGCACAACAACGGAAGATACCTTAGATATACTCGTAATTCCACCCAGGATGATAAGCAGTGATAATACAGTAAGAACAATACCAGTTCCCCATGTTGGAATACCAAAGCTTTCAGAAAGAGAGCCGGAGATGGAGTTTGCCTGGGTCATGTTGCCGATACCGAAAGACGCCAATACGGTAAACAGAGCGAATAAAAATCCCATGGTTTTTCCAAAGGTCTTATTTTTAAATGCGTTCTTCATCGTGTACATAGGACCGCCAGACATTTCACCCTTTTCATTTACTTCACGATACTTGATTGCCAGCATACATTCGCTGAACTTGGAAGTCAGGCCAAAGCAGGCAGAAATCCACATCCATACCAGGGCACCAGGTCCACCGGAAAACATGGCAGTTGCTACTCCGATAATATTTCCAGTTCCGATGGTAGCGGCCAGAGCAGTCATCAGTGCTGAGAATGGGGAGACATCGCCAGTTCCACGTTTGGTTGTACGGGCTTCCTTACTTAATACGCTGTGCAGTGCATAGCGTAAATTTCTCCATGGAAGGAATTTCAAACGAACCGTAAGAAAAATACCTGTACCAACGAGAAGGACCAGCATAACAGGACCCCATACAAAGGTGTCAATTGCTGCTACAATTTCATTTAGTTTTTCCATATTCCTCTCTCCTTTATTTGTAATTTTTAAATTTAGATAAAAGAAAAAGAGACTACGCTATTGGTTAGAACAACGTTGTCTCTTACTATGGTATTCTACTACGTGAAAAAAATTTGTCAAGGTAATTGTATTTTTTTCATTTAACAAACTTTATTTTGTTAAATTTTCATGCGAAAATGTATAAATATTTGCTACTATAGAGAAGAAATGTTAAAATAGCAAAATATAGAAATAGAAAGAAATATGGAAAGGAATAGAAAGATGGAACGTTGGGATATTTATGATAGTAACAAGCAGAGAACCGGACGAACGATGAAGCGAAATGACTGGTGTTTAAAGGATAATGAATATCATTTGACAGTATTGGGAGTTGTTGCACGTCCGGATGGAAAATTTTTGATTACAAAGAGAGTGATGACAAAGGCATGGGCACCTGGCTGGTGGGAAGTATCCGGAGGGGCTGTTATGGCCGGCGAGGAATCCAAAGATGCAGTCATCCGTGAAGTGAAGGAAGAAACCGGATTGGATGTATCCAACAGCCAGGGTGGATATTTATTCACATATCATAGAGAAAACCCGGGAGAAGGCGATAATTATTTTGTGGATGTTTATCGTTTTATTGTGGATTTTGAAGAAAGTGATTTGGATCTGCAGGAAAAAGAAACCGATGGGTATATGCTGGCAACACTGGAGGAGATCAAAGAATTTGCACGTCAGGGAATTTTCCTGCATTATGACAGTATTAAGCAGGCATTTGAGCTGTAAAAAACAAAGAGGAGTTGATGCTTTTTCATGGCAACAACTCCTCTTGATTTTATTTCATATTCGCCAAGATTCGGAATAATTCCAGATCTTTTTCTTTAACCTTAATATTGGCAGTGTGAGAGCTTCCATTAGGGTCCGTGACCTTGATTTCTAAAATAGAACCTTCTTTTATGCCGTTCTGGGCAACTGCTCTTAAAAATTTCGGGAATTTTGGATGGCGGGATACAAAATCATCCCATAATCCCTTTATTTTCATTAAATTCATTGGATTCATATGAGTTCTCCCCAATTAGTCTAGAATAATCAGTGCCATAAATACCAGATCGGTATCGCCAGTATTGGCAAGCCCATGTCCACAGTTGTCAGGAGTAAAGGTAACATCTCCGGCAGCAACTGGTCGTGTGGTTCCATTGTCATTATATTCTCCCTGTCCGGAAAGAATATAATAAGTTTCGCTTTCATTATGATGTTCATGATATCCGAGAGAGCAACCAGGTTCTAAAGTCACCTGCGCATACATACGGCATTTGCCGTTTAACTCTTTCTCCCCAAGAATTCGTTTGATGATAACATGGCCTTCTCCGCCGGCCATATGTTCTACCCGTTCTATTTTCATAGTAAGTCCTCCTTTATAGCATAAATTCAATTAAGATATTATTCTTTTCCATCCCAGCAATAAGTGCAAAGCTTGCTTCGATCCAGACCTACAGAGTCGATCATATCGTCCAGACGGTGATAGCGCAGAGAAGTAAAATTCAGCTGTTTGCAGATGCGGCTGATCATATCCTGATATTCTGGAGTGTCAGGATTGGAAAAAGCAGTTAGGTTCACATGTTTATAATCACCAGTCATTTCCTGAATGATACGCCGTGTGATCAGATCCATCTCAGAAGTAGAACGAGAGAAATTCAAATATTTACATCCGTACATGATTGGTGGGCAGGCCGGACGAACATGAACTTCCTTTGCACCGCTTTGATAGAGAAATTCGGTTGTTTCTCGTAGCTGTGTGCCTCGAACGATGGAGTCATCGATCAAAAGCAGGCTCTTGTCCTGAATCAGGTCATGAACCGGAATCAATTTCATTTTGGCGATCAGATTCCGTTTGCTCTGTATCGTCGGCATAAAGGAACGAGGCCAGGTTGGAGTATACTTAATAAATGGTCTTGAGAATGGAATTCCGGATTCGTTAGCATATCCAATGGCATGGGCGATTCCGGAATCAGGAACGCCAGCAACCGTATCTGGAGTAGCATCATCTCTTTGAGCCAGTTTCTGACCGCAGTTGTAACGCATCTTCTCAACGCTGATTCCTTCGTAAGAAGAGGATGGATATCCATAATATACCCATAGGAAGGTACAGATCTTCATGTCTTCTCCCGGCTTTACTAAGGTTCGGACTCCTTCTGGAGTCATAATGACAATTTCTCCAGGACCTAATTCACGTTCTGGTGTGTAGCCAAGATTTAAGTAAGCAAAGCTTTCAAAGGAAAGGCAGTAGCCATCTTCCTTTTTACCAATAGCTACAGGAGTTCGGCCCAGCTTGTCTCTGGCAGCATAGATTCCTTTTGGCGTCATAAGCACCATAGTCATGGAACCGTCGATGATCTCTTGAGCATACTGGATTCCTTCGATCAGGTTATCTCGTTGGTTGATGATAGAAGCAACCAGTTCGGTAGCATTGATATCGCCACCACTCATTTCCAGAAAATGAGCATGTCCAGTTTGGAAAATGCTGTCTACAATGGCATCAATATTGTTAATCTTACCAACAGTCATGATGGCATAGGTCCCATGATGGGAACGTACGATCAATGGCTGAGGTTCATAATCAGAAATACATCCAATTCCCATACATCCATGCATGGTATTGGCATCTTTATCAAATTTTGTACGGAACGGTGCATTTTCGATATTATGAATGGCACGGTCAAACCCGGATTCTTTATCATAAACAGCCATACCAGCACGTCTGGTTCCCAAATGGGAATGATAATCCGTTCCAAAAAATAAATCAAATACACAATCCTGTTTCGAAGTTACTCCAAAAAAACCTCCCATAATGTCCTCCAATTTCATTCTATTATTGTCAGTATCTATAAATTTTTCATCTGATATTTATTATAGCGGAAGAAGAATAAATGTACAAGAAAAAGGAACTGTGTTCCAGAAGTGAAATTATTCCACTTCAGTTTTACACAGCTCCTTCTTTTTTATAAAATTTTATTTGTCATGAATCTCGCTATGAAGTTCCTGAAGAGATTTTACCTCTCCGTTTCCATGTGTTTTTATATAACGGATTCCCTTTGCCGTTGCGATGGCAGCAGCAATGGTGGTAAAGTAAGGAACCTTTGCTTTGATGGCAGCTTTACGAAGGTAACTGTCATCATTAACGCTATCTTTTCCGACTGGAGAGTTGATGATCAGCTGGATATCTCCATTGGTGATCAGATCCAGGATGTTTGGACGACCTTCGGAAAGTTTCTTTACCTTCTTAGAAGGAATTCCAGCTTCACTGATCAGCTGATGTGTACCAGAAGTAGCGATGATATCAAATCCATCGTCTGCCAGCATCTGTGCTAGTTCTACTACTTCCGCCTTATCCTTTTTATTCACAGAAATCAATACAGTTCCTTCTGTTGGAAGCTTCACCTGAGTTGCTTCCTGAGCTTTGCAGAAGGCTTCTCCATAGTAAGGAGACAATCCTAATACTTCACCGGTAGAACGCATTTCTGGTCCAAGGACAGGGTCTACTTCCTGGAACATATTGAATGGGAATACGGCCTCTTTTACTCCATAGTTTGGAATTATCTGTTCTTTTAAATTTGGAACTGGGGATGGGCGTCCAGTCAGTTCGGAAGTAATGATATCGGTAGCCAATGGTACCATGCGGATATTGCATACCTTGGATACCAGAGGAACGGTTCTGGATGCACGAGGGTTGGCTTCTAATACAAATACTTTTCCATTTTCAATAGCGTACTGCATGTTCATCAATCCACATACGTGCATTTCTTCTGCGATCTTTCTTGTGTATTCCTTGATAGTTTCTACATTTTCAGCAGAAATATGAACAGAAGGAATGATACATGCGGAGTCACCGGAGTGTACACCTGCAAGTTCGATGTGCTCCATAACTGCAGGGACGAAGGCATGAGTACCGTCGCTGATGGCATCTGCCTCACATTCGGTTGCGTGTCCTAAGAAACGGTCGATCAGGATTGGTCGGTCAGGAGTCACACCAACAGCTGCCTGCATATATCCAATCATGCTTTCTGCATCATAGACAACTTCCATTCCGCGTCCACCAAGTACATAGGATGGACGAACCATAACTGGGTAGCCGATCTGGTCAGCAATTGCCAGTGCTTCTTCCACAGTAGTAGCCATTCCTGATTCAGGCATTGGAATTTCTAATTTTTCCATCATTGCACGGAATAAATCACGGTCTTCTGCAAGGTCGATCACAGAAGGAGAAGTACCGAGGATTTTTACACCGTTTTTCTCTAATTCAGATGCAAGATTTAATGGAGTCTGTCCACCAAACTGTGCGATTACCCCCAAAGGTTTTTCCTTTTTATAAATGCTTAATACATCTTCTAAGGTTAATGGTTCAAAATATAATTTATCAGAAGTATCATAATCGGTAGATACAGTCTCTGGATTACAGTTTACGATAATTGTTTCAAATCCAAGCTTTTTCAATGCCAGAGAGGCATGAACGCAGCAGTAGTCAAATTCGATTCCCTGTCCGATTCGGTTTGGACCACCGCCTAAGATCATGATTTTTGGCTTTTCTTCGTTTACAGGGTTTTTATCTTCTGCATTATAAGTAGAGTAGTAGTAAGCGCTGTTTTCGGTACCACTTACATGTACACCTTCCCATGCTTCTTCGACACCAAGCTGGATTCTGTGGTTGCGGACATCTTCTTCTGGAATTTCTAAAATCTGGCTTAAATACTTATCGGAGAAGCCGTCTTTCTTAGCTGTGATCAGCAGTTCGTCGGCTGGAAGACTTCCTTTGGATGCCAGAAGTGCTTCTTCCTCCTCAACCAGTTCTTTCATCTGTTCGATAAACCAGTGTTTTACCTTTGTCAGTTCATGGATTTCATCCACAGTGGCTCCTTTTCGGAGAGCTTCATACATCACAAAGTGACGTTCACTAGTAGGAGTGATCAGCATTTTCAGCAGTTCTTCTTTGGATTTGGAATCAAAATCTTTGGCATGACCCAGTCCATAGCGTCCAGTTTCTAAGCTTCGGATTGCTTTTTGGAAAGCTTCTTTATAGGTTTTACCGATGCTCATAACTTCACCAACGGCACGCATCTGTGTTCCAAGCTTATCCTCTACACCTTTGAATTTTTCAAATGCCCAGCGTGCAAACTTGATTACTACATAATCGCCATCTGGTACATATTTATCTAAGGTACCGTATTTTCCACAAGGGATATCCTTTAAGGTTAATCCGGTGGCTAACATTGCAGATACCAGAGCAATCGGGAAGCCGGTAGCTTTCGAAGCAAGTGCGGATGAACGGGAAGTACGAGGGTTGATCTCAATAACGATGATACGATCGGATACAGGGTCATGGGCGAACTGTACGTTGGTGCCTCCGATTACCTGTACGGATTCTACAATCTTATAAGCCTGTTCCTGAAGGCGCTTCTGGCATTCTTCGGAAATCGTAAGCATAGGTGCAGAACAGAAGGAATCTCCTGTATGAACGCCTAATGGATCGATGTTCTCGATAAAGCATACGGTGATCATATTGTTATCTGCATCACGAACAACTTCTAATTCTAATTCTTCCCAGCCAAGAATGGATTCTTCTACCAGTACCTGTCCAACTAAGCTGGCCTGAAGGCCTCTTGCCATAACGGTTTTTAATTCTTCTTTATTGTAGACCAGTCCACCGCCGGCACCACCCATGGTATAAGCAGGGCGAAGTACAACTGGATAGCCGAGGCGGTCTGCAATGGCAAGTCCTTCTTCTACACTATAAGCAACTTCGCTTCGAGCCATCTCAATACCAAGCTTATCCATAGCCTTCTTAAATTCAATACGGTCTTCTCCACGTTCGATGGCATCGATCTGAACACCGATAACCTTTACATTATATTTATCCAGAATACCAGCCTTATTAAGTTCTGCACATAGGTTAAGTCCTGATTGTCCTCCTAAGTTAGGCAGCAGTGCATCTGGTCTTTCCTTTTCAATAATCTGTTCTAAACGTTCTACATTCAATGGTTCAATATAAGTAACATCAGCAGTTTCCGGATCTGTCATGATAGTAGCCGGATTAGAGTTTACCAATACGATCTCATATCCTAATTTCTTTAGTGCTTTACAAGCCTGAGTACCAGAATAATCGAATTCACAGGCCTGTCCGATAATAATAGGACCGGAACCGATAATAAGTACTTTGTGAATGTCAGTTCTTTTTGGCATAAAGTTTCTCCTTCTTAATTAAATTAATTTTTTAATTTCCTTCGCTTTCTATTATAATAGAAGTAGAAAAAATCACAAGGATTTTGAAAGAAAAATGTATTAAAATAAATACTTGATTTTTATTTCCGAAGGGCTATAATAGGTATCGTACTAAAAATGAATAAAACTCATGTAGAAAATGAAAAGAATTCAATAAGTTTCACTGAAGAGAAGAGGACTCCCTCCAGATATTATACTGGAAGGGGGTTTTTTGTCACATAAGAAATTCCTTGAATTCTTACATGAGTTTTGAAAGGAAAGGAAACTATGAAAACACTACAAAAATTCAGTAAATTTTTATCCAATGATACGTCAGTGGTGGTAATCGCCATTGCCGTTGTTACTTTTTTCATCCCGCAGCTGATGGGATGGGTAAACTACCAGCTTTTTTGGGATCCGGTTGGCAATAAGTTCACCAGTCAGTCCATCATTCTTGGAATTATCATGTTCAGTATGGGACTTACGCTGACAACGCAGGATTTTAAGATTCTGGCACAACGTCCTTTTGATATTTGTATTGGTGCGATAGCCCAGTATCTGATTATGCCATTTCTGGCATTTACTCTGACCAGACTGCTTCATCTGCCGGATGCGATTGCATTGGGACTAATCTTAGTAGGATGTTGCCCAGGAGGAGTATCTTCCAATGTTATGTCCTATCTTTGCGGTGGAGATGTGGCATTCTCAGTTGGGATGACAACGGTATCTACCTTATTATCTCCAATTATGACTCCGACCATGGTGGCACTTCTTGCCAGCGGAACAAAGATATCCATCAAAGGATTGCCTATGTTCGTTTCTATCATTGAAACGGTCATTGTTCCAATTGCCATTGGATTTGTGATCAATTACATATTTGGTGAGAAGAAACAATTTAAGGAAATTCAGCAGGTGATGCCAGGTGTGGCAGTCATCGGACTTGCCTGTGTCGTTGGTGGGGTCATTTCCTCTCAGGGAGCCAATTTCTTTACTTCAGGAATTGTGATCTTTATTGCAGTATTGTTGCATAATAGTCTGGGATATCTTCTTGGATACTGTGCTGGAAAGTTGACAGGAATGAATACAGCGAAGAAGAGGACCATTTCTATTGAAGTAGGTATGCAGAATGCAGGGCTGGCTACCAATCTTGCAACAACCTCTTCACAGTTTGCGGCAACACCAGAATCAGCAGTCATCTGTGCAGTATCCTGTGTATGGCATTCTATTTCAGGAACTCTTCTTGCTGGATTTTTTGCCGGCTTAGATAAGAAAAAAGATTGACAGACAGCGCCTTTTAAGATATTATTCCTATATAACCTAGTGAAATAATAGGAGAAGAGGTGCAAAAATGAGAGAGATTTTATGCTTTGGAGATTCCAATACGTATGGATTAATTCCTGGCACAGAGAATAGATTTGATCGCAATACCAGATGGACAGGAATTCTGGATAAACATTTATATGCAAAAGGATATCGGATCATTGAGGAGGGATTGTGTGGAAGGACGACCAGATTTGATGATCGAACGCGCGAGGGAAGAAATGGTACGAAGATGCTGCCGGTTCTTTTGGAAACTCATAAACCGATCGATCGGGTTATCCTTATGCTCGGGACTAATGACTGCAAATTTTGCTATCATCCCTCTGCAGCATTGATCGGCAGTGGAGTTGAGATGCTGATCAAACAGATTCGGAATGTGGATGAAACGATAAAGATATTATTGATTTCTCCTATTCATTTGGGAGAAGAGGTATGGAAGCAGGAGTTTGATCCAGAATTTGACAAAGCTTCGATTGAAATTTCAAAGCAGCTAAAAGACGTATATCAGACCATTGCCCGAAAGTACGGATGTGATTTTCTGGCGGCTTCAGATGTGGCAGCTCCAAGCAGAGAGGATCAGGAGCATATGGATGCTGCAAATCATAAAAAATTAGCCCGTTTGATTCAGGAAGCAATGGAAGCAGATGATTATCAGGAAGCAATCGCATGAAAGGGAGGAAGAAAGGATGACAAGAGAAGAAGCATGGGAATTGCTTACAGAATACAATAAAGAAGAATTTCATTTGGAGCATGCGCAGATTGTAGAAAATACAATGAAGTATTTTGCCCAAAAGCTTGGATATGGTGAGGAAAAGGAGTTCTGGGGCCTGGTAGGACTGCTTCACGATCTGGACTTTGAACAGTATCCAGAAGAGCATTGTATCAAAAGTCAGGAGATCATGAAAGAGCGTGGATTGGAGGAACGTCTGATTCATGCAACAGCAAGTCATGGATATGCCATTACCGTAGACATTGAACCGGTTCATGAGATGGAGAAAGTCCTGTATGCAGTGGATGAACTAACGGGGCTGATCGGAGCCGTTGTATTAATGCGTCCATCAAAAAGCGTACAGGACCTGAAGGTAAAATCCGTGAAAAAGAAATTCAAAAGCAAGAACTTTGCAGCAGGGTGCTCCAGGGAGGTTATTCAACGGGGTGCAGATATGCTGGGATGGACGTTGGATGATCTGATCGCTCAGACGATAGAGGCGTTGAAAACCTTCCAGGAATAATACTGCAAAGGAGTTATTTTCGATAACGGTTTAGACATCCGAATATTTCCTGTCTTCTTGGCAGGGCTAAATTACATTTTACATAATCGCAATCTAGTATCGTGTCCAATCCCTTTTTTTCGATAATGAAAAGAAGGGAATCTACCACCTGCTGTACGGTTTTCTTGCCATCCATCAGGTGGGTCTGGGCATAGAGCAGACAATATCCAAGAGCAGTTGTCTGCTCTGTATCGATGATCTGCTCCAGATAGCGCAGATCTACCGTTTCTTTATTGAGCATAAAGGCATCCTTTCCAAGTGTCTTTAGCTTGATTCTACGTTCTTTTTTTAAACTCCGGTCTGGAAGAAGACTCCTTTGGAAAGAAGGAAGGCTTTTTTCTTCCTTTGGCAGGGAGATGGAAGGAAAGGCAAGAGCCTCCTGTTTGGCAAAGGCTGTAATATCCTTTGGTACATATTGATCCATCTGCAAAATATGATCCGCAACATGAAAATAAGATCCAGAACTTCCAGCAACGATAATAGAAGAAATTCCATGTTCTTCATATAAGCTTCGTACCCGTTCGATAAATGGAGTGATCGGCTCCTGATGGCGATTTACGACTCTCTGCATTAATTCATCCCGAATCATAAAGTTGGTCGCACTGGTGTCTTCATCAATCAAAAATAAGGAGGTACCACTTTCAATGGCTTCGATGACATTTGCTGCCTGTGAAGTACTGCCACTGGCATCTTCGGTGGAGAAGGAGACGGTATCCCGACCATTTGGCAGATTGTTGATGAATGTGGAGATGTCCGTATTTCGAATGCTTCGTCCGTCTTCTGCACGGATTTTTACAGCACTTTGTTCTGTGATCACATATTCTCTGCCATCCCCTTCTATATGATTATAAACCCCCAGCTCTAAGGCCTTTAAAAGCGTAGATTTGCCGTGATAGCCACCTCCAACGATCAGAGTGATTCCTTTTGGAATACCCATTCCGGTCATGGTACCTTTGTGAGGAAGGGTAAGGCTGACCCGATAGCTTTCAGGAGCCTGGAATGGAATTCCTCCTTTGAGGGGACGTTGGGAAACTCCGCTTTGTCTGGGCAGAACGGAACCATCGGCTACAAAAGCGGTGAGTCCAAGAGAGGATAACTGCTCTCTGATATAATGCTGATCTTCCGCAAGGAATATGGCCTTTTCCAATGTCTTTTGGTTGATATTTTTATAAAAAAGAGAAGTCAGGACGCAGTTGGGAAGGAAATCAAAGAGAATTTTTATCAGCTCTCTGGAATTGATAGTGCGGCCGTTTGCTGGAAATCCTACTTCAAAACGGAGGGTGATGTTTCCAGAAGAAGGATGGATGAAACAGGCAGTACGTTCTAAGATTTCCTGCCCACACCGGCTGATAGAGATCAAACCACTTTTTCCAGAACCTTTTGCTTTAAAGTTATAGCGTTCCAGTGCGTGAAAAAACAGTCGAATCAGGTGATCGGACAGGGCAGTTTTCTTATATGGCTTGTCATAGTAATTCTTTGGGAAGCCAGCCTCTGATCCGGTAAGGTGGATACTCAAACGGGAAGGAGCGGCAAAGGGGTCTCCCTGCACATGATCAATGGAAAGCACATAGGAATCAAACCGATAACTGCCACGAGCACTTTTATAGGCGGGATAACCTTTATGATCAATATTTTGCAATAGTATTTTTAAATCTTTTGATGTTTTCATATTTTCTAAAATTCCTTTCTAAGTGGATTTTATGATTTATGGTCAGTAATAAGAAAGAATGCAAAACCGGCCAGGAACATCAGGGACAAGGCGCCAACCCCATAGTTTACGCTTCCACTGATCTGGCTTATGATGGAGACCAGCATAGTCCCCATAAAGGAAGCACCTTTTCCGCAGATATCATAAATGCCAAAGTATTCGCCGGATTTGTTTGCCGGAATGATCTTAGCGAAATATGAGCGGGACATGGATTGAATGGCTCCCTGGAAGAGCCCTACGCAGACTGCAAGAATCCAGAACTGATACTGACTGGTCAGAATGACTCCATAAAGTGCGATACAAAAATAAGCCACAATGCAGATCAGGATGATTCTGGCAGCAGGTACCTTTCTGGAAAGTTTTCCAAAGAAAAGGGCAGCCGGAAAGGCGACAATCTGGGTTAAAAGCAGGGCCAGTAAAAGACCTGTGGTATCCAGGCCAAGAGCAGTACCATAGGCGGTTGCCATATCGATAATCGTATAAACACCGTCAATATAAAAGAAAAAAGCAATGAGAAAAAAGAGGATCTTTTTATTAGCTGCCAGCTCGGGAAAGATTTTTCCAAGGCGGTGGAAACTAGAAAGAATTGGATGGTCCTTTTTCTCAATATAATAAATTTGCTGATAAGAAGTCAGCAATGGCAGACTTAAAATCAACCACCAGACGGCGATCAGAACAAAAGCACCACTCATAGCTGTCTGCATGGAGATGCCCAATGTTTCATAAAATAATATGAGGACCAGACTTAAGACAAAAGGAATGCAGCTTCCAATATAACCCCAGGCATAACCATGGGCGGAGACTTCATCCATACGCTCTGCCGAAGATACGTCTGTCAGCATGGAATCATAGATGACCAGACTCAGGGAGTACGCAGCTTTCGCCAGAACGAACAGAAGCAGGAACCAGATCCAGGATGATAAAAATCCAAGGATGACACAGGAAATGGCACCAAACAAAAGAGAGATAAAAAAGATTTTTTTCTTAAAGCCCTTTAAATCTGCAATGGTTCCAAGAGTTGGTCCCAGGATTGCCACAATGATTGTGGCAGCCGATGTGGCATAGCCCCAGTAAGCCAGATAATTGATGCTGGAGATACCGGCATTATCTGCCAGGTTATTAAAATAAATTGGAATGATCGTAGATACCAAAAGGGTAAATGCAGAATTTCCTACATCATAAAGTATCCATTTTTTTTCTAGAGAATGTAGTTTAAATTTCATAAGTTTTTTCCTCCTTAGGGGAAAGTATTGGAATGGATTCCCAGTCAGGGTCGGGACCAAAGGTCTGAAGGAATTCCTGATCCAGTGGTACATAGTGATTCAGGTGTTCCATAAGGTTTTCTGTTAGCTTAAGACAAAGCGGAATGGCTGAATCCATAAGCTTTTCCAATCGCATACAGCTGTCCTTGCAGTGTGGATTTGGACTTTTATTTATGATCATACCATGCAGGCTTTCATATTTTCCGAAAAACTTCATGCCGGAATAAAGCAGTTTGCGCTTCCATTCATGGGGAGCCAGAAGAAGGTGATCACAAACGATCATGGTAATGAGAGAATGTGATACCTGTTGCTGCGATACCATTGGGAAAAAGGAAGCGATGGTAGCGGTGTTTTTTCTGGTAGGGCGTATATGAGTGGTCAGACGGTGCTTGAGAGGCGGATAGCCTTCCTGGACCATCAGATAACGGTCAAATTCAGCTTCGATTTCTGTATGAGAAATATGGCTGGTCAGAATCTTTTTTTCAATATAGCTATGGCAGCAGGTATCCAGAGAAAAATGACAGAGAAATCCAAGGATATAGGCCAGCATAGCATGCTGCTTGGCTGTTTGTTTCTGTTGGCGGATCAGATCACAGGCTGGACCAAAGAAAGAGAGTCCGGATTGATCATGCATATTATTCCCCATCTGATTGATTGGATGAGTGGAAAGCGGATGGTAATAGAAGAAAATATCCGGTCCATGAAGTCCGATCAGATAGAGATCAAGATGATCGTGGATGATTTTTTTTATGAAAGCAGGCTGCTTTTGGTATACTTGTTTTCCGAAGCTATAATGTGCATAATTTGATGGCATATGGAAACCTCCTTAGTCTATTGTAATTTTTGCTATTTAACATAAAGAAAATATTAAGTTCTTGTAAATCTTTAGCCATTAACCCTGACTTTCCATATACTTTTGAATTGTAGCTGATGATACTTTGCCAATACTACATGAAAAGTATCCGTCTGACCAAAATATCTTTGTCTGTATCCATAACTTTACCTCAAATATTGACTTTCACTAATAATTATTATACGATATATTTAGTGAAATATCAATGAAAGGAGTACATGTTATGGAACAGATGACTATCACAGCAAAAGTTCAAATAGTCGCAGATGATACAGATAAGGTTTTGCTTGATAAAACCATGTCTGTATATCGTGATGCCTGCAACTTTGTTTCAGAGTACGTATTCCGTACACACGATTTGAAACAGTTTTCGCTTAACAAAATGTTATATTCTACGCTCCGAGAAAAGTTTGGTCTTAAATCGCAAATGACTCAGTCTGTATTTAAGACTGTTATTGCGAGATATAAAACCATCCTTGAAAATCAGAATGAATGGATTAAGCCTTCGTTCAAAAAACCACAGTATGATTTGGTTTGGAACAGAGATTATTCTTTGACGCAAAACTGCTTTTCAGTGAACACTCTGAATGGTCGTGTTAAGTTACCATATTTTGCTGATGGTATGTCTAAATATTTTGACCATACCATCTACAAGTTTGGCACTGCTAAGCTTGTAAACAAACATGGTAAATATTATCTTCACATACCAGTAACTTATGATGTCGAGGAAAGCAATATTTCTGACATCTGTAATGTTGTAGGTATCGACAGAGGAATTAACTTTGTTGTTGCGACCTATAACAGTGCCCACAAGTCCGGATTCGTTAGTGGTAAGGCTATTAAGCAGAAACGTGCTAATTATTCCAAACTTCGTAAAGAGCTTCAAATACGTCAGACTCCATCTTCAAGACGAAGAATCAAAGCTATCGGTCAGCGAGAAAACCGTTGGATGCAGGATATCAACCATCAGGTATCAAAGGCACTTGTTGAATCAAACCCGAAGCACACGCTCTTTGTTTTGGAAGATTTGGCAGGCATTCGTAATGCTACAGAGCGTGTGAAAACGAAAGACCGCTATGTTTCTGTATCATGGTCATTCTATGATCTTGAACGGAAACTAATCTACAAAGCCAAACAGAACCAGTCTACTGTCATTAAGGTTGACCCTCGTTATACGAGCCAGTGTTGTCCTATTTGTGGACATACTGAAAAGTCGAACCGTAACAAAAAAATACATCTGTTTACTTGCAAGAATTGTGGCTATAAATCGAATGATGACCGTATTGGAGCTATGAATCTGTATCGTATGGGAATAAACTATCTCGCAGATAGCCAAGTACCGAATACAGTTGTAACAGAGTAAACTTTGCTACAAAGGGTGCTGTCAACCACCCTGTGATGTAACGCCACGGGAGGTAATATACCTATCGGGGTTAAAAGGTCGGAGGCGTAAGCCGTTACTACGACTGGGCAGTTACAAGCCCATGACCTTTCGGTCATGGGTAGTTGACTAGCGGAGTGCCTTTGTGGGGCATTCTTACACGAAAAAAGAAGGAATATATGGAGGAAAGAATGGAAGCAACTTTTTGGGCAATTGTCCCTACAATTTTAGCGATAGCAGTCAGTTTAATTACAAAGGAAGTAAATCTCTCCTTGCTGTTTGGAATTATCGTAGGTGGATTGATTTACTGTAAATTTAATATTTTTACGGCTGTGTCTACTATTTTAGATGTTTTGAGAGCAAAAGTCTATGGAAATATGAACGTATTGATTTTTATTATTTTATTAGGAGTCATCGTTCATCTGATGAATATGTCCGGAGCCTCCCATAAGTATGCACAATGGGCAGGACAGAAATTAAAGACAAAGAAACAGACACTTTTGGCTACCATGCTTCTTGGAGTGATTATTTTTATTGATGATTATTTTAACTGCCTGACGGTGGGAACGGTTATGCAGCCAATTTGTGATGAGAAGAAGATATCCAGAGAAAAGCTGGCATATATCATTGACTCTACAGCAGCACCTGTCTGCATTATGGCTCCGATCTCAAGCTGGGCAGTAGCCGTTAGTTCATCGGTACCAGAGCAGTCATCCATTGATGGATTTTTATTGTTTATCAAATCGATTTTCTGTAATTACTATTCCTGGCTCTCACTGCTTATGGTGTTATTAACTACCATCCTGGCAGTCGATTTCGGGAAGATGAAAAAGTGTGAATATGCGGCGGACATGGGAAAATATCAATATGAGAGCATCGATCAGCAGATGGAAGGGAAGGAAATTCCAGAAAATGGAAGAGTTTCAGACCTGCTTCTTCCAGTGATAGTACTCATTATATTATCGATTACCTGCATGCTTTACACGGGAGGATTTTTTGCGGGGAAGGCTTCTGCAATCTCTGCAATTTCCAATTGTGATGCAGCCACCAGCCTTGCGATGGCGGCCTTTTATGCGATTTTGTTCATTGGAGTTTTGTATCTGCCAAGAAAGATCATGACTGGAAAGCAGTACCTGGATGGACTGGTAGAAGGATTTAAAAATATGGTGCCAACGGTATTAATTCTTACTTTTGCGTGGACATTAAGTGGTATTTGTGGAAGTGATTATCTGGATGCAGGTGGCTTTATTGCCCGTACCGTAGTAGAATATCAGATTCCGCTGAGCCTGATGCCGGCAATCTTTTTTATAATTGCAATTTTTCTGGCTCTGTCTACGGGAACGTCCTGGGGTACCTTTGCGATTCTGCTTCCGATTACCATTTCAGTGTTCCAGAATCAGGTATCTCCGATCATGGTATTGACCATTTCTGCAGTTTTGGGAGGAAGCGTGTGCGGGGATCATGTCAGTCCGATTTCTGATACGACCATCTTAAGTTCTACAGGAGCCGGATGCCATCATATCAGCCATGTGGAAACACAGCTTCAGTATGGAATTGTGGTTGCAGCTGTCAGCTTTTTATCCTATGTGGTTTGTGGATTTATGGGAACCCAGCTTCCAGGCATGCCAATTGGGATAGTTGGAATTGTCGGATTTTTATTTATTATGAAGAAGAGAAATCATACTCAGGAAAGAGGTGCATAGAATGAAGAAAATCGCAGTTATTTTCCCAGGTATTGGATATACTGCTCAGAAACCGCTCCTGTATTATACAGCCTCTGCAGCGCAGGATGAGGGCTATCAGCTTCTTAAGCTGGATTACGGAGAGGACATCCATACATTTCGGGGAAGAAAGGAAGAAGAACTAAAGCCTTTGATAGAAAAAGCACAGGAAAGGGTAAAAAAACAGCTGGAAATCATTGACTGGGGACAATATGAACAGATTTTATTCCTTTCCAAAAGCATTGGAACGGTCATTGCCTGCTGGATAGAAAAAGAACTTGGAATCAAGGCAAAGCATTGCCTGCTCACGCCGATTCCTCTTACGATTCCTTATCTGGAAGAGGTGGATGGATTGTTCTTTGCAGGAACAAAGGATCCATACATAAAAAAGAAGATGATTGAAAAGGCAGCAAAGGATTATCCTCAAAAGACAGGAGAGATTTTCAAAGACTGTAATCATTCCTTAGAAAGACCGGGGCATACGGCGGCCAATGTAAAAAATGTAAAAAAAGTCGTGAAAAAACTAAAGAAGATGCTAAGAGAACCAAAAGCAGATTAGGCTTTAATGAGAAGTTGTTGCAAGAATTTTTGAGCAGCAGCTTCTTTTTTGTTGCATGGGGGTATCACTCTTTGGAATTGATGTTGATGTGGTTTGGTAAAAATGCTATAATGCTTCTGTCTATATGTATAAAGATTATATAAAGCTTATAGTTTATACATAAAGAGTACATAAAGATTTGCTGCATAAAAGAGGCATTCTTGAATGTGATAAAAGGAGTGGAACACAAAATGAAGATAGTAATTATAGGTGATGGAAAGGTTGGACATAAGGTCGCAACAGAGCTTTCCGAAGAAAATTATGATGTGGTCCTGATCGATCAGAATGAGGAAAGAGTCAAGAAATCATCGAATACCTTAGATGTACTTTGTTTTCATGGGGATGGAGCAGATGTGGAGATTTTAAGGGCAGCAGATGTACAGCATGCGGATCTGGTCATTGCCTGTGCATCTTCCGATGAGTCTAATATGTTAAGCTGTCTGATTTCCAGAAGACTGGGAGCAAAACATACGATCGCTCGTGTGCGTAATCCTGTTTATTTTCATCAAATGGATATTTTGAAAGAGGATTTAAGACTTAGTATGGCGGTAAATCCAGAACTAGAAGCGGCCAATGAGATTTCCAGAGTACTGATATTCCCGGAAGCTACAAAAGTGGAGAACTTTGTAAAAGGAAGGGTGGAACTGGTGGAATTTCCATTGAAGAAGGGAAGTCCACTGGACGGATTGTCCTTGAAGGATATTTATCGAAAATATCAGATCAAGATTCTGGTGTGTGCGGTGCAAAGAGAGCAGGATGTCCATATTCCGGATGGGGACTTTGTGATGCGGACTGGAGATAAGCTTAACATGGTGGCCAGTCATCTGGAGCTGGAGCGTTTCTTTAAGGCAATTGGACATATTAGTACTAGAATTAAAAAAGTAATGATCATTGGTGGTGGACGTCTGGGATATTATCTGGC
This sequence comes from Anaerostipes sp. 992a, assembly GCF_001940245.1. GTDB lineage: Bacteria > Bacillota > Clostridia > Lachnospirales > Lachnospiraceae > Fimousia. Next base: position 212,332 of record NZ_MJIG01000001.1, read on the forward strand.
CAAACAGTTGGTATCTTTGAAGATGCAGGTAAAGGTCATTGATAAAGAGTACGCAAAGTGTGAAGATCTTAGTGAAAAATTACCAGAAGTAACAGTCATTCATGGCAATGCCAGAGAACATGAGCTTTTGATGGAAGAGGGCATTCAGGAGGCAGATGCATTTATTACCGTAACCGGCAATGATGAGGAAAATATGCTGATGGCATTATATGCGAAAATGCAGGGTGTCAAGAAGATCGTTGCTAAGGTAAATGAAGAAAATCTTTCTTCCATGGTGGATTCTCTGGGTATTGACAGTGTGGTTTCTCCAAAGCTTGCAACTGCCGATACGATTTTGGGTTATGTTCGTGCAAGACAGAATTCTTACAGCAGTGCCAATGTAGAGACTATGTACCAGCTGATGGGAGGACGAATTGAAGCAATGGAATTTCTGATTCGTGCCGATGCAAAATATCTGGATATTCCATTGAAGGATCTTCCAATCAAATCTAATAATCTAGTCGCAGCTATTGTTCGGGGAAGAAATGTGATCATTCCAGGTGGGAATGACTGCTTAAAACCGGGAGACAGTGTGATTGTGGTAACGAAAAATCAGAAAATACAAAGTATTGAAGATATTCTATCCATGGCTTTATTCCAGAGACCAGGGGCAGAAGGAAAGGACGCTGTACGGAATGAATTATAAAATGATCGTTTACATATTGGGAAAGATGCTGGGAATTGAGGCTGCAGTCTTGCTGATTCCTATGATTGTTTCCCTGATATATGGGGAGAACTGCTTTCGGTTCTTCCTGATTACCAGCATCCTCTTATTTATCTGTTCTATAACTATGACAAGAAATAAGCCGGAGAAAGCCCATATTTACGGAAAGGAAGGATTTGTCATTGTTGGATTTGCGTGGATCTTATGGTCTTTGTTCGGAGCCATACCGTTTACCTTGTCCGGCAGCATACCATTTTATCTGGATGCGGTATTTGAGACCATCTCAGGCTTTACAACCACAGGATCTACGATTCTTTCTGAGATTCAGAGTCTGCCGAAAGGAATTCTCTTCTGGAGAAATCTGACCCACTGGATCGGTGGTATGGGTGTGTTGGTCTTTGTTATGATGTTGACCACGTTAAGCGATAAAAACGCCATGCATCTGATGAGGGCAGAGGTGCCAGGACCAGATAAGGATAAGATGATTCCTAAGGCAAGAGAGAATGCGATGCTGTTATATAAGATGTATTTTGTGCTAACAGCAGCAGAGGTTGTGTTCCTGATGTTTGGGGGAATGAGTCTTTATGATAGTATTCTCCATGCATTCAGTACAGCAGGGACTGGAGGATTCTCCAATCGTAATACCAGTGTAGCATTTTATGACAGTGCGTATATTGATGGTGTGATTACCGTGTTCATGATTTTGTTTGGAATTAACTTTAATATGTATTTCCTGATTTTGATCAAGGACATTCAGAATATATTTAAAAATGAAGAGCTACGAGCTTATCTGGGAATTATTGCAGGTGCGGTTTTTCTGATCACCATTAATATTACCCATATGTATGGAAGTGTGTTAAAGGCCTTTCGGTATGCATCTTTCCAGGTAGCATCCATTATTTCGACGACCGGATTTATGACGGCAGATTTCAATCTATGGCCGGAATTTTCCAAGTGCATTTTATTAATGGTCATGATGATCGGAGCCTGTGGAGGATCCACAGGAGGAGGGATGAAGGTATCCCGAATTTTAATGATTATTAAGAGCATTAGCAGAGAAGTGAAGCAGCTTTTGCATCCCAAATGTGTATGTGTGACCAGAGTAAATGGAAAGAAAGTAGGATCAGATGCTTTGCGTGGTGTTATGATCTATTTCTTTGCCTATATGATCATATTGGCGATTTCTGTGGTCATTGTATCCATTAACAACTATGATTTTGCTACATCCTTTACGGCAGTGCTGACGGCACTGAATAACGTAGGACCAGGAATTTCACTGGTAGGTCCGACCTGCAACTTTGCATTCTTCTCACCATTGACGAAAGTGGTGCTGTGCTTTGATATGCTGGTGGGACGTTTGGAAATCTTTCCATTTTTAATGTTGTTATCGCCATCCTTGTGGAGAAGAAAATTTTAGGATTATAAATAAAAAGAAGAGGTTCAAGCCGGTTGGTGATGCCTCTTCTTTTTCTAATCAAAAAGACAATCTGCTTTAATATTTAATATCTGTTGGAAGAAGGATAAGTCTTCAACCACGATGATGCAAAGCTTATCCCGTGTTCTTGTAACAGCCTGAAACAGGAGTTTCAGGGCCATATAATCGGAGTCAGACGTACCGGTGGCCTGTAACACTCCTTTTTCATTATACGTATAGGAACCGTCAATCAGAATGCAGACCCGTTCAAATTCCAGTCCGATTACTTGCAGGATGGCGGTTTCGTCATGGGAAATATCAAAAATCTGCTGAGGGTAAGTAAAACGGGTAAAATTAAAAAAGGTATACCCTTCCTTCGCATAAAAATCAAGAAAGCGAACAGATTCCAGAAAACGAGAGGCAAATAAGATGTCTACCGATTCATAAGTATAGCGATAAATCTTTCGTTTCAGATCAAAAAATGAAGTGAGAAAGGATGCCAGTTCCTTATTGGTACGAATTCGATTGGACAGTTTATAGGAATAATGGGTCATCGATGAAATTCTGGATGAGATATCCAGTTTAAATTCTTCATTGGAAAGTACCTGTCTTGGATCGTAGGAATAGATGCAGCTAATGTTATGAAGTCTGGCAGCAGCTTCGATGATCTGAAACCGGTCCTGATAAATACGCTGTGCTTCATCGATAAAAATATACTGATAGGAAGAAAAAGATGTCTTTTCGTTCAGGTCTGCAATGGATAGAACATCCATATGTTCAATGTGAGAAGCCAGATAATAATGTCCATTGGATAAAAGGCCGCAATGCACCATACAGATCCGGCTGGTTTCAGCACATGATTTTGCAATGTCATATAGAAGCAGAGTTTTGCCCGTTCCGGCGCTTCCAGAGATGCCGATCAGGGTGGGATTGTGTTCGGAATCCTTTAGATGGCAGAGAATGCTGTTCTTAAAATCCTCCTGCTGATTCGTCAGAAAATAATTATGATTTAGAAATTTTTCCGGTGTGTTCAGCGGAGAAATCAAATAATCAGAAGCCTCAAAAAGTGCATCAATGTCATTTCTGAATACATCTCCGAAGCTCATCATATCTTCCACTAAATGTTCAAAAGCACAGGAAATCAATCCTTTTTTCACATCCAGTGTGTAGAGAAGATTTTTTGAAGCCACATAAACATAAGATAAGATATTATTGGACAAATGCTGCAGATAATGCTGATTTTGCAGTAACTGTTTTTCCATATCCGTCTGTTTCACAGGCACACTTTTTAATTCAATATTTAGAATCTTCTTACAGTCAGAGGAAAACTTAAGCAGGTCAAATTCTTTGCTGATATGCTGAATGGTATAGGAATAGAAGAACCCATCCATGGCTTCTAAGGAGGTTCCAGAAAGAAGAAGGTGATTGACGAGAAGACATAGAGATAGCTGTTCATGTACTTTCGTCCGTTTTTCTTCCTTTCTTCCAGACAGCATATTCTCATAACGAGAGAAAAGCTGTTCCTCCTTTACCTGAGAGAGTAAATAAATATTCACAGGTTTCATAAGAATCCCCCTATATAACGAAAAAGCTGTCTTAATCTGGATAATTGGTCCGTTCCCAGAGGGAAAAGCTGCTGAAAAAGTCCAGAAATAAGAGAATGTGCATGATAATATGGATTTTCTGAGAGAGAGAGGAAATCGTCCCCTGTCTTCGTTCGTGGATTAGACCGGCAAATCCGTAAGCGGAAGAAGACAATAGCACGATATAATCCAATACAAATAAAAATGGCAAAAAGATGAATCCCAGAGGAGCCATGGCAAAGCCAAATCCCCATACGACGATTAAAATGTAAAATGGAATTAAATATAGTTTTGAATAGAAGTCCCGACGGTAGAGCTCTTTTACAGGGGCTTCTTTCTTTGTATAAGATAATGCATGAAGCATATGCCAGATGATGATGGCAACACAAATAAACATAATGATAATAGGATAAATAGCATCCTGCATAGTTGCGGACGCAACAATTTTGACAGCAGATGCTAACATGGCATACGCTGCAAGAACAAATAATATGGTTTTTTTCATGGTAATACCTTTCTATCTATATAAACACGGATATTTTTCCCAATTTAAAAAATGGGAAAATCAGTGGAAATAATAAAATCTTGATTATTTAAAAATAGGGCAATCTGGCAAAGGAATATTTGTCAGAAATTTATATTTGCTGCATTTTTGCATGCTCTTGTTTCAGTTCCTCCAAAAGCTTATGGGCATTCCAGGTCTGATTGGATGGGGTCAGAATAGCCTTATAGGGAACTGGCCCAATACCAGAACGACGAATTGCGGACAGAACTAGATCCAGCTGGGAGTTGCCAAGTCCACAGAAGACGAGCATGGGATCGGATAGTTCCTTGACAGGGGCTTCCTCGATCTCCACAGGTTCCAGTTCTTTTATGCCAGCGAAAACACCTATGGGTTTTCCATAATCCATAGGGTTTACCTGTTTTATGCGCAGCTTCATAGGAAGGAGCTGCTTTGCTAATTTTGTAAAATCTGTTTTTGAAAATCTATATAATAAAATGGTTGGTCTCATTTTGAATTCCTTTCTTTGATGCTTCCATCTACTAATAAGTATAATAAATATTTAAATACTTTGCAATTGTAATTCAATACCGATTATGCTACAGTTTCTTTAAAAAAGAGCAGAAGGAAGGGATTGTATGCTGGCTATCTGGTTATCTCCGGTTTATATTTTGGTGAATGTCTATTTTATCTGGCGCATATTAAAATGGCTGCATATTTGTCATGGTGTATTTGGCAGCAGAAGGTTTCGTGTTGGATTTTGTATTCTTTATGCATTTCTGGCTTTCACCCCACTTACTGCCTATCTTTTCAAAGATGGACTAGTACATCGGATATTGAAAATGTTAAACAATTACTGGTTTGGAATTCTGCTTTATATGGGAATGATCATTTTTCTGGCAGATGGAATTCTTTTTATATTAAAAAAGAGCAGAAGGAAGAGAGCTCAATGGATAAAATCCAGGAACGGCTTTCGTATTTATGGAGGAATTTGCATGGTACTGATTACAGCCGTATCCGCTTATGGTATGTTTCATCCCAGGATCATAAAGAATAACCAGTATGAGATTCCAATCGAGAAGGAATGCAAGAGCCGGAAAGCATTGACCGTTGTTCTGATCGCAGATCTTCATGTGGGATATAGCATCGATGAGCTTCATGTAAAGCAGATGGTACGGAAGATCAATAGACAAAATCCAGATTTGGTACTTTTCGCCGGAGACTTTTATGATAATGATTTTAAGGCAATTGGAAATCCTGAAAAGGTGGCCAGATATGTTCAACAAATTAAGAGTCGATATGGAGTATATGGCTGCTGGGGAAATCATGATGTGAAAGAAGATATTCTGGCAGGTTTTACCTTTCCTCAGGAGGAAGGTCTGATCGATGATCCACGAATGAGAGAATTTATGGAAAAAGACTGTGGGATCGAGCTACTAGAGGATGAAGTGGCATGGATAGGAAATGATTTCTATCTGGTAGGAAGAAAAGATCCATCCAGATCGGAAAAGCTTTTGGAAACACGAAAAACAGCGGAAGAGCTTTTGGAAGGATTAGACCATAACAATCCGATTATTGTTATGGATCATCAGCCAAAGGAATATGAGGAACTTGAGAAAGCAGGAGCAGACCTGACGGTGGGAGGTCATACGCATAATGGACAGCTCTTTCCGTTAAATCTTCTTATGAAACGGATTTGGGAGAATCCATCGGGATATAAAAAAATTCAGAAGATGCATACGGTTGTAACTTCTGGAGTCGGGGTCTGGGGACCGGCTATGCGAGTAGGAACCGATAGCGAGATTGTGACGATTATCGTTAGCTTTGAATAAAAAAATTCCTTTGTGACATACTAATGAAAGAGAAATTTGGATGTGACAGGAGGAAATCAAAATGAATCAGGATACCATCCGCCTTTTACAGGAATGCAATGCAGGTGCCAAGATGGGGATAAAAACATTGAATGAAGTTATGGAAAGCGTTTGTGATTCTCATTTACAGCAAATATTGAGACAGAGTCGGTCTCAACATGAAAACATTGAGTCTAAAACCTGTTCTATGCTGCAGGAAAATCATCAAATGGGAAAAGAACCAGATTTTATGGCATCGGCCATGTCCTGGGCTAAAACCAATATGAAAATGGTTATGAAGGAGTCGGATCAAACGATCGCCAATTTAGTGACAGATGGGTGTAATATGGGGATTACATCCATAAATCGATATTTGAATCAATATGGAGAGGCGGATGCCCATGCAAAGAATATAGCGAAAGAGCTGATAAAATCAGAAGAAAATCTGGTAAAGGATGTAAGAAAATATTTATAATGGTTTTTACGCAAAAGGGAGCTACTGATTGATAAAAAATGAGAACATGTTATCAGTCAGTAGCTCCTCCTTTGCGTTTCAAAGAAGATTATAACATTTATTTAAGACCAGTATAGAGGAATTTGTATGGTTAGGCAATGAAAATATTTTATAAAAAGATTTTTGTTTTTTGAGTGGAAGTTCTGTATAATAATTGGCAGATTGCTTTGGCAGATTTGGATAGAAAAAGGAGATGAGGAATATGGCAGAGCAGGCAGCTGTCACTAAGAATGATTTTAGTAAGGGGAGCGTCTGGGGAAATATCATCGCACAGGCTGTTCCACTTACCATCGCACAGTTGGTACAGCTTTTATATAATATTGTTGATCGTATGTATATTGGGCATATGGAAGGAAGTTCGTCCCTTGCATTGACCGGTATTGGATTGACTTTTCCTATTGTTATGCTGGTAATGGCATTTACGAACCTATTTGGACAGGGAGGGGCACCGCTTTGTTCCATTGCCAGAGGAGCAGGTGATAAGGAACGGGCAGAGAATATTATGGGAAATTCCTTTACCATGCTTCTTATGGCAGGAATGGCAATTACGATGGTTGGCTATGTGTGTAAACGGCCAATTTTATATGCCTTTGGTGCCAGTGATGTTACTTATGTATATGCAGAGCAGTATTTAAACATTTATCTGGCAGGAACGATGTTTCTCATGATCAGTGTTGGCATGAACCACTATATCAATAGTCAGGGGTTTCCAAAGATCGGAATGCTTTCTGTTATTATTGGAGCAGTGGTAAATATTATTTTAGATCCCATTATGATTTTTGGAATGGATTTGGGAATAAGGGGAGCGGCATTGGCAACCGTAATATCCCAGTTTGTTTCAGCGGTATGGGTTATGAAGTTTTTGTTGGGAAAAAAGACGTTGTTAAAGCTGTCGCTAAAGTCTATGAAGCTTAGACCCAAGCTGGACAAAGAGATAATGGGACTGGGGCTGACTGGGTTTATTCTTCAGGGAACCAACGGATTAGTTCATGTGGTCTGCAATGCGACCCTGAGTGTGTATGGGGGCGATCTCTATGTGGGAATTAATACAGTCCTTGGATCGGTCAGGGATATTTTCCAACTCCCGATTCAGGGCATTACCTCTGGATGCCAGCCGGTACTGGGATTTAATTATGGTGCCAAGGAATATGGAAGAGTAAAAGAAGGAATTCGCTTTACTGTATTAGTAGGAAGCTTCTATACAGTCGTTGCCTGGATTCTGATTTTCCTGTTTCCAGAATTTTTTATTCGGATCTTTAACAATGATCCGGAGCTGATTCGATATGGAGTGAAGGCATTGCATATCTATTTCTTCGGTTTCTTTATGATGGCGTTTCAATTTTGTGGACAATCGGTATTTACAGGATTAGGAAAGGCGAAGCAGGCAGTGTTCTTTTCTATTTTTCGAAAAGTGATCATCGTTGTACCGCTTACAATTCTGCTTCCTCAGATGGGAGGACTTGGGGTACATGGAGTATTTCTGGCAGAACCCATTTCCAATGCCATTGGCGGATTGGCATGTTTTACGACCATGTATTTCACCGTATATCGAAAGCTGGATTAGAAAAATTATAGAAAATTTGGATAAAACGATTAAAAACTATAAAGATTCTTGCAAGAATATGTGCAATATGATAGTATGAAATTAATGGGAAGGGGAAATAAAATTATTTTATTTATACATAGAAAGGAGAATGTAACGTGGCAAAATATGTAATGGCATTGGATGCGGGGACAACTAGCAATCGTTGTATTTTATTCAACGAAAAAGGAGAAATCTGCAGTGTAGCGCAGAAGGAATTCACACAGTACTTTCCAAAACCAGGCTGGGTAGAGCATGATCCGGAAGAAATTTGGTCTACACAGTATGCGGTAGCATTAGAAGCAATGCAGAAGCTGAACATTACTGCAGATCAGGTAGCAGCGATCGGTATTACAAACCAGAGAGAAACAACCATTGTCTGGGATAAGACGACGGGAGAGCCAGTGTATAATGCAATCGTGTGGCAGTGTCGAAGAACATCAGAATATTGCGATTCTTTAAAGGAAAAGGGACTTTCTGATAAATTCCGTGAAAAGACAGGATTGTTGATCGATGCTTACTTCAGTGGAACAAAGGTAAAATGGATTCTGGATAATGTAGAAGGAGCAAGAGAACGTGCGGAAGCTGGAGATTTATTATTCGGAACCGTAGAAACCTGGCTGATCTGGAAATTGACAAAGGGACGTGTACATGTAACAGATTATAGTAATGCTTCCAGAACCATGTTATTTAACATTAAGGATTTAAAATGGGATGATGAGATTCTTGCAGAATTGGATATTCCGAAATCCATGCTTCCAGAAGCAAAACCATCCAGCTGCATTTACGGCAGCACAGAAGCAAGCCTCTTTGGCGTAGAAATTCCAATTGGAGGAGCTGCAGGAGATCAGCAGTCCGCATTGTTTGGACAGACATGCTTTACACCTGGGGAAGCAAAATGTACATATGGTACAGGAGCATTCTTGTTAATGAATACAGGAACAGAGCCAGTATATTCTGACAATGGTCTGGTTACAACCATTGCATGGGGACTTGACGGGGAAGTAAATTATGCATTAGAAGGTTCAATCTTCGTTGCTGGTGCAGCAATTCAGTGGCTGCGCGATGAGATGCGTCTGGTAGATTCTTCTCCAGATTCTGAATACATGGCTACAAAAGTCGATGATACGAATGGATGTTATGTAGTGCCTGCATTTACAGGTCTGGGAGCTCCATATTGGGATCAGTATGCACGCGGTACTATCGTAGGAATTACCCGTGGTGTAAATAAGTATCATGTTATTCGTGCAACCTTAGAATCTCTGGCATATCAGGTGAGTGATGTATTAACTGCAATGGAGGCAGACAGTGGTATTCTCCTTGCAACCTTAAAGGTAGATGGTGGTGCAAGTGCGAACAACTTCTTAATGCAGTTCCAGGCAGATATGCTGGGCGCAAATGTTAACCGTCCAAGATGTGTAGAAACAACTGCGATGGGAGCTGCTTATCTGGCAGGTCTTGCTGTTGGCTATTGGGCAGATAAAGAAGATGTATTGGCAAACTGGGAAAGCGATAGAGTATTTGTTGAAAAAATAGAAGCAGAAGAACGAGAAGAAAAGCTGGATGGATGGCACAAAGCAGTGAAATGTTCCTTCGGCTGGGCAAAATAAAAGGAAAGAATGATTACAGGCGGCATCGAAAGATGCCGTCTATTTTGTTCTGGAAAATGAAAATGGTTGACATAGCAACTAAAAACGAGTATGATAATGGTTGCTATATCAACTATTTTTGATCATAAGAATTTTTTAATTGCTTATCGATAAAAGAAAACGTTCCAGACAGGATGCACAAGGTATTAAGGAGGAAAATGCAATGAAGGAACGAAATGGAAGATGGATTTCTATTCTGTATCGAAGAAATCAGATGTATATTATGCAGGCATTAAGAAAGTATGGAATTTCGTCCAGTGAATATCCTGTTTTGTTGATGCTGTATCGCGGAGATGGACTCACCCAGGAGGATATCGTATCCTATCTCTGTCTGGATAAATCAGCAGTTGCAAGAATTGTGCAATCGCTGGAGAAAAAGGAATTGATTGAAAAGAAGAAGGATGAAAAGGATCAGCGCTGTAACCGGGTTTTTCTGACATCCAGAGGAAGAAAGATGGAGCCGATCATAGAAGATGTATTAAATCAATGGAACGATATTTTGATGAGTCATATGACGCAAGAAGAAGAAGAGGAGGCAGGAAGACTGTTAAAGCAAATGGTTGCCAATGTATCTTCAAAAAGAAATGAAGAATAGAAAAGAAAGGGAAAAATATGGAGAAGCAAAAGAAAAATCAGGAAAATCCACTTGGGACACTACCGGTAAATCAATTATTGAAGCAGTTTGCAGTGCCGAGTATTATAGCGATGCTGGTCAGTGCCCTCTATAATATTGTTGACCAGTTTTTTATCGGGAATAGTGTAGGAGAATTGGGAAATGCTGCGACCAATATTGCATTCCCGCTCACAACCTCCTGTATTGCCATTGCATTGCTGTTTGGAATTGGAGGAGCATCTGCTTTTAATCTGGCAATGGGACATGGAGATGAAGAAGAGGCAGTACATTATATGGGAAATGCAGCAATCTCCATGTTTGGGTGTGGTGTATTTTTGTGTTTGATCTGTCAGGTGTTTTTGGAACCAATGGTATATTTTTTTGGGGCACCGGAAAATATCGCAGGATATGCAAAAACCTATATTAGAATCACATCTATCGGTTTTCCATTTTTGATTATGTCAAGTGGGGGAGGCCATCTCATCCGTGCAGACGGCAGTCCTAAAATGTCTATGATCTGTAATCTGATTGGTGCGATCATCAACACGATATTGGATGCCATGTTTGTATTTGTCCTGCATATGGGAATGGCAGGAGCGGCTCTGGCAACGATCATAGGACAGTTTGTCTCCGGAGGTATTGCGCTTCGATATCTTTGCCATTGTAAGACGGTAACGTTAAAAAGAAGCCATTTAAAACCTCATAAAAAATATATATCCAGAATTATGTCCCTGGGAGGAGCACCTTGCAGCAATCAGCTTGCCATGATGATTGTGCAGATTGTTATGAATAAGTCGCTGACATACTATGGAAACTTGTCTTCGTTTGGAGAATCCATTCCTTTGGCATGTGCTGGAATCATTACAAAGGTGAATCAGGTATTTTTCTCATTTATTATTGGAATTTCTCAGGGATTACAGCCGATTGTCAGCTTTAACTATGGAGCAGGAAAATATGACAGAGTAAAGAGTGCATATTTTAAGGCGGCCACCTATGGATGTATCTTGTCAATTGGAGCCTTTGCGTTATTCCAGATATTCCCGAGAAATATCATTTCATTATTTGGAAATGGATCAGAAGAATACTATGCATTTGCAGAAAGCTATTTTCGAATCTTCTTATTCTTTACCTTTTTAAACTTTATTCAACCAATTACCTCCAATTGTTTTACTGCGATTGGAAAACCCAAGAAGGGTATGTTCCTGTCTTTAACCAGACAGATTTTATTTCTGCTTCCATTGATTTTGATTCTTCCGTTATTGATCGGAATTAATGGAATTTTGTATGCAGGACCGGTTGCAGATTGTACAGCTGGAGTGATAGGACTTATCATGATTGCAAAAGAATTTGGCAAAGAGCAATACAGGAAGAGATGAAAGGAAATATATGAGGAATAAATCAAAACGAAAAAAGATCAAACAGCAAAAGAAACGTATACAACCAAGTGTAAATTGGCCAAAGGAATGGCTTTATCTAAATGAAAAGGAGATTACACCGGAAGATTTTCTAAAAGTCTTTCCAGAAGGTGGGGCTCTGGAACTTCAAGTATGGAAGGAAGCAGGTGTGATTGAAGTAGAGCTTCCATGCGGAAAATCCATCGATATGGAATGGGGAGAGCCGAATCTTGGTGAGGAAATGGGGAATACATTCTTAGAGGAAAGAAACACAAAAGCACTTTATTATGTAACTGTAGTACCAGAAAGTTTTGAGGAAGCCAAAACTGCAATGAAGACCATAACGGAGACTCTGGGCGGAGGTTTTTTTGGAGATAATAAGGATTTTCAGCCACAGATATACAAGAAAAAGAACAGCCCTTCGCTTTCTGTGGAAACATAACTATGGGTTTTGTGGACTAAGTGAAGAAGAAAATTTCTCCTCCTGCGCCTAAGATGCCAGAACGTAAGAACAACCAAAGCTGTCTGGATTTATCCCGAGCCAAACCCTAATCCGCTCCGCTAGTCGGGCTTGGCAAGGCACAAGACGAACTGCCTTCCTTTTTTCCATAACAGTTGGAAAGGTAAGTAAACTTCCCTACCAACTGTCCTATGGAAAACAGTCATCTTCGATGCCTGAAGCAGTTCTGGTGATAGAATCCAGCCAGCAGGTTGTTCTAACATTCCGCATATGTCGCTTTCGGAGAAGTTTTCTTCTTTTCCATGTTCCGTTTCTCCATATAAATATAGGAAAAACATGTATCAGGTTTGGAAGCTCCACAGCCTGATCTCTGACTGAAATGATACTGTTTTTATAATATTGCATCTATATAAGTTGGGAAAACGGGGATATGGTCTATGAAAAAGCCTTCTTCTTTGCCACACTCCGTTTCTCCACACGAATATGGGAGAAGCCAATATACTACAAAGAACGAAACCATTCCGGTAAAGCAATCTGCGAAGGAGCTTACATGTTTTCTCGGGCAGAAAATCTTTGGCAAAAGCGATGCTTTTGCCCGTCCATAAGGACAAATGGCTGAAAGCTTGCTTACATAGCCATTTGTCCCTGGACGAGAGATAAGATTTTCGTCTGTCCTGGTGTAGAACAAGAGAAAACATGTATCAGATTTGGAAGCTCCGTAGCCTGATTGCTGACCGGAATGATTTCGTTCTCACTCACTATCTCATAGTCAAAGAAACTCATATTTATTGCAATAAAATGTATTATTTTTTAAACAATAATGTCTGAAAATTCTGAATATATATAAAAATAAAGAAAAAGTATTGACAAAAAATAAAAACCAGTTATAATAACAGTATAAAGTAAATCAAACAAATAAAAGATAGAAAAAATATTTGATTGATTTACAAAAGTATAATTTGATAAGACAGTCAGTGCAGTGGTTAAGCCGATGACATCAGAATCAAAATTATACATTTAGCTGACATTTAGATAGTCAGTACCCGAATCGAAGATGTAATTACAGAAATCAGAATGGGTAGACAAATCTAAAGAAGGAGGTACGGACCACCAAAATAATTAGTTTTTAATTTAAGGTTCAAATTTTTGAAACAGGAGGACAGACCACCAAACAGTTAAATCAAATTTTAAACTTTTAAGTGAAAGGGTTAAGGCCATGTAAATGTTGAATGGATTACATGATTTCAAATTTCCAATGAATGGATTAGAAGAATGTATCATTCAAAAATCTCCAAAGAGTATGAAAGAACAGTAAGGGTAAGTAACCACAGAAGCTTAACAACACAATTTCATAGGGAAGACGAAAAAACTGATTTGTAGAAGTGAAAAACTACAGAGAAAGGAAATCGAATGATCGAAGAGTCAAAGTAAAGGCGGATATCTAAATAGTATGAATTAGATATCCGTCTTTCGTGTATTGGCAAATAGGTGCAGTACAACACTTTAATTATCTGACAATTCTGAATATAATAAATAATATAAAAAATATATTGACAAATATAAAAATAGTGAGTATAATAGCAGTATAAAGAAAAGGGAAGGAAAGATAAAACAGATAATAGCTGGTAAAAGTTTTATTTCTCTTTTTACTTCTTTAAATTTATGGAAGGAGGTACGGACCACCAAAATCGTTAGTTTTTTATATTAATAAATTCAAGTAAAGTTTAAGAGTCATATTAGTCGTATAAGTATTAATCCATATAATTGTTGTAAGTCATTTTATTTTTTTAAGTCATTTCGTAACTCTTTAATCGCTTATATTAGTAATAATGTATTTTAGAAGATTTAGAAAAAAGTAACTGGTTAAGAAAGGAAATAAAAAAGTTCATGATTGAAGAATCAGTGTAAAGGCGGATATCTAAAAGGTATGAATTAGATATCCGTCTTTTTGGTGGGAGAAAAGGCACAGGTGCTTTATTTAATAGGAAAAATATGTTATCTTAAAATAGATAAATGAAAATAAAGGAAGTGAAGGGATATGTATTATCTGCCAGAAGGCACAACCAGATGTGGATTTTATGAATGTAAAAAATGTGGGAAAAGATTTTTGGATATGAAGATCATGCCTGTCATTGCCTGTCCGGATTGTGATTTGGATGTGGATATGGAAATTGGACCAGATGAGGAGATGCCGGATGTGAATCCGACAGCTCAGTTGCTACAGGTCTGTGAAGGAGAAGAAGTAGAGAAGATGGATACACTTTTGAGCCTTGCCATTACTGGTGGAGATTATGAGTGGATTTAAATCGAAGAAAAAATTGTCAAACGAGGAGGAAGAAATATGGCAGTAAAAGAATTAACAAATAGTACATTTGATCAGGCGGTAAAAGATAATAAGTGGATGGTCATCGATTTTTATGCGACTTGGTGCGCACCATGCAGTATGCTTTCACCAATCGTAGAAAAAGTATCTGGAGAGTTTAAAGATGTTGCGTTTTATAAAGTAGATATCGATGATAATATGGAACTTGCATCTAACTTTCATGTAGTAAGTATTCCAACTTTATTATTCTTTAAAGATGGAGAAGCAATGAATGAAGTTGTGGGTTATGTACCAGAAGATCAGTTAGCAGATGAACTAAAGAAAACCTTTGTTTAAGAAATACAGGGAGGAAAGGCCGATGGCAGTTCGTTTTAATGAAGATCAGGAAGTGGTCAATAAAATCAAAGAAGGACTGAAGAAGAAGGATGGATATTGTCCATGTCGTTTGGAACGGATACCGGATAATAAATGCATCTGTAAGGAATTTCGGGACCAGATTGCAGATCCCGAATTTGAAGGATATTGTCATTGCATGTTATATTATAAGACCAGAGGATAGAAGATGGACGAACGATTGAAAAGACAGCTGGAATTTGTTCTGGAGTTGGATAAAGAAAAGAAGATCGGACGGCAGACATATTTGTCAGATGCCAGTCGAAAAGAAAATGATGCAGAGCACGCATGGCATCTTGCATTAATGATCATGGTACTGTCTGAGTATGCAGATGAACACATTGATGTATTCCGCACCATGTGCATGGCTGTTATTCATGATGTGATTGAAATTGACGCAGGAGATACTTACGCTTATGATGCAGTCGGCAATAAGACCAAGCGAGAGCGGGAGCTTAAGGCAGCAAAGCGGCTTTTTCAGATACTTCCAGAGGATCAGGCAAGGTATTTTCGGGAACTTTGGGATGAATTTGAAGAAGCGAAAACTCCAGAAGCCAGATTTGCTCATGCCATGGATGGTCTACAGCCGATTATGTTAAACAATGCAACCGATGGGCTTGCATGGAGAGAGCATCAGGTAAGTCAAGATAAGGTTCGGACGAGGACTGCTAAGAAGATTCAGCCAGGATCCGAAACATTATTTCAGTATGTCAACAGTTTGATTGATCAGAATGTGGAAAAAGGCAATTTAAAAAAGTAGGAATGTGAACAGAAATTATTAAGCAAATCTTAATCAAAGGAATTGAAGAAATTCACAAATCAGCCACAGGAATTCTATATGATAAAAGTATAGAATTTTTGTGGCTTTATCCATATAGGGTGGAATGGATATTGGCATTTAATAAAGGAGGTCTTGTGAATGTTCTTAACAGATAAGATTTGGAAAAGAAGAAAACAAAAGGTAAGAGGCAGCATCATAAACTGGGTACAATCTCAGGAAGGAAGCTATCCCATTGTTCAGTTTATCACAAAGGATGGAAAAAGAATATGTGGATTGCTTACTGATATGGATATTTTACCTTTAGAAGCAATGCCAATCAAAGTGAATAAAACGGATATGAGGCATATTCATATTATATATGATGAAGATAATCCCTATTGTTTTACTGGATACTATTATTGATTTGAGAAAGAAAATGAAGTATGGTAAACTAAATAATGAAAAAGATTAATACAGGATTGATTAGTTGAAGGGGTAGAGATGGAAAAAAAGAATAGATTCAGTAATTTGCTTGAACAATTAATGACAAAAGCAGACTTAAAGAATTATACACTGGCACAGGAATTGCAATATGATGTTTCCTATATTAGCAAGTGGGTAAGCGGACGTATGCTTCCAGCGGAAAAAAGTTCAGAAAAGGTACTGCATGTTATTAGTAAATGTGTGGTAGAAGCGTTAAATGAGGAAGGCAGGGAAAATCTATTTTATGATTATAAAGTGGACAACCTGGAAGATTTGCAGGAAGCGATTTATGATAATCTGGAAGCGGAATATGTGTATGTAAAAAATTTAAAGAAGAGTACGGGGACAGAAATTGCACCGGATATCCTGTTTTATTCAGAATTGCCATTGCTTCAGTTTATCACAAAGATGAAGCATCCTGTTCTTAGAAGGGTAAAAGCTTTAGAGATTGTGGCTGCAATGGATCTTTTATCATTGGAACATGAATATCGGTTGATGATTGCAGGAATTGAGAATGAGCATCTATCGGTTCGGAGAGAGTATCCGACGGTGCATTTTTCTGTGATGGTGAATTTAGACATTGGAGAAAGAGATTGTCTCTATGATAGTATCTTCTTGATGAATATGATGACAAACTCTTCCAATGTAGATTTTCGTCTCTATGGAGGTAATCAGGCATATGGAAAGATTATTTTTACAGTAAAAGATGGATTTGCCATTTCGGGAATGCTTTTTGACAATAATCATTGTATGGGGGTGATTTCCAGTGAAGATATCAATACCAGCAATGCACTGTGTGAAAAATTAAAATCTCTTTGTACGGGAGAGCAACTGTTGTTTCGAAAGGTGAGTATGCGGACCATGCTTGTGAAATATGATTATATTCAGAATGTGCTTTCTACGAATCTGCGATGGCTGATCGGACATATGACAGAATATTTTCTTCCGGAGGATTTATTTGAGGAACTTTTATCACAGGAAAATGAGAAAGAGTGGAGAGTTGATTTCCAGATGATTCGGAAAACACATGATCTGACGAAACATATTCTGGAGGATTCAACAATTCGTATTATGATCTATGAATCTGCGCTTACGAATTTTGCAGTTTCCGGAGAACTGGATTTTTATAATCATAAAGTGATTCTTACGACAGAGCAGCGGATGAAATATATGCATCATTTGTTAGAATTGATTGATAAGAATCCAAAGTTAGAGATGAAATTGATTCATGGTGGATTTGTTTCAGGATTTCAGTTTATTCAGCCGCCAAGCTTGTTTATGTCCGATATGGTAAGTTATTTAAGGTTGGACACCGATGAGTATCAAGGTAATATACGTATTTTAAATGGAGCTAGTATTACCCATCTGTTCAATGATTTTTATGAGGAGATATGGACGAATCAGAAGGAAGTAGTCATCGAAGACAAAGAGACCATCATCAATAATATTCATCATTTTATGAGGTCCATTCTATTAATTTCTAAGACGGAAGAAAAGTAAGTGAATGAATGTGATTCCATTTTATCATTTTTTGTCCATATTAGTCCCGTGCTAATATTTTCCTTTTATGATAGACTCCTATGTGTTAACAAATAGTAAACGAACAAAATAAATTTAGTGATACATTATTTTGGGGAGTATATGTATATAAAAGGAGATTGAATGATGAAAAATTTAGAGAACAGAGCAAGTATTGATAGACCTTGGATGCAGTATTATCCACCACAGATGGCACAGTTGCAGATTCCAGAATGTACATTATATGATTACATTAAGAGCACATGTCCAGGAATGGATGTAGCTGCCATGAATTATTATGGAACAGATATTACATGGGAAGAGGTATTTAAGGAAGTAGAGGAAGTCGCAAAGGCATTGAAGGCAGTTGGATTTGGCAAAGAAGATCAGATTCCAGTATTCTTACAGTCTGTACCTCAGTTTATTTCTCTGTTATTAGCAGCTGAAAAGATTGGAGCTTCTTTATTATGCCGCGACAATACGATTGAAGAAAATGCAGAAGCTGTAAAGAAATCTGGGGCAAAAGTGATTATTGCTCATGACTTCTTATCAAAAGAAGAAATGGATGTATATATGAAGGATGCAGGGGTAGAAAAGATTATTCTGCTTTCTCCATATTATATGGCTGACCGTGATACAATGCCAGATTATATTGAAGCTGCGATAGAAGCAAAATATACAGAATGCTCTGCACAGGGACCAGCAACAATGACATGGAAAGAATTCTTAGGGTTAGGAGAGCAATATACAGGTGATGTGGAAGAAACAGCTGATATTAATCGTCCGCTTTTCCGTGCATATACAAGTGGTTCTACTGGACCTTCTAAGCAGGTAATTCATTCTGCATATACGATGTTGGGAATTATTTTCCAGATGTCACCATATGGTGTGAGTGACGGTTTCCGTCCAAAATGGATGATTACCTGTCTTCCACCTAGTCTGGTTGCAGTTGTAGTATCAATGATGATTACACCATTAACATCTAATAAATATCTGATCTTAAATCCATTCTGTGATGTAAATGACGTGGATTTGGAATTGATGCGTGTAAAACCAAATATTTGGCCATTGATCCCAATGTTCTTTGCAATCGTTATGAACAGCAAGCGTATTCCGGAAGATTATGATCTTTCTCATCTTCTGGCAGCAGGTGTTGGATGCGAAGCTTATAATAATGGACAGCTGGCAAGAGCGCAGGAATATGTGAAAAAGCATAATTGTAATATCACCTTTGCTGCAGCTTATGGACAGAGTGAAGCAGGTTCCAACTGTACTTTCCCTAGTCCAGAGGAATATCCTTATGGAGATGGTAATATTGGAATTCCATTGCCATTGTGTAATATGGGAATCTTCAAGCCAGGTACCACAGAGGAATTAGGCTATAATGAATTAGGAGAAATCTGTAAGGCTGGTCCAGGTAATATGCTGGGTTATGATAATGAAGAAGCTACACGTAAGGCATTGATCAAACATGAAGATGGAGAGGTATGGTTACATACGGGAGACATCGGATATGTAAATGAGGATGGTATTTTCTATGTATTGACTCGTGGTAATTCTCAGCGTTATGGTGGAGGACGTCTGATCGCTCTTACAATGGAAAACCGTGTAGTGGATGCAAACATTGAAGGAGTCGAAGATAACTTCTTTGTCATTATTCCAGATGATGAGCATCCAGGATATTATCTTCCATATTTATATGTAGTGCTAGAAAAAGGATATACAATTGAAGATGTAGCAGATGAAATCAATGAAGTATTAGAAGCACATGAACGTCCAGTTGCAATCTATCAGCTTCCAGAACGTCCATTCTTCCACTTCAAAACAAACCGTATTGGTTTAACAAAACAGATTCAGGCTGTAAACTAATTTAGTATGTATAAAACTGTCATATGAAACGAAAGTTCGTTTTATATGGCAGTTTTTTGTTACATAAAAAATTTGGTTTCGAGGAGCAAGTGGGATAACTACGGGTTTTGTGGACTAAATGAAGAAGAAAATTTCTCCTCCTGCGCCCAGGATGCCAGAACGTAAGAACAACCAAAGCTGTCTGGATTTACCCCGAGCCAAACCCTAATCCGCTCCGCTAGTCGGGCTTGGCATGGCACAAGACGAACTGCATTCCTTTTTTCCATAACAGTTGGAAAGGTAAGTAAACTTCCCTACCAACTGTCCTATGGAAAACAGTCATCTTCGATGCCTGAAGCAGTTCTGGTGATAGAATCCAGCCAACAGGTTGTTCTAACATTCCGCATATGTCGCTTTCGGAGAAGTTTTCTTCTTTGCCATGTTCCGTTTCTCCACACGAATATGGGAGAAGCCAATATACTACAAAGAACGAAACCATTCCGGTAAAGCAATCTGCGAAGGAGCTTACATGTTTTCTCAGGTAGAAAATCTTTGGCAAAAGCAATGCTTTTGGTCGTCCATAAGGACAAATGGCTGGAAGCTTGCTTACATAGCCATTTGTCCCTGGACGAGAGATAAGATTTTCGTCTGTTATGGTGTAGAAAAAAGAAAAACATGTATCAGATTTGGAAGCTCCGTAGCCTGATTGCTGACCGGAATGATTTCGTTCTCACACATTATCCCATAGTCAAAGAAACCCGTATTTAGTGTACAAAAAATAGTATTATCCAATAGTCTTTTTTGATAAAATAAAAGGCAGGAGGAATCATTATGAAAAAAGATTGGATTATTGTCCGCGGAGGCGGAGACCTGGCAACAGGTACGATTTATAAGTTGTGGAAAAGTGGATTTCGGGTATTGGTTCTGGAATGTGAAAGACCATCTGCAATTCGAAGGAATGTGGCATTTTCGGATGCAGTTTATTCTGGAAGTCAGAAGGTAGAGGATTTGGAGTGCAGGCTGGTACACTCATTGGAGGAGGCGGATGAACAGGTTGCAAAAGGGTATATTCCTCTTATGGTGGATCCAGAGGGAAGGATTATTGAAGAATGTCATCCGAAAGTGGTAATTGATGCGATTCTGGCTAAGAGGAATCTGGGAACACATCGGGGAATGGCATCGAGGACGATCGCATTAGGTCCCGGATTTGAAGCAGGTGTTGATGTGGATTATGTGATTGAGACCAAAAGGGGGCATAATCTGGGAAGGATTATAGAAAAGGGAAGTGCTTATCCTAATACAGGGATTCCAGGAGTCATTGCAGGATATGGAAAAGAACGAGTGATTCATGCACCTGGAAAAGGGGTATTTCACCAGATATGCCATATTGGAGAACGAGTGGAGAAAGGCCAGTTGTTGGGTTTCATTGAAGGGAGAGAAGAACAATACCGGGTGGAAGCATCTCTTACAGGAATTTTGAGAGGAATTATCCGAGATGGATATCCGGTGACAAAAGGATTTAAAATTGCAGACATTGATCCAAGAGAAGGAGAAAAGGAAAACTGCGATACGATTTCAGATAAAGCCCGCTGCATTGCAGGCGGAGTTTTAGAGGCGGTATTGAGAATTTGACCGATTGGGAAGTTTTCGATATAATGGAAAACATAAACGGTAAATAATACCAGTCTAAAGGGGGATGACCATGGTTTATTATGGAACTTTAGGACCAGCATGTGCGGATATGAGTATTTTGAGAAGGATGTTTCGACAGGGAATGACAGGAATTCGTCTGAATCTTTCCCATAAGAGTCTAGAATCCAGTAAAGACTGGATCTTTCACTTTCAGGCAGCAGCAACAAAGGAAGGCATCTTAAAGCCCGAATTATTAGTGGATCTGCAAGGACCGGAACTAAGAATCGGTAGAATGAACATTGATTTAGAATGGCAGGATCATCAAGAGGTTTATCTGGATTCTTTACCGCTTCCAAAGGTGATTTTACCATATCTGATCGAAGGGCAGGAGATATTGATCGATGATGGTAAGATTTTATTAAGAGTGGAAGAACGGTTGGGAGAAGAAGCGGAAGACATTCGTTGTAAAGTTATTCGTGGTGGAAAAGTAGTTCAGAGGAAGAGTATTGCTCTTCCTGGATTGAGTATTCCGGTTCCGACTCTGACAGAGGCAGATAAAGAGAATCTAAAGGTAGCAAAGGAATACGGAGTAACCGGTGTGATGCTTCCGTTCGTAAGAAATAAGGAGGATCTTCTCATATTACGGGAGGAGCTTAAGAAAAATGATTCAGAAGACATTCGAATCTTTGCCAAGCTTGAGAATCTGGAGGGAGTAGAGATGCTTCCGGATTTGTTGGACGCAGCAGATGAAATTGTGATCGCAAGAGGAGATCTTGGAAATGCGGTAGAGTTATGGAAGCTGCCGAGAATTCAGAAGGAGATTGCGGCCCAATGCCGGAAAGCTGGAAAAGGGTTTATGGTCGTTACCCAGATGCTTTCTTCCATGGAAGTGCGAGCAGTACCGACGCGAGCAGAGGTCTGCGATATCTTCAATGCAGTTTTGGATGGGGCTTCTTCTGTAATGCTGACTGGGGAAACCGCGGTTGGAAGATATCCGGTGGAAGCAATGTCCTATTTGATCAAGACTTCGGAAGAGGCATTGGTATATCAGAATGAAGAATAGAAAGGAATGTATGCGATGGGATTGATTCGCAAGATTACACAGGAGACAAGATATAAATTCTTAAATTTCTTTACGATGGATGTAACTCATAAAAGCGGAAGAGAATCGAAATACTATGTGGCATCCAGAGCCAGAGAAGTGGATCAGATGAAAGCGGTGACTCATGAAAATACGGCAGATGGAGTCATTATTTATAGTGTCTATGGAGAAAATCGGGATCAGGTAGTGTTGATTCGACAGTATCGGTATCCGATTGATGGATATATTTATGAATTTCCGGCAGGACTGGTGGAACAGGGAGAAGATTTTAAAGAAGCCGGAGTCCGTGAATTAAAGGAAGAGACGGGGCTTACCCTGGAACCTATTGATGTTGAGGATATGTACAGCAAGCCATATTTTACGACAATCGGGATGACAGATGAATCTTGTGGGACCGTTTATGGATATGCGAAAGGAATTCCCAATATGGATGGTCAGGAAGACTCAGAAGAGATAGAGATTGTATTAGCGGATAAAAAAGAAGTAAAGAGGATTTTAAAAGAGGAAAATGTTGCAATTATGTGTGCATATATGCTGATGCACTTTCTGGAATCGGAAGATGGGCATCCGTTTGATTTTTTAAATGAGAAATAAAATATCCCTGTAGGAATCAATATTGATATTTCCTGCAGGGATATTTTTTTGTGGAATAGGAAATTTCTTTTCCTATTCCACAAAAACACTCCGTGGGGATCGCACTGCGGCGGATCGGAAGATGTCGCAAGAGCGACCCGCCGCAGGCGTAGAATCCTGCTCTGCAGGATTCTTTTATACTATCAGGAACCGGTTGGGATGAGACCAGCAATTCTTCCGGCGAATTCTGCAAAGTTCTGGGTCTGAAAGATGACTTTACCAGGACCGGTAAGTCTGGTGAGGAAAAGTCCTTCTCCACCAAGGAAGATGTTCATCCCACCTTTTACCATCTCAATTTCATAATTTACGGTATCTTCAAAAGCAACCAGATTGCCAGTATCGACTTTGATGCTTTCACCAGGAGCAAGATCTTTGATGACTTTATTTCCATCGATTTCTAAAAAGACCATGCCAGAGCCGGATAACCGTTGGAGAATAAATCCTTCTCCACCAAAAAGGCCAGAAGAAAGCTTTTTCGTGAAGGTGATTTCTGTATGAACAGAATCTTCGGCGCAGAGGAAGGCACCTTTCTGGCAGATCAGACTGCGGTAGCTGCTTAAATCTACTGGAAGGATTTCTCCAGGTACAGTAGAGGAAAATGCAACGATACCGGGATCAGATGTGGCAGTATAAGTTGCCATGAAGATGGATTCCCCGGCGAACATACGTCCGATTCCTTTTAAAAGGCCGCCTCTGGTATTGGTAGACATCTTCATATTTTCGTTCATCCAACACATGCCCCCGCTCTGGGTATACATGGCTTCGCCTGAAGACAATGTGACTTCAACTGCCGGCATAATAGTACCAATCAATTCATATCGCATAAAAAACTCCTTTCCACCATCTTTTCGGATGGAATACGACACCTTTGATAAGTATATTATAGCATGGAGACTGGGTCACTGCTACTAATTTGTCCAGATACAGGGCTCGTACAGCCTTTTTAAGGTTTTTACTGTGTGATTGTAATCAGCATGCACGACTACATCATAAGCGCCATCAATGCTTCCAAAGGTGATGACATCTCTTGCATTGCACATTTTCTGCAGTTGCAGAAGCATATTCTGTCGGGTGGCATCTTTGTGATAAATCTTTATATAGGAATATCCTGGATATTCCTTGGAAGCATATTCCAGAATTTTATATTGATGATTCCATCCCAGTGTTTTTATATCCGTGTATAGCTTTTCAATCTTTGATGTCTCATCCACGATCATCAAATAGACAAAGAGTGCATCTACTGGTGGCTCTTTTTTTAGATAATTGCGGTATGGGGAACGTCGAAGATTTTTATAAATACTCTTTTCTGCTTCATTATGGAAATCTCTATAATAAATGATCCATAAATCCCCTACAATTCGATTGTAAAAAATATGATGTCCGTGATTACGAATCATGGTAATGATTGGAAGGAGATCTGTGTAGGAAGCTTCATATTTGTATAGATAGGAGTTCTCTTTTATGTCATAAAGAACTGCGCCATCCATGGCGATCACTGGAAGATGAATGCGAATATCCTGGAGATTTTTCACAAGAGCGGCCGGAGTTCGCATGGTGCTGACAGTAAAGAGAGCTCCATCATCCAACATTCGGTTTAATTCGACTTTGTTATAAGGGCTTAAAGATTCTCCATTGTAAGGCAGTAGGGTATCATCCATACCGGATACGAAGAGAATATCCCTGTTCTTCTTACGCGGAAGATGGAACATGCTGATGGCCAAGGCAACGCCAATGCCAACCAGAGTGTCCAGGACACGGTTAAATACAAATAGATAAGGGTTTGTATCGGTAATATGCAGTACGACAACACTTAGATAAACAACGCAGGCAAAATAAGAAGCATTTTTCTTTTTCAGCAGAACTGTAGTGTAGAGTACCAGAATCAGAGAAAAAGAAATGATCGTATATCGCCAGAATTCAGAAACACCTGGAAACCAAAAGCGTTCAGCCAGGATAAAGATCAGGCCATAAAAACCTCCAATAAAGGTGCCGATGCTTCGTTGAAATGCCATTTTATGGGCTTCATCGTTATAAGCTCTGGTACACCATAATACAGATAGTGCAGTATAGAATGGAGTCCCCTGGCAGCCACGGAGAAAATAGATGATAAAGCCTAAAAATACTCCAATGGCGGATTTGATAATACGCATCCCGATGGGCGGTAGTGTAGGTTGTTTTTGTTTCATAGTAATCCTCTCTTATGATTCTTAGAAATTTGTCTTGAAATGTGAAATGCTCTATTTGAGAGTATAGCATGGTGGAACTAGAGATACAATGTTTAAAAGAACTGATATTTTTATAGAGGGCATTCGTATATGGATTCTTGACTTGAGAAAGTATTCTGGAAAAGGTATAATGAACAGTGATCAGAACAAGTAAAACAGAGGATGGAAGGACGATAAAGATGATGAAAAAAGTAGAAGATTATATAAAAGCAATACCGGATTTTCCAGAGAAGGGAATTATTTTCCGAGATGTGACCAGTGTGCTGCAGGACGCAGAAGGATTTCAATTGGCCATCGATGAGCTACAGAAGCTATTAGATGGTGTGAAATTTGATGTATTAGCAGGAACGGAGTCCAGAGGATTTTTATTCGGAGCACCGATTGCATATAATTTAAAGAAACCATTTGTCCTGGTAAGAAAGAAAGGAAAACTGCCAAGGGAGACGGTATCTAAGGAATACGAATTGGAATATGGAACGGCTGAGATTGAGATGCACAAGGATTCCATTCAGCCAGGTCAGAAGGTAGTTCTGGTGGACGATCTGATTGCCACGGGTGGAACCATTGAAGCTGCGGCAAAGCTGATCGAGGAATTGGGTGGTGAAGTGGTGAAGATGATCTTCCTGATTGAATTAGCAGGTTTAGAAGGAAGAAAGCGGTTGGAAGGTTATGACATAGGATCCGTGGTTGTTTATGAAGGAAAGTAATGGTATTCTTGGATTGCTTTGCTCGTGATTTGTGCTAACAACACAAAGAAATGGGAAAAGATTGGGCTTTCAGGCCATAGATATTCATTTTAAATTGTGCTATAGTAAGTTCATCGAAAATAAGAAGAACAAAAAGCATGGCAAAGGCGTCAATAGAACGAGGGTTGTCATGCTTTTTTTGTAGAGAAAAGGAGCAAGGATTATGAGCACATTAAGAACAGCATTACCAGAAATCGTTACCGCAACTGTACCAGGACCAAAAGCACAGGAAGTGATCGCAAGAAGAAAAGAAGCCATTCCAAATGCCATTGGATGTGCTTATCCAGTTGTCATCGAAAAAGGTGACGGAGCCATGATTCAGGATGTGGATGGCAATAAATTCTTAGACTGGATTGGAGGCGTAGGTGTCTTAAATGCAGGATTTACTCATCCAGAAGTGGTAGAAGCAGTAAAGGCTCAGGCAGAAAAGTATTTTCATGGAATGCAGAATATCGTAACCCATGAGGGCTATGTGGCATTAGCAGAGAAGATGAATGAAATTGTACCAGTAAGAGGGGATAAGAAAAAGACCTTCTTCGCCAACAGTGGTGCAGAAGCAGATGAAAATGCAGTAAAAGTTGCAAAAGCATATACAAAACGACCAAATATTATCGTATTCTCTGGAGCATTTCATGGTAGAACCATGTTGACCATGAGCATGACATCCAAAAAAGCATATGCAGTTGGTATGGGACCATTCCCAGACGGTGTATACCGTGCACAGTTCCCATATCTTTATAGAAAACCAGAAGGAATGCCAGAAGAAGCAGCCATTGCATATTATGCAGAGACTATCGAAAAGGTCTTCGAAGAATGCTCACCAGCACAGTATGTGGCAGCCATTGTAGTAGAACCATTACAGGGGGAAGGTGGGTTCATTCCAGCGCCGATCGAATGGGTAAAAGCAGTTCGCAAGATCTGTGATGAACATGGCATCTTATTAGTTGCTGATGAAGTGCAGACAGGATTCTGCCGTACAGGAAAAATGTTCGCATCTGAATATTGGGCAGAAGCAGGAGCAGCACCGGATATTATGACAAGTGCAAAATCCATCGCAGCAGGCCTTCCATTATCTGCGATTACAGCAAGAGAAGAAATTATGGATGCAGTACTCCCAGGAACCATTGGAGGAACATTCTCAGGAAATCCACTGGCTTGTGCAGCAGCATTGAAGGTAATTGAAATTATGCAGAGAGATGATTTTGCAGGACGTTCCATGGAAATCGGCAAAAAGGTGATGAGACGTTATGGTGAATGGAAAGAAAAATATGAAGTAGTCGGTGATGTCCGTGGATTAGGAGGTATGATCGGTTTGGAATTTGTAAAAGACAAAGCAAGCAAAGAGCCAAATGCAGAGATCGTAAAAGCCATTGTACAGGAAGCTGCTCAGCATGGATTGATGGTGGAAAATGCAGGTATTTATGGAAATGTCATTCGTTTCTTAGCACCATTGGTTATGACAGATGAACAGCTAGAAGCAGGACTTACCATTTTAGAAAATGCCATCAAAGCCTGCATGTAGAATGAGAAAGGAAAAAAGATGAAACAGTTTAGCGTGATACCCGTCATAAAAATGATGGACACAGTAGAAGAGTTTACAAAAGAATATAGCATGGATAAAAAAGATCTGGTGTTTGTCAGTGGATCTGTTTATAAAAGATTTGGCTCCCTGTTATCCAGGGAAGGAATTCATATTGTAAATTTTGCCAATTATCCAAAAGGAGAGCCGACAGACCTTTTAGTAGAAGGAATCTGTAAGGAAATAGCAGGAATTGATTATGACCGTGTCATTGCTATTGGAGGCGGAACCGTCATCGATGTGGCTAAATTGTTTTCTCTGGAAAAAGTTTCTCCCGTTGTGGATCTATTCCAAAAGAAGATTCCTGCCATCCGAAGCAAAAAGCTGGTATTGATTCCAACGACCTGTGGAACAGGAAGTGAGGTGACCAATATCTCCATTCTGGAGCTGACTACAATTAACAGTAAGTTCGGACTTGCAGTAGATGAACTTTATGCTGATGAAGCAGTACTGATACCAGAGCTGGTAAAGGACATTCCGTTAAAATTCTTTGCCACAAGTGCCATCGATGCGTTGATTCATTCCATCGAATCCTATACATCGCCAAAAGCAAATGCATTCACTCAGGCATATTCTCTGCAGGCAATGTCTATGATCTTAAAGGGATTTCAGGCAGTAGCCAAAGGCGGAGATGAGGCTAAGAGAAGGCTTGCCGGAAATTTCCTATATGCTTCCTGCATGGCAGGGATTGCATTTGGAAATGCTGGCTGTGCAGCCGTTCATGCCATGAGCTACCCGTTGGGAGCAACGCATCATGTGCCACATGGGGAAGCCAACTATGCTATGTTCACCGGAGTATATAAGACCTATCAGGCGATAGATCCAGATGGAGCCATTAAGGATTTAAATGCATTCCTGGCGGATATTTTAAGCTGCGAGAGCGATCAGATTTATGTTGCCATTGAGGCTTTACTGGATCAGATTCTTCCGAAAAAGGCATTGCATGAATACGGTGTGACACAGGAAGAACTGGTCACCTATACCGAAACAGTCATGACACAGCAGACCAGACTGATGAATAACAATTATGTAGAGCTGGATGGGGAGACAGTAATGGAGATTTATCAGTCCTTGTTTTAACATAGTTGTGTATAAAAAGAAAACTTCTACGAACTGGCATTTTAGATGCTGGAGTAGAAGTTTTTCTTTTCTTTTATTTCTTTTGTTTTTCAATAAAGTTGCTTTCATAATCCTGTAAGGAAGCAACTGCCTGTCCAGATAATGGAATCAGCACAAGCATGTTGAAAATGGTCATAAGGCCGATTCCCACATCTCCAAGATCCCATACGAAGGTATAGGTGGCAAGACCACCGATAAATAGCATGACCAGTGCCAGGATTTTATATAAGGTCTGGGAAAGCCAGTTATCTCCGAAGAGATAAGCCACATTGGATCTTGCATAGAATAAGATGCCAATGAAGGTGGAGAAGCTAAACAGCCATAAGGTAATGGCAATAAAGATGATGCCAAATTCTCCCAGATGGTAGTGCATAGCAGTCTGCAAAAGGTCCATACCAACAAGTCCCTGAATCAGCTTCTGTGGAGCTAACAGCATGATCATGGCAGAACAGCTGCAGATGACGATGGTATCGATAAATACACCGAAAGCCTGTAACAGTCCGGCTTTTGCAGGGTGGCTGATATCGGATGCTGCGGCGGCACATGGAGCGGAACCGGAACCGGCTTCGTTGGAGAACAGGCCTCGTTTTACCCCGTTCATTAACACGGCTCCAAATCCTCCAGCAGCAATCTGACGTATGCCAAAGGCTTCGGAAAAAATGGTTTCAAAGACAGCTGGAAGCTGTCCGATGTTTTTCAAAATAATAAAAATCGTAATGATAAAATAGCAGCTTGCCATAATCGGTACGATCACATCCAGCACTTTCACTGTTGCGTTTTTTCGAAGAACGATCACAGCCGCCACAGCTACCAGTGCGATGGTACTGTAAAGTGGTGGAATGTGAAAAGCGTTATAAAGGGAAGCAGACACCGAGTTACTGATTACCTGACTGATGCCGCACCAGCAGATCAGGCCAGAGATGGCAAAAAGTATTGCGATCAGAGAGTAACGTCGTCCACCGACTTCGCCTTTTCGCTTCTTTGTAAAAAATGCGTGAATATAATAAGCAGGACCACCGCGATATCCACCATAGAGAGGGTCCTTTTCTTTGTAAATCTGTGCAAGCGTAGCTTCTGCAAAAGCAGTGGAAGAACCAAGCAATGCGGTGATCCACATCCAGAAGACTGCACCTGCGCCTCCGGCGGAAATGGCAGCTACCACACCTACCAGATTTCCCATACCTACTCTTGTGGCGGTGGAAATGATCAATGCCTGAAGGCCGGAGATGGCATTTCCGGTGGAGCCATTGCGTTTTTCAACAGCAATTCTAAGCATTTCTGGAAATAGGCGAATGGAAACCAATCGGGTTCGTATGGTAAAAAATATACCTGCGGGTATTAAAATTAAGATTAAGAGAGAAAGTCCGATGGAGCTTCCTCCAGGAAGAGGAATCGTGATCAGATCGCCCCAAAGGAACTGATATATGCTGGTAAATAAATTCATGGAATCATCCTTTCATCTTACAGTTGAGTGCATTACCTTTATAGTTTATAGTATAAGTATACATTTGTAAAATTGATAATTATAATAGTTAGAATCGAAATATTAGATGGAGAAGAAAGTATGGATATTAAGAACTTGATTACCTTTATTCATGTGGCAGAGCTTAACAGCTTTACAAAAGCAGGGGAACTGTTAGGATATTCCCAGTCTACCGTATCTTTTCAGATCAAGCAGCTGGAAGAGGAACTGGATGCCCAGCTTTTTGAACGGATCCGTCATACGATAGCCTTGACGGATAAAGGAAGGGAAGTGCTTTCCTATGCGCATCAGATTCATCAGCTGACAAAAGAGATGGAGAATCAGATGCATTCCAAACAGCAGATCTGCGGGCACATTCGTCTGGCTATGGCAGATTCTTTATGTGACTCGTTGTTGGGAGAGGGATATGAAGAATTCCGAAGAAAATATCCGGGGATTACGCTTAAGATCATTGCCGCAGGCACCAAAGAGATGTTCCGGCTTATGAATCATAATGAAGTAGATGCCATTCTGACTTTGGATAATCATATATACAATACTGAGTATGTGATTGCAAGAGAGGAACAGGTGCAGATTCATTTTGTGGCAGGGAAGGATCATCCGTTATGCCAGAGGGAAAGTCTTTCGGTAAAAGATTTGATAGGAGAGTCCTTTCTTCTGACGGAAAAGGGGATGAGCTATCGTAGAATTCTGGATGATCAGCTGGCTGGAATGTCTTTGGAGATTCAGCCAATATTGGAAATTGGGAGTACAAGGCTGATCTGCGATCTGGTAGAGCAGGGAAATGGGATTTCAGTGCTTCCGGATTATGTTACAGATCGAGGTGTGCAGGAGGGCAGACTTGCCTATCTGAATATATGTGATCTGCATATTCAGGTTTGGAAGCAACTTTTGTATCATAAGGACAAATGGATTTCTCCGCAGATGAAGTCGGTGCTTGCATTTTGTATGGAGCGGGAGTTTCATGAGAAAGAAGGATAGAAATAATGGCATATTTTATGAGAAGTTTTGCAGGAATACTTGCGAAATCATAGATTATCAATTAAACTAGAATAGTTAGACTATAAAGAGTGATGCTCGATAAGAAACAGAAAGAAAATTTGAAGAAAAGAGGAGAGATCATGGATTATCAAAAGTTAGCAGATTTATTGTTTCCAGATGTAACAGCAACTATCGATGAAATGGAAGCAAAATTTCCACCTAGAAATCTGCCTGAAGGAGCACAGGTAACCCGTATGGGTCCTAGTCCGACAGGATTTATTCATTTGGGTAACTTATATAGCGCATTGGCCGATGAAAGAATTGCTCATCAGAGCGGCGGTGTATTTTATTTACGTATAGAAGATACTGATAATAAGAGAAAAGTAGAAGGGGCAGTAGAGACGATTATCTCTGTACTTCGTTACTTTGGCATTGAGTTTGATCAGGGAGCCGGTGTGGATACCGAAGAAAGCAATGTCTATGGACCATATTTCCAGCGCCAAAGAGCGGATATCTATCATGTATATGCGAAAGATCTGGTGGCAAGAGGACTGGCATATCCATGCTTTTGTACTGAGGAAGAAATTGCTCAGATCAAGGAAGAGCAGAAGGCTCAGAATGTAATTACCGGATACCATACGACATGGACTCGCTGTCGTGATTTGAGCTATGAAGAAGTAGAAGAAAGAGTGAAGGCAGGCATACCATATGTACTGCGTCTTCGTTCTCAGGGAAAAGAAGATCAGGAGATTATCTTCCGCGATGCTATCCGAGGAAGTATTAAATTCCCAGAGAATATTATGGATGTAGTCATCTTAAAGAGAGATGGAATCCCTACGTATCATTTTGCACATGCCATTGATGATCATCTGATGCACACTACACTGGTCATTCGCGGAGAGGAATGGTTATCTTCTGTTCCGACTCACGTAGAACTGCATAAGGTATTGGGATTCAAGCTTCCAAAATATGCTCATACTGCACATCTGATGAAGATGGAAAATGGAGGAAAGAGAAAATTATCTAAGAGAAAAGATCCAGAATTATCCTTAGATTATTATCGTCAGGATGGATATCATCCTCAGGGGGTAAAGGTATACTTAATGACATTGTTGAATTCCAATTTTGAGGAATGGTATGATAAGCATCCAAATGATCCGATTACAGACTTTAAGTACAGCGTAAAGAAGATGAGCCAGTCTGGTGCATTGTTTGATATTATGAAGTTGAATAACATTTGTAAAAATGAGTTTTCTAAGCTGGAACCAGAAGATATCTATGAATTCTTATATACATGGGTAGAAACTTATCATCCAGATATGCTGAATGTCTATTTTGCAGATAAAGAGAAATTTATCAAGATTTTAGAGCTTGGTATGGGCGTGGGCAACAAACGCCGCAGAAAAGATTATATCAATGCAAAACAGATTATGAGTACGGTTCACTATTACTTTGATGAAACTTATACTCAGATCGATGAGCAGAAGTATGATGATGAGACGGTAAAGGCAGTGCTTGAAGCATATTTAGAAGGCTATGATCACAACGATGATGCTAATACATGGTTCAATAAGTTAAAGGAGATTGGAGAGAGCTTAGGATTTACAGGTAATATGAAAGAATATAAGAAGAATCCAGATGCATATAAAGGAAATGTTTCTCATATTGCAGAAATTATCCGTATTGCCACTACTGGACAGGCAAGCTCACCAGATCAGTGGACCATCTATCACATCATGGGCGAAGAGATGATGCGAAAACGAATTGAAAATTTTTTAAATAAATAATTTTCGAAAGCAAGAGCTTTCGCTGGTGCAGAACGCAGATGCAGCATCAGTGAAAGCTCATTTTTGTCTATGAATATGGAATTTGAAGATAGTCTTGAATCGTATAAGCAAGATAAAGCAAAAAACATGTTTCGTTATCATCGATGGATACGGGAAGTAACGCTCGGATTTTTTTGATCCGATAATTTATGGTATTTCTGTGGCAGGTCATTTTGGCAGCTACCTGCTGGATGCTTCCGCCATATTTAATATAATAATAGAGAGTTTTGGCGTAATCGCTGTTGTGTATACCATCGTATTCCAATAATGGGCCCAATTGTTCATGATAATAATCTACCAGTAGTTTTCGGTCAGAAACAGAAAATAAGATCTTATAAATGCCAAGGGCTGAAAAGTGAGCAATGGCCAGATGATAATATTGGGCATAGGAAAGCGCTGCCAGGGCGCGGGAATAACCAGTGGATAACTGAATCAGCTCTTGAACGGAGGAGCCTACACCGATGTGCCAGAAAGCCTCGGGGAAAGTCTGATGGTATAGATGGCTCAGTTCTTCAATGATTCTGCCGACTTCTTCTTCGGAATGATTATGAAGGAAGAGAAGGAACTGCTGGTTCATTGAAAAGAAGAAATCGGTCGTCTTTCGATTTCCAAAATAATTGTTGGTAATGAGGAAAAGCTTTCTTTCAAAGGAAGCGGCATCCATGTGTGGAAAGGAAACATCCATAACAGCTATGTGATAGGTGTCTTTTGGATGGTAACCATGAGATTCTAACAGAGGAAGATGCCTTGCAAAATGCTCAGAAGAGTAAAAAAGGGATTGAATGGCCTCTGTCAGCATATCGTTTCTCTGGGATTCCTTAAAAATACGATTGCAGTAATCTTGAGTCAGGTCCGCAATGTGAATTTCCCAAGGCATTAAGAAAAGAGGCAGCTGTGCCTCATTGCAAAAATCCAGAATTTCCCGGGTGAGATGTTCCGGGAATAGATGCTTTCCGATATTTAAAATAAGTCCGCAGCAATGGCATTTTTTTACAGCATGGACCAGATGAAGGATCCAATCGGGATCCTGGTGAATAAACATACCAGTGGTAATAACTAATTCTCCACCGCGCAAAAAATCCTCGTTCATATCCTCTGCCAGATAGACCCAAAGTACGGATTGGGATAATCCCTCTTTTCCGGCAATCAACTGAAGCTTATAGATATCCTTTGAAGTATGGAATAAATCGGATAATAAGATGGCCATAAAATCGCTCTCCTCTTTTTTTCAATTATTATAGTATATTTTGTGGGGATATGACAAGGGAGCAGGGGATGGGGAATTTTTTTCTTTATTCCTTTATTATCGAAAGAAAACCGGTATTTTCACTAAAAAAAAGCAAAAAAATAAAGACTTTTTGGGAGATATGTGATACACTTGACTTAACAAAGCAGCGAAGGTATTTTCACATATGAGGAGAAGGAGGGACTATTATGTTACCATATCTAGCTGAGTTTTTAGGAACTATGATGTTGATCGTTCTTGGGGATGGCGTTGTAGCGAATGTTAACTTGAACAAGTCTGGTATGAAAGGTGGGGGATCTGTTCAGGTAACGCTTGCATGGGGGCTTGCGGTTTTGATTCCTGCATGTATCTTCGGAGCAGCATCTGGAGCAAGTTTTAATCCGGCACTTACCATTGCTTTGGCAGCAATTGGAAGCTTTTCATGGTCTATGGTACCTGGCTATATCGTAGCTCAGGTAGCAGGTGCTTTTGTTGGGGCTTGTATCGTTTATATCCTTTATCTGGGACAGTTTGATGCGACAGATGATCCAGCAACAAAACGTGGAGTATTCTGTACAGCGCCATCTATCCGCAATTTTGGATTAAACTTTATAAGTGAAGCAATTGGAACATTTATTCTTGTGTTTGCAATTCTCGGTATTGGCAATGTAGGTGGAGCAGGAACCGTTGGCGTTGATAAGCTGTTTGTATTTGGAATCATCGTATCTATCGGTATGTCTCTTGGTGGTCTGACTGGATATGCAATTAATCCGGCTCGTGACTTTGGACCACGTCTTGCACATGCAATATTACCGATCAAAGGAAAGGGAGATTCTGATTTCGCATATGGAATCATTCCAATTATTGGACCAATTGTCGGTGCACTTGCAGCAGCATTTGTTTACCAGGCGATTCCATGGTAGAATGGACCAAGTTACATCATAATTTTTATAATGAATCGGGGGAGGACCAGATAAGTTTCGACTTGTCTGGTCTTTTAAAGTGTAAGAAAATTCAGCATAGATATTTTGTGGATTAGTGCTATAATAGAAACAGCATGTAGAAAGAAAGGGTATGACGAATATGGAAAAATTAGGACGTAACGACAGCTGTTGGTGCGGAAGTGGAAAGAAATATAAAAAATGCCATGAGGCATTTGACGATAAAATTCTTCAATTTGCGAGACAGGGACACATGGTACCTTCTCATGACATTATTAAGACACGGGAGCAGATTGAAGGAATTCGAGAAAGTGGTAAGATCAATATTGCAGTGCTGGATTATGTAGCAGAACGTATAAAACCAGGAATCTCTACAGAAGAGATCGATCAGATGGTCTATACAAAAACGACAGAGCTGGGAGGAATTCCTGCTCCCCTGAATTATTGTGGATTTCCAAAGAGCGTATGCACATCTATTGATGAGGTGGTATGCCATGGAATCCCAAATGAGCATCGAATTCTGAAAGAAGGGGAAATCGTTAATATTGATGTGTCAACCATTTATAAAGGATATTATTCGGACTCTTCCAGAATGTTTTGTATTGGAGAGGTTTCTGAAGAAAAGAAGAAACTTGTGCAGGTAACAAAGGAATGTGTTGAGATTGGGATTAAAAATGTTAAGCCATGGACCTTCTTAGGGGATATGAGTGAAGAGGTCCATAAGCATGCCAAGGAGAATGGGTACACCATCGTGCGTGAAATCGGTGGACATGGAGTAGGATTGGAATTTCACGAAGATCCATTTGTCAGTTATGTAGCACCAAAGGGTACAGAGATGCTCATGGTTCCAGGTATGGTATTTACGATTGAACCGATGGTGAATATGGGAGAAGCAGGCGTATATACAGATGAGGAAGATGGATGGACGGTCTACACGCAGGATGGATTGCCATCTGCCCAGTGGGAAGTGACTGTAGCTGTTACAGAAGATGGATGTGAGGTTCTGGTATATTAGTCTTAAAAGACGGAAGAAAGGATTGATTTTATATGGGACATCAGTTAACCAGACAGGATATTCAGAAGATGAAGGATGAGATACAGCATCGGAAACTGGTTGTGCGAAAACAGGCGTTAGAAGACGTCAAAGAAGCAAGGGCTCATGGAGATTTGAGTGAGAACTTCGAGTATAAGGCAGCAAAAAAGTTTAAAAATCAGAATGAAAGCAGAATTCGCTATCTGGAACGGATGATTCGGAATGCAGAGGTATTTGAAGATCAGTCAGCAGAAGACGAAGTGGGCATGAATAATACGGTTACGGTATATTTCGAAGATGACCAGGAAGAGGAAATATTTAAGATTGTAACGACAGTGAGAGGGGATAGTCTGAATAATATTATCAGTATTGAATCACCGATTGGAAAAGCATTGTTAGGTCATAAGGTGGGAGATCGTGTCCATATTAAGGTCAATGATTCTTATGGATATGATGTTGTCATCCGAAAAATCGAAAAAACAACGGATGAATCTGAAAAAATACAACGATTTTAGCGAAAAAGGTTTGTGATTTTTGCAAAAACATGATATATTTGCCTTTACGATGTTAAAATGAATAGGCAAACAGAAAGGAACTGAATAAATATGATTAGTGCAGCAGGAGTTACACTAAGAGTTGGGAAGAAAGCTCTTTTTGAAGATGTGAATATTAAGTTTACCGAAGGCAATTGTTATGGTCTGATTGGGGCCAATGGTGCTGGAAAGTCTACATTTCTGAAGATTTTATCCGGTCAGATAGAGCCGACCAATGGTTCAGTGGTTATGACGGAAGGACAGAGAATGTCTTATTTACAGCAGGACCACTTTAAATATGATGAATATATGGTATTAGATACCGTTATTATGGGGAATGCGCGTCTATATGAGATCATGAAGGAGAAAGACGCCATTTATATGAAAGAAAAATTTACAGAAGAAGATGGTATGAAGGCCAGCGAGCTGGAAGCGGAATTTGCCGATATGGATGGATGGAATGCAGAGTCAGATGCGGCGACGCTGTTAAATGGTCTGGGAATAGAAACTGACCTGCATTATAAGATGATGAAGGATATGGATGGAGCTCAAAAGGTGAAAGTACTTTTGGCACAGGCATTGTTTGGCAATCCGGATATCCTTCTTCTGGATGAGCCTACCAACCACCTGGATTTAGATGCCATTGCATGGTTGGAAGAATTCCTGATCAATTTTGAGAATACAGTAATTGTAGTTTCTCATGACCGTTATTTTCTTAACAAAGTGTGTACCCATATTGCAGATATCGATTATGGGAAGATTCAGTTGTATGCAGGAAATTATGACTTCTGGTATGAATCCAGCCAGCTGCTGATTCGTCAGATGAAGGAAGCCAATAAGAAAAAAGAAGAAAAGATCAAGGAACTGCAGGAATTTATTTCACGCTTTAGCGCTAATGCGTCAAAATCCAAGCAGGCAACGTCCAGAAAGAAAGCTCTTGAGAAGATTGAACTGGATGAGATTCGCCCATCCAGCCGTAAATATCCATATATTGCATTCAAGCCAAATCGTGAAATCGGCAATGAGGTATTGACCGTAGATGGAATTTCAAAGACCATCGATGGTGTGAAGGTGCTTGATGATATCAGCTTTACCATTCAGAGGGAGGATAAAGTAGCCTTTGTAGGTGGCAATGAGCTTGCGAAGACCACCTTGTTCCAGATTCTTATGGGAGAGATGGAGCCGGATGAAGGAACTTATAAATGGGGTGTTACGACAACTCAGGCATATTTTCCAAAGGACAGCGGGAAGGAATTTTCACGTTCAGAGCCGATCGTAGACTGGTTGATGCAGTATTCAGATGAAAAGGATGTGACCTATGTACGCGGTTTCCTCGGTAGAATGCTATTTTCCGGAGAAGATGGTATGAAGGATGTGACTGTCCTGTCCGGAGGAGAAAAGGTACGTTGCTTATTATCCAAGATGATGATTTCTGGTGCCAATGTATTAGTCATGGATGAACCAACCAACCATCTGGACATGGAATCCATCACCGCATTGAATAATGGAATGATCAAATTCCCGGGAGCGATGCTGTTCTCATCCCGTGACCACCAGATCGTACAGACAACGGCTAACAGAATTATGGAAATCGTTCCAGGGGGCAAGATGATTGATAAGATCACTACCTACGATGAATACCTGGAAAGCGATGAGATGGCAAGAAAGCGTCAAACGTATACATTTGAAAACGAAGAGTAAAAGAAACAGTTTGTTAACTATAAAAAAAATATAGTTGACAAACTGTTTCTTTTTTGTTAATATGTCAACTGAAATATAAGTGAGAGGTGACATATCATGGAAAATGTGAAAGCAACAGCAACGAAAAATATATTTACAACTAAGCAAATGGTATTGATTGGTGTGGTAACGGCTATTACCTGTATTCTTGCACCAATGTCTGTACCACTTCCAATTACCCCAGTACCAATTTCACTGACGAACCTGGTGTTATATGTAAGTGTCTTCCTTTTGGGATGGAAGTCTGCAACCGTAAGCTATATTGTCTATTTATTGATTGGATTTGCAGGACTACCAGTATTTTCTGGATTTACAGGGGGATTGGCTAAGCTGGCAGGACCTACTGGAGGATATCTGATCGGTATGATCTTCATTGCGATTTTCAGTGGATATGCCGTAGAAAAAGGCAATGGGAAACGATGGATCGCAGTGATCGGGATGGTGTTTGGAACCATCATTGATTATGTGCTTGGAACCTTCTGGTTATCTAAGCTGATGCATACTACTTTTGCAGCAGCATTATCCGCGGGGGTATTACCGTTTATTCCAGGAGACCTGCTTAAGATCGTTGCAGCTCTAATCTTAGGACCGTTATTAAGATCAAGGGTAAATCGTATAGCAGATTAAAGAATGATATCCGGATTCTTTTCGAAGTTAAGGGCCATTGGCATAAAGATACGCCAGTGGCTCTTTTTGTTTGCGCGCCATGGGCGCGCTCTAACGGGTGAAAGTCCCGAACACGCCTAGGCAACGAGGAAGTGTATAGCCGAACAGCAAGGGTGTCCATCGTGAGGTGGAATCTGAAGGAAGCTGTAAGCAAACTCTTGGTCCGACGGACAGAAATCACATATAAGGCTCGGAAATACGGATAAGTCTGCAAAAGGAGATGAAGTCCAAAAGTTGCTGGAAGTACGAGTAAATGTGGCGGATAGATGAGAGGAAAGAGCGTGCACCTTAAGCGTGGAGGTCTCACAGAGGTATCATCAGCCTAGTAACAACGAACTGTGAGAAATCAGCCGAGCCCATAGTAGTGAAGAAGTCTCTGTAATGGGGATGGAGTGAAGGGGCGAACAATCAATCAGTTTGAGTATGTCTCGTATTGCAGAAATGACAACATCTGCCGTAACCAATCGGGTAAAAGATGGTCAAATCAAGCGAGACGGAAAGGAAAGAACGCATGGACACAAGTAATCTAATGGAGCAGATATTATCTAGTGATAATCTCAACAGAGCATATCTGCAAGTCGTACGAAA
The DNA here is from genome assembly GCF_001940245.1 of Anaerostipes sp. 992a. GTDB lineage: Bacteria > Bacillota > Clostridia > Lachnospirales > Lachnospiraceae > Fimousia. Next base: position 251,973 of record NZ_MJIG01000001.1, read on the forward strand.
CAAAGGTGCAGAGGGAGTGGACGGAATGAAGTACACAGAACTCAAGGAACATCTTGCAAAGAACGGCGAAATCATCAAGGAACAGTTGAGGACAAGAAAATACAAACCTCAACCAGTACGAAGAGTGGAGATACCAAAGCCTGATGGTGGTGTCAGAAACCTAGGAGTACCAACGGTAACAGACAGATTTGTACAACAAGCCATTGCACAGGTACTAACACCAATCTATGAGGAACAATTCCATGACCACAGTTATGGATTCAGACCGAATAGGTGTGCACAACAAGCAATCCTAACAGCACTTGATATGATGAATGATGGTAATGATTGGATTGTAGACATTGACTTGGAAAAGTTCTTTGACACAGTAAATCATGACAAGCTGATGACCTTAATTGGAAGAACAATCAAGGATGGAGATGTCATCTCCATTGTGAGAAAGTATCTTGTCAGTGGAATTATGATTGATGATGAGTATGAAGACTCTGTAATAGGAACACCGCAAGGAGGAAATCTTTCTCCGCTATTAGCGAATATCATGCTCAATGAACTTGACAAAGAAATGGAAAAGCGAGGGCTCAATTTCGCGAGATATGCGGATGACTGTATCATTATGGTTGGGAGTGAAATGTCTGCAAATCGAGTAATGAGAAATATCTCTCGATTCATTGAGGAGAAACTAGGGCTTAAGGTCAACATGACAAAGAGTAAAGTGGATAAACCGCAAGGACTCAAATACCTTGGATTTGGATTCTATTTTGATTCAAGAGCACACCAATACAAGGCGAAGCCACATGCAAAATCAGTTGAGAAATTCAAGAAGAGGATGAAGGAACTCACCTGTCGTAGCTGGGGTGTAAGCAACAGCTACAAAGTGGAGAAACTCAATCAACTTATCAGAGGATGGGTTAACTACTTCAAGATAGGGAGTATGAAACATCTGTGCAGAGAAATGGATAAACATATCCGATTCAGACTTCGTATGTGTATATGGAAACAATGGAAAACACCACAAAACAGGGCAAAGAATTTAATGAAACTAGGCGTGCCCCAATGGGCAGCAAAGCGAACATCCTACGCTAAAGGGTTCGCAAGAGTATGTCGAGGTTCAGATGTATGCCAAGCTATAAGCAATAAGAGACTAACCTCATTCGGATTAGTCTCAATGTTAGATTACTACACCGAAAGGTGTGTTACTTGTTAAGTTGATTGAACCGCCGTGTACCGAACGGTACGCACGGTGGTGTGAGAGGTCGGAATTTCTCAATCAAGAGAAATTCCTCCTACTCGATTTATGTTCATTGGTCATTCATTCAAAATAGTTGAGTTTTTATCAATACGATAACATAAATTGGAGTATCGTAGTAAATTTTCTAATCAAATAACCGGTGGTAATGAAAAGTGTGAAAAAATAAGGATTTTATATTGACAGCGTGAAGAAAACAAGGTATTATTAGGATATGAATATAACCAATGGTCATATAATAAAAAATGATAAAAAAATTAGATTATCGGAGGTAATAAAGATGGGAGAAATGGCTAAGACGATTGTTTTTCATGGAGTAAAGGATATTGCAGTGGAAGAGTATCCAATTCCAAAGGTGACAGATGATAAGGTACTGGTGCAGGTAGAGGCATGTGCGATCTGTACATGGGAACAGCGAGTTTATACAGGAGTAAAGAAGGTAGATTATCCATTTATTGGCGGGCATGAGATGGTAGGAACTATCATTGATATGGGTAAGGATGTAGACCGCAGACAGTGGAAGGTTGGAGATAAGGTTACTGTTGGAGTAACACTGGCGTGTGATAACTGTATTCAGTGTAAAACTGGAAATACACAAAACTGTGAGCATTTTGATCATTCCAAGCAGCAGGAAGGACTTCCATATAAAGGAATGGGTGGAATGAGTTCTCATCTTCTGGTATCACCAACAAAATTATTTAAATATAGCAAAGTAACTCCAGAGGAAGCAACCATTACAGAGCCATTATCTTGTGTACTTCACAGTGTAGAGACAGCAGATATTCAGTTTGGTGATATGGTATTGGTAATCGGATGTGGTATTATGGGACTTCTTCATGTATGTCTGGCAAAAGCAAGAGGCGCAGCAGTCATCGTATCCGATATGAATGAAGAGAGAATGGAAAAGGCAAAGGGACTTGGGGCAAGCTATACCATTAACCCAGCCAAAGAGGATCTTCATAAAAGAATTGCAGAGATTACCGATGGTCAGCTTGCAAATGTAGTTTTTGATACGACTCCAATTGCTGCAGTGGCAGAGGATGCCATCAAATGTGCAGGACAGAGAGGAAAGGTTGTATTATACAGCTCATTCTATCCAGATAAACCAGTTTCCTTTAGTCCGGATTGGTTACATAAAGGAGCAGTTCAGATTCTTGGAACTGCCAACTCTAATGAAAGAGATTTTGTAAGAGCAGCTAAATTAATTTCTGAAGGAATTGTGGATATGAAACCATTTATCAGTGGTGTTTATGATCTAGATCATGTGGAAGATGCATTTGAGTCTGCTATTATTGGTGATAAATTCAGAAATATTATTAAATTTTAGTCACATCAAAGATTGACTATCATCCCAACTAAATTTTAGTTGGGGTGATGGTCTTATTTTTTTGTAATATATCTTTGTAGGATAAATACGGGTTTTCTGGAATACAGATGCAAGTGATGAGAACGGAATGATTCCAGCCGGCAATTAGGTTTCCAGAGCTTAACAATCACTAACATGCTTTGCACTTTTGCCACTCGCCACAGCCGCTTCGCTTTTAGCGCTCTCGTGGTGGGGACCAGACGAAAATCTTACATGCCGCCCATCCGCAAATGGTTCTTAAGCAAGCTTCTCCCCATTTGCTCTGACGGACGGCAGAAAGCGTTGCTTTCTGCAAAGATTTTCTGACCGAGAGCAAACCATGTAAGTGATAGTAAAAAGCTCCTCCAAATATTGCCTTGCTGGAACATTTCCGTTCTTTTTTGTATTTTCTTGCATCTATATAAGTGGGGAAAACGGGGATATGGTCTATGAAAAAGCCTTCTTCTTTGCCACACTCCGTTTCTCCACACGAATATGGGAGAAGCAAATATACTACAAAGAACGAAATCATTCCGGTAAAGCAATCTGCGAAGGAGCTTACATGTTTTCTCAGGCAGAAAATCTTTGGCAAAAGCGATGCTTTTGCCCGTCCATAAGGACAAATGGCTGGAAGCTTGCTTACATAGCCATTTGTGCCTGGACGAGAGATAAGATTTTCGTCTGTCCTATGTAGAACAAGAGAAAACATGTATCAGATTTGAAAGCTCCGTAGCTTGATTGCTGACTGGAATGATTTCGTTCTCACACATTATCCCATAGTCAAAGAAACCCGTATTACTATTCTTATAAATTTTTTTGTTATATACCGGATAGGGCTCTGATGTATAAAAGATTTAAAAATAGAATGAAAAATCAAAAAATATGGTATATAATAGAGCAGAAAGGGTTGAAAATGGAAAAGGAGTTAAGAATGAAAAAAAAGATGATAGGTTTGTGCATATCATTTATTATGGTCTTTGCAACACTGACAGCTGTGGAGATGCCATTCGAAAAAAGTGTCTGTGCACAGACCGCTAATGATTATGAATATGAAGTACAAAGTGATGGAACTGTACAAATTATTGGATATACCGGAGATGATACAAAGCTGGTGATTCCAGCAGTATTGGATGGAAAGAAAGTATCCTCCATTGGTGCAGATGCCTTTGAAGGTTGCTATAGCTTGGAGCAGGTTACGATTTCTAATGGGATTGAACAGATTGGTGCGGATGCATTTTTTTCTTGCTCTGTAGAAAAGGCTTCTATCCCACAAAGTGTGAAAAAAATTGGGAAGAGAGCTTTCTCTGGCTGTTATCTTACTGTAGCAGAGCAGAACCCTTCCTATTCTTCAGAGGATGGAACGCTTTTTAACAAAGATAAGACTATATTGATTGCCTATTCTGGAAAAAGCGGTGTTACCAACTATAAGATTCCGGATAGTGCTAAGGAAATTGGGGAAAGTGCATTTTATTCCAGTGGCTTGACAGGAGTCACCATTCCAAGCGGTGTAACGAAGATTGGGAATGATGCGTTTTGCTTTTCTTCTGCTTTAAAGAGTGTGAAATTGCCAAAAAGTGTAGAGACACTGGGAAGAGAGGCTTTTTATGCGTGCAAGAAGCTTGGAAGTATTACGATCGATAATAAAGAATGTAAGATTTATGATTCTGCAGATACTATTGAAGAAAATGCAGTTATTTACGGTCGGTTAAATTCCACTGCACAGTCCTATGCGGTGAAGTATAACCGGGAATTTGATACCATTGGAAATGTAAATTGCTCCCATGAGTATAAGACAACTACAACGAAAGCTACTTTGAAAAAGGACGGAAGTATCATAAAACGTTGTACCAAATGTGGTAGGGTTTCCAGTAAAAAAGTCATTTATTATCCAAAGACCATAAAGCTTGCAAAAACCAGCTATGTCTTTAATGGCAAGGTAAAAAAGCCGGCAGTTACGGTTACGGGAAGCAATGGTAAGAAGATTTCTTCCTCAAATTATACGGTAAAGTATCCAAATCTGAAAAGTACGGGACGTTATACGGTACGCATTATCTTTAAGGGAAATTATACCGGAACAGCAAAACGAACGTACACCATTCGTCCAAAAGCAGTTCAGGTTACCGGTATGACAAAGAAGACAAAAGGGTTTCAATTAAAGTGGAAAAAGGCCACAGGAACTATGACCGGATATCAGATTCAATATGCTACAAACAGCAAATTTACCAATGCAAAAACGGTCAACGTATCCGGTATAAATACTGTGTCTAAGACGGTTCTGAAGCTGGAAGGACAGGTAAAATATTATGCCAGAGTTCGTGCCTATAAGAAAGTAAGTGGAAGTAATATCTATGGTGTATATTCTAAAACATTATCAGTAGAAACTGCCAGTGGAAATCGCTATACATATAAGACGGGATTTTACTATGACACTATCTCCAGGGCAGTGGAAAAACGTATGACAGGAAAATCCTACACAGAAAATCCAAATATAAAATTATCGGACCTGCGTTACGTGAAAGTAAAGTATTATGGATTTGATAATAAAGTGAAGAATGGAGAACTAGTCGTTAATAAGAAGATTGCAGAGAAAACAGTGAAGATTTTCTATGAATTGTATCAGAAGAAATATCAGATTCAGAGTCTTCATCTGGTGGATGATTATGATGCAGACGATATTAAATCCATGAGTGCCAACAATTCGTCCGCTTTTAATTATCGTGTTATTGAAGGATCTACCAAACTTTCCAACCATGCTTATGGACTGGCTATTGACATTAATCCAATGGTCAATCCATGTGTGAAAGGAGAAAGCATTTCTCCAGAAAATGGTCAGCCATATGCTGAGAGGGATGTGACAAAGTGTACCGGAAAGTACAAGAAGCATATGATCCATAAGGATGATACAATCTATAAGATTTTTACAAAGTACGGATTTTCTTGGGGCGGAGATTGGAATAATAGTAAAGATTATCAACATTTTGAGTATAACGGGAAATAAGTAAACAGGACTGTTGCAAAAAGCAGATAAGGAATGGAATCTGCTTAAGCAGCAGTCCTGTTTTATTTTCTTCTTCAGTGAGTCTATAAAATCCACAGAAAAAATAAAGGAGCTGTGCTCTAGAAGTGAAATCATCTCACTTCATTTTACAACAACTCCTTCATTATTTGTCTTAAATATGCTTATCTTTTTTTCTTTTTCTTTGTACTCTTATTTTTCTTTGTTGATGGATTCAGCGCTTTATTCTTCATATCGCCTTTGCTGGCACGCTGCATGCTTTTGGCATTCTTGCCTTGACGTAAATTCTCATTACGAGCCATAATTTCGTCATCGGTCATAGAATTTGTCTTCATGCTCCATTTCTGCAGGAAATTTTTCTTCTCAGGTTCCGGTGGAGCTACGTTACGGGTATTCTTGATGCCCATAATGTAAATACCACTAATCTGAGCTTTGATTTCTGCTTTTACTGGTACTTCGTCATAGATAGATTCATCGCATAAAAGGGAAACAACTTTTGGTCCGATCTTTGCCTTTACAACTGGTGCTTTTGCACGGGCAGAACGCTTTGGAAGCTGATCTAAAATTGCTTTTGGAAAACCTGCATCACTCATGCGAATACGCTTTTTATCAATAACAAGCATGGAAACAACCTGCATATTCTCGTACATCTGCTGTCTTTGTTCCTGTTGTTTTTTCTGCTGTTTATCACCAAATTTGTAAAGAGCGAACATTCCGACACCGATGATCGCAATGACGATTAAAAAAATTACCCATCCTGGCATATGCTATTCCTCCTACGTATTTACTTACATTCTTTTCTAGTATATCACTAATATTCTAAGAAAGAAACATTTTTTTATGAATTGTGTATTTTTCTTGTGTCGATGATCCATTGGCGAATGGTGGCACCCAGATGCTTTTTCTCTGCACGAGGCAGCTTGGTCACATCAATAGGTTCACCAAAGGTAATATGCACAGTGGCTGGACGTGCACGGAATCCCGGATTATTTTCTAACAGGTCTGCAGTACCGGAAATAGCAACCGGAATGATCGGTGCCTTTGCCAGAGAGGCAATACGAAGGCTTCCTTCTTTAAATTCGTGGGGTTCAGGATCCTGACTTCTGGTACCTTCTGGAAAGATTACCATGGAATAGCCATCCTTCAGATACTGAGCCGCCTGCTTGATCGTCGCCATACCTTGGCCTACATCCTTTCGGTTAATAAACAGACAGTTGATGAAGGTCATCCATTTATTTAGTAGAGGAATTTTAGCCATATCATCTTTGGCTACAAATCCGGCACCACCAGGAATAGAATGGAATAGTGCCAGTATATCAAAATAACTGCTGTGGTTGCCAACATATAAGACAGCCTGATCCTTTGGGATGTTAGAAATTCCGTCTATAGTAATTTGGGCACCTGCCATAGATAGACAGATACCAAAGGCATTATGTACTTTTTTTGCGGCAGATTTGTAACGTTTTTTGGATAATCCATTCTTATCCCAGCGCTTGTATATGAAGTAGTATGGGCAAGTAAATACTAAAAAGAAAAATAAATAACCCAATACAAGTGTAATTCGAATCATATTTTTTACCTTCCATAAATTTCAGACATTTCACGAAGTCCTTTCTTCAGACCATCGTGGAACTGTTCTTTGTAGTAACGATATCCCCAGTTGCCTTGAGCAACACCTGGAATATTCATTCTGCGGTCACTTCCATCCTCAAAAATATCCTGAATTGGAATAATTGCCATACGGGAAACAGAGGAAAGGGCACATCGGATCATATCCCAGCTGATGTGGCTTCCATCGGTGCTTAGATAACGGCGAATCTTATCTTTGGATTCTTCAGAAGCAGAATGATACCATCCGGAGCTTGTGTCGTTGTCATGAGTTCCAGTATAGCATACGCTGTTTCTTGGATAATTATAAGGAAGAAAATCATTGTCTTCGATGTTCTCGAACGCGAATTGGAGAATCTTCATACCAGGCAGATCAAACTGATCTCTTAGGTCATGAACAGACTGAGTAATCAGTCCCAGATCTTCAGCAATAATCGGAAGATCCTCTCCCAATTCTTCTCTCATAACGTTGAAGAAGTCAGCCTTTGGTCCAGGCATCCACTTTCCATCCATAGCAGTTTCGGCGTCTGCAGGTACTTCCCAATATTCGTCCAGTCCGCGGAAATGGTCAATGCGAACATAATCGTATTTGACCAGCTGAGCACGAATACGGCTCATCCACCAGGAATAGCGGTCTTTTTTGTGGACATTCCATTTATAAAGCGGATTACCCCAAAGCTGACCGGTTTCACTGAAATAATCTGGTGGAACTCCGGCTACGACTGTCGGATGTCCATCCTTGTCCAGTTTAAACAGTTTTTTATTGGCCCATACATCGGCACTGTTAGCAGCGGCGAAGATCGGAATATCTCCAATGATAGAGATTCCCTGTTCATTGGCATAGGCCTTTAGGGCACTCCATTGGCGGAAGAACAGGAACTGGATAAAGCTTTGGAAGGTGTATTCCTCTTTTACTGCATCCATCTTCATCCATTTCTTCTTGGCAGTTTTGTTACCTTTTCGGATCGGTGCTTCCCATTCATACCAAGGCTTACCATCGTTTGCCTTCATGATCGCCATAAAGAGGCAATAGTCATCCAGCCATTCAGCTTCCTTTTTACAAAATTCTTCATATTCTTCCTTGAGAGGATGTTCATCTGGAAGTAAAAGGAAGTTCTCCAGCGCTTTTTTCAGAAGTGGTCGCTTATAGGCTCTTACAGCATCATATTCCACATGTCCGTCTGGAAGAGAAGGGATCATGGATAAATCCTCAGGGCTTAAAAGCCGATCCTCTACAAGCAGATCCGGACTGATGATCAATGGCTGCCCTGCAAAGCTGGAATAGGATTGGTATGGAGAATTGCTTCCCCCTACTGGTCCTAAAGGCAGTACCTGCCATAACTTCTGACCGGATATTTTTAGATTATCTACGAATTCATAAGCTTCTGGTCCTAAATCACCAATGCCGTATGGACCAGGGAGAGAAGTAGGATGAAGCAGAATTCCAGAGAGTCTTGGATATACTTTCTTTTTTGTCATAAATGTGTCTCCTAATATATTATAGTTTCTGATTACCTGTAATTATTTCTTTGCATCCAAAAGTTCATTTCGTAAGTCGAATAATGGCTTAGATAGATCCACATATACTTCCTTTGGATTGACAAGCCGGCGGGTTTCATCCCACAGTGTGTCCAGTTCTTTCTGACAATAGTTGCGAATTTCCATGGTAGTTGGAGATTCGTAGACACATTGTCCTTTGATGAAAACTGGTTCGATAATTTCGCGGATAGTATAAGTACCACCCTTGATTATGGATTTTTTCCATGTATAAACAGGGTCAAAGATCAGAAGGTCTTCTTCTTCATTATAAGTTTCACCAACAAGACAGATTAAATCAGCTTTGATCTTACCTGTTTCTTTGTCGTAGATACGATAAACGGTTTTATTACCAGGATTGGTGATCTTAATTGGATTTTCAGAAATCTTGATCTTTGGAATAAATTCGTCAGTATCGGCAGGCTTTAAGGCAGCCAGCTTGTACACACCGCCAAATGCAGGACAGTCCGCGGAAGTAATTAAGTTGGTACCAACGCCCCAGGAAGAAATCGTAGCTCCCTGTGTCTTTAAGCTGTTGATCAGATATTCGTCCAGATCGCTGGAGGCAGCAATGACAGCATCTTCAAATCCAGCATCATCTAACATCTTACGGGCTTTTTTGGAAATATACGCCAGGTCACCGCTGTCTAAGCGGATACCATAAGATTTTGAATGAATACCTTCCTCACGCATCTCCTTGAATACGCGAATTGCGTTTGGAACTCCGGAATTTAATGTGTCATAAGTATCGACTAAAAGGGTACATGCATCTGGATACATCTTTGCATAGGTCTTAAAGGCTGTGTATTCATCTTTAAAGCTCATGATCCAGCTGTGAGCATGGGTTCCTAGTACGGGTACGTCAAAAAGCTGTCCGGCAAGTACATTGGAAGTACCAACACAGCCACCAATAACTGCAGCTCTGGCTCCTAAAGTTCCGGCATCTGGTCCCTGGGCACGGCGAAGACCAAATTCCATGACACCATCACCGTTGGCAGCATAGCATACACGGGATGCTTTTGTTGCGATCAGGCTCTGGTGGTTAATGATATTCAGGATCGCAGTTTCTACTAACTGGGCCTCCATGATTGGAGCGATGACTTTTAAGAGTGGTTCTTTTGGAAATACGACGGTTCCCTCTGGAATCGCATAGATATCTCCTGTAAAATGGTAGCCGGCAAGGTATTCCAGAAAATCTTCATCAAAGATACCAAGGCCTCTTAAATAGTCAATGTCATCATAAGAAAAAGAAAGATTTTTGATATAATCGATCACCTGTTCCAGACCACAGGCAATGGCATAACCGCTGCCAGATGGATTGCTTCGGTAAAATACATCAAAAATAACAGATTCATTCTCCCCAGATTTGTAGTAACCCTGCATCATCGTAAGCTCATATAAATCTGTAAGTAGTGTTAAGTTTTGCGCAACCATAACCAATTCTCCTTTATTTTGGTATTAAAATTCGTATATTATTTGAAACTTAATTATATCACAATTTTCATGTTTTTTTAACATGGGTTTTATAGAAACTTATGATTAGGGTGGTAGATTAAAAATAAAAAGAGGAGGAAATAGAATGATTCGATTGTTTTCAGCGGATATGGACGGAACATTACTAAATAACAGAAGTCAGATTACAGAGCGGACGAAGAAAGCGATTGTAGATTTCCAGCAGCTGGGTGGAAAATTTATTGTAAATACAGGCAGAGAATATAGTAGTGCCAAGCGAGAACTGGACATAGCAGGAGTTTACTGTGATATTATCTGCTCAGGCGGAGCAGTAATATATGATAAATATGGAGAAGTATTGGAACAGCACGTCCTTCCAAAAAAATTGGCACAGAAGTTGATAGATATCCTGGATCAGTACCACATGTACGTGGATCTATATACGGATATTGGAAAGGTAACCATTGTACCACCATTTGATATGGCAAAATACTATCATGAGCAGGTACTTCCAGCATCCCAAAAAGAAGGAAAGATTTATTTTCGTACAGGGGAGGATTTAAAAGCCCTGTTTGAACAGACCGTATATTTTGATGGAGCAGGACAGCTGTTTGATTCAGATGTAAAAATCTATAAAATCTGCAGCTGTAGTTTGAATACAGAAAGGCTATGGAAGGTAAGGAGGGCATGCAAAAAGATGTCTGATATTTCCATGACCTATACATCCGATTATGACATTGAACTGACACATAAAGATGCCAGAAAGGGAGTGGCTCTTATGAGCTATGCCCGACAGATGAAAATTGGGCCCGATGAAATTCTTGCAGTGGGAGATAGTGAAAATGATCGTTCCATGTTAGAACTTCCCATTGCCCGCACCGTTGCCGTAGGAAATGCCATGGCATCCATAAAACAGACAGCAAAAGAGGTGTGTGGGACGAATGTAGATGAGGGCGTTGCCTGTTTATTAGAAGGCCTGATCAGAGAAAGAGAACATCAAAAACTGATAAATTTTGACAAACAGGCAGGTTGACAAAAGAAAAGATGAAATGATAATTAAGAGGCTGCGAAAGCAGCCTCTTTCCCCATATTTATGCTTCTTCGTATCCATTTGGATTATTTTTCTGCCATCTCCAGGAATCTTCACACATTTCCTTTAAGCCATATTGTGCTTCCCATCCCAGTTCTTTTTTCGCTTTGGAGCAGTCAGCATAGCAGGTAGCGATGTCGCCGGATCTTCGTGGTTTAATGACATATGGAATCTTCTGCCCGGATGCCTCTTCAAAGGCTTTGACCATTTGCAGTACGCTGTATCCATTGCCAGTACCCAGATTATAGATCAAAACACCCTGATTTTCTGCTATCTTTTCAATGGCTTTTACATGTCCAAGAGCAAGATCCACAACATGGATGTAGTCTCTGACTCCGCTTCCATCGATGGTATCGTAATCATCTCCAAATACACCAAGACATTCTAATTTACCAACAGCAACCTGCGTAATATAAGGCATCAGATTGTTTGGAATTCCTTTTGGATTTTCTCCGATTCTTCCGCTTTTGTGCGCTCCGATAGGATTAAAGTAACGAAGAAGGATTACGTTCCATTCTGGATCAGCAGTATGGAAATCCTGAAGGATTTCTTCTAGCATCAGTTTGGTACGACCATAAGGATTTGTAACGGAAAGTGGGAAATCTTCCAGGATCGGAACCGTCTTTGGACTTCCATATACAGTTGCAGAAGAACTGAATACGATATTCTTAACGCCGAATTCATTCATAACACGGCAAAGGGTAAGTGTGCCGGTAATATTATTATCATAATATTTCATTGGTTGCTGTACAGACTCTCCCACAGCTTTTAAGCCGGCAAAATGAATCACCGCATCGATGGATTCTTTTTGAAAAAGCTGGCGAAGTCCCTCTTCGTCGCGTATATCTACCTGATAAAAAGTCAATACTTTCCCTGTGATCTCCTGAACTCGTTCTAATGCTTCCTGACAAGAATTACATAAGTTATCAGCAACCACAACTTGATAGCCCGCATTGAGTAATTCTACGCAGGTATGGCTGCCAATATATCCTGCGCCCCCGGTTACTAAAACAGTCATAATTATTTACCTCCTGAGTATGTTGATATAAGGCTATTATACACCAATTTTCCCCGTAGTTCCATTGACTTTCTATATTTCCTATTTTATAATCGAATTATGTTCAATGGGTGAACATAATTTCATCACATAAGTACGAAGGAGGAGGACAATGGGAGACGATCGTTTTATGTTCCGGGTGTTAGAAATGTATTATACCAACGAGATGTCGCAGGCGGAAATTGCGAAGAAGATGAATGTATCCAGAGCTACCATTTCCCGTACTATTTGGAAGGCAAAGCAGGAAGGAGTTGTCAGTATTACTATTCATCACCCACATAACTCACAGCATTTGCTGGAGGAAGAGATAGAGCGACAGTATGGATTAAAGGAATGTATTGTTGTTCCGGTGGCAGAAGGAGAAGATGTGAGAGAAAAGGTCAATTATGAGGCAGCTCAATATTTATTTCGTGTTTTGAAAGATCATATGACGCTTGGAATTACCTGGGGTCTGACTATTGGAAGCCTGATTGATGATTTAAAAAAATATGTAAGAAATCAGCCAGTTTACTTGAAAGGAATCAAAGTAGTTCCTTTTGTTGGAACTGTAGTTTCCAGAGAGACAGATCGCCTTTTTCAGAAAAATCATGCCAGTCTGTATGCGGTGGAACTGGCAGAGGTCCTGAAAGGAATCGGCTATCAGCTTCCAGCACCAATGTATGCTTCCAGTCCAGAAATCAAGCAGGTTTTTAAAAAAGATCCGGCAATCGCACAAGTTCTGGAATTGTCAGAAAAAGCGGATGTGGGTCTTCTGCCAGTGGGACAGCTATCCAAAGAAGCGTCTATCGTGAAGACAGGAGTGCTTCCAGAAGATCGGATGGAGAGACTGAAAAAGAACGGTGGAGTAGGCGAAATTCTGGGGAATTTTTTCAAAAAGGATGGAACTATTATAGAGACCGATATGCAGGAGCGGATTATTGGAATTGGCAGAGAGCAGCTGATGAAGCTTCCACTGCGTATTGGATTGGCTTATGGTAAGGATCGGATTCTGGCTATTTGCGGAGCGTTAAACAGTGGAATGATCAATATACTGATTACAGATAGTGTGACAGCAAGTGGATTGATTACAAAGAATTTATTGGATATAAAATAGATAAAAAGGAAAGGGGAGAGAGGATGAATTCACATAAGAAAAGACACAATTTTGAATGGAATAGCAAGTATTTTACGATTTCTGTATATTCTATATTTGTGATTCTAGCTGGATGCATCATATTCCGTTTGATTTTGAATTTGGCGGCTACTCTGGAAGTAATTCGACATTTTCTTGGTGTAATGTCACCATTTTTGATCGGGCTTTTGATCGCTTATATGATGAATCCATTTATTAATTTATTTTATTATTCATTTTTCAAGCGAAAGCTGAATGTGAAGCGTAAAAAGTTGTTTAAGCTGATTTCCATTGTAATTTCTTATATCATAGTATTTGGGATTTTGGGAACCTGCCTGACGTTTGTGATTCCACAGCTGGTGGAAAGCATTACAGAACTGACCACGCTGATACCGGATTTGTATACATCCATTATGGACAGGGTAACTAACTTGACCAAGCATGGACAGAATTTAAGTACACCGGCGGCAATCAATATTTTTCTGAATCAGAATTTGCCAAAGGTCTATGGTTATCTGGAAGCATTTATGGGAAAATCTTTGCCAATGCTGTATGATTTCTCCATGCAGGCAATAAAAATCGTTTTCAATATGGTCATTGCTATTATTATCTCTATTTATCTGTCATTAGACAAGAAGATATTGTTGAATGCAGGAAAACGGTTTGTCTATGCGGCATTTTCGACTTCACAGGCACGGAATCTGATCTTGACCCTGAAGGAGTGCAATCAGATCTTTTCCAGATATTTATCAGGAAAAGCCATTGATTCCCTGATCATAGGAATTTTATGTTTTATTTTGATGACACTGTTAAAGCTGCCACTGGCAGTACTGATCAGTCTGATCGTAGGTGTTACAAATATGATTCCGTATTTTGGTCCATTTATCGGTGCGGTTCCAGGGGTCTTTTTAATAGCCATTATTAGTCCTTATGGAGCCGTGAAGTTTGGAGTTATGGTATTCTTGCTGCAGCAGTTTGATGGATATATTCTGGGACCAAAGATTCTGGGAAATTCCACAGGAGTTCGTCCGATTGCGATTTTACTGGCTATTATCGTAGGTGGTGCTTATTTTGGAGCAGTCGGTATGTTCCTTGGAGTACCGGTATTTGCAGTTGTTCAGTATCTGGTCGGAAAATGGATGGATGGAAAACTAGCAGAAAAAGAAATAGATCTGGAATTGTGATTTTCTTCTTCATTTATTATACAAGCCGGTTATCCTATTCACCAGATACAATATGAATATGATCTTCCCGTGCAAAAACAGATGAAAACTGCTTTAGACCAAAACGCCTTACAAATAACTCACATTTGCATAGGAAAAGGAAATAAGGTTGTAATCCTTCTCCATAGAGCCCTTCAAAGTTTCCCTGCCCTTTGGAAATGATAATATCAGCGTTCATTAAAGCATTTCTGGACTCTTCATTGATGCCACACAAATCAGTTCCCGTAAGCTTTGAGCCGTTCCCAATGCATGGAACAAGGTTCGTAAGACCAACTTCGTCAGCATCTTCCATGGTCGCATCATTAAGAGCCAGTCCGCCACGAACGATTACAGTAATGGCAAGGTCTGGATATTCTTCTTTTAAGATTTTGATAAAAAGCTTATCCATAACAATCTCCCCACAATTATCTGTCAGATAGACCAGAGTTTTGGCGGGAGCAAGTTCTGACTTGAAAAGAGAT
Source organism: Anaerostipes sp. 992a (assembly GCF_001940245.1). Lineage (GTDB taxonomy): Bacteria > Bacillota > Clostridia > Lachnospirales > Lachnospiraceae > Fimousia. Next base: position 267,118 of record NZ_MJIG01000001.1, read on the forward strand.
AATTGATCTGCAGGAACAGTTTCTGATTGGGCTTTACAAAGCATCTGGTCTAAGATGGAGTCATCGACCTTGCTCATGGCACCAAAATCGATATAGTTACCGGCACATACGTACTGAATACAGGAAGCGATGATATCATCTGCTTTTCGAATGTTGGCCTCGATCACTGGTTCTTTTGATAGCATAAATTGATTGTATTTATGCTTGATAGCAGGATAGTCCATTACCGGCTCATAATATTTTGAATAGATTTCTTCGATCTTCATAAAAAGCCAGGGAGAAGAATGGCTTTGTCCATGTTCGTAGAGCAGTTTTAATACTTCATGGAGATAGTCTGATTTTTTCTTCTCATCCTGAAACGGACGGATATTTTTTTCCTGTTTGTTTAAGAGACAGGCGATACAGGTGGCATTTGCTTTCATAGGATTTCCTCAACTTTCTCATTCATTGGTTGCATTTAGTATATCATCTCGTAGATGGTTTGAAAAGGAAGTAATAAAAATAAATGAAAATACACGTTGCAGAAAATGAAAATATATGATAGGATATTAGTTGTAAATGAAAGAAAATAAAAAATCTGGAGTGGTTATAAAGTGTTTGCAGAAGAAAGAAAAGAACAGATTATTTCTTTTCTGAGAGAGCATAAGCGGGCCAATATTCATGAACTGATCGACACTTTCCAGGTGTCTGGCGCTACGATTCGCGCGGATTTAAGGGAGCTGGAAGGATTGGGATTGATTAAAAGGACCCATGGAGGTGCTATTTACAGAGAAGATATGCTGTCAGATCAGGATGGAATTGCATCCAGAGATTTCTACGGACAGGAAAAAGAATGGATTGCACATGCAGCAGCAAGATTTGTGAATCCAGGAGAGACGATTATACTGGATGGAAGCACGACGAATATGTATCTGGCCAGACAGATAAAAGAGGTAGAGAATCTGACGGTTATTACAAATGATATTATGGTTGCTGGTGAAATCTATCAGTGCCAGAATATAAAGATTATTTTTTGTGGCGGAATTATGCGCCCCATGTATGGATGTACGGCAGGAGCAGAAGCCATAACATTCATTCAAAGACTATCCGTGGATAAAGCATTTATCTCCCCAAATGCTTTATCTATTTCCCGGGGCGCATTTACGCCAAGCCTTGACACAGCTGATACGAAGAAGGCATTTATTCAGGCCGCAGATAAGAGCTATTTGCTCTGTACCAGCAATAAGATTGGTAAGAAAGCGATGTGTCAGTTTGGACGACTGGAAGATTTTGAGTGTATGATTACGGACAATCATATCAAAGACCGAGACAGGGATGCGATTGAGCAGGCTGGTATGCCGATTTATATATGTGGGGAATCTTAGTTGAATCAAAGGAGTGATTGTAGAAAGTACTGCCATTTTCTACAATTGCTCCTTTTTCTTAATTATAGCAAATTTTTGCACAAAAAACAGAAAATATTATTTAAAAACATGGACAAAGTGACAGGTCATGTCTTAAAATAATAGTGACAAAAGTGACATTTCATTTGATTGAGTTCTATTGGGACCGATACTATAATATAAACAAAGGGGAAGATAATACAATGTCAAAAGAATCCGGATTAACAAAAAGACAAAAGGTTATCATTCAAATGCTTGCGCAGTTTACATTCAGCAATCCTGTAACTGTTCAGGCCATTTCAGAAAAATTAAAGTTAAGTTCAAGAACCATTTTGAGAGAATTACCAAAGATTGAAGAGTGGATGCAGAAGAATGACTTCCACATGGTCAGAAAGCCGAGAGTCGGAATTTATTTGGAGGAGAATGAAGAAAATCGTGCTTTGATCTTAGAGTTGGTAGAAGCGGACCGAACGAAATCTTCAGCCATGAGCAAAGAGGAAAGGCTGTTTTGGATTGAAAGCGAGATTCTTGCCAATGATGGACCATTAAAATATTACTATTTTACTTCAAAATTTGAGATTTCAGAAGGAACACTGGTCAGTGATCTGGATGAAATCGAAAAGTGGATGGAGAATTATGGACTTATCTTGATTCGAAGGAAAGGACTGGGCGTTTATTGGACAGGAAAAGAGCAGGATTATCGCCAGGCAGTCGTTACGCTGATTTTGGAGGAGCTGGGAAAGGAAGAAAACTTAGTCTCTGATCAGAAAGAAAAGAAGCGTAAGAAACATCCTCTGTTTACCCTTTATGCGGAGGAAAAGGTGCCATTCATACAGGATATGATAAAGGCTGCGGAACAGAATCTGCAGACCAGGTATACGGATAATGCCGTTCAACGTATGACTGTCCTTTTGGCAGTTGTCATTCAGAGAATGAGGGAAGGACATGTCATCAAGGATTTTGCAACAGAAATTGAAGCTTTGATGCGGTATCCGGAATATCAGGTGGCTACCTGGATGGGGAGTATGCTGGAAGCAGATTTTCAATTGTCAATTACGCAGGAGGAAATTGCATTTGTTACAATGCAGCTTCTAAGTGCCAAGGTGTGGCAACCGCAGATGATCAACAAGTATGAAACAGAAAATATGAAAAACAGGCAGATTGTCATACATATGATCTTAAAAGTCGAGAGGCTGTTGGATATGGATTTTCTGGATGACAGGATGCTGATAGATGGGTTGTGCAATCATATTGGGCCGGCAATAAGCCGGATGAGAATGCATGTTCGCATTGAAAATCATAATGTGGATATGTTAAAGCAAAAGTATGGTGATATTTATGAAGCAGTGAAAGCTGCAGCAAAAATATTGGAAAGAGAGTCAGGGGTCGATACGATTTGTGATGAGGAGCTGGGATTTATTGTTCTGCATTTCTGTGCGGCAGTAGAGAAACAACGCTCCGAAGGCGGAAAAGTAGCCATTGTCGTTGCCTGTCCTAGTGGAGTTGGGACCTCACATATGTTAGCAGTTCATCTGCAAAAGACCTTTTCAGAAATTGTAGTAAGAAAAGTGATCGCAACCTCGGAGGTTGATGGTGACTCATTACGGGAAGAAGGAGTGGAACTGATCGTATCTACGGTAAAACTGAATACGGATTTTCCCTATGTATGTGTCAATCCGGTGCTTCTGGAGAATGACAGGATGGTTCTTAGGAATGCCATTAAAGATTTAAAGAAGAGGCGGAATGTACAAAGGGCAAAGGGAATCCGAAAGAAAAGGGTCAGAAGAGCAGCGATAGAATACTTTGTGACTCTTGGGGAAGAGATTCTTCAGGTATTGGAGAACATAAAGATTTCATCCGTGGATGAAGTGGTTGATAAGGAAGCATTGATTGCAAGGGCGAGCATGCTTTTTGCAAGAAATGAAGCCTATGGAGAACTCATCGAGCAGGACATAAAAGCACGGGAGATGATAGCTGGAACTTATATTTCCACATTTCGAATGCTGTTTCTGCATTGTATGACAAAGGGAGTGAAGCATTGCCGATTTGGTTATGTATCCCTGAAAAAGCCTCTTTTGGCAGGGGAAGGAATCATTTTGGGAGCTATGGTCATGTTAATACCAGAAGGAGAGGAGTCTAAAAGGAAAATCTATCGGGAGGTTATGAGTGAGGTCAGCGGCTCACTGGCGGAAAACGAGCAGATTATTGCAAATCTGTGTTTAAAGAAAAGAAATAACGTCTCCTTTGAATTGGAGAAATATTTAGGTAACTATTATCAACGTATTATGAAAGAATATGGAGAATTTTAATATGAAGAACGCTGTACAAAAATTTGGTAAATTTTTAAGTGCAATGGTAATGCCAAACATCGGCGCATTTATCGCATGGGGATTCATCACTGCTTTATTTATTCCAGCTGGATGGGTTCCTAATGAAAAACTTGCATCAATTCAGCCATATATGCTGACATTCTTATTACCAACCCTGATTGCTTATACAGGTGGTAAGATGGTGGGTGGAGCCCGTGGAGGAGTTATGGGTGCCATTGCCGTAATGGGATGTATCGCAGGTGTTGGTGGATTTGATGGACAGCCTATGTTAATGGGTGCTATGGTTATGGGTCCATTTGCCGGATTCGTGATCAAGAAATTTGACCAGGCTATGGACGGACATATGCCAGCCGGATTTGAAATGTTGATCAATAACTTCTCAGTTGGTATTCTTGGTATGATCGTAGCCATTATTGGTTACTTCGTAATCGGACCATTCATGAGTGCTGTATTAGCAGTTTTAACGGCAGGTGTAAATATTCTGGTAAAAGCCAATATGCTTCCATTAACAGCAATTTTTATTGAACCTGCAAAAGTATTATTCTTAAATAATGCTATCAACCATGGTATCTTTACACCAATCGGTATTGAGCAGGCAGCTCAGACTGGTAAATCTATCATGTATATGTTAGAAGCAAACCCTGGTCCTGGACTTGGAGTACTTCTTGCATACTGGATGTTCGCAAAAGACAAAGCAACAAAGGATTCCGCACCGGGTGCAATCATCATCCACTTCTTCGGTGGTATTCATGAAATCTATTTCCCATATGTATTAATGAATCCAGTTGTTATTATCGCACCAATCGTTGGTAACATTTGTGCAATTACATTCTTCTCATTGACAAAATGTGGTTTAGTAGGCCCATCCTCTCCAGGATCCATTATCGCTTACTTATCAATGTCACCAAAACCACAGATGTTATTAACAATCATCGGTGTTGCTTTAGCAACCGTTGTATCTTTCGTAATTGCAGCTCCAATCGTTAAAATGTCTGGAGCAAAGAACTTAGAAGATGCACAGGCTGATATGGCTGCCAAGAAAGCAGAGGCAAAAGGTACAGCTGTAGCTTCTGGTGAAAAGAAAAACGCTGACGAAGTTAAGAAAATCGTATTCGCATGTGATGCAGGTATGGGATCTTCCGCAATGGGAGCAACAAAATTCCGTAATCGTATTAAAGCATTACGTCCAGACGTTACGGTTATCAATACATCTGTAGATAATATTCCTGGAGATTGTGATATCGCAGTTGTACAGGCAATCTTAGTAGACCGGGCAAAAGCATCTGCACCACAGGCTCAGATGGTTGTGATCAACAACTTCCTGGCTGACCCGGCATTAGATGCATTATATGATCAGGTTACAACTGCAAAGGCTCCAGCAGCAGAAGCAGCTCCAGCAGTGGAAGAAGCAGTAGAAGAAGCTCCAACCAATGACAAGATCATGGTAGAAGAAGGAATCAAAGTTGGATTAAAACCGGTTTCAAAAGAAGAAGCGATCACAGCAGCAGGTAAATTATTAAATGAGTTGGGATATGTAGATGAAGAATACATTCCTGCAATGATCAAACGTGAAGAAACAGCTTCTGTATATATGGGAATGGGTGTTGCGATTCCTCATGGTACTGCAGATGCAAAAAATAAAGTAAAGAAAACTGGTATTGTATTACTTCAGTATCCAGAAGGTGTTGATTTTGGTGATGAAAAAGCACAGTTGGTAATCGGTATTGCTGGTATCGGTGATGAACATCTGGCATTATTAGGTAAGATCACAGAAGTAATCGGGGATGAAAAACAGTTAAATAAATTAAAAACAACAAACAGTGTAGAAGAAGTATTAGCAATGTTTAAATAATCTAGGTTGATTTGCTTATCCCGGCTGCATCTGGCCGGGATAAGTACAAGGTATAAAGGAGTATTAGTATGAAAAAAGCAATTCAAATTGGAGCAGGTAACATTGGACGTGGTTTTATCGGTGGTTTATTATCAAATGCTGGCTATCATGTAGTATTTGCAGATGTGAATCAGCAGGTGATCGATAAGATTAATGAAGACGGAACATATACAATTCATGTTATGGATGTTGAAAGCAGCGAACAGGTTATTACAAATATCAGTGGCGTAAATTCTACAACTCCAGCTATGGTAGATGAGATTGTAGAAGCAGAAATCATCACAACAGCAGTTGGACTGGTTATTCTTCCAAGAATTGCTCCAGCAATCGCTCAGGGAATTGAAAAGAGAATGGCAGAAGGCGTAGATGCTTATCTGAATATCATTGCCTGTGAAAATGCGATCAAAGCAAGCTCACAGTTAAAAGAAGCAGTATATGGACAGCTTTCTGAAGAAGCAAAGGCATATGCTGATAAATACGTAGGATTCCCAGATTGTTCTGTGGATAGAATCGTACCTCCAGTAAGATGTGAAAATCCAATCGATGTAGTAGTAGAAGCTTACTATGAATGGAATGTAGAAGAAGCATCTTTCAAAGGAGAAATTCCTCAGATTGAAGGAATGAACCTGGCTGGTAACTTAATGGCATATATTGAAAGAAAATTATTTACATTAAATACAGGTCATTGTATTACAGCATACCTTGGATTCTTAAAAGGATATGCAACAATCGACGAAAGTATTGCTGACGAAGAAATCTTTACAGTTGTTAAGAGTGCTATGACAGAAAGCGGTATGGGCCTTGTAAAGAAACATGGTTTAGATAAGGAAGCACACTTAAAATATATTGATAAAATCATTAACCGCTTCAAAAACCCTTACTTAAAAGATGATGTGGTGCGTGTAGGAAGAGAACCATTGCGTAAATTAAGTGCTACAGACCGTTTGGCAAAACCAACATTAACAGCAGCTGGTTATGGCTTACCTGTAGATCATTTATTAGTGGGAATCGCCGCTGCACTTCATTATAAAAATGACCAGGATCCACAGAGCGTTGAACTCCAGCAGAAAGTGGAAGAACTGGGAATCAGAGGCGTATTAAAAGAAGTCTCTGGTATTGAGGATGAATCCTTGCTACAAACAATCGAAGCCAATTACTCAAAGCTGGCATAATGAACTCCTTGCATTATGCTAGTGGAAAGAAGCATCGCAAAAGCGGTGCTTTTTTCTCGTGTATAAAGAAAGCTATTGGAAAAAATGATAGGAGAGTTATATGAATAGAAAATATCAGTACATATTATTTGATCTGGATGGAACATTAACGGATTCTGGAATGGGAATTGTCAATTCTGTAGCATATTCGTTGCAGAAGAAGGGCATCGACGTGGAAGATAAGGAAGAGCTTTTGAAATTTGTAGGGCCGCCTCTCATCGAATCTTATCGCAGGTATTATGGGTATTCAATGGAAGAGGCAGTAGAGATGGTTGATATCTATCGGGAATACTATGGAACCAAAGGTCTGTATGAGAATTCTGTATATGAAGGCATGGAAGAAGTATTGAAGGTGCTAAAGGAGAGAGGAAAGGTCTTGATCATTGCCACTTCCAAACCAGAGGAGTATGCCAGACAGATTGTGGAGCATTATGGATTGTCTAAATATTTTATATATGTGGCGGGTTCTAATATGGATGAGACGAGAACCAAAAAGGCAGAAGTGATTGCGTATGCGTTGGAGTCCTGCAATATTCAAAATATGAATGAGGTGGTCATGATCGGAGACCGTAAACATGATGTTCTCGGAGCAAAAGCCATGGGAGTGGATTCCATAGGTGTCTTATATGGATATGGAAGCCGGGAAGAGTTGGAAGCAGCAGGTGCAGATAGAATCGTAGAATCTGCAGAGGATTTAATCAGAATACTGGAATAGAAATTGATAGAAATTTGACGAAAAGAAAATTCCGTTGCATAATAGAGAGTAGAAGTTAAGAAAGAAAGGACATAAGAGAAATGAGTGAATGTAAAGCATATATCGCCGTTCCGGGAAAGGATCAATATGAGCATCAGTTCGGAGGCGATGAATGGGATATGGATGCCTGCAATATATGTAAGGGAGATATCCATCAGATTATTACACTTGACTTAGAAGATCCAAGACTAGAAGATTTTCGCAATCCTACTGCAGGAAGAATTCCGATGGTCTCCTGCTTAAACTGTTCTGCCAGCTGGTGGAGACAGGGCTATGTTATCAGCAATAACCGCATCGAATGGGATTATCAGGATGTGGAAGAAGCAGATGTTATGACAGAAGAGGACAGGATACCAACACCATTGCCTGTGATTCCAGTAAAGCTGGAAGAATATAATGACAGTGATATAGAACAGTTTTGGAAGGATTTTGGAACCAAATTTTTATGTAAGGTCGGAGGCAATCCAATCTGGGCACAGGAAGAAGTAGAATTAAAATGTCCCGAGTGTGGAAAACCGATGAAATTCGTAGCAATGATCTGTGGTGAAAAGGAAGAAGGAACAGCGCATTTGATGGGAGAGGTTCCTTTTGGTTTGGGAACTTGTGTCTACTATTATGCGGTATGTACCGAATGTGGAGAAATTACGGTAGATTGTCAGGAAAAGAAATAGTTGAGAAGAAAAGAATACTCCTCTTACCTTCTGTTTGCTCAGGGATAAGAGGAGTATTTTGATGGTATTTGAAGTGGAATCCACTTTGTTTATGGTCTGGCATACGTTAACAGTTTTTTCAATCCATATTCCGGACATAGATAGCTTCCGAGAGGATGTACTGTCTTGGTATAAGGACCATGGTAATCGGTACCTCCGGTTAGGAATAGGTCATAGGCCTGTGCAATTCTTAAAATTTCTTTTTTATCGTGCTCGGTATTCCGAGGATGGTTATATTCGATTCCTTTGATGCGGCCTTCGCTGGCAAGTTGTTCTGTAATTTCCAGAGAGTCATATTCCCCGGGATGAGCAATGACTGGAACACCTCCATATCGATCAATCAGATCCAATGCCTCGTATACATCGGGATAAGGAATCGTGAAATAGCGGGAGCTTTTACTGGAAGCGTGTTCCTTGAAAAAATCTCCGATCAAAGTGTCTGTATATCCCATTTCAAAAAAAGGAAGCATCAGATGAGGATTATAGAGAGATTCACTATCTCTGGAAGCTTTTAGAAAATCCTCTACCTGTACTGAAAAATCCTTTTCCAATAATCGGGCTGTTTTTAACTTCATTTCTATCCGGATCTCAAGAGTTTTATCCAGAAAATCCTGGAAGGCAAATAAATCCCCTGGGTAATAGCATAAAATGTGGACAGCTCGTCCGGTTTTATAGTTTCTCGTGGAGAATTCCACTCCAGGAATTATCTTTAATCCTACTCTTTTTCCGTAGGTCATAGCAGTGATCAGCCCGGCGGTAGTATCGTGGTCTGTGATGGCCATATAGTCTAATCCCATGCGATTTCCTTGGTCGATTAAGTCTTTTACTGAATAATACCCATCGGAAAGGTTGGTATGGGTGTGTAGATCAGCTTTTATCATACGCGCTCTCCTTTTCATGCAACGATATCAACATCCTGTTCTTCCTCACTGGAAATCTCAACAACAACCTTGTGTGGAAGGCAGACGATGCTCTCTCCTGATTTAGAAATTGCCCTATGGCGGACACAGATCTGATCAGGACAGTCTGCTTCCTTCATAGCAACCTGTCCGTCTTTAATGACAATAGTATTTTCCCCGTTTGTAAGAGGAACCGTAAGCTCCTGATTCTCAGACAGGGGTTCATCGATGACTACTTTTTTATCAACAGTGACGATGACACGATTTCCTGTATGAGAAGAAATAGCTATGAGAAAATAGCTGACTCCTGCAAGGAAGAAAAGAACAAGAATCAGAATGATGTCTCGTTTCTTCATGCATGTACCTCAATCTGTCCCAGTACTTCTCCGATGCTATCAGAAATACAAAGCTCAGCTTGTTTATCTCTGGATGTGGCATCTCGGTTGATGACTACCAGGTGTTTTCCATGAAAATAATCGATCAGCCCAGCAGCAGGATAGACAACCAGAGAGGTTCCGCCGATGATCAGGGTGTCTGCCTGAGCGATGGCATGAACTGCGCCGGAGATAACGTCATTATCCAATCCCTCTTCGTAGAGAACCACGTCTGGCTTGATCAGACCGCCACATTCACAATATGGAACGCCTGGTGCATTTTTTACTGCTTCCACAGGATAGAACTTATGGCATTTCACACAATAGTTTCTTAGTACGCTGCCGTGAAGCTCATAGACCTTTTTGCTTCCAGCAGCCTGATGGAGACCATCAATGTTCTGAGTGATGACAGCGGATAATTTACCGGCCTGTTCCAGCTCAGCCAATTTCTGATGTGCTTTGTTTGGTTTGGCATCCAGATAGAGCATACGATCTTTATAAAAATCATAGAATTCTTCCGTTCTGTTCCAGAAAAATGTAGCGCTGACAATGGTTTCTGGTGGGTATTTATAAGTCTGGTTATATAATCCATCGGTGCTTCGAAAATCTGGAATGTTGCTTTCCGTTGACACGCCGGCACCTCCGAAAAAAACAATACGGTTGCTTTCGTCGATGATGGACTGTAGTTGTGCGATTTTATTCATATCCATAGTCGGACCTCCTTTAAAAATGATTGAATTTAAGAAAGAATTACAGGAATTTCCTGATCAATTTGCATCGTATCCGGTGTTATGATACAGTCCAGTGCTTGAATGTGAACACCAGCGGACTGTGCTTTCTGCAGAGCATCGCCAAAAGCCGGATGGGTGCGCCGGTTCGGTTCAAAATGTGTAATGCCTTTCATTTGAATGACGAAGAAAAGGTAGGCTTCGTATCCATTTTGATGACAGTGGATGAGTTCCTCTATATGCTTAATGCCGCGCTCAGTGGGGGCATCAGGAAATCTGGCAATACCATCTTCTTCTAATGTGACTCCTTTCACTTCGATAAAGGCTTTTTGCTTTCCATATTCTGCGTAAAGGTCAAATCTGGAACTTCCATATGTCTTTTCACGCTTTAAAAATGACAGTTCACGAAAAAAATTGCCATTTTGAATCCATTCTTCCACCGCCTGATTAGGTGCCTGGGAATCCATATTGATCAATCTATGCCCTTTCTCCACCGCAATTAAGGAAAATCTGGTTTTTCGTTTTGGATTGTCATGCTCCTGAACATAGACGGTGGTTCCTGGAATCAGAAGTTCCTTGCACCGGCCGGTATTCTTCACATGACAGATTTCCTCTTTTCCATCAATTTCTACATGGGCAAGAAAGCGGTTGGGACGCTTTCGAAAGATACCCTTTCGTATAGCTTCATAATACATAATGATTCTCCTGCAATTTTTGTAAAGTTTCTTTTGTCTATTGTAGCAAAGAGATTTTCTGATGTCAAAAATCTTACGTAATGCATAATCTATAGTATCAAAAAAATGGAGGATTCTATGGAAACTGCATTGTCTCTGAAAGACATTTCCTATACGTATCAGAGTTTACATGGAGAAACGAAATCCTTAGATGCCGTTTCCTTTTCTATCATGCCGGGGGAGTTTGCGGCAATCGTAGGACCAAGCGGATGTGGAAAGACCACATTGTTAAATGTGATCGCAGGTTTATTAAAAGACTATGAGGGAACTTTGACTGTACAAAAACCCATTGGATATATGTTTCAGAAAGATCAGCTGTTGGAATGGCGTTCTATCTATAAAAATGTAATTCTAGGTTTGGAAATCAAGCAGCAGATCAATGAAGAAAATCTGGCAAGAGTCAATGCCATGCTAAAAAGATACGGTCTGTATGAATTTAGAAATGCTTATCCAAGACAGCTTTCGGGAGGAATGCGGCAAAGGGCTGCACTAGTGCGTACGCTGGCTTTATCGCCAAAGCTATTGTTGCTAGATGAACCATTCTCTGCCCTGGATGCCCAGACAAGGCTTCAGGTATCCAATGATATTGGTTCGATTATAAAGCAGGAGCATATTTCCACGGTTATGGTTACCCATGACCTGCAGGAGGCAGTCAGTATGGCGGATAAGGTCTTTGTATTGAGCCACAGACCTGGCCGCATAGTGAAGGAGATGCGGATATCCTTTACCGTCGATACATTGACACCGGAAGAACGCCGGAAGGAACGGCAGTTCAATGATTACTTTCAAGAGATTTGGAGGGAGATCAATGAAGATGATGCGAACGAGTCATGAGAGGTTCGTAAGACAATATAAGCGCCAAAGATACCAGATAAAGCTATGGCAGGGTTTGCTGTTGATTTCCCTTTTATTTTTCTGGGAGATGGGAACCCGGAAAGGATGGTTAAATGGATTTATCTTCAGCAGTCCAAGCAGAATCATTGTAACCGGATATGAGATGTTAAAAGATGGATCCTTATTCTATCACATTGGAATTACACTGTTTGAGACATTGGGAAGTTTCCTGCTTATTACGGTATTGAGCCTTGTTGTGGCAATGGTCTTATGGTGGATTCCTATGCTGGCACAGATTTTGGAGCCTTTTTTTGTATTGCTCAACAGTCTTCCAAAGTCAGCACTGGCTCCGATACTTATTGTCTGGCTGGGAAACAATATGAAGACCATTATTATTACAGCTATATCCATTGCTGTGTTTGGAAGTATCATCAACCTGCATACCGGATTTATGGAAATCAGTGAAGAACAGTTAAAGCTGATACGCATTTTGGGAGGAAATAAGACACATTGTCTTCGATATATCATCATTCCTGGCAGCATTCCATTGATTATCAGTACCATGAAGGTCAATATCGGGTTGTCGCTGGTGGGAGTTATTATTGGAGAATTTTTGGCAGCAAAGGCCGGATTAGGATATCTGATCATCTATGGAAGTCAGGTATTTAAGCTTGACTGGGTAATGTTAAGTATTTTGGTGCTGTGTATCATTGCAATGGCATTGTTTGGAGTGATCAGCACTCTGGAAAAGAGAGTTGGGAAATACCTGTAAAAAACAAAGTTTCTATGATAAAATGAAGATACCAGAGAGGAGGGAACAGACACAGATGAAATTAAAGAATATTTTAATTGTGGTAAGTGATATAGAGTGCTCAAAGAAATTTTATAAAGATTTATTTGGGCTGGAAGTGGTAAGTGACTTTGGGGAAAATGTAGTGTTAACGGAAGGTCTGGTCCTGCAGGAGAAGAAGTTGTGGGAGACCTTTATTGATAGAAAAGCAGTTATGGGTGGCAATGATGCTGAGCTTTATTTTGAAGAAGATCATATGGATTCCTTCATCGAAAAACTGGAGAAGAGCTCTTATGAGATCACGTATATCCATCGATGTATGGAGCATGACTGGGGACAGAGAGTTATCCGCATATATGATCTGGATGGGCATGTGATTGAAATCGGGGAATCTTTAGAGTATGTGGCCAAAAGATTTTTAGAAGAGGGAATGGGACTGGAGGAAACGGCACGAAAGACCCAGCTTCCATTATCTCAGATTGAAGAAATGATATAACTTAGAGGGAGATAAAAATAAGCCTCTCAAGGCGGAAGAAGAATCCAGACTTGAGAGGCTGTTTTTCTGATTTTATTTTACATCATAATCTGTAAGATCATATTTTTCAATAATGTTGCAAAGGGAAGAAACGTAGTCAGGGTCTGTTGCATAACCACCGTTCTTGATAATGGTCAGCTGCTTTTTGTAGCTGGTAGTATCGGCAAGGCCTGCGTAACGCTTTTTGCTTCCGTTTTTCGCTCCTAAAAGGTAAGCAGAATGGTCAGCAATGGAGCTGTTTACACCGTTGTATTTTCTAAATTCTGCAGTAATGTAGTATTTAGAACCATCAGAGCGATATTCTGCTGTTTTCTTTTTGTATACGCTGCCGGTCCATACGCTTCCAGACCAGGTATTGCCGGAAAGGCTTTTCTTCATACCGAACATATTGTTGGCGTTCTTTGCCAGTTCGGATTTGCCCCAGCCGCTCTCTAAGATGGCCTGAGCAATCGTAACAGAAGCTAAAACACCGCTTGTCTTGTAGTTTTTCTGAGCAATTGGTCCAATTGTCTTAATAAACTCGCTGGTAGACATATCGGAGAAAGCAGATGCCTGTAGGGGAGCCTTAGAGGTCAGACAGGATGTCTTTAAATAACGATAAGAACCATCGTATTTAATCTTTGTATAGTCACCGCTCTTACCATAACAGAGAACTTTGGTACCAAGTTTATAATATCCAACACCTTCAGAATCGGAAGATGCAGATTTGCGAATCTTTAAGGAATTAATGTTAACATAGCGGTAGTATACCTGTTCTGTATTCAGATAAGAGGTTCCGCAGTAACGATAGTTTCCATTATATTTTACTTTCGTAAAGTTGCCGGATGTTCCATAGCAGCTTACCTTTGTATTACGACTGTAGTGTCCGACCACATCGGAAGAGGATGAGGCAGACTTGCGGATAGCCAGAGAGTTTGCCGTAGTATAACGGGTATAGGCTGTACTGTCCGTGTTATCCGTTGCACTAGAAGAATTAGTTGTTTTCTTTAAAGTAATATTTGGTACTGAGCTGTCATAGGTATAAGAAATATTAAAATAATTGCTGGTCGTCTTTGCTGGAATCATCAATACAGAAGTGTCTGTATTCTTATATGTAACAAAGCATGGAGCAACGCCTATGCTTTTCTTCGTGCCATTTACATAAGCGTATGTTTCATTGACGTAATACTTTACAGTAGTATTAGAATCCTTTAAAGTAAGGACTCCGCTGTCAGAATTATAGGACTTTGACAGTTTTGGTCCATTGGTAACATAGGTCTGATAATATGGTACCATTACATATCCATCTAAAAGCAATGCAGGTGTGTCCTGCAAAGAATAAGAACTTCCATTATAAGAGACCTTGGTGATCTGTTTTCCGGTATAGCTTACGGCTTGTCCAGCTCGTACAATTGATAGAGTTGCAGCTGATACAGGAGCTGTAATATGTACGGTTAATGTCAGGCAGATTGCCAATGACAAAATTAAAGATGTGCATTTTTTCAATAGTTTCATAAAAGTCCTCGCTTTCTAAAAATAATTTCTATTCCTTAATACTTGTGTCTTTTTATCTGTAGGTTAACATCTCTACAATTATACAATTATTTAAAGAAAATTACAAGATTTTTTCATACTTTTGTAATATTTTTGGGGAAATTTTCTTTTGTTTTTGAAGTGCAGGACTGATTGACAAAAAAAGCTTTATCTGTTATAATATCAAAACGCATATACTATGTAGAGGAAGGTCAGCGGACCTTCATTTTTTTGATGGTCTATGAAGGATTTTGTTTTCAATCCTTCAAAAAGCTTGGATATGATATTACGCTATAATAGAAAGGAAGAAACAGTCATGGTAAAAGAAATGCCAAATAAATTTTCAGAGGTCACACCGGAGATTTTAAAGTTATCTGAAAAATGTTCCAGAGGAATTGATCCTGCATTATTCAAACGATATGCAGTAAAGCGTGGACTTCGTGAGGATACTGGAGAAGGGGTTTTAGTCGGATTGACTGAAATCTCAAAAGTAGTGTCTTATGTTATTGAAGATAGAGCAATGATTCCATGTGATGGTAGATTGTATTATCGTGGGATTAATATAGAAGATTTGGTCAATGGGTTTATTAATGAAAACCGATTTGGATTTGAGGAAATTACATATTTATTATTATTTGGAGAACTTCCGAATAAACAGGAATTGGCCCAATTAAATGATTTGTTATCTGAATATCGTCAGCTTCCGACAAACTTTGTAAGGGATATTATTATGAAAGCTCCTAGCAGAGATATGATGAATACACTTGCAAGAAGTGTGCTGACATTATTCTCTTATGATGATTATGCAAGCGATACTTCTGTTCCGAATGTACTTCGTCAAAGTCTGCAGTTGATTGCTTTGTTCCCGGTACTGGCTATTTACGGATATCAGGCATATGCACATTATCATGATGGAAAGAGTCTGTTCATTCATAAACCACAGGCACATTTATCTACTGCTGAGAATATTTTGTATTTATTAAGACCAGATAATAAATATACAGAGTTAGAAGCAAAGATTTTAGACCTTTGTCTGGTTCTGCATGCAGAGCATGGTGGTGGTAACAACTCAACCTTTACGACTCATGTAGTTACTTCTTCTGGAACGGATACCTATTCTACAGTTGCAGCAGCACTGGCATCCTTACGTGGGCCAAAGCATGGTGGTGCTAATATTAAAGTCATTCAAATGTTAGATGATATTAAGGAACATATCCATGATTGGAAAGATGAAGAAGAGATTCGTGATTATTTAAATAAAATTTTGAATAAAGAAGCATTTGATGGTGCAGGATTAGTCTATGGAATGGGGCATGCGATTTATTCTATTTCTGACCCTCGTGCGAAGGCATTAGAAGGCTTTGTTCAGAAGCTGGCTGAAGAGAAAGGACTTCAGGAGGAATATGAACTGTATTCATTGATTGAAAGAATTGCACCAGAGGAAATCAAAAAGAAAAGACAGTCTGCTAGAGAAGTCAGTGCTAACGTGGACTTTTACAGTGGATTTGTATATCGTATGCTGGGTCTTCCAGAGCAACTTTATACGCCAATTTTTGCCATTGCAAGAATTTCAGGCTGGAGTGCACATCGTCTGGAGGAATTAGTAAGTGGCGGTAAGATCATTCGTCCGGCATATGCCAACGTAGCTCAGGCGAAGGAGTATGTACCGATTAACCAGAGATAGAAAAGAAGGTGTATTTATGGGTATGAAGGTGCAGCGGTATGAATTAACATCACATATGGATGGATTGGGAATCCAGATGTGTCTGGGGTTACCAAAGACAGAACCGATTGGAATCGTACAGCTGGTCCATGGGATGGCGGAGCACAAAGAACGCTATCTGGAGATGATGGAGCATTTGTGTGATGCAGGATACGTATGCATCATACATGATCACAGAGGACATGGCGAAAGCGTGCGTTCCGAAGAGGATTATGGATACTTTTATGAGGATGGAAAAGAGGCTCTGATCCAGGATACCCATCAGATAACTTTATGGATCAAAGAGCGTTATCCGGAGCTTCCGCTCTACCTCTTTGGACACAGCATGGGATCTTTGGTCGTACGCTCTTATACGAAGAAATACGATAATGAGATTCAGGGGCTTATCGTATGCGGATGTCCAGGTGATAATCCGGGAGTAGGCATGGCCATATTGCTTTCTAAGATATTGATTAAGATCAAAGGGGAGCGTAGAAAAGGAAATCTCTTTGAGAAAATGGCATTTGGAGCCTATAATCGTGGTTTTGAGAATGTTACCTCTCCAAATGGTTGGATTTCTGCAAACAAGGACAATGTAAGAGAATATGATAAGGATCCTAAGTGTGGATTTATTTTTACTCTCAATGGATTTTTGAATTTGTTCTTATTGGTAAAGGAAACTTATAGCACAAAGGGTTGGACAATGAAGAACCCAAAGCTTCCTGTCTTTTTCTTATCTGGAGCAGAGGATCCATGTATGAACAGCAGGGAAGCATTTGAGGATGCAGTGCGTTTTATGCGGGAAGTGGGGTATAAAAATACCAAAGCAAAGCTGTATCCTGGGATGAGACATGAGATCTTTCATGAAGATGGAAAAGAGCAGGTGTTTCAGGACATTCTTACATTATTAAAAAGGTGGCAGTCATAAAAAGAATAATCAGTAAGGCATACATTGGAAACGGTGTATGCTTTTTTCATGGAATAGGAAATTTCTTTTAAGAAAATAGATATTTTTCAAAAAAATTAGCACTCAATGCTTGACAGTGCTAATAATAAGTGTTATATTACGACTAGAACAGAACAATAGCTTGCTTGAAAAGGAGGAGTGGCTATGAATATTAATAAATTTACGACAAAATCAATGGAGACAATTCAAAAGTGTGAAAAACTGGCGTATGAGTATGGAAATCAGGAAATCACACAGGAACATTTTTTATACAGTATTTTAACCATCGATGACAGTCTGATCTTAAAGCTTCTGGATAAGATGGGGATTAATAAAGAGGCATTTTTATCTCAGGTTCAGCAGATGCTTGGCAAGTGTCCAAAGGTCTCTGGAGGTCAGGTTTATATCAGCAATGATCTGAATAAAGTATTGATCAGCGCTGAAGATGAAATGAAGGCCATGGGAGACGAATATGTATCTGTGGAACATTTATTCTTAAGCTTATTAAAGCATCCAAGTAAATCTGTCAAGGAGTTATTAAGGGGTTATGGAATCACAAGAGAAAGATTCTTAACGGCACTTCAGGAGGTGCGGGGCAATCAAAAAGTGACCAGCGATAATCCGGAAGCTACGTATGAAACCCTGGAGAAGTACGGATATGATCTGGTAGAGCGTGCCAGAGAGCAGAAGTTAGATCCAGTAATCGGAAGAGATCAGGAGATTCGTAATGTAGTTCGGATTCTTTCTCGTAAGTCTAAGAATAATCCGGTATTGATCGGAGAACCTGGTGTTGGTAAGACAGCAGTTGTAGAAGGACTTGCGCAGAGAATTGTTCGTGGGGATGTTCCGGAACAGTTAAAGGACAAGAAGATTTTCGCTTTGGATATGGGATCTCTGGTAGCAGGAGCAAAATACAGAGGTGAATTTGAAGAACGATTAAAAGCAGTCTTGGAAGAAGTAAAGCAAAGTGACGGTCAGATCATTCTGTTTATCGATGAGCTTCATACCATTGTAGGTGCAGGAAAGACAGAAGGAGCCATGGATGCAGGCAATATGTTAAAGCCAATGCTTGCCAGAGGAGAGCTGCACTGTATCGGTGCTACAACGTTGGATGAATACCGCATGTATATCGAAAAAGACCAGGCTCTTGAGAGACGTTTTCAGCCGGTTACGGTGGATGAGCCTACAGTAGAAGATACGATTTCCATCTTACGTGGAATTAAGGAACGTTATGAAGTATACCATGGAGTTAAGATTACGGATAGTTCTTTAGTGGCTGCAGCAACCCTGTCCAATCGATATATTTCAGACCGATTCCTGCCGGATAAGGCCATTGACCTGGTGGATGAAGCCTGTGCCATGATCAAAACAGAGATGAACTCTCTGCCAGCAGAACTGGATGAAATTCAGAGAAAGATTATGCAGTTAGAGATCGAAGAAGCTGCATTGAAGAAAGAGGACGATAAATTAAGCAAGGATCGTCTGGAAAATATCCAGAAAGAATTGGCGGAGATGAAGGATGACTTTAATTCCCGTATGGCTACCTGGAATAATGAGAAGGCTTCTGTAGAAAAAGTACAGAAGTTAAGAGAAGAAATCGAATCTATCAATAGCGAAATTCAGATTGCACAGCGAAATTATGATCTCAATAAAGCTGCAGAACTTCAATATGGAAAGCTGCCAGAGCTTAAGAGACAGCTGGAACTGGAAGAAGAGAAGGTCAAGAAGGAAGACCGATCTATGGTAAGAGAACGGGTAACGGAAGAAGAGATTGCCAAGATCATTTCCCGTTGGACAGGAATTCCGGTTGCCAAGTTAACAGAAAGTGAGAGAAATAAGGTTCTTCACCTGGATCAGGTGCTTCATCAGAGAGTCATTGGACAGGATGAAGGGGTAGACCTGGTAACAGAGGCTATCATCCGTTCAAAAGCAGGAATTAAGGATCCAAGCAAACCAATTGGCTCCTTCTTATTCCTTGGACCTACCGGAGTTGGTAAGACAGAATTAGCGAAAGCCCTGGCAGAAAGCTTGTTTGACAATGAGAATAACATTGTCAGATTGGATATGAGTGAATATATGGAGAAATATTCCGTATCCAGATTGATCGGAGCTCCTCCAGGATATGTTGGATACGAAGAAGGTGGACAGCTGACAGAAGCAGTTCGAAGAAAACCATATTCCGTTGTTCTTTTCGATGAAATTGAAAAGGCACACCCAGATGTATTCAACGTATTATTACAGGTATTGGATGATGGAAGAGTTACCGATTCTCAGGGCAAGACGGTAGATTTTAAGAATACCATCATTATTATGACATCTAATATTGGATCTTCTTATTTATTAGATGGAATCAATGAAAGTGGAGAAATCAGCGAAGAGGCCAGAAGTATGGTTATGAATGATCTGAGAAATCATTTCCGTCCAGAATTCTTAAATCGTCTGGATGAGACCATTATGTTCAAGCCATTGACAAAGGAAAATATTACAAGTATCATCGACCTGCTTGTAAAAGATTTAAATCGCAGACTGGAAGATAAGGAATTAGCTGTAGAATTGACACAGGCAGCCAAGGAATATGTGGCTGATCATGGATATGAACCAATGTATGGTGCGAGACCATTAAAGCGTTATCTACAGAAAAATGTGGAAACACTGGCAGCACGTTTGATCTTAGGAGACGGTGTGCGTGCTGAGGATACTATCCTGATTGATGTTGAAAATGGAGCGTTAACGGCCAGATGTAAATAATCATAAGGAAGACCCAATTACCGATTCATGTGTAATTGGGTCTTTCTCTGTGTTATAATAAGAAAAATAAGAATCTGCTCCTCATGGAGTGTGAAAAATATAGAAAAAGGAGGAGATACTATGCCACCGATCAGCAACGATTGGGCCAAGTATTTAAAACCGGAATATGGAAAGCCTTATTATAAAGAATTGTATTTGAAGATCAATGAGGAATATCGTACGCATAAGATTTTTCCGCCGGCAGAGGATATCTTCAATGCATTTCATCTGACACCGCTTCATAATGTGAAGGCAGTGATTCTGGGACAGGATCCTTATCATAACGATGGACAGGCACATGGACTTTGTTTTTCCGTCAAGCCGCCGGTAGATCCACCACCGTCTCTGGTGAATATCTATCAGGAGCTTCATGATGATCTGGGATGCTATATACCGAATAATGGGTATTTAACAAAATGGGCTGAGCAGGGAGTGCTTATGCTAAATACTGTTTTGACAGTGCGGGCCCATCAGGCCAATTCTCATCGGGGAATCGGGTGGGAAGAATTTACAGATGCGGCCATTCGTATTTTAAATGAACAAGATCGTCCGATCGTATTTATTTTGTGGGGACGTCCTGCTCAGATGAAGGAGAAGATGTTAAATAATCCAAATCATTTGATTTTAAAGGCACCGCATCCAAGTCCATTGTCTGCATATCGTGGATTTTTTGGAAGTAAGCCATTTAGCAAGACCAATCAGTTTTTGGAGGAGCATGGCATAGAACCGATTGACTGGCAGATTGAGAATATTTGATAGAAAGGACGTTTGCCGCAGTAAGAAAAAAATGATTTTGAAAGGAAAGAAATATGAGTGTTTTATTTGTAGAATATCCAAAATGCAGTACATGCAAAAAAGCAAAGAAATGGTTGCAGGACCATTCGGTAGAATTTGAAGATCGTCATATTGTAGAGGAGAATCCAACCCAAGAGGAGTTAAAGGAATGGCATAAGAAAAGCGGTTTGCCATTGAAGCGCTTTTTTAATACCAGCGGGATGATTTATCGTCAGGAGGGATTGAAGGATAAGCTTCCAACGATGTCAGAAGAGGAGCAGTATGCATTGCTTGCAACCAATGGGATGTTGGTAAAGCGACCATTGATCATTGGTGAGGATTTTGTACTGGTAGGATTTAAAGAAGCAGACTGGAGTGAGGTCTTGTTATGAGCCTGTTGGAGGATAAGAAGGCACTGAGGATGGAAACTGTGCAAAAGCTTGCAGGCTATTCCATGGAATGGATCCGGGAAGAGAGCAGAAAGATTGAAAGACGTGTTCTTGCCAGTGAGAAGTATAAACAGGCAGAAGTGATCTTTTGTTATGTCAGTTTTGGAAAAGAAGTTCAGACACAGAAAATACTTGCAGATGCCTTAATGTCTGGGAAGAAGGTGGGAGTGCCACTTTGCATGTCCAAAGGTATCATGGAAGTTCGCAGGATTGATTCCTTGGATGATCTGCATCCAGGAGCTTATGGGATTTTGGAACCAAAGCTGGATACAGAGGTGATAAAAAAGGAAGAAATTCAATATGGAATCATTCCCTGTGTGACCTGTGACCACCGGGGAAACCGGATGGGACATGGAGCAGGATATTATGACAGATATCTGGAAAACTCAAAAATCTGGAAAACTATATTGTGTTTTAATGAGATTATGGCTGAGGAAGTTCCGGTCAGTGAATTGGATGTCACAATGGATCAGGTGATGACGCAGACGGAAAGTATCATTTTGTCGTGAGAAATAAGATGTGTGTTTTGCCAGGTTCCCTGGGGAGGACTTGAATAAAACCCAGCGTAACCAACAGGCTGTTTCTTTTGAACAGTAACTGGAAGTTTACGCTGGGTTTTTCTTTTGTGTTAGTATGATTTATTAAGCGAATAAGATTTCTTTTAGCAAAGTAATCCGTTCGTTTTCAGACATCATACATAAATTGCTGTTTTGGAATCTGGCATCCTGAGTAACATCGTTGGAAAGCCACATTGGTGCCATAAAATGATCGGCAGTATCTCGGTCTGGGAATTCTACCTCTGCAATGATCAGACCGTCGAATCCATGTTGAAAAACATCGATTTCTGCAGTGAGTCCAGAATCTAACGGAAGATAGTAGCGAATCTTTGAGATGATGTTGCCATCACATTTTTTTAGCAGGTGATGATAACTTGCTTCTGTCAGAGGGACTTCTAATTCTTCCCGTTCCATTAACCCTGCAGATTTATATGTAAGGATATAGTTATCGTCCTTTTTTCGAATACGAATCACTGGTTCCGTACAAAGATAGGCCTGTTGGATTTTAGAACAGGGATAGTCGGACAGGGAATGGGGAGGTCGCTTTAATAAATATTTGCGTTCAATTTCCATTATTCTACTCCTCTCTGGCTGGTAGGGATGAACCCGCTTGCCAAAAGTAAATCATATGAAGTATAATATAACTTAGGCAAGAAAGATGTCAAGTAATTCTTGCGTTCTATGCATGAAGAGAACTGGTGATCCGTTTGCACGAGCACCAGTAGAAATGTATAAGAGGAATAGAAGGAACAGGAGGCAGATGGAATGAAAGTTTTGGTTTTTTTAGCAGATGGATTTGAAGAGATTGAAGGTCTTACAGTCGTTGATTTGTTAAGACGTGCAGATATTGACGTGACAACTGTGTCTATTAAGGAAGAGAGACAGATCATGGGAGCCCATAAGATTCCGGTCATTGCAGATACCGTATTTGAACAGATCAAGGATGAAAAGGCCGACATGGTAGTACTTCCGGGAGGTATGCCGGGAACTTTAAATCTAAAGGCACATAAGGGCGTAGAATCTATGGTTTTAAATAACCATGAAGAAGGAAGGTATATCGCAGCTATTTGTGCGGCACCGAGCATCTTTGTAGAACTGGGGCTGTTAGATGGTAAGACAGCGACCAGTTACCCAAGTTTCGAAGAGGCATTGAGCAAGAGTAATTATGTATATGATGAAGTGGCAGTGGATGGCAAGATCATCACCAGCAGAGGACTTGGGACAGCCATTGCTTTTTCTGCCAAGCTGATCGAAGTCTTGAAAGATAAAAAGACTGCAGACGAGGTACTGGAGAGCATTGTATATCAGGGATAGGATGCCATTCCACCTCAAGATGGACTTGAATAGGAGAAAGATGATTTATGGAACAAAAGGAAAGAATTGGTTTTTGCAGGATGTTTCAGACTGCAGTGATGAGACCAAAGGATTATAAGAGCATGGTGCAGGTTCGCAAAAGAACCATTCTCTTTTTTATCATGGTGATCACATTTTTGACGATGTTTCTGGGATCGGTTTTTCCAATCCTGGGATTTGGCGTAAGCATAGGAGGGCCAAAGCATTTTATTATGGAGACACTTCCCGATTTCCAATACAAGGATGGAGAATTTCAGATTGATCAGAGAATCGAGATCAACAATGATCAACTCAGGATTGTAGCGGACGATGATGTGGATCGATTTAAGGCAGAGGATTTTGAAGATGATACTCTGGTAGAAGTTCTGATCAGTAAGCATAATATGCGCATGAAGAATGCGGCAGTGGGTCAGAACGTGGAAATCGACTTTGCAGATCTGGGGAAGGGCACTTTTGATAATCAGGATCTGTTGGCAATGATGCCTTTGTTCTACACAGGAATTGCTATAGGACTTGTGATCGTGTATGTCTATGCAGCGATTGGATATGCGTTCGGAAGCTTTGTCTTTGCGGTTTGCGGTAAAAGCATGGGACGGATGATGGGAAAAGAACTTCCGTTTCGACAGATGTTCGTATATGCGGTTATGGCGAAGGCGACTACAAGCATTTTGGATAGCATGGGAAAAGCTGCAGATATCGGATTTTTCAGTTCTATGACATGGATTTTTGTAGAATTTGGGATTATCTTAGTATATTTATACATGGGCATCAGAGAATCAGAAGGAAGCGGCCGAACAGACAGTGCAAGATAAAAGAATGTATCAATTAAAGAGGTGATAGTATGGGACGATTGATTCTTGTGACAGGAGGAAGCAGAAGTGGAAAAAGTCAGCTGGCAGAACAAAAGGCTACCATATTAGGAGGCGATGATGTTCTGTATATGGCGACGGGAATTGCTACGGATGATGATATGGAAGAGAGGATTCGTCTTCATAAGATGCGTAGGAATCCAAACTGGGGTACCTTTGAAGGTTACCGAGATTTAGCGTCTGAAGTATCGGAAACTTCATATGGGACGATACTATTAGATTGCATCACTGTATTGATCACGAATTTTCTGATGGAAGAAGATCGGGATTACGAGGAGCTTTCGAAAGCAGAAATCGCTTATATGGAAGAAGACATTATAAATGAGATACAATCATTGATTCACGCAGTAAAGGAGCAGAATAAGAATCTGATCATTGTAACCAATGAGGTGGGGATGTGTGTAGTATCCCCTTACCGCATGGGAAGAATATTTTCAGATATTACTGGTAAAGTGAACCAGATTCTTGGAAGTGTATGCGATGAGGTTCATTTGAGCATATCCGGAATTCCACTGCAGATCAAATAAGAGAACAGGGAATGCATCTGGTTTTGGAGGCATTCCCTGTTCTCTTTATATAGGGAAATTAAGAAATTTGTCAGAATTCAATTGACTTTCTAGAAAGATTCTTTTGCTACTATAAAGTCAGGAACAAGGAGGAGGAGAATTATGAGCCAGGAAACAATTTTAGTTGCAGATGACGACAGAGAAATCGTAAGGGCAATACAAAAGCTTTTGGAGATGGAGGGCTATCGTGTGCTCTGCGCATACAATGGGTTGGAAGCCTTAGAGCAGCTGGTGGAACAGGAAGTTCATCTGATCATCTTAGACATTATGATGCCGAAAATGGATGGATTATCCACAATGATGAAGATTCGAGAGAGTAAAAATATTCCGATCTTACTATTATCTGCCAAGACAGAAGAAAGCGATAAGGTTTTGGGACTTTCTATGGGAGCGGACGATTATATCTCTAAGCCATATCAGCCAGCTGAGCTGGTGGCCAGAGTAAAATCCTCTCTGCGCCGGTACCTGTATCTGGGTAACCGGGAAAAGGCAAAGGAAGAAAAGAGCAATGCCATTGAGAATGGAGGGCTGCTCCTGAATCTGGATGAAAAGCAGATCTATGTGGATGGTGATCCAGTGAAGCTGACTGCTACCGAATATCGCATTGTAGAGCTTCTTATGAAGAACAGAGGCAGAGTCTTTTCAGCAGAGGAAATCTACGAAAGAGTGTGGAAGGAACAGGCATTTGCAACAGAGAATACAGTGATGGTTCATATTCGACGAATCCGGGAAAAAATAGAGATCAATCCCAAAGTTCCGAAATATTTAAAGGTGGTGTGGGGAATTGGATATAAAATGGAAAAATATTAGCAGACAAATTTTTACATGGTGTGCAGTGGCTGTGATATTGGTGTTTACCTTTGTCGGAGTCGGAGAAGTACAGATACTAGTTGAGGGAATTGAGTCAGGAAATGAGCTGATTGGCAATGAATTTGAGATTGGGGACTATTTTTCAGGAACCAGCTTTGAAAAAAGTAGTACTTATGAAAGGTATTGCAGCAGAGTTTTGGAAGCAAATCTGACCCAGTATGTAAGAACAGGAAAGTTTAAAGGGGTGGATCAGCATCTGAATGCTGATGTGGAAGGAACCATCCAGTATCAAACTTCTGGAAAAAAGAAAAAGCTTCAGTATGGAGATAAAATCACCCAAAAGGATGTTCAGGATGGAATTGGTATTATAAAGGCAGAAGTAACGCTGCAAGTAGATTCATCCGAGTACTATGATGAGAATGGGCGTCTTAAGACTGTAAAGGATTACTATCTGGAAGCAGTTGGTAATTATGACAACGTTCATTATTATGGGGATACCAATGTTTACCGGATGAAGGATGATGCCATCGATATTCGAGATGTTGAAAACATACAGTTGACGATTCGAATTCCTTCTGCACGGATTCAGGAAGTGAAAAATGCCTGGGAGCATTGGAAAGTTCAGTGCAAAGATTCTGTTTCATTACTTACTATATACTGTGGAATCATTCTGGCAGCATTGATCGTACTTATCATTGCTGATTCACCAAAGGCCAGAAGCAGATTTGGAGCATGGGTAGATGGAATCTGGTTAGAAATTCTTCTGATTTTTATGGGAGGAAGCGGAGTACTGGCAGTAGTGTGTGCCGTTGGAAGTATTTCTCTTTACTTTGAACATTTTAGCAGTTACCTGATCAATTGGTGTTATGCAGGAATGCTGATCTTAGAGTTGGTCTTTGGATATTGCTTTATGTCCATGGTTCGTAGAATTAAAGAGCGAAAATTGATCAAAAGCTCTGTATGCTATAAGGCAATACATTTTACGAAAGAAGCTGTGGTCGGTCAGAAGAAGGAATGGGATTATTGGAAGAATAAGCAGTCCAGTACACTGACTAAGAAGGAAAAGGAATTAAAGCGGAAGAGAAGAAGTCTGATCATCATTGGGATTGCAGGTGTGATCTGTACACTTTTCCTGCTGGGTGGTTTCTTCCCATTTGGAATCTTATGTGGATGCTTCATGGTACTTCTTTTTAAAAAGATGTTCTATGATTACCAAAGAGATATTCAGGACCTTCTGGATCTAGAAAAGGTATTGCAGCAGATTTATGAGATTTCTAACGGTAATCTTCGGGCACAGACGGATATTGAGGAAGACTCTCTCTATTACAAAGCAACGAAGGATCTGGAGAGCATTGGACAGGGAATGGAAAAGAGTGTAGAAGAACAGTTAAAGGGAGAAAGGATGAAGATTGATCTGATCACCAATGTATCCCATGACCTTAAGACACCTCTCACGTCCATTATCAGCTATGTGGATCTGCTTGCTAAGGATGAGACGCTGTCTGATGAGGCAAGGGATTATGTAACTATTCTGGGACAGAAATCCGAGAGACTGAAAAATATCGTTGTAGATTTGTTTGATCTGGCCAAAAGCACCAGTGGCAACGCAAAAGTGGATTTCTCCATTCTAGATATGAGAAAGCTGATGGATCAGACTATGGTGGAGATGGAGGATAAGATTCAGGCAAGTGGTTTTGAAATTGTTACAGATTATGAGGTGGAGCAGGCGCATTTTGAGGGAGATGCCAACCGGATGTACCGGGTAGTACAAAATATCTTGGAAAATGCATTAAAGTATTCTCTGAAGGGGTCTAGAATCTACATTCGTATTTGTGAAGAAGAAGGAAAATGGATGTTGTCCATCAAGAATACGGCCTCCTACCGTATGCAGTTTACCGAAGAAGAAATCCTGGAGAGATTCTATCGAGGGGATAAGTCCAGAACAACAGAAGGAAATGGATTGGGATTGTCCATTGCACAGAGCTTTACCGGGCTTTGTGGAGGGGATTTCAAGATAAAGATTGATGGAGATCAATTCATGGTGAAACTTTTATTTCCGAAAAAAGAGTTAAGCATAGGATAAAGAGATTTATGACAGGAGCCATTGCTCTAAAAAAGAAATTTGATTGGAGTTTCTTTTTGGGCATGGCTTCTTTTTTATTATTTCGTTGAAAATGGGAGGTGAATTTCTTTATGAGATGAAAAATAAGAAGAAAAAATTTGAAATAATGTAAGTTTTTTTGGATAAAATATGAAAAAAATAAAATTCTTGCACAATTATTTGTAAGAAATGTGGTTTGCTTTTGAACATAAAGTATGATAACATTTTAAAGGATACGTTTGCTTAAATCGTATGAATGCCGATTTAGGCTGAGAGAGAGTATTTGGAAAGGGGTATTTATGGAAAAGAGAGAGCTCTTATATGAAGGGAAGGCGAAAAAGGTATTTAAAACAAACGATCCGGATTTACTAATTGTTGATTATAAAGACGATGCAACCGCATGGAATGGAGAGAAGAAAGGAACGATTCCAGGAAAAGGTGCGGTGAACAATCGTATGACTAATTATATATTCAGAATATTAGAAGAAAAAGGAATTCCAACTCATTATGTTCAGGAATTGAGCGATAGAGAAACGGTTGTAAAGAAGGTTAAGATCCTGCCACTGGAAGTGATCGTCCGTAATGCTGCAGCTGGAAGCTTCAGTAAGCGACTGGCTGTTGAGGAAGGTCTCGAATTGCTAAATCCGACGGTAGAATTTTGCTATAAGGATGATAGATTAGGTGATCCGTTGATCGATGCTTCTTATATGCCTGCACTAGGAATTGCGTCTCAGACAGAGATGAATAAGATGGTAGAATATGCACTTACGATCAATGAGATATTGATGCCATTTCTGGAAGAGAAGAAGCTTCGGCTGGTGGATTTTAAACTTGAGTTTGGAAGATATATGGATCAGATTATCTTAGCCGATGAGATTTCCCCAGATACCTGTAGACTGTGGGATACAGAGACCAATGATAAGATGGATAAAGATCGCTTTCGCCAGGATCTAGGAGAGGTGGAAGAAGCTTACATTGAGGTAGCCAGACGATTGGGATTATAATTACATATTAATAATTTAATATAAATACAAATAAACCAGGAGGATATGCATGTTGAGAGCATCAGAAGAGAATTTTGACCATTTAAAAGAAGAATGTGGTGTCTTTGGAATGTATGATTTTGACGGCAATAACGTAGCATCTTCAATCTACTATGGATTGTTTGCTTTGCAGCACCGGGGACAGGAAAGCTGCGGAATTGCAGTGAGCGATACGAATGGATCAAGAGGCAATATAGTATCAAAAAAAGGCATGGGATTGTGCAATGAAGTATTTACTCCAGAGGATTTAGGTAGTCTGAACGGAGATATCGGCGTTGGACATGTACGTTATTCTACAGCAGGAGAAAGCTGTATCGAGAATGCACAGCCATTGGTATTAAATTATATTAAAGGTACTTTAGGACTGGCGCACAATGGAAATTTGATTAATGCATTGGAGCTTAGAAAAGAATTGGAGCATGATGGTGCGATTTTTCAGACGACCATTGATTCCGAAGTGATTGCTTATCATATCGCAAGACAGCGTGTGAAGACAAAGACAGTAGAAGATGCGGTTAAGAATGCTGCGAAGAAGATCAGAGGCGCATATGCCTTGGTAGTTATGTCTCCAAGGAAGCTGATGGGATTAAGAGATCCTTTTGGATTTAAGCCGCTTTGTATCGGTAAGAGAGACAATGCATATATTCTGGCGTCTGAAAGCTGTGCATTAGATACTATCGGTGCGGAATTTATCCGTGATGTAGAGCCTGGAGAATTGGTAACCATTACTCCAGACGGAATTGTATCTGATAAGAGTCTGTGCCTGAAAGAAGAAGAAAGAGGAAGATGTATCTTCGAATATATCTATTTTGCAAGACCAGACAGTTATATCGATGATATCAGTGTATATCAATCCAGAGTGAAGGCCGGAAGATTCCTGGCACAGGATTCACCAGTAGAGGCAGATCTGGTCGTAGGGGTACCAGAATCAGGAAATCCGGCAGCACTTGGCTATGCGATGGAGTCTGGCATTCCATATGGAACAGCATTTGTGAAGAATACTTATGTGGGACGTACCTTTATTAAACCAAAGCAGAGTAGCCGTGAATCCAGTGTGCAGGTGAAGTTGAACGTTCTTCGTGGAGCCGTGGAAGGGAAAAGGATCATTATGATCGATGATTCCATCGTACGAGGTACGACCAGCGACCGTATCGTAAAAATGCTTCGCGATGCCGGTGCCAAGGAGGTTCATGTACGTATTAGTTCACCTCCGTTTTTATGGCCTTGTTACTTTGGAACCGACGTTCCGGCAAGAGAACAGTTGATTGCCTATAACCGAACCATCGATGAGATTTGTGAAGTAATCGGTGCAGATTCTCTTGGTTATCTGGAAATTGACCGTCTAGAAGAGCTGGTCGGAGGCTTGAGTATCTGTAAAGGCTGCTTTACCGGAACATATCCAATGGAACCGCCGAAAGAAGATATTCGGGGAAATTATGACAAATAACAATTATACAAGAGCAGAGATAGGAAAAGGAGAAAGAAAAAGATGACAGATCGTTACCAAAGTCCATTATCTGAACGTTATGCAAGCAAAGAGATGCAGTATATTTTCTCTCCAGATAAGAAGTTTAAAACATGGAGAAAATTATGGATCGCATTAGCAGAAGTAGAACACGAATTGGGATTGAATATTACTCAGGAACAGATTGATGAGTTAAAGGCTAATGCAGAAGATATCAACTATGATGTGGCAAAAGCACGTGAAAAAGAAGTGCGCCATGATGTTATGTCTCATGTATATGCATATGGACAGCAGTGTCCGAAGGCAAAAGGAATCATCCATTTAGGAGCAACTTCCTGTTATGTAGGGGATAATACGGATATTATCATCATGACAGAAGCTTTGCGTCTTGTGAAGAAGAAATTGATCAACGTGATTGATGAATTATCTAAATTTGCTATGGAATACAAGGATCTTCCAACACTTGCATTTACACATTTCCAGCCTGCGCAGCCAACCACCGTTGGAAAGCGTGCAACATTATGGTTAATGGATCTGCTTCTTGACTTAGAAGATTTGGATCATGTAATCGATAATATGAAACTGTTAGGTTCCAAAGGAACGACAGGAACACAGGCAAGCTTCCTGGAATTATTTGAAGGAGATCATGAGACAATCAAGAAGATTGATGGAATGATCGCAGAGAAGATGGGATTTTCTGCATGTCAGCCAGTATCCGGACAGACATATTCACGTAAAGTAGATTCTCGTGTACTCAATGTCTTAAGCGGAATTGCACAGTCTGCACATAAATTCTCCAATGATATTCGTCTGCTCCAGCATCTGAAAGAAGTTGAAGAGCCATTTGAAAAGAGCCAGATCGGTTCCTCAGCCATGGCTTATAAGCGTAACCCAATGAGAAGCGAAAGAATTGCATCTCTGGCAAATTACGTAATGTCAGATGCTATGAATCCAGCACTGGTAGCTTCTACACAGTGGTTTGAAAGAACCTTAGACGATTCTGCCAATAAGCGTCTTTCTGTCCCAGAAGGATTCCTGGCAATTGATGGAATTTTAGACTTATATTTAAATGTAGTAGATGGACTGGTTGTATATCCTAAGGTAATCGAATCACGTCTGATGAAGGAATTACCATTTATGGCAACAGAGAATATCATGATGGATGCCGTAAAAGCTGGTGGAGACAGACAGGAACTGCATGAAAAGATTCGTCAGCATTCTATGGCTGCTGGAAGGGTTGTAAAAGTAGAAGGAAAGGAAAATGATCTTCTGGAACGTATCGCTGCAGATCCAGCATTCGGAATGACAATGGAGCAGCTTCAGGCTATTATGGAGCCAAAGAACTTTGTTGGTCGTGCACCACAGCAGACAGAAGAATTTATTACAGAGGTTATCAATCCTATCTTGGAATCTAATAAAGATATTCTTGGAATGAAAGCAGAAATTAACGTATAAAAATTGCTTGGTATCATAATAAAATAAAAAAAATAACTCTAGGTCTTGACAAATGTCGGATTTAGAGTTATTTTTTATACGAACACTTTAATGCGTTGAAGTGAAAGAGTATTTAAATATAAAATAGAGAGGGATAAAACTATGCAGATGAAATTTATTAAAAAATTACCAATTCCAATGGAGATTAAGGAGCAGTTTCCTGTATCCGAAAAAGTAAAGCAGATTCGTGAAACACGTTTAAAAGAGATGGAGGATATCTTTACTGGAAAAGATGATCGTCTCTTATTGATCATTGGACCTTGTTCTGCGGACAATGAAGAGTCTGTTATGGATTATACATATCGATTGGCAGATATGCAGGATAAAGTAAAGGATCGGATTATGATCGTTCCAAGAATTTATACGAATAAGCCTAGAACGACAGGAGAAGGCTATAAAGGAATGGTCCATCAGCCGGATCCTGAGAAAAAACCGGATATGCTGGAAGGAATTATTTCCATTCGTAAGCTTCATACACGTGCAGTAGAGGAAACGGAAATGATTTGTGCGGATGAGATGTTGTATCCGGAAAATCATAAATACCTTTCTGATATTTTAGGGTACGTAGCCGTTGGCGCCCGTTCTGTAGAGAATCAGCAGCATCGTCTGACAGCTAGCGGGGTAGGAATTCCTGTGGGAATGAAGAATCCAACTTCTGGAGATCTTACTGTAATGATGAATTCCATAACAGCTGCACAGAGCCAGCATACATTCTTATATCGTGGATGGGAAGTACAATCAGAAGGAAATCCATTTGCTCATGCGATTTTACGTGGACTGGTAAATCGACATGGACAGAACCGTCAGAATTATCATTATGAAGATTTGATCCGTTTATATGAATTATATCAGGAAAGAGATCTTGCAAATCCATCTGTAGTTGTGGATTGTAACCATTCTAATTCATGCAAGCAATATTTGGAGCAGATCCGTATCAGTAAGGAGGTACTGCACAGCTGCCGTCATTCTGCAGAAGTAAAGAGCCTGGTAAAAGGATTGATGATTGAAAGTTATATTGAGGATGGTAATCAGAAGATTGGAGAAGGAATTTACGGAAAATCCATTACTGACCCTTGTCTGGGATGGGAGAAGACGGAACGATTGATTTATGATCTGGCAGATCAGTTATAATTTGCAATCATTCAATATTAGAATTAATTGATGCAAAACAATCATTGGAAATTTATCGATTTTTATATTATAGTAATACGTGTCATGACAGGAAAGACAGTAGGTAAGATTTAAGATTGCCTGAAGAACCGAATACGGTTTTACTAAGTAATAAAATCGATGAATCCGTCCAATAAAAGTAATAGGGTAGAAAAAATTTAACACACACACATCAAAATATTTTAAGTATCCTCCGACGGATTGTCAGTTTACAAAAGGGATTGTCAGTTAATATCAAAGTTTAACCTTTTTGATCCCAATAGGAGCATCCTTACAGGAATCAATGTTTTAATGGCGTTGCTATTCTCTGTAAGGATGTTTTTTCTTACAATATTCCCAGAAATCTATTTCCAGTGGAGAGTGAAAGTCTTCCTTTCTCCGAATCATAAAAAAGATATTTTCCCAGTGTGGTTCAGTAATGGGGATGGCAACCAGGCCATGTCGTTCCACGTTTGGAAATTTTGGCATGACGGCAATTCCAAAGCCACAGGATACCATCTCTGCGATCAGCTCGTCCTGTTCCACCTCGTAGGCTACTTTCGGATAACGATGAATCTGCTCGAAGAACTCATCCATAGAAGGGCGCAGAGCACTTTTGGTACTGAAGATGATCTGTGGATATGGAAGGGTATCCATCAGGGATACTGCTGTCTGGGATGCCAGAGGATGCTCTGGGTGTACGATCACAGACATCTCCTGTTTGCTATATGGGAAGGCTTCAATGTCGTTCTTCCAATCGCTTCGGAAGCAAAAGCCAATATCATAACGGCCGTCTCGAACTCCCTGAAGGACATCTGGAGTATTGCCGGTATAAAAATGAAAGTTTGCACAGCAGTCAGTATCCGTCTTATATTCACGAACCAGATTAGGGAGCAGATGGCTGGCAAGCCTTGTAATGCCCGCCAGATGAAGGGCACCACCGCCCTCTAAGATGTTAGAGAAGGAATCTGTGCATTTATCAACGAGAGAAATAATCTTTTCCGCATCATTTTGCAGCAGTCGTCCATATTGGTTTAGTGTGATGTTACGTCCTTTTTTTCGAAAAAGTGGGACGCCAAGCTCATCCTCCAGGGAAGAGATGGCGTGGCTTAATCCAGGCTGTGAGATGGATAATTCTTCTGCAGCAGCTCCGTAATGTTCCAATCTGGATAATACGAGAAAATATCTTAAATGTTCAAAATTCATAGCAAAATCCCCTTTTATAAAATACATATACTTATATTCTATGGTACAATAGATTTAATGAAAAAGCAAAGGAGAAAGGTATGTTATACTTTGTAATTAATCCAGGGGTAAGTCGGACAGGATATGGATGGTTTGTCTGGAAGCAGCTGGAGAAGGAATTAAAAAGAAGAGGGGAGATTTATCAATATTATGTGACGAAAAGACCGAAGGAAGCGGTTCTTTATGCAAAGAGGCTGACTGCAGGAACGAGAAAAAGAAGGATTATTGTTCTTGGCGGAGATGGAACACTGAATGAATTTTTAAATGGAATGGAACGGACAAAGGGAATCGAATTGGGGTATATTCCCGTGGGATCTGGTAATGATTTTGCCAGAGGAATGAAGATTTCAAAGTGTTATAAGAAGGAATTTGTCCGGTTATTGGATCATCCGCGCAGAATGAGCCTGGATTATGGCATTGTGACAGCTCCATCCGGCAGGGAAAAAAGATTTTTTGTCAGTGCAGGTATGGGATATGATGCCAGGGTATGCTATAAAGCCAATCATACCAAAATAAAAAAAGTTTTAAATCGCATGCGGATGGGCAAGCTGGTGTATCTGGTTGTTGGACTTAAGTATCTGATCGGAGCGGAGGTTTTTCATGGTTCTCTGGAAGTGGATGGAAGAAAGGTATTGGAGGGAGAAGGATTCTTTTTCGCATCTGTTCATATACTGCCATACGAGGGAGGGGGATTTTGCTTTTGTCCAAATGCAGATCCGGAGGATGGCTATCTGGATATATGTGTGGCAAAGGGAATTTCCAAGTGGAAGATTCCGTTTATCATTCCTCTGGCATTGATGGGCCGGCATACAAAGTGCAAGGGTGTATATCAATTCCGTTGCAAAGAAGCGGTAATGCGAAGTGAAAGTGGCCAGTATGTACATACGGATGGAGAGACACGGGGCCAAGAGCAGAAAGTCAAGATTGATATTTCCAAAGAGAAGATTATGTTTATCCGGGGATAGAGTAGGAATGAGAAAAAATAACGCCATTGACCAAAGTATATTGGCCAGTGGCGTTAAAATTATTTGTTCATAATCGTTTGGCACATTTCCATGGTTACCTGAGAAAAGTAAGGAACCACTTTGGTAGCAGAAGACAGGTCCTGATTGCCGAATGCCGGATTGGCAAATCCGATGGATTTCATTCCGGCGCGGTTGGCAGCTAACAGACCGTTTTTGGAATCTTCGATAACCAGGCATTCCTCAGGCTTTAGATCTAAAGCGCTGGAAGCTCGTAAGAATACTTCTGGATGTGGCTTGGATTCCTTACAATCTGTTCCGGTGATAAAGGCCTGAAAATATTTGCGGATACCAAATAAATCCACAACACGGTTAATTTCAGACATTGGGGAGGAAGAAGCGATAGCAAGTGACAGGCCATGGTCGTAGAAATATTTGATCAGGTCGATGACACCAGGAAGCGGATGAAGACCATCCCGTTCTTCCATGATTGCCCGCTTTTTATTTACCATATCTACACATTGGTCGATGGTGAGGGGAAGATGAAATTCCCGGATGATGGTTCCCCACATATATTCATTGGTAACTCCGATAAACTGATCCTGATATTCATCGGAGGTGATGATGCCGTGTTCTCTTAGAACTTCATCGGTAGCAATCTTATATCCAGGTTCCGTATCTACGATAACTCCATCCATGTCGAAAATAACTGCTTTTAACATCATACATTCTCCTTAAAAAAAGCCTCCGTGTAAAAACACGAAGGCAATTAAAATTTATTCTACGGTTACTGATTTTGCAAGGTTACGAGGCTGGTCAACATTGTATCCTCTGTAAACAGTAGTATGGTAAGCTAACAGCTGCATTGCAACTGTAACTCCAAAACCAGCGAAGAAGTCATCTGTCTTAGGTACCTGGATCAGATCATCATATAATCCATCATAACCAGATACATCTTCATCAGTAATGAAGATTACGTGTGCGCCACGTGCTTTTACTTCCTCTACATTTGCCACTGTTTTAGAGAAGATATGATCCTGAGTAGCAACAGCGATGATTGGCACACCTTCTGTAACAAGTGAAATCGTACCATGTTTTAACTCTCCTGCATTGTATGCTTCAGAGTTTACATAAGAAATTTCTTTTAATTTTAAAGAACCTTCGCATGCAACTGCATAATCTAATCCTCTTCCTAAATAGAAAGCAGAATAGGTATCTTTGATTTTGTATGCGATAGTCTTGATATATTCATCCATTTCTAATACAGGACCGATAGTCTTAGTTGCTTCTACGAATTTGTCCAGATAAGAAGCAATTTCTTCATCGTTTAAAATGCCGTTGATCTCTGCTAATTTCATTGTGATCAGATACATACCACAGCACTGTACAGTAAATGCTTTTGTACTTGCAACTGCGATTTCCGGACCAGCATGTGTATATAATACATAATCGCTTTCACGGGCGATACTAGAACCTTTTACGTTAACGATGGACATAGTCTTAGCACCACGTTCATTGGCAAGACGAAGTGCAGCAAGGGAGTCTGCTGTCTCACCGGACTGTGTGATTACGATTACCAGTGTATGTTCATCCATGATAGGATTCATATAACGGAATTCGGAAGCAATCTCTACAGTAACAGGGATGCGGATCAGGGATTCAATGATGCTTCTTCCTACTAATCCAGCATGCATTGCAGTTCCGCATGCAGTGATGATTACACGGTTGATATCTTTAAACAGGTCATCGCTGATATGGTCTGCAGAGAAATCAACTTTACCATTATGGATACGAGGCATGATCGTATTCGCAACTGCTTCAGGCTGATCATAGATTTCTTTCTGCATGAAGTAATCATATCCACCTTTTTGTGCAGCAGTCGTATCCCAGTCAACATGAAGCATCTTAGGCTCTACTTCTTTTTCGTCCATAGTATATAAAGTAATCGCGTCTTTTTCCAGTACAACAATGTGGTGTTCTGGTACAACGAAATAATCCTTGGAATAAGGAATCAATGCAACTACGTCAGATCCGATATAAGAACCGTCTTCTGTATGTGTTGCAACCAATGGGCTTGCGTTACGCATGCAGTAGATAGTACCTGGTCTGTCTTTGAACATAACACAGAAACCATAAGCACCTTCTAAGATGTCATCTGCTTTTTTTAAAGCATCAAATGGATCACCTTCGTATAAAGAGTCGATCAGTAATGCTGCGATTTCAGTATCTGTCTCAGAAACAGGAGTATATCCTTTCTTTGCCAGATCAGCAGCGACTTCCTTATAGTTTTCAATAATTCCATTATGAATCAATGTTACTTTAGGTGTCTGATGGGGGTGAGCGTTCACAGTTGTAACACCGCCATGAGTAGCCCAGCGGGTATGACCGATTCCGCAAGTTCCATGAGTTCCTTCTGTAGCAGCAACCTTGTCGCGCAATTCTGCAACCTTACCAGTTGTCTTGATGACCTTTGTCTGATCATCCTGAACAAGTGCGATTCCTGCACTGTCATAACCGCGGTACTCTAAACTCTGTAAGCCATTGATTAAAATATCTGCTGCCTGACTGGTTCCTGTAAATCCAATAATTCCACACATATTGAAAAATCTCCTTTTATTCTATTGTTTGTTATTATCATATGGTGGTTTTTCATGCTTTGGTAATCCTGAATCTGTTTCCGAAATTACTTCCAGGGTTTGCCAGGAAATACGTGTCCAAAGCGACACGGAAAAGCATCCGCCGAATCTTCGATAACTTTTCTCCTCGTCATCCTACCCTTATTATCACGAACGAGCAGGATCTGGCGCTTGCTATTTGTCTAAAAAAATCTCCTTTCCTGTATTTGATCATTGGGAAGAAAAACCGGAATTCCCTAAAATCTCAATAAACATTATCATCAACGTATGAAAAAGTCAAGTTAAAAAAGTATAAACTGAGAAAGTGCAAGGGAATTCTTCTATATAATGGGAAACGTAATTTCTAACAAAAAATTAACATTTTTATAATATTAAGAAAATTATAAGAGTTTTTATATGGATAGTTTTTTTTGAAAATGCTATAATAGCAATGTTAATTTAGGATAGAATAGGTGAATTATGATGAAGGAACGATTAAAACAACTAAGAAATATCAAAAATTGCATAAAGGAAAAAATTAAATTTGTGTTAAGGCCATTTGGAAGAGGAATTGCTTATGTGATGAAGGCGTTATATAAGAAACCTCTTCTGTTGAATCTGATTTTATCTTTGCTGTTAGCAACGGTATTAGAATTCTGTGGAAGACAGACGTTCGATGTGAGTACGCTGGAATTTATCACTGAGAATACACCGATGTTCTTATATAGTGTATTTATTATTTTCTTCTCATATTCCATTGTTTTGATTGTAAGTCGGCGTATTTTTCTATACATAGTCATATCAGCATTATGGGGGATTGTGGGCCTTGTAAACTTTATGATGCTTAGCAGCCGTAATACACCATTTACCTATGTAGATGTTACGTTGATGAAATCAGTACTTCCAGTTATCACAAATTATTATTCCATTCCAGAGATTATTGGGATGGCAGCTATGATTATGATTGGACTTGTTCTGCTGGTAACTGGATTTTTATATCTTCCTACGGAAGAGAAAAAGGAAGGAAAGGATCAAAGGCGTAAGTTTATACGTAATCTTTCAGGAGTGATCATCATTGCGGCAGCGTTTATCGGAACGACACAATATGGATTAAAGAATGGATTTATTACAACAGAGATTCATAATATCCGTCTGGCATATTCTGATTATGGTACTCCATACTGTTTTAGTGTTACCGCATTGAAGACGGGAATCGATCGTCCAAGCAATTATTCAGAAGAACATATGAAGAAGATCGTAAAGAATGTGGAAGATGCCAGCGAGAAAGAAGTAAAAAAATCAAATGTAAAAAAGAAAAAGCCGAATATCATTTTTGTCCAGCTGGAATCTCACTTTGATATTACTCAGGTAAAAGGTGTAAAGTTTAATAAGGATCCATTGGAAAATTTCCATAAATATATGAGAGAATATTCTTCCGGTCATACAATGATGCCATCCTATGGGGCAGGTACTGCTAATACAGAGTTTGAGATCATGACACAGATGGATCTGGATGTGTTCGGTGCAGCAGAATATCCATATAAGACAGTATTACAGGAGAAAACAACCGAAAGTGTTCCTACTGATTTAAAGGCAGAGGGATATACTGCACATGCTATTCACAATAACAGTGCTGCATTCTATGACAGAGATTTGGTATTTTCCAATTTGGGATATGATACCTTTACTTCAAAAGAATGTATGGATATTAAGAAATGGACGGAGAATGGTTGGGCAGAGGATGCGATTCTGACAGAACAGATTAATGACGTCTTGGATTCTACGGAGGATCAAGATTTTATCTATACCATTTCCGTGCAGGGACATGGTGATTATCCAACTACAGAGGTCCTGGAGAATCCAACGATCGAAGTAGAAGGAATTGAGGATGAGGCACTCCGTAACAAATATATCTACTATGCGAATCAGGTAGATGAGATGGATGATTTCGTAAAACAATTAGTAGAATCCCTGGAGAAACGGGATGAAGAGACGATTCTGGTTATGTATGGAGATCATTTACCGAGCTTGGGAATTGAAGATGAGGATCTGACCTATGGTAATAAATATTGGACAAGCTACTTTATCTGGGATAACATAGGATTGAAAAAGCAGGATGGCAACATCGAAGCATATCAGCTGGCTTCTACGATTATGGATCGAATTGGCATTCACGATGGCATCTTAACAAAGTTCCACCAGACACAAAAGGGCTCCGATACATATCTGAAAAATCTTACAGATCTGCAGTATGACATTTTCTATGGAAAGAATTATATTTACGATCAGGAAAATCCATATAAGCCTACGGATATTACTTTTGGATGTCGGAATCTGGAGGTAACCAAGATATATGAATCTGATGACAGTATATTTATTGTCGGTAATAATTTTACCAATTACTGTAATGTTCTGGTAGCAGGCAATAAAATCTCCACGACCTTCCATAATGAGCATCTTCTGGAGATTTCCAAAGAGGATATTCAGGACGGAGATGTATTCGAAGTGGATATTATCAGTAAAGCACCAAGAACTCTCCGAAGATCCGCAGAATATCAGTATAAAAAAGGAATTGATGAGGAAAAGTAGTGGACACGATATTTGTGTTATGATATAATTACAAAATGTCTAACGTGGAAAGTTATGATAGTTTTTCCGACTGAGATAAGAAATACAGTATAGAAGATAAATTTTAGGAGGATTTGTGAAATGAGTTTACAAGTTGAAAAATTGGAACATAATATGGCTAAGCTGACCATTGAAGTGGATGCGGAAGAATTTAAAAAAGCGACAACAGAAGCTTATAAAAAACAGAAAAAGAACTTCAACATTCCTGGATTCAGAAAAGGAAAAGTACCTCAGGCTTTCATTGAAAAGATGTATGGACCAGAAGTATTTTATGAAGAAGCAGCGAATATTATTATTCCAAAAGCTTATGCAGAAGAAATGAAAGACTGCGATTTGGAAATCGTTTCCAGACCAGAAGTGGATATTGAACAGATTGAAAAAGGAAAACCATTTATCTTTACTGCAGAAGTTGCTTTAAAACCAGAAGTAACTTTAGGTGAATACAAAGGATTAGAAGTAGAAGTAACTGTAGAAGAAGTAACAGATGAAGAAGTTTCTGCAGAATTAGTAAAACAGCAGGAAGAAAATGCAAGAGAGATCACAGTAGAAGACCGTGCGATTGAAAATGGTGATATTGCATTGATCGATTACTCTGGATCTGTTGATGGTGAAAAATTTGAAGGTGGTACTGCTGAAAACCAGACATTAGTCATTGGATCTGGATCCTTCATCGATAACTTTGAAGAACAGTTGATCGGTAAGAATATTGGTGAAGAAGTAGAAGTTCATGTAACCTTCCCAGAAGAATATCATGCACCAGAATTAGCTGGAAAACCAGCTGTATTCGAAGTAAAGATCAATGGAATCAAAGTAAAAGAATTACCAGTGATCGATGATGAATTTGCATCTGAAGTATCTGAATTTGATACATTAGACGAATACAAAGCAGATATCAGAGCAAAATTAGTAGAACAGAAAGAAAAAGCTGCTCAGACAGAAAAAGAAAACAAAGTTGTAGATAAAGCTGTGGAAAATGCATCTATGGATATTCCAGAAGCTATGATCGAAGAACAGACAAATCAGATGGCTCAGGAATTTGCACAGAACTTAAGCTACCAGGGATTACAGTTAGAACAGTACTTCCAGTTCACAGGAATGACTCAGGAAAAATTCATGGAAGACTTAAAACCACAGGCTAAGAAACGCATCGAATCCAGATTATTATTAGAAGCTGTTGTTGCAGCTGAGAATATCGAAGCAACAGATGATGAATTAAATGCAGAAATCGCTAAGATGGCAGAAATGTATCAGATGGAAGCTGAAAAACTTCAGGGATTCATGGGAGATGCTGAAAAAGAACAGATGAAGAAAGACATCGCTGTTCAGAAAGCGGTTGATCTATTAGTTGCAGAAGCAAAATAATTGGCGTGTTTTTGTAAAGAACATGATCAGGTAATATGACAAGAAAAGAAAGGGAAGATACCTTCCCTTTCTTTGTACTATGTAAAGATAGGAGGAATTTCTATGAGTTTTGTACCTTATGTAATTGAACAAACTGGTAGAGGTGAACGTTCTTACGATATTTATTCAAGACTTTTAAAGGATCGAATTATCTTTTTAGGAGAAGAAGTAACAGATGTATCTGCGAATCTGGTAGTTTCTCAGATGCTTTTTTTGGAATCTGAAGATCCGGACAAAGATATTAGCTTTTATATTAATAGCCCAGGTGGATCCGTAGTGGCTGGTATGGCAATTTATGATACGATGCAGTATATCAAATGCGATGTATCTACCATTTGTATGGGTATGGCTGCCAGCATGGGTGCTTTCTTATTAGCTGGTGGAACGAAAGGAAAGAGAATGGCTCTTCCGAATGCAGAAATTATGATCCATCAGCCATCCGGCGGTGCTCAGGGGCAGGCAACGGATATTAAGATCGTATCCGATCATATTATAAAGACAAAACATAAATTGAACACTATTTTAAGTGAGAACACAGGACAGCCATATGAAAAGATTTGCGCGGATACAGAACGCGATAATTATATGTCCGCACAGGAAGCAATGGAATATGGACTGATCGACAGTGTAATTAGTAAGAGGTAGAGAATTAATGGCAGGAAGAATGGATGATAGAAAGCAGCTAAGATGCTCTTTCTGTAATAAATCCCAGGACCAGGTACGCAAGCTGATTGCAGGACCAAAGGCCAAGGGTGTCTACATTTGTGATGAATGTATTGAAGTCTGCAGTGAGATTATTGCAGATGAATTTGTTCCATATGAGAATCAGGATGGCATTAACTTATTAAAGCCAAAAGAAATAAAAGAATTTCTGGATGATTATGTCATTGGACAGGACGAGGCGAAAAAGGTTTTGGCTGTATCCGTATATAATCATTATAAAAGAATTCTGGCCAATGAGAATTCCGATGTTGAATTGCAGAAGAGTAATATTCTGATGCTTGGACCAACTGGCTCAGGTAAGACCTTATTAGCGCAGACTCTGGCAAGAGTATTAAATGTACCGTTTGCAATCGCAGATGCTACAGCACTTACTGAGGCTGGTTATGTGGGAGAAGATGTAGAAAATATCCTTCTTAAGATCATTCAGGCAGCAGATTATGATATTGAGCGTGCGGAATGTGGGATTATCTATATTGATGAGATTGATAAGATTACAAGAAAATCTGAGAATACTTCTATTACCAGAGATGTATCTGGGGAAGGCGTACAGCAGGCATTGTTAAAGATCATCGAAGGAACCACTGCTTCTGTCCCACCTCAGGGAGGGCGTAAGCATCCACATCAGGAATTCATTCAGATTGATACAACCAATATTTTATTTATTTGTGGTGGAGCCTTTGACGGACTGGAGAAAATTATCGAATCCAGAACCGGCAAGAAATCCATGGGATTTAATGCTGAGATTGAGCAGCAGAGCAAGAAGGATATTGGTATGCTATTGCAGCAGGTGCTTCCACAGGATCTGGTCAAATTTGGTTTGATCCCAGAATTTGTAGGCCGTGTTCCTGTAGTCGTTTCTTTAGATAAGCTGGATGAGGAAGCATTGGTAAGCATTCTGACAGAGCCAAAGAGTGCGATTGTGAAGCAATACTGTAAACTGTTTGAACTAGATGGCGTAGAGCTGGAATTTGAAGAAGAAGCATTAAAAGCAATTGCAAAACGTGCAATTGAGCGTAATACAGGAGCCAGAGGGCTTCGTGCGATTATGGAATCCGTGATCATGGATTTAATGTATCAGGTTCCATCTGATGAATATATTGAAAAATGTATCATTACCAAGGACGTAGTGGAAAACGGAGCAGATCCGGTCATTGTCCGTTCAGAGGAAAAGAAAGCAGTCAAAGCGCTGGCTGCGAAGAGAAGTGCAAAAAAGAATAACGGAGAAATCGCCTAAGATCAGGCTGCTTCATAGAGTTTGACTTTATGAGAGCAGCCTGTTTTGGGATATAAGGAGGAAATATGATTAGAGTATTACCTATGATTGCATTGAGAGGAAAGATTATATATCCGAAAACTACGGTACATTTTGATGTATCCAGAGAGAAATCTGCAGCCGCAGTACAGGAAGCTATGCAAAATAATCAGATGATTTTCCTGAGCAATCAGATGGATCCCAATGAGGAGAATCCAGATGCATCAGAGCTTTTTCAGATTGGGCTGGTAGCAAAAATCAAGCAGATCGTAAAACTGCCACAGAACCTGATTCGTGTATTCGTAGAGGGAATCGAACGTGGTAAAATTACAGAGGTCTGCGAAAGCAATCCATCCTTCCGCGTAGAAGTGGAAAGTGTGGAGACGATTCAGGAATTTGCTTCTTATGAAGAAGAGGCTTATATAGGCTATATGAAAAACGGGCTGGAAGCTTATTATGCAGAAAATGTAAAATTAAACCGGGAATTTGTTGGAAAGGTGCTTCATATGAATCGTCTGGAAGAGATGATCGATGAAATTGCAACCCATCTTCCATTTTCTTTGGAAAAGAAGCAGGATATTTTGGAAATTGCCGATTTGAAGCAGAGGGCAGAGAGAATGCTGGTGCTTCTGACAGAGGAATGCGAAATTGCAAGAGTGCAGAAGGATATCCAGATAAAGGTAAAAGCTGCTGTTGATAAAAGTCAGCGAGAGTATATGCTTCGGGAACAGATGCAGATTATCCGTAAGGAGCTGGGAGAAACCTCGATAGAAGAAGATGCAGATATTTTTCTGGAAAAAGTAGAGAAGTTAGAAGCATCTGAAGAAGTAAAGAAAAAAATTACAAAAGAAATCAATCGCTTTAAAAGCATGCCGGCTATGGCAGGAGATAGTGGTATGCTGCGTAATTATATTGAAACAATGCTGGAGATGCCTTGGAATCGTACAAAAGAAGAAAATCATGATATCATACAGGCATCCAGGATATTAGAAGAGGATCACTATGGTCTTAAGAAAATTAAGGAGAGAATCATAGAATT
Source organism: Anaerostipes sp. 992a (assembly GCF_001940245.1). GTDB lineage: Bacteria > Bacillota > Clostridia > Lachnospirales > Lachnospiraceae > Fimousia. Next base: position 311,732 of record NZ_MJIG01000001.1, read on the forward strand.
CCTTGCAGTTCGTACGCTTACCAAAAAAGGAGAAGCACCGATCATTTGCCTGGTGGGACCTCCTGGAACTGGAAAAACCTCCATTGGTAAGTCTATTGCCAGAGCATTGGATAAGGAATATGTAAGAATTTCTCTGGGTGGAGTACGAGACGAAGCAGAGATTCGTGGTCATAGAAAGACGTATATCGGAGCTATGCCAGGGCGTATTGCAGAGGCAATCAAGAAAGCAGGTGTGTGTAATCCACTGATTTTACTAGATGAGATTGACAAGACAGGAAAGGATCAGAGGGGGGATACGGCTGCAGCACTATTAGAAGTGCTGGATGGTGAGCAGAATGTGAATTTCAGAGACCATTATCTGGAGGTTCCTCTGGATTTAAGCGAGGTACTCTTTATCGCAACCGCCAATGATGCATCTATGATTCCAAAGCCACTGTATGACCGTATGGAAATCATCGAGGTTTCCAGTTATACAGAAAATGAGAAATTCCACATTGCCAAAGACTATCTTGTGGATAAACAGAAAAAAGCAAACGGCTTAAGTGGAGAACAACTCACATTTCGCAACGAAGCCTTAAAAGAAATGATTCGATTCTATACAAGGGAGGCCGGCGTTCGTTCTTTGGAGCATAAAATTGGCGATATTTGCCGTAAGACAGCCAGAATCATCCTGGAGAAGAAGAAAGAGCATATGACCATTACGAAAAAAATAGTACGGGATATGCTGGGAACGGCTCCATTTGATGAGGAAGATAACAACTTAGAGCCTCAATGTGGCGTGGTGAGAGGACTGGCATGGACCAGTGCAGGCGGCGATACGCTTCAGATTGAGGTCAACACGATGCCGGGCAAAGGGAAGCTTTTGCTTACCGGAAATCTGGGCGATGTGATGAAGGAATCTGCACAGATTGCAGTCAGCTACGTTCGTTCGATTGGTGAGTGCGAAAAGATTCCAGAAGATTATTTTGAAAATCATGACATTCATGTCCATGTTCCAGAGGGGGCAGTACCAAAGGATGGGCCATCTGCAGGGATTACCATCTCAACTGCAATCCTGTCTGCTGTAACAGAACGAAAGGTACGGGGCGATATTGCTATGACTGGAGAGGTGACCCTCCGTGGAAATGTACTTCCGATCGGAGGATTGAAGGAGAAGCTTCTGGCTGCCAAAAATGCAGGCGTAACAGAGGTCTTTCTTCCAATAAAGAATCAGAAAAATGTAAAAGATATTGATAAAGAGATTACTGGAGGTTTGGCGATTACATATGTATCCAATATGCGAGAGGTAATTTCCGGAGCATTTCTTTAGAAAGGAGCGCTTATGGTCATAAAATCAATTCATTTAGAGACGGTCTGTGGAATCACCAGTAAGATTCCAAAGAATACTCTTCCCGAGGTGGCATTTGCCGGAAAATCCAATGTAGGGAAATCTTCCCTGATCAACGGTCTGATGAATCGGAAGTCCTATGCAAGAACCTCTGCACAGCCGGGAAAGACTCAGACCATCAATTTTTATAATATTAATGAAGAATTATATTTTGTGGATCTGCCAGGATATGGCTATGCGAAAGTTTCCCAATCTGTCAAGGAAAAGTGGGGAAAGATGATCGAAGATTATCTGCATCAGTCAGAGCAGCTGGCAATCGTATTCCTGTTGGTGGATATTCGTCATGATCCATCTGCCAATGACTGTCAGATGTACGATTGGATTATCTCCAATGGTTATTATCCGGTTATTATTGCTACAAAACTGGATAAATTGAAAAGAAGCCAGGTGAAGAAGCATATCAATGCGATTCGTACCAAATTGAAATTGCGGGGGAATACACCAATCTTTCCATATTCTGCACTGACGAAGCAGGGCAGAGATGAGATTTGGGAGTTTATTGAAGAATTTGTCCTGAAACAGGAAGAAGAGTAGAAGATAAAAAAACGGAAATGTTCCAACAAGGGAATATTTCCGTTTTTCAATCATTACTTTAGCATAAGCTTTTCTACCAAATAGGAGTAGACATCAGAGCTGTCTTTATGCCAGTCATCACAGATAGCAATGGCCTGTTCTTTGGAAAGAACATTTAGTTTTAATTCTAATAAGACATTTCCTTTCTCCTTAATCTTACAGTCAACAAAATATTCTTCCTTTTTACTCGGATAGTAATCCGCAGTGATCTCTACTTCATTTCGCAGATGATACTTATTGTTCTCAAAATAAGTCATAATGTCCTGTTTGATTCCGTCAGAAATACGATCCTCGAACATCTCAATGGCTTCAACTCCAGCGGCTTCCAGATGATAAAGGGAGGAATTTCTGATATTTTCTACACGAATCATATCCGATTCAATCAATTCATTGATTGCTGTCTGAAGACTGAAGTAATTGGTATATCCCTGATCTAAAATAAATTCAGAAATCTGTGAATTGGTCAAAGGAAAATCCACTTTATACAGCATGTACAAAACGATTAATTTATAAAGGGTAGCTGCATCCTTTTGCATGTTTTGATCACTCCTTATTTTCTCATGAAGGAAATCGGTATTCCTCATGGATGGACACGCGGGTGCCCTGATAACTATTTCTTATTTTCATTTCATGGGCAATGGTATTGAGTACCAGCCGTTTATGTGTACTCCACAATGGAGCGATTAATAAATCCTTCGGTCCATCTCCAGTGATACGATGAATGACAATATCTTCTCGTATGTGCTCCAGACATAAAATAAGAAAATCTACATATTCTTCCAGAGAAAAGACTGGAAAAGGATTCTGTTCATATTCCTTTCCCATCTGGGTACCGGAAAGCACATGAAGCATAGAAAGCTTTACTCCATGAATGGGAAGATGATTTAGATAAGAAACAGATTCCAGCATCTGTTGTTTGGTTTCGCCGGGAAGTCCAAGAATCAGATGGACGACGATGGGAATCTGGCGGTTGGAAAGCGCATGGACGGCATCTTCAAATATATCCAGTTCATATCCCCGGTGAAAATGTTTTGCTGTTTCTTCATGAATGGTCTGTAGTCCCAATTCGATAAAAAGTGGCTTGATGCTCATAATCTCTTCTAAAAGGGATAAAATTTCATTCGGCAGACAATCTGGACGGGTACCGATGGAGATGGCCGCAATCTTTGGGTGATGGGCGGCTTCTAAAAACATGGAACGGAGACGTTCCACAGGTCCATAGGTGCTGGTAAATGCCTGAAAATAAGCGATGTATTGGTCTGTTTCTGCCTTCTTTGCGATCAATGTGATGCCTTCTTCAATCTGTTCGGTTATGGATTGATGAGAAGAAGAGGCAAAATCACCTGAGCCCTCCGCGCTGCAGAAGGTACATCCGCCAAATCCCAGAGTCCCGTCCCGATTGGGACAGGTACATCCGGCATCTAAAGATACTTTATATAATTTTTTTCCAAAATGCTCCTTAATATAGCTGTCAAAGGAATAGAACCGTTTGCCATGCCAGTTGGGATGACTCATCTTAAATATGATCCTTTACTGCCTTTGAAACCGTTTCTGCCAGTCTTGGATCAAAAGGTTCTGGAAGAATGCGGGTATCGCTTAATTCATCATCTGGAATTAAAGAAGCGATTGCAGTGGCAGCAGCCAGCTTCATCTCTTCTGTAATCTGAGAAGCGCGTCCTTCTAAGGCACCTTTAAAAATACCAGGGAAAACTTCTACATTATTCACCTGGTTTGGAAAATCAGAACGTCCGGTTCCAACGATACGGGCACCAGCTTCTTTGGCCAAATCTGGCATGATTTCAGGAACTGGATTGGCCATGGCAAAGATAATAGCATCTTTGTTCATGGAAGCGACCATTTCCTTCGTAACGATGCCTGGTGCAGATACACCTATGAAGATATCAGCGCCTTTTAATGCATCGGCAAGGGTTCCTTTGGCATTGGAAAGGTTGGTAACTTCTACCATCTCTTTCTGTGCCCAGTTCAGACCTTCAGAGTCCTTACCAAGAATGCCGGAAATATCACACATGGTTACATTCTGAAATCCATAGCGGAGTAAAAGCTTTCCAATGGCCATGCCGGCAGAGCCTGCTCCATTGATCACGACCTTGCTGCTTTCCTTTGTACGCCCCGTTACCTTCATGGCGTTGATGACACCTGCCAGTACAACAATGGCAGTTCCATGCTGATCATCATGAAAGACTGGAATGTCCAGAAGCTCTTTTAAGCGGTTTTCAATTTCGATACATCGTGGAGCAGAAATATCCTCCAGATTGATACCGCCAAAAGCAGGTGCGATTCGAACGACGGTTTCTACAATTTCATCGACATCCTGAGTATCCAGGCAGATTGGAAAGGCGTTGACATTGGCAAATTCCTTAAAAAGAACAGCCTTTCCCTCCATAACCGGCATAGCAGCCTTGGCACCGATATTGCCAAGGCCCAGAACCGCGCTTCCGTCGGAAACAACAGCAACCGTGTTGGATTTGATCGTATATTCATAGACAGCTTCCGGATCTTGTGCAATGACTTTACATGGTTCTGCAACACCTGGTGTATAGGCAAGTGCAAGATCTTCCTTAGAAGCAACTTTACATTTGGCAGTAGTTTCTATTTTTCCGGCCCATTCCTTATGAAGTGCCAGAGCTTTTTCATTGGTTGTCATCTGCGATATCCTGCCACTCAAAATATGGACAAATATATCCATATCGAGATATTGAAAGTTTTCACAAACTTTTCTTACTGCTTCATCCTGTATGCTTTTGCGATTACAAGTAATACGCTACTCACAAGTTCTTGTACAGTCCACAGTCGTAAATTCCCGACTAAAGCCATCGGTACATGCCTACAAACGCTTGTTTTATGCTATTTTGTAGGATATTGCATCTCTTAAATTAAGGCTTGCATTATAATCTCTATCAGCATGATATCCACACTCACAAATATATTCTCTATCAGAAAGTTTTAAATCTCTCTTAATACAACCACATTCATGACATAGCTTACTTGATGGATACCATCTATCTACAATTCTTAATTCAATTCCCAGTTCTTTGCATTTTGCTTCAAGTTTTGTTCTAAACTCATAGAATTTCTGTGAAGCAACTGCTTTAGACAGATGCTTATTCTTCATCATTCCTTTTACATTCAAATCTTCAATGGTAATATAAGATGGTTTGGTTTTCACTATCTCATTTACACATTTATTGATATAATCGGTACGAATATTGTCTATTCTATGATGAAGTTTCTGTACCTTTAAGACTTGTTTTTGAATATTTTGTCTAGTGGCTTCTCCTTTCATTTTATTGTTGCGTTTTTTTAAGTCTTCGTATTTTCTCGATAGACAACGCTGTTCTCTTTTTAATTGTTTCTCTAATTTTCTTATTTTTGCAGTTTTATTGATATTTTTCTTTGTAATACCATTACTAATAATTGCAAAATCTTTAAGTCCCAAATCAATCCCTAATCCAAAATTATTTAATTGTGGTTTATTCCAATCAGGAATCTCTATTAAAACTGATACATAATATCTTCCAGCCTTGCAGGAGACTGTACCACTTTTAATCACATATCCTTGCTTTGTTGTTGGAATGTAACCCTTTTCTTTTAATCTTACCCATCCAAGAGTAGGGATATTAATTCGATGTCTTTCACAGAAACAATCTTTTGGATTATTTTTCACAAAATACATTTTCACATCTGACTTATTCTTTTTTTTAAATCTGGGAAATCTACTTTGCTTTTTAAAAAATCTGGTAAAAGCAGTATACGCATTTTCCATGGATTTTTTAACTGACTTAGAACTCACATCTTTTATCCATAAATATTCTGGACTATTTAGTAGAAATTCATTATTTAGCCATACACTAAAAGATTTTGCTGTCATAAATTTTTCACCTTTGTTATAAAGTTCTTTATTATGGGCAATATAAAAATTATAAATAAATCTACAAGTTCCAATTGTTTTATTTATCTTTTGTATTTGTTCCTGCGTTGGGTTTATTTCCGTTTTGTAACTCTTTCGCAATTTCCTCATCCCCCTTTATCTGATTTTTATTTACTTGCGAAATCCATACAATCTACAACTGAACACATGTAATATTGATATAATATCTTCTGTTAGTTGGAGTACGATTTGCTTTGAGAATTCCATCTCTGTCCCAACGTTGAAGAGTTTTTACTGACA
>NZ_MJIG01000002.1 GCF_001940245.1 Anaerostipes sp. 992a
ATTGTCTATTCTATGATGTAAGTTTCTGTACCTTTAAGTACTTGTTTTTGTAATATTTTATCTAGTGGTCTTCTCCTTTCTATTTTATTGTTGTCGTTTTTTTAAGTCTTCGTATTTTCTCGATAGACAACGCTTGTTCTCTTTTTAATTGTTTCTCTAATTTTCTTATTTTTGCAGTTTTATTGATATTTTTCTTTGTAATACCATTACTAATAATTGCAAAATCTTTAAGTCCCAAATCAATCCCTAATCCAAAATTATTTAATTGTGGTTTATTCCAATCAGGAATCTCTATTAAAACTGATACATAATATCTTCCAGCCTTGCAGGAGACTGTACCACTTTTAATCACATATCCTTGCTTTGTTGTTGGAATGTAACCCTTTTCTTTTAATCTTACCCATCCAAGAGTAGGGATATTAATTCGATGTCTTTCACAGAAACAATCTTTTGGATTATTTTTCACAAAATACATTTTCACATCTGACTTATTCTTTTTTTTAAATCTGGGAAATCTACTTTGCTTTTTAAAAAATCTGGTAAAAGCAGTATACGCATTTTCCATGGATTTTTTAACTGACTTAGAACTCACATCTTTTATCCATAAATATTCTGGATTATTTAGTAGAAATTCATTATTTAGCCATACACTAAAAGATTTTGCTGTCATAAATTTTTCACCTTTGTTATAAAGTTCTTTATTATGAGCAAGGTAAAAGTTATAAATAAATCTACAAGTTCCAATTGTTTTATTTATCTTTTGTATTTGTTCCTGCGTTGGGTTTATTTCCGTTTTGTAACTCTTTCGCAATTTCCTCATCCTCCTTTATCTGATTTTTATACTTGCGAAATCCATACAATCTACAACTGAACACATGTAAGATTGATATAATATCTTGAACTAATTCTTCATTCGGTGAAAGAGTTTCATTGTTTACAATAATACCTTTTGCATTACAGAATTGTTTTAAAAACGCTACTTGATTTTGTAGATCATCTTTTTGATTTCTTGTAGAAACTCTTGCATATATTACTGTGTCCCTTATATCATTCTCTGTTTGGATACCTTTGAACTGTAAATATTGATCATAAGTATAATATCTTCTGTTAGTTGGAGTACGATTTGCTTTGAGAATTCCATCTCTGTCCCAACGTTGAAGAGTTTTTACTGACACTCCAAGTAATTCAGCAAAATCTTTTGGTTTATAATTTGTGATATTTGATGTGTTCATAAATAATTCTCCTTTCTTTATAAACACATTGCATCACATATAAACATATTTGTCTGTATTTTTGGTTGTTTAACAATCGCTCCTAATACATATATATTTAGCCGAAGCTATTCATTTATATATGATACCACTGAAAAACTGGAACCGCAAGAAAAAGAAAGCCTTGAGTTTCCGCAGTTTTATCCACAGCCTCCCAATTTTGCATACATTGTTATAAACAACTTTCAAAAAATACCAAAAATATAAGGAATCAAACTCCTTTTTGATGTAACATTTAATCACCACAAAAAAATCATACTAAACAAAAAGAAGGAGGATTCCCTGTGGTTCATTTTACATCAAATACTTATCAAATGAAACGGCAAATTTTATCTTTTTCAAATAAAATTTCTAGAAACCTTCCGAAACCTGAAAGAAAGTTTATTGCGGACATGAATTATGGTATTCTCGCTTCCGGCAGCTGCCTGCTTACCGATATCGTTGACCAATTACAGGAACCTTCCAGAAAGATCAACATCGTTGACCGCCTTTCCAGACATCTGGCCAAAGGAATTCCCAAAGATGCTCTTAAGTCTTATCTGACACAGGTCAGAAAATGGTGTCCCGACCACCCGGTCATCCATATCGATGACAGTGATGTTGTGAAACCTGACGGTTATAAGTTCGAATCCCTCGGATGGGTACGGGACGGTTCTGAAAGCACTGCAACAAACAGAGAGATCAGATCGAAAGACGATGTGATAAAGGTTGCGCGACTCTACTTTTCCAGATGGAAAATAGAAGAATATTTCCGATGTAAAAAGCAGATGTTCCAGTTTGAAAACTTCCGGGTACGGAAACTGAAAGCAATCAATGCTTTGATACCTTACTTTGTGCATGGCATTTCTGGGCCATATTTCTATGAGATCAGAAACGAATATGCCGAAATCTGCAATTATACAGACGGCAGATCCAATCAAAGAAAAAGTAACATTCTGCTATTACCGGCTGGCAAAAGGTATCTCGGGCATACTGTCGTATGCAAAAGAAGGCATCAGGCTCTGGTTCAGGACGAAACGTCCTGCATACCGTCAACTCTGCCTTAAGCTGGCTGTTTGAATAGATAAAAGAATATGTCTCCCAAAGTCCGGTTCCGGCGGGGCTTATTAAAGTGCCTCTATTCATAAGACTGCCACTCTATACTTCTCAAAAAATCGGCAGATTGGTACTTTGGTCAGACATATTCATTTTTTTATTACAATTTGCGGAAACTCAAGAAAGAATTGCAACCGGTGGTTATCTGCGATAAAATAAAGGAAAATGCAGGTCTATGGGGAGATGTGACGGCAGCCAGGAGGGAAATAGAATGTTAAGCAGCAAAGGATTACTATTATTTGATTATGACGGAACGTTGGTAGATGGAAGTATTGGAATTCACGAGATCAGTGACGCAACGGTAGAGGCACTTTGTCAGGCAAGAAGCAATGGATATCTGACCGTTCTGGCATCTGGAAGAAGTATTGGGATGGTAGAGCCAGTGAAGCATCTGTTCGATGGATTTATTACGACAAATGGAGCATATGCAAGAATCAAAGGAAAAGAATATCACAATAGGACCATTGATAAGGATGTATTGAGAAGGATGATGGAGTTCTTCCAGGATAAACATGATCGAATCTATGCGAATGTAGAAACACAGGATTATTGTTATGTAACAAAGATGAACAGTGACTTGTATGAACGGATCATGGAATACTTTGGTCTGGACCGTTCCAAGTTCAGCCAGTGGGAAGGGCAGTATGATACAGATTATAACAAATTGACGGTGATGTACAGCGATCGGGCAGCCTTTGAGGAATTGTATCAGAGCTTCGGAGAAGAATTGGAGATCATTGATCATCCATTGGAAGATTATGCTGAAATTATGCCAAAGGGCTGTACCAAAGGATCTGCACTTCGGGCAGTGATGGAGAAGAGCGGGATGCCGGCAGATAACATCTATGCATTTGGCGATAGTGAGAATGATTATACCATGCTACAGGCAGCAGGGCATGCGATCATTATGGGCAAGCATAGTCCGATTGTGGAGAAAGTGGCTGATTTTGTGACCCTTCGTGTCGAAGAAGAGGGGATTCCATTTGCGTTGAAGCACTATGGGATTATTGAATAAAAGCCTTTAGCGAATGGCATTCTTGAAATGGGTACAAAAAGGACGAGGTATGATCAAATGGTTGATTATACCTCGTCTGTATAATTATTCATTTACATTGAGCAAATTCAGAAAATCGGATGGTGAATATACTGGCAGCGGTGCTTTCACATAATCTTTTAAATTACGCGTTACAATGCAATCCATTCCGCTGCGAATGGCAGATTCTACCATAACAGCATCTTCAAAGTCGGAAAGATCGGATGAAATTGCCTTTCTGCAATCAATCCCACTGGTATCAAGTAATTCAAATAATGCGAACAAAGTGTTTAAGATACGTCGCGTTTCCTTATCGTCATGGGTACATCTGTGAGTGAGGTAGTAAATGTCCGTAGTAGATTTTGCAGTTAAGAACCCAATAAATTGCTTATTCGCTACGGCCAGAAATAATTCCTGTGCCTCTTTACAGAATGGTTCTCGGCTTTGCAGAACATCAATGATAATACAGGTATCGATGAGCACTCTCATAATTGATCTCTCTTTTCTGCCTGCGCCTCTTCTAATGTGATATCTGCGGGTACAGCACCAAAAAGTGATTTTGCCATATCCACTCGGTCCTGGTAAGGATTAGTAAGTTTTGCAACTACTTTTCCATTCCGAGTGATAAAGATATCTTCTTTTTCTGCAAGGAGAAGATATTTGCTAAGGTTTAATTTTAATTCTGTAGCAGTAATTGACATGATAGACGCCCCCTTTCATACATCATTGGATTCACTATTATTATATCCTATTCGTACGATTTTAACAATGAAATCGTGCGAAGTTTCATCAGTAAAATTTTTTTAAAAGATTGACAATCTACGGTATTATCATGTATATTTAAAATAGTCTGTTTTGACATTTTACTATTAGAACAGACGATGGGCGATGACGAAGAGAAGTAACACAGAAGATCGCTTCCAGAGAGCAGAAGATGGTGAGAATTCTGCAGAATGAGTCTGTGTGAATAACACTTTATCAGCCGCGATCCCAACGGCCATATCATGAATGGCCAAGTAAGTGAGCCGTCAGCCGCACGTTAGTCGGCAAGGTTTTTCAACCGATGAGTGACTGCTAAGCAGTAAATCAGGTGGTACCGCGGACAAAGACTGTTCGTCCTGACGTTTGTGATGGATGAAGGGTCTCTTTTTTTTACAATAGAGATTCATCCACAGAAAACCAGCATTCATGTTAGAAGGAGAAACTTTATGAACACATCAAACATTTATCGTAACCGATTATTAAATGAAATCAGTGAGAACGATATTGGATCCACGTTAAAGGTAGCTGGATGGGTAGAGAACATCCGTGACCATGGTGGAGTTTCCTTTATTGACTTAAGAGATATGTATGGAGTATTACAGATCGTAATGCGCAATACCGATTTATTAGATGGAATCACAAAAGAAGATTGTATTTCCATCGAAGGGGTTGTGGACAAACGTGACGAAGAGACCTACAATCCAAAGATTCCAACCGGAACCATTGAATTAGAAGCCCATAGCGTAGAAATCTTAGGAAAGGTATACAAGCAGCTTCCATTTGAAATCATGACTTCCAAAGAAGTTCGTGAGGATGTCCGTTTAAAATACCGTTATTTAGATATGCGTAATAAAAAAGTAAAAGACAATATTATCTTCCGTTCTCAGGTCATCAGCTTCTTAAGACAGAAGATGACAGAGATGGGATTTTTAGAAATTCAGACACCAATTCTTTGCGCGTCTTCTCCAGAAGGTGCCAGAGATTATATCGTGCCATCCCGTAAGTTTAAAGGTAAATTCTATGCACTTCCACAGGCACCACAGCAGTATAAGCAGTTACTGATGGTATCTGGTATTGATAAATACTTCCAGATCGCACCTTGCTTCCGTGATGAGGATGCCCGTGCAGACCGTTCTCCAGGAGAATTCTATCAGTTAGACTTTGAAATGAGCTTTGCAACTCAGGAAGATGTCTTCCGTGCAGGAGAAGAAGTATTAACGGCTACCTTTGAAAAATTTGCACCAGAAGGAAGTCAGGTAACCGCCGCTCCTTATCCAGTCATCAGCTACAAGGAAGCGATGTTAAAATATGGAACAGACAAGCCAGACCTTCGTAACCCATTGGAAATCGTAGATGTGACTGATTTCTTCCAGAGATGTACATTTGAGCCATTCCACGGCAAAACGGTACGTGCGGTCAATGTTCATCAGCAGATGTCCAAGAAGTTCCATAAGAAATTCGAAGAATTTGCCAAGAAGATTGGTATGGGAGGACTCGGATACCTTCAGGTTCAGGACGATATGACATACAAAGGACCGATCGATAAGTTTATTCCAGATGATATGAAACAGGAAATTGCAGATATTGCAGGCTTACAGGCTGGAGATACCATTTTCTTCATCTGTGATAAAGAAAAACAGGCTGCCTTATTCGCAGGTCAGATCCGTACGGAATTAGGAAATCGTCTGGACTTATTAGAAAAGAACGCATATCGTTTCTGCTTCATCAACGACTTCCCAATGTACGAATACGATGAAAAGGAAAAGAAGATCATCTTCACACACAATCCATTCTCTATGCCACAGGGTGGCTTAGAAGCGTTAAATACGATGGATCCAGAAGAAATCTTAGCTTACCAGTACGATATCGTATGTAACGGGGTAGAATTATCCTCCGGTGCGGTTCGTAACCACAACCTGGATATCATGGTAAAAGCATTTGAGATCGCAGGTTATACCGAAGATGATTTAAAAGAAAAATTTGGTGCATTATACAATGCATTCCAGTATGGTGCTCCACCACACGCTGGTATGGCACCTGGAGTAGACCGTATGATCATGCTTCTTCGTGACGAAGAAAATATCCGTGAAGTCATTCCATTCCCAATGAACGGAAATGCGCAGGACTTAATGTGCGGTGCACCAGGAGAAGTAACCGAATTACAGCTTCGTGAGACACACATCAAGGTAAGAAAATAATTCAGATGAGAAACGATAAGAAGGCTGGACTCAGGATGTTATGAGTCTAGCCTTCTTAAGGTTGAATATTGTAGATATGCGCTATCTGGAATCCGATTATGCCAGAGGGTATCGCCATATGATCGGATATGGAATTGCATTTGAGAAGAAACGATGTTTTATTAAGATGCTGGCAGTAGAATGAAAGACCAAGAGAAAAAAGTCTTGATAAAAAAGAAAGAAAACAGAGGAGTGATAGATATGAAAATCGTAAAAGAATTTATCTTAAGAGAGATCGCAGGGGAATGTATCTTAGTGCCAACAGGAGCAACGACACAGGAATTTAATGGGTTGATCACCCTGACGGATACAGCCAAATTTATCTGGGAAAACTTGGAAAAAGCAGAAAGTGAGCAGGAGATGATCCAGATGGTGTTGGATGAATATGAGGTGGAGGAAGAAATCGCGGCGAGAGATGTGCGAGGATTTGTTAGTGAACTGGTTCGTGTCGGGTTTGTAGAATGTACCAGAGAAGATAAGACCTGGTAGGATGGATATATGAGAACGGGTTATTATCAGATGGGACATGCTTTCTTCCGGTTACATCTGCCGGAAGAGATCATGACGCCTCCAAATCTATCAAAATTCCAAATTCAGGATTCACAAAGGCCAGAAGAAGGGTATATCGATTATACACTGGAAGTTGTGGAAGATTTCAATAAGATACAAGATTATGTGGAACAGCATCGGATTGGGCCAGAAATTACAAGAAAAGACCTTCGTGTATGGAATACGGCAAGTGGAGAATGCCGCATCTTCTATATTGAAGGCAATCCAGTGCCATATGGAATCAGTTTGCAGCAACAGGAAAAGAACTATCATGTCTGGATCAGTCAGGAAATCCAAGAACTATTGTGCTGTGATACGATCTTCTTCTCCATGTTTAGCCTGGAAAAGCATATGATTCATCAGGATGCCATGATCCTTCACTGTGCGTATATGGAGCATCCCAAAGGAGCAATCTTATTCTCTGCAGCTTCTGGGGTAGGAAAATCCACACAGGCATCTTTGTGGAAGACATACAGAGGCAATCGTACCATGAATGGAGATCGCTCTCTTCTAACCATGGAAAATGGAACATGGTATGCCAATGGATGGCCGGTGTGTGGAAGCTCAAAAATATGCCATAATGAGGCATTACCAATTCAGGCTATCGTGATGCTAAAACAGGCAAAGGAAAATAAGATTTCAAGGATGACTGGCTTTGAGGCACTTCGTCTGGTTATGGAACAGATTACGATCAATGGATGGAACGGGGAATTTCAGATGCGAGTGATGGATTTGCTGGAAGATCTGTTGAATAAAGTTCCTATTTATCAGTTGGAATGTGATATTTCCGAAGAGGCAGTGAGATGTTTAGAAGAGGTTTTGGAGAGAGGAGAAAGATAAAAAAGAGAAAATTCAGATAAATCTACCCCAACCTTTTTAATGGGATAGAGTGTCTTTGAATTTTCTCTTTTTAAGGTTATTTATTTTTGTTCAGATGTTGTCAGGTGCTTTTTCTCGATAAAAAGAAGGCGAAGAAATTCTTCTGTATATTGGCATAAATAGTCGGGAACACCATCATAAGAGCCAGTTTCTAATAATGCACTTGCCACACAGGTTTTACAAATAGGGCGAAGGGAACAGGTACTGCATTTGGAATTGAGAAGAAATTCCTTTGATTCTGTAGAAAGCTGGTTCCATGCTGATGAAAATCCAGTTTCAAATACACGAATAGAAGGTTTAGGAAGCACTACGCAAGGACGCATCTCTCCCTTCCAGTTGATGGTAAACGAGCAGTTGCCTGCCAGACAGGAAATTTGTCTGGTATAAGAGTGATCTGCATTTTGGACATTATAAATGGAGTGATTCACGTACTGATGAAATGCCTCTGGATGAAATTCTGTTTTTAATGTTTCCATATCTGCACGAGCTGCTTCGACTGGACCCAATCGGGATTGTTCCTCATAAGTTTTTTTTCGTTCATGTAGGCCAGGGAGCATATAGGTATCCATATGGACAGGAATATGAAGCTCCTGTCCAATGGCATAAATTCTTTTCATATCTTTTTTATTTTGTTTTGTAACACTGCCGTTGATCTTCACATCCACACCCTCATTTTTTAAACGTTGTATCCCTTTTATGGTTTTGTCATAGCCTCCTGGATAATGACACAATGTCTCATAAGCAACATCATCGGCACCATAGAGAGTGATGTTGATTCTTCTGGGTTTATGTTGACCGAAAAAGTGGGCCCAATCCTCATCGATTAAGGTTCCATTGGTATTGATGGTAAGAATCATGCCCATCTGCATCAATTCCAGATAGAGCTTTTTAAAATCAGGAAACAGGAGAGGTTCTCCGCCCGTCAGCAGTAAAAATAATACGCCCGCATCCTTCATCTCCCTACCCAATTGGATCCATTCTTCTGCTTTGTGTAAATGACCCTGTTGTTCCATTTCCTTACGGCTTAGTCGAACATAACACATATCACAGTTCATGTTGCAGAGGGGAAGAAGTTCAATGCTTGCAGAAATTGGTGTGTGATTATTGAGTGCTTTTTTGATTAAAAATTTTTCAAAATTACCGTTCATTCCGCTATATACCTCCTGTGACAACAATGCGGCCGACAAAGGTTGTCGACCGCATATAAAATTCATGCTTGTTATGAACGGTTTATGTGAGTAGAATCCACGGATTCTACATAGCCCCAATGATTCCAAGTTCTTTCCGTATTAGAAGTGTGCCAATAGATGACGTCTCCAGAATCTATGACATTATTATTATTAACATCTCCCCAATAATCTAATCCACCGTAAAGTGTACCTTGTTCACTATTGTTTTCAAATTCAAATGTAACGTTAGTTCCATTTGTTTTAAAATAGTTATTGGTTGCAGTACGACAGGAACCGTTATGGCTAAATGGTCTATCATAAGGTCCTTCAGAATTTATCCAATGATTATAGTATGGAGCATTGATATTGTTATTCCCTTGAGTAGCATAGGAGGTGTTATTACTACAACCGACCTTCCAACAGGTTGCTACATATTCATTTGGTTCAAATGTTTCACATTCCATTCTAGGAACTACATATGTTTTTTTCATTTTTATCCACTCCCTTATTAACTGTTATATTTTAATCTACAAAATTATCATTTATAGTACATCTATACTCTTAAAATAATATAGGATTTTTGCCCGGGAGTTTGACAGTTGAATAATAGAAAAAATGCTTGCAGGCCGCATAAAACCTGCTTTTTTTGTGTCAACTTTTTTGTTTCACTCTATTGTATTTTATTGCAATGTATGATAAAATATAGAAAAGGAAGTGTTTTTTATGAGAATTATTACATCAAAATCAAAGAATGCCGAATCATTCTATATCTCCAAAGGTTACATTAACGATAAAGGCGTAAGTACTTCTGTTATTGTCCGTAAGCTGGGAACCCTAAAAGAACTTTTACCGGAACACGGGCCAACACGTGATGATGTAATGGCTTGGGCAAAAGAAGAAGCCAGGCTTGAAACATTAAAATATAAGCAGGAGCAGGAAAACAAACGAATACAGATTACTTTTCACGCTGACAGGCAGTTGGATTATAATAAACATACTTTCTTCCGCGGCGGATACCTCTTCCTGCAATCTATTTATTATCAGTTACAATTAAACAAAGTGTGTCGTAAATTAAAAACAAAATATAAATTTAAATATGATATCAATGCAATTCTTTCCGATCTGATCTACGCAAGGATCCTGGAGCCTTCCAGCAAACGTTCTTCTTTCAAAGCTGCGTCAGAATTCTTAGAAAAACCTTCTTATGGACTTCATGACGTTTATCGTGCATTGGATGTCCTTGGAACAGAGTGTGATCTCATACAATCAGAAGTTTATAAGAACAGTCATTTTTTCGAAAACAGAAACGATAAAGTACTTTACTATGATTGTTCGAACTATTACTTTGAGATTGAACAGGAAGACGGCAGTAAAAAATACGGAAAAAGCAAAGAACACAGGCCGAATCCTATCATCCAAATGGGGTTATTTATGGATGGTGATGGCATTCCGCTTGCCTTTTCACTCTTTCCCGGAAATGCAAACGAACAGACTTCATTAAAGTCATTGGAAAAGAAAGTCCTTGGAGAATTCGGTTGCCAGAAATTTATCTATTGCAGTGACGCCGGACTGGGCTCCGAGGATATCAGAGTTTACAACCATATGGGAGAACGCGCTTATATCGTGACCCAATCGATCAAAAAACTGAAAAAAGAAGAAAAAGAATGGGCTTTGGATCCACAGGGATTCAAAAGAGTTTCTGATGATACGCCCGTTGACATCACCAAACTGCCTGCGGATGATAAGGGACTTTATTATAAAGACGAACCTTATACTACAAAGAAACTTCATCAGCGCCTGATCGTCACATACTCGCCTAAATATGCCCTTTATCAGAAAACCCTTCGTGAAAAACAGGTAGAACGGGCGCAAAAAATGCTGGATTCCGGGAGTACAAAAAAGAACCGTAAAAATCCGAACGATCCGGCCCGTTTCATCGGGAGTGCAGCGGCTACCAAGGATGGAGAATCTGCTGATATCCATCATTTCCTGGATGAAAATAAGATTGCACAAGAAGCTCAGTATGATGGGCTCTATGCTGTATGTACTGATCTTCTGGATGATGAAGTCGGCGACATTTTAAAAGTCAGTGAGGGCAGATGGCAGATAGAAGAATGTTTCCGTATCATGAAAACGGATTTTTCAGCAAGACCTGTTTATCTGCAGGATGAGAACCGTATCAAAGCACATTTCCTGATCTGTTTTCTCGCACTGATGATCTATCGTTTTCTTGAGAAAAAACTCGATTCAAAATATACCTGCGAAGAACTGTTGGACACTTTGAAAGCAATGAATTTTGTTGAAGTTCAAGAACAGGGATTTATCCCAACGTACAAACGTGAGCCGATTACAGATGCTCTTCATGAAGCTTGTGGCTTTCGAACCGATTATCAATTCATAACAAAAAGTAAAATGAAAACAATTCAAAAGCAAAGTAAAGGAAGAGAATAAATTACTATACTTCGTGACAACGCCCAAAATCGCTGCAGCCCAGTAAATGCAAGGGATACAGCGATTTTTTCTTTTACTAACTGTCAAAGACGGGATAGTACATCTATACTCTTAAAATAATATAGGATTTTTGCCCAATTGTCAAGGAATTTGAGGATAGCTTTTTACATTTTCCTGTTAATTTTAGTTAAAGAAATAGTAATTTAGTGGAGTATATAATAGGTAGAAGGGTCAATGAGAAAGTATAGAAGTAAAAAGGAATATGTATTACGTGAAATTACAGGGATGCCAGTCTTGATTACAGTAGGTTCAGGAGTAGCAGATTTTAGTGGAATTATTAATTTAAATGAATCTGCTAAGGTGTTGTGGAATTGTTTGCAAAATGGAACTGATTTTGAAGGATTGTGTGATGCACTTTTGGACAATTTTGATATTTCGAGGGAACAGGCTGAAAAAGATGTACTCGATACGATAGCCTTTTTGACTGAAAGAAAGATGATAGAAGAATATGAACAGTAGAAGGCGTATACCATTGAATGGAACATTTGAATTGACTGGACGTTGTAATCTTAGTTGCAAGATGTGTTTGGTTAGGGTAAACCAAGAAAGAATAAAAGAATTACAATTAAGAGAACGGACGGCAAGAGAATGGATTCGTATGGCAGAAGAAGTGAGAGATGCAGGAACTCTCAGTTTATTATTGACTGGTGGGGAAGTAATGTTACGTGCTGATTTTTGTGAAATTTATGAAGCAATTTCACAAATGGGCTTTTTATTATCTGTCTATACCAATGCTACTATGGTAACAAATGAAATTATGAAACTTTTTGAAAAATATCCACCTCATAAGATTGGAGTTACAATGTATGGGGCTTGTAATGAAACATATGATAGATTGTGTAATTGCATTAATGGATATGATAAATTTTTAGAAGGAATAGAAAAGTTATCTGCCTTGCCTTCTCTTTTTGACATAAGGACAACCATTGTTCAGGATAATTTAGAAGATTTATCACGAATGAAGGAATTCCCAGTTCAAAAATTTGGTGAGGACAAAATTCTTCACATAAGTCGGAATGTAGTGGATAAAATTCGGGGAGGATATGCCATAATTCATGGTGACGAGTTCAGTTGCCTTGAATTAAGCATGAACAGGGACACGATCAACTGGATTCGTATAAAATCGAATACAGGAGGTCGCTATGGAGAAATTAAGGAAACGTATCCACGATGACAGCAACGGCCTGGATTATGTTCTGGTTGGTGATTATTACATACCCGCCTTAAAAATGCCAGAAGAAAGCCGTTCCATTGGGCGGTGGGGCCGGATGCACCAGGCATATCTCAAAGGACATCGCCCCGGTCAGTATGCCGAATTACTTTTGTCGGGGAACCTATGGACGTATCTCGCTGATCTGGACGAACAGGCCCAGACCCGGTTTGAAGTCATTGTCAGACAGATGAAGGCTGCCGAATATGTCACGGAAGATTTGAAGTGTCTGGACTGGCTCGGCTGGGTGAAGGCTATGAACAGCATCTGTAACCGGGCTGAGGAAATTATCCGGTCTGAGATGATCTATCTTTAGGGGAGGTGATTGTCTATGAGATACCGCATCGAATACGCCGATGGGCGCTGCTGTAACTTTGCTAATGGCAGGGCTGACCTATTGGAATGGCTGAAACTGCTGAAAGGGGAGGAAATCTCCGACATCCGCAAGGTTTACAAGAGCGGCGTGTCTGATTCCGTCCTGGAGACATACCGGAATTATATCCGGCGGCATAGGAGGGCTGCTTATGGGTACGGATATTGAAAAGCTGGTCGATCTGATAATCCAGGAGCGGATGCAGAGCCAGTATAGTAAGTGGCGGGAGGAAGAAACCGGCAAGGAAAAGAAAGAGGATTTTATTCGGCTGGAAACTGAGTATGAGGAAGCAATCAGCGCATTGTCCGAGGAACAGAAAAACGCTGTGCGGCATTATTGTGATTCTATCTTCGATACCGGCGCAGAGAGTGAATGTTTCTTTTACCGGCTGGGACTGAAAGACGGAATCCGGCTTTGGAAATTTATGAAAAAGCTGATGAAAACAGTCAGATAAAAATCATAACAACAGGATATAGAAGTTTATGAATGGCTCCGGGCCGTCTAATCGCAGAGGTTAGGCAGCCCTTTTCATAGCGATTGGGGGGCGGTACAAAATTGTACCACCCCTGTGACAGTCAAGAGCCATCCATTATATCCAGCAGGAGGTTTTTCTGCATGATGATCCAGTTTCGGAATTCTTCGGGGCTGGATTCTTTGTTTTTGACCAGGGCTTTCCTCCGTAGGGCCTCCTTCTTGAAGCCCTCAAAGGCTTCCTTCATCCGGGCCAGACGGTCGGCTGGGAAACCGGGCGTTTTCTTCGCTTTGTTGATGACATTACGCCAGCCCTGGCATTCGTTCTTGTACTGGTGGTCGTAATCATTCTCCCTGGCCCGTTCGTCAAACTCCCGTTTATTCTGGAGCGCCTGCTTCTTCCGGCATTTGTCGCTGCACAATTCGTACCGGAGGCTCTTTGCCAGGAAGAATTTTCCGCACACCTTGCACTGCCGGAAATACAGCCCCCAGTCGCTCAGGCGGTTCAGGTAGTAGGTGATAAGGGGCAGGAAGGAATCATAGGCCGCCACGCACTCCATCCGGCGTGAGCTGTCCGGGAACCATAAGTCAAGCCGGGTATGCTCAGCCGGCGTCCTGCGGTAGTACAGGCTCCTGGTGTCCAGCCGCCCCGGCGTGCCGGATTCCGGGTCGTATTCCATAGCGTTTTCAATCCGGAAGGCCGCCGTGAGCCTTGCCATTTCCGTGATAAATTTCTCGCAGGCAATCTCCCGCCTGCGTTTTTCACGGGTTTTCAGATACGCATTCCAGATACGGAATGCGGTGTACTGGCAGATCGGTTCCCCGGATTGGTATTTCCCGGAGAGGAATTTCCCGGCGGCCTGTTCCAACGCTGGCTGTTCCCATCGGTTGGTGTGCATCGCGTCCCGCAGCGGGGCCAGGCCCAGCCGGTTCCAGTTGCCTTCCGGGTCTTTGTCAAAGCGGATCAGCAGGGTTCCCAGTGGATTTGTGGTATCGCAAGCCAGCTCTGCGCCCTCATTTCCTTCCAGCCGGGAACGGACTTCATCCTCGGTGCCGATCAAGACCCTTTCTTTTAACTTTTTCCTGTCCAGTGTCAGGACAAAGATCACTTTTTCCCGGCATGGCTCCTGCCGGATAAACTGGTACTCCACTTTTATGCCCTCCGTTTATGGTAATTCTATAATTTGATAATATCTGTTACACACATGGTATCATAGAAATATTGTTTTGTCAAAGTTAATCGGTTATGGTGATTGTGCGTGGTAATTTCGTATCACTGAGTACCTTGACAACTAAATGACCGTCCATACTGTGATAAACCGCCATGACCCCTCTAAAAAAGAGGGCGAGCGCACCGGAAAATCCGGTGACTTGTGTATGCCGGGCAGGGCAGCACAAAGGAAACAGCAACCATCGATGAAAATCGCTGGTGGGTAAAACGGCAATCCGGATACTAAAAAGGAATCATATTTTTTATGGAGGTACACAATGAAAGAAAAACAGAAGTTCAGAAACTATGATGATCTCCCGCTGGTGCTGGACGTATCCGACATCCAGCACATTATGGGGATTTCCAGGATGAGCGCCTATGAGCTGGTGCATACGCCGGGCTTCCCGGCTTTCCGCAGCGGCAGGCTGATCAAAGTCAGCAAAAAGGCGTTCTTTGACTGGATGGAGAAAGGGGCTGGAACCCAACATTTGAAAACGGAGGTGCATTGCTTATGAAACTGACCATGAAAGAAAAGAAACTGCTGAACACCTATGGATGCCCGGACTACCATAACACAGTAACGCGGCTGAAATGGGTGACGGCGCTGACCATTGACCCGGAGGCCAGATGCCGGATGCTGGGGCTGGCCCGGAAGATGGAGACGGAGGTGGACGGGGGGTGGTACGGGGACTTTTACCATCATCTCCGCATGGAGATGGACGAGTATTACCGGATCAGACGCAGCCTGCGTGTACTGGAATCTGAAACAGAGTATGGGGAGGATCTGTATGAAGAAGCTGTCTAAGTATGAGAAAGAAACCGTCATCAACTGGAACGAGGCAGAGAACCTTGCCAGCATTTACACGTTCAACGCCAGCCTGAAGCGCCGGCTGGCGGATTTCAGCCGGAAGTATCCGCTGCTGTGCCGGTTGGAGCGCAGCACGCCGGAGGGCAGCGTGACCTATGTGATTGAAAAGTCCCGGCTGTCGATCCGGCTGGTGCCGCCGTACAGCGAGGAACGCCTGGCTGCGGCGAGGGAGTACGCAAAAGAGCATGGCTTCCAGGTATTGACGCCGGAGCCGAAAACCGCATGATTCCGGGGCGATTTACGGGAAAATGCCGGGTCTGCACCCGGCGTTTGGAACGTCAATCCCCGCAGGCGTATTCCGCACCCATTCCCTGTTGGCAGGCATAAATGTATGGGTGCGGGAGTACAGAGGGCAGCCAGCCCTTTGTTGGGGTCAAGGGGCAACGCCCATTGGGCGGGTACAGGGCGGCAGCGCCTGTGCGGAGTGTAGAGGCGGCGAGCCTTCAGAAGCTGCTCTGGCAAGGATGCAGGAAAAACCGGCAGGAAACAGAAAATAGAAAAGAACAACAGAATCTGGTACAATCCAGGAAGGCAGTGTGTCAACAGACGCTGCACTGCCTTTTTGTTGCTTTCCGTCAGAGTGGAACAGGCAGGCAATGGCAGATGGAAACGAACACTCTCCCCTGCCAGGAAAGGAGGAAGCAACGACAATGACGTATGGCTATATCAGTGTCAGCAGCCGTGACCAGAACGAAGACCGACAACTGGCCGCCCTGCAGACATTGGTACCGATAGAAAATATTTATATGGACAAACAGTCCGGGAAGGATTTCAACGGGCCCCAGTATCAAAAGATGGTGCAGCGGTTAAAAAAAAGACGATCTGCTCTATATCAAGAACATCGACCGTCTGGGACGCAATTTTGAGGAGATCCAGAACCAGTGGCGGATGCTCACTAAGGAAAAGGGGATCAACATTGTGGTGCTGGATATGCCGCTTTTGGATACCCGCCGGGGGAAAGACCTGATGGGGACCTTCTTAAGCGATATTGTTTTACAGGTTCTGTCTTTCGTTGCAGAAAACGAACGGACGAATATCCGGCAGCGTCAGGCAGAAGGGATCGCCGCAGCAAAAGCCAGGGGCGTGAAGTTTGGCAGGCCGCCGATCGATCCGCCGGAGAAGTTTGAAAAAACAGTAAAGCTGCAGGAGGAGAAAAAAATAATCATCCAGGAAGCCGTTCGTCGCAGAGGAATGAGCGAATCCACCTTTTACCGCAAGGCCCGGATGCATCGAACGGTACAAAAATGAACTGTCAAATGGTGCGCATTTGTGAATGTTGACGAAATCTGCTTCCGCTCCTCGCCTAATAGCATAAAAAACAAATGATTTTGCGAAACAAACCCCAAAATGCTTGCTTTTCCAAGGGATATACATTATAATATTAGCTATAAAGATTCTTGCTATAAAGCATACTGTCTGATTGGCATCCCTTCATAAGAGATATCCAGAAAAAAGTGAAGAAGGTGTTACATGAAAGATTATAAAAAACCGGAGTTCCACTTTATTCGTAATCCAGACGAACTGAGTGGCAACGAACTGGCAAAACTGTCAGATGGCGAGCTGTCCAAATATCTCAACAGTGACGGTTATCAACGGGAAAAGAAGAAATACCGGATCAAGCCTGGCTACATACTCAGGGAAATCGCTGGAGAATATGTGATTGTTCCAGTCGGGGCAGAAAGCAAAAGCCCGCTGGAGAATACGGTGATGGCGCCAAACGGTTCGGCGGTTTTTATCTGGAAACATTTTGAGGAGCCCAGCACTCTGGAGGATGTGGTTGTCCAGGGAATGCTGGAATATGATGTGACAGAAGATAGAATGCGGAGATCTGTAGAGAACTTCGTAACAGACGCATTAAATTATAAGATATTAGAGGAGGTAGAGTAAAATGAAAAAAACGTGGGAAGAACCGAAAATTATGGTTCAGAAGTTTATTCCTAACGAATATGTGGCAGCGTGTGGTGATAGTGGTGTTGTCTATAATTTTGAATGTAATGCAGGTGAAGAAGATACAAATTATGCTGTAAAAGATTCGAAGGGAAAGGTAGCAACAATTTCTGGAAGTAAGATGGATGGTTGGCTTTCTTATTATAGTCCTTGTGGAGAAACGCATGAAGCAGACTCTAATTCTGGATTCCTGACGGGGTACCATCTTGATAATCCATGGACAAGCGAGGATGAGAATATTGCGGTTGTCATTTGGACTGATAATAATACCGATGTTCACTGCACTACGCAGCTTGATATGAATAAGTGGACAACAGCGAAATCCTGATAGAAAAACAGTTATTTTTTAATAAAATGATTTAGAACCGGAGCGTATGCTGCCGGTTCTTTTCATAAAGGAGGGAACCGATGGCTTGTATGGACAATGGAGCTTCGTCTGTGGAGCATACTCTGATCAAACGAGCAAAAGAAAGAAAAACCCCAATTAACGGTAGCTTAGAGTTGCTCCCTCTCTGCAACATGAACTGTGATATGTGCTATGTTCGGCTGAGCCGGGAAGAAATGGAGCAAAAAGGTCGGCTTCGCACGGCAGATGAATGGCTGGAGATCGGGCGGCAGATGAAAGAAGCTGGAGTTCTGTTTCTCTTACTGACAGGAGGAGAGCCGCTGCTGTTCCCGGATTTTAAGCGAATGTATCTGGAAATGCGGGGAATGGGCTTCATCCTGACGATCAATACCAATGGAACCCTGATAGATGAGGAATGGGCAGTTTTCTTTGGCGAGCATCCTCCCCGACGGGTCAACATTACCCTTTATGGCGCAGATGAGGAAGACTATGAGAGACTCTGCCATTATCCCGGCGGATTTCAAAAGACAGTCCGTGGAGTTCGGCTGCTTCGGGAGCATGGAATCGACGTGAAAATCAGTTTCAGTGTAGCAAAGGCCGTACGACAGAGCATGGGCAAAGTATTTTCCATTGGGGAAGAGCTACAGGTTCCCGTACATATTGATCCTTATATGATGCCTGCGGTGAGGGAAAGGAACCGCCCCTTTTCCAAGCTGACCCGTGTCCTGCCGGAAGATGCAGCGGCAGCCTCTCTGGAGGCGCTGAAATTACAATTCCCCAGAGAAATCTATGACCAGTATGTTGAGCAGACGATTACACGGGTGGAAGATCCGGATTTCCCCCGGGGTGACGGACATGTGTCCTGTCTGGCTGGAAACTGCTCATTCACCATCAACTGGCAGGGGCAGATGCGCCCCTGCGTCATCCTGTCGGAACCTTCGGTTTCAGTTTTCGAAAAGGGCTTTGCCGCTGCTTGGAAAGAGATAACAGCGGCTACACAGAAGCTAAAGATTTCGGAAAAATGTATGCAATGCCGGTATAAGCCAATCTGCAAGGTATGCGTGGCCGCTTCACTTCTGGAGACGGGATCTTACGAAGGAATTCCGGATTATCTTTGCCGGTATTCTGAGGAATATTACCGCCTGCTGAAGGAGGAATGGGATCATCGATAGAGTATTTCGGATTGGGGATTTCTGTTTCCGTATTATATTGGAACTGCCCTATGCAGCCCCAGATCATTTTTTACAGTTTGCTGTGGAAACGGGGAAACCGGAGTATATCTACCGGCTGCGGGAAGTTCATTCTCTTCCGGTATTGGATGGGAATCAGATTGCCTGGCGCCCGGATATGGAAGTGGTCCGGGACGGAACGAAAGAAATACGTCTGATCGGGATAAAGGGAAAAGTTGGATATTATGCGTGTTATCAGGAAATATATTCCAGAGAGGCGGAGGTTTTGGTAACCCGGTTGGTGCGGGACCTCATGCCTTCGGATACCGTGTATAGTTCTCTGTTTGCTCTGGATCGTCGAATGATTGAGTATGGAGGACTGATCCTGCACTGTGCCTATATAAATCATCGGGGAAAAGGCATTCTTTTTTCAGCTCCATCCGGAGTGGGGAAATCCACGTAGGCGGCATTATGGGAGAAATACAGGGGCAGTGAAATAGTCAATGGAGATCGGACACTCCTTCGGAAGAAAGAAGGAAAATGGCTGGCGTGCGCCTGGCCAGTTTGTGGTTCCTCGGACATCTGCAAACGGATGGATATATCAGTTTATGCCATCGTCATGCTCCGACAGGGCAAGGAAAACAGCGTGGTACGCCTGTCACCTGCAAAGGCGTTCCGTCAGTTATATCCTCAAATGACGATAAACCAATGGAATCCAGAATTTATCCAAGCTGCAATCAATGGAATCGAAAACCTGATTTTGCAGGTTCCTGTCTGGCAGCTGACCTGCGATATGACTGAGGACGCTGTCAAGTGCCTGGAGGCTGCAATCTTTCCAGATACAACAATAAAGATGCGATAAAGCAAACAGATGAACAAAAAACCGAAAGGAAGACGATAAGTCTTTCATATGGATAATATCAAATATATTGCTGAAAATTTAGGGAAAACAGGAATGCCTGTGGAAAAGATTGCCGATGTCCTTGAAATGGATCTTGATATCGTAGGGTTATGGCTGGATGATGCGGGGATTGACCCAAAAAACTATAAAGACGTGATCTATAAACGGCAATTGGATGGCATCGCTGCGGCAAAAGCAAAAGGCGTAAAATTTGGCCGCCCGAAAGTCGAGCCTCCGGATGATTTTCCAGAGATCGTAAATGCGCTGGAGAATAAGGCGATTACCGCAAAAGAAGCGATTAAACGAAGCGGTATGGCGGAAGCTACCTTTTATCGCCGGTTACGGGAATACAGAAAAAATCGTAAGGAAAATGTTTAAGATGCTCCCTGTTCTGATGAATATTATCAGGCTTTCATTGAGGTGGTGTTTTGAAAGGGAAAAATCTGGCAGGAAAACGCTTTGGAAAATTAACTGTGCTGGAACCGACGAAGCAGCGTGTCCGCAATGCGGTTGTCTGGAGATGCAGATGTGACTGCGGAAATGAGATCCTTGTGGAGAGTCGCTGCTTAAAACCAGGGGTTATCTATAGTTGTGGGTGTGAGAAATCCCCTTTTGATGGTGTCAAAGATCTGACAGGACTTCGATTTGGGAAGCTGTCGGTTATTGGAAAATCAGGGAATAAAGCCAAAGACGGTAATCCGTTATGGCTTTGCCAGTGTGACTGCGGCAACACGATAGAGACTACAAAAAGGAGGCTGATCACTGGGAATACCAGAAGCTGCGGGAAGATACCGCCCCTGAAAGACTGGGTGGGTAAACGGTTCGGGATGCTCACAGTGTTGTCTTACGCACGGAAGGAAAATGGATTCCATATCTGGCACTGCAGGTGCGACTGTGGCAATGAGGTAGATGTCTGGCAGTCCAATCTGCAGAATGGATGGACAATAAGCTGCGGATGTCAGCGTGATCCAAAGAAGAATCTCCATTATAAAGATGGTACCTGCTTGGAAATGCTCCGTCCGGATGTTATATATAAGACGAATACCAGTGGCGTGCGTGGAGTTTACTACAGTAATAAGCGGAATAAATGGATCGCCCAGATCATGTTTAAACAGAAATGCTATTATCTTGGAGGCAATGACTGCATCGAGGAGGCAGCTGAGGCCCGCCATATTGCTGAAGAAAAACTGTTTGGCGATTTCCTAAAGTGGTATGATACGACATATAAAAAATCGAACACGAACAATCGAAAGAAAAAGGAGGTTGGCATTTCACTAAAACGTTGAGTGGATGGATAGAATTGATAATGTAACTTATACTACCCTTCTCCTTCGTGGAGAGGGGGTATTTTTTTGCCTTTTTTTGAATTCATCACTTGACATTGTGGCAAAGAATTGCTAGTCCGCGAGAAGTTAGATTAACTCCAAAAAAAAATGTGGAGTTGGTTTATCCTTGGATTTTAAACATTCAAGACCAGATTAAAGATAAAAAAAGAGGAACAGTCCCAGAAAAACTTAATTTAAAATGTAATAGGGAAAAATTTAAAGGGCAATACATATTTGAAAATTGTGGAGCCGGGATTAATGAATATACAATTTCTTGGAGCGGTCGTATGTATGCTTGTGGTTTGTTGAATGATGGTTATACGGAACCATTTATAAATGGTTTTGATTACGCATGGAGAAAACTTCCGGAAGTATATCCTCAAAATAAAAAAATTGAAAAATGCGAGTCCTGTAAGTATATAGGATTGTGCGAAACCTGTCCGGCTAATCGTCTAGCAGAAACAGGAGATTGGTTTGGAGTACCTCAGTACGCATGTGACGAAGCAAAGGAAATATATCAAATATTATCCAAAATGGATATTATATAAAGTGTAATTAATAAGGAGGAATTATATTATGAGGAATGTAAGATATGAAAGTCCAAAATTTGAATTTCAGGAAATGAGATTATTCTAGAGGGTAGCAGACAAATGTTGGGGATATGCGTATGCATGGTATGATGCAGATAAAGATGGTGCAATTGATGGAGGCGAAAAAGTAGAACTTTCTACTTTAG
Source organism: Anaerostipes sp. 992a (assembly GCF_001940245.1). Taxonomy (GTDB): domain Bacteria; phylum Bacillota; class Clostridia; order Lachnospirales; family Lachnospiraceae; genus Fimousia. The sequence goes on from NZ_MJIG01000002.1 coordinate 22,063, forward strand.
GCTTAGGTAATACAGGATGTCAGGGAAAGGACGCAAGAGAAAGTTTAAAAACATATTTTAAAGACAACTTTGGTGTGACACTTTCAGATGATGATGTTAGTACTAATACTGGATCAACGGTAGTTATTGGTTCTAATAGTTAATTATGGAAGATTATCGTTTTACTCGGGTACCTAAGAAATTATGTGTTGGTGATTTTGTAATTTCTTGTTCCAAACAGGGAATTGGTCCTAAAGCTAATATACCTTTTTCTGGTATGGCCTTTTATTCTCCGCAAGAAACAAGAGAATTTTTTAAATTTAAAATTAATCAAGTAGAGCCAAATAATAAAGAAAAATTATTATTTGGCTCTGATGAGTTTTCCATACCTACTTTTTTATATCAAAATGAAATAGGAGAATTTGATTGGATTACAAAGGACCATAGCGGAGCAGTGAAATTAGCTTTTCGAATTTCTTCTGATTGGAAGAATTTTACTCTTTATGAAGACCATACAAACACATTAGGAGAGAGGGCTTTTCACCAATTTGGTTCTTTGTTCTCTTATGCTATATTGAATCATAATGCATGTGTTTTTCATGGAGTAGTGATGGAATATAGTGGAAAAGGAATCTTGGTGATAGCACCATCTGGTACAGGCAAGACAACACATACTCGCTTGTGGCGGAATTATAAAAATGCTTTAATTATAAATGGGGATTGTTGTCTTTGTAGAAAGATAGATGGAAAATGGTATGCATATGGTATGCCTTGGTGTGGTTCATCCGGAGAATATATTAATCGAAGGGTTCCAATATCATATATTGTTAATTTAAAACGAGGTAATAAGAATTTTGTCAATCAATTATCTGCTTTTGATGCGAGTATTTATCTTATGCAGAGAGTATTTGCTCCATTCTGGGCTGGACAGATGCAGGAAAATGCATTTTTGATTTGTGAAGAATTAGGAGCTACGATTCCTATGTTAGAATTACATTGTTTACCTAATAGAGAATCTGTAGATGTATTGGAAAGAGCAATATGGAAATAGAGATGAGCAATAGAAGATTTGTTTTATCAAAAGATTTATTTTCCGTTATTATGGAATTAATTAATGAACAGCATCAGGCCTCATTTACCGTCACCGGTATGAGTATGTGGCCTTTTATCTGTCACGGTAGAGACAAGGTTATTGTTGAGAAGATTGATCCAGAAAAACTAAAGAAGGGGGATATCATTCTTTTGCAGACTCCTTTGGGCAATTATCTATTGCATCGCATTACAAGAATAAAAGGCGATTGTTTTGAAACCACCGGAGATGGCAATTGTTTTGGAGACGGATGGTTTCCTCGAAGCTGTGCCAGAGCAAGAGTGGTAAAGATTATTCGTAAGGAGAAAGAGATGGATTGTGATGCCTTTGGCTGGAAGATAATCTTTGGGATATGGAGTATTTGCTTTCCAATTCGTAGATATCTTTTAGTAGCTTTGCGAGGAATATCTAGAATGAAAAATCGTTTTTGATAAAAATTAAAAAAAGAATCGAATCATGACAAAGAGAGAAGAAATGAATGCAGTTTTTTCTCTCTTTTTATGTGTAAGGGAATACCGTTTGTTGTAACGAAACTAAAAAATAGGTATAATAGAATCAGAACAGATATTTGTAAAAGGAATACTGAGTGTTTCGTTTGAATGGTGGTGAAATTATGGCAGTAGGATTAAATTTGAAAGAGCCCTATAGACAATATCAAAAAGTATATAATTCGGATTATTTTGTGGATAAGTCTGAAATTCTAGAAGAGATCGTTCCGCTACTGAATACAGAGGCATGCTATGTCTGCGTAACACGGCCGCGTAGATTTGGAAAAACGCTGATTGCACAATTATTGGCTGCTTATTTTACAAAAAATATGGCTTCCAGTAAAATCTTTGATACATTGAAGGTGAGCAATCAGCCATTTTATAAAGAAGAATTGAATCAGCATAATGTTATTTATATTGATTTTAGTAATATGCCAAGACAGTGCTCTGAGTATGAACAATATGAGAATTACCATCAGGAAAAAATAATAAAAGCAGTAGCTAGAGCATATCCTGATATTTTGGCAGATGAACAGGATGCAGTATGGGATGTATTGGATAATGTATTTGAAGAAACGGGAGATCAGTTTATTTTTATTATTGATGAATGGGATGCTTCGTTCCAGATGCCATGGTGTTCGGAAAAAAATCGCGAATGCTTTATTCTCTTTTTAAGTAATTTATCCTCTTCCAGAAAGAAGACTCCCACCTCTAAGGTGGGAGATGAATTGCGTCTGTTACCTACTTGATATTGTGCTCTAATCATAGTATAATATATTCAGTCGAATAATAAAGAAAGGTTGAAATACAATGAATTTGGATAATAATGCACATTCAGTATTCTTACTACACTATCATCTTGTGATTGTGGTCAAGTACCGTAGACAGGTTTTCGATGATAATATTTCCAGTAGGGCGAAAGAGATATTTGAGTATATTGCTCCAAATTACAATATCACTCTTGAAGAATGGAATCACGACAAAGACCATGTACATATACTTTTCAAGGCACACCCAAATACGGAAATAAGCAAGTTCATAAACGCATATAAAAGTGCAAGCAGCAGACTTCTGAAGAAAGAATTTCCACAGATAAGGCAAAAGCTGTGGAAAGAACATTTCTGGAGTCAGAGCTTTTGTTTGCTTACAACAGGTGGTGTTCCAATTGAAGTGATTAAAAAATACATAGAAAGCCAAGGACAAAAGGAACGAAAAAGGAAGTGACAGAGTGGCAAACAAAGCATATAAATTCAGAATATATCCCAATGATGAGCAGAAAATTTTGTTTGCCAAGACTTTCGGCTGTGTCAGAATGGTGTACAATCATTGGCTTGATAGAAAAATCAGGCAGTATGAGGAGAACAAAACCAATGTAACATACACTATTTGTGCAAAAGAAATGGCTGAAATGAAGAAAACGGAAGAGTACGCATTTTTGCGGGAAGTAGATAGTGTATCATTACAACAATCGCTCCGACACCTTGATACGGCATTTCAAAATTTTTTTAAACAGCCGAAAACAGGTTTTCCAAGGTTCAAATCAAAAAAGCGTAATAAAAACAGCTATTCAACAGTTTGCATCAATGGTAACATAACCATATCCAATAGATATTTGAGATTGCCAAAAATCGGACAAGTCAGATTAAAACAGCACAGACCGATTCCGAATGAATACAGACTGAAATCTGTGACAGTAAGTCAAACACCAAGCGGAAAATACTATGCAAGTGTTCTTTTTGAGTATGAAAATCAAGTACAGGAAAAGGAGATGCAAAGTTTTTTAGGTTTGGATTTTTCCATGCACGAATTATATCGTGACAGTAACGGTAATGAGCCTGCATATCCGAGGTATTATAGGAACGCAGAGAAAAAATTAGCGAGAGAACAACGCAGGCTTTCCAAAATGCAGAAAGGTTCTAACAATCGCAATAAGCAGAGAATTAAGGTGGCAAAACTCCACGAAAAGGTTTCCAATCAACGAAAAGACTTTCTGCATAAGCAATCAAGGCAGATAACCAATGCTTATGATTGTGTATGTGTAGAAGATTTGGATATGAAAGCAATGTCACGGTTGATGAATTTTGGAAAATCTGTTTCGGATAACGGTTGGGGAATGTTCACAACATTCTTGAAATACAAACTTGAGGAACAGGGTAAAGAGCTTGTGAAGGTGGATAGATTTTTTGCAAGCAGTCAGATTTGTTCTGCTTGTGGTTACAAGAATACTAAAACGAAAAATCTTGCTCTCAGAGAGTGGGATTGTCCGCAATGTGGAACACATCACGACAGAGATGTAAATGCTGCCATAAATATCAGAAACGAGGGAAT
>NZ_MJIG01000003.1:0-215000 GCF_001940245.1 Anaerostipes sp. 992a
AATCTGTGACAGTAAGTCAAACACCAAGCGGAAAATACTATGCAAGTGTTCTTTTTGAGTATGAAAATCAAGTACAGGAAAAGGAGATGCAAAGTTTTTTAGGTTTGGATTTTTCCATGCACGAATTATATCGTGACAGTAACGGTAATGAGCCTGCATATCCGAGGTATTATAGGAACGCAGAGAAAAAATTAGCGAGAGAACAACGCAGGCTTTCCAAAATGCAGAAAGCTTCTAACAATCGCAATAAGCAGAGAATTAAGGTGGCAAAACTCCACGAAAAGGTTTCCAATCAACGAAAAGACTTTCTGCATAAGCAATCAAGGCAGATAACCAATGCTTATGATTGTGTATGTGTAGAAGATTTGGATATGAAAGCAATGTCACGGTTGATGAATTTTGGAAAATCTGTTTCGGATAACGGTTGGGGAATGTTCACAACATTCTTGAAATACAAACTTGAGGAACAGGGTAAAAAGCTTGTGAAGGTGGATAGATTTTTTGCAAGCAGTCAGATTTGTTCTGCTTGTGGTTACAAGAATACTAAAACGAAAAATCTTGCTCTCAGAGAGTGGGATTGTCCGCAATGTGGAACACATCACGACAGAGATGTAAATGCTGCCATAAATATCAGAAACGAGGGAATGCGGTTGGTAATTGCATGACCTCAACTCAATATAACATAACCGTGGGACACACGGGGTTAGCTCGCTTATGCTTAGAACATTGGTGCTATCGAACGAGAACCAAACTCGCCGAGGTTAGGGAAGCCCCTACCTTTACAGGTGGGGGAGGATGTCACCTGTGTATAATAGAAATTATGTTTACAGAAAGATAGAAAGGATACCCATATGGAAGAAAATAATGATAAGAAGATTTCGTTCGAATCGTTGGAGATTTTGATTGGAAAGTGGAAGGATGGCACCTTTTCTGAGATCATCGACGATTGGAAGTGGATCTTCTCTTATAGTAAGAAATATAAAGGAGCCATTGTGTTCTATACGATCCTGGGGATTTTTAGTACCTCCATGGGACTGGTGGGAAGCGTGGCAAGTAAGTATATGATTGATATTATTACGGGCTATCAGACCAGTAAGCTGGGGATTATGATCGCGATTACTCTTGGAAGTGCAGTGTTTGGGCTGATTTTTTCCAATGTGATCAATCGTATTTCTACAAAGCTTAGTATTTATATCAATAATGACATTCAGGCGGATATTTTCGATAAGATCATCGATGCAGAATGGCTGGCCATTAATCGATACAGCAATGGAGATGTGTTAAATCGTTTTAACAGCGATGTGAATACGGTCAGCAGCAATGCCATCAGCTGGCTTCCGACCATCATCATCGCCATCTATAATTTTATTGCCACTTTTATCGTAATCTGGCATTATGATAAGATCATGTCACTGCTTGCATTTGCCAGTGCACCAGTGATGCTTCTCATGTCTAAGTTCCTCATAAAGAAGCAGAGGGAGTATGGACAGAAGGTAAAAGAGATGAGTAGTAATCTGATGACCTTTGAGGTGGAGACCTTTTATAACTTTGATACGATCAAGTCTTTTGGGATTTCTTCTCTATATAGTCGAAAGATGCGGGAGTGGCAGAGGAAGTTTAAGGATATCAGTTTGGAATATAATATGTTTACCATTAAGACGGGCATTTTCATGTCCATTCTTGGGATGATCGTTCAGTACAGTGCATTTGGCTATTGTCTGTTCCGTCTGTGGACCCATGATATCACCTATGGTACCATGACGCTATTTTTGCAGCAGAGGAGCAATCTATCTTCTGCCTTCAATAATGTGGTTTCCATCGTACCGTCCTTCTTAAATAGTTCGGTATCAGCACATCGTATTCGTGAACTGGTAGAACTTCCGAAGGAGGTACATATTCCAGAGAGCAACGAGCTGGATGATTATGCAGAGGATGGATTTACGGTACAGCTGAAAGATGTGAATTTCTCTTATGTGGAAGGCAAGCGGGTCATTACGGATTCTGCATTTTTGGCCCATCCGGGGGAAATCGTAGCTCTGGTGGGACCGTCTGGAGAAGGAAAGACGACGATGATTCGTCTGATCTTAGGTCTGATTCGCCCAGAAGAAGGCAGCTCCTGTATTTGTGCATCGAATGGTCGTGAGATTCCAATGAATGCAGATACCAGACACTTATTTGCCTATGTGCCGCAGGGAAATACGATTCTATCTGGAACCATTGCAGAGAATATGCGGATGGTGAAGGAGGATGCCACCGATGAAGAAATCATCGAGGCATTAAAGATTTCCTGTGCCTGGGATTTTGTTGGCAAGATGCCAGATACCATCAACAGTAAGATTGGAGAGCGAGGACGCGGATTTTCAGAAGGACAGGCGCAGAGAATCGCCATTGCAAGGGCAGTGCTCCGAGATGCACCGATACTGCTTCTAGATGAAGCTACTTCAGCATTGGATGTAACCACGGAACGGAAAGTGCTTCGCAATATTATTAAGCAGAAGCCGAACAAAACCTGTATTGTTACAACGCATAGGCCAAGTGTATTAAATATGTGCCAGAGAGTGTATCGAGTGATGGAAACTCATGTGACAGAATTAAGTGAAGAAGAATCTAGCCGGATGGCTATGGACTTTTAGAGTGGGGGAGTAGAATGAAGATAGTAGATACGGGAGAGTATGTGTCCATGCTTCGAGAGTTGACTGAGCAGGGGAAGGAAGTCAGTATGCTCATATCTGGAAGCAGCATGGTGCCATTTTTGATCCATAGAAGAGATTATATTTATTTTAAGAAGCCGAATCGCTCATTAAGAAGAGGAGACATGGTATTTTATCAGAGAGACAATGGGCAGTTTGTTATGCATCGCATATGGAAGAAAAAGTCAGATGGGTATTATATGATCGGGGATGCTCAGACAGAGATAGAAGGACCTTTAAGAGAGGATCAGATCTTTGCGTTGATTACTAAAGTGCAGCGAAAAGGAAAATGGATCGGTCCAGGAGATTTCTGGTGGAAATTTTTTGAGCATATCTGGCTGTGTATCATTCCTTTGCGAAGAGTCTTGATGTTTTTATATGGAAAAATCAAATAAAAAAGAGAAAATGTCATTTTGCAATCAGAAGCAAAGTGGCATTTTTTTGTTATGAAATCATAGGAAATGCACATACTAAAGCAAAGAAGAATGGAAATGGGGAGGAATGCATATGGTTGTTTATTTTAAAGGAGAGGAAAGTGCCTGCATCAATCACCGTGATCTGTTGATTGAAGACATTGGAAAGGTCTATTGCACCAGTCCAGAGATTGCTCATCAGGTGGAGAAGACGAAATTATTTCGTTTTCCAAAGGGGCAGAATGGGAAGGAAGTTTTCTCCATACTAAATCTTCTGGAGGAGATCAAGAAAATTGATAAGGAATTGGAAGTGGTCAATTTAGGTGAGATGGATTTTATCGTCTATTACAAAGAGGGTAGTCAGGAAAGCAAAGGGGTTCAGAAGTTAAAGATCGTATTTGTCTGTCTGGTGGCATTTTTTGGTGCGGCCATCTCTATCATGGCCTATAACAACGATGTAGGGTTGGAGAGGCTATTTGGCAAGGTTTATGAGTGGATGACCGGTATGGAGCAGAAGGGACCGGGAATACTGGAACTTAGTTATTCTATTGGACTTGCAGTTGGGATTATTGTATTTTTCAATCATGCTGCCAGAAAGAGGCTTTCCGATGATCCGACACCATTTGAGGTGCAGATGCGAATGTATGAGCGGGATGTCAATGACACGTTTATCATTGGAGCAGGCAGAAAGCAGCAGGAACATGACAATGAACAATAGGAGGAAAGGATGGAATATTTGAATTTGTTACTTCGCGGATTGATTGGAATCAGTGTTGGAGTGATCATTGCCGGAAGCTTTCTTGCATTTTTAAGTATGATTGGGATTATCCCAAGAATTGCAGCAGTGACAAAGACGATGGATCATGCGGTGATGTTCGAGGATGCTATTGTACTGGGGGCAGTGCTTGGTAATGTGATTTATCTCTATTCCATACAGATATCGCTTGGATGGATTGGGCTGGTCTTTTACGGATTCTTTGGAGGATTTTTTGTGGGATGTCTTGCAGCTGCTTTGGCAGAGGTGTTAAAGAGCGTTCCTATCTTCTCAAGAAGGATCAAGCTAAGGAAAGGGCAGCCCTATCTGGTGTATAGCATTGCGGCGGGCAAGCTGATGGGAAGTCTGTTTCAGTTTTTCTTATTGTAAACGAAGAAATAAGCAATGATTTGGCATTATGACGAATAGAAGGAGAATGAAAGATGAAGAAAGAACCGACCAAGCAGGAATATGCAGAATATGTAGAGCAGATTACACCCAAACACAACTGTATTTATAATTGCATCAAGGCGTTTGTGGTAGGAGGGCTTATCTGTACCCTTGGAGAACTCATCAAGCAGTTAGCTATGCAGATGTGGGGAATGTCGGAAGAAAATGCGCTGACCTGTGTGACATTACTCTTAGTTTTGTTTAGCGTCCTGCTAACTGGATGGAATGTTTTCGGAAAGATTGCGGACTTTGCAGGAGCAGGAACTCTGGTACCCATTACCGGATTTGCAAACTCTGTAGCATCACCGGCCATAGAATATCAGAAGGAAGGACAGGTTTTTGGAATTGGAGTGAAGATCTTTACCATTGCAGGACCAGTAATCTTGTATGGGGTATTTTCCAGTTGGGTACTGGGAGTAATCTATTGGATCGGTAAAGTAGTGGGAATAATTGGATAAAGATAACAAATCCCATCTGATTGCAGTCGGATGGGATTTGTGCGTCATTATGAAGGATTCTTCCGAACAGAGTGTGTAAAGAATTCAAATCGATCATATCGATGTCTGGCAAAAGAATATTCAAACTGGGTTCCGTCATCCAGATAAGCGACCATGAAGTATGCAGTAGGAATTGATGTTGGGGGAACCAATACGAGGGTTGCACTGATTAATGAGAAGTATGAATTAATGGAAAGAAAACAGTTTTCCACAGATGCAAGGAATCCAGAACAAACATTAGATCAGATCAAACAAGTCATAGATGAATTTGGATATAAGATCGAAGGAATTGGAATTTCCTGTCCAGGACCTTTGGATTTGTTAAAAGGAATTATTTTAACACCGCCCAATCTTCCAGGATGGCACTATTTTCATTTGACAGAGCAGCTGCAGGAGAAAACAGGAGTAAATGTATATTTAGAAAATGATGCGAATCTTGCGTGTCTGGCGGAGTCTGTATTAGGAGCAGGAAAAGAAAATGATTATGTGCAGTTTTTAACTATTTCCACTGGAATAGGGGCTGGATTCTGTATTCATGACCAGATTTATCGTGGATCAAAGGGATTTGCACAGGAAGTAGCCAATTCTATTTTATGGAAAAACGGTCCTTATCAAGGAGATTTGAAAAAGGGGTCTATTGAATCTATCGCAAGTGGAACTGCAATTACAAAACGTGCAAGAGAAATGGGGCTAGAGGTAGAACATGCAGGGGATGTCTTTGCAATGGCCAAGGAAGGCAATCAAGAGGCAGCTCAGATTATGGAGGATGCCTATGAATATCTATCCAGCTTTATTGGAATTTTATATGGAGTATTAGATCCGGAAATTTTTGTTCTTGGTGGAAGTGTTGCCTTAAAGATTCCAGGTTTTGTGGAAGAGATTATGAGAAGAGTGAAAGAAAAGGTCTATGAGTCTTTGAAAGAGAATATCAAGATTGTTCCGGCTGTTTTAGGGGAAGACTGCGGCTTGATCGGAGCAGCATGCCTGGTATTTCATTCTGTAAATACAATATAATCACAAAAAGAATCTTAAAACAATCAGCGAGGGTGCCCCAAAGTCATTTTATTAATGACTTTTGGGACACCCTCATTTGATGATAATGAGAGAACTACTCATTTAAAAGGTATCACGGTTCACATTTTTTGGAGAAAATCTATCACTTCCGGGTCACAGGCCCAATGGAGTAGATGGTTGATGATTCTGGGTCTCTGGGTCCCATGCCACTGTAAAGAAGTTGATATTCCCTTTTTTCATCAATGCTTGCCGAAGTTTTGTAAAACAATGTATTAGGAATGAAGATTGATGGCACCGGAGGAAACAAAAAGGAAACGTTTGAGTCAGGAGGATAAAAAGAAGTCTCATTCTTTTTTATTGTGTAGAAATTTAAGTCCGTCAGTATGAACTTACATTGTATTTTCCTAAAAGTATATCAAGACGTATAATAGGTAAAAATCCTTCTTGCTTTCAGACACGGTACAAAAAGTAGTTCCATTCATTTAGCAATTACTTGATTGGTAGGACCAATTAGGGAATTAAAAATAAAAATACCATTGGTAGGACCAATCTGAACTGTTGTATTTATTATATTTAATAATTAGGAAAAAGTCTACAGAAAAATAGCACAAAAATTGAAAATAAAGTTGTATAATTTGACTATAAAAAAAGAATTCATAGAAGTTATGAATGGATAGATGACTTATTTTATGATAAAATAAATCAAACACGAAAAGAAAGAGAGGGAGAAATATATGCCGATAGGTGTAATTGTAAATGGTTTATCTGTAGTTTTTGGAGGGATGATTGGAGGTATCCTGGGAAATAAGCTGTCAGACAGATTTAAAGCAGAGATTACGCTGGTGTTTGGTGTGTGTTCCATGGGAATGGGAATTAATTCTATTCCATTGATGGAAAATATGCCAGCTGTTATTTTTGCATTGATTATTGGGACAGCCATTGGGCTTTGGATCATGCTGGGACAGAAGATTGATCGTGCGGCCAGAGGAATGGAGCGGCTGGCATCCAAGTTCATCAAAAATAAGAGTACATTATCAGAAGAGGAGTTTATGTTGACACTGGTTACAATTATCGTATTATTTTGTGCCAGTGGAACTGGTATCTATGGGTGTCTGGATTCAGGAATGAGCGGTGATCATACGATATTGCTTTCCAAGTCCATTCTGGATTTTTTTACTGCTATGATTTTTGCATGTAATCTGGGATATGTAATTTCCTTAGTGGCAATCCCACAGATGGTACTCTTCCTGCTATTGTTCTTTGCGGCCAAGATGATCTATCCATTGACCACTCCGGAAATGATCAATGATTTTAAGGCATGTGGAGGATTTATTATGCTGGCAACCGGCTTTCGAATGATAAAGCTTAAGAATTTTCCGATTGCAGATATGTTGCCGGCAATGGTTTTGGTCATGCCATTTAGTTATATATGGAGTCATTGGATCATGGCGTGGTTATAAAAAGACTTGGCAAGAAGAAGCATACATAATATAATGGAAACATGCACGACGTTTTGGAGGAGTATTCCTGCGAAGCGGACTTGAAAGAAGAAGGAGATAATAATAACTATGAGCAAAGAGATTATGGCAGTTGTTGCCGGACATGAAATTACCAGAGATGAGTTTAATGAATTTGTACAGAGAATGCCTCAGCAACAGCAGGCATATGCGTCAAATCCACAATTTCAGGGACAGATTCTTCAGCAGCTGATCGATATGTATTTATTCCAGAAAAAAGCAGAAGAAGATAAATTAGAAGAGACAGAAGAATTTAAACAGGTATTAGAATCTGTAAAGGCGGATCTATTAAGCCGTATGGCTATGACCAAGGTGATTCAGGCAGTTACGGTATCTGAAGAAGAGAAAAAAGCTTTTTATGAAGAGAACAAAGCGCAGTTTGGTCAGCAGGCAACTGCCAGTGCAAAGCATATTCTGACGGACACAGAAGAAGAATGCTTAAAGGCAGCAGCCCAGATCGAAGCTGGCGAAAAGACCTTTGAAGAAGCTGCAAAAGAATATTCTACCTGTCCATCCAAAGCCCAGGGCGGAGATCTTGGTACATTTGGAAAGGGACAGATGGTAAAGGAATTTGAAGATGCTGTATTTAACGGTGAGTTGAATAAGGTATTGGGTCCGGTAAAGACTCAGTTTGGATATCATCTGATCAAAGTGTCTGATGTAACAGAGGCTAAGACAGCAGCCTATGAAGAGGTAAAAGATCAGGTAGAAGGAATGGCACTTCAGAAAAAGCAGCAGGAAGAATTCGAAGCAGTTGCAACTGAATTGGCGAACAAATATGGCGTAGAGAAGAAATAATCATAGGTGTTCATAACAGAGAAGAAGAGGTGAAGTCCATAGGATGCAGCTTCTTCTTTTGCTTTATTATATGAAATTATCTGAATTTCTTATATAAGAAAGACCCTCTGGGGTTCATGAATGGGAGGTAACAATGAAAGTAGAAAAAGAAAGTATGACATTATATGCAGTGACAGATCGTCATTGGCTGCGGGGAATGAAGCTAGCGGATCAGGTAGAGGATATCTGTAAAGCCGGAATTACTTTCCTGCAGCTTCGGGAAAAGGAATTTACCCATGAAGAAATGGTAGCAGAGGCAAAGGAAATAAAGAAAATCGCAGAGAAATATCAGGTTCCTTTTGTGATCAATGATGACATCTATGCGGCCAAGGAAATCGATGCGGACGGTGTCCATATCGGGCAGAGCGACATGGCATATGAGCAGGCCAGAGCAATTTTGGGAAAGGAGAAAATTATTGGTGTTTCTGCAGGCAATTTAGAAGAAGCATTGGCAGCGCAGGAAGCAGGAGCAGATTATATCGGTGTAGGAGCAGTTTTCCATACGGATACCAAATCAGATACAAGAGCGGTTACCCATGAACAGCTTAAGGAAATTTGTGATCATATGACCATTCCGGTAGTGGCCATCGGAGGCATTGGTGAGGATAACGCACTGCAGTTAAAAGGAACAGGGATTGATGGCATTGCGGTTATTTCTGCAATTTTTGCAAGTGATGATCCAGGAGCAGCAGCTTCCCGACTGAAAAAGCTGGCAGAGGGAATCACCAATGAATGAGAAGAAGTTAGTCATCTTTGATATGGATGGTACGTTATTGGATTCTATGCCATACTGGGAGCATTTGGGTAGAAATTATCTATTACAGAAGGGAATCGATGCCCCACCACAGTTGGAGGAGACGATAGAGACTATGACACTGAACGAGTCTGCAGAGTATTTTCGAGAGGTGTTTGGGCTTACCCTTTCCAGAGAAGAGATTATACGGGAAATAGGAAATCTTATGGATATGGCGTACCGTTTTGAGATTCCGGCCAAACGGGGAATGAAGAAATTGGTAAGGGAAGCAAAGGAGAAAGGCATGCAGGTGGTGGTCCTGACTACGTCCGATCAGAAGCTTGCGAAAGTTGCTTTGAAGCGGACCGGACTGCTTTCTTATTTTGATGCAGTTTATACAGCGAATCAGTTTCATATGGGAAAAAATGGACCGGAGATTTATGAAAGGGTTTGTCAGCTGCATCACTGTGCGCCGGAGAAAACAGTGGTGTATGAGGATGCACTGTATGCAATAAAGGCAGCCAGAGAAGCTGGCTGCCATGTGATTGCAGTTTATGATCCATCGATGGAATCTGTCTGGGATCAAATCCGGTCCTTGTCAGAGGAACAGATTATTCATCATAAATGCTGACGATTTCTCCATCTAAGATACGATTCATATTTTTAACGGCACAGAAGTTACCGCACATGGAGCAGGTATCCTCTTTTTCTGGTTTTGCAGATGCGCGGTAAGCACGTGCTTTTTCCGGATCGATGGCAAGATCGAACATAGCTTCCCAATCCAGCTTTTTCCGTGCGATGCTCATCTTGGTATCCCAGTCGCGGGCACCAGGAAGTCCTTTAGCGATATCTGCTGCATGGGCAGCAATTCTGGTTGCGATAATACCCTCTTTTACGTCATTTAAGTCTGGCAGGCGCAGGTGTTCTGCAGGAGTTACATAACATAAGAAGGAAGCTCCGTAGGTTGCTGCAATAGCACCGCCAATGGCAGAAGTGATATGGTCATATCCAGGAGCAATATCGGTAACCAAAGGTCCTAATACATAGAATGGGGCACCTTTGCAGATGGTTTGCTGGATTCTCATATTTGCCTCGATCTGGTCTAATGGCATATGACCAGGACCTTCGATCATAACCTGAACATCCTTTTCCCATGCTCTCTTGGTCAGTTCTCCTAATGTGATCAATTCTTCAATCTGGGAAATATCAGAAGCATCGTCCAGACATCCAGGACGGCAGGCATCCCCCAGGCTCATGGTTACGTCATATTTTCTGCAAATATCTAATACCCAGTCATAATGTTCATAGAATGGGTTTTCTTTTCCTGTCATTTCCATCCATGCGAAGATAATAGAACCACCGCGGGAGACGATATTGGTCAGTCGTTTCATGTTCTTAAAACGTTTTGCAGTGTTTTTATTGATACCACAATGGATGGTCATAAAATCGACGCCATCTTTGGCATGCATCTCTACGATAGAAAGCCATTCTTCTGTTGTGATTTCTTTTAATGGTTTATGGTAGTAAACCACAGCATCGTAAATAGGAACCGTTCCGATGATCGCAGGACATTCGGATGTCAGCTTCTGACGGAAAAGCTGTGTCTTACCGAAAGAGCTTAAATCCATGATGGATTCTGCGCCCATGGCAACAGCATTATTTACTTTTTCTAATTCCATGTCCAGATCCACACAGTCACGGGAAGTGCCTAAGTTTACATTGATCTTGGTGCGAAGAGAAAAACCAACTCCGTTTGGATCCAGACTCTTATGTAACTTATTGGCAGGGATGACAACTTGTCCTTTGGCTACCAGGTCCATTAGCTTCTGTGGATCCATGTGTTCTTTTTCAGCTACGATTTTCATTTCTTTGGTTAAGATGCCTTTTCTTGCGGCATCCATCTGAGTGGAATATTCCATAAAAAAACCTCCTTAAATCATAATATAAAGAGGGGATAGAGAGTATTGACTTGATTGTAGAATTTATAATAAAAAGGTATTATATCTCCCTACGCCGGCATTATCCGTATCAGGTCATGGGTCGGATCAAATCCCTCTCAGCCGTCCTTGGACAGCTCCCCAGATAAATAACTAAGATGATTATAAAAAATTGTAGTATTTTTGTCAAGAAATAAGAATAGTTTTCCTTCAAACTGCACAAACTATTCCCAGTACGAGGAAAGGGGAAATGCAGATGGGAGAATTTCTTGGCAGACAAAGTGTTCAGTTTGACAATCCACCCTATTTGCTGGCAGCTTCTTCTATCGTGGGAAAGAAGGAGAGCGAAGGTCCATTGGGAAGTCTGTTTGATGAGATTATCGAGGATCCAATGGCGGGACAGGATAATTGGGAGGAAGGAGAAAGTGAATTTGTAAGAAGAGCCATTCAGCTGGCAATTACAAAGGCAGGACTTAAGAATTCTGATATTCGATATCTGTTTGCAGGAGATTTGCTGGGACAGCTGATCGCTACTTCGTTTGGAGTGAAGGATTTTGAAATCCCATTGTTTGGAATCTATGGGGCCTGCTCCAGTGCGGGAGAAGGTATTTCGCTGGCCGCTATGATGGTGGCAGCAGGGTATGCCGATCATGCAGTGGCCGCCTCCTCCAGTCATTTTGGAAGCGCAGAGAAGCAGTTTCGGTTTCCTTTAGAATATGGAAATCAGCGTCCGCTCTCTTCCACCTGGACGGTAACAGGAAGTGGAGCTTTTGTGGTTTCCACGAGAAAGAGCCAGATAAAGATTGGAGGAATCACCACTGGAAAGATTGTGGATTATGGTATTAAGGATTCTATGAATATGGGTGCAGCCATGGCACCGGCAGCGGCCCAGGTGATCTATCAGCATTTGCAGGATTTTAAAAGAAATCCGGAGGATTATGACAAGATTATTACGGGAGATCTGGGAACGATCGGTCAGGAGATTCTCATCCGTCTGCTGAAAGAAAATGGCTATGATATTTCAAAACAGCATATGGACTGCGGGATTGAAATCTATTCGTCGGAGGATCAAGATACCAATGCGGGAGGATCTGGTTGTGCCTGCAGTGCTGTTACCTTATCTTCTCTGGTTGTGCCTAAAATATGCAATGGTCAGTGGAAAAGAGTACTGTTTGTTCCGACAGGGGCACTTTTATCAACGGTAAGCTTTAATGAAGGACAGAGCGTACCAGGAATTGCCCATGGCGTTTTATTGGAAAGGAGCATATGATGGAATATTGGAAGGCATTTTTCGTAGGTGGAATCATATGTGTCATTGTACAGATTTTCATGGAAAAGACCAAGCTTATGCCGGGGAGAATCATGGTATTACTTGTAATTGCAGGTGCAGTGTTAGGAGCACTTGGTATTTATGAAAGGCTGGAAAGCTTTGGTGGATGCGGTGCGACAGTGCCGTTGTCTGGTTTTGGTTATAATCTGTGGAAGGGAATCAAGGAAGCTGTGGATCAGGATGGATTTTTGGGGCTTTTTCGTGGAGGACTGAAAGCAGCTGCAGTAGGAACCTCAGCGGCACTTATTTTTTCGTATCTTGCCTCTTTGATTTTCCAGCCAAAGATGAAGGAATAATATGTCCTATATTCAAGTAATTTGGTTTTTACCGGATTGCTTTTTATATAGATACAAAAAGAAGGAGCTGCCTAATCAGCTCCTTCTTTTATATTTAATCCTGTGTCTCTTTTTGTGAATGTGAATGGAAGGTACAGCGACGGTCAGTCATATATCTTTTTGGAAGTATATATCTGGAATCGGCTGTTTCCTGATCAATATCGGGAAGAACAAGATAGATCTTTCTGATATAGTCCTCTTTTGGACAATCATTACTGATGAGCATACCAGATTTTTTACATATCGTAACTTCAACATGTGTGTTACAGGTAGTGGTAGGAACGGTATCAGTGGTAAAATATTCGGTTCTTGTACGGTCTCCACGTGGGTCCTGATCACAAATAGATGATACAGCCAGCTTTCCAGATTCCTGACATATAGTAGCAGTTACCAGATTTGATGGCTTGGAGAAGGAAGACGAAGTACTATTAGGATCCATTTCCTTCATAATCTTTGTCCAGATTTGCTTTTCTGTGTCATTGGATTCAAAGGAATGCTGATCTGCATATCCCAGCCATAAAGTCCCCGTCATATTTGGAGTATATCCAGTGCACCAATAGTCGGTTTTCTCCTGATTGCTGCCGGAAATCTGGATCAGATTGGAGAAATCCGGGTTGGTAGAGGCATCACTTAACGCATCGGTAATCAAAAATGCAGTGGATGGATGGATCGTCTTCTTGGAACAGGATTCCTGTTCGATCAAAATCTGGTTATTTTTATCGCAAACTCGGGTATACATAATCGGATCAGAGGTATAGCCGGAATTACCTAAGGTGCTGACTGCCTGGGTTACTTCTAAATTGGTTACGCCGTTGATCAGACTTCCAGAGCAGATGGATTGCTGGACATCGGTAATGGTATTGCCGTTGGAATCCAGTGTGGATTCCGTTAAATGCTGAAAACCAAGGTTCGTCAGGTACTGGTAAGAAACAGGAGCTGTGACATCTGTCTGTGCTCTGGCTGCAATAATATTCATTTCGTTGGACATCGCTTCCCGGATGGTGGTAATGCCATCATAGATGCCATCTTTGGATTCAACTTCCTTTTTATTGTCCAGATATTGGTAAGGAGAGTCATCATAGGTGGATGCCAGGGTCAAAGTACCAGTATCCAGTCCGGGAAGATAAGTAGCAAGCACATGAAAAAGTGTACCAGGCTGCCTTGTATCCTCTGTTGGCTGATTGATCAGGAAGTTCTTCTGATTGCGTCCACCGATCATGACCTGAACCTGACCAGTGGATTGTTCGATTAGAGTAAAGCTGGATTGGGCATCCTTAGCTTCACCCGAATAATAACTACTGTTGTTTAAAATAGTTTCGGCTTTAGCCTGCAGTGCTGTATTCTGGGTAGTATAGATGTGCAGATTACCAGAAATCAGCAGTGTATAAAACTTAGTAGCATTTATATTATATTTTTCTTTTAAATCGCTAAAAAGATTCTCCAAAGCTGCTTCAGAAAAAGAGGATAGGGAAGAAAGCTTTGTTTTTGAAGCGGAAAGTTCACTGTAAGAATCCTCTTTTAATGCTGCTCTCATATTTTTTTCAGTAATATAGCCTTGTTCTTCCATGCTTTCCAATATCAGAAGACGGCGGGATTTGTTCTGATCCATATGAGTCAATGGATCGTATTCATAAGGATCTGAAATCATAGCAGTCAGAATGGTACATTCGGACAAAGTAAGCTCCGAAACATCTTTGTTAAAATAGGCTTTGGAAGCAGCATTCACACCGATGATGCCGTTGGAAAAGCTTATGGTATTCAGATAGTATTCCAGTATCTGGGGCTTGGATGCATTTTTTTCCAGAGAGATGGATTTAAAATGCAGGCGCAGACCATATTCCAGGCGGCTGAAGAAGTTGTTGTTGGTCTGAAAATCCGGATCCAGATTTTCAATCAGCTGTTCGGTGATCAGACTGCTGTTTCCGTAGATGTTTTCTTTTGTGAATCCATCCAGGATACTATTGATTATGCTATAGCCATCAATTCCATCATGAGAATAGAATTCCGGATCTTCAATGGCAATGATTGCATTCTGCAGATCTTGTGGAATTCTGTTCAATGAAGTGTATTCCTGTTGGAAATACGAGTTGTCCATAGAAAGAATCTGTTCTCCTTGATTATCGTATAGGATGGAGAGAGATTCTGGTATCTTTAGGGATTCAATAGTTACAGGCGGTGTATCATGGTAAAGAGCCTGCATAAATCCAAGTGTAAGACCACAGAAGGCTAAAAAAATGGCAAGAAAGCCAATCAAAACTGTCTTAAATAGAAAAAGATAGACTTTTCCTTTTCTGCGCATCGTGTAAAACGTAAGTGCTTTTTTCTTTTTGGACACTGATTTTTCATTAAAGTTCATATGCGTCCTCCTTAAATGGTAACGAAAAATTCTGTTCGTTGATAATTATAACAAACACATGGGAATTAGTAAATAAAAAGGCTTTTAAGAAAAAAATGAATATGTTATAATATGTTTATATTTACAAAATTCGACAAAAATAGGGCGTAAGGGGGAGGTAAAGGTGAAAAAACTGTATTTGATTGGAAGTAAAGAATTCCAATCTAGAAATCAACAGGATTTTATTGTATATTATTATATGCATATGAATGAAGAAGAAGGAATCTATGGGATACGACTGGAGCAGAGGTTTATAAAGAACTTCAGAGAGATTGAATATGCAGAAGAAAAAGGAGTGACGGAGTCACGAGAAGTGGCAGAAGCACTGGCCAGATATTTGATCGACTATGAAGTGATGCCGGTGGCATTGCCAGAGACGATTGATGGATTCTTCGATGGAACAGAGGAATAAGGTGAAGAGAATGTTAGAGACATATCGTACAATTTATTGCGATGGAACGGATGAGATCGTGGAGAAGAAGTCCAGATTTATTGCGCATATTGGGTTGGCAGAGACAGAGGAGGAGGCACTTGCCTTCGTGGAACGGATAAAAAAGAGGTATTGGGATGCCAGACATAACTGTTATGCTTTTCGTATAGGGACGGATCGTGTTTTGGAACGCTGCAGCGACGATGGAGAACCAAGTGGAACTGCCGGAAAGCCAATGCTGGAGGTATTAGTAGGGCAAGGACTGTATAACACAGTGGCTGTAGTGACCAGATATTTTGGTGGAACTCTTTTGGGAACCGGGGGACTGGTAAGAGCTTATACAAAAAGCACGCAGGCAGGGATTGATGCCAGCGTGGTTGTAGAGAAAAAGCTGGGACATATGCTGGAAGTGGTCTGTGATTATTCCTTCTTGGGAAAGGTGCAGTACATTGCAGCAACACAGAAGATCCACATTGCAGATGTGCAATATACAGATTGTGTGACAGCAGTGCTCATGGTACCTTCTGATCAGCGGGAATCCTTAAAGAAGAAGCTGGTAGAAGCCTCCAATGGAGCAGCAAAGCTGACAGAAGGAGACGAGGTATATTATGGTATCGTAGATGGAGAACTGGTGACTTTTTAATCCAGAAATGTCGCTGATAGAAATTGAATAATCATTTTTGGTATGATATAATGAAGAAACAGTAAGTAAGGACAGAACAATAGCAAAGGGGTAAAGACTATGATTGTTACAGTAACACTTAATCCATCTATGGATAAAACAGGAAATTTAGCGAACTATGAACATGGAGAAACCAATCATATTACAGATGTCATCCGTGATGCAGCAGGTAATGGAATCATTGCTTCTAAGACGATCAAGGCTTTGGGAAGAAAAGATTCCGTGGCAACAGGATTTTTAGGTGGTATCAATGGAGAAAGAATCAGCCTGATCTTAGATAGTATGGCAATTCCAAATGACTTTGTAAAGATTGCCGGGGATACCAGAACCAACTTAAAGGTAGTAGAAGACAATGGATTTGTAACAGAGTTTAATGAACCAGGACCGATCGTTAATGAGTCTGAGATTCAGACATTGACAAATAAGATTTTAGGATATGCCGGTGAAGATACGATATTTGTATTCTCAGGAAGCATTCCAAGAAACTGCCCAGACACTATTTATGCGGACCTGATTACAAAAGTAAAAGAAAAGGGATCTAAAGTCGTATTGGATGTTCATGGAGACTTATTAAAGACAAGTATTTCTGCACAGCCAGATATTATCAAACCGAATAAAAAAGAGATTGAAGATTATTACGATATGGAATTTAGCGTAAGCGAAGAAGGTCTGATCGAGATGGGCAAACGTATCGTAAATGAACAGGGAGTTGGTATGGTAGCGATTTCCCGCGGTGCTATGGGAGCTATCTTTATCACAAAGGAAAAGAGTTATATATGCAGAGCTCTGAAAATCGAAGAAAGACATTCTACAGTAGGAGCTGGTGCAGCTATGGATGCAGCATTTGCACTTGGCTTACAGAATCACTGCTCTTTAGAGGACATGATTAAACTGGCTATGGCAATTTCAGCAGGATCTGTTACAACACAGGGAACCAAGCCTGCATCTAAGGATGTTGTAGATGAATTAATGAAGCAAGTAGAGTTGACTGAAATTTAAGATCGCAAGTATACTCAGTCATACTTTCTGACTGAAAAAAGGCTGGCGCGGCATAAGAGTTGCGGCAGTCTTTTTCAAATGCACGCCTGTAGTGCACCTTTCATTCTTAAATAATAATAAGAGAGTTAAATTTGCTAGAAGGAAAATGAAATGAAACAAAGAATCATATATATGCAGATGTGTTTTTTGCTCTGTCTGATGCTCATTCATCCGGTATCGGCCGGTCAGAAGCTGGTGATCGAATTAGATCCTGGGCATGGAGGCTACGATGGAGGAGCGACAGCAGAATGGTTTGGAGATACGGTTTATGAGAAAAAACTGAATCTGGCTATCGCAAAATACCTGAAAGAAGAGCTGGAAAGTTATGAAGGGGTAGAAGTAAAGATGACACGTACAGACGATACATATGTGTCTTTAGATGCTCGTACAGATAAGGTAGAAAAGGATGAAGCAGATGTGATGATCAGTCTTCATAATAATGCTTCTGGAGCAATTTCTGATTATGACAATGGATGTACAGTATTGACCTCTCATGGCCGATATAAAGAGAAACTGGCTCAAGAGGGAATGAAATTGGGAAGCCAGATTTTAGAAGAACTGTCCTCTGTAGGACCTGAGAATCAGGGGATTTTGCAGCGAACATCGGAAACAGGTACCACTTATAAGAATGGAGAACTGGCAGACTATTATCATATTATCAAAAAGGGAGTAGAAGGGGATTATACAGCCATTATTGTTGAACATGCCTTTGTGGACCATGGGGTGGATTATAAACAATATCTAAGGACAGATGGAGCTCTTAAGAGGCTTGCGGTGGCAGATGCCAAGGGAATTGCCAGATATTATGGACTCCATAAAAAAGGAGAAAGTGCCATGGAGCCTTTGGTCAATGTGAAAGAAAAGATTACATTGGTGAGTAATTCCAATAGAACAGGGAGTCAGATTAGCTATGAGACCTTCTATAAGACCGAATCCGACGCTGATACGGAAGGTGGATATTCCGGTGAGCAGGAGAAGGGAATCTTCTCTACTTTAAAATCGTTATGGAAGAGATTTCTTGGCGGAAATTAAAAAAGCTGCTGATTGAAAGAAATTTTCAATCAGTAGCTTTTTCATTACATAAGAAATTCTTTTGGGGATTATGCTAATGCACGGTTTACTGCACTGAACAATGCGAGAGCAGAAGCATCGATGATATCGGAATGAACTCCTGCACCCCAAAAGATTCTTCCATCAGGAAGCTGAAGCTGTACATAAGCACATGCCTTTGAATTGGATCCTACAGTCAGGGAGTGTTCTTTATAGTCTAAGATCTTATAATCTAAGACATTATGGCGTTTTAATGCGTTGCTGATCGCATCCAGACGACCATTTCCTTTGCCATGATATACCTTCATAATACCTTCACGACCTAAGGTCAGTTCGGTTTCAATTCCACCATTTTTCTGAGCAAAATGAACTTCCACCAATTTAATCGTTGTTGCAATATTTACATATTTCTCAGTAAAGATAGAAAGAATTTCTTTTGGAAGAAGTTCTTTATGCTGGTGATCAGAAATTCCTTTTACGGTATATCCAACGTCCTCACGCATTTTGGATGGGATGCGATAACCGAAGTTTTCTTCCAGAATATAAGCAACCCCACCTTTACCAGACTGGCTGTTGATACGGATGACATCTCCTTCGTATTCACGGCCAATATCGTGTGGGTCAATGGCAAGATATGGAACGTTCCAATGATTTGGATCTTTTGATTCTCTCCACTTCATACCTTTTGCAATAGCATCCTGATGAGAACCGGAAAATGCTGCAAATACCAGTTTTCCAGCGTAAGGAGCTCTTTCATATACATGCATTCTTGTCAGGCGTTCATAAGCTTCTGTGATTTCAGGAAGGTTTTCGAAATTTAATTTAGGATCGACTCCATGAGCGTACATATTCAAAGCCAATGTAACGATATCGACGTTACCAGTACGTTCTCCGTTTCCAAATAAAGTACCTTCTACACGGTCAGCACCAGCTAAAACAGCCAGTTCCGTATCTGCAACACCACATCCTCGGTCATTGTGAGGATGAACGGAAAGGATGACATTCTCACGATTATGCATATGCTTGCTCATGTATTCAATCTGGCAGGCGTATACATGGGACATGGAATGCTGTACAGTAACGGGAAGGTTGATGATTACTTTCCAGTCAGGACGAGGCTGCCAGATATCGATGACAGCGTTACATACTTCCAATGCATATTCCATTTCTGTTCCGGTAAAGCTTTCTGGAGAGTATTCAAATAAAAAGTTTCCATTGGTTTCTTCTGCTAATTCTTTTAATAAAATTGCTCCGTCTTTTGCAATCTGTAAGATTTCTTCTTTTGATTTTTTAAATACCTGTTCTCTTTGTGCAACAGAAGTAGAGTTGTATACATGAACAACTGCTTTTTTGCATCCTTCCAAAGCAGCAAAGGTCTTGCGGATAATGTGCTCTCTTGCCTGAGTCAATACCTGAATGGTTACATCGTCTGGTATTAAGTTTTGTTCGATCAATGCGCGTAAGAAATCATATTCTGTTTCAGAGGCAGCAGGGAATCCTACTTCGATTTCTTTAAATCCAACCTGTACTAAATATTTAAAAAATTCAATTTTTTCATCCAAGCTCATTGGAATGATCAAAGCCTGGTTACCATCTCGTAAGTCAACGCTACACCATGTTGGAGGTTGCGTAATATATTCCTTTTTCACCCAATCATAACAATCTTCTGGTGGCATAAAATAAGCTCTTTCATATTTTGCTGCATTTTTCATTTCTTCAATTCCTTTCTAAAAATCTTACACGGAGTTTTTTTATTTTATATAGAAAATTCAGGGAATTTCTTATGCAATAAAAAAACCTTCGTCTCTATATAAATAAGAGACGAAGGATAAAATATCTTCCGTGGTACCACTCTAATTCACACATAAATCATATGTATGCACTCTTCTCGATACGAACTGTAAAGTTTTATATCTCTCTGTCAGATAACGGTCAGCATCCGGCTCCACCTACTATTAGTTCAGCGAGCTACTCAAAGGCGAGTTCAAATTTCTCTCATAACTGCT
Source organism: Anaerostipes sp. 992a (assembly GCF_001940245.1). GTDB lineage: Bacteria > Bacillota > Clostridia > Lachnospirales > Lachnospiraceae > Fimousia. The sequence goes on from NZ_MJIG01000003.1 coordinate 20,109, forward strand.
TCACACCGACCAGCAGCTCTCTGGGTAATCAAAAAATTCTACTATTCCTTATCAACGTATTTGGTTTATATGTAATGTCACTTTATCACAAATTGTATTTTGTGTCAACCATTTATCTGCTGGAACAGTATTTTGGCATATTTTTTTGCACTGCCATTGTGAGAGTGGCAATTTTGTTATAAAATAAAATAGAATATTTCTACAATAGGAAAAAGAGAAGAAGAGGTGAAAAAATTGAAAAATGCATTGCAGATTGTCCAGGAGAGAAAGTGGCTTCCGATTACGATGATCTTTAATGGAATTCTGGTAGGAGTTGCATCGGCAGCAGTAACGGTATTTTATCGCTTTATGTTAAAGCATGCGGAAAATATTCTATTTAATGTGATTGGTTTTACAAAAGGAAACATCGCATATATGATACTATGGGGCGTATGTTTGATGATACTTGCTTTTTTTGTATCGAAGCTGGTAGCCTGGGAAGGTATGTGCTCTGGAAGTGGAATCCCACAGGTACAGGGAGAGCTAAAGGGATATTTTGATGTTAATTGGTGGAAGCTTTTAGTATCGAAAATAGTAGGAGGAACACTTTGTATCATTGGGGGACTTTCTCTTGGAAGAGAGGGACCATCGGTTCAGCTTGGTGCCATGGCTGGAAAGGGTCTGGCAAAGCTGACGAAACAGAATAAGACAAAGGAAAGGTATATGATTACCTGCGGAGCAGGGGCAGGCCTTGCGGCAGCGTTTAATGCACCCATTGCGGGAGTTGTCTTTGCACTGGAAGAGATTCAGAAGAATTTTAATACTTCTATGCTTGTGTGTATTCTGGCGGGTTGTGTAACGTCAGATTTTTTATCCAAGAACGCATTCGGTTTAAGTCCGGTGTTTCGCTTTCATGTTCCAGATGTGATTCCATTAAGATATTATGGATATCTGGTGATTCTCGGGGTGATTCTTGGATTGTTGGGTGTACTTTATAGCACATTGTTATTAAAGGGACAGGATTGTTATGGAGCCTTGCATAAGATCAGACCAGAGATAAGGATGATGATTCCATTTTTATGTGCAGGTGTATTGGCCTATGTGCTGCCTCAGGTGCTTGGAGGCGGTCATGCTATGATCGAACTGGTTACGGAAGAATGTCCGGCAATCAGCGTACTGCTTCTTTTATTGATCGTAAAGAGCCTGTTCTCTTCTATTAGCTTTGGATCCAGTGCACCAGGAGGGATCTTTTTTCCACTGTTGATCGCAGGTGCTTATGTAGGAGCTATATTTGGCAGCTTTGTCTGTGAGAATTTTGCGATTACGCCAGTTTATATTTCCAGCTTTATTATTTTGGGAATGGCGGGATTCTTTACCTCCATTGTACGGGCACCAATTACTGGAATTATCCTGATCGCTGAGATGACGGGTGGATTTGAGCATCTGCTGCCATTGGCAGTAGTCAGCATCACTTCTTATATGATCGCACATATTTCTGGAGTGGCACCTATTTATGAGAGTCTGCTTGGAAGGAATATTGCCAAGCAGAAAAAGGAGAATGATGAGGAAGGAGAAGGAACGGTGGTTCTGACCTTTATCGTTGGAAGTCAGTCAATGGCATGTGATGAGGTTGTGTCTGATCTGCCGTGGCCAGAACACAGCATTATTGCAGGAATTCGAAGAGGAAAGAATCAGTTTGTAGCAAAAGGAGATACGAGAATACGAAGTGGTGATATGCTTTTGGTTCTTGCAGAAAAGGAATATCTTCAGATGATCGTGGATGCATATCAGATTATCAGTGGTGAGGTAGAGGTGGAAGCACCTCTGTAAATAAACAGGAAAATGAAAAATGGGAGGGAGCCGTATGTTTTTTCGGAAAAGAGAAAAAAGCCAACAACAAAAGGAAAAGGAAGACCGGGTTATGTGGATTCATGAGCATGCTTCTTATATGTCTTATGTGGATGAAGTACATGTAGGAAACAAGGAAATCTACATAGAAGGTCCTCATGTAAAGGGCATCGAGAGACCAGAGGAGGAAGTTCTTCTTTTGGATTGTAATGGAGAAGAGATAGGGAGGCTTCTGATTAAGAGCTGGGAAACAAAAAAGCAGGGAACCTTTTTGGGAAGTGTGAATACAGGAGAATATCTGATGATGACAGGAGACTTGATCAGTGGGGAGCGATTAGAGCTCTATCGGGCTTCTATGGTCGTAAATTACGATATTTTTTCATCATAATTTTTAATTTTTCGGAAATACTAGCATTGTAATTAATAAAAAAGGAGATGCAGTATGAAAAAGTTAAAAAAATGGCTGCTTTGCTTTGGTATGATTCTGTCTATGACAATGATCGCAGCAGGCTGCGGCAATATGGACGGTAATCGTACAGCAGATGAGAGTGGCACACAGAACACCAATTCCAGCAACAATACAGGGAATAACCTGGCGGATGACGTAGAAGACGGTATTGAAGATGGGGTGAATGATGTGGGAGAAGGCGTAGATGACCTGACAGGGGATGCTGATAACAGAAGTTATGATTACGGAGACTACGACGATGCACATGATTACCTCATGAACCGTTTGAATGCTGATAATAGCAATCGAAAATACGAAGTCCGAAAGAAAGAGCGTTCTACAACAGAATATAAGGATGGTCAGAAAGGCTATCATTATGAAATCTATGACATGACTGATGGCGGAAATGGGAAAAAATATGGTGATTTCTATGTAGATCAGGATACGGGAAAGATTTATCGGAAGAATGCAAATACCAATAAGATAGAAGAATATTAGCAAAAAGAAATTGAAGGAAGCAGTGATGAGATTACTTACTTCCTTCGATTTTTTTTGAATAGGAAATTTCTTTTTATGGTTCTGCCTTTTTTAATGCATTTTTAATAGCCTGCTTTAGGATGGTGTTGGTGTATTGACTATCATCTTCAAAGGTCAGCTCATCAATGGAGGAAATAGAGGAGAGCTGTTCATTAATAGAAGCGACGGATGGTTCGATGAGAGGATACATGGTTTTGATGGAATCATCCAATTGCTCTAAACTGACAGATTTGATTTTTTTGCTGTCCACGGTGACCTGAACATCCAGCGTATTGTCACCCAGCTGGATGGTGGAGGTATAGACTCCAGGTATGTAATTCATGGTTTCCTCTGCATCCATATTTGTTTTCTTTTCTTTTGGCAAGAACATAAAAATCAGAAGAAGAATCAAAAGGATTCCCAGCAGCAGGAAAATTCCGGTATAGATCAACTCTTTTGCTTTAAAAACAACAACTTTTGTATTAGAACTCATATTATCCTCCTAATGTTTTCTAATAGAATATATGCAGGAAAAATATTTTTAGAACTGCAAAACTATGCTAGAATACTAAAATAAGAGAATGATTATTTTAAGATTAGAAAAGGAAATGAATATGTCTTTACAATTTATTATAGGAAGAAGTGGCAGTGGAAAGACCCATTATATGTATGAAAATCTGATGAAAGCGTCCACGGAGCATGAGGAACAGGAATTCTTCTTCATTGTTCCAGAGCAGTATACCCTGCAGACACAAAAGGATGTAGTAGAAAAGCATCCTTGTCATGGGACGATGAATATTGATATTGTCAGCTTTCCACGTCTTGCTTACCGTATCTTTGAGGAATTGTCATATTTTCCGGAGGCTGTGCTGGAGGATATGGGAAAGAGGATGGTTCTTAGAAAGATTTTGGAAGAACAAAAGGGAGAGCTTAAGATTTTTGGCAGCAGTATTAGGAAGCAGGGATTCATTGAAAACATGAAATCCATTGTTTCGGAGTTCTATCAATATCAGGTTCACCCAGAGGAGCTAAAGAAGGTTCAGGAGAAGGAAACAGGAAATCTAAACTATAAATTGCAGGATTTGATTTTGATCAGAGAGGAATTTCAGAAATTTTTAGAAGGAAAGGGAATTGTGGCAGAACAGCTGTTGGAAGTACTGGCATCAAAGATTTCAGAATCGGAAAAAATCAGGGACAGTATCATTTATATCGATGGATTTACTGGGTTTACACCGATTCAAAATCAGCTGATCGGGGTTCTTCTTACCTTAGCAAAGAAGGTGGTGATTTCCATTACGGCAGATAGCTGGATGGAGGATCGGCGCTTTGTCAAAGAATACGAATTATTCTCCATTTCTTCCCATGCGATTTATAAGATCAAAGAAATGGCCAGGGAAAAGGGCATTGAAATTCTGCCTACCATCCGTATGACGGAAGAAAAAAGGCATCTGGGGGAAGAGAAGGAGGATTTAAAGGCACTGGAAGCAGGGATTTTTCGTTATCCGGTCAAAGCATACGATGGAAAAGTAAAGAATGTAACGTTATTTGCAGGAAGAGACAGACTTTTGGAAGTTCGGACCATATGTGAGCAGATTGCCTGGTATGTAAGAAAGAAAGGATACCGATATCGGGATATTGGAGTGATCGTGGGAGATATGGAGGGTTATAGCTCCCATTTTGAGCAGTGTTTTTTAGAACTTAAGATTCCGTTTTTCATGGACCATAAAAAAAGCATCCTGAACAATCCATGTGTAGAGACCATTCGGGGAATCTTTCAGATTGGGGAAGAGAATTTTTCGTATGAAAGCGTCTTTCGCTATTTGAAAGCGGGGATGAGTGGTCTTAGTTTTGCACAGGTGGATCATCTGGAAAATTACGTGTTGGCACGGGGGATCAAAAACAAAAGACGATGGATGGAGCCATTTGTAACCCCGCTAAAGGGTCAGACAGAAGAAAGCCTGCGGTTTTTGAATGAAAGCAGGGAGCTTTTCTTAGAAGAAGTACAGGATTTTTATCGGGCGTGCAAGAAAAAGAACCGTACAGTGCAAGATCATATGATTGCATTATATGGATTTTTAAGAAAGCTGAAAGTGGAAGAAAAGATGGAAGTCATGGCAGATGGATTTGCGGCAGAAGAAAATTATACGATGGAGCGAACCTATCGACAGATTTATCCTTATGTCATAGAGCTTATGGATAAAATGGTAGAGATTCTTGGTGAAGAAGTCATGACGGTGAAAGAAGTCAAGAATATTTTAGAAACCGGATTGGAGGAAATGACAGTTGGGGTAATTCCTCCAAGTATGGATCAGGTAGTAGTAGGAGATCTTACCAGAACCCGATTAAATGAAGTAAAGGTGTTGTTTTTTGCAGGAATGAACGAGGGCAGTATTCCGAAGCCGGTAGATGGCAATGGAATATTAAATGATTATGAGAGGGAGAAGCTGGCCGAAGATGGAATTACTCTGGCAGAGACCATGATACAGGCAGCATATACGGAGCAGTTCTATCTGTATCTGGCTGTTTCCAAGCCGACAAAGCATCTGTATCTTTCTTATGCCACGGTTTCTGATGATGGAGCTTCGCTGCGACCATCCTATTTTATTCAGAGAATTGAGAAGGTGCTTCCCAATCTTACGCTAACGGAGTTGCATCCGCAGGGGTATTATACCAGAGATTATGAAAAGCATACTTTTATTGCAGGTCTTAGGGAAGAAATTGCAGGAAAGGATGGGGGAGCATGGAAGGAAATCGGAAATGTGTTGATGGATACAGAGGATATTCTTCCTTATCTGGATGCAGGATGCTATGACAATCAGGAGGAGAACCTGTCCAAAGAGGCAGCGAAGGCAGTATATGGGGAAATTCTGCAAAACAGCGTCAGCAGACTGGAACAGTTTGAAGCATGCGCATATGCCCATTTCTTAAGGTATGGCCTTTTGTTAGAGCCAAGACAGGAATTTAAGATCAAGCCGGTGGATCTGGGAAATGTCTTTCATCGTTCTCTGGAGCTGGTTTCGAAAAGGATTCAGGTTACGTATGAAGACTGGAAAGAGATTGATGAAAAGGAGCAGGAGATTCTGACCAATGATGCAGTAGAAAAAGCAGTGCTAGAATGGAACGAAGAGCTGTTAAACAGCAGCCATCGAAATCAGTATGTGATCGAGATCATTAGAAGAATGACCAGAAGAACTGTGTGGGCCTTGGTAAAACATCTGGAAAACAGTGATTTTAAACCATATGCATTTGAGATTTCTTTTTCATCATATGAGAATTTAAATGCTGCAAAATTGTCATTAGAGGATGGCGTAAAGATGCACCTGCGGGGAAAGATTGATCGAGTGGACCGTTTTGAGGATGAAGATGGTATTTATCTAAAGGTGATCGATTATAAATCCGGATATGCGAAATTTGACCTGACCAATCTCTATTATGGCCTTCAGATGCAGCTGGTATTGTATATGAATGCAGTCTTGGAGATTGAGGAGAAGAAGGCCAATGGAAAACCGGTAATTCCCGCTGGAATGTTTTACTATTCGTTAAAAGATCCATTGATTGACTGGGAAAAGGATCAAGATGTGGAGGAACAGATCTTGCGAAAGCTGCAAATGGATGGTTATGTCAATGGTGATCATCACATTATAGAGCATATGGAGCGAGATCTTCCGGCAAAATGCAGATCCATTCCGGTAACCAGGACGAAAAGTGGGTATAGTGCTTATTCCAAGATCATGGATACGGAAAGCTTTCAAAATATTCAAAAATTTACAATGGATAAAATCAAAGAAGCCGGAAATGAGATGATGGAAGGGAAGATTTCCATTGCACCGTATCGAAGAAAGAAGGAAACAGCGTGCGATTTTTGTGAGTTTCGGGAGATTTGTCATTTTGATGAACGAGTGGATCAGTATCGTGATCTGGAAGAAAAGCAGGCAAAGGAATTGCTGGCTATGTGGAAAGGAGAGGATCAGGATGGCATGGACAAGTGAACAGCAAAGAGTCATTGACAGTAGAAATAAAAATCTTCTCGTATCTGCAGCGGCAGGTTCAGGGAAAACAGCGGTGATGGTAGAGAGGATCATTCAGGTGATCTCGGATGAAAATCATCCGGTGGATATTGACCGACTTTTGGTTGTAACATTTACCAATGCGGCAGCGTCAGAAATGAAAGAGAGGATTATGAATGCACTGGAGAAAAGGATAGAAGAGAACCCTGGCAGTGCTCATTTAGTAAGACAGATGGCCAGAATTCAGAAGGCGCAGATTACGACGATACACAGCTTTTGTTTGAATCTGATTCGGGAACACTTTATGGAGATAGATCTAGATCCCGGATTTCGGATTGGTGAAGAAGGAGAAATCAGTCTGTTAGAACAGGAGGCACTGGCACAGGTGCTGGAAGAGGCCTATGAAGAGAAGGCAGAGGATTTTCGCCTTTTTCTGGAAAGCTACGCCACCGGAAAATCAGATAAAAAGATAGAAGAATTTATCTTAAAGGCTTATACCTTTGCAAGGAGTGGAAAGAATCCAAGACAATGGCTTTGCCAGGCTGGGGAGGCATTTGAATGTCAGGAAGGAAAGGTGTTTGAGCAGAAATGGGCCCAGTATCTTCTGGAAGAGATTTCCTATGATGTAGAAGAAATCCTGACCCGTTATGAAAGACTGATGGAGTATGCCCAGTCGCCAGGAATTCCAGATGGACACCGAAAGTCAGTCCTGGAAGAGTGGGGGAGAGTAAAGCTGTTTGGCAAAGAGAAAAGTTTTGCCAACTATATAGAGGCAGCGAACAATTGGAAGAAGACAGCCATACGGGGGCGCGGGAAGAAAGAGCATAGCAAGGATGAAATAAAGCGCTTGATGGATCTTCGAAAGGAAACCCATGAGATTATTGAGAAGGTCATTGCTAAGAAGCTTCCGCCAGATGAAAAAACAATAATCAGGGAAATGGAATGGTGCAGGAAGCCTATGCGTGCATTTGTAAATCTGGTACTTCGATTTATGGATGTAATGGAGGAGAAGAAACGAGAGAAAAATCTGGTGGATTTTTCCGATTTAGAGCAATATGCATTGGCAATTTTAACAGATGGGACATCCAAAGAGGGCATTTCCCTTCCATCCAAAACAGCCACAGAGAAGAAGGAATTTTATCAGGAAATCTATGTAGATGAATACCAGGATACGAATGAGATTCAGGAGGAAATCATAAGACTGGTATCCGGTGAGGACATAGGAAAACATAATCTGTTCACCGTAGGTGATTTAAAACAGAGTATCTATGGATTCCGTCAGGCTAAGCCAGAACTTTTTATTCGTCGTTACTATCATTATGAGAAAGAGGCAGGAGAACATGAGCTGATTGAATTGAAGAACAATTTTCGAAGCAGAAAAGAAGTATTAAATGTCACCAATTACCTGTTTCGGAATTTGATGATCCAGCAGCTAGGTGGCATTGCCTATGATGAAAAGGTTTCCCTGTTCCCGGCGATGGAATTTCCGGAAGGAGAGAAGATGGATGCAGCGACGGAACTGTTATTGCTGCCATTGGATGAAGGAGAGCTTTCTATGACGGATGTGGCAGCAGAGGCAGCAGCCATTGGATATCGTATACGGGGCATGATAGACGGCCCAAATCCCCAGATGGTTACCTGTCAGAATCCAGATGGGACCAAAGGTCTTAGAAAGGCTGAATACCGTGATATTGTAATTTTGCTTCGGACAGTCAGCGGATGGGGAGAGGTCTTTCAGGAGCAGTTAGATCGAATGGGCATTCCGGCGTTTTGTGAGAGTAAAAAAGGCTCTTTTACCTCTATAGAGGTGCAGACCATTATGAGTGTTTTAAAGGTGTTAGATAATGCAAGACAGGATATTCCCTTTACTTCTTTCTTACGGGCACCATTTGTAGGCATGACGGGAGAAGAGATGGTCTGGATGATGAAGGAGATAGGAGGAAATGAGGAAGAAAAGAGAGCAGTTGCGGATTATTTTTATGAATATCTGGAGCATGGAAGCGATGAAGCGATCTTAAAAAAATTAAAGAGGGCACAGCGTTGGCTGGAAGAATTCCGTAGAAAAAAGACATATCTTACGATTCAGGATCTGATCTGGGAAATTCTCATGGAGACCGGATATTATCATTATATTGGTGCTATGCCTGCTGGAGAACGCAGGCAGGCGAATATGCGTATGCTGATGGAAAAGGCCAGAGCTTATGAATCCGGTAGTTATAAAGGATTGTTTTGTTTTGTCCGATATATGGAACAGCTAAAGGAATATGATATTGACTATGGGGAAGCCAATATTCAGGGAGAACATGAGAATCTGGTACGTATCATGAGCATTCATAAGAGTAAGGGGCTTGAATATCCAATCGTATTTTTAGGAGGGCTGTCTAAGAAATTTAATATGATGGATGCGAGAAATACTATTTTGATGCATAGTGAGTATTATCTTGGTCCAGATGTGGTACGATTGGATACGAGAGAGAAGCGGCCTTCTCCGCAGAAAAAGATGATCGCAGCCAAAATGCAGGAGGAAATGCTGGGAGAAGAGCTTAGAATTCTTTATGTGGCAATGACGAGGGCAAAGGATAAGCTGGTCATGACGGGAATCACCCGGAAGCTGTCAGATCGCTTGAAAAATTGTCTTCGTGAGAATAGACAGGGTCCGTGCAGCTATTATCAGATCAAAAATGCCAGTTGCTATATGGACTGGATACTGATGGCATTGATCGCCCATCCGGCCATGGAGAAAGTGATAAAAAGTTATTATCCGAATGAGCAATATGTGTTAAAACAGGCGGATCAGGAAGAGCTAAAGGTGAAGATCCTCTCTCCAGAGTATTTGATCGAAGAAGAATTGATGGCCTATGGAAAGGCTGGGCAACAAAAAGCCTTGCTGTATGAAGCGATTGTTCATAAAGCAGATCGGGAAAAGGTTCAATCTGTGAAAGAGGAGCTATCCTGGCGGTATGCATATGAGAAAGAGGCAGGAGCCAAGATAAAATATTCTGTATCAGAAATCAAACAGCAAAGCCAGCTGGTGTCACAGGAAGAGTACCAGACACCGGCGGTGGAAGAAAAAGAACCATTGGTGCCGGATTTTCTGAAGGAAGAGAAGAAAGTGACGCCGACGTCCAGAGGAACAGCCGTACATAAATGTATGGAGCTTTTGGATTTTACCAGAGATTATACGAAGGAATCTCTCGATGAGGAAATCAAAGGCTGGATTCAAGAAGGAAAAATTGAGGAGCGTTATTATCGTGCCATTCCTCAGAGGCAGATTCTATGGTTCCTTCGTTCTAGAATCGGAAAACGTGCCTCTCGTGCGGCCAAAAGGAATCAGATTTTTAAAGAAAGGCAGTTTGTTATGGGCCTGCCATTAGAGGAGATGGAAACAGAACTGGAAAGCGGGGAACTGGCAGTGATTCAGGGAATCATGGATCTTTATTTTGTGGAAGATGGAGAGCTTGTGCTTGTAGATTATAAGACAGACCGGGTAAAGCGGGGACAGGAAAGTGTTTTGACGGAACATTATAAAAGTCAGATGGAGACTTATCAAAAGGCTCTGGAGCAGATGACTGGACAGCGGGTAAAGGAGGTGTATCTTTCCTCCTTTACCTTAAATAAAAATATTTTGTTGTTGCCAGAATAAAATTTTTCTATCTGCTCATACTGTAATTATCAGCTGATGAAAGGAGAAAGGCAGATGCCGAAAAATACAAAGTCTCCTACAGAAGATGAAAAGCTAAAATATGAAATTGCAGAAGAATTGGGGCTGGCCGATAAAGTACAGAAGGAAGGATGGAAGTCCTTGTCAGCAAAAGAGACAGGCCGCATTGGTGGTTTAATGACCAAGAGAAAAAGAGAAATGAAAAATACAAAATAAAAGGTACCGTCGGAAAATCCGGCGGTATTTTTTTATTTTTTTTGTGTTATAGTTTATAAAACTGTGATAGAATAGTAGAATTAAAGGAAAACAGGTGATAAAGATGAAAAAATTAGCAAAATTTTTATTTAGCAGATTGGTAGTCGGAATTCTTGTACTGTTTCTTCAGATTTACTGGTTTGTCGCAATTGTATTTCAGATTGGTGAGCATAATGATCTTCTGTCTTTTATTCTTAAGACGTTTAGCATTGTGGTAGTAATCTATATTATTAATAAGGATGATAATCCAGCCTATAAGCTGGCATGGGTGATTCCTATATTGACCGTTCCAATCCTTGGCGGGATTATGTATTTGTATCTGGGGAATAAGAAGCCATCGAGAAGGCTTCGGAAAGTTCTGGATCAGGAATTTAGAGACACTGCCTTTTTATTGATGCAGAAGAAAGAGATTTATGATGAAGTGGAAGCACAAGACCCGGTTGTGGCAGGACAGAGTGAGTATATTTCCCAATATGCAGGATTTCCGGCACATAAGCATACACAGACGAAATATTTTTCCAGTGGAGAGGAATGCTATGAGGCGGTTTTAGAGGAGCTGAGAAAAGCAGAGCATTACATTTTCATGGAATATTTTATTGTAAAAGAAGGCAGCATGATGGATGAAATGCTGGACATTCTTAAGGAGAAGGCTGCCAATGGAGTAGATGTTCGATTTATGTATGATGATGTAGGCTGTATCTCTGTTCTGGATGCTGACTTTTATAAAAAGATGGAATCTTATGGTATTTCCTGCATGAGGTTTAATACCTTTGTACCAGTGATTTCTACAGCCTGGAATAACCGTGACCATCGAAAGATCATGGTCATCGATGGGCATACAGCATTTACCGGAGGCTTTAATCTGGCAGATGAATACATCAACCGTGAAGAACGATTTGGATACTGGAAGGACAGCGGTATTATGATCAAGGGGGATGCCGTATGGAACTTAACGGTCATGTTTCTTCAGGTATGGAATCCACTTCGGAAGCAAAAGGAAGATTATAAACAATATCGTCCAAAGAGGTATATGGAAGAGCGTCCGGAGAATGATGGATACGTTCAGCCATATTCGGATACACCTCTGGATTCCGAGACAGTGGGAGAAAATATATATTTGAACATTATTTCTAGTGCGGTAAAATATTTATACATCACAACTCCATATTTGATCATTGATAATGAACTTAGTACAGCTCTCTGTCTGGCGGCAAAACGAGGGGTAGATGTGCGTATCATTACGCCGGGCATTCCAGATAAGAAACTGGTGTTTCTCGTATCACAGTCTTATTATCATAAGCTGGTGGATGCAGGAATTAAGATTTATGAATATACCCCTGGTTTTATTCATGCAAAAAACGTAGTTTGTGATGACAAGATTGCTACAGTGGGAACCGTTAATTGGGATTATCGAAGTCTGTATCTTCATTTTGAATGCGGGGTATTTTTATATAATACAAGTAGCATTCAGGATATTTATGATGACTTTATGAAGACAGTGGAGGTCAGCAGGCAGGTTACGAGAGAGGATTGCATGAAGCCATTGCCGGCACTTATGACACAGAGTATTCTCCGGGTATTTTCACCATTATTGTAACTTACTGGGAGATGTCCCCAGCCTTTATGTGAATAGGCGGTCAATTTGGATCAGGGAGGGAAAAGATGGCTAGTTATGAAAGTTTTGCCAGAGTATATGATGATTTTATGGATAATATCCCATACGATGAATGGGCTGGATATGTGATATCCTTGTTAAAGGAAAAAGGAATTGAGGAAGGCCTTTTGCTGGATTTAGGATGTGGTACCGGGAATATTACACAGCGTCTGGCAAAATCCGGGTATGATATGATCGGCGTGGATAATTCTGCGGAAATGCTGGAAATTGCGCAGGAGAAAAACATAGAAGAAGAAAGTCAGATTCTATATCTGTTGCAGGATATGCGAGAATTTGAGCTGTATGGTACGGTAAGAGCTGTTATCAGTATTTGTGATAGTATGAATTACATAATTGAATATGAGGACTTGACAGAAGTCTTTCGATTAGTTAATAATTATCTGGACCCGGAAGGGTATTTTATCTTTGATATGAATACTTTATATAAGTATGAAACAATACTTGCAGACAATACGATCGCAGAAGATCGGGAAACAATGAGTTTTATTTGGGATAACTATTTCTACGAGGAAGAAAGAATCAATGAGTATAATCTGAATTTATTTCTTCAGGAAGAAGATGGAAGATACCGGAAATTTACTGAGACTCATTATCAGAAGGCGTATACCATAGATGAAGTAAAACAGGCAATCACTGATGGAGGCATGGAATGCATTGCTATCTACGATGCATTTACCAGAGAAGCACCAAGGAAAGATAGCCAGCGGGTATATGTTATTGCAAGAGAAAAAGGAAAGGTGGAGCGAATTCGCGATGGAAGATTACATTATTAGAGGTACGGCTGCAGATAACCAGATTCGTTTTTTTGCAGCATATACAAAGGAAGTAGTAGAAACAGCACGAAAAGCCCATAATACAAGTCCGGTTGCAACAGCAGCACTGGGACGTCTGCTGACAGCAGGAGCAATGATGGGAAGCATGTGTAAGAATGACAGTGATTTGTTAACTTTAAAGATTCAATGTCAGGGACCGATTGGAGGTCTTATGGTAACGGCAGATTCTCATGCCAATGTAAAAGGATATGTGAATCATCCAGAGGTGATGTTACCGATTCGTCCGGATGGAAAGCTGGATGTGGGGGGAGCCTTGGACTTAGGTGTATTAAGCGTTATTAAGGATATTGGATTAAAAGATCCATATGTTGGACAGACGCATTTGGTATCCGGAGAGATTGCAGAGGATCTTACTTATTATTTTGCCAGCAGTGAACAGGTACCTTCTTCTGTAGCCCTAGGGGTGTTGATGGAGAAGAATAATACAGTAAAACATGCAGGCGGATTTATCATACAGCTGATGCCATTTGCAGAGGAAGAAGTAATCGCAGGTCTGGAACAAAAGATTGCCCAATTTACTTCTGTTACTTCAGAATTGGAGCAGGGCAAGACGCCGGAGATGATGATGGAGGATCTGTTGGGAGACTTCGGAGTGACCATTTATGATAAGATTCCAACCCAATTTCATTGTAACTGCAGCAAGGAAAGAGTTGCAAAAGCTGTCATTAGCGTAGGAGAAAAGGAATTAAAAGAGATGATTAGAGAAGGAAAATCCATCGAGGTCAACTGTCATTTCTGTAATACCAACTATGAATTTACAGTAGAAGAGCTGAAAGCAATGCTAAAAAAAGCAAAATAATCTGAATAAAGTGTTTCGAAAGAAGCGATGGTAGGAAGAAAGGAATGGTACGATTTCTTCCTTTACACCATCGCTTCTTTTTGTTTGCGCGCCATGGGCGCGCTCTAACGGGTGAAAGTCCCGAACACGCCTAGGCAACGAGGAAGTGTATAGCCGAACAGCAAGGGTGTCCATCGTGAGGTGGAATCTGAAGGAAGCTGTAAGCAAACTCTTGGTCCGACGGACAGAAATCACATATAAGGCTCGGAAATACGGATAAGTCTGCAAAAGGAGATGAAGTCCAAAAGTTGCTGGAAGTACGAGTAAATGTGGCGGATAGATGAGAGGAAAGAGCGTGCACCTTAAGCGTGGAGGTCTCACAGAGGTATCATTAGCCTAGTAACAACGAACTGTGAGAAGTCAGCCGAGCCCATAGTAGTGAAGAAGTCTCTGTAATGGGGATGGAGTGAAGGGGCGAACAATCAATCAGTTTGAGTATGTCTCGTATTGCAGAAATGACAACATCTGCCGTAACCAATCGGGTAAAAGATGGTCAAATCAAGCGAGACGGAAAGGAAAGAACGCATGGACACAAGTAATCTAATGGAGCAGATATTATCTAGTGATAATCTCAACAGAGCATATCTGCAAGTCGTACGAAACAAAGGTGCAGAGGGAGTGGACGGAATGAAGTACACAGGACTCAAGGAACATCTTGCAAAGAACGGCGAAATCATCAAGGAACAGTTGAGGACAAGAAAATACAAACCTCAACCAGTACGAAGAGTGGAGATACCAAAGCCTGATGGTGGTGTCAGAAACCTAGGAGTACCAACGGTAACAGACAGATTTGTACAACAAGCCATTGCACAGGTACTAACACCAATCTATGAGGAACAATTCCATGACCACAGTTATGGATTCAGACCGAATAGGTGTGCACAACAAGCAATCCTAACAGCACTTGATATGATGAATGATGGTAATGATTGGATTGTAGACATTGACTTGGAAAAGTTCTTTGACACAGTAAATCATGACAAGCTGATGACCTTAATTGGAAGAACAATCAAGGATGGAGATGTCATCTCCATTGTGAGAAAGTATCTTGTCAGTGGAATTATGATTGATGATGAGTATGAAGACTCTGTAATAGGAACACCGCAAGGAGGAAATCTTTCTCCGCTACTAGCGAATATCATGCTCAATGAACTTGACAAAGAAATGGAAAAGCGAGGGCTCAATTTCGTGAGATATGCGGATGACTGTATCATCATGGTTGGGAGTGAAATGTCTGCAAATCGAGTAATGAGAAATATCTCTCGATTCATTGAGGAGAAACTAGGGCTTAAGGTCAACATGACAAAGAGTAAAGTGGATAAACCGCAAGGACTCAAATACCTTGGATTTGGATTCTATTTTGATTCAAGAGCACACCAATACAAGGCGAAGCCACATGCAAAATCAGTTGAGAAGTTCAAGAAGAGGATGAAGGAACTCACCTGTCGTAGCTGGGGTGTAAGCAACAGCTACAAAGTGGAGAAACTCAATCAACTTATCAGAGGATGGGTTAACTACTTCAAGATAGGGAGTATGAAACATCTGTGCAGAGAAATGGATAAACATATCCGATTCAGACTTCGTATGTGTATATGGAAACAATGGAAAACACCACAAAACAGGGCAAAGAATTTAATGAAACTAGGCGTGCCCCAATGGGCAGCAAAGCGAACATCCTACGCTAAAGGGTTCGCAAGAGTATGTCGAGGTTCAGATGTATGCCAAGCTATAAGCAATAAGAGACTAACCTCATTCGGATTAGTCTCAATGTTAGATTACTACACCGAAAGGTGTGTTACTTGTTAAGTTGATTGAACCGCCGTGTACCGAACGGTACGCACGGTGGTGTGAGAGGTCGGAATTTCTCAATCAAGAGAAATTCCTCCTACTCGATTTAAATTTTGTTATAAAAAAAATCCCCTCTTGTCGAATAAAGAAGAATGTGGTAAACTGGACATTGTCCGTGAAGAAAAGACAAATGTATGCGGATAGAATCACATATTAAATTTCATATATAGAGATATTGAAAGAGAAGAAGAGAAGGAGAACAAGCAATGTTAAAGCAAGCAAATGATTTTATTATATGGCTGGATAATGCAGTCTGGGGAGTACCGTTGATCGTATTGATCCTATCTGTTGGAATTTTTCTGACGATTCGTTTAAGACTTCTTCAAGTAAAGCATCTTCCAAAAGCATTAAAGTATATGTTCAAAAACGAGGATGACGGAAATGGAGAGGTAACCAGCTTCGGAGCACTCTGTACAGCATTATCTGCAACCATTGGTACCGGTAATATGGTAGGTGTTGCGACTGCTTTGGTGACAGGAGGAGCAGGAGCTTTATTCTGGATGATAGTCGCAGCATTCTTTGGAATGGCAACGAAATATGCAGAAGGACTTCTTGCAATTAAGTACCGCGTGATCAAAGAGGATGGTCATGTTCTCGGAGGACCGTTCTATTATATTGAAAACGGAATGGGGATCAAATGGCGTTGGCTGGCAAAGGTATTTGCGTTCTTTGGAGCATGTGTGGGGCTTTTTGGAATCGGTACCTTTACTCAGGTCAATGGAATTGCTTCTGCAGTAAGAGATTTCTTTGATCCAAATTCTGTTCATGTTGTAAGTGTTATGGGAAGAGAATATTCCTGGGCCATTATCATCACTGGAATCATCCTGACAATCTGTGTCGGAGCCGTTGTCATTGGTGGATTAAAGAGGATTTCTTCTGTAGCACAGATTGTGGTTCCATTTATGGCAGTTACCTATATTGTGATCGCAGTTGCCGTGATCGTTCTGAATTTTCATCATATTCCGGCAGCAATTATGGAAATTATACAAAGTGCCTTTGGACTTAGAGCAGCAGCAGGTGGTGTGTTAGGAGCAATGATCGTCGCTATGCAAAAGGGTATTGCGCGAGGCATTTTTTCCAATGAAGCAGGACTGGGTAGTGCTCCAATCGCAGCGGCAGCAGCGCAGACAAATGAATGTGTCAGACAGGGACTTGTTACGATGACGGGAACATTTATCGATACCATTGTAATTTGTACAATGACCGGACTTTGCATCGTATTGACCGGTTCTCATACAATCGGATTAGAAGGAGTGGCGGTTACAACTCATGCTTTCCAAGCAGGCTTGCCAATTCCTCCGCAGATTTCTGCATTTTTAGTTATGATGTGTCTGGTATTCTTTGCCTTTACAACCATCTTAGGATGGGATTATTATGGAGAAAAATGTCTGGAATACTTAATGAACGGAAACTTAAAAGTAGTAAAAGCCTATCGCTGGTTATATATTCTGGCAGTTTTCATCGGACCATTTATGACAGTGGAAGCTGTTTGGACCATTGCTGATATTTTCAATGCGCTGATGGCATTGCCAAACCTGATTGCCATTTTGTTCCTGAATAAAGTAATCGTATCAGAAACAAAGGCTTATTTTGCAAAGTTAAGATAAATGTAAGCATATAAAAATATAATAATAGAAAAAGCAGATTTTCAATTCTATCATAAATTAGATAGAACAGGAAAGCTGCTTTTTTTGTTCTATAGGAGGCTTTGTTTCTATTAGAACAAAAACCCTCCATAAGTCATGATCATTCCAGCATCTGGCTATGGATGATCTGACGGACGCATTGGTAGAGATAAGGCTTGTATTCTGAAAGACTAATGGGTTCCTCATATAAGATAATACTATGGCAGGTAGATCCCACCAGTTCGATCAGCATAAAAAGAAGAATTTCTGGATTTTTAAATTCATGTGGAGAATCTTCGATCATGCGTTCATAGACGGAATAAAAGTCCAAGGTCTGATCTGTGTCAGAGTGAATCAGAGCGGATTTAAAAATGCCCCAGCTAAGATTCTTGGAAATAAAAGTAGTCATCTTAGGATTCTGGCTCAACGATTCCAGTACATGATCAATGATGAAGATGATTTTATCTTCAAATATAGTAATCTTGGTCTTTTTAAGAGCATCATCGGCCTTTTGAAACAAATAGCTAGACTGAACAGCAATCAGCTGATCGCGAAGATCGTATTTATCTTTAAAATATAAGTAAAAGGTGCCTTTTGCTAATCCGGCTTTTCGTACAATGTTGGATATGGAAGTATCGTGAAAGCCCTTGCTGGTAAAAAGCTCCAGTGCCGCATCAAATAATTTTCTTTTTTTTTCTCTTTTTTTTTCTTCAATTTTCCCCATATAAGCACCTCTTGTCGTTTTTTGTAGTGTATCACAAACAAAAAATAATTGCAATTAAATATTGACTGATGGTCATTTCTGTGCTATAACCATAGTTGAAAATATGACTGGTGGTCATTTTAAGGAGTGATAAGAGTGAAAATAGGACATTTTATAGCGAAGCATAAGAAGCTGATTGCTGCAATCTGCCTTTTGCTCCTGATTCCCTCTGTCTTTGGATATGTGGATACTCGAATCAATTATGATGTGTTAAGCTATTTGCCGGATTCTTTGGAAACGGTCAGTGGGCAGGACATTATGGTGGATGAATTCGGAATGGGTGCATTTTCCATGGTCATTGTGGAAGGGATGGAGCCAAAGGAGGTGGTCAGCCTGAAAGAAGAGATGTTGAAGGTAGACCATGTGGAAGATATAGTATGGTATGACAACTTTGTGGATATTTCGGTACCCATGGAGATGATTCCCGATGATCTGCGAGAAGCTTTTAATAAGGGGGATGCTACTATGATGGTAGTGTTGTTTGATGATACGACATCCTCTGATGATACCATGGAAGCAGTCAGTCAGCTGCGTAAGGTGGTATCCAAAGATTGCTTTATCAGCGGCATGTCAGGAATTGTAACGGATATTAAAAATCTGGCATTGCAAGAGATGCCGATTTATGTTGTGATTGCCGCAACATTATCCCTGCTTGTATTGATGGGTACGATGGAATCTTTTGTAGTACCATTCTTATTTTTATTTAGCATTGGTGCTGCAATTCTTTATAATCTGGGCAGCAATATCTTCTTGGGTGAAATTTCTTATATTACCCAAGCATTGACAGCGGTCCTTCAGCTTGGAGTGACGATGGACTATTCCATCTTCCTGTTAAATAGTTACGAAGAGAATAAGAAAATCTATGGAGCGGATAAAGAAGAGGCCATGGCACATGCGATCAGCAAGACATTTACGTCTGTGCTGGGAAGTTCTGTAACAACAGTGGCTGGCTTTCTTGCACTGATGTTTATGACTTTTGCTTTGGGCAGAGATATTGGAATTGTAATGTCCAAGGGTGTGATCATTGGGGTGATCTGCTGTGTTACATTGCTTCCATCGCTGATTTTGATTTTTGATAAATGGATTGAACGGACCAGTCACAAACCATTGATTCCTGATTTATCAAAAATATCTGCTTTTTTAACGAAACATTATCGGATTTTTATTCTTTTATTTATTTGTATTCTTCCAGTTGCATATTATGGAAATAAGCATGTAGAGGTATATTATAATTTGGACCAGTCTCTGCCGAAGGACCTGGATAGTTCCAAGGCCAATGCAAAGCTGGATCATAGCTTTCATATGAACAACATCTATATTGCAATGCTGGATAAAAATTTATCCGCAAAGGATAAAAGCAGTATGATGGATGATATTGATCAGGTAGATGGCATTAAGACGGCATTGGGCATTCCATCAATTGTGGGTGCGGCTATTCCGGATGACATGCTTCCAGAACAGGCGACAGAAATGCTGCGAAGTGATAAGCATGAGCTGATTTTCATCTGTTCTGATTATAAATCAGCGACAGATCAGGTAAATCATCAGATTCAGGAAATCGGCAGAATTGTAAAATCCTATGATAAAGATGCGATCATTATTGGAGAAGCACCGTTGATGAAGGATCTTGCCGATGTTACCAACGTAGATCTTGCCAATGTAAATATGGTTTCTATACTGGCAATTTTCATCATTATCATGCTGGTATTTAAATCCATATCCCTGCCGGTTATATTAGTTTCTGTGATTGAGTTTGCCATCTTTATTAATATGGCCATTCCATATTATTCTGGCATAGAGCTGCCTTTTGTGGCCAGTATCGTCATAGGAACGATTCAGCTCGGAGCGACCGTTGATTATGCAATTTTAATGACGACTAGATATCAAAATGAACGGCTGGCAGGAGTGGGCAAGAAGGAGGCAATTATGATCGCTCATAATACTTCCATGAAATCTGTTTTGACCAGTGGACTAAGTTTATTTGCTGCTACCTTTGGTGTGGCATGCTATTCAAGAATTGATATGATTGGATCAATCTGTACGTTACTGGCGCGAGGAGCTGTTATCAGTACTATTGTAGTGCTGACGGTACTCCCGGCATTGTTTACTGTATTTGACCCATTAATCTGTAAGACAACATTAGCATTCAGGAGGAAGAACAATGAAGTATAAGAAAGTAATGGCAGGAGTCATGGCTGCTGTATTCACATTTTCCATGACATCTCCCGTTTGGGCAGGTCAGGAAGCAGATGGTGTTGTAAAATCAGAAACCGTTTATGTGAAAGCCGATAAGACAGGAAAGGTAAAAGAAACTATTGTCAGTGACTGGCTTCAAAATATCGGTGACAAGAAAACCATTGAGGATACTTCTACCTTAAATCAGATTAAGAATGTAAAAGGTGAAGAAACTTTTACAAGGGGGAACAAGGGAGCTGTTAACTGGAAAGCAAACGGAAATGATATCTATTATCAGGGTACAACAGATGAAGAAATTCCAATTAAGCTTACTGCATCATACTGGCTAGATGATAAGAAGATAAAGCCGGAGAAATTAAAAGGAAAAAGCGGTCAACTGAAAATCAAGATCATAACAGAAAACACGGAGGATACACCATTTACGGTATTATCCATGATGACCATTCCATCTGATCAGTGTAAAAATGTATCCGTTACCAATGGAAAGGTAATTGCAGATGGAAAGAATGAAATCATTGCTGGCATTACCATGCCGGGATTGGCCAAACAGTTAGACATTGACCAGTTTGATAATAAAGATTTAAGCTCTGTTACAATTAAATGTGAAATTCAGGATTTTGAACCGGTGTCTATCTATAGTGTAGCTATGAACGGACTGTTGAATGATATTGATTTCAATGATACCGATGAATTGACGGATATGCTGGATACATTAAAAAATTCTTCTAAGCAGTTGGTGAAAGGTGGAAAACAGGTTTCTTCTGGAATGAACAGTCTGTCTGCCAAAGCCAAAGAATATACGGATGGAGTGCAAAAATATATTGATGGAGTAAATACCTATAAGAATGGTGTTGCTAAAGTATCCAGTGGACTGAATCAGCTGGCTTCTGGAAGCATGGATCTGGTTAGTGGCTCTGATAGTGTTGCATCTGGAGCTAAAACGATAGATAACAGTATGGCAGAGCTTGCATCCAGTATGGCACAGCTACAAAGCGGCGCTGGTCAGGTTTCCTCTGGGATTGCCACTCTGGATTCTCAACTTGCCCAGGCACAGGCCTCTCTGGCGGAAAAAGCAAGTGAATTAGAGACAAAGAAAAGTCAGGTAGAAAGCTTGATTCAGACACAGACAGCATTAATGAATGCAACAGAAGATGAACAGACCAAACAGGTACTGCAGTCTTCCATCGAAACAGAGCAGGCATTATTATCTGAATTATCTTCCAGTTCCCAGACGATATCATCTACCCTGTCTACCATTCGAAGCTATACGGGTGAAAATGGCTCTTTGCGAAATGGAGCAGCACAGGTTGCTGCAGGCATGAATACTGCGACAGCCGGAGCTAAGAAGATCAAACAGGGAACAAAGACATTGGCAGCTGGTGCAGAAGCAGTATCCAACGGAGCAGGAAGCTTAAGTTCAGGACTGCAAACGGCAAAAAATGGTACAGATCAGCTCAGCAAAGCCAATGGGACATTGGAAAAGGGTGGAAAGAAGCTTTCCTCTGCTAGTGGACAGTTGAATAGTGGTATCGCCAAATTACAAAATGGCAGTGATCAGTTGACGCAAGGCTTGATGAAGTTTGATAAGGAAGGCATTTCTAAGGGAGCAGATACGGTAGGAGATCTGTTCGATAAGTTAGACAGTGTCATTGATCAGGATGCAGAATATAACAACTTCTCAGGAATATCGAAAGGAATGGATGGAGAAGTGAAGTTTATTATTGAATTACAATAAAGGGACAGAAGGACTGCTGCTTATGGGGAAAACCTGTGGGTAGCAGTTTTTTGATATAAAAAATACGGGTTTTGTGGACTAAATGAAGAAGAAAATTTCTCCTCCTGCGCCTAGGATGCCAGAACGTAAGAACAACCAAAGCTGTCTGGATTTACCCCGAGCCAAACCCTAATCCGCTCCGCTAGTCGGGCTTGGCATGGCACAAGACGAACTGCCTTCCTTTTTTCCATAACAGTTGGAAAGGTAAGTAAACTTCCCTACCAACTGTCCTATGGAAAACAGTCATCTTCGATGCCTGAAGCAGTTCTGGTGATAGAATCCAGCCAACAGGTTGTTCTAACATTCCGCATATGTCGCTTTCGGAGAAGTTTTCTTCTTTTCCATGTTCCGTTTCTCCATATGAATATGGGAGAAGCCAATACACTACAAAGAACGAAACCATTCCGGTAAAGCAATCTGCGAAGGAGCTTACATGTTTTCTCAGGCAGAAAATCTTTGGCAAAAGCGATGCTTTTGGTCGTCCATAAGGACAAATGGCTGGAAGCTTGCTTACATAGCCATTTGTCCCTGGACGAGGGATAAGATTTTCGTCTGTCATGGTGTAGAAAAAAGGAAAACATGTATCAGATTTGGAAGCTCCGTAGCCTGATTGCTGACCGGAATGATTTCGTTCTCACACATTATCCCATAGTCAAAGAAACCCGCATTTATTTTACAAATATATTGTGAAAAATTAGGATAAAAGCTATAATGAAAAAACAGACTGGAACGAGGTGAAATTATGTTTACAAGAATCAACCAGGAGCAATGGGAAAGAAAAGAGCATTATGAATATTATACAAAAGTGCTTCCTTGCAGCTATAGTGTTACGGTGCAGTTGGATGTTACAATGCTTAAGAAACGGGTAGAACAGTATGGAGATCGGTTTTATCCGGTATTTGTGTACTGTGTATCCAGAGCGATTAATGGAAGAAAAGAGTTTCGCATGGGAACGGACGGGGATGGAAATCCAGGATATTGGGATGTGGTACATCCTAATTTTACGATTTTTCATAAGGACGATCATACCTTTTCTGATGTCTGGACCTACTATACAGATTCTTTTTTAGAGTTTTATGATGGAATGACTAAGGTGATGGAAACATACAAGGATGTAAAAGGAATCAAAGCCAGAGATGGACAGCCTCAAAACTTTTATTGTATCTCATGTGTACCATGGATGTCCTTTACCGGATATCAGACTTATGTTGCAGGTAACAGAGTAGCGTTATTTCCAATTATTACCTATGGAAAGTATGAGGAAAGAGATGGAAAGTGGCAGATGCCGGTGACGTTGACCATTAGCCATGCGGCAGCCGATGGATATCATAGCAGTCAGCTTTTTTTAGAAATTCAGCAGATTATCGATCAGGATTATCGGTGTTTAAAATAGATGGTTTTGTGTTAGATTTCCTTTCACAAGAGTAGGATGATATACTTTTTATAGTTCAGAAAACAAATAGATTAGTTTGATTATCTTTCTACAATAAAAGGAACCAAAAAAATGGAGTTAAATCAACTCCATTTTTTTATAGTCCCTTTTATGCATTCTCAACTTCGTCATCATCATCTAAATCTTCTGGATCTTCCAAATCTTTAGAATCTTCTTTTTCAGTATCATCTGTAATATTAATGCTTACATATTCACGGTCGGACTTATCTTCGAAAACTTCATTGTCATCAAAATCATCCATATCCTCATCGTCGAAATCATCAAAATCATCGTCACTCGCAAACTTTTCTTTAACGGAGGATAAGATGTCTGCAACAGAATCCTTAAACAAGTACAAAGCACCGCCGATAGAAGCAAGGATAGCGATCAGCTTTATAAGTTTAGAGATTACACAGCTTTTCTTTTTCACTTCATTCACCTTCTTTATTTCATACTTTTATAGATATTGTAATCCATTTACTTCAAAATTGCAATTTATATTTTTCCCATTTGAGAGAAGAAATATATATCAAAAAACTATATATATAGTACATCACACTTTAAATATAGTACCACTAAAATGGGTGAAAGTTAAAATAAGAAGCAGAGGTGATGGAATGAATCGGGTGAAAAGTCTTCGGCTGGAAAAAGGAATTACACAACAGAGATTATCCATGGATATTCATGTTTCTCAGCAATATATCAGTAAGGTTGAAAATGGCGACTCTGCGTTGACGGAAGACATTATCATACGGCTGGCAAAATATTTTCATGTATCATTAGCCTATTTGCTGGGAATTTCAGATGATAGATTTAGTGAGATCATAAAAGAAAATGAAGATCCAGGAGTACGGGAATGGTTGGAATATTATTACCGTTTGAATAAGGAAAATCAGAATACAGTTACCGTATTGAGCAAATATTTGATCGAAGTACAGAATAAGAAGGATTGACCTTTAGACTTTACAGACGCCAATCGCTACGTTATAATGGACATGACGTGCCGCGATGGGCGTTTTTATATTTGGATGGAATTATTCTGAAAAGGAGGGGATATCATGATCAAAATCTTTAAAACGTATGAAGAAACAGGAATTACGGAGCAGATCGATACGATAGAACGTGAATCCTGGGTTGCCATGACAGCACCCTCTGCAACGGAAATTTTAAAAATATCCAAGGAATTTAATATAGAAATAGACGATCTAAAAGCACCTTTGGATGAGGAAGAACGTTCTCGTTTGGAGAAGGAAGATAATTATACCATGATTTTGGTGGATATTCCCGTGATTGAGCGAAGAAATGAGAAGGATTGGTATGAGACGATTCCACTGGGTATCTTTATTACAGAGAAGGTGATCTTTACCATATGTTTAAAGGAAACACGCATTTTAAAACAGTTTATGGATGGTCTGGTGCCAGATTTCTGTACATATAAGAAGACTCGGTTTGTATATCAGATTCTTTATAACAATGCAGCTCTGTATCTGCATTACCTGCGTGTGATTGACAAGAAAAGTGAGGAAATTGAAAAAATCCTTTTAGAAGATTCTAAGAATCAGGATTTGATTCAGTTATATGAGCTGGATAAATGTCTCGTTTACTTTACGACCTCATTGAAGTCCAACGAGCTCGTAATGGAAAAAATGTTAAAGACAAACAGTATCCGTCATTATGCAGAGGATGAAGATCTTTTGGAGGATGTTATCATTGAGAATAAGCAGGCCATGGAGATGACGCATATTTATCATAATATTTTAAGAAGTATGATGTCCTTGTTTAGCTCCATCATTGATAATAATCTAAACCAGATCATGAAGCTTCTGGCTGCAGTTACCATTGTGGTCGAGCTGCCAACCTTGATATCTGCATTTTATGGAATGAATGTAAGTCCGATCAGTATGCCATTTTCCACTAGCCCATGGGCATTTGGACTGATTGCTGTCTTTTCCTTTGTAGTATGTATGGTTGCAGTGTATATTCTGAAAAAGAAGGATTTATGGTAGAATCATATTTTCTTTACAAGCGGTTAACAAAACTTAACAATAGAGATATATTAGTTTAACAAAGAAAGGCTATATTTACTTTTGTAATTAACACAGACAAAGGTGAAGATAGCTTTTTTCTTTGTCTGTCAATCAAACATGAAAAATGTTAATGGAGGAAGAAAAATGAGAATTAAGAAATTATTAGCAACAGCAGCTTTAGCAGCAATGACATTTTCTTTAGTAGCTTGTGGTGGCAGCAATGACAAAAGCGCTGATACATCTAGCAGCGATAAAGGAACGATTACTATTACAGGATCTACTTCTGTAGAACCAATCGTAAATGCAATGAAAACAGAATATGAAGCATTACATCCAGATGTTAAGATTCAGTATACAGGAAATGGATCTTCTGCAGGAATTCAGGATACCATCAAAGGTGTAAACAATATTGGAGCATCTTCTCGTGAATTAACAGATGAAGAAAAAGCAGAAAATTTAAAAGAAACCGTATTTGCTTATGATGGAATTGCAGTAGCAGTTAATCCAGCAAATGATGTAAAAAATATTACATTAGAACAGCTTCAGAAAATCTATTCTGGAGAAATTACAAACTGGAAAGAACTTGGCGGAAAAGATGCAGAAATTTATGTAGTATCCAGAGAAGAAAGCTCAGGAACAAGAAGTGCATTTGAAGAATTGATCAAGTTAGAAGAAACAGATGGCTTAACAAGTTCTGCAGCAGTATCTGAAGGAAATGGACCAGTACAGTTAGCAGTAGCAAAGAATGAAAATGCAATTGGATATGTATCTTTCGCTTACATTGATGATACAGTAAAACAGTTAACTGTTGAAGGTGTAGAAGGAACTGTAGAAAATGTTAAAAACAGCACATACCCACTGTCTAGACCATTCTTATTTGTAGTAAAAGATGGTGCTGATAACAAAACAGCTGATGAATTCTTAAAGTTTGCAGTATCTGAAGATGGACAGAAATGTGTAACAGATAACAACGGAATCACAGTAGCAGAAGAAGAAGCAGCACAGAGCAAATAATTACTGACGGATCAGTTAAAGGAGAAAACGTATGGAACGCAACAAAGTAAGAGATACCATAGAGCGTATCGTTGAAACAATCTTTTTGCTGAGTGCTTTGGTTGGCGTAGTTTCTGTTATTGCAATTATCGTATTCGTATTCTATAAAGGACTTCACCCATTTTTCGGAGAACAGGCATATCCGTTCTTAGACTTTATTACCGGAACAAAATGGGCTCCAGGGGAAGGAACCTATGGAATCTTACATATGATCGTTGCATCCATTGTTGCAACATGCGGAGCAATTGTTGTAGGAGTCCCAATTGGACTCCTAACAGCAGTGTTCTTATCAGAAATTGCAGACGAAAGACTGGTGAAGATTATCAGACCTGCTGTAGAGCTTCTGGCAGGAATTCCTTCTGTACTGTATGGGGTGTTTGGTGTAGGTGTTATTGTACCGGCAATCTTAAAAATAACTCCTCAGGTACAGGGACAATCCATTCTGGCAGTTATGATCGTATTGACGATTATGATTCTGCCAACCATTATTACATTATCAGAAACAGCATTGCGTGCCGTTCCAGATCGTTATAGAGAGGCTTCCCTTGGGCTGGGAGCTTCCCCTATTCAAACGATCTTTTGTGCTACAATTCCAGCTGCCAAGTCAGGAATTTTATCTGCAGCTGTATTAGGAGTGGGACGTGCGATTGGAGAGACCATGGCGGTTATGCTAGTAGCGGGAAATCCAGAATCAGGAATGCTTTCTTCTATCTGGGACCAGATTCGTCCGTTAACGACCAATATTGCCATTGAAATGGGATATGCATCCGGTCAGCAACAGGAAATGCTATTTGCAACAGGTGTTGTCCTGTTTATTTTCATTATGATTGTAAATCTGATTATGATTACAATTACAAAGAAAGCGGGGAACGAGTAAATGAGAAAAAATCAGAAAATCAAAGACGGTATTTTAAGTAGCTGCATTTACGCATCCGCCGCATTTACCGTATGTATTTTGGTATTTATCATCGGATTTATTTTTGTAAAGGGGATTCCTAAAATCAATGGTCATTTTTTAACAGCCGCTTATGATGATGAAACTGCATATGTGATCGCAGAAACAATTCCGGAAGAAAATCGGGCATCTGATAAGAATCTGTTATCTGAAATCGGTGTGTACTATGATCTGGAGGACGATGGAGTCAGCATGAAGGTTACTGATTTTACAGCAGATTCAACAGCAAAGGATGTAACGAATATGAATGGGGAAGGGGAAAAGATCTCAAAAGGAGATCTGATCACCAGCATAGAACCAAATGATGCCAATCATGTTAGGATCAAGGTGACCAAAGTAGGAGGTGGGATTATGCCAATGATGGTATCTACACTGTTTTTGGTTGTGTTGTCCCTTTTGATTGCAGCACCAGTTGGAATCTTATCTGCCATTTATTTGAATGAATATGCAAAACCGGGAAGATTATTAACGATCATCCGATTTGCTATACAGAATTTATCTGGAATTCCTTCTATCATTTATGGATTATTTGGAGCATTGGTGTTTGTGCAGATGTTAGGAATGCAATATTCCATTCTGGCAGGAGCCTTAACCATATCTATTATTTTACTTCCAACGATGATTTCTACGACAGAGGAAAGCTTGAAAGCGATTCCAAAGGGAATCAGAGAATCTTCTTTGGGACTGGGAGCGACAAAGCTTCAGACTACTTTGAGGGTGGTGGTACCAAATGCATTGCCTGGAATCTTAGTAGCAGTCATTTTAAGTATTGGAAGAATTGTAGGAGAATCAGCAGCATTATTGTTAACAGCTGGTACAGTAGCAGCAATTCCGAATGCTTTGACTGGAGAGGGAGCAGCAGCGGCTACGCTGACCATTAAAGCATATACCATTTTGAAGGAAACCGGAGATGTATCCACCTCATGTGGAATTGGAGTAGTCTTAATTGTATTGATTATTTTATTGAATCTGGCTTCTAAAGCAGTGACTGCTCGTTTTATGAAGAAGCAGGGGTAGTATGATAGAACAAGAATGGCGGAAAAGGACAAAAACCGCCATAGCAGGAGAGAATTATGGAACATAAAAATAAATTTACAGTCAGAGATCTGGACTTGTATTATGGTGATTTTCAGGCATTGAAGAAAATCAATATGGATATTAAAGAAAAAGAAATTACTGCGTTTATTGGACCATCTGGTTGTGGAAAATCTACATTCTTAAAAACCATTAACCGTATGAATGATCTGGTAGATGGAGTGAGAATCGATGGACAGATTTGTATGGATGGCATTGATATTTATAGTGACATTGATGTGGTAGCATTGAGAAAGAGGGTTGGAATGGTCTTTCAGCAGCCAAATCCATTTCCAATGTCCATTTATGATAATGTAGCATATGGACCAAGAATTCATGGAATTAAGAAAAAATCCCAATTGGATGAAATTGTGGAAACCAGTCTTCGCCAGGCAGCTATCTGGGATGAGACGAAGGATCGATTAAAGAAAAGTGCACTGGGAGTTTCTGGTGGTCAGCAGCAGAGAATCTGTATTGCACGTGCGCTGGCGGTAAAACCAGAAGTAATTTTGATGGATGAACCTACTTCAGCACTGGACCCAATCTCTACCTTAAAAATTGAGGATCTGGCAGTAGAGCTTAAGAAAGATTATACGATTATTATGGTTACCCATAATATGCAGCAGGCAAGCCGTATTTCTGATAATACCGCTTTCTTCCTGGTAGGAGAGGTAATCGAATATGGTAAGACGATGGATATTTTCCAGAATCCAAAGAATCAGAAGACGGAAGACTATATTACCGGACGTTTTGGTTGATGCATAAAGGAGTAGTAACATGACAAGAATTAATTTTATTTATGAATTAGAACAGCTGAATAAGCATTTTATCGTATTGGGAAGACTACTGGAGCAGTCCTTTGATATGACAGTAAAAGCAGCAGATCTGTTGGATAAAGACGTGGCAAGAGAGGTCATTGAGAAAGATGATCAGTTCGATGAAATGGAACGGAGAATTACAGCAGACTGTATCCAGCTTATCGTAAAGCAGCAGCCTATTGCGAAAGATGTAAGAAATGTAGTGACAGTGATGAGAGCTGGCAAGGAAATTGAAAAGATGGCAGACCATTGTGAAAGTATTTGCCGGTATATCATTATGCTGTGTGAAGAAAAAGTCATTGAGACTCCGGAAACACTGCAAAAAATGATTGACTTAACGAAAAAAATGGTGTTAGATGTAATAGAAAACTTTATTACAAAAGACATGCAGGAAAATAAAAAAATTATAGAACAAGATGAAGTAATCGAGGAGTATTTCTCCACACTTCGAAGTGAATTGGTTGAAAGGATGCAGAAACATCCAGAAGAAATTGCCCAGTCTGTTGATTATCTAATGATTGCAAGATCAGTGAACAGAATGGCGGCACATGCGATCAATATTGCGAAATGGATTAAATATATGGTAACAGGAGAATTAGCTTCCCATTAGCCTCATCGTATCGGGAGAGGAGAACAATTCATGAGTGAAAAAGCGACTGTATTAGCAGTTGATGATGAAGTGCATATTCTGGAACTGATTGAGTATAATCTTTGTCAGAACGGATTTCATGCCTTGACGGCGGAAAGTGGAGAAGAAGCACTGAAAATTATCAAGGATAAAAAAGTAGATATGGTGTTGCTTGATTTGATGATGGAAGGAATGGATGGATTAGAGGTATTAAAGCACATCCGTCAGGAGGAAGATACGAAGGATCTCCCAGTCATCATTCTTACTGCAAAAGGGGAAGAAATTAATAAGGTTCTGGGTTTAGAGTTAGGTGCAGATGATTATATGTCCAAGCCTTTTGGAGTTCATGAATTGATTGCAAGAATAAAAGCTGTTCTTCGAAGAACAACGCGAAAGGGACAGGCAGAGACAGACAATCAGAAAATCAAGGTGGAAGATATGACCATTGACAGACGGACAAGAGAAGTGACCATTGGTGACCAGGTGATACATCTTCCGCTAAAGGAATTTGAACTGCTTTATTTACTGGCTAAGAACAGAGGTCAAGTATTTTCAAGAGATCAGCTTCTGGATACCATCTGGGGGTATGATTATTATGGAGAAACGAGGACAGTTGATGTACATATTCGGAATCTGCGTAAAAAAATAGAAATTGATGATACAAAACCAGATTATATCAAGACAGTGCGTGGAGTTGGATATAAATTTAACTAGTTATCGCAAATAAAAATTGAAGTTTCTGTAACAATGACTGACAATACATATTAGGAGAAGCTATGAGAAAACAATTGTGTTATTCTTATTTAGCTGTAATTATTTTGGCAATACTCGGCACGAGTGTTGCCTTTTGTTCCCTTGGATACAGCTATTTAAAAGAAGAAAATTATAATCGATTTACAGAAGAGGTTCGTCTGCTGGCAGGAGAACTGAAAGAAAAAGATATGGCAGAGCAAGAAAGTCTGAATCGCTTTGTGGAGGGAGCATCCAAGCGTATAGATGCCAGAATCAGTATTATCAATGGCCAAGGCTATGTGATTGCGGATTCAGAGTCGAAAACGGCGGAGAATCACAAGCATCGAAAGGAAGTCAGGGAGGCTATGCAGGGAAAGGTAGGAAAAGATGTAAGAGGATCTGCAACCACGGGAATCTCTTATTATTATACGGCATTGAAAACAACCATTAATGGAGTGGACTATATTGTAAGAATTGCCATGCCTCAAAAAAATGTTAATCAATTGATTTACAATCTTGCTGTGTCTATTGTGACGATTTCTGTGATCTGCTTAGCCATTGCCATGCTTTTAGCATATTATTTTGTGCGAAAAATTACAGAGCCAGTTTATGATATTTCAGAAAAAGCAGAATTAATTGCAGGCGGCGATTATAAGATTCATATTCGTCCTACAGGAACAGGACATATCTATCGTTTGTCAAGGGCGCTGGATCATATGGTGGAGAGTCTTAGGGAGAACCAAAAGACTTTAGAAAAGCAGAATCAGGAACTAAGGGAACTGGAAGAATTACGTGCCAGATTCGTATCCAATGTTACACATGAACTGAAGACACCACTTACTTCCATACGGGGATTTGTAGACACGTTGAAGGAAGGGGCTATTCATGATCCCAATGTATCCATGCGTTTTTTAGATATTATTGATATTGAAGCAGAGCGTTTGTCCAGATTGATCAGTGATGTATTATCTTTATCTGAAATTGAACAGAGAAAAGGAGGAGAGATTGTCTACTGCAATGTTGCTCAGGTAGTTGGAGACGTTGATGAAATTCTTCAAATGAAAATGAAGAAAAAGAAGAAGGAATTGAAAAAAAGCGGGAAAAAGGGCAGTGATGTAAAGCTGTTTGTAGATCTGGGAAAAGATATTCCAGATTATCCATGTGATGAGTCACATATGAAAGAGGTTCTGATCAATCTTGTGGACAATGCATTGAAATATACATTGGAGGGTTCCGTTACGCTTCGGGTGTTTGAATGGAATCATATTTTGCATATTCAGGTTAAGGATACAGGAATTGGAATTGCCAAGGAGCATCTTCCACGATTATTTGAGAGGTTTTATCGGGTAGACAAGGGAAGATCCAGAAAACAGGGGGGAACAGGACTTGGACTTTCTATCGTAAAACAGATTGTGGATTTGTATGGAGGGACCATTAAGGTGGACAGTAATCTCGGATATGGAACCACCTTCCGCATTTATTTCCCATATGACCAGGAGAAAAAAAGTCTTGAAAAATAGAAGATGATAGTGTATCTTAAAAAATATAGGATTATGTGACTGGCGGATAGACAGAGGAGACTTTGTCTGAGTAGAAAAACTACAGGGAGCATAAGCCTGATGAACGCCGACCGCCTGGGCAAGCCGCATATAAGTCTAAAGCATTGTAAAGGAGAAATTTATGAGAGCATTAATTAGTGTATCCGACAAAACAGGCATTGTTGATGTTGCAAAACAATTAGTGGAATTAGGAGTAGAGATTATTTCCACAGGAGGAACTTATAAGAAATTAAAGGAAGAAGGCGTTCCTGCAATCGAAATTTCTGAAATTACTGGTTTTCCAGAATGTTTGGATGGACGTGTAAAGACATTGCATCCAAAAGTGCATGCTGGTCTTCTTGCCATGAGAAGCAATGAAGAACATATGAAGCAATTAAAGGAATTAGAAGTAGATACCATTGATTTTGTATTTGTAAATCTTTATCCATTTAAAGAAACAATCTTAAAAGATGGAGTAACACGAGCAGAGGCAGTGGAGAACATCGATATCGGTGGACCAACGATGCTTCGTTCAGCTGCTAAAAACTATCAGGATGTTACGGTAGTCGTAGATCCTGCTGATTATGAAACAGTTTTAACAGAATTAAAGGAAGAAGGCGAAGTAAGCTTAGATACAAAGTTTTACTTAATGCATAAAGTATTCATGCATACTTCTAACTATGATACGATGATTGCAGCATATTTGAAAAAAGAAAGAGGAGATGATTCTCTTCCAGAGACATTGACACTGACTTATGAAAAGGTTCAGGATATGCGTTATGGTGAAAATCCTCATCAGAAAGCAGCATTTTATCGTGAAATCGGTAAGAAAGCAGGTTCCTTAGTAGATGCTGTTCAGTTAAACGGAAAAGAATTATCATTTAATAATATTAATGATACCAATGGAGCTTTGGAATTATTAAAAGAATTTACAGAGCCAACGGTTGTTGCATGTAAGCATGGTAATCCATGTGGCGTGGGCAGTGCAGACAACATTATGGATGCATGGACAAAAGCGTTTGAAGCAGATAAGACATCTATCTTTGGTGGAATTGTTGTGATGAATCGCCCGGTTACGTTAGAATTGGCAACAGAACTTAAGAAGATTTTCTTAGAAGTAATTGTAGCACCAGAGTATGACCCAGAAGGATTGGCTTTATTACAGCAGAAGAAAAATGTCCGTGTATTACAGTTAGCGGATATCTCCGTACCACAGCCAGCAGGTTCTTTAGATCTTAAAAAGGTAAATGGCGGATTGATCGTACAGACTATCGACAGTGAACTTCTTCATGAAGAAGATTTGAAAGTAGTAACAGAAGTTCAGCCAACAAAAGAACAGATGGAAGATATGTTGTTTGCATGGAAGGTTGTGAAATTTACGAAATCCAATGGTATTGCAGTAGCTAAGAATAAACAGTCTGTAGGGATTGGACCTGGACAGGTAAATCGTATCTGGGCTACAAAACAGTGCTTTGAGCATGCAGAAGAATTAATTGGACCGGATGCAACAAAAGGGGCGGTATTAGCTTCTGATGCATTCTTCCCATTTGATGATTGCGTGGAAGCAGCACATCAGGCTGGAATTACAGCAATCATTCAGCCAGGAGGATCTGTAAGAGATCAGGATTCCATCGATAAATGTAATGAGTATGGAATTACCATGGTGTTTACAGGAATGAGACATTTTAAACACTAAGTATAACAAATAATGATAGCAGCAATGGAGTTGTTTCTATATAGGGACAGCTCCATTTTTTATTACATTAAAAAATTCCTCGAATTCCTTATGTAATAAAAACCCTATAAATATCAATCAGGAAGGTGAGAATATGAAGGAAAAATTAAATATGTATACGGTTTGTATGGCAGGATGGATCATGGGAGTGATGGTAACCATTTATTGTATTTACAAAAATATGGGTAATGTGGGAGTAGTTAATTTGATACTGGCAGGAGTTGTATTCTGGATGACCATGATGTTATTTATTCAAGATGTGGCAAAGCCTGTATCAGAGCGTAGATTTTGTAAAGGAATGGAAGGAACAGTGTGGAAAGACTATATTCTTTGTCTGCTTGCGGATGTCTGTATTGTATTGGGATTTTTAGGATATTTGGCAACAGCTAATTATTTATTTCTGGCGGTGATTTTTCTATTAATACTGATTCGTGGAATGAAAAGAACCTCATTTTTTCATGAGACAGTAAAAAGATGAGAGAAATAGAAATGGTTGCAAAAATATTTTTATCTAAAAAATACGGGTTTCTTTGACTACGGGATAATATGTGAGAACGAAATCATTCCGGTCAGCAATCAGGCTACGGAGCTTCCAAATCTGATACATGTTTTCTCTTGTTCCACACCAGGACAGACGAAAATCTTATCTCTCGTCCAGGGACAAATGGCTATGTAAGCAAGCTTCCAGCCATTTGTCCTTATGGACGGGCAAAAGCATCGCTTTTGCCAAAGATTTTCTGCCTGAGAAAACATGTAAGCTCCTTCGCAGATTGCTTTACCGGAATGGTTTCATTCTTTGTAGTATATTGGCTTCTCCCATATTCGTGTGGAGAAACGGAGTGTGGCAAAGAAGAAAACTTTTTCATAGACCATATCCCCGTTTTCCCAACTTATATAGATGCAAGAAAATACAAAAAAAGAACGGAAATGTTCCAGCAAGGCAATATTTGGAGGAGCTTTTTACTATCACTTACATGATTTGCTCTTTGTCAGAAAATTTTTGCAGAAAGCAACGCTTTCTGCCGCCCATCAGAGCAAATGGGGAGAAGCTTGCTTAAGAACCATTTGCGGATGGGCGGCATATAAGATTTTCGTCTGGTTCCTACCACGAGAACGCTAAAAGCGAAGCGGCTGTGGCGAGTGGCAAAAGTGCAAAGCATGTTAGTGATTGTTAAGCTCTGGAAACCTGATTGCCGGCTGGAATCATTTCGTTCTCATCACTTGCATCTGTATTCCAGAAAACCCTTATTTAATGGATTCCAAATATTTATAAAAAACGCAGGAGCTGTGTTAAATGAAGTTATTTCACTTCATTTAGCATAGTTCTTTATTTTTACATAAATTTACATAAAATAGGGAAAAACAAGGCTACTTGTCTTTTCTACCTTCTTTGTGTTAGAATGTTTTCCAAGAGAAAAGAGAAATAATAATCATATAGATTTTAATGAAACGAGGGAAATCGATGAATCAAGCATATGAATTAAAGAAAAAAGAATTTTTAGAAGAGTTGAATGGGGTTGGATATATCTTAGAGCATAAAAAGACAAAGGCCAGAGTTGTAGTCGTTTCGAATGAAGATGAGAATAAAGTATTTCAGATTGGATTCCGTACACCTCCAACGGATGATACAGGAGTCCCTCATATTTTGGAGCATTCTGTTTTGTGTGGATCTAAAAAATTTCCTTTAAAGGATCCCTTTGTCGAATTAGTAAAAGGGTCTTTGAATACATTTTTAAATGCGATGACTTATTCAGATAAGACAGTATATCCAATTGCCAGCTGCAATGACAAGGATTTTCATAATTTGATGCATGTTTATCTGGATGCAGTATTCTATCCGAATATTTATGAAAATGAAAAGATCATGCAGCAGGAAGGATGGCATTATTCTATTGAGAATCCAGAGGATGACATCGTCTATAATGGGGTTGTTTATAATGAAATGAAGGGAGTATTTTCTTCCCCAGAGCAACAGCTGATGAGAGTGATCCAGAAATCTCTGTTGCCAGATACTCCATATGGATTTGAGTCCGGTGGGGATCCAGAATATATTCCAGATTTGACGCAAGAAGCATTTCTTAAGTTCCATAAAACCTATTATCATCCATCCAACAGCTATATCTATTTATATGGAAATATGGATGTAGAAGAGAACTTAGCCTTTATAGATGAAGAATATTTATCTAAGTTTGACTATCTGTATGTGGATTCTGAGATTGGTGATCAGAAAGCATTCGAATCAACCAGACGAGTGGAAGAGGAATATTCTATATCAGAAAATGAGGAAACAGAGAACAAGACATATCTTGCATATAATGCTATTATTGGTAATAGTTTGGATAAAGAATTATATTTGGCTTTCCAGATTTTGGATTATGTTTTGCTTGGAGCACCGGGAGCACCGGTAAAAGAAGCGTTGATTAAAAAGGGAATTGGCGTAGATGTATTTAGTTCCTATGATAATGGAATCAAACAGCCAGTATATTCTATTGTGGCACAAAATGCGAATCCAGAACAAGAAAAGGAATTTATTGAAACTATAGAAACTGCATTAAAAGTGGCGGTGGAAAATGGAATTGACCGCCGTGCGTTAGAAGCAGCTCTGACAAACTATGAATTTAAATACAAAGAAGGGAACTTTGGAAGATTTCCAAAAGGACTCATCTATGGGTTGAACATGTATGACAGCTGGCTTTATGATGATGACAAACCATTTATTCACGTTAAGACCAATGAGACATTTGCAATTTTAAGAGAAAAGCTGGATACGGATTATTTTGAAAATCTGGTTTCTAAGTATTTGCTTTCTAATACTCATAAAACGATTGTAGTCTTAAAACCAGAAAAAGGACTCAATGCAAAATTAGAGAGCGAGACAAAAGAAAAGCTGGCGGCATTTAAGGCAGCCTTATCTGACAAAGAAGTAGAACAATTGGTTGAAATGACAAAGGCGTTGAAGAAATATCAGGAAGAGC
The DNA here is from genome assembly GCF_001940245.1 of Anaerostipes sp. 992a. Lineage (GTDB taxonomy): Bacteria > Bacillota > Clostridia > Lachnospirales > Lachnospiraceae > Fimousia. The sequence goes on from NZ_MJIG01000003.1 coordinate 57,342, forward strand.
CGACCAAAAAAGAAGATTTAGAAAAGATTCCTTTATTATCTATTGATGATATTGGAAAAGAAGGGAAAAAGCTTTATAACACGGAACTTGAGCTGGCAGGAGTCAAAGCAGTGCATCATCCGATTTTTACCAATGGAATTTCCTATATTACCTTGTCGTTTGATGTAACAAACCTCCCGGTAAGATTAATGCCATATGCTTCTATGCTGACTGGCATCTTCCGTTATGTGAATACAGAGCATTATACTTATAATGAATTATCCAATGAGATCAATATCAGCACAGGAGGCATTGGATGTAACTATCATGTAATGCCAAAGGCTGATGAGAAAAGAACGCTGATTGCGATGTGGGATGTAAAGACAAAATGCTTTTATGATAAGATCAGTGATGCATTCCGACTGATCCAAGAAATCATGTTTACTTCTGATCTGGAGGACCGAGTGCGTTTAAAGGAAATTATTGCTAAGATTCATACCCAGTTGAAAATGGGATTTTCTTCAGCGGGACATAAAACGGCTGCAGGGAGAGCATTGTCTTATGTGTCAGAGGGATGCCTTTATAAGGAAGTAATAGAAGGAATTACTTTCTTTGAATTTTTGGATGATTTATATAAAAACTTTGAAGAAAAAGCAGAAGAATTGATCGCCGGATTAAAAGAAGCCAGAGAGGCTATCTTTACGAAAGAAAATCTGATGATCAGTATTACCGATGATCAGGATACCAAAGAGGTATTTGAAAAAGAGATAGAAGCATTTGTTCAGCGATTGTATCCGACAAAAGAAATGAAATATGATCCATTGACCGTAAAGGTGTTAAATGAAGGATTTGCGACAGCCAGCAAGGTACAGTACGTTGCAACTGCAGGTAACTTTATTGACGCAGGATATCAGTATCATGGAGCACTGAAAGTACTTCAGGTTATGTTCTCCTATGATTATTTGTGGGAAAACATCCGTGTAAAAGGTGGGGCTTATGGATGCATGTGCAGCTTTGCCAGAAATGGAGATGGATATTTTGTATCTTATCGAGATCCAAAATTAATGGAGACCTATGATATTTATAAAAAGGCAAAGGATTATGTTGCATCTTTTGATGCAGATGATCGTACTATGACAAAATATATCATTGGGGCTATCAGTAACATGGATGTGCCAATGGAACCATCTGCGAAAGGAGAATTTAGCTTTGGTGCTTATCTGGCTGGAGTAACGGAAGAGATGCTTCAGAAGGAGAGAGAGCAAGTGCTGTCCTGTACACAGGAGACGATTCGCAGCTTAGAGCCGATTGTGGAAGCTGTGGCAAATCAAGGTCTGATCTGTGCCATCGGAAATGAGGATAAGATGAAAGAGGCAAAGGAAAGCTTCTATGAAGTAAAACACGTATTTTAATAGAAAGGATTATTATGCAGGAATTTAAATCAGGATTTGTAACATTAATCGGGCGCCCTAACGTTGGAAAATCTACATTGATGAATCATTTGATCGGACAGAAGATTGCGATTACATCCAGTAAGCCACAGACTACGAGAAATCGAATTCAGACAGTATTCACAGACGAAAGAGGACAGATCATCTTTCTGGATACGCCGGGAATCAATCGTGCGAAAAATAAACTGGGAGATTATATGTTAAGCGTTGCCCAGCGTACGCTAAATGAAGTGGATGTGGTGTTGTGGCTGGTAGAACCGACTACTTTTATTGGAAAAGGTGAGGAATATATCATCGAACAGCTCAAAAAAGTTAAGACACCGATTATTTTGATCATTAATAAGATTGACACGGTAGAAGAACAGGATGTGTTTGAAGCGATTAAAAAATATAAAGATGTGATCGAATTTGCCGAAATTATTCCGGTTTCCGCTTTGAAAGATAAAAATACAGATGATGTTATTACGACTATTTTCAAGTATTTAGAGCCAGGTCCAAAATATTATGATGAAGATACAGTTACTGATCAGCCGGAACGACAGATTGTGGCGGAATTGATTCGTGAAAAGGCATTACGGCTTCTGGATAAAGAAATTCCTCATGGAATAGCTGTAGTCATCGATTCTATGAAAACGAGAAGAAGAAAAGATATTGTCGATATTGAAGCTACGATTATCTGTGAAAAAGCTTCTCATAAAGGAATTATTATCGGAAAGCAGGGGGCCATGCTAAAGAAGATTGGAAGTCAGGCACGTCGTGAGATGGAAAATCTTTTAGGGATGAAGGTCAATCTTCAGATTTGGGTGAAGGTGAAGAAGGACTGGAGAGATAGTGATTTCTTATTAAAAAATTATGGATATAACAAAAAGGAAGTGTAGTCATATATGGGACAGGAAATTACGGTAACAGGAATGATTCTGTCAGCCGGACCTGTTGGAGAATATGACAAACGGATTGTGATGCTTACAAAGGAGAGGGGCAGGATTTCCAGCTTTGTCAGAGGAGCAAGAAAGGCCAATAGTCCCTTTGTGGCCGTCTGTCAGCCGTTTACTTTTGGAACATTTACGCTGTATGAAGGTAGAAACTCCTTTAATCTAATGAATGCAAAGGTAGAAAATTATTTTGATACGATCAAGCAGGATTTGGAATTGATCTATTATGGAAGCTATTTTTGTGAATTTGCCTCTTATCTAACAAGAGAAAATAATGATGAAATGGACATATTAAAGCTCTTATATCAGACTTTACGGGCATTAGAGAAGGGAACGATTCCTTTACCACTGATTCGAAGCATTTATGAAATCAAGGTATTGGCCTTCTATGGATATGGGATGGAAAGCTTTGCCTGTATTCGGTGTGGAAGCAGAGAAAATTTAACCTGCTTTCACAGTCGGGCTGGAGGGGTATTGTGCAGTGAGTGTGGAAAAAAAGAAAAAAGTATCCTCCTTTTGGAATCAACCCTGTATACGATTCAGTATATCATAAGCAGCACAGTGGAAAAATTATATACGTTTCATGTTTCTCCACAGGTTTTATGTCAGCTTAGGGAGATTTGCAGGGACTATATGGCTGCTTATGTGGACTATTCCTTTAAATCATTAGAATTTATTGATAGAAAGTATTGAAAAAATATGAAAATGTAGGTACAATAAAACAGATTATACATGAAAACAACAATGCGAGGTAATGAAAATGGAAAAAACAATGGATAAAATCGTAGCGTTAGCAAAATCCAGAGGTTTTGTATATCCAGGTTCTGAAATTTATGGAGGACTGGCAAATACATGGGATTATGGTAACCTTGGCGTGGAATTAAAGAATAATGTAAAGAAAGCATGGTGGAAAAAGTTTATTCAGGAAAGCCCATACAATGTAGGGGTTGACTGTGCAATCTTAATGAATCCTCAGACATGGGTTGCTTCTGGACATTTAGGAGGATTCTCCGATCCACTGATGGATTGCAAGAGCTGTCATGAAAGATTTCGTGCAGATAAATTAATTGAAGATTTTGCACAGGAACATGGAGAAGAATTGGAATCTTCTGTGGATGGATGGACACAGGAACAGATGAAAGCATATATTGATGAACATAATATTAACTGTCCTTCCTGTGGAAAGCACGATTTTACAGATATCCGTCAGTTCAACCTGATGTTTAAGACTTTCCAGGGTGTAACAGAAGATGCGAAGAATACTGTTTATTTAAGACCAGAAACAGCTCAGGGGATTTTTGTAAACTTTAAGAATGTCCAGAGAACATCCCGTAAGAAAATCCCATTTGGAATCGGACAGATCGGTAAATCTTTCCGTAATGAAATTACACCTGGTAACTTTACTTTCCGTACACGTGAATTTGAACAGATGGAATTAGAATTCTTCTGTGCACCAGATACAGATTTAGAATGGTTTGAATACTGGAGAAGCTTCTGTATTAACTGGTTAAAAGATCTGGGAATCAAGGATGACGAGATGCGTCTGCGTGATCATGACAAAGAAGAGTTATCTTTCTACTCTAAAGCAACCACTGACATTGAATTCTTATTCCCATTTGGATGGGGTGAATTATGGGGAATTGCAGACAGAACAGATTATGATTTAACACAGCACCAGAATACATCCAAAGAAGACCTGACATACTTTGATGATGAAAAGAAAGAAAAATATATTCCATACGTAATTGAACCATCTCTCGGTGCTGACCGTGTGACATTGGCTTTCTTATGCTCTGCATATGATGAAGAAGAGATCAAACCTGGGGATGTTCGTACGGTAATGCATTTCCATCCGGCAATCGCACCAGTGAAGATTGGAGTATTGCCATTATCTAAGAAATTAAATGAAGGTGCTACCGCAATCTATCAGGAATTAAGCAAGTACTATAACTGTGAATACGATGACAGAGGAAATATTGGAAAACGTTATCGAAGACAGGATGAAATTGGAACTCCATTCTGTATCACATATGACTTTGATTCTGTAGAAGACGGTGCAGTAACTGTTCGTGATCGTGATACTATGGAACAGGAAAGAATCAAAATTGCAGACTTAAAAGCATATTTTGATGAAAAATTAGCATATTAATAAGAATGATTTGACATTCAGAAAGATTGCTGTCGCACTGAACGAAGTTTTCATTGTTAGGCTTTAAGCCTGTTCATCATTGTGGAGTTTCTCAGGCAGAGAAACGAAACTTTGAGGAACAAAGAAACCACCGGCTCAGCCGGTGAGTCAGCATTGCTTCAGCTTACAGTAAAAAACCTCCAATGATATAATTATGTTGGTTCGCCAACCACATAAAATCAAAGGAGGTTATCCAAATGGATATTAGTAGTTTATCACATACAAAATGGAATTGTAAGTATCATATTGTTTTTGCACCAAAATATAGAAGAAAAGTGGCATACGGAAAGTTAAAACAAGATATAGCTAATATTCTGAGTATGCTATGCAAAAGAAAAGGTGTAGAAATAGTGGAGGCAGAAATCTGTCCAGATCATGTACATATGCTGGTGAGGATTCCGCCAAGTATAAGTGTTTCAAGTTTTGTAGGGTATTTAAAGGGAAAAAGTACACTCATGATATTCGAACGACATGCAAATTTAAAGTATAAATATGGAAATAGACATTTCTGGTGTCGAGGATATTATGTAGATACTGTAGGGAAGAATGCAAAGAAAATACAAGAGTATATTCAAAATCAGTTAAAAGAGGATTTAGAATATGATCAAATGACACTAAAAGAGTATATTGACCCGTTTACGGGTGAGCCAGTAAAAGCAAATAAATAAAATGAGCCCTTTAGGGCTCCATAGGTAAATGATGTTGCAGTTGGCGAACCATTCGATGAGTCTTTAGACTCTAGTGCCGGTAATTTGCCCTTATAGGGCAAGTACAAACCACCGGCTGAGCCGGTGGTTGTGATTTGGTGCGGCAGTTTTTTAATGTCTTTTGTTTTGATAGGATAAATGCGGGTTTTGTGGACTAAATGAAGAAGAAAATTTCTCCTCCTGCGCCTAGGATGCCAGAACGTAAGAACAACCAAAGCTGTCTGGATTTACCCCGAGCCAAACCCTAATCCGCTCCGCTAGTCGGGCTTGGCATGGCACAAGACGAACTGCCTTCCTTTTTTCCATAACAGTTGGAAAGGTAAGTAAACTTCCCTACCAACTGTCCTATGGAAAACAGTCATCTTCGATGCCTGAAGCAGTTCTGGTGATAGAATCCAGCCAACAGGTTGTTCTAACATTCCGCATATGTCGCTTTCGGAGGAGTTTTCTTCTTTTCCATGTTCCGTTTCTCCATATGAATATAGGAAAAACATGTATCAGGTTTGGAAGCTCCGCAGCCTGATTGCTGACCGGAATGATTTCGTTCTCACACATTATCCCATAGTCAAAGAAACCCGTATTTTACATACCAAATTCTCCGGTTCTGAGCTATATGCTGTGTGAAGATACGTAGAGCATCGACCCGAAATAAATGATAAATAATAATAATATGAAAATAATCAAAAAAAAATAAAAATAAATCGAGAAAAAAATAGTATAGTTGCCTAAAATTAATAAAAAAAAATTAGAATATTTGCATAAATGAAGGAATAAGTATTGAAAGTAAATGAAAAAATGATATAATGAAATTGTCAAGAAAATATCAATGCAGTACGAGAATGTTAAGGAGGAATTTGCAATGGCAAGATTTACATTACCTCGTGACCTTTATCACGGCAAAGGGGCTTTAGAAGCATTAAAAACATTTAAGGGTAAGAAGGCAATTATTTGTGTAGGCGGCGGTTCTATGAAACGTTTCGGATTTTTGGATCGAGCTGTCAGCTATTTGGAAGAGGCTGGTATGGAGGTTCGGTTATTCGAAGGGATTGAACCAGATCCATCTGTAGAGACAGTTATGAAGGGTGCAGCAGCGATGCAGGAATTTGAGCCAGATTGGATTGTGGCAATGGGAGGAGGTTCTCCAATTGATGCTGCGAAAGCAATGTGGATTAAATATGAATATCCAGATATTACATTTGAAGAAATGTGCAAGGTATTCGGTATTCCGGCATTAAGACAGAAGGCTAATTTCTGTGCAATATCTTCCACATCTGGAACAGCTACAGAAGTAACTGCATTCTCAATTATTACGGATTATGAAAAAGGGATCAAATATCCGATTGCGGATTTTGAAATTACACCTGATGTGGCCATCGTAGATCCAGAACTTGCAGAAACAATGCCTAAAAAATTAGTTGCGCATACAGGTATGGATGCGATCACACATGCAATTGAGGCTTATGTTTCCACAGCAAACTGTGATTTTACAGATCCTTTGGCATTGCATGCATGTAAGATGATCAAGAGAGATCTGGTTGCATCTTATAATGGAGATATGGAGGCGAGAGATAATATGCACAATGCTCAGTGCTTAGCTGGTATGGCATTCTCCAATGCTTTATTGGGAATTGTGCACTCTATGGCACATAAAACAGGTGCTGTATTTGCTGATTATGGTGCACATATCATCCATGGAGCAGCCAATGCAATGTATCTTCCAAAGGTAATTGCATTTAACGCAAAAGATGAAACGGCAAAAATCCGTTATGGTGAAATTGCCGATTTCATGGAGTTAGGCGGAGAAACATTAGATGAAAAAGTGGATGCTTTGATTGCTTATTTACGTGGAATGAATGATGATTTAAATATTCCTCACTGTATTAAGAATTATGGAGCAGATAGTTATCCAACGGAAACGGGATTTGTGCCAGAAGAAGTATTCTTAGAAAGACTTCCAGAAATTGCTGCCAATGCATTGCTGGATGCGTGTACAGGTTCTAATCCTCGTCAGCCAAGTCAGGAAGAGATGGAAAAGCTGCTGAAATGCTGTTATTATGATACAGAAGTTGATTTTTAATCGTTTATTGATGCGATAACAAAGACTTTTTATAGCATGGGACCATAGACTATGTTTGCATGAGTGGTTCCATGCTATCATTATGATGGAAATTATTTTTGTCAAGCATGGCATAATGATAAAAGATTAACCAAAGATTTGTTAAAATAATACGCAAATCTATTGTATTTCTATTTGTACATTTGGTTATATGCTTTAGATATAGAGAAATATGTTAAGGAAAAGATACAATTGCACAGAATTTATCAGAAGTATTGTTATTAAGTTGTCAGAATATTCAGTTGATTTATAAAAAAGGAATTGCTATAATATTACTACCTGATATGAAAAATGTGGGAATGAGAATAAAATACTAGGAGGGAACAAAATGTACAAAATTTTAAAAGCCGAAAAATTGGCTGCGAACATTTATCTTATGGATGTAAAAGCTCCCCGTGTTGCAGAATACTGCCAGCCAGGACAGTTTGTCATCGTTAAGATGGATGAAAAAGGAGAAAGAATTCCACTTACTATCTGTGATTATGACAGAGAAGCAGGAACGATCACGATCGTATTCCAGCCAGTAGGTGCATCCACAACAAAGATGACATCATTAAAAGCAGGAGATTCTTTCCGTGACTTTACAGGACCACTTGGATGTCCATCTGAGTTAGTGGAAGAGGATCTAGAAACTTTAAAACAGAAGAAAATCTTATTCGTTGGCGGTGGTGTAGGAGCAGCTCCTGTTTATCCACAGGTAAAATGGATGAAGGAACACGGCATTGATGTAGATGTTATTATCGGAGCAAAGACAAAAGATTTATTAATTTTAGAAGAAGAGATGGAAGCAGCTGCCGGCAATTATTATCCATGTACAGATGATGGTTCTTATGGACATGCAGGTATGGTTACAAGCAAGATTGAACAGCTGGTAGAAGAAGGAAATCATTATGATGTCTGTGTTGCTATTGGCCCAATGATCATGATGAAGTTTGCCTGTCTTACAACAAAGAAACTGGGAATTCCTACAATTGTCAGCATGAACCCAATTATGGTAGACGGTACTGGTATGTGTGGTGCATGTCGTGTTCGTGTAGGGGATGAGATCAAATTTGCCTGCGTAGATGGACCAGAATTCGATGGACATTTAGTTGACTTTGATCAGGCGATGAAGAGACAGCAGATGTACAAGACTCAGGAAGGCAGAGCAATGTTGAAATTACAGGAGGGCGACACTCACCATGGTGGATGTGGTCATTGCGGAGGTGACAACTAATGGCAGATATGATGAAAAGAGTTCCAGTAAGAGAGCAGGATCCAAAAGTAAGAGCAACTAACTTTGAAGAAGTATGCTATGGTTATAATCAGGAAGAAGCAGTAACAGAAGCTGCACGTTGTTTAAATTGTAAGAATGCAAAATGCATTCAGGGATGTCCGGTATCCATCAACATTCCCGGATTTATTTCTAAAGTGAAAGATGGCGATATTGAAGGCGCTTATGAAGTAATCGGAGAATCTTCTGCACTTCCAGCAATCTGCGGACGTGTATGTCCACAGGAGTCTCAGTGTGAAAGCAAATGTATCCGTGGAATCAAGGGAGATGCTATCTCCATTGGTAAGCTGGAACGATTTGTTGCAGATTATGCATTGGAAAATGATATCAAACCAAAAAAAGCAGAAGAAACAAATGGAAAGAAAGTAGCTGTGATCGGTTCTGGACCATCTGGTCTTACCTGTGCCGGTGACCTTGCTAAATTAGGTTATGAAGTAACCGTATTTGAAGCGCTTCATGAATTGGGCGGCGTATTGGTATATGGTATTCCAGAATTCCGTCTTCCAAAACAGAAAGTGGTAAAGAAAGAGATCGAAAAAGTAAAAGAATTAGGTGTTAAATTTGAAACCAATGTAGTAATCGGAAAATCCATTACGATCGATCAGTTAATGGAAGAAGAAGATTTCCAGGCAGTGTTCATCGGTTCTGGAGCAGGACTTCCAATGTTTATGGGAATTCCAGGCGAAACAGCCAATGGTGTATTCTCTGCCAATGAATACTTAACAAGAAGCAACCTGATGAAGGCGTTTGATGATTCTTACGATACACCAATCGTGGCTGGAAAGAAAGTAGCTGTTGTCGGTGGTGGTAATGTAGCAATGGATGCTGCAAGAACTGCACTTCGTCTTGGTGCAGAAGTACATATTGTATACAGACGTAGTGAAGCAGAGCTTCCTGCCAGAGCAGAAGAAGTACATCATGCAAAAGAAGAAGGAATCATCTTTGATCTTCTTACTAATCCAAAAGAAATCCTTGTGGATGAAGATGGATGGGTAAAAGGAATGAAGGTGATCAAGATGGAACTTGGTGAACCAGATGCATCTGGTAGAAGACGTCCGGTAGAGATTGAAGGGTCTGAATATGAAATCGAATTAGATACGGTCATCATGTCACTTGGAACTTCTCCAAACCCATTGATCGCATCTACAACAAAAGGGTTGGAAACGAACAGAAGAAAATGTATCGTAGCAGACGAAGAAAATGGACAGACATCCAAAGCAGCAGTATTTGCTGGTGGTGATGCGGTTACCGGAGCAGCAACTGTTATTCTTGCGATGGGAGCAGGAAAAGCAGGGGCAAAAGGTATCCACGAATTGTTATCTCAGAAGTAATATAAGTATGTCTTAAAATGACAAAAAGAAGCATTGCAAAGCGCAGTGCTTCTTTTTGTACTAAAAATGAAAGCAAGAAGGAAAATTGGATATAATATTATAAATTTTTAAGGATTTTTAAATGGAATCGTTAAATATTTCAGTTATAATAGGAGTATCAAAGGATTGCGGAGGGAAACAGCATGAGAAAAATGAAATATTTCAATAAGAAGGCCATTGTTGCATTGGGAATCTGCTGCGGACTTGCAGGTTATGTATTTATGAATCATCGAAGTGAGGCATCTGCTGCAGATGCAGATACGAATATTGGTGGAATGGATATTGGATATCATCAATGTGAAAATAATATGGAAGAGATCTTAGACGAGGATGTTAGCGAGACTATTTCCATTCAGGTAATCGATTTACAGGAAAAAGGAGAAACTTATCAGGTCAGCGATGCTGTAGAACTGGAGAATGGATATTATCATCATATTGAAAAAGAAGGAGGACACAGCGTGGTTGCTGGTATCAGTGTGGATGATAAGAATTATGTAGTGACTATGGATTCTGATAAAATGATTAGTGACGAAGAAGTAAAGGAAGCAATTGAGGAGCTTCAGGAAAAATTAGCATAAGACTTTTAAAAGAAGCATCTTTTTCATAGAAGGTGCTTCTTTTTTCGTATTTATAATGTTATACTAAATGAGATTAAACATGTAAGAAGATCATGCTAGGAGGAAATCTATGATTTTAATTAAGAATGGAAGGGTTATGGACCCGAAGACTGGATTTGATCAGATTGGGGATGTCGTATTAAACGATGGAAAGATCTGGTCCGTAGGAGAAAAGACACAGGGAGAATTTGAGCAAGTGATCGATGCAAAAGGTTGTATTGTTGCTCCTGGTCTGATCGATGTCCATGTCCATTTTCGTGATCCTGGATTTACTTATAAAGAGGATATGATAACCGGAAGCCAGGCAGCGGCAGCAGGAGGCTTTACCACCGTTGTATGTATGGCTAACACAAATCCAGTTGTGGACAACGTGGATACTTTGAAAGAGATTTTGGAACGGGCGAAGGCAATGCCCATTCGTGTGCTGCAGGCCAGTGCAGTATCTAAAGGATTAAAAGGAAAAGAACTGGTGGATTTTCGGTCCATGAAGGAAGCAGGAGCCGCAGGTTTTACCGATGATGGCATTCCTCTAATGGATGCCGGAATGTTAAAAAAGGCAATGGAGATGGCAAAGGAGTGTGATCTGCCAATCAGCCTGCATGAAGAAGATCCGGCTTTTATCGATGCACCAGGCGTTAACCAGGGAGAAGTGTCTAAGAAGCTTGGATATGGAGGTGCGTCTGCGCTGGCAGAGGATGTTATGGTCGCAAGAGACGTGATGATTGCTATGGAGACAGGAGCAGCAGTAGATATCCAACATATCAGTTCTGGAAATTCTGTGGATCTGGTACGATTTGCAAGAGCACATGGGGCAGATGTAGCAGCGGAAGCTTCTCCGCATCATTTTTCTCTGACAGAAGAAGCAGTACTTGAGCATGGCACATTGGCGCGTATGAATCCGCCGCTTCGTACAGAATGGGATCGTCAGAAGATCATAGAGGGATTGAAAGACGGGACCATTGCCATGATTGCTACGGATCATGCACCTCATTCAAAAGAAGAGAAGGAGAGAGTGCTTTCCAAGGCACCAAGTGGAATCATTGGACTTGAAACTGCTTTGGCACTGGGAATTACCAATCTGGTGAAGGAAGGACATCTGACCATGATGGAATTGTTAGAGAAGATGACCATCAATCCTGCCAGGTTTTATCATCTGGAGCAGGGAAGCATTGAAGTTTCAAAACCAGCGGATCTGGTTATTTTCTGTCCGGATGAAAGCTATGTGGTAGATGGTTTTTGTTCGAAAGCTTCCAATTCTCCATTTATTGGGGCAGAACTTTATGGAAAGATTAAATACACCATCTGTGATGGGAAGGTAGTATTTGAGAATTGATCATAGATATGGTAAAATTTTTAAGAAAAGTAACATGGCCAGGTGTCATGAAAAAAGGAGATTCCTATGATAAATAAATTAGTAAGTAAGATTCAGAAATTAGAAGCGCCAATCGTAGTAGGATTGGACCCAATGTTAAATTATGTACCGGAGCATGTACAGAAGAAGGCATATGCAGAATATGGGGAAACCTTAAAGGGAGCAGGAGAAGCAATTTTTGCATACAACAAAGCGATTATTGATGCAACCCATGATCTGATTCCGGCAGTAAAGCCACAGATTGCCATGTATGAGCAGTTTGGGATCGAAGGGCTTATTGCATTCCAGAAGACATGCGAATATGCAAAGAGTAAGGATCTGGTCATTATTGGAGATATTAAGAGAGGGGATATCGGTTCCACCTCTGCAGCTTATGCAGTTGGCCATGTAGGACAGGTGTCCGTTGGAGTCAATAAATATCGTGGATTTGATGAGGACTTTGTAACTGTGAATCCATACCTTGGAAGTGATGGGGTGCAGCCATTTATCGACGTATGTAAGGAAGAGAACAAAGGAATCTTTGTATTGGTAAAGACCTCTAATCCATCCAGTGGAGAATTCCAGGATCAGCTGATCGATGGAACTCCATTGTATGAAAAGGTCGCAGAAAAGGTTGCTCAATGGGGAGAATCTCATATGGGAGATACTTACAGTTATGTAGGAGCCGTAGTAGGAGCTACTTATCCTAAGATGGGTGAGGTTTTAAGAAAAGTAATGCCAAAGGCATATATCTTAGTTCCTGGATATGGTGCTCAGGGAGGAAAAGCAAAGGATTTGGCTCCATTCTTTAATGAAGATGGATTAGGTGCGATCGTAAACTCTTCTCGTGGAATCATTGCGGCCTATAAGCAGGAAAAATATGCTTCTTTTGGTGCGGAAGGATTTGCTGATGCATCTCGTCAGGCCGTTCTGGATATGAAGGAAGATTTAAAGCAAGCCTGGATGAAATAGTTGCAGAAAAAGACGATAAGGAGAGCACGATGGGAATTAGTAAGATTACAGCTGAAGTTGCAGTACAGAAGCCTATTGCAGCCGGCATTTATGATATGACATTAAAGGTTGGAGAGATGGCGAAGGAAGCCAGACCGGGACAGTTTGTTTCTGTTTACAGCAATGATGGAAGCAAGCTTCTTCCAAGACCGATCAGTATTTGTGGAATTGATGCGGAAAAGGGAGAATTAAGAATTGTATACCGGATAGCAGGAGAAGGAACGAAGGAATTCTCAGGATATGTATCAGGAACGAAGGTGGAAGTGATGGGACCTTTGGGCAATGGATATACCATAAAAGATAAGAAGGCCATTGTGATTGGTGGAGGAATTGGAATTCCGCCAATGCTCGAGTTATCCAAGCAGTTAAATTGCGAAAAAGCAATGGTACTTGGTTACCGCGATGAGACCTTTTTAAAAGAAGAATTTGAAGCACTGGGAGATGTCTATGTATCCAGCGATCTTGGAACGGCAGGTATAAAGGGAACCGTACTGGATGCCATTAAGGAATATGGAGTAGAAGGGGATATTATCTACGCATGTGGACCGATGCCAATGCTTCGTGCTATTAAAGCATATGCAGAAGAAAAGGGCATTGAGGCGCAGATTTCACTGGAAGAGAGAATGGCATGCGGTGTTGGTGCATGTTTGGGTTGCGTCTGCAAATCCAAAGAAAAGGATGAACATACCCATGTGCATAATAAGCGAATCTGTAAAGATGGTCCGGTATTTGATGCAAGGGAGGTAGAAATCTAATGAACTTATCAGTAAATATTGCAGGAGTTACATGGAAAAATCCAGTTACCGTTGCATCCGGTACCTTTGGATCAGGAGCAGAGTATAGTGAATTTGTGGATTTAAGTAAGTTGGGTGCTGTTACTACCAAAGGGGTTGCTAATATTCCATGGGAAGGAAATCCAACGCCGAGAGTGGCAGAGACCTATGGTGGTATGCTCAATGCTATTGGACTTCAAAATCCTGGAATTGATGTATTTGTAAAAAGGGATATTCCGTATTTAAAATCACAAAATGCAACCATTGTAGTCAATGTATGTGGAAAAACAACAGAAGATTATGTGGAAGTAGTGGAACGTTTGGGAGACGAGCCGGTAGATATGCTGGAGATCAATGTGTCCTGCCCGAATGTAAAAGAAGGCGGAATTGCATTCGGACAGAATCCAGATGCATTATACGATATTACGAGAGCGGTAAAAGCAAAGGCAAAGCAGCCGATTATCATGAAATTGAGCCCAAATGTCACAGATATTACCGAGATGGCAAGAGCGGCAGAGGCAGCAGGAGCGGATGCCGTGTCTTTGATCAACACATTGACCGGTATGAAGATCGATGTGGAGCGTCAGGCGTTTGTCCTTGCCAATAAGACTGGTGGACTTTCCGGACCTGCCATTAAGCCGGTAGCGGTTCGTATGGTATATCAGGTAGCCAATGCAGTGAAGATTCCGATCATCGGCATGGGTGGAATCCGTACAGCAGCAGATGCCCTGGAATTTATCCTGGCTGGTGCTACTGCAGTTTCCGTGGGAACCTGTAACTTTGTAAATCCTCAGACTACTATGGAAGTCATTGCGGGAATTGAGGATTATATGAAGCGCCATAAAGTAGAAGATATTAATGATCTGATTGGAATTGTAAAATAAAAGGAGAAAGACAATGGAACAGTATAAGAAAGAGTTTATTGAATTTATGATCGATTGTAACGTATTAAAATTTGGTGATTTTGTAACAAAAAGTGGCAGAAATACACCATTTTTCGTAAATACCGGCTTCTATCGTACAGGAGCACAGTTAAAGAAATTGGGCGAGTATTACGCAACTGCTATTCATAATAAATTTGGTTTGGATTTCGATGTATTATTTGGACCTGCTTATAAGGGAATTCCATTAAGCGTAGCAGCAACTATGGCAATTTCTGATATGTATGAGAAAGATGTCCGTTACTGTGCCAACCGTAAAGAGGTAAAAGACCATGGTGATAAGGGAATCTTACTGGGAAGTCCGATTGAAGATGGAGATAAAGTGATCATTATTGAAGATGTAACAACTGCAGGAACATCTATTAAAGAAACACTTCCGATCGTAAAGGCACAGGGCGATGTAGATGTGTTAGGTCTGGTAGTATCTGTAGACCGTATGGAACGTGGACAGGGAGAAAAGAGTGCTTTAGATGAAATTCATGAAACATATGGATTGGAGACCACAGCAATCGTTACCATGGCAGAAGTAGTAGAACATCTGTATAATAAGCCTTATAAAGGAAAAGTTATTATTGATGATACATTAAAAGCAGCAATTGATGCATATTATGAAAAATATGGAGTAGCAAAATAGACATCCAGAACAAAGAACAGGAGGAGCCATGAACGAAAAATTATACAAGAAATTAGGACGTGCAGGCGGCTTTGGCATTGCAATCGGTATTATTGAGATTGTAGTAGGAATTATTTTAGGCACTCTTACGATTATTCAGGGAGCAAAATTATTAAAAGCAAAAGTAGATATTATGTTTTAGAGAAGAAACAGGCGATTTTCGTCTGTTTCTCATTATTTAGGAGGCAATATGAGAAAGAGTTTTTTAGATGAAAAGTATCGTCCTACCGGAGAAAGTATTTTAAAAGAATCAAAGCTTTCCATGGCATGCGGAGTTTTGGGATTGGCTGTATTTGCAGCTTTGGTATGGATTTCTTTTAAGCAGCAGGGAAACGGTGGTAGTTATCTTGGATTTTTCGGATGGATGCTCATATTAGCGGCAATCGTAGGGGAATACTATGCTTATGTGGGACTGTGTCAACCGGGAGGCAAGATGAGTGCAAAAATAGCCGGACTGGCAGTCAACAGTATGTTAATACTGATCTTAATAGTGATATTTATCATGGGAATTTAGGAGGACATTCATGGATTATCATGAAACATTCAAAGAAGAAAATGAACAGATGAAAGAGCGATATGAACTGACCTTGCAGCGTATCGCCGAAATGAATCAGGAGGAGACGGTAGCAGAGCCTTATCGGTCCTATTTTCGAACCATGGCCGGTTTTCTGCTGAAAATGAACGACTTATATCGTATAGTTGCTGCAGGAGAGATGAAAAACTGGACATTGGAAAAATGCAGCAGATTTAATGAAGAATTGTATTGGGATATTTTACAAGAGCACTACGACAAAAGCTATGGAAATCCGTCTTATGCAGTGTCAGTGCTAGGTGAAACTTTCGGTAAGATCTTAAGCTTTCTGTACACGGAGCTTCGAGGTGAGATTGTCTTCGCCTACGAACAGCGTTTGTTTGATATGACCATTGTGAATGAGTTATTTATCGAAATCTATAACCTGTTTGAGCAGGAAAAGGTTACTTATCGGAAGGTAAAAGAAGCGGTTTACTGGTATGTCAGCGATTACAGCGATGTGATGATGATGTATCGGACGAGGGAACAGTTAGATACAGATCTTAATTTTGCTACAAGCATTATTATGGATTCAGATCTTAGTGATCTTCGTTATTTGTATCAGTATGGAGAATATATATCTGAAAATGAACGGAAGACGGCAGAGTTTTTAAATACATTTTCTCAAGAAGAGATAGACGCAATTGCAGCTGTTTACACGGAGGGCTATCGAGAAGGATTTGCGGCAAATGGGATGGATATCAGTAAGAAAAAACTGGTAAATATTCGGTATTCTATAGGATTTGAAAGAATTATTCGGTCTGCCATTGGTCAGTTTGCTGCCATGGGTCTGGAGCCGGTAATTTATCGCAGCGCCGTTCATAGCATTAATAAACGTCAGATGATCAAAATCGGTTATGTATCCACCAGCCCTAATAAACAGTATGAATTCGATCACAGATGTGATGGTGCCATTTATCTGGATAAATCCTTTGTTACAAGAAAGCTTGAGAATTTAAGAGCAGCCTACGAGGAATATAAGGCGGAGGCAGAAGTATTTGGTGGACCAGCCTGCATGGAAATCTTTGGAGAGACACCATTTGAGCCAGTCAACAAGCAGGAAGTCTATACCTATAGTGAGGCGCAGGAGCAGTTGGAGGTACAGTACCGTAGTCAATCCAATCAGATTGTCAATGAGTATATTCGTCCAGAGGAAAGAAGCTTTACAATCATTGCTTATCCAATGCCGGAAATTGGTGATCAATATGAAGAAATCTTCCGGGAAATCATAAAAGTGAATACACTGGATAAGGATTTGTATCGGGAGATTCAGCAAAAGCTGATCGATGCCCTGGATCAGGCCAAGGAGGTATGGGTACAGGGAAAAGGAGCCAATCAGACAGATATCCGTGTGCAGATGCAGGAAAGAAAGAATCCAGATAGGGAGACTAATTTCGAAAATTGTCTGGCAGATGTGAATATTCCGGTAGGGGAAGTTTTTACCTCACCAAGATTGTCTGGTACCAATGGGATTTTACATGTCAGCGAAGTATATTTAAATGAATTAAAATATAAAGATCTTGCCATAACCTTTGAAGATGGAATGATTAAGGACTATACCTGCAAAAATTTTGAAACAGAAGAAGAAAATAAGAAATATATCAAAGAGAATGTTCTTTATAACCAAGAGACGCTGCCAATTGGAGAGTTTGCCATTGGAACGAATACGACAGCGTATGTTATGGCACATCGATATGATATTGTCTATAAGCTTCCGATTCTGATCGTAGAGAAGATGGGACCACATTTTGCGGTGGGAGATACATGCTACAGCTATTGTGAGGAGACAAGGGTATATAATCCTGATGGCAAAGAAATCGTAGCTAAGGACAACGAATGTTCCATTCTAAGAAAAGAGGATATAAAAAAGGCTTATTTTCATTGTCATACAGACATTACCATTCCATATGAGGAAATTGGAAGTATTACAGCCATTGGAAAGGACGGCAGCAGTACAGTTATTATCCAGAATGGAAGGTTTGTTTTACCGGGAACGGAGGCTTTGAATCAACCTTTCCTTGACGAAATGGAAAAGAATTAGTAGAATGATTGAGAAATAGTTTGTATTATCGATATGATTTAATAGAAGAAAAGGAGAATTAGCAATGGCAAAAGTTGGTATTGTGATGGGAAGCGATTCTGATATGCCTATCATGAGTCAGGCAGCAGCAGTTTTAGAGCAGTTTGGAATTGATTTTGAAATGACCATTATTTCTGCACACAGAGAACCAGATATCTTTTTTGAATGGGCAAAGGGGGCAGAAGAAAGAGGAATTAAGGTAATTATTGCAGGAGCAGGAAAGGCAGCACACCTGCCAGGTATGTGTGCCGCATTATTTAAAATGCCTGTGATCGGAATTCCAATGAAAACATCTGATTTAGGAGGAGTTGATTCTCTTTATTCTATCGTGCAGATGCCTTCTGGAGTACCGGTTGCAACGGTTGCGATCAATGGTGGAAAGAATGCCGGAATTCTTGCAGCACAGATTCTTGCTACTTCTGATGACGAATTATTGGCAAAGATCAAGGATTACGCTAATGATATGAAGGAAGAAGTGGTAAAAAAAGCAGAAAAACTAGATCAGGTAGGATACAAAGAATATCGTTAATGATTGCTGCACATAAATAGATTGTTGTTTTAACTCAGATAATTAGGAGGATTTATACATGGATTACAAAAAAGCCGGAGTTGATATTGAAGCAGGGTACAGATCAGTAGAATTAATGAAGAAGCACGTACAGGCTACTATGCGTCCAGAGGTTTTAGGAAATATCGGTGGATTTGCAGGTGCATTTGATCTTGCAGGTATCAAAGAGATGGAAGAACCTGTATTATTATCAGGTACCGATGGTTGTGGTACAAAAGTAAAACTGGCATTTATTATGGATAAGCATGATACCATTGGTATTGATGCTGTTGCAATGTGTGTCAATGATATCGCCTGCTCAGGTGGAGAACCTTTATTCTTCCTGGACTATATTGCATGTGGCAAAAATTATCCAGAAAAGATTGCTTCCATCGTAAGCGGTGTGGCACAGGGGTGTTTACAGTCTGATGCGGCACTGGTAGGTGGTGAGACAGCAGAACATCCAGGATTAATGCCAGAGGATGAATATGATCTGGCTGGATTTGCAGTTGGTGTGGTAGACCGTAAAGACATGATCACAGGAGAAAACATAAAAGACGGAGATATCATTGTCGGAATCGCTTCTAGTGGGGTACATAGCAATGGATTCTCCCTTGTAAGAAAAGTATTTGAGATGACAGAAGAATCTTTAAATACCTATTACGATGAATTAGGAAAGACATTAGGAGAAGCTTTATTAGAACCTACAAGAATCTATGTAAAGGGATTAAAGGCAGTAAAAAATGCAGGCGTTACAGTAAAAGGATGCAGCCATATTACTGGTGGTGGATTCTATGAGAATATTCCAAGAATGCTTCCAGAAGGTGTACATGCGGTAGTACATAAAGATTCTTATGAAGTGCCTGCAATCTTTCAATTATTAGCAAAAGAAGGAAATATTGCAGAGGAAATGATGTACAATACTTATAATATGGGAATCGGTATGATGGTGGTTGTAGATCCTGCAGATGTTGAGAAAACGATTAAAGCATTTGAATCAACAGGAGACAAAGCCTGTGTTGTTGGTGAAATCAAAGCAGGAGAAAAAGGAGTTACATTATGCTAAGACTGGCAGTTTTAGTTTCTGGAGGTGGAACTAATCTTCAGGCTATCATGGATGCCATTGACAATGGAGCCATTACCAATGCAGAAATTGATGTGGTCATCAGCAATAATAAGAATGCATTTGCTCTGGAACGTGCTGCGAAGCATGGGATTGAAGCAAAGGCCATCTCTCCAAAGGATTTTGAGACAAGAGATGCTTTTAATGAAGCGTTATATGAAGAACTGGTTTCTAGAAAGATCGACCTGATCGTATTGGCAGGGTGTTTGGTAGTCATTCCTGAGAAAATCATCAATGCTTTTGAAAATCGTATCATAAATATTCATCCATCTCTGATTCCATCTTTTTGTGGAACTGGCTATTATGGGCTGAAGGTGCATGAAAAGGCATTGGAGAGAGGTGTCAAGGTATCCGGGGCAACGGTACACTTTGTAGATGCTGGGACGGATACTGGACCGATCATCGATCAAAAGGCAGTTTATATTGAAGAGGACGATACACCTGAGGTTCTGCAGAAGAGAATTATGGAACAGGCAGAATGGGTGATCATGCCAAAGGCCATCGATGATATAGCCAATGGAAGAATTACAGTTGTAGATGGAAAAGTCGTAAAGAAATGATTTTGAGAAAGGAAAAGCATATGAAAGTATTAATTGTCGGAAGCGGCGGAAGAGAACATGCCATTGCATGGGCCGTTGCCAAAAGTCCAAAGGTAGATAAGATTTATTGTGCACCTGGAAATGCAGGTATTTCTGAATACGCAGAATGTGTAGAAATCGGTGCAATGGAATTTGATAAGCTGGCACAATTTGCAAAGGAAAAGGAAATCGACCTGACTGTGATCGGAATGGATGATCCATTAGTAGGTGGTGTGGTCGATGTATTTGAAAAAGAAGGTTTAAGAGTATTTGGACCAAGAGCCAATGCAGCGATTATTGAAGGCTCTAAGGCATTTTCCAAAGACTTAATGAAGAAATATCACATTCCAACAGCTGCTTATGAGAATTTTACTTCTCCAGAGGAAGCATTGGCATATTTAGAAACTGCTAAGATGCCAATCGTATTGAAGGCAGATGGACTGGCACTTGGAAAAGGTGTATTGATCTGCAATACGTTAGAAGAGGCAAAAGAAGGAGTAAAGACATTAATGTTAGATAAGCAGTTTGGTACTGCTGGAGATACCATCGTTATTGAAGAATTTATGACAGGACGTGAGGTGTCTGTATTGGCATTTTGCGATGGAAAGACCGTAAAATGCATGACTTCTGCACAGGATCATAAGCGTGCCAAAGATGGCGATCAGGGCTTAAATACTGGTGGTATGGGAACATTTTCTCCAAGTCCATTCTATACAAAGGAAGTAGAAGAATTTTGTGAAACATACGTATATCAGCCAACCATCGATGCCATGGCAGCAGAAGGACGCCCATTTACTGGTGTATTATTTACCGGACTGATGTTAACAGAAGATGGACCAAAGGTATTAGAATACAATGCTCGTTTTGGGGATCCAGAAGCACAGGTAGTGCTTCCAAGAATGAAGAACGATATTGTAGAAGTATTTGAAGCTTGTATTGATGGACGATTGGATGAGATTGATCTGGAATTCGAAGATAATGCAGCAGTGTGTGTTGTATTAGCATCTGATGGTTATCCAGAAAAATACGACAAGGGATTTGAGATTACAGGAATTGAAGATGTAAATGCGAAAGAAGGATATCATGTCTTCCATGCAGGAACCAAGTTCAGCGATGGTAAATTGGTCACCAACGGAGGACGTGTTCTTGGCGTAACAGCAAAGGGAAAGGATTTAGTTGAGGCAAGAGCCAATGCATATGCAGCGACAGAATTGGTTTCTTTTGCAAATAAATATAAGAGAAATGATATTGGAAAGGCCATTGACGAGGCTTAGAAATGAAAAATACGGATTGATCAAAAGAGTTGTTGTAGGAAAAGTTTTTCTTTTCCAACAGCAGCTCTTTTTGTGGTGTATGCTTCATTTTGTTCGTCTGCTTGTATGTGAAAGTTTTGTGAAAATATTACGGAGTAGTAAAAAATAATTTACACAAATCATATTAAATGTTACAATTGTATTAATAATCTTAAGTGTCATTTAGAAAAATAAAAATAACAGTTAAGGAATGGAGATAGAAGATGAGAGTAACCAGGAACATACACAAGAGAATCAATAGGTACATTGAATGTAAGGAAATTACGGAAAGAGAGCGTGAGTTTGATAAGAGAGTCGCAAATCTGGCCAGAAAGGATCAAAAATTTTCCAAAAAAGATGATATCGAATTGACGGAGGAGCAAAAGAAGGAGATTGATGCTTTCTGGAAGAAATATGAATTCGCATATGTACCTAACTATGATACGTTTCAGATTTACATGAATCGAACAGGAACGTTTGACCCAAGGTATCTGCCGCATGGACTGCGGAGTCAGTACCTGGAACATTATATGACGGATCCATCATACCGTACTGCTTTTCAGAATAAGGCATATCTGGCTAAGATTTATGACAATATCAAACAGCCGGTTACTGTGGTGAGAAAGATTGAGGGGATTTATTATGATGCAAATTATAATTGGATATCCTTAAATACTGCTTTGAAGATTTGTTTGCAACGATTGAAAACAACAGAAATTGTCATCAAACCAAGTGGAAGATCCGGAGGTGCCGGAGTTGTATTTTTATCAGAGGCCAACGAGGAAAGATTGCGAGAAGAATTTAAGAAAATTCCCAAGCTTATGATGGTTCAGGAGGCGTTAAAGCAGCATCCGTTTATGAATAGATTAAATCCAAGCACAGTCAATACTGTACGAGTGACTACTTATTTGCGAAAAAGACAGGTAGTATTGCTAGCGGCTGTAGTAAAGGTTGGAAGTCAGGGTGTGAGAGTAGATAACTATAAGCATGGAGGATGTATTCTTGGAATTTGTAAGAATGGGCAATCGCTGCCATATGCATTGAATGTGAAGATGGAAAAGGTTACCTCACTGCCATCTGGCGTAGATGTATCAGAGACAATTCAGATTCCGTCTTTTGATAAGGTTGTAGAGCTTGCAAAGGAGGCACATCTGCAGACACCGAAGATGAAGTTGATTTCCTGGGATATTGCAATTGGCGAGGATGGAGAGCCAGTATTGATCGAAGCCAATTATGGAGGAGCTATCTGGATGCATCAGCTGGTCACAGGTCCTTTATTTGGAGACTTGACGGAAGAAGTCCTGGATATGTATCTCCTGAAAAAGTTTTATCGTATCAGAGCGAATATGGATTATACCTATAAAGAATATGCAGATCATGTGGAGATCATAGAATGTACCGGACTTAGAAAACATGAAGAAATTCCAGAATATATCCATGATAAGCCAGTTACAAAGGTCCGGAGCAAAAGAAAATAGAAAAAGGCGGAAGAATAAAAGAGAATGAAGAATAGGAATCGTTACAGCATGCTGCTGCAGGAACTGATGGCAGAGGCGGGAATTAAGAATCTGACATTATCAGAGGTACTTCAATATGATGTGTCATATATTAGTAAATGGGTGACCGGGCGGCTTTTGCCATCGGAAAAAAGCATTGATCAGATAACAAGGGCTATATCAGCATGCGTGGTGAAAGGGTTATCAGAAGAGAAAAAAGAAAAGATGCTGATGTTAAATGAGTCGGCAGACGAAGAGGAATTGCAGGATAAGCTTTATGAGAAGCTATTGCAGGCATATTATGAGAGTAAGGGAGAAGAATTAAAAAAATCAGGAAAGAACGGAAAACAGATTTTGAAGATGCATATGCCTATGAGAAGATTGATCGAAGATGTGAGATTTTTTCATGATGACAGGAAGGGAAGCATCAAGATTGCAGCAGTGATCGATTTGTTTTCTTTAGACAGGGAAAGCAGGCTCCTTTTTGCAGGCATTGAGAAAGGGCATTTTCTGATGGAAGAGAAGTATCCCAATGTAGAGTTTACCATGATTTTTAACGCCAATCCTGTAGTTAGGCAGGAAAAAGCAGATAGTGTGTATGATTCTATTTTTCTGATTCATATGCTGACCAGCTTTTCGCATGTGAATTTTGGACTGTATGATCAGCTGTCTGCGTATGGAAAGTTTCTTTTTGCGGCAAAAGACCGTTTTTGTTTGAGCGGCATGCTGCAGGAAGATGATAGGGAGTGCTTAGCAGTTCAGTGGAATGAAGATCTGGAAGCCGTCAATGAATTATATCAAAGAATTACCATGTTTTGCTGCCAGGAAACACTGGCGTTTCGTAAATCATCCATCTGGGAAATGCTGCTGAACCATGAATATATGCAGCTGATGATATCAACGGATATAAAATGGTTGTTGGGACATATTACTGAGCTGTTGCTGCCAGATGAATTATTTAGTCAGCTTGTGGAACAGCTGCCAGAAGAATGGCATGGGAAGAAGGAAGAACTGGAGCGAGTTCACAATTTTTCCAGTCATATTTTACAAACTGGTCCCATTCAGATTATGATTTATGAATCTGCATTTACAGATTTTGTCATTTCGGGAGAGCTGGATTTTTATAATCACAAAGTTTTGTTGACAGTGGAGCAAAGATTAATGGTTCTGGAATATTATCTGATGATTTTCCAGGGTGAGAAAAAAGTAAGTATTAAGTTGATTGAGGGCGGATTTAGTACGGATTTCCAATACATTACCAATCCTTGTATGTTCTTATCGTCGTCCATCTGCTATCTGAGATTGGAGAATGGATGTTACAATGATAATATTTTAGTTTTGAATGATAAGCAGATCCGGGATATGTTTGGAAAATTTTATCATACAATATGGAACCATCGTCAGGACATGGTATTGGAATCAGAAGAAGAGGTCTGTAGTAGAATTAGGCAGTATATACAGTCAGCTCGTCTATTGGCGGATGTGAAATAGAATGAATGAAAATGTTGCCAGTGAATTCATATTTTTCATTCTTAATCTGTTTTATAATGGAGAAGATTTATTTAAGAAATAACTTTAAAATCTAAAATAAGAAATCATATGGAGGGAAAAATGAATACAACGATGATTGCACTGGCTATGGCCAGTATTATGATAATAGTCGGCTTGTTTTTAAGAGCAAACGTAAAGCCATTAAGAAAAATGCTGGTACCTACTTGCGTTATCGCAGGAGTCTTAGGGTTGATTTTTATGAACCTGGTAGCTCCCAATATTCATATGGGTGGTGTAAATGTAAAAGTATATACGGATATTGTAAATGTATTATTTACGATTTCCTTCATTGCCATTGGTCTTACATCCAATGAAGAAAATACAAAGAAAAAAGAAAGTGGGATGGTGCGTGGAGCAGTCGGCATGGGTATCATCTGGAGTTTTTTATATGGATTAACAGCCATTATTGGTGTGTTGTTGATCGGGGTCATCGGAAAGCCTTTTGGTATGGATGCGATGTATGGAATTTTGATCCCATTTGGATTTTGCCAGGGACCAGGGCAGGCAGCTACTTATGGAACTATCTTCTCTGATATGTATGGCTACCAGAATGCAGATATGGTGGCGATCAGTTTTGCGGTCATTGGATTTATCTTTGCATTTTTAATTGGAGTGCCCCTTGCAAAGTATGGAATGAAAAAGGGGTATACAAAGTATAAAACAGAGATCAACGAGACGGTGGAACGTGGAATCTTATATGAAACGGAACAGAAGGAATCTATGGGAACGATAACTACCCATAGTGCTAATATTGAATCTTTGTCAGTACATCTAGCAGTCATTTGCATTAGTTATCTTTTAGGACTTGGTATGGCATCAGTGGTAGCACGGATTCCAGCAATCGGAGAAACGTTTGCTGCAATGACCTTTTTATGGGGGATGATAGCGGCTAGTATAATCAAGGCGATAATGAAAAAGCTGGGTGTCTATTATCTGATCAGCAGTCCATTGATGAGTAAGGTAACGGGATTTACTTCAGATTATCTGGTAGTATGTGCTTTTATGGCAGTGCAGATCAGCACGATTGGAAGCTGGTTGATTCCGATTATGATCGAATGCATCGTTTGTGCATTGGTGACCTTTGCCATCAGTTATTATTTTGGTTCCAGACTGGGAAGTGATCATGACTTTGAAAGAGTATTGGGAATTTATGGAACTTGCACGGGAACCGTTCCAAGTGGAGTGGCTTTGGTCCGTATGGTGGATTCTCAGTTGAGAACTCAAACGACTATGGAGCTTGGAATGATGAATGTGGCGATGATGGCAAATTCTCCTGTATTGATCTTAATGACACTAGTTGGACTTGGTACGATTACGATGCCAGTGGCATTAGGCGGCATAGCAATTTCATTGATCGTATATTTAATCTTACTAAAGGTTACCGGTTCCTGGAAAAAAACAGGGTTTTCATTAAAGAAAGATTATATTGCAGAAAATTAATAAAATATAACTTCATGGAAGATTGTCTGGATAGATTTGGTATTTATCAGGGCAATCTTCTTTTTTATTGCATAGATTGAGTTTCTAAATCTAAAAGTTTAGTTAAGGAAAAGTTCATCTTGTTAAGGCATACAGTTCTT
Organism: Anaerostipes sp. 992a; assembly: GCF_001940245.1. GTDB lineage: Bacteria > Bacillota > Clostridia > Lachnospirales > Lachnospiraceae > Fimousia. Next base: position 83,542 of record NZ_MJIG01000003.1, read on the forward strand.
TTCAAAAAGTTTATACTTGGTATAAATAAGGGAAATTTTAGGAGGGGGAATATGGAGAAATTTGATATTGAAAAATATGAATATAAAGCTCCAAGTTATCGATTGCGTAAGAACAGGCCTCTTTTTTGGATAGATGAAAAGAAATATGCCAGAGAAAGTAGATATGATATAGCAGATGGTATATGGAAGTCCAGACAGGGAGCGAAAGATGAGATTTCCATATTGTTGTCAGGAGATTTGCTTTGTCAGGAGAATTTGATAGAGGGTTATCGAAAAAAAGAAGGCGGATATGATTTTAAGATGTGCTTTGATTATATCAGACCATTGCTTTGTGCGGCAGATTTTACGGCTGGTAATCTGGAAACGCCGATCTCTCATACGGCACCTTATCGTGGAGAGATTTTGACTCACGAAGGACCATTTTATTGTAATGCGCCCATTGAGTATTTAGATGCCTTAAAGTATGCTGGATTTGATATGCTGACCACTGCCAACAACCATACCATCGATGCAGGAGTAAGAGGGTTGTATGAAACGATTGAAAATACAAGAAAGTTTCATTTTATCCAGACAGGAACCTTTATAGAAGAAGGGGATAAGTTTGTTCTCGTAGATATATGTGGATTCAAAATTGGTTTTACTGCCTTCTCGCTTACCTATAATTCTATGCAGGCCAATATGAAGAAATCTGGAAAGAATATATTATTGAATACCTATCGAAGACAGGCAGCAGAGCAGATCTATAAAAAGATGAAAGAGCAAGGGGCAGAATATACCATATGCTTTCCTCATTGGGGAAAAGAATATACGGATAAACTGTCGAAAAAGCAAATGAATATGGCTGATGAACTGACAGAAATTGGTTATGATCTGATCGCAGGTTCACACTCTCATGTCGTACAGAAATTTGAGTATCGCAATGGAACACCAGTTATTTATTCCATGGGAAATCTCCTGACGCATATGAATTTGAGAAAGTCAAGCATGGATACCCAGTATCCGGTAATCTGTCGATTGAATCTAAAGAGGATGGATGGAAGGGTCACATCCGAAATTGCATTTATTCCATGTAGGATTTTCAAAGATATACAGGGAATCCCATTTACGGTTGTACCAATGAACGATCAGTTGCCATTGAATGACGAGATACAGCGAAGGATGAAGCCAGTTGAGGGAAAAGTCAAGGAACTTTTGCAAAATCAAGAGGCGATATTTGATCTGGATTATCCATTGAAAAAAGAAGCACTTAAGCTTCTAAAACAACAGGAAGAGCGAAAAGATAAGAGGATTCAGGAATTATGCTCCAAAGAATCAAAGGAGCAGAAAGCTTCTTCGCAGAAAAGCTTTTTCATGCAGAAATGGAATGAAATTAAATATCGGAACTGTATTTCTACCTATCGGGGAATGTTTCGGAAATATAAAGATGCAATGAAGCTGGTTTCTTTGCGTGCGGAGACAGAAGTCGTAAAAATCGATGGAATGGTTGGAGATATTCCACTGACTCATATCTATAATGATCAGCATAGCAATGACATTACCAGAATTATTTACATCAGCGGACAGATTACATACTTGGGACCAAAGGCATTTAAAAATTTCCATACACTAGAAAGCGTCCGTTTATTCAAAGGATTAGAGCGGATTGGAAGAAGAACATTCGAAAATTGCGAAAGGATGACAGGTGTGATTCTTCCGAAATCATTGACATACATTGGAAGCTATGCCTTTTGTAATTGTAAAAGACTGCAAAGCATAAAAATTCCGAAAAGCGTGGAGAAGATTGGAAGATGTGCATTTCATGGATGTGAAGAACTGACGATTTATTGTGAGAAGGATTCTTATGCAGATTCTTATGCCAGAAAATATCATATTGCAGTTCGTCATATGCCAATATAAGAAGATAGAAACAGGTGGAGAATATGAAAAAGGGTATAAAGAAAAAAATTCGAAAGTTATTTGATAAAAATAAAAAGGTGGACAATCGACCGAAAAGCGTAAAAAACAAAGAAGTGAAGATACGAAAGGAACAGCCGGCAGCAAAAGAAATTATAATAGATCCAAATCGTTACGTCCCACCCAAAGGGGTTCAGAAATTACAGGAGTTGATTGGAAAAAAGAAAGAATTTGCACGTAAAGTAGCCTTTCAGCATAATAAGCGTCTGATACCAATGCTAAGGGATGAGGATAAGGAGTTGACTGCTGAGCAGATTGATGATATTTACAGATTTTGGGATGAAAAAACGAATGGGTTGTACCGACCAGATGTTGGATGGCATCAGTTCTACTATGCAAGAACAGGAATCGAGGACCCAAGATTTATTGATAACTGCTTTCATTATTATTTTTATGTCGATATCTTTAATGATACCAAATATACCTCATATAAGGATAAAAACTACTTGTCTAAGCTTTTTCCGGAGGTTCATCAGGCAAAAACCATTGCAATGAACATATGTGGTTATTATTATGACGCCAATTATGAGATGATTGACCAGGAGGCATTTATCCAGTTGTGTGCAGAGTACCCAGGAGAGATGGTCATCAAGCCGTCCAGGGGAACATCAGGAGGCGTCGGCGTGGAGTTTTTGCATGCCAATATTACAAGAGAAGAAGTGGAGCAGGCATTGAAGCCATATCATAAAAACTTTATTGTACAGCAGGCGATTAAACAACACCCGGATCTGGCTGCAATTTCTCCAAAATCCATCAATACCATTCGTTTGATGACATACCTGGTAAATGGAACAGTCAGGCCGTTATCTGCCGTGCTTCGAATGGGAATTGGAGAGGCAAGGGTAGATAATTTATCCTTTGGCGGAATTGCCTGTGGAATCGATGCATCTGGACGTTGTACGAAATATGCCATTGATAAAATGGGAAATATGTATGAAAAGCATCCAAGTGGCTGTGTATTCTTAGGAACCAAGATACCATCTTATGATAAAGTGTTAAAAATGGCAGATACGATGCATAAAAAGCTTCCGATGTTTGGAACCATTGCCTGGGACATTACCGTAGATGAGCAGGGAGAACCAGTATTGATTGAATTTAACACCTGGTATGCACAACTTGCTCTTCATCAGGTTAGTAATGGACCAATTTTTGGGGATTCCTTCGATGAGATTGTGGATATGATCATGAAAAAAGCATTTGTCGTAGTGGATCAGGATCCATTTGAATTGAAAGTATATAAGGATTATGCAAGAATCCAGGAAATCAAATGCAAGAAGGGAAGTAGCAGAAAAGTGGTCATTCCGGATATAATTGCTGAAAGACCGGTAATCTCAGTGGAAGCAAAGGCGGCACAAAAGCAAAAAAATCTAAAGGAAGTTTTTATTGGAGAAAATGTTACTCATATTAGAAAAAGGGCATTTGCTAATTGCAGCATGCTGGAAAAAGTATTTATTGGAGTCAAGACATCTTCCATTGCACCGGATGCATTTGTTGGATGTAAGAAGCTGACGATTTGCGGTGAGAAAGATTCCTACGCGCATCTGTATGCAATAGAACATGAGATTCCTTTTGAAGTCAAGGATTCTATGGTTGATTAAGAAAACAATAACGTTATATAGAGTGGACTGAATTTACAATTATGTAGATTTGGTCCATTTTTTTCATTTTTTAGGAGGAAGATATAGAAAGAAATGGTTAAAATTGTATTTATTGTTGTTAAATTCATATTTTTAGATGAAAGTTTGAAATCAATATGATATGATAATCCAAATGAGAAATATTATAGGTAAAGTTTAAAGCGAGGAGAAAAGGCAGATGGTAAAAAAGGCGTCAAAGAAGGCATATCATTTGGTGAAGGAAGTGCTTAAGAAGCAAAAGGAGAATGAGTCTGTTGCAACCCCTAAAAAGCAAATGTTTGGTGACTTTGAATATTGTCAGGTGAAAAGACGAATCAAATTGATTTCTTATCACGGAAAAGAAAAAGAACTGGCCGTTCCGGAAAGCATCGATCATAAAAAGGTAACAATGATTGGAAAAGGTGCTTTTAAAGGAAATAAGTATTTGGAAAAAGTCATTCTTCCAGAAAGCATAAAAACGCTGGGAGCAGAAGCCTTTGCGGATTGTAAAGAGCTTCAGTATGTATATCTTCCAGTGGATTTGGAAGTAATCAATGCTCATTGCTTTTTGAATTGTACAAAATTAGAGGAAATCCAGATTCCATATGAAATCCGGAAAATCTGTCGGGGAGCATTTCAGAATTGCGAGAAGCTGTCCGTGATGAAAAGTTATGTAAAATCCGGCATCAGTTCGGTCAGAGAAGTCAGAAAAGATATCATAGACTATGAGCTTCCAATACAGTTGGAATTCATTGGAGAAGAAGCATTTTCAGGATGTAAAAGTCTAAAAGCAATTTCCATTCCCTACGCAGTGACTAGTATTGGAAAGCGTACATTTTATGAATGTCAGGCATTGGAGAATGTCACATTTCATAATCTGCTTACTAAAATCGGGGAAGAAGCATTGGCGGGGTGCTGCTCCTTAAAGAAGGTTCGCATTTCTGAATCGGTTACATCAATCGGAACGGATGTATTTAAAGGAACGGATATTCAGGTGATTGGAGAAGAAGGCTCCCCTATTTATCAATATGCAGTGGAGCAAGGAATAAAGGTTAAGGCATTACCGAAGAAGATGAAAGCATTGTCTTCTATGATGCAGCCGACCAGAGATGGAGAGGAGTATCGGTGCTTTTATACAAAAGAAGAGTTGGAGTCCATTGAGGAGAAATGTGAATTAAGACCAGCAGTTTCCTATACGGTTCAAAGAAAGACAGGGAAAGAAGTAGTTTATGATTCCCGGTATACGTTGGAGCATGGAATTTATAAAAAGAAAAAGCAGAGACAAAAAGATCATGCACTGATTTATATGACGGGAGATCTGATGTGTAAGCAAAAGCATCAAAATTACGCCAATCGGGATGGTGTGTATGATTTTCGTGATGCATTTCAATATGTGAAGGAGATTCTAAAGGACGGAGATTTTGTGATTGGCAATATGGAATCTATGGTTTCTCCGTCCCTTCCATATACATGTGAGGAGATGTATATCAATGGACGTCCGTATTTAAATGCACCGGAAGAATTCTTGCATGCGGTAAAGGAAGCCGGATTTGATGCAGTGGTCAATGCGCAGAATCATGTTTATGATGCCGGAACCAGAGGAATCCTTGAGACACTGGAGGTGTTGAACCGTAATCAGCTGATGCATACAGGTGCGTTTGCAGGAAAGGAAGATAAAAGATTTTTATCCGTAGACATCAATGGCATTCGCATTGCAGTGGTGGCATATTTTGATGGTGCCAGACAGCTTATGAAGAAAGCCAACTTTACAGAATACGGCAAAGACACCCTGGTAAACATATACGATAGAGAAAAGGTAAAGCAGGATATTCGTATGGCGAAAGAAGAAGGGGCAGAATTTATCATTGCTTATTGTCATTGGGGAAGAGAATATACCAACGAGCTGACGAGAAGACAGATCAATTTTGCAAAAGAGGTGGCGGATGCAGGAGCTGATTATATTATGGGTGCACATTCTCACTGTCTGCAGCCATATCAGGTTATAGTTGCGGAGGATGGAAGACAGGTACCAACGCTGTATTCTGCAGGAAACTTCTTATCCGAAATTGCCATTAGTCCTCAGATTACAAGAGATACTCTGATAGCCTCTTTGGAATTGGAGCGTAACGATGAGGGAAAAGTGGTCATCAAAAAAGAGGGGTATTATCCATGTAGAATTTTAAGAGACGAGAAGGTAAGAGGAGAATTTGTCATTGTACCAACCAATATGGAATGGAAGGGAACAAAGAGAAATCAGGCTCTTGAAGAGGCGGAAAGACGCATTGATCAGGCTGTGGGTGTTCAGTATGCTAAGCTGGCAAAGCGAAAAGGAATAGAAAAAGAACAGTGGATAAGATCCGAAAAAGATCCATTTACCATAAAAGAACCGTTGTTGATCAGAGTAGAAGAAGAGAAAGAGCAGACAGGGACCAGATATGTATATAATGAAAAAAGTCGTTGTTACGAAGAAGAAAATGATCTGGAAACAAAGGAAGCGGTGTTGGTATGCGCTGGTCAGATTCCATACGATACGGGTCTTGGAAATCATGCCAGATTTGGAAGTGTTTATAACTTCCGTCCGTATTTTGAGTTGATGAAGAAGTGTTTTGAAAAAGCAGACTTTTCTATTGGAAATCTGACCACAATGATCTGTGAAGACTATCTGACCACAGACAAACTGGATAGTGAATATAGCCGCAATCCATATTATACCAATGGAAGAAAAGAGTATCTGGATGCGTTAAAATACGCAGGATTTGATTGTCTGGCCATGGCACATCCTAATAATCTGGATACCGGTGTCAATGGCTTGTATAAGACGATAAATAATATCGAAAAATCAGGAATGTTATCCGTAGGTATTGGAGAGCGAAAGAATAAAATCTTTCGTGTGAACGGTATTTTAGTCGGTGTACTGTCTTATACGCTGGACTGTTTTGGTTGGTACCGATATATTAGTGGAGAAGGAGCAGACTGCTTGCTCAATCTTTATTCAGAGGAAAGAGCCAAGCGTGATATTGCGGAATTAAAGAATGAAGGAGCAGATTTTGTACTTGTATATGTAAATTGTGGCTCTGAAAAAGAAAAGATTGCATTGAAGGGACGAAAAGAAGTAGCCATGGAGATTGCAGACAACGGTGCCGATTATATTATCTGTACCATTCCAAACAGAGTTTCTAAGTATTATCGTTATCAGACCAAAGATGGAAGAAGTGTTCCGATTGCCACATCTATTGGAACTCTGGTATCTGGAAAAGCCAGTGAGGAAGAGAATTTATCCGTACTTTTAAAAATTGTATTATATAAGAAACCAGATGGCAAGATTGATCTGCAGGATAAGTATATTCCAATAAAACAATTTGATATGCTGGAAGAATTGCCATTGCCTGCTGTTCCTGCCTTATCCTGTTATTATAAAAGATACGATGTGAAAAAGTTCCCAAGAGTAAAGAAGAGGCTGGGAGAAAGCCTGGGGAATCAGATTACGGTTTCTGATGAGCGTGTGGTGCGATTAAAGACAAAGAACCGCCCACAGCTGACCTATCAGGAGGTGTATGACCTTTTGGGAGCAGAACCATCGAGAAGTGATTGTGAACGTATCAAGCTGGAGAAAAAGGCGCCAATGATCGCAGCAAGAAGAGATGAGCTGACAGAAGGATGTGTAGCTATTCTGGTCAACCATTATGGCTACAAAAAGGCAGAGTATCAGATTACCATGAAAGATGCCATAAAAGCGAAGGCAGCGTTGGTTATTTCTCAAAAGCCATGTAAGGAGATTCCGACCATTCTTGTTCCAAACTGTAAGACTGCATGTAAGAAATTATATCGGGCGATTAAGGCAAAATACAATCCAATTACGGTTACTGTGACAGGAACTGCGGGAAAGACGACCACAAAGGAATTGATGAGCTGTGTCTTTGATACTCATTACAAAACTTTGCATGTGGAAGGAAATAACAATACCTTCTATACCGTAGGAACAACGGTACAGAAATTAAGAAAAGAAGATGAAGCCTATATTCAGGAAGCACATGGCGGCTCTAAATACTCCGCACGTAATATTTCTAATGTGATTCAGCCGGATATTGCGATCATTACGAATATTGGCGAAGGCCATCTGATGGATATGGGAACTATAGAGAATGTTATCCAGGGGAAATTAGAGATTGTTTCTGGGTTGAAGGACACAGGTGTGCTGGTGGTCAATGACGATAATCAGTATTTAAAAGATCTGGAATTACCTGGAGTACGAATTCTTCGTTATAGTACCCACAATCAAAAATGTGATTATTATGCTCAGAACATAGAAAGTGCAGGAGAGGATATAAAATTCCAGATTGTCTGCAAAGAAGGATGCTTTGATGCGGTTTTACACCTTCAGGGAACCCATAATGTGGAGAATGCGCTTGGTGTATTTGCCTGTGCTATGGAAGCGGGAATTCCTCCGTATAAGATTATTGCGGGGCTGACACATTATATTCCAGAGGCGGATAAGCAAAATCTTATGGAATATCAGGGATATCACATGTTAGTGGATACTTATAGTGCAACACCTCTGTCTGTTGAGGCGGCAGTAAAGACTCTGAGCATGTTTCCAAGAGAAGACGGCAGTCGAAAGATTGCTGTTCTGGGAGATATTCCAGCACTGGGAGATGCATCAGAAGAGAAGCACAAGGAAGTTGGAAAACGAATTGCCCAATATGACTTTGATCTGATGCTTTGTATCGGAAGCGAAGCCAAGTATTTTGCACTGGCTGCAATAAAAGAAGGAAAGAAGGCGTATTACTACGAAGAGGACAGGGAAGCGTTTAATCGGAAGCTGACAGAAAGTATTCGGCCAGGAGATCTTATCCTGTTTAAGAGTGGTACAAGAAGCCATCTGAAAGAAGAAACCATCTATCCATTATTTGGAATAATTGATAAAAAATAAGAAAGAAAAAGAAGGAGAAAATCTCTCCTTCTGCACTCAAGATATCAGAATGTAAGAACAGCCAAAGATGTATGGGTGTTCTTACATTCGGTTTGAGTTAATCTAAATCCTCTAAAAAGTATTCAAAAAATACAGGAACCTGTCTTTCCCAGCTGGCTTCGGTATGGGTACCATCTTCAATGATGCGGAACCATACGGGAATCTCTTTTTTCTTCAATTCGTATTCTACATCCAGAAGATGATATAATAGTGTCGGATTCTTTTTCAGTTCTTCACTTCCAATGTCCATATAGACGGAAGTCTCAGGAAGGACATTAGCATCTCGAATCATTTTCAATAATTTTCTCGTACCGAGCCAAACGCTTGGAGAAAGGCATGCGGCTTTGGAGAAAATATCAGAATATTCCACGGCGGAAAATAATGACATCAAACCTCCCATGGAGCTGCCGGCGATAAAAGTATGAAAGCGATCCGGCTTTGTTGGATAATGGGAATCAATGTATGGTTTTAATTCTGTTACCAGCCAATCCATATAGATGCCTCCGTTTCCCTTTAATTCTCCAAATTCAGAACGGGCACGATAAGGACTATATTCATCCAGACGTCCAGTTCCCTGATGATTGCATTCAACACCTACTACGATAACAGGAACCTGATGATCTTCCAGATACTCTTTTAATCCCCATGATTTTCCATAGGTTGCGTGTTCATCAAAAAATAGATTGTGTCCGTCGAACATATAGACGACCGGATAGGTTCGTTCAGGATGTTCTTTGATTTCATCTGGAACACTGATGTACAGGTTTCGAGGGGTGCTTTTGGTTAATATATCAATAGTAATTTCTTCGACGATTATCATAATTAGTCGCTCCTTTCTGCCAGCATCGTCATGTTATCCACATTTTAAGTGGCAAAAAGGTCTTTGTCAAGTCTGAGCAGCGATAGGAAAGGGAAAAGTGTTGTGAAAACTTCTTTTTTGTGCTATTCTTTGTATAACAGGAGGAACAAAAAGCGGACTAAAATAGAAAGAAGAACATACTATAAGGAAGAGGGAAGCATCATGATCATTGAAATAGATTTTAATAGCGATGAAGCAATCTATATCCAACTTCGGAATCAGATTGTGATGGGAATTGCAACAGAGCAGCTGCATGCGGGAGAATCCCTTCCATCCGTCAGACAGCTGGCCAATCATCTTGGCGTGAATATGCATACGGTCAATAAGGCCTATGGAATGCTGAAGCAGGAGGGATATTTGACGCTTGACCGGAGAAAAGGCGCTGTGATCAGCGTTCAGACGAAGGAAAAGCATCAGGAGGTTGAAGCGATGAATATGGAACTGCGCATGACGATTGCCCAGGCCATTTGTAAGGATATATCCCGGGAGGAGATGTATCATATTATTAATCAGTTATATGATGAAATTATGCAGAATCAGGAGGAATAAAAGGAATGGGTTTACCATTTACAGTGACAGCAGAGTGTGCCTTAGAGCATGCCAAGCTTGCGGTAGAAGAATTAGGACATGAATATGTAGGGACAGAACACCTTTTACTGGGACTGATCTGGGCCAGAGAAGGAGTGGCGGCGAATGTACTTCTTCGTCATGGCGTTACCGAGGAAAAGGTGATTACATTGCTCCACAGAGAGGATATGTTTGCTGGGGAAAACGCAAAGCCAGGGACAGAATTTACGCCAAGAATGGTATATATTTTGGAACAGAGCGAGCAGCTTGCCAAGCAATATGGATTTCAGGTAATCGGTACCGAACATATCCTGTGCAGCTTGATAAAGGATGTTGAATGTATGGCAGCACAGATCTTAAAGGAACTGGATGCGGATTCCAATAAAATCTTTTTAGATTGTCTTTTGGCAGCCGGATTGGATATGAATGCGGCCAAGGCAGAGCTGCAGGGGAAAAATCAGGGAAACAGGCAGCAGACATCCATTTTGGCTCAGTATAGTACGGATCTGACTTTGATGGCAGAGGAAGGAAAGTTAGATCCGGTAATTGGAAGAAAAAAGGAGATGGAGCGCCTCATCCAGATTTTAAGTCGGAGAACAAAGAATAATCCATGCTTTACCGGGGATCCAGGAGTAGGGAAAACAGCAGTGGTGGAAGGATTTGCCCAGCTTCTTGCAGATCAGAGTGTTCCGGAGCATTTGAAAGGAAAGCGTCTGGTCAGTTTGGATCTGTCAGGTGTGGTAGCAGGATCCAAATATCGTGGAGAGTTTGAGGAACGTATCAAACGCATCATTCAGGAGGTTAAAATGTCCGGTGATGTGATTTTATTCATTGATGAAATTCATACCATAATCGGAGCAGGAGGGGCAGAAGGTGCCATTGATGCATCGAATATTCTAAAGCCATCTCTGGCAAGAGGAGAGATCCAGCTGATTGGAGCTACGACAAGAGCGGAGTATACCAAATACATTGAAAAAGATGCTGCACTGGAGAGAAGATTCCAGCCGATTGAGGTAGCAGAACCGACGACAGAGGAGAGCATTGAGATTCTAAATGGACTAAAGGGACGCTTTGAGCAGCATCACCATGTGGTTATTCCGGAGAAAACGGTAGAGGCAGCAGTCAAGCTTTCCAAACGGTATGTTCATGATCGTTGTCTCCCGGATAAGGCCATTGATCTGATTGACGAAGCCGGATCCAGAAAGACGATGGATCTGCACAAGAAGCCGGAGAAGCTGCTTGCCATGGAAGAACAGCTCCAGAAGATGGCAAGGGAATTTGAGCAGAATCTGATGGATGGAAAAATTGCAGAAGCAGGTCAAAAGAAGCAGGAATTTGAACAGCTTCGTGAGGGCTATCATAAAAAGCTGGAACAATGGGAGAAAAGGGGAGCAAACATCCAAAAGACGGTAACGGAAGATGATATTGCAGAAGTTGTAACTATGTGGACCAATATCCCAGTACAGCAGCTAAAATCCAGTGAGATGAAGCGGTTGCGTGATATGGAGAGATTACTGCATAGGAGGGTCGTTGGACAGGATGAGGCGGTAGAAGCCGTGGCAAAGGCAGTGAAACGAAATCGGATCGGGTTAAAGGCACCAAATCGTCCAATTGGTTCTTTCTTATTCCTGGGGCCTACCGGGGTAGGAAAAACAGAGTTATCCAAGGCTCTCGCAGAGGCCGTATTTGGCAGTGAAGAAGAAATCATCCGGGTAGATATGTCAGAATATATGGAAAAGCACAGTGTATCCAAATTGATCGGCTCTCCTCCAGGATATGTAGGATTTGAGGAAGGCGGACAATTAAGTGAAAAGGTGCGTCGAAAACCATATGCGGTCATTTTATTTGATGAGATTGAAAAAGCTCATCCAGATGTATTTAATATCCTGCTTCAGGTATTGGATGATGGACATATTACCGATTCTCAGGGAAGAAAGGTTGATTTTAAAAATACCATCATTATTATGACTTCCAATGCAGGAGCTAATCGTATTGTTGCGCCAAAATTACTTGGATTTGGAAGTGCCAGTGATGCGGATAAGAATCATCAGCAGATGAAGACCGCCGTGATGCAGGAAGTGCGTCAGATGTTCAAGCCGGAATTTTTAAACCGAATTGATGAGATTATCGTATTCCGCTCTCTGAACAAAAAAGAAGTGCGGGAGATCGCACGGCTGATGATGCAGGAATTTGTCGATCGTGCCAAGAAGAATCTGGAATTAGAAGTAAAAGTCTCCAGATATGTCTATGACTATCTTGTGGAGAAAGGATTTGATGAAAAATATGGCGCGAGACCGATTAGAAGGGTGATTCAGACGGATATTGAAGATGTACTTGCGGATGAAATTTTAAATGGAACGATCCAAAGAGGCAGTACGATCACTCTGCGTAAGAAAGACAAGAAACTTATTTTTTCCTAAAAGCCACTCTAGCCTTAGAAGAAAAAATAAGTTATAATACTCATAACATACATGCTTGATAATTAGGAGGAGAAAGACATGGCAGTAGTAAAAGATTTAATTACCGTTGAGAATGACAGCACATTAAGTTTTGGAGATTATTCTTTAACTGCAAAGACAAAAAAAGATAATTTTCAGTTTGAAGGAGATTTATATAAAATAAAAACTTATAAGACGATTACAAAATTAGAAAAGAATGGCATGATGATCTATGAATCTGTGCCAGGAACAACGGTACATAATTTTTCTGTGACCGATGCCGTGATGTCATTTTCAGTCGAGGGACCAGAAGATGCTCAGATTACATTAGAATTAGAACCTGAGATGGAATATAAAGTATTTGTGGATGATACCAATGTGGGAAGAATGAAGACCAATCTTGGTGGAAAGTTAAATATCAGCATTGAGATGAATCTAAATCAGGTGGTCAATGTAAAAGTAGTAAAATTATAGGAGGGTCTTATGGCAAAGGTAAAGACGGTTTATTTTTGCCAGGAGTGCGGATATGAGTCTGCAAAGTGGATGGGACAGTGTCCCGCCTGCAAGACTTGGAATACATTTGTAGAAGAACGGTTAGAAACTACTCAAAAGGGAGGGGCTAAGGCGAAGAAAGCATTAGCCTCTCCTATGAACATTATAGAGGTTTCTACAAAGGAAGAGGAGCGGATTCCGACTGGCATTCAGGAGCTGGACAGGGTACTGGGTGGCGGAATTGTAAGGGGTTCTCTGTCTTTGGTAGGCGGAGATCCTGGTATCGGGAAATCCACACTGCTTCTGCAGGTGTGCCGCAATCTGGCAAATTCCAAACGAAAGGTTTTGTATATATCTGGGGAAGAGTCTATGCATCAGATTAAGATGCGGGCGTCCAGAATCGGCACATTTAATGGAGAATTGCTGCTTCTTTGTGAAACGGATATGGATACTATAGCCGATGGTATCATAAAGGCAAAACCGGAATTTTTGGTCGTGGATTCCATCCAGACCATGTACTCCGAAGCGGTTTCCTCTGCGGCAGGAAGCGTATCCCAGGTAAGGGAAGTAACATCCAGACTGATGCGCATTGCCAAAGAGCATAATATTGCTATTTTTATTGTAGGGCATGTGACCAAAGAAGGGGTGGTAGCAGGACCCCGAACTTTGGAGCATATGGTGGATACGGTGCTTTATTTTGAAGGAGAACGACAGGCTGTCTACCGTATTTTAAGAAGTGTGAAGAATCGATTTGGCTCTACCAATGAAATTGGAGTTTTTGAGATGCATCAAAATGGGCTGATGGAGGTGGAAAATCCATCCCAGATCATGTTAAATGGGAGACCGGTAGATGCGCCAGGATCTGTAGTTGTCTGTTCCATTGAGGGAACCAGACCGGTGCTGATCGAAATTCAGGCACTGGTATCACCTACCAGCTTTCAGATACCGAGAAGAACAGCAGTGGGAATTGATTATAACAGGGTCAATTTATTAATGGCAGTTTTGGAAAAGCGGGTAGGTATGCAGCTGGGAGGATGCGATGCCTATGTAAATCTGGCAGGAGGCATGCGGCTGGGAGAACCAGCCATCGATCTGGGTATCATTATGGCCATTGCTTCCAGTTATAAGAATCAGCCACTTCCAGAAGATGCGATCATCTTTGGAGAAGTAGGGCTGGTAGGCGAAATCCGAGGAGTATCACAGGCGGAGCAAAGAATCATTGAGGCAGAGAAAATGGGATTTCATACGTGTATATTGCCAAAAGCGAATGTGGAGACTATGCGTGTTCAGACGAAGATGCGTCTGATCGGAGTCTCCAATGTACGGGAAGCACTGGATCAGATCTGAGCCAGCAGTGAATAGCAAGGCAGATGTGCCCCTTGAATTCAGAAAATGTTTATGATATGATTAGTTATCAATGCCAGAATAGAGCAGCAGGAAAAAGAAAAACTTTGGGAGGAACTATGATGGAAGAAACCATTTCAAAAAACTTTATAGAGCAGATTATCGATAAAGATATTGCAGAAGGAAAGTGTGCAAAGGTAGTGACACGTTTTCCACCAGAACCAAACGGATATCTTCATATCGGACATGCCAAATCTATTTTATTAAACTACGGATTGGCAAAAAAATATAATGGAAAGTTCAATTTACGATTCGATGATACAAACCCTACAAAGGAAAAGACAGAATTTGTGCATTCTATTTTAGAAGATGTGGAATGGCTGGGTGCTGACTATGGTGACGAATATTTTTATGCATCTGATTATTTTGATCAGATGTATGAATATGCAGTAAAGCTGATCAAAAAGGGAAAAGCCTATGTATGTGATCTGACACCAGAGGAGATCAGAGAGTACCGTGGAACCTTAACAGAGCCAGGAAAAAACAGTCCATACAGAGAACGTTCTGTTGAAGAGAACTTGAGTTTATTTGAAGCAATGAAGAATGGAGAATTCCCAGATGGAAGTAAGGTTCTTCGTGCCAAGATCGATATGGCTTCTGGGAATATCAATATGAGAGATCCGATCATCTATCGTATTGCGCGCATGCATCACCATAATACCGGAGATAAATGGTGCATCTATCCAATGTATGATTTTGCACATCCGATCGAGGATGCCTTAGAGGGCGTGACACATTCTATCTGTACTCTGGAATTTGAAGATCATCGTCCATTATATGACTGGGTTGTTCAGGAATGTGAATTCGAAAACCCTCCAAAACAGATTGAATTTGCGAAATTATATTTAACGAATGTCATTACCGGAAAGCGTTATATCAAAAAGCTGGTAGAAGAAGGAATTGTAGATGGATGGGATGATCCTCGTCTGGTATCTTTAAGCGCCTTAAAGCGCCGTGGATTTACACCAAGTGCGATCAAAACATTTATGGAGCAGGTAGGGGTATCCAAGAGTCAGAGTTCTGTCGATTATGCTATGCTGGAACATTTTTTAAGAGATGATCTTAAGATGACAAGACCGCGTATGTATGCAGTAACAGATCCGATCAAATTGATCATTACCAACTATCCAGAAGATCAGGTAGAGTATCTGACGGTGACCAATAATATGGAAAATCCAGACATGGGCACAAGACAGATGCCGTTTAGCCGCGAGCTGTATATTGAGCGTGATGATTTTATGATCGAGCCTCCAAAGAAGTACTTCCGTCTCTATCCTGGTAACGAAGTACGTTTGATGAACGCTTACTTCGTAAAATGTCACGATTATAAGACAGATGAAGCGGGCAATGTAATAGAAGTGTACTGTACCTATGATCCAGAGACAAAGAGTGGTTCTGGGTTTACTGGACGCAAGGTAAAAGGAACCATTCATTGGGTATCTGCAGCACAGGCTGTAGAAGCAGAGGTGCGTCTGTATGAAAATATCGTCGATGAAGAAAAAGGTGTATACAATGAAGATGGAAGTCTGAATTTAAATCCAAATTCACTGACAGTATTGCCTCGTTGTTATGTGGAACCAGCCTTAAAGGATGCAAAGCCTTTGGACAGCTTCCAGTTTGTACGAAATGGATATTTTAACGTGGATTCCAAGGATTCTACAGAGGATCATCTGGTATTTAATCGTATCGTATCCTTAAAAAGCTCTTATAAACCAAAAAAATAAAAGATCAAGAATTTACATGCCCTGTCATAAGACAGGGCATGTCAGACTGTAGACAAAGCTGGTGCTGGAGATAATCTCCAGCACCACTTTTCTATTAAAAATAACTTTTCTTTTATTTCTCGCAAAATAGTATAGGCAGTTGAGAATCTTCGTCCTCTTTGTGCCAGTATCCTGGCTAGCTTTTTCAGATTCATACACGCAAAAGTAAGCCCCGCCTTCATTTCCATCCGGGCTTTCCCTATGCTTTGTGTATATCGGAATCCGTGTTGTTCCTTGGCTGTTCCAAATATCCTTTCGATTGTTTCTTTCCTTAACTCATAAATCTGTTTGTTGCCAAGTGTATGCCGGATATCCTCCGCTTTCTCCATATATCCTTCCCACACATGACGGGTGACCACTTTTATATGTTCTTTACTTTCCGTACATCTGTGAAGATTTGGACAGCTGGCACATGTTTTTCCGCAGCTCCTGTACTCTCTGTAACCTTCCCTGTTTGTTGTATGATATGACAATATATGGTCTTCCGGGCATATGTAGCAGTCATAATACTCATCATAAACATACTCATATTTTCGGAAATAACCTTCCTTTGTCATAGGCCTTTTATATGGGAACAGAGGCTTGATACCATCTTCCATCAATTCACAGGCAATCGCTGGTGTACGGTAACCAGCGTCTGCTATGATCATATCTGGTGAATACATTTTTATCTTATCATATAATGTTTTGAATGTCCGGCTGTCATGTTCGTTTCCGGGATGGATGCTGTATCCAAGAATCCAGCCGTGTTTGTCACAAGCGGTTTCCACTGCATAAGCAAAAACATGTTTATGCTCACCTTTACGGAACCATCCGCTTTCCGGATCCGTGGTACTGCATTTCTGTGTTTTAACACCTTCCGGGATTTCCTCTTCTTTTGTCATATCGCCGTTTCCGCCGCTGGATGGAGGATCGTTTCTATCTTTTTCTTTTAAAGGCTTTTTTCCATGTGCTTCACGATCTCTGGTGATTTCTTTCTGCAGTTCCTCTTCATACCAGAGAGCCTGCTCATGTGCAATTTTTTTACGCATTTTTTTACTGTTTGCACATGCTTTCACATGAGTAGAATCTACAAAGATATGTTCCGTGTCCACCAGTTTAAATTTCATACAATCTTCCAATATCTTTGCAAAAATCTGTTCAAAAAGATCGGTATCTTTAAAACGACGCGTGTAGTTTTTCCCAAAAGTTGAAAAATGAGGAACCGGATCCAGCATGTCCAATCCGAGAAACCATCTGTAAGCAACGTTTACTTCTATCTCTTTGATGGTCTGCCTCATACTTTTAATTCCATAAAGATATTGAATGAAGGGGATCTTGATCAGCATGACAGGGTCCATGCTTGGCCTTCCGTTATCGGGGCAGTATTTTTCTTCAACAAGATCATATATAAAAGTCCAGTCAATGGCTTTATCAATTAAACGCAGCATATGGTTTTGGGGAACCATGTCATCCATACAGAACATTATCATCTGTTCCCTTTTTTTATCTGAATTTTTTGTCATCATAAAAAAACACCGCCCTTCTGATATTTCTATTATACCAGAAAAACGGCCATAAATGTAGAAAAGCCCGGCTTTTGCCGGGGCTTTGTCTACAGTCTGACATGCCCTGTCATAAGACAGGGCATGTCATATGTAAGGAGGAAATGAATTGAAACAGGCACAATGGCTTTCTCATTTTGAAACAGGGATTTTTGCAGCGTTAGATCAAAAGAGGGATGAATGGATCGCATCCGGAAAGAAGGTATATAATCTGTCTATTGGAACACCGGACTTTCAGCCGGCACCGCATATTATGGAAGCGATGACGGAAGCATGCAAAAAGCCGGAAAACTATGTATATGCCCTAAAAGATATGAATGAGACTCTAACGGCGGTAAAGGATTATTATAAAAAGCGTTTTGGAGTAGAAGTGACAACAGATGAGATTACATCGGTTCATGGTTCTCAAGAGGGAATCGGTCATATTGGCATGGCCTTGACCAGTCCTGGTGATTATGCGATTCTTCCAAATCCGGGATATCCAATCTTTGAAGCAGGAGCCTATCTTGGTGGTGCACAGTTGTATTTTTATCCACTGAAGAAGGAAAATGGATTCTTACCTGTTTTTGAGGAAATTCCAGAGGAAATTGCCAGAAAGACAAAGTTTATGATCCTTTCTTATCCATACAATCCGGTATGTGCGGTGGCCAACGATGAAGTATATGAAAAGGCCATTGCTTTTGCGAAGAAATATGACATCATTATCATTCATGATAATGCATATTCTGATATTATCTATGATGGCAAAAAAGGAAAATCATTCTTATCCTATGAAGGAGCAAAGGAAGTGGGAATTGAGTTTTTTTCTCTATCAAAGTCTTTTAATGTAACAGGACTGCGGATTTCTTTCGCTGTAGGCAATCGGGAAATTATTGATGCCATTAAGCTACTTCGTTCTCAAATTGATTTTGGTATGCCGATTCCAATTCAGAAGGCTGCAGTAGCTGCACTTACTGGTCCTCTTGATATGGTAAAGGAGCAATGCGCGGAATATCAGGCGAGAAGAGATGCTCTTTGTGGTGGTTTGCGAAAGATCGGATGGAATGTGCCGGATAGTCAGGGAACGATGTTTGTCTGGGCACCAATTCCAGAAAAGTTCCATTCATCAGAAGAGTTTTGCATCAGGCTGATGGAAGAGACGGGAGTCATCTGTACGCCAGGATATGCGTTTGGCTCTCTGGGAGAAGGCTATGTTCGATTTGCATTGGTGATGCCGCCAGAGAAACTTCGAGAGGTAGTACGGATCATCGATGAAAGTGGTATCCTGAAATAAAGTACATTCGCATGAAAAAGAAGAAAAGATGAGAAAAAAAGCGTATAGAAGAGAATAGAGAAGAATGTATTAGATTTTAAAAAGAATTTAAAGGTTATAAAAGTTGCGTTCTCTGGATAAATTAACTAATATAAGGATAGTTGTTAGCACTCAATGAAAAAGAGTGCTAATACTTAGAGAGGAAACCACTTATTTATATAAAAGGAGGCAATCAATATGAAATTAGTACCATTAGGTGACAGAGTTGTATTAAAACAGTTAGAAGCAGAAACAACTACAAAATCAGGAATTGTATTAGCAAGTTCTACACAGGAAAAACCACAGGAAGCAGAAGTAATTGCAGTAGGCCCTGGTACAGAAGAAGTAAAGATGGAAGTATCTGTTGGACAGAAAGTCATCTATTCTAAATATGCAGGAACACAGGTGAAATTCGACGGAGTAGAATACATCGTAATTAAACAGAATGATATCTTAGCAATTGTAGAAGCATAAATTGGAGGTTATCGACATGGCAAAAGAAATTAAGTATGGAATTGAAGCAAGAAAAGCATTAGAAGCAGGTGTAAATCAGTTAGCAGATACAGTCAGAGTTACTTTAGGACCAAAAGGACGTAACGTTGTATTGGCAAGAGCATTTGGTACTCCATTAATTACCAACGATGGTGTTACGATCGCAAAAGACATCGAATTAGAAGACGCTTTCGAAAACATGGGAGCTCAGATCGTAAAAGAAGTTGCAACTAAGACAAACGATGTTGCAGGGGATGGTACTACAACAGCAACAGTACTGGCACAGGCTATGGTAAATGAAGGTATGAAAAACCTCGCTGCCGGCGCAAATCCAATTATCTTAAGAAAAGGTATGAAGAAGGCAACAGATGCAGCAGTAGAAGCAATCAAAGACATGAGCAGTGTTGTAACTGGAAATGAACAGATTGCCAAGGTTGCAGCAATTTCTGCAGGAGATGAAGAAGTTGGACAGTTAGTTGCAGATGCTATGGACAAAGTTTCCAACGATGGCGTTATTACAATTGAAGAATCTAAGACAATGAAGACAGAATTAGATTTAGTAGAAGGTATGCAGTTCGACCGTGGATATTTATCTGCTTACTTCTGTACAGATATGGAAAAGATGATCTGTGAAATGGAAGATCCATATATCTTAATTACAGATAAGAAAATCTCTGTTATTCAGGACATCTTACCAATTCTGGAACAGATTGTTCAGTCTGGTAAGAAATTATTGATCATTGCTGATGATGTAGAAGGAGAAGCATTAACCACATTGATCGTAAATAAACTTCGTGGTACTTTCTCTGTAGCTGCGATCAAAGCTCCTGGATATGGTGACAGAAGAAAAGCAATGTTAGAGGATATTGCAATCTTAACAGGTGGTACTGTAATTTCTGATGAAGCAGGAATGGACTTAAAAGAAGTAACCATTGATATGTTAGGAACAGCAAAATCTATTAAGATCGAAAAAGAATCTACAGTCATCGTAGATGGTGCCGGCGATAAAGACGCAATTGCTGCACGTGTACAGCAGATTAAAGCTCAGATTGAAGAAACAACTTCTGAGTTTGACAAAGAAAAATTACAGGAAAGATTAGCAAAATTATCTGGTGGAGTTGCTGTCATCCGTGTCGGTGCTGCAACAGAAACAGAAATGAAAGAAAGCAAATTACGTCTGGAAGATGCTCTTGCAGCTACAAAAGCAGCAGTAGAAGAAGGAATCATCTCTGGTGGTGGCTCTGCTTATATTCATGCAACGAAGAAAGTAGCAGCATTGGCAGAAGGCTTAGAAGGTGACGAAAAGACAGGTGCTGGAATCATCTTAAAAGCTTTGGAAGCTCCATTATTCCATATTGCAGCAAATGCTGGATTAGAAGGAGCGGTTATTATTAATAAAGTAAAAGAATCTGAAGTGGGAACTGGATTTGATGCTTTAAATGGTGAATACGTAGATATGGTGGCAGCTGGTATCATTGACCCTGCTAAGGTTACAAGAAGTGCATTACAGAATGCAACATCTGTAGCATCTACATTATTAACAACAGAATCTGTAGTAGCTGATATTAAAGAAGAAGCTGCAGCAGCACCAGGTGGAATGCAGATGGCACCAGGTGGAATGGGAATGATGTAAATTCCATTGAAGAAATAAAATTGATCTAGAATCATAAGTCAAAGATCACTTTGAAGGGGCTGTGGAAAATGGAAATGAAATGATTTCATTTCCAGAGCACGGCTCCTTTGTTTTTGGGTCAATTGTTTTTTAGAAATAAAATTTTTCTGAGTGTACAAAAGCATCAAAGCTACACAACGATAAGTGAAATTGTCTGAAAAAACTGAAAATATGTATAAATTAGCCGGGAAAAAATGATTTTTCAGACGATTTTCTTAAATCTTTATAGCATTTGTAAAAAAAATATAAACTTTTTGGGTTGCTTTTTGTACAAAAATGTAGTATTATAAACAAAGAGAAAAGAAGTAGGGAGTTCAAAATGCAGATGTATGCAGAGAAGTCCCGTTTTTTTTGACAGAGGATGTAACACATCATAAAAACGGTATTATTTGAATGGAAGCATTTGACTGTGAGACTAACCAACTCATAGCCGTTTGGCAGGTTTGATGCAGACATTCGATAATATATATTAGGAGGAAAAAAGATGACAACTTATTTGCTGATTCTGATTATGTTTGCAGTCGCTTTCATTCTTCAGATTTTCCTAACCGGCTTTCAGATGAAGGGATTCAATTTGAATTATGCCCGTCTTCATCGCATGGGACGAGTGGCCATCGGAAGAAGCAGAGGAGGATTCAATGCAGGTGCCATCGCCATGTTTGCAGTAGACAAGAGAGGGAACATCTTAACCGGATGTTACCTGAAAGGAATTACGATTTTTGCCAAATGGAAAAATATCGATGATTTCAACGGCAGATATGTGGGCGGCCTGACGAAAGAGGATTGCGAGAAGTTATCACCACCAGCAAGAAAAGCCATTTTGAATGCCTCTGAGAACTATGTCACCATTATGAGCGGTGGTGAGGTAGTGAACCCGCCAAGCCTGTTTGGAAGAATTACAGGGTTTATAACGGGTAAAAACAGGAGAAAGAAAGCTCACAAGTAGAAAGGAGACGTTTTTATGGATTTTGTAGTTAAGTATGCTCAGGCGTTCATCAATTTATTTGATCTTGGTGGACAGACATTTGTAGGTTGGGTAACAGGTATTGTACCTCGTGTTTTAATGATTTTGGTAGCAATGAATGCGATCATCGCAATCATTGGACAGGAAAAAGTTAATAACTTTGCTAAATTCTGTGCAAAATCTAAATTTTTAGCATATTGTGTATTACCTTTTATCACTACATTCGTAATGTGTAACCCTGCATCTATGTCTATGGGTAAATTCTTACCAGACAGAATGAAAGTTGCTTATTTTGATTCAACATGTTTCTTCTGCCATACAAGTAATGGTTTCTTCAACCATATCAATGCTGGAGAATTATTCGTATACTTAGGAATTGCACAGGGAGTTATGGCATTAGGCTTAGACCCAACACCATTAGCAATCCGTTACTTATTAATCGGTATTCCTCTTAATTTCATGTCTGGATGTTTAACACATTTCACAACTGGAATTGTTATGAAACAGCAGGGTATTGAATTAAGTACAGAATTAGATTAATTGAATAAGTAAGGAGGATATTATAATGGCAGAATATAATGCAATTAAAATCGTAAAAGGTGCTGGCGGATTTGGTGGTCCATTAGTAGTAAAACCAGAAGAAGGCAAAGACAAATTAGTATATATCTGTGCAGGTGCAGAACCAGATATCGTACCTCACATCTGTAAGTTAACAGGAGCTACTCCAGTTAACGGATTTAAAACATCTGTTCCAGATTCTGAAATCTTCTTAGTAATCATCGACTGCGGTGGTACATTACGTTGTGGTATTTATCCACAGAAGAGAATTCCTACAATCAACGTTAACCCTGTAGGACAGTCTGGACCATTAGCAAAATATATTGTAGAAGACATCTATTGTTCAGGAGTTGGTGTGAATGAGATCACATTAGCTGAAGAAGGTGCAGAACCAATTGCAGCTGCAGCTCCAGAAGCAAAGGAAGAAAAAGAATATACATACAGCACAGATAAAAAAGTATCTGAAACAATGGCTGAATCAGGAAAAACCAATATTCTTCAGAAATTTGGTATGGGATGTGGTAAAGTTATTGCTACATTCAACCAGGCAGCTAGACAGGCTATGCAGACTGTATTAAATACAATCTTACCATTCATGGCATTCGTAGCTTTATTATCTGGTATTATCAATGGATCTGGATTTGGTAATGCATTTGCAACGATCTTAAAACCATTAGCAGGATCTATGCCAGGTTTAGTATTACTTGGATTTATCTGTTCTATTCCAGTACTGTCCTGTATGTTAGGACCTGGTGCTGTAATCGCTCAGATCATCGGTGTGTTAATTGGTAACGAAATTGCAAAAGGTAACATTGAACCTCAGTTAGCTTTACCAGCATTATTCGCAATCAACACACAGTGTGGATGTGACTTCATTCCTGTAGGTTTAGGTCTTGCTGAAGCAAAACCAGAAGTAGTAGAAGTTGGTGTACCTGCGATGTTATACGGACGTCTGCTCGGTGGTGTACCTCGAGTTCTGGTTGCTTGTGTATGTTCCATCGGATTATACAAATAAGATAAGAATTTATATATAATTTTCAACAAACTTAAGCTAGACATTTATGTCTAGCTTAAGTTATACTTAAGGGGTAGGGAAAAATCCAAAGATAATTTCCCGCGCACAAGATAAAAGAAGGGAAGATAGTTATGGGCAGAATTTATGAAAATAAAGTAACAGATTTAGGAAATCAGGTAGAGGCATTTATGGATGAAGGGATGTTCATTCTTTTTGGAGAGAATGCTCCAGATACATTAAAGGAATTTTGTTATACCATGAGTGTAAATCCAGTGAATGGAACTCTTTCATCAGGGCAGAAGCTGATTATTGATGATGTTTCTTATGAAATTACAGCAGTGGGGAGTCTGGCCCAGAAGAATCTTGAAGCTTTGGGACATTTAACCATTGTATTTAATGAAGCAACAGAAGCTGGTCTTCCTGGAAGTATTTGTGTGGAAGCAAAACCAGTTCCAACATTAGTCGTTGGAAGTGAGATCATAATTGAAGAGTAAGGTATATTTATATATGGAAGAATTGTTTGTAAGACAATTCTTCTTTTGCTATTTACAGATATAAGGAGAATTTATGATAAAAGCAGTGATATTCGATATGGATGGACTGATGTTCGATACAGAACGACTGGCAGTGCCTACATGGCAGAGGATTTCCAGAGAACTGGGGTATGAGATGCCTGCTGAATTTGTGATCAACATGTTTGGGAGGAGCGTATCTGCTATTTCTGCTGATATTAAGAAGACGTTTGGAGAGGAATTCGACACAGAGCTTGGTTGGAAGCTTCGGAAACAATATGTGACAGAGTGGATTGATAAACACGGTGTTCCATTGAAGCCAGGATTAAAAGAATTGTTGAAATATATCAGACAAAAGGGATTAAAAACGGCCATTGCTACTTCTACGGATTTGCATCTGGTGGAACATTATTTGAATCTTTCTGGGCTAACAGATTATTATGATGGAATTGTGACAGGTCAGATGGTGGCACAGGGAAAGCCAGCACCGGATATTTATCAGAAGGCTGCTCGGGTCATAAGCGTGAATCCAAAGGATTGTTTGGCTTTGGAAGATGCACCTGCTGGAATTCGATCAGCAAAGGCTGCAGGAATGCAGGTAATCATGGTGCCGGATATGGTAGAACCTACGAAAGAGCTTAAAAATATTATGACAAAAGAATGTCAGAGCCTGCATGAAGTGATTTCTTTTATCGAAGAAACGTAACAAAAAAGTAGGATTTTTGTCGTTGACAAGCGAATCCCTTTTTGTTATAGTAAATAACAATACACATAAACAGTTGAAATTGATGAAAGTGAGGTAAACCCCAATGGGAAAAATTATTGGTGAAGGAATTACATTTGATGACGTATTATTAGTTCCAGCGTATTCTGAAATAATTCCTAATGACGTAAAGTTACAGACAAGATTGACAAGAAAAATTAAATTAAATGTACCATTAATGAGTGCCTGTATGGATACCGTAACAGAACATAGAATGGCAATTGCCATGGCAAGACAGGGTGGAATCGGAATTATCCATAAGAGTATGTCAATTGAACAGCAGGCAGAAGAAGTCGATAAAGTAAAACGTTCTGAGAATGGAGTTATTACAGATCCGTTCTCTTTATCACCAAATCATACCATTCAGGATGCCGATGATTTGATGGCAAAATTCAGAATTTCAGGTGTACCTATTACTGAAAATGGAAAATTAGTTGGTATTATTACAAACCGTGACTTAAAGTTTGAGACAGATTTTTCACAGCCAATTAAGAATTCTATGACATCTAAGAATCTGATCACTGCAAAGGAAGGGATTACTTTAGAGGATGCAAAAGCGATCTTAGCAAAAGCTCGTGTAGAAAAGCTTCCGATTGTAGATGATGATTTTAACTTAAAAGGATTGATTACAATTAAGGATATTGAAAAGCAGATTAAATATCCAAATGCTGCAAAGGATGCACAGGGAAGACTTCTTTGTGGTGCCGGCGTAGGTGCTACCCCGGATATTTTAAAACGTATTGATGCATTGGTTGCAGCAAATGTAGACGTTGTTGTTGTTGACTCTGCTCATGGACATTCTGCTAACATTATCCGTACCGTTAAGATGATCAAGGAAAAATATCCTGATCTTCAGGTTATTGCAGGGAATGTGGCAACTGCCGCTGCTACAGAAGCATTGATTCAGGCAGGTGTAGATGCTGTTAAGATTGGTATCGGACCTGGTTCTATCTGTACAACCCGTGTAGTTGCAGGTATTGGTGTACCTCAGATTTCAGCTGTTATGAACGCATATGAAGTTGCTAAAAAATATGATGTGCCAATTATTGCGGATGGAGGAATTAAATTCTCCGGTGACGTTACAAAGGCAATCGCTGCTGGTGCCAGCGTATGTATGCTGGGAAGTATGCTTGCAGGTTGTGATGAAAGCCCTGGAGATTTTGAATTATATCAGGGAAGAAAATATAAAGTATATCGTGGAATGGGATCTATCGCAGCTATGGAACATGGAAGTGGGGATCGTTACTTCCAGGCAAATGCGAAGAAGTTAGTTCCAGAAGGCGTAGAAGGCCGTGTAGCATACAAAGGAAGCGTAGAAGATACTATCTTCCAGCTGATCGGAGGACTTCGTTCTGGTATGGGATATTGCGGAACTGCTACCATTCCTGAACTTCAGGAAAGAGGAGAATTCGTTAAGATTTCTGCTGCATCCTTAAAGGAAAGCCACCCACATGATATTCAGATTACAAAAGAAGCTCCAAACTATAGTATTGGATAATCAATTTGAAGAATAATCGGAAAGCCTCATGATAAGTATTATCATGGGGCTTTTTATGTAATAAAAAACCGTCCAGGATGGATATGAGATGCTTGATTCTAAATTTGAAATATGATACATTATAAGTTAAAGCGAGTGGAAATGGTCAGTGTATAGAGACCAAAGGATATCAGGAGTACAAGGAGAAAGAAATGATAGAAAAATTTAGTGTTCGAAAACCATTTACTATCATAGTAGCGGTTATATTAGTGTTGATACTGGGAATTGTTTCTTTTACAAAGATGCAGACGGATCTTCTTCCAAATATGAATCTACCGTATGTGATGGTTATGACAACATACGGAGGTGCGGCACCGGAAGCTGTAGAAGAGACAGTCACAAAGACGGTAGAGCAGAGTCTGGCCAGTGTCAGTGGATTGAAAAATATGACTTCCCAGTCCAGTGAGAATCTATCCATTGTTGCGTTGGAATTTGAGGGTGATACCAATATGGATTCAGCAACCATTGATATCAGAGAGAACCTGGATATGATCTCAGACCAGTTTCCGGACGAAGTTGGTAATCCGACAATCATGAAGATCAGCATGGATATGATGCCAGTATTGGTTACGGCCATTGATTCAGATAAAATGGAAGCAGGGGAGCTCTCTCAATATGTAGAAAAGACATTAAAGCCATCATTGGAATCTGTAAATGGAGTGGCTTCCGTATCAACAGCAGGGTTATTGGATGAAAATATCAATGTTATTATTAATGAAGAAAAGATTTCAAAATTGAATAACAAAATTCAAAAAGCCATTAATGGTGAATTTGATGAAGCAGATGCTAAATTAGATGAAGCAGAAAGTAAAGTAGAGGAAGCAAAGAACAAACTGGATTCTCAGCGGACATCTGCCAATCAGCAGCTGGCAAAAGCCAAAAAGGCATTAAATGATGCCCAGTTAAGTGCGACGGAAAAGGAAATTCAAATTACTAGCTCAAAGCTGACGCTGCAATCTAAGATTGAGGAAGCAAAGGCACAGAAAAAGCAGCTGGAAGCTACAATTTCAAAATTAAAGAAGCAGCTGGAAAAGCTGGTAGACGCAGGAATGGGAGATTCTGATGAAGCAAAGGCTTTAAAGACGGAAATCGCCGGTTATCAGAGTACGGTAAAGACATTAAATAACACCATCAAAAGTTTGAATAAGCAGGTATCCAATCTAAGTAGTGCCTTAAAGCAGATCAAGAGTGGGCAAAAGACGATTACTTCCAAGATCCAGACCTTGGATCAGCAGTCTCTGGATACAACGGGCAAGCTAAACAGCGCAGAGATTTCTCTTTCATCTAGTAGCAGCAAGATAGAATCACAGAGGGAGCAGCTGGATCAGGCAAGAGAAGAAGCACTGGCAGCGGCTAATATGTCAAAAACAATAACGGTTGACACGGTAAAAAGTCTGCTGCAGGCACAGAATTTTGAAATGCCTGCCGGATATATTACAGAGGATAACGTACAGTATCTGGTTCGCGTGGGGGATAAAGTAACCAGCCAGAAAGAGTTGGAGGACATGGTCCTGCTGGATGTGGGAGTGGATGGAATCAATCCAATTCGTCTGCGTGATGTGGCAGATGTGGCAGTGGTTAACAATGCAGCTGATACATACTGTAAAGTAAATGAGAATGACGGGATTCTTCTGTCCATCCAGAAGCAATCTACCTATTCTGCTGCTCAGGTATCCGATTCGATTACAAAGAAATTGGATCAATTAAAGTCCGCGAAGAAAGGTCTGCATTATACGAATTTAATGGATCAGGGAATTTATATTGATATGATCGTGGATTCTGTACTGCATAATCTGATTTATGGTGCAATTCTGGCGATGATCATCTTATTCCTGTTTTTGAAAGATATCAGACCAACACTGGTGATTTCTTTCTCCATACCGATCAGTGTAATATTTGCACTGGTACTGATGTATTTTACCGGAATTACGTTGAATATTATATCTCTATCAGGACTGGCTCTTGGAGTCGGTATGCTGGTCGATAACTCTATCGTAGTAATTGAGAATATTTATCGACTGAGAAAAGATGGTATGGATGTAAAGGAAGCGGCAGTAGAAGGTGCCAGAGGTGTAGGAGGAGCCATTACAGCTTCTACCTTAACGACAATATCTGTATTTTTGCCAATTGTATTTACGACGGGGCTTACGAGAGAGCTGTTTACCGACATGGCATTGACCATTGGATTTTCACTGACGGCCAGCTTGATTGTTGCGGTTACTGTTGTACCGATGATGGCATCAGGGGTACTTAGCAAAGTATCATCAAAGGAAAATCGTCTGATCGACCGTGTAAAAGAAGTTTATATAAAGGGAATGGATAAGCTCTTAGGCAAGCGTGTGATCGTGCTTGTCGTAACAGCAGCGTTATTTGCAGGAAGTGTCTGGGGAATCTCCAAGAAAGGATTTTCTTTGTTCCCAGATATGGAAAGTACACAGATGAGTATGACTTTGACAATGCCGGAGGGTTCCAGTCAGGAAGAAATGGTGGATATGTCCAATGCTGTAATTTCCAAAGTACTGGAAATCAAAGATGTTGAGAAGATTGGAAGCATGCAGAATAGCGGTACAGGCATGATGTCTGCAGGAGGCAGTTCCACTGGAGAAAAATCTGTGACTATGTATGTAATGTTAAAAGAAGATAAGCAATTGACCAATAAGCAGATTCAAAAGAAGATTGAAGAGAAAACAAAAGATTTTGGCTGTGAGCTGGATATCAGTGGAAGCAATATGGATATGGGAGCAGTTGCTGGAACTGGCATTTCGGTTAGCGTGAAGGGAACGGACATGGATGAGCTAAGAGAAATCGCTGACCAGGTAGCAGAAGTAATTACGAAGACGAAAGGAAGCACAGAGGTTTCCAATGGACAGGAAGAGACCACGGATGAGGTTCATATTGTAGTAGATAAGAAAAAAGCGGTACAAAATGGTCTGACCGTTGCTCAGGTTTATCAGGCAATTTCTGCTGAACTGGCAGAAGGAACTACAGCAACTACAGTGACTCAGGGAGAAGATACTTACGATGTGATCGTGGAGAAGAATTCTTCTTATGCTGCATCGAGAGAGAAATTGAAGAAGATGAAGATTTCTGCAACCTTTGCAGGAGAAGAAAAAGAAGTACCATTGACATCGATTGCTTCCGTTCAGGCTTCTGATAGTCTCTCCAGTATTTCCAGAGAAAATCAGACACGATATATTAACGTAACGGCAGGGGTAAAGGATGGATATAATCCTACCTTATTAAGTGATAAGATTGAAAAGAAACTGGATAAGATAGATCTTCCAAAAGGTTATAGTCTGGAGATGGGGGGAGAAGCAGAATCCGTATACGAGATGATGAAACAGCTGGCGCTAATGTTGGTGCTTGCCATTGCATTTATGTATTTGATCATGGTTGCACAGTTCCAGTCTCTACTGTCACCATTTATTATCCTATTTACCATACCATTGGCATTTACAGGAGGATTAATCGGTCTGTTGATAGCAGGTATGGACTTAAGTGTGATTGCAATGATTGGTTTTGTAATGCTTTCTGGTATTATTGTAAACAATGGGATTGTTTTGGTGGATACGATCAATCAGTTGAGGGAAGCAGGATATGAAAAGGATGATGCCATTGTTACAGCAGGTGCCATGCGTATTCGTCCGATTTTTATGACAGCATTGACAACGATTCTTGGATTATCCACAATGGCAGTCGGCGTAGGCATGGGTTCCGAGATGTCACAGCCTATGGCAGTTGTAACTATTGGCGGATTGATTTACGGTACGTTGCTGACCTTGCTTGTGATTCCATGTATTTATAGCCTGATGATGAGGGAAAAAGATTCTGATGGACGTCACAGAAGAGAAGGAGAAATAAAATCCAGGTGGAATATAAAAGAACGTTTCGATTTTGGAGGCTGGAAAGAACGATTGAATAATTTAAAATCCAAGAAACATCAATCAGAGACGGAAGATTCATCAAATGCAAAAACATCGTCTGAACCAGAAGAGTAAGAAAGGAACACTTTGTCTGTATGTGAATAAATGTGCAGATAAAACACCGGCACATATTTTCTTATAGAAGATGAAAAAGAAGCATGTTATAATAAGCATATCGGTAGGATAGATAGTTGACTACGATAAGTGGTAGAAGGATGAGCAGGAAGAGTGTTGTGTTTGATCGGTCACAGCACTCTTTTTGTGTGATTGCATTTCTGGTTGTGATTCGCTATAATGATATTAAATTTAATCTGGGGGATGCATATGAAGAAAAAATTTACCTTTGAGACAATTCGATTAAATAAATATATGAGTGATGCAGGCATTTGTTCTAGAAGGCAGGCGGATATTTTTATTCAAGATGGTCTGGTTACGGTAGATGGTAAGGTTGCTGTACCAGGAATGAAGGTGACGAAGAATCAGGATGTGCGGTTTCAGGGCAAGCCAGTAGAGTTGATCGAAGAACTGGAACTGATCGCATTCAATAAGCCGCGGGGAATTGTTTGTACAGCACAGAAGCGGGAAAAGGATAATATCATTGATTTTATCAACTACCATACGAAGATTTATCCTATCGGAAGATTGGATAAGGATTCAGAGGGCCTGATTCTTTTAACCAATGATGGAGAGATTTCCAACCGCATCCAGAAGGCCAGATATTATCATGAAAAGGAATATATTGTGACTGTCGATAAGCCGGTTACGATTGAATTTTTATACGGTATGCGGAATGGCGTGCCGATTTTGAATACGGTTACGCGAAAATGTAGAGTGAGGAAGCTGAGTAAAAATCAATTTTCGATTATATTGACGCAGGGATTGAATCGCCAGATCAGGCGAATGTGTGAATATTTCGGATATCGTGTACTGAATTTAAAACGTGTACGTATTATGGATATTGAATTGGGCAAATTAAAGACAGGTACGTATCGAAAATTAACGAAGAATGAGATTAATAAATTGAAAAAGGAGCTTTTCAATGAGCCAGATAACTAGAATGAAAGAGTTGATTCGTCAGCTAAACGAAGCTGGCAAAGCTTATTATCAGGAAAATAGAGAGATTATGAGCAACTACGAGTATGATCAGAAGTATGATGAATTGGTGGCCCTCGAAAAGGAGACCAATACGGTATTTGCCAATAGTCCTACGATTCATGTTGGGTATGAATTACTGACAGAACTGGAGAAAGAACCTCATGAATCACCAATGCTCTCTCTGGATAAGACAAAGGATGTGAGAGCACTTGCTGACTGGCTGGATGATCAGGATGGAATTCTGTCCTGGAAGCTGGATGGACTGACGATTGTCTTGACCTATGAAGGTGGAAGCTTAGTAAAAGCAGTTACCAGAGGAAATGGACAGGTGGGTGAGGTCATAACGAACAATGCGAGGACATTTCAAAATCTGCCAGCCCATATTGATTTTGATGGAAAACTGGTGTTGAGAGGAGAAGCGATTATTCGATATTCGGATTTTGAGGCTATGAATGCCAGCATTCAGGAAGTGGATGCAAAGTATAAGAATCCAAGAAACCTTTGCAGTGGTTCTGTGAGACAGTTGAATAATGAAGTGACGGCCAGAAGAAAGGTGCAGTTTTATGCATTTCATTTGGTAAGTGCAGAGGGAGTTGTGCTTCCCAATTCTGTCGAAGAACGTTTTGTGTGGCTTTCCAGCCTTGGTTTTCAAGTGGTGGAGTATGAACGAGTAACCCGTGATACCATTGCTCAGGCGGTAGAGCACTTTTCACAAAAGATTGGAAAGATGGATGAGCCATCTGATGGATTGGTTCTGATCTATGATGATATTGCCTATGGGGAAAGTCTTGGGAGAACAGCCAAGTTTCCGCGGAATTCCATTGCGTTTAAATGGGCAGATGAGACAGCTGTGACAAAGCTTTCTTATATTGAATGGAGTCCATCCAGAACTGGATTGATCAATCCGGTAGCGGTATTTGAACCAGTAGAATTGGAAGGATCAACGGTAAGTCGTGCCAGTCTTCATAATTTGAGCATCGTAGAGGGGCTGGAATTGGGAGAAGGCGATGAGATCACGGTCTATAAAGCGAATATGATCATTCCCCAGGTGGCCGAAAATCATACCAGAAGTAATACCATTGTTCCAGTTGCCTATTGTCCGGCCTGCGGTGGAGAGACTGTGGTAAAGGAAGAGAATGGGGTAAAATCACTGTATTGCTCCAATGAATTTTGCAGTGCTAAGAAGCTAAAGCTTTTTGGACATTTTGTATCCAGAGATGCTATGAATATTGATGGAATGTCAGAAGCGACGTTAAATAAGATGATCGAACAGGAACTTTTGACAGAGCTTCCGGATTTATATCGACTAAAAGAAGAAAAGGAAGCTATCGTTGCGATGGAAGGATTTGGAGAAAAATCCTACGACAATCTGGTAAAATCCATTGAAAAGTCTAGAAATGTATTGCTTCCAAATTTTATTTATGCATTGGGAATTTTAAATGTTGGATTGTCTAATGCAAAGCTGATCTGCCGGCATTTCCACTCTGATTGGGAATCCATTAAGAATGCAGATGTAGAAGAACTGATAACGATCGATGGAATTGGACAGGTGATTGCAGAATCCATTGTCCATTATTTTGCCAATGAGCATAACCAGAAGATTTTGTCTAAGTTGGAAGAAATCATTACATTTGAAAAAATGGAAGAAAGCAGTAAAGAAGCAATTTTTGATGGGGTAACATTTGTGATTACCGGAGCCGTTCACCACTTTAAAAATCGAAAGGAAGTAAAAGCCAAAGTGGAAGAGTTGGGAGGAAAGGTAACCGGATCCGTTACTTCAAAGACAGATTATTTGATCAATAATGATAAAAACAGCAGTTCCTCAAAGAACAAAAAAGCAAAAGAATTAGGAATTCCAATCATCACGGAGGAACAGTTTATAGATATGATTGGTTAGGAAGGTGGTCTTAGTATGCCGATTAGAATCGATAAGGAGTTACCGGCAAAAAAAATTTTAGAAAAGGAAAATGTATTTGTCATGGATATGGAGAGGGCAATCTCACAGGATATTCGTCCATTAGAGATTGTAATCTTAAATCTGATGCCTACGAAGCAAGATACAGAACTGCATCTGCTCCGAAGCCTGTCTAATACACCATTGCAGATTGACATTACATTTTTACAGACGGAAACATATCGCCCACGACATGCTTCCGAATCTCATATGGAGAAGTTTTATATGTTCTTTTCTCAGATCAAGCATAGAAAATTTGATGGAATGATCATTACGGGAGCACCGCTGGAGCAGATTGAATTTGAAGAGGTGAAGTATTGGGAGGAATTAAAAGAGATTATGGAATGGTCCAAGACTAATGTTACTTCAACACTTCATATTTGCTGGGGAGCGCAGGCTGGACTGTATTATCATTATGGGATTAAGAAGATTTTTCTGGATAAGAAGCTGTCTGGTGTGTACAAGCATTACCCAATACATAAAAAGACACCGTTGGTAAGGGGATTTGATGATATTTTCTATGTACCACATTCTCGCTATACAGCCAGTGATATGGATGCTATCAGGAATTGTAAAGAACTGACAATTGTAGGAGAGTCTGTAGAGGCAGGACCATATCTGATTATGAATGAAACGGGAAGTCAGATTTTCGTAACCGGACATCCGGAATATGATGTTCTGACACTGGATTATGAATATCGACGGGATGTGGCGAAGGGATTAGAAATTGATGTTCCACAGAATTATTATGTGGATGATGATCCGGCTAAGGGACCGATCAAATCCTGGAGATGCCATGCCAACATGATGTATACTAATTGGCTGAATTATTATGTATACCAGGCTACGCCATACGATCTGGGTAATCGAAAATAGACCGGATGGATTTTTAAATATATAGTATAAGAGGATGGAAAGATGATTAAATTAGTAATTACTGACGTAGATGACACCATTGTAGAAGAAGGCAGCAGGAATTTAAATCCAGAATATTATGACATTATACAAAAATTCAGAGAAAAAGGAGTCATTTTCGCGGTTGCCAGCGGGCGTCAGAAGCCTAGCATTAAGAAGACTTTTTTTCAGGTAAAAGATGATATTATTTATTTGGCAGATAATGGAACGGATATAGCAGCGGGTGAATTTGTGGCTTCTATGAAATTTGAAGATGAAGATTACCATCAGCTGATCAGGGATGCCAAAGCACTGGGAGAGGATTATGAGATTATGGCCTGCAGACCGGATTGCGCCTTTATTGGAAAGGATTCGCCTAAGTTTTATGAACGCATGACAAAAAGTTATGGTTATTGTGCCAAACAGGTGGAGGATGTGGAAGCATTGACGGATATCTGTAAGGTTTCTGTATATAATCGTAAGGGAATCTCTTCGGTAATAGAAGAGAAGATGCAAAAACTTTGGTCAGATGAGATGGATGTGTGTATGGCAGGAGACTTATATCTTGATTTTATGCCGAAGGATGCCAATAAGGGAAAAGGACTGTCTATTCTTCAGGAGCATTATGGAATTACTCCAGAGGAAACAGTTGCTTTTGGAAATGCGGACAATGACATTCCTATGTTAAAACGGGCAAAATACAGCTATGCAGTGGCAAATGCCAGTGAAAGATTAAAAGAAATTGCCAGGGAAACCATAGGTTCTATGACAGAAGATGCAGTATTGAAAAAAATGAAAGTAATATTAGAAAATTTATAGAAGGAGCAATGCTCCTTCTTTTTATATAGTTGAAAAAATATAAAAATCTTATTGACAAAGTAGGAAATACACACTATACTTTAATGAGAATAATTATCAATAAATAATAGTTATCAATTAGCTCTTTTGAAAGGGGATACAAAAGATGACATTAAAGGATTTAAAAATAGGAAAAACTGCAACCATTCTTTCTGTAGGTGGAGAAGGAGCACTTCGCCAGCATTTTCTTGATATGGGAGTGATTCCTGGTGCGGAAATTACAATGGTAAAATATGCACCCATGGGTGATCCCATTGAATTTGAGATTCACGGATATGAATTAACCTTAAGGCTGGCAGATGCTCAGAAGATTGAGATCAGTAATATGCATGAAAAAACGGAGAAAAAGCAAAGTACTAAAAGTAGAAAAGAAGCAAGGCATCCAGGACTGGGCGAGGGAGGAAAATTTCATATTAAGGAAGAGGAGCATCCTCTGCCAGTGGAGGAAAAGCTGACCTTTGCGCTGGCAGGCAATCAAAACTGTGGAAAAACTACGTTGTTTAATCAGTTGACCGGATCTAATCAGCATGTGGGAAATTTTCCGGGTGTGACGGTAGACCGAAAGGATGGTGTTATTAAGGGACAGCCGAATACACTAGTAACAGACCTTCCTGGTATTTATTCCATGTCACCGTATACCAGTGAGGAAATCGTAACGAGAGAATTTGTTTTAAACGAAAAGCCAAAGGGAATTATCAATATTGTAGATGCTACAAATATTGAACGAAATTTATATCTGACTATGCAGCTGATGGAGCTGGATACCCCTATGGTATTGGCATTGAATATGATGGATGAAGTCTGGGAGAATGGAGGTTCCATTTTGGTCAATGAGATGGAAGAGCTTATGGGAATTCCGGTTATTCCAATATCTGCGGCAAAGAATCAGGGAATACAGGAGCTGATTGACCATGCGGTTCATATTGCCAGATATCAGGAGGCACCAAAGCGAAAAGACTTTTGTGATTCTGATGAAAATGGAGGAGCGGTTCATCGATGTCTGCATGGAATTATGCATTTGATCGAGGACCATGCAAAAAAGGCAGGAATTCCGGTTCGATTTGCTGCCAACAAGCTGGTAGAAGGGGATCCATTGATTTTAAAAGCTCTTTCGCTGAGCCAGAATGAGGAAGAGATGATCGAGCATATCATTTTGCAGATGGAAGAAGAACGTGGCTTGGATCGGGCAGCGGCCATTGCGGATATGAGATTTTCTTTTATTCAAAGAGTGTGTGATGCAACCGTGGTAAAACCAAAGGAAAGTAAGGAACATGTAAGAAGCAGAAAGATGGATGCCATCTTAACGGGCAAATACACAGCAATTCCAGCCTTTGTTGGAATTATGGGACTGGTATTTTTTCTGACATTTAATGTAATTGGTGCTAAACTGTCTGAATGGCTGGAGGCTGGTATTGGGATGTTGACGGCTGTGGTAGATCAGGCGCTTTTGGCAGCGAATGTGAATGAGGTACTTCATTCATTGATTATTGATGGAATTTTCAATGGGGTAGGAAGTGTCTTAAGCTTCTTGCCGGTCATTGTAACGTTATTTTTCTTCCTGTCCATGCTGGAAGATAGTGGTTATATGGCAAGAGTTGCTTTTGTTATGGATAAACTGCTTCGAAAGATTGGGTTATCTGGAAGAAGTATTGTTCCTATGTTGATCGGATTCGGATGTACCGTTCCTGGCGTTATGGCCAGTCGAACGTTGCCATCTGAACGAGATCGAAAGATGACTATTTTACTGACTCCATTTATGAGCTGTTCTGCGAAGCTTCCAATCTATGCATTTTTTACAGCAGCATTTTTCCCTGGACATGGAGCATTGGTCATGGTGGGATTATATATGTTTGGTATTTTGATGGGGATTATTACTGCGTTGGTGTTTAATGGAACAGTGTTCAAAGGTGAGCCGGTGCCATTTGTAATGGAATTACCAAATTATCGTATGCCAGGAGCAAGAAATGTGACACAGCTTTTATGGGAAAAGGCAAAGGACTTTTTGCAGAGAGCATTTACGGTAATCTTTATTGCTACGATGGTTATCTGGTTTTTGCAGACTTTTGATATACATATGAATGTGGTCGTAGATTCTCATGACAGCTTATTGGCAGCAGTGGCAGGTGTGATCGCACCGATCTTTCGGCCGCTTGGATTTGGAGACTGGAGAATTTCTACAGCATTGATTACAGGATTTATGGCAAAGGAAAGTGTTGTTTCTACCTTATCCGTATTGTTTGGCTCTACAAAGAGTCTTGTAGGAGTGATTACACCAGTGGCAGCAGTGGCTTTGCTGATTTTTTGTCTGCTCTATACACCATGTGT
This sequence comes from Anaerostipes sp. 992a, assembly GCF_001940245.1. GTDB lineage: Bacteria > Bacillota > Clostridia > Lachnospirales > Lachnospiraceae > Fimousia. The sequence goes on from NZ_MJIG01000003.1 coordinate 121,000, forward strand.
GGCAGCAGTATCATCTGTGAAACGGGAACTGGGAGGTAAATGGGCGCTACTGGTCGCATTGGGACAGTGTGCCATTGCATGGGTAGCAGCATTTGTTGTTCATATCGTTGCGGGACTGTTTCTTCTATAAATAGAAAGTGAGGATAAGGCAAAATGTTAAAGGCTGTTATTTTTGATATGGATGGAGTGATTTCCGATTCAGAACGACTGTATGTGGATGTGAAAAACGAAGCATTGGCGTCTTTGGGGATATATGATGTACCGTACGAATACCACATGCAATTTATAGGAACAACTCATGAATATCAATGGAAGGTGATGAGCAGGGATTTTCATGCAGAGCATATTTCGACGGAGGAGTATCTGGAGGTGTTATATGCTACGAAGAACAGGATTTTCCGGGAAGCTGGGATTGCACCGATTCGAGGCGTTCTGGAGTTTATCGATCATGTCAAAAAAGCCGGGTATCCCATTGCGGTAGCTTCATCATCTACAATTGAAGAGATTAGGGAAATGTTGGATTCCTTTGGGATTACACAGTGGTTTGATGCGCTGGTCAGTGGCTGGGAGGTAGCACATGGAAAGCCGGCGCCGGATATTTTTTTCGAAGCAGCACGAAGAATGAAGATGAGACCAGAAAACTGTATGGTAATTGAGGATTCACCAAACGGAGCGATAGGAGCTAAGAAAGCGGGAATGTTCTGTCTCGGATTTTCCAATATGGATTTTCCAATGAGTGATATGAAAGAAGCGGATGCTGTATTTAAACAGTATGAAGATATTAGTGTAGAATATTGTAAAGAGCTTATGGAATAAAAGCCTCCGGCAAATGGCAGGCGTGTGAAAATGATAATGTCAGCAAAGCGGGCACACACGCCGCCACAAGGAGGCCGAATAGCATTCTTATAATTATTCGTTTAATAATTCCTGAGCAGTTAAGTGATCAGTGATCAGCACGTTGATCAAACCGGATTGTAAGGCCACTTTGATGGCCTCTATTTTTTTGGTACCATAGGCAATACCGACTCTGGTTGGAATTTTTCGAAGATCCTCCAGAGAAAGACCAATGATCTTTTGATCAAAGTCGCTGTGAATGGTCTGTCCGTTTTGGTCAAAGACACGGCCCAGAATTTCTCCTACGCCACCTTCTTTTTTTAGTTCACGAAGCATTTGCGCTTTTTCTTCATCCAGACACCCAATGGCAGAATCTTCATTGGGAAGTCCAATGCCGATTAGAGCAACCTGACATTGGGTTGCTTTTTTTAAGGTAATGGAAATTTCTGGTTCCTGGATCAAAAGGTTGTAAAGCTCTGGGTTCTTTACATACATAGGAGCTGGAAGACTGTAATTGATTCCGCGGATCAATTCGGCCAGTTTAGAGGATAACAGACTTGAGTAAGTAAGCCTCAGATAATCATTGTCCGTGGAGGAAGGGGAATTGGTCCCCAGAAACGGAACTACCTGGACTCCCTTGATCTTTAATGTCTTTCCCAGATTTTCTTCGTCAAAAGCGTCGATCAGACGCTTCATAGTCCGGCCCCAGGTCAGGCCAACTACCATATTATTTTTTAATACCCGTGCCAGATAACGGGCAGCCGTTTTAGATACTTCGTATTTTGATTCAGAAGGATTATTTACGAGGGCGACGCCGGCTTCCTTAATGTTATATTTCTTTTCAATCTGTTTTTCAATCTCCACAGAGGATTCGGTGGGAAAATCAAACACAATTTTAATATATCCGGCCTGTTTGGCAGAGGTCAGTGCGCGGGAAACGGTTGTCCTGGATATATTCAGCTTGGATGCGATCATATCCTGGGATAATTCATCGCGGTAATACATATCAGCTACTTTCATCAGAAAGCGTTCATCTCTTCGTTTCATGGCGGCTCCTTTCTTAAATAAATGAAGATGGAATGCACAAATGTGCAATTAAGAACATATTTTCTAATCTTATGATAAAATGAATTTTTTATGAAGTCAAGGATATTAATTGAAGAAAAAAATGAATGGTGATATAATCTTTACGTTGATATGTGTAGATTTCATCGGAATTGTTTCCGGTGATGAATAGATAGAATGAAATGGAGATTAGAAGATATGGGAAAATATTTTGGAACAGACGGTTTTCGTGGAGAAGCTAATGTAAATTTAACAGTAGACCATGCTTATCAGGTGGGCCGTTTTTTAGGATGGTATTTTGGAAGAGAGGATCACAGAGCACAGGTTGTGATCGGTAAGGATACCAGAAGAAGCAGTTATATGTTTGAATATTCTCTAGTTGCTGGACTGACTGCATCAGGAGCAGATGTTTATCTTCTGCATGTAACCACAACACCAAGTGTTTCTTATGTGGTAAGAACAGAGGGATTTGATTGTGGAATTATGATTTCGGCCAGCCATAATCCTTATTATGATAATGGAATTAAGATCATTAATGCAAAAGGTCATAAGATGGAAGCAGAAGTAGAAGAAAAGATTGAAGCTTATATTGACGGAGAATACGGAGAAATTCCGCTTGCAAAGAGAGAAAATATCGGAGCAACTACTGATTATTCTATGGGACGGAATTTATACATAGGATATTTGATTTCTCTTGCTACTCGTTCCTTTAAGAATATGAGAGTTGGACTTGACTGTGCCAACGGAAGTGCATATGCGATTGCAAAGAATGTGTTTAATGCTTTAGGAGCCCATACTTATGTAATCAATAACACTCCAGATGGAACGAACATCAATACAAATTGTGGTTCTACTCATATTGAAGTGCTACAGCAGTTTGTGAAGGACCATAAGCTGGATGTTGGATTTGCTTATGATGGTGATGCAGATCGATGCATTGCAGTAGACGATAAGGGTAATGTGGTAGATGGTGACTTGATCTTATATGCCTGCGGTACCTATATGAAAGATCAGGGCGCATTGAATAATAATACGATCGTCACTACGGTTATGTCCAATTTAGGACTTTATAAAGCTCTGGATGTGGCAGGTATTTCCTATGAAAAGACAGCTGTTGGTGACAAATATGTCAATGAAAATATGACAGAGCATGGACACAGCCTTGGAGGAGAGCAGTCTGGACACATTATCTTCAGCAAACATGCAACCACTGGAGATGGGGTTTTAACTTCATTAAAGATCATGGAAGCTATGCTGGAGCAGAAGATGCCGCTTAGCAAGCTTGTTGAGCCGGTAACGATCTATCCTCAGTTATTAAAGAATGTAAAAGTAAAGGACAAAAAGGCTGCACAGGAAGACAAAGACGTGATCGCAGCAGTGAAAGCAGTCGAAGAAGCACTTGGAGAGAATGGAAGAATTCTGGTAAGACAGAGTGGTACCGAGCCACTGATTCGTGTCATGGTAGAAGCAGAGACGGACGATATTTGCCTGAAATATGTAGATCAGGTAGTAAAGGTACTGGTTACAAATGGACATGTTGCCGAATAGCCGGAGGTTATGGATATGGAACATCTATTATCACAATTAGAGAAAGGGCCAATGTCACAGGAAATGGCAGAAGTCATGATGGAAGAGATTCTTACCGGCAGACATTCGGCGAAAGAGCTGGAAGAATGGCTGGATGCTATGAATCCGATAGAGCGGATTCCTTCTTCCGAGGAACTGGTTGGATTTGTAAAAGCGATTCGAAAGCACATGGCACTGGTTTCTGTAGACAGCGGTAATTATATGGATATTACTGGAACGGGAGGAGATGGAAAAGGAAGCTTTAACATTTCTACAGCGGCTGCATTTCTGACAGCAGCCTCTGGTATGCCAGTGGCAAAAACCGTGAATCGTGCGATATCCAGTCAATGTGGATCGGCAGATGTTTTGGAAACACTGGGCGTGAATATTATGGCGGATGGAGAGAAGGCAGCAAAAGCCATTACAGATGTGGGAATTGGATTTTTCTTTGGAGATAATTATTATCCACAGGTTCCTGAACTTTCAGATGCAATGAAAGGCAATCATCAGACTATTATTCATTTGATTCGACCACTGCTTAACATTACCAATGCAGAGAAGATGCTTCTTGGGGTGTTTCATCCAGAGCTGATTGAACCTGTCATTTATGCGATGAGGGAGCTTGGTTTTTCTCAGGCACTGGTTGTCAGTGCGGCAGATGGAATGGATGAATTTTCTATTCAGACGAAAAATTATGTAGGAGAGCTGATGCATGGGCAGATAGAGCTCTATACAGTAGATCCTGCGGATTATGGATTTGAAGCCAGTGAGCTGCAGGATATGATTCGGGGAGATGATCCTGGATTAAATGCACAGGTGATGAGGGCGATGTTTTTCGGAGGAAAAGGGTTCCGAAGAGATTTTGCCGTTCTCAATGCGGGTGCAGCTCTGTACATCGGTGGAGCCGCCGGATCCATTGAGATGGGAATTACGATGGCCAACGAAGCCATTGATTCTGGTAGAGCAGATTTGGTATTAAATTTGCTGGCGGATTTTACAAATTAACAGGAGTGAAGCAATGTCAAAGTTATATGCAGACATTATTATCAATATTTCACATGAGGCACTTGATAAGGTATTTCAATATGAGGTGCCTCTTCCTTTATGTGGGGAGATTTTTGTAGGGACCAGAGTAGTTGTTCCATTTGGACGGTGGAATAAAGAGCAAAGTGGTTATGTGGTGGGATTGTCTGAGACACCGGATTATGAAGAAGAGAAAATCAAACAGATTATAAGGATTTCTACGGAAGGAACGTCTCTGGAGGCAAAGTTGGTGCAGCTGGCATACTGGATTCGGGAAAACTATGGCTCCACCATGATCCAGGCGCTTAGAACTGTGCTTCCAGCAGCACAGAAGGTGGAGCGCAAGCAGGAGAAGATCGTAAGATTGTTGCTTTCAAAAGAAGAAACAGAGAGGGTACTGGAAACAGCAAGAAAAAAGAATCGAAAGGCACAAGTACGTCTTTTGGAAGAGATGAAAGAACAGACGGTTCTCTCTTGGGAGATGGTTGCGAAGAAGTTAAAGATCTCCAAATCCACTCTGGATCGTCTGAAGGAACAGGGAATTCTTGAGATACAAAAAAGAAATTTATATCGCAATCCCATTTCGTTTTCTATCTCAAAGGAAATACCCAAAAAACTGAATATGGAACAGCAGCGGCTAATAGATATGTTTGCCCATGACTTTTTAAATAAAAACTATAAAACTTATTTGTTGCATGGGGTAACGGGAAGTGGAAAGACCGAGGTCTATATGGCAGCCATTGAGACTGTGCTGGCACAGGGAAAACAGGCCATTGTCCTGATTCCGGAAATTGCACTTACGTATCAGACAGTTAAGCGGTTTTATCAGCGGTTTGGAAATCGGGTATCCATTATGAATTCTCGATTGTCTAAGGGAGAGCGGTATGACCAGATGCTTCGGGCCAGAGATGGCGAGGTCGACATTATGATCGGTCCCCGCTCGGCATTGTTTACCCCGTTTCAGAATCTTGGTCTGATCGTGATCGATGAGGAACATGAAAACAGCTATAAAAGCGAGAGTATTCCTAAGTATCATGCTAGAGAGACGGCCATTGCCCGGGCCGGAATGGAGGGGGCTTCTGTCATATTAGGATCGGCAACTCCAAGCATCGAATCCTATCAGAAAGCCGTCACTGGAGAGTTTGTCTTATGGGAGCTTACGAAGAGGGCAAATCCTGGAAGCAGGATGGCAAATGTCTATATTGAGGATCTGCGGGAGGAGCTAAAATCAGGAAATCGTAGTCTGTTTAGCCGCAGGCTGAAGGCCATGATGGAAGATCGTCTGGAAAAAGGACAGCAGATTATGTTATTCCTAAACCGAAGGGGGTATGCAGGATTTGTATCCTGCAGAAGCTGCGGACATGTCATGAAATGTCCGCATTGTGACGTATCGCTGACAGCTCATCGGGGAGGGCGCCTGGTCTGTCATTATTGCGGATATCAGGTTCCAATGCCAAAGGTGTGTCCAGAATGTCAGAGCCCTTACATCGGTACATTTGGAACAGGGACACAGAAGGTGGAGGTTATGGTTAATAAGGAATTTCCACAGGCAAAAGTACTTCGAATGGACATGGATACCACAAGAAAGAAGAACAGCTATGAAGAAATCTTATCAGCCTTTTCCAATGGAGAAGCGGATATTTTAATCGGAACCCAGATGATCGTAAAGGGACATGACTTTTCGAATACTACATTAGTTGGAATACTTGCGGCGGATATGTCTTTGTATGCTAATGACTTTCGTGCCAGCGAGCGAACCTTTCAGCTCTTGACTCAGGCAGCGGGAAGGGCAGGACGAGGGGCGTTGGCGGGAGACGTGGTGATTCAGACTTATCATCCGGAGCATTACAGCATTGTGACAGCTGCAGCACAGGATTATCATCAGTTCTATGAACAGGAAATAGCATATCGCGAATTTTTGCAGTATCCTCCAGTTTATCAGATGATGGTGGTGTTTATTGGCTGTGATCAGTTAGATATCGGGCAGGCAGCGGCAAATATGCTGGGAAAAGAGCTTCGAAGGCAGACGGCAGATTTAGACGGATATTGGGTTATCGGACCCAGTCAGGCTACCATTACAAAGGTGAAGGACGTATATCGCCATGTTATTTATGTCAAACATAAGGACTACGAGGCGCTGACCAGAATGAAAGATCTACTGGAACATTATATGGAGGATAAGGGAATTTTCGAAAAAGCGGTGGTCGCCTTTGACTTTAACCCTATGATTGGTTACTGATTTGTGGTATGATAGACAATGAGATAGATTAAGATAATAGAAGGGATTTAATAAAATGGCAATTAGAAATATTCGTGTAATGGGTGATGATATCTTAAGAAAGAAATCAAAGCCGGTAAAAGAAGTAACAGAAAGAATTCGTACGATGATCGATGACATGTATGAAACCATGTATGAGACCATGGGCGTTGGTCTTGCTGCGCCTCAGATTGGAATTTTAAAAAGAATTGTCGTGATTGATATTGGAGATGGGAATCAGATTACATTGATCAATCCAGTGATCGTAGAAAAGGATGGAGAACAGATTGGAGATGAAGGCTGTCTTAGTATTCCAAATAAAGTAGGAACTGTAAAACGTCCAAATCATGTAGTCTGTGAGGCTCTGAATGAAGAGATGGAACCAATTCGTGTAGAAGGAGAGGGCTTTCTGGCAAGAGCAATCTGTCATGAATGCGACCATTTGGATGGAATTCTGTATGCGGATGTGGCGGAAGGACCATTGGTTGATCTGACAGAGGCAGAACCAGAAGAGATCGAAGAATAGGAGGCTGCTTGTGAAAGTCATATTTATGGGAACACCGGACTTTTCGGTTCCAACACTGCAGGCGGTGATTGATCACCATGACGTCATTGCAGTAGTGACACAGCCGGATAAACCGAAAGGAAGAGGAAAAGCAATGGCATTTCCTCCGGTAAAAGAAAAAGCAATGGAGTACGGAATTCCAGTGTATCAGCCGGTAAAGGCAAGGGATCCGGAATTTGTAAAGATTTTAAAAGATCTGGCACCGGATGTGATCGTAGTAGTAGCATTTGGTCAGATTCTTCCAAAGGAGATTTTAGAGATACCAAAGTATGGATGCATCAATGGACATGCTTCTATATTGCCGATGTACCGTGGAGCAGGACCGGTTCAATGGGTGGTCATCAATGGTGAGCAGGAAACCGGAATTACAACGATGCGAATGGATGAAGGTCTGGATACCGGTGATATGATCGAGAAAGCGGTCATTCCGATCGAACCAAAGGAGACAGGGGGAACCCTTCATGATAAACTGATGGTTTTGAGTGGAGAGTTGATGGTATCCACGTTGGAAAAATTAGAAAAGGGAACGGCAGTCTTTACCCCTCAGGGAGATGGAAAGACTTGTTATGCAAGCATGTTGGATAAGAAGATGGGTGATATCGATTTTACCAAATCGGCAGTTGAGATTGAAAGATTGATTCGAGGTCTGAATCCATGGCCGAGTGCCTATACAACATTGAATGGAAAGACCATGAAGATCTGGGATGCAGATGTAGTAGCAGGGAAAGAAGGCGTTTTGCCAGGAACCGTTCTTGAGGTGACGAAAAAATCCATAATCGTTCAGACAGGAAAGGATGCACTTTCCTTAAATGAAATTCAGTTAGCAGGTAAAAAACGGATGAAGACAGAAGCATTCCTGTTAGGATATCACATCGAAACGGGAAGCAGACTAGGTGATTAATATGAGTCAGACAAGAGAGCTGGCATTGGATATTTTGCTGGACATTGATAAGAAAAAGAATTTAAGTCATCTGGTTCTTTCCGATACATTACGAAACTATCAGTTTATGGAAAAGAAGGACAGGGCCTTTCTTACCAGACTTTGTCAGGGGACTCTGGAAAATCAAATTCAGATTGATTATATCATCGATCAATTTTCAAAGGTTAAGATCCACAAATGCAAGCCGGTCATTCGGGCCATTTTGCGTATGGGAGTTTACCAGCTGAAGTTTATGAATCAGGTGCCGGATTCAGCAGTATGCAATGAAGCAGTGAAACTGGCGAAGAAAAGAGGTTTTCGGAATTTGACTGGCTTTGTCAATGGGGTGCTTCGCAATATTGCAAGAAATCTTGATCAGGTTATATACCCAGACCAGGAGAAAGAGCCGGTAAGGTATCTGTCTGTCTGGTATTCCATGCCAGAATGGCTGGTAAAGGAATTCTTATCTGAGTATGATAAAACTACCGTAGAAAAGATGTTAGAAAGTTTTTTAGAAGTAAAAGAAACCAGCATAAGGGCCCAGCTTACCAATGGGACAATGGAAGAACTGAGAAGATCCTTAGAAGCACAGCAGGTTGTAGTCGGAAAGGGTGCCTTTATGAAAGAGGCCTTTCGTATATCTGGCTATAATTATCTGGAAGATCTGGATGCCTTTTGTGAAGGAAAGTTCCAGGTGCAGGATGAAAGTTCTATGCTGGTGGCACAGCTGGCAGATCCGAAAGAAGGAATGCTGGTTATCGATGTATGTAGCGCTCCAGGAGGCAAGAGTCTTCATATGGCAGACCGGCTGAAGGGAACCGGCAGGGTCATTGCCAGAGATTTAACAGAGTATAAGGCGGAGCTGATCCAGGAGAATGTGAATCGTCTTAAATGTACCAATGTGAAAGTCCAGGTAGCAGATGCAAGGATATTGGATGAAGAGCTGATTGGAAAAGCAGATATTGTAATTGCAGATCTTCCGTGTTCCGGTCTTGGGATTATGGGAAGAAAAAGAGATATTAAATACAATGCAACAAAAGATGGAATTTTAGAATTATCAAAACTTCAGAAACAGATATTATCAGTTGTAATCCAATATTTAAAACCAAATGGCATTCTTATGTACAGTACATGTACCATCAGAAAAGAAGAAAATATAGAAAATGTGCAGTGGATGAGTAAGAATCTGGATATGGAGCTGGTAGGCTTTGAAGAGCTGATGCCGGATCAGCTTACTGTAGAGACAGCAGAGGAAGGATATATTCAGTTGCTTCCTGGCGTTCACCCATGTGATGGATTCTTTATTGCCAAGTTAAGGAGAAAATCAAATGCCGGATATTAAGTCGATGACGCTTACAGAGCTGGAGGAGTATGTCGAGTCTATTGGTGAGAAAAAGTTTCGTGCCAAGCAGCTGTATGAATGGATGCATAAAAAGCTGGTACGCAGTCTGGATGATATGACTAATATACCAAAAGCTTTAAAGCAGAAAATCAAAGAGGGAGTGGGAATGCTCTCTGTAACAGAAGTGGAGAGATTGACTTCTAATATAGATGGAACTGCCAAGTTCTTATTTGAACTCCATGATGGTAGTATCATTGAAAGTGTTTTAATGAGATATAAGCATGGAAATTCCGTATGCATCTCTTCTCAGGTAGGATGCCGAATGGGATGTAGATTCTGTGCATCTACGATTGGAGGACTGACAAGGTGCCTGGAGCCATCGGAGATGCTGGATCAGATTTATCATATTCAGCATGCCATTGGGGAACGGGTTTCCAATGTAGTTGTAATGGGAACGGGTGAACCTTTTGATAATTTTGATCATCTGCTGCGTTTTTTGGAATTGCTGACAGATGAAAAGGGTTTACACATCAGTCAGAGGAATATTACCGTATCTACTTGTGGAATCGTACCGAAGATTTATGAATTGGCGGATAAGCAACTGCAGATTACGTTGGCAATTTCGTTGCATTCTCCAAATGACGAGATGAGGAGAGCATTAATGCCGATTGCCAATCGCTATTCTATTCAGGAGATTATGGATGCCTGTGATGCGTATATTAAGGCTACCAATCGAAGGATTACCTTTGAATATAGCTTGGTAAAGGGAGTCAATGATAAACCAGAGCATGCGAAGATGTTGATTGACCTGCTTAAGGGAAAGCTGTGTCATGTGAATTTGATTCCAGTAAACCCGATTGATGAAAGAGATTATGAGCAGTCAACCAAAGATTCTATTTATGAATTCCAGCATTTGCTGGAGAAGCATCATATACGGGCTACGGTCAGACGGGAAATGGGAAGAGACATCAATGCTGCCTGTGGGCAGCTTAGAAAACGCTATGCCGAAAAGAAGGGGTTATAGTATGAAATCTTATGGAATGAAAGATATTGGATGCGTCAGATCAGAGAATCAGGATAATATATTCTATACGGACGCTCCAATCGGAATGTTAAGTAATTTATATATTGTTGCAGATGGAATGGGAGGCCACAATGCCGGAGCCTATGCCTCTAAATATGTAACGGATCAGCTTGTGGATAATGCAAGAAAATCAAAGGGGTGGGACGTGATCGCCTTCCTCGAAAATGTATTAAAGCAGCTGAATTATCAGCTTTTGAAAAAAGGTTCTGAGGAGGAAGCATATGCAGGGATGGGAACCACAACAGTAGCAGCATCGGAAAAGGATGGAAAGCTCTATGTGGTCAATGTTGGTGACAGCCGTCTGTATCATATTCATGATGGTGAGATGAAACAGATTACGGTGGATCATTCCTATGTACAGGAATTAATTTCAGCTGGAGTGATCGATAAAGAGGATGGAAGAAATCATCCAAATAAAAATGTGATTACCAGGGCAGTAGGTGCCCCGCAGTCTCTGAATGTAGATCATTTTATTGTTCCACTCAGCGAGGGAGATTATGTTATCCTGTGTTCAGATGGACTGCATGGGATGGTAGAGGATGAAGAAATCAAAGAAGTCGTGCTTGGAAACGGCTCAATCGAAGAAAAAACAAAGGAATTAGTCCGACGGGCAAAGCAGAAGGGCGGCAAGGACAATATTGCGGTTATTCTGGCAAGGATGGGAAACCGAGGTGATGAATTATGCTAGAAGCAGGAGCGAAGCTGGGAGGCCGTTATGAGATTATAAAGAAGATAGGGGCAGGCGGAATGGCAGATGTCTATATGGCAAAGGACAACAAATTGGGCCGTTTCGTTGCGATAAAGGTCTTGAAGGAAGAATTTAGCTCCGATGAGAATTTTTTAAGAAAATTTGATATAGAAGCACAGGCTGTGGCCGGATTGTTGCATCCTAATATTATTAATGTATACGATGTTGGGATTGAAGGAGATGTGCATTATATTGTCATGGAATTGGCAGATGGAATTACATTAAAGGAATATATCCGTAATGAAAAGCGATTAACTGCAGAGGATACAGTGAATTTCTCCATTCAGATCGCGGAGGCCATCGGATGTGCCCATGAGCATAAGATCATACACAGAGATATTAAGCCACAGAATATTCTGGTATCCAGCTATGGGGCCATTAAAGTAACGGATTTTGGAATTGCCAAAGCTGCCAATTCCAATACGATGACTTCGACAGCCATTGGCTCTGTTCATTATTTATCACCAGAACAGGCACGAGGAGGATTTTCTGATTCACGCAGTGATATTTATGCGCTGGGGATTACCATGTATGAGATGGTAACTGGAAGAGTGCCATTTGACCATGAGAATGGAGTTACCATTGCGCTTATGCATTTGCAAAATGATGCGATTCCTCCAAGGGAGATTAACAGCAATATTCCCAAAAGTCTGGAAAAGATTATTTTAAAATGCCTTGCCAAAAAGCCAGAGGAGCGTTATCAGACAGCCGGAGAGCTGATCGTTGATTTAAAAAAGGTATTTGAAGATCCGGAAGGAAGTTTCGTAAAAATGCCGGTTTTTGTGGATGATTCACCAACACAGCTGATCGGAGATGCAGAAATCAGCCAGATCAAATCTCAGATTGCAGATAGATCCATCGAAAAAAGTGAACTATCTAATACAGAAATAAAGAAACAGAAGGCATCAAAGCAGGAAGAAGGTATGGTAGATGGTGATGAAGAAGAGGATATAGCTGTCAGTGGAAAACTGGAAAAGCTGGTAGTGATTCTTGCCATTGTAGTAGCAGTGATCATTGCCATTGGAATTTTCTCCTTCATTGGAAAAGCCAGCGGTCTTTTTAAAGTTGGAAAGAACAACGTTACGACAGAGAATACAGCAAATGTTGCTGGAGATACCAGTACAGAAGAATATAAGACGACAACGGTACCGGATCTTTATAAGTTGACAGCAGAAGCGGCAGAAGAAAAGCTGGATGCAGAAAAACTGAAATGTCAGATAGAATATGAAGAAAGCGATGAAGTGCAGCTGGGATGCGTGATCCGTCAGAATATAGAAGCAGGGCGGGAAGTGGAAGAAGGAACCACAGTCATTATCACGGTGAATTCCGGAGAGGTGAAAAAAAGCGTACCTCAGGTGACCGGACAAACCCAGGCAGCGGCTACGAAGATTCTTCGCAATATTCCATTTCGGGTTTCCGTACAGGAAAAATATAGCGATGAGGTAGCAGAGGGAATTGTAATTTCACAAAGCCCTGATGCTGGAAAAAAGGCCGCGAAAAATTCTACAGTGACCATTGTAGTCAGCAAGGGAAGCAGTAAGGTTACGGTTCCTAGCCTGACCAATTATACACAGTCCGAGGCATCCAGACAGTTGCGCAACATGGGACTTGTGCTTGGTAATGTTGCTTCAGAATATAATGATGATGTAAAAAAAGGTTATGTGATACGACAGGGCGTTGCAGCTGGCACAAAAGTCAGCAATGGAACGGCAATCAGTATCGTCATCAGTCTGGGACCAAAGGCGACGGAGGAACCGACGACTACAGAGGAAGAACATGAGCCAGATACTGAGGAAGAGGAAGACTATGAATAATGTCCAGGGAAAAATTATAAAAGGAATTGCCGGATTTTATTATGTGCATGTGAATGAATATGGGATCTTTGAATGTAAGGCAAAAGGTGCTTTTCGAAGCAAAAAGATCAAGCCTTTGGTAGGTGACAACGTGCAGATTCAGATCATTAGTCTGGAGCAGATGACGGGCAATATCATAGAGATACTTCCGCGGATCAACGAATTGATTCGTCCAGCCGTTGCGAATATTGACCAGGCACTGATCGTATTTGCCATGAAGGATCCAAAGCCAAACTTAAATCTGCTGGATCGTTTTCTGATGATGATGCTAAAGCAGGAAGTGCCGACGATTATCTGCTTTAATAAGAAAGATATTACGGAAGAGCAGGAACAGAAGGAATTGGAGGAAATTTATAAAAATTGTGGATGCCGCCTTGTATTTACCAGCACATACACCGAAGAGGGCATGCAGGTCATCCAGGATCTGATCAAAGGAAAGACGACAGCGCTTGCCGGTCCTTCCGGTGTGGGAAAGTCTTCTATGCTCAATAAGCTTCATCCAGATGCCAACATGGAAACCGGCTCGGTCAGTGAGAAAATCAGGAGGGGACGCCATACCACCAGACATTCTGAGCTGATTCACATTGAAGAGGAGACGTATGTGATGGATACGCCTGGTTTTAGCTCTTTGTTCATTCATATGTTTGAGAAAGAGGAAATCAAGGATTATTTTTATGAATTCCGTCAATACGAGGCATACTGTAGATTTCAGGGATGTATGCACATCAGTGAACCAGACTGTGGAGTCAAGGAAGCGTTGGCAAAAGGAGAAATTAGTCAGGCACGTTATGACAGTTATCTGACGATTTACGAAGAACTAAAAAATCAAAAGAAAAAGTGGTAGCTATGCATATTTTAATTATTACAGGTGGAGGGATTGATATGCCCTTCACCCATTCTTATATAAAAGAACAAACATTTGATAAGATCATTGCAGCTGACAAAGGAGTACAGTATGCGATCCAGCTAGGGGTAAAACCAGATTTTATTCTAGGGGATTTTGATTCCCTAGGGGAAAAATGGAAAAAGAAGATGGAACAGTGGCAAGTACCAATCCTTACCTTTCCACCGGAAAAAGATTATACGGATACCCATCTGGCCATAGAATATGCCATTGAGCAGGGAGCAGAAGAGATTACCCTTTTGGGAGCGACTGGAACCAGATTGGATCATACCTGGGCCAATATCGGGCTTTTGCAGCTGGCAATGAAAAAAGGTGTTCATGCTCATATTGTGGATAAGCATAATCGGATTACGATGATTTGTGAAAAAACTGTGATAAAAAGGGAGGATGCCTTTGGTGATTTTATTTCTCTGATTCCATATACAGAAAAGGTGACAGGCATTACGCTGACAGGATTTTATTATCCATTAGAGGATGCAGAACTGACGCTTGGAATCAGCCTTGGAATATCCAATGAGCTGGTGGATGAGATTGGAATCATCCAGATTGGCAGAGGAAATCTGCTCGTCATAGAATCCAGAGATTAAACTTACCTGGAATTTCTGCGCAATATCTTGATAAATCGTGGAAATTGTGCTAGATTCTAAAGAATAAAGAACAGAAAGGAACGAAAAGAATGGCAAATATAATTACCGATGAAACCATCGATTATGTAGGCATTTTAGCAAAGCTTGAGCTTTCTTCAGAAGAAAAAGAACAGGCGAAGAAGGATATGGCTAATATGCTGGACTATATTGATATGCTGAATGAATTAGATACTGATGGAGTTGAACCAATGTCACATGTATTTCCAGTACACAATGTATTTCGTGAGGATGTAGTGGTCAACGGAGATGTGAGAGATGAAATGTTAAAAAATGCACCAGAAGAAAAGGATGGATCCTTCATGGTTCCAAAAACAGTTGATTAGGAGGAGCGCATGATGAGTCTTTTTAATATGACAGCAGTGGAGCTGGGCAAGAAGATCAAAGCGGGAGAAGTAACCGTTGTAGATGCCTGTAAAGCTGCATTAGAACAGATCAAAGCAACAGAAAAGGAATTAAACTGCTATGTTCAGGTACTTGAGGAGGCGCAGATTATGGAGCGTGCCAGAGAAGTACAGGAACAGATAGATGCAGGAGTTTTGACCGGACCTTTGGCAGGTGTGCCAGTGGCGATCAAAGATAATATGTGTACAGAAGGAATTACGACAACCTGTAGTTCCAAGATTTTATATAACTTTAAGCCAACCTTTAGTTCAGAGGCAGTGATCAATCTGGAAAAAGAAGGTGCGGTTATTCTGGGAAAAACTAATATGGATGAATTTGCTATGGGAAGTACCACAGAGACCTCCTATTTTGGTGAGACAAAGAACCCATGGAATACTCAGCACGTACCGGGAGGATCATCTGGAGGTTCTGCAGCAGCAGTGGCAGCGGGAGAATGTTTTTATGCATTAGGATCTGATACAGGTGGATCCATTCGCCAGCCGGCTTCTTTTTGTGGAATTGTTGGAATGAAGCCAACCTATGGAACGGTATCCCGTTATGGATTGATCGCTTATGGTTCTTCTCTGGATCAGATTGGGCCAATGACAAAGGATGTTACTGACTGTGCAGCAGTTTTAGAAGCTATTGCTTCTTATGATTCCAAGGATTCTACATCCTTTAAACGTGAGGACTATGATTTTATGTCAGCACTGGTGGATGATGTGAAAGGATTAAAAATTGGAATTCCAAAGGATTATTTTGCCAAAGGACTGGATGGGGAAGTCAAAGAAGCAGTACTGGGCGCTGTGAAAAAACTGGAAGAAAAGGGAGCGATTGTAGAAGAGTTTGATCTGCATATGGTGCCATACGCAATTCCAGCATATTATGTGATCGCATCAGCAGAAGCAAGCTCTAACTTATCCCGTTTTGATGGAGTAAAATATGGATACCGTGCTGATGAATTTGAAGGACTTCACAATATGTATAAGAAGACCCGCTCAGAAGGATTTGGACCAGAAGTAAAACGTCGTATTATGCTTGGTTCCTTTGTATTAAGCTCTGGTTATTACGATGCATATTACTTAAAAGCACTTCGTACGAAAGCATTGATCAAGAAGGAATTTGATCAGGCATTTGAAAAATATGATATTATTATCGGACCGGCAGCACCGACAACGGCTCCAAAGCTGGGAGACAGCCTAAGTGATCCATTGAAGATGTATTTAGGTGATATTTATACGATTTCCGTAAACCTTGCAGGACTTCCGGGAATCAGTGTACCTTGTGGAAGAGATCAGAATGGACTTCCGATCGGGGTACAGATGATTGCAGACTGCTTTAAAGAAAAAACATTGATTCAGGCTGCATATTCTTATGAGCAGGCAAGAGGACCATTTGATATCTGTCCTGCACAGAAAGGAGCAAAATAGAATGTCTAAACACTATGAAACTGTCATCGGACTGGAGGTCCATGTAGAATTAGCAACAAAAACAAAGATTTTCTGTTCCTGCAGTACCGAATTTGGAGGAGCGCCAAATACACATACCTGTCCAGTATGTACGGGAATGCCAGGCTCTTTGCCGGTTCTTAACAAGCAGGTAGTGGAATATGCCATGGCAGTAGGTCTGGCTACCAATTGTACGATTACACAAAATTGTAAATTTGACAGAAAGAATTATTTTTATCCGGATAATCCACAGAACTATCAGATTTCTCAGCTGTATCTGCCAATCTGCCGAGATGGCCATGTGGATATAGAAGTAGAAGGAAAGAAGAAATCCATCCGTATCCATGAAATTCATATGGAAGAGGATGCTGGAAAGCTGATCCATGATCCAATTACCGATTGTTCACTGGTTGATTTTAACCGTTCTGGGGTACCATTGATCGAGATCGTATCTGAACCAGATATGCGTTCCGCAGAAGAAGTAATCGCTTACCTGGAAAAGCTGCGCCTGATCATTCAGTATCTTGGAGCATCTGACTGTAAATTACAGGAGGGATCTATGCGTGCGGATGTTAACCTTTCTGTGCGTGAATACGGTTCTGAGGAATTCGGTACAAGAACAGAGATGAAAAACTTAAATTCCTTTAAGGCTATTGCAAGAGCTATTGAAGGAGAGACGGAACGTCAGATCGATCTGCTGGAGGATGGAAAGCAGGTAGTACAGGAAACCAGACGATGGGATGATGAGGAGGAATATTCCTATCCAATGCGTTCCAAAGAGGATGCACAGGATTACCGTTACTTCCCAGATCCAGATTTGGTACCTGTTATCATCAGTGATGAATGGTTGAATGAAGTCAAAGAGCGTCAGCCAGAGCTTCGTGATGAGAAGATGATCCGCTATAAGGAAGAATTTGGACTGCCCGAATATGACATTGAGATATTGACAGCATCCAAGCATCTGGCAGATTTATTCGAAGAAACCAATGCAATGGTTGAGAAGCCAAAAGAAGTATCCAACTGGCTGATGGGTGAGACGATGCGTCTTGTAAAAGAAAGTGAGATGGATGTGGATGATATTACCTTCTCACCAAAACATTTGGCAAAACTGATCGAGATGGTAGATGATGGAGCTATCAACCGAAAAGTGGCAAAGCAGGTATTTGAAGAAATCTTTAAAAAAGATGTGGAGCCAGAAAGCTATGTAGAGGAGAATGGATTAAAATCCATGAACGATGAAGGTGCACTTCGCACAACCATTGAAGAAATTGTAGCGAAAAATCCTCAGTCTGTAGAAGATTACCGGGCAGGTAAGAAAAAGGCCATTGGATTTTTGGTTGGACAGACGATGCGTGCCACTCAGGGAAAAGCAGATCCAGGTATGGTAAACAAAATTTTAAAAGAAATTCTGGGTTAATATAGGGTAAAAAATATTGACAAGTTATTCTGGAATGTTATAATAATTCAAGAAAATATTTTCTGATATAAAATGAACACGTTGATGAGACGAGTACATATAAGGAAATTGACAGAGAGAAGGCGTCATGGGCTGAAAGCGCTTTTCAGTGAAATTATATGGAAAACTACCTCGGAGTGGCTCTAATCAAGCCCGGTCGACACCGTTACCGTCAGTAATAAGTGGTTTAATGTATGGCTTTGCCATATCATCTGAAACAATCAGGGTGGAACCGCGGGTTATGAATATACTCGCCCCTTGCAGCTTTGTCTGTAAGGGGCATTTTTTATTACATAAGAAATTTTCCGAATTTCTTATGCAACAAAAAAACTCCGAGGGATGTACACGATGTGTATAGGAAGACTACCATGCAACCACACATCAGTACACAAAACGGAGCAAGGAAAAGGAGAAAGAAAGCAATGATTATTACATTAAAAGATGGATCAAAAAAAGAATATGAATCTCCAATGTCTGTATTGGAGATTGCATCTGATATCAGTGCAGGTCTTGGAAGGATGGCCTGTGCAGGTGAAGTAGATGGAGAAGTTGTAGATTTACGAACAGTAATTGAAAAAGACTGTGAATTAAATATTTTGACATTTGATAACAGTGAAGAAGGGAAAGCGGCTTTCCGTCATACGGCCTCTCATGTGTTGGCTCAGGCAGTAAAAAGATTGTATCCAGATGCAAAATGTGCCATTGGACCATCCATTGAGAATGGATTTTACTATGATTTCGATATGCCATCCTTAAATCGTGAGGATTTGGATAAAATCGAAAAAGAAATGAAGAAAGTGATCAAGGAAAATCACAAATTGGAATACTTCACTCTCCCAAGAGAGGAAGCAATTAAGCTTATGAAAGAAAAAGATGAGCCATATAAAGTGGAGTTAATCGAAGATCTTCCAGAAGATGCTATTATTTCTTTCTATAAACAAGGAGATTTTACAGATCTTTGTGCAGGACCTCATTTGATGAGCACAAAAGCGATCAAGGCATTTAAGTTGATTTCTTCTTCTGGTGCTTACTGGAGAGGAAATGAAAAGAACAAGATGTTAACACGTATTTATGGTACTGCTTATACAAAGAAGGCAGATTTGGAAGAGCGTCTTGCATATTTGGAAAATATTAAGAACCGCGACCATAATAAACTGGGAAGAGAGATGGAACTGTTTACAACTGTAGATGTGATCGGTCAGGGACTTCCACTATTGATGCCAAAAGGGCAGAAGATCATTCAGACCATGCAGAGATGGATTGAGGATCTGGAAGATAATGAATGGGGCTATGTAAGAACAAAGACACCATTGATGGCAAAGTCTGATCTGTATAAACTTTCCGGACACTGGGATCATTACAAGGACGGAATGTTCGTTCTTGGTGACGAGGAAAAGGATAAAGAAGTAATGGCACTTCGCCCAATGACTTGTCCATTCCAGTATTTTGTATATA
This sequence comes from Anaerostipes sp. 992a, assembly GCF_001940245.1. Taxonomy (GTDB): domain Bacteria; phylum Bacillota; class Clostridia; order Lachnospirales; family Lachnospiraceae; genus Fimousia. The sequence continues at coordinate 140,547 of NZ_MJIG01000003.1, forward strand.
AGAATTCTCAGAAATCCTACCGTGATCTTCCAATTCGTTATGGGGAAACATCAACCTTATTTAGAAATGAGGATTCTGGAGAAATGCATGGGCTGACTCGTGTGCGCCAGTTTACGATCTCTGAAGGACATTTGATTGTTCGTCCGGACCAGATGGTAGAGGAATTTAAAGGCTGTATGGCATTGGCAAAGCATTGTCTGACGACACTTGGACTGGAAGAAGATGTAACCTATCATCTTTCTAAATGGGATCCGGATAATAAAGAAAAATATATCGGAGAACCAGAAGTCTGGGAAGAAACACAGCAGCACATTAGAAATATTTTAACAGAACTGGATATTGATTTTGTAGAGGACGTGGGGGAAGCTGCATTCTATGGACCGAAAGTAGATATTAATGCAAAGAATGTATATGGAAAAGAAGACACAATGATTACAATTCAGTGGGATGCTCTGTTGGCAGAACAGTTCGATATGTATTACATTGATCAGAATGGCGATAAGGTACGTCCATATATTATTCATAGAACAAGTATTGGATGCTATGAAAGAACATTGGCATGGCTGATTGAAAAATATGAGGGACTGTTCCCAACATGGTTATGCCCAGAGCAGGTAAGAATTCTTCCAATTTCTGAAAAATATATGGATTATGCAAAGAAAGTGGAAAAAGAATGTAAGGCAAATGGCATTCAGGTAACGGTAGATGGACGTTCTGAAAAGATTGGCTATAAGATTCGTGAAGCAAGACTGAACAAAGTTCCTTATATGCTGGTTGTAGGTGCAAAAGAAGAGGAAGAAGGCAAGGTATCCGTAAGAAGTCGCTACTTAGGCGATGAAGGGGCTAAGGATTTACAGGTATTTATCGATGATATTTGCAAAGAAATTCGGACAAAAGAAATCAGAAAGATTGAAGTTGAGAATTAATCGGTGGAAAGGATTGCCGATTAGGAGAAAGAAGGAGGAAATAGGATGACGATATTGGCATACCAGGTGTTTTATGCAGTGGTAAAGGAACGAAGTTTTCAAAAGGCAGCAGAATCCTTAAATCTTACTCCATCTGCCATTAGTCATACGATTTCTTCCATGGAAAAAGAACTTGGTTTTCCACTTTTTGTACGAAGTAAGCAGGGAGTTCAGTTGACGGGATATGGAGAAAGTTTAAGACCATATATATTAAATGTTTTACAAAGTGAAGATTCTCTTCAGGAAGCCATTGCCCAGATGAATGGGTTGGAGAAGGGAACCGTAAAGATTGGTGCATTTAATAGTATTTGTACCACATTGCTTCCGCAACTGATCAAATCTTTTCGGGAGCAGCATCCTTCCATTGAAATTGAAGTATATCAGGGAACCTATGATGACGTGCTGAAATGGATCAAGAACGGCACTGTGGATTTGGGCTTTCTGTCTATTTCTAGTGCAGGAGGACTTCCCATCATTCCACTATTTAAAGATCGCCTGGTATCCGTAATGCCAAAGGGTACCAATGTAGGCGGTAAGGAATTTGTTCGTATGGAGGATCTTCGCGGAAAAGGCTTTGTATCTCAGCGGGAAAGTACCGATGCAGATATTCAAAATCTTTTGAAAAAATACGATGTGGAAGTGCAATCCAACTGTCATGTGGTAGATGACCAGTCTACCATTGCTATGGTAGAAAGCGGACTTGGCATCTGCATCATGCCATCGTTGTTGATGTCAACCATGCGAAGTGATGTGGATATCTATCCTATTGAGCCACCGGAATATCGTGTAATCGGTATCTGCACAAAGAAGGAGATGATCATCTCGCCTGCAGTTAATAGTATGAGAGAGCATATCATAAAAACTTTAAAAGAAATATAGGATAAAAACGGGCCGGCAAAACTGTTTGGGTTTTGCCGGCTTTTTCCATTTATTACATATAAATACCATTGGTGAAGGGAAGGTAGAAAGGAGTTAGAACGGGAGATATAATATACGAAGTAGTATTTTCAAGCTAAATACATAAATAATAACAGAAAGGGGAACAAAGATGATGAAATTGAAAAGGTAGAATGGGATACAGATTATACGGTACAGGGAAAGCCAGTTTTTATTGGAGGTATGGATTCGATTAAGGCCAAGATTACGTATAAAGATAGAACGGAAGAAACTGTAGTTTATAATGAGAATGGAAACTATGATCCTACCAGTCATGGGGATAGTATTTATCTGTCATGCATACAAGAAAGAAAAGATTCTCTGTATTGCATGGGATCAAGAAGTGAGTCTTATATTGAGATTAACGGCAAGGAGTATTGTACAACAGAGATTATTGTATGGGATATTGGAGAGGATGCAGCTGTATTTCGTGCCAAGGGAGATTCTGTTCAAGTGGTCCAGGAAGCAGGAAAAACAAAAAGAGCGATTATTTTATGTGAAAAAACAGGGAAATATGCATTGCGATATGAGAATCCCGATAATAAAAAAGAGGTTACCTTGAAAGGTTATGAGGAAGATTATAGTTTTGTCGATGCATATGATATATATCCTTTCAAGGGATATACCGGAGAAAGAGAAGATCGTTTTAATTACAGAGAAGCGAATATAGCATTAGAATTAAAAGCAGGAACTACTTATGTAGTTACGATGAAAAATACGACTAAAGGAACAATGAATTATCAGCTTTCATTGTTGGGAATTCCTAGTGTAACAAAGATTACTGTAAATAATGCTGAATCAGATGTAGAGGCTGGTGGCGATAACTGGTGGGGAGTCAATGGATGGCCTTTGGATGTTACTTATAGTGATGGAAGTGAACAACATTTATGGGGACCAAGAGATACGTATAAAGAATTTGATGAGGATGATCCCTATAGACCATATGATGATTATGGAAAAGCTTTCTACATCAAATTAAAAGATTCTAAACAGAAAAAAGCATTTCATAATCAAAAATTAGGAACGTATCCGGTTACGATTAAAGTCTCTGGAAAGACTTTTGAAGGAAAGTTAAAAATCAAGCGTTCTGTATCCAAGGCAGAGATTAAATTAGCCTATAATAGTTGTTATTATAATGGAAAATATCGTAAACCTGCTGTAAAATCAGTAAAAGTAGGTGATAAAGTTTTACAGGAAAATAAAGATTATCAGGTTAAATACAGTAGGAATAAGAATACTGGAATAGCAACGGTATGTATTATCGGAAAAGGAATTAATTATGCTGGAATGACATACAAGGATTTTAAGATTCTGCCAGCAAAAACATCATTAAAAACGTTATCTGCCAAATCCAAAGGATTTACAGTAAAATGGGAGAAACAGGATGTTCAGTCAACCGGATATCAGCTTCAGTATTCAACAAGTAAGAGCTTTTCTAATTCTAAAATAGTCACTGTAGCGAAGAAAAGTACAGTTTCTAAAACTATTGGTAAATTAAAAGCGAAGAAGAGATATTATGTACGGATTAGAACATATAAGCAGATCAAGTACCCGGATACAGGAAAAGCAATGAAGATTGTTTCTGGATGGTCAGAGGCAAAAAGTGTGGTAACCAAGTAAAAAAAATAGATCCACATAAAGAATAATAGGGGAGTATAATCATAATAAAAAACTGCAAAACCATTTTTCGGTTTTGCAGTTTTTGTGCTATAGTGCTATCTATACAATAGAAATCTTATAAGTGATTACTTCTGTCTTACCTGGTTCTAATAATTTCACGCCTCGTTTATGCTCAAAGATATCATCTTCTGAGGACATGGTAGCGGTTCCGGTCCATGGTTCTAATGCTACAAATGGTCCATCGTTGGAGCTGCTCCAGATCTGGAAGAAATCAAATCCCGGAAAATCTACACGAACACCATGGGAGGAATCTTTATGACGCAGGATTGCGTAGGTAGATCTTGGATGTTCTAGACAAAGGGCATCCTGATAGAACAGGTCATGGGTCATCGGAAGAATGGACTGGTTATCAAAGCGCAGCGTACGTTCTTCATCGATTAAAAGACCAGAATCGCTGATGGTTGGACATTTGGCGTATTCTGGACATTCCATCTCTACCACATAGTCCTCAAAGCGTTCGCCTTTGTGTGCCGGACAGTTAAATGCCGGATGTCCGCCAACAAAGTATGGCATGGTTTCATCTCCCGTATTTGTAATGATATGATTGATCGTCAGGCAATTTTCTTTCACCTTATAATTCATCTGTAATAGGAAAGGAAAAGGATAAGCTTCCAGCATATCTTCATCTGGAACCAATTCGTAGGTTAATTCGGTGTCCGCTGCATTTTTTAATACAAATTCATGTCTTCTGGCAAATCCATGGCGAGCCAGAGTCACAGTCTTTCCATTCAACAGCTGTGCGGTTCCGTCACGAAGACATCCGCAGATTGGAAACATGATCGGAGCCTGTCCGAACCAGTAAGCAGGTTCTCCCTGCCATAAATATTCAATATCATCCCGCATGATGGAAGTCAGACCTGCACCGAAGGAATCAACAGTTACACTTAAGACATCGGATTTGATTGTATGCTTCATATTTCTTACCTCACTTTACTATAAATTTCGAGCATCGTTTTACTTAATTATAGCATGGGTGGAAGGATATGAAAAATAGAAAGTGAGAATAAAAAAGGAAGATATGATAATTCCAGTTGCCAATCGATTTCTAAAATGGTATCATTGATAAAGTGCCCTATTAGGGCTTTTGGAAATAGTAATACAGTATTAGTACATTGGAATTTAAATAAATGGAGAAAATTATGAGTCAGATCAAAGATGAAATTAAGAAACGAAGAACCTTTGCGATTATTTCTCACCCGGATGCGGGTAAGACAACCTTAACAGAAAAGTTTTTATTATATGGAGGGGCTATTAATACTGCCGGTTCTGTAAAAGGAAAGGCAAACTCCAAGCACGCAGTGTCCGACTGGATGGAAATCGAAAAACAGAGAGGAATTTCCGTTACCTCCTCTGTATTACAGTTCCAGTATGATGATTTTTGCATCAATATTCTGGATACCCCAGGTCATGAGGATTTCTCAGAGGATACCTACCGTACTCTAATGGCAGCTGATTCTGCAGTAATGGTCATCGATGCTTCCAAGGGTGTGGAAAAGCAGACTATTAAATTATTTAAGGTTTGTACGATGAGAAATATCCCGATTTTTACGTTTATTAATAAGATGGATAGAGAAGCCAATGATACCTTTGATCTTTTGGATGAAATTGAACAGGTGTTAGGCATCGAGACATGTCCGATCAACTGGCCAATTGGTTCCGGTAAGGAATTTAAAGGGGTATACGAAAGAGACAAAAAGCAGATTTCCACCTTTGAGGCCGTGTCTACTGGAGGAGCAAAGGAAGCTAAGACCACATGTGTGGACATTGAGTCTGAAGATGCAATGGATATCATAGGGGAAGACAAATACGAACAGTTAACAGAAGAAATTGAATTATTAGATGGTGCAGCACACCCGTATGATCTGGAAAAGATCAGAGAGGGAAAGCTGACACCCGTATTCTTTGGATCTGCATTGACGAACTTTGGTGTGGAAACCTTTTTAAAACACTTTTTGAAGATGACGACAACACCACTCCCAAGAATCTCCAAGGGCGAACTGGTAGATCCGGTTGAAAATAATTTTTCTGCCTTTGTATTTAAGATCCAGGCCAATATGAATAAAGCTCATCGTGACAGAATTGCGTTCATGAGAATCTGTTCTGGTAAGTTTGAAGCTGGTATGGAAGTCAAGCATATGCAGAGTGGTAAGAAGATGCGGCTTTCTCAGCCACAGCAGATTATGGCACAGGATCGTAAGATTGTAGAGGAAGCTTATGCAGGGGATATCATTGGCGTATTTGATCCGGGAATTTTCTCCATTGGAGATACGGTATGTCTTGGCAAAGATGGATTTATATATGAAGGAATTCCAACCTTTGCACCAGAACATTTTGCCAGAATCGTACAGCTGGATACGATGAAGAGAAAGCAATTTGTAAAAGGAGTCAATCAGATCGCACAGGAAGGTGCCATCCAGATTTTCCAGGAACATGAGGCAGGTTATGCGGAAATTATCGTTGGAGTTGTAGGAACCCTGCAGTTTGACGTATTAAAATTCCGCTTAAAGAACGAATACGGATGCGATATCCGGTTAGAGCCGCTTCCATATGAATCTATCCGCTGGATTAAGGATAAAGAGACGGATATGAATAAATTAAAAGGTGTTTCTGAAGTGAAGAAGGTACGGGATATGAAGGGAAATCCGCTGTTACTGTTCAAAAATGAATGGAGCATTCGCTTTGTTCTGGAACGAAACGAAGGACTGGAATTAATTGAATTCGACAGAGATTAAAAAATAATGATTGACAACCAGATGGATACATGATATTATGTTATAGGTTGTGAAACAACGTAAAAGAAAGAAGAGTATCCACTCTCACCTTAGCACGAGCAAGTGACTTGGGTTAATATTTAAGAAATGATACATCGTCATGCTTGAATCAGATAGTGGATAGTCTATAACTATCCACTTTTTTTATATTGGAGGTGCAATACTATTAGCGATTTAATGATTAACGAGCAGATTAGGGACAGAGAAATTCGTGTGATTGGAAGTGACGGACAGCAGTTGGGAATCATGTCTTCCAAGGAAGCAATGAAAATTGCAAGAGAAGCAGATCTTGATTTAGTAAAGGTTGCTCCACAGGCGAAACCACCAGTATGTAAGATTATCGATTATGGTAAATACAGATACGAAATGGCTCGTAAAGAAAAAGAAGCAAAGAAGAAACAGAAAACGATCGATGTAAAAGAAATCAGACTTTCTCCAAACATTGATACCAATGATTTGAACACGAAGGTTAATCATGCAAGAAAATTCTTGAAAAAAGGTGATCGTGTGAAAGTGACTCTTCGTTTCCGAGGCAGAGAACTTGCACATGTAAATTCAAGCAAAGTCATTCTTGATAATTTCGCAGAACAGTTATCCGATTGTGCGGTAATTGAAAAACCTGCAAAATTTGAAGGAAGAAGTATGATCATGTTTTTAGGTGAAAAACGATAATAGAGTAGATACAGATAGAATTAAGGAGGAACTTAACATGCCAAAATTAAAAACAAAAAGAGCTGCTGCAAAAAGATTTAAAGCTACAGGTAGCGGAAAATTAAAAAGAAATAAAGCTTACAAGAGCCATATCTTAACAAAGAAATCTACTAAGAGAAAACGTAATCTTAGAAAAGCAACTATGACAGATGCTACAAACGAAAAAGTAATGAAGAAAATTTTACCATACCTGTAATAGATAGATTTTAAGGAGGAACGTAAGACATGGCAAGAGTTAAAGGCGGAATGAACGCAAAGAAAAAACACAATAGAGTATTAAAGCTGGCAAAAGGTTACAGAGGAGCCAGATCTAAACAGTATAGAGTTGCAAAACAGTCTGTTATGAGAGCATTAACAAGCTCTTATGCAGGAAGAAAACAGAGAAAACGTCAGTTCAGACAGTTATGGATTGCTCGTATCAACGCTGCAGCAAGAATGAACGGTTTATCTTACAGCAAATTAATGCACGGATTAAAATTAGCTGGTGTAGACATCAACAGAAAGATGCTTTCTGAAATGGCTATCAGCGATCCAGCAGCTTTCACAGCTTTAACAGAAGTTGCAAAAGAAAAATTAGCATAAGAAGTATATAACAGGAATATCCTGATTATGAGACTCCCGCTTATGAAATGTAAGCGGGAGTTTTGTCGTTTTATGGACAGATTGGATATTGAAGGATACCGGTTGTTTTTCTCAGAGGGATTTACTATAATAAAGATGGTTATTACGTAAGAAAAGGAGAATTAAATGAATCCGTATGATTTTAAAAATATTGGAGAAGAAATTAAGGATGCAGTTCAAAGGGCTATTGATTCAGAGGATTTTACCCAATTAAATCAGACCATTAAAGAAGGAGTGGAGAAGGCAGCCAGTGCGGTGGAAGACGGATTAAGGGCAACCGGCAAAGCTGCAGAAAAAAAGGTTCAGGAGACTGTAGAGCAGCATCCGTGGGTACAGGAGAAGCGGAGGAGAGAAACAGAACTTTCCATATATAAGAAAACAACAGGAATAAAGGCGGGAGCCATTTCTTGTATGGTCATTGGTTATATATGCGGCTTTGGACTGGGATTGGCATTGCTGATTCTTGGAATGGTAGCGGCAGCTATGGGAGAATTTCTATTGGGACTTCGTGTTCCGATCGCAGTTATGGTTCCACTGTTTTTCGTAAGCTTAGGAATCGGAATTGCAGGGCATTGGAATTTTTCCATGTTAAAGCGGTTTGAAAAATATAAGAGCTGTTTGAATGGAAAAACATATGGCAATCTCTCAGAATTGTCTTCCGAGATTGGAAAGTCGATCAAATATGTTCAGAAAGATATAAGAAAAATGATTATAAAGGGGTGGTTTCGTCAGGGGCATTTTGATGATGAAAATACCTGTCTGATCACTACAGATGAGACTTATGAAGACTATAAAGAGCTAAAGGAAAAGATCAGAAAGCAGAATGAGAGCCGGAAAGCAGTTACACCGGAAGTAGAAGAGGTTATTCGGGAAGGGGAAGCCTTTATTGATGCCATTCATAAGAGTAATGAAGTGATTCAGGGAGAAGAGATTTCCAGCAAAATTGCTTCTATGGAAGAAATCATAAAAAGAATTTTTGAAAGAGTGCAGCAATATCCGGAGATGATCGGAGAGATTAGAAAGTTGATGGAATATTATCTGCCTACCACGATTAAGCTGTTAAAGGCTTATGAGGAACTGGAAAAGCAGCCAGTACAGGGAGAGAATATTCTTTCTTCAAAAAAAGAGATAGAAGGGTCTTTGGATACTTTAAATATTGCATTTGAGAAACTATTGGACCGATTGTTTCAGGATCAGGCCTGGGATGTATCTTCAGATATCAGTGTGCTGAAGACTATGATCGCTCAGGATGGACTGGCAGAAGAAGATTTTTAACGAGGTAGAAAGATGAGTGAAAAAAGAAATGAAACAGAGTTTATGCCGGAACTTACCCTGACTCCATTTGAGGAGGAATCTCCGAAAATGGAAAAGGTGGAATTGGAAGAAGAGAAGGACTGGAATGATCAGATGTTATCCGAAGAAGAACAGAGAATGGTAGATCAGTTTGCTTCTCAGATCGATCTTAAGAATTCTACATTGATTCTTCAGTATGGAGCGGGTACCCAGAAGAAGATGGCAGATTTTTCAGAAAATGCCTTAGAAAAAGTAAGGACAAAAGATCTTGGAGAAGTGGGGAATCTGCTTTCTGATCTGACTGTGGAGCTAAAAAGCTTTGATGCTGGAGAAGAAAAGAAATTTTTAGGAATATTTAAAAAGGCATCCAATAAAATTACTTCTATAAAGGCTAAATATGCAAAAGTAGAAAACAATGTGGAGGAAATTGCCAGGGTTTTGGAAAATCATCAGGTACAGCTGTTAAAGGATGTTGCAATTCTGGATAAGATGTATCAGCTGAACCTTACGTATTTTAAGGAATTGTCCATGTATATTCTGGCAGGGAAAAAGAAGCTTTCAGATGTGCGTGCCAATGATCTGATGGAAGCATTGGATCGGGCAAAGCGAAGTGGGCTTCCGGAAGATGCACAAGCAGCAAAGGATTTGGAGTCCTCTTGTGACCGATTTGAAAAAAAGCTGCACGATCTTGAGCTTACCAGAATGATTTCAATACAGACAGCTCCGCAGATCCGACTGGTGCAAAGTAGTGATACCATGATGGTAGAAAAGATACAGTCTACCCTGGTAAACACCATTCCATTGTGGAAAAGTCAAATGGTGCTTGCTTTGGGAATGGAACATTCCAGTCAGGCAGTCAAAGTACAAAGAGAGGTTTCAGACTTAACCAACGAATTACTGAAGAAAAATGCTGAGAAGCTAAAGACGGCTACGATTGAAGTTGCAAAAGAGTCAGAACGTGGCATCGTCGATCTGGAGACTTTAAAGACGACCAATGCATCATTGATCTCCACATTGGATGAGGTGATGCAGATCCAGGAACAGGGAAAACAAAAAAGAAGAGAAGCAGAAGCAGAAATCGGGCGTTTAGAAGTAGAATTAAAGAATAAATTATTAGAAATTCGTTCGTAGGTTGGAGTGATGGAATTAAAGGAAATATTAAATTTTACTACAGAGATAGGCTATCTTATGATCAGCTATGGTGCAGATATATCCCGTGTTGAGAGAGAAATCAAAGAGCTGTGTGAAGCCTATGGAGTAAGAGAGACGGATGTTTTTGCCGTACCCTCCAGTCTGATCGTTACATTGTCGGATGGAATCAATTACTGTACTAAGAGCAGAAGAATTGTTGCAAAGTGCAATGATCTGGATAAGGTGTCTAATATTATTCAATTGTGCGATTGGATGAAGGAAAAAAGACCAGATCGATTCTATGTGTTTCAGACGCTGGAGGAAATCAAGCGTCAGCCTGTTTATCCAGCCTGGGTCATTGTACTGGCTAATATTGTCATTTCGGGAACCTCTGCTGTGTTCTATGGTTCCGGATATGTGGATGGGATTTTTGCGGGAATGATAGGAGCCATCATTTATCCAGTGCAGCAAATGGTAAAAAAATTTCAGGGAAGAAGTTTATTCTTTTCCAATCTATTATGCAGCAGTATTTCTACCAGCTTTGTGGCACTTGCTATGAAATGGGGGTGGATTATCAGTCCGTCGCCGGTAATTATCGGTATTATGATTACTATGATACCAGGGATGGCCATAACCAATGGTATGCGAAATTTTATTAACGATGATTTTTTTGCAGGAATCATACAGATGCTGGAGGCGTTAAGTGCGGTTCTTGGCATTGTGGGAGGGATTTTCTTTCTGATCTTTGTTACCGATATGCCATTGTTATAAGAGAGGAGTGTAAGATGGTACAGATTATTTGTGTATTTTTCTTCTGTATTGGATTTGGCATCCTGTTCCACATACGTGGATGGAATCTTTTCTTGGGAGGCATTGGCGGCTGTCTGGCGTGGCTGACCTATCTGTTAACAGACTCCATTGGCAGAACGGATATTATGGCGTATTTTTGTGGGACGGTAGTTATGACTTTATATGCTGAAATTGCGGCATATTATCGAAAGGTTCCGGTATCCGTGTTTTTGGGGGTGGAGATGATTCCGCTTGTTCCGGGGAAAATCTTCTTTTATACGATGGTGAACTTATTTTTTGGATATGAGCGCTTCGTATATGAGAAAGGAGTGTATGCACTTCAAATTGCCGGGGTCATTGCTATTGGAATCTTTCTTACTTCAACAGTTGTAAGGATGTATCTGCGGATGCGCAAGACTGCGAAAACATGGATAAGGTCATTGGTTGACAAAGAGGGTCGGCCTTGAGTATAATATTTTTTAGAATACTACGCAGGAGAAGAGTTATGTTCAGAGGAAAGATTGTCCGTGATTCGCGGAGTTTAGGAAGTAGATTTTATGCAGAAATTGAAGGCGAGCGTTTATTCGATGCGGAGGTACCATCTTCTCTGTCTGTTCAGAAGTTCTATTTTAAAAAGGATGGGAAGCAGGTATATCTGATTCGTTTTAATCCTTCTGAAGGAATTAAGAATGCAGCCAGAGATGGAAAAGATCGGAAGAATGATCTGTATGACATCATTAATTTCCGAAATAAACTGATTGGAAGTATTTGTGAGCGAACGGATCACGCATTATTATCACCATGCAACTATGGAGAGATTAAGTATGGACCGATTATGTATGAAGGGTATGTACTTTGTGCAGAAGATGGTATCAAAGCCTTTATCATTGAACAGGATACAGGGAGACAGGTGGCATTGGGCGAAAAGACAGAGGAAGGATATGATCTGTACGGTCTGTCTGAGATTGCTTTAAAGGTACTCAGTATTTTTATTGTAATCGGAGAGGTGAAGACGAAACATAAGCATGCCATGGTATCTTTCGAACCGAAGAGGCCGACCAAGAATAAAAAGATTCTCAGCAAGTATGATTGTAATTTTAAAAACAGGTAAGGAAAAAGCACCATCTGCGATTTTGTCGATTTCGAAAATAATTAAAAAAATTGAAAAAAGATGTTGACAAACTGACAATTTTAATAGTATAATATTGCTGTTGTCAGATGACACAGATAAGTGCTCATAGCTCAGTTGGATAGAGCAATGGCCTTCTAAGCCATGTGTCCGGGGTTCGAATCCCTGTGGGCACGTATGCGGGAATGCTGGAATTGGCAGACAGGCAAGACTAAGGATCTTGTGCGTCTTGTGCGCGTGTGGGTTCAAGTCCCATTTCCCGCAGTTTCGTTTATTCTAAGCGGTTTTCAGTAACATTAGGTTGCTGGAAGCCGTTTTTTTGTTAGGCTTTAAGCCTGTTCATCATTGTGGAGTTTCTCAGGCAGAGAAACGAAACTTTGAGGAACAAAGAAACCACCGGCTCAGCCGGTGAGTCAGCATTGCTTCAGCTTACAGTAAAAAACCTCCAATGATATAATTATGTTGGTTCGCCAACCACATAAAATCAAAGGAGGTTATCCAAATGGATATTAGTAGTTTATCACATACAAAATGGAATTGTAAGTATCATATTGTTTTTGCACCAAAATATAGAAGAAAAGTGGCATACGGAAAGTTAAAACAAGATATAGCTAATATTCTGAGTATGCTATGCAAAAGAAAAGGTGTAGAAATAGTGGAGGCAGAAATCTGTCCAGATCATGTACATATGCTGGTGAGGATTCCGCCAAGTATAAGTGTTTCAAGTTTTGTAGGGTATTTAAAGGGAAAAAGTACACTCATGATATTCGAACGACATGCAAATTTAAAGTATAAATATGGAAATAGACATTTCTGGTGTCGAGGATATTATGTAGATACTGTAGGGAAGAATGCAAAGAAAATACAAGAGTATATTCAAAATCAGTTAAAAGAGGATTTAGAATATGATCAAATGACACTAAAAGAGTATATTGACCCGTTTACGGGTGAGCCAGTAAAAGCAAATAAATAAAATGAGCCCTTTAGGGCTCCATAGGTAAATGATGTTGCAGTTGGCGAACCATTCGATGAGTCTTTAGACTCTAGTGCCGGTAATTTGCCCTTATAGGGCAAGTACAAACCACCGGCTGAGCCGGTGGTTGTGATTTATGCACTAGATTATCGGTTGAAAAACAATATAGTCTTGTGCGTAAGGAGGGCAAAAGAATGGCACGAAAACGAATAAAAATATCCAATAATGAAGGTATCATAACTTTAGAAGAGGCTTTTTCTAATTTTATCCGAAAATCAAACGTTAAGAATCTTTCCAGCGAGACGATAAAAACATACCGATATGCAATCGAAGTATTTTTTGAGTTTGCGGGAGATTCAAATCTGGTAAGCGAGATAACAAGAGATACAATAGATGATTACATTATATGGCTACAAGAGCATAAAGAAATTAAAGATACAACAATTGTTACATATATTAGGCATTTAAGGGCATACTTATATTTTTGCATGGATTCTGGCTATGTAAAAAAATTTAGGATATGCTTACCAAAATACAACAAGGAAATCAAAGAAACGTATACGGATGATGAATTGAAACGATTGCTGAAAAAGCCAGATGTTAATAAATGCTCATTTGTGGAGTATCGGACATGGGTATTCGAGAACTATCTACTTGCCACTGGTAACCGAATTTCTACGGCTTTAAACCTAAAGATAAAGGATATAGATTTTTCTAGTGGTGTGATTATCCTTAGAAAAACCAAAAGTAGAAAGCAACAAATAATACCATTATCAGATACTCTGGCAGATGTGTTAACGGAATATCTTGTGTATAGAGATGGGAGTGGGGATGATTACGTATTTTGCAATGAATTTGGAGAACATTGCGCAAGTAGAACATATCAACAAGCCGTATCCCGTTACAACATTAAGCGGAATGTCAATAAGACATCATGTCATTTGTTCCGTCATACGTTTGCAAAGAAGTGGATTCTTAACGGTGGGGACATCTTCCGGCTACAAAAAATTCTTGGACATTCGTCAATTGATATCGTCAAAGAATACGTAAATATGTTCTCGTGTGATTTACAGATGGGCTTCTCTGACTTTAACCCTTTAGACACGCTGGCAAACACAAGCAGAACAAAGATAAAGATGGGTGGTGCTGGCAGATGTTAAAGAAGATTGATGTTGATGAGTTATTGGATATTATAAAAAAGGAAAAGAGAACGGAAATCAAGTTTTTTGTTAATGGTAAGGATATCTCTGGTTATGATTTGGTACTGGAACGGGCTTATATAGCCGATGATGCTATAGTGCTACGTATAGAAAAAGCAACATTAGAGGTAGCAATAAGGTTTTCTCATATTGCCAGTATTTGGCTTGAAGATAGGCTAAAAACCGTAATTACCGATATAAAAAATGACGAAGCATATGAAATATTCTTTTTATTTGGTGGGGTGTGAAAATGAATAGGAAGAAAGCATTAAAAGCAACGTCAGAGGCTCTAGCAGAGTTTGTAATTGAACATGATGCAATGATTGATTACTACATTGGTAAAGGTGCTAAAATGGATTTAAAGGCTGATATTGAGCGTGTACAGCGTGTATATCCGTTTGTTACTGATGTTTTCGTGCGTGGTGATTACGCACTTATTAAAACGGTGTTACCAGAAATTAGGTTGCTTGCATATCGAAGGTACAACGAGGACGGCTGGTATCATCTTATTATAAAAATTAAATAAATAATACGGAAGAGAAGGATATATTCCTTCTCTCAGACTGTAGACAAAGTTGGTGCTGGAGATAATCTCCAGCACCACTTTTCTTTGAAAAATGACTTTTCTTTTAATAACCGCCAAATATTATGGATGGTTGAGATTCTTTCTTCCCTTTTGGCCAGTATCCTGGCCAGTTTTTTCAGGTTCATACATGCAAAAGTAAGCCCCGCTTTCATCTCCATCCGGGCTTTTCCTATGTATTGTGTATAACGAAATCCATGCTGCTCTTTGGCTGTTCCGAAAATCCTCTCGATTGTCTCCTTTCTTAAGTCATATATCTGTTTATTGCCAAGTGTATGCCTGATGTCCTCTGCTTTCTCCATATATTCTTCCCACACATGGCGGGTGATCACTTTTATATGTTCTTTGCTTTCCGTACATCTATGAAGATTTGGACAACTGGCACATATTTCTCCGCAGCTTACGTATTCCCTATAACCCTCCCTGTTTGTCGTATGATAGGATAATATATGGTTTTCCGGACATATATAGCAGTCATAATACTCATCATATACATACTCATATTTTCGGAAAAAACCTTCCTTTGTCATTGGCCTTTTGTATGGGAACAGCGGCTCGATACCATCTTCTAACAACTCATGGGCGATTGCTGGTGTACGATAACCGGCATCTGCTATGATCATAGCCGGTGAATAGATCTTTATCTTGTCATAAAGTGTTTTGAATGTCCGGCTGTCATGTTCATTCCCCGGATGAATGCTGTATTCCAGGATCCAGCCATGTTTATCACAAGCTGTTTCCACTGCATAGGCAAAAACATGTTTATGCTCGCCTTTACGAAACCAGCCGCTTTCCGGATCACTGATACTGCATTTCTGCGTTTTAATTCCTTCTGGAATTTCTTCTTCCTTTGTATTATCACCGCTCCCGCTGCCGGATGGGGGATCATTTTTGTCTTTTTCTTTCAAAGGCTTTTTCCCATGCGCTTCACGATCCCTGGATATTTCCTTCTGTAGTTTCTCTTCATACCAAAGGGCCTGTTCCTGTGCAACTCTTTTTCGCATTTTTTTGCTGTTTGCACATGCTTTCACATGAGTGGAATCCACAAAGATCTGATCGGTGTCCACCAGTTTAAATTTCATGCAGTCTTCCAATATTTTTGCAAAGATCTGCTCAAAAAGATCTGTGTCCTTAAAACGGCGTGTATAGTTTTTTCCAAAGGTTGAAAAATGTGGTACCGGATCCATCATGTCTAATCCAAGGAACCATCTGTAAGCAACGTTTACTTCAATCTCCTTGATAGTCTGTCTCATACTTTTAATTCCATAAAGGTATTGAATAAAAGGAATTTTGATCAGCATAACAGGATCCATGCTGGGTCTTCCATTATCAGAACAGTATTTTTCTTCTACAAGATCATAGATAAAAGTCCAGTCGATGGCTTTATCAATCAAACGCAGCATATGGTTTTGAGGAACCATGTCATCCATACAGAACATCATCATCTGTTCCCTTTTTTTGTCTGCATTTTTTGTCATCATAAAAAACACCGCCTTTCTGATATTTCAATTATATCAGAAAAACGGTCGTAAACATAGAAAAGCCCGGCTTTCGCCGGGACTTTGTCTACAGTCTGAGAGAAGGATATATTCCTTCTCTTTTTGTTTGCGCGCCATGGGCGCGCTCTAACGGGTGAAAGTCCCGAACACGCCTAGGCAACGAGGAAGTGTATAGCCGAACAGCAAGGGTGTCCATCGTGAGGTGGAATCTGAAGGAAGCTGTAAGCAAACTCTTGGTCCGACGGACAGAAATCACATATAAGGCTCGGAAATACGGATAAGTCTGCAAAAGGAGATGAAGTCCAAAAGTTGCTGGAAGTACGAGTAAATGTGGCGGATAGATGAGAGGAAAGAGCGTGCACCTTAAGCGTGGAGGTCTCACAGAGGTATCATCAGCCTAGTAACAACGAACTGTGAGAAATCAGCCGAGCCCATAGTAGTGAAGAAGTCTCTGTAATGGGGATGGAGTGAAGGGGCGAACAATCAATCAGTTTGAGTATGTCTCGTATTGCAGAAATGACAACATCTGCCGTAACCAATCGGGTAAAAGATGGTCAAATCAAGCGAGACGGAAAGGAAAGAACGCATGGACACAAGTAATCTAATGGAGCAGATATTATCTAGTGATAATCTCAACAGAGCATATCTGCAAGTCGTACGAAACAAAGGTGCAGAGGGAGTGGACGGAATGAAGTACACAGAACTCAAGGAACATCTTGCAAAGAACGGCGAAATCATCAAGGAACAGTTGAGGACAAGAAAATACAAACCTCAACCAGTACGAAGAGTGGAGATACCAAAGCCTGATGGTGGTGTCAGAAACCTAGGAGTACCAACGGTAACAGACAGATTTGTACAACAAGCCATTGCACAGGTACTAACACCAATCTATGAGGAACAATTCCATGACCACAGTTATGGATTCAGACCGAATAGGTGTGCACAACAAGCAATCCTAACAGCACTTGATATGATGAATGATGGTAATGATTGGATTGTAGACATTGACTTGGAAAAGTTCTTTGACACAGTAAATCATGACAAGCTGATGACCTTAATTGGAAGAACAATCAAGGATGGAGATGTCATCTCCATTGTGAGAAAGTATCTTGTCAGTGGAATTATGATTGATGATGAGTATGAAGACTCTGTAATAGGAACACCGCAAGGAGGAAATCTTTCTCCGCTATTAGCGAATATCATGCTCAATGAACTTGACAAAGAAATGGAAAAGCGAGGGCTCAATTTCGCGAGATATGCGGATGACTGTATCATTATGGTTGGGAGTGAAATGTCTGCAAATCGAGTAATGAGAAATATCTCTCGATTCATTGAGGAGAAACTAGGGCTTAAGGTCAACATGACAAAGAGTAAAGTGGATAAACCGCAAGGACTCAAATACCTTGGATTTGGATTCTATTTTGATTCAAGAGCACACCAATACAAGGCGAAGCCACATGCAAAATCAGTTGAGAAGTTCAAGAAGAGGATGAAGGAACTCACCTGTCGTAGCTGGGGTGTAAGCAACAGCTACAAAGTGGAGAAACTCAATCAACTTATCAGAGGATGGGTTAACTACTTCAAGATAGGGAGTATGAAACATCTGTGCAGGGAAATGGATAAACATATCCGATTCAGACTTCGTATGTGTATATGGAAACAATGGAAAACACCACAAAACAGGGCAAAGAATTTAATGAAACTAGGCGTGCCCCAATGGGCAGCAAAGCGAACATCCTACGCTAAAGGGTTCGCAAGAGTATGTCGAGGTTCAGATGTATGCCAAGCTATAAGCAATAAGAGACTAACCTCATTCGGATTAGTCTCAATGTTAGATTACTACACCGAAAGGTGTGTTACTTGTTAAGTTGATTGAACCGCCGTGTACCGAACGGTACGCACGGTGGTGTGAGAGGTCGGAATTTCTCAATCAAGAGAAATTCCTCCTACTCGATTAAACCTCAGAAGCAGCAGGAATTATTATTTTGCTCTGATTGTGAACAATATATATAATATTTGTTGTGAAAAGTTGCTGAAATGGAATATATTGAAAAAATAAGAATTCTTCTATATTTCCCGATGTCAGATTGGCTTGTTTATGCGGTTTTTTAATTGGAAAATTAAGAAAAATAATTACATTTTGGATTAAAAATCTGCTTATTTAAGCCTATTATTGGTTGTCCTGTCACTAGATTTTTCATAGAAAACAGTAATTATTCCCATGACAATGCTAATTTATAATTATTTTTGTAATTAAGGGCTGATAGGCTTTATCATGGGGTTTTATTAAAGTATGTAAAAATAGAATATAGCCTAACTTTACGTTAAGAAATGCCAGATTTATGTAAAAATAGAATTAAAATATTAATTATTTTACATATTGTAGGATATATCTTGATTTTATATTTATATTATGCTATCTTATATATATAATAACAGATATAGAGTAATAGATATATATTAATATAATAGTATTAATAATATTATATTAATATAAAGGGGAAGGAGAAAGAAGATGAATGTAGCTTATGTGAGAGTATCTACGATAGAGCAGAACGAGGCAAGACAAGTTGAAGCTATGAAGGAGCATGACATTGATAAATACTTCGTTGAAAAGGTTTCAGCAAAGGATAGGAACAGACCGAAACTTAGAGAAATGTTAGAATTCGTTAGGGAAGGAGATACAATATACATCCATGATTTCTCTCGTTTGGCACGCTCTACAAAAGATTTACTAGAAATCGTGGAAGAATTAAAGGAAAAGAAAGTAAACCTCATCAGCAATAAGGAAAACATTGATACATCAACCCCTACTGGCAAGCTGATGCTCACCATGGTAGGAGCAATAGCGGAATTCGAACGGCAGAATCTGTTAGAACGCCAAAAAGAGGGCATTGCGATAGCCAAAAGAGAAGGAAAATACAGAGGAAGGAAAAAAGTTGCTGTAAATGATGAGTTTAGGGAATTGTATGCAGAGTATAGTGTCAGAAGAATCAATAAAACACAATTTGCTAAGGCTCTGAATATCTCTCGTCCTACACTCGACAGAATGATGAAAGAATATGTTGATTCTATTTCTGGATGATTTGAAAAGAGCCAGATTGTAAATTGCATTTAATAGGAAAGAATAGAAACGGGGCAATTAAAACTTTTAAGTAATTGCTCCTTTTTCTGGTGGCGTTAGTCCGTTCTTTTGAAGAAACATGGTGAAATTATCGAAAAAAATTTAAAAAAGTACTTGACAACTTGATTCATATATGCTATTTTGATAAAAAATAATTATATTTATATATTTCAAATCTGATTCGATAAGAGTCGATTCTTTTATTTTCTGCCAGCTCGGCAACATTATTTCAAGCAAATTTAGGAAAAATATTAGGAGGAACAATGCTTATATGAATGAAGTCTCGAACCAATTTACAAATTATGGAAAAGAAGAAAACGATGAAAAGCCTGTGATGAGGGCAAATATGATATGTATTCCGCATCTTATCATAGATAATAAGGATGTTCCAGCAAAAGCTACATGGCTATTTGCGGATATTGTAAATCAAATTGTTATCGAAAAACGTCCACTGGTTGTACAGTCGGAGATAAGAGAAAGATTAAAAATGTCTCAACCAACACTGAAAAAGATGCTCGACTTATTAGAGGCTGCCGGACTCTGGAAGCAGAATAAAGCTGGAAACGGGTATCTGACGATTAAACTGAACCAATGGGAAGGACAATACGAAATGATTAATCCAGCGGTTCTAGATGATTTTTATGGGGCTGGAAAAAATGCTTCTCAGTATTTTCGGCAGTTTGTTTTTATTTTGCAGTTTTTCAATGCTAATCTTGGGTATGCTTACCCCTGTCACGAAAACATCTCTAAGCGGGGCAGAATCCGCCTCGGAAACATCAAAACTAACAATGAATGGTTGGAAAAACATGGATTCATAAAGGTTGTACGTGGATTTGATGAAGATAAATACCAATTTACGGCAAATAAATACGTAATCCTCAGGAGATGACGTTCATTTTGGCATGCACTTTCGAAAAACCACATTCATTTTGGCATGCACTTTTGAAATACCACGTTCATTTTGGCACTCACTTTGTAAAATGGATATACATTTTTTTGTATAAAGATATACAGTTTTTTTTAATGCTATTTACATTATTTTCTAAGTTAACATGTTTTGGCAAAATATAAATTATATAAACTAATAAACGTAAATAAATATAGGTTGCCAATTTTTTGTTTTCTTTAGATGATAAATAAATATATTAACAGATAACAACTAACGTTGTTATCCGTATTTCTCGCCCAGCTCGAAATGCCTTTTAATTATTTATTGATTAAGGTCGCCACGCTCCCACTTTCCTCGCTGGTGTTATTCCTATAATCAAGATAATCCAAGTATCAAGATTATCGGATAATAGAAGAAAGCTATAATGCGTAACATAGAAGTATAACCCGTTACAAAAAAATGTATATCGGTAGCAACACGATTTTTTTAAAATTATGAAAAGAAAGGAAATGTTTAAAGATGATTAGATTACCAAAAACAAAGAAACTAGACGATAACATCGTTAACCGTCTGTACGCCAGCAATCCAGACAAAAAAAGAAAATATCTGCCGGAATTAATTCATGATGACGATGGAAAAATCAAGAGTATTACAGAGCCAAATAGTGAATATGGGATTAATAGTTTCTACGAACATCCAGAGATAAAAGGGCTTTATGGGTCAGTACCAAACGCTGAAATCATATCTATGAGAAGCGGAGAAGCTCGATTTGTGGGGTCTATAAATAATGATAAGGGACAAGGATATAAAAGAGTCTATTATCGGGATAAAGACGGTAAAAAAACTTACATCTACTCTCATATTTTTATGGCTGATTTGTTTTTTGGGGGTGATAGGAATATTGTTCATCACATCAAAAAAGACAGAAAGAATCCTAATATCATATATTTGGAGAATGCAAAAAATAGAAGCCTACACAGGAGAATCCATGATGATATCAAAAGACTTTGGTATCTAAAAAATGATAGATGGATAGAATTATCAATCCCTAATTTATATTTTTTGGCTTGTCTGCTACACACAGGAATCGACTATGTTTATGATATTTTCGAAAGTCAGAAAGAGAAGTTAAATGATGAAGAAAATAGATATATTGTCCGCGGGAAAGTAGAAACATACGATAAAGGTCAGCAAGAAGCTGTCCTAAAAGTGGAGACTTGGGATTGACATACACGCCTTCTTGCTGTATTCTAGATACAGATAGTCTAGTGTTATTACAACATCTAAATCTAGCGAGATTGGCTTAAATAGGGGGAAAACTGGGACAGGCAGACAGGCAAGACTAAGGATCTTGTGCGTCTTGTGCGCGTGTGGGTTCAAGTCCCATTTCCCGCAGTTCGAACCTCCTTTATATTTAAAGGGGGTTTTTTTATCATATAGGAAACTGCGGAGGATCTCGCAAAGCGAGATTCTTTTTGAGTGATAAGAAATTCTAATGAGGTTAATGGCAATGAAGATAGATGAGAAAAGAAAGCTCCCCATCGGATTCATGGACTCTGGATTGGGAGGATTGAGCGTATTAAAAGAAGCAGTTAGAATTATGCCAAATGAGGATTTTATCTATTATGGGGATTCTTTCCACGCTCCTTATGGAACAAAGCATCCGGATGTCATCCGCGAGCTGACGTTTACAGTTGTGGAAAAGTTATTGGATCAGGGAATCAAGGGATTGGCAGTAGCATGTAATACGGCTACCAGTGCAGCGGTTGCAAAGCTGAGAGTGATGTATCCAGATCTTCCTATTGTTGGAATAGAGCCTGCCATAAAGCCTGCAGTGAAGATGAGCCGTGGGGGTACTATATTAGTTATGGCCACGCCAATGACCATTAAGCAGGAGAAATTCCAGAGGTTATTAGGATTATATCAAAAGGAGGCTAAGATTATTCCGATTCCATGCAAGGGATTGATGGAATTTGTAGAGCACGGAGATTTGAATGGGAAGTTTCTGGATGAATATTTTGATGAGCATCTGAAGCCTTATTTGTCTGACGACACAGAAACGATCGTATTGGGATGCACCCATTATCCGTTCTTACGTCCTCGTCTAAGAACCTATCTTGGAGAAAGACAGATTGCACTGATTGATGGAAGTCTTGGGACTTCCCGTGAGTTAAAGAGGCGATTAGGAGAGAAAGGGTTGCTGCAAGAAGAAGAGCGGAAAGGAAGCATAACCATTGAGAATTCTCTTGATCGAAAAGAAATGATCGATTTGAGTTGGAAATTGTTAGAATTGCCAATTGAATAAATGTTGACAAAAAATCTCCAGTTCTATGTTTTGGGCATAGAGCTGGAGATTTTTTATACAATTTCAAATTGTGAAATATAATAATCTACATGCTGCAGACGTTCTTGCAGAGAACTTCCGATTTCCCGACTGATGCCATTTCCAAACAGTTCAATGAGAAAATTGATACCAATCTGTGAGGAAAAGAAGGTATTGCTTCCGATATCAATGCGAAAGGTCTTGTCTGCCAAAGCGGGAAGTGTAGTATTATTGGTATCAGTGATCAGAATAATCGATGCACCTTTATCGTGAGCCATCTGAAGAGCTACCTTGTCGATTTTGGAATAGCGTGGAAAGCTAAACAGGATCAGGCAGTCATCTTTTTGAATATCGCACATATGATCGATGGCAGTGCCGGTATTTAAGCCCGTCGTATAGACATCTGGAAGAATTTGCTTTAAGATAAAATACAATCTGCTTCCCAGACAGATATTGGATCGGCTGGATACAATATATTTTTTCTTTGATTGCAGAATCAGCTGAATAGCTTCTTTAAATAGCTGATGACCATTTAGAGAAAATACGCTTCGCAGACTGGCATCTGCAATTTTCAATGCTTCAATTCCGTAATGTAATTCACCGGGATGGGGCTTTAAGGTTTCGGCAAAGCGCTCAGATGGAAAAACAATCTCATCGGAAATTTTCGTGATCGTCTCCAAATGACATTGCTGTAAATACTTCTGGAAATCCATATAACCGGAAAATCCGATTGCTTTGGCAAAACGGATGACAGAAGCTTCGCTTACCTGGAGCTGGGTAGCCAGCTCAGTAGAAGTCATAAAACAGGCTTCTGTTGTATGAGCAAGTACAAAGTTCCCAATAATGTTCCCTACTTTTGTCAATTTTGCAGTGCTGATGATTTCATGAAGTTCTTTCATAAATTCCTCCTTGTATAAAAAATACACAAAAAACAATTTAAATGTTCTGAATAACCTGATTATAGTTACTAAGATAACTTTATTTTATAATAAAATCTGATAAATTGCCACCATTAAAGGCATAGTAATGACACAAAAAATTACGGACATTACATTAAGAGCGCTGGCATAGAGGGCATCTTTATGATAAAGCTGGGATACCTGAGTTACATTGGCGGCACATGGTGCAGCAGCAGCTAATAGAGTGACCAAAAGAATCTGTGGAGCTTGTTGATGGAGATTTAAAATACCGGAAAAACAAAATACCAGTATAGTAATCATAGGGTAAAGGCAAAGTCTTCCACAGCTGATCAGATAAGCACGGGGATTGCGAAAGACAGAAGAAAGCTTCATGTTTGCAATCAGCATACCGATGACCATCATGCTGGCAGGACCGATCATAACACCCAGTGAAGAAGTACAGGTATCGATGGTGGATGGTAGTTTATAGTTGGTGACGAAGAAAATCAGACCTAGAATAATAGCAATGATATTAGGATTTTTAATTACCTTCATAAGCTCCATATGGGGTTCTTCACAAATAACAGATTTTCCATGACTCCAAAATAATATTGTACTTACGATGATATAGGCACAGGAATAGAACACCCATTCTTCTCCCAATGTGGCAGTTACCAGAGGGATGATCAGATTACCAGCATTCGAATAGACCAGGGATGCTTTTTCAATATTGCTAAGCCCAAGGAATATTTCTCCCAATTTGCTTAGCAAAATATAGATGATATGAACGACGGTTGCACCTAAGATCGCTACCATGAGACCGGCAAAGGTTTCCTTCGTGTAATCAGCATTCACAAAGGATTGGATGATCACACAGGGGGAAAAGACATAGACCACGAGTTTGGCCAGTACATCGCTGTCTTCTACCGTCAGTAGCTGTATTTTGACCAGGAAAAAACCCACGATCATCATTAAAAATAAAGCAATGATCTGTTGGGCTAATAATAGACTTAATTCCATAAACGTCTCCTTTCTTAGCTTGTTGTGGCGATATAAGCCAAAATAAAGTATATCGGCTTTTATGAAAAAGTCAATAAGTAGCAAAATTGTACTTGGAGAAATACAATCTGAAATAGTTAAGCCTCTGTAGCGTGCCGACTTGAATTGGAGTTCAAGAATTGTTATGATTTAGAATATAGTAAAAAATAGAAAGGAAGAATTATGATTAAGATTGGTTCTCATGTAGGAATGAGAGGAAAAGAAATGATGTTGGGATCTGCCAAAGAGGCGGTATCTTATGGGGCCAATACCTTTATGGTTTATACAGGAGCTCCTCAGAATACAAAAAGGAAACCGATAGAAGAATTACGGATCGAAGAGGCATGGCAATATATGCACACACATGGAATCGAAGAATTTATTGTGCACGCACCCTATATTATCAATCTGGCGAATACAGTAAAGAAGGAAACTTTTGAAATTGCAGTGGATTTTTTAAAGATTGAATTAGAACGTACAAAGGCAATGGGATCTGATACTTTAGTGCTGCATCCAGGTTCTCATGTTGGAGCAGGTGTAGATGCTGGAATTGCCCAGATTATCAAAGGGCTTGATGAAGTTATGACAAAGGACATGCAGGTTTCTATCGCGCTTGAGACAATGGCTGGAAAAGGCAGTGAGATTGGACGAAACTTCGAAGAACTGGCACGGATTTATAATGGGGTAAAATATCCAGAGCATCTCAGAGTGTGTTTTGATACCTGTCATGTTAATGACAGCGGGTATTCGATAGCAGAAGATTTTGATCCGGTGATAGAGGAATTTGATCGGATCATCGGAAAGGAGCAAATTGCAGTATTTCATATCAATGACAGCAAGAATCCACTGGGTGCAGGAAAGGATCGTCACGAGAATCTGGGATTTGGACATATTGGATTTGATGCATTGAACAAGATAGTATATCATCCAGAATTTTTGAATATCCCTAAGATTTTGGAAACGCCATATATCAAAGAGGAAGGAACAAAGAAATCCTATCCTCCATACAAATATGAGATTGAGATGCTCCGAAAGCAGAAGTTCGACAGTAACATATTGGAAACAATAATAGAAGAAAGCAGGAGATAGCTATATGAAGGTGACATTTATTGATCATAGTGGATTTTTGGTAGAATTAGAACATACGGTATTGTTATTTGATTATTATAAGGGGGAGAAGATTCCTCATGTTCCAGGTAAGAAATGGTATATATTTTCTTCTCATTTTCATGAAGATCATTTTCAAGAAAAGATTTTTCATTTGAGGGAAGTTTATGATGATGTTACCTATATTCTTTCCAAGGATATCAAACAGCACCGCAAGCATCAGCTGGAAGAGCCATACGAGCTGGTTAGCTGGAACGAAACCTATCAGATTGGAGGTTTAAAGCTTCATACGCTTCAATCTACGGATGAAGGATGTGCCTTTTATGTTGAAGTGGAAGGAAAGTATATTTACCATGCGGGAGATTTGAACTGGTGGCATTGGATTGGAGAACCGGAAGCAGACAATGAATATATGAAGAAAGCCTATATAGAACAGATGGAATATCTGAAGGATAAACCAATTGATCTTGCCTTCGTGCTTTTGGATCCACGTCAGGAGGAAGCATATGACTGGGGAATGAATTATTTTATGGAACATACAAAGGCTAAGCTGGTTATGCCAATGCACATGTGGGGACAGTTTTCCTGGTGTGAAAAGTATCTGCAGTCAGAAAAAGGAAAGAGGTATGCGAAACGCTTTTGTCCAGTCCATGAAACAGGAGAGGTATTTTCGCATAGGATATAAGAAAAAGAATGTGGAGCAGTCATGCGAAATGAAAAGCTGGAAGAACAGTTGAATCTGGCATTGTCTATGCCAGCGGCGGAAAGGGCAAAAAACAGTGAATTAGATGCCGGATTTGATGCGGAGACAAATACCTGGGAGCTGGTCGTACGATTTTCCAGTGGGAATGTGGAATTTCAGAATCTGGTTTCTCAATATGAAGGAAATGCGGATGTTTTATTTGGACAGTATGCTATCGTTGTCTTGCCGGAAGAACAAATTGATGCTTTTTCCAGAGAACCAGAGGTCATCTATGTGGAAAAGGCAAAAAATATGCGTCTGGAGGTGCGGGAAGGAATAGAGAGTTCCTGTCCTCTTCGGCCAGGCAATCAAACTGGTTTGAATGGAAATGGAGTACTGATCGGAATCGTAGATTCTGGAATCGATATGCTTCATCCTGATTTTATTCGTCCCGATGGAAAAAGTGCAGTGATCGGCATCTGGGATCAGACAGATCAAAGTGGACCACCGCCAGAGGGATATCGAATGGGAAGATACTATTCGGAAGAAGAAATTGCTCAGGCAATTGAGGAAAACAGATCTCTGATCAGTGATCCTTCCGGACACGGAACACACGTTGCGGCAATTGCGGCTGGAAATAAGGGGGTTGCCAACAGAGCACAGATTCTTTTTGTGAAGCTTGGACGAGGAAGGCAGGGAGAATTATCCAGGACTACCAGCCTGATGAGGGCGGTAGATTTTCTTATGAGAACCGCACAGATAAGAAAGCAGCCCATTGCCATTAATCTTAGCTACGGAACCAATTATGGAGATCATTTTGGAGGAAGTCTCTTAGACTCCTATCTGGATACGGCAGCAGCTCTGTGGCAGAATGTAATCTGTGTCGGAACCGGCAACGAAGGAGATACCGGACGTCACCATCAAGGAAAGCTCGTGCTTGCCACAACAGATGTCATCGAATTTTCTGTGGCACCTTATGAAACATCACTGAATCTACAGCTTTGGAAGGAATATAAGGATGAGGTGGAGATTATCATTCGTTCCCCCTCTGGAGAAGAACGAACTATTGAGAACCAGATTGGATTTGGACAAAGAAGTTTTGGAAGCACTAGATTGTCTTTTTATTATGGAACACCCACACCCTATAACCGCAGACAGGAATTATTCTTTTCTTTTCTTCCAGTGTCCGGAGAAATAGAAAGTGGAATCTGGACCATATTTTTGTTTCCGAAGAAGATCAGCAATGGAAGCTATGCCATGTGGCTTCCGGTATCGGAGACGACGAATCGAAATACCAGATTTTTGATGCCGACGCTGGATCTGACATTAACCATACCATCCACAGCTTTCAGGGTCATATCTGTGGGAGCCTATGATGGGAGAAACCTGTATTTTGCACCATTTTCTGGAAGAGGCTCATACAGACAATGCATCTTAAAGCCGGACCTTGCTGCTCCCGGGGTGGATATTCTGGCTGCATCACCAGGAGGCGGGCAGACGGTAAAAAGCGGCACCTCTATGGCAGTTCCCTTTGTAACAGGTGCCAGTGCCCTGTTGATGGAATGGGGAATTATCAGAGAAAATGATGTATTCTTGTATGGAGAAAAGATAAAATCTTATCTCCAGAAGGGGGCTAAGCATCTTCCATTTATATCGGATTATCCCAATAATGAGATTGGATGGGGTGGACTTTGTATTAGAGATAGTTTTCCAGAAGAATGAGAAATAGGAACACTGCTCTTAAGCGAGAATCGGGGAGATACTCGTTTAAGAGCATTAGTTTCTAAAATTTTTTGTGTTCCTTTCTCCATTGACTTGGAGGAATGTGATAGATATTCTTAAATGCTCGTGAAAAGTGAAGCTGGTTTGGATATCCAACGGATTTTCCGATTTCTGCAATGGAAAGTTCGGTAAAACGCAAAAGTTCAGAGGCTTGATTCATTCTATAAAGAATCAAAAATTGTTGGGGTGTTTTATTTACCATTTCTTTAAAAAGCTTTCCTAAGTAGCTTCGATTAAGATTGCAAAAAGTTGCAATATCTTCTATTGTAATATCCAGATGATAGTTTTGTTCTACAAAGGTAATTGCTTGTTGGATATATACTTCTTTTAGTTTTACAGTATTTAAATTCTTATAATAGAAAGAAGAATGCACCATTAAGTCTAAAAAGGTGTAGAGATGACCAATCTGATATAGGGAAGAACGCTCATGACCATAGATGATCGCTTTTAATTCTTCGATCATAGGTTGGATGTTTTCTTTTTTATGGGTTTTAAAAATCGGAGTATTGCAGGAAAGACCGGCGTTGTCCAACCATTCCTTTGCCTTTAGTCCATCAAATTCGATCCAGGCATATTCCCAAGGGTCGCGTTCATCAGCGATATAGGTATTCACCTGTCGGGGTGAGATCAAAAATCCTTCATGTCTTTTGAGATGGAAGACATGAGTTTGACCATCAGTGGAGTTTGAGTATAAAGTTCCCTTTCCATTCAAAATAAAGTGAAACAGATAATGGTTACGAATGGCAGGACCATAGGAATGAGCAGGGGTGCAGGTTTCTCTGCCATATTGATATAAGGTTAGATCCATATAGGATTCATTGGGAAAAACACGATAAATATTAGGTTCCATGGCAATGCTCCTTTCTGTTATTACTGCTCTTATTATAAAATATACCATAATTTTACGCAACTATATGTTTTGTAATAAAATCTAGCATTATGGTATATTTGTTATGCGATATCCTATGTTTTTTTTTAGATAATAAGCTTATAATTTTAAATGTAAAAAGGATATATTTTATAAAATTTATCTAGAATGATATGTATCCGGCCGGATATCTTGTTACATTATTTATTTTGATACAATACTCATTTTGACATATAGAGTATGAATCAATAAATAAAAAATTAAATGATGAATCAAAAAGGAGGATGCTTTGTGAAAAGATTAAAAAGAATGGTTGCCGTTTTTATGATGGTAGTCCTGGTTCTTGCATTGGCAGCCTGTGGAAAAAGTTCTAAAACAAAGGATGGAAAGACATTGCTAACTTTTCAGATCTGGGATGTGGCACAAAAAGACGGAATGCAGGCGATTTGTGACGCATATAGCAAGAAAAATCCAGACGTTAAAATTGAAGTACAGGTTACAAGCTGGGACGAGTATTGGACCAAGTTAGAGGCAGCAGCTGTAAGCAATCAAATGCCGGATATTTTTTGGATGCATACCAATGAAATTTTAAAATATGCTGATTATGGAAAGCTAGCAGATTTGACTGACCTTTACGAAGATGAGAATTACTACAAGGAACATTTCTCAGATGTTTCCATTGCTAATTCTCAGGGAAGCGACGGACATATTTATGCAGTTCCAAAGGACAAGGATACCGTATGTCTGGTTTATAACAAAGAAATGTTTGATGAAGCAAAGGTTAGTTATCCAGATGAAAACTGGACATGGGATGATTTAACAGAAGCTTCTCAGAAAATTTATGATGCAACAGGCAAATATGGTTATATGGCTTACGGAGATGATCAGTTAGGATATTGGAATTTCGTATATCAGAATGGCGGTTATATCTTAACAAAGGACAAAGAAAAGGGTGGATTTGATCAGAAAGCCACCAGAGATGCTATGAAGTATTATATCAATCTCCAGAAAGAAGATTGGTGTCCGGATCAGAATTATTTTGCAGAAACATCTCCTGGAACAGCTTTCTTTTCTGGAGAAGGAGCAATGTTCCTGGAAGGAAACTGGAACCTGCTATCCGAAATGAAGAACTATCCGGACATGGTAGGAAAATGGGATGTGGCAGTTCTTCCTAAATGCCCAAATCCAGAATCAGGTGATGGACGGGCAACCATTTCCAATGGCTTAGGTTATGCTACATCTGCAACAGGTAAAAATCTGGAAATTGTAAAAGATTTCTTGAGATTTGCCGGAAGCGAGGAAGGACAGAGGATTCAGGGTGAATCTGGAGCTGCGATTCCTGCTTATGAAGGGTTAGAAGATACATGGATCAAAGTATTTGATGATTTTGATTATGTTATTGATGTACAAAAATGTGTAGATATGTTTGATTACAGTGTTCAAAGCGTAAATAATAAATACCGAAGTGTATGGAAGCCAAAAGTAACAGAAGAGCTGTTAAAGATTTATTCTGGAAAAGTATCCATTGATAAAGGTTTGGACAAGATTAATGAATATATCAATACAGCAAAAAATGATGAATAGGGGGTATTGACATGTCAAAAGCGAAGAGACAGGAAGCGTTTTGGGGCTACCTTATGGTTGCACCGACGATTATTGGATTGATTGTATTAAATTTCTATCCATTCTTCGATACATTAAAACTGAGTTTCGCGAAAACCTTGCCATTTGGACTTTATAAAATGCAGGGAATCGATAATTATGTAAAGATGTTTTCTAGTGCAGAATTCTGGAAAGCAACATGGAATACCATTTACTTTTGTATTTTAACAGTGCCAATCGGAGTTTTTATCTCCTTGATCGTAGCAATCATGTTAAATTCTAAAATTAAGGGAAGGACAGCCTTTCGTGCAATCTTCTTCCTTCCAATGGTAGTTGCTCCTGCAGCAGTAGCTATGGTATGGAAATGGATGTTTAATACGGAATATGGTATTATCAACAGTGTTTTGCATGCACACATTAACTGGGTTTCTAATCCACATATCATTATGATTACGTGTGCCATTGTAGCAATCTGGAGTGCTGTTGGATATGATGCAGTGCTTTTATTGTCAGGACTTCAGAATATTTCAAAATCCTACTATGAAGCAGCAAGTTTGGACGGTGCAAGTAAAATTCAGCAATTTTTCCATATTACACTGCCGATGGTATCCCCAACATTGTTTGTAGTAATTATTACACGTTTGATGGCGTCCTTAAAGGTATACGATATCATCTACATGATTGTAGAACAGTCCAATCCGGTACTTACTGATGCACAGTCACTGATGTACTTGTTCTATAGGGAATCCTTTGTATCTGGTAACCAGGGATTAGGATCTGCCATTGTTATCTGGACGGTATTCCTGATTGGTATTGTAACAGCGGTACAGTTTGTTGGCCAGAAAAAATGGGTTAACTATGAAATATAAGAAAGGAGCGAGCGCATGAATTCTTCATTATCAAAAAGTAAAAAACGAAGAACCGTAGGAATTTACATTTTCTTTATCATTGGTTCCTGTATTATGATTTTTCCATTTGTCTGGATGTTGTTAACCAGCTTTAAGACAGTGGGCGAAAGTATGCAGATTCCTCCTACAATCTTACCAAATTCATGGAGTCTGGATACCTATAAAGATGCTCTCAAGAGCTTACCATTCCTGGCACTTTATAAAAATACGATCTTGCTGATTTTCTGGCGTGTTGTATGTGCAGTTGTATTCAGTTCAATGGCTGGGTATGCATTTGCTAAGCTGGAATTTAAGGGAAAAAATATATTGTTTGCTATTGTATTGATGCAGATGATGCTGCCGTCTCAGATCTTTTTGATTCCGCAGTATAAGATGCTTGCAAAACTTGGTTTGACAAATTCTATTTTCGCATTAGTATTCCCAGGTCTGGTAAGTGCCTTTGGTACCTTCTTCTTAAGACAGGCCTATATGGGAATTCCAGACGAGATTGCGGAAGCTGCTCGTTTGGATGGATGTAATCAGTGGCAGATTTTTTCCAAGATTATGGTTCCACTAACCACTTCTTCTATGGCAGCACTGGGTATCTTTACAGCAGTGTTTGCATATGGAGATTTGATGTGGCCGTTGGTTGTTAACACAGATATTAATATGATGACACTTTCTTCTGGTCTCGCAACATTGAGAGGTCAGTTTAGTACCAATTTCCCTGTGCTGATGGCGGGATCCTTATTAGCGATGCTGCCAATGGTAATCATTTATCTGGTATTCCAGAAGCATTTGATTGAAGGCGTGGCTATGACCGGAGGAAAATAAAAAAATAAACGTAATTGGAGGCTAATAATATGGCAGTCAGATATTTTGAAGAGACAAAAACTTTTATATTGGAGACGAAGCAGACAACTTATCAGATGAAAATGGATCAATATGGTTATTTATTGCATTTATATTATGGTGAGAAGATAAAGGATCAGGATTTAGGATACTTGATTCAGCCGAAAGACAGAGGTTTTTCTCCAAATCCACATGAGGCAGGAAACGATCGGACGTATTCATTAGATGTATTACCTCAGGAATTTTCCAGCGATGGGTGTGGTGATTATAGAAAATCAAGTATTGAGATCAAAAATGGAGATGGAAGTACTTCTTTTTTGGGCAAAGTAGTGGGACATCGGATTTATTCAGGGAAATATGAATTGAATGGTCTGCCAGGAGTATTCCAGACAGAAAAGGATACTGTCGATACTTTAGAAATCTGTCTGCAGGACCAGGCCTCTAAAGTAATGGTGATTCTCTGTTACAGTGTTTTTGAAGAAAAGGACATGATCACAAGAACTGTAAGAGTAAAAAACAATGGCAGTAAGCCGATTTATATAAATAGAATCATGTCAATGATGATGGACTTTATGGATGCAGAGTTTGATTTTATTCATTTCAATGGAAGACATACCATGGAAAGAAATATGACCAGAACTCCAATTTCCTCTGGAGTACAGAGTATTGAAAGCAGCAGGGGAGCATCCAGCCATCAGCATAATCCATTTGTGATCATGTGCAGACCAACTGCAGATGAAGATCAGGGGGATTGTTATGGATTCTCTTTTGTATACAGTGGTAATTTCTTATGTGAGATTGAAAAGGATCAGTTTGATCAGACAAGGGTAGTATTTGGTATCAATCCTAGAGGATTTTCATACTATTTACAACCGGGAGAAAGCTTCGATGCACCTGAGGTTGTCTTATCTTATTCTGACCAGGGATTTTCTAAATTGTCTCACCAATATCATGATTTATATCGTGAGAACTTGTGCAGAAGTTCATATACCCATAAAGAAAGGCCGATTGTTATCAATAGTTGGGAAGCAACATATTTTGATTTTGATGACAAAAAGTTGTTAAATATTGCAAAAGAAGCAGTGGATATGGGTGTGGAATTGTTTGTTCTGGATGATGGATGGTTTGGAAAAAGGGATAGCGATGATTCAGGCTTAGGAGACTGGAGCGTGAATACTGATAAACTGAAAAATGGATTAGATGATTTTGTTCAAAAAATTAATAATCTTGGATTAAAGTTTGGACTTTGGATGGAACCGGAAATGGTATCCGAAGATAGTGATCTATATCGGAGTCATCCGGAATGGTGTCTGAAAATCAAAGATCGCAAGCCGACGAGAGGAAGATATCAGCTTGTATTGGATTTGTCCAGAAAAGATGTATGTGACTACTTGATCAACAGTATCAATAGCATTTTGGATGGCGCCAATATTGAGTATGTGAAGTGGGACATGAACCGAAATATGACAGACGTCTGGTCTTCCTATCATGGATATGAGCACCAGGGAGAGATCTTCCATAGATACATTTTGGGATTATACTATATTTTGGATCAGGTAATTCTCACACATCCAGATATCCTATTCTGTGGATGTGCCGGTGGTGGAGGAAGATTTGATCCGGGGATGCTTTACTATCATCCGGAAATCTGGTGTAGCGATAATACAGATGCCATAAATCGATTGAACATTCAATATGGAACTTCCTTTGGATATCCGATCAATACAATAGAATCACATGTATCTGTATGTCCAAATCATCAGACAGCCAGAACAACACCATTGAATACACGAGGAGTTGTGGCCATGGATGGGATTCTTGGATATGAACTTGATTCAACAAAATTATCCAAAGAACAAAAACAACAGTGTAGAGAACAGATTGATATTTATAAAAAGTATTATCACATTATTGCTTATGGTGATTATTACCGACTGACAAAACCTTATGATGCCTGCGGATATATGGCCTGGCAGCATGTATCCAAAGATCGGAAAGAGGCAGTGGCCAGTCTGGTGAAAACAGAGGTAGAATCTAATGAACCTCAAAAATATCTGAAATTAAAGGGATTAGAAGCAGATTGTTTTTATAAGATTCTGGGAAACGATGGAGTATATTCTGGAAAGGTGCTTATGAAAGCAGGAATCCCAGTTCCTGTCATGGAACAATATGAAGCTTGGCAATGTCATATCGTTGCTTTGGAGGTGTAATTTTGGGAGATGTCGTTTTAGAATGGACGGTACCGCATGTTTTGTCCAAACAACAACAGTTGATAAAAGCGATTGTGCTTTCAGCGGCCATCGTATTATTGTTTGATGCAATCTTTTTCATTGCATTGGCATTGATCTTTGTGGCAGCATTGGTGCTTGTTTATATTTTTGTAATTCGAAACTGGAAGTATGAGTATGAATTCGAATATGTAAATGGAGATATGGAGGTAGCCAAAATTATTCGCAAGGCAAAGCGTAAGACAGTTGATCGATTTCAACGAAAAGAAATTGATTATGTAAAAAAAGGAAGAATCCATGAGCAGGGGATTAATATTTTAGACTATACTTCTGGTCTTCCAAACAGAGATGTTTATAGTATGAAAGTGAAAAATCAGATGGTTTATTTTGAACCAATCGAGGAGTTTTTATTGGAAATGAAAAATTATCATAAGCTAAGATAATTTTTCAATCACAAGAATGGAGGGAAAAAGATGGCAAGGTTATCTTTAAAAAATATTTGTAAAGAATATCCCAATGGATATCAGGCAGTGAAAAATTTTAATTTAGAAATTGCGGATCAGGAATTTATTATTTTTGTAGGACCATCTGGTTGTGGAAAATCTACAACATTACGTATGATCGCAGGTTTAGAGGATATTTCATCAGGAGAGTTTAAAATTGATGATGTGTTGGTGAATGATATTGAATCAAAGGATCGTGATATTGCCATGGTATTCCAGAACTATGCATTATATCCACATATGACGGTATATGATAATATGGCATTTGGGTTAAAGCTTCGAAAAACCCCAAAGGCTGAAATCGATAAAATGGTTCGCGAAGCAGCAAGAATTTTAGATTTGGAACGTTTATTAGATCGTAAACCAGCAGCTTTATCCGGTGGACAGAGACAGAGGGTTGCTATGGGACGTGCGATTGTTCGTAATCCAAAGGTATTCTTAATGGATGAACCATTATCAAACCTGGATGCGAAGCTTCGTGTTCAGATGAGAACAGAAATCTCAAAGCTGCACAAACGTCTTGGTGCAACAATTATTTATGTAACCCATGACCAAACTGAAGCGATGACTCTAGGTACAAGAATTGTTGTTATGAAGGACGGAGTAATTCAGCAGGTCGATAGTCCACAGAATTTATATAATAAACCATGCAATGTATTCGTTGCTGGTTTTATCGGATCTCCTCAGATGAATTTTTTAGAGGCAGAATGTGTAGTGTCTGGAAAAAAAGCAGAATTAAAGATTGGTGATGTGATGATTACACTTCCGGAAGAAAAGGCAGAAAAACTGATCAGGGGCAAATACGATGGTAAGAAAGTCATTGCAGGAATTAGACCAGAGGATGTTACACTTGCAGCAAATAATGCGAAAGATAATGTGTTGCAGTGTACGGTAAATGTATATGAATTATTAGGTTCAGAAGCATATCTCTATACAGAATCTGGAACAAATCAGCTTACAGCAAGAGTAAGTTCAGCAACTGATATTAAAGCAGGAGATACCGTTACCTTTGAACTGGATACTACGAAGATACACGTATTTGATAAGGAAACGGAAGAAACAATTACAAATTAAACTTAGTATACCATGATATTCTCTCTGAAAGGGCCAGGTCATTTGAAATGGCCTAGCCCTTTTCATGCATTATAAATAGTTGGAGGAATATGTAGAATGAAAGAAATGGAATTATTTAGACAAAGATTTGAAAAAAGAAAAGAAGAGTTGGAATGGCTGTATATGGAGCTTTATGGAACGAAAGGATTGTTTCAGGAGTTATGTCAGCAGCTGGAAGATTTTTATAAGGACAGAAAAAAGGAATTAAAGACCATAGACAAATATCGGGAAGAACATCTAGATTGGTACAAAAGCAATGACATGCTTGGCATGATGTTTTACATAGATAATTTTGCAGGTGATATGAATGGCGTAAAAAAGAAGTTGGATTACATTGAAGAAAGCAACGTTAATTATATTCATCTTATGCCATTTTTAGATACGGTAGAGGGGCGTTCCGATGGAGGATATGCGGTAGCAGATTTTCGAAAGGTCAAGCCTGAGCTGGGCACCATGGAAGACCTTGAGAAATTGACAGAAGCCTGTCATAAAAAGCAGATCAATGTGTGTATGGATTTTGTTATGAACCACACTTCAGAGGATCATATATGGGCCCAAAAAGCAAGACAGGGTGAAAAAGAATACATGGATCGGTATTTTTTCTATCCAGATGATACAATTCCCCGACAGTTTGAACAAACAGTTCCACAGGTCTTTCCAACAACAGCTCCCGGTAATTTTACATGGCTTCCAGATGCTAAACAGTTTGTAATGACAACGTTTTATCCATATCAATGGGATTTAAATTATGGAAATCCAGTCGTTTTCAATGAAATGATGTATAACTTCCTGTTTCTGGCTAATAAGGGAATGGATATTATACGAATCGATGCAGTGCCCTATATCTGGAAAGAGTTAAATACAACCTGCCGCAATCTAAAGCAGGTGCATACTATTGTCCGTATGATGAGAATTATCAGTGAGATTGTCTGCCCAGGTGTTCTTTTGTTAGGAGAGGTTGTAATGGAACCGGAGAAGGTAGCACCTTATTTTGGAACGGTGGAAAAACCAGAATGCCACATGTTATATAATGTGACTACTATGGCAACAACGTGGCATACGGTAGCAACGAGAAATGTACGCTTATTAAAAAAACAATTAGACATTGTCAATGCTCTTCCAAAAGACTATGTATTCCTGAATTATCTTCGTTGTCATGATGATATTGGATGGGGATTAGATTATGCAACGCTTGGCGAAGAGGGAATTGGGGAGGTTTCTCATAAGTATTATTTAAATGATTATTTTCAGGGGTATCGTGGCGCAAGCAACAGTCGTGGTGAATTATATAATTTTGATCCGATCAGCGGAGATGGACGTTTCTGCGGAACGACTGCATCCATGTGCGGTATTGAAAAAGCAGGATTTGAAAAAGATCCGGAAGCTATGAAAAAAGCAATTCAATTGGATCTGACTTTACATGCCTATATGTTTATGCAGTCTGGAATTCCTATCATTTATAGTGGAGATGAAATTGGACAGGTAAATGACTGGACGTATAAAGAGGACCCTCATAAAGCAGAAGATTCCCGTTATATCCACCGAGGAAAGATGAATTGGGAAAAAGCAGAGTTAAAAGAGGAGATTACTACTGTTGAAGGACAGATTTTCCAAGGCTTAAAACAATTAGAAGAAATCAGGAAAACAGAAAAGGCTTTTGTATCGAATGCAGATGCATGGACCATAGAAACATGGGAACCTGCAGTATTATGTATCGGAAGATATTATGAAGGAGAGAAAATAATCGGAATTTTCAATTTCAGTGAATATGATAAGACTGCATGGATTAATGAAACAGATGGGGATTATATCGATCTGATGACAGGAAAGGTGAGAAAAGCATCCGGCGTAGATATTCCAGCATATAGTTTTTATTATCTTAAAAAAAAGAAAGCTTAGGGGAATTGTGACTACAAGGAAAGATGCACTCCGTATTATGCCAATGAAATAAGAGGTAGAAAGATGGTTGTAAAGGAATATGAGAAGGCCAGAAAGCTGGGATTAAAGGAAGTACGAAAGCATACAAATTGTGGGAAATATCCATATTTGCCTGTGCTGGATGATTTGTTGGAGCATGTAGATATTATAAAAGAACAGAATCTGGGATTAGTAGAGATTCCATTGAATCAGATTATGGGTACCAAAAGTCGTGGAAGGACTAATGCATTTTCCAGTAATTTTATGCCTGTTTTAGAAAACGATACAGAGTTTGCTATTAAATGGATGAATCTCTACCAGTCTCATCTAAATGAAGGAATTCGTGATCCAATACAGGCTTACGAATTTATGAACTGCTTTTATATTCGGGAAGGTAACAAACGAGTGAGTGTCATGAAATACTTTCATGCAGACAGCATACTTGGGAACGTGATCCGTCTGGTGCCGAAGAAGGATGGAACAAAGCAGTCAGAAATTTATTACGAATTTCTGGAGTTTTATCGGCTGACGAATATTAATTATGTTAATTTCTCAGAACTGGGCTGTTATCAGGTGCTGTTAAAGCATGTGGATTCCAGCATGGATATATGGACTCTGGAAAAGCGAAAAGATTTTAAAGCTTGCTTTGATCGTTTTTCCATTATTTTCGAGGAACAGAAGCTAAACCGCTATTCTCTTACAAATGCAGATGCTTTTTTGATTTACCTAGATTATTACGGATATGAGAATATATTGACAAAGACGCAAAAGGAGCTTAAGAATGAGATTTTAAAGCTTCAGGAAGATTTCGATTGTTTTCCAGATCATCGGAAGGTGAATCTGAAAATGAATGCAGATAGTTTTAAATCGGGTGGTGTTATACGAAATAATCTGAAATTATCTATAGCGAAGCTTAAAATTGCATTTCTTTATGAAAAAACACCACAGACATCCAAGTGGACATATAGCCATGATTTGGGAAGACAGGCGATTTCACAGGAATATGGAAGCAGGGTGGAAACCTATCCATATTACAATATACAGACATCGTTCGATGGCATTAATGCAATGGAAGAGGCAATTCATAAGGGGTGTACGTTGATTTTTACGACGACGCCACGAATGTTGAATGCATGCATGTCTATTTCTGTAAAATATCCCAATATAAAGATACTAAATTGTTCGCTGAATACTTGTTACGGACATATTAAGACTTATTATGGAAGGCTCTATGAGGCAAAATTTCTTCTGGGTATCATAGCAGGAATTATTGATCATTCTGGAAGAATTGGTTATTTGGCTGATTACCCTATTTATGGTTCGATTGCTAACATTAATGCATTTGCTTTAGGAGTTCAGATGGTAAATCCAGAAGCGAAGGTTTACCTTCACTGGTTTACAGAAAAAGAGAAGAATGCGGAAATGGAATTAAAGGCAGATCAGATTTCAGTGGTTTCAGGATATGACAGCATGATTCCCAACAGCGACCATATAAGATTTGGACTTTATGATTTCCATCATCAGGAAGAGAGTCCAGTTGCGCTGACCTTATGGAATTGGCAGATTTTCTACTCTAAAGTAATCCAGTCGATTCTGAATAATACATGGAAAAAAGAAAAATTGAAACCAGGTGAAGCAATTAATTATTGGTGGGGGATGAATGCAGGTGTTATTGATATTTTGTTATCCAGTAGATTACCATATGGAATCCGTCATTTGGTAGAAAGTCTGAAAGGATCAATACAAAATCGAATCTTGTATCCTTTTTCTGGAGAAATTTATGCACAGGATCATATTTTGAAAAACAGGGATGGAAATAAAATGACCGCTCAGGACATTATGACAATGGATTGGCTGGCAGACAATGTTGTAGGAAACATCCCATTGAAAAAGGAATTAACAGGGGAAGCAAAGATTCTTCTAGAGGTGCAGGGGATTCGAAAGGAAGACAGGAGTCGATTATGAAGATATTAGTAGTTGCAGATGTGGAATCGAAAGCTTTGTGGGAATTTTATGAGCAAAATCGACATACTTCTCCTGATCTGATCTTATCTTGTGGAGATTTGGACGCGGATTACCTATCGTTTCTGACGACCATGTATCATTGTGATGTGTTGTATGTTCATGGAAATCATGACAATGATTACGAAAAAAATCCACCAGAAGGATGCATCTGTATAGATGATGATCTGATCAATTATAATGGAATTCGGATTCTTGGACTGGGAGGATCTATGAAATATAATTTAGGTCGTTATCAATATTCAGAAAAACAAATGAGGAGAAGGTATTGGCGTCTTTGGACAAAGATTCAGAGATATCGTGGATTTGATATTCTCTTGACTCATGCACCAGCTAAGGGATTGCACGATGGAAAAGATATGCCTCATCGAGGATTTCAATGCTTTTTAGATATGATTGAGCGATATAAACCAAGATATTTTGTTCATGGTCATGTACATATGAATTATGGGTATGGCATGGTGAGAAAAGATCATTATCGGCAGACAATCGTAGTAAATGCATATGAGAAATATAGTATTGAATATGAGAAATCGCTAGATAAATCTTGAAAAAAGAAGTTTAATGGTATTGTTATAAAAACCAAAGGAAACAGTTGTTATGAAAACAGCAGCTGTTTCTTTTTGGTTGTTAGGCTTTAAGCCTGTTCCTCAAAGTTTCGTTTCTCAGGCAGAGAAACGAAACTTTGAGGAACAAAGAAACCATCGGCTCAGCCCAACATCATAAACTTAAGAGAAGAATTAGTGAGAATGAAAACGAATTTTCTCGTAAAAGGATTGATTTTTTCTTTAAAAGAATATATTATAATGTTATAACAATGAAAGAGATAAAAACGAGGTGAAAGATGAAAAAATTAGATGATTCTAAGGGTGCACCTCCATTGTATTTACAAATTAGTAATATTTTAAGAGAAAAGATTATTAAACAAGAATATGAATATGGGGATCATATTCCAAGCGAAAAGGAAATACAAGAGTTATATGGCGTTAGTCGTATTACTGCAAGGCAGGCTATTCAGGAACTTGAACAAGATGATATGGTGAAACGCGCCAGGGGGAAAGGAACGATTGTCACTTTTCAGCCATGCATTGACGAATATTTGAATACAATTCGAAGTTTTACAGATGAGATGAAAGAACGAAATCTGGAACCAGGATCAAAAGATGTAAAGATTTCTTTAAAAAAAGCAAATGCTTTTTTGGCAAAAATATTTTCGGTGGAAGAAGGAAGTTTCTTATATTTTCTTGAAAGAGTTCGAACAGGAGATGGTAAAGAAATCGTGTATTTTCAATCCTATTTCACATTAGACACAAATCTCCCGTTGAATGGAGAAGAAAAAATTGAAAGTGCATATGCAATTTTAAGAGAAAGAGGAATTGTTCCAGTTCATGTTGATGAACAATTTGATTGTTTAATGCCGTCATTAAATGTGCAAAAAAAATTAGGAATGACAAAAGGAATTCCTGTTTTAAGAAGACGGCGTGTATCATATAATGATATGGGAAAGGCGATAGAATATACAACAGGTTATTATCGAGGAGATCGTTATACGTACCATGTAGTGATGGAATTAAAAAAATAATAGCAAAGAGGAAAAGATTGTTGAAACAATCTTTTTCAATAATACTAAATGATATAACATTATAATGATAGGAGGTATGACACTATGGCAAAGTATGATAGATATCCTGAGACTAAAATTGAAAATTACCAAGGTGCATGGGCAGGATATGAGGCAATTGTCACAGAATTAAGAAAACATATTGGAAAAGGAAAGAAAACAGTTGTTATTGAAAGCTATATAGGAATTGATAATAATGAAATTTGCAAAAATCTGATTGAGTCGTTACAGCCAGAGAAGATTATTTTTGCAGATGATCTTGCATTTGATACAGAAAAAATCAATCAAATGGTAGAACGTGATCTGATTCCGGAAGATAGAGTTTTTGGACTTCTGACACATTATGAAATAAGAGATTTTTTTGATTCAAATGTACTGAAAAAGACAAAAGAGGAAATAGATCAGATTGAAGGATTAACAGTTATTTATGGTACAGGTGCATCTCTAATTACAAAAGGCGACATATTGATTTATGCAGATCTTGCAAGATGGGAAGCACAGATTCGCTACCGTACTGGTGGAACTAACTGGAAGATTGAAAATTCAGAAGAAGATATTCTGAAAAAATATAAAAGAGGATATTTCTTTGAATGGAGAATCAGTGATAAGTTAAAGCAACAATTACACTCATCCATTAATTATCTGCTAGATACTAATCGTAAAAATGATCCTGCAATGGTATCTGGAGAAGATTATCGCCATGGACTGGAGGTAGTTGTCTCCCAGCCATTTCGTGGGGTTCCATATTTTGATGCAAGTGTATGGGGCGGAACCTGGATGGAAGAAAAATTTGATTTAGAACATATCGATAAGAATTATGGATGGGCTTTTGATGGTGTGCCAGAAGAAAACAGTTTATATTTAAAATATGGAGATGTGAGGATTGAGGTACCTTCGATCAATGTGGTACATCAGTATCCAGATGAGTTATTAGGACCAAAAGTGCATAGTCGATTTGGAAAAGAATTTCCGATTCGATTTGATTATCTGGATACAATGAA
This sequence comes from Anaerostipes sp. 992a, assembly GCF_001940245.1. GTDB lineage: Bacteria > Bacillota > Clostridia > Lachnospirales > Lachnospiraceae > Fimousia. The sequence continues at coordinate 183,285 of NZ_MJIG01000003.1, forward strand.
TGGAGGAAATTTAAGTCTTCAGGTACATCCTTTGACAGAATATATTCAGGAAAAATTCGGGATGCATTATACACAAGATGAAAGTTATTATATTTTAGATGCAGATGAGGGAGCAACTGTTTACCTTGGAGTGAAAGAAAATATCAAGTTAGATGATATGGTAAATGATTTAAAAAAGGCACAAGATGGAGAATATATTTTTCCAGATGAAAAATATATCAATTGCTTTCCAGCAAGAAAACATGATCATTTTCTGATTCCAGCAGGAACAGTACATTGTGGAGGGACTGGTGTCGTTGTATTAGAGATCAGCGCAACTCCATACATCTTTACATTTAAACTTTGGGATTGGGGAAGAATAGGATTAGATGGAAAACCAAGACCGGTACATATTGAACATGGAAAAGAAAATATTCAGACAAATAGAGATACTAAGTGGGTACAGGAAAATTTAATTAACAATGTACAAATAGTAGATGAGCAGGAAGGACATAAAGAAGAAAGAACTGGTCTTCATAAACTGGAATTTATTGAAACTAGGAGACATTGGTTTAATGAGCCCATTGTTTTATCTACTAAGGAAAGCGTGAACATGTTAAATTTGATTGATGGGGAAGAAGCTGTAGTAGAAAGTATAGATGGAAGTTTTACTCCATACGAAGTACACTATGGAGAAACCTTTATCATACCAGCACATATTGGTAGATATCGAATTGTACCAAAATCTCCTCAAGACAAGAAACTTGCAATTATGCAGGCTTATGTAAGAGCATAAAAATGAAAAGAAGGCAGTTGTTATGAAAATAGCAGCTGTCTTCTTTTTTCTGACGGAGTTTCGAAACGGCATTTTTACGCCAAAACAGGGAGAGTATATGCCAAAGAATATTTCTTGCTTCCAATTGAAGAATCTTATACAATATCAGTAAAAAGTAAAGATGATTAGAAATACGCCAGATTCAACATTCAATCCATGAAGATGACGGATCGTGGCTATCATGGAGGGCTTTTATGAAGAAATTGTATTATGGAGGGACTATTCTTACCATGGTCCATAAGGGTGACTGTCCAGAGGCACTCATAGAAGAAGAGGGAAAAATCTGTTACGTGGGAAGCTACGAAAAAGCAAAGAAGATATGTGGGGAGCAGGGTCAGGAGATTGATCTGAAAGGCAAAACATTAATGCCAGCATTTATTGATCCTCATAGTCATTTTTCCCAGGTGGCGCAAAGTGTCCAGATGTGTGATTTATCGGAAACAGAGAGTTTTTCTCAGATTGCAGAGAGTTTAACTGAGTATATAGAAAAAAATCATATGGATGCTACAGGAGTCGTATTTGCGAGTGGATATGATCATAATTTTTTAGAAGAGGAGGTGCATCCGGATAAAAAGCTGTTGGATGAGGTTTCTGACCAGATTCCAATCTATATTTCTCATGCATCTGGTCACATGGGTGTGGCCAATTCTGCAATGCTTCAGTTATCAGGGGTTACTGATGATACAGAAGATCCAAAGGGTGGCAGATTCGGACGATATGAGGATGGAAGTCTGAATGGATATGTGGAAGAGACACCAGCACTTATGAAAATTCTCATGCCGGCAATGGCGAGAATGAAGGGTGATCTGATGGTACAGATGGAAGCAGCCGAGAAGCTTTATCTTAAGAATGGAATTACCACAGTGCAGGAAGGTGCGGCTATGGGGCAGGCTATGCAGATGTTGGCTTCCTATGGAGCCACAGGGCGGCTAAAGCTGGATGTTGTAGTATATATTTTGGCAGATGACTATGAAAAGACCGTAGCACAGTTCAGTGAGTATAATGGAATTTATAAGAACAGGGTGAAAATTGGAGGTGCTAAGGTCATCTTAGATGGTTCCCCGCAGGGAAAATCGGCATGGCTTTCTATGCCATATGAAGGGGAAGAAAGTTATTGTGGATACCCAACTCATGAAGATAGTTATGTGGAAGAAGTCGTATCCAATGCAGTAAAGGGTGGATATCAGATCCTGGCTCATTGTAATGGAGATGCGGCGTCAGAACAGTTTATCCGAAGTATTGAAAAGGCCTATGAGAAGCAGGAAGGGGCAATCGATGCAGATCTGCGGCCAGTGATGATTCATTGCCAGACAGCAAGAAAGGATCAGATGGAGCGTATGGCAAATTTACACATCATACCATCTATTTTTGTTGGGCATACGTATTATTGGGGAGATATTCATCTAAAAAATTTAGGTCCGATCAGAGGGGCTGCGATCAGTCCGGTACGGACAGCGCTGGATCTTCATATGCCGTATAATTTCCATCAGGATGCACCAGTTACAAAACCTAATATGCTTCATTCTGTATGGTGTGCAGTCAATCGAAGGACACGAAGAGGACAGTCTATTGGACAGGAACAGTGCATTGATGTGTACGATGCGTTGAAGGCGATTACCATCCATGGCGCTTATGAATACCACGAAGAGAAGCAGAAAGGAACATTGGAAGCAGGAAAGCTGGCTGATATGGTAATTTTAGATAGAAATCCTATGGAAGTTCCCAAACAGCAGATGAAAGATATCACAGTTTTAACGACTATAAAGGAAGGAAAAGTTGTATATCAGGTATAGCTTAGTGGGGCGCCAGACCTTCGCGGAGTGTCAATTTGAATAAGATAAAATTTTAACAAGAAAAATGGCAGAAGAATGATAATGCTTCTGCCATTTTTCTTGTTTTTATCTTGTATTTTGGAGAAAAATCCTCTGTATTTTCATTCCAGGGAATATTTGGGAGTTTTAATTGTTACAAAAATAACAAAATAAAATTTCGCAAAAAAAATATTGACAAAATAAAATTTCACGGTATAATAGAATTATGAAATAAATAGTGTTTCAACGGTGGTGAATTTGTTAGAAATATACAAAAAAATGAAACTGGTTAAGTTGACAAAATAGAAAAAATAAGCGACAATATTCTATAAGAGTAAGTTACCAGAGAGAAGTGGAGTGTATATTATGGCAAAGGAAATGACAGTAAGAGATTACATTTTCACCACATACGATCAATTGTTTGATGCAGAGAAAAAAGTGGCTGATTATCTATTGGATCATCCGGATGCAGCAGTGGAGATGTCTGTGGCAGCTTTGGCAGGAGAATGTTCGACCAGCCAGGCTACGATTATTCGATTTTGCAAAAAGGTCGGGTTCAGCGGATTTCATCAGTTGAAGATTGAGATGGCCAAGGATATGAAGACGAGAAAAGATTATATTACAACGAATGCCATTGATATTAATCACATTGGGCAGTCATTGCACAATATTCTTGTCAGTAAGGTAGAGGAGTTGGAAGCGACGATCAACAATCTGAATGAAGAGTCGATCAGGAAGGTGATTGATGCTGTTGTAAAAGCAGATGTGGTAGAAGTGGCGGCAGTCGGAAATTCTATACCAATTGCCATGGATGCCAGCTATAAGTTCAATCAGGTTGGAATTCGTTCTGTAGCATCCAATGTGTGGGAGGCACAGCAGGCATTTTCTTTTACATTAAATAAAGGGGATGTATTAATCGGAATATCAGCTTCCGGAGCATCCAGAAGATTGGTAGGAATGGCACGAATTGCGCAAAAAAGAGGAGCCCTCGTTGTGACCATTACCAATCAGCCAGAGTCACCATTGGCAGAAAACAGCGATATTGTATTGACAACTGCATCGCGGGAAAGAGTATTTTATGACCAGGTCAGTTTTACAAGATCAGCGGCAATGGCTGTTGTCGATAGTATTTTTTTACTGCTTTATTCCATGAGAAAGGATTCTTTCCAGCAGTTGTTGGAGCACGAACAAATTATTTCAGAGGACAAAATTTAATGACTATCTTAAATTTTGTTTGTAGATCATGCAGATTATGGTATTCTATATACCAAATTTGATATACTAATTATTTATTTTTTAAGGAGGAAAATAGAATGAGTACATGGCTAGGTTTAGAAGGAAAAGTAGTAGTGATTACCGGAGCTGCATCTGGAATTGGAAAAGCAGTTGCACAGGAATTCCTGAATGTAGGAGCAAAAGTAGTAGTTGCTGATATGGCACCAGAAGCACCAGCATACGATGGCGCATCTGATGATAACTTCTTATATGTCCAGACAAATGTTACAAGTAAGGAATCTGTGGATGGAATGGTAGCTCAGGCAGTAGAAAAATTTGGTACCTTAGATGTATTAGTAAACAATGCAGGTATCAATATTCCTAGACTGTTGGTAGATCCAAAAGATCCAAATGGCAAATACGAATTAGATGAAGCTGTATGGGATAAAGTAACAGCAGTTAACTTCAAAGGTGTATTCTTATGTGCACAGGCTGTTGGACGTGTGTTGGCAGCAAAAGGAGCTGGAGTGATCATCAACATGTCTTCTGAATCAGGATTAGAAGGATCTGAAGGTCAGAGCGTATATGCAGCAACAAAGAATGCAGTAAATTCTTTAACTCGTTCATGGGCAAAAGAACTTGGTAAATTAGGTGTTCGTGTTGTAGGTGTAGCTCCTGGTATCATGGAAGCAACAGGACTTAGAACTCTTGCTTATGAAGAAGCTCTTGCTTATACAAGAGGAATTACTGTAGATGATTTAAGAGCTGGATACAGTAAGACATCTACAACTCCACTGGGACGTTCTGGTAAATTATCAGAAGTAGCAACAACATGTGCATTCCTTGCAAGTGAAAAAGCAGGATATATCCATGGTGTTACCCTGAACGTTGCAGGTGGTAAGACAAGAGGATAATTCTCAAAATTAAGATAAATAATTTGTTCGGATTTATCTGCTTTGTATGCGTAGGGTTTTTAACGTATATGGATCAGAATTTATATTAGCGTGGTAGTAGAAAGGATTTGTTTGTCTAGGGTCGTGATAGATGAACGAAAGGAAGGTGCTCATCCTATGAGAAATCATAGGATGGGCATTTTTCATTATAGATTGTCGTGTTAAATTAAATTTTTATTAGGGTGGCAGACTTTGTAAAAGAATACTTGTCCGCTTTGTTCTTGCAAATTCCTATTCTGCTTATTATAATGAAGGTCAGACAGGAGGAAATCATATGGAAAAAAAGCAGAAAAATATAATCATAGCCGCAGGAGCCATTGGCATTGTTCTTATCATTTTTTTACTGTTTCAGATTATCACCCAGAAGCTTTTGGTTCGGGATGGTACAAAATATCTGGAACAGAAGGAATACGAGAAAGCTTATGAATCTTTTTATAAAGCGGAGAAGAAGCATACGATTCTGACATCCAAGAAAAATATCCTATATTATGAAGGAGAATGTCTGATTCTTTTGGGCAGATATGAAGATGCAGTCCAGGTTTACGGAAAAATCACGGATAGGCATAAAGAGGCCAGAGCATTTGTTATGAAAGGATTTTCTTATCAGGCGGATGGACAGAAGAAAAAGGCACAGAAAAGCTATGAGAAAGCCATCGATGTGGATAAGAAGGATGGAATTGGTTACTATTATTTATATGGATATTATATTGAAGAAGAACAGTATCAACAGGCATTGGATACTATTGAGCAGGCATTGAAGGGTCCGGTAAATTCATGGGAACAGGAGCTTGCGTTCGGAAAAATTGTGGTTTATGAAAAAATGCTGGAGTATGATAAGGCACTGGAGGCTGCCACGGCCTATGTGAAGGCATATCCTGATGATGAAACGGGCAAACGTGAGCAGGAATTTTTGGAAACGAGATAATATATGGATAATAAAATGATTTATGAAGAAAATAAAAAAGAAGAGAAAGTCATTTTGGCAGCGGTCTGTCTGGAGGAAGAAGCAGATACGAAAGAATCTTTAGATGAGCTTTCTGAACTTGCCAAAACGGCAGGTGCCAAGGTGGTTGGACGCTGTATTCAAAAGCGAGAGGCCCTTCATAATGCTACCTACCTTGGAAGTGGAAAGATTAAGGAACTTAAGGATCTCATATGGGAGACGGATGCAGATGGAATTATCTGTGACGATGAATTATCTCCAGCTCAGCTTCGCAATCTGGAGATGGAACTGGAATGCAAGATTATGGATCGAACGTTGGTGATTTTAGATATTTTTGCTTCACGGGCCCGAACAAAAGAAGGGAAAATCCAGGTGGAACTGGCACAGCTTCGCTATCGTGCTACCAGACTGACCGGTCTTGGAACTTCCTTATCCCGTTTGGGAGGTGGAATTGGGACCAGAGGGCCCGGGGAAAAGAAATTGGAGATGGATCGAAGGCTGATTCGAGACAGGATCGGACATTTATCCAGAGAATTAAAACAGGTCGTAAGGCACAGGGAAGTACAGCGTCAGAAGAGAAGTAAAAATCACCTTCCGGTTGTTTGTATTGCTGGGTATACAAACGCAGGGAAATCCACCCTTTTAAATCTTTATACGAATGCAGGAGTATTGGAGGAGAATCAGCTGTTCGCAACTTTAGATCCTACTACAAGACAGGTGAGATTAGAAAGTGGTCAGGAAATTCTTCTCACGGATACGGTTGGGTTCATAAGAAAGCTTCCACATCATCTGGTCGATGCGTTTCGGAGTACACTGGAAGAGGCAAAATACAGTGATCTGATTCTTCATGTAGTGGATGCTTCTAATCCGCAAAGAGAGAAGCAGATGGAGGCAGTGTATGAGACATTAAAACAGCTTGGGATTCAAGATAAGAAGATGATCACGGTATTTAATAAGATCGACCAGTTGGAAGAGGAGACCTTTTTGAATGATCCCCATGCAGATGAAGTAATTCAGATTTCTGCCAAAAAGGGGATTCATACGGATGAGCTTTTAAAATTGATAGAAGAAGTGCTGCAGCAGGGACAGATCTATCTTGAAAAAGTATATGCTTATGCTGAGGCGGGAAAAATATCAATGATTCGTAAGTACGGAACCATTTTAAAAGAAGAATACAGAGAAGAAGGGATTTATATTGAGGCCTATGTCCCAGCGGAAGTGATACATTCTGTATAATTTTGTTTAAAATGATAAAAAGTAAAGGGATAAATCTATAAAAAATGCACTACTACTATTGACTTTCCGGGGGGCTTCATGGTAAAATTTTAACATGAAATGAGAGAGTTGGATTGTTACTGGTAATGCATGAAGACCTGGAGAATAATATATTTGCCAGTATGTTTCCGATAGGTCTTTATTTGCCAAGCATTGAAACGAAGGTCCATTGGGCGTTCGTTTTGTTATGTAGTGCATTAAGGGGTTCCAACAAAACGAAATTTTATTAAGAAAAAGGAGAATAATATTATGGTATCAAAAAAATTCACAGTACAAAATGAACAAGGTTTACACATGAGACCAGCAGGAGTTTTAGCAAAAGCTGTTACTAAATTTGAATCTGATGTAACAATCGTTTACAACGACAAAAAAATCAATGCAAAAAGTTTATTAAATATCATCGGTGCATGCATCAAATACGGCGCTGAAATCGAAGTTGTATGTGAAGGTCCAGACGAAGAAGCTGCATTAGCACATGCTGCAGAATTAATCGAATCAGGTTTAGGCGAATAATCCGGTTTTATAATAAACGAGGTGGCTCATGTATAAAGGTATTGGTGCATCAGCAGGTATCGGTATTGGTAAGATTGTTGTGATCAAGGAGCAGGAATTAAACTACTCTAAGACAACCATTACTGATAAAGAAGCTGAAAAGAAAAGATTAGCAGATGCGATTGATGTTTTTATTGAAAAGACAACTGCATTAGCTGAAAGTATGAAAATTACAGCAGGTGAAGCTGAATCAGAAATTTTACAAGGTCATATTATGATGATTCAGGACCCTGCGATCAAAGAACAGATTGAAACAAAGATTGATGAAGAATCTATCAATGCTGAATCAGCAGTAGAAGAAGCATGTGATTTCTTTGCAATGATCTTCTCTATGGCTGAGGATGAATTAACACAGCAGAGAGCATCTGATTTAGGTGATATCAAAACTCGTCTGATCAAGATTTTATTAGGTGTTGAAGAAGTTGATATCGGAGCAGTTCCAGCAGAAACTATTTTGGTTGCAGAAGATTTAACACCATCTATGACAGCAAGTTTTGTACCTGAGAACATCGAAGGTGTATTAACTGAAATTGGTGGTAAGACTTCTCATTCTGCTATCATTTGCCGTTCTATGGAAATTCCAGCTGTATTGTCCATTCCTGATATTACAAAGATCGTAAAAGATGGTGATGTTGTAGTATTAGATGGTACGACAGGTGAGATGTACTTAAATCCAGAAGAAGATGTTTTAGCAGAATTTAAAGCAAAAAGAGATGCTTATTTAGAAGCAAAAGCTGCTTTAGCAAAATTCGTTGGAAAGCCTTCTCAGACAGCAGATGGACATGTAGTAGAGTTAGTTGCTAATATTGGTGGACCAGATGAAGCTCCAGGTGTGTTAGAAAGAGATGGAGAAGGAGTTGGTCTTTTCCGTTCTGAATTCCTATTCATGGAAAGCGACAGCATTCCATCTGAAGAATCTCAGTTTGAAGCATATAAATCTGTTGCAGAAACATTAGAAGGAAAACCTGTTATTATCCGTACATTGGATATCGGTGGAGATAAAGCACTTCCATACTTAGGACTTCCTACAGAAGAGAACCCATTCTTAGGTTTCCGTGCTGTTCGTTTCTGCTTAAAGAGACAGGATGATATCTATAAACCACAGTTAAGAGCTTTATTAAGAGCCAGTGCATATGGTAAAGTACGTATCATGGTACCATTAGTAACCTGTGTAGATGAACTTCGTGCCGTAAAAGCAATCATTGAAGAACTGAAAGCAGAATTAGATGCAGAAGGTATCGCATATGATAAAAACATCGAAGTAGGTGTTATGATGGAAACTGCTGCAGCAAGCTTAATTGCAGATATTTTAGCAAAAGAAGCAGATTTCTTCAGTATTGGTACTAACGATTTGACTGGATACACTATGGCAGCAGACAGAGGTAACCCAGATGTTGCTTATCTGTATTCTGCATACAATCCTGCAGTACTTCGTTCTATCCGCAATATTATCGCTGCGGCTAATAAAGAAGGCATTATGGCTGGTATGTGTGGAGAAGCTGCAAGCGATCCATTGATGATTCCATTATTACTTGCATTTGGATTAAATGAATTCTCTGTAAGTGCTACTGCAATTTTACAGGCAAGAAAGACTATGTCTTTATGGACAATGGATGAATGTAAAGCATTAGCGGATGAAGTTATGCAGTTAACAACAGAAGCTGAGGTAAAAGCTTTATTAGAAGAAAGAGCTAGATCATAATTGATCTACGATAAATAAAACAGGCACAGCAATTGCTGTGTCTGTTTTTATATAGGAAATTATATCTGATAAGTAGAAGTGTGAGCGATAGAGAAAACACGTTCAATTTCTTCTTTTGTCATAGAAGTTTCTTCTTCTAACAATTTTTTCAAAATTTTTTTATTATCCATACTTTTTTCCATAAGATCAGTAGCCTTTTGATAGCCGATGTAAGGAAGCAATGCTGTACCGTAGATTACCATTGAATCCAAATGTTTCTTGCATCCTGCTTCACATGGCAGTAATGGCTCAATGCATTTCGTGCGAAAAAGAAATACAGTATTTGACAGCATTTCCAAACTGGTCAGAAGATTGTAGGAAATCAATGGCAAAAATGCGTTCAATTCCAGATTTCCACTGGCAGCAGCGAAAGAGATGGCAGAATCATATGCCATAACTTCCATGGCGGTCTGGATGGTCATTTCTGGAATTACAGGATTGACTTTGCCGGGCATGATCGTAGAGCCTTTTTGCAGAGGTTTTAATTTTATTTCCTGAAATGGTAAAGAATTCATCAGTCTCAGGTCATTGGCGATCTTCATGAGATTTACGGATAAGGCCTTCAAAAGGCCGGATACCTCTACAAATACATCCAGATTTTGTGTCAGATCCATAGGATATTCTGCACGGGATAGTCCGATACCAGTATCCTCTCTTAGAAATTCTACAACACGGAATCCATATGCCCGACTGGCCGTGCTTCCTGTTCCTACTGCAGTACCTCCTAAATTAATCTGGCGAAGCCGTTCTTCTACTTTATAAATACGCCAACGGTCCCGGGCAATTGCCTGAGCATAGGCACCGAATTCCTGACCGAGAGAGATGATCTGAGCATCCATAAGCTCGGTGCGTCCCATTTTTTTTATCGTATCCCATTCCAGTTCTTTTTTCTGAAGGTCTTCCTGAAGCTTTGCAGCCTCTTCGCTTAAACGGCGAATCCACTGAATACAAGAGATGCGAAGGGCAGTAGGATATACATCATTGGTGGACTGATATTTGTTCACGTGGTCTAGAGGGTCCACTGGCCGATCGGTATAGTTTTGTGCATAGGAAGCAATGACTTCGTTCACATTCATATGTGTGGAGGTACCAGCACCTCCTTGAAAGGCGTTCAGCGGAAAAAGATCAGAGGGAAAGTTGGTCAATAGCTCCTCACAGGCCAAAATGATAGCATCGGCAATGGGAGGTTCCAATTCTTTTGTATACTTTAATGCTTTGGATGCATTTTTTTTGACTAAGATCATAGCTTTTATCAGAGATTCGGGAACTGTTTGATGGTTTACCGAAAAATTTTCCAGAGCATGGGCGGTTTCAGATCCATAATTCATAAATATCACTCCTCGTTTGTTTAAGTTGTTATTAAGTATAGTAAAAAAGAAGAAAAAAGTCTAATAGATTTTGTTTCAATATATGGATAAAAAAATATGCAAAAGATTTTCGAAGGTATGCTATAATAATAACACCCATATTTTAGAAAAAAATATATAGAATCGAATTTGATAGAAAGAAGGGAAGTTATATGAGTATGAATCAGACTCCAAGAGGAGAACGCGTCCATATTGCATTATTTGGAAAGCGGAATGCGGGAAAATCAAGTGTGATCAATGCCATGACCAACCAAGAGCTTGCCATCGTATCTGAGGTGAAGGGGACTACAACAGATCCTGTTTATAAGGCGATGGAATTGCTGCCACTGGGACCAGTGGTTGTTATTGATACTCCAGGTCTGGATGACGTAGGAGAGCTCGGGCAAAAACGTATCGAAAAGACGATGGAAGTGTTGGCAAAGACGGATATCGCCATGGTTATCATTGATAGCACTATTGGCATCAGTAGCTTTGAGGAGGAGCTGCTGCTTCAAATCAAAGACAGAAAACTTCCATACTTAATTATTTATAATAAAGTGGATTTGTGCAAAGAAAACAGACCGGAAATATCCGAGGGAATGTTTGTCAGTGCAGCAACGAAAGAAGGAATTGAGGAGTTAAAAGAGCAATTAGGAAAGTTGGTACCAGAGGAAGAGGATAAATTCAGAATTGTGGGAGATCTTTTAGAGCCTTCTGATCTGGTAGTACTGGTGGTTCCTATTGATAAGGCAGCTCCGAAAGGCAGACTTATTCTGCCTCAGCAGCAGACAATTCGGGATATTCTGGAATCTGACGCAGCGGCGATCGTTGTAAAGGAGCATGAGCTTCGGGAGACGTTAACGTATTTAAACAAAAAACCGAAGATGGTCATTACGGATTCTCAGGTGTTTTCCAAGGTCGCAGCCGATACGCCAAAGGATATCTGGCTGACTTCTTTTTCCATTCTCTTTGCCAGATTTAAAGGAGATTTAGAAGAGGAGATCAAGGGAGTAAGAGCAATCGATAAACTGGAAGATGGAGCTCGAATTCTGATTGCAGAAGGATGTACACATCATCGACAGTGTGATGATATTGGAACGGTGAAAATTCCTAGATGGCTGACTCAATATACAGGAAAGCAATTCCGATTTGAAACCAGCAGTGGTAATTCCTTTCCAAAGGATCTGGCAGAGTTTGATCTGGTGATTCATTGCGGAGGATGCACTTTGAATCGCCGTGAGATGAAGAGCAGAATCGCAAGAGTAAAAGCGGCTGGGGTACCAATCGTGAATTATGGAATTTTAATTGCCGCAATCCAGGGAATTCTAAGAAGAAGTATTGAGCCTTTTCCACTTGCTTCCATGATCTTAGATGAGGATGATCTGTAATGAATGAGAAAAATCAGGCACAGATGGAGGCAATCACACATGATCAGGGACCGATGATGGTGCTTGCAGGACCTGGGAGTGGAAAGACAACAGTTATTACAGAGCGTACCAAGTACTTGATTGAACATTATGGGGTTTCTCCTGCCAGAATTCTGGTAATTACCTTTACAAAGGCAGCTGCCAACGAGATGAAAGAGCGGTTTTGCCAGTTGATGGGAAGAAGTCTACCGGTTTCTTTTGGAACCTTCCATGCGGTATTTTTTACTATTTTAAGACACGCCTATGGATATCGATATGAGCATATTATTTCAGAGGAGCAAAAGAGACAGATCATACAGGAGGTTCTTGCTGAAGAACAGGTGGATATGGCAGAAGAAGCAGATTTTATCTCTGCAATGATCAATGAAATCAGTCTGGTAAAAGGAGAAATGATTCCTCTGGAAAACTATTATAGTGGACAGTGCAGCAATGAAGTGTTTCAGGATATATTTCGTGGCTATGAACGAAAACTGCGCGCCAATCGAAAGATTGATTTTGATGATATGCTGGTATTTACCTATGAGCTCTTGAAGGAACGGGAAGATATTCTGGCTGTCTGGCAAAAAAAGTTTCAATATATTTTGATTGATGAGTTTCAGGATATTAATCTGGTTCAGTATAAGATCATTCAGATGTTGGCAAAACCAGAGAATAATCTTTTTATTGTAGGAGACGATGATCAGTCCATATATCGTTTTCGAGGAGCGAAACCGGATATTATGCTGGGGTTTCCGAAAGATTATAAGGAAGCTAAAAAAGTACTGCTGGATATTAACTATCGATGCTCCGAAGAAATTCTTACAGAGGCACAGAAGGTCATTGGTCAGAATGAAAAGAGGTTTTCAAAGAAATTAACGGCTTTTTGCGGGAAACAGTCTCCGGTGCATTATATAGAATGTAAAAATCAGTTTGAAGAGAATCAGAAAATCATAGAGGTGCTTCAGAAATATCAACGAGAAGGAAAGCCTCTGGAACAATGTGCAGTGCTATTTCGTACGAATATACAGCCAAGATTGTTGATTGGAAAGCTGATGGAATATAACCTGCCTTTTGTGATGAAGGACGGATTTCCTAATTTATTTGAACATTGGATTGCCAGAGATCTGATTACTTATATGGAAATAGCCAGAGGAAACCGGGAACGGAGAAAGATTTTATCGGTGATCAATCGCCCTAACCGCTATATTGGAAGGGATTATCTGACGGACCCAGAGATATCATTTTCTGAATTAAAGCTTTTGTATTCGGATATGAGCTGGATGGAGGAGAGAGTGGAACAATTGGAGAAGGATCTTAAGATGTTATCGACGATGAATCCATATGCTTCTATCCTATATATTCGAAAGGCAATTGGATATGATGATTTTTTATTAGAATATGCGAATTTCCGAAAGCTCAATGTGGAGGAATTATATGATGTGGCAGAGGAAATCCAGGAGAGTGCTAAAGGGTATGAAGATTTTACCAGTTGGATGCGATATATTGATGGATTTTCCAAAGAACTAGAAGAGCGAAGGCATACGAGAGGAAAAGAGGAGAAAAGCGGCATAATGCTTTCTACCATGCATGCGGCCAAGGGACTGGAATATGATACGGTTTTTATTCTGGATGTTGTGGAGGATATGATTCCTTATAAGAAGGCGGTAAAATCTGCAGATATAGCAGAAGAATGCCGAATGCTCTATGTGGCTATGACACGAGCTAAAAAGCATCTTTATATGATGCTGCCAAAGGAACATAATAATAAAAAATGTCAGATTTCCAGATTTTTAAATGAGGTTTATCAGAGGTGAGGGAGAATAGAATGAAACAATTGAGGAATAAAGATGGGATAATGCTGCAGGTCCTTACAGAGGCTATGTATGGAAGGTCGAGAATGGTTGTGTATCAGGAGCTTAAAGAACCATTCCAGGTCTATGTGATCGAAAAAGAGAAATTTGATCATTGGATCCAGAACGAGGAACAAACCAATGTAAAAAGTCCAGAAAAAAGAAGGCCGGTGCAAGAGGAAAAAGAAACAAGATGTGAGAAAAAAGCATCACAATCTGTGATCGAGCGTTTTTTAGATGCCAATACCTATAGCGGTAAAATAGAAGTACTTGAAAGTACGGAGGAATTTATCGATGGAAATATATTAGATATGATGGCGGCTTCTATGGATGTTCTCGTAGAGGGAGATAGCATTGATGAGAAATATTTTTCCCTTATGCAGATTCTGCGAACACAGGCAAAGTTTGAGACAAATCGATAAATGGAAGACAAGATAAGCCATGCAGGGATACTTCCCATGCATGGCTTTGTTCCATTTTTACAAAAAATAAAGTTTATTCTTCTTCGGTATCTTCTTCCGTCATATCGTTGATGATATTATAGAAAGCTTCTGCCACAATATCATATTCTTCGTCAGTTTCGATATTGTCCAGATTCAGTTCGCCTTCTTCGTCTTCGGAATAGCGGTAGAGCAGGACATCGCTTTCCTCGTCATCAATTTCTTCATTAACAGGAAGAAGTGCGATGTATTCATGATTAGTGCCTTCTGCCTGGAAAACAGCGATTACGACGCATTGCATCGTGCTATCGTCATCTAAAACCAGGTTAATGATAGCATCCTGCCCATTGATGTCATATTCAAAAACTTCATCAGATGAAAATTCACTCATTCTGGTACCTCATTTCTCAATTAAATTGCAAGTTACTTTTCTTAAATTTTACTATACTAGAATTGACATAAAAATTCAAGTGTGATACGATAACGAAGTTTAGAAAAAGGAATATTGTTATAACAAAAAAGAATAGCATATTACCATGTGCTGGCAATATGTGTACGGGAGGAAAAGAATGCAGGAGTATAAGTTTTTATTGGACATTGCATTGATTCTGACTCTTACAAAAGCGCTAGGACTGTTTTCAAAAAGAATCAGTCTGCCTCCGGTTGTAGGAGCGTTGATTGCGGGTATTATTTTAGGACCGATCGGATTTGATATGGTTGAACCCACTGGAACCATTACGGCGTTGGCAGAAATTGGAGTCATTGTGCTTATGTTTCAGGCTGGTTTGGAGACGGATATTGATGAACTGAAGGAAAGTGGTGTTGCTGCTTTTATCATTGCATTAATCGGAGTAATCGTGCCATTACTGGGAGGCTTTTTGGTAGCAAGATCGATTAATCCTAATATCATGGAGGATATCTTTATTGGAGTCATTTTGACAGCTACTTCCGTAAGTATTACAGTTCAGACTCTTCAGGAGATGGGAAAGTTGAAGGGAAGAGTTGGAACTTCTATTTTAGGAGCAGCAATCATTGATGATGTTTTGGGAGTTGTATTACTTTCTGTTATTACGAGTATTGGATCTTCTACTGGATCTGGTTTTGGGCCTGTTATCGTCACCATTGCAAGACTGATTGCCTTTATTCTGATCGCTGGAATCGGCGGAGTTGGTGTTTATCGTTTTTTCCATTGGCTGGAAGGGCGTGGAATGAGAAGAAGAAGAATACCAGTATTTGCATTTGCTTTCTGTTTGTTCTTGTCATTTTTTGCAGAATTGTTTGGTATTGCAGATATTACCGGAGCATATATGGCAGGCGTTATCTTATGCAGGACCAATGCACATGATTACATCAATCGAAAGATAGAATGCGTTTCCTATATGTTGATTACACCTATTTTCTTTGCTAATATCGGATTGAAGACGACAATCAGCGGGATGAGTAATACCATTGTTCTGTTTACTGTAATTTTATGTCTGGTTGCGATCGTGTCTAAGATGATCGGATGCGGATTTGGTGCAAAGTTATGTGGGTATGACGGCCGAGAGGCACTTCAGATTGGTGTGGGTATGATTTCCCGTGGTGAGGTGGCACTGATCGTAGCGGAAAAAGGGCTGAAAGTTGGCATCATGCCAGAAGAATTGTTCTCTCCAATTGTCATTGTAGTGGTGATTACAACACTATTGACACCGATCTTATTAAGAATCGTGTTTGCAGATAAGGAAGAACAGACAGCATAGATACGAGTGGAGTTGTTGTAGTATGAAAAGGAATTTGTGGATTTCCTTTCGGGCAACAACTCTTTTTTGCTGTCTGATTTTATTGAATTTTACAGAGATGTTAGATATAATGAGAAGATAAAGAGTGGAGTGAGTAGAATGATAGAAACAATTGTATCAGTACAATTACCGATAAAAGAAGAATTAAAGATAAAAAAGAACAGGCTGACGCCAGATGAAATGACAGGAAGAGAAAGACGTATTTGCATCGTTTCCGGTCTGTATGGAGATGAGCTTGGTGGTCAGTATATATGTGGAGAAGTGATTCGCCGCATCAAAGCAAATTATGATATGCTAAAGGGAATTGTGGATGTATATCCGACTATCAATTCTCTGGGACTGGATTCCAGGAGCAGAGAGATTCCGATGTTTGATCTGGATTACAATACGATTTTTCCTGGATCAGCAGATGGAGATCTTGCCGAGTATACAGCGGCTAAATTAATTGAAGATATCAATGGTGCGGATTTCTGTATTGATGTCCATTCCAGTAATGTGTTTTTAAAGGAATTGCCGCAGATCAGAGTAAATGATGATGTTTCCGAAGAAACATTGGAGCTGTGCAAAAGTCTGAACATGGATCTGATCTGGATTCATCCGTCTACAATGGTGAATGAAGGAAGTCTGGCCTATGCATTGAATGAGATTGGAGTACCGACGATCGTTACAGAATCAGGAACGGCCTTTCGCATTAAATATAATTATTGTGAACAGGTAATCGATGGCATCTTTTGTCTGATGAAGAAGCTGGGCATCTGGGAAGGTGAGACGGTAACACCGAGAGAAGCGGTGGTAGTCAACGATGAAGAAATCACTTATTTAAATTGTGAAACAAGTGGCCTGTTTGTGACGCATAAGCATTTATATCAGCGAGTAGAACAGGGGGATTTGATCGGGGTAATTACAAAACCGATTTTCGGATCGGTGGAGGAAGAAATCAAAGCACCAATAAGTGGGATTTTGATTACACTGCGTGAACATCCGGGGGTCAGTGAAGGAACCCTGGTTGCGAGAATTTTGGGAAGTCAGGAGGAAGAATAGTGAAAAAAGAAATCATTTATTCCATGGATTCCGGCTTTCGGGAAGAGTTTAAGATTACGGGATATCGTTTTGGTGGAAAATCCGATGAAGAAAAAGAAAAGTCTGCCTGTATTGTAGGAGCCATGCGTGGGAATGAATATCAGCAACTTTACATATGTGCACTGTTGATCAATCGTCTGATCGAATTGGAACAAAGCGGTGCTATTGTCGGTAATAATGAGATATTGGTGATTCCATCGCTGAACAACATGTCTATGAATGTTGGAAAGCGGTTTTGGGCATCAGATAATACGGACATCAACCGTCAGTTTCCTGGGAATCCGGAAGGAGAGCCAACCAGTAGAATTGCGGCAGCAGTGATGAAAGCGGTAAAGGGATTTCGATATGGCATTCAGTTTCCATCCTTTTATATGGACGGCGAATTCATTTCCCATGTCAGAATGCCGGAGACAGGAAAAGAAAGTACCAGTCTTGCCAATCTGTTTGGTCTGCCATATGTCATGGTCGGTAAGCCGAGACCATTTGATGCGAAAACACTGAATTATAATTGGCAATTATCTGGCACAGAAGCATTTTCTATTTATACAGGGAATACGGATGAGGTGGATGATGGAGCGGCAAGACAGGCTGTTTCTGCAGTGCTCCGATTTTTAACGAGAATGGGAATTTTACGTTATAATTGCCATAATGGATATATTGCCAGCATTTTAGAGGAGACAGAGCTGGTGACAGTAAAGTCCAGCAGTGCAGGATTTTTCCGCAGAATTGCCCAAATCAATCAAGAAGTGAAGAGGGGCGATGTTTTAGCTGAAATTTTGGATCCTTATCTGGGCAATATTATTTCAGAGGTCCATGCTACGGTAGATGGAATTGTATTTTATTCCAGCAATAAGCCAATTATATTACAGAATTCAATTGCATTCCAAATTATTAAGAAATTGCATGAATAGATAAACTATGTTAATATGTTACTGAAAAAGACAAGAGATGGAGGTAGCCATGAGTAACGTTAAGAGAATTTATGTAGAGAAAAAGCCAGCCTATGCAGTAAAGGCAAAGGAACTTTTAGAAGAGGTAAAGAATTATCTTCAGTTTGATATTACTGGCGTCCGTGTTTTGATTCGCTATGATATCGAAAATATTTCTGAGGATACCTATCAGAATTCTTTAAGAACCATTTTCTCTGAAGCACCAGTGGACACTTTATATGAAGAAACGTTTCCTATCTCAGAAGAAGAAAAAACTTTTTCTGTAGAATATCTGCCAGGACAGTTTGATCAGAGAGCTGATTCTGCAGAACAGTGTGTAAAATTATTAAATGAAGAGGAAGAACCAATTATTCGTTCTGCAACTACCTATGTAATCGCAGGAGATATTACGGATGAACAGTTGGATCAGATCAAGGCATTTTGTATCAACCCTGTAGATTCCAGAGAGACCGATGAGCAGAAGCCAGAGACTTTGGTAACAGAGTTTGAAGAACCTGCAGATGTAAAGATTTTTGATGGATTTTCCGATATGGAAGAAAGTAAGTTAAAGGAATTATACGACTCTCTTGGACTTGCTATGACCTTTAAAGATTTTCTTCACATCCAGAAGTATTTTAAAGAGGAAGAAAAAAGAGATCCTTCCATGACAGAAATTCGTGTATTGGATACGTATTGGTCTGATCATTGCCGACATACTACATTCTTAACGGAATTAACAGATGTTACATTCGATGAAGGACATTATCGTATTCCAATCGAAGCAACATACGAAAGATATTTAAAAGATAGAGAAGAACTTTATGCAGGACGCGATGATAAGTTTGTATGTCTGATGGATCTTGCCCTTATGGGAATGAAGCGTCTGAAAAAGGACGGAATGTTAGATGATATGGAAGAATCTGATGAGATCAATGCATGTAGCATTGTTGTACCAGTGGAAATCGATGGCGAGACAGAAGAATGGCTGATCAGCTTTAAGAATGAGACACATAACCATCCAACTGAAATTGAACCATTTGGTGGAGCTGCAACCTGTCTGGGTGGAGCAATCCGTGATCCGCTTTCCGGACGTTCTTATGTATATCAGGCTATGCGTGTGACCGGTGCATCCGATCCTACCGTTTCTTTACAGGATACATTAACAGGAAAACTACCTCAGAGAAAGATTGTAACTGGAGCTGCACATGGATATAGCTCCTATGGAAATCAGATCGGTCTTGCAACAGGTCTGGTAGATGAAATCTACCATCCAAATTACGTGGCAAAGCGTATGGAGATAGGTGCTGTTATGGGTGCTGCTCCTAGAAAAAATGTTATTCGTGAAACTTCTGATCCTGGTGATATTATCATCTTATTAGGTGGAAGAACTGGACGTGATGGATGTGGTGGAGCAACTGGATCTTCAAAAGCTCATACAGTAGAGTCTATCGATACTTGTGGAGCAGAGGTGCAGAAGGGTAATCCTCCAACAGAACGTAAAATTCAGCGCTTATTCAGAAGAGAAGAAGTAAGCCGTTTGATCAAGAAATGTAACGACTTTGGTGCCGGTGGAGTATCCGTTGCAATCGGAGAACTGGCAGATGGTCTTCGCGTAGATTTAGATAAAGTACCAAAGAAATATGCAGGTTTGGATGGAACGGAGCTTGCAATCTCTGAATCACAGGAACGTATGGCAGTAGTTGTAGATCCAAAAGATGTAAATACTTTCCTGACATATGCAGAAGAAGAAAACTTAGAAGCAGTTGCAGTTGCAGTTGTAACAGAAGATCCAAGACTGGTATTGCAGTGGCGTGGTAAGGAAATCGTAAACTTATCCAGAGCATTCTTAGATACCAATGGAGCACATCAGGAAACAACTGCCAATGTTCAGCTTCCAGATCGCAGAAAAGAATATTTTGGCGATTTACAGGTAAAGAACACCTTCAGAGAAACCATGCTTTCTATTTTAGGTGACCTGAATGTATGTTCCAAGAAAGGTTTGGTAGAGATGTTTGACAGCTCTATCGGAGCAGGAACTGTTACAATGCCTTATGGTGGTAAATATCAGATGACACCAATCCAGACTATGATTGCAAAACTCCCTGTATTAAAAGGAAAAACAGATACAGTAACGATGATGAGTTATGGATTTGATCCATATTTATCTTCCTGGAGCCCATATCATGGAGCAATTTATGCAATCGTTCAGTCTGTAGCTAAGATTGTGGCAGCAGGTGGGGATTATAAGAGCATCCGATTCACATTCCAGGAATACTTCAAACGTCTTGGTGAAGATGAAAATCGCTGGGGTCAGCCAGTAGCGGCATTATTAGGAGCTTATGCTGCACAGCTTGGATTTGGCCTTCCATCCATCGGTGGAAAAGACAGTATGTCTGGAACCTTTAATGATATTGATGTACCACCAACTTTGGTTTCCTTCGCTGTGAATGTAGCTAAGAGTCAGGATGTGATTACTCCTGAATTTAAAAAGCCAGGTAACAAGATTGTACGCATCTGTATTCCAAAGGATGAATATGGTCTTCCAGATTATGAGGGAGCAAAGAAGGTTTATAAAAGAATCAGCAAACTGATGAAACAGGGCAAGATTGTATCTGCATATGCAGTCGGCTATGGCGGAACAATAGAAGCAGTAGCTAAGATGGCATTTGGTAATCGATACGGAGTAAAATTTGACAATGAAGTATGCATGCAGGATCTGGTTGAAAAATCTTATGGTGCGATCATTGTGGAATTAGGATCTCATGTCATTAAAGAAATTGGTGTTCCTGCATTGTTAATTGGTACGGTATATTCAGAACCGGCCTTTGTATTTGCAGGAGAAGTAGTATCCATGACAGAAGCAGTGGATGCATGGACAGGAAGATTAGAAGGAGTATTCCCTACAAAGACTGGAATTGAGGAAACTCCATTGAATACACCTATGTATCGTGAAGGACGTATTTACCTTGCTAAGAATAAAGTTGCAAAACCAAAGGTATTCATTCCAGTATTCCCAGGAACAAACTGTGAATATGATTCCTTAAAAGCATTTGAACGCGCAGGGGCAGAAGTAGAGACAAGAATCTTCAAGAATCTGGATGCACAGGGAATTCGTGATTCTGTTGATGAGTTTGAAAAAGTAATCAATCAGTCTCAGATCATTATGTTCCCAGGTGGATTCAGTGCCGGAGATGAACCAGAAGGTTCTGCCAAGTTCTTTGCAACTGCATTTAGAAATGAAAAATTAAAAGAAGCGGTTATGAATCTTTTAAATCAGAGAGATGGACTTGCATTAGGTATTTGTAATGGTTTCCAGGCTCTGATTAAATTAGGACTGGTTCCATATGGAGAAATCTTAGAACAGACAGAAGCTGCACCAACATTGACGATGAACCGCATCGGACGTCATATTTCTCAGATGGTTTACACAAAGATAGTAACGAATAAATCCCCATGGTTGTCAGAAACAAAAGTTGGAGATGTTCATTCTATCGCTGTTTCTCATGGCGAGGGACGTTTCGTTGCAAGTGAAGAGGTTGCCCAGAAATTATTTGAAAATGGACAGGTTGCAACTCAGTACGTGGACATTCATGGAAATCCTACAATGAGCGAACCATTCAATCCAAATGGTTCTTATTATGCGATTGAAGGAATTATCAGTCCAGATGGAAGAGTGCTTGGTAAGATGGGACACTCCGAACGTATTGGCGATTCTGTTGCAATAAATATTCAGGGAAATAAAGATCAGAAATTATTTGAATCAGGAGTAAATTATTTTAAATAAGCTTCTGATATTAGGAGAAGATATTGAAGGCAAGATTAAAACCATATCTGCATTGGATTATTTTGCTGGCCTTGATTCTTTTGGTAATAATCTGTGGTCTGTTGTTCGCAAAAACAATTCTTTCGCCGTCTGATTATGATTATGAGCAGGCGGCGGAGGAAAAAAGTGAGCAGGAAGATGAAAAAGAGGGAACCTACTATGTTTATGGAGGAACTCATGGGCTTCCGTTACACAAAGAGGCATCTAAGCATTCTAAGATTATTACGGTCATTGGAAATGGGGCTCCGGTAGAGATCATTACAAAGTCTTATCGTGGCTATTATAAGATTCGGTACAAAAAGCAGGAAGGCTATGTGCAGGGCAGATATTTATTAAAATATAATCAGGAGGCAGGTAGTAAACTTAAGGAACGACTGACGAGTGATTATCCACTTTATTATGTAGTAAACTGTGAGGGACATGCAAATATGTATCGTAGAAGAAATTCATCTTCAAAGGTAATTGCAACGGTGGAGTTCGGATATCGGGTACGTCTTCTGGAAAAAGGAAGAAATAATTATTATAAAGTGGCTTATCGAAATAAAATCGGATATATTGAATCCAAATATTTATCAAAATATAAGCATGAGAAATAGATAGTTGATAATCGCAAAAAACCGGTTGGGAATCCAGCCGGTTTTTGTTATATGGAAAATTTATGATTGTTCTTTTAAAGTAATTAGTACCTTTTCAATGCGTCGTTTATCAGCAGATAATACTTTAAAGGTGACTTCCTCTGTCTCAGCTGTTTCGCCAGGCTCAGGAAGATGATCTAAAAGCTCAATAATCTTGCCTCCGATAGAGTCATAGTCTTCAGAATCGATAGTCAGATCCAATAGGTCATTCAGATCATCTAATTTCATAGAGGCATCTGCTACATATTGCTGTTCACTAAGTACTTTAAAATGCTCTGCTTCTTCTGCGTCATATTCATCACGGATTTCACCGATAATTTCTTCGATCAAATCTTCCAGAGTAATCAGCCCTGCAGTGGCACCATATTCATCCAGTACAATAGCGAAGCTAATGGATTCTTCGCGCATTTTGGACATCAGAGTAGAAATCTTTTGGGTTTCATAAGTAAAGAATGGTGTCCTCATAATATTTCGCAGGTTGAATTCTTCCTCTGGGTGTTCAATGCGGTAGAAATACAGGTCTTTTAGATTTACAATTCCAATTACTTTTTCTTTTGTATCATCATATACGGGAAGACGTGAAAACTGTTCTTCCATAAAAATCTGTATCAAGTCGTTATAAGAAATATCGACGGGAGCAAAAGTGATATCGATTCGAGGAATCATGACTTCCTTTGCCAGGAGATCTCCGAAGTCGAACACATTATTGATCATCTCTTTCTCATCTTCTTCAATGACACCTTCTTCATGACTGACATCGACAATGGTACGCAGCTCCTTTTCTGTCATTACTTTATTAGACTGCTTTGGATCAATGTGCAGCAGGAACAAAAGTCCTGAGGAAAGAGTATTTACGATGGCGATGACAGGTGTCAGTATAATTGTCAGCATATAAATGATTCTTGCATAAAGCAGAGAAATACTTTCGCTTTTTAAAGTTGCAAATGTTTTTGGTGTAATCTCACCAAAAATTAGAATTAAAAATGTAAGTATCCCTGTCGCAATTCCTGCTCCAACACTGCCCCATAACGTAATCGCTAACGAGGTGGCCAGAGAAGAAGCGGAAAGGTTTACAATATTATTCCCAATTAAAATAGTACTTAATAGCTTTCCAGGATTTTCAATTAATTTTAATACCAGTGTTGCCCTGCTGTCACCCTCTTCTGCAAGAGAACGCATCTTATGTCGGTTTGTTGTGGTAAGTGCTGTTTCTGCGGAAGAAAAGAATGCAGATAGCATTAATAAAATTATTAAAAATACCAATTGTATCGAGGTACTCGGGTCCAAATTATCATCTCCTAATCTGTTATTTGTTTTGGAATTATTTTCAATTTTACTAGAGGGAAATTCTTCTGTCAAGCATCTGGGTTGAAAGGAAAATGAATAATACGTTAAAATTCTTAGATTTTTGTTAAGAAAACATGGAAGGGGTTGTATTTGGCAAACAGTTTTTATACAATGGATTTAGAAACAGATGACTACTTAAGCTTTTAGAGGATTGATTATTAAATGAGAAAAAAATCACATATTTCAATGGCGGATCAGATTATTGAATCCCTGCAGATAGAGCCGTTAACCAGCCACAGAATGGCTTTTCGCATCGGGAATATACTTCCAGACTGCCAGCCATCTTTTTTGACGACAAGACATTCTTACGATGAAACCATAGAAGTTACGAAAGAGAAGATGAGACAGTTTCTTGATGAATATAATAGCATGGAGGAGATTGGATCCCGGGTTTGTATCAAGCTGGGAGAAATCATCCATTACATTGCTGATTATTTTACATTTCCGCATAATAAACATTACGCAGGAAACATGAAGGATCATTGCCTATATGAAAGTGACTTAAAGCACCAGCTTCGTGAATTCGTTCATTCAGAAGCTGCTGACCATGTTCGTACAAGAGTCAAGAGGTTTGATTCTCTGGAAGAATTATTTTCCTTTATTCAAAAGATTCATGCATGGTATATGAGAAAACCGCGAAATATTTATGATGACTGCAAATTTGCTGTTTACGTATGCACTTCCGTGGTTGCTACTATCTTTCATATCCTTGCAAAACGATACGAGACTCAGCGTACATGGAATTATACCTATGCAACTGTTTCTTAATTAAAAATCAGGAATGACGTCTGGCTGAAACATCGGATGGCAGGAGAAGAAGAGAAACTGATTTGCATGATATTTAGGAAAAAATTGACCTTGTTAAGTAAAAATACTTGACAAGGTCTTTTTTTTTGTGTATACTAGCTTTCGGTAAAGGGAAAATGCTTTACAAAAGGAGCGAAAGATGGAACCAATTGTAGAACAAGCATTGTTATATGATTTTTATGGGGAGCTGTTAACAGAGCATCAGAAAGAGATTTATGGTGATTATGTGCAGTACGATTTATCGCCGAGTGAAATTGCCCTGGACCATGGGATTACCCGTCAGGCAGCGTATGATATGATCAAGCGTTGTAATAAGATTTTAGCGGGATATGAAGATAAGCTTCATTTACTTCAGAAGTTTTTGAAAACAAAGGAAATGGTAGCACGGATCAATATTTTTGCGAAAGAGATTCTGGAACAAGAGCAGCGGGCTGAAATTATTGATAAATTAGAGAAAATCGAGAACATGTCCAATGCAATATTGGAAGAGTACTAGATTTGAGGAGAAGAGTACATGGCATTTGAGAATTTATCTGATAGACTACAAAATGTATTTAAAAAGCTAAGCGGAAAGGGACGTTTGAGTGAAGCTGATGTAAAAGAAGCAATGAAAGAGGTAAAACGTGCTCTTTTAGAGGCGGATGTTAACTTCCGCGTAGTAAAGCAGTTTGTAAAGACTGTAACAGACCGTGCGATTGGACAGGATGTTTTAAGCGGATTAAATCCTGCACATATGGTTGTCAAAATCGTAAAAGAAGAGATGGAGTCATTGATGGGCTCCGAGATGACAGAGATTAAGATGAAGCCAGGTGCCGATATGACGGTAATTCTTCTGGCAGGTCTTCAGGGAGCAGGTAAGACAACGACCTGTGCTAAGATTGCAGGCCAGTTTAAGCGAAAAGGAAAACGTCCGTTATTAGTAGCATGTGACGTTTATCGTCCAGCAGCGATCAAACAGTTGCAAGTTAATGGTGAGAAGCAGGGAGTTCCTGTATTTACTATTGAAGGAAATCAAAATCCGGTAGAGATTGCCCAAAAGGCAATTGAATATGCAAGAGAACAGCACAACAATTTGGTACTTTTGGATACAGCCGGTCGTCTTCATATCGATGAGAGTATGATGACGGAGCTTAAAGAAATCAAAGATCATGTGGATGTGACGCAGACTATTTTAGTCGTAGACGCTATGACAGGGCAGGATGCGGTCAATGTTGCCAAAGATTTTGATGATAAAGTTGGAGTTGATGGAGTCATTCTGACAAAGATGGATGGAGATACTCGAGGTGGTGCGGCTCTGTCTATCAAGGCGGTAACCGGAAAGCCAATCCTGTATATTGGTATGGGAGAGAAGCTAGAGGATTTACAACAGTTTTATCCGGACCGTATGGCCAGCCGAATTCTTGGCATGGGTGATATCCTGACATTGATTGAAAAAGCAGAATCTGCTGTGGATGATGAAAAAGCGTTAGAGATGACGAAAAAGCTCCGAAAAGCAGAATTTAACTTTGACGACTATCTGGAACAGATGGAACAGGTGAAAAAGATGGGTGGAATCAATGATATTTTATCCATGATTCCAGGAATGAGCAAACAGCTGCGCAATGTGGAAGTTGATGAAAAAGAACTGGACCGTACCGCTTGTATCATTTATTCTATGACCAAAGAGGAACGGGCAAATCCTAAGATTATCAATCCTTCCAGAAAGAGAAGAATTGCAAAAGGTGCAGGAGTTCCGATTGCAGAAGTCAATAAGTTATGCAAAAACTTTGAACAGTCCAGAAAGATGATGAAACAGATGTCTGGTATGTTTGGAGGTAAAAAAGGTAGAAGAGGAAGATTTAATTTTCCCTTTTAAATAAATAGAAACTATTAACAAATTTTAACGGAGGTGAAACTAATGGCAGTAAAAATGAGATTAAAAAGAATGGGACAGAAAAAGGCTCCTTTCTATAGAGTAGTAGTAGCAGACGCAAGAGCTCCTAGAGATGGTAGATTTATTGAAGAAATCGGTACTTACGATCCAAATCAGGACCCAAGCGTAATTAAATTTGATGAAGAAGCTGCAAAAAAATGGTTAGCAACAGGTGCTCAGCCAACAAATACTGTAGCTAAATTATTAAAAGCTGCTGGGATTGAAAAGTAATAACTAGAGGAGGTGTAAGTCTTGAAAGGCTTAGTTGAAGTGATTGCAAAATCTCTAGTTGATCATCCTGAAGATGTAGTAGTAACTGAGAAAGAATCCAATGGTGTTGTTGTAGTAGAACTACGTGTTGCACCAGATGATATGGGAAAAGTAATCGGTAAGCAGGGTAGGATTGCAAAAGCGATTCGTACTGTGGTAAAGGCTGCATCTTCAACAGGAAAAAAGAAAATTGTCGTAGACATCTTACAGTAGTCAAAGGCAGAGGAGAACAGAATGTAATCTGTTCTCTTTTTTCTTATTAAAAATATTGGATTAGGCCAGTGAAATGTAGTATAATAAAAACATTAAAAAATAATAAGAAGAAAAGAGGGAATGTATGAATTTTGTATTTATATCACCACATTTTCCAACGAATTATTGGAAGTTTTGTGCAGAGTTGAAGAATAATGGCGTAAATGTACTGGGAATTGGAGATGCTCCATATGATTCTTTGACAGATGAACTAAAGGGTTCACTGACAGAATATTATAAAGTGAGCGATATGGAAAACTACGATGAGATGATGCGAGCAGTTGGTTTTTTCACATTCAAATACGGAAAGATCGACTGGATTGAAAGCAATAATGAATACTGGCTGGAACAGGATGCAAGATTGCGTACAGATTTCAACGTTACAACAGGGCCTCAGAGTAAGGATATGGATGTTGTAAAGTTTAAATCAAAGATGAAGGCAAATTATAAGAAGGCGGGTGTTCCTGCTGCGAAATACCATCTGGTATCTACATACGAAGAAGGAAAGGCTTTTATTGCTGAGGTTGGATATCCTGTCATTGTAAAACCAGATAATGGTGTTGGTGCTAGCAATACATATAAATTGAAAAATGATGCAGATTTTGATGCATTTTATGCAGATCTTCCACCGGTTCAGTACATTATGGAAGAATTTGTCAATGGTGAAATCTGCTCTTATGATGCACTGGTCAACAGTAAAGGAGAGGTTTTATTTGAAACAGGAAATATTACATTGATTTCTATCGTTGATGCGGTAAATGAGAAAGAAGATGTGTATTTCTATATCGTAGACCATGTTGCAGAGGATCTGGCTGACGCAGGAAGAAGAACGCTTCAGGCATTTGACGTTAAAAGTCGTCTGGTGCATTTCGAATTCTTCCGTCTGTTGGAAGACAGGGAAGGTCTTGGCAAAAAAGGAGATATCGTTGGTCTGGAAGTAAATATGCGTCCTTGTGGAGGATTTACACCGGACATGGTGAATTTTGCCAATAGTTTTGATATTTACAAGTTATGGGCAGATATGATTTGCTATGATCAGATTCGATTACCAGAATACAGGGAGATTTCTAACTGCCTGTTTGTTGGAAGAAGAAAAGGAAAAGATTATAAGCATAGCCATGAAGAAATTATGCAGAAATATGGCTATAAAATCTGGATGACAGAAGAACTTCCGGAAGTAATTGCAGCTGGTATGGGTGATTTTATGTATTTGGTAAAATGCTATACAAAAGATGAATTAATGGAATGTATTCACTATATGGTGGAAAAGAAATAGGAGATCATTATGCATACACAATATTATAAAATTTGGAGCAACTGTCTTCAAAGAGATATGGAATTTAAAGTTTATGGACATGGAGGGAAACCATGTCTGGTTTTGCCATCACAGGATGGAAAATTTTATGATTTTGAAAATTTTGGCATGATTGAGCCGTTTGCATCTCGAATTGAGGCTGGAGAACTGCAGCTTTTCTGCATCGATAGTATCGATGGAGAGACCTGGGTCAGCGATAGCTGGGATATGGGATGGAGAATGCAGCGCCATGAGCAATGGATGCATTATATTACAGATGAATTTTATGAAATTATGAAGGGTATTAATGGAACTGCGTATCGTGCTATGGCTACAGGATGTAGTATGGGTGCGTTCCATGCAGTCAATGTATTTTTGCGTCGTCCAGACTTATTTGATTATGTTATTGCATTGAGTGGAGTTTATAATACCAAGTATTTGATCGGTGATTATATGGATTCTAACGTGTATAATAATTCACCATATCATTACATTCAGAATATGCCGGAAAATCATTTCTATATGGATTTATATCGTAATTCCCGTGTGATTATCTGTGTAGGACAGGGTAATTGGGAAGAGGAATGCTTGGCGAGTACAAGAGAACTGGATGCACTTTTGTCTGCAAAGGGCATCAATGTATGGTTTGACTATTGGGGATATGATTGTTATCATGACTGGCCTTGGTGGAAAGAGCAGATGTATTACTTCCTGGATAAGATTTTTGATTAATTTGGAGGAAGTATATGACAAAATTAGTTTCCTGGAATGTAAATGGGCTAAGAGCCTGTGTAAAAAAAGGATTTCTTGATGTGATGAATGAGTTGGATGCAGATGTATTCTGTGTTCAGGAAACAAAGCTGCAGGAGGGGCAGATCGATTTGGATCTGCCGGAATATTATCAGTACTGGAATTATGCCCAGAAGAAAGGATATTCAGGAACAGCAGTATTTACAAAGGAGAAACCGATTTCAGTTAGCAATGGAATTGGAATGGAAGAACATGATCAGGAGGGAAGGGTGATTACTCTGGAATACGAGGAGTATTATCTGGTGACTTGTTATACGCCAAATTCCCAAAGTGAGTTAAAAAGGCTTCCTTACCGCATGAAATGGGAAGATGATTTCCGAGCATATTTAAAAAGCTTAGAAAAGGATAAGCCAGTTATTTTGTGTGGGGACTTGAACGTGGCTCATAATGAAATCGATTTGAAGAATCCAAAGACCAATCGAAAGAATGCAGGATTCTCAGATCAGGAACGAGAAAAATTTACAGAGCTTTTGGAGGCTGGATTTATTGATACCTTTCGGTATTTTTATCCAGATGTAGAGGGTGCATACAGTTGGTGGTCCTATCGTTTTAAAGCCAGAGAGAAGAATGCAGGATGGCGTATTGATTATTTTTGTGTATCCGAAGAACTGGCTGACCGACTGGCAGAAGCGATGATTCATACGGATATTATGGGATCAGATCATTGCCCGGTTTCTCTTATTTTAGAATAAATATCCATTTTAGGAGAATTATATGAATATTTTAACAGTACAGCAGGCAACAAAAGGATACGGAGACCGTATCCTTTTTGAAAATATTACACTTGGATTGAATAAGGGAGATAAAGTCGGAATCATTGGGATTAATGGGACTGGAAAGTCTACACTACTGAAAATCATTGCAGGAATCGAAGAGGCAGATTCTGGTAATGTTGTGATGGCAAAGAATACCACGATATCATATCTGCCACAGAATCCAATATTTCCAAAGGGAGAGACCATCCTGCGATATGTGATGGATGGTAATTTTGAAAAAGAAGGAGAAGCAAAATCAATCTTGATGAAGCTGGGACTGCCAGATTATGAAGGTAAGACGGATTATTTATCCGGAGGGCAGAAAAAAAGGGCGGCTTTAGCAAGGATTTTAGTAAATTCTGCGGATGTTCTTGTTCTGGATGAGCCGACGAACCATATCGACAATGAGATGGCTAAATGGCTGGAGGATTATTTGAATCAATTCAAAGGAATTCTCGTAATGGTAACCCACGACCGATATTTTCTGGATCGTGTTACGAATAAGATTGTAGAAATCGATGATAAGACGCTATATACGTATGAAACTAATTATTCTGGATTTCTGGAATTAAAGGAACAGCGTGAGAATATGGAAATTGCCAGTGAGCAAAAGCGTAGAAGTATTTTGCGAACAGAGCTTGAGTGGGCAAAGAGAGGGGTGCGCGGTAGAGGGACAAAGCAACAGGCAAGGTTGGATCGATTAGAAGAATTGAAAAATCAATCCGGACCAGAGGAAGAAACAAAAGTTGTTATGTCTTCCATTACATCCCGAATGGGGAAAAAGACCATAGAGCTTAAGAACATTTCTCAAAGCTACGAAGGAAGGACTTTCATAAAAGATTTTTCTTATTTGGTTTTGAAAAATGAGAGAATTGGAATTATAGGTCCCAATGGCTGTGGGAAAACCACATTACTTCAGATTCTGAATGGAAGAATCCAGCCAGAGGAAGGAAGTGTGGAAATCGGTGATACGATCAACATTGGATATTTTACTCAGGAAAGTGAGGGGATGAATCCAAATCAAAGGGTTATCGATTATGTAAAGGAGACGGCCGAATATATTGCAGTTCCCGAAGGAAGGATTTCTGCATCCAAGATGTTAGAAAGATTTTTATTTACTCCAGATATGCAGTATGCACCGATTGGAAAGTTATCTGGTGGAGAGCAAAGAAGATTATATCTTCTAAAGATTCTTATGGAATCGCCTAATGTGTTGATACTGGATGAGCCAACGAATGATCTGGATATTGCTACGTTGACAATTTTAGAAGATTATTTGGATCGGTTTGAAGGTATCGTCATTACCGTATCGCATGACCGATATTTTCTAGATAGGGTTGTAGATCGAATTTTTGCTTTTGAAGAGGATGGAAATATCCGCCAATATGAAGGTGGATATTCGGATTATTTAAGCAAAAGGATGATTGTGGAAGAAGAAATTCCAAAGGAAAAGAAGAAGAAAAACTATCAGAAGCCAAGAGAAAAGAAACTAAAGTTCACTTTTAAGGAACAAAAGGAATTTGAAACTATCGATGATGATATTGAGCAGTTGGAGCTTCGATTGGAAGAATTGGACTCCCAAATAGAGCGTACAGCTACTGATTTTATCAAATTAAACGAATTGATGGAAGAAAAGAAGGCTGTTGAAGAAAAATTAGAAAAGAAAATGGAACGTTGG
>NZ_MJIG01000003.1:220000-547677 GCF_001940245.1 Anaerostipes sp. 992a
GCCCAAGCAACTGTTTAGCAAAAACACAGGTCTATGCAAAACCGCAAGGTGAAGTATATGGGCTGACGCCTGCCCGGTGCTGGAAGGTTAAGGGGAGGGCTTAGAGCAATCGAAGGTCTGAACTTAAGCCCCAGTAAACGGCGGCCGTAACTATAACGGTCCTAAGGTAGCGAAATTCCTTGTCGGGTAAGTTCCGACCCGCACGAAAGGCGTAATGATTTGGGCACTGTCTCAACAACACACCCGGTGAAATTGAAATACCAGTGAAGATGCTGGTTACCCGCGCCAGGACGGAAAGACCCCATGGAGCTTTACTCTAGCTTGATACTGGGATTCGGTACTGCATGTACAGGATAGGTGGGAGACGTGGAATCATGGACGCCAGTCCATGAGGAGTCGCTGTTGGGATACCACCCTTGCAGTATTGGATTTCTAACCAGCAGCCGTGATCCGGCTGGGGGACAATGTCAGGTGGGGAGTTTGACTGGGGCGGTCGCCTCCGAAAGGGTATCGGAGGCGCTCAAAGGTTCCCTCAGAATGGTCGGAAACCATTCGCAGAGTGCAAAGGCAGAAGGGAGCTTGACTGTGACACCGACGGGTGGAGCAGGTACGAAAGTAGGACTTAGTGATCCGGTGGTATAAAGTGGGATTGCCATCGCTCAACGGATAAAAGCTACCCTGGGGATAACAGGCTTATCACTCCCAAGAGTTCACATCGACGGAGTGGTTTGGCACCTCGATGTCGGCTCATCGCATCCTGGAGCTGTAGCAGGTTCCAAGGGTTGGGCTGTTCGCCCATTAAAGCGGTACGCGAGCTGGGTTCAGAACGTCGTGAGACAGTTCGGTCCCTATCCGGCGTGGGCGCAGGAGATCTGAGAGGAGCTGTCCTTAGTACGAGAGGACCGGGATGGACGGACCGCTGGTGTATCTGTTGTCGTGCCAACGGCATAGCAGAGTAGCCAAGTCTGGAAGGGATAAACGCTGAAGGCATCTAAGCGTGAAGCCCCCCTCAAGATGAGATCTCCCATTCTTCGGAAGTAAGACCCCTTGAAGACGACGAGGTAGATAGGGCAGGGGTGGAAGTGCAGCAATGCATGGAGCTGACTGTCACTAATCGGTCGAGGTCTTAACCAGAGAATGGCTGTAGAGATGTTTGAACGTACAGGAAGAGATGGAAGGTTAAGAAGATATCTGTATGTAGTTTTTAGGGTACATCCTTAATACAAGTATTGCAAGATGAAATATATAATTTTGTTATTATATAGGGGTATAGTTCAGCTGGTAGAATAACGGTCTCCAAAACCGCAGGTCGTGGGTTCAAATCCTACTGCCCCTGTTAAGAATCCTAGGAAATAAGCCATTTCCTAGGATTTATTTGTATCAATATTTATATATACATAAAGCAAATGATCAGAGAAATGGAAGAATAAAAAATAATACCACCAGTTAGTAATGACCGGTGGTATTTTTGTGTAAAATAGCACTGAAAAAATCAGTCTCTATAAGTGTATCTCTAAAATTATCTGTACTTAAAGTCAATAGGACTGTCAATAAGGGTAGCTGCCTGAAATTCGTGCTTATGGTTATCTTCCACTTCTGTAAAGTCTTTAATAAAGTGTACGTGTTTTCCATTTCCTACATCAATAGCACCGGAAGTTTTTCCACAGAATTCATGAAAATGCTCATCGGAAAAATCAGTATGGAATTTTACTTCATGGTAATGATCGTGTTTATCTTTGCGATAAATAGCTTCACCTGTTACTGTACAGAATCTATGATTATGACAATCATCACATTCATTAAAAATTCTTGTACTTCCTGTTAATTCATGAACATGTTTCTGATCTTGGGAGCAATTTTGATTATACATTTAAAAAATTCCTTTTTCTTTTACTATATGACAAGAGATAAGTAGTGTGATAAGTGAGCAAAAATAGAGAGAAGAAAAAAGAAGGTCATATGGAGAGATGATGGGGGTTATTCCCCATCATCTCCTCCTGGACCATCCTTTCGTGGCCGAGTAGACTCTGGAAGTGGTTCCACTGGCTTTACAACATTTTCGCCTTGAGGTAAGTCCACATCGGGAATATTATCATCATCGTAATCGTTTTTGATATCTTTTGATTTCATTGTACATACCTTCCTTTCAAAAATAGTATGTGTCGATGAAAGTATATTATGTATGAAACATTAATAGCATTTCTTACATAGGAATGGGTTAATGATTTTGTCAGACAAAGAGTCAATGATGCATCCATAGCGGATTACATTAAATGAGGAATCGATTCTCTAGTAGTAACCAGTTTGCGCGAAAGAGCTGCATGATATTCCAGTAGCTGCATCCACGCAAAGAAAATTCTTTGATCAGATTGAATTTTGCATCCAGACTTCGGACATCTTCAAACCACACTTCATGGAGCTTGCCAGCTTCGGTGTAATGATAATAAGGTGCTTGGGAAATAGGGTCGAATTCAATAGAGGAACCTTTTTCGATGGCCAATTGAACGGCCTCTATATTTCCAAGGGTAATGGCTCTGGATTCGCCTCTGACAAAGGGAAGTGTCCAGTCGTATCCATAGTTAGGAATTCCGAGATGAATTTTTTCTGGAGGAATTACAGTCAGGGCATAATTTACTACTTCTCGAACCTTGTTGATGGGAGCTACGGCCATGGCAGGACCATAGGTATATCCCCATTCATAAGTCATAAGTAGGACGTAATCAGCAATTTCGCCTAACCGTTTATAATCCTTT
Source organism: Anaerostipes sp. 992a (assembly GCF_001940245.1). Lineage (GTDB taxonomy): Bacteria > Bacillota > Clostridia > Lachnospirales > Lachnospiraceae > Fimousia. The sequence goes on from NZ_MJIG01000003.1 coordinate 222,754, forward strand.
CCTTCATAAAGAAGACCTTTTTGGTCATCTGAGGTTTTTGGAGCAAGAGCCACAGAGACAGGATAGCCAAGGGAAGAGATTCCGTCTTTCATATAAGCAACAAAGGACACAAAGGCTTCTTTATCTTCTGGAAGAATATATTCAAAATCAATGTCTAGTCCACGAAATCCGCGTTGGGTCATTTGCGAAATAATATCTTCTCTTAAAGATGACATTGAGGAAGGACTATGGATCACTTTGTGAATGAGATAATTGCTAAATTGTCCATCTGGGCCAAAAGGGGTCAAAGTAAGGACAGGTGAGGTTTCATAAGAAGCTGCAAGAGAAAGAATCCAGGTATCATCCAGGGTGGGAGGAATCAGGTGGCCTTCTTCGGTAAATCCATAAGAGAAAACATACAAATAAGATAAATAGGGGAGCGTTTCAGTAAGAACCCATCGGCTGATAAAAGGATAGGCATAACCACCAGAATAAATATGTTGTTTTGGCAGAGAATCTGTTTCATCTTGTGTAGATAAAAGTAGGGCCTGGCCGATGGCGAGACGATAGGGATAGGGGATTTGATTGTTATAGATAATAGAATGTGCGGAAATACCGTATTGTTTTGCAATAGAATCAACAGAGTCTCCAGATTTTACAATATAGATTGTCATACCAACAGCTCCATAAATGAGTGCGTTTATATTAATATATGTGAAAGAAAATTCCAATATGATAAAATTCTTCCGCAGAGTGTTGATTTGGATACAAAGGAAAATGGCCGACATATAGTCGGCCTGAGAGAAAATAATGAAAAAGTTTTATAGCTTTAGCAATGCTACGAGTATTATAATAACATATAATTGTGAAAAAAGTATGTCTAAACAAAATGAAGGGCTTTAGGGCCCTTCATTCTGCTTTGTGTATATGTTTTGTTTGTTTTTTGGTGGAGTTGCAAGTACAGGAGCATTCCTGTAGAGTCTCCTGCAGACTCCACAAAACGAAAGAGTCTGTATTACTAAAATGTTTAGTGTCTGTGCATAGAGAAGTTTAATTCTTCGCCAACATGTTTTTTGATGCTGTCAGCGATTCCGATATCTTCGGTCTTGCTTAAGCAATCCTGACGGTCTTTTTTGAACTGAGGGATTGTCTTTCTTGCACCAGGTCCTGCAATACATCCTCCAGGACAAGCCATGCCTTCAATGAAATCTCCTTTGAATTTACCAGCTTTCATCATAAGAAGTGCTTTCTTACATTCTAAAGCTCCGTTGCAGACTTCAACTTTTACATCAGTGCTTTCGCCGGTTTCTTTTAGAGACTGAACAACAGCATCGGTAACACCGTGGCTGTGGGCAAAGTGTTTTCCAAAGATAGATGCCTGCTGATGATCATATTCTTCTGGTTCTAATGTTACACCCTGGGCTTCTAACATTGGAAGAATTTCACTAAATAACATAACGAAATCAACATTGCCTTCAATCTTCTGATCCTGCATTTCGCTCTTCTTAGCAACACAAGGCCCGATGAATACAGTAACAACATCCGGATCATCTGCCTTTAACATTCTGGAAACAGCACACATTGGTGATACAGAAGTTGAAATATTGTCTACCAGAGTTGGATAGTGCTTATGGATCATATTAACAAAAGCTGGACAGCAAGAAGTCGTCATCTTCTTTCCTTCTTTGTAAGCTTCTGCCCATTCTTCTGCCTCTGCCTGAGCAGTTAAGTCACCACCTAAAGCAACCTCAACCATATCGTCAAAACCGATTTTCTTTAAAGCAGTTCTCCAGCTTGTCATAGTAACACCTTTTCCGAACTGACCTTCTGCAGCTGGAGCAACCATTGCAACAACACGTTTTCCGGAACGGATAGCATTGATAACTTTTACGATACCAGCTCTTGATCCGATTGCACCAAATGGGCAGCTGTGAATGCAGGCACCACACTGAATACATTTATCTTTGTCAATCTTAACAATACCGGATACTTCTTCCATCTGAATTGCGTCTACTGGGCAAGCTTTCTTACATGGACGAACCAGATCAGCAATTGCATTGTAAGGACAAGCTTTTGCACACTGTCCACATTCTTTACAGATATTAGGGTCAATGATGGCTTTTCTTGCACCCATAGTGATTGCATTGAATTTGCAGGCATTCTGACATGCCTTCTGCATACATTTCTGACAGTTGTCGGTTACACTGAATCTGGAAATTGGACATCCATGACAGGCAGCTGGAATAACCTGGATCATATTGTAATCACCCTCATGAAGTGTTCCACCTTCAGCTAAAACAATACGTTCTCTTAATACTTCACGTTCACGGTATACACAGCAGCGGAAGTTCGCATTTGGACCAGGAGATAATTCATATGGAATCTTGTCCCTTTTTTCCTCATAAACTCCTTCAAAGGCGTACTTGGCAACAGTTCTCATAAGTTCGTGCTTTACCTGAAAAATAGTAGCGTCATTTGATAACATAATTTCCTCCCACATAATAGATCTTGATAAATTCCTACTTGGTTAATATTTTAACATACCATGTAAAAAATGCAATAAATTTTGCCGGATTTCTTGTATAAAATTGTGAACAAATAAAACTTTTCATGAAAGTTCTTTGTTTTAATATTAAATTGTGATAAAATGTTGCTAAAGTTTTAGAAAAGGAGACAAAAATGAAGAAAATCAGATGGCTTCTATTGTGGATGACCTGTGTGATTATCTTTTTTACTGGATGTTCGTTTCTAAAAGAAGGTGGAAAGGATAAAGGTCAGATAGAGGAAAAGGAGAAGGGGATGACGACAAATTCTGCGACAACAACAGAGATGAAACAAGAAGAAAAAAAACTGATTGCCATCGATGCTGGTCATCAGGAACAGCAAAATAGTCAATTAGAACCGATTGGCCCAGGCGCATCTGAAAAGAAGATCAAGGTTTCTTCTGGAACGGAAGGTGTGGAAACTGGAGTACCAGAATATAAGGTGAATCTTCAGGTTTCCCAAAAGCTGAAAAAGATTTTTCAGCAGAGAGGCTATGAAGTGTTGATGATCAGAGAGAAGAATGATGTAGATTTAAGTAATCGGGAACGGGCTCAGATTGCCAATGAAGCCAATGCAGATATTTTTTTGAGAATTCATTGTAATAGCGCGGAAAATAGTTTGGTAAATGGTGCGTTAACATTATGTCCGGATTCAGAAAACCCATATTGTGATAGTGAGATGATTGAGAAGAGCAGTCTGCTATCAGAACTGGTTTTAGAGCAGCTGTGCAGGAATACAGGCGCCAAAAAGCTTTCGATTATCCGTACTTCTGATATGTCGGGAATCAATTGGTGTGAGATTCCGGTCACGATTGTAGAGATGGGATTTATGTCGAACCCGGAAGAGGATGAAAAGCTGAATCAAGAAAGCTATCAGGAGCGTCTGGCAGAAGGAATTGCAGATGGAGTCGATACATATTTTGAGAAAGGAATGGAAGAATGAAAGAAAAAACACTGGATAAGATTATCATTGGTCTGGCAGTTGCCATTGTGTTCATGATTTTATTATTTGCAGTCGGAATTTTAAAAGAAAAGAAGAATTCTGAGCAGATAGCAGGAACGACTAATGTGGAAACAACCCAAAAGACAGAAGAGGGTTCCAAGGAACAGACTTCTGGTAAGGTTACAGATAATGAAAGTGAAACGGCTTCTGGAGAAGCAAAGAACGATGAAAAGGTGACAGATGAAACGAAAGAAGAAACTGCTTCTGGCAAGGTTACTTTTGATAAGGATGCAGATTATGTACTTTCAGAAAGTGATACAAGATATTATACGAAATCAGAATTGTCTGCTTTGACGAAAAACCAGCTGGCCATTGCAAGAAATGAGATTTATGCAAGACATGGCTATATTTTTGAGAAAAACAAAGAGATGAAGGAATATTTTGAAGGAAAATCCTGGTACAAAGGAACAACAAAGTCTTCCAATTTTGATGAATCTGTTTTCAATAAATATGAAAAGAAAAATATTGAAACCATCGTAGCATTAGAAGGAAGGTAGAAAGGAGGAGAATTCATGTATTGTCCATATTGTGGAAGTAAGATTGATGACGATGCAAGATTCTGTGGTGAATGTGGTGCTTCTTTAGAAGATTTGAAAGAGGAGAAAGAACTTGAAGAGACAGAATTAGAGGACAAAATCGCAGAGGAATCTGATGAGATAGAAGAAATCGAAGAAGGAATTGTGGAGGAAAAACCAAAGAGAAAACCAGCAGTTAAGAAGCAGTATAGTAAATCTGAAAAGAAAAAGCTTGGTATTATTTTGGTAGAAAGTATTGTTCTGTTATGTCTGGTAGTAGTCTTTGTCATTGTGGGTTCTGCTTATAGCAATCCGAATAAGATTATGAAAAAGTATGCTCAGGCAAGACAGGAAGGAGACTGGGCAACGATCTACGAGTTATATGATATTGGAGATTACGGATTTGTAAGTAAGGATCAGTTTATCTCATTTATGCAGAAAAAAGAGCAGAGCAGTGGAACAGTTCTCAATTATTCCATTCAGCCAAGCAGCATAAACAATGGAGTCAGCCAGAGTATGGTCATGACCTATTCGACAACTGGTGGAAGTACTGGTGAGCAGGAATATTTTACAGTAAAAAGGGAAGGATCCAACCGATTTTTATTTTTTCAGAAATGGTCACTGGATGGAGGTAATATTTTCCAGGATAATTTATACATAAAATATATTCCAGGGATTACTATGAAGTTGGATGGAGTAGAAATCAAAAAGGATTATCTGACGACTTATGGCACAGATAAGATACAGGCATATAAGATTCCAGTTGTTTTGACGGGAGAGCATACATTAAGTCTTCAGGATAAGAATGATTTTATTGAAAAAACGGAACAGACGGTTTCTGTAAGCGGAGATGATATGTATTATGTACCTGCTGTAAAATATACAGAGGCAGCTGCCAAAAAGGCTCTTTCTACTGCAAAGAACTATGTCAAAGATATTTATGATGCGGCTTATAGTAAGAAGGGTGTAACTGCTGTGAAAAAGTACTTTTCCAACAGCGAAGAAGCGAAAAAAGCATATGATGAAATTGTAGAAAGTTATAAATACTATAATGAAAATGGTTATAGCATGCGCAGCTATTCCGTAAGTGTAAACAGTGCTGAAGCCAATACCAATGCAGAAGAAGCGGGGCTTCGCGTGATTGTTTATGGAACGGTAAAAATTAATTATCAATACCGCAGTGCTTTTTCAGGATCCATTTATCCATATAGCGGAGATAAAAGTATTTATCAAAGTCTTGTGATGGGATATGACGATGGAGAGTGGAAGATAGCATCATTTGGATATTAAAATGAAAACAGAGGAGAAACGATTATGGCTAAATTTTGTACAAAATGTGGAAAACCATTAGTGGATGGTCAGCCTTGTTCATGTACGTTACAGGGAAAGGTCGAACCAGAAGAAGAAAAGAAGATATATGTGACTGAAGAGACAGAGGCACCGAAAGAAAAAAAGGTGGTAAAGAAGGTAGTAAGAAAACGAGTTGTCAAAAAAACAATGAATATCTGGGAGATGTTTGTTGCTGTGTTAAAGGCACCAGTTACTGCTATGGAACAGGTGGTAAATGAAAAATATTTTATGAATGGAATGTTGCTTGCTTTGATAGAATGCGCGTTGATGGCATTCAGTGTTTGTGCAGTCATAAGCAGTATGATCCGTATGACTTACAATGGGGTTTCTTCCATTGCAAACAGCATATCAGGTGGATATTCTATGGGAAGAAGCTATGCGCAGTATGTAAATGTACCATATTTTGAGATTTTCTTTAAATTACTCATTTTCTATATTATTATCAAGTTCCTGTTTGTAGTAATTTCTATGGGAATGTTAAATGGTCTTGGAAAGGCAAAGATATCCTTTAAAGCAGCATTTCCAGCTGCATCTGCCTATAGTACAGGAATGATTGTTGGTTTAGTAGTTTCTATTGTATTGACTTTTTTAAATCCATTTATTGGACTGATATTCCTTATGCTGACATCTTATCTTGCATTAATTATGTATACAGCTAGTATTACGGGAATTAAGGAAATCAAAAGAAACAATTGTGGATGGATCGTTTTTCTGACTATGGTCATCAATGGTCTTATTACAATGATTTTACTGATTTTTGTAGCACAGTCATTTGTAACCCAGCTTCAAAATTCTATTTATAACAGCTTTGGAAGTTTGTTCTAAAGTTGATCGAAAACAAAGAAAAACGCGCATTGCGCGTTTTTCTCACTTTAAGCAGATTTGAATAAGGGGGACTTGTGTTATGAGAATATTAGAAATACCAGAGGGAACGACAGAAATTAAAAATTATGAATATCGGGGCTTAAAGGAGCTGGAGCAGGTTCTCATACCAAACAGTGTGAAAAAAATCGGAAAGCATGCATTTTACGATTGTAGAAATTTAAAAAATATCAGAATCTCCGGCAATTTACATGAAATCGAGGATGGAGCATTTAAAAATTGCGATAGTCTTCGATATGTAGAAGTGACAGCGGATAATCACGAAACAGGATGTATGAAAAACATTGTTGCAGATCTTAGTCATGAAATTGTGTTTCATATCCAATATTCGGATGGACAGGCACGGCTGCTGGTTCCATCTTACAGCTATGATTATGAAATAGATATTAATTCCAGAGTTTTTCATGAGGTAGTATATGGATCTGGAGATGCCTATCAAAGATGTGTCAGCAAGGAAAAAATTGATTTTGGAGAGTATGATTTTTTATTTTCCGTAGCTAAGAGAGAGGAACAAGAGCCCACGTTATTTGAACTGATCACAGATCGACTGGAGTATCCTTATCAGCTGGAGGAGAAGGCAAAAGAACGTTATCTTGCATATTTAAAAGAACATGCGGTATCCTATGTAAAGCAAAAGATTGAAAGCAATGATCAGAAAGGACTCCGACTTGCAGCAGATTGTGGGCTTTTTCGAAAAGAAGATATGGAGGAATATCTGGAACTGGCTGGAAAAGAAAAGAAGATTGAAAGTATGGCCTTTTTAATGGAATATCAGAATCAGTATTTTCCAGTTATATTACAGGAATTTGAGTTTTAGGAGAAAGACATGGAAATGACATTTCAGCAGAAATTAAATAAAATTTGTATGGAAATCTGGCAGTCATCTAGAATGGGACTTCATCTTCATATGCGACATTTGGATCAGGCTTTATATGCATTCACATTTGCACGAAATGAAACAACCTCATTTTTTGGAACAGATGGAGATAAGATTTTTTATCATCCAAAGTATGTGATACAGACCTATGAAAAGGATCGGATTTTGATTCAGAGGGGATATGTTCACATGATCGTGCACTGTTTGTTTGGTCATCTATTTCATAGAGACGGCAGGCTCATCGATTACTGGAATCTGGCATGTGACATCGTCGTGGAATATATTTTAGATCAGTGGAAGAATGAAGCAATCCATCTTCCTGTAAGCAGTCAAAGAACACGAATTTATCAGGCGATGAAGACACAAAGGAATGTTCTGACTGCTGAAAGGGTGTATCAGATATTATTGGCTACACCAATGACGGAGAAAGAGTTTAATCAGCTTTTAGGAGAATTCGAAGTAGATGATCATTCATTCTGGAGAGAAGAACAAAATCAGCCAAATCAGCCGCCATTGTCACAAAGGCAAAAAAAATGGGAAAATATGAGCAAAAAGATGCAGATGTCTATGGAACAATTTTCAGATGAAGGAGGCAATGATGGTGAGCATATGGTGGAAACCATGAAGGTGGAAAATCGAAAACGCTATCGTTATTCTGATTTTCTAAGAAAATTTTCCGTATTAAGAGAGGAAGCGGTTGTGGATCTGGATAGTTTTGATTACAATTATTATATTTATGGCTTGACGATGTATGGGAATATGCCATTTATTGAGCCGCAGGAGTGGAAAGAATCTAAAAAGATACGCGACTTTGTGATTGCTATCGACACGTCCATGTCCTGTTCTGGTGATTTGATCGAGAAGTTTCTGGAAGAAACCTATACGATTCTGGCAGAGTCGGATCAGTATTTTTCAAAGACAGTGATCCATATCCTGCAGTGTGACGATCAGATTCGAGATGATACTTTGATTACAAAAAGTGAGGATTTGAAAAGATATATGGAGAATTTTGAGATAAAGGGATATGGTGGTACGGATTTTCGGCCGGTATTTGCACATGTAGAGCAGCTGAAGAATGAAAAAAAGATTCAGGATTTGAAAGGACTTTTGTATTTTACTGACGGAAAAGGAACATTTCCGGCGGTTTGTCCAGATTATCAAACAGCATTTGTATTTATCCAGGATGAATATGAGGATGTAAAGGTTCCATCATGGGCCATGAAACTTATCTTAGACGAACATTCAATTGGAGGAAAACTATGAATATCAAACAAGCAAAAGAAGAGTTAAAGCATACGATACAGGCATATATACAAAAAGATGAGTATGGAATTTATAAAATGGCAGCAGTACGGCAAAGACCAGTATTACTTATGGGACCTCCGGGAATTGGGAAAACAGCCATTATGGAACAGATTGCAAAAGAGTGTGAAATCGGGCTGGTATCCTATACGATTACACATCATACAAGACAAAGTGCCATTGGTTTGCCATTTATTGAAAAAAAAGAATATGGAGGAAAAGAGTACTCTATTACAGAATATACCATGAGTGAGATTATTGCATCTGTTTATGATAAGATGGAGAATACTGGATGTCAGGAGGGAATCTTATTTATCGATGAAATCAACTGTGTATCAGAGACATTGGCACCTACCATGCTTCAATTTCTTCAATGTAAAACGTTCGGGAACCATAAGGTACCAGAAGGCTGGATCATTGTAGCAGCAGGAAATCCACCAGAATATAATAAATCCGTACGTGATTTTGATATTGTAACGTTGGATCGTGTGAAGAAAATTGATGTTGAGGAGGATTATGGAATCTGGAAGGAATATGCATATGAACGAAGTATTCATCCGTCAATTCTTTCTTATCTGGATATAAAAAAAGAAGATTTTTATTGTATTGAGACAACTGTAGACGGAAAGGAATTTGTTACAGCCCGTGGCTGGGAAGATTTATCCCAGATGATGTATTTATACGAAGAACTTGGGTATCAGGTTACGGAAGAAGTAGTAATCCAGTACGTACAGCACAAGAGAATTGCCAAAGATTTTGCTAATTATCTGGATTTATATTATAAATACAAGGATCAGTATCAGATTGAAGAAGTATTGAAAGGGAAAATTGTCAAATCATCTGTACAGTCTTTGTCAAAAGCCGGATTTGATGAGAAAATCAGCATGATTAGTTTGCTGATCACCAAACTGGCAGCTGGAATTAAAGAAGCACTTGCTCAGGATGCATTTACCACAGAGTTATTTGGAAAACTGAAGGAAGTGCAGGCGGAAAATGACATTGCAGTCGTATTGAACAGAATAAATGTAAAGCTAGAGCAGATGCGGGAGAAGGAGATGCTGGATGCAGAGCAGGAAAAGCAGCAGCATAGACTGGCAGCTCAGTTAGAAGCCTATCTTCCGATTATGGAGGAAAAAGGATTCGAGGGAGTCAAAGAAGCATTTGCCCAGCAAGCAGAGCTTCGTAAGCAGCTGTTAGAAGGGGCAGGAAAGCAGCTGGAATATGCATTCTTATTCCTGGAAGAAGCGTTTGGAGAAGGACAGGAGCTGGTATGGTTTGTAACAGAGTTGACTTCTAATTATTATACAGCCAAGTATATTGGCAGATTTGGATGTGAAAAATATTTTTATTACAATAAAGAACTTCTTTTGGTGGAAAAAGACCAGGAATTGCAAAGAGAAATTGAGGAAGTGAAAAATCTTTTGGATTATATGTAAGCAGATTTTGACATATTTTTTATCTCTCAGTTTTTCTTTCCCATAAATACGGGTTTTGTGGACTAAATGAAGAAGAAAATTTCTCCTCCTGCGCCTAGGATGCCAGAACGTAAGAACAACCAAAGCTGTCTGGATTTACCCCGCGCCAAACCCTAATCCGCTCCGCTAGTCGGGCTTGGCATGGCACAAGACGAACTGCATTCCTTTTTTCCATAACAGTTGGAAAGGTAAGTAAACTTCCCTACCAACTGTCCTATGGAAAACAGTCATCTTCGATGCCTGAAGCAGTTCTGGTGATAGAATCCAGCCAACAGGTTGTTCTAACATTCCGCATATGTCGCTTTCGGAGAAGTTTTCTTCTTTTCCATGTTCCGTTTCTCCACACGAATATGGGAGAAATCAATACACTACAAAGAACGAAACCATTCCGGTAAAGCAATCTGCGAAGGAGCTTACATGTTTTCTCAGGTAGAAAATCTTTGGCAAAAGCGTTGCTTTTGGTCGTCCATAAGGACAAATGGATGGAAGCTTGCTTACATAGCCATTTGTCCCTGGACGAGAGATAAGATTTTCGTCTGTCTTGGTGTGGAACAAGAGAAAACATGTATCAGATTTGGAAGCTCCGTAGCCTGATTGCTGACCGGAATGATTTCGTTCTCACATATTATCCCATAGTCAAAGAAACCCGCATTTTTTGCACTATATCACAATAAAATTGGAATTTCATACGGTTTACGCTTGCGAAAAAGCGTGTAGTGGTCAAAGCCAGCTTCTTTTAAGATCGCCGGAAGTTTATGAAAGTCATAGGCCATATGTTCAGGCTTATGGCCATCAGATCCGATGGTCAGAATCGAACCGCCTAATTCCCGGTAACGTTTTAAGATATCTATATGTGGATTGGGTTGTCCCAGTCCATATTTTAATCCAGCGGTATTTACTTCAATTCCTTTTTCAGATTTGATCAATGCTATTAAGATTTCATCCAGAATATCCTGATAATCGGCAAAGTGGAAAAAGGTGTTTTTGTCTGGAGCGTAGCGGATGACATAGTCCAGATGACCATATACTTGATAATCCACATGTCTGCAGCTGGTGATATTTTCATAAATGGATTCGAAATATCTTCGGACCCCCTGTCTGGAGTCGTATTTTTGAAAGTATTCTGGTTCGTATGGGTCCATTCCATCAACTAAGTGAGAGGAGCCGATGACAAAGTCAAAATCATAGGAATCGGTTACTTTCTGATATCTGGCATCTAAATGTGGCATAAGACCCAGCTCTATGCCAAAAAAAAGTTCTATTTTGTCTTGGTATTTGTCTTTCAATCGCAGATACTCTTTATAGTAGGAATCAAAATCCAATAAAAAGTCCAGTCCCTCTTCGTTGGGAGGGTAATCATAGTCTAAATGTTCTGTCATACACACCGATGTAAGCCCGAGTTCTATTCCGCGTAGCACCATATGCTCCATTGGTGTATCAGAATCACTGGAAAATGAAGAGTGTAAATGACAATCAGATCGTATCATAAGTTGTCCTCCTGAAATGCTGTATAATGAGATAAGAAATGTCAATACTTCCTATATCCCTTTGCTTTATTATATAAGTTAAATCCCCTTTTCGTAAAGTAAATTTATGGAGAGAAGATAAATTTGCTTTTGACTTTATGGGAAGTAAACACAAACTTTACATAGAATTAACATAAGAAAAAGAGACGCATGATAAAATTTAAGAGAGATTGGGAAAATATTTGAAAGGAAGAGTGAAACAATGCAACACATTGGAAATTTATTTGGATTTATCGGCGGACTCGGGATGTTCTTATATGGTATGAATATCATGGCGGAGGGATTGCAGAAGTCTGCTGGTAATAAAATGAAGCAACTATTAGGCTATTTAACGAATAACAGACTTCTTGGAGTTTTAGTGGGGGCTTTGGTGACTGCGATTATCCAGAGTTCTTCTGCGACCACAGTTATGGTCGTTGGATTTGTCAATGCTCAGATCATTAATCTGACACAGGCAGCTGGAGTGATCATGGGTGCCAATATCGGAACGACGATTACAGCCTGGCTGGTATCTGCAAGCGAATGGAGTGCATTTCTAAAACCTGAATTTATCGCTCCGCTAATATTGGGAATTGGTGCGTTTGTCTTAATGTTCGCGAAAAAGGAAAAGTATCACCAGTTTAGTGAAATTGCTATTGGATTTGGTATTTTATTCATTGGACTTAGCTTTATGTCCGATTCTATTAGTATTTATAGGGAAAGTCCGATTTTTTCAAAAGCATTTGCAGTTTTAGGGGGGAATCCGATTCTTGGAATTTTAACAGGAGCGGTAGTAACAGCTATTATTCAAAGTTCATCTGCATCTGTAGGAATCCTGCAGACATTGGCCATGAATGGAATCGTAAATTGGCGTTCAGCAGTTTTTATTACCTTGGGACAGAACATTGGTACTTGTGTGACAGCATTATTATCCAGTATTGGTGCTAATAAAACGGCAAAAAGAGCTGCTGTGATCCACCTGTTGTTTAATGTCATGGGGGCAATTTTATTCGGTATTATTATGGTTGTGTTCTTTACGATCAACCAGGTGTGGGCAGTGTCGCAGATCAGCAGTACACAGATTTCTATTTTCCATACGATCTTTAATGTGACTAATACGATTATTTTATTCCCATTTGCGAACCTTTTGGTAAAACTGTCTGGAAAGATTGTAAAAGATACTGAAGATGCGGAAGAAGAATTAGACGAAGAAGAATTAACAATGAGACATCTGGATACTCGTATCATGGAGACACCGACCTTTGCGGTCAATAGTGGAATTGAAGAAATTGTTCACATGGGAGAGGTAACCATGAAGAATTATAGCCGGATCCATACAGAAATGTTAAAGGACAAGCCTAGCAAAAGCCGGCTGGAACGTGTAGAAAAAACGGAAAATTATATCAATGATATGGAAACCATGTTGGCACAATATTTCGTACAAGTAAGCACACTTGCTATTTCAGAGCAGCAGCGACTGATGGTAAATAATCTGCATTTTGTCATTAATGATATCGAACGAATTGGAGACTATGTTAAAAATATTGCAGACTTTATTGAAAGAAATGCAGGAATTGGCGGCATTTTTTCAGATGGGGCAAAAGAGGATCTGCGTCTAATGAGTGAGAAAGTGGGGAAAGCATTTGAATTATCCATTAATTCTATTGCCAGTGACAGTATGGAATTGGCGGACCAGGTAATGGAAGTTGAGGAGGAAGTTGACAAAATTGAAGCAAAAATTCGTGAAAAACATATCAATCGATTATCGAAGGAATCCTGCAAGGTAGAGAGCGGTGTTATTTTCCTGGATATCATCAATTGCCTGGAGAAAATCTCTGATCATGCAGAAAATATAGCAAAATGTGTGAAAAATGAACAGACCCTTCATAAATAAAACTAAAACATTTTCACAAAAGAAAGAACTAAATGTATATTGTATACATGCTAATATTTTTAAAAGGGACTTGAATTTTTTACTAGAATTGGTTAAAATAATAATAAAGTTTGACATAACAATGTCAAGGTAATCTTTTAAAAGACTTAGGAGGAATTATAAGATGGCAGTAAAAGTAGCAATCAATGGATTTGGACGTATTGGACGTCTTGCATTTAGACAAATGTTTGGAGCTGAAGGATACGATGTAGTTGCGATCAACGACTTAACATCTCCTAAAATGTTAGCTCACTTATTAAAATATGACTCTTCTCAGGGAACATATGACAAAGCAGCAACAGTTGTAGCTGGTGAAGATTCTATTACTGTAGACGGAAAAGAAATCAAAATCTATGCAAAAGCTAACGCTGAAGAACTTCCTTGGGGAGAAATCGGAGTAGATGTAGTATTAGAATGTACAGGTTTCTACACATCTAAAGAAAAAGCTTCTGCTCACGTTAAAGCAGGCGCTAAGAAAGTTGTTATTTCCGCACCAGCAGGAAATGACCTTCCAACTATCGTTTACAATGTAAACCATACAGAATTAAAACCAGAAGATACAGTTATTTCTGCAGCTTCTTGTACAACAAACTGTTTAGCACCTATGGCTAAAGCTCTTAATGACTTAGCTCCAATCAAATCTGGTATCATGTGTACAATCCACGCTTACACAGGTGATCAGATGACTCTTGATGGACCACAGAGAAAAGGTGATTTAAGAAGATCTCGTGCTGCAGCAATCAATATCGTACCAAACAGCACAGGTGCTGCAAAAGCTATCGGATTAGTTATTCCAGAATTAAATGGTAAATTAATCGGTGCTGCACAGCGTGTTCCAACTCCTACAGGATCTACAACAATCTTAACAGCAGTTGTAGAAGGAACAGTTACTGTTGATGAAATCAACGCAGCTATGAAAGCAGCTTCTACAGAATCTTTCGGATACAACACAGACGAAATCGTATCTAGCGATATCGTTGGTATGAGATATGGTTCTTTATTTGATGCAACTCAGACAATGGTTTGCCCATTAGACAATGGTACAACAGAAGTTCAGGTTGTTTCTTGGTATGATAACGAAAACTCTTACACAAGCCAGATGGTAAGAACAATCAAATACTTTGCTGAATTAGCTTAATTTGAAGTATTTTAAATTGATCCAGTAGGGGTCCGGTCTTTTTGGGCCGGACCCTTTTTTATTACATAAGAAATTCCCTGAATTTCTTATGTAACAAAAACGCTCCGCGGGAATCGCACTTCGACGGAGAAGAAGATGCTGCTGTTGCAGCCCGCCTCAGGCGGAGAATCTCGCAAAGCGAGATTCTTTTTCACTTATAATATTGAGGTTCTATTAGGAGGAATAAAATATGTTAAATAAAAAATCAGTAGATGATATTAATGTAAAGGGCAAAAAAGTCTTAGTTCGTTGTGACTTTAACGTACCTTTACAGGATGGAAAGATTACAGATGAAAACCGTCTGGTAGCTGCTCTTCCAACATTAAAGAAATTGATTGCAGATGGTGGACAGTTGATTCTTTGCTCTCATTTAGGAAAACCAAAAGGAGAACCAAAACCAGAATTATCTTTAGCACCTGTTGCTGTTCGTTTAAGCGAATTATTAGGACAGGAAGTAACATTTGCTGCAGATCCAGAAGTTGTTGGACCAAACGCAAAAGCAGCTGTTGCAGCAATGAAAGATGGAGACGTTGTTCTTCTTGAAAACACACGTTACAGAATTGAAGAAACAAAGAACGGTGAAGCATTCAGCAAAGAATTAGCAAGCTTAGCAGATATTTTTGTAAATGATGCATTTGGTACTGCTCATAGAGCACACTGTTCTAACGTTGGTGTTACAAAATTTGTTGATACAGCAGTTGTAGGTTACTTAATGCAGAAAGAAATCGATTTCTTAGGAAATGCAGTAAACAATCCAGAAAGACCTATGGTTGCAATCTTAGGTGGAGCAAAAGTTTCTTCTAAAATTTCTGTTATCAATAACTTATTAGATAAAGTTGATACATTGATCATCGGTGGAGGTATGGCATATACTTTCATGAAAGCTCTTGGAGAAGAAGTTGGTGATTCTCTTCTGGAAGCAGATTATTTAGATTATGCAAAAGAAATGATGGAAAAAGCAAAAGACAAAGGTGTGAACCTTTTAATTCCTGTAGATACTGTAATTGCTGATGCTTTCTCTAATGATGCAAACCGCAAAGTTGTAGGACGTGGTGGAATCGAAGCTGGATGGCAGGGATTAGATATCGGACCTGAAACTCAGAAATTATTTGCAGATGCTGTAAAAGATGCTAAGACAGTTGTATGGAACGGACCTATGGGATGTTTCGAAATGCCTAACTTTGCAGCTGGTACAGTAGCAGTAGCAAAAGCTTTAGCAGATATTGATGCTACAACAATCATCGGTGGTGGAGATTCTGCAGCAGCAGTTAACCAGTTAGGATTTGGTGATAAGATGACTCACATCTCTACAGGTGGTGGAGCTTCTCTGGAATTCTTAGAAGGAAAAGAACTTCCTGGTGTAGCTGCAGCTAATGATAAATAGGCATTGAACACTTAACGATTGGCAAGCCTGAAAGGCACAGAAAGAGTTTAGTGAGAAAGCCCATCCCGAGCCTTAATGAAAACAAACCGAAGGTGAAGTTTGAATTTAGTATTGAGTATAAGAACAGTTAGGAGAATTTTATTATGCGTAGAAAAATTGTTGCTGGAAACTGGAAAATGAACAAAACTCCAAGTGAAGCAGTTGAATTAATTAATACTTTAAAACCATTAGTAGCAAATGATGATGTAGATGTTGTATTTTGTGTACCAGCAATCGATATTACAGTAGCAGTAGAAGCTGCAAAAGGATCTAACATTGCAATCGGTGCAGAAAATATGTACTATGAAGAAAGTGGAGCTTATACAGGAGAAATTGCTCCAGCTATGTTAGTAGATGCAGGTGTAAAATATGTGATCATCGGACATTCTGAAAGAAGAGAATACTTTGCAGAAACAGATGAAACTGTAAATAAGAAAGTATTAAAAGCAATCGAACATGGTATCGTTCCTATTATCTGCTGTGGAGAAACATTAACACAGAGAGAACAGGGTGTTACGATTGATTTTGTTCGCCAGCAGATTAAAATTGCTCTTCAGGGAGTAACTGCAGATCAGGCTAAAGAAGTTGTAATCGCTTACGAACCAATCTGGGCAATCGGAACTGGTGTAGTAGCTACAACAGAACAGGCTCAGGAAGTATGTGTAGCTATTCGTGCATGTATCGCTGAAGTTTATGATGAAGCAACAGCAGAAGCAATCCGCATTCAGTACGGCGGATCTGTATCAGCAGCAAGTGCTCCAGAATTATTTGCTCAGGCAGATATCGATGGTGGATTAGTTGGTGGTGCTTCTTTAAAACCAGATTTTGGAGCAATCGTAAACTATAACAAATAATTTTAGTAAACGAAGAGTCCCATAGGTATATTGCCTGTGGGATTTTTTTATTACATAAGAAATTCTTCGAATTTCTTATGTAATAAAAATCCTCCGGCGATGTACACTGGTGCGCAAAACGGAATAAAAATTCTTTCCCAAAAGTACAACACATTTTATGTGCATCCTGCCCAATGATATTTGAAATATATTGTACATTGTAGATTTTGTAAATGAGAGCAAGCTTCCTTATACTTTTTATTAAAAATAAAGAAGAAATATGAAGTATCAGTCAAAGATAAAAATGAATTTTATTAATCAGAATTATATATCTACTTAAAAAAATAATGTGATAAATTAGTTATCTTCGGATCAATCCTTCTCCCAACCACCGCTGGTAGAGAGAGAGGTAGAACTTTCTTCATTGGACATATCAATGGATTGCGTGCGCTTTGCTGGTTGTTGTCTTCGGAGGGAACAGCTGGAAGCAGAGCAGCACAATAATATAAGCAAAAGAATATAAAATAATGTTCTTGCCGTCATAATTATTCCTCCCATCTATTGTTTTTTCACAATATTTTGTGCTATGGTAAGTATATTACATAAAAATGAGAATCGTATTAAAATAACGAGGGAGGATCAGGAATGAGAATTTTATTAGTAGAGGATGAGAGTGATCTAAGACAGATTATAAAAAAGAGATTGATCAAAGAAAAATATACCGTTGATGACTGTCAGGATGGATTAGAAGCAGAAGATTATATAGATATGACAGAATATGATGGTATTATTTTAGATGGCATGCTTCCAGGGAAAGATGGCCTGGATATTTTAAAAGAGATGCGTCGGAAGGGAAATCATACGCCGGTATTGATGTTGACAGCAAGAGATAGTATAGAGGATCGGGTAAAAGGCTTGGATTATGGAGCTGATGATTATCTGGTAAAGCCGTTTTCGTTTGAGGAATTGTTGGCAAGGCTTCGTGCTGTTATGAGGAGGAAGCCTGTATTTGTTTCCGAGGTGTTGACCGTGGATGATCTGCAGATGAATCTGCATACAAAGGATGTGATGAGAAATGGAGAAAGAATCGAACTGTCCAGTAAGGAGTATATGCTGCTGGAATATCTGATGCAGAATAAAAATATCGTACTTTCACGAGAACAGATCCAGGAACGGGTATGGGGATATGATTTTGAAGGAGGCTCCAATGTAGTTGATGTTTATATACGATATTTAAGAAAGAAAATCGACCATGAAAATGAAAAAAAACTGATTCAGACGGTTCGTGGAGTGGGATACGTCATAAGAGGATAATGTATGAAGGAACGATCTATAAAGCGTAAGATTACGCTATGGTATACGATGATTCTGGCGCTTATTTTATCGATCGTACTGGTCGGAATGCTGGTTTTCATTCATAATCTGGAGACCAATGTAGCAAAAGAAGAACTTAGCCAAAATCTGTCTGCATTTTATGGACAGATTACCTTTGCAGAGGATGCGTATTATATACCAGATGACATGGAATTTTATAATAATGGAGTGGTGATCTCTGTTTATTCAGAAAGAGGAGTTCCACTTGTAGGAAGTATCCCCAGTCATTTTCCAATGGATACGACGTTGAAAGATGATACTTTTCAGCGGGTACAGGGAGATGGAACCAGATGGCTTGTATACGACAGAGCCTATGATTATGGAGAAGGAAAAACACTGTGGATACGAGGAGTATCTACAATCTCTGGAGTTGAATTGGTGGCAGGGCAGATCATGATAGCTACAGTATGTTTGTTCATGGGACTTACAGCATTTATTGGATGTATTGGATATATTATGCTTTCCAAAGCATTAAAGCCAGTAGAGATTATCTGTTCAGAGGCTGGAGAAATTTCAAGGGGAGAGGATTTATCCAAACGGCTTACCATACCTCAGATTCAGGATGAGATGTATCGGCTATCCATTTCCTTTAATGAGATGTTTGATCGATTGGAGGAATCTTTTGAAGCAGAAAAGCAGTTTTCTTCTGATGTGTCCCACGAACTTCGTACGCCGCTTTCAGTGATTCGTTCTCAGTGCGAATATTTGATCGGAGAGTGTCGAACTTCAGATGAAAGAGAAGAGATTGAAATTATCAAGAATCAGGCGGATCGGATGACAAATCTGATTTCTCAGCTGCTTACGATTTCCAGATGTGAACGGGGAAGTGAGCATTTCCATATGGAAGAATTTGATTTTAGTTTTATGGCAGAGATGGTTGTGGATACGTTGGCGGAAACTGCGCAGAGAAATGAGATTTCCATTCAGAGAGAGATTGAAGAGGGTCTCCTGGTCTATGGAGAAGAGACTTTATTGATGCGCATGCTGATGAATCTGATTGAAAATGCAATCTTTTATGGAAAGAAAGGTGGTTATATCAAGGTTAAAATCAGGAGAAAAGGAAATTATCTGGAAGGAAGTGTGGAGGATAATGGAATTGGAATTTCCGAGGAAAATCTATCAAAAATATGGAAGAGATTTTATCGGGAAGACAAAAGCAGAAAAAACAGTACCAATGGAACAGGACTTGGACTTTCGATGGTAAAATGGATTGTGCAGATTCATGAAGGAACCATTGATGTAGAAAGTCAAAAAGATAAGGGAAGTACATTTACATTTTTTTTGCCAGTAAAATCGGACCAGATGGATTGTTAAAAAATTCTCATTTCTGAGTAACCTGTACAGTTTGAGTTGAATTTCTCCTGAAAGTACGTTATAATTATGACATATGTGAGTAGCATGATGGCACAGGGATAGTGTCTAAGAGTTTATAGATGCAAAGGAGAGTAAAAGATGGGTAAAAAACCAACAGTTCTGATGATATTAGATGGTTATGGATTAAATGAAAAGAAAGAAGCCAATGCTGTGGCAATGGCTAATACACCAGTGATGGATAAACTGATGAGTGAAGGCGTATTCGTAAAAGGAAATGCAAGCGGAATGGCAGTAGGACTTCCAGATGGACAGATGGGAAACTCTGAAGTTGGACATCTGAACATGGGTGCTGGACGTATTGTATATCAGGAATTAACAAGAATTACAAAAGAAATTCAGGATGGAACATTCTTTGAAAATGAAGCGATGTTAAAGGCAGTGGAAAACTGTAAAGCACACGATTCTGCACTTCATTGCTTTGGTCTGTTATCCGATGGTGGAGTACACAGCCATAATACACATTTATATGGGGTATTAGAGCTTGCAAAACGCCAGGGATTAAAGAAAGTATATGTTCATTTATTCTTAGATGGACGTGATACTGCACCAACATCTGGAAAAGGCTATGCAGAAGAATTAGTAGCTAAGATGGATGAGTTAGGTATTGGTAAGATTGCAAGTGTTTCCGGACGTTATTACGCAATGGATCGAGACAATCGTTGGGAACGTGTGGAAAAGGCTTATCGTGCCATCGTTATGGGTGAAGGAAATACAGCAGAAGATGCTGTTCAGGCAATTGCTGATTCTTATAAAGAAGACGTTACAGATGAATTCGTAGTACCAACTGTTATTATGGAAGATGGTGCTCCAGTAGCAACTTTAAAAGAAAATGATTCTGTAATCTTCTATAACTTCAGACCAGACCGTGCAAGAGAGATTACACGTTCTATTTGTGATGATAAGTTTGAAGGATTTGAACGTCCAAATGGATATTTCCCAACCACATACGTATGCTTTACAGAATATGATGTGACGATTCCGAATAAATTGGTAGCATTCCACAAGGTGGAAATCAATAACACATTTGGTGAATATCTGGCAGCACATGGATTAAAGCAGTTAAGACTGGCAGAAACAGAAAAATATGCACATGTTACTTTCTTCTTCAATGGTGGTATTGAAGAACCAAACGAAGGAGAAGACAGAATTTTGGTAAAATCTCCAGCAGTTGCAACTTATGATCTTCAGCCAGAGATGAGTGCTCCAGAGGTTGGAAAGCAGTTAGTAAAAGCAATTAGATCAAATGAGTATGATGTTATTATCATTAACTTTGCAAATAGTGATATGGTTGGACATACTGGAATCCCAGAAGCTGCAATCAAGGCTGTAGAAGCAGTGGATAAATGTGTTGGAGATGCCGTAGAAGCAATCAAAGAGGTAGATGGACAGATGTTTATCTGTGCAGACCATGGTAATGCAGAGCAGTTGGTAGATTACGAGACTGGTGCTCCATTTACTGCACATACAACGAATCCAGTACCTTTTATCTTAGTAAATTACGATGAAAACTATACTTTAAGAGAAGGTGGTTGTCTGGCAGATATTGTTCCTACTTTAATTGAAATGATGGGAATGGAACAGCCAAAAGAAATGACAGGTAAATCTTTATTAGTTCGTAAATAAATCCAAAAATTTTAAAGGAGTTGTTGCAAAATGAAGCGAAATGATTTCACTTCTGGAGCACAGCTCCTTTGTTTTTTATAAATATGTATAATCCGTTAAATAGGGGTTTCTTTGACTATGGGATAGTGAGTGAGAACGAAATCATTCCGATCAGCAATCAGGCTACGGAGCTTCCAAATCTGATACATGTTTTCTCTTATTCTACACCATGATAGACGAAAATCTTATCTCTCGTCCAGGGACAAATGCCTATGTAAGCAAGCTTCCAGCCATTTGTCCTTATGGACGACCAAAAGCGTAGCTTTTGCCAAAGATTTTCTGCCTGAGAAAACATGTAAGCTCCTTCGCAGATTGCTTTACCGGAATGGTTTCGTTCTTTATAGTATATTGGCTTCTCCCATATTCATATGGAGAAACGGAACATGGAAAACCCTCATAATGCGCTCCTTTTAGAAAGTTTTATAAATAATTAAGCAAATGGAAAGAATTATTTTGTATGATAAAAATAAAAGTCACTAAGGGGGAAACGTATGGTTAAGTTATGGAACGCACTGGATCCTGCACAAGAACAGGAGTTATTAGAAGTATTGAAAAAGAATCAGATTGCATGTTTTGTGAAGGATGCAGGCGCAGGAGAATTTATGAAAATTACCATGGGTTTTTCATTGGCTGGAAGAGATATTTATGTGGATGAGAAAGATGCCAATAAGGCGAGTAGGTTGATCGGTCAGATGAAAGCAAGATGGAACCTGGAACAGATGCAGGAGGGCTGGGAAGGAGAAGAGGAGGAAGAAAGGGCCTCATGGTACCAAAGGAAAGAAATCATATCCAGAATCATTCTTAGTGTTCTTGTGGTTATGGTGATCATTCTTATTTTTATTTAGAACAAAATAAGAGAAAAAGATAGAGCGGATGTTCTTTTCTGAAATGTGAGAAAGAGCATCCGCTCGTTTGTGTTTAATACAATCGCTATTTTATGGTAAGATCACAGATACTTAGAATTTCTTCCCAATCCTGAGAATCTACCTCTTCGTAGACACCTACTACGACAAAACCTGCATCTTTTGCTGTTCTTACGCAGTGAAGTGCATCTTCAAATACGACGGTATTTTCCAGTGTCCCGCCCAGTCGCCTCATGGATTCTAAAAAAATATCCGGGTGATATTTTCCTTTTCCGACCTCGGAACAGGTTAGAATAAATGAAAACCGATGAAGAACACCCAGCCTTTTTAGAGCATCTTCAACCATATGACGGTCCGTAGAGGTAGCCGCACAGAATGGAATCTGATGTTTGTCGAGAAAATCAAGAATCTTTGTTCCCGATTCTTTCATCGGAATGGTAGTGGCATATTTTTTTTCAATGACACGATGCAGACCGGATATGATCTCTTCCCTTGTCTTATGGACTCCATAAGCTTCCTGAAGATAGGCGGCAGTTTCCTGGGAAGTGCGCCTTTTTACCTGCTCTCGAATGTCTGGGGCAGCAGTTATGCCAAGAGAAGATAGATAATCTCTGGTTACATTTTTCCAGCTTTCCATAGAATCTAAAATCGTACCGTCCAGATCAAGAATGGCATATTGCATCTTTGGTAATAATGATTCTATCATGATTAAAATAATTTATTTAAATTGATCATTTCAATTGCACCTAATGCACAATCATATCCTTTGTTGCCAGCCTTTGTTCCGGCGCGTTCAATTGCCTGCTCAATATTTTCTGTAGTTACGACACCAAACATTACAGGAACACCTGTCTGTAATTCTACAGATGCAATTCCTTTGGAAACCTCGTTGCATACATAATCATAATGAGTTGTAGAACCGCGGATGACAGTTCCAAGACAGATGATTGCATCATATTTTCCAGATTTTGCCATTTTAGAAGCGGCCAGAGGAATTTCAAATGCACCTGGAACCCATGCCAGTGTGATGTCGTCATCTTCTACATTGTGGCGTTTTAATCCGTCCAAGCATCCGGATACCAGTTTGGATACGATAAATTCATTAAATCTTGCTGCTACGATACCGATTTTTGCGCCTTCAGCGACTAATTTTCCTTCTAAAACTTTCATGATAATATCTCCTTTTTCTAAATGATTATAATTTTAATACATATGTCCCATACGTTCTGATTTTGTACGTAGATAAAATGCATCAATTTTATTTGCTTTAATGATGATTGGAACCCGTTCTACGATTTCCATGCCGAATTCTCCTAACCCATAAATTTTTTCCGGGTTATTGGTCAGAAGACGGAGTTTTTTTACACCTAGATCAGCAAGAATCTGAGCACCAGCCCAATATTCTCTTAAATCCTCTGGAAAACCAAGCTTTAAATTGGCATCCACAGTGTCATAGCCCTGTTCCTGAAGCTCATAGGCTTTTAATTTATTGATTAGGCCGATGCCTCGTCCTTCTTGTCTCATATAGAGAAGAATTCCGCGCCCTTCTTTTTCAATAGCTTTTAAAGCTGCTTCCAGCTGTTCTCCACAGTCACAGCGCATGGAACCTAATACATCTCCGGTCAAACATTCGGAATGAACGCGGCAAAGAACAGGTTCACCATTGGCAACATCACCTTTGACCAGAGCAACGTGATGTTCCCCATTTACAGTATTTACATAGCCATAAATATCAAATTCTCCAAATTTAGTTGGCATTTTTGCTTTGGCTTCTCTAGAAACCAGTTTTTGATATTGACGGCGGTAATCCTGAAGTTCATTCATAGTAATGGTAATTGTACCGGAAGGAATCTCGGTTGTTTCCTGATAAGAAGCACGATTGATCAACTTGGCAAGATCGGATAGATCCGCAGCGGCTTCTCCAAAACCAGCGTGCATTAAGGTTCCCCCTTGTGTCAGTATGGCAGGTTTGCAATTCGTATCTGCTTTTTCAGATGGTATGATAAGTGCTGCGCCTGTGTCATCTGTAATGGCAATGGTCAGTCCCTGCTTCAGGGCATTGATTGCATTTGAAATATTATTTGTGTCAGTCATGATGTCCTCCTATGTTAAAACCCATGTTGGGTTAAGAATTCGAGTGTTAGATTGCTTTCTACTGTAGGGGTGGATTCTTTTGTTGAAAAATTCAGCAGTTTTTCCACATATTTTCCAATTAAATCGCATTCCAGATTGACCAGATCGCCAATCCTTTTTCCAAGCAGCGTGGTTTCTTCACCGGTATGAGGAATGATAGATACGGAAAAGTTTAAATCAGTAACCGCTGCAACTGTGAGACTGATACCGTCGATAGTGATGGAGCCCTTCTCAATGATATATTTAAGAAGCAAAGTAGGGGGATCAATGGTAATCCAGATGGCATTGCCTTCCTTCTTTCGCTTGGCAATGGTACCTGTGGCATCCACATGACCAGCAACGATATGACCGCCAAATCTTCCGTTGGCAGCCATGGCACGCTCAAGATTCACTTTGCTCCCGATGGTCAGGGAGCCTAAGCTGGTACGACGAAAGGTCTCAGGCATAACATCGACGCAAAAAGAATTTTCAGTATAGGAGGTGACAGTCAGGCATACACCATTTACAGCGATGCTGTCACCCAAGTGGACGTCTGTTAGTACCTTATTGGCATTTAATTCTAAAATGCCGGGCTTTAGAGCTTTTACAGTACCAATTTCTTCAATAATTCCTGTAAACATATCGTTTGTTCCTTTCTATTTTACAGTTCCTTCAATTAGAATATCTCCATCGAAGGAAGTAATCTTTGTATTTGTAATGGAAAAAGCATCTGACGGTGTGGCAACACCCTGTCCGCCTACAGGTGTAAAGGCAGAAGTCCCGCCAAAGAGTTTGGCGCCAATGTAACAATAGAGGTATTGAACAATGCCAGCTTCCAGAGCAGCATAGTTTAACGTCTGTCCACCTTCTAACAGAATGCTGTCGATATGTTTTTCTCCTAATTGTTTCATCAAATCCTGCAAATCTAGATGACCGTGGTCTTCTTTCACAACGATCACTTGAACACCGAGAGATTGCAACGCATTTACTTTTTCTGATTTTGGATGACAGCAAGCTACGATGGTTGGATATTCCCCAGCAGTTTGGCAGATTTTACAGTCCAAAGGAATGGAAAGCTGACTGTCACATACGATACGAATCGGATTTCGCCCTCCTTTCATACGGCAGTTCATCATAGGATTATCTGCCAGCACAGTGCCTATGCCGGTCATGATGGCAGTATAGGTATGCCGAAGAAGGTGTACATGTTTTCTGGAGGATTCGTTGGTAATCCATTGAGAAGCACCAGTATAAGTAGCCAGCTTGCCATCCATGGTCATGGCATATTTTAAGGCAACAAAAGGAGTTTTTTTAGTAATGTAATGAAAGAAGACTGGATTAATGGCATCGCATTCTTCGCGGCAAAAATCTTCGATGACCGTAATGCCATGGTCTCTTAATATTTGTGCTCCTTTTCCGGCTACCAGAGGATTAGGATCTCTAGAACCAATATATACAGTGGAGATACCGGCATCAATAATGGCCTCAGTGCATGGTGGTGTCTTACCATAGTGACAGCAAGGTTCTAAGGTAACATAGATCGCAGCACCGGTCATATCCTCCTGACAATTTAAAATTGCATTGCGTTCTGCATGGTATTCTCCATATCTGTGGTGATAATCCTCATTTATGATGCGGCCGTCTTTTACGATCACGGCACCAACGAGAGGGTTGGGATTTACCGCACCGATTCCTTTTTTTGCAAGCTCAATGGCACGCATCATATAATTTCTATGAGCATCCATGGAAATTCTCCTTTCCCCGCACATTGTGTGCATATTTTTAAGCATTGTTTTATAAAACAAAAAACATCCCGAAATGTCTATTCAGGGATGCTTGTAATGAAATATATCTATATCATTGAAAAAGCTCTGAACCCATGTAGATTCAGAGCAGTATGTCGTCAAATGATCAATGATGGATAATGATCTTTGTATCTTCTTTCATCCAGACTATACTGTCGGCTTTGGAATTACACCAAATCATGCCTTTCGGCTCGCGGGCTTTACCGCCGGTAGGGAATTGCACCCTGCCCTGAAGAACAAATCATTTAATTGTCTGAAATCATAATATCACCATTGGTAACTAATGTCAAATAGAAAAAGAAAGTATTAGAAGATTTTTCATATCTAAGGAATATTTTCTGCAATTCTGGAAAAAATAATAAAAATTCAAAAAAAGGACGTGGAATTATGAAAGGTCAATTGGAAATTTTAGATATTTGCAGTAGAGAAGTTCTGGATTCCAGAGGGAATCCAACGGTAGAAGTGGAAGTTCTTTTAAACAACGGTGCAATGGGAAGAGCTATGGTACCGTCTGGTGCCTCAACAGGGAAATTTGAAGCGGTAGAGCTTCGTGATGGAGAAAAACGCTATGGCGGCAAAGGGGTCGAGAAGGCGGTCAATCATGTAAATAGC
This sequence comes from Anaerostipes sp. 992a, assembly GCF_001940245.1. GTDB lineage: Bacteria > Bacillota > Clostridia > Lachnospirales > Lachnospiraceae > Fimousia. The sequence continues at coordinate 249,353 of NZ_MJIG01000003.1, forward strand.
AGAATAGCGGATAAGCTGATTGGAAAAAATCCATTGAATCAGATTGAAATCGATCAGATTCTCATCGATATGGATGGGACTGATAATAAATCAAGGCTGGGAGCCAATGCTACGCTTGGAGTTTCTCTGGCTGTTGCAAAAGCAGCTGCTGAGGCACTGAATCTTCCACTTTACCAATATATTGGTGGATGCAACAGTAAAAAACTTCCGATTCCCATGATGAATATTCTAAACGGGGGACAGCATGCCGATAATACGGTGGATCTTCAGGAATTTATGATCATGCCGGTGGGAGCAGATGATTTTCACGAAGCATTGCGCATGGGAACCGAAATATATCATAAGTTAAAAGAATTATTAAAAAGCAGAGGCCTATCTACAGCAGTAGGAGATGAAGGAGGATTCGCGCCAGATTTATCCAGCAGCAGGGAAGCTCTGGACTATCTTGTGAATGCCATCCAGGAGGCAGGCTATCGACCAGGAGAAGATGTAATGATTGCCATTGATGCGGCTGCCAGTGAATTGTACGATGAAGATGATGACCAATATTATTTTCCTGGGGAAAGTAAGATGGCAGGAAAAGAAATTCGCAGAAATGCAGAAGAAATGGTACAGTATTATGAAGAACTGGTGACGAATTATCCGATTGCCAGTATTGAGGATGGATTAAACGAAGAAGATATGAAGGGCTGGAAGGTACTGACGTATCGATTGGGCGATCGGGTGCAGCTGGTAGGAGATGATCTGTTTGTGACCAATGTAAGGAGGTTGAAAGCGGGCATTGAAAGCGCCATTGCAAACTCTATTTTAATCAAATTTAATCAGATTGGGACTCTGACGGAGACTCTGGATGCTATCGAAATGGCAAAATGTGCTGGTTATACTACGGTGATTTCTCATCGCTCCGGTGAGACGGAAGATAATACCATTGCCGATCTTGCAGTAGCAGTCAATGCAGGACAGATCAAAACAGGAGCACCTTGCAGAAGTGATCGGATCAGCAAGTATAATCAGCTTCTTCGAATAGAAGAACAATTGGGAAAATGTAAAACATTTGGAAGATAGAAATAAGAGCGGGAGAACATCTAATGGACGTTCCTCCGCTTTTGTTATATAATGCTCTTGTTCTGTTTTGATCTGTAGAAGAAAGGAAAAGGAGCAGAAAATGAGAAAGACAAAAAGTATCATAGTAATATTTGGATTATTTTGTATAGAACTGATACGAATGATATGTGTGAATCAGGGCATATATGCAAATATGGATAGTATGGTCCAGTGGCAGCAGTGGCTGCTGACTGGTATTGGCAAGATATCGGAATGTGGCATTCTGGTAGGACTGGCAGCAGGATGTTTTTATAGTGAGTTGGAAGAAACCAGAGAAGAACAGCAAAGAGCTGTGACGATGATTACGGGTCTTACCATAGTATTCGTGTTCGTTCTTCTTGGAGCAATCCAGGAAAAAGGTGGATTTGAGATGTCCTATCTGGTTCGGATGGGATCTTACTTTATTTTTCCGGTGGCCGTTATTTTCATCTTGAAGAAGATGATAAGGCATCAGGATGTGGGAGGACATTTAACATATTTTTGGCTGTTGATTCTTTTAAATATGGTATACATATCCCTGTTTCAGAAGACTGGTGAGCTGCTGCTTCCCTTCTTGATTTACCAGACCATCCTGGAAGCATTGCTGATTCACTGGATTTTTCAAGGAGAGAGAGAAAGTCAGTTGATGTTGAGCCTTTCTGTATTTCTTGGAAACATATGTATTTATAATTGGTATCAGGGAAAGATAACTTTTTTGCAACAATTTCCAAGCCTGGGTCGATGGCATTTTGAATGGGGGATGAAAAGGGCTGGAATCCTTCTCATCATGCTGATCTTAGGTGGAATGATCTTGTATTATATAACCAGATTGGAAAGGGAGAGACAGATTCTGCTTTTGTCTTCCGGAGTAGGCGCAATGTGGGAGCTGTTTTTAAAGTCTGGTGCAGATGGGATTTTTCACATGCGGGCAATCTGGCAGGAGCAACAGGGAATCTTTTTGCTGACTCCATTTTTGGCGGTGATTGCAGGAGCATTTCTAATTGAGGAAAGAGAAGGAATGTTTTTAGAGGACGAGGAAGAATACGAAGATGAGGAGGAAGAAAATGGATAAAGGAAGAATCAAAGGCATTGCACTTGATTTGGATGGAGGAATATTTTTCAAAACTTTAATGAAAGTTCAGTGTTTTTTCAAAAAACAAAAAGACTATCTTCATAATTGTTTTGTATAATAAGAAATGGATATAAAAGGAGAAGCGTATGACGAATGAACAATATTATGATCTGCGGACTCCGTACAATGATGCATTGCAGATTATGGGGACCAGAATTGATATTTTGGATCACAATTTATATCATAAGCCAAGCAGTGGCCCGGTTCACCATATTCAAAAACGGGTGAAGTCAAAGCAGAGCATAGAAGAGAAATTAAGAAAATTAAATCTGACCGATAGTAAGGTAAATGCTAAGGAAAATCTGCTGGATATTGCCGGTATCCGGGTCATCTGTTATTTTACAGATGATATTTATAATTTGGTGGAAGTATTAAAGGGACAGTCAGATCTGATTATTTTAAAAGAAAAGGATTACATAAAGCATCCGAAACCAAATGGATACCGAAGTTATCATATTATTATTGGAGTTCCTTTGTATTATGCAGATGCAACAGAATATTTTCCGGTAGAAGTACAGTTTCGAACGATGGCTATGGATATGTGGGCCAGTCTGGAGCATAGAATCTATTACAAGAAGGGGAAAGAAAAGGATGAAAAGCTGGAAGAAGAACTGCTAAATTATGCCCATATTCTTGCAGATTTGGAAGAACGATTCAAAAAGCATAATGAAAATGAACGCTTGAAAATTCAAAAAGAATAAGAAAATAATTGTGAAATTCAAAAATAGTTGCTATAATTGAGTCGTTAGCTTAAAGAGAAGCAAGAAAGGAATCAAAAATGGCAATTGTAAAACCTTTTTGCGCAGTGCGGCCAAGAGCTGATTTGGTCAGTCAGGTAGCTGCATTGCCTTATGATGTTTATAATCGAAAAGAAGCAAGAGAAGCAGTAAAAGGAAAACCATACTCGTTTTTGAATATTGATCGTCCAGAGACACAGTTAGACCCATCGATCGATATTTATGACGATGCTGTTTATGAGAAGGCAAAAGAATTATTAAACAAGCATATTGAGGCGGGCATTTATTTAAGAGACTGGTCAGCATGCTATTACATCTATGAGTTGACTATGAACGGAAGAACACAGACCGGAATAGTAGGTTGTTCTTCCATCGATGATTATGAGACTGGTGTTATTAAAAAGCATGAGAATACAAGAGCTGACAAGGAAATGGACAGAATTCGCCATGTAGATGCCTGTAGTGCTCAGACAGGACCTATTTTTCTGGCGTATCGTTCCAATGAGACGATCAATGAAATTGTTGCTATGGTGAAACGGGACGAGATGCCAATATATAATTTTGTAGCAGAAGATGGAATCCGACATCAGGTTTGGAAGATTGGTGATCCAGGTCGAATTCAGATTTTGGAGGAAGCTTTTTCAAAGATTCCGAATACTTACATTGCAGATGGTCACCATAGAGCTGCTTCTGCAGTCAAGGTCGGACAAGGAAGAAGGAATCAGCATCCGGATTATACGGGGAACGAAGAATTTAACTATTTTCTTTCTGTATTGTTTCCGGACGATGAACTTTATATTATGGATTATAACCGTACCGTTAAGGATTTGAATGGTTATACTAAAAAGGAATTTATGGAAAAAGTAGAAGAGAACTTCCAAGTTGATTTTGTTGGGAAAACGCCGTTTGCACCAATGAAAAAGAACACATTTGGTATGTATATTGACAATAACTGGTATTGTCTGACGGCAAAAGATTCTATCAAGAATGAAGATCCGGTAAAGGGACTGGATGTATCCATTCTTCAGGATTATCTTTTGAGTCCGGTGCTTGGAATCAAAGACCCAAAAAATGATATGAGAATTGATTTTATTGGTGGAATCCGGGGATTAAAGGAATTGGAGAGACGTGCCGATATGGATATGAGAGTTTCTTTTTCCATGTATCCAACGACAATTTCTGAGTTATTTGCAGTAGCAGATGCAGATTTGCTCATGCCGCCTAAATCAACCTGGTTTGAACCAAAGCTGCGCAGCGGTTTATTTATACATACATTTTAGAATTGATCTTCAGAATCATAGATAAAAGAAGCAGATCCAAGAGGTTCTGCTTCTTTTTCGTAGTTATTATTCTATTCGTATACGTAAGAAATACCTAATTTTTCTTTCATGTATTCGCTGTCTACACGTTCTCCAAGGATTAATTCGATTGCCTCGATGGCTTGGAATAACATCATGCCCTGTCCGTTCATTGTCTTGCATCCAGCTTCTCTTGCCATCTTTAACATTGCTGTTTCATGAGGAGAGTAAATAACATCTGTTACGATTAAGTCAGGACGGAAGAAAGATTTGTCAGGAATATATGTCTGCCCTTCCATTGGTTTCATTCCAACGCCAGTAGCATTTGTGAATAAATAGCTGTCGTTCATTTCTTCTTTTAATTTATCTAAATCAGCCAGATCATATAAAGTAGCTTTGCAGTTTGTCTTTGTATTGATCTTTTCAACAGTGGCTTTTGCGTTATCCCAGAACTTATCCTGAATTGCGAAGATAGACATTTCTTTTACTCCATCTAATGCAGCCTGAATCTGAACAGCGGTTGCAGCTCCGCCGGAACCTACGATGGTAACTTTCTTTCCAATTGGATCAATGCCGTTGTCCTTTAAAGACTGCATATAACCGATACCATCAGTGATATGTCCAACTAAATAACCATCTTTGTTAACAACAGTGTTAACAGCACCACAAAGTTCTGCTGCTGGAGAAATTTCATCCAGATATTTATGTACGATTGTTTTATTAGGCATAGAGATGTTAGAACCTCTTAATTTTAAAGCCTTCAATCCTTTAATGGCATCTTCTAATTCGTCTGCATCTACTTCAAATGCAAGGTTTACGATGTCAAGGCCTAATTTTTCGTATGCGGCGTTATGAGTAGCAGGTGATTGAGAGTGTCTGATTGGGTAAGCCATTAAACCGACGAGTTCGGTATGACCGGTAATTTGATGTCTTTGCATAATAGTTCGCTCCTTCTTATTAATAGTTCTTTGTTTATTTTATAACAATATTATACATCATTTTTTATAAAATTGTATGAGAAAATGCTCTGAAAAAGATGGTATTTATTTATAGATTTATAGGTGTTTGGCTATTGATTTTTTCAGAAATGTGAAAAGATTTTCTCGGGATTTATGCAGGTGTCTTGTTTTTCTTATTTTTATGTGTTAAAATAAATACCGATTGACGACAGATAAAAGAAGCTATACCAGATTTGTAAATGAGTCAGGAGGAATAAACATGCTTAAAACAATTCTTACAGTTTTATTTATTATAGTATGCATTGTGCTTACAGTGCTCGTTTTAGCTCAGGAAGGAAAGGATGCAGGATTGGGTTCTATGTATGGATCTGCACCAGCAGGAACCTATTGGAGTCAGAATAAGGGACGTTCTAAAAAGGCGAGAATCATTCAGATTACAACGATTTTTGCATTACTATTTTTTGTACTTGCAGCAATACTTTCTTCCAAATTATTTTAGAAAGAATAAAACGGCACTTCTTAGCAGAGAATAAGGAGTGCCGTATTTTTGTTACATAAGAAATTAGAGGCGGACTTGTCCGCGTTGTTCCATTAGAAGAAATTTTGAAAGTCCGATCAGAAGAGTTTGGGAAGGAAAACTGGAGGAAAATATGAAGAAGAATGAGTTATATGAACAGAGAAAAAAGATTGTGTATAATATTATACAGGATGATGTTTATCAACCTTTGAAATTAAAGGAATTTTCTTATTTGCTGCAGGTTCCGCCACGAGATCGGGAGCAGCTAAAACAGATTCTGGATGAATTAGTTGCAGAAGGTAAGATTTCTATTACAAAAAAAGGGAAATATACCAAGTTGGAAAAAGGCCTGGTAAGAGGAATCTTTGAAAGTAATGCAAGAGGCTTTGGCTTTGTGACGGTAGAAGGGGAAGAAGAGGATTATTTTATTCCAGAGAATGCAGTGGGAGATGCCATGTATCATGATGTGGTATTGATGCAGGTAGTCGTACCTTATGCGGAGCCAGGAAAAAGAAAAGAAGGAAAGGTTATAAAAGTCTTAGAGAGAGGCATTACCCAGGTGGTAGGAACTTTCCAGAAAAGCAGAAATTTTGGATTTGTTGTTCCAGATAACCAGAGATTTGAAAAGGATATTTTTTTATCAAAGTCAGAAAGTAAAAATCTTTCCGAAGGACATAAGGTGGTCGTAAAGATTATCGATTATGGTGGAGATGGGAAGAATCCAGAAGGAAAGGTTCTGGAGGTGCTAGGTCATGCTAATGACCCGCGAGTGGATGTTTTATCGGTGATCAAGGCATATGACGTACCCCTTGAGTTCCCACAGGAAGTCATGCAGCAGGTAAAAAGGGTAAATGATGAGGTTTTAGAAAGAGAAAAAGCCGGACGTATGGATATTCGGGGCTGGCAGACGGTGACCATTGATGGTGAGGATGCCAAGGATTTGGATGATGCGATTACGCTTACGAGGCAGGATGGCGGTTATCAGCTTGGTGTTCATATTGCAGATGTTAGTCACTACGTGACAGAAGGCTCTGCACTGGATCAGGAGGCATTAAAGCGCGGAACGAGTATTTATCTGATCGACCGAGTAATACCAATGCTTCCTCATAAGCTGTCTAATGGCATCTGTTCTCTCAATGCAGGAGTCGATCGTCTGGCATTGAGCTGTATTATGGATATTGATGCGAAGGGGCGGATTATCGGGCATAAAATTGCAGAAACCGTTGTTCGGGTGGATGAACGGATGAGCTATACCAGTGTTGCTAAAATCTTAGAAGAGCAGGATCCAGAAGAAATCAAAAGATATGAGAATCTGGTACCGATGTTCCAGCTTATGAAGGAATTGTCCGATATATTAAGGCAGCATCGGCATGAACGGGGATCCATTGATTTTGATTTTCCGGAATCCAAGCTGATTCTGGACGAGGATGGAAGGCCGTTGGAGATTTATCCATATGATCGCAATTGTGCTACGAAAATCATTGAAGATTTTATGCTTGCGGCAAATGAGACGATTGCAGAGGATTTCTTTTGGCAGGAGCTTCCATTCGTATATCGTACCCATGAAAGTCCAGATCCGGATAAGATTCAAAAGCTTGCGGTATTTATTCAAAACTTTGGATATTTTTTAAAGAATTCCAGTAAGGATCATATTCATCCGAAGGAAATCCAGAAATTATTAAATAAGATCGAGGGAACAGAGGAAGAGGCTCTGATCAGCCGTTTGGCTTTACGGTCTATGAAACAGGCACGATATACTACTACAAACATTGGACATTTTGGCCTATCAGCCAAGTATTACTGTCATTTTACTTCCCCAATTCGTAGATATCCAGATCTTCAGATTCACCGAATTATTAAGGAAAACCTTCATGGTAATCTGCAGAAGAAGCGCGTAAAGCATTATGAACAGATATTGCCAAAGGTTGCAGAAATCAGCTCTAAGACAGAGCGAAGAGCCGAAGAGATGGAGCGGGAAGTCGTTAAGATGAAGAAGGTTGAATATATGGAGCAGCATCTTGGAGAAATCTTTGTAGGAGTTATTTCAGGGATTACAACTTGGGGCATTTATGTGGAGCTTCCCAATACCATCGAAGGTATGATCAGGGTTGCGGATATGATTGATGATTATTATAATTATGATGAGCGAAGTTATTCTATGGTGGGAGAGATGACGGGAAGAACCTTTGAGCTTGGGATGCGGGTTGCTGTCAGAGTGAAAGAAACCAATAGAATGTTAAGAACGATAGATTTTGAACTCTATGATGAAGATATGGAAGAGTAGAAAGGGGAAGCTATGGCAAAAAAAGAGGGAATAAAGCTGGTCGCCAATAACAAAAAGGCCAGACATGACTATTTTATAGAAGAAACTTATGAAACCGGCATTGTGCTTCATGGTACAGAAGTGAAGTCTCTTCGTCTGGGTCAGTGCAGCATCAAGGAAGCATTTATCAGTATTGATCATGGAGAAGTGTTTATTAACCGGATGCATATCAATCCTTATGAAAAGGGGAATATCTTTAACAAAGATCCTCTGCGGGTGAAAAAACTTCTCATGCATAAAAATGAGATCTATAAGATGGAAAGTCGGGCACAGGTAAAAGGTTATACCATTGTACCATTGAGAGTATATTTTAAGGGCAGCCTGGTTAAGGTGGAAATCGGTCTTGCTAAGGGTAAGAAGCTGTACGATAAGCGTCAGGACATTGCTAAGAAAGATCAAAAGAGAGAAGCACAAAGAGATTTTAAAGTAAGAAATTTTGGATAAAGGACTAAAAAACATTGACAAAAAAAGAAAAGTAATATATAATAAAAAATCACGCAGGAGTTATCTGTGACCAGAATAAATCTTGAAGCAATCAGGGCTTGTACTGGTTTCGACGGGGATTTTGAAGGTCGGGAAGCCATTCGGAGGGACCACGTTACGGTGCGAAACTTAAATATAAACGCAGATAATAAATTAGCGTACGCTGCCTAGTTTGCAGCTGCCTGCTCCATACCACCTACAGTATGGAATCCAGGCATCAAAACATGTAGGACACTAATCTGGTAAAGCTTTGCATCAGGTTAAGTAATATGAAGCTACTAAAGCAGGCAGCCTGTTCATGGGCGTCCTGTGGAGGGAATGTAAAATCATGAACTGCAATGGGAGATGCCTTACTGGACGAGTTTTCGGACGCGGGTTCGATTCCCGCCAGGTCCATAGAAAAAGCCTTGTTTCGACAGGGCTTTTTATTTTTTTCAGGTCTTTGTTTTTCAAACGTTCTGATTATAAAGCACCATTGGCAATGAGTTTTGCAATTTCAGCCACATTGCTTCCACGGCTGAATTCGAAGGTGATCATGCCAAGACTGCTAAAATAAAGTTCTAATTCGGATTCGATATCAAAAGTTCCTGCCGTTTCGATGGAAAAGGCTTGAATGTGGTTGTAAGGAAGAGAGGTAAAATCCTTTTTTGCTCCTACGAGTCCTTGTACATTGACAGATATGATCCGCTTGTCAGTAAATACGATAAAATCCCTTAAAGAGGAATAGACATGAAGAATGCTTTCATTATCTGCAAGCATCGGCTGTACCATAGGTGTGATATGTTTCTGTATCTCCTTGTCACTGGCTTTTGATAATTTAAAAACTTTTTTATTGGTAAAATCAATCATGCTGAACCTCCTGTTCTCTCCTGCTGTCCGCAGAAGGAAATTGTTGATAAAAATCCTGAATATCGTCAAATTCCATGTTAATTTTTAGTCGGTTGATGGGGAAACTTCCGTGGCATCCATTCCCGCATGAGCAACGATTGACTTTTATAGAAGTCCCGTTAGAGAATTGAATGATATTGACAAAATCGCTACTATGACAGCCACCGCTACAGCAACACATGGAATTACCGAGAATATCTGTAATTCTAATCATATACAAAAATCCTTTCTGAATCATTCATTTTTATAAATCTATTGTATCATAGAAATTGTCTATGAAAGAGAATCTTATCATATTTTTATAAAATTTTATCATTGGGAAAGAAAATGGAATATAATAAGAGAATGGTTAAGAAGGAAAAAATTACTTTACGAGAGAACATATGTTTGGTAAAATAAAGGTGGAGGGAGAAAGATGAAGCAGGACAGAATTATTTATCATATTGACGTGAATTCTGCATTCTTATCGTGGGAGGCAGTTTATCGAACTCAGGTAAAAAAAGATGCGGTAGATTTAAGAGAGATTCCGTCCATCATCGGTGGAGATGAAAAGCAGAGGCATGGAATTGTTCTGGCAAAATCGATACCGGCCAAAAGATTTGGAGTGAGAACGGGGGAACCTATTCGTGATGCGTTGGCAAAGTGTCCGGAGTTGGTTGTGTGTCCTCCCTGCTATCCTTTGTATGATCGATGTTCAAAGGCTATGCGCAGAGAATTTGAGGTATATTCCCCTACGATAGAAAAGTATAGTGTGGATGAATGTTTTATTGATATGACAGAGACCATGAGATTATTTGGAGATCCTGTGGAAACAGCCTATGAGCTTAAGGATAAGATTAAAAGCAAGCTTGGTTTTACTGTGAATATTGGTGTGGCTCCTAATAAGCTTTTGGCTAAGATGGCAAGCGACTTTGAGAAGCCAGATCGGGTTCATACTTTATTTTATGAAGAGATACCAAAGAAGATGTGGCCGCTTCCGGTAGAGAATCTGTTCTTTGTGGGACGTGCAACAAGAAAGAAGCTATATAATCTTGGAATTTTTACGATTGGACAGTTGGCACAATTTGATCTGGAATTGTTAAAGCTACATGTTGGGAATAAATATGGAATTATGATTCATAATTATGCCAATGGAATAGATGATTCCAGGGTAGAGGAGGAACCACCCATCAATAAAGGATATGGGAATAGTACGACGATTTCTCATGATGTATCGGATTGGACAGAGGGGAAAAAGATTATTTTATCGTTGGTAGAGAATGTTGCTGCAAGATTGAGACAGGATCGGGTTAAGACCAATTGCATTTGCCTGGAATTAAAGACAAGTGGCTTCCATACCTATTCTCATCAGAAGACTTTGAAGGGAGCTACGGATATTACCAATGATATCTATCAGGCGGCTGCAGAGCTCTTTGAAGAAATGTGGCAGGAGGAGCCGCTGCGATTGATCGGGGTGCGGGCCACAGGTATTACGGAAGACGGATATCAGTTTGGATTATTTGATTATCAGGAGAAAGAGAAACTGCAGAATATGGATAAGGCTATTGATGCTATCCGAAGTAAATTTGGTCAGGATGCAGTAAAGAGAGCCAGCTTTTTAAAGGGCGATATTGAGCATATGACTGGAGGAATCTCCAAAAAGAAACAGGAAGAAAACGAAGGAGGAATTGATTTCTGAGGTAGAACGTCATAGATGGTGGTTAAAAAATTAGAAAAGAGGCACAAATTTGTTGAAGAAATCGAAAAATTTATAAAAATAGTGGATAGATTCAGCGAAAAATGCATAGACGGCAAAGAATAAGCTGTGATATAATAGTGGCACTTAGTCAGAAGAAAAATTACAATATAGAAAAGGATGGATAAGATGGACTTAATTTATAGAAGTACAAGAAATGATAACGAAACAGCAACGGCTTCTCAGGCAATTTTAAAAGGACTTGCCAATAATAGCGGACTTTTTGTACCAACTGAGATTCCAAAGCTGGATGTTGGCATTGATGAGTTGGTAAGAATGAACTATCAGGAAACGGCCTATGCAGTTATGAAGCAGTTTTTTACTGACTTTACAGAAGAAGAATTAAAGTACTGTATTGAACATGCATACGATGATAAGTTCGATACACCGGATATTGTACCGATTATTAAAGCCGGAGAGGCTTATCATATGCAATTATTCCATGGTTCTACGATTGCATTTAAGGATATGGCACTTTCTATTCTTCCATATTTACTTGTAACTGCAGCGAAGAAGAATAATGTAAAGAACGAAATCGTTATTTTAACAGCAACTTCTGGTGATACTGGAAAAGCAGCTTTGGCGGGATTTGCAGATGTTCCTGGAACAAAGATTATCGTATTTTATCCAAAAGATGGCGTAAGTCCGATCCAGGAAAAACAGATGGTAACTCAAAAAGGAGATAATACATATGTTGTTGGAATCAAAGGAAACTTTGATGATGCACAGACAGGTGTGAAAAAGATGTTCTCTGATGTAGAACTTGCAAAAGAGATGGATGCAGCTGGATATCAGTTTTCTTCTGCAAATTCCATTAATATTGGACGTCTGGTTCCTCAGATTGTATATTATGTATACTCCTATGCAAAATTAGTGTCTAATAATGTAGTATCCAAAGGAACAGCGATGAATGTGGTAGTGCCTACAGGAAACTTTGGTAACATTTTGGCTGCTTATTACGCAAAACAGATGGGAATTCCAATTAAGACTTTTATTTGTGCTTCCAATGAGAATAAAGTGCTATTTGATTTCTTCCAGACGGGTACATATGATAAGAATAGAGAATTTATTTTAACTTCTTCTCCATCTATGGACATCCTGATTTCCAGCAACTTAGAGCGTCTGATTTATAAGATTGCAGGGGATGATGCAGAAAAATGCGCAGAGCTTATGAAGGCATTGTCAGAAGATGGTAAGTATACCATTACAGACGAGATGAAGAAAAATTTAAATGACTTTGTTGGCGTCTATACCACAGAAGAGGATACAGCAAAAGCAATTAAACGTATGTATAACGATATTGGTTATGTTATGGATACGCATACTGCAGTAGCAGCTCAGGGATATTATCAGTATATCGAAAAGACTGATGATCGTACTCCAACGGTAATTGCGTCTACTGCAAGTCCATATAAATTTACAAGAAGTGTCATGAATGCCATTGATCCTGCATATGACAGCAAGACCGATTTTGAATTGGTGGATGAATTAAGTAAGATTTCTAGAACTCCAGTGCCAAAAGCAATTGAGGAGATTCGTACAGCTCCAGTTCTTCACGATACCGTATGTGAGAAAGATCAGATGCTTGCAGAAGTAAAGAAGATTTTAGGTATTTAGGCTTTGAAAGGTTTATTTTAGAGGTAGAGTTTTTCTACCTCTTTTTCTTTTGGTTGTGAAAAAACAAAAGGTATATGAAATATGATAAATATGGTAAAATAAAAGTAATAAAATATAGCAGAAAGGACGGAGTTTGTATGGCATTTTTTGATGATTTACAAAAAAATTTGTCTGCAGCCGGAAAGCAGGCAGCAGATAAGGCAAAAGAAGTTGCAGATTTAACGATGAAGACGGCTGAGCTTCGTAGAGAAGAACAGGAATTAAAGGATTGTTATGCAAGAATTGGACAGCGTTTATATGAGTCTACCAAAGAAGTTCCATCAGAAGCAGATCTGGATGATTTTAATCAGATAGAAGCACATCTGAATAATATTAAGAATATTGAGGAAGAAATTCAACAGTTAAAGGGTAAGAAGCCATGCCCAAATTGTGGGAAGACGATAGATGCGGAAAGTAAATTCTGTAATTATTGTGGAACAGTATTAGAATAAGTAAGAATACCTCTGGTCACTTAAATGGACGCAGGGGTATTTTTTATGAAAGGCGTAAAATCCTGCAAAACAGGATTCTTTTTGATTGTCTGTGAAATGTTCACAAAGTGTTCGCATTTATAGTATATAATAGACTCCAGAAATAAAAGAAAGGGAGTTTGCAATGATTCAGATTACTAATTTAGTAAAAAAATATGGAAATAAAACAGCACTTCAGGGCATTGACTTAACGGTAAAAGAAGGGGAAATTATGGGACTTCTTGGACCAAATGGTGCTGGAAAGTCAACCACCATGAATATTATGACCGGATACCTGTCTGCAACCAGTGGGGAAGTTAAAATCAATGGACATGATATTTTAACAGAACCTATAGAAACGAAAAAATCCATTGGATATCTTCCAGAGATTCCACCACTGTATATGGATATGAAGGTAAAAGAATATCTGAATTTTGTGGCGCAGTTAAAAAAACTGAAAAAAGCGGAAAGAAAGAAGCAGGTAGAGCAGGTTATGGAATTGGTAGAAGTAAAAGAATACGAAAACCGCTTGATCAAGTATCTATCCAAAGGATATAAGCAGAGGGTTGGATTGGCTCAGGCGCTTCTTGGAGAACCGAAACTATTGATTTTAGATGAGCCCACCGTAGGTTTAGATCCAAATCAGATTATCAGAATGAGAAAACTGATCAAAGATCTTGCAAAAGATCATACGATTATTTTAAGCTCACACATTTTATCAGAAATCAGCGCGATCTGTGACAGTGTGGTGATCATTGATCAAGGAAAGGTAATTGCCAGAGGTACAGCAGAAGAACTGGAGGAACAGTTTACCAATAAAGAAGTCATTTGGCTGACAGTAAAAGGAGAACAGGAAAAAGTAAAAAGTGCAGTAAAGGAATGTAAATGTTTTGTTTCTTATGATATGGAAGAGCTGGAAGAAGAGCAATGGAGAATCAGAGCAGAAATGAAGAGTGAAGAGGATATGAGAGATCAGCTGTTCTTTTATTTTGCGGAAAAGAAAATACCAGTTCTGAATATGGAACAGGAGACAAAATCCTTAGAAGATGTCTTCCTGCAACTAACAGGAAAAGAAAGTGAGGAAGCGAAATAATATGAAAGCGATTTATTTAAAAGAATTGAAAAGCTATTTTCAGTCTATGATAGGATATATTTATCTTGCCTTTTTTACGGTAGCCATTGGGATTTATTATATATACTACTGTGTATTAAATGCAACAACCAATTTTTCCTATTATGTATTGGGAAGTGTATCTACCATCTTTTTGATCACAATTCCAATTTTAACAATGAAATTGATTTCTGAGGAAAAGCGGCAGAAAACGGATCAGCTTTTATTTACAGCACCGGTACGTACATGGGAAATTATTGTGGGAAAATATCTGGCATCTCTTACAGTCTTTGTAATATCCTTGCTCTTGATTGCATTATTTCCATTAATGCTCAGCTTGTTTGGAAAAGTAAACTGGCCGATGACTGCATCAGGCTTTCTTGGAGTCTTTTTATTTGGAGCAGGACTGATGGCCATAGGACTGTTGATTTCCTGTGTGACAGAACATCAGATGGTAGCAGCACTCTTAAGTTTTGCCATTTTTATTGTCATGTATCTTCTTCCAAATATTACGGATATGTTCCCATCAAGTGGAATTTTCACAGTTGTGTTCTTGGTGATTTTAGTACTCCTTCTGGCATGGCTGTTTTACAGTGAGACAAAGGATATTCGGATCGCACTGATATCCGGAGTTGTTCCAATTGGGATTATAGTGGGCATGTATGTGTGGAAATCAGAAATTTTTGACAATGGAATTTCCAATATCGTATCCTGGTTTTCTTTGCTAGATCGATTTAACGATTTTATTAGCGGAGTATTAAATGCATCTTCTGTGGTATATTATGTATCTTTTATTGTTGCTTCTTTGTTTATTGGAACACAGATATTAGAGCGTAGAAGATGGAAATAAGGAGGAACGATGGATATGAATTTTAAAATTAAAAATAGAAAGAAAAAAGAAAAAAACCAGACAGTTCCAGTCGGAGTAAAAACAAAAAAAGCGTTAGGTGCATTCTCAGCCACTTCTATTGTTCTGGTCATAATGATTGCAATATTGGCAAATGTTCTGATCACCAAAACAGACTGGAGCTACGATGTGACAGATAATAAGCTATATACACTGTCTGAACAGTCTAAAAAAATTGTAAAGAACCTGGATCAGGATGTAACAATCTATTTCTTATCCAGCAAAAAAAATACAGATGATGGTTATTTAAAAATTGTAAATCAATACAAAAAGAATTCCAAGCATGTTTCGGTCAAATTCCGCGATATGGAGTTATATCCGAACTTTGCAAAAAAATATGTTTCTTCAGGAACTGCAGAAGAGGGTGGAATCATTGTTGTTTGCGGAGAAAAGGGAAAATATATTTCTCCAAATGACTTTGTTGGAACATCTATGGATGACAGCGGAAATTACAGTACGGAAGTTACGCTGGAGCCATCTGTGACTTCTGCTATTAATTATGTAACATCAGATGATACGCCAGTTATTTATTTGTTGTCTGGTCATGGTGAATTGGAGCTTGATTCCTCTTTCCAGAGCAGTATCGAAAGGGACAATTATGAATTTAAAGAGCTAAATCTGTTGACGGAATCGAAAGTACCAGAAGATTGTGAGATTTTGATGATTAATGGACCAACATCAGATATTAACTCTGCGGATATGAAAAAAGTAAAAAAATACCTGAATAATGGCGGCAAGCTCTTCTATGTATGTAATACAGATGCGGATACTTTAAAGAACTTTGAATCGATACTGGATTCTTATGGAATTGGTATCAACGATGGTATTGTGGTTGAGACAGATGGCTCTATGTACATGCAGGGATATCCAACCTATCTCCTTCCAACCATAGAAGCCACGGATATTACCAGCGCTTTGGCAGAGAATAAATCTTATATTTTGATGCCGGTCAGCAAGGGATTTACATTAACAGGAAATGCAAGCGCTCTGTTATCTACCAGTGATGGTGCTTATTCTAAGGTGAATTTAGAAAGTGAAACAGTGGACAAAGAAAGTGGCGATATCAATGGACCATTCTCAGTAGCAGCAGAGTCAATGAACGATGATGGAGAGATTCAGGTTGTAGCAATTGGATCTCCAAGTATGATGATGGAAGAAATTGATCAATATGTTTCAGGAACCAATTCTGATTTTGTATCAAATTGTGTCAATGGCATGACCGATCAGGAGGAAAAAATCTCTATTAAGGCCAAAGAGGTATCCAATGATACGGCTACTTATACGACAGCAGCAGTTCAGGCAGTATCCTTTGTGTCTGTAATTGGAATTCCAGTGTGCATTCTGATTATTGGTCTGATTGTTGTGATTTTAAGAAAACGAAGCAAATAAAAAGTTTATAGTGTATTTAAGGGACACTTCATATAAAGGAGTGTTCCTTTTTATTTTATTAAAAAATGATTGACAAATGGAATTTTATGTATATAATTGTAAATAAATGGAAGAATGGAGGGGCGAAAGATGTTCTTATTGCTGTTTCTTGGTGTAGTTGCTTACAAGGACATGAGTGAAAGGAGAATTCCTCTTATCTACATGGGGATAGGATTATCATACTGTTTTTGTTGCAACATATGGAAGTTATATCGTGGTGCACAGATTTTATCGTTGATAAGAATATGGGATTTTTTATTTGCAGGAGCTATAGTGGGAGCATGTTTTTTGTGTCGAAGGATTAGGCCGGAAACCATAGGGCTTGGGGATATCTGGCTTTTGTTGGTGACAGCGCTTCTTGCCGGGTATGATCGTATACTGGGGATTTTAATGATGGCTTTTCTCATTCTTATGGGATGCTCTGGGCTGTTATTGATGAGAGGATATTCAAAGAATACCACACTTCCTTTCGCGCCTTTTTTACTGATCGGTTATGTGGGATATTTAGCTATTTCAGCATTGTGAGAAATGATAAGAGAAGGGGGAGTATATAGTGATCAAGTTGGAGTATATGATAGATGCAGGATGTGCCGGAAGGGCGAATCAGGATGCTTATTGGGTTAAGCAAGGAATCTTTCAGGGAAAGCAGGTTGTATTGGCTATGGTGTGTGATGGAGTTGGCGGAGTGGCAAAGGGAGAAGTGGCGAGCAGAAAGACCATTGATTATATAGTGGGAGGTTTCTGGTCAAATTTACCTGATTTCTTACAAAAGGACCTGTCTATGAAGCAAATGGGAGATAAGATGGATCAGTATCTTCAGAAAGCCAATCGTTATCTTTATAGAGCGAGTTGCAGTAACGGAATTCGGACAGGAACCACCATTGCCTTGTATTTTATGCTGGATAGGAAATATCTGATTGTGAATGTGGGAGACAGCAGAGTCTATTGGTTGAAGGAAAAGGGAATGTATCGCACCAGGGATCATACCTTATATGAACGTAGACGGCATGGTGGAATGGCACCGGAAAAGGAAAAGCACATTTTGTGGCAGAGTGTGGGAAGTCAGACGAAGGTCAGGGCTGATCGATATATGGGAGAAGTGGATCAGAGTATGGATGTGTTATTACTGACCGATGGAGCATATCGACCGTTTTCCAAGCAGGAGATTCGGGAGTATTGTCAATATGGAAATTTAAACAAAATGAGGCGTCAGGCATTGAAGAGGAAAGAAGCAGATAATATGGCGGGAGTGAGAATTGAAATTCGATGAAAGACGTATGTATAGGAGCAGGTGGAAGTGGAAAAGTATATCGAATCTGGAAGGAAGAAGAAGGATGCTTTGTAGTTGAAAAAAGAAGCAGAGAGTCGCTGCTTTGGGAAGCATTTTGGTTAGAGAAGCTGCAGGGATTTTCTGTTCCGTGTTTTTATGGGGTAGAAAGGAAAAAGGGGTGTTGGACTATTCAGATGGAGTATGTAACTGGAAGGTCCTTACGGCAGCTTCTTGCAGAAGGAAAGCTGGATAGGCTAAGAAGGATTTCCGTTATGAAATCAATGGTCAGAGAACTGAATCGGATTCGAAAAAACTTTCCAGAAATTGTATTTTGTGATATTAAGCCTGCGAATGTTATGGTAAATCAGAGAAATGAGATAACTTTGATCGATTTTGGTGCTATTACCCAGCCCGGAGCGGGAAAAAGGTGTTTTGGAACGAAGCCTTATGCAGCACCGGAATTATTACAGGGGAATCCTGGAAGGAAAAGTGATATTTATAGCATTGGACAGATTATGTGGCAGTTAAATAGGAAAAAGAAGAATCTTTTCTTTTACTTTGTCATACGTCCTTGTATCCGAAAAAAGGAAGCACGTAGAACAGATAATCTAGATCGTATTTATCGAAGGATTTCTGTAGCTGAAAGAGCTGAACGCTGGGTTCAGGCAATCAAATATATTAGAAAAAAGATGTTTGGAATCATGTTATTTCTGTTGGTATACATCGGTATAAAGAAAGGATATTTTTCATCAGAAAAAATCGGATTGGGGTGGGAAGAAATGAAGAATATGTGTAGAATGTTATTATTTGTGAAGCTGGGACGGTCGTGGCTGTTATAATTTATCTCGTGGGAGAAGACTTCCGCTGCGATAGGTGGTGAAAAATTTATGTCTATATTCTTTTGACAGGATGTGCTATAATTAGTGTTAATGATTATTTAAAAGAAAAGGAGTGTATATATAATGTCAGAAGAATTAAAGGTCCAGGAAGCATGGGATAATTTAGAAGAAATATATGAAGCAGGAACCGTATTGGATTTAAAGGTAGAAGGAATTGTGAATGCAGGCGTGATCGTGTATGTAGAAGGAATCCGCGGATTTATTCCGGTATCTCAGTTATCTACAAGATATGTTGAGGATACTAATCCATATCTGCATAAAATGGTTCAGGCTAAAATTATTGAGGTGAGTCAGGAGGAAAAGAGACTGATTTTATCTGTACGTGAAGTGGAAATGATGAAAGCGGAAGAAGCAAAGCAGGCTAAGATCGCAGCTTTTGTACCAGGAACTGTAGTAGAAGGAAAAGTGGAAACGATCAAACCTTATGGGGCATTTGTGGATCTTGGAGATGGAATCAGTGGTCTGGTTCATATTTCTCAGTTCTGTGAAAAGAGAATTAAGTCTGCAGCTGAGGTAGTAGAGCAGGGACAGGAAGTAAGAGTACGTATTTTAAAAGTTGAAGATGGTAAGATTAGCTTGTCTATGAAAGGGTTATTAGAGACTGACGAAGAAGAGGCAGAACCAGAAGTAAAAGAGTACAAGGCAGATGGAGATGCATCCACCAGTCTTGCAGATTTATTATCTGGAATCAAGTTATAGGAGGCAGTATGGCAGGATCTAGCATTGGAACAATTTTTCGAATTACCACATGGGGGGAAACTCATGGAAAAGGTGTAGGGGTTGTAATTGACGGAGTACCAGCCGGCCTTGCATTGTGTGAAGAAGATATTCAGATTTATCTAAATCGCCGAAAACCAGGACAGTCAAAGTTCGTATCTCCAAGAAAAGAAAGTGATACGGTAGAGATTTTATCAGGAGTATTTGAGGGAAAGACGACAGGAACACCGGTCTCCCTTATCGTTATGAATCAGAATCAGCGTTCAAAGGATTACAGCAATATTATGAATTGCTACCGTCCGGGACATGCAGATTTTACGTTTGATGCCAAATATGGAATTCGTGATTATCGTGGCGGAGGACGCTCCTCTGCCAGAGAGACGATTGGTCGTGTGGCGGCTGGTGCAGTGGCTGCAAAGATTTTGGAACAGATGGGTATTGTATTTACCACTTACGCAAAGGCCATTGGAGGCATCGAAGTGGATATGAATCGTTTTGACCGGGAAGAGATTATGCAGAATCCTTTTTATATGCCGGACAAAGAGGCAGCGCAGAAAGTTTCTGCATATGCAGAAGAGATGATGAAGAACAAGAATTCCATTGGCGGGATTGTAGAATGCCGTATCCAGGGAGTACCTGCTGGGATTGGAGATCCAGTTTTTGAAAAGATCAGTGCGAATCTTGGAAAGGCAGTTCTTTCTATTGGTGCAGTAAAAGGATTTGAGATCGGGGATGGTTTTTCAGTTGCCGAATCCAATGGTGCGGCGAACAATGACAATTTCTATGTAACAGAAGACGGAGCAATCGCAAAGAAAACGAATCATTCTGGAGGGACCTTAGGTGGAATGACGGATGGAAGCGAGATTGTGTTCCGTACGGCATTTAAGCCTACACCATCTATTGCACAGGTACAGGAAACGGTCACAACCAATATGGAAGAAGTAGAGATTGAGATAACTGGACGACATGATCCGATTATTGTGCCAAGAGCGGTGGTTGTAGTGGAATCTATGGCAGCAATCACAATTTTGGACGCACTTTTACTAAATATGACTGCACGTTTAGATCGTATTTGTGAATTTTATAATCGATAATAGGTGAATGAAGATGTATGAATTATTGAAAAAGGATGGAAGAGCCAAACGAGGTCGTCTGACAACAGTACATGGAGTGATCGAAACACCGGTTTTTATGAATGTAGGAACGGTAGCAGCCATTAAAGGTGCTGTCAGCACCGACGATTTAAAAGAAATCAAGACTCAGGTGCAGTTATCTAATACGTATCATCTCCATGTCAGAACAGGAGACCAGCTGATCAAACAGTTTGGAGGTCTTCACAAGTTTATGGTTTGGGATAGACCAATTTTGACAGATTCTGGTGGCTTTCAGGTGTTTTCCCTGGCAGGGCTAAGGAAGATTAAGGAAGAAGGTGTATATTTTCAGTCTCACATTGATGGACATAAAATTTTTATGGGGCCAGAGGAGAGCATGCAGATTCAATCCAATTTAGGATCTACTATTGCTATGGCGTTTGATGAATGTCCGCCTCATCCAGCGACAAGAGAATATATGCAGAATTCTGTAGATCGGACGACCAGATGGTTAGAACGGTGTAAAAAAGAGATGGCTCGGTTGAATACACTTGAGGATACAGTGAATCCCCATCAGCTGTTATTTGGAATTAATCAGGGAGGTACCTTTGAGGATATTCGTATTCAGCATGCCAAGACCATCAGTGAGATGGATTTGGATGGATATGCACTGGGGGGACTTGCCGTGGGAGAAAGTCATGAAGAGATGTATCGTATTCTCGATGAGACGGTTCCATACCTTCCAGAAAATAAGCCAACTTATCTAATGGGAGTGGGAACTCCAGCGAATATTTTAGAAAGCGTAGAACGAGGGGTAGATTTTTTTGATTGTGTATACCCAACGAGAAATGGACGTCATGGTCATGTATATACCAATGAAGGAAAACTCAATTTGTTTAATAAAAAGTATGAGCTAGACGCTCGGCCAATTCAGGAAGGATGTCAATGTCCGGCTTGTAGAAGCTACAGCAGAGCTTATATCAGACATTTATTAAAGGCGAAAGAAATGCTAGGATTGCGTCTTTGTGTATTGCATAATTTGTATTTTTATAATACAATGATGGAAGAAATTCGCCTTGCGATTGAGGAAGGTCGTTTCCAGGAATATAAAAAAGCAAAACTGGAAGGATTTCAAATAAATGATAAGAAATAATCATAAGATGGAGGAAGAAACATGAATAGTGCAATGATGCAGACAGTAATGGCCCTTGTTGTGTGTGCTGTACTTATGTATTTTATGGCAATCAGACCACAGAAAAAGTATGACGAGAAAAAGAGACAGTTGATTAGTTCTTTGGCAGTCGGAGACAGCATTAAGACATCAAGCGGATTTTATGGAGTTATTCTTGGGATTGAAGGTGATGTTGTTATCGTTGAATTTGGTAATGACAAACATTGTAGAATTCCTATGGATGTAAATTGTATTGAAGAAGTGGATAAACCACAGGCAGATACAGAAGAGTAAGAAAGAAAAGCCGATTGGAAGTGATATAAAGTATCTTTTTCCAATCGGCTTTATTTGCCCCAAAATTATTTTTCGGGCTGTAATTCTGTCAACAGGCTTTCGTGAATCCGTAATCCGCCACGACCAATTCCCAGTTGGATATCTGGCTTATTGGCACCATGAAAATCGGAGCCACCGGTAGCAACCAGTTGAAATTGGTGAGTCAGTTCTCTTAAATAGCTGCTCTGTTGCTGATAGTTATTAGAGTGGTAGACCTCGATTCCCTTTAGACCAAGTTCCTTTAATTCACTGATCAATGAGATCAGCTGAGCATTGGAAAGGTGATATTCATATGGGTGGGCGAGAACAGGAATTCCACCAGCATCTACGATATAGCGAATTGCGTCAGCAGGTTTGATTTCAGAGCGCGGAATGTAATACTTTTTGCCTTCACCCAGATATTTTTGAAAAGCAGCATCCTTTGAGGAAACAATTCCTTCTTCCACCAAAACTCGGGCAAAATGGGCACGGGTAATTACAGTATCTGGATTCCCATGCTGGAGTTTTTCCATTGTGATAGGAAAACCATCTTTTTGAAAAGCCTCAAGCATGCGTTCGTTACGGCTGGCTCGATTTTTCCTAAGTGATTCTAATCGATCCAGCAGGAGGGAATCCTTGTAGTCTAAGTAAAATCCCAACATATGAATTTCTTTACCCATGGCATGGCAGGTGACCTCAATTCCGGGAATCAGTGTGATTTGGTATTCTTTGGCAGCTTGTAAAGCCTCTGGAATTCCAGCTACTGTATCGTGATCAGTTAATGCTATGGCACAAAGTTCCTGGTCTTTAGCAGCTTTTACTACATCGGCAGGAGTCAGAGTTCCATCAGAGGCGGTGGAATGAACATGTAAATCAATAAAACTCATAATAGTGACCTCTTTCTTTTTTGTAAATTATCATTAGTTTATCACATCTAATGCATGAAATCCAATGCTCCTTCATATAGGTATAGAAGGAGGTGGTCCGATGAAAAAAGGAATCAGGTTATTGCAGGGACTTTTGCTGGCTTACATAATTACTGGTATCTTATTAATGGTGTTGGCATTTTTGTTGTATCGATTGGAGTGGGGAGAGAACGCATCTCATATTGGTATTATTGTTACCTATATATTATCTACGGTAATCGGAGGATTTTATGTAGGGAAAAAGGTAAAAAGGCAAAGATTTTTGTTTGGATTGGCGTTTGGAACGCTTTATATAGGGATTATTTTGGGCATATCAATGATTCTTTATCCAAAGGCTGAAATTTTTTCAGGAAGCCTTGTAACCGTATTTGGTATGTGTGTTGGAGGAGGAATGCTGGGAGGTATTCTGTCTTGAGAAGAGGAGACTTAGAAAAAAATCTTTTAAATAGAAAAATTATATGATATAATACTATAAGCTTTATCCAGCCGAAGATGGGTCGGTAGGGCCGTCGCTGGTTGGGAAACTGCGTATCAGCGCACAAATATTATACAATGAGGAGGCGTTAAAGCATGAAACGTATTAAAACATTAACAAACAAAACTTTAAAAAATACTATGAAAAAGGGCGGATGTGGAGAATGCCAGACATCTTGCCAGTCAGCTTGTAAAACATCTTGTACAGTTGGAAATCAGAGCTGCGAAAACAAATAAGAACATAAAAAGAAATGGAGGCGTCCTTTACAGATGCCTCCATATCATCGTTATGAAAAGAACATGATCTGTTTAAAGGAGAAAAATCGTGGTACATCAATATAAGAATAATGGATACAATATGGTCTTAGATGTGTGCAGCGGATCTGTCCATGTTGTTGATGATCTGAGTTATGATGTCATTGCGTTATTTGAAGATAATAGCGAGGATGAAATTGTAAAAAAATTATCCAAGTATGACGAAAAAGAAGTAAGAGAAGTAATTGAAGAAGTAAAAGAATTGAAAGAAGAAGGAATGCTTTTCACAGAAGATATTTATAAGGATTATATTTTTGATGTGAAGAAGCGTTCTACTGTTGTAAAAGCATTGTGTTTACATATTGCACATGATTGTAACCTGGCCTGCAAATATTGTTTTGCAGAAGAAGGAGAATATAAAGGCGACCGTTCCCTTATGAGTTCTGAAGTAGGGAAAAAGGCATTGGATTTTCTCGTAGAGAATTCTGGAAATCGAGTAAATTTGGAAGTGGATTTCTTTGGTGGAGAGCCATTGATGAATTTTGATGTGGTAAAAGAAATTGTTGCTTATGGAAGAAGTTTGGAAAAAGAACATAATAAAAAGTTCCGTTTTACGCTGACGACCAATGGAATGCTTCTAAATGATGAAATTATGGAATTCGCCAATAAAGAAATGAGCAACGTGGTACTGAGCATTGATGGAAGAAAGGAAATTCACGATTTAATGCGCCCAACTCCAAATGGAAAGGGCAGTTATGACATTATTCTTCCAAAATTTCAGAAGTTTGCCAAGTTAAGAGGCGGTAAGAGTTATTATGTAAGAGGAACTTTTACAAGAAATAATCTGGATTTTTGTGAGGATGTTCTCCATATGGCTGATTTGGGCTTTGATGAGATTTCCATTGAACCGGTGGTAGCAGAAGAGGAAGCTCCTTATGCCATTCGCGAGGAAGATTTGCCGAAGATTTTTGAACAGTATGATCTTTTGGCAAAAGAGATGATCAAAAGGGAAAAAGAGGGAAGAGGATTTACATTTTTTCATTATATGATTGATCTAACGGGAGGTCCATGTGTGGCAAAGCGTCTGTCCGGATGTGGTTCTGGAACCGAATATCTGGCCGTAACACCATGGGGAGATCTATATCCGTGTCATCAATTCGTTGGCGAAGATGGATTCCTACTGGGGAATGTCTTTGATGGCATTCAAAAGCAGGAATTGGTAAATGAATTTAAAGGATGTAACGTATACACAAAAGAAAAATGTAAAGATTGTTTTGCAAGATTTTATTGCAGTGGCGGTTGTGCAGCTAATTCTTATAAGTTCCATGGAACATTAAATGATGCTTATGACATTGGATGTGAGATGGAGCGCAAGAGAGTGGAATGTGCACTGATGATAAAGGCTGCTCTAGCGGAGTAGAAAATAAGAAAGGATAACAGTATGAAAAAGAGTAAGAGAAAAGTCATTTTAGGTTTTCTGCTTGTAATCATTCTGACCGTTGCTGGTGGCGTTATCAGCTATCAGGGGATTGGAAAAAAGCACACGGGAAGCGCCCAAAATATTGATTTGGGTCTTGACCTTGCAGGAGGGGTTAGTATTACCTATGAAGTTCAGGGAAAAAAGATTTCTCAGAAGGACATGGACGATACGATTTATAAACTGCAGAAACGTGTAGATGGTTATAGTACGGAGTCAGAAGTTTATCAGGAAGGTGATAAACGAATTAAAATTGAGATTCCAGGGGTGACAGATGCCAATACAATTTTAGAAGAATTGGGTCAGCCAGGAACCTTAAGTTTTATGACACCAGATGGGCAGGTAGTATTAACTGGTTCTAACGTAAAATCTGCAGAGGCGCAGACAGGTGATGACAATGGTACAAAGAAGTATTATGTAGCGTTGGAATTTGATGAAGAGGGAACCAAAGCATTTGCAACTGCCACAAAGAACTTTTTAGGACAGCAGATTTATATTATCTATGATAATCAGATTGTAAGTGCGCCATCTGTTAATTCTGAGATTAAGAATGGAGAGTGTGTCATTGAAGGAATGGAAAGTTTTGAAGCAGCAGAAAATCTTGCTTCTTCCATTCGAATTGGGGCACTTCCAGTGGAGTTAAAGGAATTAAGCTCTAATGTGGTTTCTGCGAAGTTGGGAGCAAATGCCATTGCATCAACATTAAAAGCCGGTGCCATCGGGTTTGCACTGGTAGCTATTTTTATGATGATCGTATATCTGGTTCCTGGAGTATGCGCAAGTATCGCCTTAGTAAGCTATATTGTAATGATGCTTCTGGCATTGAATGGATTTAATGTTACGTTGACACTTCCAGGATTGGCAGGTATTATTCTGACTATTGGTATGGCAGTGGATGCCAATGTTATTATTTATACGCGTATTCGGGAAGAGATTGCAACTGGAAAGAGTGTACTTACTTCTATTAAAGAAGGATTTAGTAAAGCGAGCTCTGCTATTTTAGACGGTAATATTACAACCTTGATCGCAGCAGCAGTATTATGGTTTAAAGGCTCAGGATCTGTCAAAGGATTTGCACAGACATTGGCTATTGGTATTCTGATTTCCATGTTTACTGCATTGGTTGTCAGCAGGATTTTAGCTTATGCATTTTACTATTTTGGCTTTAAAGATACCAGGTTCTATGGAAAGATCAAAGAAGGAAAGAAGATTAATTATACCAAGCTGAGTAAAAAATGCATGATTTTATCACTGGTGGTGATTCTGGCAGGATTTGCTTTTATGCCGATCAATAAAGCGGATAAGGATATTGGACATCCGTTGAATTTCAGCCTGGAGTTTTCTGGCGGAACATCATCTACCGTTACCTTTGATAAAGATACCAAGCTAAACAGCAGCTTGGAGAAGAAGGTTGTGAAATTATATGAGGATGTTTCTGAGTCTTCTTCTGTGCAAACACAGAAGGTATCAGACAGCAACCAGATGATCATAAAGACAGTCAGTCTTACGTTGGAGCAGAGAGAGAAGCTGGAAAGTTCTCTTACCAAGAACTACCATGCTAAGAGCGTAGCATGCGAGAATATCAGCTCTACCATTAGTTCTGAGATGCAGCGGGATGCGATCATTGCTGTTATCATTGCGACTGTTTGTATGTTGATATATATCGCATTTCGATTTAAAGATATTAAATTTGGTGGAAGCGCAGTTTTGGCATTGCTTCATGACGTACTGGTCGTGCTTACGGTATATTCCATCGGACGATTGTCTGTAGGAAGTAATTTTATCGCATGTATGTTGACTATTGTTGGTTATTCGATCAATGCTACGATTATTATCTTCGACCGTATCCGTGAGAATTTAAAAGCTATGGATGGCGAAGAACTGGATGATATCGTTAATACAAGTATCAACCAGACATTTACAAGAACGATCAATACTTCTATTACTACATTTATTATGGTATTGTGTCTGTTCTTACTGGGATCCTCCAGCATTCGTGAATTTGCGTTGACCTTAATGGCTGGTATTGTCTGTGGTGCATATTCTTCTGTATGTATTACTGGACCAGTATGGTATTATATGAAGAAAAGAGAAAAAGGAAAACGCAAAGCAGTAAGCTCTAAATCAGGAGTGGATGTATCCAAGGGGCTTATTGGAAATAGAAAAGAGAAAAAAGCTGCAAAACGAACTGGAAAGAGACAAAAAAGACGTTAATAGGATTTGTGACAGGAAGGGGAAGGAGACAAGAGCTCTTTCCTCTTCTTTATGTAAAGGAAGTTTATGGAAAAATGGTTTGTGCAGGCAAAAAGAGCGGATTTTTTTGCCATAGGAAAAAAATTTCATATTGATCCTGTCATTGCAAGGATTATACGGAATCGGGATATTATCGGAGATTTGGCAGTAGAAGAATACCTGTATGGGGATCTTCGATCCCTTCATTCTCCATATTTATTAAAAGATGTGGAAAAGGCAGCCAGAATTCTGATGGAAAAAGGAAGAGCACATAAAAAAATCAGGATTATTTCGGATTATGATGTAGATGGAGTCGTTTCCAATTATATATTATGGAAGGCATTAAAACGATGCAATATGGAGGTAGACTTTCGAATTCCAGATAGAATTGCCGATGGATATGGTATCAATGAACGACTGATCGATCAGGCAAAGACGGATGGAATCGATACCATTGTTACCTGTGATAATGGTATCGCAGCCATCCCTCAGATTGCTCATGGAAAGAAGCTGGGACTTACGATTGTGGTAACGGACCATCATGATATTCCATACGAGATGACTGGGAGGGAAAAGACCTATCTTTCATCTCAGGCGGATGCTATTGTGAATCCAAAACAGCCGGATTGTGGCTATCCCTTTGATAAGCTTTGTGGGGCAGTTGTGGCCATGAAGCTGGTACAGGTGCTGTATGATCTAATGGGATTTCCTGAAGATGCTTATGAAGAATTTGTTCCGTATGCAGCTATTGCTACCGTCTGTGATGTGGTAGACTTAAAAGGAGAAAATCGGGCATTGGTAAAGGTGGGATTGGATAGACTGCCAGCAGTAGATAATCCCGGTCTTCAGGCACTGATGGAGGTAAATGGTCTGGCAGGAAAAAAGATTTCTTCTTACCATCTTGGATTTGTGATTGGCCCGTGTATCAATGCGACAGGACGGTTAGAATCGGCAGATATGGCCGTCAGACTTTTGATGGAGCGCGATCCATCGAAGGCTTTGACTATGGCGGGACAGTTGAAAGATTTGAATGAGGAACGAAAAAGCATGACAGAGGATGGCGTAAAAGAAGGATTTGCTATGGTAGAAAACCAGGGACGAAAGGAGGATAAGGTTCTGGTGGTCTATCTTCCGGATTGTCACGAAAGCCTGGCTGGAATTATTGCAGGAAGGATCAAAGAGCGGTATTATAAACCTACCATTGTTCTTACCAAAGCGGAAGGGGTAGTAAAAGGGTCCGGAAGATCCATCGAGGGCTATCATATGTTCGAAGCACTCAATGAAGTGAAGGATTTAATGCTGCGATTTGGTGGACATCCAATGGCAGCAGGTATGTCTCTTCCAGAAGAGAATGTGGCAGAATTTCGCAGAAGGTTAAATAAAAATGCTCGTTTAACAGAAAAAGAACTGACAAGAAAGATATCCATTGATGTTCCTATGCCCATCGATTATATTCATATGGATTTGATCGAACAGTTGGAATTGTTGGAGCCTTTTGGAAAAGAAAATCCAAAGCCCATATTTGCAGAAAAGAATCTTCATGTTTTAAGTGCGCGTCGATTAGGTGCCAAGAAAAATGTATTGAAGATGAAGGTGCAAAATACCAGTGGAAAGATCATGGAGGCACTTTTATTTCAGGGCGTGGATGAATTTGAAGAAAAACTGACTCTAAAACATGGAAAGCAACAGGTAGAACGAATGTATAGTGGAAGAGATCAGCAAATTTATATCATGTGTACGTATTATCCGAGCATCAACGAGTTCCAGGGCAATCGTACCATTCAGATTATTGTTCAGAACTATATGGTATAGAAAGAGGAGGAAAATTATGAAGCAGATAAAATTAGTTGCTATTGATATGGATGGCACTTTACTGGATTCCAATAAGCAGTGTTCTCAAAAAACCGTAGAAACATTAAAAAGAGCAAAAGAACAGGGAGTGATCATTCTTCCGGCAACAGGAAGAGCTATCAATGGGCTTCCGCAGGAGTTAAAAGACCTTGGTGTGCGCTATGGGATTTTTTGCAATGGTGCTACCTGTTATGATCGTGCTGAAGAAAAAGTATTAGTAGCCAATCATTTTACTACAGAAGAAGTATTACAGTTGATCCGGATTTGCGATAAATATCATGCCACTCATGATATTTATGCAGATGGAAAAGGCTATTGTGAGAAGAGATATATGGATCATTTGGAAGATTATATTATAGAACAGCCGGTGCTTGAATTGGTGCGGAATACAAGAAATGTGATCGATGGTACGTTGGAAGAATTCATACAAAATCACTCTGTCAGTGTGGAAAAGATCAATATGTTCTTTTCAGATTTAGATGAAAGAGAACGTGCCAGAGAAGAACTGGAAAAAAGTGGAATTGCCAATCCAGTCAGCTCTTTATCCAATAATCTGGAGATGGGTCGAGTAGGCTGTAGTAAAGGGTTGGCACTTGGACAGTTGATTCCAATATTGGGACTTAAAGTAGAAGAAGTTATGGCGTGTGGAGATGCCAACAATGATCTTATGATGTTAAAAGAGGCAGGGTTTGCAGTAGCCATGGCAAACGGAACAGAGGAAGTAAAGGCGGTTGCAGATTATATTACAGCTTCCAATGACGAGGATGGAGTGGCAAAAGCAATCGAAAAATTTGTATTAAACTAACAGGGGAGACTTTGGTGAAATTTTTACATATTAGTGATCTACATCTTGGAAAAATAATAAATGAGTACTCTATGCTGGAGGATCAGCGTTATATTCTCTCTCAGATTTTTCATATGGCAGAGGAAAATGCAGTGGATGGAATTTTAATAGCGGGCGATATTTATGATCGCTCCATTCCATCAGTGGAAGCAGTGGAACTGTTTGATGAATTCTTGTATCGGTTGGAGCAAAGTAGAATATCTGTGTATATAATACCTGGGAATCATGATTCCAGAGAGCGCTTGAGCTTTGGAAATCGGATTTTAGAAAAAAAACAGATTTATATTCAGGGAAATCTGACAAAGCAGATTCCGTATATTGAGAAAGAAGATGAATATGGTAGGATACGGATATATCTGCTACCGTTTTTTCGACTTGCAGAGGGAAGGGAGCTTTTTTCTTTGGAGAGAGGGGCTGGCTATGAACAGGTTCTCCAATGCCTGTTGGATGAAACACCGTTGGATGCATCTGTGCGGAATCTTTTGGTAACACATCTTTTCGTCACTCCGGGAAAGGGAGAGCTGGAAACCAGTGACTCTGAACGAATGCTATCTCTGGGCGGGGTGGAACGGGTTCCATCTGTATTATTAGAAGCATTTGACTATACCGCTCTTGGGCATATTCATGGACCACAGCGGGTAGGAAGTGATCGAATCCGGTATGCAGGTTCTCCATTAAAATATTCATTCTCCGAGGAATATCATAAAAAATCGGTCGTATTGCTGGAAATAAAGGAAAAAGGTCAGTTGTCTATACAACTTTTGCCACTAAAACCTTTGCGGGATATGAGAAGAATCAAGGGAAGCTGTAAAGATTTGATGTCCCATGAGGTTTTAAGCCTGGCAAATCCAGATGATTATGTATCGATCATCTTAACAGATGAGGAGGAGATTCTGGAACCGGCAGCATTGCTCCGCAGAGTGTATCCCAATTTGATGCAGATTACTTTTTCAAAAAATGAACAAAAATATCAGGGAGAAATTCAAAAGGTGCAGATGCAGGAACGCACGCCGTTAGAGTTATTTGATTCCTTTTTGGAAGAAGTCAGAGGAGAAAAAGAGAAAACCAGAAGCGATTATATGAAGATGCTGCTGGAAGAGATGGAGGAGGACTTATGAAACCGTTAATCATCACATTATGTGCATGGGGTCCTTATGCACAGAAAGAGCAGGTGGATTTTCGTCAATATCATTCATCTGGAATTTTTCTGATTACCGGACCTACTGGAAGTGGGAAAACTACAATTTTCGATGGAATTACCTATGCTCTTTATGGAGAAGTCAGTGGCAGTGTACGTTCGAAGGATTCCTTGCGCAGCGATTTTGCAGACCGGAATATGGATACTTATGTAGAGTTTACATTTTTGCATAAGAACAAAGAATATATGGTACGAAGAAGCCCAAGGTATGTACGCCCGAAAAAAAGAGGGGAAGGAACTGTAACAGCCAATGAGCAGGCGATGTTAAAGTATGACGATCAGGTGATTACCGGTGTTGGAAGGGTAAATGAAAAAATTCAGGAAATTTTATCTATTGGATATCGGCAATTTAAGCAGTTGTCCATGATCGCTCAGGGGGAATTTCAGAAACTGTTGATCGTTGATGACAGCAAAAAGGTCAATGAACGGGTGGAAATCTTAAGAAATATCTTTCAGACACAGATTTATGAGAAAGTACAGATTCTTGCCGGCGAAAAAGCCAGAAATCTGAGAAATCAGATCAAAGAACTGAATTTTAAGATGGAAGAAGCAGCAGATATGATTCCTGTGGAAAGTACGGATGCGAAAGATGCCAGAAAAAAAGGGGATCTTTCTTCTTTTCTTACGATCGCAAAAGCGGAAAGAAAAAAGTGGCAAGAGGAAGAAAAGGAACTGGAAGAAGAACAACAGAAGCTGGAACGATTGCTTCTTATAGTGAAACAGCAAGAAGAATGGAAGCTCCAATTAGAGAAAATCAAAGAAGAAAAGGAGCAGATAGAGCAAAAACTGAAGTGGCTTCAACAGGAAAAGGGTCAGCGTGCCCAAAGACTTCAGGAGTTGGAAGGGCAAAAGGAAGAACAGGAAAAGAAGAAAAGGCAGTTACAGGAAATGGAGCAATGGTTAGAGCAGCTTCAGAAAGTGGTGGAAGTCGAAAGTGAAGAGAAGAAAATACAAATTCAGGCCGAAGAGCATAAAGAGCAATTGGAAAAGCTTCAAAATGATATGGAGCAAAAAAAAGAACAGCTACATAAGTGGAAGATAGAACTTCTGGAAGAACCGAAACTTTTTTCAGAAGAAGCAAGATGGATGATTGAGAAAGAACGAATCCAGCAGGAAAAAAACCAGTTAGAAGGGCTCCTTCGAAAAGAACGAGAAGGAGAAATTCTGGAGGCCAAGCTATTGGAGGCTCAGAAGGATTATCTGAGGGCAAAGGATAGGAGAGAAAAAGAAAAACAGACATATGAGCAGCTTCAGGCGCTTTTTCAGGATGGAATGGCAGGAATTCTGGCGGCAGGTCTGAAGGAGAATGAGCCATGTCCGGTGTGCGGATCGAAAAATCATCCGAAAACAGCAGAAATAGCACATGGGGTTCCGTCTAAGGAACAAGTAGAAATACAAAAGAAAAGGTGGAACCAGGAAGAACAGAGCTTTCTTAAGGCCTTATCTCTGGCAAAGGGACGAAAAGAGGCAGTTGGGCAATGGAAGAAGCAACTGGATCAGGAGCGTAAAGAAGTTCTTGGACAGACTACAAGGGAGGAAAGACAGCAGGAAGTTATCAGGCGGGAGAAGGAGGTTCACGATAAGCTGAGTGAAATGAATAAGAAGAAAAAAGCATTCGCAGTTATTGGAACCAAAAGCCGACAATTAGAAACCAGTTTAGAAGAATATTCCAAAGAGGAACAGACATATAAGGAAAGATATCAAAAGTTGTCAGAAAGGGCGATGGAGTTGTCCGGAATCAGGAAGACCTTGGGAGCATCTTTACCCAAAGACATTCCAGATTATGAGACTGTCCAGGGCATGGTAAATAAAGAACAGGAGAGACTGAATACATGGCAACATCAATGGGAGCAGGAGCAGGATAACATGCAGAAATTGCTTCAGGAAGAAAGAGCTCATAGTGCTGTGTTGGATGAAAAGGAAAAACAGTTAAAAGCTGTGAAAGAAAATCTGACAGAGGAAAGGCTGCCTCTCAAAACAGAAATAGAAGATGTGCGTAGAAAAAATAAAGAGCGTATACAGATTCTTCATGGAAAGGGAAAACAAACGCAAGATGCGATCCGTTCTTTTCAGGATAAGAATGAAAAGAAGAAAAAACTGGAAGACCAATATGGCATTGCAGGGGATGTGGATCAACTGGTAAATGGAAAAAATTCGCGCTCTTTGAAATTTGAGCAATACGTACTCATGGCATATTTTGATGATATTTTAAAAGCGGCCAATCAGCGGCTTCTTATCATGTCAAATGGCCGTTATGAATTATACCGTATAGAAGAACTGAGCGATGGAAGAAAGAAAAATCATCTGGATATTGAAGTATTGGATTATTATACAGGGAAAAAGAGAAGTGTGAAGTCTTTATCCGGTGGAGAGTCCTTTAAAGCAGCATTGTGTCTTGCATTAGGCTTAAGTGATGTTGTACAGAGCTATGCAGGGGGAATTCAGATTGAAATGTTATTTATTGATGAAGGCTTTGGATCCCTGGATGAAGAATCACTGGAGCAGGCGGTGGAGGTTCTTAAGACACTTTCCGGGACGGGAAGAACCATTGGTATTATTTCTCATGTGGTAGAATTGAAGGAAAAGATTGAGGCGCAAATTATTGTAGAAAAATCCAGTACTGGAAGTAAAATAAAAAAATTATAAAAAATGCTTGACTTTTGTAGTATGTTAGGATATACTAAATCTTGTCGTTGAGACAATGGGATCATAGCTCAGCTGGGAGAGCACCTGCCTTACAAGCAGGGGGTCACAGGTTCGAGCCCTGTTGGTCCCATTTTTCTTCAATAAAACTTTATATATGGCGATGTAGCTCAGTTGGCTAGAGCACACGGTTCATACCCGTGGTGTCGGCAGTTCGAATCTGCCCGTCGCTATCTTAAGACCTCAGAAAATATTTCTGAGGTCTTTTCCTTGTTAGGCTTTAAGCCTGTTCATCATTGTGGAGTTTCTCAGGCAGAGAAACGAAACTTTGAGGAACAAAGAAACCACCGGCTCAGCCGGTGAGTCAGCATTGCTTCAGCTTACAGTAAAAAACCTCCAATGATATAATTATGTTGGTTCGCCAACCACATAAAATCAAAGGAGGTTATCCAAATGGATATTAGTAGTTTATCACATACAAAATGGAATTGTAAGTATCATATTGTTTTTGCACCAAAATATAGAAGAAAAGTGGCATACGGAAAGTTAAAACAAGATATAGCTAATATTCTGAGTATGCTATGCAAAAGAAAAGGTGTAGAAATAGTGGAGGCAGAAATCTGTCCAGATCATGTACATATGCTGGTGAGGATTCCGCCAAGTATAAGTGTTTCAAGTTTTGTAGGGTATTTAAAGGGAAAAAGTACACTCATGATATTCGAACGACATGCAAATTTAAAGTATAAATATGGAAATAGACATTTCTGGTGTCGAGGATATTATGTAGATACTGTAGGGAAGAATGCAAAGAAAATACAAGAGTATATTCAAAATCAGTTAAAAGAGGATTTAGAATATGATCAAATGACACTAAAAGAGTATATTGACCCGTTTACGGGTGAGCCAGTAAAAGCAAATAAATAAAATGAGCCCTTTAGGGCTCCATAGGTAAATGATGTTGCAGTTGGCGAACCATTCGATGAGTCTTTAGACTCTAGTGCCGGTAATTTGCCCTTATAGGGCAAGTACAAACCACCGGCTGAGCCGGTGGTTGTGATTTGTAGAAAGGGATGTTATAATCGTTTCAAATAAAATATTCTGAAAAAGTGGAAAATAAAGAGAAGAAAAGGAGAGACCATTATGCGTGTTGGAATGGGATATGATGTCCACAAATTGGTAGAAGGAAGAGATCTGATCATTGGAGGTGTGAAGATTCCTTATGAGAAAGGGCTGTTGGGACATTCGGATGCAGATGTACTTCTGCATGCGATTACGGATGCTATTTTAGGGGCAGCAGCTTTGGGAGATATTGGAAAACATTTTCCTGACTCTGATCCAAAGTACAAAGGTGCAGATAGTTTAAAATTGCTGGCATCAGCCAAAGAGCTTCTGGATCAGGAAAATTATTATATTGAAAATGTAGATGCTACGATTATCGCACAGAGACCTAAGATGGCTCCTCATATTCCGATGATGAGAGAAAACGTTGCAAGGGTATTGGGGATTGATATTAGTCAGGTGAACATAAAGGCAACGACGGAAGAGGGGCTTGGATTCACCGGAAAAGGAGAAGGAATCAGCGCACAGGCAGTATCTTTAATTTCCCCGGTGGCCAATTATCAATATATTGATCCAATGGCAGAGATGGGCTGTGATGGCTGTCCTGGATGTAAGAGGGGATAATCATGAAGCTTAGCTATGATGAGAAGAAAGAAAAGGAACCAATTCTTAGAGAGATGTGGCGCAGTATTTTTGGAGATCCCAAAAGATATGAAGATTTCTATTATCAATCTATGTATCCCAAAAATCAGGTGTTGACGGAAGAATGGGATGAAGAAGTAGTCGGTATGATTCATTTGAATCCCTATGTGGTTCAGGTTGGAGAAGCTTCCTATCCGCTGCATTATATTGTTGGAGTGGCCACATTAGAAAAATGTCGGAGACAGGGGGTAATGAGGAATATGCTGGTTCGCTGTATGAAGGATATGGCAGAACGAGGGGAAATCTTTACGTACCTTATGCCGGCAGATAGGGCTTATTATGAACCTTTTGATTTTGCATTTATACAGAGATTTGCTGTAGAAACAATGACAGGAGAAGGTGGTAAAGAGGGTCTGGTCCCTTTGACGAAAGAAGAATTCGCTGAGGCATCTGTATTTCTGGAAGGATTTTTAAAAGAACATTTTGGAGTATATACCAAGTTGGGAAAGGCGTATCTTCTTCAGCTTCGGGAAGAGTGTGAAAGTGAGGATGGAGAGCTTCTGATATTAAAGGATGCAGGAAAGATCGTCGGTTTTTGCTGCTATGGACAGGAAGAAACGGTATATGTAAGGCAGATTTTCTGTCAGGACCCAGATCAAATGAAGGCAGCCATTGCAGGATATTTTCCTGGGAAGCAGATCGAAATGACAGTGGATGGAGGAGAGAATGGAAAGGGAGCCTCCATTATGGCTAGGATCCTTCGGTTGGACCTTTTGGTTCCTTTGCTAAAAGGCAAAAAAGAATGCGAGTTTTTGATCGGGATTCAGGATAATTATCTGGAGCAACAGAATGGTAATTTCTGTTTCCGGATTGGAAAAGAGTCCTGCGGCATAGAGAAAACCAGCCAGATACCGGAAAAAAGTATTGGGATTCAGGATCTGACAAAAATCCTATTTGGCTTTGAGCATCTGGAATTGTTGAGCAGGTATCCGGATTTTGAAGCCATAGAGCCATTGGGTCCAGTGATGATCGGAGAAATAATATAGTTGACAAATAAGCAAAAATTTCATAATATATTGTATATGTATGAAAAAGTGATGATCGGAAGGAGTACTGTATTTGGAACCATCAGAGAGGATTTGTCATTGGCTGTAAGCAGATCTTGGGAAAGAACATGGGAATGCATCCGTGAACTGATTGAGCGAAAAGAAGAGTAGCTGAATCCGTAAAGCAGGCGTTAACTGTGTGAGTGAGAATGCCATTTTGGCATTTTAATTAAGAGTGGAACCGCGGATAGAACTTCGTCTCTTTTAGAGACGGAGTTTTTTGTTGCATAAGAATTTCTCAAATTGCTTATGTAACAAAAGAGCATTCCGTGTAAGACTCTTTTTCAAATTTAGAAATGGGGAATGAGAGATGGGATTTATTAAATATGTAAAGGAAGAAATCAATATCATCAGAGACCGTGACCCGGCCATCAAGAGTAACATGGAAGTATTCTTATATCCTTCCTTTAAGGCAATCATGTGGTATCGGGTTGCCCATAAATTATATGTGAAGAAGCATTATTTTCTTGCCAGACTGATTTCTCAAAAGACGGCACGAAAGACAGGGATTGAGATTCATCCTGGGGCAAAAATCGGAAAAGGATTGTTTATTGACCATGGTCATGGAGTAGTCATAGGAGAAACAGCAGTATTGGGAGAGAATGTTACTCTGTATCAAGGAGTGACCTTAGGAGGTACTGGAAAGGAAAAAGGAAAGAGACATCCAACCTTAGGTGACAATGTCATGGTCAGTGCAGGTGCCAAAATTCTCGGTTCTTTTACAGTGGGATCCAATTCTAAGATCGGTTCTGGATCTGTAGTTGTATCAGAGGTTCCACCAAACTCTACAGTAGTAGGAGTTCCGGGACGTGTGGTAAAGAGAGATGGTGTAAAGCTTCCGCAGAACGATTTGAATCAGACAGATCTGCCAAATCCAAACTTAATGGATATTAATCATTTACAGCGTGAGAATGAAGAATTGAGAAATATATTGACTCAGTTTATGAAGCATGTAGAAAGAGCGGAGAGAAAGGAAAAGAAAAATGAAGATATTTAATACATTAACCAGAAAAAAGGAAGAATTTGTACCAGTTCAGGAAGGAAAAGTAGGTATGTATGTCTGCGGGCCGACAGTATACAATTATATTCATATTGGAAATGCAAGACCAATGATCGTATTTGATACTGTGCGCCGTTATTTGGAATATAAAGGATACGATGTAAATTATGTATCCAATTTTACTG
Source organism: Anaerostipes sp. 992a (assembly GCF_001940245.1). Classification (GTDB taxonomy): domain Bacteria; phylum Bacillota; class Clostridia; order Lachnospirales; family Lachnospiraceae; genus Fimousia. The sequence continues at coordinate 287,432 of NZ_MJIG01000003.1, forward strand.
ATGTGGATGATAAGATCATCAAAAAAGCCAACGAGGAAGGTGTAGATGCTTCTGTTATCTCTGAACGCTTTATCGAAGAGTGCAAGAAAGATATGGAGGGGCTGAATGTAAAGCCAGCAACAAAGCATCCAAAGGCAACAGAAGAAATCAATGGAATGATTCAGATGATTCAGACTCTGATTGAAAAAGGGCATGCTTATCCGGTAGATGGAACAGTATATTTTAAGACCAGATCTTTTGAAGAGTATGGAAAGCTTTCAAAGAAAAACATCGATGATCTGGAAGCAGGACACAGAGATATTAAAGTTCGTGGTGAAGACGGAAAAGAAGATCCACTGGATTTTGTACTTTGGAAGCCAAAAAAGGAAGGAGAACCTGCATGGAAATCTCCATGGGGAGAAGGACGTCCAGGGTGGCATATTGAGTGCTCTGAAATGTCTAAAAAGTACATTGGTGATACCATTGATATTCATGCTGGTGGAGAAGATCTGATTTTTCCTCATCATGAAAATGAAATTGCACAGTCTGAAGCATGTAATGATGAACCGTTTGCAAAATACTGGATGCATAATGCATTTCTAAATATCGACGGCGAGAAGATGTCAAAATCAGCAGGAAATTTCTTTACGGTGCGCGAAATCAGTGAAAAATATTCATTACAGGTCATCCGTTTCTTTATGCTGAGTGCACATTACAGAAGTCCATTAAATTTCAGTGATACATTAGTGGAAAGTTCCAAGAACGGATTAGAACGTATTTTAACTGCTATTGAAAATGTGAGAGATGCAGTTCAGTCTAAAGAAGAAGGAATCTTGACAGAAGAAGACTGCGGAAATTTAGAAAAAGTGGAAGCACTTGTAAAAAAATACGAAGCAGCCATGGAAGATGATTTTAATACAGCAGATGCGATTGCAGCTATTTTTGAAATGGTAAAGCTTGCTAACATTACAGTAAAGGATGGTTCTAAAGAATATGCTGAGCGCTTATTAAAAACCTTGGAACAGCTTTGTGATGTTCTTGGGATTATTACGGAAAAAGAAGAAGAGCTGCTGGATGCAGATGTAGAGGCTTTGATTCAGGAGCGTCAGGATGCAAGAAAGGCAAAGAACTTTGCTCGTGCGGATGAAATCCGTGATCAGCTGGCTGCTCAGGGAATTATTTTAAAGGATACAAGAGAAGGGGTAAAATGGACAAGAGCATAATTCTTGATATGAAACAGCAGCTTCAGCTAAAGGAAGTAGATATTCGGACGTATTCTCCATTGGCACTGGCTTATCTGGGGGATGCGGTATATGAAGTCATTGTACGTACGATTCTTTTGAATCACGGCAACATGCCGGTAAATAAATATCATAGAAAGGCGAGTCATATGGTAAATGCATCTGCTCAGTCCAGAATGATTACGGAGCTAGAACCTATGCTCACCGAAGAAGAATTGTCTGTATATAAGAGAGGAAGAAATGCCAAATCTTATACATCAGCCAAGCACGCCACAATTATCGAGTATCGTATGGCAACTGGATTTGAAGCATTAATTGGATACTTATATTTAAAAGAAGAGATGGAACGGATCTTTTATTTAGTAAAGACCGGACTGCATATAGGAGAGGAATAATATGCCAGTAGAAGAAAATATCATTGAAGGGCGTAATGCCGTAATGGAAGCATTTCGCTCAGGAAAAACAGTTGACAAATTATTTGTATTGGACGGCTGTACAGACGGTCCAGTCCGCTCCATTATAAGAGAAGCAAGAAAGCATGATACATTGCTCCAATTTGTGAAAAAGGAGCGTCTGGAACAGATTTCCCAGACAGGAAAGCATCAGGGTGTGATTGCATATACAGCTGCTTATCAATATGCAGAAATTGAGGATATGTTTGCACTGGCAGCCGAAAAAGGTGAAGATCCATTCCTCATTTTGTTGGATGAGATTGAGGATCCTCATAATCTGGGTGCAATTATTCGTACTGCAAATCTGGCAGGTGCCCATGGCGTGATTATTCCAAAAAGACGTGCGGTAGGATTGACAGCGACAGTTGCCAAGACTTCCTGTGGAGCACTAAATTACACGCCAGTTGCAAAAGTCACTAATCTTACAAAGACCATTGAAGAGCTTAAGAAAAGGGGCGTATGGTTTGTATGTGCGGATATGGGCGGCGAAGTTATGTATGATCTGAATCTGACTGGGCCGATCGGTCTGGTGATTGGAAATGAAGGCTCTGGGGTAAGTAAGCTAGTAAGAGAGCATTGTGACTATATTGCCTCTATTCCGATGAAGGGAGATATTGATTCTCTGAATGCGTCAGTGGCAACCGGTGTTCTGGCATATGAAATTGTAAGACAGCGCATGACAAAATAGGAGAAGGCATGCAAAGTAATTTTGAAAGAATGAGTGATGAACAAGTTCTAGAAGAAATTCGGTCAGGAAGCGAAGAGGCTATGGAATATTTGCTGAGAAAATATCTGACCTTGATAAAAAAGACGGTGCGCAGATATTATCTGATCGGAGGAGAGGAAGAGGATCTTCTTCAGGAAGGTTATATTGGGCTGATCAAAGCCATACAGACATTTAATCGGGAAAAGAATGACCGTTTTTATCCATTTGCAAAAATATGTATGGAGGGTCAGCTTTGCACTGCGGTAACTGCATCCAATCGAAAGAAGCATCATCCATTAAATCATTCGCTTTCTATGGATGCGGCAGATTATCAGGAGTTTGAATCGCAAAAGGATAATCCTGAGAAGATTGTGTTGGCGAAAGAAATGGAAGAGGATCTGCTGGATGATATAAAAGAAAAGTTGAGTCCTTTGGAACGAAAGGTGATTCTTATGTACCTGCAGGGAATGTCTTCCCAGGAGATAGCTGTACAGACAGGAAAATCCATGAAATCCATTGATAATGCTATCCAGAGGGCAAAGAAGAAATTGAAATAGTCTTATAACATATTTGACTTAAAAACTGGAAAGGAAAATTGAAGGATATTATGAAGGTTATATTTTTAGATGTGGATGGTGTTATGAACAGTGTTCATAATGAATGGCTGGATTTGAAATGTGTAGACAATCTGAATATGATTGTCGAAGCAACTGGGGCAAAAGTCGTAATCTCATCCTCATGGCGAGATGGATGGTACAAAGAAGAAGATAAAAAATATATGGTTTCTCCGGAAATGGCAGCCCTAGAAGATGCTATGAATCGTCTGGGAATGGAGATTTATGATAAGACCAGACCTCAGCTTACTGGAGTCATGGATTTTCGAGGAAATCAGATCAAAGATTATTTGAAGGAGCATGATGGGGAAATAGAAGCTTTTGTTGTGATTGACGACTTGTTCTTCCCAGATTTTGGTCCGTTAAAAGACTGGCTGGTATTGACAGATTTTGATGAAGGTGGCTTGACTGTGGAAAAAGCACAAGAAGCAATTTATATTTTGAACAGATAAAAAAATTTATAATACTGTGCTTTTATAAATGGCATGAGACGAACTGCTTTCCTTTTTTCCATAACAGTTGGAAAGGTAAGTAAACTTCCCTACCAACTGTCATATGGAAAACAGTCATCTTTGGTGCCTGAAGTAGTCTTATAGAAAAAAACAAAATGCAAAAAAATATTTGTGTTAGAAGAAAAAATATGTTGACATTTAGAATCACATGTGTTAACTTATATAGGCAGGCTGCTATGGCACAGGAGGTAGCGCACCACATTGGTAGTGTGGAGGTCACCGGTTCGAATCCGGTTAGCAGCTTTTTGTTTTAAGGAGCACTTATGGTGCTTCTTTTTTTCTTTTTTATAATTTGATTTCCTATTTCATTCAATCGTGTTAAAATAAAAGTAGTAAAAATGAAAGGGGAATGGTTATGGGAAAGGTAATTACAATCGGAAGAGAATATGGAAGTAATGGACGAAGAATTGCCAAAGCATTGTCTCAACGATTAGGAATTCACTATTACGATAAAGAGTTGATTCGTTTGGCGGAGAAGGAAAGTGATATTTCTTATGAAGAATTAATGAAGGTGGATGAAAAAAGGGCAAATCCGTGGCGATATGCAGTGGAAGATGATGTTCAGATGGAACGAAGATTTCGGTTTGAACCAATGAATGATGTGTTGTTTCAGACTCAGCGGGATATTATTCTGAAACTGGCAGAGAATCAAGATTGTATCATTGTGGGACGATGTGCAAATCAGATCTTAAGTGATCATAAAAAGCGAAAAAGCATTTTTGTCTATGCGCCTTTGCAAAAACGGATTGAAACCATTATGGAACGTGCGGCTGTAGATGAAAAGAATGCCAGAACATTGATCAAGAAGATGGATAAACAGCGCCGTTATTACTACAATTATTATACGGACGGAAGATGGAACGATATGAAAGAATATGATTTATGTTTGGATAGTAGTAGATATTCAATGGATGAGATCGTGGATATCATAGCTACAGTTTATCATCAGATGGATTAAAACCGTATTCTTGAATTCAATAGCTGTAGGGGCTACCGCATTAACTCGTTAATGCGGCAGCTCTTTTTTGGGGTGATTTGCGACTTTTTGAATATGAATATAGTTTAGTAATACGAGTACAAAAGTACTGGTTAAAATTCCCCATATATATCCATTGATTCCGAAGCGTGGAATTGCAAGAAATATGAATAAAAGTCGTATGATGATAGACAATATATTGTGAAAAAAGGTGAGATGAGTTTTTCCCATTCCATTCAGTATGCTGATAAAAATGGAAGAAAGATATAGGGCAGGGCATAAAAAGGATAATAGCTTTAAGTATTCTCCAGCCGCGCTGTTGTGGAAGATGACAGTTCCCAATCCTGGTCCGAGAAAAAAGAATATGCCAGTAAAGAAAAGTCCCAGGAAAAAGCAACCATAGGTAGCTAAAGCAATGCTTCTGTTCATATGAGAACGATTGTTTTTTTCATAATCAGCTGAGATGGAAGGTAAAAGCATAGTTGCCAGTGAATTAGTCAGCGTTGATGGAAAGAACAAAAAGGGAAGCGTAATCCCTGTTAGGATCCCGTACAATTCCAATGACAATGTGTGGTTATGATAATAAAGCATTAATTGCCCTGGAATCAGGATTGCTTCTACACTTTGCAGTAATGTCAGGCAAATGCGGTTTCCGGATAACGGAAGGCTGAGCAGTAAGAAATCTTTAAACAGTAGCCTTTTTCTGCTTTCAGCAGTTGTTTTTTGCAGTTCTTCTTTCTGTAAAAGAAGCAGAATCAGAAGACAGGAAATAATTTCTCCAGCAGTTGTGCCAGCTGCAGCAAGCATTGCACCGGAACACTTTACGTAGAGAATGGTGGATGCAATAAGGAGAATGCTTCCAACTCGGGCAATCTGCTCTACAAGCTGGCAAACAGCAGGAACTGTAGAATTTCCGCAACCGATGTAATATCCATGGATACTTCCTTTTATGGATACAAAGGGAAGTGCAATGGCAAATAGCTGCAGGCAGCCGCTGGCAGACGGAGTGGAAAAAATATGGATACTGATCCTGTTCGCAAAAAGGAATAAGGAGATGGATAACAGCATGGATAGGCTCAGACAGAAAAAGAGTGTGAGTTGTAACAGAAATCGGATGTTTCCGCGGTTGGAAAAGGCCTTTTGTGCAGCTACCAGTTTGGACAGACCGATTTCAAATCCCTGGCAGCAGATAGAAAAGCACAGAAGGTAGACAGGAAAAACCATCTGATAAATCCCAAGCTCTTTCGCACCAATTACTCTGGATAAAAATATTCTATTATAGAAACCAATCATGCGGGCTAATAAGCCGGCTAGGGTTAATACGAGGGTTCCCTGTATAACGGGATGTTTTTCTTTCATAGGAAATTTTTCAAACCTTCTTTTTATCATTCTATGAGAAAAGGAGAGAAAGATATGAAAGTTTTTAAAATTTGTATTGACTCATAAAACATAGTATGTTAGTATGAATTAAAATCATAGTACATAAATAGGAAAAAGGAGTAACAGTTATGGAACGTTTTGTATATATGGATAATGCAGCAACAACAAAAGTAAGACCAGAAGTGTTGGAAGCAATGCTTCCTTATTATAAAGAAAACTTTGGAAATCCATCCAGCATCTATCGCTTTTCTGCAATTGGGAAAAAGGCCATTGATGATGCGAGAGATATTGTAGCAAAATCTCTGGGAGCAAAAGATACAGAGATTTATTTTACCGGAGGGGGTTCAGAAGGAGATAACTGGGCGATCAAAGGTATTGCCGATGCTTATGCATCAAAAGGAAAGCACATTATTACATCCAAAATCGAGCATCATGCAGTTCTGCATACGTGTGAATACTTGGAAAAGCATGGGTATGAAGTCACCTATCTGGATGTGGATGAGGATGGAGTTGTATCTTTAGAGCAACTGGAAAAGGAAATCCGTCCAGATACTATTTTGATTTCTATCATGTATGCCAACAATGAGATTGGAACCATTCAGCCGATCAGAGAGATTGGAGCGATCGCAAAGGAACATCAGATTATCTTCCATACCGATGCCGTACAGGCTTATGGACAGATTCCGATCAACGTGGATGAAGATAACATTGACTTATTAAGTGTCAGCAGTCATAAGTTAAATGGGCCAAAAGGAGTCGGAATGCTTTATATTAGAAATGGCATTAAGATTGGTTCCTTTATTCATGGTGGAGCTCAGGAACGCCATCGTCGTGCAGGAACGGAAAATGTTCCGGGAATCGTCGGTTTTGGAAAGGCTGTTCAGATTGCTATGGACACAATGGAAGAAAGAGAAAAACAGGAAATAAAAATCAGAGATTATGGAATTGATAGAATCTTAAAGGAAATACCATATTGCCGTTTGAACGGACATCGGGAACAGAGACTTCCTAATAATATTAATATCAGCTATCAGTTCATTGAAGGGGAATCTTTGCTGATTATGCTGGATATGGCTGGAATCTGTGGTTCAAGTGGATCTGCCTGCACATCTGGATCTTTAGATCCTTCTCATGTGCTTCTGGCAATTGGTCTGCCTCATGAAATCGCTCATGGCTCTTTGCGATTGACGATCAGCCATGAAACGACAAAAGAGGATATGGACTATGTAATTGATAATTTAAAAGAGATCGTTCAGAAATTAAGAGCGATGTCACCATTATATGAAGATTTTATCAAAGCAAATTAACAGGAGGAATAGAATATGTACAGTGAAAAAGTAATGGATCATTTTCAGCATCCTAGAAATATGGGAGAGATTGAAAACCCAAGTGGAGTTGGAACAGTAGGAAACGCAAAATGCGGAGATATTATGAGAATATATCTGGATATTGATGAGAATCAGATTATTCGGGACGTAAAATTTAAAACATTTGGATGCGGTGCTGCAGTAGCAACCAGCAGCATGGCAACAGAACTGGTAAAAGGCAAAAGCGTTAATGAAGCTTTAAAAGTTACCAATAAAGCAGTAATGGAAGCACTTGACGGACTTCCACCTGTTAAGGTACACTGTTCTTTGTTGGCGGAAGAATCCATTCATGCAGCCTTATGGGATTATGCACAGAAGAATGGTATTCAGATTGAAGGATTAAAACCGCCAAAAAAGGACATACATGAAGACGAATAGAAAATAGATGGAGGAAACTCATGGGGAAAAAAGTAGTCATAGGAATGTCAGGTGGTGTTGATTCATCTGTTGCAGCATATCTTCTGAAGCAGAAGGGATACGATGTGATCGGTGTTACCATGCAGATTTGGCAGGAGGAAGCAGACAATATCCAGGAAGAAAACGGTGGATGCTGCGGGTTATCAGCGGTTCATGATGCCAGAAGGGTAGCCGATCAGCTGGAGATACCATATTATGTAATGAATTTTCGCAAGGAATTTAAGGAGAATGTCATTGACTACTTTGTCCATGAATATCTGGAGGCTCGTACGCCCAATCCTTGTATAGCCTGCAACCGTTATGTAAAGTGGGAAGCATTGCTTAAACGTTCTTTGGATATTGGAGCAGATTATATTGCGACAGGGCATTACGCAAGGGTTATACAGCTGCCAAATGGAAGATATACCCTGAAGCAGTCTGTAACTCAAGCAAAAGATCAGACCTATGCACTGTTTAATTTGACACAGGATCAGCTTTCTCATACGTTAATGCCAGTAGGGGACTATTCAAAGGATCAGATTCGAAAGATTGCGGAAGAGATTCACTTGATGGTAGCGAACAAGCCGGATAGTCAGGAAATTTGCTTTGTACCAGATGATGATTATGCGAATTTCATTAAAGAAGAGACAGGAACAGAAATTCCAGAAGGCAACTTTGTAGATTTAGATGGCAATATATTGGGACGGCATAAAGGAATTATTCATTATACCATTGGACAGAGAAAGGGACTTGGACTTGCTCTGGGAAGGCCAGTCTTTGTTGTGGACATTAAGAAAGAGACCAACGAGGTAGTCATCGGGGACAATAAAGATGTCTTTGCCAAAGGACTGCTGGCTGATAAGGTGAATTTTATGTCCATTGCTTCTCTGGAAGGAGAAATGCGAGTGCGAGCAAAAGTGCGTTACAATCATCGTGGTGCTGACTGTACGATACGTATGGTTGGTAAGGACCAGATTGAGTGTATCTTTGATGAGCCTCAGAGAGCAATTACCCCGGGACAGGCAGTCGTATTCTATGAAGAAGACTATGTGGTTGGCGGAGCCATCATTAAAAAAAGACAATAATCGTTCAGGAAAATATTCCTTAAAAGATTGGACTCTGATACAACGAGAGCGGATGAGAATGCTATTTCATCCGCTTTTTTCATTATATAGATTGGCTGTTTTTTCAAAAGGGAGTATAATGATAACAAGGAAACTGATTGACTTGAGTATATGACTGGATAATAGAAGGGAAGGGTGTTTATGAAGCTGATGTTTTCGGGGGCAGCTCATGAAGTGACTGGAAGCTGTCATTATTTAGAAGCAGCGGGAGTAAAGATGCTGATTGACTGCGGCATGGAGCAGGGAGTGGATTACTATGTAAACCAGGAGATTCCTACAGTGCCAAGTGAACTGGACTATGTGCTGTTGACACATGCCCATGTGGATCATTCTGGAATGCTTCCTCTTTTATACGGAAGAGGATTTCGTGGACAGATTCTATGTACAGAAGCAACGAAAGAATTATGTGATATTATGCTTCGTGATAGTGCTCATATTCAACAGTTTGAAACTGAGTGGAAGAATCGAAAAGCACGAAGGGCTGGCAAACCAGAGATGGAACCAGTCTATACGATGGATGATGCGATTGGTGCCATAGGATTATTTAATGGATACCCATATGATGAAATCATACAAATTGCAGAAGGAGTCGAGATTCGTTTCAAAGACATTGGGCATCTGCTTGGCTCTTCCAGCATTGAAGTGTGGGCAACGGAAGAAGGAGTTACCAAGAAGATTGTATTTTCAGGGGATATTGGAAATAGCGACCAGCCGATACTAAAAAATCCTAAATATACGCAAGATGCGGATTATGTGGTTATGGAGGCTACTTATGGTGATAGATATCATGAAAAGCATCCAGATTATGTATATGAGTTGTCCAAGATTATTCAGGAGACATTAGACCGGGGAGGAAATCTGGTCATACCATCTTTTGCCGTAGGGAGAACACAGGAACTTCTCTATTATATTCGGCAGATTAAAGAAGAGAAACTGGTGACTGGGCATGGAAATTTTCCTGTTTATGTGGACAGTCCGATGGCCATTGAGGCAACGACGATCTTTAATAAGAATGTAGCGGAGTGTTTTGACGAGGAAGCCATGGGATTGATCATGCAGGGAATCAATCCGCTCACTTTTGAAGGGCTGAAATTATCCGTAACCAGTGAGGAAAGTAAGGAGATCAATTTTGATAAACAGCCAAAAGTGATCATATCTGCATCTGGTATGTGCGAGGCAGGAAGAATCAGACATCATTTGAAGCACAATTTGTGGAAACCGACATCGACGATTCTTTTTGTGGGCTATCAGGCAATCAATACACTTGGAAGAGCGTTGATAGAAGGAACGAAAGAAGTAAAGCTATTTGGTGAGACAATACAGGTATCTGCAAAAATTCTTCGATTGGAAGGAATGAGTGGTCATGCGGATAAAGCAGGACTGATTAAATGGATCACTTCATTTGAACAAAAACCAAAAGTTGTTTTTGTTGTTCATGGAGAGGATACAGTGTGTGATATTTTTGCAGAGACGTTGGAAAAAGAATATGGATTGTGTGCGTATGCACCATACTCCGGGGCAGAATATGATCTGATTGCAGGACGATGGATCAGAGAAGGAGAGCGTATTCCGGTTCCTAAGGCTGAAAAAGCAGGCAAAAAAGCACCATCTGGTGTATATGCACGTTTACTTGCAGCAGGACAGAGATTGATGACGGTAATTAAACATAACGAAGGCGGTGCGAATAAGGATTTGGCCAAATTTGCAGATCAGATTCATGCATTGTGTGATAAATGGGATCGATAGAAGGAGCAGATAAAAGATGGAACAGAGACCACGGTTAAAAGGAATGCACAAGATCAGTAATGGAAAATTTTTAAAAAGCTACCGGCTGGAGTATGAAACATCGGAAGGGAAAAAGAAATATTATGAGATGGTAAGCCGTTCGGAGCTGACGAAAAAAAGCCATTTAGGAAGGGAAAATAGTGGAATTTCAGCCGTGGTATTTTGTGGGGACCGATTGTTGTTGCTCAAAGAGTACCGGATGGCAGTGGGAGATTATGTTATGAATCTGGTCGGTGGCATGCTGGAGCCGGGAGAAAGTCTGGAAGATTGTGTAAAACGAGAGGTAATGGAGGAAACGGGATTGTCAATTGTAAAGATCAAAGAAGTTCTTCCTCCTGCATTTGCAGCAGTTGCCATCTGTGATATTAAGACCAGCCTAGTGATTGCTGAGGCAGCGGGAGAGCTAAAAGAATGGGATGAAAAAGAGAATATTTATCCCGGACTGTATACAAGAGAAGAAGCCAGCGAATTGCTTAGGACAGAAAAGTTCGCTGCCCGCTGCCAGATGATTACCTATTATTTTGCCAAAGGGCATCATTTATAAGATCTTTTTATAGTAGTCTGTGAGACGATCGTTTTTTACAGGGAAGTCTTTTCGTATAGAAGAAACATTATTTGCAATAGTGCAGGTAATGAGCCCATCTGTATGAGAAAGGCTTCCTAATTTTATGCCGTCTGGGCTGTAAAGAGCACTGTCACCGGAATAAGAAAGACTATTGATGGTGCCAACACAGTTGCAGGCGGCCAGATAGACCTGATTTTCGATTGCTCTTGCCTGGCTTAATACTTTCCAGTGGGAACTGCGTTTTTCCGGCCAGTTAGCTGCGACAATGATAAGGTCTGCTGTTCTGGAAGCAGCCTGAAAGATTTCAGGAAAACGCATATCGTAGCAAATAAAGGTGCAGATAGTGAAGCCATGATAAGAAAAGCATTTAAAATCCTTACCTTTTACAAAGCAGAGATCTTCTCCGCCAAAGGTAAAGGGGTGAAGCTTGACATAATCGGAAAGAATTTCTCCCTGCGGATTTACCACCGTATAGTGGTTTTCCAGTTTCTCTCCAGCAGGTCTTGCCCAGCCAAACCCAATGGCGATGGAATGATCCATGGCAGTTTGTTGAAAAAATTTCAGATTTTTTTCATGAGAATCGCCCATTTCGGAAGTGATATGAGAGATACCGGTCAAGGACATTTCTGGAAAAAGGATAAGATTGGAACCAGATGCTTTGGCTGCTCGAATGTATAATAAAGCTTTTTGACTGTTTTTCTTCCAATCGAGAAACGAAATTGGAAATTGACAGATTGAAAGCGTCATTGAATGGGTCATAGAAATACCTCCTTTCTATATGATCTTAGTCCGATACTGAACTGCAGATACCTTAAATCAGTGGAATTTTCTTTATTTTATCACGAAAATATGAATAAAAACAAGAAAAGAAGGAAAGTATCTATGGATTAAATTAATGAAATTCATGTATCAAATTAAGTACTTGACTTTAGCGGGGGAAAGTATTATCATGATAAAAAATAGATGAAAAAGAAAGAATTTGAACGGAATTAACTGTTTTTGATGTGCGCAATTTGGGAGGTGTAAGTATGGAGGAAGTTCGAATTTCTCTACAAGATGTTAAAAGCATAGAAGAATTTACAAAAGCAGTTTCAGAATTTGATTACAGTATCTATCTTCGTCCGGAAGGAGATAGAAAAGAGACAAAGCTAAATGCAAAATCGATTTTAAGTGTAATGAGCTTGTCGTTATATAATAGGTTAGAATTAATTGCACACACCGATGATATGTCAAATTTATTGACAAGGTTAAAACCGTATTTGACAGAAGCATAAATACATGGAGGGAATGATTCGTGAGGATCATTTCCTCTTTTTGTTTGCGCGCCATGGGCGCGCTCTAACGGGTGAAAGTCCCGAACACGCCTAGGCAACGAGGAAGTGTATAGCCGAACAGCAAGGGTGTCCATCGTGAGGTGGAATCTGAAGGAAGCTGTAAGCAAACTCTTGGTCCGACGGACAGAAATCACATATAAGGCTCGGAAATACGGATAAGTCTGCAAAAGGAGATGAAGTCCAAAAGTTGCTGGAAGTACGAGTAAATGTGGCGGATAGATGAGAGGAAAGAGCGTGCACCTTAAGCGTGGAGGTCTCACAGAGGTATCATCAGCCTAGTAACAACGAACTGTGAGAAATCAGCCGAGCCCATAGTAGTGAAGAAGTCTCTGTAATGGGGATGGAGTGAAGGGGCGAACAATCAATCAGTTTGAGTATGTCTCGTATTGCAGAAATGACAACATCTGCCGTAACCAATCGGGTAAAAGATGGTCAAATCAAGCGAGACGGAAAGGAAAGAACGCATGGACACAAGTAATCTAATGGAGCAGATATTATCTAGTGATAATCTCAACAGAGCATATCTGCAAGTCGTACGAAACAAAGGTGCAGAGGGAGTGGACGGAATGAAGTACACAGAACTCAAGGAACATCTTGCAAAGAACGGCGAAATCATCAAGGAACAGTTGAGGACAAGAAAATACAAACCTCAACCAGTACGAAGAGTGGAGATACCAAAGCCTGATGGTGGTGTCAGAAACCTAGGAGTACCAACGGTAACAGACAGATTTGTACAACAAGCCATTGCACAGGTACTAACACCAATCTATGAGGAACAATTCCATGACCACAGTTATGGATTCAGACCGAATAGGTGTGCACAACAAGCAATCCTAACAGCACTTGATATGATGAATGATGGTAATGATTGGATTGTAGACATTGACTTGGAAAAGTTCTTTGACACAGTAAATCATGACAAGCTGATGACCTTAATTGGAAGAACAATCAAGGATGGAGATGTCATCTCCATTGTGAGAAAGTATCTTGTCAGTGGAATTATGATTGATGATGAGTATGAAGACTCTGTAATAGGAACACCGCAAGGAGGAAATCTTTCTCCGCTATTAGCGAATATCATGCTCAATGAACTTGACAAAGAAATGGAAAAGCGAGGGCTCAATTTCGCGAGATATGCGGATGACTGTATCATTATGGTTGGGAGTGAAATGTCTGCAAATCGAGTAATGAGAAATATCTCTCGATTCATTGAGGAGAAACTAGGGCTTAAGGTCAACATGACAAAGAGTAAAGTGGATAAACCGCAAGGACTCAAATACCTTGGATTTGGATTCTATTTTGATTCAAGAGCACACCAATACAAGGCGAAGCCACATGCAAAATCAGTTGAGAAATTCAAGAAGAGGATGAAGGAACTCACCTGTCGTAGCTGGGGTGTAAGCAACAGCTACAAAGTGGAGAAACTCAATCAACTTATCAGAGGATGGGTTAACTACTTCAAGATAGGGAGTATGAAACATCTGTGCAGAGAAATGGATAAACATATCCGATTCAGACTTCGTATGTGTATATGGAAACAATGGAAAACACCACAAAACAGGGCAAAGAATTTAATGAAACTAGGCGTGCCCCAATGGGCAGCAAAGCGAACATCCTACGCTAAAGGGTTCGCAAGAGTATGTCGAGGTTCAGATGTATGCCAAGCTATAAGCAATAAGAGACTAACCTCATTCGGATTAGTCTCAATGTTAGATTACTACACCGAAAGGTGTGTTACTTGTTAAGTTGATTGAACCGCCGTGTACCGAACGGTACGCACGGTGGTGTGAGAGGTCGGAATTTCTCAATCAAGAGAAATTCCTCCTACTCGATTGTGTGTAAAAAGTTGGAAGGAATGGTAAAAACAATTTTAATTCATAATTTTGTAACATTTTAGAAATAATTTATTTCAAATTGGTAAAAAGTATGTTATAATAGGAACCGTTAAGGAGGGAACGCACATGAGGTGCAAGAGCAAACGTGTAGCAGCAATGATGATGATGTTGGTAATGGGAATGTCTCAGAATACGGCAGCATCCGTAATCCAACAGCCGGAGGTTGTCTATTATAATCAGGCAGATTATCCGGGAGAGTACTATGGAAGCAGCTCCATACAGCAGGCGGGGTGTGCGCCGTGTGCCATGGCGGTGTGTATCAGTACATTTACTGGGGAGAAGATCAGTGTCCCGAAGCTTTGTGACTGGGCAGTGGAGAATGGCTACTATTATGATGGTATGGGAAGTTCCCATTATATTATACCGGCAATTGCAAAAGAATATGGATTGAATTGTAAAGGAATTGGAACGAGTCGTGAGAAAATGCTGGAAGCCTTGTATAGCGGGAAGCTGGTAGTTGTCCTTATGGGGCCAGGTACCTTTGCAAGTAGTGGACATTTTATGGTATTGACAGGAATTGATCAGAATGGAAGGATTTCAGTTGCAGATGTGGGAAGCAGAGCCAATACGGCGAAAACCTTTTCTGTGGATAAGATTATGGAAGAGCTGAAAGATTATTCACAGGCGGATGGTCCAATGTGGGTGATTTCTCCAAAGGAGGAACAGGAACTCAGCGGGGCTTCTCAGATTGCTATTGAGACGCTGACACAGCGGTATTCTGAATAATAGAGATAGAGGGATAATAAGAGTATGTATATCGATTTGCATTGCGATACTCTATGGAAATTTATGGAGGATAAGGGGCAGAGAAATCTGCTCCATAATTCTTTTTCTGTAGATATTGAAAGGTTAAGGAAAGGCAATAGTCTGCTTCAGTTATTTGCCTGTTTCGTACCCAGTGCTCAGATTGAGGATGGATATGAATATGGCATGAAGATGATTGCAATAATGGAAGATCAGGAAAAGCTATGGAAGAATCAGTTTTCTATTGTGACATCTATGGAAGAGGTTTGGAAGAATCATGGTTTGGACAAGCAGAACGGAATGCTGACAGTAGAGGATGGAGGTATGCTTTGCGGAAGGTTGGAGCGTTTGGATGATCTATATAAGAAAAGAATTCGGCTGATGACCTTATTATGGAACGATGAAAATTGTATTGGGTATCCAAATTCCACAGATCCAGGTATTATGAACAAGGGATTGAAGCCGTTTGGATTCGAGGTAGTTCAGCGGATGAACGAGCTGGGAATGATCGTAGATGTATCCCATTTATCCGATGGAGGGTTTTGGGATGTTATAAAACACAGCAAAGAACCGGTATTAGCCAGTCATTCCAATTCCAGAAACTTGTGCAATCATCCGAGAAATCTTACGGATGAGATGGTAAAAGCACTTGCAAATCATGGAGGAATCATAGGTGTTAATTTTTATCATCGATTTATCGATGATGCTTTAGAGGAAGGATTGCTTGACAGGCTCACTGAGCATATTGTTCATATGAGGAACCAGGGAGGGATTGATCTGATTGCGTTGGGAACAGATTTTGATGGGATTACTGGTCCTTTGGAAATTCCAGATTGTGGGCAGATGGAACTTTTGTGGATGGCACTTCGGAGAAAGGGGTTTTCAGAAGCTGATATTGAAAAAATACAATATAAAAATGCAGCACGTTTTTTAAATGAGGTGCTGAAATGAGCGAGAACGAAATCATTCCAGTCAGCAATCGGGCTACGGAGCTTCCAAATTTGATACATGTTTTCTGCCTGAGAAAACATGTAAGCTCCTTCGCAGATTGCTTTACTGGAATGGTTTCGTTCTTTGTAGTGTATTAGCTTCTCCCATATTCATCTGGCCAGATGCTTTTGGTAAAGAAGACAACTTCTCCGAAAGCGTCTGCTTGAATAGAATTCAAATAAAAAAGAAACACATTAATTTAAAAAAACACAAAAAATTATGAAAAATATACAAAAATATGGTGCTTTTGTGAAGATTTAGACGGAGAAATTTGTATAAATTGTAGAAAAGAGATAGAAAAATGGAGATTGTAGAGAAGAAATTGGTAAATTATTATAAAAAGTGGTTAACAAACTTGGAAAAGTGTGATAATATATTGGTGATGAAAAAATAGAATGATAAAATGTCAGGAGGAGACATACATGACAAAGTGGGTATACTTATTTAAAGAAGGGAACGCAGATATGCGTAATCTTTTAGGTGGAAAAGGTGCAAACTTAGCCGAGATGACAGGCTTAGGTTTACCAATTCCACAGGGCTTCACTGTTACTACAGAAGCATGTACGAACTATTATGAGTGTGGTAAAAAAATCAGTGATGAAGTAGAAGCTCAGATTTTTGAAGGATTAAAAACTCTGGAAGAAATGCAGGGCAAAAAATTTGGAGATACAGAAGATCCATTATTAGTATCTGTACGTTCTGGTGCGAGAGTATCTATGCCAGGTATGATGGATACAATCTTAAACTTAGGTTTGAATGATGTGGCTGTAGAAGGTTTTGCGAAGAAGACTGGTAATTCACGTTTCGCATACGACTCTTACCGTAGATTCATTCAGATGTTCTCTGACGTTGTTAAGGAAGTAGACAAAGCAAAATTTGAAGGCGCATTAGATATGATGAAGACAGCAAAAGGCGCAAAATACGATACTGACTTAACAGCAGATGATTTAAAAGAATTAATCAATGTATTCAAAGGAATTTATCGTGATGCTTTAGGCGAAGATTTCCCACAGGATCCAAAAGTACAGTTATTAGAAGCTGTAAAAGCAGTATTCCGTTCTTGGGACAACCCTAGAGCTATCTACTACCGTAGAATGAACGACATTCCAGGTGACTGGGGTACAGCAGTTAACGTTCAGGCAATGGTATTCGGTAACATGGGAGATACATCTGGTACAGGTGTTGCGTTTACACGTAACCCATCTACTGGTGAAAAACAGATTTATGGTGAATACCTGATCAATGCACAGGGTGAAGATGTAGTAGCAGGTGTTCGTACACCAGAGCCTATTACAAAATTAAAAGAAGACTTACCAGAATGTTATGATCAGTTTATGAACATTGCACATACACTGGAAGATCACTATCGTGATATGCAGGATATGGAATTTACCATTCAGGAAGGTAAATTATACTTCTTACAGACACGTAATGGTAAGAGAACTGCACAGGCAGCTTTAAGAATTGCTTGTGAATTAGTAGATGAAGGAAAGATTTCTCCAGAAGAAGCAGTATCAAGAATTGATGCAAAATCTTTGGATCAGTTATTACATCCTTGCTTTGACCCTAATGCAATCAAGATGGCAACAGAAATCGGTTCTGCACTTCCTGCATCACCAGGAGCAGCAACTGGTAAAGTATATTTTACAGCTGAAGCTGCAAAATTACACAACGAAGCTGGATTAAAAGTTATCTTAGTTCGTTTAGAAACGTCTCCAGAAGATATCGAAGGTATGCATGCATCTGAAGGTATCTTAACAGTACGTGGTGGTATGACCTCTCATGCAGCAGTAGTAGCTCGTGGTATGGGTACTGCTTGTGTATCTGGATGTGGAGAAATCGATATTAATGAAGAAGAAGGATACTTTACATTAGGTGGAAAGACGATCAAAGAAGGAGATTATATCTCTATTGATGGTTCTACTGGTAAGATTTATCTTGGAGAGATTCAGACAATCCCAGCATCTATTAGTGGTAACTTCGATAGAATTATGAAATGGGCAGATGAGATCAGAGACTTAAAAGTACGTACAAATGCAGATACACCAGCAGATGCATTGAATGCAGTTAAGTTTGGAGCAGAAGGTATCGGACTTTGTCGTACAGAGCATATGTTCTTTGATGCAGAAAGAATTCCAAAGATTCGTCGTATGATCTTATCTAAGACAAAGGAAGCAAGAGAAATCGCATTAAATCAGTTAATTCCTTACCAGAAAGGTGACTTCAAAGCACTTTATGAAGTTATGGAAGGAAGACCGGTTACTATCCGTTTCTTAGATCCACCATTACATGAATTCTTACCAACTTCTACAGAAGAGATGGTAGCATTAGCAAAAGATATGAATGTAACAGTAGAAGAAATTGCTATGGCAAAAGCAAGCTTGCATGAATTTAACCCAATGATGGGACATAGAGGATGTCGTCTTGCAGTAACATATCCAGAAATCGCTAAGATGCAGACAAGAGCGGTTATGGAAGCTGCAATTGAAGTAAAACAGGAAAAGGGTTATGATATCGTTCCTGAAATCATGATTCCATTAGTTGGAGAAAAGAAGGAATTAGCATTTGTTAAGAAAGTAGTAGTAGAAACAGCAGAAAGAGTAAAAGCTTACTATGAATCTGATATCGAATATCATATCGGTACTATGATTGAAATTCCTCGTGCAGCTTTACTTGCTGATGAAATTGCAGAAGAAGCAGAATTCTTCTCCTTCGGTACAAATGATTTAACTCAGATGACATTCGGATTCTCCCGTGATGATGCTGGTAAATTCTTAAATGCTTACTATGATAATAAGATTTATGAATCTGACCCATTTGCAAGATTGGATCAGTCTGGTGTTGGTCAGTTAGTAGAAATGGCAGCGCAAAAAGGACGTTCTACAAGACCTGATATCAAATTGGGTATCTGTGGTGAACATGGTGGAGATCCATCTTCTGTTGAATTCTGTCATAAAGCTGGATTAAACTATGTATCTTGTTCTCCATTCCGTGTACCAATTGCACGTTTGGCAGCAGCACAGGCAGCATTAGCTTATCCTAGAGATAAAAAATAATAAAACGATCACAGGTGAATATAGGAAATCTTGTTTTTCATAATACTTGATGAAGGACGAGTCGGTTGTGGTTGATAAAGCAAATAAGACCGGATTTCACAGAATAATTCTGTGGAATCTGGTCTTTTGTGTGTACACATATCAGATAGAAGTAAAGTAGGTTCACTTTGAGGAGTGTACATATATTTTTGACAAAGATTCTAATATTCGGTATAATAAATTAAATATTAAGAGTAATTTTACGGCGGTGTACTATGAAAGAAAAAGTCAGACGATGGGACACAGTGATGTGGATTTTCATCAAAGGAATTTTGTATTTATTGCTTATGGGAACATTTTTGGTCTGTTTAGGAAAGGAGAGCCATTCGTTACGAGCACTTTCCAGAACACTGGGAATTACCATCACGACATTTTTAGTTGTAGAGATGTTATTTTTATCTATTTATGGGAAATATGACGTGGGAAGGAAGAAGAGTAAGCCTATTATCGTATCACTCGGGCTTGCAACCTTTTTTACGGATATTATCACATATGTGCAGCTGATGATCATGAGGACAAACGAACCAAGTATTTATGCTTTTCGTATACGAAGTATCAGTTGGTTGATACTGGCGTTTGCCATGCAATTGTTGTTGATCGCGATTTTTGTTTATTTGGGAAATGAGTTGTTTTTCTTGATCAATAAGCCAGAGAAGACGTGTATTGTTACGTCAAGTCAGAAGAATCTGGATGCAATCATGCGTGTAATTTCCAAATATCAGAAGCAGTATCATCCGGAGGCGGTATTTGATTATAAAGAGAAGGATATTCTAGAGAGGATTAAGGACTATCAGACGGTATTCATCTATGAAGTTCCAGTCCAAAAGCGAACCGAGATCATACGGTTTTGTTATCAGGAAAGAATCAACATTTATTATAATCCAGAGCTGCATGATATAATCGAGGTGAATGCAGAGTATTATATGCTTGATGATGTTTCTCTGCTTAATTCGGATGTGCAGAGTCTTACGATGGAACAGAGGATCATGAAGCGGTTGCTGGATTTAACACTGGCGATTGTAATAGGAGTGATTACGCTTCCATTTTCGATTGGAGCGGCCATTGCAATCAAATGTTATGATGGTGGATCTGTTTTTTTTAAGCAAAAGAGAGCAACCTTGAATGGACGTATTTTTGAAGTGTATAAGTTCCGTACGATGAAAGAACATGTAGAGAATCGATCTGCCAGAAAAGGTGATAGTCGAATTACAAAACCAGGAAGCTTTTTACGGAAAACCAGGATTGATGAGCTACCACAGCTGATCAATATTCTAAAAGGGGATATGTCATTTGTAGGTCCCCGTCCGGAGATGATTGAGAACGTGACTGCTTATACGAAGCAGCTTCCGGAGTTCAAGTATCGACTGCGGGTGAAGGCAGGGCTTACCGGATATGCACAGGTGGCAGGAAAATATAATACGACACCTAAGGACAAGCTGGTCATGGATATTATGTACATTGAGAATTACAGTATTTTAAAAGATATCCAGCTGATCTTTCAGACAGTGGGAGTAGTATTAAAGCCAGATAGTACAGAAGCTTTTGATGATTCAGAAAAAGAAAAGCAGCTTTTGTTTCATCCGGCAGAAGAATAGATGAGAAAAGAGGGATTTTGTGAAGGTATTTTTAATCAAGCTTTTTCAGATGGGAATGGCAGTTTTGTATGCACCATGCAAATGCCTTCCGACAAACGAAAATAAGGTGGTTTTTTTAAGCCGCCAGGCCAATGAAGTGAATCTGGACTTCCGTCTTCTTCAGCAATCCCTGAGAAAAAAGAAGCCGGATGTGAACATCATAAATATCTGTAAGAGATGCGATTCTGGGGTGAAAGATTATGTGGTTTTTGCATGGTGCTTGCTAAAGAGTCTGTATCATATTGCCACAGCAAGGGTATGTGTGTTGGATACGTATTGGCCTCCGATTTCCATGTTGAAGCATAAGAAAGACCTAACGGTCATTCAGCTTTGGCATGCCATGGGCAAGATCAAGCAGTCAGGTTATCAGTCACTGGGTCGGGAAGGTGGACGAAATGAGAAGATTGCCAAAGCCATGGCAATGCATAAGAACTATGATATTGTTATTGCGGGTGGTAAGGCGTGGAACCCATTTTATTGTCAATCCTTTGGTGTGAAAGAAGAGGTACTTTTAAATTGTGGTCTTCCAAGGATGGATTACCTTCTTCAGATGGAGCAAAAGACGAGAAAGAGAATTCTGGAGCAATATCCGGAGTTTCAGAAGAAGAAGGTGCTTCTCTATGCACCTACGTTTCGAAGAGGCTGGGAAGCGCATTGGGAGGAATTGGCTCAGTGTGTTGATTTTGAGCAATATATTCTGATTTTAAAAAGTCATCCTAATCAAAAGCTTGATAAGGTGGCAAAAGAGGTATATACTTGTGATGAGTTTAAAGCAGTGGATCTGTTGACCGTGTGTGATTATCTGATTACAGATTATTCAGCAATTGCAGTAGAAGGAGCTGTTTTAAATAAGCAGACATATTATTATGTATATGATTATGACGAATATGATGAGAAAAATGGTTTGAATATTAATCTTTTTGAGACTATGCCGGGATGCGTTTTTCGAAAGGCGTCAGATCTTGCGGAAGCATTGGAAAGGGATGAGTATCCGCAGGAATTGTTGGATGAGTATCGGAGAAAGTACCTTCCAGAACGTATGGGTGTTTCAACAAAGACGATTTCAAATATAATAATTGAAAAAATGGGGAAAAAGCAATGAAAATAATGAAATTGATAAAAAAATGCATGAAAATAATGAAGCTTTTTGTATTGTACTGGAGAAGGATTATTTTTGCAAAGGATCATTTTGATGTGCCGCTTAAGACAAAATTAAAGTCTAATATTTTTGGCGGATATCTGGCAGACCAATATGTTTTGTATGATTTTGATCATAATGATAAGAATGAATATCTTTCAGAATTTGACTGGTATCGTTCCCGTTATATTAATGAACCTTTTGATTTTATGATGAATAATAAAGTTGTCTGTGCCGAAGTGTTAAAGCAGTATGTAAGAGTTCCAGAGACCTATGCTGTGAAAAATAGAGGATTTTTAACAAGTACCGATGATAAATATACCAGCTATGAAGACTTGTATGAACTGTTAAAGCAAAAGAAAAAGTTATTTATTAAGCCATTTGGTGCAGGAAAAGGAACTGGCGTTAACCAGTTTCAGTATATCAATGGAAAACCGTATATTGGGATAAAACGAAGCTCCAGAAAAGAGATCATTAACTATATGAGAAAAAATGATGACTGGATGATCAGTGAATGTATGCAGCAGCATTCATATTCCTCTGATCTTTATGATAAAACTGTCAATACGATTCGTTTGATTACTATGAGGGATATTGAGACTCAGAAAATTAAAATTTTCTTTGCTGTTCAGAGAATTGGTACTTCTGTAACCATTCCAGTAGATAACGGAAGCCGTGGAGGACTGGTCAGCAAGATTGATCTTGAGACTGGAGAATTGTCAGAAGCACGAAGTCTGCACTCCTTAGAGGTGCATGAGGTACATCCGGATTCCGGAGCTAAGATCAAAGGTGCGGTCATTCCAGGATGGCAGGATATTAAGAAGGAGATTCTTGCATTGGCCAACAAAGTATCCTTTATGCATTTTATTGCCTGGGATATTCTTGTGACAGAAGAAGGAATCTGCATTATCGAAGCGAATACTTCTTCCGGTGTTAATATTATTCAGCTTTGGGGTGGACAGCGCAACAAAGAATTAGGTGATTTTTATCGTTACCACAAAGCAATTCGCAAATAGGAGAATACGATGATTTATATAATTATGGCGGATGGAAAAGGAACTAGATGGAATAATTATCAGAATATTCCTAAGCACCTGATACAGATTGATGGAGAGACGCTTTTAGCCAGGACAACCAGACTTTTAAAAGAGTATGAGCCTACCTGTCAGGTCTTTATTACCACCCATAATCCAGAATATGAGACGGAAGGAGCAATTCTCTATGAACCGTTAAACAATCATTTGGAAATCGATCGGTTTACGGAAGAGTTGATTGACGATAATATTTGTTTTCTATATGGAGATACCTATTATTCTGCAGATGCGATTCGCGAGATTACGGAGATGGAAGCCGAAGATCTTCTCTTTTTTGGAACACAGAAGTCTATCATTGGTGTAAAGATCAAAGATGGAGAGTTGTTCAAAAGACATGTGCATCGTGTGAGAAATCTGTATCTGGAAGGAAAGATTGAAAAGTGCATAGGATGGCAGGTATATCAGTCGTTCCAGAATCTTCCGTTTGGTAAGAATCAGATCGCTGGAAAATTTGTACTGATTGAAGATTGGACAAAAGATTTTAATTCACCGGATGATTTTGAAAATAGTAAATTCATTGGTGACAAAGATAAATGTTAAAGAGTGGAGGCAATAAGTATGATTGATGTTAAAAATATCGCAACCAGAAGAATCAAACGTCTGGTGCTCAATGCATGGGCTTTTGGGCCAGCAGCAAAAGGATTTACAGGAAGAGCGGCAAAGACATGGAAGCGTAAGGTGTACCGTGATCTAAAAGCCGATAATGGATATACGAAAAAGGAAAAACTGCGAGCATATAGTTATGGATTTATGCCTTCCACGATGGAACATTTTGGAATTAAGCGTAGCAATGCGAAAAGATTTATTTCTGAAAGAGATTATCTATATCTTCGTCCTATGAATGGAAGCTATAATAAATGGCTGGGAGATATGGTAACTTTGCGTAATATTTTCAAACCATACGCAGATCATATGCCAGAATGTTATTATCAGTTTACACGACGTGATGGAGAGATGTTCATTATTCCTCTGAACGATTGCCCAACGGATGGATATAGTCTGGATGACGTATTTGATTTGATCAAGGAGAAAAAGGAACTGTTGTTGACAGATTTAAGATGTAAAAATTATTTTCTGTTAAAATATGAGGGGAATGGCAAATATACCATCAATGGAGAAAAACTCAATAAGAAGATTTTCCGTCAGTGGTTTGATGAACGGAAAAAGATGTATGTATTGATGGAAAAGGTTCACCCTGCAAAGAAATTTGCAGGAACAAGAGAAATCAGAAGCAATTATGTACGTCTTTATATATATAATGATGGAGGCAATACACCAGCCATCGGCAATGCTTTTTATGTTCTTTTAGATGAAGAGAGAATTGAAGCTCCGATTAATGTACAAACAGGAACGTACAATGGAGGACGTGCTTTTTCAAAAGAGGACGAGGTAGTAACGACCTATAAGAAGGTGCCATCTACAGGAGAAGATCTGAAAGGAGAAATTCCGTGCTGGGATGATATTTGTCAGACGGTAGATAGCTTATGCCGTTTTGTACCACAGCTTGAATTTATGGGAATGGATTTGATCATTACAGAAGATGGTTTTAAGATTATGAAGATCATAAACAATCCATCCTATCCAAAGACGTATCCATTTGATAAGAAGATGGTGGCATTTTTCAAAGGAAAATTAAAACAGAAAAAGGATAATTATAAGAAGAGCGGAAATGTATTCCAGAGAGGTTTTAAGAAATTAAAGCTTCGTGTAAGAAGAAAATTTGCCAGACTATTTTATCCAAGAGGTTTGCGTCCATATTTAAGTATTACATGGATCCGAGATGTACTGGTTGATTTTAAATCCAATAAAGAAGCTACGGTAGGGGAGAAATTATGGGCATATCGCAATGGATTCTTATCTTACCGTTTAAAACAATATGGCATTACAAAAAAGAACAGAAAAGAGTTTATTTCTGATTTTGAATACAAATGGCTGAGACATATTAATGGAAAACATAAAGAATGGATGGAAGATAAGATTACAGTCAAGTACATTGCTTCTGACTTTAATCAAATGTTCCCAGAATATTATTACCATATCAGCTACAAAAATGGCGCAACACGAATCATTCCGATGATGGACTGTCCAAAAGAAGAATATGGAACAACCTTTGATGATGTGATCAGACTTGCCAAGGAAAAAGGAGAACTGGCATTAAAACCAGATCAGGGTTCTCATGGAGATGGTTTCTATCGACTGACTTATAAAGATGACAAGTTCTACTTAAATTTCCAGGAAGCAACGGAAGAGGAAATCATCAGTATCCTGGCAGATAAAAATAACCAGTATCTGATTACGGAATACATTCAGATGCATCCAGATTTCAAGAAGATTTACAGTGGGGCAGTAAATACGATTCGTATTATCGTATTTAAAAAGGATGGAAGAACTCCTCAGATTGGTAACTGTTATATGAGATTCGGTTCCAAGCAGACAGGTGCTGTGGATAACTTAGGTGCTGGTGGTATGTTTGCTCAGTTAGATGTGGACACCGGATTTTACCACAATGCGAAGATTTTCGTAGACAACTCAATCATCGATTGTCCAAGACATCCAGATACTAATACGCTGATCGAAGGATATATTCCTCATTGGGAACAAGTTAAAGCAGATGTATTAAAGGTAGCTGCGGCTATTCCACAGTTGGAATTCTTTGGATTTGACCTTGCAGTGACAGAAGACGGTATTAAATTCCCGGAAATCAACCGTTTCCCTGATTATCCTCGTATGGAAAAATACTCAAGAGACACGATTGATTACCTATTATATAAGCTGGATAAGAAGAAAAAACGTTATGGCTATGATAATAATCGTAATCATACGCTGGTTCATCTGCCAAGACGCTAGAAGACTAAAAGAGACTTTACAAATTCAGTAAAATAAGCTATGATAAATAATGTAGATAAACATATATTTCTTCAGGGCAGGGTGTAATTCCCTACCGGCGGTAAAGCCCGCGAGCCGTAAGGCATGATTCGGTGTAATTCCGAAGCCGACAGTATAGTCTGGATGAGAGAAGAGAGTAATGATTTGTTCGTTTTTTTGATGTGAGAAGCTCTGAATATTTATATATTCAGGGCTTTTTATCATATGGGAAACTTCGTTCCCTATATGATAAAAACGCTTCGAGGAATCGCACTTCGGCGGAGGAGAAGATGCTACTATCGTAGCCCGCCTCAGGCGTAGAATCTCGTTTTGCTAGATTCTTTTTCATTTACATAAGAAAAATTTTCTTGCATCTGGCATGAAAATAACCATAGAAGAACATGAAAAACTCTCGGAAACTGTCGTTGAAGATGTAAGAAAGAAAGGAGACGTTTTTTATGGAACGGTATTATGCAGGATTTGATGCAGGAACACAAAGTGTAAAAGTAGTCATTTGTAATGAGAAGATGGAATGCGTGGCATCTGACAGTCAGCCTACCACGCTGTATTATCCAAATCCAGGTTGGGTAGAAATGGATGTGGACGAATATTTGAAGCTGACAAAAGTCTGTCTGAAAAAATGTACGGATGAAATGAGAGCAAAGGGATTGGATGTAAATCAGATTCAGTCCGTTATGGGAGATGGTATTATCTGTGGTATTGCGGGCGTTGATCAGGACGGAAATGCCATCACCCCATATATCAATTATCTGGATTCCAGAACGGCCAGGGATGTTCAGGAGATCAATGAAAGAAATCTGGATATTTGGGGACGAGAAACAGGAAATGCTGAGGCTAACTGTATGTTCCCGGCAATGATTGCTCGTTGGCTGTTAAAAAATCATAAGGAATTTCAGAAAAAAGGTGTAAAATTTATTCACAATGCGCCATATGTACTGGCACATCTGGCTGGACTTTCCGCCGGAGAGATGTTTATCGACTGGGGAGCAATGTCCGGTTGGGGTATGGGATACAATGTTTATGAAAAGAAATGGTCAGAAGAACAGTTGGATATTCTTGGTATTGATCCATCTTATATGCCTAGAATTGTAAGGCCTTGGGATATTATTGGCAAGCTTTCCAAAGAAGCGGCACAAGAAACTGGTCTTCCAGAGGGAATCCCAATCTGTGCAGGAGCCGGAGATACGATGCAGTCCATGATCGGAAGCGGAATTTTGGAGGCTGGTCATGCGGTGGATGTAGCTGGGACCTGTGCTATGTTCTGTGTTTCTACCAATGGAATCATTCCAGAACTGAGTAAAAAGGGAAGTGGCTTGATCTTCAATAGTGGAACCTTGCCGGATACTTATTTTTACTGGGGATTTATCCGGACGGGGGGATTGGCGTTGCGCTGGTATAAAGACCAGATCTGTAAAAAAGAGCAGGATGGGGACTATTATCAGGTGATGAGTAAGGAGGCCAGTAAGGTTCCAGCAGGGTCCAATGGAGTGTTATTCCTCCCATATTTGACTGGTGGAAGCGGTGAGAATGCCAATGCATGTGGATGCTTTTTGAATATGACATTGGATACCGATCAATTTGTCTTATGGAGAGCCGTTTTGGAGGCAATTGGATATGATTATATGGAAATTACAGATATCTATCGTAGTGCAGGGGTAGATTTGAGTAGAATTGCAATTACAGAAGGTGGAAGCAGAGATGATCTTTGGAACCAGATGAAGGCAGATATGTTGGATAGCAAGGTGATTACACTGGAGAATGCTGGAGGAGCAGTGGTTACTAATTGTCTTTTTGGGGCTTATGCAGTGAATCATATTCAGGATATCAAAGGAAAACTGGAAGGATATTTAAAAATCAAAAAAAATTATCAGCCAGATGAGGAACAGACCAAGATTTATCGCGAGCTGTATCAGGTGCAAAAGGAACTGGTCAAACAGGATCTGGGTGCAGCATTTGCAAAATTAGAAAAAATTAGAAATTAAATCTGTATAAAACTTTTGAAGTTACAAATACTATAAGAGCAGAAAGATAAAGGAGGAAATGATTATGCCATTATTAACGTGTTCTGCTCAGAGCTGTATTTATAACAAGGGAATGAATTGTAGCAGAGGAGATATTCAGGTAGAAGGAAGTCAGGCAAGAAGCTCCGAGGATACCTGTTGTCATAGTTTTGAAGAAAGAACGAAAAATGGAGCAGAAAATTCTATGGGACATGCATCTGCGGTGATCGATATTGATTGTAAGGCAGAAACCTGTGTATACAATGAAAACTGTAAATGCACTGCAGGTAAAGTGGGAATTGTGGGTGCCAGTGCCTGCGAACCGGAAGAAACAGAGTGTGCAAGCTACCGAAAAGGATAAAGTGAAAAATAGTCATGAAAAGTAATTATAAAAGAAATTTATTATAGTATTATTTTTCATAGAAAGAAATGATGATTAAAAAAGTGTTTGCTAATTTGATAATTAACAAACACTTTTTTTAAATAAAAAAACAATTTTTCATTATTCTAACAGACTATGTTCGATGATGTAATTCTTAAAAGTTTGTGCAGCAGGTGAGATGTATTTATCTTTCAAAAAGGCCAGATAGAAATTTCTCTGCCAGTTTGGACTGTTGATTTCTAATTTTTTTACATCCATAGTTTCTAAAATTGGCATATCCGGGACAACTGCGATGCCAAAGCCTTTGGCAACAAAGCCGGCAATTACCTGGTCTTCTTTGATTTCATAGACAACTTCTGGATATCCGCCTGCAACCTCAAATAATTCATCGATGATGGGTCTTAGACCACTTCGTTTGGAAAAGATGATCTGTGGATATTGCAAAGTTTCTGTCAAAGTGATGGAATTGCGAATGGCCAGTGGATGATTGATTGGCACTATAAGTACCAGCTTTTGCTGTGCCACTGGAATAAATTCGATGGAAGGTTCTTTTGGCATCTTGGAACAAAGAACCAGATCATATTTCTTGTTCTTCAGCCCGTTTAATAAATCTTCAGTAACCCCGGTATTTAAATTAAAATTCACATTGCGATCAGCATATTCCTTCTGATAACCGCTGATAAAACCAGGAACAACGTCTGTGCCCAGGGTCCTTAGAAAGCCAAGGTCAATGGTGCCTTCACCGATTCCTGCGGATTTTAAAGTTTTGATGCCGGCTTCTAAAATTTCCATTGATTTCTCTACATCTGCAAGAAACAACCGGCCATATTTCGTTAAGACAATGTTTCGTCCTTCTTTTTCAAATAGGTTCACTCCTAATTCCTGCTCCAGAGAAGAAATTGCATGGCTTAAACTTGGCTGTGTGATAGAAAGCTCAGCAGCAGCCTTAGTATAATGTTCCCAATGTGCTAATGTAACGAAATATCGTAAGTGATATAGATTCATCCTTACTCCTCCTAATTATAATGTTTGTTGTGATAAAAATCCCAGATGGGCATGATTTATTTAGATTTAGTATACCATAATTCATTCACAAAATCTATCAATTCCGCCTGTATTATCAATTTGTTATTGTGAAAAAATTGTCTTATAATATGACTGTAAAGTGAAGTGTGACCGGAAAGTGTAAAAGAGAGAAACTTAACGGCAAATTGAAAGGAGTTTTTATTATGTCAAAACAGTACCCAATTACAGTTAGTTCTTGGACATTAGGAGATCAGTGCAAATTTGAAGATCGTGTAATTGCTGCAAAAGAAGCAGGATACGATGGAATCGGACTTCGTGCAGAAACATATGTAGATGCATTGAATGAAGGATTATTCGACGAAGATATTTTAGCAATCTTAGACAAACATGATATGAAAGTAACAGAAGTTGAATATATCGTTCAGTGGGCAGAAGACAATCGTTCTTATGAGCAGAAATACAAAGAACAGATGTGTTTCCATATGTGTGAATTATTCAATGTAAAACAGATTAACTGTGGCTTAATGGAAAACTATTCAGTAGAACATACTGCACAGAAATTAAAAGAATTATGCCACAGAGCTGGTAAATACATCATCGGTGTTGAACCAATGCCATACAGCGGTATTCCTGATGTAGCAAAAGGATGGGCTGTTGTGGAAGCAAGTGGATGCGACAACGCTATGTTGATCTTAGACACATGGCACTGGATGAAAGCTCATCAGCCAATCGATCTTTCTGTATTAAAAGATGTACCAGCAGATAAAGTTGTTTCTATTCAGATTAATGATGTTTGGGAACGTGATTATGCAAAATCTATCTTAAGAGATGAATCTATGCATGATCGTTTAGCTCCAGCTGCAGTTCCTGGACCAGGTCTTGGATGCACAGCAGAATGGTTAAAGATGATCAAAGCAAAAGGAATCAAACCAAACGCAGTTGGTGTTGAAGTTATCAGCGATGCTATCTTAGCAAAAGGTATCAAAGAAGCGGCAAAAGAAACTTTCGATGGCGCAAAAGCTGCTTTAGCAGAAGCTTGGCCAGAAGTATTAGAAGATTAATCTTTTGATATGAAAGCAATCAATTTATAAAATCAAAATACTCTATACATCACTCTTCTTATTTGTATATGGAGAGCAAAACACATTATAAAACACGAAAACAAGAAAAAAGAGAAAACCTACCCTAAAAGCCCAATTAATATTAAAAGAAAAGGAAGTGTATCTAGTGAAATTTAATGCGATGTTTCAACCGATTCAGATCGGACCTATGACTGTAAAAAACCGTTTTGTAGTACCACCAATGGGAAATAACTTTGCAAATACTGATGGTACAATGAGCGATCAGTCAGTAGCATATTATGCAACAAGAGCAAAGGGACAGTTTGGTTTAATTACGATTGAAGCAACTGTAGTTCATAAAGGAGCAAAAGGTGGTCCTCGTAAACCATGTTTATACGATGATTCTACCATTGACAGCTTTAAAAAAGTAATCGATGCATGTCATGCAGAAGGGGCAAAAGTCTCTATCCAGTTACAAAATGCAGGACCAGAAGGAAATGCAAAGAATGCAGGAGCACCAATTAAGGCTGCTACCTCTATTCAGTCTGCAGACGGAAGAGATATTCCAAAAGAGGTTACAACCGAAGAAGTATATGAATTGATCAAAGGATATGGATTAGCTGCTGAGCGTGCAGTAAAAGCAGGAGCAGATGCTGTCGAAATTCATATGGCTCATGGTTATTTAGTAAACTCTTTCTTGTCTCCTAGAACAAACAAACGTGTAGATGAATTTGGTGGTTCTTTTGAAAATAGAATGCGTTTTCCTCGTTTGATCGTAGAAGAGGTAAAAGCAAAAACAGAAGGAAAAGTTGCCGTATTAGCTCGTATCAACAGTCAGGAAGATATGTTTGGTGGTCTTGATAACCATGATATGGCTGCAATCGCTGCATATTTAGAAGACTGTGGAGTTGATGCACTTCACGTTTCTCGTGCAGTTCATATTAAAGATGAATATATGTGGGCACCTACAGGTATTCATGGTGGTTTCTCAGCTGAATTGGTAACAGAAATTAAGAATTCTGTATCTATTCCAGTGATTACTGTTGGTCGTTATACAGAACCACAGTTTGCTGAATTAATGGTAAGACAGGGAAGAACCGATCTGGTTGCTTTCGGACGTCAGTCTTTAGCAGATCCTGCAATGCCATTAAAAGCTCAGGAAGAGAGATTAGAGGACATGACACCTTGTATTGCTTGTTTACAGGGATGTGTTGCGAACATGTATGCTGGACAGCCAATTTGCTGTTTAACAAATCCGGTTTTAGGACGTGAAATCGATGGATGTCCAAAAGCGGAAAAATCTAAAAAAGTAATCGTAATCGGTGGCGGTCCAGCTGGTCTTTGTGCTGCTTTCACAGCCCAGAGAAGAGGACATGAAGTTACATTATATGAAAAAGAAGAAAAATTAGGTGGAAATATGCGCCTTGCTGCATATCCTCCAGGAAAAGGCGATATCACCAATATGATCAGAAGCTATGTTGTAAAATGTGAAAAAGCCGGAGTTACAATTAAGACTGGTGTAGAATGCACAACTGAGATGATCAAAGCAGAAAATCCAGATGCAGTTATTCTGGCAACAGGTTCTGAAACATTAGTATTGCCATTTATTAAAGGAATCCATAACCCAGATATCGTTTATGGTATCGACTGCTTAGAAGGTACTCGTCCGGTAGGACATAAAGTATTAGTCGTTGGTGGTGGTATGGTAGGTGCTGAAACAGCTGAATTCTTAGCTGAACAGGGCCATGAAGTATCTGTCATCGAAATGAGAGATGCAATCGGACCAGATGTAATCCATGAACATCGTGTATTCTTAATGGAAGCATTTGAAGAATACAAGATTGGCCAGATTACAAGTGCTGCTGTAACAGAAATCTTCTCTGATGGAGTAAACTACAAGAATGCAGCAGATAAATCTGATGAAACAATTTATGAAGCAAGAGGCTTTGACACAGTTGTTCTTTCTATGGGATTTGTTTCTCGTTATTCTAAGCGTGATGCTGATGGCAACATCATCTACACATTTGCAGATGAATTAAAAGAAATCGTACCAGAAGTACACGTTGTTGGTGATGCAGTAAGAGCTCGTAGAGCATTAGATGCTACAAAAGAAGCATACGATGTAGCGCTTAAATTATAATATTTCAGAGGATTGTCCCTCATCTTAAGAAAAAACAAAAATATAAAACATCTAATTAATATATCGGATGCCCTAAACGGGCATCCGGTTTAGGAGGAAAGAAAATGGAAAAAAGAATTAATGGACATACAGGTCTTCTAGCACTTTTTGGAACACCAGTTGGACATTCAGGATCTCCTGCAATGTATAACTTTTGCTTCCAACATGATGGATTAGATTTAGCATATATGGCATTTGATGTTAATATTCCAGATATGGAACAGACATTAAGCACTGTTAAATTGTGGAACTTAAGAGGTGGTAACTTTACAATGCCTTGTAAAAATATTGCTTCTGAATTAATGGATGAATTATCTCCAGCATCTAAAATCATCGGAGCTTGTAACGTGTTTGTAAATAAAGATGGAAAATTATACGGCGATGTGACAGATGGTGCCGGATTTATTAAAAACTTAAGCGTTAATGGCGTTGAAGTAAAAGGAAAGAAGATGGTAGTTCTCGGAGCTGGTGGAGCTGCTACAGCAATTCAGGTTCAGGCGGCATTAGATGGAGCTGCTGAAGTGGCAATCTTCAACAGAGATGATGAATTCTTTGAAAGAGCAGAAGGAACAAAAGCAAAATTAGAAAAAGAATGTCCAGACGTAAAAGTAACTGTGACAAAATTAGAAGAAGCTGACAAGCTGGCAGAAGCAGTAAAAGCATGTGATATTCTTGTGAATGCAACATCCGTAGGAATGAAACCTCAGGATGGAATTTCTTTAATTGATACAGCGTTATTAAGAGAAGATTTAGTAGTTGCAGATACTGTTTACAATCCAGAAAAAACTCAGCTGATCTTAGATGCAGAAGCTGCTGGATGTGCAAAGGCAATCGGTGGAAAAGGTATGTTATTATGGCAGGGTGCTTTAAACTATCAGTTATTCACAGGAAAAGAAATGCCAGTAGAAGAATACCAGAAATTCCAGGCTGAACAGGCTAAATAATAAAATTTTTATAAAATTTCTTAAAAAATATTGAAAAAATTATAAAATAATGATAAAATACACATGAGTGTTGAGCATTTGGCACTCATGTAGTTATGAAAAGATAAGTTAAGAAATTAACGTAGCTTGTTTTATTTCAAAAACTACAATGTGTGTGTGTACTTTTTGAAAAAACATTAATTAAGAAGAAAGTGAAAGGAAAAACGAAAATTATGAAAGCTAAAAAGTATTTCTTGTCCATGGTAACTGTATACATGGCATATTTAACTCATGGTATGCAGGCGCTGATTTTTTCTCAGAACCAGGTAAACTTTGCGATTAAGTGGGGATTTGATATGTCTGATCCAAATTCTGCAGCATATGCAGCAGGTGCAGCAGCTGTTTCTACAGCAATTGCTTGGACAGGTCTTGGTAAATTCTTATCTGTTTGGATTGGCGGAGAAATCTCTGACCGTGTAGGACGTAAAAAATTAATGATTGGTGGAGCAGCTCTTTATATTGTTTGCTTTGCCACTATGTTAACAACAACAAATGCAACAATTGCAGCATTTGCAGGTTTAATGGCAGGTGTAGCTACATCTGGTTTCTGGGATGCATCTGGATACCCAGCTGTTCAGGAAGCTTATCCAGCAGCTCCAGGTACTGCATTGATCATGATCAAGTTCTTCGTTGCATTATCTAGTATCTTCTATCCAATTATCGCAGTTAAGACTGCAGCAGCAGGAAACTGGAAATTCAACATTGTACTTCCATTAGTATTATCTTGTGTAGTACTTGTATTAGCCGTACTTGCTCCATTCGTATATGATGATGAAAAGAAAGCTGGTGCTGGTAAAGGCGCTGATGCTAATGAAATTCAGGCTGAAATCGAAGCAGGAAAAGCAAGACAGCTTGTTGCTCCAGGCGCATTTACAAAATTAATTACATATTTCTATGCATTCTTAGTAATGGCAGTTATGTATGGTGCTCAGCAGTATACAAAAGCGTTTGGATTGGCATATTGTGGTTTAAGTGAAATTCAGGCAGCTAGTATGACTACTATGTATCAGGTAGGTTCTATTGTAGCCGTAGCATTCTGGGCTATAATGATGAGTAAATTAAAATGGCATCCATTAAAAGTGTTGATTGTTGACTCTGTTATGACAGTTGTTGCATTATTAGGTGTATTATTTATTCACCAGATTGCCATCGTATACGCAGCAATCCTCTTATTAGGATTTGGTTGTGCAGGTGGTGCTCTTCAGACAGGTCTTTCTGTTGTACAGGAATTTGTTCCTGGACCAAAAGGACGTAATACAGGTATCTACTATACATTCATGGGTGCTGCTTCTTACACAATGCCAGTTATCGTTGGTAAGTTAACAGTTATTTCTGGCGAAAGTGCTGCTGTATATACATTAATGATCTTAATGTGTGTATTAGCTGCTGTTCAGGCTGTAGCTACAGTATACTTAATTTTTAGATACAAAAAAGTATTTGGTGAAAACCCATTAGCACAATAAAGAATTTTGTAATATTCTTAACTTATTTCACACAAAAGGTTGATAAGACTCTTCTGTAAGCTTGCTTACAGGAGGGTCTTTTTCTTTAATCCCATAGTTCTGATTATTTAAGATGCTTCATAGTAGACTTTGAAGTAGAGTTTTGGTATACTAAACCGTGTTTAGAATTCTGTAGCAAGGTTAAGAATAAGACAGATTTGGAGGAAAAGAATGGAAGATATCTTAAGAGTAGGCGTGATTACCACGACCCATGGCATTCGTGGAGAGGTAAAGGTATTCCCAACGACAGACGATCCGAAACGATTTAAAAAATTAAAGATGGTATTACTGGATACAGGGAAGGAACGACGCAAGATGGAAGTGGAATCCTGTCGTTTTCAAAAGAATCTGGTAATCTTGAAATTTAAGGGGATTGATAATATTAACGATGTTGAACAATATAAGAAGTGTGATTTGTACGTTTCGAGAAAAAATGCAGTGAAACTAGCTCCAAATGAAAACTTTATCGTGGATCTTATCGGCCTTCAGGTGGTTTTGGAGGATGGAACACCATTTGGTACATTGACGGATGTTATGCAAACCGGAGCCAATGATGTATATGTGGTAACCACAGAAGAAGGAAAGGAAGTGCTTCTTCCGGCTATTCCACAGTGTATTCTGGATGTAAATCTGGATACAGAGATGGTGACAGTACATTTGATGAAAGGATTAGTGGATTAAGATGGAATTTCATGTATGTACGTTATTTCCAGAGATGATTGAACAGGGATGTCAGACGAGTATTCTTGGAAGAGCCATGGATAAGGGATTAATTTCCATTGATACAACCAACATCAGGGACTTTTCTACCAATAAGCATATGAAGGTAGATGACTATCCCTATGGTGGTGGGGCTGGTATGGTCATGCAGGCAGAGCCGGTCTATGCAGCTTGTGAAAGTGCAAAGCAGAAGATGGGAGGACAGGCAAGAGTTATTTATCTAACTCCGCAGGGACGAGTGTTTGATCAGAAAATGGCAGAAGAATTTGCCCGTGAGGATCATCTGGTATTTCTTTGTGGACATTATGAAGGAATTGACGAGAGGGTGTTGGAAGAGGTAGTGACGGATTCTGTATCTATCGGCGATTACGTTCTGACAGGCGGAGAGCTTCCAGCCATGGTGATGATCGATGCCATAGCAAGGCTGGTGCCGGGAGTGCTGAATAACGATGTTTCTGCGGATATCGAATCGTTTCATGATGATCTTTTGGAATACCCACAGTATACAAGACCTGCGGTATGGCACGACAAAGAGGTGCCACAGGTATTATTGTCTGGACATCATGCCAGAATTGAAGAATGGAGATATGAGAAATCTGTAGAACGGACGGCAAAGTGGCGTCCGGATCTTTTAGAAAAACATAAGAAAAATACTTGCATCCAATAATTTTCTATGCTATTATATGATAGTTGTGATGAATAGGATGGTCCTCTGTTACGAAAAGGTACGTATTAAGAACATCTAAGATTTTTAAGGAGGAACACAATGAACGATATTATTAAAAAGATTGAAGATGCTCAGTTAAAAGACAAAGTAGATGAATTCAGAGTAGGAGATACTGTAAAAGTTCACGCAAAAGTTAAAGAAGGAAACCGTGAAAGAATTCAGATTTTTGAAGGAACTGTAATCAAAAGACAGAACGGTGGAGCTCGTGAAACATTTACAGTTAGAAAAACTTCTAACGGAGTAGGTGTTGAAAAGACATGGCCTTTACATTCTCCAATCGTTGACAAGATTGACGTAGTAAGAAGAGGTAAAGTAAGAAGAGCAAAATTATATTACTTACGTGACCGTGTAGGTAAGAAAGCAAAAGTAAAAGAATTAGTAAAATAATCATTGAACTTTTCAGGGGACGAGTGAAAGCTTGTCCCTATTTTTCAATTTACACATAGCATTCTTGAACAAGAGAAGGAGAGTGGGTTTCATGCAATCATATTACACAAGCACGTATTTATCCCGTAAAAGAAAGCGCCAATTGAAAGAAAAGATCATTTTTTATGTGGTGGGTATTCTGATCGCAATTTTAGCGGCCTTTTTGTTAGTTCGATTTTGCTTTTTTGGAATAACCATGCGGGGAGATTCTATGAAGCCCAATGTATCAGATGGGCAATTTTGTATTGCCGGTCGTTATACGATTGGATCTCCAAAACGGGGTGACATTGTAGTATTCCAAAAGGGAGAAGAAGGAAGTTCCTACTATATTAAAAGAGTGATTGCAGTTCCGGGAGACTCTGTATGGATTACAGATGGAAAGATTTTGGTAAATGGAAAGGAAATAGAACAAAAGGGCAGTGAAAAGATTCTTTCTGGCGGTCTTGCCAGTAAAAAGATAAAGCTTGGAAAAGAACAGTATTTTGTTTTAGGAGACAATTATAATAACAGTGAGGATTCCAGAGTAGCAAGCATAGGAAACGTAAAACGGGATCGTATCATCGGCAAAGTGATCTTGAAGCTCTGGTAGGAACAGGAGGAAAATATGCATTTTCAATGGTATCCGGGTCATATGACCAAGGCGAAACGAATGATGCAAGAGAATATAAAGTTGATCGATATTGTGGTGGAATTGGTGGATGCAAGAGTTCCACTGAGCAGTAAAAATCCGGATATTGATGAGCTGGCAAAAAATAAGTTTCGTTTGATTTTGTTAAATAAAACAGACCTGGCAGATAAAGACGCGACTGAGAAATGGGCAGAATATTTTAGAGGCCAGGGATTTGCAGTGGCAAAGGTAAACTCCCAAAGAGGAACTGGTGTAAAAGCCATTAATGGGCTTATCCAGGAAGCCTGTAAGGAAAAAATTGAAAGGGATCGAAAACGAGGAATTAAGAATCGCCCGATCCGTGCGATGATCGTGGGTATTCCAAATGTAGGAAAGTCTACGTTTATCAACAGCTTTGCAGGAAAAGCCTGTACAAAGACGGGAAATAAGCCTGGGGTTACAAAAGGAAAGCAATGGATTAAGCTGAAT
The DNA here is from genome assembly GCF_001940245.1 of Anaerostipes sp. 992a. GTDB lineage: Bacteria > Bacillota > Clostridia > Lachnospirales > Lachnospiraceae > Fimousia. Next base: position 325,441 of record NZ_MJIG01000003.1, read on the forward strand.
AAGAATGTGGAGCTTTTGGATACACCCGGAATTTTGTGGCCGAAGTTTGAAGATCAGGCAGTGGGGCTTCGCCTGGCGTTGATTGGCTCTATTAAGGATGAAATCGTTAATCGATCCGAAATGGCTATTGCACTCATTGACTTTTTAAAGACATCTTATCCGGGAATGTTGGCTAAGAGATATGAAGTGAAGGAAGAGATGGATAGAGTAACAATTCTGGAGCAGATTGCAGAAAACCGCAATTGCCTTGCAAAAGGCGGTGCCTTTGATTTGGAAAAGGCAGCGATATTATTGTTAGATGAATTTAGAAGTGGTAAAATAGGATATATCACTTTAGAATTTCCAGAAAATGAAAAAGATTCTTAGTGGTTTGCTAAGAATCTTTTTTTCGGAGAACATTTCTTAAGCTGACAGGCAGGGAGAAGAAAGCGATGAAAATAAATGAGATAAAAGAAGTATTGAATCAGGCATTTACTCAGGGTGAATATGAAAAAGCGGACGTGTTTCGACAGGATGAAAGAAGCGGGGTAAAGAAGGCGCTAGAGGCCTTTGATAAGAAGATAGAAAAGCTTCGGAAGGAAAAAGAACGGGTGAAAGCCATGCGTGCTTACGAGGAAGAGTACGATATGTGTCAGTACATATGTGGAATCGATGAAGTAGGACGTGGACCACTTGCCGGACCGGTGGTGGCGGCTGCGGTAATTCTTCCTAAGGATTGTGAGATTCTTTATATCAACGATTCCAAAAAGCTAAGCGAGAAAAAGAGGGAAGAATTATTCCTTGAAATACAGCAAAAGGCCATTGCTATTGGAGTTGGTATGGCATCGGTAGAGGTGATCGATGAAAAGAATATACTGAATGCTACCTATGACGCCATGAGAGATGCTATCAAAAAGCTATCTGTGCGTCCAGATGTGTTGCTCAATGATGCAGTGAGAATTCCTGAGGTAGATATTCCACAAGTTCCCATTATTAAGGGGGACGCCAAGAGTATGTCTATTGCGGCTGCCAGTATTGTTGCCAAGGTGACCAGAGATCATATGATGGAAGAATTTGATCAGATTTATCCGGGATATGATTTTGCAGGTAATAAGGGATATGGAACTCAAAAGCACATCGAAGGAATACAGACGATTGGATTATGTCCAATCCACAGGCGTACATTCGTAAAAAACTTTTTATCTCAGTCAGAGAAGACTCCCACCTCTTTCGGTGGCGAGTAATAACAAATTCGTCTCAGTGAGAGACCAATCTCTGACTAAGATAAACGCTCCGCGGGGATGCGCACGGATTCGAATAGGAAAATGTTTGCTTCGCAAACCGAATCCGGCGCCAAATCTCCGCAAGCGTCGATTTGAAAGGATAGTGAAAGAGGGATGGGGAGGATGAATCGGCGGAAGCTGGGACAGGAATATGAAGAAGTTGTTGCACAGGTGCTTACCAAACATGGGTATCAGATCATCGAAAGAAATTTTAGAGGGAGAAGGGGCGAGATTGATCTGATCGCTATGGAAATGGGAATCCTGGTATTTATAGAAGTAAAATATCGGAGCAGCACCGCAGTGGGAATGCCGGAAGAGGCAGTAGATCAGAGAAAGCAGAAGACTATCTGCAGAATGGCGGATGAATATCGAAGAAGACATCCAGAATATGATAAATATCCGATTCGATTTGATGTAGCTGCTATTTTGGGAAATCGGCTGAAAGTATATAAAAATGCGTTTGAATATCAATGGAGTAAGAGATGAAATTAGAGTGGAAAAAGGCATCAAATGCGCAGTCTACCAGACTGCATGAAGTGGAAGGTGTTCCGTTTCTGACATTTCCAAAATTGGAAGAGGCAGGGGTGACCCATGGCTTTTCTACCCGATTGGGTGGTGTCAGTGAAGGCATCTTTGCCAGTATGAATTTAAGTTATAACCGTGGAGATGAAAAGGCTTCTGTAGATGAAAATTATCGTAGGATGGGGAAGGCTATTGGCTTTACTCCGGATCAGCTGGTATTTTCCAATCAGGTTCATGACACAAAAATAAAGATTGTAACCAAAGAGGATTGTGGAAAGGTTATGACCGGCATGGATGGGTTGATGACCGATGAGAAAGGCATATGTCTGGTTACCAGTTATGCGGATTGTGTACCGTTATTTTTTTATGATCCAGTAAAAGGAGTGGTAGCTGTATCTCATTCTGGATGGAAGGGAACGGTAAATCGCATGGGGAAAAAGACAGTGGAGAAGATGGAAAGCGTCTATGGATCGAAAGCGGAGGATATCATTGCTGCAATCGGACCTTCCATTTGTCAGAAATGTTATGAAATTAGTGAGGATGTGGCGATTCAGTTTGCGGATGCCTTTCCCGAAGAATGGTATGATACATTTATGGTGGATAAGGGAAATGGAAAATATCAATTAGATTTATGGAAAGTCAATGAATATATCCTGTTGGATGCCGGAATCCTGAAAGAACATCTGGACATTACGGATCTTTGTACCTGCTGTAATCCAGAGCTTCTATTCTCTCATCGTGCCAGCAAAGGAAAGAGGGGAAATCTGGCTGGATTTATTCGGCTTTAGAACAAAAATGAAGGATTTATTGATGAGTTTTTCATCAATGCCTTTACTTTTTGGGTGCAATATTGTAAAATCAAACGAAAGATTAGCATAATATGGGATGCTAAGAACAATGAAAATGAAAATATTGAAGGAGAAATAAAGGAGATAAAATATGAGTAAACCAATGGTAGCAATTGTGGGACGTCCCAACGTTGGAAAGTCTACTCTGTTCAATGCACTTGCAGGTGAGCAGATTTCAATTGTAAAAGATACTCCTGGTGTTACCCGTGACAGAATATTTGCAGATATCACATGGCTGGATAAAAGCTTTACGATGGTTGACACAGGAGGAATTGAACCGGAAAGTGATGATCTGATACTTTCCCGTATGAGGGAACAGGCAGAAATTGCTATTGCTACAGCAGATGTGATCATCTTTCTTGTGGATGTCCGTCAGGGATTAGTCGATGCAGATTTCCGCGTTGCAGATATGTTAAGAAGATCCAGAAAGCCCATTGTGCTTGTAGTAAATAAAGTAGATAACTTTGATAAGTTTATGCCGGATGTATATGAGTTCTATAACCTGGGACTTGGGGATCCAATTCCGGTATCCGGTGCATCCAGGCTGGGACTCGGTGATATGTTAGATGAAGTACTTAGTCACTGCAGGGAAGAGGATTTGATGGAAGAAGAGGATGATCGCCCGAAGATTGCCATTATCGGAAAGCCAAACAGTGGAAAATCATCCATTATCAATAAGATGTTGGGAGAAGAAAGAGTAATCGTTTCGAACATTGCAGGAACGACCAGAGATGCCATTGATACGGTAGTCTCTAAGAATGGCAAAGAATACGTATTTATCGATACAGCAGGTCTTAGAAGAAAGAGCAAGATCAAGGAAGAGATTGAACGATACAGCATTATCCGTACTGTAGCGGCAGTGGAACGATGCGATGTGGCAATGTTGGTTATCGATGCCGAAGAAGGGGTAACCGAGCAGGATGCAAAGATTGCAGGAATTGCCCACGAAAGAGGAAAAGGCGTGATCATTGCGGTTAACAAATGGGATCTGATAGAGAAAGATGATAAGACGATTTATAAATTTACAAATAAAGTCCGAGAAACTCTGGCGTATATGCCTTATGCAGAGCTGATTTTTATTTCTGCAAAGACAGGACAGAGATTTCCAAAGATTTTTGATCTCATCGATACCGTAGTGGAAAACTGTACATTAAGAATCCAGACAGGAGTCTTAAATGAAATTTTAGCAGAGGCAGTGGCTATGAAGCAGCCACCTTCTGATAAAGGAAAACGCTTGCGTTTATATTATATTACGCAGGTATCTGTAAAACCACCTACATTTGTGGTATTTATAAATGATAAAAAACTGATGCATTTTTCATATACAAGATATATTGAAAATCAGATTCGTCAGACATTTGGATTCAGGGGGACACCAATTCGCATTATTGCGAGGGAAAGGAAGGAAAAATGATAAAGTATGTCGTAATAGGCATGGTGATTGGGTATATTTTTGGATGTTGTCAGACCGGATATTTTGTTGGAAAGCTCAACCGTATTGATATTCGTGATTATGGAAGTGGTAATTCCGGCACCACTAATACGCTTCGTGTTTTAGGGAAAAAGGCAGCACTGTTCACGTTTCTTGGAGATGCGTTAAAAGGAGTGTTTACTGTGCTGATCGCACGATTTTGGCTATTGCCCCATGTGAGTGGAATCAATCCAGTGGCATTCTTATTGCTGGCAGGTTTTGGTACGGTTCTGGGTCATAATTTTCCGATCATCATGAAGTTTAAGGGTGGAAAAGGGATTGCAACAACAGGTGGAGTGTTTTTTGCTGTGGATCCTCGAATGGCGTTAATCTGCCTGGCTGTATTTATAGCAGTAACTGCTGCAAGCAGATATGTTTCTCTGGGTTCAATCTGCATGGTAACGGCACTTCCATTTATCTTATATTTTTTCTATGGATATCAACCAGTGGTACTGGCAGTAGGAATTATATATGCTGTTATGGCCATTTGGCAGCACCGTGCCAATATTGGGCGACTGATTCATGGAAATGAAAATAAATTGGGACAAAAGGTAAAGTGATAAGAGGAAAGGTATGGAACATATTACAGTTTTAGGTGCCGGAAGCTGGGGGACAGCTTTGAGTGTGGTTCTGGCACAAAATGGGCATCAGGTCATGTTATGGTCACATAGAGAAGAAGAAGCAAAGCGAATGCAGGAAGAAAGAGAACAGGCATCTAAGCTTCCAGGCGTGTTGCTGCCGGAAAATATTACAGTAACCGGTAATATGGAAGCGGCATTAAAAGGTAATGACGCGGTTATTTTGGCAGTTCCTTCGACAGCGATAAGGAGCACAGCGGCAAAACTTCGGGAGTATGTACCATCAGGTCAGATGATCGTCTGTGTGGCAAAGGGAATTGAGGATGAAACCTTTTTGACATTAACAGAAATCATAGAAGAGGAAATCCCGGGGGTAAGAGCCTGTGTGCTGTCAGGTCCGAGTCATGCAGAGGAAGTAGGAAGACAGATGCCAACAACCGTAGTTGCCGGAGCAAAGAAAAAAGAAGATGCGCTATATATCCAGGATATTTTCATGAACAGTTATTTTCGGGTATATACAAGCCCGGATGTGATTGGTATTGAAATGGGAGGAGCATTGAAGAATGTGATTGCGCTGGCAGCTGGAATTGCAGATGGCCTGGGATATGGAGACAATTCGAAGGCTGCACTTATTACGAGAGGTATTTCTGAGCTGACCCGTCTGGGAACTGCTTTGGGGGGAAAAACGGAGACTTTCTCCGGCTTGACTGGTGTTGGTGATCTAATTGTAACATGTACTAGTATTCACAGTCGAAACCACAGAGCAGGGGAATTGATAGGTAAGGGTTATACTGCCAAAGAGGCTATGGATGAAGTGAAAATGGTTGTAGAAGGGGTAAATTCTGCCAAAGCGGCATTGAAGCTCGCAAGGAAGAAGGGCGTCAATGTGCCGATCATCGAGAAAATCAACGCAGTCTTATTTGAGGATAAGAAGGCAGAAGATGCAGTAAAAGAGCTGCTGATGAGAGATCGCAGAAAAGAATTTCAGACATTAAAATGGTAATCAGGAAGGAGAAAATGTCATCATGGCAAAAATCACAGAATATTCAAAGGAGCAGTTAGAACAGTTACAGAAGGAGTTGTTGGCACAATACGATGAGTATGTAAAATCAGGATTGAAGCTGGATATGTCCAGAGGAAAGCCGGCACCATCCCAGTTGGATCTGTCCAATGGAATGCTGGATGCATTGGAAGACTATACGACAGAAAATGGATTAGATGCAAGAAATTATGGAGTTTTAGATGGAATTCCAGAAATGAAAAAAATCTTTTCTGATGCTTTTGATATTCCGGCATCACAGATCATCGTAGGAGGGAATGCAAGTCTGAATCTGATGTTTGATGCAGTGATGCGCTTGATGGTATTTGGAACAGAAGGAAATACACCTTGGGGAAAATTAGATACTGTAAAGTTCTTATGTCCAAGTCCAGGATATGACAGACATTTTGGAATCTGTGAACGCCTTGGAATCGAAATGATCGTAGTGCCGATGACAGAATCAGGTCCGGATATGGATGTGATTGAAAGTCTGGTAGCAGAGGATGAAAGCATTAAAGGAATCTGGTGTGTGCCAAAGTATTCCAATCCTCAGGGAATCTGCTATAGCGATGAGACAGTAAAACGTCTGGCAGCCATGAAGACAGCGGCAAAGGATTTCCGTATTTTCTGGGATAATGCATATGGAGTACATCCGATTTTTGAAGACGTAAAGGTCTTAAATATTTTAGATGAGGCAAAAGCAGCAGGTAATCCAAACCGCCCACTTTATTTTGCATCCACTTCTAAGATTACTTTCCCTGGAGCTGGGGTAAGTTTTGTAGCAGCCAGTGAAGAAATGGTTGCTGAAATCAAAGGAGTGACCACTTATCAGACCATCGGATACGATAAACTCAATCAGCTTCGTCATGTAAGATTTTTTAAAGATGCGGAAGGATTAAAGGCTCATATGCAGAAGCTGGCAGATGCTATGAAGCCAAAATTCCAGATCGTACTGTCAACTTTGGAAAAAGAGCTGGAAGGAACCGGACTTCTTTCCTGGTCTAGTCCAAAAGGAGGATATTTTGTATCCGTAGATACACTGGAAGGCTGTGCGAAGGAGACCGTTCGTCTTGTAAAAGAAGCGGGTGTGGTTATGACAGGTGCTGGAGCAACTTATCCATATAAGAAGGATCCAAAGGATACCAATATCCGTATTGCACCAACTTATCCAAGCGTAGAAGAGTTGACAAAAGCAATGGAAATCTTCTGCGTCTGTGTAAAATTAGCAGGTGTACAAAAATTACTGGCAGAATAGAATAAACGAAGATCCCCTCTCATATACTATAACAGTATTATTGGAAGGGGATTTTTTATGGATACATTTCATGTATATAAAGACATCAGAGCACGGACCAATGGAGAGATCTATATTGGAGTTGTGGGTCCTGTGAGAACTGGAAAAAGCACATTTATCAAACGTTTTATGGATCTTATGGTTCTTCCTAACATGGAAGATGAATATGAACGAAATCGGGCGAGAGATGAACTGCCCCAATCTTCTGCCGGGAAGACGATTATGACAACGGAACCCAAATTTGTTCCTAATGAAGCGATCGAAATTACCGTGGAAGATGATATTGTATTAAAAGTGAGGTTGATTGACTGTGTTGGATATATGGTGGAAGGCGCAGTGGGCCATCTGGAAGAAAACGAAGAGCGTCTGGTAAAGACCCCCTGGTTTGAATATGAGATTCCATTTACAAAGGCAGCAGCCATAGGCACAAAAAAGGTCATCGAAGAGCACTCTACGATTGGGATGGTGGTGACTACGGATGGATCCTTTGGAGAAATACCGAGAAGTCAGTATGAACCAGTGGAAGCACAGACCATAGCGGAATTGAAAGCCTTACATAAGCCATTTGTCGTAGTATTAAATACCAGTCGTCCATACAGCCTGGAGACAAAGCAAATGGCAGAGAAAATGCAGGAAAAATATCAATGCCCGGTATTACCGTTAAATTGTGAGCAGCTTCGGAAGGAAGATATCAGCGGATTGCTAAAAAGCATCTTAATGGAATTCCCAATTACCTCGATGGGATTTTATGTGCCTAAATGGATGGAGGCTTTATCCTGTCAGCATCCTTTAAAAGCAGCCATGTTAAAGACGATAAGAGAGAATTTGTCTCAATATGAAGTTATGCAGGATTTATATCGGATTCCTATGAAACAGAATGAATACATCCAGAAAATGAAGATGGATGGGATTCATCTGGACAGTGGAAAGGTGGATATTACGGTAATCTTTGACGATCGGTATTATTATCAGATCATCAGTGATTTTATCGGCCTTACGATCCACAATGAATATGAATTCTTAAAAACGGTGCAGTCTCTGGCCCAAAAACAGAAGGAATGTGATCAGGTGGTGGAAGCACTTACCAGCGTACGGCAAAAGGGATATGGGGTGGTGTCACCATTGAAAAAAGATATTACCTTAGAGGAGCCACAGATTGTGAAGCATGGCAACAAATATGGAATTCGGATTAAGGCTCAGGCTCCATCTATTCATATGATCCGTGCTAATATTTCTACGGAAATTGCACCAATTGTAGGCACAAAGGAGCAGGCACAGGATATTATCGATTATATGAATGAAGGTGCCAGTCAGGGAGAAGGCAGTATTTGGGACATCAATCTTTTTGGTAAGACGTTAGAAGAAATGATTGGTGATGGCATGCAGGCAAAAGCGGCTAAAATGAATGATGATAGCCAGCAAAAACTTCAGGACACTATGGAGAAAATCGTCAATGAAAGCAATGGAGGATTGGTGTGCATCATTATTTAGGATTGACAAACATAGGAAAAGATAATATACTTTGAATATCAAAGTATTTGAATTCATAAGGAGAAAGGTCGTCAATGAAGATAGTAGGAACTGGCAGCTTCCTTCCAGAAAGAGTAGCTGCCAATGATGATTTAGCAAAAATTGTAGATACCAGTGATGAATGGATCAGTAGTAGAACAGGAATTAGGGAAAGAAGAATTTCCATTGGAGATACAACAACAGATATGGCAGTAAAGGCAGCTACGGCTGCATTGGAGGATGCAGGGATGGAGGCAGAGCAGCTGGATATGATCATTACAGCAACGCTTTCCGCTGATCATGCTACTCCGAGTACGGCATGTCTGGTTCAGGGAGCAATCGGAGCGAAGAAGGCAGTTTGTTTTGATTTAAATGCCGCATGTTCTGGCTTCTTATATTCTCTGGCAACAGCTCAGGCATATATGAAGGCGGGAATGGCGGAGCATATTCTGGTCATTGGAGTAGAGACACTTTCCAAACTTTTGGACTGGAATGACCGATCAACCTGTGTGTTGTTTGGAGATGGAGCCGGTGCAGCGATTGTGTCAAAGGATGAGGATCGCAACGTGCAGATTGTTATGGGGTCTGACGGTTCGAAAGGAAATGTCTTGACATGTGGGGCTCAGAAGCTTCATAATTGTTATTATGACGGTGATAAGACTATAGATACAGTTTCCATGGATGGGCAGGAAGTGTTTAAGTTTGCGGTAAAGACAGTTCCAAAATGTGTGAAAGAAGTGCTGAAGCAGGCAGATCAGAAAGTGGAAGATATTGATTGTTTCCTTCTGCATCAGGCCAATATGCGTATTATCGAACTAGTTGCAAAGAGACTGAAGGTGCCGATGGAGAAGTTCCCAATGAACTTGATGCATTGCGGGAATACCTCATCTGCCAGCATTCCGATTCTATTAGATGAGGTGAATAAAAAAGGAGATTTGAAACCAGGAGATAAGATTGTTCTCTGCGGATTTGGCGGAGGTCTGACGTGGGGAGCCATCTATTTGGAGTGGTAAGATGAAAGTGACAATGTATACGGATGGTGCTGCCAGAGGAAATCCAGATGGGCCGGGAGGCTATGGGACGATTCTAGAGTACATTGACTCAAAAGGAAATGTGCATCGGAGAGAATACTCTGCAGGCTATGAAAAGACAACGAACAACCGTATGGAGATGATGGCAGTGATTGTAGGACTGGAAGCGTTGAATCGTCCTTGTCAGGTTACAGTCTACTCCGATTCCCAGTATGTGGTGAAGGCGTTTAATGAACACTGGATCGACGGTTGGAGGAAGAGAGGTTGGAAGCGGGCAGGGAATAAACCTGTGTTGAATCAGGATTTGTGGAAACGGATGCTTGCGGCAATGGAACCGCATCAAGTGACGTTTTGCTGGGTCAAGGGGCATGCAGGACACCCGGAGAATGAGAGGTGTGATCAATTGGCTACTGCTGCTGCAGATGGAGATCATCTTCTGATCGATGAAGCAATTATTTCATAAATTAGGAATAAAATAAAAATACAAGAATACAATGAGAAGTAGGCTTTTTTGCCTGCTTCTTTTTCTGCTTAAATTATGGCTTAGAGGGAGATGGTTATATTTCGGACATATCGCCTGTTCATTTGGATTTTTTTACTGGTTTGTCTGATCGTAGGAAAGCAACAGGAAATACAGGAGTATGAAGCAAGGTTTGAGCAAAGCAGACGATTAGAAGAATTTCGCTGCATGAATCTTAATAATTATAAGAAGGAGGGATTAGACCGGCTGTTTTCGAAAGAATACGACAGGATTTTTCGTGCGGTTAAAAAGGCGCCCATTCGACAAAAGGATAAAAAAAGGGTTGTCTATGAAGATTCGTGGGGAGAAGCAAGAAGCTATGGAGGTGAGAGGAACCATGAGGGAACGGATTTAATAGATCGGGAGAATAAAAGAGGTGAAATCCCAATATTTAGTATGAGTGATGGAAAGGTGGAGAATTTGGGCTGGCTTCCATTAGGTGGATATCGGGTAGGCATTCGAAGTGGAGAAGGAATTTATTTTTATTATGCCCATCTTTATCGATATGAAACGGGTTTAAAAAAAGGGGAAAATATCAAAGCAGGACAGCTGATTGGCTATATGGGTGACAGTGGTTATGGAGAAGAAGGCACAGTTGGGCAGTTTCCGGTGCATTTGCATGTAGGAATTTACATTCCAGATAACGGAGGCAACGACATGAGTGTCAATCCATATTATTTGATAGAGAATTTATATCAGATGGAATGATCTTCGTCTTTTCAGGCGGTAAGCAGCAAGAATGACGATGGTATTCTTGAAAAAAATAAAGATTTTTTAACACATTTATGGTATAATTTATACTTATAGTAGAAAGTGGGTGATTGTATGGAAATTCAGTTGTGGAGAGAACTTTTGGCACCATATCAGCTGGCAGTAGAAGAATTGGAGGTAAAATTTAATCATATTATTTATGAGAACCGGTTAAAGGGTTCGTATTCTCCAATAGAGCGGGTGGAAGGTCGTGTGAAAAAGATTGCCAGTATCCTAGATAAGATGCAGAAGAAAGACATTAATATTAACGAGTTGGAAGAAAAAATCGAAGATATTGCTGGAATCCGTATTATTTGCCAGTTTGTGGAAGATATTTACCGAATTGTGGAGATGATAGAAGGGCGTAATGATATGAAGATCCTGAAAAAGAAGGATTATATTGAGGTACCGAAGAACTCTGGATACCGAAGTTATCATTTGATCGTAGAATATGAAGTCAACACATTAAACGGAATTAAAAAATTACCTGTAGAGATACAGATTCGTACCCTTGCCATGAATTTCTGGGCGACGGTAGAGCATTCTCTACACTACAAATATCGCCATAGTATTCCGGAACGGGTACAGGATAAATTGATCAATGCATCCAATGCAATCGTCGTATTGGATCAGGAGATGTCTGCTGTGAGAGATGAGATCATGGATGCACAGAATTCTTTCCGCATTAAAGCGAATCTGGTATCTGATATTCTTCATAACCTGCAGAACTTATATAGAGTTGGGAATCGGAGAGAGGTACAAAAGATTCAGGAGGAATTTTATAAAGTATATGAGCAGGATGACATTGAACAGCTGATGCATTTTGGCCGGCAGCTGGATATGATTGCAGAAGGGCACGGAGCACAGAGTCTGCAATAAATCAACAGATGAATCAACAAAGATGGCAGCAAATACGTCAAGGCGTATGGGAATACGAATTAGGAGAATATCATGAAGTTACCAGTATCGTTTGAAGGGAAGATGAAGAATTATCTGAAGGATCAGTGGGAGGAATACTTAGAAAGCTATGGAAAGCCTGGATATTATGGCATGAGGAGTAATCCTTTGAAGATTGGAAAAGAAGATTTTATAAAACAGATGCCATATGAGCTAAAACAGGTTCCATGGTGCGAGCAGGGATTTTATTATGACGGAATCAGCCAACAGCCGGCGAAACATCCTTATTATCATGCAGGACTTTACTATATTCAGGAGCCAAGTGCCATGTTGCCAGCCAGTCTTTTGCCAGTTGAACCAGGAGATAAAGTGCTGGATTTATGTGCAGCACCGGGCGGAAAGTCCACGCAGATCGCAGGAAAGCTTCAGGGGAAGGGACTTTTGGTTTCCAATGATATCAGCATTTCCCGTGCCAAGGCACTGGTAAAGAATTTAGAGATGGCTGGAGTGACCAATGCAGTGGTGACCAGTGATAAACCAGAGAAGCTCTCCAGGGTCTTCCCAGAGTTTTTTGATAAGATCCTGGTAGATGCTCCGTGTTCTGGAGAGGGAATGTTTCGAAAGAATCCGCTGATGGTCAAGGATTATGAAGAACGCGGGGTAGCGTATTATGCTCCGCTTCAAAAAGAGATTGTTGGGCAGGCCATTGAGATGTTAAAGCCGGGAGGAATTCTGGTATACTCTACCTGTACGTTTTCTCCAGAAGAGAATGAAGGGTTAGTTGACTGGGTCCTAGAGAGGTATCCGGAGTTGTCAGTGGAGGATGGAATTTCCTTTCCAGGAAGGGACGGGGGACATCCAGAATGGCTGGAGCTTTCCAGAGAAGAGATAAGAAAGGCATATCGTATGTGGCCTCACAGGATTCAGGGGGAAGGTCATTTTGCAGTGATCTTAAAAAAGAATGGAGACAGAGAAGCGCAGAAACCAGTGAAGGTATCTTCGAAAGTGGTGCTGACTCAGGAGGCAGACCAGTTTTTAAAGGCATTTGGGTTGGATGATTTCAGAGGTTATTATCTGGAGCTTGATCATAAGCTGTATCTGGTTCCAGAAGAGATGCCAGAGATAAAAGGAGTCAGAGTGGTTCGTTCCGGTCTCTATCTGGGACTTATGAAGAAGAATCGATTTGAGCCGAGTCAGGCACTTGCCATGGCTTTATCCATGGATCATCCAGGATGTATTGATCTATCCATAGAGGATGAGAGAGTTGTTAAATATTTAAAATGTGAGACAATTATGTTGGATGGCCCGGATGGATATGTGCTGATTGGTGTAGAAGGCTATCCTCTTGGATGGGGCAAATTAAAAAATGGAATGCTTAAGAATAAATATGCACCAGCATGGAGATTAATGTAATGAAGAAGCAGATGCGTTTGGATAAATATCTGGCACAGATGTCTATCGGGACCAGAAGTCAGGTAAAACAGATGGTCCGAAAGGGTCAGGTTTGTGTCAACGGAACTGTCGTAAAGAAGCCGGAGTATAAAGTGGATCCAGATCAGGATCAGGTAGTGGCAGATGGTGTTAAGACCCAATATGTGCATGAGGAATATATTATGCTCAATAAGCCGTCAGGTGTTGTTTCTGCCACAAAAGACCCAAGAGAAAAGACGGTTTTGGATCTGATCGATGGTCAGAAGAGAAAGGATCTCTTTCCGGCAGGACGGCTGGATAAGGATACCGAAGGTCTTTTGCTACTCACCAGTGACGGAGAATTGGCACATCGGCTGCTTTCTCCGAAAAAGCATGTGGATAAGACTTATTATGCAAGAATTCAGGGAAGAGTAACAAACGAAGATGTGAAGGTATTTTTAAAAGGACTGGATATTGGAGATGAGAAGCCTGCGCTTCCAGCAGTCCTTCAGGTGCTTATAGAAGGCGAGATATCTGAGATTTTGATTACGATTCAGGAGGGACGTTTCCATCAAGTAAAACGGATGTTTAAAGCTGTGGATAAAAAGGTGGTATATTTAAAGCGCATATCCATGGGAAGCCTTGTATTGGATGAAACGTTGATGCCGGGACAGTATCGGAATCTGACAGAAGAAGAAATACAGAGATTAAAAGAGGAACAGAATGAATAATACCTTTTTACCAATAACAAAACAAGATATGAGAGAGAGAGGATGGACACAACCGGATTTTGTATATGTTACCGGAGATGCATATGTGGACCATCCTTCTTTCGGTGTGGCAATTATCAGCCGAATTCTAGAATCCAGAGGATACAAGGTGGCAATCATTTCCCAACCGGACTGGAAGAAGAAAGAGAGTATTCAGGTGTTTGGAAGACCAAGACTTGGATTTTTAGTAACTGCGGGAAATATGGATTCTATGGTGAACCACTATTCTGTATCAAAAAAAAGAAGAAAAAAGGATGCCTATACACCAGGCGGAGTGGCGGGAAAACGACCGGATTATGCAGTAGTAGTGTATTGCAATTTGATCCGACAGACTTATAAAGATGTACCGATTCTGATCGGAGGAATTGAAGCCAGCCTGCGCAGGCTGGCTCATTATGATTATTGGAGCAATAAAGTAAAGCGCTCCATACTGTTGGATTCACAGGCTGATTTGCTGATGTATGGCATGGGAGAGCATTCCATAGTCGAGATTGCAGAAGCTCTGGATGCAGGTTTAGATGTCAAGGATATTACGTATATTCCAGGAACTGTTTATAAAACCCGTTCGTTAGAATGTGTGTATGATTATGAGCTTTTGCCATCCTACGACGAAATCTGCAGGAATAAGAGAACGTATGCAGAGAGCTTTTATACCCAGTATTGTAATACAGATCCATTTCATGGAAAATGCCTGGTGGAGCCTTATAAAGAGACGGAGTATGTAGTACAGAATCCGCCGTCAAAGCCGCTTACACAACTGGAAATGGATGATGTTTATGCTCTTCCATATTGCAAGGATTATCATCCGTCCTATCGTGAGGCAGGAGGGGTTCCTGCCATTTCTGAGGTGAAGTTTAGTCTGGTAAGCAATCGAGGATGCTTTGGAGGATGCAGCTTTTGTGCGCTTACCTTTCACCAGGGAAGAATCATACAGACCAGAAGCCATGCTTCTATTATGGAAGAAGCAAGAGAAATGACAAAGGATCCGGAATTTAAAGGGTATATTCATGATGTTGGTGGGCCGACTGCTAACTTCAGGCGGCCATCCTGTGATAAGCAGTTGGAGCATGGGGTATGTAAAAATAAGCAGTGTCTGTTTCCAAAGCCATGCCAGAATTTGAAAGTGGATCATGAAGATTATATTGCCTTGCTTCGCAAGCTGAGGAAGATTCCAAAGGTGAAAAAGGTATTTATTCGTTCAGGAATTCGGTTTGATTATCTGATATATGATAAAAGCGATGCATTTTTAAAGGAATTGTGTCAATATCATATCAGTGGACAGCTGAAGGTGGCGCCAGAACATGTATCCAATCGGGTATTGATGAAGATGGGAAAGCCATCTCATGATGTATATGAGGCTTTTACAAAAAAATATGAAAAAATGAATGAAAGGATTGGCATGAAGCAGTTCCTTGTTCCGTATTTAATGTCTTCCCATCCGGGATCCACATTAAATGATGCCATTGAGCTCGCATTATATTTAAAGAAAATCAATCATATGCCGGAACAGGTACAGGATTTTTATCCAACACCTTCTACCCTTTCCACGTGTATGTATTATACTGGCTTAGATCCTCGCACGATGGAGCCGGTTTATGTGCCAAAATCTCCGAAAGAAAAACAGATGCAACGGGCATTGATGCAGTATAAAAATCCTGCTAATTATGAAATCGTAGTGGAGGCACTGAAAAAGGCAGGAAGAGCAGATCTGATCGGATATGGGTCTCAGTGTCTGATCCGTCCAAGAAAGGAAGAGGGACAAGGAAGAGATAAGAAAGTCAATAAAAAGAAAAAGACCATACGAAATATGCATCGAAAACAATCAGGAAAGGGGAGACGGTAAATGAAACAGGTTGCAGTGATTACCGGAGCTTCTTCTGGTATGGGAAGAGAATTTGTAAAACAGCTTTTAGAAGGAACGTCCTCTCTGGATGAGTACTGGTTGATCGCCCGTAGAAAAGAGGTGTTGTTGGAAATTGCAGCAAAATATCCAGATAAAAAGATTTGGATTCTGTCTCTGGATCTGGAACAGGAAGAATCCTGGAAAGAGTATAAGAAGAAATTGGAAAAGTATACACCTTCCATTGCCTTGTTGATCAATGCGGCTGGATATGGCAAGATTGGTTCATGCAGTGAGATTCCGTGGTGGGAACAGACAGGCATGATACGTTTAAACTGCGAAGCGCTGACAGCCATCACACAGCTTACGATTCCTTATATGAAGAAGGGTGGAAGGATCATAGAAGTGGCTTCGGCATCTGCATTTGTACCACAGCCTGGATTTAATGTATATGCGGCTTCTAAAGCATATGTTCTAAGTTATTCCCGGGCGTTGAACCGAGAACTGAAAAAGAAGCATATTTCTGTGACCGCAGTCTGTCCGGGACCAGTGGAGACGGAATTTTTCCAGAGAGCCGAGGAGAGAAAGAAGACGCCAGCTTATAAGAAGCTGTTTCGAGCATCAAAGGAGCGGGTGGTAAAAAAAGCATTGAAAGATGCAGATAGAAGAAAAGAGGTTTCCGTATATGGCGGCTCGATAAAAGCAATGCGTGCAGCTGTAAAGGTAGTTCCTCATAGATTGATTTTGAAAGGATTTCGTTCATCATGAAAGAAATTATTGTTACGAAAAATGAAGCTGGACAACGTCTGGATAAGCTGCTTGCAAAGTATCTGGATGCTGCACCGAAAAGCTTTTTATATAAAATGCTCAGAAAGAAAAATATTAAATTGAATAAAAAGAAAGCGGATGGAAAAGAGCTGTTACAGGTGGGAGATTCTGTGGACATTTTTCTCGCAGACGATACCATCAAGAGGTTCCAAAAGCAGGAACGACAGGAGACGAAGACGCATTTACATCTGGAGCATCTGTATCAAGACGACAATGTACTGATTCTCAATAAGCCGGTAGGCGTACTTTCTCAAAAAGCCAGGCCGGATGATGTATCGGTCAACGACTACGTGTTGGAGGTATGTGGTCAGACGGGAAAAACCTTTCGTCCATCCATTTGCAACCGTCTGGATCGAAATACCAGTGGAATCATCGTTTCTGGCGTGTCATTAGAGGGACTGCAGACTATGGCAGAGCTTCTTAAGTCCAGAGAGGTTCATAAGTATTATCAGACGATTGTCAAAGGTCGGATTACGGAAGAGAAAAAAATTACAGGATATTTAAAGAAGAATGAAAAAAATAATACGGTTGAGTTTTCAAAGAAAAGGACAGCAGGAAGTGCTTATATCGAAACCTGGTATACACCAATTAAGGTAGGAAGAGATGCTACCCTTTTAGAAGTTTGGCTGATCACTGGACGGACGCATCAGATCCGGGCACATTTAGCATCTGTTGGACATCCGGTGGCTGGAGACTATAAGTATGGAGATCGGAAGTGGAATGATCAGTTAAAACAGCAGTTTGGGTTATCCAGTCAACTGCTTCATTCTGCAAGGCTGGTTTTTCCAGAGAAAATGGAGCGATGCAGAGACCTTTCTGGACGTACCATTATAGCAGCAAAGCCGGAATTATTTTGTGACATCGAAAAGACTCTCTTCGATGATAAAAAATAAAACGAAAAACAGCAGGAAGGAATAGTCATATGGCAACATGGAATTCAAGGGGATTAAGGGGATTGGTGTTGGAAGAGATGATCAATCTGACCAATGAACGATATCGGGAAAAGAATCTGGCGTTGGTACAGAAGATTCCAACTTCCATTAAACCGGTGCAATTTGATAAAGAACACCGTCATATAACGCTGGCCTATTTTGATCAGAAAAGTACGGTGGATTATATTGGAGCAGTTCAGGGAATTCCGGTATGCTTTGATGCCAAGGAGTGTGCATCGGATACCTTTCCGCTTCAGAATATACATGACCATCAGATTGCATTTATGAGGGATTTTGAACAACAGGGAGGGGTAAGCTTTCTTTTGATCTACTTTTCCAAACATCATCGATGCTATTATCTGAGATTTGAAAAGCTGATGGAATACTGGCAGAGACAGTATCAAGGTCAGAGAAAGAATTTTAAATTCCATGAGATGGAACCAGAGTTTGAGATTCCCATCAAAAATGCAACTTTTGTACATTATTTAGAAACATTAAATCAAGATTTACTTGTGAGAAAGAAAAAAAGCTGATATACTATATTAGTTACATTTTGTCCTCTTGTAAATGGTGAGAGGGCTAAAAGGAAAAAGAAAGCAAAGGTGAAGACGTTGATTAAAAGTATGACAGGTTTCGGACGGAGTGAAATCTCAAATGAGAATTGCAAGATGATCGTAGAGATGAAGTCAGTGAACCATCGTTATGGTGATATTTCCATCCGTATGCCGAAGAAATTAAGTTTTTTTGAGACGCAGATGCGTACCTTATTAAAAAAATATATTCAGCGTGGAAAGGTAGATGTATTTATTACATATGAGGACCTTTCTGAACAGACGGTTGAATTACGATATAATCAGACCATGGCGAAAAATTATCTGGATATGTTAACGCGCATGGAACAGGAGCTTGGAGTTACCAATGATATTACAGCTACGGCACTGTCCAGATATCCAGAGGTATTTACATTAGAAGAACAGCAAAGCGATGAGGAACAGCTTTGGGCTGTATTGGAAGAGGCACTGACAAGGGCAGTTACAGCTTTTGTAGAAACACGTGTGGCAGAAGGCGAGCATTTATATCACGATTTAATGGAAAAACTGGATGGAATGATTCATATGGTAGATGCAATCGAAAGTCGTTCTCCTAGTATTGTAGAAGAATATCGCGAAAAGCTGGAAGAAAAGGTAAAAGAGCTTCTGGAGAATAATATCATTGACGATGGAAGAATTGCTGCAGAGGTTACTATTTATGCAGATAAGATTTGTGTGGATGAGGAGACGGTTCGTTTACGAAGCCATATCGAAAGTATGAAGAATACTTTGAATATGGAGGGAACCATTGGAAGAAAGCTGGATTTTATTGCTCAGGAGATGAATCGGGAAGCTAATACAATTCTTTCTAAGGCAAATGACCTGGAATTATCAAACATTGCAATTGATCTTAAAACGGAGATTGAGAAAGTAAGGGAGCAGATTCAGAATATTGAATAATTTAGTAAACATTGGTTTTGGAAATGTGATCAATATAGATAAGGTAGTATCGATTGTCAGCCCTGATGCAGCTCCGATCAAACGAATGGTGCAACAGGCAAAGGATGAAGGAAGAGCAATCGATGCTACATGTGGCAGGCGTACAAGAGCTGTCATTGTTACCGACAGCAATCAGCTTGTGCTCTCAGCCTTATTACCAGAGACGATTTCAAACCGCTATCAGGAAAGGTGAGATACATGAAGAAAAAGGGTTCATTAATTGTAATTTCCGGCTTTTCAGGAGCTGGAAAGGGAACCGTTGCTAAGAGATTGGTAAAGGACTATGGATATAGTCTTTCTGTTTCTGCAACGACAAGAGCACCAAGGGAAGGCGAAGTAGATGGAGTCGATTATTATTTTAAATCAGAAGCAGATTTTAAAAATTTGATTGACTACAATGGATTTATCGAATATGCTCGTTATGTAGATAATTATTATGGAACACCGAGAGCATTCGTGGAAAAAGAACTTGCAGCCGGTAAGAATGTTATTTTGGAGATTGAGGTTCAGGGAGCTTTGAATATTAAAGATCAGTATCCCGATGCGATTTTGATCTTCATCACAGCACCAAGTGTAGAGGCTTTGAAGGCCAGATTGATCGGCCGGGGAACCGAGGAAGAAGCGGTTGTAGCAAAGCGTATGAAGAGAGCTTCCGAAGAAGCGGAAGAGATAGATAATTATGAATATATTGTCATTAATGATGATTTAGATGAATGCGTACATAACGTGCATTCCATCGTTGTAAGCAGACGCTGTGAACTGAAGCAGAATCTGGATTTTATTGAAGAAACAAAAAAAGGATTTGAACAGATATAGGAAGGAGAATACTTATGTTACATCCATCATACAATGAATTAATGAAAGTCGTAAATAGCGAAGCAGATTCACCAGAGGAGGCTGTGGTTAACAGTCGTTATTCTATCGTGATCGCAACGGCAAAAAGAGCAAGACAGATTATTGGAGGAGATACTCCTTTATTAGACGGCGTTGATGAGGATTCTGATGTTAAGCCATTATCCGCAGCAGTAGAAGAACTGGCAACAAATCGAATTCAGATTTTACCAGAAGATGAAGAATAAAAAGTCAAAAAGAGGATGGATGACATCCTCTTTTTAGCTTTATGCAAATTTGCAGGAAAGGAATCAGGGAGATGAATATAATAGAAATTATCAAAGTAATTATTTTGGGAATTGTCGAAGGGATTACAGAGTGGTTACCAATCAGTAGCACGGGACATTTGATTTTAGTCAATGAATTTATTAAGCTGAATATGACACATGCGTTTATGGAGATGTTCAATGTAGTCATTCAGCTGGGTGCCATTATGGCAGTAGTCGTATTATATTTTCATAAGTTAAATCCATTTTCACCAAAAAAACGGAAAAAAGAAAAGATAGAAACCATGCAGATATGGTTTAAGGTCATTGTGGCAGTGCTTCCATCAGCTGTGATCGGATTGTTATTTGATGACTGGTTGGATGCCCATCTGTATAAACCGGTCATTGTTGCCATTATGCTCATCATATACGGAATTCTATTTATTGTCGTGGAAAATTATAATCGAAGACGTCGGGCATCTGTCAGAGATTTTGAAGATTTAAGTTATGGAACAGCGATTTTGATCGGTGCATTTCAGGTGTTGGCTTTGATTCCAGGTACTTCCCGTTCTGGTGCCACCATTCTGGGAGGAATTTTACTGGGATGTTCTCGTTACATTGCAGCAGAGTTCTCCTTTTTCCTTGGAATTCCAACCATGTTTGGAGCCAGCCTGTTAAAGATCGTTAAATTTGGTCTGGCATTTACCGGAGCTGAACTTTTTGTATTGGTACTTGGTATGATCGTATCTTTTATCGTATCTGTATTTGCAATTAAGTTCTTGATGAATTATATTAAAAATAACGACTTCAAAGCGTTTGGTATTTATCGTATTGTTTTAGGTGTACTCGTTATTATTTACTTTGCACTTGTGAAAGGAACATTATTCTAATGAAGAGTCAACAGGAATTTATGGAAGGGTTACAGGACCTGGTCCGTATTGGAAAAACCAATGGGGATGTACTGACAAAGCAGGAAGTGGAAGACTATTTTTCTGAATATAATTTGGATGATCAGAAGATGGGACTGATCGGAGCTTATATGGCCGAAAACCAGATCAGAATCGAAGGAGTTTTACCGGAAAATCCTGTAGAAGAAGAGGAAGAGACCATTGTAAGTGAAGATCTGCCTTCGGCTGCTTTATCCATGTATATGGAAGAAATCAGGGAAATGCATGGAATGGATGAGGAAAAAGAGCAGGAAATGGCGCTTATCATGGAGAGGGGAGATCAGGAGGCTGCCAATCAGCTTCTGGAGGGAAATCTGGAAGTGATCGCCAAAATGTCGGATCAATATCGTGGAAAAGGCGTGCAGACAGGAGACCTGATTCAGGAAGGCAATCTGGCCTTTTTCTGTGCCATGAGCGAATATGACAGTAAGCAGCATGGTAGTTTTCATGAGTATGCCATGGGAAAGGCCCAAAAGGCCATGGAAGATGCGATTTCAGAGAATGCCCTTTCTACCCGCCCGGCCAGAAAGATGGTACAGCAGGTCAATCGGCTAAATGATCTGGCCACAGCTATGGCCAAGGAGCTTGGAAGAGAGGCCAAGCCAGAAGAACTGGCAGAAAAAATGCATCTGACTGTGGATGAGATCAAGGATCTTATGAAGGTATCTTTAGATGCTATTTCTGTAATCGATCAGGGACAGGAATCATAATCCTGCCAAAAGATAACTGAATGGGAGTGTCCCTACTGTTGTGTGAATCTATGGTTGGGCAAGAAAGAATTCTCATGCGAAAGGGGGGTATGTCATGAATATACGGGAAAGACAGGAACAGAAGGAGCGGGCAGACTATGGTCCCAATGCCGCACTTAGTATGGAGTCGAAAGGGCGGGTGCGCCAAGAGACAGAGTGTGACATTCGGACTTGTTATCAAAGAGACCGGGATCGGATTCTTCACTGTAAGGCATTTCGGCGGATGAAGGATAAGACGCAGGTGTTCATGTCACCGAAAGGGGATCATTATCGGACAAGGCTTACGCATACACTGGAGGTTTCTCAGACGGCAAGGACGATAGCAAAAGCATTGGAGTTGAATGAAACATTGACGGAAGCTATTGCTCTTGGTCACGATCTTGGCCATACCCCATTTGGCCATGCCGGAGAACATGTACTTAATAAGTTGTGTTCTGATGGATTTAAGCATTACGACCAGAGTATTCGGGTCGTTGAGGTGTTGGAAAAGAATGGAGAAGGATTAAACCTGACTTATGAGGTGAAAGATGGCATCCGAAATCATTCGACAGCCAATATGCCATCGACATTGGAGGGTAAGATTGTCCGGCTTGCTGATAAGATCGCGTATATCAACCATGACATTGATGATGCTATCCGTGGAAAGGTGTTAAGGGAAGAGGATCTGCCACGGGAGTACACGGATGTTCTTGGTCATACTATTCGTGAGAGAATCAATACTATGATTCGGGGAATCATTATAGCCAGCATGGATCAGGATGATATCCTAATGGAAGAAAATGTATTTCGAGCCATGAAGGGACTTCGTAGATTCATGTTTCAGAATGTATATCGTCATCCAGTCTGTATTCAGGAAGAGAAGAAGGTGGAGCATGTCATCGACTGCCTGTATCAGTATTATTATTATCATGTGGATGAATTGCCGGCTTTTTATAAGAAAAATATCGAAAATGGTACCAGCATTGAGACGGCAGTCTGTGATTATATTGCTGGAATGACTGATCACTTCGCAGTGGAGCAATTCCGAGAGCATTATGAACCTAAATTTTGGAGTATATAAATTGTTAATCTAAGTGGATGATAATAGCATCGGGTTTGGACTCGATGTAATAGTGTTCAAAAAATTGAATCTTAGTGCCTTTGGCACTGTCGGAAAAATCCAATATGATCTGCTTTTCTCCTTTCTGGAGAATCAGATCGTTGGATTTTTTTTGTATGAAAAAGCCATAATAGAAGAGCAGGCAGCATAGGATGCCTAACATATATCCTGTTAATAAATATCCGATTCGTTTCATTTTACACCTCTGTATATTTCTATTGTTATATTTATAATACTACAATCTTACAAATTATAAAATTGTAATATTACAATTATAATAAAGTGTAGAAAGGGATTGGTTGTATTATGATGAATTATGGACATATTCGGTTGAATCTTGGGGATTTGATTGAAAAGAGTAACTTAAGTAAAAATAAAATATGTCAGTTGTGCCAGATTCAGCATACGCAATTAAATCGATACTGTAAAAATGAAGCGACCAGAGTTGATTTAAATGTATTGGCGAGAATCTGCTGTGTATTAGAATGTGACATTGGTGATATATTGACTTATGTCAATGGAGATGAAACAGAAGAAGATATTGACAAGTAAATTAGAGTAAAAAAGCAACCATAGAAAGAGGATGATCAGTCGCTCTTTCTATGGTTGTTTTTTGTTACTATAAAGTTTAACGCGAATGATGGGACGGTGAAAGCGGCTTCCAGAAAAGCGATATATGGGAATCGTTTCACCAGTGGAAAGATGGCAAAAGAATATATTAAGAAAATTAAGGGTTTTTTATATAACAAAAAAGAGTTTAAAAGCTATTGGCTTTTAAACTCTTTTTACTGCCGCTGGCCGGACTCGAACCGGCACGGGTGGAAGCCCGCTTGATTTTGAGTCAAGTGCGTCTGCCAATTCCGCCACAGCGGCCAATGCAATGTTCAGAATATTCTGTTCGCATCGCGCTAAATTATAATATCATTTTTAGACGGGGTTGTCAATAAGAAATTTAAATTTATCTTTTAAAAAGAAGCAAAGGTATGCTAGACTAGTCACTGAACTTTAATTATGTTACAATGTTTCAGAGAGGTATGAAAGGGACGAGAGAATGGAATGTTTTGAAGTGGATACGAAGATAATTTCATATTTGGATCATAGTCTAAAGGATGAGGAGTTGCAGGAATTTCTGGCACATCTGGAACAATGTCCATCCTGTCGAGGGGAAGTGGAGCTGCTCTTTACTCTTATGGAAGGACTGAATCAGATGGATGAGGAAGAAATTCAGATTTCAGATTTCCATGCAGCATTTCAAGAGCGAAGACAGCAACAGATGAAAGATGTCGTTGGCAGGAAGAAGGTTCGGCGTTTTACGGACCGGATGATCCTGTTATTTGTCTTTTTAATGGTATTGATAGGATTTTTATATGGTTTCTTCCATATTTATGAATATAGAATGCAGTATATTGCGCAAAAGGAGAATATAATATATGAGCAACAAATTAGTATTGATTGATGGACATAGTATTTTGAATCGGGCATTTTACGGACTTCCGGATCTCACAAATAGTGAGGGAAAGCATACCAATGCAGTACTGGGATTTTTAAATATTATGTTTCGATTTTTAGAGGAAGCAAAAGCGACACACCTGCTGGTTGCATTTGATTTGAAGGCACCTACGTTTCGTCATAAAATGTTTGCAGAATACAAGGGAACCAGAAAGCCGATGCCGGAGGAATTGCATGAGCAGGTACAGCTGATGAAGGATGTATTAACAGCTATGAACATTCCGATTATGCAGAAAGAAGGATATGAAGCGGATGATATTCTGGGTACCCTTTCAAAAGAAGCGGAAAAAGCGGGATTTGAGGTTAGCATTATATCTGGAGACAGAGATTTGCTGCAGCTAGCAACGGATCATGTTCAGATTCGGATTCCGAAGACTAAGATGTCAGGAACCATCGTAGAGGATTATTATGCAGCTGATGTCCTAGAAAAGTATCAGGTGACGCCAACAGAGTTTATTGACGTAAAAGGTCTGATGGGAGATACAGCAGATAATATTCCAGGAGTGCCGGGAATTGGGGAGAAGACAGCTACTAAGCTGATTACTCAGTTTCACTCTATTGAGAATGCCTATGAGCATATTGGGGAAGTGAAGCCGAAGAGAGCGCAGAACAATTTGAAAGAATATTATGATCAGGCAATTTTGAGTAAGGAACTGGCGACGATCAAGACAGATTGTGAGCTTGCATTTTCTTTTGAGGATGCAGTATTAAATGATATTTATACAGAAGAAGCATTTTTATTATTAAAGAAGCTGGAATTTAAATCTATTTTAAAAAAATTCGAAGGAATCGAGGAACCAGAGCCACTTACATGTCATGTTCGTACGGTTACAGATTTTGGAGAAGCAGAAGAGATTTTTGCAGAAGCCGGAGAGGCTTCTGTACTTGGTTTGCATTTGGTAGAAGAAAAGGAGCAGTTTTTTGGATGTGCTCTGTCCTATAAAGAAGGGGAAGTGGCATTTATCCGTTCAGAAGGATTCCTGACACAGGAATATTTATGTGAAAAAGCTAAGGAATTATATGAAAAAGTTGACGTCGTATCGGTTCTGGATTTGAAAAGGGTTCTGTTTTATCTGGATCTTCATGAAGAGATGGAAAGTCTTTTTGATTGTAAGGTGGCAGCCTATCTTCTGAATCCAATGAAAGATACGTACCAATATGAAGACATTGCCAGAGATTACTTAGAACTTTTATTGCCCTCTAGAGCCGAACTTCTGAAAAAGCTGTCTTGGGAAGAAGCATTGGAGCAGGAAGAAGAAAAGGCCGAAAAGGTCATTGGTTACGAAGCAGTTGTTGCGGCGAAAGCGGTAAGCGTTCTGAGAACTGCTCTGAAGGAACAGCAGATGGATCTCCTCTATGAGGAAATTGAACTTCCTACCATATTTGCTCTGGCGGATATGCAGAAGCGGGGAATTCGGGTGGAGAAGGATGCTCTGAAAGAATATGGAGATCAGCTGGTGGATAAGATTGCTGATCTTGAACAGTCCATTTACCAGGAAGCAGGAGAAGTATTCAATATTAATTCTCCAAAACAGCTGGGAGTAGTATTATTCGAGCATATGGGATTAAAGGGCGGTAAGAAAACTAAGACTGGATATTCTACCAGTGTAGATGTCTTGGAAAAATTAACAGGGAAATATCCGATTACAGGAATGGTACTGGAATATCGTCATTTGACCAAGCTAAAGTCTACGTATGCAGATGGGTTGTATACGTTTATTCAGGAGGATGGTCGTATTCATGGGACATTTAATCAGACCATTACAGCTACGGGAAGAATCAGCAGTACAGATCCAAATCTTCAGAATATTCCAGTAAGGATGCCACTCGGAAGGGCAATCCGTAAAGTATTTGTGCCAGAGGATGGCTATGTTTTTGTTGATGCAGATTACAGTCAGATTGAGCTTCGTGTGCTGGCTCATTTGTCTGGAGATGAGGCGTTGATTCAGGCATATAGCAATCATCAGGATATTCATGCCTCCACGGCTTCTGAGGTGTTCGATGTTCCGATTGAAGAGGTAACATCTGATCAGCGACGAGATGCAAAGGCAGTCAATTTTGGCATTGTCTATGGAATCAGTGCCTTTGGATTGAGCCAGGATTTGAATATTACAAGAAAGCAGGCACAGGAATATATTGATAAGTATTTTGCCACCTATCCAGGCGTAAAACAGTTCTTAGATGATACGGTAAAGAAGGCAAAAGAGGAGGGATATGTAGAAACTATGTTTCATCGTATCCGCCCGGTGCCGGAATTAAAGTCCAGTAATTTTATGCAAAGAAGCTTTGGGGAGAGAGTGGCCATGAATTCTCCAATCCAGGGAACAGCGGCAGATATTATTAAGATTGCCATGGTCAAGGTAAATATGTGGATGAAGAAGGAACAGATGAAATCACGTCTGATCTTACAGATTCATGATGAGCTTCTGATCGAAGCGAGTCAGGATGAGGCGGAGAAAGTAAAAGAGATGCTGACAGAGGAAATGATGGCTGCAGCCAGCTTGAAGGTTCCGTTAGAAATTGATATTAACACAGGAAACAGCTGGTATGAAGCAAAATAGGTGATAGAAATGAAAGTAATTGGAGTAACTGGCGGTGTGGGATCGGGAAAGAGTGTCATACTGTCTATTTTGGAAAAAGAATATGGAGCACAGACTATACTGGCAGACCTGGTTGCGCATGATCTGATGGAACCAGGAGCTAAAAGCTATATGGAGATTGTGGAAACATTTGGAGATTCCATTTTACAAGAAGATGGAGCTATCGATCGACAAAAACTGGGGAGCATTGTGTTTGCTGATGAAAAAAAGTTGGAACAGTTAAATGGCATTACCCATCCAAATGTAAAAGAAGAAATTAAACGAAGAATTGCCAAGATCAGAAAAAAAGGAGAGGCATCCATGATCGTTTTGGAAGCAGCGTTGTTGATTGAAAGCGGTTATGAGGATATATATGATGAATTGTGGTATATTTATGTAAATCGGGAAACAAGATATGAGCGATTAAAGGAAGGGCGTGGATATACGAGGGAAAAGACAGATTCCATTATGAACAATCAGCTCTCCGAGGAAGAGTTCCGTGCACATGCACAGGTGATTATTGATAATTCCTATGATATTGAGCAGACAAAGAAACAAATTCATGAGATTTTAATGTAGAACTATTGTGATTCATATGATATAATGGCAAATAACATTTGTAAAGGAATGAGAAAATATGAAATTGACCAGTATAGCCAGCGGAAGCAGCGGAAACTGTATTTACGTAGGCAGTGATGAGGCCAATATTCTTGTAGATGCAGGAATCAGCGGGAAGAAAATTGAAAATGGCTTAAAGGAATTATCAGTAGAACCTAAGAGTCTGGATGGAATCTTAGTAACTCATGAGCATATTGATCATGTTGCCGGACTGGGTGTCATGGCAAGACGTTATCATCTTCCTCTGTATATGACAGAGAAGACGGCTCAGGCAGTGTGCAATATAAAATCCGTGGGGAAGATTGATCATGAATTATTCCAGGTGATTACTCCAGATCGTCCTTTCCGGATTAGGGATATTACCATTGATGCTACATCCATCTGGCATGACGCAGCGGATCCGGTCTGTTATACCATGGAAAGTGGAGGTGTCAGGGCTTCCATAGCCACAGATATGGGGAATTACCATGAAGGAATCGTAGAGAAGCTAAAGGGTTCAGATATTCTTTTTATTGAAGCAAATCATGATATTAATATGTTGCAGGTGGGGCCGTATCCTTATTATTTGAAACGCAGAATTTTGAGCAATCGTGGACATTTATCCAACGAACGGTCGGGACAGCTTTTATGCGACATTATGACAGAGAATACCAGAGAGGTATTTCTTGGGCATTTGAGCAAAGATAACAATTATTCAGAATTGGCATATGAGACGGTAAAGATCTCTTTATTAGAGAATGGAATGGTACCAGAAGAATTTCATATGCAGGTAGCCAAGCGGGACATGGTTTCCGGATTGGCAGTAGTATAGCAGTCTGTATTGGTGAGTGGATGGTAGTAAGAACAAGATAATAAGACCTTTGATAATTGGTCTTTTTATAAAGGAGGACAATATGAAAAAAACAGTAATTACAGTAGTTGGAAAAGATAGTGTAGGTATTATTGCAAAAGTATGTACATATTTAGCAAATAACGCAATCAATATCATGGATATCTCACAGACCATCGTCAGCGGATATTTTAATATGATGATGATTGTAGATACAAGTGAATCTCAGAAAACAGTTTCTGATATTTCTAATGAATTGGGGCAGATTGGGGAAGAAATCGGCGTATTGATTCAGGCGCAGAACGAAGATATTTTCAACACTATGCATAGAATTTAATCCGGAGGCATTCACATGATTAATATTAATGAAGTAATCGAAACCAATAAGATGATCGCGGAGATGAACCTGGATGTAAGAACGATTACATTAGGAATCAGTCTGTTAGATTGTGTGGGATCTACATTGGAAGAAGTGAAAGATAACATTTATCGTAAGATTACCACAACAGCAAAAGATCTGGTAAAGACAGGACAGGACATCGAAAGAGAATATGGAATTCCAATTGTTAATAAACGAATTTCCATTACTCCAGTTGCTTTAGTAGGAGGTGCCGTATGTAAGAAACCAGAAGATTTTGTGGAAATCGCAAAGGTGCTGGATAAAGCAGCAAAGGAAGTGGGAGTAAATTTCATTGGAGGATATTCTGCACTTGTAAATAAGGGAATGACCAATGCAGATCGTCTGCTGATCGAGTCTATTCCAGAGGCACTTGCAGTTACAGAACGTGTCTGTAGCTCTGTAAATGTGGGCTCTACAAAGACAGGAATCAATATGGATGCTGTGAAGCTGATTGGTGAGAAAATCAAAGAAACAGCAGAATTAACAAAGGATAATGACAGTCTTGGCTGTGCCAAGTTTGTAGTATTTACGAATGCACCAGATGATAATCCATTTATGGCAGGTGCATTCCACGGAGTGACAGAAGCAGATGCGATTATTAATGTAGGTGTCAGCGGTCCTGGAGTGGTAAAACGTGCCATTGAAAAGGTTCGCGGAGAGAATTTTGAGGTACTTTGTGAAACTATCAAGAAGACTGCATTTAAGGTTACTCGTGTTGGACAGTTAGTTGCAAAAGAGGCTTCTAAGAGACTTGGCATTCCATTCGGTATCATTGACTTATCTTTAGCACCAACACCAGCAGTGGGAGACAGTGTTGGAGAGATCTTAGAGGAAATTGGTCTGGAATATGCAGGAGCACCAGGGACTACCGCAGCTCTGGCCTTGTTAAATGATCAGGTGAAAAAGGGTGGAGTTATGGCATCCTCTTATGTAGGAGGATTAAGCGGTGCTTTTATTCCAGTCAGTGAAGACCAGAGAATGATCGATGCAGTTAGTGCAGGAGCTCTTACAATTGAGAAACTGGAAGCAATGACTTGTGTATGCTCTGTTGGCCTTGATATGATTGCCATTCCTGGTAATACAAGCGCTGCTACTATTTCTGGCATGATTGCGGATGAGATGGCACTTGGTATGATCAATCAGAAGACAACAGCAGTTCGTGTCATTCCTGCAATTGGAAAGGATGTTGGAGATGTAGTAGAATTTGGAGGATTGCTTGGATATGCTCCAATTATGCCGGTTAATAAATTCTCCTGTGAAGCATTTGTGAATCGCGGAGGAAATATTCCAGCTCCGATCCATAGCTTTAAGAACTAGGGAAGCTTTTTAAAATAGTTTTTTAATCGAATCAGGAAGGTCCCTTGTTCATCAAAGCCGAATGCTTTTGTTATAAAATCAGAACGCCCTGTATAGGCAATAGCCTGTACCAGGGCGTTTTTTTCAGATTCCTCTGTAATAAGATTATCTGCAGCAGTGATGCTGAGAAAAAGAATGATCGCAAATAAGATGCGCAGTTTTAAACCGTCAGAATAATGAAATTCAGAATTCATAAAAACTCCGTTTTTGTTATTCTATGCACTAGATTATTCCATTATTGCTTTATGATAAACTTTTTTTCCTTTCTTGATCACGATGCCGTTTTTCAATTGTGCTTCAGAGATCATCAATGTATCCATAGAGATTTTTACATTGTCTACGGATACTCCGTTTTGCTGAATCAGTCTTCTTGCCTCAGATTTACTCTTTACAAGATTACATTTGAGCATAACATCCATCATGTTGATTTCTCCGTCTGTCAGGTCATCTGAGGAAAGAGTCGTAGTAGGCATGTCAGCATCATCACCGCCGCCTCCAAATAATGAATGAGAAACCTTTTTGGCTTTTTCGGCTTCCTCTTTGCCATGTACCAGTGCGGTCAGCTCGTATGCCAGAATTTCTTTCTTTTCATTAATGCGGTTATCCGGCCACTTTTCCATTTCAGCGATTTCCTCTAAAGATAAGAAAGTTAACATCTTTAAACATTTTGTGACATCGGCATCATCTACATTTCTCCAATACTGGAAGAAATCGAATGGAGAGGTTTTCTCAGGATCCAGCCATACAGCACCACCTACAGTTTTACCCATTTTCTTTCCTTCACTGTTAAGGAGAAGAGTAATGGTCATGGCATAAGCATCTGCCCCTTCTTTCTTTCTGATTAATTCTGTACCAGCTAACATATTGCTCCACTGATCATTACCGCCAAACTGCATATTACAGCCGTAATGTTTGTTCAGGTAATAGAAGTCGTAAGCCTGCATGATCATATAGTTGAATTCCAGAAAGCTTAATCCTTTTTCCATTCGCTGTTTATAGCATTCTGCACGAAGCATGTTATTAACGGAAAAGCATGCTCCCACCTCGCGCAATAATTCAACATAATTTAGTTTTAACAGCCAGTCGGCATTATTGACCATAATGGCTTTGTCTTCACCAAATTCGATAAAGCGTTCCATCTGTTTTTTGAAGCATTCACAGTTATGATTGATCGTTTCAGTAGTAAGCATAGCACGCATATCGGTCTTGCCAGATGGATCCCCAACATGTCCAGTACCTCCACCAATTAGTACAACTGGTTTGTTTCCAGCTTCCTGGAGACGTTTCATAAGGCAAAGAGCCATAAAATGTCCAACGTGAAGGGAATCTGCAGTTGGGTCAAATCCGATATAAAAACGTGCGCCTCCATTGTTGATCAAATCTCTGATCTCAGGTTCATCAGTTACCTGAGCAATCAGTCCTCGTTCTTGCAATTCTTCATAAATTCCCATATGTTTATTCCTCCTGTTGTGGGTTGATTTTAGTGGAAACAAAGTTTCCTATAGAGTAAAAAAACCTCTGTTCTTACTAGTAAGAACAGAGGGCAATGATAATCGCGGTACCACCTCTGGATCAAGTATTTCTCACAAAATACTCCTCTTGATGTGCCAATACACATCGTACGCTGTATCGGGCGTACCCGGCTTGCCCTAATGGGAATCTAAAGATTCTGTTCAGGAAGCAGCTTAGGAATGTATTCAATATAGGATGCCTCTATTCTCGCACCAACCGAATAGTCTCTGAAAATAGCAATCTCTATTCTACTTGTTTCCATCATCGCTTTGCTTAATCATGAAGCGATTATAACATAAGACATCCCAAAATGCAATCCTTGGTTTGGGTTATTCTGTTATACTGGGTAGGTTCCGTTTTCTTTATTTCCTAAAGCAGGATCTACTTTTGTTTCCTGGGCAGCACGGTATTTAAAGAAATCAGTAGCAACCTGAGGGAAGAGAGCATAGGATAATACGTCTTCGTCTTGTTGGGACCAGTTTTCTACTTCCTTTTTTAAGGTTTCAAGCTCTGGCTCAATTAAATCTGCAGGACGACAGGTGATAGTCTCTTCATCGCCAATTACTTTTTTCTTGACTTCTTCGTTAAATGGTTTGATAGTGGCACCGTATTTTCCACATAAGATGTCTTTGGTTTCTTTTGTAGCCATTTTATATCGTTCGCCCATTAATACGTTAAACACAGCCTGTGTACCAACAATCTGAGAAGAAGGAGTAACCAAAGGAGGTTCTCCAAGATCCTCTCTTACTCTTGGAACTTCTTTTAATACGTCATAGTATTTATCTTCTGCACCTTGTTCCTTTAACTGAGACGTCAGATTGGATAACATACCTCCTGGAACCTGGTAAAGAAGTGTCTGGATATCAACACCCATATTCTTTGGATTTAATAATCCGGTTTCTAATGCATGGTCACGAATTGGACGAAAATAGTCAGCAATTTCTGAAAGAAGATGTTGGTCAAGTCCGGTATCGTATGGAGTATCTTTGAAGGTTTCCACCATGACTTCTGTTGCAGGCTGGCTGGTACCCATTGCAAAAGGAGAAATAGCAGTATCAATAATATCCACACCGGCTTCCACAGCCTTTAAGTAAGTCATAGAAGCGACGCCAGACGTATAGTGTGTATGGAGCTCGATTGGAAGAGTAACGGTTTCTTTTAACGCAGAAACCAGCTCAGAAGCTTTATACGGAACTAATAATCCAGCCATGTCTTTGATACAGATAGAATCGGCACCCATATCTTCGATGCGTTTTGCGATATCTTTCCAATAATCTAAAGTATAAGGTTCTCCTAAAGTAAAGGATAACGCAACCTGGGCATGTGCTTTTTCTCTATTCGCTGCAGTTACTGCAGTCTGTAAGTTTCTAAGGTCGTTTAAGCAGTCAAAAATACGAATGATGTCAATACCATTGGCAACAGACTTCTGTACGAAATATTCTACAACATCATCAGCATATGGGCGGTAACCTAAGATATTTTGTCCACGGAATAACATCTGAAGTTTTGTATTTTTAAATCCATCGCGGAATTTGCGAAGACGTTCCCATGGATCTTCTTTTAAGAAACGCAGGCAGGCATCGAATGTAGCACCGCCCCAGCATTCTACTGCATGATAGCCAACCTGATCCATTTTATCGATAATTGGAAGCATTTCTTCGGTGGACATACGAGTAGCGATCAGAGACTGCTGAGCGTCACGAAGAATGGTTTCCGTGATTTTAATTGGTTTTGCCATAATTATTTT
Organism: Anaerostipes sp. 992a; assembly: GCF_001940245.1. Classification (GTDB taxonomy): domain Bacteria; phylum Bacillota; class Clostridia; order Lachnospirales; family Lachnospiraceae; genus Fimousia. Next base: position 358,913 of record NZ_MJIG01000003.1, read on the forward strand.
CCTCCTAGTAATAGATTAAACTCCGAAAATTGCCATAAATACACCGGCGGCAACGGCAGTACCGATAACTCCGGCTACGTTAGGTCCCATCGCATGCATTAACAGGAAGTTCGTAGGATCTGCCTCAGCACCTACTTTCTGAGATACACGAGCTGCCATTGGAACTGCGGATACGCCAGCGGATCCGATCAGTGGATTTACCTTTCCACCGGTAATTTTGCACATCAGCTTTCCAAAAAGAACTCCGGCAGCAGTACCAAAGGCAAAGGCAATCAGACCTAATACTACGATTTTAATTGTAGTAATATTTAAGAAGGCTTCAGCACTTGTAGTAGCTCCAACACTGGTACCTAAAAGAATAACGACGATGTACATTAAGGCGTTAGAAGCAGTGTCAGTCAGCTGACGCACAACACCACTTTCTTTGAATAAGTTTCCAAGCATCAGCATACCTACTAATGGAGCTGTGGATGGAAGAATTGTACATACAACAATGGTTACAATAACCGGGAATAGGATTCGCTCTAGTTTGGAAACCGGGCGAAGCTGATCCATCTTGATTTTACGTTCCTTTTCTGTAGTTAACAGTTTCATAATCGGAGGCTGAATAATTGGCACCAGTGACATATAAGAATATGCAGCTACGGCAATTGGTCCCATTAAGCTTGTTTGATGCAATTTACCAGCAAGATAGATAGAAGTAGGACCATCAGCACCACCGATGATAGAAATAGCAGCAGCAGCCGCATTTTCAAATCCAAGAAGCATGGCTCCGATATAGGCTGCAAAGATACCGAACTGAGCAGCAGCCCCTAACAGAAAGCTTTTTGGATTGGCGATCAGAGGACCGAAGTCTGTCATAGCACCAACACCAAGGAAAATCAGAGATGGAAGGATACTCCATTCATCTAATAAGAAGAAGTAGTGAAGAAGTCCTCCGTCTTCCATGATGCTAGGATAAATATTTACCAGTAGCATTCCAAAAGAAATTGGAACCAAAAGAAGTGGTTCATATTCTTTTTTGATTGCCAGGTATAAAAAGATGCAGGCTACGCCAATCATAATATAGTTTCCCACGGTGAGGTTGAAAAAAGCAGTTTGGTGAATCAGATTCCCAAATACTTCAATAATATAATCCATAATTCATCCCTCCGGCTATTAATTTAAGGTAGCCAGAACATCACCGGATTCTACCATATCTCCAACTTCAACATCTATGCTTGCAATTACTCCATCTTCTGGAGCAGTAATACCAATCTCCATTTTCATTGCTTCAATGATAATGACAGCATCTCCTTTTTTCACAGACTGACCAGGTTTGGTAGGAATCTGGAATACTTTTCCGGCAGCTCCAGTTTTTACTTCGATGCTTCCGGCAGCTACAGGAGCAGCAGGTTTTTTCGCAGTGGCAGGTTTGGCAGGAGCAGCTGCAGTAGGAGCGGAAGCTCCATTTGTTTCTTCTACGGTAACGTCATATGCAGTTCCGTTTACAGTAATAGTATATTGTTTTATCATATCGATATCCTCCTAATTAATGTCTCTGAGTCCATCTATCAGCACGTACTCGTCTGATAGATCGAACAATAAAATCATCTTCTGAAATGCCAGCAGAAGCAGCAATTGCTGCTGTAATAACGGCTACAAGTTCCAAATCGTCCATTTCTGTTTGTTCTGGTCCATTGGAAACTGCAGGTTTGCTTTCTACTGGAGTAGCTTCCTGTGCAGGTTCGCTCTTTTTTTGAAAAGCTTCCTGGATTTTTGGGATAAATGCAAAGAGTGAAATAATCAAGCTGATGAAGACTAAAACACCGAATACGGTTCCCATACCAAGAAGGGTATTTAACAGGGCGTTTTTAAATATCTCTCCAAGAGAGAATAATGGGAAAATCATAAAATCGCCCCCTTCTATACGCTAGTGTGCTTTTTGATCAATGTATGATCCTGTTTTGTAGCAAGCATTTCAAAAGCGCTGATCAGATATTTTCTTGTCTGTTCTGGCACAATGATCGCATCTGCATAACCGCGGGCAGCAGCAGAGACAGCGCTATTTTGCAGTTTTTCATATTCCTCAGCCTTTTGTCTCACGATAGAAGCAGGTTCTCCTTCATGTAAGATACGTGCAGCCTGCAGACTGTCCATTGGTCCGATTTTTGCATTTTCCCATGTATAGAGCAGGTCAACGCCCAAGGATTTGCTTCCCATAGCGGTTCCAGCAGATCCCATAGCTTCATCTAGGACGATCGTAACGGTTGGAACAGTTGCAGAAGCATATGCAGTGATCATAGCTGCACAAGAGTCACCAAATGTGGATTCTGCTTCGAAAGAACTATCAAATCCAGAAACATTACATAATGTAAGAACTGGAATGTGGAATGCATCACAATATTTTATAAAGGATGCTGCTTTTTTGGCTCCGGCAGCAGTTAAAGCAGAAGTCATAACTTTTTCGCCGGAAAGACTGCGGTTTGCAACACAGCCGACTACCATGCCATTTAAGCGGATAAAGCCGGTTGTCATCTCTCTTGCATAAAGTTTTTTCGTTTCAATAAATTGCTGATTATCTCCTAATAAAGAAAGAACGGAAGCTGCATCCTTAGAAAGATCTGCAATGCCATCGCATAAACGATTTAATTCGTCGCTTCCTTCTTCTGATAAAATGTCAAAACGATTATTGGATGGAAGAATATCTAAAAGAAGCAGAACCTCTTCATAAATCTCTTCTTCTGTACCAATGAAATCAATGTTATTTGTATTAGATGCTCTCCAGTCAGTATCGGAAGTGTTGCATTTATCGCGGGTATTTCCTGGAATTGCATCTGGTGATTGTAGGAACAGGCTTCCTTTTTTGGATTCTACAAAAGTAAAATCAGATAAAGCAGGAATTAAGGAAATTCCGCCACCGCAGCTGCCCATGACCAAAGTAAATTGTGGAATCAGCCCGGAAGCCATAACCTGTTTCAGATAGATAGAGCCAAGACCGTTCAGTGCATCTCCGGCTTCTGCCAGACGAAGGCCTGCACAATCGATGATGCCAATGATCGGTGCTCCCATCTTCATGGCCATATCATATAGTTGTGTGATTTTTTTACTGTGCATTTCTCCAATGGCGCCTCCAAGAACGGATGCATTCTGGCTGTATATATAGACAAGACGGCCATTAGCCAGTCCATATCCAGTAATAACCCCGTCTGCTGGAGTATCCTCTTTATCAAGATGGAAATCTGTAGAGCGAGCTTTTACGCAGGCTCCCATCTCTACAAAGCTGCCTTCATCTAATAAAGATTGAATTCTTGCCAAAGCAGAGTTTTTAGCTAAGTTATTCATATTCGTCCTCCTGTGAAAATTTCTACATGGAACATTTTACTATATTTGTGTGTAGTTGTTCAAGTGAATTATCTGATCCATAATTCAGAAAGAATTGTTTTTCATTTCTTATTTTGAGAGGCAGTTCAGATACATGATTATTAGGGAGACGAATCATAAGGTTCTGATATGGTAATAAGAGCAATGCCGCTCGTACAGGCATTCTGTAAATGCCCACATGATTGGGGATGTTTGAGTCTTCAAGATAGAAAAAATTTTCAAAAAATAAAAATCGGGCTTGACAAAAATAAATATCGTGATAATATAAGGATAAAGATGTTAGCACTCAAAAAGAACGAGTGCTAATAACAAAAGGAAGGAGAAAGGGATGGAGCTAAATGAACGCAAGAAGAAGATATTACATTCAATTATAATGAACTATCTGGAAACTGGTGAACCTGTTGGTTCCAGAACCATTTCAAAAAGTCCGGATATACAGCTTTCATCAGCGACCATTCGAAATGAGATGGCGGATCTGGAAGAGATGGGATTGATTCTCCAACCTTACACATCAGCTGGAAGAATTCCTTCTGATTTGGGATATCGTTATTATGTGGATCAGCTGATGCAGGAAAAAGAGGCTGAAGAAGAGAAGAAGGAAGCTTTGCTCCAACGAGTGGATCGTATGGAGATTATGTTAAAGCAGGTTGCTTCCGTCTTGGCTTCCAATACAAACTATGCGACGATGGTTACTGCACCACAGTATAAGAATTCCCACGTAAAGTTTGTACAGCTTTCACAGGTAGATGAAGAAAGCTTGCTGGCAGTTATCGTCATTGAGGGCAATGTGGTCAAGAATCATCTGATCCGGGTTCCGGATCCTCTTATGAATGATGAGGTTTTAAAAATGAATGTGTTGCTGAACAGCTTCCTTCAGGGATTATCTTTAAGAGATATTAATCTGGAATTGATTCAGACGATGAAGATTCAGGCAGGCGTACATTCTGATATTTTAGATTGTGTGCTGGAAGGAATTACAGCAGCGATCAAAGAAGCCGATGAACTGGAGATTTATACCAGCGGAGCAACCAATATTTTAAAATATCCGGAGCTTGGGAATCCTGAGACAGCAACAAGACTTTTGGATACTCTTGTAGAAAAGAAAGCCTTGACGAAGCTTGTGGATGAAGCTCAGGAATTGGATGATGAGCACACAGGCATTCAGGTATACATCGGCAATGAGATGAAGATGCAGAATATGAAAGACTGTAGTCTTGTGACAGCCACTTATGAATTAGATGGTGGAGGAACGGGAACGATAGGAATTATTGGTCCAAAGCGAATGAATTATAAAAAGGTTGTCAAAACGCTTAAGAACCTAACCGGAGAGTTAGATGAAATATTTAAAAAGAAGTGATGAAAGAAAGGCGGGGCATTCGTGGAAAATAAAAAGAAAGATGAAACAATGGAACAGACAGAAGAAATCGTAGAAGAAACTGCAGAAGAAGAAAAAGACCAAAGTCAGAAAGAAGCAGATAAAGATGAAAAGACTTCTGTTGATCCAAAGGATAAGAAGATAGAAGAATTAACAGATCGATATCAGCGTTTGATGGCAGAATTTGAAAATGCCAGAAAGCGTATGACAAAGGAATCTGTTCAGAAATATGACATGGGCGCGAAAGATGTTTTGGAGAAGCTCTTACCGGTAGTCGATAATTTCGAACGAGGTCTGGCAGCGGTATCTGAAGAGGAAAAGGAAAGCCCATTTGTACAGGGAGTTGAGGCAATCTATAAACAGCTGATGACGACCTTAGAAAGCATCGGTGTTGCACCGATGAATGCAGAAGGCAAGGAATTTAATCCGGATTTTCATAATGCAGTGATGCATGTAGAAGATGAAGCTTTCGACGAGAATGTTGTGGCAGAGGAATTACAAAAAGGTTATATGTATAAAGAAACCGTTCTTCGTCATAGCATGGTAAAAGTTGCTAATTAGTATTTTTAACATATATTTGATATTTAGGAGGAAATGAATCATGGGTAAAATTATTGGTATTGACTTAGGAACAACAAACAGCTGTGTAGCAGTTATGGAAGGTGGTAAACCAGTTGTTATCACAAATGCAGAAGGCATGAGAACAACACCATCTGTTGTAGCATTTACAAAGACAGGAGAACGTGTCATCGGAGAACCTGCAAAACGTCAGGCTGTTACAAATGCAGAAAAGACCATCTCTTCTATTAAGAGACACATGGGAACAAACTACAAAGTAAACATCGATGGAAAGAACTATTCTCCACAGGAAATTTCTGCTATGGTACTTCAGAAATTAAAATCTGATGCAGAAAACTATTTAGGAGAATCTGTAACAGAAGCAGTTATTACAGTTCCTGCTTACTTCAACGATGCTCAGAGACAGGCAACAAAGGATGCTGGTAAGATTGCAGGATTGGATGTAAAACGTATCATCAACGAACCAACAGCAGCTGCACTTTCTTATGGCCTTGATAACGAAAATGAACAGACGGTTATGGTATACGACTTAGGTGGTGGTACTTTTGATGTATCCATCATTGAAATCGGTGACGGAGTTATCGAAGTATTATCTACTGCTGGTGATAACAAATTAGGTGGAGATGACTTTGATAATGTAATCACACAGTATATGTTAGATGAATTTAAGAAAGCAGAAGGTGTAGACTTATCTGGTGATAAGATGGCTATGCAGAGATTAAAAGAAGCAGCTGAAAAAGCAAAAAAAGAACTTTCTTCTGCAACAACAACCAATATCAACTTACCATTCATCACAGCAACTGCAGAAGGTCCAAAACACTTTGATATGAACCTGACAAGAGCAAAATTTGATGAATTAACAAGAAACCTGGTAGAAAGAACAGCAACTCCTGTTCAGACAGCATTAAAGGATGCAGGATTAACAGCTTCTGATCTGACAAAAGTATTATTAGTTGGTGGTTCTACACGTATTCCAGCTGTACAGGATAAAGTAAAACAGTTAACAGGAAAAGAACCTTTCAAAGGAATCAACCCAGATGAATGTGTAGCAATCGGAGCATCTATTCAGGGTGGTAAATTAGCAGGTGATGCAGGTGCCGGCGATATCTTATTGCTGGATGTAACACCATTATCATTATCCATCGAAACAATGGGTGGTATTGCAACAAGATTGATTGAAAGAAATACAACGATTCCTACTAAGAAGAGCCAGATCTTCTCTACTGCAGAAGATAACCAGAGTGCAGTAGATATCAATGTTGTTCAGGGTGAAAGACAGTTTGCAAGAGATAATAAATCTTTAGGAAGATTCCGCTTGGATGGTATTGCACCAGCAAGAAGAGGAGTTCCTCAGATTGAAGTAACATTCGATATTGATGCAAATGGTATCGTTAACGTATCTGCAAAAGATTTAGGAACAGGTGCAGAACAGCATATTACAATTACAGCTGGATCTAACATGTCTGATGAAGATATCGAAAAAGCAGTAAAAGAAGCAGCTGAATTTGAAGCCGCAGATAAGAAACGTAAAGAAGCTGTTGATACAAAGAATGAAGCAGATTCTATGGTATTCCAGACAGAGAAAGCATTGGAAGAAGCTGGAGATAAGATTGATGCAGCAGATAAGACTCAGGTAGAAGCTGATCTGAAAGAATTAAAAGACTTAGTAGAAGCAGCAGATGCAGAAAATATGACAGATGATCAGGTAGAACAGATGAAAGCTGCAAAAGAAAAATTAATGACAAGTGCACAGAACTTATTTGCTAAAATGTATGAACAGGCTCAGCAGGCAGCAGGTGCTCAGAATGCAGGAGCTGATACAGCATACAATGCAGATGATGTTGTGGATGGAGACTACAAAGAAGTCTAATTTACTGGGAGATGTCCCCCGCCTCGAATAGGCGGTTGATTTGAAAATTTTGAAATAACAAAACGGGAGCTGCCGGCAGTTGCCGGCAGTGCCTTAAGCCGTATGAGCATTCCTCTCCTACGGCTTAAGTTGTATAAAGCAATAGAGAGGTTCAGGTAAAAATGGCAGATAAAAGAGATTATTATGAGGTTCTCGGAGTACAGAAAAGTGCCACAGATGCTGAAATTAAACGTGCATATCGTAAAGTGGCGAAAAAATACCATCCGGATATGAACCCTGGAGATAAAGAGGCGGAAGCAAAGTTTAAAGAAGCAACGGAAGCCTATGAAGTATTGAGTGATTCTCAGAAACGTGCACAGTATGATCAGTTTGGTCATGCAGCATTTGATCAGAATGGTGGATTTGGCGGCGGAGCTGGTGGATTCGGCGGTTTTGACTTTAATGGCGGAGATATGGGAGATATCTTTGGAGATTTATTCGGTGGCATGTTTGGTGGCGGTGGATCCAGAGCGAGAAGAAATGGACCTATGCAAGGTGCGCATGTTCGTGCCAATATCCGTATTACATTTGAAGAAGCAGTCTTTGGATGTAAAAAAGAACTGGAGATTATGCTGAAGGATGAATGTGAAACCTGTCATGGTACAGGAGCAAAGCCAGGAACTTCTCCGGAAACCTGTCCAAAATGTGGTGGACGTGGTCAGATCGTATATACCCAGCAGTCTATGTTTGGAACAGTTCAGAATGTACAGACTTGTCCAGAATGTAATGGCTCTGGTAAGGTAATTCGTCAGAAATGTACCAAGTGTGGTGGAACCGGTTATGAAAGTAAGAAAAAGAAAATTGAAGTAACGGTACCAGCTGGTATTGATAATGGACAGAGCATTCGTATTCGCGGAAAAGGAGAGCCAGGAAAGAATGGAGGGCCTCGCGGTGATTTATTAGTCAGCGTAACGGTAAGCCGTCATCCAAAATTCCAGAGAAGGGAATATGATCTGTTCTCAACAGAACCGATTACATTTGCTCAGGCAGCATTAGGAGCAACTATTAAGATCCAGACTGTAGATGGACCTTATGAACACACCATTAAACCTGGAACACAGACAGATACGAAAGTACGCTTGAGAGGAAAGGGTGTGCCTTCCATCCGTAATAAAAACGTTCGTGGAGACCATTATGTGACACTGGTAGTACAGGTTCCGGAGTCTCTGACGGAAAAACAGAAACAGGCATTACGTGCATATCAGGAAGCAATGGGAGAAACTTCTACAGAAAAGAAGGGTTTCTTTGGAAAACATAAAAAGTAACAATCTTTCGCTGAGCTATATGCTCTGAGAGAATGTAAGAAACAAGGGGTATCGTTGAAACGACGATATCTCTTTTCTTGTTTTAGATAAAAAAATTTCAAATTTCTTACAAGGTTTTATGATGGCGAATATGAATTTCTTTTCTTGAAAGACGATGCAATTTGTTATAGAATATAAGAAATATGCACATGTGGAGAAGGAATATGAAGAAACAAATGATAAGCCTGATACTTGTAATCTGTCTGAGCCTGCAGTTTACAGTACCAGTATCTGCCCATAGAAAAAATTTATCTGCATTTACAAAAGAGAGTATTCCATGTTATAGTGATAGCTATGGCTCTGAACGAATAGATTCTGTCCCTAAATATACTGGAATGGACGTCAAAGACGAAACTGGCAGTTATTATTTAGTGGAATATGAGAAAAAAAAAGGATACAAAAACCGGCTGGGTAGCAAAAAGCGATGTGAAAGATCAATGTCTGAAATATGATGGATCAGAAATCGCTGTGGTAGCCTCAGGCACCTATCTGCTGGGAGGGCAAAAGATAAAGGTTACTTTTCTTGGAGATCAAAAGTATAAAATCAGGCTGGAACGTACAAAGGAATATTTTACTGGATCTGCCTATAAGCATATACCAGGGTTTTCTCTAACAAAGGATGATTGTGGAGACCGACAGATCTGGGAATTTAAGCGCGTGAAGAACCGATTGTTGATCCAAAATAAAAAAAACCAGCTGTATTTGGTTCCATGTGGAAAGATTCTTCAGATGGGCAGCTACAAAAAGGCAATGCGGTATAGCTGGCAACTTACCCGAGTGGATAAGAATGTGGATCCCTATTATAATTTTTGTCAGTACGATGGCCGATGGGGTGGTAAGAAGTATGGAAGCAGCACTACGATGGCGGAAGCAGCATGTGGTGTGCTGGTAGTGGTCAATGCACTTTATGCATTGAACGGTCAGTTTATGGACCCGATGGATGGAGCTGCCTATGCTTGTGATACCGGTTATCGTGTTCCCTACAGTGGAACAGATGAGGGATTTCTGACAGCAGTAGCCAAGGGACTTGGAACGCAATATGGATTTTATTATGCAGGAAAAGCAAATACCACAGTAGCTATTTTAAAATGCCTGGAGGATGGAGGCGTTGTGGCGGCTCATGTTCCAGGGCATTATGTTGCGATTGTAGATTATGATAAAAAGACGAAGAAGTATCTGGTATTAGATTCACATCCGCTTGCAAAGAGAGCAACGTCTCCATTTGGTACATGGGTAAAGAAAGAACGATTGGAAGCAGGTGGGTTGAATGCATATTCAAATTTTATGTATAAACAGAAAAAGGATACAAAATTTATGTGGAATTTAGACTCACAGGAATTATCAGTGATGCAGGGACTTGCACTTGATTTGGATCTAGAAGGGCAGGTATGGAACACTGCAGAAAGGAATGAAAATGGAAAAGTGGAATAAAATTACGATTGATACAACGACTCAGGCAGTGGATAGCATTAGCTATGAGTTAAGTGAGATGGGAATTACAGGGATAGAAGTGATCGATCATGTACCATTGACCGAAGAGGACAGAAAGGAAATGTATGTGGATCTTCTTCCGGATGAGATTGCTCCAGATGATGGAACGGCTAAGATTTTATGCTATGTAGATGAAGATGCAGATTTGGAAGCGTTGGTATCCGATATCTCAGTAATGTTAAAAGAATTGGCAGTATTTTTTGACATTGGTGCAGGAACCATTTCTTTGGGAGAGACGAAAGATGAGGACTGGGTGAATAACTGGAAGAAATACTTTAAACCATTTCGTCTGGACGATAATATTATCATCAAGCCTACCTGGGAAGTATTAGAGGAGAAAAAGGACGATGATATTGTAGTTGAGATTGATCCAGGAACAGCATTTGGAACGGGTTCTCATGAGACGACCAAGCTTTGTATTCACCAATTGAAAAAACATATAAAAGAAGATACCACATTGCTGGATCTTGGTTGTGGAAGCGGAATTTTATCTATTATCGGATTAAAATTAGGTGTAAAGAAGGCGGTAGGAACGGATATTGATCCTAATGCCATTCGTGCAACAGAAGAGAACTGTGAAATCAACCATATTACAGAGGAGCAGATGACTGCTTATCAGGGAAATCTGCTGGAGGATGAGGCATTTTGTAAAATGCTGGGACAGGGCTGTTATGACATTGTAGTGGCGAATATCCTGGCAGATGTCATTATTCCATTATGTGGTATTGTAACTCCTTTTTTAAAAGAAGATGGCTTATTTATTACATCTGGTATCATTAATACGAAAGAGGAAGATGTGAAGAGAGCGATGGGGGATAATAACCTGGAAATCCTTGAGATCAATCATATGAAGGATTGGGTTTCTATTACAGCAAGACCAAGGCGATAGGGGAAAAAGATGTATCGATTTTTTGTAACACCGCAGCAGACCGGCGGTGAAAATATCATAATAACAGGAAGCGATGTGAATCACATCAAAAATGTGTTAAGAATGAAAAAAGGGGAGCATATTCTGGTCAGTGATGGAATGGAACGGGAATATGAATGTCAGATCACAGATTTTGGAGAAGAACATGTGGAGGCAAAGATCATAGACGTTTTTGGCATTGCAGCAGAGCTGCCGACAAAGATTACGTTGTTTCAAGGGTTGCCAAAATCGGATAAGATGGAATGGATCATTCAGAAAGCGGTAGAATTAGGCGTTTATGAAGTTGTTCCAGTGGCGACGAAACGTGCCGTCGTAAAACTGGATACGAAAAAGGCAAAGAAGAAGGTTGAGCGTTGGAATGCGATTGCTCTTAGCGCCGCAAAGCAGGCAAAACGGGGAATCATTCCGGAAGTAAAGCCGGTTATGACATTAAAGGAAGCCTTTGGTTATGCCAGTTCGTTTGATTCCTCCATTCTTCCATATGAGGATGCAAAAGGAATGGAGCATTCCAGACAGGTGCTCGCTTCTTTAAAAGGGAAAAAGAGAATCGGTATCTTTATTGGGCCGGAAGGTGGATTTGAAGAAAGTGAGGTTGCAGAAGCCATGGGACAGGGAATTATGCCGGTGACCCTTGGCAGGAGAATTTTAAGAACAGAGACGGCAGGGATGGCAGTGTTATCCATTCTTATGTTTCAGATGGAGGAGGAATAAAGTTGGAAGCGTATTTTGATAATGGGGCGACGACCAGAGTCTTCCCCCAGGTAAAGGATATTGTCATTGAAGCAATGGAGGAGGAATATGGGAATCCGTCTTCCATGCATATGAAAGGCGTAAAAGCAGAACAATATGTTAAAGATGCCAGAGAGATCATTGCAAAATCATTAAAGGTAGATCCAAAGGAAATTGTATTTACCTCTGGTGGAACAGAATCTAACAATATGGCATTGATCGGAACGGCTATGGCCAATGCCCGCAAGGGAAAACACATTATTTCAACGAGAATCGAGCATGCATCTGTATATAATCCGTTATTCTTTTTGGAAGAGAATGGATATGAGATTACCTATCTTCCGGTAGATGAGCATGGAGTCGTGGATTTAGAGGCGTTAGAGAAGGCCATCCGACCAGATACCATACTGGTTTCTGTCATGTATGTAAACAATGAGATTGGAGCAGTACAGCCGGTTGAGGAAATTGGGAAAATCGTAAAGAAAAAGAATCCAGATACTCTGTTCCATGTAGATGCAATTCAGGCATATGGAAAATATCATATTTATCCAAGGAGATTAAAGATTGATCTGTTGTCTGTAAGTGGTCATAAGATTCATGGACCAAAGGGAATCGGATTTCTTTATATAAAGGATAAGACGAAGGTCCATCCGTTGATTCTTGGAGGTGGACAACAGAAGGGGATGCGCTCTGGAACGGAGAATGTACCAGGAATTGCAGGGCTTGGAAAAGCAGTACAATTGATCTATCAGGACCATGAAGAAAAGATGAAAAAGATACAGGCAATTAAAGATGATTTTATTGCTCAGGTGATGGAATTGTCAGATGTTAGAAACAATTCGGGAGAGGCACCTCATATTGCAAGCATCAGTTTTCAGGGAGTTAGAAGTGAGGTTCTGCTTCATGCGTTGGAGGAAAAGGGAATATATGTCTCATCCGGATCTGCATGTTCTTCCAATAAGCCGGCGATCAGCGGCACATTAAAGGCCATTGGTCTGACAAAAGAATACTATGATTCTACGTTAAGGTTTAGTTTCTGCATCTTTAATACGAAGGAAGAAGTAGATTATACAGTAAACTGTCTGCGGGAATTATTGCCGATATTACGAAGATTTACAAGAAAGTAGGAGAAATATGGAATTTAAAGCGTTTTTGATTAAATATGCAGAAATTGGAATTAAAGGTAAGAACCGTTATATGTTTGAAGATGCCTTGATTCGTCAGATGAAGTTTGCGTTAAAAGAAGTTGGTGATTTTGCCATTCGCAAACAGGCAGGAAGGGTATTCGTGGAAGCGAAGGGCGAATTTGACTTTGATGAGGCAGTATCAGCATTGCAGAGAGTTTTCGGAATTACCGGAATCTGTCCAACTATCATTGAAGAAAATAAGGATTTTGACCATTTGGCAGAAGTATGCTGTAAATTTATCGATGAACAATATCCAGACAAGAATCGAACCTTTAAGGTTTATGGTCGTCGTGCGGATAAGAAATATCCGATGAATTCTATGGAATTTTCTGCAGAAATGGGAAGCAGGATTTTGGATGCTTTTCATGAATTAAAGGTGGATGTTCATCATCCGGATATTTTATTAACAGTAGAAATTCGAGATAGAGTTTATATTTATTCTGATATTTTGAAAGGACCGGGCGGAATGCCGATTGGTACTAATGGAAAGGCAATGCTGTGTCTGTCAGGAGGAATTGATAGTCCCGTAGCCGGATATATGATTGCTAAAAGAGGAGTCCGCATTGATGCTACTTACTTCCATGCACCTCCTTATACAAGCGAACGTGCAAAACAAAAAGTCGTAGATCTGGCGAAAAAGGTGTCCAGATATGCTGGTCCGATCAATCTTCATGTAGTCAATTTTACAGATATTCAGCTGGCTATTTATGAGAAATGTCCACATGATGAACTTACGATCATTATGAGACGTTATATGATGAAAATTGCAGAGCATTTTGCAAGAGAAGGTGGTTCTCTGGCATTGATTACAGGAGAAAGCATTGGGCAGGTTGCCAGCCAGACCATTCATAACCTTGCGATCACCAATGAGGTATGTGGTATGCCAGTATTTCGTCCATGCATTGGTATGGATAAGCAGGAAATCGTCGATATCGCAGAACAGATCGATACGTACGAAACTTCCATTCAGCCATTTGAAGACTGCTGTACAATATTTGTGGCAAAACATCCGGTAACAAAGGGAAATTTAAAAATAATTAAGCGTTCTGAAGAAGCTTTAAAAGATGTGATCGATGACCTGATGAAACAGGCCATTGAATCTGTAGAAATTATCCGTGTAAGCGAGTAGAAATAGACATTCCTACCCGCCTTTTACGGCATATGTGCCAAAGATAAAGTAAAAGCATATAAATGCTTTTACTGTTCTTCTGGTGTAACAATAAATGGTTTTAGTGATTCTAAGATTTCGTTGATCTGGGCACCGGCATCTCTGATGTTTAAGTCAAGAGGTTTTGAAATGTCAAGGCTGAAGATTCCCATAATGGACTTTGCATTGATGACATATCTTCCAGTGACCAAATCAAAATCATAGGGATATTCGTTTACGATCGTAACGAATTCTTTCACTTTTTCGATAGAATCAATAGATACTTTTACTGTTTTCATAAGGGCCTCCTTTTACTAGATATGCCATTTCCTTCACGTTGTCTCCCAAAGGAGTGCAAAGCGAAATGGATAGGTTCAGGCTAAGCTTATAGTATACAAAAAATACAAAAAAGTCAAATATATTTGATAGGAGTAGAAGATGACAGTTTTCAATCAAACCCCAAAATTAAGAATTGCATTATTAACTTTGGGATGTAAAGTAAACCAATATGAGACAGATGCAATGAAGGAACGTCTGGAAATAGCAGGTGCCCGTATTGTGGGATTTGGAGAGGCTGCAGATGTTTATATTGTAAATACCTGTTCTGTGACTAATGTTGCAGATAAAAAATCCAGACAGATGCTTCATCGGGCAAAGCGCAAGAATCCAGAATCTGTGATCATTGCTGCAGGCTGTTATGTGCAAGCAGCAAAGGAAGAACTGGAAAAAGACCCTCTTATTGATATCATCATTGGAAATAATAGAAAAAAAGAAATTGTGTCGGTGTTGGATAATTATTTTAGAACCATGCAAAAAGCAAGCAGGGTGATCGATATCAATCATACCAGTGAGTTTGAAGAAATGGGTATGGACCATATCGAAGGGCATACAAGAGCTTATATTAAAGTCCAGGACGGATGTAACCAGTTCTGCTCTTATTGCATCATTCCCTACACAAGAGGGAGAGTACGAAGCAGGAGCCTTTTAGAGGTGAAAAAAGAAATTATCAGGCTGACAGCTCATGGCTATAAAGAGTTTGTATTAACTGGAATTCACTTAAGCTCTTATGGCATAGACCTGGAGGATGGGACCAATCTGTTAACTTTGATTCAGACAATTGGGATGATCAAAGGGGTGGAACGGATTCGTCTTGGGTCATTGGAGCCTAGAATTATCACAGAAGAATTTGTCCGTCAGGTAAAAGAGATACCGGCTTTTTGTCCACATTTTCATTTATCTCTACAAAGTGCTTGTAATGGAACATTAAAACGAATGAACCGAAAATACACGATCGAAGAGTATATGGAAAAATGTGAATTGCTAAGAAAATATTTTGATCATCCAGCTATTACCACGGATGTAATCGTGGGATTTCCAGGAGAGACAGAGGAAGAGTTTTCAGAAACTGTAAAAAATTTAGAAATCATCAACCTATATGAGATGCATGTATTTAAATATTCCAGAAGAAAAGGAACAAGAGCAGAAAAGATGGCAGATCAGGTAGATGAACAGGTAAAAAATAAAAGAAGTATGGTACTTCTTGAGATGACAAGGCGACAAAAGAAGGAATATGAGGAAGCACTGCTTGGAACAATAGAGCAGGTGCTTTTAGAAGAAGCAGTGGAAGCAGATGGGACCGTATATTATACCGGGCACACCAAGCGATATGTGAAGATTGGAGTGCTGGGGGAACACCTCACATCCAATCAGCTGGTGGATGTGAAAATCCAGGGATTTTCTGAGAAAGGATTTTTAATCGCAGAGGTAATTTAACAGGAAAAACCCAAAGCTTTACTTTTTGCTGTAACTATATTAAAATAGAACTAATGAAAAAAAAGGACGTGATGAATAATGGATAATAATACACAATTATTTCAGGTAGTAAAAGAAGAATATGATGTGCACACAATTTTAGCTAAGGTTTATGAAGCTTTGAAGGAAAAAGGCTATAATCCTGTGAATCAGATCGTAGGATATATTATGTCAGGGGATCCTACTTATATTACCAGCCATAATAATGCCAGAGGCTTAATTCGCCGTGTGGAACGAGATGAGATTATTGAAGCACTGTTTATTCAGTATATTGAAACAAAATTGAAGTAGGTATGCCATGAAGTTGATGGGATTGGATTATGGAACGAAGACGGTAGGAGTCGCAGTGAGTGATGGCTTGATGCTCACTGCCCAGCCTGTGGAGACGATTACAAGAAAGTCTTCCAATAAGCTTAGAAAAACACTGGCCAGAATAGAAGCTCTGGTACAAGAACATGGCATAGAGAAAATCGTTTTAGGTTATCCTAAAAATATGAATAATACGCTGGGTGTACGTGTAGAAGAGACATTGGAATTCAAAGAGATGTTGGAAAGAAGAATGGGATTGCCCGTTGTACTTTGGGATGAGCGTTTAACGACTATGGAATCAGAAAGGATTTTGATGGCTGGAGGAGTCCGCAGAGAGAATCGTAAGGATGTCATCGATCAGCTTGCAGCATCTATTATATTACAGAGTTATATGGACTCTGAAAGAAAAGAGGAAGAAGAATGAGTAAAAAACCAGAAGCGATTGTTTTTTACGATGAAGAGGATAACGAAATTCAGTTAGAAGTGTTAGAGCAGACAACGATTGCCGGACAGAATTACCTGTTAGTATCCGATCAGGAAGAAGATGCTGTGTTACTGTTTAGGGAAGTTCCGGAAGATGGGGATTTTGTTTCCTATGAGATTGTAGAGGATGATACAGAGATAGAAGCACTGTTAAAGGTGTTTAATGAACTGATAGAAGAGGTTGATATTGAATTTTAAATATCAAAAGAGGTTGAGGTGTAAGAATGACAAATATGGAGCATTTTAAAGAGTTATTAAAGAATAAAGGATTGAAAATGACGACACAGAGAGGGATTATTCTGGAAGTGTTGTCAGAATGCCCGAATCAGCACCTGACCGCTGAAGATATCTATGAATTAGTGCGTAAAAAGCAACCGGAGATTGGTATTGCTACGGTATACCGTACTTTACAGTTGTTATCAGAATTGGAATTAATCGACACTTTGGATTTGGATGATGGATTTGTGCGCTATGAATTGGCAGGAACAGATGGAAGTGGACATCACCATCATCATTTGATCTGCATGTCATGCGGAAAAGTTCTGGAATTCGAAGAAGATCTTTTGGAAAATTTGGAAGAGAAGATTGAGCTTACGACAGGATTTAAGATTTATAATCACAAAGTGAAGATGTATGGATACTGTAAAGACTGTAAAGAGAAACTGTAATATCGAAGACGTGCGTGATAATATAAAAGTGATGGAGGAATAATTTTGAAACTGTTTAAAAATGAGAATAAGCCAGTAAAGGTCATACCATTGGGCGGAATGGAACAGATTGGTATGAATATTACGGCTTTTGAATATGAGGATTCGATTATTGTCGTTGACTGTGGACTTGCTTTTCCAAATGAGGAGATGCTGGGAATTGATCTTGTGATTCCTGATATTTCCTATTTAAAAGAAAATGCAGACAAGGTGAAAGGACTTATTATTACTCATGGGCATGAGGACCATATTGGTGCGATTCCGTATGCATTAAAGGAACTGAATATGCCAATTTATGCAACAAAGCTGACCATGGGATTGATTGATAATAAGCTGAAAGAGCATGGATTGACTCGTTCCATTAAGAAGAAAGTAGTGAAGCATGGACAGTCTATTAATTTGGGATGCTTCCGCATCGAGTTTATTAAGACGAATCATAGTATTGCAGATGCAGCGGCGTTGGCTATTTATACTCCTGCAGGAATCATTATTCATACGGGAGACTTTAAGATCGATCATACGCCGTTATTTGGTGAGGCTATTGATCTGGCGCGCTTTGCCGAATTAGGAAAGAAGGGTGTTCTTGCTCTTATGTCAGATAGTACGAACGCTATGCGAGAAGGATATACTCCTTCTGAGCGTACGGTCGCTAAGACATTGGATCATGTCTTTAACGAATATCGAAAAGAACGTCTGATCGTGGCAACTTTTGCATCCAACGTTGACCGCGTGCAGCAGATCATCAATTCTGCTTATAAATACGGAAGAAAAGTAGTTGTAGAAGGAAGAAGTATGGTCAATGTTATTAAAACTGCTGTAGAGCTGGGCTGTATCAGTATTCCAGATAATACATTGATCGAGATTGAACAGATGCGTAATTATAGTGATGATCAATTGATCTTGATTACCACAGGAAGCCAGGGAGAAACTATGGCTGCGTTGTCACGTATGGCAAATTCCAGCCATAAGAAGGTTATCATCAAGCCAAATGATGTGGTTATCTTCAGTTCCTCTCCAATTCCAGGAAATGAGAAGGCAGTATCTAAGATTATGAACGAATTGACCCGTAAAGGTGCCAAGATCGTCTTTCAGGATACGCATGTTTCTGGACATGCCTGCAGGGAAGAGTTAAGGCTGATCTATGCTTTGACGAAGCCACAGTATGCAATACCAGTGCATGGAGAATATCGCCATCTGACCAGTAACGCAGAGCTTGCACATGAAATGGGCATCGAAAAAGATAATATCTTTGTACTGCGCTCTGGAGATGTACTGGAATTATCCAAGAAAAAAGGAGAGATTACGGGAAGAGTACCAGCACAGGGTATTTTGGTTGATGGACTTGGTGTAGGAGATGTAGGAAATATCGTGCTTAGAGATCGTCAACAGTTGTCTAAGAATGGTCTGTTGATCATTGTGATTACTTTGGAACGCTATAGTAATCAGCTGCTGGCAGGTCCGGATATTGTTTCTAGAGGCTTTGTCTATGTGAGAGAATCAGAAGGACTGATGGATGAGGCGAAGAAAGTAGTAGCAGAAGCATTGGACGAATGCCTGAGTAAAAATATTTCCGACTGGAGCAGGATCAAGGCAGTTGTAAAGGATGCATTAAGCGATTTCTTGTGGAAAAAGACGAGAAGAAATCCTATGATTTTGCCAATTATTATGGAAGTATAGCTTAGTTGGGAGAGGTCCTCTCTCTATGTGAATAGAAGGTTGGGGAAGAAACCATACTCAGTGTGAACTTGAAAAGGAAGTATAGAAGAGTGGAACAAATATATAATATGACCCATCGTCTGATTGATTCCATCAAACAGTCCGATTATTATAGAGACTATCAGGAATGTCTGAAAGCTTTGAAGAAGAAAAAGGATGTTTATGAAAGGTTTAATCAGTTTCGCAGACAGTATTATGCTCTGACAAAAGATGGACAGGAGAATTTTAGCGAAATCGAAAAACTTCAGCAGGAGTATCATGCACTGCTTGTAGATACCGATGTGGTGGAATTTATGGATGCAGAGGACAAGGTCTGTGCAGTTATGAAGGATATGTACGATACAATTGCAGAAGGATTGGAATTTGACATGGATTTTATGGAAGGATAATCTCTATAGAAAGAAAGGATCAGGAAAATGATACGACAAGTGAATAAGAAATTTTGGAGAACATTTTTTTCTGTTTTTCTGGATGCTCTATTGATCGTAGCGCTTATCCTGATCTTTTTATGGATGAAAAAGATAGCTTATTATTCTTTTTCCAATCGACCATATCAAAGAGATGGTAGCCGGACGATAGAAATTCAGATTGATAAGAAGGAGACTGTAAAGGCAGTGGCAGCTCAGCTGGAGCGACAAGGAATTATTGGAGATAAGAAATATCTGATCATCCGATACCAGTGCTCTACCTATCATATATACAAACTTCGGGCAGGAACCTATCAGGTTTCCTCGGACATGGGTGTGGATGATCTGTTAGATGAATTTACAGGACGATAGAGAAAATGATTGTAGATGAAAGAATTGTGGCATATATTCATTCTCTGGCACAGGATGATTGTGAACCTTTGATGAAGATTGAGCAGGATGCCAGAGAAAATCATGTGCCAATAGTAAAAAAAGAGACAAAAGAGTTGTTGAAAGTCCTCGTGCTGATGAAACGTCCCAAGAACATTCTGGAGGTTGGAACAGCAGTGGGATTTTCTTCTTTATATATGAATCAATATCAGCCAGAAGATGGAAGAATAACTACCATTGAACGCAATGCAGGACGTATTGCCAAAGCAAAAGAGAATATAAAGAAATTCGAGAAAGAAGGGGTAATCGAACTTCTGGAGGGAGAAGCTATGGAAATCCTGAAAGAACTTCAGGAACAATATGATATGATATTTGTGGATGCGTCTAAGGGACAGTATATTCACTTTCTGGATGAAATATTGCGTTTGCTTCCAATCGGCGGCATTCTTATTTCAGATAATGTGCTTCAGGAGGGAGATATTGTAAAATCCCGTTATGCGATTGAACGCAGGAACCGAACGATTCATAAGAGGATGAGAGAGTACTTATATCAGATTACTCATATGGAACAACTGGAGACAGTGGTCCTTCCGATTGGCGACGGGGTAACCATAAGTACAAGAGTAAAGTAGGAGTGAACAATGAGAAAAATAGAATTATTGATTCCAGCCAGTAGTCTGGAAGTATTAAAGACAGCTGTCATGTATGGCGCTGATGCGGTTTACATTGGTGGTGAGATGTATGGACTTCGTGCTAAGGCAAAGAATTTCTCAAAAGAGGATATGGCAGAAGGAATTGCATTTGCACACAAATATGGCAAGAAAGTATATGTAACGGCTAATATTGTGGCTCACAATGATGATTTAGAGGGAATTCGCGAGTATTTTCGGGAACTGAGAGAAATAAAGCCAGATGCATTGATCATATCTGATCCAGGTGTTTTTCAAATCGCAAAGGAAGAAGCACCGGAGATTGAACGACACATTAGTACACAGGCGAACAGCACCAATTATATGACATATCAGTTCTGGCATGCTCAGGGAGCATCTAGAGTTGTGGCGGCCAGAGAACTGTCTCTGGCGGAACTGAAAGAGATCAGAAGTAAGATTCCAGATGATCTGGAGATTGAGGCATTTGTCCATGGGGCCATGTGTATTTCTCATTCCGGCAGATGCCTGCTCAGTAATTATTTTACAGGACGCAATGCCAACAATGGAGCCTGTACTCATCCATGCCGTTGGAAATATGCAGTAATGGAAGAGAGCAGACCGGGAGAATATCTGCCAGTTTATGAAAATGAGAGAGGAACTTATATTTTTAATTCCAAGGACCTTTGCATGGTAGAATACATTCCTGAAATTGTTGATGCTGGAATTGACAGCTTAAAGATCGAAGGTCGTATGAA
The DNA here is from genome assembly GCF_001940245.1 of Anaerostipes sp. 992a. Taxonomy (GTDB): domain Bacteria; phylum Bacillota; class Clostridia; order Lachnospirales; family Lachnospiraceae; genus Fimousia. The sequence continues at coordinate 380,154 of NZ_MJIG01000003.1, forward strand.
AACGGCACTTTATGTAGCAACCGTTGCCCGTACCTATCGGAAAGCGTTGGATGATTTTGCAATTTCTGAAGAGTGTTATCGTAAGAATATGGATTATTACCATAGCGAAATTTCTAAATGTACGTATCGTCAGTTTACTACTGGTTTTTACTTTGGGAAAACAGATGAAAATTCCCAGATTTATAACAGCAATACCTATGAAAAAGAATATACGTATATTGGGATCATTCAGGGAAAAAATGAAAAAGGATATATGCAATTGGAGCAGAGAAATAAATTCAGCATTGGGGAAACCATTGAGATTATGGTTCCATCCGGAGAAAATGAGGAAGTTCTGGTCCGTGCGATAGAGGATGAAGAAGGGAATCCAATGGAAAGCGCACCACATCCAAAACAAAAGATTTTTGTAGATTTTGGAAGAGAGATTCCAGAAGGATATCTGCTTCGTAGAAAAGAAGATTAATCGGAAAAGCACTTTTTAAGCCGTTTTCGCATAAAGTGTATAAAAGGGCTTAGAGGTGCTTTTCTTTTGCGTACATTCAGGAAACCATTGTCACAGGAGGAGGAACGGGAGTATCTTAAGAAAGCACTGCAGGGTGATTTAGAAGCGAGGAATCATTTAGTTGTGCACAATATGAGGCTGGTGGCACATATTGTTAAAAAGTACCATAATTATGAAAAGGAAACAGAAGATTTGATTTCTGTGGGAACCATAGGTCTGATTAAGGCTATCAATACCTTTAAATTGGAATCCAGTAACCGACTGGTGACATATGCTTCGAAATGCATTGAAAATGAAATATTGATGATGCTTCGATATAAAAAGAAAAGTGCAAAGGATGTTTCCATTTATGAGCCTATTGGCAGTGATAAGGAAGGAAATGAGATTAGCCTTCTGGATATTATCTATGAACCAGAGGTGGACTTTGATGAGGCTATATTTTTAAAAGATAATGAAAAATACTTATACAGAATTTTGGAACAGATGGAAAATGGCCGGGAAAAGAGCATTATCATTTACCGATATGGTCTATACGGAAAACCCGAGATGACTCAAAGAGAAATTGCAGATCGGTTGGGAATATCCCGCTCTTATGTGAGCAGGATTGAAAAAAAAGCAATTGAAAACTTAAGAAGGAAATTCGAGGAGGAGTGGAAATCTTGAGATTTCATTCCGAATAGGATATAATAACACAAAAGATAAAAGATAGGAGTACATAAGAAATGTTAAAAATGTTTTATCCATCCGTTTATTATGCGTCTACATATGATATTGATTTTCAGGAATACTATGACAAAGGATTTCGAGGAATTATTTTTGATGTGGATAATACGCTGGTACCTCATGATGCAGATGCAGACGAGAGGGCCAAAAAGCTGTTTCGAGATTTGAGAGCAATTGGATTTGATACCTGTCTGACTTCTAATAATAAGGAAGAAAGAGTAAAAAGATTTAATCAGGATATTCATAGTCATTATATTTATAAAGCCAATAAACCGGCAAAGTCTGGTTATCAAAAAGCCATGGAGAAGATGGGAACCGACAAAACCAATACGTTATTTGTGGGGGATCAGCTTTTTACGGATATTTACGGAGCAAATCGGGTAGGAATTTATTCGATTTTGGTTGGTTCACTGCATCCCAAGGAGGAAATCCAGATCGTATTAAAACGATATCTGGAGAAGGTGGTCCTTTATCTTGGACGTAATAAAATTAATAAAAAGTTTTAAATATACCCGAAGGGTCTTTGGTATATAAGAAATTCTAGGAATTTCTTATATAATAAAAAAAGCCATCTATGAGAGCAGATGGCTTTTTATTATGTGATTTGTTAGTGATTTGTATTGAGTTTTTTAATATTAGTTATGATTGTATTATTGTTTTAAAGTAGGTAAGAAACCGCGTCTTTCTAAAACATTTAAGATATTGCGTCCTTCACGGACACCATCAATCATACGACGAGTACGGGCACTATCGCCGATGTTAACGATTTCTACACCTTTGTAAGCGAATGCCTCTGTCAGCTCATCTAACTGAGGAGTTGTTGCTTGCATACCTAAGCATACGAAACCATAATCGAAATCCATTTCGAGATCACGGTAGTTATTACGTACAATAAATTTATGGTCTTCTACACGAAGTAAATCAGCACTTGTATACTGATGAACACCATATTCTTCCATAAGAGCGTAAGAAGCACTGCGGGTTGCAGGGTCTAAGTCTACACCAAAATGTGACTGTCTTTCACAGATAGTAATATCTGCTTTTTTTGTTGTGAAGAATTCTACAACATCAAGTCCTACATTACCACCACCGATAACAACAACCTTCTTATCAGACATATCATCTGGATAATTTGGTACATCATCGATTAAATCAAAGATGCTGTATACGCTGCGCTCAGATTTTGGTTTTGCCAGAATTTCATGTAATCCTGGAATATCAGGAAGCAATGGGTTAGAACCGGTTGCATTTACGATAATATCTGGCTTGAAGCCTTCTACAAAGTCTGCATTAGCTTCCATCCCCTTACAAATAAATAAGTTCTTTAACTTCATTGCACGGTGAATCATGTATTCTGGGAAATCACCAAGACGTTTTTTATTAGGCATTACAGAAATTCTTTCTGCGATACCGCCAAGAGTCTTGGTTTTTTCAATTAATACAACATTACATCCAACTTCTGCAGCGGTACATGCAGCCTCTAATCCGGCAACTCCGGCACCAATGACAACAACATTGCAGTTTTCCTTTACTTTGCGTTCTTTGTATTCATCACCGTCAGGAATTGCAGGGTTGATGGTACAACGAATTGGCTGATTATCAAAGTTTCGGCTGACGACACATCCGATGTTACAGGAAATACACTTACGAACATCAGACTCATCACCAAACTGTACCTTGGTTACCCAGTTTGGATCAGCAATTAAGCCACGGCCCATTCCGATACAATCGGCTTTACCGGTCTCAATGATATCTTCTGCAACGTGTGGATCACGTACGTTACCACTTGTGATAACAGGTTTTCCGAATTTCTCTTTGATTGCCTGGGCCATAAAGGATCTCCATCCGTCTGGAAGATAATCCACATCGCTGACATACTGAAGAGCAACACTGCTTCCAGCAGAAACATCGATCAAGTCGATTTCGTCAATGTAATATTGTAACTGCTCTAAAGTATCCTCAAGAGTATTGCCGCCTGGGGTTAATTCATCTGCACTGATTCGTGCGATAATTGGGAAACCAGGGCCAACCGCATTACGGATTTCCTTTAATACCATATTGGCAAAGCGGGCACGGTTTTCTGGAGAACCACCAAATTCATCTGTTCGATCGTTGAAAAGAGGAGATAAGAACTGGTTAATCAAAAATCCATGACCAGCTTCGATCTCGACAGCATCAAATCCTGCCATAACAGCACGATGAGCAGCTTCTCCGTATTTCTTAGCAATTTTCTCGATTTCCGCTTTGTCCAGAGGACGAGGAACATCACCATCCGGAGAAGTTCTTAAATCAGATGCGGAAACAGGCTGGATATTCGTAACAGAAGACTGTGCAGAAGCACCAGCATGGTTTAAAGTAAGAGCAACTTTTGTGCCATATTTGTGTAAAGTCTCACACAATTTAAAAAGTTTAGATACGTAATTGTCGTGGTCAATACGTAACTGATTTGCACGAAGTGCACCCTGTGGAGAGTATACACTTGCACATTCGACGATAATTAAGCCAGTACCACCTTTGGCTCTTAATTCGTAGAATTTCATCTGAGATGGTGTGACATCTCCAGAATGATCAGCACAGTTTGTTGCAACTGGTGTCATTACAATTCTATTTTTCAGAGTCATAGATTTTACGGTTAAAGGCTTGAAAATTTGTCTATACTGAGTCATTTTTTACGCCTCCATTTTCTTATGATTCAATATTTACATACTATGAATATTATAACAAAGGCCAATATTGCTTGTCAATGAATGTCAAATTCTAAACAATTGCCCATAAAAAGCAGGAAAAGTTCAACTTTGGAAAAGGAAAGATGATTCCTAAGGCAGGAATCATCTTTCGATTCTTATATTATAAAGTTGTTTTATATTTTAGAAAAATCCTTTACTTTTTAACACTTTTAAAATATTACGTCCTTCGTGAGTACCATCAATGATACGACGAGCACGTACATTACTATCACCGATGTTCATGACAGCAACATTGGTATCTCCAAATGTGTTCAATAAATCCTGATAGATTGGAGCATTTGCTCTCATACCAAGACATACAAATCCATAATCGAAAGGTAATTCTTCCTGGTTTCCATCACGTTCTACTAAGTAGTTGTCTGCTCTTACTTCTAATAATTTTGTAGAAGTATACTGTTTTACACCGTATTTTTCCATTAAAGAAGAAGTATCATTCTTAGTAACTGGGTCCAGATCACGTCCGATGGCAGGCATCATTTCTACGATGGATACGTCTGCGCCTTTTGGAGCGAAGTATTCTACAACGTCAAGACCTACCGCACCACCACCGATCACAACGACTTTCTTACCAGATAAGTCATCAGGGTATACACCGTTTTCGATATCCTTGATCAGGTCTAAAATGTTGAAAACCTTACCATTGCCGAGATTGTCATGAAGACCTGTAATTGGAGGTAACAATGGAACAGAACCGGTAGCGTTTACGACGATATCTGGATTATAAGCTTTTACAGACTCAGCAGTAACTTCCGTATTAGTAAAGATATATAAATTCTTTAATTTTTTTGCTCTGTTAATTAAATAAGTAGGGAAATCATTCAAACGTTTTTTATCTGGGAATTTTGCAATTTCTTTTGCGAGTCCGCCAAGCTCACCAGATTTTTCAAGTAAGAATGTGGTGCATCCAACCTCTGCAGCAGTACATGCAGCTTCTAAGCCAGCAGTACCAGCACCGATTACGACAACATTACATGTCTTTTTCACCTTTGTTTCTTTATAAACTTCACCAGATAATACAGCAGGGTTTACTGTACAGCGGATTGGTTTATTATATCCAATACGGTTTCCAGCACATCCGATGTTACAGGAGATACATTTACGTAATTCGTTCTCGCGTCCTTCTTTGCATTTGTTGCCCCACTCAGGTTCAGCGATCAATCCGCGTCCGATTGCGATAAAATCAGCATCTCCATCCTCTAAGATCTTTTCAGCTACTTTAGGATCACGAATGTTACCCATTGTAATGGTTGGTTTTCCGAAAGCATCTTTGATGGCCTTTGCCATGTAAGATCTCCATCCATCAGGAAAATGGTTTGCATCGATCTGGAAACGAATAGAGTCATTCAACGCACAGGATGCATGAAGAATATCAGCTTCTTCCTGACAATATTTTAATGTGTTGATCGTTGCTTCTATGTCATTACCGCCTTCTACGAATTCGTCTGTGCTGAAACGTAAGATAATAGGGAACATTGGACCAACTGCAGCACGAACTTCATCCATAACTAATTTACAGAAGCGGGCACGATTTTCTGGGCTTCCACCGAATTCATCTGTTCTGTCATTATAGATTGGAGATAAGAACTGGCTGATCAGATAGGAGTGTCCAGCGTGAACTTCTACAGCATCGAAGCCTGCCAACTGAGCACGTCTTGCAGCAGCTCCGTAGCATTTTGCAATTTCTTTGATTTCTTCTACAGTTAATGGTGTTGGAATTGCTCCACCTGTTTTAGAAGGTTTGTTGGAAGAAGAAACCGTAGGCATACCGGTTCTTGCTGACATTGCAGATGCACCTGCGTGGTTGATCTGAACAGCAATTTTAGAACCGTGAGCATGTACGGCCTCTGTTAATTTATATAATTTAGGGATGAACATATCATGATCTATTCTCAACTGACTTGTTCCGTTAGAGCCTTGTGGGAACTTAACACACACATTTTCCACAATAATAAGGCCCGTTCCGCCTTGAGCACGAAGTTCATAGTAATTGATATGTTCATCACTAATTTCACCATTAGCTTTCGCATAGTTTGTACCCATTGGTGGCATTACGATACGGTTAGGAACTGTCATAGTTTTAACAGTTAAAGGTGAAAATAAAGTAGGGTAATTTGACATATTGATTTCCTCCATTCACTTAATAATTGATAACCCATCATTTGTTATTAGTATAACTATATTATAAGCGGAAGTATGGTTAATATCTAATTGATTATTTGTGGTTTTTTGATAGATTATTTCTATTGGTTATGATATAATATAGTCAAAATTTATAGAAATGGCATATTTCTTATAAAAAAAGCATAGATTTTATGGGCTTTTTTATGGAAATTTGCAATTTTATGTTTATTTTTTAACGTGTGTTGTGTGTCTGTAAATATAGAAGAAAGATGTAAAAGGAGTGTATCTTATAGATGAATCTGAATCATTTATATTATTTTAAAACACTGGCGCGAGTGGAGCACTATACAAGGGCAGCGCAGGAACTGTCGATTACTCAGCCAAGCTTAAGTCATGCTATTTCCTGCCTGGAAGATGAACTGGGGACCTATCTTTTTGAAAAACAGGGGCGAAGGGTAGTACTTACGAAATACGGAAAAATATTTCTTCAATATGTGACCAATTCTCTGGATATGTTAGAGGTCGGAATTAAAAGAACGAAGGCTATGACCAGTGAATCCAGTGGGATTATTGATCTGGGGTATATCTTTACATTGGGTTCCCACTTTGTACCAGATCTGGTAAGTGAATTTTTAAAGACACAGGAAGGAAAAAGCATTGACTTTACATTTAATCAAGGAATTACCAAGAATATTCTGGCAGGGTTAAAGGATGAAAAATATGATGTAGTGTTTTGTTCACAGATGTTAAATGAAAAGGAAATAGATTTTATTCCGGTATTTGAAGAGGAGATCATTCTTGTGGTTCCTAAGGAACATCCATTGGGGGAAAGAGAAAGTGTTACTTTAAAGGAAACACTGGCTTATCAACATATCATCTTTCGAGCTGGAAGCGGACTGCGAAGTTTTCTGGATGGCGTTTATAAAGAACTGGGACAATTTCCAGAAGCATCCTATGAAGTGGAAGAGGATTCTGCCATGGCAGGGTTGGTAGCAAAAGAATTTGGGATTGCGATTATGCCGAAGATTCCAATTTTGGATATGATGGATGTAAAAGTAGTACCGATCATGGAGCCAAAAATCAAACGTTATATCTATCTTGCGAAGATGAAGAATAAATATTTGTCTCCCGTAGCGCAGGAATTTGTCAAATATGTGATTAAAAACCGGAATATATAAAAAAAATAAATAATTTTTGCATTTTTTATAGAAAAAATATGAAAAAAACGGAAAAATGAAAAAATTTATCACTTTAGCGAGTGAAAGTGTTGCATTGCTAAAGTTATTCTGCTATACTAATCATCAATAAAAGATGAAAGAAAAAGGAAGGGTAAGACGATGATTATATTAGATCAATACAGAAAGCAATTAGATTTATGCGACGCACAACTGGTAAGTTTGTTAGAGCAGAGACTTGGGATTATTGAAGGAATCATGGAATACAAGAAGCAGAGGGGGGTTCCGATTCTTCAGCCAGAGAGAGAGCGACAGGTGCGTCAGCTGGTAAAAGAAAAAGTCGATGATAATAAATATAAGGAAGAGATTCTGGATATTTATAAATATATAGTAGAAAATAGTAAAAAGATCCAGGCGAAAACCTTATTCCGCGATAATATCTATATTATTGGTTTCATGGGATGTGGAAAAAGTACTGTTTCCAGCTATTTGAGTAAGATTCTTGCCATGGAAGTAATTGAGATGGATGCTCATCTGACAGCAAAGGAAGGCATGAGTGTTAACCAGATTTTTGAAAAATACGGAGAGCAGTACTGGAGAAACTTAGAAACCAACCTGATCATTGGAATGAAGGATTATCAGAACAAGGTAATTTCCTGTGGAGGCGGTGTTCCAATGAGACAGGAAAATGTGGATGAGATGAAGAAGAATGGAAAGGTTATCTTATTGACAGCGACTCCAGATACAATTCTGGACCGTGTCAAGGATGATGATTCCAGACCACTGCTTCACGGAAAGAAGAATACGAAGGACATTGGCGAATTAATGGAAGTACGTCGTCCAAAATATGAAGCAGCTGCAGATATTGTGGTAAATACAGATGGACGTCCGGTTCACGAGATTGCAGAAGAGATTGTATATCAATTGACTCATTTTGGACAGAAAGAAGCATAAGGGCTTGGAAAAAGATCAAATATTTGTTAAAATAAATCATGACATATGGAAAAGACAGTAGAAGTTACTGTCTTTTTCGTTGTATAAGAAATTTATAAAGATAGGGTCGTATATGAAAGAAAGCAGGGATAGTGATGGCAAAGAAGGAAGCAAAGACCAATGCCATGCGGATTTTAGATCGTAATCACATTTCGTATGAGGTAATTTACTATGAATGTGATGAGTTCAAGGATGGCGTAAGTATTGCCAAGAAGCTGGGAGAGAATCCAGAAGAATGCTTTAAAACACTGGCTACGAAAGGAAAGACGGGACAATATTATGTCTATGTTCTTCCGGTAGCTGAGGAATTGGATATGAAGAAATGTGCGAAAGCAGTTGGGGAGAAATCCGTAGAAATGCTTCATGTAAAGGATATTAATAAAGTGACTGGATATATTAGAGGCGGAACAACCTCGATTGGCATGAAAAAAGAATATCCAACAATTATTCATGAGAGTGCAGAAAATTTGCCGATGATGATCGTCAGCGGAGGCAGGCTGGGAGTGCAGCTGCGGCTGACGCCAGCAGATCTTTGTAAAGTGGTCAAAGGGCAATTTGTGGATATTATAAAGGATTAGATGTAACAGAATCATTCAAACCATGAGGAGAAAGGGAAGATAGACAAACACCAGAGGAGGTGATCAACTGTTAAGTTAAACTTATAAAAAGCTATAAATATATGTTATTTTTTATAACTTTTGATGGTAGAATTAAGTACAAACATTACGAAATTGGGATAATAATGGAAAGTTGCATCCGCATCATACTTCCAGTAACGGATACAGATATTATTCGCATGAACAATTAAATCAAGTTATGAATATGAAACCAAACCTTGACAGAATTATTATTGGATATTGCAGAGTTTCAAGTAATAAACAAAAAGATGATTTGGAACGACAAATAGAGAATATGCTTGGTTAAATAATATTTCAAACAACGTAACAAAGCAGGCAATTAAAGATGCTTGCGAAGCATACAGAGATTTCTTTAAAGGATATACAAGTTTTCCACGATTTAAGAGCAAAAAGCATTCAGCTCCAAAGTTTTATCAGGACAATGTAAAAATTCAGTTTACAGATACTCATGTGAAAATGGAAGGGTTTTCAACTTCAAGAAAAAAGAATAAACAAAAATTAAATTGGATAAGACTTGCAGAACATAGTCGTATACCTACTGAAAATGTAAAATATATGAATCCTCGTATAAAGCATGATAGACTTAATTGGTATATAACAGTTGGTATTGAATATGAAAGTTCTACTTCTCTTCCATCAAACGAAGGTATTGGAATTGATTTAGGTATTAAATATTTAGCGATATGTTCTGACGAACATAAATATCTGAATATAAACAAGACACAAAGAGTTAAAAAATTAGAAAAAAGAAAACGTAGGTTACAGCGTTCCATATCAAGAAAATATGAAAATAATAAGGAAGGAGGAAGTTACTGTAAAACAAGTAACATTATAAAAAGAGAAAAAGAGCTTTTAAAATTAGATCGTAGACTAACGAACACTCGTCAGAACTATTTACATCAGACAACATCTGAAATGGTAAAACAAGAACCAAGTTTTATTTGCATTGAAGATTTGAAGTTATCAGACCGTATTTATAGGTGTGAATGTGGAAATGTGATTGATAGAGATTACCAGGCTGCTTTAAATCTGAAAAGATATGGAGAAATGATTTTAAAACAACAATCTGTGGCATAACATTTTCAAGTTCATACAGATATGTACTGATACGTTAGTCAGGAATTTACGCCTATGGAGTGTACAAAAACTTGTGAGTAGTATCTGGATTTATTCAGTACAAAAACATACACGATGAAGTAGGAATGAAACATAAAGGTTTATAACTTTTTATAAGTTTTTAGTAACGATATTATAATAATGAAAGAATTAATTTATGACACAAATCGTATGGAATGGAAGTATCGCCCAACATCAACCGATGGTAAGATATTTGGGCAGAAGCCCTTAGTGAAGGATCTGGATATGAAGATGGAGATTGTCATGAATCGGTATCCTGCAGGTTTTACTACTTATATGCACACCCATCCATGTGGTCATGGATTATTTATCCTGAAGGGTCAGATGAAGATCAATGAGCAGTATTTTGGTTCCAATACATTGATCTGGTTTCCAGAAGGCTGTGTAGCAGAGCATGGGGCGACGGCTCATGAGGATGCAGAGGTTCTGTTGATTTCTAATAAGGAATTTTCCATTCATTATGTAAAAGATGAAGAAGAAAGAGAACAGCTGGATCAGGGAATTCAACCGATTGTTTCTGATATCGGAAGAATGCCTTGGTTTTATCGAATGGCCAGCACATCTGGAAAGCTATTTGGTAAAAAGGCATTGCATCTAGACGAAGAAACAAAGATGCAGATAAATTATATGAATTATCCTGCAGGCTTTACGACAGAGATGCATGCCCATCCGTGTGCTCAGGGATTTTACATATTAAAAGGTCAATTTCATTCTAATGGAAAGCTGTATGGTCCAGGAACGATGCTTTGGTATCCAGAGGGATGCATTGCAGAACATGGGGCGACCGCTTATGAAGATTGCATCTGCCTTCAAATTTCTAATAAAGAACAGAAAATGTTATATGTAAGAAAAGAATATCAAAAATAGGAGCGATTGTTAAGCAATCAAAAATACAGACAAATATGTTTATATGTGATACAATGTGTTTATAAAGAAAGGAGAATTATTTATGAACACATCAAATATCACAAATTATAAACCAAAAGATTTTGCTGAATTACTTGGAGTGTCAGTAAAAACTCTTCAACGTTGGGACAGAGATGGAATTCTCAAAGCAAATCGTACTCCAACTAACAGAAGATATTATACTTATGATCAATATTTACAATTCAAAGGTATCCAAACAGAGAATGATATAAGGGACACAGTAATATATGCAAGAGTTTCTACAAGAAATCAAAAAGATGATCTACAAAATCAAGTAGAGTTTTTAAAACAATTCTGTAATGCAAAAGGTATTATTGTAAACAATGAAACTCTTTCACCGAATGAAGAATTAGTTCAAGATATTATATCAATCTTACATGTGTTCAGTTGTAGATTGTATGGATTTCGCAAGTATAAAAATCAGATAAAGGAGGATGAGGAAATTGCGAAAGAGTTACAAAACGGAAATAAACCCAACGCAGGAACAAATACAAAAGATAAATAAAACAATTGGAACTTGTAGATTTATTTATAATTTTTATCTTGCCCATAATAAAGAACTTTATAACAAAGGTGAAAAATTTATGACAGCAAAATCTTTTAGTGTATGGCTAAATAATGAATTTCTACTAAATAATCCAGAATATTTATGGATAAAAGATGTGAGTTCTAAGTCAGTTAAAAAATCCATGGAAAATGCGTATACTGCTTTTACCAGATTTTTTAAAAAGCAAAGTAGATTTCCCAGATTTAAAAAAAAGAATAAGTCAGATGTGAAAATGTATTTTGTGAAAAATAATCCAAAAGACTGCTTCTGTGAAAGACATAGAATTAATATCCCTACTCTTGGATGGGTCAAATTAAAAGAAAAGGGTTACATTCCAACAACAAAGCAAGGATATGTGATCAAAAGTGGTACAGTCTCCTGCAAGGCTGGGAGATATTATGTATCAGTTTTAATAGAGATTCCTGATCAGAATAAACCACAATTAAATGATTTTGGATTAGGGATTGATTTGGGACTTAAAAATTTTGCAGTTATTAGTAATGGTATTACAAAGAAAAATATCAATAAAACTGAAAGAATAAGAAAATTAGAGAAACAATTAAAAAGAGAACAGCGTTGTCTATCGAGGAAATACGAAGACTTAAAGAAACGCAACAATAAAATAAAAAATAAAATGAAAGGAGAAGCCACTAGACAAAATATTCAAAAGCAGGTCTTAAAGGTACAGAAACTCCATCATAGAATAGATAATATTCGTACCGATCATATCAATAAATGTGTAAATGAGATAGTGAAAACCAAACCATCTTATATTACCATTGAAGATTTGAATGTAAAAGGAATGATGAAGAATAAGCATCTGTCTAAAGCAGTTGCTTCACAGAAATTCTATGAGTTTAGAACAAAACTTGAAGCAAAATGCAAAGAACTGGGAATGGAATTAAGAATTGTAGACAGATGGTATCCATCAAGTAAGTTATGTCATGAATGTGGTTGTATTAAGAGAGATTTAAAACTTTCTGATAGAGAATATATTTGTGAATGTGGATATCATGCTGATAGAGATTATAATGCAAGTCTTAATTTAAGAGATGCAACATCCTACAAAATAGCATAAAACAAGCGTTTGTAGGCATGTACCGATGGCTTTAGTCGGGAATTTACGACTGTGGACTGTACAAGAACTTGTGAGTAGCGTATTACTTGTAATCGCAAAAGCATACAGGATGAAGCAGTAAGAAAAGTTTGTGAAAACTTTCAATATCTCGATATGGGTATATTTGTCCATATTTTGAGTGGCAGGATTGCGCATATGCATAATTTTACTCATTATACTCCAACCAAGGTTGTCTTTGGAAAGGATACGCAGTTCCAGACAGCATCTGAGATCAAAGAATTTGGGGGTTCCAAAGTATTTGTTGTGTATGGCGGCGGAAGCGTTGTACGAAGTGGATTGCTGGATGCGATTACGAATAATCTTCAGGAAAATGGTTTAGAATATCAGGTAAAGGGCGGAGTACATCCAAATCCAAGATTATCCTTTGCCAGAGAAGCCGTAAAGGAATCCATAGAATTTGGTACGGATTTTGTATTGGCAGTAGGAGGCGGAAGTGTCATTGATACTGCGAAAGCTGTGGCACATGGAACAGCCAATCCAGATGTAGATATCTGGGAATTCTGGGAGCGAAAAAAAACGCTTACCAGAAGTCTTCCGGTAGGAGTTGTATTGACAATTTCCGCTGCAGGAAGTGAAATGAGCAATTCTGCAGTACTTACCAATACAGAAATTGGAAGAAAGAGGGGACTTTCTACGGATTTGAACCGTCCTAAATTTGCAATTATGAATCCAGAATTAACCTATACACTTCCAAAATATCAGATTGGATGTGGCGTTGTGGATATTATGATGCATACGCTGGATCGTTATTTTACTCATACAAAAGGAAATCGATTGACCGATGAGATTGCAGAATCTGTGCTTCGTACGGTGATCGACAGCGGAAAAGTGGCAATCAAGGAGCCTGCAGACTATGATGCTATGAGCGAGATTATGTGGTGCGGAAGTATTTCACACAATGGCATGACCGGACTTGGAGCAGAGACGGACTTTGCCCCTCATCAGCTGGGACATGAGTTAAGTGCCATGTTTGATGTAGCACATGGAGCCAGCCTGTCTGCTATTTGGGGCTCTTGGGCGATGTATAGCTATAAGGAAGAACCTGCAAGATTTGCACGCTATGCTGAGAAGGTATGGGGAATTACAGCAGACACCGAAGAAGAGGCAGCCGTAAAAGCAATCGAAGCTACTGTTGATTATTTTCAGTCTTTGGATATGCCAGTGAACTTTACAACACTTGGAATTGGTGTTCAGTCAGCGGAAGTTCTTGAGAAGCTGGCGGACAGCTGTTCTTATGACAGAGGCAGAACCATTGGAAGTTTTCGAGTTTGTGATCGTGATGATATTCTGGAAATTTATAAAATGGCAAATTGCTAGTTGAAAATAATGGCAGGATAGTATAAAATATATACGATAATAGTCAGTTTTACCGGACTATCATCTGGTGGATGTTGGAAGAATATATTCAACAGATGTAAGATTACAATTAAGGAGGAGAAATAATGGTATCCGCAGGAGATTTCAAAAACGGTATTACAATCGAATTAGATAATAATATTTATCAGATTATTGATTTCCAGCATGTAAAACCTGGAAAGGGTGCAGCTTTTGTACGTACAAAATTAAAAAATATTAAAAACGGTGGTGTAGTAGAAAAGACTTTCAGACCAACTGAAAAATGTCCAAAAGCTCACATCGATAGAAAAGATATGCAGTACTTATATAATGATGGTGAATTATATTACTTCATGGATGTAGAAACCTTTGATCAGATTGCATTAGGCGAAGAGATCATTGGTGATTCCTTAAAATTTGTAAAAGAAAATGAAGTAGTTAAGACAGTTGCTCATGCAGGTAATGTATTTGCAATTGAGCCACCATTGAACGTAGAATTATTAGTAACAGAATGTGAACCTGGTGAAAAAGGTAATACCGCACAGGGTGCTACAAAACCATGTATCGTTGAAACAGGTGCACAGGTATTAGTTCCTTTATTCGTAAATGAAGGAGATACTCTTAAGATTGATACACGTACTGGTGAATATTTATCCAGAGTATAAGAGAAAGTTCGGTCCCCGCAATCATTGCGGGGCTTTCTTTTTGCCTTTATTTATGTTACAATGCCTAATTGTAGTTGAAGTGAGAAGAATATGCAAAGGAAAAGAGGTCATATATATTATGAAGAGCAAAAATAAAGCGATTATTTATATTACTTTATCAGCACTTGGATTTGCTACCATGAGTATGTTTGTAAAGCTTGCAGGAGATATTCCCTCCATTGAAAAGAGTTTTTTTAGAAATCTGGTAGCATTCTTCTGTGCGTGGTTTTTATTACAGAAAAGCGGCTATGGATTCCAGTTTGAGAAGAAAAACCTTCCATATCTGGTTCTTCGTTCAACTCTTGGAACAATTGGAATTTTCTGTAATTTTTATGCAGTGGATCATTTAGTGCTTTCGGATGCCAATATGTTAAATAAGCTTTCTCCGTTTTTTGTAATTATTTTTTCTTATCTCTTTTTGAAAGAGAAAATTGCACCATTTCAGGCGGGTGCGATTTTGATTGCATTTATCGGAAGTCTGTTTATCATTAAACCAACATTTTCTGTTGTTTCCCTGTTTCCATCAGCCATCGGTCTGCTGGGAGGGCTTACAGCAGGAGCAGCGTATACCTGCGTCCGTTATCTGGGAACGAGAGGCGAAAGAGGACCAGTCATTGTTATGTTCTTTTCTGGTTTTTCCTGTCTGGTAACGATTCCTTATTTAATATTTGCCTATGAACCGATCAATTTACAGCAGTTGCTCTGTCTTTTGGGAGCAGGGGTAGCAGCAGCTTGTGGGCAGTTTGGAGTGACAGCAGCTTATGCCAATGCTCCGGCTAAGGAGATTTCCATCTTTGATTATTCGCAGATCTTGTTCTCTGCGTTATATAGCATTTTCTTGTTTGGAGATATTCCGGATCGATACAGTATTCTGGGATATGTTATTATCTGTGGAATGTCTGTGTTAAACTTTCTCTATAATAATGGAAAGCTTGGTTTTCAGAAAGTGGATACACCAGCATCTGCCAATAAATAGTCAGTGTTAATGAAATATTTGGAAAAAAGAATTCTTCAATTGCATCGGAATAGCCAGGATGCTTTTGAGGAATTTTCTTTTTGTGGAAGATGTTCTATTTCTCTTTTGGGGACATATATTAATATGGGAGGGACAGGCATGGGAAAACAAGAAGAGATATTGGAGGTTCTGCCTCGAAGGATACAGACACTTTTGAAAAAAGCAGGACTGGATTTTGAAAAGATGCAGGAAATCCGGATGAGGATCGGACGTCCATTGCAGATTGTATATGACGGACAGGGATGGTTTTTAAATGATGACGGCGAATGGTCGAAATCGCCTCACAGAGCCTGTATGATAACAGAAAACCAGATGAAAGAAGCGGTTGGCTATATGGCGGAGTATTCGATGTATGCGTTTCAGGAGGAGTTAAAGCAGGGGTTTTTAACGGTACGGGGTGGACATCGGATTGGCGTAGCAGGAAAGACTATTTTAGAACAGCAGCAAATAAAGGGAATGAAGTATATATCCAGCTTAAATATTCGAATTGCTCACGAGAAGAAGGAGTGTAGCAGGAAGATACTTCCGTATCTATTTTCCGGGAACCGTATCTGCCATACATTGATCATCTCGCCTCCGGGGTGCGGAAAAACCACGTTGCTAAGGGACTTGATCCGAAAGCTTTCTAATGGAGGTTATATGGTAGGAGTGATTGATGAAAGAGGTGAGATTGGGGCCAGTTATATGGGAATTCCGCAAAATGATGTGGGAATACAGACAGATCTTTTGGATTCCTGTCCAAAGGCAGAAGGGATCCTGATGATGATTCGTTCCATGGCACCACAGGTGATCGCGGTAGACGAAATTGGGAAAAAAGAGGATGTAGAAGCTCTATACTATGGAAGGAACAGTGGATGTATTCTGATCGCAACCATTCATGGAAGTTCTCTGGAGGAGGTTCGAAGAAAGAGGTGGATTGGGGATATGGTGGAGCAGGAATACTTTGAACGATATATTTTGTTGGAAAAGGTAGGAAAAATAAAAGGAATCTTTGATCAAAAGGGGGAATGTATATGCACTATATCAGCATTATCGGAATCGTAGCGATGTGTTCATTCGCTGGTGTTTATGCAGGAGGATTTGGAAAGAAGAGAATTCTTTTCTTTTTGGAATTTAAAAGGGTCTTAACTTTGTTAAAAGGAGAAATCCGATATGGCATGACACCAATTGGAGAGGCATGCATGCATGTGGCAGAAAAAACGGAGAAGGAGTTTAAAAATTTTCTGCTTGCAATTGGAACGGATACCCGAGAAAAGAAAGAGGCATCGTTTGAAACTATTTGGGAAGCTGCAGCAGAGAGACATCTTCCAAAAGCATATTTTAAACCGGGAGAATGGAAACAGATATTGACCCTGGGGGCCTCCATCGGTTATCTGGACGTGCCCATGCAGCTTCGTGCCTTTGATCTTTTATTAGATCAGGTGGAACATGGACTGGATGGAGCGAGAAAGAGGCAGGAAAAGGATGGAAAGCTGTATCAGACACTTGGGATTGGAATCGGACTGATGCTTGCGATCGTGCTGATTTAGGAGGGATGTGCGGTGACCATTCAACTTATCTTTAAAATTGCGGCAGTTGGCATTATGGTATCCATCATCATGCAGGTATTAAAACACTCAGGACGGGAAGAGCAGGCTTTTTTGATCAGTCTGGTAGGCTTGATTCTAGTATTGTCCTGGGTGATTCCATATATATATGAGCTGTTTGAGAGCATAGAAAAGTTATTTTCGGTGGTGTGAGCATGATTAAGATTGTACTAACAGGGATTATTACAGCAATTTTGGTGTTGATATTAAGAGAACAGCAAAAAGGCATTTCTGCAGTGGTCTTAATGGCAGGAAGTCTGGCAGTTCTCTTATTCTGTATGGAATATCTGGAAACCTTGCTAAAGCTGTTTGAAGATATTAGTGATATGATGCAGGTAGACCAAATCTATATAAAAATCCTTTTAAAGATCATTGGAATTGCCTACGTCTGTCAGTTTGCCAGTGAAATCTGTCAGGATCTGGGAAGTCAGACAGTGGGGAAGCAGATCGAAATAGCAGGAAAGCTGTCTGTATTGGTTGTCAGCATTCCTGTCATACAGGGATTATTGGATACTATGAAAGAGCTGCTTGCGCTATGAGAAAAAAGATATGTATTATTTTGTGGATCGGATTCATGGTATATCCGGTTCCAGTATATGGAGAATCCGATATTTCTCTGGATTCTCTGGAACGTGAGACAAGGGAACAATTCGATACGAATTTTTCCATAGAAGAGGTCATCGAAGGCTTTCAAAATGGGGAGATAAAGGAAACGCTTGGAGCTGTCATAAAGCAGCAGTGGAAAAAGGCCTTTCAGGAAGAAGAGGAGCTAAGGCAGTTATTTATTCAGATGATTTTCATCGGTTTTATGACGGCCGTATTCAGTAATTTTTCCAAAGCTTTTGTGGAACAATATGTGGGAACCACTGGTTTTTATATTGCCTATATGATGATGTGTGGTCTTATGATCCGGCAGTTTTTGATCATGTTTGAACTGGCAAAGGGAGCCATGGAAAATATCTTAACCTTTATGAAGGTGCTGATACCAACTTATAGCCTGGCTTTAGTGGCAGTTAGCGGACTGACTACTTCCATGGCGACTTATGAACTTTTTTTCTTTCTCATAGCTGCTGTCCAGTGGGGGATGATCACGATCGTACTTCCTTGTGTGAAGGTGGGCATGGTTTTAAAGCTGTTAAACTTTTTGAGTAGCGAGGATTTATTTTCTGGGTTTGTGGAACTTTTAGAAAGTTTGATCAAGCTGCTATTAAAAGGAGCGATTATGATCGTATTGCTGTTTAATATCTTTCAATCCATGCTCCTTCCGGCCATCGATTCTGTGAAAAGCAATGTGATTCAGAAGGGACTTGGATTCTTGCCAGGAGTAGGACAGGTATTGGGAATGGTAGCCAATACGGCTATTGGATCCGGAATTATCTTAAAAAATGCCATTGGTGCAGCAGGGATGGTGGTCATCTGTGTCATCGCCTTTTTACCTGTACTTAAGATTATGATCTATATTGGGAGCTTTTTACTGGCAGGGGCATTGCTTCAGCCGGTTACGGATCAACGACTTTACCGTGCCTTAAAGGGAGTAGCAGAAAGTGGGAAGCTTTTGCTGCAGGCCGTACTTACCTCTGTCGTTCTTTTTTTGCTTACCATTGCCATTGTTTCAGTAACGACAAATGTGAATTATTATATAGGATAGGACATGGAAATCTTTCAAAAATGTATTATTTTTTTCATCTTGTGGACACTCCTTCAGGAATTAGTGCCGAAAGGAACTTTTCAAAAGCATATGAGACTGATGGGCGGATTGATTTTCTTGCTATTATTTTTTCAGATGCTCTTTGGAACGGAGCGGCTACTGCCGTCGCTTTATAAAAATTATTACCGGAGAATTGTAGAAGACGTAACAGATGAAAAAGGAAAGGAAGCTCTTTATGAAGAATATGAGCAGCAGACAAGGAAACAGGTTGAGGAATATCTAAAAGAGAATGGATACCAGGTTGCAGAAGTGGACGTGGATTTGAAGGCAGATCAGATCTGGGAAATCAGTGTGAAGCTGGAGAATGTGGATGAATACGATGAAATACAGGTAAAAAAGAAACTATCTGACGTCTATTCTCTGGAAGAATCTCATATAAATGTAGAATCATAGGTGAATATTTATGAAAGCTTTACTGGAACAAATTGGAATTCGCAAGGGAGTTCTTTTATTATTGGCAGGCATTTGCCTCATAGTCTTAAGCATCCCGCATAGCTCTGGGAAAAAAGAAGAGGAGGAGAAGGCGGAAAGTGTACAGACACAGGATTTGACTGCCCAAAATCTGGAACAGAGGTTGGTTCAGACCTTATCTAAGGTAGAAGGCGTAGGTGCAGTGAGAGTTATGATTACATTAAAATCTTCGAAGGAAGCAGTTGTAAATAAGGATACTCCCTATGAGGAAGAGGAGGAAAAGGACGGGGACAGCGAGAAGAAATCCGTTAGCCGTCAGGAGGAAACAGTTCTGGTGGAAGAGGATGGAGAAAGTGTTCCCTATGTGGTAAAAGAATTGGAGCCTGAGATAGAAGGGGTGGTGGTAATTGCCCAGGGAGGGCAGAATGCAACAGTACAAAAGAACATTACAGAAGCAGTAACAGCCCTGTTTGATGTACCGGCACATAAAGTAAAAGTATTGAAAATGGAGGATGGTTCGTGAAGGTTTTAAAAAAATGGAAAAAAAGGAATCAATGGATGATCGCTTTGCTGGCTGTTTTGATCGCAGCAGCAGGATATGTCAATTATTCCGGTTTTGAGATTGAAACGAAAGAAACTTCCAGTAAAAATGCTGAAAATGTCAGTGGCAAGGTGGAAGATGATGATACACCGGTGGGAGAAGCAGTACTTACTTCTGCAGATGTGTCCAATTATGTGGCGCAGGCTAAGTTGAATCGGGAGCAGACTCATGGTAAAGCGAAAGAAACATTGCAGGAGATTATCTCCAATGAAAAGTTAACTGATAATGAGAAGGCAGCGGCGGTAGAAAAATTGGCTGTATTAAGCGAAAATCTGGAAAAAGAGGTTGCCGCAGAGGAACTTTTGGGAGCAAAAGGATTTTTAAATAGCATTGTCAGCATTGACGAAGATAATACAGATGTTATGATCCAGCAAAAGGAGGTATCCAAGATTGAAAAGGCGCAGATTGAGGATATTGTGACGAGAAAGACCGGATGTAAGGTGGAGGATATCGTGATTACTACGATAAAAACTGATGATTAAAACTCTTTGCAAAAGATAATATGTTTGGTATAATGAACTTAAGTTTACGAAGAGAAGTACTAGGAGGCAAGTCTATGGAATATAAAAATGGATATAATGTGAAAAAGAGCATTGGGGAAGTTAAGATTGCAGATGATGTTATCGCAATTATTGCAGCTTTGGCAGCAACGGAAGTGAAGGGTGTTGCAAAGATGTGTGGCAATATTACCAATGAATTGGTTTCTAAGCTTGGTATGCAGAGATTATCCAAAGGAGTTAAGATTACAGTAGGAGATGAGTCTGTAAGTGTTGACCTTGCATTAGAGCTTGATTATGGTGTGAATATTCCAGTAGTTTCTGAAAAAGTTCAGGATAAAGTAAAATCAGCGATTGAAACTATGACAGGGCTGGCTGTGGCAGAAGTGAATGTCCGAATAGTCGGCGTTGCAATTGACGAAGAATAAGATGGCGGCGGGACTGGTAACAGCCCCGCTGTTTATGCGCTGTGGAAGGAGTGGACTTGTCTGCCAGGAAGTGGATGATTTCCATATCCGATTTAGAAAATAAGAAGGATGAAGAGGATAGACCAATGAAGAGAAGTGAATTACGAGAACATATTTTTCGAATGATTTTTCAGGCGGAGTTTTCCGATGAAACGGAACGCAGAGAGAAGCTTACCATTTATTTAAATGCTCTGAAAGAAGGAACCAATAAAGAGATTACTTATATGCAGAATAAGACAGGCCAGATTTTTGATCAATTAGAAGAAATTGACCAGACGATTTCAGAGATTTCTTCTGGATGGAAGCTTAGTCGTCTGGGTAAAGCAGAACTTGCGATTCTGCGTCTGGCTGTTTATGAGATTCAGTATGATGAAGATATTCCGGATGGTGTGGCAATCAATGAAGCGGTAGAGCTGGCAAAGAAATATGGAAGTGAGCAGTCACCAAAATTTGTAAATGGTGTGTTGGCTAAGCTAGTATCATAATATATGAAGAGAGTATATTCTGTCTCTCAGATCAATGCTTACATCAGAAGGATGTTCACCAGCGATTATGCCTTGAACCATATTTACATTAAGGGCGAAGTATCCAATTGTAAATACCATTCTTCAGGGCATATTTATTTTTCTATCAAAGATGCCAAAAGTACGTTGTCCTGCGTAATGTTTGCCAATGCAAGAAGGCAGGGACTGAAGTTTCGCATGGAAAATGGACAGACAGTAGTGGTTGGAGGCAATATTAATGTATTCGAAAGAGATGGCTCTTACCAGCTATATGCATCAGAGATTATCTTAGATGGAGTTGGAGTCCTTTACGAGGAATATGAGCGTCTGAAGATGAAGCTGTATGAAGAGGGACTGTTTGATCATGAAAAGAAAAAAGCCATACCGAAGAATCCGAAAAAGGTAGGAATTGTAACTGCAAGGACGGGAGCAGCTATTCAGGATATTGTCAGCATTGCCAAACGAAGAAATCCTTTCGTCCAGTTGATCTTATATCCTGCAAAGGTACAGGGAGAAGGTGCAGGTCTCTCAGTTGCCCGTGGGATACAGGTATTGGATGGAATGGAACTGGATACGATCATTATTGGACGAGGCGGCGGTTCGATTGAAGACTTGTGGGGATTTAACGAAGAGGTGGTGGCAAGAGCAATTTATGAGGCAAAGACGCCCATCATCTCAGGAACTGGCCATGAGACGGACAACACCATCGCTGATTATGCTGCAGATCTGCGTGCGGCGACACCCTCTGCTGCATGTGAGCTGGCCATTCCGGATGTCCGAGAGATCATGGCAGCAATCGAAGGATATCGTTATCAGATTCAAAAATGGATGGATGTTCAGATTGCGTCCTACCAGCATCGTGTGGAGCAATATCGCATTCGAATAAATCTGCTCAGTCCGAAGAATCAATTGAAACAGCAGCAGATGCAGCTGATTCAGTTGCAAAATGGATTAGAGGCAGCCATACAGAAAAAAACAGAACGATATGCGCACAAACTTGAGCTGTACATCCAGAAGCTGCATGGACTTTCTCCATCTGCCAAGCTGACTGGTGGATATGGCTATATTACCGGGCAGGATGGATCCCCTTTACGTTCGGTGGAACAGGCACAAATGGGTGAGAAGTTATCCGTGTATCTTTCTGATGGAAAGATTCAGGCACAGATCATGGAAATTCAAAAAGAAGATGCCGGGAAATCATAGGAAAGGAGCAAATATGCCAAGAAAGAAATTTACGATAGAACAGGCGTTTCTGGATTTGGATGAAATCATCGAACAACTGGAAAAGGATGAGACGCCATTGAATGATGCACTGGCATTGTATACAGAAGGAATGAAGCTGGTAAAAAAATGCCAGGACAGTTTGGATAAGGTAGAGAAAGAACTGATCATTCTGGAAGAAGAGAACACTACCGTTTCCATAAACGGTGAAGCATAAGAAAAAAAGGGGGACAAGAAAATGACAATTAGAGAAGAAGTAGCTACAAAAGCAAAAGAAATCGATGCGGTGATCATGCCTTATTTACCAGATGTGGTCGGACCGCAGAAGACAATTTATGAAGCCATGGAATATACGATGCAGGCAGGCGGCAAGAGAATTCGTCCGATGCTGATGAAAGAAACCTATAAGATGTTTGGTGGAAATTCCAAGGTAGTAGAGCCTTTTATGGCAGCCATTGAAATGATTCATACCTATTCGCTGATTCATGATGATCTTCCGGCTCTCGATAATGATGATTATCGAAGAGGGAAAAAGACAGCGCACATCGTATTTGGAGAAGCGATGGCGGTACTGGCCGGAGATGCACTGTTAAATTATGCATTTGAAGTTGCTACGAAAGCATTTGATTATGTGGATCATTTGGAAGACGTGGCAAGGGCAATGAAGATTCTGGCAAAAAAACCAGGAATATTTGGAATGATCGGTGGGCAGGTTGTTGATGTGGAATTAGAAGGAAAGCCACTTACAATGGAACAGATTGAGTTTATTCACAGAAAGAAAACGGCTGCCCTCATCGAAGCATCTATGATGATCGGAGCCACTCTTGCAGGAGCGGGAGAAGGCGAAGTCCAGATGATGAAGAGGATTGGACGTAAGATTGGACTGGCTTTCCAGATTCAGGATGATATTCTGGATGTGATAGGGGATGAGGAGAACCTCGGAAAGCCGGTTGGAAGCGATGAAAAAAATCAGAAGACTACATATGTATCCCTGGTAGGTTTGGAACAGGCCAAAAAGGATGTAAAGAAATTGTGCGATGATGCAATGAATCAGATACAGTTATTCATCGGTGAGGATGATTTCCTGATGGATTTGATTACTTATTTAATAGACAGAGAAAAATAGAGACAAAATTGACTCATTAGGAGGCAAAGAATGAAAGAACGTTTAGATGTCATGCTTGTAAAACGAGGACTGGCAGATTCCAGAGAGAAAGCGAAGGCAGTCATTATGGCAGGAATCGTTTATGTGGATGGGCAGAAAGAGGATAAAGCAGGGACGACATTTCCCGAGACTGTTAAAATTGAAGTGCGGGGCAACACTCTGCGATATGTCAGTCGGGGAGGTCTGAAGCTGGAAAAGGCTATGGACCAGTTTGGCGTAGAATTAAAGGGAAAAGTATGTATGGACTGCGGTGCATCGACAGGGGGATTTACCGATTGTATGCTGCAAAATGGTGCAGTCAAGGTATATTCTGTGGATGTGGGGCATGGACAGCTTGCATGGAAATTAAGAAACGATGAGAGAGTTGTCTGTATGGAAAAGACCAACATGCGTTATGTAACGGCCGATGACATTGAAGAGCTGGCACAGTTCGTATCCATTGATGTATCCTTTATTTCATTAAAGAAGATTCTTCCTGCTGTCCGTCGTATTTTGGTAGATGGAGGAGAAGTGGTAGCATTGATCAAACCTCAGTTTGAAGCTGGAAGAGAAAAGGTAGGCAAGAAAGGGGTTGTAAGAGATCAGAAGGTACATGAAGAAGTCATTGCCATGATCACAGAATTTGCCATGGACAATAGCTTTAAGCTTCTTCATCTTGATTATTCTCCAATCAAGGGTCCGGAAGGAAATATTGAATATCTTTTGCATATGAAAAAACTGGAAGAGAATGCTTTTGTGAAGGAATATGATTTTGATATTCATCAGGTTGTAGAAGCTTCTCACAAGGCGTTATAATATAGAAGAAGAGGCATGTTATGAAGCATTTTCTAGTAGCAACCAATAAAGATAAAGATATCGACCTTCGCATTACACACGAGATACAAAAATATTTGGAGAAACGCGGTGCGGATATTTTTGTTGTTCCCGATGTGTATCAAAGTGGAATTAATAAGGATACACTTCCGGACAATATCGAGTGTGCCATTGCCCTTGGCGGTGATGGTACGATCTTGCAAATGTCAAGATGCTTAAGAGAAAGTGACATACCGGTTCTGGGTGTAAATCTTGGAAATCTGGGATTTTTAGCAGAGATTGAGGTCAACGAGATTGAAAGAATGTTGGAGTGCCTGTTAGCAGATGACTATCGAATTGAGAACCGGATGATGCTCCAGGGACAGGTTCTGAGAGGAGAGCAGATTCTGGGAGAGGAGTTTGCATTAAACGATATTGTCATCGGACGAAGCGGCTTTTCCAGAATTATTTCCCTTAATGTCTATGTCAATGGACATTTGTTAGACAACTACCATGCAGATGGTATTATTCTGGCGACTCCTACCGGTTCTACTGGATATAATCTATCAGCAGGAGGGCCGATCATTAATCCGGTTTCAAAGATGATTGTTGTAACTCCAATTTGCGCCCATGCAATTCAATCCAAAAGCATTATTCTGGATAAAGATGATAAAATTTCCATAAAGGTGCAGAAAGTCAGAAAGACTCAGTTGGAAGAAGCATTTGCAACGTTTGATGGACAAAAAGGAATTCAGCTGTCTTCTCATGATATTGTAAACATTGAGACAGCACAGCAGGTTACCAAACTGATCAAGATTACGGACCATAGCTTTTATGATATTTTAAAAAGAAAAATTGGAAAAATGCGATAAGGAGGCAGCTTTGTGAAGGCAAAACGTCAGGAAAAAATTATTGAGATTATAGAAGAGTATGATATCGAGACACAGGATGAATTAGCAGAAAAATTACAGGAAGCTGGATTCCGTACGACACAGGCGACTATATCCAGGGATATCCGTGAGATGAAGCTGACAAAGCTTACATTCCCGGATGGCAAGCAGAAGTACATTGCACTGGACAACAGAGATACGGCTTCTTCAGATAAATACAAACGTATTTTAAAGGATGGAATCACAAGCATTGCGATTTCTGAAAATATACTGGTGCTCCGTACAGTACCAGGTATGGCGATGGCCTGCGGTGCAGCTCTGGATCATCTGAAATTAAACCAGATCTTAGGCTGTATTGCCGGGGATGATACGATCATGTGCATTGCCCGCAGCAAAGAGATGGCACCAGAAGCCAAAAAGATTATTCAAAAACTAATCGGATGAAAAAAAGCGTGTTTGACGGTGTTCAAGCACGCTTTTGAGCAGAGAAAGGAACTATATGTTATTAAACCTACACGTAAAGAATCTTGCACTGATTGATGAGATCGAAGTAGAATTCGGAGATCATTTGAACATTCTGACTGGAGAAACGGGGGCAGGAAAATCTATTTTGCTTGGCTCCATGAATGCAGCACTTGGAAATAAAATTTCCAAAGATATGATACGGCCAGGAGAAAGCTATGCGCTGGTAGAGCTTTTATTTCACATTGAACAGCCGGAAATTTTAAAAAAATTAGAAGAGCTGGATATAGCGGTAGAAGAAGGAGAAGTGTTGATTTCCAGAAAGATCTTAAATCGACGCAATATCTGTAAAGTAAATGGAACAACGGTTACTGTGCCAAAATTAAAAGAGATTGCCAGCATGTTTATTGATATTCACAGTCAACATGAACATCAGTCACTGCTTCATAAAAATCAACATTTAAAAATACTGGATGAATTTTCTAAAAAAGAATCGCTGGATATTCGTAAACGGATTCAGAAACTGTATGAGCAATATGCGGATATAAAGCATACTTTGGAGGAAGACTATAGTGATCAAGAAAAAATAAAGCGGGAGCTGGATTTTGTTTTATATGAAATGAACGAAATTCAGTCTGCCAATCTTCAGCCGGGAGAAGACGAAGAGCTGGAAGCACAGTATCGAAAGATGATCAATAGTAAAAAGATTATGGAACATCTGCATGCAGTTTATCATATTACGGGATATGATGACGCCATGTCAGCGGGAAGCCAGATTGGAAATGCCATGAGAGAAATGGCATCTGCCGGACAATACGATGATGATCTGGCATCTCTAAGTGAACAGCTAGAAGCGGTAGATGGAATCATCAATGACTTTAATAGAGATCTTTCCAGTTATATGTCCGAAATGGAATTTGATGAGCAGGAATTCTATGAAGTAGAACAGCGGTTGAATACCATCAATGGGCTAAAGAGCAAATTTGGAGCGACGATAGAAGAAATCTTTGGGTATTACCATGAACTGGAACAAAAGAAGGAACGAATATGTAATTTTGAGGAAAATAAAGAAACGCTGTTGGTAAAACTGCAGGAAATCGAAAACGAGCTTCAAGCTGAGTGCGAGAATCTGACTGAGATTCGTAAAGAACATGCATCTCTATTGTGTCAGAAAATGATAGAAGCACTGAGAGATCTGAATTTCCTGGATGTTCAATTTTGTATGGAATTTTCAAAGTTGCCGCATTATACGAAAAACGGATGGGACGAAGCAGTCTTTATGATCTCCACCAATCCGGGACTTCCGGTACGTCCGTTAAATGAAGTGGCATCTGGTGGAGAGCTTTCCAGAATCATGTTGGCGATTAAATCCGTTCTGGCGGATGTAGATCAAGTGGATACGCTGATTTTTGACGAAATTGACAGTGGAATCAGCGGACGCACTGCACAGAAAGTCTCAGAAAAAATGGCAGTTATTTCCAAAACCCATCAGGTAATTGCAATTACCCATTTGCCACAGATTGCGGCTATGGCGGATAGTCATTATCTGATCGAAAAAAGGGTAGAGGGAGAACATACAAAAACAGTTATGACAGGACTGAATCAGGAGGCATCGGTCGTGGAACTGGCCAGAATTCTTGGTGGTGTAGAAGTAACCGATGCAGTATTGGAAAGTGCCAAGGAGATGAAGGAACTGGCAAAGCGTACAAAAAAATACTGATTGAAATAATCAGAATTTCATATACTACGAAAGGATAGATTCCTTAGAAAACAGGATAAGGAGCGTAGATATGAAAATAATAACAAAATACAGGCTGGGATTATGGGTTCTTTTGTTTTTTAATATTTTGGCCATTGGTTATGTCTATTATACGGTATGCAAAGATTCGATTCCAGATTCTATCCATTTGGCAGTAGACAATTCTTCGGAATTTGATTATAAGATTCCTGCAATTGGAATGATTGCAGAGAAAGACAGGAAGATCGACTCTGTCAATCTTAGCTCAAAATTTGTATTAAAAACCAAAACAACTGGAAAATATACGATGGAAGCAAAGCTTTTTGGTTTTTTAAAGCTAAAAGAGGTTGCTATAGAATCTCTGGAGCGACAGAAGGCAGCCCCATCCGGACAGATTACTGGTATCTATATTGAGACAGACGGGCTGTTTGTAATTGACACTGCGGAAGTAGAAACGGATTCTGGCATACAATCTCCTGCTAAAAATAAATTAAGGAGTGGAGATTATATTATGAAGATTAATGGAAAGGCACTTACATCCAAGATGAAGTTTATGGAAGAAGTGAACCGCCAGAAAGGAGAGCCTGTGATTCTCACCATTATGAGAAAGGGAAAGTTGACAGAAATAAAGCTGAGACCAGTTCTGGATGAGGAAGATAATCAGTATAAGATTGGAGCTTATATCCGCAACAATACCCAGGGAATTGGTACGATTACCTATACTCAGGGAAATCGATTTGCGGCACTGGGACACGGAATCAGCGATATTGATCTGGGGAGTCTGTTGTCCATTCGTGGTGGAGAAATTTATCAGGCAGAGATTTCCAGCGTGAAAAAAGGAGCAGCAGGATCTCCGGGTGAAATTGTAGGAATCATTGATTATAATAAAAGTAATCTTCATGGGACCATTGAAAAAAATACGGAAAATGGTATTTTTGGGACATTGATGGAAAAAAGCACGGAGAAATCAATTCCAATTGCATTTAAGCAGGAGGTAAGGGCTGGAAAGGCCTGGATCCTTTCCGACATCAGTGGAGAAAGACAGAAATATGAAATCGAGATTACCAGTGTGGACAAAGGAAATAACGAAAAGCTAAAAGGTATGCAGCTGAAAGTTACAGATCCAAAACTGAAAAAACTGACCAACGGAATCGTACAGGGCATGAGTGGAAGTCCGATCATACAGGACGATCGGCTGGTAGGGGCAGTAACACATGTCTTTGTCAGTGATCCCACGAAGGGCTATGGGATATTTATTGAGGAGATGCTAGAGCATTGAGCCGGGCAGCTCAAGAGCAGAAAGAAGGCAATGCAAGCTTGCTTGTGAGAGCCTTTTTTCTGCTCTTGGACTATATGGCGAAAGCTTCAATACGAAAGTGGAACGATTTTTAAAAGAAGAGGTGGACATAGGAGAAGTGATTCTTGCATAATAAGAAAAAACAATATAAAATGAAAAAGATAGAAAGAAAAGGATCGGAGGAAGAAGATGTTCGTAGAGGAAAGACATGAAAAGATTCTTCAATTGTTATACGAAAATGGAAAAGTCAAAGTAAAGGAATTGAGTGAGTGCTTTCAAGTAACAGAGGACTGTATTCGAAAGGATTTGGCCAGTATGGAAGGAAGGCAGCTTCTAAAGCGGACATATGGTGGAGCAGTGCTGCGAGAAAGTATGCATCCAGGCCACAGTACCTTTGTGGCTAAGAGAAAGGATGTCAATACAAAAGAAAAGAGAAAGATTGCAAGTAAAGCAATCGGCCTTATTGAGGATGGAGATGTCATATTTCTCGATATTTCCACTACGAATCTGGAGCTTGCCAAGGAGATCATCCAGAGTGGCAAGAAGGTAACGGTCGTAAGCTGCATGCTGGATATTGCCAATTTGTTTGATGCAGAGACCAATGTGAGATTCATTTTGCTAGGTGGAGAATTTCATAAATCATTAAATAGCTATCTTGGGTCTTTGACAATGGATATGATGGATGCATTTCGATTTGATCAGTGCTTTATGGGTGTCGTTGGAGCTGATTTGGAGGAGAATACACTTACAACCTATGATCCAGAGGATGGAATGATGAAGAAAAACGCCATCCAGCGAAGCCGCAAGGTTTATCTGGTGATGGAAACGAAGAAATTTGATTTTCATGCGAATTATGTGTATGGGAATTTTGAACAGGTGAAGGGAATTATTTGTGAAGGAATGCCAAAAGAAAAATATATTTCTCTGTTGCAGGATTACCAGGTAGAGATTATTTGATGAAAGAAGGATAACAGATGAGTACGAATAAGAAGAAAACAGGCCTTGTGCTAGAAGGCGGAGGAATGAGAGGTATTTACACGGCAGGTGTATTGGATGTGTTTCTGGAAGAAGGAATTCACTTTGATGGAGTTATCGGAGTTTCTGCAGGAGCGATTCATGGATGTTCTTATGTAGCAGAGCAACGGGGAAGAAATCTTCGTTATTATAAGAAATATTGCAATGATAAGCGATTTATGAGTTTTTATAATCTGGTTAGGTATGGGGATATTGCAGGAGAGGAATTTTGCTATCATGAGCTTCCGGAGAAGTTAGATCCCTTTGACTATGAGACATTTGAGAAGTCGGATACGGAATTTTACGTGACCTGCAGTAATTTAGAGACAGGAAAAGCAGAATACATAAAGCTAAATGATGTGAAAGAGGATATTGATCTTCTGCGTGCATCCGCATCTCTTCCTTATGTGTCCAGAACCGTAGAGGCCAATGGGATGAAACTTTTAGATGGTGGCTGTACAGATAGTATTCCGTTGCGGGCATTTTTGGAAATGGGATTCTTGAAAAGTGTTGTGGTTTTGACCAGAGATGAGCATTATGAAAAAACGGCGGAGAATCCATATCTTCCCAAAATCTTTTATCGAAAATATCCGAAGTTTATCAAAGCGCTTCGGGAGAGACATATCCGCTACAATAAAACAAGAGCGTCCATTGAGAAATTAAGTAAGGCTGGAAAAATTTTTGTAATCCGTCCAAGTGTGGAACTTGATATTGGACGGATGGAAAAGGATCCAGAAGAGCTTCAGCGTATTTATGATATCGGTGTTCAGGATGCCAGAGCTTCTTTGGAAGAATTAAAACAGTGGCTGGCATAGAGGCAAGGAAAAATATTCAAAAAAGTATTGACGAATCGCAAGATTCGTCATATTATTTAGGTAGGATTTAGCACTCGCAAATAGTGAGTGCTAACAAAAAATTCAGAGAAGGATCCACAGATGGATCTGAAAAAGGAGATGAGACGATGATATCAATACCAGTATTTGATATGATGATTTTGCCGGAAGTCACATTTTATTTTAAAAAAGATTTATTTGATGATATAGATTTACAGATGATCAAGCAGGGAGAAGAAGTACTGTTTATGATGTTGAAGGAATCTAGAAATCGGGAAGAATTATCTGCAGAGGATTTTTATACCTATGGAGTTTCTGGTCAGATCGAACACATCGATGACGATGGTAATATTAGAATTCGGGCCAAAGAACGAGTGAAAATCAGTGACATTGAGATTACAGAGGAAGGGGAGATTCACTCCGAGGCCGTGATTGTATCTGAAGAAGATGATATATCCGATGATGATATTAAGATTCGTTTTGAAAAGATCAAATCGAAATTGTTAAAGTTTATCCGTGGATTCCAATGGGGTGTCTGGGCAAGAGGATTTATTCTGCATTGGAAGACAATGAATGAGATGGTCTGTGCTCTTTCCGGTTATTTAGGATTATCCTGGGAAGAAAAATATGCCATTCTTGCTTCCAAGACCAGATCTGAGCGATGCCAGATGATAGAGACAGCAGTTTATGAATTTATGGAAATGACCAAAGTCAGTGAGGAGGCAGAAAATGCTCAGAAGGAAACCAACGAACAAGCTTATCGGGAAGGGGCTTTAAAGAAGCAGATTGAATTCCTGCAAAGACAGTTGGACGATATGCACCCTGAGAATGTTTCCGATGTACGGCGGTTTGAAAAGAAGATTCAGGATTCTGGCATGAATCCTGAAGCGAGAAAGGAAGCAGAGAAGGTATTAAACCGTATGAAGCAGGAAGGAAAGGATAGTCATGAGTATGGTATGCTCTATGATTATCTGGATTTTGTAACGACACTTTCCTGGAGACTGCCAATTGTGTTACCAGAAATTGATTTAGAGAAGGCAGAAGAAATTCTGGATGAAGATCATTATGGATTAAAAAAAGTAAAAGAACGAATTATACAGCAGCTGGCTGTTATGGCATTGAACAAGAAGCAGTCTGGATCCATTCTCTTATTCGTTGGACCTCCCGGAACTGGAAAAACCAGTATTGGACAGAGCATCGCAAAAGCACTGGGACGGGAATATGTTCGTATCAGCTTAGGTGGTGTGAGAGATGAAGCAGAAATCCGAGGACACAGAAGAACTTATGTAGGAGCTATGCCGGGAAGAATCATGGATGGTATGAAGCGTTGTGGTACCAACAACCCGGTTATGGTGTTAGATGAGGTGGATAAATTATCCAAGGATTATAGTGGAGATCCGGCCAGTGCCCTATTAGAGGTGTTAGATCCAGAACAGAATGCCACATTTACCGATCATTATATGAATGTGCCATATGACCTTTCCAATGTTTTGTTCGTTTGTACGGCCAATACAACGGATACCATACCAGAACCGTTGTTAAATCGTATGGAGGTGATTCAGTTCCCTGGTTATACGGCAGTGGAGAAATTCCAGATTGCAAGAAAGCACCTTCTGCCAAAGGCCATGAAGAAGATGGGTATTAAAGCGAGAAATTTAAAAGTAACCGATGACGCCATGCGTGGAATCATCGATAACTATACCATGGAAGCAGGGGTTCGTGGTCTGAAAAAGCAGATGGATACTTTATGCAGGTTTGCGGCAGTGAAGCTGGTAAAAGGAGAGCAAAAAAGTATTACGGTCAGTCCAAAACGTCTTCCGGAATTTCTTGGCCGGAAGATGCTGCAGCATGAGCATATATTGGAAGAAAAGATGCCGGGCGTTGTAACCGGTCTGGCATGGACACAGGCTGGTGGTGAGATTCTCTTTATTGAGACTTCGCTCACAGAGGGAAGCGGCAAGGTCATCATTACTGGACAGTTGGGAGATGTGATGAAGGAATCAGCGCAGATAGCCATTACATTGGTAAAATCAATGTTTCCAAAAGAAGCAAAGATATTGGATGATCATGATCTTCATATCCATGTACCGGCAGGAGCCGTTCCAAAGGACGGACCATCTGCAGGTATCACATTGGTAACAGCCTTAAGTTCTTTGATTCAGAACAAAGCTGTTGGACCAGAATATGCCATGACGGGAGAAGTTTCCCTGCGTGGAAATGTCATGCCGATTGGTGGACTTCCAGAAAAACTGATGGCAGCACAGCGAGCTGGCATTACGAAAGTATTTATTCCAAAAGACAATGTGGAAGATCTGGAGGATGTGGCAGAGGAAGTAAAAGAAAAGTTAGAGATCATTCCAGTGAAAAAGGCAGCAGATGTACTGAATGTGGTATTATAATAAATAGATAGATAAAAACACCAGACAGATCCTTTTGGAAATCTGTCCGGTGTTTTTTTATCTTCGCACAATCTGATAATAAGCTTTTGCAGTTATAGAATAGATGATTCCATAGATTAGTGCGAATACGACAAAGCAGATGATGGTGCATTTAACATAAAGAGCCGTATTTAGCAGGTTTAAAAGCCGCAGAATCCGACTGATCACTGGAAAGGCAAAGGCAACATGGATGCCAGCCATAATGAGTGGAAGGAAGAATACGGTGAGAATCTGTGACTGGATGGATTCTCGGACTTCTTCGTGGCTCAACCCTACCTTCTGCATGATCTCGTATCGTTCTTTGTCATCATATCCTTCAGAAATCTGCTTATAATAAATGATCAATATAGCGGCTAATGTAAATAAAGTACCTAAGAAGATGCCCAGGAAGAAAAGTCCTCCGTATATTCCAAGCATCTGATTTCGTTCCTGTTCCGCTATAGCTGTATAATAGGAATAGCTGTGCTGAGCCTCTTGGGTTGCATTGGTCATCACTTTGGAAAGAACTTTGGAAAAGTTTACCTGGTCATTTTTACTTCCTTTGACATTATAATTTCGGGAAGTGGCAATGGTAGAAGCGTATTCTCCATAGGATTTTAGATTTTTCTCTTCCAGATAGTTTAGTTCCGCCATATCTTTTACTACGATATAGTAGCTTCCTGCAATGTTGGAGGCAAGTAATCCGTTTTTTACACGAGTGTCCGTATGTTGTTTGATCGTATAGGTACGGCCAAAAATCTGAAACTGATCGGGGTCATATTTTTCCCGATAAGTAGAGATCAGAATTTCCTGATCGTTCAGAGTGGCATGGCTTCCTGTTATTTTGTTATAGTCTGACAACGGAACAAAGAGCAGGTTTACCAGATTGTCAGCTACAACACCATTGGATACACTTTGATCCGTTGAGAAGGAATCTCCGTTACGCAACGCACAAAAGGTGAGGTAACGATAGGAAAAGGATTCCTGCACGGAGAGAGGAGATTGCGTTAGGGCTTTGGAAAGCTCTTTTGTCAGCTGTTGGTTTTCCTCATCCGTCATTCCATTGGTTTCTACAGTAATATCATAAGGGTATCGTTCTTGCATGATGTCTTCAAATCCTACCATTAGTGAGCTGGTAGAAGAAATCATGACTAAAACCATGGTGGACAGGATACAGATACTGGCCAGTCCGGCAGCATTTTGCTTCATACGGTAGATCATACTGGAAATACTGATAAAATGTCTTGTTTTATAATAATAGCTTTTATTTTTATGCAGTGCTTTTAACAAAGTGATGCTTCCGGCAATAAAGAGAAGATAGGTGCCAATGATAACCAGAACAACGGCTCCGAAGAAATACATTAAAGCCTCTGTGGGATTGGTGGTCGTGACAGAGATATAATATCCGCCTGCCAGACAAAGAAGACCGAGAATGGAAAGAATCCATTTGGCACGGGGCTCCTTTTCTCCGGCATTTTTACTCTGAAGCAATTCAATCGGTTTGGCCAGATGGATCTGGCGGATGGAGTTAAGGAATATGATCAAAAAAATGGCACTGAATAACAGAAGTGTCTGTTTGATTGCCGGTTTTGATATATAAAATCCCATAGACACATCCAGATTTATCATTCTTAAAATGATCAGATACATCAGCTTATCCATTAAAATGCCGGTGAATAGA
The DNA here is from genome assembly GCF_001940245.1 of Anaerostipes sp. 992a. Lineage (GTDB taxonomy): Bacteria > Bacillota > Clostridia > Lachnospirales > Lachnospiraceae > Fimousia. Next base: position 415,139 of record NZ_MJIG01000003.1, read on the forward strand.
CCAAAAAGTATGCTGATGATCAGAATATAGATGGTCTCCAGGCCGATTACTCTGGACAGATGCCGTTTTTCCATTCCCAATATATTAAAAAGTCCGAATTCCTTTTTTCTTTGCTTCATCAGAAAGCTGTTGGTATACATCAGGAAGGTGAACGCAAAGATGGACACGACGATACAGCCTAAATTCATAGTTTCGGTAATGGTATCTGCTCCCACAAGAGTATATAGGCCTTTATTATGGGAAAGAGATGCCATAATATAATACATGGCGGTGGTAAAGATGCAGGTAACGATATATGGAATATAGGTTTTTGCATTCTTTTTAATGTTGTCTGCTGCCAACTTGGGATAAAAGACTTTATTCATACTGGTCACCACCTGTCGCAAGTAATGTGAGGGTATCGGAAATAATCTGGTACAAGCTCTCATTGCTATTGTTGCCACGGTAAATTTGGTGGAATACTTGGCCATCTTTAATAAATAAGACGCGGCTTGCGTGGCTGGCTGCTTTTGTGGAATGGGTTACCATTAAAATGGTCTGTCCATCTGCATTCACCTGATTAAACAGACGTAAAAGATCATCTGTAGAACGGGAATCCAGTGCACCTGTTGGCTCATCGGCCAGGATCAGCTTTGGATTAGTGATCAGGGCTCTGGCTACGGCTGCCCGCTGTTTTTGTCCTCCGGATACCTCGTAGGGGTATTTACTTAGAATATCGAAAATACCAAGCTTTCTTGCGATTGGCTGTAATCGTGCATTCATTTCTTCGTATTTTTTTCCTGAAAGGACCAGAGGCAGGAAGATATTATCCTGAATTGTAAAATTATCCAGAAGGTTAAAATCCTGAAATACAAATCCAAGGTTATCCCGTCGGAAGGAGGAAAGTTCCTTTTCTCTGAGTGTAGCAAGGTTTTTTCCATCCAGAAAGACTTCTCCACTGGTAGGTTGATCCAATGCAGCTAATATGTTTAAAAGTGTGGTCTTTCCAGAACCGGATTCCCCCATGATCGCTACGTATTCTCCCGAATCTACAGAGAAGCAAACATTGGAAAGCGCCTGAACCTGATTGCCGCCAAAGCGGGTGCTGTATATTTTTTTTAAATGATTGACTTCTAAAATTGTCATTTGATATGACCTCCTTTTCTTTTGACTTAACTATAGCAAAAGAATGGACTGGCAGACATCGATTCATGTGACAGAGGGAACTGTCAATGTGACATTTTTGTAAGGTGTTGATGGTTGACGGATCATTCTGGAACCAAAGGACTTTTATACAGGTCCAAGGATACGGTAGTTCCTTTACCAACAACTGAAGAAATCTGTATAGAACAGCATAATTTATCCGCTGCTCGTTTGCATAGATACAGGCCGATACCAGTAGATGTTTTCTCGGAATGGCCATTGTATCCGGTAAAGCCACGCTCAAAAATACGGGGAAGGTCCTCTGAAGCGATTCCAATTCCAGTATCAGTAATCGTGAGCACCTGATGTTGGTCCACCTCGATCTTAATTTCTCCTTGGTCGGTATACTTAATGGCATTGGACAAGAGCTGTTCAATAATAAAAGATAACCATTTTTCATCGGTTAAGACAATCTGATCCGTGCCGGCATAGGAAAGACGAAGTTTTTTTCGGATAAAGGAAGGAGCATACTTTCGAATGGATTGGCGGATGATAGAATCTAAGGAATGCTCCTGAAAGATAAAGTCAGAAGAACTTTCATCCAGTCGAATGTAAGATAAGACCATCTCTACATATTGTTCGATTCGAAATAATTCATTGGATAATTCTTTGTGTTCTTTGGTATCCTCCAGTTGGAGGATCAATCGCATGACGGAGATGGGGATTTTGATCTGGTGTGCCCATGTACTATAATAATCGAGCATATCCTGAGTTTTGGCCTGCTGGCTGGTAATCTCTTCTGTGCGGATTTTTTGCAGATTCCAAAGCATTTCCTGATAGAGCAGCTCTATTTGACTGGAGGAATCTGGAAATTTGTTAGGAAAAATAGGAAGGTTTTCCTTTACCTCCGAAAGTTTTCGGTACTTTTGACAGTACTGATAAAAGTGGATGATACAGATGATCAGTCCGAAGAAGAGGCAAAGAACAAAAGCGTAGACAAAGACTTCCAGTGTGATGCGATAGAGATAAAGAATCAACGCAAAAATTCCTTCAAAAAGAAGAAAGAAGATACCCATTAAAGCATATTGCCGTATATATTGTTTGAAAAGTGATGCGATAGAGATATGCATTGTATGCCTGCCTTTCTATTCGATGATATAACCGGTTCCTATCTTAGTCTGGATAAAATGATCCAGACCAATAGAAGATAATTTCTTACGAAGTCGGGTAATATTCACGGTCAGTGTATTTTCTTCTACATAAGAATCGATTTCCCAAAGCTTCATCATCAGAGTATCTCTGCTGACAACCTTTCCCTTTTGTTCCATCAGTGTCTGCAGAATACGAAAATCATTTCTTGTCAGATCAAGTCGCTGTCCCTGATAAGTCAATGTAGTGTCATTTAGGTTTAAGATTGCTCCTTTGTGTTCTAAGACAGGAATCTTCCCAGACATATCATAAGTACGTCTTAACATTGCCTGAAGTTTTGCAGTTAGCACATTGGTGTCAAACGGCTTGGAGATAAAATCATCGCCTCCCATATTCATTGCCATAACAATGTTCATATTGTCGTCAGCAGAAGAGAGAAATACCACAGGAACATTGGAAATCTTTCGGATTTCACTGCACCAATAGTATCCATTATAAAATGGAAGAATAATATCTACCAATACCAGATGAGGATCAAAATCGGTAAATGCTTTGATCACATGCTGGAAATCTTTCACACAGTGTACTTCATTTCCCCAAGATTCCAGTTGCTGTTTTAAAATTTGTGCGATGGAGGCGTCGTCTTCAATAATTAATATCTTGTGCATACTATTTCCTCGTTTCTACTCGATATATTCTATCATATTCAATGCTCTTATCATAACAAAAAATACCTGAAATTTCCACAGTAGGGAAAAAGGCTTAAGAAGATTGGCAAAAAAATGAAAAAATCTTTTAAAAATCTAAAAAAGTACTTGCATTTTGAAAAAAAGGATGTTATTATAGCATAGTGCTTTGAAGAGAGTAAAAATAATAAGGATATGCAGTTGTGGCGGAATGGCAGACGCGCTAGATTCAGGTTCTAGTGCCCGCTTAAGGGCGTGTGAGTTCGACTCTCATCAACTGCATTGGAAGCGGTTTTTAGTAACGTTTGAGTTGCTGGAAGCCGTTTTTTGTTATATAAAGAAATTCTTTGAAGTATATAAAAAATTCTGAAAAAAAGATAAACTCTATTGACAAGTACCTTCCGAGTGTTATAATCATTTAACAATGATTAGCACTCAATGAAGATGAGTGCTAACAAAAACAGCTATGATGAATTGTTTATGAAGAAATAATAATATTAGGAGGGATACTTATGAAGTATGCAGTCATCTATCAGTCCAGAAGTGGTAATACACGATTGATTGCGGAACGTATTTATCAAACATTGGATACGAGTGAGAAAGAGCTGATTGATCTAGATATTACATCCGAAGTACCAAAAGCAGATGTTTATTTTGTTGGCTTTGGAGTGCATGATTATTTTTGCAGCATTCATGTACTCAATGCATTGGATCAGATTACTTCTGGAAGGATTGGATTATTTGCCACCTGTGGTTACCTGCCTGCCGAGCAATATAAGGCGAATTTGGAAAAGCGTCTGGATGTGTGGATGCCGGAAGGGGTAGACTATCTGGGTATGTTCTTATGTCAGGGAAAGGTTGAGGCGGATCAGAAAAAGAAAATGATAGAACAACTTCCTGATCGTGAGAAAGAGTTAAAACATATGTTTAAGATTGGAAAAACACATCCGGATCAGGAGGATTTGGAAGAGGCAGAAGATTTTGCAATGGCAATTTTAGAAAAGATAGAAGGTCTCGCATAAAGGAATTGATGACAATAGGGCTTAGTCAGAGCTATAATAAAGAAGACTATTTGTAATCAGTTGTAAATTTCACAGAAGCAGGAGTTTGGTATAGGGAATATCATGGATTATGTAGAGTGGAGAGGGGATTTGACCTTTGCACAGTCACCGTTTAATGAAGTGGACAATTTGATTTTGTCCTGTTTATCCTATGTTCGGTTGGAGGGAGTAGATGCCATCGGATTTGGACAGCATCGGCCGCTGTGGCAGGTATCCAGACGATTTCAAGATGTTCTAGTGGAAAATTATATTAGTATTATTGAAGACAAGATGGTGACACAGTTTGCGATGCTGGAAATCATCCTGGGAGATGGAACGTCATATCTTGCATTTCGTGGAACAGATGATACTTTAACAGGGTGGAAAGAAGATTTCTATCTTACCAAAGGCGGAATGCCTGCAGGAGAAGCAGCGGTTACATATCTAAATCAGATTGGATCAGAAAGTTCGTATGATCTGAGGATTGGGGGGCATTCCAAAGGAGGTTATCAGGAATGCTTTCTAAATTTTATCGATATATACCGGAAGAGTCAATTGTGGGTATGCTCTTTGAACATTCGGTACATCCTGTCGTCGTAAAAAGCGTTCAGAAAGGGGTACTGCAGCACAATGGATTTACCTGGGAGGTATTGGGACCATCATTTGAATATGCAGAAGAACTGAGTAAGAAATCAAAAAGGTTCCATTTTCTTTTTCATGATTGTCTGGATGGAATTGCGCCAGAGCAGCACGAAATGGTAATCGAAGACTTTTTCGCTGTTTTGACGGCCACTGGAGCATCCATGTTGAGCGAAATTTACGAGGGTGGATTTAAGAATTTGAGGGTGATGATCAAACAGATTGAATTTCTGCATCCAGAAACGAGAGAAATCGTAACGGAATTGATATGGAATCTTATGCTTGGACGAGTGAAACTGGAGGAGAAGCAGGGCGAGAGGACTGATATTGAGAAATATCAGGAGAACTAAAAACAGGCGAAAATTTGGCCTGTTTTTGATATGTGCGCCTAGCGGCACACGTTTCTTAAGGGTTAAAATAATATTGACAATATCATAGGTTGTTTGCAATCTGAAATTTTAAATTCCTTGGCTTTACATTGGGAAGGAACGGGAGTAGTATATGATCTGTGATTTTCGAGATTGTCTCATGGAAACTCTCAAAGCCGTAAACATCCTCGATTGTATCTGCAATATCCCTCTGGCTCATGCCTTTTGTGTACATTGCAAGAACCTTGTCTTCGATCCCGCTGACATCCCGTGTCCTTTTCGGGATGATTTGTGGGTTAAATGAGGCATCCCAATCCTTGGGAACACTGACTTGTACTTCGCCATAAGAGGTCTTGACATTTTTATCAATATATACGTTGCGGCGATTTTCTGTGGTCTTATATCCGTGATCATTGGATTCATACCCAAGGTGTGCGTCCATCTCTCCCTGCAGTATAGCTTCAAACATAGGACCCAAAATATCTTTGATAGCATCTTGCATATCTTCTTTATTCTGCGGTTTGTATTGTTCCATAATCATTCTGGCGATTGCTTCGTCTTTCAATTCTTGTTCCATCTATAGCAATCAGCTTTCCATCAATTAATCCCCAACTCTTTAAAACAAGAGTTAAGTTTCTGTAAATCAAGTGATTCGACATATGCATCAATAACACGAGCAGAACTATCATTATCAATTAACTCATCCAAAGATGTGGTTATCATTCTTGTCTAGTTTCTATCTATACCAACAATATATGCCATAAAAAAGCACCTATAATACCAGATATTGTATTTTTGTTATAGCGTATATCATAATTCTTAGACAGTCTGGCGTACGGTGCTGTGAGAGGACGGGAGCTAATTACTCCCTCCTACTCAATCCTGTGTATTGCTACTCAATATGGTAGAAATGAAAAACTAATATTTATATTCAATAATTTTTTTTAATATAAAAAGTAGTTTTTTTTGATCTTGTAGTGATTGCTGGCATATAATTTGATAACATTCACTGGCAACAGGATCTTCAAAATTTGTAGTTACAATGTGAACAAACAAATGTTCCATTGGATATTGTAGTGCAATGCATATTTTTTCAACACTTTCTAGTGTTGCATTTTTCTCCCCTCGTTCTAATTGCCCAATATAAGTTGGATGAAGGCCTGCTTTTTCAGCAGTATATTCTTGACTCCATCCATGTTCCATCCTCTTGGCTCTAAGGCGTTCGCCAATGATTTTTGTAATATTTGACATAAGAACAATACCTCCAATTGTTATAATACAATACTATAAGTATAAAAAAATATATGAAACAGGCTATTAATATTTAAAAAAGGAGAAGAATACTATAAATATTATAGAGTGAAAAAAAATATGGATAGTTTACTTATATATTTAGATTTAAAGAGGGTGTTATAAGATTATCAAAATAGATAATCTTGTGACACTCTTTTTTGAACTTAGTATATCAGCAATCAGTATCGTTTTATGGTGAAAATTGGGAAAACAAATAAAGTCTATTGATATTTAAGAAAACAAATGATATACTATAAATATTATTAGAAAGAATTAACTAGTGAAAAAATAAAGAAATAATTAGGATGGGGAAGAAGTTGGCAGTTGTACGATGTGTAAACGGGCATTTTTATGAAAATGAAAAATATTTAGAATGTCCATATTGCAAAGGAATTCTTTTAGAAAAAGGTGTTCATATCGATTTTCATGAAAACGATAAAAATACTCAGAAACAATATATTACTGGATGGTTAGTAGGGATTAAGGGCATATTGAAAGGAAAAGATTATAGAATTTTTAATAGTATAAATACAATAGAAATAAATGGATGTGACATTGTAATTTTATATGAAGAAGAGAAGAATAAATTTTATTTGTTTTCAAATAGTAAAGAAATAGTCTATCGAAATAGTTTGCCAGTGTATGAAACAGTATCGTTGGAGGAAGGAGATATATTGGAAATTTCTGAAGAGCAATATGAGTTTGTTGCATTTTGCAAAGGTGAGAAGCGATGGGAAATAGAATCATAAGAGTTATTTGCATACTCTTTTTTTCTTTTTTTTTCACTGTTGAAACTTGGGGAGAGGGAGAGAGTTACATAGAACAGGTTTTTATCAATATGCCCAAAATCGATATCTATCTTCATGGGCAATCTAATGTAGAGAATTCAGATATAAAGGCGTATTTGGATAAAAAGGTATTGTCTTTGTCAAATGTTGAAAAATTCAATAAGGAAAAAAGCAACTGTCAGTATTATTTTTTAGTGGATATTTCAGCTTCTATTCCAGATTCAGAGTTTATAAAGATAAAAGAAGAATTAGGAAAATTTTCGAACCAATTAGGAAAAGCAGAAACATGGACTTTGATTTCGTTTGGGAATACAGGAACAGTAGTTTTTAAAGAAAAAAAAGCATTCTATAATGCCAAAAAAGTGATAGAAAAGTTGGAAAATAACGATGCCAATACAGTGCTGTTTAAAACGTTGATGGATGTAGCCGGAATGGTTGATCGTACAAAGGATCAAAGAGTAATTTTGGTTTTGATTACAGATGGCGAAGATTTTTCTAAAGGAGTTGCTACGAAGGAAGAAGCATTCAAATGTTTAAAGAAAAAAAATATTCCAGTATATGCTCAAGGAATTGAAACGGAAGAAAAGAATAATGTACAAAACTTAAATTCTTTGGGAGAATTTGCAAGAAAAACAGGAGGGGCCTACGAAAAATTTTCATCTTTTGGCAAATTAAAAAAGAATTTAGATAGGACGACAATCGTAACTTTTCAAAATAAAAATAACGTAGTCTCTCATAAAGAAGAAAAATTACGAGTTGAAATAAAGAAATTTGGTTTAAATGAAGAAGTAATAGTAATTCCAGAAAACTACCAAAAAAGTAAGCAGAAACTATGCATAAAATCGGTGACTAAAAAAACAGAAAACCAGTTGGAGATAGTTTTTAATCAAGATGTATTATATGCAGATAAGATAAATAGTTATGATATCCAATATAAAAATAAAAAAGGAATAGCGGTAAAGGAGGCCGTTTATCAAAAAGAAAAACATAGAGCTATTCTTACATTGGATGAAAAAATATATTCAGGGATTTATAACATTCAATGTATAAATGTAAAATCCAATACGATGGAGCAAGTGAGGTGTCCAAGTTATACTGTAAAATTGATAGGAATCAATCCATATTTAAAATATATGGTATTATTTTTAAGTATTATAAGTGTATGTGGAATTTTTGGAATTATATTATGGATGGTGATTCGTAGGAACCATGGAATAATAGTTGCAAATAGAAAAATCTATTCGGAAAAGCAATTAGATTATAAAAATCAACATGTTTTTATTTATAGTGAAAAAGAATATAAAATACGTGTAACGTTGTCTATATATAAAGAGATGATATTTTTAAAAGATATAACGGTGGATTTGATTCAAAGTATTATTGTAGGAAGAAATCAAACATCAGATATTTATTTTGATGATGAGTATATGTCCAGACAGCATTTTGCAATCGAGAATCGTAAAGGAAATTTATATTTAATAAATCTGTCTGAAAGTAATGGAACAAAAGTTAATGGAATTGAAATATGGAAGGAACAGAAATTAAGGCCTAATGATAGAGTCAGTGCTGGGGAATATGTGTTCATTATTAAATTTTAAATGGGGAGAACAATATGGAGATTTGTTTTAATTGCTTTCAAAAAACAAAAGAAAATGGAAAATGTAGAAATTGCGGATATGATGAAGCTATGATTACAAAAAATCCTGTAGCTCTTTTAGAGGGAACGAAATTACAGGATCGATATTTGGTTGGAAGAGTATTGGGATCAGGTGGATTTGGCATTACCTATATTGCATACGATTTTTTGAATCATAATATATGTGCCATTAAAGAATATGTGCCTAAGGGGATTGTGAAAAGGGGTTTTGATGATTCTGTATTAATGCCTGTTTCCGTAAAAGCAGAGATGGAAATGAAATATGGAAAAAGGGACTTCTTAGAAGAAGCAGCTATATTAAAAGAATTAAATTATATAGCAGAGGTTGTCTGTATTACCGATTATTTTAGAGAGAATGGAACAGTATATTTTGTTATGGAGTATTTGGAAGGAGAAGATTTATCACAAAGAGTACACCGTCTGGGTGGAAAGATTTCTGTTGCTGAAGCGAACCATATTATTTATAAAGTAGGACAGGCGTTAGATATTGTTCATGAAAAAGCGCATATCTACCATAGGGACATCAGTCCTGGAAATATTATTATTTTGAAAGATGGAAGAATTAAATTAATTGATTTTGGAAATGCCAAAAATAGATCCCAGATGAAAAGTAAAACTCTTTCTATTGTTTATAAACCAGGGTTTGCACCTCCTGAACAATATGAAAGTAATGGAACACAGGGAGCATATACCGATGTATATGCATTGGCAAGTACATATTATTACATTGTTTCTGGAAAAAGAATACCAGAAGCACCGTTGCGATTGCAAGGAAAAAACTACCCTAAATTGAAAAATATGAATTTAGGTGTGAATAGTACAATATCTGATGTTGTTGATGAAGCTTTGGAATTGGATTATAAGCAAAGAATTCAGACGGTAAGGAAATTTGTAAATGTATTTTATGAAGGAACTTGTGTAAAAAAACAAAAGAAAATACCGTATCTTGAAATAATTGGAGGAGACAATAAAGGAAAAAGATGGAGGATACCTCCTAATGTTATGATTGGTATTGGTAGAAGTTCAAATTATGCGGATGTAATACCAAGTAAGAATCTATCTATTAGTAAATTGCATTGCGAAATATATTATGATGGAATGACAAATCAGTTTTATTTAATGGATCATTCGGTCAATGGCACTTATGTGCATAGGAAAAAAATAGAAAAAATCGGGAAAAATAATACAGCGGTTCTTCAGGATAAAGATTTTTTTATACTTGGACGGGATATATGTGAAATAGAAACAGGAGTAATGTATGAATAGTTTTAAAGAACAGGGAGATATTCCAACAGTGCAATATCGTGTTACAAAAAAATATCGAATTCGCCTGTCAGCAGCCAGTGTTATTGGGACAAGAAAAAAGCAACAGGATTGTGTCTTTGCACAAACAGAAGAAAATGGAGCTATAGCAGTTATTTGTGACGGAATTGGTGGCTTAGAAAATGGAGAGATAGCAAGTCAGATAGCAGTAAAAACATTAGTGGAAGATTTTTATGAAAGAGAATTAATAGATTCAATACAAGGATTTTTAGAACAGGAAATTATAAAAATCGATCGTTTGATAGCAGATTATGCGAATTGTGATCAAAAGAAAATACATATGGGAACAACGCTGGTAACAGTGATTATAGATGGAAATGAATGCTATTGGGCTTCCGTAGGAGATAGTCGTATTTATTTTCTTAGAAACCATGATTTATATTTAATGAATCAAATGCATAATTATCGATTTAATTTAAATAAGCAATTAAAAACAGGAATGATTACAAAAGAAGAATATCATAAAGAGGAAAAAAATGCAGAAGCGTTAATTAGCTATCTTGGAATGGGGAACATCTCATTGATGGATATTGGGAAGAAACCGATTAAGTTAATGGAAGGAGATGAAATTCTTCTTTGTAGTGATGGACTATATAAAAGATATAATGATAATGAAATTAGAGGATTTATGGAAAATCATAACATTCCATTTAAATGGAAAGCTGGAGCAATAACTGGAAGTATTATGAAACAATTGCGAGGGAGTCAGGATAACACTTCTGTTGCTTTGATGAAATATACAGAATTTTAGGAGGAATAAAATGAAATTAAGGAAATGTAAAAATGGACACTTTTATGATGTGGATAAATTTGAAAACTGCCCACATTGTACAGCAATGAATGAATCAGAAGAAACGACTATGCTGAAACAGGAAACGTCTGTATTAGAGAAGAATTTAGATGATGATAAATCTATGGTAAATTCTGCATTATCTTTGGATGAAGATCCAGTTACAGTTGGAATTTTCCAAGCAGAAAATATCAAAATACAGCCGGTTGTTGGATGGCTTGTATGTATCAAAGGACCTTCCTATGGTGAAGCATTCCAGATAAAAACCGGACGAAATTTTATTGGACGATCTTTTTCCATGGACATTGTTTTGAGTGAAGATATTAGTGTCTCTAGAGAAAAACATGCTATAGTCACCTACGAACCAAAGAAAAGAGAGTTTATTGTACAGGCAGGAGACTCTAGAGAATTGTTCTATTTAAATGATGAAGTTGTACTAAATACCAAAAAATTAAACCCAAGAGATATTTTAACCATTGGAAAAACGAATTTAATGTTTATTCCGTTTTGTAGTGAAAATATTAGTTGGGATGATTTTAAAGAGGATTGAGTATGAGAAATACTCATCTGATAAAATGGTATTCCGGATACTGTAAATATTGCATACTTATCATACAAGTATTGCTTTTGGGTTCCATATTTTGTATTTTATTTTCTCCATATTTGAATTTTACACAAATAGAATTTAATAAGTTTATAAATCAATTAGAAGTAACAGTTGGTATAAACGTGGGGAAGCAATTTCATATATCAAATGTACAGGAATGGGATCGTTTTTTGAAAAAATATACGAGTTTTAGGAATGTAACATCGTCGAAAGCGGTTTCCTATATTGGCGTTGAAGTTTTTTGTTATTTTTTAAAAAATAATTTTCTATATGCTTCTATTTTTGTAATTCCCGTTATATGTTGCATTCTTGGAATGGGTTATTCGTTTGTTTATGAAGATAAAAATGGAAGTGGGAAAAAAGAAATTTTTATATTCATTCCAGCCATTAATGTTTTATGTGAAATACTTTTGATTTCTAAATATTCTGATTTTATCTATCAGGAAGTGATAAATAATTTTGCAGATACTGATATGAAAACAAGGACCGTTATGCAGAGTTTTATAAATTTAATGCAGTTTCCATTTTTAGGATACGGATGCTTTCTATTTATCATGATTCAAATGGTGATGATAATAGCGGTTTTCATATGGATGAATTTAGATAAAAAGTTAGCAAAAAAAATAAAAATAGGAATTAAATGGTTGGCTGGAGAATATGAGGGTGCTTTTTTCCCACTCAGTAATGAAGAAAATATTATAATCGGAAGAAATCTTGAAAAATGTAATATTATATTGCGAAATAAAATGATTGGTGAAATGCATTGCAATATTCAGTTTGATGACCAGATATTTCAATATCGAATGATTGATTATTCCGAAAGTGGTACATTTATCGGAAATGGAATACGATTGCCGTTAAATGAAGAAGTATTTGTAAAACGAGGAACCATTGTAATAATGGCTGATTATATGGAAAAATTTCAGTTACTCTAAAAAGAAAGAGAGGCATTAGGGAACAGATGAATAAAGTACAAGAATCTAGAAGAATGTGGAAGTTTATAATATTTGGTTTTCTTACCTGTGGTATTTATTCGATTTATTATATGTGGGGTGTATGTAAGGATTTGAATATTATATGCAGGCATACGGAGAAAAGTGCAGATAATGATTCACCTAATTACATATTTGTAGTTTTGCTTTCTGTCGTGACATTTGGCATTTATGAAATCTATTGGTGGTACAAACAGGGAAATCGGTTACAGAAAAGTGGAAAAAAATATAAAGTAGAGATTAAGGAAAGTGGAATTTCCTATCTAATGTGGAAATTCTTGCCGATTATTCTTTCTGTAATAGGAGTAGTATTTTTACTATTAGGAAGTTCCATTAGTTTGGTTATCTATATGGTTGCATATTTTTTTGTGTTGTGTGGAAACTATATTGCCATTTATCTTTTTGTTAAAAATTTAAATAAAGTTGCACCTATATATAATCGACTTGTTTCAGGTGATGATGATCAAGATACGATAGTAGATGCAAATACAGATGACACATGGGATAAGGAGGAGAATGGAATGATATACGGGAAAAAGGGAATTTATAAAGATAGTGAAATAGAGATTTATGATCAGGAAGAAATTATAATAGGACGAGATAGAAATCAATGCAATCTAATTCTTACAAATGCAGATATAAGCCGAAAGCATTGTGGAATATCTTATCGTATGGAATTTCGTAATTATATTGTTACGGATTATTCTTCTACCGGACTATATTATGCTGACGGGACGCCGTTTCCTAAAAAACCGGTTGTATGCGAAAAAGGAACGATTTTAAAATTAGCAGACGGGGAAAATGAATTTTTATTACGTTAATAAATGTTCGGGAGAAAAATTATAAAGTGTTTATGACGATAAAAAGTATATCCATTGGATAATATAAAAAGAGGAAAAAAAATGAGATGTAAAAAATGTGGAAATCATCTGTCTGATGATGCAAAGTTTTGCCCAATCTGTGGGAAAGTAGTTCCTAAAAATCTGGATGCTGGCATAAAGAAAAAACAAAAAATGAAATATATGATAGCGGGAGTATTCATAGCAGTCTGGATTTGCATATGGGGTATATTTGGATTAAGAGTTTATACGATACATAGCAAATATATGGATCAGATGGAGATTGCAAGTAAGTATATGAAAGAGCATCAATACAATGAGGCATTTATTGCCTATGCAGTTTCTTCCCATATAAATCCAAAGAAAGAAGAACCTTATATTAAAATGTATGAAATCTATCGTGATAAGAGCGAATACAAGAAAGCAGCAACGATGTTGTTGATTGCAAAGGAAGAAGTAAAGGATGTATCAGATATCTTAAAGAAAGAACAGGAAATCAAGGATATAGCAGGAGATAATATACTGGATGCGGAGGTTGCTGTTCCAGAATATGCGAATACCATAGAGCAGCTTGATGGGAAAGATGATATTATATCAGAAGAAGAAATGGATGATATGATCAGTGATGTTTTGTATACAGGAAATGGAATTTTGAACACAAAATCGATATATGAAGATCATAAGATCTATTATCTGACATATGAAGGTGAATACTGTCTTTTTGTAATGGATGAAGATGGATCCAACAAAAAAGAGATATGTAAGATTGCTGATGGAGCATCAGATGAAGAGAAAGTGGATTATCTAAGGGCAGATGATGAGCATTTTTATTTTGTTATAAACGAGGACAGATACAGAATCGTATCTGTACGTAAAGATGGGACAAATATGAAAACTATTGTGGAAACTGATGATTTCATCGATCAGTTGTATTTGGAAGGAGAGTGGATTTATTATGTAGAAGAAGTAGAAGAAAAAGTTTTCTATAAGATCAATAAAAATGGAGGAGAACAAGAAGAACTAAAAAATATCGCTGATAGTGGTCCAATCATATATGATCAGGGATTTATCTATTATGGAATTTATGACTCTAAATATGAGGGAATAGATTTGATTCAAGAAGATTTGAATTCTGGAAAAAGAATCATGATAAAAAAAGCGGCAGGAACGGCAAATAATACAAAATGTGATACCATTTATGCGCTTGTTGTTTGGAATGGAAAACTGATTTATACGGTAGGTTTTGATGGGCAAAATCTTTGTACGTATTGTTTAGATTTAAAAGATGGATCGGAAAAAAAGTTAGCTGATGGACAACTCTATAATCTATCTAATAAATGGGCATTTGGGGTTTCTAATGTTATAGATAGCAATAAATCTACGATTTTTAAGATAAGATTGGATGGAAAAGAAAAAATAGAGTTAGGAACAATTACCAATATTGGAAATATAGATATTGTACAAGATATGTTGTTAACAAGTTCCACGGTTATCTATTCACATCCAGAGCTGGATGAGGGTGACTATGAAAGCGGAATAGTAATGTTATTTTTAAATCAAGACGACAAAGAAAAGAATCAGAAAAAGATTAATGAATCTGAGGCTGGTATAATGAGTAAGTTAAAAGCACGTGCTCAGAAGGCGGTGGAAGAAAAAAAGAAAAAGGAAGAAGAAGCGAAAAACCGATTGTTGCAATTTTGGTATGGAACATGGTATGAAACAGGAGATAATTATCGAGAATTTCAGATTACACCGACAACAATTGATGGAAAATCGTATACATTTGAACGGTGTGCAGAGAGGGATGGAAAGATTTTTGTTTATTATACGCAGGGTGAAGAGAAGTTCATGGATCTTATTTCGGAAGATCATCAGCAGTTTCTACGATATGTATATAATTCATATACAGATGCCTATAGCGGTGGAGGATTTAATGGAGGAGGAGTAAAATCTAGGTAGTAAACATAGAATATGGTTTCATAAAAGGGGCTGTCCTGAAAACGTAATTCAGAGATTTCCTATAAAAAAGCATTCTAAATAAGCTCGCCTTTTGGCGGGCTTATTGTTCTCTAGTATAAAAGTTGGAGAGAATCTATCTCGGCGAATAATTACATCCACCCCTAACTTTTCTAATGAGCGAAGGTTTCTTTTTATTCATTTCTCCTGATTGATAGCAGAATAGTAGTAAGCGGTACATAAAATACCGTATATCATTCTATGAGAAAGGATTCCATTAGATTGGAATTCTTCCTCTTGTTTCTGGCAGTTCAATGTCACCATTGGTACTATTCATACATCGTTCTTTTATAAAATCACTCCATGGCATCAATGCTTCTATGCCTGCGGACGAATCAAGGTAATCCGGCATATAAAGCAGTAATGTATAGAGATACCGATAGATGTTTAAGTTGTTTGCCTTTGCGGTTTCAATCAGGCTGTATAAGATGGCACTGCTCTTTGCTCCATCTGTAGTATCATGGAACTGGTGCTAGTATATAAATAGTACAAATTAGATGTGAACGATCCTTAACATAAAGGTATAATAGAACAAGATGGAGGGATAAGTTATGTCTAAACAGTACACAGAAGAATTTACGAAAGATGCCGTAAGATATTGGAAAGAACATCCAGAGTTAGGCTGTGCCAGATGTGCTAAAAATCTTGGTATAGGAAAAAGCACATTAAGTACCTGGAGAAAACTGTATGATGCTAACGGAGGGGAAGTTCCTACCAGGGGAAGAGGAAATTACGAGAGCGATGAAGCAAAGGAAATCACCCGCCTGAAAAAAGAATTGCGTGACACACAGGATGCTTTAGATATATTAAAAAAAGCCATCGGCATACTGGGAAAATGACAGAAGCTCTGTTCCTTGAAGTTTACCATGATTCCCATCAGAATTACGGAGCACCGAAGATCACCGAATGCCTTCGTAAGGAAGGCGAGAGCATTTCAGAAAAAACAGTGGGAAAATATATGGAAGAACTTGGGATCAGAGCACAGTATCTGAAACCCTATACGGTTACGACCATTGATTCCGATTTCAGCCATGAACTCAAAAATATATTAAATGGAAAATTCAATCCAGCAGAACCCGATGCCGTGTGGTGTTCCGATATAACATATATTTGGACGTATGAGGGTTTTGTATATCTCACGAGCATAATGGATCTATATTCCAGAAAAATCCTTGCATGGGTCCTTAGTGATACTTTAGAAGCGAAATGGGTAATAGCAGCAATAAACAGGGCCAGATATGCCAGAGGGATAAAGAATCCCAAAATGATACATAGTGACCGTGGCATACAGTATGTATGCACAGATTATATAGAAGCCACAAAAGAAGCACAACGCAGCTATTCAAAAAAAGCATATCCTTGGGATAATGCCTGCATCGAATCTTTTCATGCACTGATAAAAAGAGAATGGTTAAACCGTTTCAAAATATTTGATTACAACCATGCATATAAACTTGTATTTCAGTATATTGAGACATTCTATAATACAGTAAGGATCCATAGTCATTGTGGATATCTGTCATCAAATAAATACGAAGAAATGTACAGAATTGAATTGAAAAGAATGGAACAGAGTGCCTGATAAAAAAGACATCCGACAAGTGGTGCATTGGCGGAGCAAATTTGCTTGAGTAAGATGATTTACAAAAAATTTTGAGAGTCAATGATGCCCAGAGCACAGATGAATATCCTCGTCATTGAAACTCAAAATTCCTTATGATAGAGGTGGTTAGATGGATTGTTCATGTTTAACTTGTACTTTTTTTGACATAGTACCAAATCGAGATGGAACATTTTCAAAATGAATCCCGTTTTAGTTCATGGGCAGGACTTGTGCCGGAAAAAAGATGAGTACGCAGATACGAAAAGGAAATAAATATTTGAAAGCAACTCTGGTGGAATGTGCCAGATCAGCCATACGGAATAAAGAAAGTGATATCTACTCACGATATCAAAGAATTGCTGCGCGCAGAGGTGGAAAGAGAGCTTTGATAGCAGTAGCCCATACTATCTATCATATACTAAAAGAGAAAGTTCCTTACCATAATCTGGGGGCAAATTACCATTCTGCTATCAATCAGGAGAAATGAATAAAAAGAAACCTTCGCTCATTAGAAAAGTTAGGGGTGGATGTAATTATTTAGCCGAGATAGATTCTCTCCAACTTTTATACTAGAGAACAATAAGCCCACCAAAAGGCGAGCTTATTTAGAATGCTTTTTATAGGAAATCTCTAAATTATGTTTTCAGGACAGCCCCTTTTGTATTTAAATATGGTTTTATTGATAATAAGTCTTTTCTTTTTTCTCTTGCAATATACCCTGAGGGGGTATATAATAAAACAACAAGAGGGGAAGAATGGAGGTATAAGATGGACGAAAAGACTTGTTGTCATAGAGAAGGGATAGAGAAAGACGGATGCTGTCATAAGACAAAGAAGCGTTCGGACAAAGAATATCGGAATCTGATCAACCGGTTGAATCGAATTGAAGGTCAGGTGCGTGGAGTCAAAGGGATGTTGGAGAAAGATGCCTATTGCGTGGATATTTTAACGCAGGTAGCGGCCATTAACGCGGCGCTCAATAGCTTTAATAAGGTACTTTTGGCTGAGCATATCCGTACCTGTGTAGCTCAGGATATTCGGGATGGCAACGATGAAGTCGTTGATGAGCTTGTACAGACATTACAAAAGCTAATGAGATAGAGGCAGAAAGGAAGGATACAGTGCAACAATATAACGTAACAGGAATGAGCTGTGCGGCCTGTAGCAATCATGTGGAAAAGGCGGTATCACAGGTAGCCGGAGTGGATTCTGTTTCCGTCAGTCTATTGACCAATTCCATGGTGGTAGAAGGCAGTGCGGCAACGGAAGATATTATCGAGGCTGTAGTTCACGCAGGCTATGGTGCATCGATCAAAGGAAGGGAAGAGACAACAGCCGGTCAAATCGATGAAGATGCCCTTGAGGATAAAGAGACACCGAAGATGAAGAGGCGGCTGATTGCATCTTTGATTTTTTTAGTACCTCTCATGTATGTTTCTATGGGACATATGATGTGGAATTGGCCGTTGCCATCATTTTTTGATGGAAATCATGTGGCGATGGGATTATTACAGCTTTTATTTACAATGGCCATTATGGTCATCAATCAAAAGTTTTTTATCAATGGATTTATTAGCCTCTGGCATAAGGCACCCAATATGGATGCATTGGTGGCATTAGGTGCAGGAGCTTCCTTTGTGTATAGTACGTATGCCCTGTTTGCCATGACAGGGGCACAGACCGCAGGGAATATGGCAGGAGTTATGTCATATATGCATGAATTTTATTTTGAATCTGCGGCTATGATCTTGACGTTGATTACGGTAGGAAAGATGCTGGAGGCACGTTCTAAGGGGAAGACCACAGATGCGTTAAAGAGTTTGATGAAGTTGGTACCTAAGATGGCTACGATTGTGAGAGATGGTCTGGAGGTAGAGGTTCCAGTGGATCAGGTACGAACAGGAGAGATTTTTTTAGTTCGTCCAGGAGAAAGTATTCCGGTCGATGGTACGGTTGTAGAAGGAAGCAGTGCTGTGGATGAAGCGGCTTTGACAGGGGAGAGTATTCCAGTGGATAAGGAAGTTGGAGATCCAGTGTCTGCGGCAACGATGAATCAATCTGGATTTTTACGATGCGAAGCCACTAGAGTTGGAGAAGATACCACTTTATCTCAGATTATTCAGATGGTCAGCGATGCAGCAGCCACCAAGGCTCCTATCGCAAAGGTAGCGGATAAGGTATCTGGAGTTTTTGTACCAGTAGTCATTGTCATTGCTATCATCACGATTCTTGTATGGCTTCTCGTTGGACAATCCGTTGGATTTGCTCTGTCAAGAGGCATTTCCGTATTAGTGATCAGCTGTCCATGCGCTCTGGGACTTGCCACACCGGTGGCCATCATGGTTGGAAATGGCCGAGGGGCAAAAAGCGGAGTACTGTTTAAGACAGCGGTATCTCTGGAGGAAACGGGTAAGGTAGATGTGGTGGCTTTGGATAAGACAGGAACGATTACCAGTGGAGAAACAAGAGTTACGGATCTGTTTCCTGCAGATGGTGTGGATCGAGAAGAGCTTATGGGCCTTGCATATGCGTTAGAGCAAAAAAGTGAACATCCCCTGGCAAGAGCGATTGTCTTTTATGCAAAAGAGCATCAGATAGAGGCAGAGGCAGTGAAAGACTTTGTGGCAGTACCTGGTAATGGATTAAGTGGTACCATGAATGGGGTGAAAGTAAGCGGAGGGAATCTGGCCTTTATGAAGGGGCAGGTTTCTATTTCCACTAAGATACGGGCAGATGCAGATCGACTGGCAAACGAGGGAAAGACACCTTTATTTTTCTCAAAAGGAGATGTATTTGCAGGAATCATTGCGGTAGCAGATGTGATTAAGGAAGATAGTCCACAAGCAGTAAAAGAGCTTCAAAATATGGGAATCCGGGTTGTGATGCTGACGGGAGATAATCAAAGGACTGCAGAGGCAATCGGCTCTCAGGTTGGCGTCGATGAAGTAATTGCAGGAGTTTTACCAGATGGAAAAGAAAATGTCATGCGCAGACTTTCTGGATATGGAAGAACTGCTATGGTTGGAGATGGTATCAACGATGCGCCTGCATTGACCAGAGCAGATATTGGGATTGCCATTGGAGCAGGCACGGATGTGGCGATTGATGCTGCGGATGTAGTTTTGATGAAAAGCAGCTTGAGAGATGTGCCGGCGGCTATCCGTCTGAGCAGAGAAGTATTAAAGAATATTCATGAGAATCTGTTTTGGGCATTTATTTATAATGTGATAGGAATTCCTTTGGCAGCTGGCGTATGGTATCCGATCCTTGGATGGAAGCTAAATCCAATGTTTGGTGCCGCAGCCATGAGTTTATCTAGTTTTTGTGTTGTAACCAATGCATTACGGTTGAATCTGGTTGATATGTACAGTTCCAAAAAGGATAAAAAAAGAAAACATAAAAAGAAAGAGGTTGAGATGACAATGGAAAAAACAATGAAAATCAATGGTATGATGTGTGGACACTGCGAAGCTAGAGTAAAGAAATGCTTAGAGGCCCTTCCACAGGTCGAAGAAGCAGTTGTCAGCCATGAACAGGGAACGGCTGTGGTAACTTTAAATGAAGAAGTTGGGGACGATGTTCTGAAAAAGACGGTAGAAGATCAGGATTATGAGGTTGTATCCATTCAGTAGACAATCTATTTCTGATGTGAAAAATGGTGGATCAGAATCAGTGAAGAACTGGTATCTGATCCATCTTTTTTATTTAGATGAAATTTTTCAAAATACTTTCTCTTGACAAGTGAAAAGCTGCCTTTTATAATTGTTTGAGAGCAAACAGTTGGATATCAAACAATATTTTGGAAGGGTGGAAAATATGCAAGAAAAAAGCATACTCGATGAAATCAGAATCGTGGATAATCTGATCAAGCGCTCCATTGATAAAAGGATGAAGGAGAATGGTCTGGATGTTCTGACTAGTGGCAATGGAAGGATTATTGGGTATCTATACGACCGAAGGGGAGAGGACGTGTTTCAAAAGGATTTTGAATCCTGTTTTGGGATTACCCGTTCTACTGCTTCCAAGGTCATTCACTTGATGGTGGAAAAAGGATATATTAAAAGAGAGCGGGTTTTATCCGATGCCAGATTGAAGAAGCTGGTGTTAACGAAGCAGGCAGAGGATGTGGCTCAATGGATTCATCAGGATCATGACATGATGGAAGAAACGCTTCTACAAGGATTTTCAGAAGAAGAATTAGAGCATCTCTATGAATACCTGTATAGAATCCAAAGTAATTTGAAAAAAAATTTTGATGATAAGGAGGATAAGAAAGATGTTAAAAACACTTGCGGGGAGTATTAGAGAATATAAAAAAGACTCGATTCTGACTCCTATACTTGTATCTTTGGAAGTGATTATGGAAGTGATTATTCCGCTTTTGATGGCTAGATTGATCGACTATGGCATTGATTGCGGGGATATGGCTTATATTTTAAAGATTGGTTTCATTCTTTTGATCACAGCGATGATGTCCCTGTTTTTTGGAGTGGCGGCAGGAAAAACGGCAGCTCGTGCATCTGCAGGATTTGCTGGTAATTTACGAGAGGATATGTATCGAAGGGTGCAACAGTTTTCTTTTTCCAATATCGACCGTTTTTCAACAGCCAGTATTGTAACAAGGCTGACGACGGATGTTACGAATATACAAAATGCCTATCAGATGATTATCCGAATGGCATTTCGATCACCGGCAATTTTGATCTTCGCATTGGTTTGTTCTATAAGAATTGATGCAAAGCTTTCCTTGGTTTTCTTTTTGGCGATTCCAATTTTAGCAGTGGGATTATTGATTATTATGACCAGCGTACATCCTATTTTTGAGCGTGTTTTTCACACATACGATGATTTGAATGCCGTTGTACAGGAAAATCTTTATGGGATTCGTGTAGTAAAGTCTTATGTAAGGGAAGAGCATGAAATTGGGAAGTTTGCGAAGATTTCCAATAAGATTTATAAGGATTTTACAAAAGCAGAGCAGACGTTGGCATTGAATATGCCATTGATGCAGTTTTGTGTATATGGCTGTATGATCTTTATCTCCTGGTTTGGGGCAAGAGCCGTTGTGGCAAGTGGTGGCAATGCAGCCATTGGACTTAGCACTGGGGAATTAATGAGCTTATTTACGTACACCATGCAGATTTTAATGAGTCTGATGATGCTTTCTATGGTATTTGTTATGATTACTATTTCAAGAACTTCAGCAGAACGTATTGCTGAGATTTTGACAGAGGAAAGTAGCTTAAAGAATGGTGAAAATCCAATAACAGAAGTAAAGGATGGATCCATTTCCTTTGAAAATGTAAGTTTCTCCTATTCCAATAAGAAGGAGAAAGAATGCTTAAAGAATATTAATCTTAAGATTGAGTCTGGGGAGACGGTAGGAATCATTGGAGGAACCGGATCTGCCAAATCCACATTAATTCAGCTGATTCCAAGACTTTATGATGTGACGGAAGGAAGGCTTCTGGTAGGCGGTGTGGATGTTCGTAAGATGGATTTAAAAGCCCTTCGGGAACAGGTGGCAGTAGTATTACAGAAGAATACCCTATTTTCTGGGACCATCAAGGAGAATTTAAGATGGGGGAATGAACAGGCATCTGATGAAGAAATGAGATATGCCTGTCAGCTTGCTCAGGCAGATGAATTTATTCAGCGTTTTCCGGATAAATATGATACTTATATCGAGCAGGGCGGGAGCAATGTGTCTGGTGGACAAAAGCAACGATTGTGTATTGCAAGGGCATTGCTCAAAAAGCCTAAAATTCTTATTTTAGACGACTCTACCAGTGCGGTGGATACAAAGACCGATGCCAAGATCCGTCAGGGATTTAAGGAATTCATTCCAGAAACGACGAAGCTGATCATTGCCCAGCGGGTATCTTCTGTCCAGGATGCAGATAAGATTATCGTGATGGACAATGGAAGCATCAGCGGATGGGGAAGTCATGAGGAACTTCTTCGATCAAATCCGATTTATCGGGAAGTATATGAGTCACAGATGAAAGGAGGAGAGGATGATGAATAAGAAGAAACCATCTTTTGACAAAACAGCCCTAAAGCGTTTGTTAGCGGTTATGGGACAGTACAAAGCAAGAATGATTCTGGTTATAATCTGTATCCTGTTAAGTGCAGTAGCAACGGTTGCTTCTTCCTTGTTTATTCAGACGTTGATCGATGATTACATTGCTCCTCTTTTATTGGATGCAGTACCTGATTTTGGAGGGCTTCTAAAGGCACTTTCCGTTATGTTTGGAATTTATCTTGTTGGGATGCTGTGTGCATTTTTCTATAATTGGAATATGGCATTGATCGCACAGGGCACCTTAAAAAAGATCCGTGATGATATGTTTGCACATATGCAGAAACTGCCGATACCGTATTTTGATCAGCATTCTCATGGAGATATTATGAGTCGTTATACGAATGATACGGATACGCTGCGCCAGATGATCTCACAGTCTCTGCCACAGCTGTTAAATTCTGTGATATCCATCGTAGCAGTATTCATGGCTATGCTTTCTATCAGCGTGTGGCTGACAGGGCTGGTTGTAATCTGTATGTTTTTTATTTTGAAAACAATTGGGAATATTGCGGGAAGAAGCGGAAAGTATTTTGTTGAGCAGCAAAGGGCGCTTGGCGATGTCAATGGATATATTGAGGAGATGATTCATGGACAGAAGGTAATAAAAGTATTTTGCCATGAAGATAAATCAGAAGAAGAATTTATAAAAAAGAACGATCATTTGAAAAAAATAGCTGCTACAGCCAACGGATATGCCAATATCCTGATGCCGGCAATGAATAACCTGGGTTACATTCTGTATGTAGTCATTGCAGTTGTGGGAGGTGGACTTGCAATTGCGGGAGTTACCAATTTGAGTCTGACAGGGGTAGCACCACTAAGCCTTGGAATGATCGCAGCATTTTTGCAGTTGTCAAGAAGCTTTATCCATCCTTTGGGACAGGTATCACAGCAGCTAAGTTCAGTTATTATGGCGCTGGCTGGAGCAGGCAGGATCTTTGAGCTGATCGATGAAGAAATCGAAGAGGATCATGGATATGTTAGTCTGGTAGATGCAAAATATAAAAATGGAAAGTTAGTGGAAGCAGATGAACATACAGGAATCTGGGCTTGGAAACATCCTCATAAGGACGGAACTCTAACTTATAAGGAAGTAAACGGTGAAGTGCGAATGTTCGACGTAGATTTTGAGTACGAAGAAGGAAAACCGGTATTGCATAATATCACTTTATATGCCAAACCTGGGCAGAAGGTAGCATTTGTAGGAGCTACAGGAGCAGGAAAGACGACAATTACCAATCTGATCAATCGATTTTACGATATTGCCGATGGTAAGATTCGCTATGATGACATTAACATCAATAAAATCCGTAAGAGTGACCTAAGACGTTCCCTTGGCGTAGTTTTACAGGATGTAAATTTATTTACCGGCACAGTTATGGAGAATATTCGATATGGCAAACTAGATGCAACGGATGAAGAATGTATTGCAGCAGCCAAGCTGGCCAATGCAGATGGTTTTATCCGTATGCTTCCAAAAGGATATGATACGATGATCGACGGGGAAGGAGGAGGTCTGTCTCAGGGACAGAGACAGTTGATCTCCATTGCCAGAGCGGCAGTCGCAGATCCACCAGTCATGATCCTGGATGAAGCCACCTCTTCCATTGATACGAGAACAGAAGCCATTGTACAAAGAGGGATGGATGCATTGATGCAAGGCAGAACAGTATTTGTAATTGCACATCGCTTATCGACAGTAAAGAATTCAGATGTTATCATGGTATTAGATCATGGAAAAATCATAGAGCGGGGAAGTCATGAAGAATTGATTGCGAAGAAAGGAAATTATTATCAGCTTTATACAGGAGCGTTTGAGCTTCAGTAGACAAAAAGGAGATGGTGGTATGCCAAAAGCTTATATAGAACTTCATCTTCATCTGGATGGAGCGATTACACCGGAAATTGCACGAATGCTGGCAGACAGTCAGGGAATTTTGCTGCCAGAAGACGAGAAAGAACTGGAAAGGCAATTGTCTGTGTCAGAGGATTGCAGAAGCTTAAATGATTTTCTGCAATGTTTTTCCCTGCCCCTTTCCCTGATGCAGACTGCGCAGGCGATTGAGAAGGCGGTGTATCTGGTGCAGGAGAATATTAGAAAGGATGGGGTCATTTATGGAGAAATCCGATTTGCACCCCAGCTTCACTGCCAGAAGGGACTGACGCAGGAAGAGGCAGTGCAGGCAGCATTGGCTGGACTAAGCCGTTCTACGCTTGCGTGTAATCTGATTCTCTGCTGTATGCGTGGGGAAGATACGGCAGAAGCCAACGCGGAGACCCTTCGATTAGCCGTAAAGTATTTAACGGAGGATGGAGGAGTGGTAGCCATTGATCTTGCAGGAGCAGAAGGACTTTATCCGACAAGGGATTACGAAACACTTTTTCGAACTGCAAAGGAGAAGGGGGTACCATTTACCATACATGCCGGGGAAGCAGACGGGTCGGAAAGCGTACAGTCTGCTGTGGAATTTGGTGCTGCGAGAATTGGACATGGTGTGCGGGTACGACAGGATGAGAAGCTGATGAATCAACTGGCACAGAAGCATATTTGTCTGGAAATGTGTCCTACCAGCAATTATCAGACCAGAGCAGTTGAGGATATGAGTCAGTATCCGATTCGGGAATTTTTAAAACGAGGACTTTGTGTCACGGTCAATACAGATGATATGGCCATATCAAGGACCAATATACAAAAAGAATTTGCTTATTTAAGGGAGTTTTTGGGCCTTACAGAGGTGGAAGAAGAGCAGTTGATGGAAAATGCAATACAGAGTGCTTTTACGACACAGGAGAGAAAAGATGAATTAAGAAAAAGGTGTTTTGTGTAAGATTACGTCGGGCTTGGTTGTTCTAACATTCCGCATATGTCGCTTTCGGAGAAGTTATCTTACAAAAATAAAAAACATCTTTGATAAAATGGTCAGCGTTTTACAAATACTGATTTCATGAAAGATGTTTTTTATAGTTGATTATTTATTTCTTAAGATAATTTACGATAACGATAGTAGCTTCCGACAGCAATCAGACCTGCGGCCAGCATTATGAATAAGAATGTCTGGCTAGAGTCCCCAGTCTTTGGAGAAACCTTTTTATTGCTATTGATCTTTTGAGTAACTGTCTTAGGAGCAGTGGTGGAAGCTTTTGATTTACGTTTTGAAGTATTCAATTTAGTAATCTTATTTGTGTCTGTCGGATCGGAATTTATTCCACCAGTAATTTTTGGATCTTCTGTTTTGCCAGCATCCTTTTTTATCAGAGAAGCAATGGCTTTCTCGATATTGGCAGCCATAGCATCAACCTGATCCTGCTCGGTGATATTCTTATCCCGTTGAACAGCAGCGATGGCTTTGGTTACAACATCAAAATTCTGATAGTCGTCTGGGTCCAGTTTCTCTGCTTTGGCAATGGCAGCGTCAACTTTAGAGTAATCTGCTGGTTTATATTTTAGCTGATCGATGGCTTTTGTAATTGCTTCTGCATAACCGTCTACAGTATCCTGTTCATTAACGGTAAGGTTTCGGTCTACTGCTTCCTGAGCTTTCTTTAATTCCTGAACACTCTCTTCTGTATAGAGAGATAAATCTTCCGGAATTCTGGAGATTGCAGCATCCACTTTGGAATAATCTGCTACAATGGAACCGGTCGTCCCATGCAAGGTAATGGTAGAAACCGGTTTTGTATCCTTGTTCTGTGCATCAGAAATATCTACCGTATAAAAATGAATGATAAGATCTGTCTTACCAGAATCAGCAGCTTTGATAGGAAGCGTAACCGCAGTATGTTCAGATGACTTTGTAAAGGTTCCATCCAGATCAAGGACACGGCTTTCGCTGGATTTATAGGAAACAGATGTTAAATCTTCAGTATGGGTAAGAGAGATTACCAGATCTTTGGCATCTTTCGTATCCATCTGGAACCAGTCGCCGTCTTTCAAAGACTTCTTATCATACGTGACAGCAGATTGCACATCCTTCTTGATGTGTCTGATAGTGGTGGCAGATATTTTCTTTTGTTTGACAGTAGATGTTGTACGTGTTGCCTGCTTATGAGCAGTAAACTTGGATTTCTTTTCTGTTGCAAACACGGATACAGATATCATGCTGATCATAAAAAGAACAGTTAATAGTAAACAAGATAATCGATAACTTTTTTTAGTCATATATGCAAGCCCCCTCATCTGGGAATCTATCACCCCAGTGTATTCTTTGATTTAAGTTTAACATGGGAGACAGAGAGATTCAAATGAAATGAGGCAATGTTAATAAAATTTAGATAATATTAATGGAAAAGTAATAATTAGAAGAAAGGAGATGTTGTTCGTGGAAAAACAAGGTAAGATGGCACTGGAGCACTGGGTGAATCAGGTGACGGATAAGTTTATTCGTAATACGATCATCAATGATGAATTTATGGAATTTATGAAGGAAAATACTCTGCCATATCAGAGCTTGATGGCATACTATCGCTGTGCGATTATGGAGATTGAGACCAAATTTAAGGTGTTAAATGAGCAGTTTTCTCTTCAGTATGATCGAAATCCTATTGAAACTATTAAGACCAGATTAAAATCTCAGGAAGGAATCATGAAAAAGCTAAAGAAAAAGAACCTTCCGTTAACGGTGGAATCCATTGAAGAAAATATTCGAGACGTTGCCGGGGTCAGGGTTGTATGTTCCTTCCCTGAGGATATTTATCTGCTGGCAGACTGTCTGTTGGAGCAGGACGACATTTTGTTGATTCAGAAAAAAGACTATATTCAGAATCCAAAAGAAAGTGGTTATCGAAGTCTGCACCTGATCGTAGAAGTGCCGATCTTTCTTCAGAACGAGAAGCGGCCTATGAAGGTGGAAATCCAGCTTCGTACTATTGCTATGGATTTTTGGGCAAGTCTGGAGCACAAGCTTCGTTATAAGAAGAATATAAAACCGGAAGAGGCAGTAAGATTGGCAGAGGAATTAGAGAAATGTGCCAGAATCAGTGCCCAGTTGGATTATAAAATGCAGGAGATCCGGAATCGGATACAGAAAGAAGAACAGGATTCATAAATGAAGGACCAAAAAAGAAGCTACTTTCATCTACTTTGGATTGAAGCAGCTTCTTTTGTGATAAATGCTTTTAATATTGTTCCCACAAACGACAGATCTGGTCATAATCCTTTGTTTGACCGAGAAGATACATGAGGCGGACAAGTGCATGCTCGATGGAAAGAGAGCCGGCTGACAGAGCACCAGCATCCAGAGCAAGACTTCCGGTTTCATAAGTGCTGCTACAGCCTCCATAAGTACATTGGGTTCCCAAGATAACGGGAATCCTTTTTTCTTTTGCATAGTGGAGAGCTGGGAGCAGGCTGTTTCCTTTACCGGGGACATTTCCACTTCCATAGCCTCTGAGGATGATACCTTGAACGCCAGCATCGATGGCTTGAATGAGAAAATCCTTGGAAAAGCCGGGAAAAATCTGAAATATAACTACGTTATTACATAATTGATCAGATAGAACACAAGAACTGGAAGGCTTTTGGAAGTCAGGTGAGGAGAACAGAACTTGTCCATCTTGAATAACTCCAAGGTCGGGGCTTTTATCTACAGCATCATAGGCATTAAAATCAAAAGAATCGATTTTGGAAACCTTTGGTCCATCCAGAATTCTAGAATGAAAGACGACAAAGATTCCGGGTCGTCCTGTAATAGCGGTACGGATGGCGTCGATCAGGTTTTTTTTCGCATCGGTTCCCGGGGATTTCATAGGGAGCTGGGATCCGGTAAGGATCACTGGTTTATGAAGTCCCTTTAGCATATAGAATAAGGCAGAAGCTGTATAAGCCATTGTGTCGGTTCCATGGGTGATTACAATTCCATCATAGTCAGAAAGAGAAGCAAAAACTTCATTGGCGATGATCTGCCAGTCTTTGGGCTGAAGATTAGAACTGTCCAGATTTAAGATGGCTCGTGTGGTAAGTTGACAGAGGTTTGAGATTTCTGGGACATCAGAAAGTAAAGCAGCACTGTCCATGCCTGGGATCAGGCCATGTTCCGATTCTACGGAGGCAATGGTTCCACCGGTGGTTAATAATAATATCTGTTTCATGTAGCTCCTTTCATTAGTGTCAGTCGGCTTGGCCGATGACAAGATAAGATAATCTTATTTTACACAAAAATATAGGTTGTTCCAAGAAAAAAGAGATGATAAAATACTATTTTGAGATATTTATGAAAAAACAGGAGAAAGGATGAAATTGATGAAGGAAAAGAAGGGAAATGTTTTAGCATTGCTTCCAATTGGTGTGTTTTTAGTCTTATACCTGGGGTTGGGAATTGTGTTTGAGTATGTATTAAAGATTGAAATGGGATTTTACCACATTCCCATTGTTGTCGCATTTATAGCTGCTATCTTTGTGGCATGTATGCAGAATCGAAAGGTTTCTTTTGATGAGAAGCTGGAAATTATGGGAAAGAGCTTAAGTGATAAAAATATTATTACGATGATTTTGATTTTTATGACAGCTGGTATTTTTGTAGGTGTTGTTGGAAGGGGCGGTGCGCAGAGTGTTGCTTATTTTATGCTGTCTTTGGTACCAATGCGGTTTGCACCGGCAGTTCTTTTTATAGTCGCATGCTTTATCTCAACAGCGATGGGAACTTCTACTGGAACCATTGCGCTGATCGTACCAATTGCCGTTTCTGTTGCCAATATTACTGGATTTTCACCAGCATTATGCATCGGTTCTGTAATGGGAGGAGCGATGTTTGGAGATAATCTGTCTTTGATTTCTGATACGACCATTGCAGCCTGTAATACACAGGGGTGTACCATGAAGGATAAATTCAGGGAGAATTTTCATATTGCATTTCCGGCAGCGCTGGTTTCGGTCGTGGTCATATTGATGATATCTGCCGGAGTAGAGCAGCATGGAGTTGTAAGGGATTCCTATTCATTGATCCAGATTATTCCCTATATTCTTGTACTAATTGGTGGAATTGCCGGAATGAATGTCTTTTTGATTTTATTCGTTGGAATTGTAACGGGAGCTATTATTATGACAGCTACTGGAGCGCTGACACCATTGCAGCTCTTATCTAATATGGGAAATGGTGCCTCTGGGATGTTTGAGACTTCTATGGTGGCTATTTTGGTTTCTGCCCTGTGTGGCTTGATGAAAGAGTATGGTGGATTTGATGCCCTGTTATATGGGATTAAGAAGATATTTCGTGGTAAGAAAGGTGGACAGTTTGGAATGGGGCTACTGGTAGGGGTGATGGATATAGCGACAGCCAATAATACCGTGGCTATTGTTATGACTGGTGAAATTGCCAGAGAAATGGCAAAGGAATACGATATTTCTCCAAGAAAAAGTGCTTCCATTCTGGATACTTTTAGTTGTATATTTCAGGGAATTTTGCCTTATGGAGCTCAGATGTTATATGCAGTAAGTGCAGCAGTAACGATGGGATGTCAGATTTCAGCCTTTGAAATCATTCCAAAGCTGTATTATCCATTTTTCTTATTCATCAGTTCTCTGTTGTTTATCTTTGTAATTCCAGAAAGAAAAGTGTTGAATAAGAATCGTTAGACGAAAATGAAAAGAGGGGTACGATATATGGGAGAAATGTATACCATTTGTAATTTGGGGGACCTGGTTGAGGTCATAGAAAAGATTGAGGAAAATGAAATTTACTGGTATCGTGGGCATGGGAATAAAAACTGGCCATTGATTCCATCAGTGCAGAGAGTGCCATATCTTGGACGAGAGCAGTATCTGGCCAATGATTTTTATATGAAAGCCAGTGTTACATTACGGGACAAGCCGGATTTTCGCAATTATTCAGCATGGCTGTCGATCATGCGCCATTATGGGCTTCCAACCAGATTGCTGGATTGGAGCCGTTCGCCGTTGATCGCGGCATATTTTGCAGTGGAGGATTGGAAAAGAAGAAGTGATCGAGATGCCTGTATCTGGATTTTATCTCCTTCCCGATTAAATGCAGAGGAAGGATTTCAGGATTATTTATATTCCATTGATTCTCACACTGCTCTCCAGATGATTCGACCGGCATTTAAAAAGGAGTATGTACCAGAGAATCCGGCGGTCATTGACCGTATTTTGGCCTGTTATCCTATTGAACACGATATGCGGATTTATGTCCAACAGTCTGCGTTTACGCTTCATAATACCAATCGGCGCCTGGAGGATATTAAAGAAGAAGGCTTGCTTCGGAAAATCATTATTCCGGGAGAGGTAAAGGAGCAGTTGGCATATGAACTGGATATCATGGGGATTTCTTTGTCCCATGTATATCCAGATGCGCAGAATATTGCCAAAGAGCTTAGTTTGAGAGAAAAAGATTAGGAGATAGATTATGGAATATTCGACATTTTTAATTGTGTGTCCCCTTGTGTTTTTAGCAGGGTTTGTGGACGCCATTGGAGGGGGCGGAGGACTGATTTCCCTTCCAGCTTATATCCTTGCAGGGGTTCCCATGCATGCAGCCGTTGCCACGAATAAATTGTCTTCAGCGACGGGGACTTTGATTTCTACTATTCGGCTGTGTTTACATTCGAAAGTGGATTTTTTATTGGCTGTTCCGGCTATTTTTCTGGCGTATATGGGTTCTTCCATGGGAGCCAGATTGAGCATGCTGATTCAGGAGTCTGTATTAAAAGCTGTATTGTTAGTCATTCTTCCCATAACTGCGTTTTTTGTTATTCGAAAGGATGTACTTTCCTCGGGAACAGAGGGAAGCTGCAGCAGAAGACGGCAGTTGATCATTGCCTGGATGGCGGCAGTGCTGATCGGGTTGTATGATGGATTTTATGGACCGGGAACGGGAACCTTCTATATTATTATCTTTATGAGTTTTGCAAAGATGACGACGATGGAGGCTGCAGTGAATACAAAGCTGCTGAATTTAACGTCAAATTTAGCAGCTTTGGTTACCTTCCTGCTTCACGGTCAGGTATGGATTATGTTGGGACTGGCAGCATCTGTATTTAGTATTGCGGGTCACTATCTTGGGGCTGGAATGGTATTAAAGAATGGAAGCAGGGTTGTAAGACCGATCATTCTGGTCGTACTATGTTTGTTGTTTATAAAGGTTTTGTCAGGAATTTAAGCGGATGATGTGCCTGAAAGGAGGAAGGAATATGAATGAACAATTCTACGAGAGACTATCACATCCATTTCGAAGAACAAAAAGGAGGGAGAAGATGTTTAGATTAGGAAGTCGTTTACTTACAATATTGGTATATCTGGCATATCCGATAGCGCTGCTGGTCTTTTATCTTACAAGAAGACAGGAATTTTTTATGGCAGTGCTGGTTCCGTTGGTATCCTTCTGCCTGCTCAGTGTATTCCGAGCTGTCTATGATGCGCCCAGACCATATGAAGAGCTCAGGATTGATCCGATTACCAAAAAAGATACCAAAGGGAAATCCTTTCCAAGCAGGCATGTTTTTTCTGCCTTTTTGATTGCGGGAGTAATCTGGTCACTGTCGAAAGTGTTTGGTATTTTTTATTTTATGATTGGGGCATGTATTGCTGCAAGCAGGGTGATCGGAGGGGTGCATTATCCAAAGGATGTGCTGGCAGGAGGAATTGCCGGCATTCTTTTCTGGTTTATAGGTCAAAGACTTTTTCTTACGATATTCTTACAAAGTTAAAGGACTGTCAAAAGAAATCGACAGATTCATTAAGCCTTTCTGAAGGTTTTCTTAAACCTATTGCTGAATAAATTTCCATCTGTTACCATAAATCCACAGAAAAAACCATCGGTTTTGAATGAAAAAAGAGGGGAATACTATTTATTAACAGATGAGGAGTTGCAGATATGAAATTGATCAGTATTATCGTTCCATGCTTTAACGAAGAAGAAGTTCTTCCATTGTATTACCAAGAGATGAATCGTGTTATGGAAAAAATGAAGGATACTCAATTTGAATTGTTCTTTGTGGATGATGGTTCCAGGGATGGAACATTGTCTATCTTAAAGAGACTTCATGAAAAGGATCAGAGGTGCAGATATATATCCTTTTCCAGAAATTTTGGAAAGGAAGCGGCTATTTATGCTGGACTCAGTCATGCAAAAGGAGATTATGTAGGACTGATGGATGCGGATCTTCAGGATCCACCAGAGATGCTTCTTGAGATGTATGATATTTTAGAGGATGGAGAGTATGATTGTGTAGGGACCAGGAGGATAGACCGTCAGGGAGAGCCAGTGATCCGCTCTTTTTTCTCTGACTGTTTTTACAGGGTCATGAATAAAATCTCCGATGTGAACATTGTAAGAGGTGCCAGGGATTACCGCCTGATGACGAGGAGGATGACCGATGCGGTGCTTAAAATCAGCGAACGCAACCGCTTTTCTAAAGGTATCTTTGAGTGGGTGGGATTTGAGACAAAGTGGTTGGAATATCATAATACTGAGCGTGCGGCAGGTGAGACCAAATGGTCTTTTTATAAACTGCTCCTGTATTCGATTCAGGGAATCACCTGTTTTTCCGTATCGCCGTTGTATCTGGCATCTGGGATAGGGGCATTTTTCTGTATTGCGGCATTTTTGTTCATCATACTGATCGTGGTCCGGACGTTTCTCTGGGGTGATCCAACGCAGGGATGGCCATCTCTTGTTTGTATCATCCTGATGATCAGCGGAATTCAGCTTCTGTGTCTGGGGATCATTGGCCAGTACCTGTCCAGAACCTATTTGGAGACAAAAGACAGACCTCTTTATCTGGTCAAGGAAGAGAGCACGGATAAGGAGAAGAGATGATATGGATCGAAATAAGAATGTAAGGATCTGCCTGGGCTTGCTGCTGGTGTGCATTGCAACAGCAGCTTTTTATCTGATGCTTCAGGGAAGATATCTTTTCGCTTCTGATATTGACTGGCTGATGCAGCACAGTGTTTTTCCGGATTATTTTCGAAAGCTCTTTTATGAGACGGGAGAATGGTATCCGGATTTTGCCCCGTCTATTGGAGGAGGGCAGAACATCTACAATTTTGCCTATTACGGCCTGTTAAACCCATGTATTCTGTTATCTTATGCATTTCCATGGATTCCTATGTATGCATGGATGATGGGGGTGGGAGCAGTTTCCTTTCTTAGTTCGGTGCTACTCTTTTATCGCTGGATCTCTCGGAAGAAACTGGAACCAAAGGTCTGTATTTCTGTCACTTTGTTATTTATGCTGGCATCCCCGCTTCTGTATCACTCCTATGTGCAGGTGATGTTCGTGAATTATATGCCATTTTTATGTCTGGCATTGATGGGAACAGATCGGTATTTTGAAAAACGCAAAGCAGGGCTTTTGATAGTTGGCGCCTGGATGATGATTATGACAAGCTTTTATTTCAGCATTGGTGGATTTCTTTGTCTTTGTCTGTATGCCCTTTATTCATATCTTGACCGGACAGAAAGGGTGCAGGTCTGGTCCATGCTGCTAGAGGCAGTCCGATATGTGGCAGTGCTGCTGACAAGCGTGCTTTTATCTGGCTTCTTTCTGGCACCTACGGCCATGGCCCTGGTATCTGGTCGGGGAGGGAAGGCGCAGAGTGTGGAAAATCTGTTGGAACTCTTGCTGCCGTTTGGGGATCCGGTTCGGCTTTTATATAATAATTATGGGACGGGAGTGACGATGCTGGCCCTTTTTGCCCTTGTCGCAGGAATCGCACAGAAGAAAGTGTCCCGGAGGGTGTTGCACATAAGCCTTTTGGTGGTGCTGATGATACCCTTTGTTAGCTATGCACTAAACGGCTTTTTATATAACCGTGAGAAGGTACTGATTCCATTTCTTCCATTGCTTTGTTTTGCAATGGCATTATGGCTGCAATCCTTAAAAGAGAGGAAGACGATACCAGGAGAGACTTATATCGTCAGTGTACTTTTGCTCATCTATGTGCTGACTGCAAGCCGGATGAAAGAAATGTGTATTCTTGGTGTGGCAGATCTGTTGCTTGTACTGGGAAGCATCTGCGTTTATTTTAAAAGGAAAAGAGCAAATATCCTGATCGTTACCGTACCAGCTATCGTCTTATCCCTGTGCGTTGGAGCGGTTGGGAATCAGATGATGGCTTCAGCGATGGATGAGAAGGAACTGAGCCTTGAGGAAGACCAAGAGGTCGCACAGCTTATGACGCAGATAAAAGAGAAGGACCGTGCAGATTACCGGATGGAGTATTATGATACGGTTACTGCCAATACTCGTAATCTGAACCGGATCTTTGTGGCACAACAGAAGATGACCTCTGTCTATTCTTCCACTTATAATGCTTCTTATGATGAATTTCGCGAAAAAATTTTTCATGTGGAAAAGGCCAACCGAAATACGCTTATGGAAGGGCTGACGGAAAATCCCATCTTTCGTAATGTAATGGGAGTTAGATATCTGGTCTCTAAAAAGCCGGTACCGGGGTACAAAAAGGTCTTAAGTGGAAAGAACATGGATGTATATCAGAATCCGAATGCTTTTGACATGGCATATGGCACTTCTGATACGGTTTCCGATCAGGCATATCAAGAACTTTCCTTCCCATATAATCAACTGGTATTTCAAAATTATGCGATGGCTTCGGATGGAAGAAGAGATGGGCATGTGGTGAGAGAAGAACTTTCCCGAAAGGTAATAGAGGTGAAGGATCAAAGCGCCTTTGAGGGAAAGCTGGAAGGAACAAAAAAGATTCAGATTCCAAAGACAGATGAAGATGCTATTCTTTTCGTCAGATTTCATGTAAAGAATCATACAAGGGGACAGGATATGTCTATTCGAATCGGGGATTCTCAAAATAAACTGTCAGCTTCTCATTACATCTATTATAACGAAAATGAAACGTTTACTTATGCAGTTCCGATAGAAGAGGGACAGAAAGAAGAGTTGGTGACATTTTCAAAAGGACATTATGAGGTTACAGATATAGAAATGTATCTGGCTCCATTACAGGCGAAGAAAAAGGAAAATCAGTATACTTTTATCCAGGATACGAAAGAGAAAAGAACCAGCCATGTGCTGGATGGTAAGATCGTTATGGGGGAAAATGGGTATCTGATTACTTCGATCCCTTATGATGAGCAGTTCCAGATTGTAGTAGATGGGAAAGAGACGAAACTGGAAAAGGAAAATCAGGGATTTGTAGGCTGCAGGCTCTCAAAGGGAAGCCATCATGTTTGGGTAATCTACAAAGCATCTGGAAAAAAGGCTGGATGTCTGTTGTCTGCATTAGGTTTGCTCATACTGCTGTGCTGCAAAATCCGATCTTGCTTTGGCAAATCTGGGAAATGCAATCCAAGGAATAGGAAAAAATCTTTCTGAGACAGCATATAGAAAAAGCAGGTGGATGAATAACTGCATAAAATGACAGTGAGTGACGTAAAAAATGAAAAATCTTCATTTATAACTTGCAAAATACTACTTGCATCTTGCACTATGCTTTATCTGGTGGTAAACTAAGTCCATGTGAAAGATATGTACATAATATAAAATGTACTGGTGGAGACAGATGAGTAGTGCTATAAAAGCCGAAAAGGATCTGTCAATATACCAAAGGAAAGGAAGAATTAAAGATGAGTAAAAACATCGATTGGTCAAATCTGGGATTTGGCTATATGGAAACTGAAAAAAGATTTGTATCAAATTTCAAAAATGGTGCCTGGGATGAAGGTACTTTAACAGGAGATTCTACCGTTACGATCAGCGAATGTGCAGGTGTATTACAGTATGCACAGACTGTCTTTGAAGGTTTGAAGGCTTATACAACAGAAGATGGAAAAGTCGTATGCTTCCGCCCTGATTTGAATGCTTCTCGTCTGGCTGATTCTTGTCGCAGATTAGAGATGCCGGTATACCCTGAAGATAAATTTATTGAAGCTGTTGTGAAAACTGTAGAAGCGAATATCGATTATGTACCACCATATGGTTCTGGTGCTACTTTATATATCCGTCCATATATGTTCGGAAGCAATCCAGTTATCGGTGTAAAACCAGCAGATGAATATCAGTTTAGAGTATTTGTTACACCAGTAGGTCCTTATTTTAAAGGTGGTGTAAAACCAATCACGATTCGTGTTTGTGATTTTGACCGTGCCGCACCTCATGGAACAGGACATATCAAAGCCGGATTAAACTATGCTATGAGCTTACATGCAATCGTAGATGCTCATAATCAGGGCTATGATGAGAATATGTACTTAGATGCAGCTACTAGAACAAAGGTAGAAGAAACTGGTGGAGCAAACTTCATCTTCATTACAAAAGATGGTAAGTTGGTAACACCAAAGTCCGACAGTATCTTGCCTTCTATTACTCGTCGTTCTTTAATGGTAGTAGCTGAAAAATATCTTGGAATGGAAGTAGAACATAGAGAAGTATACTTTGATGAAGTAAAAGATTTTGCAGAATGTGGTCTTTGTGGTACTGCAGCAGTTATCTCTCCGGTTGGAAAGATTGTAGACCATGGTAAAGAAATTTGCTTCCCTAGCGGAATGGAAGAGATGGGACCAACTATTAAGAAATTACGCGATACCTTAACAGGAATCCAGATGGGACATATCGAAGCTCCAGAAGGCTGGATTAAGGTAATCAGAGAATAATCGAATAAAAAGACAGAAATAAGATATCTATTTCATATTACTTTTATTGATATGGAATAGATATTTTTTTGTTTTCTAATATAACATTACTCTGGGATTTGTGATAAAATTTGTATGGAGAAAGAAAAGAAAGGAATGGATGTATGAAACGAAATGTAAGCCTTGAAGAGATTTCAGACGGCAGATTATATAGAAGCAATGATATGGTGAAGGCGGATTGTCATGACTGTAAGGGTTGTTCGAAGTGTTGCCGGGGAATGGGAAGCTCTATTGTTCTGGATCCATATGATATTTATCGACTAAATGGAGGACTGAAGCTGTCATTTCAGCAGCTTCTGGAGGAGTATCTAGAGCTGAATGTAGTAGATCATCTGACACTGCCAAACATTCGAATGGTAAAGGAGACAGGCCACTGTGGTTTTTTAAATCAGGAAGGAAGATGTAGTATTCATTCATGGCGGCCGGGCATTTGTCGGCTGTTCCCACTGGGACGATATTATGAAGGGAAGGATTTCCGATATTTTCTTCAGGTTCATGAATGTCCTCATGAACCAAAATCAAAGGTAAAGATCAAAAAATGGATCGACACTCCAAGATTAAAGGAATACGAAACATTTATAAGAGAATGGCATTCTTTTCTAAAAAGCATGGAAGAGTATATCCTGTCGATTTCTGATGAAGAAGAAATTCGGAATACCAGTCTATATGTACTCATGAGTTTTTATATGAAGCCATATGATACAAATGCGGATTTCTATCCTCAGTTTTATTTCAGGCTGAATCAGGCGAAGCAGTTATTGGAAGGGTAAAAGGTGAACGGTATGAGATTATATATTAAGCAAAAAGTCATTACCTGGCGAGATAAATTTTCCATTTATGATGAGAAGAAAAAGGAAGTATATAAGGTTAAGGGAGAGTGGATCTCTCTTGGCAATAAGCTTCACATTTACGATAAAAATGGTAAAGAAGTGGGATTGATCAGGGAAAAACTTTTGAAAATATTAGAAAAATATGAAATAGAACTGGAAAATGGGGAAAACTATGAGTTAAAAGAGAAAATTACGCTGATTTCTTCCAAATATAAATTAGAACCAGTAGATTGGGTCATAGATGGCGGGATTTTGGAGCATAATTATAGTATCAAGGATGGAAGAAAGACGATTGCTGATATTCATGAAAAATGGGTTTCCTGGGGTGATACGTATTGTATTGATATAAAAGAAAAAGTGGATCCAGTACTCATTGTGGCAATTGTGATAGCGGTGGATTGTATCGAAGCTGAAAGAAAAAAGAAGAAAGAAGAGGAAGGAAAAGATTCCAAATAAAAGGAGGATAACAGTATGAATTATGATGTGATCATTATAGGTGCTGGTCCGGCAGGAATTTTTACTGCATTGGAACTGATAAAAAAACAGTCTGGAAAGAAGATTTTAATGATCGAGAAGGGAAAGCCGGTAGACCGAAGACATTGTCCAAAAGCGGAAGTGGGATATTGTGTTCAGTGTAAGCCAAACTGTGCCATTACCACAGGCTTTTCCGGAGCAGGTGCATTTTCAGATGGTAAGCTCAGTTTATCTAGAGAAGTCGGCGGAGATTTTCCCTCTCTAGTAGGAGAAGATTTTGCGCAGGAACTGATTGATTATACGGATAAAATTTATCTGGAATTTGGAGCCGATACGAAAGTAGAAGGAATCTATGAAGGTGATGAGATCAAGCTGATTCGAAAGCGTGCGATCAAAGCAGGTTTAAAGCTTGTGGATTGTCCGATTCGTCATCTTGGAACGGAGAAAGCACAGCAATTGTATCTGAATATTCAGGATTATTTGCTGGATCATGGCGTAGAGATATTGTTTGAATCAGAATGTGAGAATATTCTTTTGGAAAATGGAAGATGCTGTGGCGTTTACGTCAAAGAAAGATCAACACAAAGGACGATTACAGGTGAGCATATAGTGATCGCAACTGGAAGAAGAGGCGCAGATTGGTTGGAGAAAGTATGTGCGGAGAATGGGATTGCTCATCAGCCCGGAACGGTAGATATTGGAGTCAGGGTAGAATGTCGCAATGAGATTATGGAATTGATCAATAAGGTTCTTTATGAAGGGAAGCTGATTGGATATCCAAAACCATGGAAGAATAAGGTTCGTACATTTTGCCAGAATCCGGGGGGTTTTGTGGCTCAGGAGAACTATGACAATTATCTGGCAGTGGTGAATGGACATAGCTATAAGGATTTAAAGAGCAGCAATACCAATCTGGCCATCTTAGTCAGCCATAATTTTACCGAACCGTTTAATCAGCCGATCGCTTATGCACAAAAAGTTGGGGAACTGACGAATATGCTGGGAGCGGGTCATATCTTGGTGCAGAGATATGGTGATATTCTGGATGGAAAGCGGACATGGGCGAAGGAATTATCCCAATCGAATATCCAGCCCACCTTAAAAGATGCAGTAGCCGGTGATATTACGGCAGCAATGCCGTATCGGGCCATGACAAATATCATCGAATTTATTAAAATGCTGGATGAGGTGGTTCCTGGATTTGCCAGTGATGAGACCTTATTATATAGCCCCGAATTAAAGTTTTATTCGAACAAGGTGAAAATGGACCAGAATTTAAATACCAATATCAAAGGACTTCATTGTCTGGGAGATTCTTCCGGGTGGACCAGAGGGCTTATGATGGCATCTGCCATGGGAGTTCTCATGGGGCGCAAATTACTGGAGGAAGAAAAGTAAAGGATTTTCTTGGCAGTAATTCACAA
Organism: Anaerostipes sp. 992a; assembly: GCF_001940245.1. Taxonomy (GTDB): domain Bacteria; phylum Bacillota; class Clostridia; order Lachnospirales; family Lachnospiraceae; genus Fimousia. The sequence continues at coordinate 455,485 of NZ_MJIG01000003.1, forward strand.
AGAAGAACCGGTGTATGATTAGTAAAAGTGCTGAAATTAAAAAAGTTTTTGTTTTCCCTCCTTTTTCAGTGATAAAATAGTAGAAAAGGAGGGAAAGCTTTGTATAAGATCAATGAATATGTCATTTATGGTATGCAGGGTGCCTGTAGGATTCAGGACATAACGGAAGTAGACTTTGGAGAAAAAGGAAAGCTTTATTACAAATTAGTGCCGGAAAATGACAAAGGAAGTGAAATTTACGTCAGTGTTGAAAATGGTGAGAAAAAGATGCGTAAGCCGCTTTCAAAGGATGAAGCTGTACAGATGATAAGTGAAATTCCAAAGGTAAAGGGAAGATGGATTTCTGACGACCGGGAGAGGGAAAGAACCTATAAAGAAGCCATTTTCAATGGAAATTATGGGGAGATGATGGAGCTGCTGGCTGGATTGTTTGAGAAGAGAAAGGCCCGGATCAAGCAGGGGAAAAGGCAGACAGAACTGGATGATCGAATCTTTCGCAATACAAAGAGAGTATTTTTAGGAGAATTAGCCATCGCATTGGATACAGATGCAGAGCAGTTGGAAAAAGAAATCGGAAGGGCAGTAGCCGGCTGATCGAGTTTTTTGATCCGAAATTTTTTATGTAATAAAAAGAAATCCAGAAGATCTGCATGGATATGGGAGAACCAATATTCATGCAGGTTTTCTGGGTTTTGTTATGCCAGCGGAGCTTTTGGATCATCTTATTCCACAGATTTCAATTAATTCTTTGGAACTAATACGATATCTTCGCCGGCTTTTCTTCTCTGATATAATTCTGCAGTCGCTGTCATAACAACGTCAGAAGATGAGTTTAATGCAGTTTCAACGGAATCTTGGATAACCCCGATGATAAAACCTACACCTACGGTCTGCATTGCAATGTCGTTAGGAATTCCAAATAAAGAACATGCCAGTGGAATCAACAATAAGGAACCGCCGGCAACACCGGAAGCACCGCAGGCAGAAACAGTTGCAAGCACACTTAGGATCACTGCTGTAGGAAAATCCACAGAAATGCCCAGTGTATGTGCAGTTGCTAATGTCATAACCGTAATGGTGATCGCAGCTCCATCCATATTGATCGTTGCGCCCAATGGAATGGATACAGAATAATTATCTTTATTCAATCCCAAACGTTCACATAAAGCCATATTCATAGGAATATTAGCAGCAGAGCTTCTGGTAAAGAATGCGGTAATTCCACTTTCTTTTAAACATTTGAATACCAGAGGGTATGGGTTCTTGCGTAAGCAGAAGAAGGATACCACAGGGTTGGTAACAAATACAGTAAATAACATACAGCCAACCAGCAATGCCAGCAGTTTTCCGTATGTAGTAAAAATAGCAAGACCATTGGTAGAGACAGTATTAAATACTAAGCCCATGATTCCGAATGGTGCACAGGAGATAATCCAATGAACGGCCTGTGTTACAGCATTAGAAACATCCTGCAGGAATTTTTTACTGTTTTCGGAGGCATGTTTCATGGCAGCTCCAAAGATAATGGCCCATGTTAGAATACCGATATAATTCGCTTCACCAAGAGAACTGATTGGATTGGATACGATATTCATTAAAAGGTTTTTTAATACTTCGCCAATTCCACTCGGTGGTGTGACTTCTGTAGCAGCCTGGGTAAGAACCAGAGTCTGTGGGAACAGAAAGCTTCCAATAACAGCAACACAAGCACCGATCAATGTGGTTGTCATATAAAGAACAACGATGGTTTTCATGTTTTTAGCGGCATTTCCTTTTGAATTTGCAAGAGAGCTCATAACTAATACAAATACCAAAATAGGTGCAACAGCACGAAGTGCACCTACGAACATATCTCCGAACAGTGCAATGGCAGTTGCTTTTGGACAGGTAATTCCCAAAATGGCACCAATCACTAATCCGATGACGATTCTAGTAATCAGCCCTAAGCTGTTCCATTTCAATAATAATTTTTTCATCTCTTTTCCTTCCTTTGTAATAAAATAGAATATCGTTTTATTATAAATCCTGAAAGGATTGTCGTCAATTAGAATCAGCAAAAAATTCATAGGTTTCTTTAAACTTTAAATGATCAGGTATGGCATCATTTTCTTAATTCGTAGGAAGCTTGGAATAGCCATATCCATTAACCAGTGCTTCCACTGGTATATTTTTCTGACAATATGGGCAGTCGTGACGAGAATATGTATGATAATCAGGAATGTCCGATTTTGTAAATATGGAATAGATCGGCAACCCCTGATAATGGTCAATGGTACTGAAGATGGATGAGATCCCCTGCAGATGTCCTCCATAAAAGCTGATACATTCCATACTCTGCTTAATGGTGATACCGGTTGTAACAGAAGACATAAGAAGAATCACGTTTTTCTCTTTCAGCATGGGTTCCAGATTCTTTCGGAAAAAGAGCTGACCGAATTGATCTACTTCTGGTGTGATAATATAGATCGTATGATGCAGGTTGCGAGTATAGAATCCACTATCTGTTAATCTTTCAGCAAGAAAAGCCCCCAGTACTTCCGTGCCATCCAAACATACAATGGTATCAATGACGATATCGTGGTTATAATCGTGAACCAGACAGGCCGCGGCTGTCTTAGCTTCACTTTGACGAACCTTGATTGTGGTAATATCCATATAATAATTTATATGGGAGTTACGAGTGGCAAAATGTCCAGGAATCACCTTGAGTGTCAAATTGCATTTTTTGGATCGGATCGGAATTTTTCTTTCCTCCATATAGATACCTCCTCTTTAATCAAGCTACCCTAAATGTTTCTATATACTATTATATAGTATGTAAAAAAATGAATCAATTTATATATTTTGTAAAAGTAAAGAAATTTAGCATTTTCAGAAAAAGGAAAAGATGAATTCAAAGTTTTTCAACAAAGTTTGAATAGAAGGTGTAGGAAGAAGAAGTATAATATCAAATTAGTGGTAATAATGGAGAAATATGGAGGAAGTTGCGAACGATACCATCTGTTTGGGGAAATAAGAAAATTGTATAATTAGCAAGTAATCAGAATAAAACAAAAGGAGGACATAGAATGAGCAAGATTCATGTAGGAATTGCTGATGATAATACAAGGATGATAGAAATCATGGACCAGCTGTTTGAAAAAGATCAGGATATTCAAATTGTAGGTCATGCGACAGATGGAGTGGCGGCTGTGGAAATGATCAAAAATCAGAAGCCGGATGTGGTTATTCTGGATATTATTATGCCGAAGCTGGATGGGCTTGGGGTCATGGAACGGATTAACAATGATAAGGATATTACAAAACCACCGGCATTTATTATTTTGACTGCCATGGGACAGGAAAATGTAACGGAAGAGGCATTTGAGCTGGGTGCTTCCTACTATATTTTAAAACCGTTTGACAGTTATTCTGTGATAAGAAAAGTAAAGCAGGCAAAAGAGAAAAAAGAAAAGGGTGGAAGAAATTATATTTCTGCGAAAGAAAAGGAGGAGGTTACCCTGCATGATCTGGAGGTGATCATAACCAATATGATTCATGAAATTGGTGTGCCTGCTCATATTAAAGGATATCAGTATCTTAGAGACTCTATTCTGATGGCAGTGGAGGATATGGATATCTTAAATTCTATTACAAAACAGCTTTATCCATCCATAGCACAAAAATATCATACTACACCAAGCCGTGTGGAGAGAGCGATTCGCCATGCCATAGAAGTTGCATGGGGAAGAGGAAAGATGGATACGATCAATGAGCTGTTTGGGTATACCGTTCATGCAGAGAAAGGAAAACCGACAAATTCAGAATTTGTTGCATTAATTGCAGACAAAATTCGATTGGAATATGGAAGCCATATAAAGAACTGTTAGAAAAGGTTGTTTGACACGAAAATATGGCTGGTGTTAACTTATTAAAATGGATAGTCTTGAAAGGGAGGACGAAAGATGAATAAGGAACTCAAGGTGATTATTGCAGATAGCAATGCGAGAGATTTAGATGGATTGGCTAATATGCTTTCAAAGGAGATGGATGTCATTGGACTTGCAGATGATGGGAAGTCTGCATATGAAATGATTATTGAGAATAAACCGGATATAGTGGTTTTAGATGTGATTCTGCCAGTCATCGATGGGTTTGGGGTAATTGAAAAAGTAATACAGAAAAGTGAACAGATGCCACAGTTTATTGTAACTTCTTCTATTGGAACACAGAGTTTGATTGAATGTGCCAATAATCTGGGTGTTGCTTATTATATGATGAAGCCGTACGATTATGGAATTGTATGTGAACGAATCAAACAGATTGTAGGGCCAAAAGACAGCAATATCTATCATAATCGGATTCGGATGGTGGATGATACACAGACATACACCAGGGAGTATAGTGAATATGATATGAAACAGGATGTAACCAATATTATTCATGAACTGGGCATTCCAGCACACATTAAGGGGTATCAATACATAAGAGAAGGGATTATCATGGCAATACAGGATGTAAATATGATGAATTATATTACCAAATTATTATATCCGACAATTGCAAAAAAATATAAAACTACTTCAAGCAGCGTAGAACGGGCAATTCGTCATGCGATTGAGGTGGCATGGAGCAGAGGGAGAATTGAAATACTGGAAGAAATGTTTGGGTATTCTGTACAGGGTGACCGCGGAAAACCAACAAATTCAGAATTTATAGCATTGATCGCAGATAAGCTGCGTTTACAGTATCGAATGCATGCATAAACAATTTGTTTTATCATGCGTACAATGATATAATAGAGATACATATGACGTAGGAGGAAAAGGTATGAAGAAAATATTATTTGTAGCATCAGAAAGTGTTCCTTTTATTAAGACAGGAGGATTGGCAGATGTAGTCGGAACATTACCGAAGAGTTTTAATAAAGCTGAATATGACGTAAGAGTCGTTCTGCCTAACTATATGTGTATTGATGCAAAGTATCGAGATGCTATGAAGGATGTAGCCAGCTTTCAGATGGATCTGTCATGGAGATATCAGTATGTTGGCGTAAAGGAATTGGAAGTGGATGGTGTTATCTTCTACTTTATTGACAATCTCTTCTATTTTACAGGAGATAAGCCATACGGTGATATGCAGATGGATATTGAAAAGTTCTGCTATTTTTCAAAAGCAGCTCTTGCAATTTTACCAGTGATCGGATTTCAACCGGATATTATCCACTGCCATGACTGGCAGGCAGGTCTGGTTCCAGTATTCTTAAAGACTTTGTTCGCTGGACAGGATTTTTATAAGGATATGAAGACGATCATGACCATTCATAATTTACGATTTCAGGGCATGACAGGAATGGACCGACTTATGGATATGACAGGACTTCATTCTGATTTGTTCACAGAGGACAAGATGGGCTCTTTAGGATGTGGTAATATGCTGAAAGGCGGAATTACTTATGCGGATAAGGTGACTACTGTAAGTGAGACATACGCACAGGAGATCCAGACAGATTATTTTGGGGAGAAGCTGGATGCGTTGCTTCGATACCGTAAGGAAGATCTGGTCGGAATTGTCAATGGTATTGACTATGATGCTTATAATCCGGCTACAGATCAACAGATTGCCTGCAGCTATGATCCTAATACATTTTTGGATGGCAAGAAGAAGAATAAAGTGGCACTTCAGCAGGAAACTGGTTTGCCAGAGAATCCGGATAAATTTGTGATCGGAATTATTTCCAGATTAACAGACCAAAAAGGCCTGGATCTGATTGATCGGGTAATGGACGAAATCTGCCACGAGGATATTCAATTTGTTATTTTAGGTACTGGGGAATATCGTTATGAAGAGATGTTCCGTTATTATCAGCAGAAGTATCCTGGCAAAGTATCTGCGAATATCTTTTATTCCGATAAATTATCTAAGATGATGTATGCCGGATGCGATGCGATTTTAATGCCGTCACTTTTTGAACCATGTGGGCTTTGCCAGCTGATGGCACTTCGATATGGAACAGTTCCGATTGTAAGAGAGACAGGAGGACTGAAGGATACGGTGGAAGCATACGATGAGGTGAGAAAACGAGGCAATGGATTTAGTTTTGCTAATTACAATGCACATGAGATGCTTTTTACCATTCAGTATGCGATCCGCACATACAATCAGCATAGAGAGGATTGGAATGGGATTGTAAAACGGGGAATGTTAAAGGATTATTCCTGGATGCATTCTGCAAAGACCTACGAAAAATTGTACGATATTATGCTATAACTTAGCGGGAAGTATCTTCCAAAAAAAGACCAGACTATGGATGCTCTTTTTACAAAGTGATTCATAGCCTGGTTTCTTTATTATTCCGCTTTTTTTATGCCCGTAATGTCTGGATCGATCATGAGAGAATAATTTGTGTGATAGATGACAAACCCAGGTTTTCCACCAGGGGTCTTCCGTAAGTGTTTTTTCTGAATATAATCAATTTCTACTTTCGGGTTGTCCTTTCCTTTCGAATAGTAAGCAGCAAGACGGCCTGCTTCCTCGAAGGTCTGATCTGGAAGTTCTTCGCCATTTGGCACCTTTACGATGACATGGGAGCCGGCCATTTGTTTTGCATGAAACCACCAGTCATTTCCGGAAGCGAATTTGAAGCTTAAATATTCATTTTGATAGTTATTCTTTCCCACATACATATCATACCCATCGCTGGATACGTAATGGAGTGGCTTAGATTTGGATTTTTTCGATTTTTGGTTTCCGCGTTTCCGCTTGATATAGCCGTATTCGGTCAATTCTTCTTTCAGTTCTACCAGATCCTCTTCTTCTAAAGCAATGTCTAAGGCATTGCTGATGGATTCTAGGTGCTCTACTTCCTGTCTGGTTTCCAGTGTGAGTTTGGAAAGAGCTTCATAAGTCCTCTTTAGCTTGTTGTACTTTGCAAAATACTTTTTAGCATTTTCCAGAGGTGTTTTTGCAGGATCAAGAGGAATGGTAATATCTTCGCTAGTATAATAGTTAAAACAGGTCAGACTTTTCGCATCTGGCTCTGCATCATACCCGTAAGTATTTAGAAGTTCACCATAAATACGATAGTTTTCTCTTTTTTCGGTGTCCTTTAGCTGCTTCATCTGTAGATCGTATTTTTTGCTGGAGCGTTCCAGGGCGGTTCCTACGATTTTACGAAGATCGGCAGATTTTTGCTTGATCCTGGTGACTTTTTCCTTCATGGAATAATAGTTCTGTAACACTTCAGAAATGGAAGAAAAATCTTTTCTCTCACAATCCGGAAAAGAGGTCAGTGCAATGGAAGAAAATTCTACAGGTGCATTTTTATGAAATACAATGTTGGGATGATAAAGTCCCTGATGAATCTGTTCATTGAATTTGACAAATTCACCGTAGAGTTTTGCGGCCTGTTCCTCTGTTAAGGATGAGGTGGAATCACCGCCATCTAACCCCGCCCGAAAGCAAAGCTCATTGGCGATCAGTGGGCTGATTCCAGTCACAGAGGTGTAGATTCCCTTGCAAATAGTAGAAGGTTTCTTGCAAATCGTATTTAAAAAATAATCCAGATTCATTTCCTGCGGTGGAATCTTACCCTGAGAAGGAGGATATTCATAATGTCTTCCAGGAAGAACCTCTCTTACGGAGCTGATCTGAGCAGAAATATGCTTGATGCTGTCGATGATCATGCCGTTCTCATTGGTAAATATAATATTGCTATGCTTCCCCATGATTTCTACAATCAGCTGCTTACGGCATAAATCTCCCAATTCATTTAGATGTTCGATCGTAAATATTAAAATACGTTCAAAGCCAGGCTGATGAATCTTGACAATTCGGCCATTGTTGATATGTTTTCTAAGAAGCATACAAAAGTTTGGAGCCTGTACAGGGTTATTCTTCGCTTCTGTAGTCAGATAGACCAGCGGAAGGCTGGCACTGGCAGACAGAAGCAGACGATAGGTAGAACGATTGTTTTTTATGATAAAAGTAAGTTCGTCATTTTCTGGCTGGTAGATTTTATAAATGCGGCCGCCAATCAGATGGTGGCAACAATCGTGGACCAGATTCGAAATGACTAATCCGTCTAATGCCATAGGGCACCTCCTTATCTACTTAAAATACAGTTGTTAGTATATCATTAACTGATTTGAAATGATAGTTTTATTTGTGTTTTACCCATTCTTATGATAAACTAATTTGATAGAGATTGACAAGAGTTTGTCTTATTGCTAAGATAGTGTTGGTTTATTATTATAATAAATTAGCACTTTAATTTGCTAAAGTGATAGATTTTATTTAAGTAGTAGAGGAGCGGAATATGAACAAAAAACTTTTACATACCCCAGAAGGTGTTCGCGATGTATATGATGGCGAATATAGTAAAAAGGTGAAAATTGAAGAGAAATTGACAGAAGTATTAAATTTATACGGATACAAAGGAATTCAGACACCGATGTTTGAATTTTTTGACATTTTTAATCAAGAAAAAGGTACAGTCTCTTCAAAGGAAATGTATAAATTTTTTGATAGAGAAGGTAATACTCTGGTGCTTCGTCCGGATATGACACCATCCATTGCACGATGTGTTGCAAAATATTACGATACCGATGAATTGCCAATTCGTCTTGGATATAAAGGTAATACTTTTATTAACAATTCCAGCTATCAGGGAAAATTAAAAGAAACGACTCAACTGGGGGCAGAATTGGTCAATGATAACAGCTCCAGTGGAGATGCGGAAATCATTGCCATGGCGATTCATTCTTTTCTGGCAGTTGGAATTACAGATTTTACTGTAGATATCGGTCAGGTAGAATTTTATCAGGGGATTGTTAATGAATTCCGTATTAAAGGAGAGGAAGAGGAGCGTCTCCGCGAACTGATCCGTAATAAGAATTACTTTGGTCTGGAAGAGTTTGTTGCTGCTGCAGATATTTCTGAGGAGGGAAAAGAAGTTATCTTAAAATTCTCCGAGTTATATGGGGGATATGAGATTTTAGAAATCGCAAAAAATCTGACCTTTAACAGTACCGCTCGTCATGCAATAGAGCATTTGGAAAGCGTATATCGAATCCTTTCTGTCTATGGATATGATAAATACGTAAGCTTTGATTTAGGAATGTTGAATAAATATAACTATTATACCGGTATTATTTTCAAGGGCTATACATATGGTACTGGAGATGCGGTTATGAAGGGCGGACGTTACGATAATCTTCTGGGACAATATGGTAAGAAGGCGCCATCTGTCGGATTTGCGATCAATGTAGATGAATTACAGCTTGCGTTGACAAGTCAGAAGATCGATATAAAAGATGGCAGAAAGAAGAAAATGATCGTATATCATGGAGCAGGCTATAAACCAGCCATTGAGCTTGCGGTTCAGCTTCGCAAGCACGGAATTATCTGTGAAGTTATGAGATTGTTCCAGGGAAAACCAATTGAAGAATATATTGAAGTTGCAAGAAAAGAAGGCATGGAACATATTTGCTATTTTGAAGATAAAGGATTGGTTTGGATGATCATAACCGAGACAGGAAAGTTTGAACGTATTGCAGGCATGGATGATTTGATAAAGTAATGAAGGGATTAAGAGGATTATGAGATATTTGACATTTGCATTAGCAAAGGGCCGACTGGCCCAAAAGGCAATGGCAATGCTGGAGGAGATTGGCATTACCTGCGAAGAGATGAAGGATGAGAAGACGAGAAAGCTGATTTTTGTAAATGAAGAATTAAAGTTAAAATTCTTCCTTTCCAAAGCCTCTGATGTTCCAACTTATGTAGAGTATGGAGCAGCAGACATTGGGATTGTCGGAAAAGATACGATTTTAGAAGAAGGAAGAAATCTGTTCGAGGTACTGGACCTTGGGTTTGGAAAATGCAGAATGTGTGTCTGTGGACCGGAATCTGCAAGAAAATATTTAGAGCATAACGAACTGATTCGTGTGGCCTCTAAGTATCCAAACATTGCAAAAGATTATTTTTATAATAAAAAGCTTCAGACGGTGGAGATCATTAAACTGAATGGATCAGTGGAATTGGCTCCAATTGTAGGTCTAAGTGAAGTGATCGTGGACATTGTTGAGACAGGAACCACATTAAAAGAGAATGGATTACAGATTTTGGAAGAAGTCTGTCCATTATCTGCCCGCATGGTTGTGAATCAGGTAAGTCTTAAGATGGAGCAGGAACGTATCCAGGCAATCATTAGCGGATTAAAAGAACTGAAAAAGCAAAAAGAAGGGAAGTAAAACATGAAAATCCAAAAGATTGATAAAGAATCCATCAATACGATTTTAACGGATTTATTAAAAAGAAGTCCGAATAACTATGGACAGTATGCAGCAATCGTTGCAGACGTTGTCAATGATGTAAAGGAACATGGGGATCAGGCAGTTCTTTCATATACGAAGAAATTTGATGGATGTGATCTCCTTCCAGAACAGATGATGGTTACGGAAGCAGAGATAAAAGAAGCTTATGAAATGGTAGATGATGATTTGGTAGAAATCATCCGTAAAGCATTGGTAAATATTCGTGAATATCATGAAAAGCAGAAGCAATACAGCTGGTTTGATTCTAAGCCAAATGGAACTATGCTGGGGCAGAAGATTACTGCCTTAGAATCCTGTGGCGTATATGTACCGGGAGGAAAAGCGGCATATCCTTCTTCTGTACTGATGAATATTGTACCAGCCAAGGTAGCAGGTGTAGAAAAGATTGTTATGGTAACACCTCCAGGTAAGGATGGTAAGGTGAATCCGAACACCTTAGTGGCAGCTCACGAAGCAGGGGCTGATGTGGTTTATAAGGTGGGTGGATCTCAGGCAATCGCAGCTTTGGCTTATGGTACAGAAACCATTCCAAAGGTAGATAAAATTGTCGGACCAGGAAATATCTATGTGGCATTGGCGAAGAAGCAGGTATATGGGAATGTCAGCATTGATTCTATTGCAGGGCCAAGTGAAATTCTTGTTTTAGCCGATGAAACTGCGAATCCACGCTTTGTAGCAGCAGATTTGCTGTCACAGGCAGAACATGATGAGTTGGCAAGTGCAATTTTGGTAACGACCAGTGAAGCATTGGCAGAAAAAGTAGCCGGGGAAATCGAAGGCTTTTTAAAAGAGCTTTCCAGAAGTGAGATCATCTCTAAATCCCTGGAAAACTTCGGTCATATCTTAGTGGCAGAGGACATGGATCAGGCAATCGAGACCGCCAATGCAGTAGCATCTGAACATTTGGAAATCGTTACTGCCAACCCATTTGATGTCATGACGAAGATTAAGAATGCAGGAGCTATCTTTATTGGAGAATATAGTTCTGAACCACTGGGAGATTATTTTGCAGGACCAAACCATGTACTTCCAACCAATGGAACAGCAAAATTCTTTTCTCCATTGAGTGTGGATGATTTTATTAAGAAATCAAGCATTATTTATTACTCCAAAGAAGCATTAGAGCCGATCCATAAGGATATTATTTCATTTGCCGAAGCGGAAAGACTGACGGCTCATGCAAACTCCATTAAAGTCAGATTTGAGGATTAATTCGAGAAAGGAAATACGACTAATGAACAGAACTGCGTCCATAACACGTGTAACCAGTGAAACAAATATTGAGATGACATTGAACATTGATGGTTCCGGTAAAGCAGAGGTTGATACTGGAATTGGATTTTTTGATCATATGTTAAACAGCTTTGCCAAGCATGGATTCTTTGATCTGACATGCAAAGTGGAAGGGGATCTTCATGTAGACTGCCATCATACCATTGAGGATACGGGTATCGTATTAGGAGAATGCATTAAACAGGCAATTGGCGATAAAAAAGGAATGGCTCGTTATGGTTCCTGCATATTGCCGATGGATGAGGCGTTGATTCTATGTTCTCTGGACCTGTCAGGAAGACCATATTTTGTAACAGATCTGGAATTTCAGGCAGAGCGCGTCGGTGGCTATGATACGGAGATGGTGAAAGAATTCTTTTATGCGATTTCCTACGGCGCAGGAATGAATCTGCATATTCGCAAGCTTTCCGGAAGTAATGCGCATCATATTATCGAAGGTGCTTATAAATCATTTGCAAAGGCATTGGATCAGGCAACCAAGATGGAACCAAGAATTAAGGATGTTTTATCTACAAAAGGGTCATTATAAAGAACAGGAGGAAGCATCATGAATATTTTAAAAAGTGAGATGAAGTTTGAGGACTTTAAGTTAAATAGCGATGGTATGATTCCGGTAGTGACCCAGGATTATGAGAACAATGAAGTGTTAATGGTTGCTTATATGAATAAGGAATCTTATGAAAAGACATTAGAAACAGGAAAGATGACCTATTGGAGCAGAAGCCGCAATGAACTTTGGACGAAGGGAGATACTTCCGGACATGTACAATATGTAAAATCATTGAGGATTGACTGCGACAATGACACGATTCTTGCAAAAGTAGAGCAGATCGGGGCGGCCTGTCATACAGGAAATCGTTCTTGTTTCTATCGTGAACTGGCAGCTCCTGCAGATAAGGAATAAGAATCCATTGATAAAATAATTGGCATACAGAAAATATTGTGCTATAATTTAACGCAAAGCAGATTGCTCAGGGAAGGAATACGGAACGGAGCAGAACGGAGGTAAGCGATGCAAGCGTATTTTTCAGAATTAGTAAGTTATTTAATTAAATATGCAGTGATGATTGCTGCAGCTTATTCAGGTGTAAAGATTGGAATTCATCTGAGAAAGAAGAAAAACGAGGAGGCATAATAGCTGCCCGGTTTAAGAAAGCAAAAGCGAAAAAAGCCATCGGCGATGGCTTTTTTCGTTATGTTATAGAATCACAAGGAGGACATACAAGTGAAAAACTATGGAGTAAATGAATTAAGAAAGATGTTCCTTGAGTTCTTTGAAAGCAAGGGACATTTGGCAATGAAAAGCTTTTCATTAGTTCCAAGAAATGATAACAGTTTATTATTGATCAACTCAGGAATGGCACCATTAAAGCCATATTTTACAGGACAGGAGATTCCACCAAGAACAAGAGTGACAACCTGTCAGAAGTGTATTCGTACTGGGGATATTGAAAATGTTGGTAAGACTGCCCGTCACGGTACTTTTTTCGAAATGTTAGGTAACTTTTCTTTCGGAGATTATTTCAAGAGAGAAGCCATTCATTGGTCATGGGAATTCTTAACAGAAGTAGTCGGATTGGACCCAGACCGTCTTTATCCATCTGTATATGAAGATGACCAGGAAGCATTTGACATTTGGGAAAAAGAAATGGGTATTGCCCCAGACCGCATTTTCCGTTTTGGAAAAGAAGATAACTTTTGGGAACATGGTGCAGGTCCATGTGGTCCATGTTCTGAAATCTATTATGACCGTGGAGAAAAGTATGGCTGTGGAGAACCTGGCTGTACGGTAGGCTGTGAATGCGACCGTTATATGGAAGTGTGGAATAACGTATTTACCCAGTTTGAGAATGACGGAAAAGGCAATTATGAAGAATTGGTACAGAAGAACATCGATACCGGTATGGGTCTGGAACGTCTGGCAGTAGTCGTTCAGGACGTGGATTCTATCTTTGATGTGGATACCATTCAGGCATTGAGAGATAAAGTATGTGAATTTGCAAACGTTACGTATAAAGAAGAGGAAGATAAGGATGTGTCTATCCGTCTGATCACAGACCACATTCGTTCTGCAACTTTTATGATTTCTGATGGAATCATGCCTTCTAACGAAGGACGCGGCTATGTACTTCGTCGTCTGATTCGTCGTGCTGCCCGTCACGGAAGATTATTGGGTGTTGAAGGAAAATTCCTTGCAAGATTAAGTGAGACTGTTATCGAAACTTCCAAGGATGGTTATCCGGAATTAGAAGAAAAGAAAGCGTTTATTACAAAGGTTTTGAGCCAGGAAGAAGATAAATTTAATAAGACCATTGACCAGGGTCTTTCTATTTTAAATGATCTGGAAAAAGATCTGGAAGCAAAAGGTGAGAAGATTTTATCAGGTGCAGATGCATTTAAGTTATACGATACCTATGGATTCCCTCTGGATTTGACAAAAGAAATCCTGGAAGAAAAAGGATTTTCCATTGACGAAGATGGTTTTACAGCATGCATGAAGGAACAGAGAGAGAAAGCGCGGAAAGCTCGTAAGACGACCAACTATATGGGAGCAGAAGCAACCGTATATGAAGAGATCGATCCTTCCATCACCTCTCATTTCTGTGGATATGAAAGACTGGAAGCAAAGGGTACCATTCTTGCACTGACAACAGAAACAGAAGTGGTAGATGCTATTGTAGCAGGCGATAAAGCAACAATTATTACCGATGTTACACCATTTTATGCAACCAGTGGTGGACAGGCAGCGGATAGTGGACGCATCACTTTGGATGATGGTGTATTCCGTGTTGAAGACACTCAGAAGCTGGTAGGTGGTAAGATCGGACACATTGGTGTTGTAGAAAGCGGTATGTTCAAAGTGGATGATATGGTTACTTTGACCATTGATGCGGGACAGAGAGCGCTGACTGCGAAAAATCACAGTGCGACTCATCTGTTACAGAAAGCGTTGCGTACAGTTCTGGGAACTCATGTAGAACAGGCTGGTTCCAGCAACAATCAGGACAGACTTCGTTTTGACTTTAGTCATTTCTCCGCAATGACAAAGGATGAGATCGAACAGGTAGAAGCGATCGTAAATCAGAAGATTGCAGAAAATCTTCCAGTTGTAACAGAAGTAATGTCTATGGAAGAGGCAAAGAAGACAGGTGCTATGGCATTATTTGGAGAAAAATATGGAGATGAAGTGCGCGTAGTTAAGATGGGCGATTTCTCTGTAGAATTATGTGGTGGTACTCATGTAGCAAATACAGGAGTGATTTCTGCATTTAAGATTTTATCTGAAACAGGAGTTGCTGCCGGAGTACGAAGAATTGAAGCGATTACTTCCGATGCGGTATTCCGTTATTATGATTCATTGGAAGAAGAACTTCAGAAAGCAGCCCAGGTTGTAAAAGCCAAACCGGGCAACCTGATTGAAAGACTGGAACATCTCATGACTGAGATGAAAGCACTTCAGAGTGAAAACGAATCCTTAAAGAGTAAGTTAGCAAAGGATGCACTTGGAGATGTTATGAATCAGGTAACAGAAGTGAAAGGTGTGAAGCTTCTGCCAGCCAGTGTAAAAGATGTGGACATGAACGGACTTCGTGATCTGGGAGATCAGTTAAAAGAAAAATTAGGTGAAGGTGTGGTTGTTTTAGCATCTGAGATGGGCGGTAAGGTAAGCTTGATCGCTATGGCAACTCCAGAAGCAATGAAGGCAGGCGCACATGCTGGTAACCTGATTAAGGGCATTGCCAAGTTGGTTGGCGGTGGCGGCGGTGGACGTCCAAATATGGCACAGGCCGGCGGAAAGAATCCAGCAGGCATTGAAGCTGCACTGGAAGAGGCTGTTAAAGTATTAGAGGGACAGCTATAAGAATTTGATTGGAAAAGGCAAGGTGAAAATTAATCAAATAGTTGCCAAAAAAGTCTTGACGAATTCAAAAATCATGGTATAATTCTAATAGTGCAAAAAAAATATACCCAAAAGTTGTATTATGCGTGCACAATACACAACTGGAGGGAGGTTAGGTGTGAGTCTATGTCAAGTATAATCGTTAAAGAAAACGAAACTTTAGATAGCGCTTTACGCAGATTCAAAAGAAACTGTGCCAAAGCAGGTATTCAGCAGGAGATTCGTAAAAGAGAACATTACGAAAAACCAAGCGTAAAACGTAAAAAGAAATCTGAAGCAGCACGTAAAAGAAAATTTAAATAATCTCATGAAGGCAGATATTCGAAAGAGTATCTGCCTTTGTTTTGGAATAGGAAATTTCTATTTCTATTCCAGAACGATACCTTTTTCATAATAAAAATGGAATATCCTGTATGTCACCGAATAAAATGTGATAAAGGGAAGAGTAGGTAAGCCGTTATGCTGCTGTTATCTGGAGATATATTATATGGGGATGTGTTGATTCGGTCTGTTGGAAATCATGAACTTTTTGTGGAAAATTTCCGTGGAATCATCAATTATGAGAATACCAAGCTGGTGCTGCAGGGAAAATGTCAGATTGTCATTATTACCGGTGAATGCCTGACCATTCTTTCTTATGTAGAACATATGATAAGACTGAAGGGAATCATCCATGTCATTGAATTTCGATCATAGAATATAGGAAGTGAGTGCTTGCAAGCTATAAAAAATATCATTGGTGGCTATGTGAAAGTAAAGATTGTTTCCAATTGTCCGGAACGTTTTATCAATCTGTGCGCCAAACAGGACATAGAGGTCTGGGATCTGACTCGGGAAAACTGTGATTATATGTGTTATATGACGAGAAAGGGCTTTCAAAGCTCAAAGCAGCTTCAGGAAAAAACAAATACAAAAATGGAAGTATTGATAAAGGCAGGGCTTCCATTTTTTTTATGTAAATATCGAAAAAGAAAGCTCTTTTTAATCGGGATTTTGCTGTGTATGCTGATGCTGTTTGGCTTGTCCCAGTTTGTATGGGAGATCAATGTATATGGCAATACTTCATATACGAAAGAGGATATTATAAAATACATAGAGAGAGAATCTATAAAGCTGGGGACATTAAAATTTACTGTCAACTGTGCAAAGCTGGAGGAGCAACTGCGGCAAAAATACGAAGAAATCGCCTGGGTATCCTGTTCTATAGAGGGCTGCCGTCTTTCCGTTCATATCAAAGAGACACTGGATAAAGATACAAAAAATACATCTTCTGTTCCCTGTGACATCGTAGCATTAAAAAGCGGGACCATTACGTCCATGATCACACAGAATGGAACCCCTCTCTGCAAAAAAGGCGATAAAGTGAAGAAAGGACAGACCTTAATTACGGGCAATATTTATATTTATAGCGACAGCAATGAAGTATTGGAGACACATCAGATCATCGCAGATGGGGAAATCTGGGCCAAAACGAAGGTGGATTACCAATGTGTATTCAACAGAAGCTATTATACAAAGGAATATCAAAAAAAGAAAAGCTATACGTATGCATTGATCTGCTGTGGAAACCATATTTCTCTGATGCCTAAAATCAAGCAGAAGGAGGGGATGGATCAGTTGACAGAGCAATATCCATTAAAGCTTGGAAAGACCTTTTATCTGCCGTTGTGCATTGAGCGTACGACCACCAGAAGATTTTCTCCTGTTCGAAAAGAATATGGAAAACGGGAAGCATACGAAAAAGCGGAGGAGAAGATCGCAAAAGAGATAAAAAAGTTAAAGAAAAAAGGGATCAAGGTGTTAGATCAAAAAATTACGATCAAAGTTACAGACAGTCAATGCAGGGCGGAAGGCTATCTGATTCTGGAAGAACCCATTGGAAAGATTCGTGCCATCCGTCCACTGACGAAAAAACAGGAGGAGAAGATAAAACCTACCGAAGCTGTATTATGGTAGAGAGGGCATTTCCTGGGAGTTTTGGTGGAGAGAATGGGGCTTTTATGATAAAATAGTTACGATAAGAGAAAGGCGATAAGGAGAAGAATGATGAAAAGAACATTGGTGATCTATAAATCAAAATATGGGGCTACACAGGCATATGCCCGGATGATTTCCGAAGCATTGGGTTGTGATCGCATCATGGTGGATCAGATGAAGCTATTCTCTCAGTTTGGGGAATATGAGAACATTGTTTTGTGTCTGCCTATTTATAATGGATTGCTTGCAGGCATAAATACTGTGAAGGCACGATATTACCGGATTTCAGAGAAGAACATCACTCTGTTTATGGTAGGGCTTACGGATCTCGCATCCGAAGCAGAAATCGACCGGACTGTGATAGCCAGTCTCACAGAAGGGATGCAGCATAAATTTCGTATCTTTTATGCAAAGGGAAGAATGACTTATCGAAGCCTGATGCCACTAGATAAAATGGCTTGGAATAAGTGGATCAAGTATTTGAGAAAGAAGCCGGAGCAGAAGCTTAATGAAACAGAGATGGAGATGTTAAATCATAGTCGGGATAAGCTGGATTATATTGATGAAGCTTCTATTCAGAGCCTGATAAAATACATTCGCTCCCTGAGTTGATTAATAAAACAAATAATGGTATACTAAATCGTTAATAGCGCAATAAATTTGTAACTTTGAAAATAAAAAGGGTGAATAGAATGAACTTGATGGAACTTGACTTGAATCTTCCTTCTTCCCATGCGGGTAATATTTTTGGACAATTCGATGTATTTATGAAAAAGATTGAAAAGACGCTTCGAATTTCCATTGTATTGCGTGGAGATGAAGTAAAATTAATTGGAAAAGAACGTGATGTCAAAAAGGCGCAGGATGTAATCTACAGTCTTTTAGAGCTGTCGAAAAGGGGCAATCCGATCACGGAGCAGAATGTTAATTATGCATTGGCACTATCCATGGAAGAAAAAGCACATGACATTGTAGCTTTGGATAAAGATGTGATCTGTCATACGATTCAGGGGAAGGCGGTAAAGCCGAAGACCTTAGGGCAGAAGAGATATGTGGATGAGATCAATCGGAAGATGATCGTATTTGGTGTAGGTCCAGCAGGAACAGGGAAGACCTATCTGGCTATGGCTGCTGCCATTACAGCATTTAAGAACAATGAGGTCAATAGAATCATTATGACTCGTCCGGCGATTGAAGCAGGAGAGAAACTGGGATTTCTTCCGGGAGATCTGCAAAGTAAAGTAGACCCATATCTTCGACCATTGTACGATGCATTATATGAGATTATGGGAGCAGATACGTTTCTTAAAAACATGGAGAAAGGGCTGATCGAAGTAGCACCTCTTGCTTATATGAGAGGACGTACACTGGATAATGCATTTATTGTTCTGGATGAGGCACAGAATACAACGCCAGCTCAGATGAAGATGTTTTTAACAAGAATTGGTTTTGGCTCTAAGGCCATCATCACTGGAGACCTGACACAGAAGGATTTGCCATTTGAAAGTAAGTCCGGGCTTGAAGAGGCGTTGAAGGTACTTGGAAAAATCGATGATATCGGTATCTGTGAGCTAACCAATAAGGATGTAGTCCGTCATCCATTAGTGCAAAAGATAGTAACTGCTTATGATGAATACGAAAGCAGACGTAAGAAAAACAGGAGAAAGCAATGAGTATCATAATTGAGAATGAATATACAGGTGAGATACTGGAAGGATACGAAGGAATCATTCACGAGATCGTAGAAGCTGCACTGGATTATGAACAGTGTCCATATGAATGTCAGGTAAATGTTACGCTGGTGGATAATGGAACGATTCATCAGGTAAATAAAGAATTTCGTCAGATTGACCGTCCGACAGATGTGTTGTCTTTTCCGGCAATCGAATACCCACGTCCGGGAGAGTTTGACTGGTTGGAGGACGAAGGAATCGAATATTTTGATCCGGAAAGCGGTGAGCTTTTGCTTGGAGATATTATGGTTTCCATGGACAAGGTTGCTGCACAGTCGGAGGAATATGGTCATAGCAGACGCCGGGAATTTGCGTTCCTGATTGCTCACAGTATGCTCCATTTGATGGGATATGATCATATGGATGATGAAGAACGTAAAGTTATGGAAAGAAAACAGGAAGAAATCTTGCAAATGAAGAACTATACGAGAGATTGAGGTAGCTATGAGTAGGAAAAAAAAGAAAAATTCAGTATTGGTACAGGGAGCTATTTTGGCAGCGGCTTCGATCCTATGCCGTGTGATCGGACTGTTATATCGTAGTCCACTGCGTGAAATTATCGGAGATGAGGGAAATGGCTATTATTCCGTTGCCTATAATATTTATACCATTATTCTTCTGATTGCATCCTTTAGCATTCCATTGGCTGTTTCCAAAGCAATTTCCGCCAGACTGGCAAAAGGAGAATACCGAAATGCACAGAGGATTTTTTATGGTGCATTGATTTATGCAGTAGTTGTTGGGCTGGCAGGTTTTGCCGTTTGCTTTTTTGGAGCTCCATACCTGGTTACTCCAGGAGCAGTACCGGCACTTAGAGTATTGGCTCCTACCATCTTCTTTTCCGGAATCTTAGGAGTGCTGAGAGGTTATTTCCAGGGACATAGTACGATGGTTCCTACCTCCATATCACAGATCATTGAACAGATTTTAAATGCGGTAGTCAGTGTATTAGCTGCATTCCTGATGGTGCGTACTTTTACCAACGTGTCTACGGAGGCTCTGAAGTTAGAGAGAGCATCTTTGGGGGCACAGGGAAGTGCGTTGGGTACCGGAGCCGGAGTGCTGATCGGGTTGCTGTTTTGTGTGGTGATCTATGTGATGTATCGACCAAGGATGAAGCGACAACTTCGCCGAGATAAGACAGAATTTATAGAATCTTATAGCAGCATCTTTAAGATTTTGATTTTTACGATTACACCGGTCATTTTCAGTACCGCTATTTATAATTGCAGCCCGAGCATTAACCAGAGTATTTTCTATTGGATCCTGGGCAATAAGGGTATGAGTGAATTAGATATTACGGTTATGTATGGCATCTTTGCCACACAGTTTAATGTATTGGTCAATGTGCCGATTTCCATGGCTTCGGCCTTATCCAGTGCCATTGTGCCGGATATTTCTGGTAATTATGCACTGGGGAATCAGGAAGCGCTGAAGGAATCCATCGAAAGTGCTACAAAGCTGAATATGATGGTGATGATTCCTTGTGCAGTAGGACTGGCTGTATTATCTGATCCGATCATTCACCTGTTGTTCCCAACAGCTACCGGACTTGGTGGAGACCTGCTCCGGGCAGGAGCTATTACCGTTGCGTTCTCTGGATTGTCTACGTTAAGTAATGGGATTCTACAGGGACTTGGGAAAATGCGTCTTCCAGTAAAACATGCGTTTATTGCTGTCGTACTGCAGGCAGTGGCATTGGTTCCGATGCTTTTCTTTACACAGTTGAATGCTTATGCTCTGGTCATATCATTGATCATATTCTCTTTGACTATGTGCGTTTTAAATGCAAAAGCAATTCAAAAATATGCAGGATACAAACAGGAATATAAGAAGACATTTGTGAAGCCGTTTGTAGCATCTGCTTTTATGGGAATTATAGCATGGGCAGTATATCAGCTTGCATTTTTGTTCACACAGCATGCAGGAGGATATTTTGGCAATGCCATTGCGGTATGTATCGCTATGGCGGCGGCAGTTGTCGTATACCTGGTTGGCATTGTAAAGACCAATGCTGTTAGTGAAGAGGAAATGCGCAGCATGCCAAAAGGACATCTTCTCATAAAACTATGTAAGAGAATGAGACTTTTATAGTAGAAAAAATCAAGAACAGTTGTATAAAAACTCCTTTTTTTGGAATACTCAATAAAAAAGGAGTTTTTGATTATGAAAAGTATTTATAAATTTTTCATGGTTTATGGTGTAGTTGTTACGGGGCTGTGTATCTATCTCGTAGTCTTAAGTTTCGGTGGACTGACGCAGACGAATATGAATGATGCGGTAGAAGCCAAGACAACCCAGGCGACAAACAGTACGGATACAGAAGAAGAGGAAATCTTTCAGCTGGGAATCCGGGATGGACATGTGGTGATTTTAAAAGGAGACGATGTTTTTGAGGTCACCAGCATTGCTGAAGATGAAATGAGCGAGGAACTGCGAACAGAGGTAGAAGGAGGGACCTTCTTTCATTCAGAGGAAGAAGTGTATTCATTTTTAGAATCCTACACTAGCTAAAATAGGAGAAAGAAATAAATTTTCAAAGAAGATAAAGGAGATATAATATGATATATGATCTGCTGATTATCGGCGGAGGTGCAGCAGGAATGATGGCGGCTATTACGGCAGCAGAAACAGGAAAGAAGGTCATAATCATCGAGAAGATGAATCGGCTGGGCAAGAAGATTCTGGCAACAGGGAATGGAAGGTGCAATTTCACCAATTCCTATTTGGATGAGGATTGTTATCGAAGCAGCAAAAAAAGCTTTCCCTTTACTGCGGTAGAGCAATTTGGAAGCCAGGATGCCATTGCATTTTTTGAGCAATTGGGTATTGCGGTAGTGGACAGAGATGGATACTATTACCCAAGATCCAATCAGGCTTCCACTGTTGCAGATGGTCTGATCTATAAGATCAAGAGCCTCCATATTCCGGTGGTACTGGAATGTAAGATCAACCGGATTGAGAAGAAAAAAGGATATTTTACGATTGCTTCTCGAAAAAAAGAATTTACAGGGAGAAATCTTCTGATCGCAGCTGGAGGAAAGGCACAGGAAAAGCTGGGAAGTGATGGATCAGGCTTTCTTTTGGCCAAAAGCTGCAGACACACGCTGATCGAACCTTTTCCGGCATTAACAGCCCTAATCATAAAAAAGCATCCACTGAAGGAAGCGTCCGGCGTAAGATGTCGGTGTAAAGTCACAGCGGTGATCAATGGACAGAGCAGTAAGGCAGAAGAGGGAGAACTTCAGATTACCAGCTATGGGGTGTCGGGAGTTCTGATCTTTCAGCTGAGCCGATTTATCATTGATGGAATTCGAAAAGGAAAAAGGTCTGCCATCTGTATTGATTTTCTTCCTGAACAGAAAGAGAAAAGTCAGTTCTTTACGACGATGAAGGAATGTGCCTCTTATAAAACAGCTCAGCAATGGCTGGAGGGGTACTTTCCAACAAAGCTGGCAGATGCTTTGTTGGCTTATGCAGGAGTGGATTCAAATAAAAATGTTGGGAATCTTTCAAAAAAAGAGAGGGAACAGATCTGGAGGCAGATAAAGGAATGCCGTATGTCCATTGATGGATGGAAAGATTTTGATTTTGCACAGGTAACCGCGGGAGGAGTGTCCGTGGCAGAAGTTTCTCCGTATACGATGGAGTCGGAATTGATTCCAGGTTTGTATTTTGCAGGGGAGATTCTGGACGTGGATGGAACCTGTGGTGGATATAATCTTCAATGGGCATGGACCTCCGGATATTTAGCAGGAAGGAGCATACAATGATTCAGATTTCACAGATTAAGCTTCCGGTCAGTCATACAAAAAAGGATTTAGATAATAAAATCAAAAAGCTGCTTGGTTTAAAGGAAGTGCCGGAGTATCGGATCAAAAAGCAATCCATTGATGCCCGGAAAAAGCCAGATATTAAATACATATATACCGTTGAGCTTTCAATGACTCAGGAACAGAAGCTGATCAAAAGATGCAGACAGGCATCAATGATACAGGAAAAGGCATATAAATTGCCTGCATGCGGAGAACAGAAGCTTTCTTCTCGGCCTCTGATCGTGGGGATGGGACCAGCAGGACTTTTTTGTGGATATCTGCTGGCGAAGGCAGGTTATCGCCCTGTGATCATAGAACGTGGAGAAGCGGTGGAGAACAGGGTAAAGACCATTGAGGAATTCTGGCAGACGGGCAAATTAGACCCTGCATCCAACGTTCAGTTTGGAGAAGGAGGTGCAGGCACATTTTCCGATGGAAAGTTAAATACTCTGGTAAAGGATAAGATGCAAAGAAATCAGTTTGTATTGGAAACTTTTGTACATTTTGGTGCCCCAGAAGAAATTTTATATACGGCAAAGCCGCACATTGGCACGGATTTGCTTCGTCAGGTAATCAAAAATATGCGAGAAGAGATTCTCTCTTTGGGCGGAGAGGTACGTTTTGAAACTATGCTGACAGATATTAAGATCAGTAAAGGAAGCATTTGCAGTGTGGAACTAAATAAATCAGGGTGGATGGAAGCCGGGCCGGTAGTGTTGGCAGTTGGTCATAGTGCCAGAGACACGTTTCAGATGCTGTATGAGAAGAAGATTCCTATGAGCAGTAAGTCTTTTGCCATAGGAGTCCGTGTGGAGCATCCAAGAGAAATGATCAATGCATCACAATATGGAGAGGGGTATCCGAAAGAGCATCTTCCTACAGCTTCCTATAAGCTGACAGCAAAGGCAGAGAATGGGAGAAACGTCTATTCTTTTTGTATGTGTCCGGGAGGATATGTGGTCAATGCTTCTTCCGAAGCAGAAAGACTGGTGGTAAACGGTATGAGCAATCATGACCGCATGGCTGACACATCCAACAGTGCTATTATTGTCAATGTTACACCGGAGGATTATGGATCCGCGCATCCGTTGGCAGGAGTGGAATTTCAGCGTAAATGGGAAGCAAAGGCCTACGAAGAAGGAAAAGGAAGAATTCCGGTCCAGCTGCTTTGTGACCTGGAGAAAAACCAGATTTCCAAAGGCTTTGGAAGCTTTTTCCCATCCATGAAAGGGAAAAATTGCTTTGGAAATTTAAATAATTGTTTACCAGACTATGTAGTTAGTGCTATAATACATGGTATGCATCAGTTTGATCATAAGATTCATGGCTTTGCAAGGCCGGATACCATCATCAGCGGGGTGGAGACACGTACTTCTTCTCCTGTTCGTATTCAGAGGAATGAGCAGTTTGAAAGTGAGATCAGAAACCTGTTTCCATGTGGTGAAGGAGCCGGATATGCAGGTGGCATTACCTCTGCAGCCATGGATGGAATGAAAGTAGCAGAAGAGATCATCAGGCGATATGAGCCTATGGATTAGCTGATGTGATTACGATAAGTATGAGGAAGCAATAGTGGAAAACTTTAGAGAAAGAATCAAGGATAAAAAGAGAATTGTAGTGAAGATCGGTTCTTCATCGATTATCCATGAAGAAACAGGTCATTTGAATTTTGAAAGAATGGAACATCTGGTCCGTATTTTGACCGATATTCATAATAGCGGCAAGGATGTGGTCTTGGTAAGCTCCGGTGCAGTAGGTGTCGGCATGAAGGCATTGGGTCTTACAAGAAAGCCAAGAAGCCTTACTATGAAGCAGGCATGTGCCGCTGTAGGACAGGGGCGTCTGATCGCTGTTTATCAGAAGCTGTTCTCTGAATACAATCAAGGCACTGCACAGATTCTTCTGACGAAGAACACCATGCTGGATGAGATTCGCCGATTAAATGCGAAGAATACTTTTGAGAATTTGTTTGACCTTAATATTATTCCCATTGTGAATGAGAATGATACGGTTTCTACAGAAGAATTGGAATTTGGCGATAATGATACCTTATCTGCAGTGATTGCAGCGATTGTAAGAGCGGATTTACTCGTATTATTATCTGATATTGATGGCCTTTATACCGATGATCCGGCGAAGCATGCGGATGCAGAGCTGATCCCGGTCATTGAGGTGATTGATGACAAGATTGAAAGTATGGGGAAAGGGTCCAACTCAGCTGTTGGAACTGGCGGTATGGTCACAAAGATTGCGGCAGCTAATATCGTAACGGACGCAGGAGCTGATATGATCATTACCAATGCCGGCGATCTGAACAACCTTTCCAGAATTATGCACGGGGAAGAAGTAGGAACCTTATTCCTGGCACATAAACGTACCAATTTCAGGTTGTTAGAATATTTGGAAGAAAAGCCATATTTTACGCGCAGATAAGATCCGTGAAGAAACTGGATTCAGAATAGAAAGGGGATCGTAATGGACGAAAAGAAAATCGCAAGAATTAATGAATTATATCATAAATCCAAAAAAGAAGGTTTGACGGAGGCAGAAAAGAAGGAGCAGCAGATGCTTCGTAAGGAATATATTATGGCTATTCGTGCATCTGTTAAGAATACCTTAGATCATGCAAGTATTGAAGAAGAGGATGGCAGCATTGTTCCTTTGAAGGAAAAGCGCCGTCGTAATCAGAAGGGATATGTAGTAGAATGTTAGTCCAATTAGGAAAGAATGCAAGAAAAGCTGCAGCACGTCTGGGAACAGCAGGGATTGAAGAGAAGAATCATGCATTGCTTGCAGTTGCTGACGCACTGGAACAGCAAAAGGAATACCTATTAGAAGAAAATCAGAAGGATATTAAGAATGCAAAAGAAAGTGGTATGACAGAAGCCTTGATTGATCGTCTGGCGTTGACAGAAGCCAGGATTGAAGGCATGTCAGAAGGAATCAGACAGGTGGCTGCGTTAGAAGATCCCATTGGTGAAGTGATGAATATGAAGAAGCGGCCCAATGGATTGTTGATCGGACAGAAGAGAGTTCCACTTGGTGTGATTGGAATTATC
Organism: Anaerostipes sp. 992a; assembly: GCF_001940245.1. Lineage (GTDB taxonomy): Bacteria > Bacillota > Clostridia > Lachnospirales > Lachnospiraceae > Fimousia. The sequence continues at coordinate 481,579 of NZ_MJIG01000003.1, forward strand.
TATGAATCCCGTCCTAATGTAACAGCAGATGCATTTTCGTTATGTTTTAAAACAGGAAATGCAGTGATCTTACGAGGGGGCAGTGATGCTATTTATTCCAATACAGCGATTACTTCCGTAATTCGTTCTACATTGGAGGACTGTGGTATGACAGCAGATGCTATTCAGCTTGTCACAGATACCAGCAGAGAGACGGCCACAAAGCTCATGCAGCTGAACGATTATATTGATGTCCTGATTCCAAGAGGTGGTGCTGGATTGATTCAGGCAGTTGTAAAGAATGCAACTGTCCCAGTGATTGAGACAGGAACAGGTAATTGTCATGTATATGTAGATGAATTTGCAGATTTGGATATGGCAGTATCTATCATCGTGAATGCTAAAACCCAAAGATTGGGTACCTGTAATACGTGTGAATCACTGGTCATTCACAGTAAGATTGCCGACCAGGCTGTGCCACGTATTGCATCTGCATTAAAGGAAAAGGATATTGAGATTCGTGGAGATGAAAGAAGCCGTGCTTTGGATGGAGATATTGTGGAAGCAACAGAAGAAGACTGGGGAACCGAGTATCTGGACCGTATCATTTCCATGAGGATTGTGGATAGTATCGAAGAAGCAATTCTTCATATTAATACATATAACACAAAGCATTCAGAGGCGATCGTAACTGCAGATTATGCCAATGCACAAAAGTTTTTGAATGAGATTGATGCAGCAGCAGTGTATGTCAATGCATCTACCAGATTTACCGATGGATTTGAGTTTGGTTTTGGTGCTGAGATTGGCATCAGTACACAAAAGATTCATGCAAGAGGGCCAATGGGACTACTTGCACTGACGACAACAAAGTACATTATCTATGGTAATGGACAGATCAGAGGTTAGCGATGGGGCTAAAGGAACAGGATTCCTTTAGCCCTTTTGTTTGCGCGCCATGGGCGCGCTCTAACGGGTGAAAGTCCCGAACACGCCTAGGCAACGAGGAAGTGTATAGCCGAACAGCAAGGGTGTCCATCGTGAGGTGGAATCTGAAGGAAGCTGTAAGCAAACTCTTGGTCCGACGGACAGAAATCACATATAAGGCTCGGAAATACGGATAAGTCTGCAAAAGGAGATGAAGTCCAAAAGTTGCTGGAAGTACGAGTAAATGTGGCGGATAGATGAGAGGAAAGAGCGTGCACCTTAAGCGTGGAGGTCTCACAGAGGTATCATCAGCCTAGTAACAACGAACTGTGAGAAATCAGCCGAGCCCATAGTAGTGAAGAAGTCTCTGTAATGGGGATGGAGTGAAGGGGCGAACAATCAATCAGTTTGAGTATGTCTCGTATTGCAGAAATGACAACATCTGCCGTAACCAATCGGGTAAAAGATGGTCAAATCAAGCGAGACGGAAAGGAAAGAACGCATGGACACAAGTAATCTAATGGAGCAGATATTATCTAGTGATAATCTCAACAGAGCATATCTGCAAGTCGTACGAAACAAAGGTGCAGAGGGAGTGGACGGAATGAAGTACACAGAACTCAAGGAACATCTTGCAAAGAACGGCGAAATCATCAAGGAACAGTTGAGGACAAGAAAATACAAACCTCAACCAGTACGAAGAGTGGAGATACCAAAGCCTGATGGTGGTGTCAGAAACCTAGGAGTACCAACGGTAACAGACAGATTTGTACAACAAGCCATTGCACAGGTACTAACACCAATCTATGAGGAACAATTCCATGACCACAGTTATGGATTCAGACCGAATAGGTGTGCACAACAAGCAATCCTAACAGCACTTGATATGATGAATGATGGTAATGATTGGATTGTAGACATTGACTTGGAAAAGTTCTTTGACACAGTAAATCATGACAAGCTGATGACCTTAATTGGAAGAACAATCAAGGATGGAGATGTCATCTCCATTGTGAGAAAGTATCTTGTCAGTGGAATTATGATTGATGATGAGTATGAAGACTCTGTAATAGGAACACCGCAAGGAGGAAATCTTTCTCCGCTATTAGCGAATATCATGCTCAATGAACTTGACAAAGAAATGGAAAAGCGAGGGCTCAATTTCGCGAGATATGCGGATGACTGTATCATTATGGTTGGGAGTGAAATGTCTGCAAATCGAGTAATGAGAAATATCTCTCGATTCATTGAGGAGAAACTAGGGCTTAAGGTCAACATGACAAAGAGTAAAGTGGATAAACCGCAAGGACTCAAATACCTTGGATTTGGATTCTATTTTGATTCAAGAGCACACCAATACAAGGCGAAGCCACATGCAAAATCAGTTGAGAAATTCAAGAAGAGGATGAAGGAACTCACCTGTCGTAGCTGGGGTGTAAGCAACAGCTACAAAGTGGAGAAACTCAATCAACTTATCAGAGGATGGGTTAACTACTTCAAGATAGGGAGTATGAAACATCTGTGCAGAGAAATGGATAAACATATCCGATTCAGACTTCGTATGTGTATATGGAAACAATGGAAAACACCACAAAACAGGGCAAAGAATTTAATGAAACTAGGCGTGCCCCAATGGGCAGCAAAGCGAACATCCTACGCTAAAGGGTTCGCAAGAGTATGTCGAGGTTCAGATGTATGCCAAGCTATAAGCAATAAGAGACTAACCTCATTCGGATTAGTCTCAATGTTAGATTACTACACCGAAAGGTGTGTTACTTGTTAAGTTGATTGAACCGCCGTGTACCGAACGGTACGCACGGTGGTGTGAGAGGTCGGAATTTCTCAATCAAGAGAAATTCCTCCTACTCGATTATAGGAATGATTCACTGTATAAGTGTGGGTCGTTTCATCGCAGGAAATTTTATGTATGGATATAAATACATAAAATTCGATTATTTTCAAAGAGATATTTCAATTACTGATAAAAAATCAAGGTATATTAGATGAAAAAATGGTAGATATGCACAAAATATTATCTAATCTTGATTTTGTATGCAAAAGTAATTAAAATATAAATATTGGTGTGAGAAATCAAAATGTATGATAATTCAGAAAGGAAGGTTATTACCAATGGCATTGTTTACATTCAAAGGTGGTATTCATCCATATGATGGGAAAGAATTATCCAAAGATAAGCCTATCAAAGAATACTTACCGAAAGGCGATTGCGTATATCCTGTGAGCCAGCATATCGGTGCTCCAGCAACGCCAATTGTAAAAAAAGGTGACCGTGTATTAGTAGGTCAGAAAATCGCAGAAGCAGGCGGATTTGTTTCTGCAAATATTTTCAGTTCTATTTCCGGAACTGTAAAAACAATTGAGCCTCGCTTAACTCCAGCAGGAGCAAAAGTAAACTCAATCGTAGTTGAAAATGACGGATTATTTGAATCAGTGGAGTTTAAAGCAGAAAAACCTTACGAAGAAATGTCCAGAGAGGAAGTAATCGGTGCAATCAAAGAGGCTGGTGTGATTGGTCTGGGTGGAGCGGGTTTCCCTACTCACGTAAAATTATCACCAAAAAATGCAGATGATATCGAATACATTATCATTAATGCAGCAGAATGTGAACCATATATTACTGCTGACTATAGATGTATGATGGAAATCCCTGAAAAGATGATTTCCGGATTGAAGGTAATTCTTGCATTATTCCCAAAAGCAAAAGGAATTATCGGAGTAGAAGATAATAAACCGGATGCGATCAAAAAGCTAGAAGGACTGACAGCTACTGAAGAACAGATTCAGGTTGCTCCATTAAAGACAAAGTACCCACAGGGTGCAGAACGTTCTTTGATCTTTGCAACAACTGGAAGAGAGATCAACTCCAGCATGCTGCCAGCAGATGCAGGCTGTATCGTGGACAACGTTGCAACTGCAATTGCAATCCATGAAGCTGTATATGAAGGAAAACCATTATTTGAAAGAGTCGTAACAGTTTCTGGAGATGCCATCAGTGAACCAGGCAACTTCTTAGTACGTTCTGGTACCAATGTTCAGGAATTAGTAGAAGCAGCTGGTGGATTTAAAACTCAGCCTGAAAAAGTAATTTCTGGTGGTCCTATGATGGGTATGGCGATGTACAGTTTAGATGTTCCAGCTGTAAAAGCGTTTTCTTCTTTACTGACATTTACAAAAGATGAAGTTTCCAAGAACGAACCAAGCAATTGTATTCGCTGTGGTCGTTGCGTCAGCGTGTGTCCGGCAAAATTAATGCCAACTATGTTAGCAGATTATGCAGATCATCACGCAATCGACCTGTTTGAAAAATATGATGGAGCAGAATGTGTGGAATGTGGTTCATGTTCCTTCATCTGTCCTGCAAAACGTCCTTTAACCCAATCAATGAAAGCCGGAAGAAGACAGGTTCTGGCTAACAGAAGAAAGAAATAGTGAGGTGTCAAAATGAACGAACAGTTATACAAAGTGTCAGCTAACCCTCATGTAAGGGATAAAGCGACGACACACAGTATTATGCTTGATGTGATCATTGCATTACTTCCAGCAACACTTTTCGGTTTTTATAACTTCGGATTACCCGCAGTTATTACAACTGTAATTTCAATTGCAACATGTGTAATTGCAGAATATTTGTGGCAGCGTTTCATGGGCAAGAAAATCACCGTTCGTGATATGAGTGCTGCTTTAACAGGATTATTATTAGCATTAAACCTGCCACCAGAAGTACCATTCTGGCTTCCGATCCTGGGTGGTTTATTTGCGATCATCGTAGTAAAACAGGTATTTGGTGGTCTGGGTCAGAATTTTATGAACCCTGCACTGGGTGCACGTTGTTTCTTATTACTGTCCTTCACAGGAAGAATGACAGCATTTACATATGATGCAGTAACAACTGCAACACCACTTGCTAATTTAAAAGCAGGTCAGGCAGTAAACATCATGGATATGTTCATCGGTAAAACAGCCGGAACCATCGGTGAAACATCTGCCATTGCATTATTGATCGGTGGAGCTTATCTTGTATTTAAGAAAGTGATCAGCCCAAGAATCCCTGTTGTATATGTAGCAACACTTGCAATCTTTGTTCTCTTATTCGGTGGACATGGATTTGATGTAAACTTCCTTGCTGCACATATCTTTGGTGGCGGATTATTACTTGGTGCGATCTTCATGGCTACTGACTATGTTACATCTCCAATTACTCCAAATGGCCAGATTATCTTTGGTATCATTCTTGGTGTTTTAACAGGAGTATTCCGTATCTTCGGACCTTCTGCAGAAGGTGTATCCTACGCAATTATTATCAGTAACCTTCTGGTACCATTAATCGAAAAGGCTACCCTTCCAAAGGCATTTGGTAAAGGAGGTAAGAAATAATGAATAAGAGTTTAGTAAGCGATTGTATTAAATTATTTATTATCACAATTGTTGCAGGTCTGGCTTTGGGATTTGTATACAATGTAACAAAAGAACCAATTGCAAAGCAGGAAGAGCTTGCAAAGCAGGAAGCTTATCAGGCAGTTTTTGCAGATGCAGCATCCTTTGCAGACGTAGATTATGAAGATTCTGATATTCAGGCTGTTTGCGATAAAAATGGTCTGACTGGTATTACCATGAATGAGATCATGGCAGCAAAAGACGCTTCTGGAAATCAGATTGGCTATGTATTTAACGTAACAACCTCTGAGGGTTATGGCGGAGATATCCAATTGGCAGTCGGCGTACAGACAGATGGAACATTAAATGGCTATGATACTTTATCCATTGGTGAAACAGCTGGTTTAGGTATGAATGCCACAACCGATGCTTTTAAAAACCAGTATAAAGGAATCAAGGCGAAGCAGTTAACAGTCGTAAAAGACGGAACTGGTTCCCAGAGCGATGAAAAAATCGATGCGATCAGTGGTGCTACCATTACAAGTAGAGCAGTGACAAGTGCTGTGAATGCTTGTTTAGCATACACAGCAGAAGAAGGAGGTAAATAGGATGAAAACAAATCCAGTTGAAAGACTTGTCAATGGTATTATTAAAGAAAATCCTACCTTCGTACTGATGCTTGGTATGTGTCCAACACTTGCCGTTACAACATCAGCAATCAACGGGGCAGGTATGGGTCTTACAACAACCGCAGTATTAATGTTCTCTAATATGATTATTTCATTACTTAGAAACTTTATTCCTGACCGTGTAAGAATTCCAGGATATATTGTAGTTATCGCTTCTTTGGTAACTGTCGTACAGTTCGTATTAGAAGCATATTTGCCAGCATTAAATGATAGCCTTGGATTATACATTCCATTAATCGTAGTAAACTGTATCATCTTAGGTAGGGCAGAATCCTTCGCATCAAAGAACGGTCCAGTAAACTCTTTCTTTGATGGTGTTGGTATGGGTCTTGGATTTACCATCGCTTTAACAATCTTAGGTGGTTTCCGTGAATTACTTGGCGCAGGTACTATTTTTGGTGCTACAGTTATGCCAAGCTCTTATGAACCAATTACAATCTTTATTTTAGCACCAGGAGCATTCTTCGTATTAGCATGCTTAGTTGCAATTCAAAATAAAGTAAAATCCCGTAAGCCGGAAAGTAAAGTTGCAGGTTCCTGTGAAGGTGACTGTGCTGCTTGTGGAAACGGGGCATGTGGCGGTAAATTCTTTGATACGACCGTTGACGATAAATAGGAGGGATAAGAAATGCAAAATTTACTTTTGATCGTTATTGGCTCTGCCTTAGTAAATAACGTAGTATTAAGCCAGTTCTTAGGTTTATGTCCTTTCCTTGGTGTATCTAAGAAGGTAGAAACTGCTGGCGGTATGGGTGCTGCCGTAATCTTTGTTATTACCATCGCATCCTTTGTAACAAGTTTGATTTATAAATTTATTTTAGTACCATTAGATTTATCTTATTTACAGACAATCGTATTCATTTTAGTAATTGCTGCATTGGTTCAGTTTGTAGAAATGTTCTTAAAGAAATCAATGCCTGCATTATACGAATCTCTGGGTGTTTATCTTCCTCTGATCACAACAAACTGTGCTGTATTAGGGGTAGCATTGAATAACGTTCAGTATGAATACGGAATCTTAGAAAGTGTGATCAACGGATTCGGTGTTGCTGTTGGATTTACGATCTCTATTGTAATCTTAGCAGGCATCCGTGAAAAAATGGAATACAATGATATTGCACCTTCATTCAAAGGTATGCCAATTGTTTTAGTTACTGCAGGTTTAATGGCAATTGCATTCTTTGGATTCTCAGGCGTGATTTAATTAGGAGGGAGCATAGAAATGAATATTACAGCAATTATTTTAGCCGGTGTCGTTGTCGGCGCAACTGGTATTGTTATTGCAGTTCTTCTTGGAATCGCTTCTGAAAAATTCAAAGTGCCAGTGGATGAAAAAGCAGTAGCAATCAGAGAAGCCCTTCCTGGTAACAACTGTGGTGGTTGTGGATATGCAGGATGTGACGGACTTGCAGCAGCAATTGCAGCTGGAGAGGCTCCAGTGAATGGATGTCCAGTTGGTGGTGCAGCAGCTGCAGATAAAATCAGTGAGATCATGGGCGTTGATGCCGGTGATTCTGTAAAAATGGTCGCTTTTGTCAAATGTTCTGGAACATGTGAAAAAGCGAAGGACAAATACGTTTATACTGGAATTGAGGATTGTGTAGAAGCAGTATCTGTTCCAGGTGGCGGAGCAAAAGCATGTACTTATGGATGTACTGGTTTTGGAAGCTGTGTAAAACAGTGTGATTTTGATGCAATCCATGTTGTCAACGGAATTGCAGTGGTAGATAAGGAGAAATGCGTTGCCTGTGGTAAGTGTGCAGCAATCTGTCCAAAGGGACTGATCGAAATGGTTCCATACAGTGCACAGCATTTGGTTCAGTGTAATTCTCATGACAAAGGGAAAGATGTAAAGGCTGTTTGTCAGTCTGGTTGTATCGGATGTCAGCTTTGTAAAAAGCAGTGTGAATTTGAAGCAGTTACAGTAGATAATTTCTTAGCACATATCGATGGTACAAAATGTACAAACTGCGGTAAATGTGCAGAAAAATGTCCAGTAAAAGTAATTTCATAATTTATGGATGATGAACTGTCAGTGGCGTAAGCTACTGGCAGTTTTTACGTTAAATAACAAAATAACACTTAATTATTTCCGTTGGTAATCGGATCACAGAGCTTAAAATCTCTCCGGTGGGAGTCACATGTGGTCATTTTTACATAGAATAATAAAAAAAGCAGAGGTTTCCTATGAAGTATACAGAATTTCGGGAAAAGGAAGTTATTGACTGTAAGGATGGAAAGAGACTGGGCTATGTGGTAGATCTGGAGTTTGATCCATGTGATGGAAGAATTCTGGAGATTTTCGTTCCAGCATATCGTAAATGCTTTGACTGCTTTAAAAAGCCCAGAATGCATCGCATTCCATTCAAGGATATTGTAAAGATCGGACCAGATATTATTTTAGTAAAAATTTGTGAGAAAAAGTAGAAGAATGCATAGAATGTGAGATTTACATATGGTATAATAGGGACACTTGATGAAATTGTGATCATAAACGGAGGTTTATTTATGAAGTGTCCATATTGCGGTGAAGAAAATTTGAAAGTCATTGATTCCAGACCGGTGGAGGATACCAATTCTATTCGAAGACGTAGACAGTGTGCATCCTGTGGAAAACGATTTACAACATATGAAAAAGTGGAAGCAGAGGCAATTACAGTAATTAAGAAGGATAAGACCCGCCAATTGTATGACCGCTCCAAGATTGAATCCGGTATTATTCAGTCCTGTCATAAGCTTCCGGTCTCTATGTCACAGATTGAGCGTGCTGTAGATGAGATCGAAGGCAAGATCTATTCACTTGGCATGAGGGAGATTGACAGCTCTACTATTGGTGAGATCGTTATGGATAAATTAAAAGAGCTGGATGAAGTAGCATATGTGCGCTTTGCGTGCATTTATCGCGAATTCAAGGATGTGAATACATTTATGAATGAACTTCAGAAATTATTGAAAAAATAATTGTAAATAAATTCCATTTATTATATACTGATAATAGGATGCTGTTTTGGAGAGGAAAGGAGCATTATGTATTATCAGGTTACAAGTGGCACTGTTCTTGGCGTAGAAGGAATTCTTGTGCGCGTAGAAGCGGATGCCAGCAATGGCATGCCTTATTTTACGATGGTGGGCTATTTATCCTCCGAAGTAAAAGAAGCGAAAGAACGGGTGATATCCGCTTTACGAGCGGTATCCTTCACCCTTCCGCCAAAGCGGATTACGATCAATCTATCACCTGCTGATCTGCGAAAGGCAGGTTCTTCTTTTGATTTTCCCATTGCGTTGGCAATTTTAGGAAGCTTTCAGGTCTTTCATGGAGATGAGTTAAAGAATGCTTTCCTGGCTGGAGAATTGAGCCTGGAGGGGCGTATTCGACCGGTCAAAGGTCTGCTTCCTATGATATTGGAGGCTAAAAGAAGAGGCATGAAGCGATGCTATGTGCCAAGGGAGAATGAAAAAGAGCTGGTTGGTGTTCAGGGAATTGATATTTATTTAGTTTCTACATTGGCAGAGATGCTGAATTATCTAAGTGGCAGGTGTTCCCTGCCAAAAGTCGTTACAAAAACATTCTATGAGGACAGACGTCCCAATTATCCAGATTTTTCAGAAGTAAAAGGACAATATCAGATAAAAAGAGCGTTGGAGATTGCCGCCGCAGGCAGGCATAATGTTCTGATGATCGGACCGGCCGGCTGTGGAAAATCCATGCTTGCCAGGTGTCTGCTTGGGGTGATTCCACCGCTGGATCAGGATGAACTACAGGAAGTTTATGCTATATACAGTGCCAGAGGAATAGCCTATGATAATGGAAATTATCCACCGGTGAGAAATCCGCATCATACCGTATCACCGTCTGCCTTTTTGGGAGGAGGTGTTCATTTGCATGCTGGGGAAATTACATTGGCACATCGGGGAATTCTTCTATTGGACGAATTGGCCGAATTCAAAAGAAGCTGTCTGGAGGGCCTGCGGGAGCCGATGGAAAACCAGAACATTGCCATTAGCCGATCCGGTCGGCAGTTTTTATTTCCTTCGGATATTATGGTGGTAGCAACAGCAAATCCCTGTCCATGCGGCCATTATCCAGATCGTAGCAGATGTACCTGTACTCCGTTAGAACGAAAAAGATATTTGCGAAAGCTCAGTCGTCCATTGATGGAACGATTTGATATGATTTTATGGGCATCTAACGTAGATTTTTCGGATTTTGAGAGAAAATCTGAGCATTCAGATGTGATTGCCAGTCGTATTTTATATGGAAGAAAAAGACAGAAAGAGCGTTATTGCCAGGAAAAATTCCATTATAACAGTCGGATTCCAACAGAACGAATGGAAGAAATCTGTCAAATGGATGAAGAGACAAAACAGTTTGTCAGCCGGATTTTTCATGAGAAAGAATTATCCATGAGAGAATTCCATCATATGCTGAAAGTAGCACTGACCATTGCAGATTTAGAAGGAACGGATGAAATCGGAATTGGTCATATCGCAGAAGCAGCAAACTATTATGTTCGGCGGGAGGAGGAAGAAGGATGACGGAAGAAGAACGGTTATATATGCACTGGTTTTGCTTTCTGGCAAAAATGCCTTATCGAAAGAAACGGGAGTTGCTCTGGATGCATTTTTCTCCTAAAAGAATGTTTCACATGGAGAAAAAAGAATGCTTAAAATATTTTCGTGAAAGTGAACTGGAGCCTTTTTGGAACAGTCGAAATCTGGACAGAGCCAAATGGGAGATGGAATGGCTGAAGAAACATCATGGATGGACGGTATTTTGGAATGAGGAACACTATCCATCTAAGCTTAAGGAGATTCCTGACTATCCCCTGGGCCTGTATGGCAAGGGCAGGCTTCCCAGGGAGGAGACACTAAGCATTGCTATGGTGGGAGCCAGAGATGCCACTCCGTATGGCATTCAGGCGGCAGAATACTTTGCACGGGAACTGGCATCCATAGATATTCAGATTATCAGCGGATTGGCCAGAGGCATTGACGGGCACAGCCATAAAGCGGCATTAACTACAGGGTATACGCTAGGGGTTTTGGGCTGTGGTCTGGATACTCAGTATCCAAGAAGCAATGGATACCTTTATGATCAGATGGAGGAAAAGGGCGGAATACTGACCGAATATCCGATTGGGACCAAGCCTTTATCGATTCATTTTCCTTCCAGAAATCGTATTATCAGTGGATTATCGGATGGAATTTTTGTGATCGAAGCGCGAAAAAGAAGTGGGTCTCTGATTACCGTGGATCTGGCACTGGATCAAGGGAGGGAGATTTTTGCACTTTCAGGACGTTATTATGACACTTTAAGTAGTGGGTGCATGGATTTGATTCAAAAGGGAGCAAAGCTGGTCTACACACCGGAGGATATACTGGAGGAATTTGGTATTTTACGTAAAAATCTTGTGAAAAATATATCAAATAAAAAAATTTCTCTTGCGAAGAAAGAAAAATTAGTGTATGATTGTCTACGTTTAGAACCTAGACATATTGATGAAATTGTGAACGAATGTCAGATGCCGGTGTCTGAAGTACTTTCTATTCTTACCGTATTGGAAATGAAGCACTGCATCAGACAGACGGACAAGAATTGCTATAGAATGAATGATTAAGTAAGGGAGTGTAGTCTGAACATGCCAAAATACCTAGTGATTGTGGAATCTCCTGCGAAGGCGAAGACGATTCAGAAGTTTTTAGGCAAGAATTATAATGTGATTGCTTCAAATGGCCACGTAAGAGATTTACCGAAGAGTACGCTTGGAATCGATATAGAAAATGATTTTGAGCCTAAATATATAACCATCCGAGGAAAGGGAGAGATTCTGGCAGCTTTGAGAAAAGAAGTAAAGAAAGCGGATAAAGTCTATCTCGCAACTGACCCGGACCGGGAAGGAGAAGCGATTTCGTGGCATTTATACCATGCACTTAAGCTGGAAAATAAAAAATGCAGCCGTATCACATTTAACGAAATTACAAAAAATGCAGTAAAAGCTTCTATTAAACAGGCTCGCGATATCGATATGAATCTGGTAGATGCTCAACAGGCAAGAAGGGTATTGGATCGTTTGGTGGGCTATGAGATCAGTCCTCTTCTGTGGGCTAAGATTAAGAGGGGCTTAAGTGCCGGACGTGTACAGTCTGTGGCACTAAGACTGATTTGTGACAGAGAAGAGGAGATCAACGCATTTATTCCACAGGAATATTGGACGTTGAGTGCGAATTTAAAGGTGGAAGGCAGCAAAAAGCCTTTGATTGCGAAGTTTTCCGGAGACAAAGATGGGAAGATTGAGATTTCATCCAAGGAACAGTTAGATGAGATTACGAAAAAGATCGATGGCGCTTCTTTTGTCATTACAGATATTAAAAAGGGCGAACGGACCAAAAAGCCTCCACTTCCATTTACCACCAGTACCATGCAACAGGATGCAGGACGTAAGTTAAATTTTGCGACTCAAAAGACGATGCGGATTGCTCAGCAGCTATACGAAGGTGTGGAGATTAAAGGAAGAGGCTCTATTGGTCTGATTACTTACCTGCGTACGGATTCTGTTCGTATCTCAGAAGAGGCAGATCAGGCAGCGAGAACTTACATTGGAGAAACTTATGGCGAAGAATACGTAAGTGCAGCGCCAAAGGAAAAAGAAGATAAAAAGCGTATCCAGGATGCCCATGAGGCCATCCGACCAACGGATATGTCATTGACGCCGGTCAAAGTAAAGGAACAGCTCTCAAGAGATCAGTTCCGACTGTATCAGCTGATCTGGAATCGCTTTTTAGCCAGCAGAATGAATCCTGCCAAATATGAGACAACATCGGTAAAGATCGATGTGAATGGATATCGTTTTCATGTATCTGCTTCTAAGCAGAGCTTTGATGGATTTTTAGCGGTTTATAATATCGACAATGAAAAGAGCGAGAATAATACACTGTTAAAGTCTATTGATCAGGATACAAAGCTGGAACTTTTGGATTTTGCCAAAGATCAGCATTTTACACAGCCACCAGCACATTATACCGAGGCACTGTTAGTAAAAACTCTGGAGGAACTGGGAATTGGGCGTCCAAGTACCTACGCACCGACCATTGCCACGATCATTTCTAGACGTTATGTGACAAAAGAGAAGAAGAATTTGTATGTGACAGAGTTGGGAGAAGCGGTAAATAATATGATGAAGCAGGCCTTTCCTGCTATTGTGGATGTGAACTTTACGGCTAATCTGGAGATGCTTCTGGATAAGGTAGAAGATGGTGGTATTGCATGGAAGACAGTTGTCCGCAATTTCTATCCGGATTTTGAAGAGGCACTAAAGGCGGCTCAGGAAGAACTGGAGAAAGTGGAGATCGCAGATGAGGTTACCGATGTGGTATGCGAAGAATGTGGGAGAAATATGGTCATCAAGTATGGACCATATGGAAAGTTCTTAGCATGTCCAGGATTTCCAGATTGCAGAAATACAAAGCCTCATTATGAAAAAATCGGCGTTCCATGTCCACTTTGTGGCAAGGAGGTTGTTCTTAAGAAAACGAAAAAAGGCCGTAAGTTTTATGGTTGTGAGGACAATCCGGATTGTGAATTTATGTCATGGGCAAAGCCATCCAAGGAAGTATGTCCAAAATGTGGAAAATACATGGTGGAAAAAGGCAAGAAGCTGATGTGCTCTGATAGTGCCTGTGGTTATGTATGCGATAAGCCAAAAGAAGAAAATTAATTGAATTTTCTGAAAAATTGTGTTAGTATAGGGAAAGAGATGTTAAGTTAATTGAATTTTCTAAATTTCCGCAGGGGGTCTCGAAAGTGAGCGTACAACTATTAGACAAGACAAGAAAAATAAATAAGTTGCTCCATAACAACAATTCACAAAAGGTAGTGTTCAATGATATATGTGAAGTGCTTGGAGATATATTAGATTCCAACGTGTTGGTCATCAGTAAGAAGGGAAAGGTTCTTGGGGTATATAACCGCAAGGGAGTTCCGGTCATTGGAGAACTGATCTACAATGAGGTAGGAAAGTATATCGATTCTATGCTGAATGAACGTCTGCTAGGCGTGTTATCTACAAAGGAAAATGTCAATCTGGCAACACTTGGGTTTGAAGAGGATGACATTAATGGATGTAAGGCATTGATTACACCAATTGATATTGCCGGAGAGCGACTGGGAAGTCTGTTCATGTATCGCCACGACTGTGAGTATGATATTGATGACATTATTCTTGGTGAATATGGAACTACCGTGGTTGGGCTGGAGATGATGCGTTCCGTAAATGAAGAGAACGCCGAAGAATCCCGCAAGGTGGCAATTGTAAAATCCGCCATCAGTACGTTATCCTTTTCAGAGCTTGAAGCCATTACGCATATCTTCGATGAGTTGAATGGCACGGAAGGAATTCTAGTGGCGAGCAAGATTGCAGATCGTGTGGGAATTACCCGTTCGGTCATTGTCAATGCTCTTCGAAAGTTTGAAAGTGCCGGGGTCATTGAATCCAGATCCTCTGGTATGAAAGGAACCTATATTAAAGTATTAAATGATGTAGTATTTTCAGAAATTAAAAAATTAAAAGATAAATAATAAGAAATCTCCAGTCTGATCATAGCACTCAGGTTGGAGTTTTTTCTTACATAAAAATAGATTCAGAATATTTGCAAAAAGCCCCTTGCATAGTGCAGGGTGGATATGATATACTATCCGAGGTAAAAAATAAACACGCTATCTGTAATCTGACCGGTGCCAAAAGGTGGTCAGAGGTTTCGGATAGGGGAAGATTAACAAAATGGAGGAAAAACAATGAGCGTTATTTCAATGAAACAGTTATTAGAAGCAGGTGTACACTTTGGTCACCAGACAAGAAGATGGAACCCTAAAATGGCTCCTTACATCTACACAGAACGTAATGGTATCTACATCATCGACTTACAGAAATCTGTAGGAATGGTTGACGATGCTTACAATGCAGTAAAAGATTGTGTAGCGAACGGAGGAAAGATTCTTTTCGTTGGTACAAAGAAACAGGCACAGGATTCTATTAAAGCAGAAGCAGAACGCTGTGGTATGTTCTACGTAAACCAGAGATGGTTAGGTGGAATGTTAACAAACTTCAAAACAATCCAGAGCAGAATCGCACAGTTAAAGAGAATCGAAGCTATGCAGGAAGATGGAACTTTTGATGTTTTACCTAAGAAAGAAGTCATTGAATTAAAGAAACAGATGGAAAAACTGGAAAAGAACTTAGGCGGAATTAAAGATATGAAAGAAATTCCTGATATGATCTTCGTAGTTGATCCAAGAAAAGAAAGAATCTGTATTCAGGAAGCACATGCATTAGGAATCCCACTTGTTGGTATTGCTGATACAAACTGTGATCCAGAAGAATTAGATTACGTAATCCCAGGTAACGATGATGCCATCAGAGCTGTAAAATTAATCGTTTCTAAAATGGCAGATGCTGTAATCGAAGCAAACCAGGGTGCAGATGCAGAAGCTGAAGCGGAAGAAGTAGTAGCAGAAGACGCTGAATAATTATTGATACGGAGGATAACATCATGGCTATCACAGCAAAAATGGTAAAAGAATTAAGAGATATGACTGGTGCAGGAATGATGGACTGCAAGAAAGCTCTTACAAATACAGATGGTGATATGGATGCAGCTGTTGAATACTTAAGAGAAAATGGCTTAGCAAAAGCAGCAAAAAAAGCTGGACGTATCGCAGCTGAAGGTATTGTAAAAACTGTTGTTTCTGAAGATGAAACAAAAGCAGCGCTTGTTGAAGTTAACTCTGAAACAGACTTCGTTGCTAAAAATGCTGATTTCCAGGCATATGTAGCAGAAGTTGCTGATCAGGCTTTAACAACAACAGCAGCTGATATCGATGCATTCTTAGCAGAATCTTCTCAGGCTGAAGAAGGAAAAACTGTAAAAGAAGCTTTAGACGGAAAAATCGCTATCATCGGAGAAAACCTTAAAATCAGAAGATTTGAACAGGTTGAAAACAAAGAAGGTTTCGTAGCTTCTTACACTCATATGGGTGGAAAAATCGGTGTATTAGTTAGCGTAACAACAGATGTTGTAAACGATGCTGTTAAAGAAATGGCTAAGAACATCGCTATGCAGGTTGCAGCTTTAAATCCTAAATACACAGACCGCAGCGAAGTAAGTGCAGAATACATCGCACATGAAGAAGAAGTTCTTTTAGCTCAGATTGAAAACGATCCTAAAGAATCTCAGAAACCTGAAAAAGTAAAACAGGGTATGGTAAAAGGACGTATCAACAAAGAATTAAAAGAAATCTGCTTAATGGATCAGGTTTACGTAAAAGCAGAAGACGGAAAACAGATCGTTTCTAAATACGTAGCAGAAGTTGCAAAAGCAAACAGTGCTAAGATTGCTGTAAAAGGATTTGTTCGTTTCGAAACTGGTGAAGGTATCGAAAAGAAACAGGAAGATTTTGCAGCAGAAGTTGCAGCTCAGATGAAATAAATCAGTAATTGTTCTGATTTATAAAAAGACTAATAAATCATTGATAAATGGCTTAAAATAAGGATTTTTACATTGTTTGCAGTATAACATATTATACTCAAGCATAAATTGAATTATCTTCTGATAAGTTTACGCAATTTAGCAGTCATTAATCAAATTTATAGTGTTCAAAACTTATGTATATTAAAAATTAAAATTAATACTCATTGAAATAAAAGGTAGGTAATAGTGTTATCTGCCTTTTATTTTTTTGTGTGCGCCCGGCGAGCGCACGTTCTAACGAGTGAAAGTCGTGTGTTCTGCAAGCTGTTATCAGCTTGCCAGTGAAAGTCTGGTCAAGGTAATCGCCAGTGAGCCTTGTAGCGAACCTCCAATGCTTTTGGGTGACCGATTGTGTTGAAGCGAGGTATGCCTGTGAGAAACAGGTGCAAAATAGCAGTCCGTAACATAAAGTGAATCCTGTAGCATCGTTACGTTAGCCCTGTAAGGGGACAAGAGGGAGTCGAGTCACTGACTTTCTGACGAAGACCATGGAAGATGTGAAGATACTGGAGTACAGCATTGAAGAACCCTTCGGTGTAGAGGGGCGGAATGTTATGAAAGTTGATAACGGAACAGAAGAGATTTCATATCATCATATAACCACAAGTATGTAACTGAGGATATAAGCACGCATGCGAAATTTCTTGGGAAGTGGTATGAGAAGTCGGAAGAGCCCATAGTATCTATGAACTATTGGTAAGAAAAACAATAGGAGAAAAGGGGCTCTGCTTTAATCATGATTAACGGGAAGGTAAGGGATAGTGCATGCCAAATATTGGACAACAACACTCAATTGAAAAACCACGACAACTTCAACGTAATCTATACCTGGCAGCCAAAAAGGATAAGCAACGCAGATTTCATGCGTTGTATGACCGTATCTTTCGCCTGGATATTTTGTGGCGGGCATGGAAAGAAGTGCGAGAAAACAAGGGGAGTGCTGGGATCGACGGCATTACCTTCGAAATGATTGAGGAATACGGAGTAGAAGAATACTTGTTGGATATTCAAGAGGATTTGCAGAATAAGAAATACAGACCTAAGCCGGTAAAGAGAGTATACATTCCAAAACCGGATGGGAAGCAAAGACCATTGGGAATACCGACTATTAGAGACAGGATTGTGCAACAAGCCTGTAAGATAGTGATAGAACCTGTCTTTGAAGCAAACTTTCTAGATAGTTCTTATGGATTTCGCCCTAAAAGAGATGCAAAACAGGCTACAGAAAAAGTGAAAAAAGAATTGTATAAAAACTGGTATGTAGTAGATGCAGACATACAGGGATACTTTGACAACATCAATCATGAAATACTACTGGGATTATTAAATCGTCGAATCAGTGATAGAAGGGTCATTAAGTTATGCAGACAGTGGTTACAAGCAGGAGTCATTGAAAATGGAAAATATTATCCAACGGAAAAAGGTTCACCGCAAGGAGGAGTTATTAGTCCGCTACTAGCGAATATTTATCTCCATGTATTAGATTCTTACTGGGAAAACCACAAGGAATTGGGTGCTATAGTCGGATATGCAGATGATGCAGTGATTGTATGCAGAACAAGAAAGGATGCAGAGATAGCATTTGAACATCTGAAAAGAATAATGGAAAGACTGAAACTGACATTGAATCCGCAGAAAACAAAGATTGTAGATATGAATAAGGAGAGCTTTGACTTTCTTGGATTCCGTTATCAGAAGTTTGGTAAAACTAAATGTGGACGGAAGTTACCTTACATGATGCCAAGTAAAAAGGCGATGAAAAAAGTAAAGGATGCAATCAGAGTTATCACTTGCAGAAAATCAGCCTATGAGGGTCTGGAGCAAAAAGTGGAGAAATTAAATCCGCTCATAAGAGGATGGAGAAACTACTTTCAGCATGGAAACTCAACAAAACGGTTTAAACAGCTTGATGAATACGTGTGGATGAAGCTATGGAGACGGGTGTATTACAGGCGAAAACAGAAGAAATACAGAGGGCATGTGCTGTATGGATTTCGGAAGTGGTATGCTAACAGTGGAATAGAGTACTTTTATTATCCAAATAAGAAAAGATATGAGACAGTCTTTTGAATGCTGTAGGAAGAAGATTATCGGAAAGCCGTGTGAGGGAGAACCTCATGCACGGTTTGAGGTGGCAGGCGATGGAAACGGAAATTACCGCGCCATCGCTTGACCCTACCCGAATCCGCCCGGCAGTGGGAAGGATATAGCCGAACAGCAAGGACGTCACCGTGAGGTGGGGTCTGAAGGAGGCTGCAGGCAAACCGCTGACCCGACGAACAGAAATCTCATTAGGCTATGAAACGCGGATGAGGTCGCTCAACAGACAAAAGTCCAATAACTGCACGGAGCGTGAATAGTAGATGAGGCGTGGTATAAGCGGGAAAGAACGTGTGAGTACCCGGGGAGGTTTTACGGACAGGAGCAATACGATATAACATTCGAGTTCCTGGTCGAAAAAGGTTTATCGTGAGAAGTCTATGTTAACCGTGTTCCGGAACATAAAGCAAATTGGTATTTACCAATGGCGTTGAGATTGAATCTGGTAGCAATTTGTCTGAATAGAGTTGAGCGTAGGAGAAAGAAGGGAAAACATGGGTAAATATGATTCTTTGTGGAAATATATCGCAGAGCAGGATAATGATAGGATAAAACTCTCATTTAGTGAAATCGAGCAGATTTCAGGTGTGGAGCTTAACCATTCCTTTTTGAACTGAGAGCCTTAATCTCAATCGTGTTCTTTGATATGTAGAAAAGGAACAACAGGTTGTTACTCTTACAGCTGCTATAATGCATATTGTCTACGATATGGTTGCCCAGAATGTAAAGACTCCATTTATCAGTATTCCTGAGAGAGACGCAGATGATGCTTGAACCTTTGGATGAGACTACCAGAGATACATTACAGACAGCATTTAATGCCTTGATTCAGACGCCATCCTGGCATTTCGTGTTAAGCCCTGTGGATTTAGATGGAGTTGCGGTGTTGACAGCTAAAAATGGATTTTCTTTAATTGATGTTGAGGTATTTGTTGGGATAATAGCAATTTGCATTATACTAATAGCAAGGAACGTTTGGAAAAAGGAAACAAAATAAAAATTTTAGGATCAGACCAGAACTTGCAATAGGTTCTGGTCTTATTGTTTGCGCGCCATGGGCGCGCTCTAACGGGTGAAAGTCCCGAACACGCCTAGGCAACGAGGAAGTGTATAGCCGAACAGCAAGGGTGTCCATCGTGAGGTGGAATCTGAAGGAAGCTGTAAGCAAACTCTTGGTCCGACGGACAGAAATCACATATAAGGCTCGGAAATACGGATAAGTCTGCAAAAGGAGATGAAGTCCAAAAGTTGCTGGAAGTACGAGTAAATGTGGCGGATAGATGAGAGGAAAGAGCGTGCACCTTAAGCGTGGAGGTCTCACAGAGGTATCATCAGCCTAGTAACAACGAACTGTGAGAAATCAGCCGAGCCCATAGTAGTGAAGAAGTCTCTGTAATGGGGATGGAGTGAAGGGGCGAACAATCAATCAGTTTGAGTATGTCTCGTATTGCAGAAATGACAACATCTGCCGTAACCAATCGGGTAAAAGATGGTCAAATCAAGCGAGACGGAAAGGAAAGAACGCATGGACACAAGTAATCTAATGGAGCAGATATTATCTAGTGATAATCTCAACAGAGCATATCTGCAAGTCGTACGAAACAAAGGTGCAGAGGGAGTGGACGGAATGAAGTACACAGAACTCAAGGAACATCTTGCAAAGAACGGCGAAATCATCAAGGAACAGTTGAGGACAAGAAAATACAAACCTCAACCAGTACGAAGAGTGGAGATACCAAAGCCTGATGGTGGTGTCAGAAACCTAGGAGTACCAACGGTAACAGACAGATTTGTACAACAAGCCATTGCACAGGTACTAACACCAATCTATGAGGAACAATTCCATGACCACAGTTATGGATTCAGACCGAATAGGTGTGCACAACAAGCAATCCTAACAGCACTTGATATGATGAATGATGGTAATGATTGGATTGTAGACATTGACTTGGAAAAGTTCTTTGACACAGTAAATCATGACAAGCTGATGACCTTAATTGGAAGAACAATCAAGGATGGAGATGTCATCTCCATTGTGAGAAAGTATCTTGTCAGTGGAATTATGATTGATGATGAGTATGAAGACTCTGTAATAGGAACACCGCAAGGAGGAAATCTTTCTCCGCTATTAGCGAATATCATGCTCAATGAACTTGACAAAGAAATGGAAAAGCGAGGGCTCAATTTCGCGAGATATGCGGATGACTGTATCATTATGGTTGGGAGTGAAATGTCTGCAAATCGAGTAATGAGAAATATCTCTCGATTCATTGAGGAGAAACTAGGGCTTAAGGTCAACATGACAAAGAGTAAAGTGGATAAACCGCAAGGACTCAAATACCTTGGATTTGGATTCTATTTTGATTCAAGAGCACACCAATACAAGGCGAAGCCACATGCAAAATCAGTTGAGAAATTCAAGAAGAGGATGAAGGAACTCACCTGTCGTAGCTGGGGTGTAAGCAACAGCTACAAAGTGGAGAAACTCAATCAACTTATCAGAGGATGGGTTAACTACTTCAAGATAGGGAGTATGAAACATCTGTGCAGAGAAATGGATAAACATATCCGATTCAGACTTCGTATGTGTATATGGAAACAATGGAAAACACCACAAAACAGGGCAAAGAATTTAATGAAACTAGGCGTGCCCCAATGGGCAGCAAAGCGAACATCCTACGCTAAAGGGTTCGCAAGAGTATGTCGAGGTTCAGATGTATGCCAAGCTATAAGCAATAAGAGACTAACCTCATTCGGATTAGTCTCAATGTTAGATTACTACACCGAAAGGTGTGTTACTTGTTAAGTTGATTGAACCGCCGTGTACCGAACGGTACGCACGGTGGTGTGAGAGGTCGGAATTTCTCAATCAAGAGAAATTCCTCCTACTCGATTGAAGTTGTATAATAAACATGACATATAGTTGTCGTATTTACTTTGCTATCATAATCATAGCAGTGGCGGTGCCCGAAATCAAAGATTTCGACCGCTGTTGCATGGGATTTGTGACCCAAATCAAAGATTTGGACAAATCTCCAAAGGAGTTTGACAGACCATGAAAATAGACAGATTGATCGGAATCCTTTCCGTACTGCTTCAAAAGGAGAAAACTACTGCACCGGAACTGGCAGAAAGATTTGAGGTTTCCAGAAGAACGATCAACAGAGATATTGAAAATCTTTGCAAGGCAGGGATTCCAATTCAGACATCTCAGGGGGCAGGGGGAGGTATCTCTATCATGGAGGGTTTCTCTATGGATCGCACCCTTTTGACATCGAAAGACATGAAGATGATTCTGGCGGGACTGCGCAGTCTTGACAGTGTGAGCGGGAGCCATTATTACGGACAGCTCATGGAAAAAATAAAGCCGGGTTCATCGGATATTGTTACGGGAAGCGATGCCATTCTTATCGACCTTTCTTCCTGGAATAAGGATGCAATCGCTCCAAAGGTTTCTTTCATTCAGGATGCAATAGAGGCGAGAACAATTCTTGACTTTGATTATTATGCACCGTCCGGAGATACCCACAGGGAAATAGAACCGTATTACCTGATTTTCAAATGGTCAAGCTGGTATGTGTATGGATTTTGTCTGATGAGGCAGGATTTTCGCATGTTTAAGCTGAATCGTATGAGTGAAATCAGATGCATGGAACGGCATTTTGAAATGCGTAATGTACCGGCACCAGACCTGTCAATTGACAGGCTTTATCCTCCTGAGATAAAGGTAAAGGCTATTGTGGAACCCAAGATGAAGTGGCGTTTGATTGAAGAATTTGGGCCGGAGTGTTTTACGGTAAGGGATGATGGTCGACTGTTGTTTTCCGGCTTCTATTCAGATGAAGACAGTTTGCTTGTCTGGCTTCTCACTTTTGGAGATCAAATGAAGCTGCTGGAGCCGGATTTGCTCAAAGAAAAACTCCTGAATATTGCAAATAATATTAAGAAGATTTATGGAGATGATTTGCATGAGTAAGAAAAAAGTATTGTATGTTTTACTGGATGTATCACCTGATTTGGATGTGAAAGAGGCACAGGAACTGGATTTTGATACGCGGCAATGCATGGAAACGGACAAAGTCAGAAGCACTGGATGATTTTGTGAGGAAATCTCACATTGGTTGGCGGGGTGGAACCATTCGTCAAAGACTATGTTTGCCCGGACGGATGTGTGTGCTTTCGTATGAAGGCAATAGGCGTGCTGTATGCAATAGCATATACGCTGAAGATGAGCTATAAGACAGATTACAAAATCCAGGAATTCATTACAAAAGAAAATTTTACATGGGCAGTTCAGACCGCAGAAAAGAAGAAGGGACTGAATTGCTCCGGTGCGGAGTTCATGACCATCGAAGAAGGACTCTGTGTTCAGATTATGCATATCGGACCATTCGATGATGAACCTGAAACCGTAAAAAAGATGGATGCATCTGAATGAATGGCATCTGCTTCTTCTTGAATGGATCAAAAATCGCGAAAACGAGGACAACAAACCATTTCTTATGGAAGGATATAACTGGAAAACCTATGGAGATATGAATATGGTTTTCTGGAAACGCTGTCAGAATGTTTCCGAAGAGGAAGCACTGGAACGTTTCAAAGCTTCCCATGCAAGGGTCATGGAAGCACTGGATACTTTTACACAGGAAGAACTGTTTACCAACACCTATTATCCCTGGGTGGGAGGAAGCTGTATCGGAAGTTATTTCATCAGTACCACCAGCTCGCATTATGACTGGGCCTTGAAGAAGATGAGAGCCCATAAAAAGATTGTAGTTGGAAAGTAAGAAAGACAAACTTGTGCAAGAATTGTCGAGAAGACGGATTGCTGAACGGACAGTTGAAACCAGCTTATAATGTCCAGATCGCTGTGGAGAATTATTTCATCATCCATAGTTATGTGAGCAATGACCGTACCGATTACAATACACTGATCCCTGTTATGGAAAAGACAAAACAGCAGAACAGGCAAAGTATATGGCTCAGTATTCAAAGCTGATTACACCACAGGTATACAGATCTTTGTTTGTCAATACTTTGGATTTATCAAAATTACCTTCTTATGTGTCGGTCAGTGTCCCCATGTACGCTATTTGTGGGAGCAAAGAAGTGAAGGATATGAAACTCTCTTTGAAGTTACTGTCTGAAAATCCACATTGCAAATCGGTGATACTTCAAAAGGCAAATCACGATTTTCCGATGAGGAACGCTGAAGAACTAAACAAAATATTGGCTGAAATATGCATAAAAACTGTTTAACTGTTTGCTGGATTATTAGCTCAAAGATAAGCTGTTTGGATATTGACTACTATTATGGGAATAGATATACTGGTATTAGTGACCATATGGTCACCAATGGAGGAAATATGCCTACAAGATTGTTTTTTGAATTAAGCACTGATAAAAAAGCACAGATTGTTGATGCGGGAATATCTGAGTTTTCTGAGTATGGGTATGAAAACAGTTCTACTAATCGAATTGTAAAAAAATCTGGAATTAGTAAAGGTAGTCTATTCAAATACTTTCCAACCAAAGAAGATTTATACTTTTTCTTACTTGATACAGTTACAACTGAACTTACTGAATCCTTAGAAAAAGATGCTGCAGCTCTTTCAACAAAATTGTTTCAAAGAGTTATTGAGTATTCTATCTTAGAATTTTCGTGGTATATCAAGAATCCTGAAAAATCAAGATTGGTAATAGGAGCTTTTGCAAAAAGAGATACTGAGATTTATCGAAAGACCATAGAAAGGTACGGCATAATGGAGTCAGATATATATTACAAATTGCTTGAAGAGGTTGATTTGAGCAACTTCCGCTGTGATAGACAGAAAGCGGTTGACATATTGAAATGGTTCCTAAAAGGTTTTAATGAGGATTTCTTGCAACACATTCAAAATAGTAATAGCTCATTTGAATCTTTGCAACGTGAATATGTGCAAAGTTTAACAGAACATATGGAAATATTGGAGAACGGGCTTTGGAAGTAGGAGGCAACTGAAATTATGCTTTGGAATGCAAAAAATGGCAGTGTCCGCATTGGTGATACGGATATGTACTATGTATCTTTTGGAAAGGGAACAGATAATCTAATTATGCTTCCTGGGTTGGGGGACGGATTGACAACAGTTAAGGGAATGATTGCACAATATCTAGCGATTGATTATCCTGACTTAGTTGAGAAACTTGTGTTGGCAGTAACTTTGTCGAAATAAAATGAACTGATACAGAATGTTGTTGGCAATTGGATTTTAATGGCAGAGCATAACGATTATAAAAACCTGATGACTTTAGCAGATTTATCATACAGGCAAAGTCTTGTATATATCATAATGCTTATCCAAGTAAGATATCCATTGATCTATTAATTTCAAGGTGATATTTCCTTTTGTTGGAATTTTGGTATATACATTTCTCCGTGATATGGCAGTAACAAGTTACTATACATAGAAGTATTTTTGTTTTGCAATTATGGGCTGTTCAAGACAGAATATCAAAAGGTTGGCGTTAGCTCTTGGAAAGAAAGGATTTGTCCGTTTGTTGTTAGGAGTGAATAATTCAGTCCTTATAGAATTAACTGACAAAGTCGATCAATATGATAAAGAAAGCGAGAAAAAGAAAAATGTTTATTGTAATAGGTACTTTGCTTGTTATAGTTGGTGCATTAATGATATGGTTGAACATTTCTTATTCACCTGTTAAAAAACAATTTCAAAATGATATAACTGCTCTTTTGAGCGAAAATCGATTATCAGTCGATAATGATATGTTTACAGATAAGGACTTTTCTCATTTACCGACAGTCGTTCAAAAATATATAGAGAATTGCGGTTATATTGGAACACCGAAAATGTCTTATCTGAAAATGGAATATCACAATGTTGATTTTTCGCAGGGTAAAAATGGTCCTACTTTGACAATTGATTATATACAGTACAACTTTATAAGTAAGCCTTGCAGAATGGCACTCATTGACAGCAGTATGTTTGGTATTCCATTCGAGGGCTACGACTACTATCAAAACGGTACGGGCGGCATGAAAGGCGTGATTGCAAAAGTTATTACATTGTTTGACCAAACAGGAGCAGATATGGATAAGGCTTGTTTGGCCACTTTTCTTGCAGAAAGCTTATTCGCTCCCACCATTCTATTGCAGGATTATATTTCATTTGAAGAAATAAGTGATTTTGAAGTGAGAGCAACAATAACTTATGGAGGACAAACGACAAGTGGTATCTTTACCTTCAATGAACAGTATGAAATGATTTCTTTTACCACAAACGACAGAGCTGCTACAGGAACGGACGGGAGTATGGAATATATACCGTGGTCTGCAATTTGCAGTGATTATCAGCTTTATGAAAATGGTATTAAGCACCCTACAAAGTTTAAAGCTGTTTGGAATTATCCCGATGCGGATTTTGTTTACTTTGACGGTATTATCAGTGATGTGGCTTATGGGTATGCTGAATAGAATACAGACCTATAAGGAAATAGTTGCTTTTTGATTGGATTGTTGCTGCACATTTTCTTTCATTGCGCATCATTTCGTATTTGCTACGCTAAGTAGCATAAATGTAATCGGCTGTTTCTTGTGAAATTCCTGCAAAATTGCTATGATAAGCCTGAAAATAAAAAACAAGGGGGACTCAAAAATGAGTTTAGGAGAAAAAATCAGAGAAGAACGAAAGAAAGCAGGTCTTTCGCAGGAGCAGCTTGCTGAAAAGTTAAATGTGTCCAGACAGGCAATTACCAAATGGGAAACTGACAGAGGCATTCCAGATGTTGCCAATCTGATTGCAATCAGTGATGAATTTGGGTTGAGCTTGGACGAGCTGATTAAGGGGGATATTGCTGTAAAAAAGAAAATTATTGCCGATAGCTCTGCTAAGAAGTGGCACATATTGGTTATCGTATACTTAGTGGCTATCGTGGCATATGTTACATATTTCGCAATTTGCCATAAAATTTTAATGATTGGTTTTTTGATTGCAACACTGTTTATGCTGTTCTTTGAACTGAGAATTTTTATTAAAGAGAAAATATATCGTCAGGGCAAAGAAACAGCGACAATATAAGCAAAATTGGAAACTAGAAATTTACCGAATGTGCATATGAAGTGAAATAATAAATAGTACAAAAACAGTATTTAAATATGAAACCATTAGGCATACTGGAAGAAATAAAGGACAGTATAGAAAATGTGTTTGGAAAAGCTTATGAATTTTCTGATATTGTAACGGATGAAGATTTTTAGTTCGTGTTTTTAAGGAGTTTGGGTCGATATAGGCGTTGTATCTCTGATTTTACGCAGGAAAACATATGTCAGACGTATTATGAAGGAGTGAGAAAAAAGCATTTATCATTTATGGTACCAATTATGGAACAACAGAAAAATATGCGAAAGAACTGGAAAGAAGAACAGGGATGCCGGCAGTTTCCTATGAGCATGTAACAATACCTGCAATTTGTAAATCGGAGTAAAAGTATATGTATGATGAAACTCAATTAAAAATTATAGATGCTACAATGACACTTATTATTGAGAAGGGCTATTCCGGAGCAACCACAAAAAATATTGCAAAATTAGCGGGGGTCAACGAAAGCACCATCTTCAGGCGGTTTGACGGAAAAAAAGAAATAGTGATAGCTGCTATGGAGTTACCAAAGTGGAATCCTGGATTATCAGAGAGTGATTTTACCTATCATGGAGATTTAGAAGAGGATTTAACTTCCTTTTCCCGGATTTATATGAGCAAGGTGACACCACAGATGGTAAAGATATCCATTGGTCTCAGGTCAGCGGAGCTTGAAGGGGCAGCACTACCTGGAATTATGAAAGTACCGATGGTTTTCAAAAAAGTATTGATGAATTACTTTACGCAAATGATTGCTAATGGAAACATGCGTGATTGTAATGTTGAGAGCATTTCTTTACAGTTTATCGCCATGAATTTTGGGTATATCTTTCTGGATGCTTCCTTTGGTGACAAATTGGTTGGTGTTTCAAAAGAGGAATATATCAGAAACAGTATCAGGGTTTTTGTATCAGGTATCCGTGAAAAATAGAGTTTGATTTTAACGTGCTGAAGGAAAGTAAGCACGTTTAAAAATAGTTTAAATGCAAGTGAATACTTGCGTAAAGGAGGAGCAGAAGATGAGGGTAAAGCAGATAAAAATTGACTTTCATGTTACACCAGAAATCAAACGATTCGTGTATGTCTATCTTATTGAAACCAAGGAAGGGTGTGTATTGATCGACTCCGGCGTTGCAGAAAGTGAGGAAATCATCGAAACAGCAGTGATAGAAAATGGTCATCAGCCTTCTGAAATCAAAGCTGTCTTTTTGACACATGCTCATCCAGATCATATAGGTACTGCAAATTATTTTCGAGAAAAATATGGAGCAAAGATATATGCAAGCATTGGGGAACGGGCATGGATTGAGAACATTGATCTACAGTTTGCAATGCGTCCGATACCGAATTTTTATAACCTTGCAGGACAATCCACGATTGTAGATCAGGTTGTGAAAGATGGGGATAAAATATATCTGTCAGATGACACATATATAGAGGTAATCGGAACCCCGGGACATTCTGCCGACGAGGTGTCTTATCGCATAGGAGATGTGGTTTTTATAGGGGATACTGTACCGGTCAGGGGAGATATTCCTATTTTTATTGACTTGGATGCAACTAGATATTCCTTAGCAGTTCTGGAAAAGCTGTCCGGCATTGAAAAATTCTATCCGGCATGGGATCAAACATATTCCCTGGAAATGATGAAAGAAAAATTAGCGAATGCGACAGAGATTGTGAATGAGCTGGAAAAAATCGTTTGTGATGTAGATTGTGGAATGAATCTGGCAGTAGTAGTTGATCAAGTTTGCGAAAGATTGCATATGCCTGTATGGAAGACCAATCCATTGTTTTCCAGAACCATAGCATGTTGCAGGAGAAAGGAAGAATAGATATGTGTTGTTATTTATACCATCTAATTATGCTTTAAGCGTCAGTATCTAGGGGTGGCGCTAATTTGTATATAGCCAACTCTACTTTCCGTAGGTACAAAATGAATGAACTTAAGGTTATTATTATCTTGGAGGTGGAGAAAAATGAACCAATATGTTACAGGTGCAGTTATTAAAGAGCTGCGCGAAAAAAATGAAATGACTCAATTACAATTAGCAGATAAGCTTGGAGTGAGTGACAAGACCATTTCAAAGTGGGAGACTGCCAAAGGATATCCGGATATCACATTGCTTGAGCCTATAGCAGAAGCTTTTTCCATATCAGTTACAGAATTGATTTCCGGAAATACGGTCTATAATTCAAATGTATCTGCAAATGTACTAAAATCCAAATTCTATATTTGTCCAATCTGCGGAAACGTGATTCACAGTATGGGAGAAGCTGTCATTCATTGTCACGGTGTTCTTATGACAGTAGCGGAGCCGGAAGAAACCGACGAGAATCATAAGATATTTATTGAGCGAACAGAGGATGAGTATTATGTTCGCATAGAGCATAATATGACAAAAAATCATTATATATCTTTTATGGCTGCTGAATCTTCTGACAGAATACAGATGGTAAAGCTTTATCCGGAGGGAAATGCAGAGACAAGATTTAAGATAAGTGGAGTAAAAAGAATTTTATTCTACTGTAACCGGGACGGGTTGTTTTATATAGATCCTGTGAAAGGAATCGATGATAAAGAAAGTGGCTATGATGATGCCCGGGAGAGAAGAGAATTAGAGATAACTGCCAAAATTCTATTTGGATAGTCATGGAGGAAATCAGCTATGGATAATATGACTGCTAAGGTAAGCTGCTTTGCCAGAGCTTATCATTATAACAATAGCCAAGTGCACATTTTTAAAGATAGTTTTGCAGAGCTTCTTTTGGGAGACGAATATGAACAAATCGCACAAAATATGATAAATGGAATTCGTTTTTTCCTTCCCGGTTTTGCTGGAACCAAGGAAGAAGGATTAAGACTGATCGTAGATAAACAACTTTCACCTTCCGTACTTGGAAGAAGTGCTTTTTGTGAAAAAATGTTGGAAAAGGAGAAAGGTCTTGGATGTAAACAATATATAATATTTGCATCCGGTTATGACACATATTCATTGAGAAATCAGGATAAAGCCTTTTCTGTTTTTGTTCCTTGTAATTTGGAAGAGATAACCTGGAAAGAAAAATTGCTTCAAGCAGGCTATATATCAACACAGAAATCATTCGGGAGCCTTTTAGGAATAAGCTATTATCTCAGTAAGGAAGAATTTAAATCACTTCTTCAAACGGTAAGTGAATTAATGGTGGATGGTTCTGTAATCTGCTTTGATTATCCATCTGAGGATGAAAGCAGGGAAACAAAGACAAATAAGATGCTGGCTATGGGAGCCGGCGAACAGATGAAAGCAATGTACTCTGATTTAGAATTAGAAGAGTTATTGTCGAGTTGCGGATTTGAAATAGCTATACATTTGAATCATGATGAAATGACGAGACAATATTTTTCCGATTACAATAATTACAATAGTGAATATTCAATGAAAGCACCAATTGGTATTGGTTATGTTTTAGCAGAAAGGAAAACAGATAGGTAAACATGGATTATTACAAAATGATTTTCAAACGCGAGAAACGATTTCGAATGAAGAATTAAGCGAGTTAAAAGCCTTTACAGATAGTGTAGTTCCATTGGATGACGAAATCCGGTTTAAAATTAAAATAGTTCCGGAGACAGAGACAACATGTAATCGTGGAGCTGAGTACTGTATTGAATTCTATAGTGAAGAAAAGGGAAATTACCTTAGAAATTTATGCCGGTTGACAAGATTCGGTACTATAATAAAATTGATATTGGTATTTTTTTGTTTCTGTTAGAAACCTGTCTTGAACACAAAGGGGATTCATATAAGGGGATTCAGTTCTATGAAGATGCATCTGATGAAGTGGAAAGAGTTGTTGTCGCAAAGTATGAGATTTCGCAACAACTGAATGGTAATAGAAGGAATTCGGTAAATTTGTCTCTATTTATTTCTAATTGTCTTTTTCTTGACATAAAATCTTCTTTTTTATACTATATAAAAGAGACGTAATTGCATGAAGATAAAAAGGAAAGGTTTAAATGTATGAATGAAAAAAACAGTAGTGTAAACAATATTTATCGATTAGAGGGACGAGTGCCAATTGTCAAGGCAATTCCATTCGGACTGCAGCATATTTTGGCCATGTTTGTAGCCAATCTGACGCCAATTACCATTATTGCAGCAGCAGGAGGGCTTTCTCAGGGCGAGATTGCAGTGCTGCTGCAAAATGCTATGTTCATGGCAGGAATCGCCACATTGATCCAGCTATATCCAGCGTGGAAGGTTGGTTCAGGTCTTCCTATTGTCATGGGAGTCAGTTTTACCTTTGTAACCGTATTAAGTGCTGTGGCAGCTAATTATGGCTACCCAACGGTTATCGGTGCAGTGTTGGCAGGAGGAATTTTTGAAGGAACCTTAGGGCTTCTTGCAAAATATTGGAGAAGAATCATTGCTCCTATTGTAGCGGCTTCTGTCGTAACAGCCATTGGGCTTTCTTTGTTCTCCGTAGGGGCCAGATCCTTTGGTGGAGGTTATGCAGAAGATTTTGGCTCCGCACAAAATTTACTTTTAGGAGCCATTACATTGGTTGTCTGTCTGGCATGGAATTGTTTTGCAAAAGGATATTTAAAGCAACTTTCTGTATTGGTCGGGCTGATCGTAGGCTATATTGCAGCCATCTTTATGGGAAAAGTAGATTTATCCGTTATTTTTGCAAATGGATTTGTTTCCCTGCCAAAGATTTTACCATATGCACCAGAATTTAATCTGAATGCGATTATTTCTGTTTGTATCATTTATCTTGTATCATCAGCGGAAACCATTGGAGATACAACTGCAATGGTATCTACAGGATTAAATAGGGATATTACCGATAAGGAAATATCTGGATCTCTTGGATGTGATGGATATGCATCTGCCATCTCTTCTTTATTAGGATGCCCTCCAGTAACCTCTTTCTCACAGAATGTTGGTCTGATCGCCATGACAAAAGTTGTCAATCGATTTACCATTATGACAGGTGCGGTATGTATGATCATTGCAGGATTATTGCCACCAGTTGGTAACTTTTTCGCCTCCTTGCCGGAAGCTGTATTAGGAGGATGTACGATCATGATGTTCGGTACTATCTTTACCTCTGGAATACAGATGTTATCCAAAGCCGGATTTACACAGAGAAATATTACTATTGCAGCACTTTCTTTGTCTATTGGAGTTGGATTTACGCAGGCAAGTGAGATTGATCTTTGGAAAATTTTCCCTGAGATGGTGCAGTCCGTATTCGCAGCAAATGTAGTAGCTGTGGTATTTGTGGCAGCGATTATCCTGAATCTGGTTTTACCGAAGAACATGGAAGTGGAGAAAATCCAGAAGTAAAAGAGAATAACAAATGGAGATGACAAAATTGAGAATTGCAGTATTTAATATGAGACCCGATGAAGAGGAATTTTTCTCCATCTATGGGGAACAATATCATACGGAGCTTTCTGTTACGAATGAGCCACCTACGCTTTGCAATCTTTCAGTCACAGAGGGCTGCCAGGCAGTCAGTGTTATCACAACACCCATTGGACGGGAGCTCCTGGATGCCTGGAAGGCACAGGGGATTCAGACCATTTCTACAAGAACCGTTGGATATGATCACATTGATTTAGCATATGCAAAGGAGATTGGAATAACCGTTTCCAACGTTAGCTACACGCCTCATACAGTTGCAGAATATACGGTTATGGCAATGCTGATGACCATTCGCAAAATGAAGACCATTCTATTAAGATACCAGGTACAAGATTATTCTCTTTCTCAGGTCCGCGGAAGAGAGCTTGGGAATATGACAGTTGGTGTGGTAGGAACCGGGAAGATCGGAGAGATGGTTATTCGAAATTTAAGTGGGTTTGGATGTAGGATTTTCGCATTTGATCCCTATGAGAAGGAATCTGTGAAGGCATTTGCCCAATATACGAATCTGGATACTATTTGGAAAGAATGTGATATGATCACATTTCATACCCCGGCGTTGGAAAGCACATATCACATGGTAAGAGAAGAAACGCTCAATCAGATGAAGCAGGGAGTGATTTTGATCAATATGGCAAGAGGTGCGATCATGGATACGGATGCACTGATCAAAGCATTAGAAAGCGGGAAAGTAGCAGCGGCGGCATTGGATGTCATTGAAAATGAGGGCAAGATTTACTATAAGGACTATAAATACGCAGTGACGGGGAATCATGATATGGCATTGCTAAGCACTATGCCGAATGTCTTGATGACGCCTCATACAGCATTTTTTACAGATGAAGCAGTTAGCGATATGATTCAGTATTCCATTGAAAGCTGTGTTGCCGAATTAAAAAATGAGGAAAATCCACGGAGGATTTTGTAATAGATTTCCATTGTTCCAGATTTAAAGATGGTATTGACGCATTCTGACTTTCGTGATAGGATAAGAAAAATTAGAAATAGATGATCGAGAACACAGATTACGGACCAAGAAGGGATAACGACTGTGCATGTTTGATGCACTTTCGTTATCCCTTTTTATCATATCGGAAACACAGTCTCCTATATGATAAAAACCCTCAGGGGGATGCACACTTGTCCGCTTTGTTCTAGGGGTAGGAGGACATGCTATGTATGTTATGATTGATAATTTTGATTCTTTTGTATATAACCTAAAAGCTTATGTTAAGGAACTTGGAAGGGAAATACTGGTAAAAAGGTGTGATGAAATTACCATTGAGGAGATAAAGAAGCTTCAGCCACAAGGAATTATCCTTTCACCGGGGCCCAAAAGACCATGGGATGCCAGCCTGTGCATGGAGGTAGTACAACAGTTCCAGGGGAAGATTCCGATCTTAGGAGTCTGTCTTGGGCACCAGGTTCTGGGACATTGCTGCGGAGCAGTGGTAGAGAAGGGAGTTCGACCTATGCACGGAAAAGTGACAGAAATCTGGAATAATGGAAAAAGTCTGTTTCAGGGACTTCCCGATCACTTTAAGGTAACGAGATATCATTCTCTGGTGATAAAGGAGGAGACCATTCCCGCTGAATATGAGATTGATGCAAGAGCAGAGGATGGAGCTGTTATGGGGATATCTCACAGAACACTGCCGATATACGGAGTGCAATTTCATCCAGAGGCAGTGCAGACAGAATATGGTCATGAAATTCTTGAGAACTTTTGCAGGATTGCGGAGCATAAGGCAAGAAAGAATAGGATAAGAACTATGATAGGATGAAAGGAAGCTTAAACATGTATCAGAAACAACGTATCATCAAAGAATTAAAACCATATATTCCTGCAGCAGAGATCTTTCCCATCTATATGGAAGAAGCAGATGCTATCTTTCTGGATTCCTCTCTTGTGAATGACCTTGGCAGATATTCTATCATTGGCAGATGTCCCTATCTTAAGCTTGTAAAGGATGGGAAGTCGTTCACTATTAATGGCATAGAGGAAAAAGAAAAATCCTTTGAAGATTATGTGAGGGAGTATTTGACAATGCATGTGGATAAAAATGATAGTCATCTTCCCATTGTATCCGGAGCGATGGGCTATTTTTCCTATGATTATGGAAGAGAAATGCAGGGTGTAGCGACGGAAGAAGAAACATCAATTAGCAGAACTGGGATATGGAGAGGAAAGGAATGACCAGAAAGATAAGAAGAGAACAAAAGGGGGAGGAGATATCCGCAAAGAAATCCGTATTCACTCTAATTTTAAAAAGGAAGAGTATAAGCAGGCTGTCGATGATATGATTCGTTATATTGTGGAGGGAGACATTTATATTGCCAATATGACCCAGCAGCTCATGATTGAAAGTGAGAAGGAGCCACGTAAGGTTTTTTATGATCTTCGGAAACAGAACTCCTCTCCCTTTGGTGCTTATGTGGATTATGGCGATTATCAGATTATCTGTGCCTCCCCGGAACGTTTTCTGAAGATGAAGCATCATCATGTAAATACCCGTCCTATCAAGGGAACCAGAAAGCGAGGAGAAACTTTGGAGGAAGACCAGTATATGCGGGAGGAACTAATAAATTCAGAGAAGGATAAAAGTGAACTTCTGATGATCGTAGATTTGGAACGAAATGATCTAAATAAGGTATGTGAGCCCGGAAGTGTAAAGGTGACAGAGCTTTTTACGGTGGAGGAGTATGCGACGGTCTTTCACCTTGTTTCAGATATTGAAGGGACTCTTACGAAGGGGAAAAATGTGATGGATCTTCTTAAAGCAGCATTTCCTGGAGGTTCCATTACAGGAGCACCGAAATATAGAGCCATGGAGATCATTGATGAACTGGAGCATGGAAAAAGAAATATTTATACAGGATCTATGGGATATCTGACGTTGGATGGGGACTGTGATTTTAATATTATGATCCGGACATTGCTTCATCAAAATGGCAAATATTATCTTGGAGTGGGAGGAGGGATTACTGCAGAATCAGATCTGGAACTTGAATATGAAGAGACCTTACAAAAGGCCAGAGCGATGATAGAGGCATTGCGATAGAAGAAGGAGATAGGTATGGAAATAAAATTAGATGAGTGTTTTCAGTTTGGCCTGGGAGCATTTGAAACCATTGCAGTGGAAAAGGGGCAGCCGGTTTTTTTAGAAAAGCACCTGGAAAGGCTAGAACGGACACTACGATTTCTAGGACTTCGATCAGGTTCAGAACGGGAAAATAATAGAGAAATGGTTATGGAATATCTAAAAGAACAAAGGGAAAGATATTCCGATGGACTTTCCCACTGTGCTCTTAAAATGATGATTTCTGGAGAAAATATTCTTTTTAAGATGAGACCAAATCCATATAAGGCAGGTTTATGCCAGCAGGCATTTACGATGGATTTTAGTAAAGTAAGGAGAAATGAAACTTCGCCGCTGGTCTACCATAAGACCATGAATTATGGTGACTGCATACTGGAAAAAAGAAAGGCAGCTGCAAATGGAATGGATGAACGTATCTTTCTTAATACAAAGGGACAGATTGCAGAGGGAACGGTCAGTAATATTTTCTTTATCCGGCAGGGACAAATTATAACACCGGCACAGTCCTGTGGACTTTTACCAGGAATTTTGCGAGAATATATCTGCGAGACAGAGCGGGTTACGGAAGCAATCATTTATCCGGAGGAATTAGATCAATATGAAGAATGCTTTGTGACCAATTCTCTGATGGGGATTATGCCGGTGAGAAGATTGGGAGAATATATTTTTCCCGAACAAAGGATGACGAAACAGTTAAGAAAAAAATATTTTGATAAATTGGCAGAAGGAGAAAGTAATGAATGAACATGATTGCAGCACTCGCCTGGAAAAGGCAGAAGCTGATAACATAAGAATCGCTACAGAGAAAGATGCAAAAGCACTTATTGAAATTTATGCTCCCTATGTGGAAAAAACAGCGATTACCTTTGAATATGAAGTGCCGACCATTCAGGAATTTGAAGAAAGAATGGGTCATGTGCTGAAAAAATATCCGTATCTGGTTGCAGAAAGAGATGGACAGCTGGTAGGATACGCTTATGCAGGTCCGTTTAAAGAACGCGCGGCTTACGATTGGGCTGTTGAAACTACCGTGTATGTTCGGAAAGATCAGAAAAAAACAGGCATTGGGAGAAAACTATATAAGGAATTGGAGAGAGCATTATCGATGCAGAATATTTTGAACTTAAATGTTTGCATTGCTTATCCAAGGAAAAAGGATCCTTATCTAACCAAGGATAGTGTGTTTTTTCATCAGCACATGGGATATCGGCTGGTAGGGGAATTTTATCAGTGCGGATATAAGTTTGGACATTGGTACAATATGGTATGGATGGAGAAGCATTTGGATAGTCATTTAGAGAAACCATTGCCGGTGCTGACATTTCCTGAAATTAGAGATCAGTTATATTAATACACCAATGATAAAAAGCAAAGAAGCTATGAAATTCCTGGGCCGGCATAAATCTCTGTGCCAGTAAAAAGGCTTTTTTGCTTCCATTATAAAGAAACACTGGACTTCCATCCTTTTTTAAGGAATAGTTTCGTAAAAATGCGGTCAGCGTGTTTTTTCTTACTTTTGTTCGGGTATAACCATCGGGTGTCTGAATTCTGGTCTTAAGTGTTGTGCCTGCTGGATGAATCAGTGACTTGGATACTTCCTTTTCTTCCGCTGTGCGATCAGATGGTTTCTCTGAGTCACATCCACAACAGACGACAATACAAAGTACAAGCAATAACATAAAGAATCGATAGCTTTTCATGGGGAATCTCCTTTCTGATAGTTGTATTATATCAGAAAGGAACGCGAAGAATATGGAGTTTTCCTTAAGATTGTTGACTATATTCCTGAAATAAGTGAAAAATGTAAAACGAAAAAGATGTATAATTGGAAATGTCTGAAAAAATAAAAAATATTTTAAAATACTATTGACAATTAAGCGTAACTCGTCTATAATTAAGACATAAACAAAGAGGAAATCAAAAATTCAAAATAGGAGGTACGGACCACCAGCTTAATTAATTGTTTTTCAAACCAAATAATTTACGGAGGTACAGTCCAATGAAAGGATGATTTCTCCAATATCTTTTCAAAAGATATTTGGACAAGACAAATTAATAGAAAGGCGGTAATACAGTGAAACTTCAGATTGACAGATAAAAGCCATTCAAGTAAAGATGA
The DNA here is from genome assembly GCF_001940245.1 of Anaerostipes sp. 992a. Lineage (GTDB taxonomy): Bacteria > Bacillota > Clostridia > Lachnospirales > Lachnospiraceae > Fimousia. The sequence continues at coordinate 518,968 of NZ_MJIG01000003.1, forward strand.
AAACTTGAATGGCTTTTTTATTGTATAGAAATGTTCTATGCAATAAAAAAGCATTTTGTGTAAAATTCTTTTTCTGTGACAAATAATACTAGAGAAGGTATAATAGTATCAGTAAGAGGAAAGGAATCAGAGAAGATATGGAATATCGAAAGACTTATCAAGGGTTTCTTTTATGGATGGTGGGGTTTATCATTGCTTCAGTGGGAGCTGCTTTTCTGCCGTTCGAAGAGGACTTGCTGATTCGAATTACATTGAATATTTGTACCATTGGCGTAGCAATATTGGCCTATATCATCTATAAAACAGAATATATTTATTGGTATAATGGAACCAGTTACGAAGAAGCAGAAAATGCCGGATCGGAACGGAGAAAACAATTTGCCTGGAGGCATCTGAAACGATTTGGCTTGTTTGCCATTGCCTTCTTTCTTTTTTCAGTTTTTGCGCAGGTGTGCCGACTTAGCTTCTGGATTGATTTTTGGATTTTATGCTGCGGAATTCTTGCGACAGCGATTAGCACAATTCGTTTTCGATTATAGTTATTAGGATAAGAGGTCAGGAGGAGAAATCAATGATACCACAGATAGAAACATCAACAAAAGAGGAACGGAAGAACTATATAGCAAAGCGATTTGCATGTAAGGGAAATTGTGAGATATGTGGAATCTGCAAGATGTATCGAGGAAAGGATCCTATGGTCATATATCAGGAATATATTGATGGAACAAGGTGCTTTCAGGAGATTACAGAGGAATATCGGAGATGAGGAAGGAGGGGTTATATGTGCAGCAGATTTTTTGTCGATGGTGAAATTCAAAAGGATCTTGAGCAAATGTTTATTCATCTGGATGCTTCTCATTTGGATACAAAGGCAGAAGACATTCATCCATCGGAAGAAGCCTGGGTGATTATGGGAAATAATAACAGAATGCAGCTTAAGAAGATGAAATGGGGGTTTCTTTCCAGTAAGAGTAATCAGCTCATGATTAATGCCAGAGCAGAAACGGCGATAGAGAAAAGATTCTTTTGCGAAAGTGTATTAAAAAGGCGATGTGTGATTCCTGCAAGGCATTTTTATGAATGGGATAGAAGTAAAACAAAGGTAACTTTTTCTTATCCGCAAAGTCCAGTCATTTATCTGGCAGGCTTTTATCGCAGGTTTGAGGAGGAAGAGCGGTTTATAATTCTAACAACCGATGCCAATGCTTCTATGAAGCCAGTGCATGACAGGATGCCGTTGATCTTTCAGAGGGAACAGATCAAAGACTGGATCTGCAATGATAAGATGGTGAGAAATTATCTGAAGATGGCATCGCCAATGTTAGAACGGCAGCAGGAGTATGAGCAGTTGACATTGTTTTAGGAAGGTTCGGTATGAAAAAATAACTATAGTAATGTAGGAAAGAATATGCTAGAATAGGAGAAGAAAAAGATCAATAAAAATAATTCTAAATCAGATTTATTAAGTATGTTTGAAGTCAAAATAGGATTTGCGTCTAATAATCAATTTTTTCTTAAAAATTGATTATTAGACGCAAACCAGTCTGAAAGTTCCCATAAATAAAGGATTTGTAAAGAAAGGATTAAGAAATAAGATTCCCCGTAAGGGGACGGAAACTTAGTTGCAAATTGCTTTTCGCCATGTTTTGGTTTTATTAAGAAATAAGATTCCCCGTAAGGGGACGGAAACGTTCCCACTCAGCTCCGCAGTAAGGGCATGCCATATCATTAAGAAATAAGATTCCCCGTAAGGGGACGGAAACTCACAACAGGATGTTCTTTCGCCCATTCTTCCAACGCGTTAAGAAATAAGATTCCCCGTAAGGGGACGGAAACACCTCATAACTTTTCGCACCTTTTACGGCATCCCATTGTTAAGAAATAAGATTCCCCGTAAGGGGACGGAAACTTTTTGATAATTCTTCTCTAGTATACATTTTTATGGTTAAGAAATAAGATTCCCCGTAAGGGGACGGAAACGCAAGTGTATCCTAGTTTTGTATTCCTCTTAACCGTTAAGAAATAAGATTCCCCGTAAAGGGACGGATTTGAGTAAAAGGATAGTAATGTATTAGTATATCACTATCCTTTTTTGTCAATTTATGGTATAATTATAAGGACAATTCTTGCAATATATGGGAAAATATTGAAAAAATATATTGACAATTACAAAAGAATAAGATATTCTATAATATTCTAAAATTGGAGGGGAGAAATATGAAGAGAGTTTTATTTTCACCGATAGGAGGAACCGACCCTATCTCAAACGACCGTGATGGAGCAATGCTACATATCTGTAGAAAATATAAACCAGATTATGTGTATTTGTATTTATCGAAAGAAATGATTGAATTTCACCAGAGAGATAATCGATATTTATATTGTCTTGAACAGCTGGGAAAAAAGTTGGATCATCATTTTGAAGTAGAATTAATTGAACGGAATGATATGAAAGAAGTTCAGATTTTCGATTCTTTCATCAATGAGTATCGTGATATTTTGAATTATATTGTGAAGAAGCATCCAGAATGTGAATATTATTTAAATGTATCCTCTGGAACTCCTGCGATGAAAAGTTCATTACAGATGTTGTCTTTGTTAATGGATCATAAAATGATACCAATTCAGGTTAGCACTCCAGTAAAGAAGATCAATCCACATTTGGAAGACCATGAAGAATATGAAGTAGAATTGTATTGGGAATTCAATGAGGATAATGATTCTTCTTTATATGAGGATCGATGTATTGAATCAAAAGGGAATAACCTGCTCGACCAAATCAAAAAACAAATTATCATAAATCATATCTATTCTTATGACTATGTTGCGGCTATGACAGTAGCTGAGACATTAGTTAATCCATTGTCAGAAAATGTATTATCATATTTAAGAGCAGCTAATTGGAGATTGCAATTGAATATTTATGGTATCCAGACAGAACTGAAAGAGAGAAAATCAGATATTCTTCCAGTAAGAAATGAAAAATATCGTAATATCTTTGAGCATATTTTAAATCTTCAGATTAAGTTGAGGAAAGAAGAATATGTGGATTTTGTGCGGGGATTGACACCAGTTATTATGGATATTTTTCAAATTGCAGTGGAACAATGTGAGCACCTAAATTATAAAGACTATATAAGTAAAAATCGCTATGGAGTTGACTGCTGGGATCGAGATAAAGTTTATAAAAATCCGCGATTAAGACAGGCATTAGAAAGATTCTTTAAAGATCATGCAAAATATAAAGAGATGTATTCTTCTAATCTAGCACCTGTATTGGAAGAGTTTTCTGATAATCAGGAAATTGCAGTATTAAGTAAAGAGATTCGAAGCATTGAAAGTAAAGTTCGAAATCTTCCTGCACATGAGATTATATCTGTGACAAAGGATTGGATTACAAGACATGCTGATGGCAATACGCCAGAACAAATCTTGGAAAAGTTAAAACGATATACCATGCTTCTTAATATTGGAATTAAAAAAGAGTATTGGAATTCATATGATGATATGAATGCACTCGTGGTTGATATGATTAAGAGGGAGTAGGATGCTGGCAAAATTAGAATTACAAATAGAATATGATTATAAAGAAAAGCTTTCATATCAGATATCTTCAGTTATGCATGGAATACTTATGGAATATGTATCATCTGACTATGGAGATAAACTACATTTGAATGGAACGAAGCCGTTTCATCAGTATGTATCTCAGATATCGGAGAATGGATTTCTATGGACAATTTGTACATTAAATCAAGAGGCAAAAGAGAATATTATTGATTCTTTAATCATTCAGAATCATTTTCTGATGAAACATAAGAATTTAGAGCTTACGGTAAAAAATCGAGAATTGACAGTGATCAGTTATGACAAGTTGATAGAAAAGTATTATTTTCAACAACAGCATCGAGACATTACCATTCAATTTGTAACACCTACAGCATTTAAGAGTCAGGGAAAGTATGTATTTATACCCAATATTAAGCTTTTATTGCAGAGCTTGATGATAAAATATGATGCTTTTTCAGATGAGACCAATGTAGGTGGTCAGGAAGTATTAGAACACTTTGAACAATATGCATTTATTAAAAAATATCACTTACGAAGTGTCAGATATTCTTTGGAAGGTGTTTGGATTTCCGGATTTTTAGGTGAAATAACCATTCGTATTAATGGACCGGAGCCATTGGTAAATCTTGCTCATATGCTGATAAGATTTGGTGAATATTCAGGAATCGGCATTAAGTGTTCTCTTGGAATGGGAACGATGATAGTAAAGGAGGGGAAGGGAAATGACAGATGATCAATTAAGAGTTATAGCTGGCGGATTGCTGCATGATATTGGGAAGGTGATTTATCGTGCAGCAGATCATAAGAATCACAGTGAGAGTGGCTATCAATTCTTAAAGGAAGATATAGGTATTAAAGAGAAAGAAATATTGAATCAGGTACGCTATCATCACTATAAAAGTCTGAGTCAGGCTAAACTGGATAAGCAATCTCTTGCATATATCATTTATATTGCAGATAATATTGCAGCAGCAATGGATCGAAGACAAAAAGATGATGGGGAAAAAGGGTTTCTTAGAGACATGCCTTTAGAAAGTGTTTTTAATATTATAAATGATAATGATGAGCAGAAACATTATATGCCAACAATGTTAGATGTCGAAGATACAATCAACTATCCTACAGAAAAACCAATTACTTATACAGAAGGTTTTTATGCAGGAATTCGCGAAAAGATTAAAAATTGTCTGATAGATTTTAAGATGGATGATGAACATATAAATTCTTTACTGGCGATATTAGAGTCTTCTATGACATTTTTGCCATCATCAACATCAAGGGAAGAACGAGCAGATATTTCTTTATATGATCATGTTAAGATGACAGCTGCCATTGGAAGCTGCATTTATGAATATGCACAAGAACAGGGTTATGAAGATTATAAAGTCGCCTTTGTAAAAAAAGCAGAACAGTTCTACGATCAAAAAAGTTTTTTGTTATATAGTATGGATATTTCAGGAATACAAGATTTTATTTATACGATTAACAGTAAAGGTGCTTTGAAGGGATTAAGATCTAGATCATTTTATTTAGAGATTATGATGGAACACTTAATTGATGAATTGTTGTTTCATCTTGATTTATCTAGGGCAAATTTGATTTATTCTGGCGGAGGACATGCATATTTGTTATTGTCGAATACAAAAAAAACAAAGGATATCATTCAACATTATGAAAAGGAAATAAATCAATGGTTTTTGGAATATTTTCAAACAGCTTTGTATATCGCAGGAGGAAAAGCAACTTGTAGTGCAAATGACCTCTGTAATAAGGTTGATGGTAGTTATAAAGCAATTTTTCGGGAAATATCTACAGAAATTTCTAAGAATAAAATGCACCGGTATACGGCAGACCAGATTCTTACTTTAAATAAAGAGGGTATTCCGGATGGAGAGCGGGAATGCAAGATTTGCCGAAGAAGTAGTAAATTAAAGACGGATGATGTGTGTGAAATTTGCTGGTCATTAGAAAAAATGTCGAGTGCCATATTGAATCGTGATGGTTCAGTTTCTTCTTTTTATACTGTATTAAACCGTAAGGAAGAGGGAGCTTTGCCTTTACCAGGAGATAAATGGCTGAGTTATGATAGTGAAAAGTCATTACGTAAACGGATGAAGGAAGATGATGATTATGTAAGAGCTTATAGCAAAAATCACATGTATTCAGGATTCTCCCTTGCGACAAAGCTATGGGTAGGCGACTATGTAAATGGGAATACCTTTGAAGAATTGGCAGAAAATGAGGAAGGAATCGAAAGGTTAGCGGTTATGCGTGCAGATGTGGATAATCTGGGACAGGCATTTGTGCAGGGGTTTGAACATAAAAAATATGGTGACAGGTATGTAACATTGTCTAGAACAGCAACGTTTTCTAGAAAATTGTCAATGTTTTTCAAATACCATATAAATGGTTTATTGGAACACGGTGAGTATATGCTTTCTGATCAAAGAAAACCAGGAAAGAGGAAAGCCGTTATCGTATATTCGGGCGGCGACGATGTATTCATTGTTGGACGATGGGATGACATCATTGGATTTGCTATTGATTTATATGACAGTCTGAAAAAATATACACAATCAAAATTAACTTTATCAGCAGGTATTGGCATTTATCCAGCAAAATTTCCAATTTCAGTTATGGCAAAAGAAACAGGTGTGCTAGAGGATGTGGCAAAACAACTCCCAGGTAAAAATGCGGTAGCGTTATTCCATAAAGATTTTATATTTCATTGGGATGAATTGATTGAAAAGGTTATAGAGGAGAAACTGAAATTATTGCAAGAATACTTTGAAGAATTCGATGAAAAAGGAAAGGCATTCTTATATCAGATTTTAGAACTTTTGAGAAATAGAAAAGATGATAAGATTAATATTGCTCGATATGCTTATCTATTAGGAAGGATTGTACCGGAATCAAAAGATAAGAATGAATCAAAAGAAGAAAAACGCAAAGAGTTATATGACAGGTTTTCAAGACAAATGTATCAATGGATGAGAGATGATACAGATGCAAAGGAACTGGAAATGGCGATTTACCTGTATGTGTATATGAATAGAACGAAGGAGGAGAAAGATGGGTAGAAGGGGATATTATGAAAAAAAGAAAATTAGTACAATTCTTTCAGAAGAAAACTATGTGGATATAGCAGAAGATATTATAAAAAAAAGAATAGTTAGAGATAACAATTATAAAATTAAGTTAACAACTTCTAAGATTAGAACTATCCTAGATTTATTTAATGAGATTCGTAATGATGTAATATATGATTCTCAAAAAGAATTGAGCAAGGATATAATTGGGCGTATTCAATATTTAAGATTAAGAATAATTTATGAATGTGGGAGAGAGGAAAACAAAGGAGTTGTTAAAGATTTCATTGAGTGTTCTGATATATTAAGTATAATAAAAACAATTGGTCATGATAAAAACAAATTTTTACTTTTAAGTAAATATATAGAAGGACTGGTGGCGTATCATAAATTCTATGGAGGAAAGGATAATTAGGGGTGAAATATGTTTAGTAAAATTATTATTTCAGGAAAGATAGAGGTAGTAACGGGAATGCACATTGGTGGTTCAACACAGTTTTCAGCAATTGGAGCGGTAGATTCACCTGTTATTAGAGATAGATATACTAATCTTCCAATAATTCCAGGAAGTAGTTTAAAAGGGAAATTAAGAACCTTGATTGCAAAAGCATATTCAGAAAAAGCAATGTTGGGAGGACATAATAGCGACCCAGAAGTTGTATTAAGACTTTTTGGCAGTTCTGAGAAGGGGAATATAAAGTCAAGTCGATTGATTTTTTCTGATATGATTTTATCTAATAGCGAAGAATTAAAAGAAATCGGAATTCATTCAGCAACAGAAATTAAATTTGAAAATGCGATTGACCGTCTTACTGCACTTGCGAATCCAAGACAGATTGAAAGAACGATCAGAGGTAGTCAGTTTGATCTTGAATTAATCTACAATGTGGAAGAAAAGGCTGATATTAACGAAGATTTTCAGGCAATAGCAGATGGATTGAAGCTATTACACTATGATTATTTGGGAGGACATGGATCTCGTGGTTATGGAAAGGTAAGAATTAAGGACATATATGCTGAGGTAGTTGTAGGAGATATTGATGCAGGAATAATGGAAAGCTGTAATAAGATTTTAGGGGAAGTATAAGATGAAATACAAAGTATTGAAACTGCAGTTTAAGACAGGATTACATATTGGAAATGGTCTTCTTTCTGGCAGTGAGTCTGTTATATATGCAGATACGCTTTTTTCTGCTCTTTGTCATGAAGCTCTGAATTTCCCTAATGGTATTAGGCATTTATATGAAAAATGTAAGACGAATAGGCTTAAATTTTCAGATGCACTTCCATTTATTGGGAATGCGTACTATGTACCAAAACCACTCCTTAGTATATCATCTGAGGATGAAGGAAATTCAGTAAAGAAGAAGGCATTCAAAAAATTAAAGTATATCCCAATTAATTTATTGCAAACGTATTTGAATGGGAATTTGGATGCAGAAGCAGAGAGCAAGAAATTTCAAGATTTTGGAAGTTATGAAATGAGAACCAGTGCAAAAGTTAATCGAGATGATGATGCTGAGCCTTTTCATGTAGGGTGCTATCACTTCAATAAAGGTAATGGTCTGTACATATGTGTAGGCTATGAAGAGGAAGAGGATTTTGATTATTTTTCAGAGCTAATGGAATGTGTATCATATGCGGGGATAGGTGGAAAACGAACCAGTGGATATGGTAAATTTAATCTTAAGGTAGTTCCAGTTCCAAAAGAATTAGAAAGACGTTTATCAGGAAACGTATATGCAGATTATATTTCTATATCCTTATCAATGCCACAAGAAAATGAATTGAAGAGGATATGTGGTAGTAGTAATTATCTGCTTATAAAAAGAAGTGGTTTTATTTCATCCCCATATTATGAAAATGAATTTCGAAAAAAACAGACTTTTTATGGTTTCGCATCTGGATCAATTTTCAATGTTCAGTTTGAGGGAGATATTTATGATGTATCTTGTGGAGGAAAGCATCCAGTGTATCAATATGCAATTCCATTTTTTATGGGGGTGAGCTCAAATGGTTAAGGATTATTTAAAACATTACCGTATTACATTGAAGACTCATGGTCCATTATTTATTGGTTCAGGGGAAGTACTTGGCAAAAAAGAATATATATACGATAGAGCAAATAAAAAAGCATATATTCTGGATACAAAGAAGATGTTTTCAGGTATGCTTAAAAACAGGATGGTATATGAATATGAAAAATATCTACTTAATGAATATCGTGATTTAGGTATATGGCTGCGTGAACACGGTATTCGTAAGCAAGAATATCAACAATGGAGCAATTATGTATTAGATTGTTCTGCTACTGAGATTGAAAGCAGAGAGAATCGTAATAAAGAAATACATCTTTTTATGAAAGATCAATATGGTAAACCATATATCCCGGGAAGCAGTTTAAAAGGTGCTATTAGAACGATTTTGCTTGGAAATGCGGTGATTGGTAATGCAGCATATAGCGATAACGCAGAATCAATTGTGAGAAATAGCCAAAGGAGAGTGAAGCAAAATAAATATCTACAACGAGAGATTAAGAATCTTGAAGTTGATGTATTCCATACAATTAAGCGTAAAGAAAAGTATGTGAAATCGAATGCTGTTAATGATGAATTGTCTGGATTAAGAATCAGTGATAGCAAACCATTGGAGACGGATTGTCTTGTTTTATGTCAGAAGATTGATCGTCATATAGAGGGAAAAGATAGAAATATGCCTCTTCTGCGTGAATGTATAAAACCTGGTGTTGAGATTACATTTGAACTTACAATAGATACATCTGTATGTAACTATTCTGAACAGGATATTCTTAATGCAATTAGTCGGGTATATGAAAGAAATTCTGCATTTTATAAAAAATTTGGTAACATTAATGATTCTGGAAATCATATGTTATATCTTGGAGGAGGTTGTGGATTTGTTACAAAAACAATTCAGTATTGCTTATATCCTGAAAAACGAGCAGTACAGATTAATGCAAATATTATGACGAAATTAACTCCTAGAAATCATGGACATGGAAAGGATATAAAATACCGTGTTTCTCCGCATGTGAAGAAATTGACCAGGTATTCTGGCAGAGAATATGAATTTGGGTTATGTGAGATGAATATTTCTAAAATGTAATCTATAAAAAGCATATGCTATAAGTTATGCGGCTGACTCATGAAAAAGGAATGCAAAACATGGGAAAACATCTTGTTGCACGCAACCCCTTTTATTATAGCTCATAAATTAAGGGGTTGCGGATCAGGGGTTTATTAGATTAGATCCCCGAAAGGGGACGGAAACCATCATTGCTTTAAGTTCTTTTGCGTTTATTGTAGTTTATTAGATTAGATCCCCGAAAGGGGACGGAAACTAAAGTCGCATACCAAACCCTTTGTTTACGGCAAACCTCTTGTTTATTAGATTAGATCCCCGAAAGGGGACGGAAACTCTAACCTTATTTTTTTGTTAATTGGTAAAAGCTAGTTTATTAGATTAGATCCCCGAAAGGGGACGGAAACGCCATTCTAGGATGGCTGTCCTCACACATTCTTTGCAGTTTATTAGATTAGATCCCCGAAAGGGGACGGAAACTATTTTTTGTCAGCCTTATTACGTCTGTACTTTTGGTTTATTAGATTAGATCCCCGAAAGGGGACGGAAACTGATATGTCCAAACGCTGGACATCTTAATCGCGTAGTTTATTAGATTAGATCCCCGAAAGGGGACGGAAACTCTTTCAATGTCATAGCATTTGCCGTTGTCATCATTGGTTTATTAGATTAGATCCCCGAAAGGGGACGGAAACTGTGTTGAGCATAACAAAAAGGTTGGTGAAGAGAAGGTTTATTAGATTAGATCCCCGAAAGGGGACGGAAACACGAAAACATTCGTTCCATAACGCATTGAACGCACGTGGTTTATTAGATTAGATCCCCGAAAGGGGACGGAAACGCTTTTGTCTCCTCGTTTCTACTGTATACCCTTCCTGTTTATTAGATTAGATCCCCGAAAGGGGGCGTTTTATAGGATAGCATGTTGACGATGGGAGGGATTCAATGAGTTATTTGTATGTAATGGAGCATGGGGCAACGATTCAAATTTTGGGAGGGTATTTTGTTGTCAAGTATAAGAATGGGATGGAGAAGAGGATTCCGAAAGAAACTCTGGAGGCCATTTCACTGTTTGGGAATATTTCCTTGTCTATCAATGTGATTGAAGAATGCTTAAGAAGAGGAATACCAGTTAATTATTATTCAAAAAGAGGAGCTTACTATGGAAGGCTGGAATCAACCAGACATGTTAATATTTTTCGCCAGAAAAAACAATTAGTTTTGTCTGATGATGACAAATTTTCTTTGGAGTTATCAAAAAGAATGATTCAGGCAAAGATACATAATCAAAAGGTAATTTTAAGAAGATATACAAAAAATACCAGTTCTAATACCAGTGATTGTATCAAAAGCCTCAATATTGCTGAATCCAAGGTAAAAGATGCAAAAAGTACTGATAAATTGATGGGATATGAAGGATATGCATCAAAAAGCTATTTTAAGGGATTGGAACAGATAGTTGGGGAAGAATTTCATTTTCACGGACGAAACCGTATGCCTCCCAAAGATCCGGTTAACAGCATGCTCAGTCTAGGATATACTATTTTAATGTATGAGATATATGGTCAGATTGAAAGTAGAGGTCTACATCCTTATGCAGGATTTTTGCATAAAGACAGGGAGAGACACCCCACTTTAGCCAGTGATTTGATGGAAGAATGGAGAGCAGTTATCATTGATGCTACTGTTTTAAATTTGATACGAAGTGAAGAAATAAAAGCAGATATGTTTGAAACCCTGGAGGAAACAGGAGGTGTTATTCTTAATAAGCAGGCAATGAAAGTATTTATTATGAGCTTGGAAAAGAAGTTGATGACAGAGATGAATTATTTAAAGTACATAGATTATCGATGTAGCTTTCGGAGAGCCTTTTGGCTTCAGATTGGTCAGCTGATCAAAGCAATTGAGGCAGAGAATCCAGAAATCTATGAACCAATCAGAATAAGGTGATAATGTGAGTTATGTAATTGAAAATTATTTTATGGATGATGAGGTTGTTGTAAAAAAGAAAAAGTATTTAATTCTCATTATTTATGACATTGTGAGTAATAAGAAGAGGGTTCAATTTGCAAAGTATTTAGAGAAATTTGGATTTCGTGTACAAAAATCAGCTTTTGAAGCTAGATTAACTCGAGAGAAATATGAAAAATTGATTCAAGGTATTGATGATTATGCCTCAGGTGAGGATAGCATACGTGTGTATAAACTGAATGGGTATGGTGAAGTAAGAATTTGGGGAACACATAAGGAAATCGATGACGAAGAGGTAATTATTATATGAGTCTTTGAGTATTTTCTACTAGTTTAATCCATGTTATAATTGATTTGGTAGATGGATGAAAGAGTAAAGACGAAAGAAATCATCTTTAAAAAATAAAAGGAAAGGATTTATAACTATGAAAGTATTATTATTAAATGGAAGTCCAAGAAAGGAAGGATGTACCTTTACTGCATTAACAGAGGTTGCATCAGCACTGCAGGCGAATGGAGTTGATACAGAGATTTTTCAGGCAGGAGATCCTACCGTGGAGAATGTCAAGGCAGCAGCTGAGAAATTAAAAGAAGCAGATGCACTGGTAGTAGGCTCTCCGGTATATTGGGCGTCCCCAAGTGGACAGATTATTACATTTATGGACAAATTATGTTCCATGGCAGGTCAGGATATGCTGCATAAACCGGCAGCTGCGGTTACATCTGCAAGAAGAGCTGGAACAACAGCAACGTTGGATGTGTTGAACAAATATTTCGCATTTTATCAGATGCCGATTATCTCTTCAAATTACTGGAATATGGTACATGGCAATGCACCAGAAGAAGTACGCCAGGATGAGGAAGGGCTTCAGATTATGCGTACCCTTGGGAATAACATGGCATGGATGTTAAAATGCATTGAGGCTGGTAAGAAGGCTGGAGTGACAATGCCAGAAATAGAAGAAAAGGTAAAGACAAATTTTATTCGTTAGTCATAAATAAGCAGGAAAAGTCCCCTTATCTGTATGAAAATCTACAGATAAGGGGCTTTTTTTAAAAATTGAAAAGTGTATAATTTCAAAAATATCATACAGAAATTATTATACACTAAGGAATAATTGGCTATTTCTCTTTAATAGTGTATAATTTAAGTAAGAGACAAAGAAAAAGAATCATACACTGTGGTTTCTGGACGGATTTACTGTATAAAAAATGATGGATTTACAGATTTGAGACAAAGGACTGTTTTTTGTATAGTAAGGACAGCTGGTAAGCACAGCGATGGAATAGGAGTTGCTTATGAAACTGAACAAAAAAGAAAAAGTATACGAATTTATCGCAGCATATTCATCTGAATACAAACATGATGAATATCCCAAATTTACTACGAATTTCTTATCTCAGAAGCTTGGCATGCAGAGAACAAATTTGAGTAGTATCTTAAACCAGCTTGTAAAAGAAGGAAAATTGATGAAAGAAAATGGACGTCCGGTATTATATCAATTTATCGATCTAGCAGCTGATGGAGAGTATCTTTTACAAGAATTGATTGGTTATGATCAGTCACTCAAAGAAGCCGTAGCCATTGCCAAGGCGGCAATCTTATATCCAGAGGGAAAACCGATGATCCTTATAAAAGCAGAAAAGGGATCCGGAGTGAAGTATTTTGCACAAAAGGTTTTTCAATTCGCTGTAAAATCCGGTGTAGTAAAAAACAGTACAATGCTATTATTATTTGACTGTCATGCTTATAAGGAAAATGAAGCATATGGCAAGAAGGTTCTCTTTGGAGATCAGGAGAAGGAAGGCTTACTGGATCAATCTCAGAATGGCATGTTGTTGATACAGAATATCGACTTGTTACCAGGATATGAGCAGGAAATGATTTTTTCCTGGAAGCATCGAGGAATTATATTATTCCATACAGATACCGATGAAAAAAAACAGAATCGGGTGAAATCATTGGAGCATATGGATTATACCATTTACATTCCGTCTTTAAAGGAGCGGACGATGGAAGAAAGATTTCAACTGGTTCAGAAATTCTTTCAGGAAGAGGCAAGAAACTTAAAGCGAAATATTGAGGTAGACAGTAGTATTTTAAATGCATTGCTCTTATATGATGTCAGGGAAAACATCAGAGGGCTGAAAACCGATATTCATACTGGCTGTGCCAACTGTTATGTAAGAACAAGGAAAAGCCGGAACCGTTTTATTGAAATCCAATTGGCAGATTTTCCAATTGATGTGAGAAAAGGGGTGCTCTATTATCGGGTCCGAAAGGAAGAAGTAGATACCTTCATATCTAAAGACTATAAATACGCTTTTACAGATGCAACGATGCTGAAAAAGCAAAAGAGGCAGGAAGAGCAGGAGGCAAAGAGTATTTATCAGTCCCTGGACCATCGTAAGAAGGAATTAAAGAAGCAGCACATTACCGAAGAGGAGGTCGATGCAGTCGTATCGACAGAGCTGTATTCCAACTTTGCCAAGTACTGTCAGGAATTAAGTAAGAAGGTTCAAAGCCGCAAGGATCTGGAGAAATTTGTCTCTGATAAATTGATTTATCATGTGGAAGAATTTTTAAAGCTGGCGGAGCAGACATTAGAGCAGACGTTTGATGAGAAGATGCTTTTTGTAATCTGCCTGCATATGAATTCCTGTTTTGTACGTGTGACTACAAAGCAGCGAATATCCAATGAAGAGATACAGCAGCTGGTAGTTACGTATCCTTATGAATACCAGCTTTCGAAGGACTTTATAAAAAGTATGGAGCAGGAGTTTGGAATTCATCTGAATGTAGATGAGATTATGTTTCTCATGCTGTTCTTGATTCAAAACAAAAGAGAAGTGATACAGAGAGTCGTTACCCTGGTGGCTATGCACGGCAGTACGGCAGCAACTTCGATTGCAGAGACTGCCAATGCGATGGCTAATGAAAGCACTACGTATGCCTATGATCTTGCATTGGACAAGGACATCAAGGCAGCCTATGATGAGCTAAAACAGATGGTCATAAGCATTCATCAGGGAAAGGGAATTTTACTCATATATGATATGGGCTCCATTAGGACAATGGCAGAATCCATTGCTATTGAGACGGGGATACCGATTGAATTTTTGGAGGTCCCGATTACCCTGCTATGTATTGCAGGCAGTAATCAGGCCTCCGAAGATAAGGATTTAAATGATATCTCCCAATATCTTCAGATGAATTTTGAGCATATACAGCATGTCAGAGATAATAGAAATAAAAATATTTTGGTTCTCCTATCTTCTGCCGCAGGAAACATAACTCTTGCAAGGCACCATATAGACCGAAATATGGAGTGGAAAGATATGGAGGTTGTTTCCATTATCAGCGAGGATATGAATGATATCTATAATCAAATCGGCAGAATCTCAAGAAAGGGAAAAATAACCGGGATTATCGGAGATAGTGATCCAGGTCTTGCACAATATCCATTTACTACCATAAGTCATCTTCTGGAAATGGAAAAGATAAAAGTGGAAGAATTATGGGCAGAACCAGAAGAAGCGTTGAATACTGGGGTATCAGAAGCATTTGAGTATCTGAAAGATCAGTTTACACAGATTGATATGGATAAGATGGAGATTTATCTAATGAATTTTATTCATCAGTTGGAGTATGTATTAGATATGACCCTCAATGAAGATCAGCAGATTGGATTGATCATCCATATTGTTTGTCTTATTGACCGGATCAATCACGATTATACGCCATCCATTAACTTTATTGCCTCTGATATCATGAAGGAACATAAGGAACTGGTGATGCAGGTGAAGAAACTGCTGGAGCCAATGGAACATGAATTTCACGTATATATTAACGATGCTGAAATAGCAACGATTATATCAATCATTCG
Organism: Anaerostipes sp. 992a; assembly: GCF_001940245.1. Lineage (GTDB taxonomy): Bacteria > Bacillota > Clostridia > Lachnospirales > Lachnospiraceae > Fimousia. The sequence goes on from NZ_MJIG01000003.1 coordinate 534,587, forward strand.
GAAATAGAAAGAGGTATATATGAATAAAGAAGAATTAACAATGATTAGCTTTGAAATCGTTTCTTATGCTGGAGATGCAAGATCTAAATTATTGCTTGCACTGGAAAAGGCAAAACAGGGATTATTTGAAGAATGTGATGCTTTAATAGCAGCAGCTAATGAATGCCTGGTAAGTGCTCATAATGCACAGATGGATGTGATGCAGGCAGAAGCCAATGGTCAGGACGTGGAGATGGGATTTATTATGGTCCATGCACAGGATCATTTGATGACTTCACTTTTGTTTAAAGATATTATTGGTTCATTGATTGATGTATATAGAAAGTAGTCATATAAGGGGGATATTTGTATGAAAAAGTTAATTAAGGCAATTGAAAAATTAAGACCTTATTTTGATGTGATTGCTAGAAATCGATATTTAAAGGCAATTAAAGATGGATTTATTTCCGCAATGCCAATTGTATTATTTTCCAGTATTTTTATGCTTTTGGCATATGTTCCAAATATTTTTGGGTTTTACTGGAGCAAGGCAACAGAAGCGATTCTCTTAAAGCCTTATAATTATTCCATGGGTATTTTAGGCCTGGTGGTTGCAGGGACAACAGCAAAGCATCTGGCAGATTCTTTTAATAGAGATATGCCGGTAGATAATCAGATTAATAATATTTCTGCATTAATGGCTGGTATGGTTTCCTTCCTGGTGCTTGGCGTGGATTCCATCGAGGGAGGATTTAGCTCCGGTTATATGGGATCTAAAGGGTTGTTAACAGCATTTGTAGTTGCTTTTATGGTAGGAAATGTATACAAATTCTGTATCAAACGAAATATTACCATTCGTATGCCAGATGCAGTACCTCCAAATATTTCTCAGACATTTAAGGATGTCATTCCATTCGCAGTATGTGTGATCATCGCAACCGTTGCAGATGTATTATTTAGAAAGTATATTGGTGTATGCTTTGCACAGTTCGTTATCGAAGCGTTTCAGCCATTATTTGCTGCTGCAGACGGTTATGTTGGTCTTGCGATCATCTATGGAGCAATGGCTATGTTCTGGTTTGTTGGTATTCAGGGTCCGGCTATCGTAGAGCCTGCAGTTGCAGCTATCTATTATGTAAACATTGCAAATAACCTGGAATTATATCAGGCAGGCGAGCATGCATATAATATTTTAACTCCTGGTGTACAACAGTTTGTTGCCACTTTGGGAGGAACCGGTGCTACTTTGGTGATTACTTTTATGTTTGCATTTATGGCAAAATCAAAGGAATTAAAAGCAATTGGACGAGCTTCATCCGTACCAGTTCTCTTTGGTGTTAATGAGCCGATCTTATTTGGAGCACCATTGATTTTAAATCCGGTTTTCTTTGTTCCTTTTATCTTTGCACCGATCATCAATGTATGGATCTTTAAGTTCTTTGTTGATTTTATCGGAATGAACAGTTTCTTATATGTATTGCCATGGACAACACCGGGTCCGATTGGTCTGATCTTAGGATGTGGAATTGGCTTAAAGGTTATTTTACTTGCAATTCTTCTGCTGGTCGTTGACTTCGTAATCTATTATCCGTTCTTCAAGGTATATGACCATGAAAAGATGGAAGAGGAAAAAGAGAAGAATCAGGATGCAGTGGAAGAAGAAGAAAAACAGATAGAAATCGATAGCAATACATTAAAATCAAAACGAATCCTTGTTCTTTGTGCAGGAGGTGGAACAAGTGGGTTATTGGCAAATGCCTTAAAGAAAGCAGCACAGGAAAAAGATATTCCATTGATCAGCGCAGCTGGTGCTTATGGGGCTCATATGGATATTATGAAAGACTATGATCTGGTCGTATTGGCACCTCAGGTAGCATCCTTCTATGGAGATCTGAAAAAGGATGCGGACCGTATGGGAATTAAATGTGTTGCCTGTGAAGGAAAACAATATATTAGCTTAACACGAAACCCAGAAGAAGCACTTAACTTTGTATTTAAAGTGTTGGAGGAGAAAGAATAATGAAATTTTCAAATGATTTTATTTTTGGTGGAGCAACAGCCGCTTATCAGTGTGAAGGCTGTACACAGTCTCATGGAAAAGGGAAAGTAGCATGGGATAATTATTTAGAAAAGCAGGGAAGATTTCTTGCAGAGCCTGCCAGTGACTTTTATCATAAGTATCCAGTTGACCTTACATTATGCCATCAGTTTGGAATCAATGGCATCCGTATCTCTATTGCCTGGTCCAGAATCTTTCCAGATGGAGAGGGAAAGGTAAATCAGGAAGGTGTAGACTTCTACCATGCAGTATTTCAAAAATGCCATGAAGAAGGAGTAGAGCCATTTGTAACCCTGCACCATTTTGATACACCGGATGCTTTACATAGCAAAGGAGATTTCTTAAACAGACATACCATTGATTGTTTCGTGGAATATTGTAAATTCTGTTTTGAGGAGTATAAGGATGAGGTTAGTTATTGGTTTACCTTTAATGAAGTATGGCCGATTTCCGTAAATCAGTACATCTGTGGAACCTTCCCTCCTGGAATTCGTTATGATATCGATCAATGTGTCAGATCCATGCACAATATGATGGTTGCACATGCAAATGTAGTGATAGCTTTTCATGAAGGAAACTATCCAGGAAAAATAGGGGTTATCCATTCATTGGAATACAAATATCCTTATGATGAGACAAAAGAGGGAGATCGCTTAGCAGCTAAGAAGGAAGATGTTCTTGCGAATCAGTTCTTGCTGGATGCTACTTTTTTGGGAGAGTATAGTGATGATACATTAGAAATCATTGATCAGCTGATGGAGATGAATGGAGCAGCCTTCCATCCAGAACCAGAAGATATGAAGATTTTAAAAAAGGCGGCCCAATATAATGATTACCTTGGAATCAACTATTATCAGAGCCAGTTCATTAGGGAATACCATGGAGAAAACGAAATCTTTCACAATGGTACGGGAGATAAGGGAACCTCTGTATTCCGCTTAAAAGGCATTGGAGAACGAATGTTCAAGGAAGGAATCGACCGTACCGATTGGGATTGGCTGATCTATCCAGAAGGACTTTATGATATGATCATGCGGATCAAACGTCAGTATCCAAATTATAAAGCGTTATATATTACCGAAAATGGAATGGGTTATAAGGATGATTTTGAAGATGGAACCATTGATGATCAACCTAGAATCGATTATATCAAACGACATTTAGAAGCAGTGGGTCAAGCCATTGAAGAGGGTGCAAACGTCAAAGGATATTTTGTATGGTCCTTGATGGATGTATTCTCCTGGTCTAATGGCTATAACAAACGCTATGGATTATTCTATGTGGATTATGAAACTCAGGAGAGATATGCAAAAAAATCTGCTTATTGGTTCAAAGAAGTTGCAGAGAAAAAAGAGGTATAGCGATGATCACGTATAGAGGAGTAATCTTTGATTTTAATGGGACTCTGTTCTTTGACAATGATAAGCATGTGCTTGCCTGGAATGAAATATCCCGTATCTTGCGAAATTGTGATATTACAGAACAGGAATTGCATGAAAAATTTAATGGGACGCCCAATGATCAGATCATTCGTTATATGACAAATGATACTGCCAGTGATGAGGAAATAAAAAAATATTCTCTATTAAAAGAGGAATACTATCGTAAATATTGTGAAAACGATAAGGAAACCTTTCATTTGGTACCAGGAGTGGAAGAATACTTCCACTCCCTGACGAACAGAGGAATTCGATTTACCATTGCCAGCGCTTCCATTAAGGAAAACATCGACTTTTTCAGAAAATCCTTTGGGCTGGATCAGTGGATTCGCCCAGAGCATCTGGTTTATGATGATGGGACCTATAAGAATAAAGTTCAAATGTTTCTCAATGCAGCAAAGATAATCGGAGTTCCAATGGAAGAGATTTTGGTGTACGAGGATTCTTTTTCCGGCATTCAAAATGCATATACGGCCGGATGCCGAAAGATCATTGTAATCTGTGAGAAAGAAAAAGAGGAGGAATACCGCAATCTTCCTGGAGTTGTAAAGACCATTCAGACATTTTTAGAAATTAGTTTGTAAAAAGTAGTAGAGAAGGACCGACATCCATATCCGTAACAGGGGGATGTCGGTTTTTTTATCCTTTTGCCATAATTTTCTATCTTTGTGTTACAATAGATATAGGAATAGGAGAAGGAGAGTGATGGGATGAAGTATTCTGAAGATGCCACAAAGCAATATCATATTCAGGTTGGAAAAGGAGAAATCGGACGCTATGTTATTTTACCAGGAGATCCAAAGCGATGTAAAAAAATAGCACAATACTTTGATGATGCCAGATTGATAGCGGATAGTCGCGAATATGTGACCTATACAGGGTATCTGGATGGTGTTAAGGTGAGTGTAACATCTACAGGAATTGGTGGTCCATCTGCAGCCATTGCCATGGAAGAACTGGTTATGGCTGGGGCGGATACTTTTGTTCGAATTGGTACAAGCGGGGGAATGCAGCTGGATGTAAAAAGCGGAGATGTGGTGATCGCCAGTGGAGCTATACGGATGGAAGGCACCAGCAAAGAGTATGCACCGATTGAATTTCCAGCGGTTGCCAATATTGAGGTTGTCAATGCGTTGGTAGAATCTGCTCGTCAGATGAATGCTATATATCATGTTGGTGTAGTACAATGCAAGGATTCTTTTTACGGACAGCATTCGCCTGAGACAAAGCCAGTGAGTTATGCACTGATGAATAAATGGGAAGCATGGAAACAGCTGGGATGTCTTGCCTCTGAGATGGAATCGGCGGCTCTTTTTGTGGTTGCAAGCAGCTTAGGAGTAAGAGCGGGATCCTGTCTTCTTGTAATGGCGAATCAGGAAAGGGAGAAAGAGGGACTGGATAATCCGGTAGTGCGAGATACCGATATAGCAATCTGCTTGGCAGTAGAAGGAATTCGTAAGCTGATAGAAACGGATAAAGCAAATGGAAGATTGGAGGAATCAGAATGGAAGGAAGGATAGCCAGGGAATTGATTTCCGTTGCCTTTAAGCAATTGGAGTATTCCTATGCCCCATATTCACATTATAAGGTTGGTGCGGCACTTTTAACTGCAGAAAATCAGATTTATACAGGCTGTAATATTGAGAATGCGGCTTATACGCCATCCAATTGTGCGGAAAGAACAGCCATATTTAAAGCAGTCAGCGAAGGAATAACGCATTTTAAAGCAATTTGTATTGTAGGTGGTACGGAGGGAAGGGTGACAGATTATGCACCGCCATGTGGAGTTTGCAGGCAGGTAATGATGGAATTTTGTAATCCAGAGACATTTGAGGTGATACTTGCGATAAATCAGGAAAAATATCAGACATTCCGGTTAAAAGAGTTGTATCCAATGGGATTTCAGCTCTCTCATCTACAGAACGAGAGGAGATAATAGTGATGAAAAAATATCAGAGAATCTTTGTCATTGTGATGGATTCATTAGGAATCGGAGCAATGCCGGATGCTGAGGATTTTGGCGATATCGGGGCCAATACCCTTGGTCATATCTCAGAGTCGGTAAAAGAATTCTATATCCCGAATTTGAGGAAGCTTGGCATGTCGAATCTGACACCTCTTAAGCAGGTTGCGAAAGAAGAGAATCCTCTTGGGTATTATGGGGTTTTGCGCGAAAAGAGTAAAGGGAAAGATACTATGACTGGGCATTGGGAGATGATGGGATTGGAGATTACTAGTCCGTTTCAGACCTTTACGGAAAACGGCTTTCCTGAGGAACTGATCAAAGAGTTGGAGTTACGTACCGGTCATAAAGTTATTGGAAATAAAAGTGCCAGCGGTACGGAGATTTTGGATGAGCTTGGGGAAGAAGAAATTCGTACCGGACATATGATCGTATATACATCTGCTGATTCAGTATTACAGATTTGTGGCAATGAGGAGACGTTCGGCTTAGAGGAACTATATCGTTGCTGTAAAATTGCCCGGGAACTTACCATGAAGGGTGAGTGGAAGGTTGGAAGAGTCATTGCAAGACCATATGTGGGAAAGAAGAAGGGCGAATTTGTAAGGACCAGTAATCGCCATGATTATGCCTTAAAACCTTTGGGAAAGACAGTGTTAAATAGTTTGAAGGAACAAGGGTATGATGTCATCTCTGTTGGTAAGATCAATGACATTTTTGATGGAGAGGGTATTACACAGACGAATAAATCGAAATCTTCTATTCATGGCATGGAACAGACGATAGAAATCTGCAAGAGAGATTTTACAGGGTTGTGTTTTGTCAATTTGGTGGATTTTGATGCCAAATGGGGACATCGAAGAAATCCTCAGGGTTACGCCGATGAGATTCAAAAGTTTGATGTGAAGTTAGGAGAACTTCTGACCAATCTGCGTGAAGATGATTTGTTGATTATTACGGCAGATCATGGAAATGATCCAACGTATGCGGGAACAGATCATACGAGAGAGAAGGTTCCATTCTTGGCATATGCGAAGTCAATGAGGGAAAACGGGGAACTGGAAGAACAGGAGACTTTTGCAGTCATTGGAGCCACGATTGCAGATAATTTTCAAATATCCATGCCGAAAAATACCATTGGCATCTCTTTATTAGAGAAGCTGATATAGGAAGCTATACAATAAAGAAAAATACCGTTTATTTCATTAAAATTGTCAAATATTACAGCAATTTTGAGAATTTAGTTGCTAAAAAACCTAATTTATCCTATAATAATTATAGGTGAAATTGAATGAAAAAATGTTATAAATATTTAATTTATTATGTATTTTTAACAAATAATATATATGAAGGAGGAAGGCATATGGAACTTAAGAAACTCATTTATACAGTGGATGATGGAATTGCTGTGATTACAATGAACTATATGAAGAATTTGAATGCCATTGATGAACAGATGGCAGACGAGCTTATGTATGTTGTTGATCAGGCAGAAAAAGATCCAGATGTAAAAGTTGTAGTACTAAAGGGCACTGATCGAGCATTCTCAGCAGGCGGCGATATCGGCTATTTCTATCAGCTGATTCAGGCAGGCGGAGAAGTAAATATGGACGGATTGATTGCAAAAGTTGGTGTTGTTGCAGACGGCTTAAAGAGAATGAGCAAAATGGTCATTACATCTGTATGTGGTGCGGCTGCTGGTGCTGGTGTCAGTCTGGCCTTGGGTGGAGATTTTATGATCTGCGCGGACAATGCTAAGTTTATTCTGGCATTTGTAAACTTAGGATTGGTTCCAGATACTGGCGCTACCTATCTCTTATCCAAAAGTATTGGTGTAACCAGAGCATTAGAACTTGCTGCTACAGGTCGTCCGGTTGGAGCAGAAGAGGCAAAGGCTTTGGGACTGGCTTATAAGGTTACGACGAAGGAAGAACTTGACGAAGTAACGATGAAGTTTGCGAGAAAGCTTGCGGCGGGTCCACTTCTTTCCTATAAAAATATTAAGAAACAGATTTATGATGCAAATTATGCGGATTATAAGAAGTGGCTGGATGAGACAGAGATTCCAACTCAGCGTGAATGTGCAGCATCCATGGATTTTCAGGAAGGATGTAAAGCATTTATGGAAAAGAGAAAAGCTCAATTCGAAGGAAAATAGAAAAGCTCAATTCGAAGGAAAATAGTTTCATATGGAGCTTGTTAGTTTTCGATGTTTTTATTAAAGAAAGGTGGTATCTAAATTGCGTTCAAAGGTAGTGACTAGAGACGAAGCTCTCACAAAGATTAAAGATGGTCAGACAATTATGTTTGGTGACTGGCATGGAGAACTCTCTGCAGAAGAGATCATCACTGGTATGCTTGAGAAGGGTGTAAAGGATATTGATGCCATTGCTGTATCTGCGGGTATGCCTGATCAGGGACTTGGCAGACTGATCGTAGAACATCGCGTTAAGACTCTGGCTACTACGCATATTGGGTTGAACCCAGTGGCTCGTGATCAGATGTTAGCAGGAGAACTTGAAATTGAATTTGTTCCTCAGGGAACATTTGCAGAACGTATTCGCTGTGGAGGAGCTGGACTTGGTGCCTGCATTACTCCAACTGGTGTTGGTACAGATGTTGAAATTGGTAAGCAGAAGATTACGATTGATGGTAAGGAATATCTTGTTGAATTGCCAATGCATGCAGATGTGGCAGTGATCAAAGCATGGAAGGCAGATACCATAGGAAATGTTGCTTTTCGATTGACTGGAAGAGCGACCAACAGCTATATGGCATTTGCAGCCGATACGGTTATTGTAGAAGTAGAAGAATTGGTTGAGGTTGGGGAACTGGGACCAGATGATATTGATGTTCCAGCTCCAGTGATTGATATGGTATATGTTCGGACTGGCGAGAAGAAACCATTCTGTCCAATGTGGCAGCGTGCCAGAGCAAAAGCAGAAGCGGAAGGAGGTAAATAGGAATGGCAGGATTGACAGGACGTAAGCTTATTGCAGCTCGCTGTGCTAAGTTTTTTAAAGATGGAGATTTTGTAAATCTTGGAATTGGTCTTCCCCTGATGTGCGTGAATTATTTACCGGAAGGTGTGGAACTCTGGCTGGAGGCTGAGATCGGTATCGTTGGATGTGGTGCAACTCCAAAATGGGAAGATGCAGATCCTGATATCATCGACGCCGGTGGTCAGCCAACATCTATTATCAAAGGCGGATGTGTATGTGATCATGCCACTTCATTCGCATTGATTCGTGGTGGACATATTGATGCTGCAGTACTTGGAACACTTCAGGTTGATCAAGAAGGAAATATAGCCAACTGGACCATCCCTGGCAAACTGGTTCCTGGTATGGGAGGAGCAATGGATCTTTGTGCTGGAGTAAAGAAGATTGTCGTAGCAACAGACCACTGTGAAAAGAGTGGAAAATCAAAGATCCTAAAGAAATGTACCCTTCCATTGACCGGTGCAAGATGTGTAACGGATATTGTAACGGAGAGATGTTATTTTGAGGTAACAGAAGAAGGACTGGTTCTTCGAGAACTGGCTCCGGGATATACGGTAGAGGATATCCGTGCATGCACGGAAGCAGATTTTATTGTGCCAGAGGAAATTGGTGTGATGGAATAACAATCTGAAATACAAGAAATTCTGTTGGTGCTGCAAAAGGCACCACATATCTAAAGAGGAAGTCCCTGCAGGAATTGAGAACCTGCAGGGACTTTGCTCTTTCCAAGTAATATCTTATAAATATTTTTCCCCATATCCGTAGTTTTCTACCACATAATCGATATCTTTATCTCCACGGCCGCTTAAGCACACGAGGATAGAGCCTCGCTTCATTTCCTGGGCTTTTCGGACTGCATATGCGACAGCATGGGCACTCTCGATGGCAGGGATAATACCTTCATAACGGGATAATTCGAAGAAGGCTTTCATGGCTTCATCGTCATCTACGGTTTCGTAGGTAACTCTGCCAAGATCGTGTAAAAAGGCATGTTCTGGACCAACGGATGGATAATCCAGTCCACTGGCAATGGAGTAGACAGGAGCAGGTTCTCCGGCATCATCTTTTAACATGATACTTTCGAATCCATGCATCACACCTTTTTCTCCATAGGTCATAGAAGCGGCATGGTCACCTAGCTTTTTCCCTCGCCCTAATGGCTCAACCCCAATAATATCAACAGGTTCGTCTATAAATGGAATGAACATACCGATGGAATTACTTCCACCTCCGACACAAGCGCAGACCACGTCTGGAAGAAAGCCAGTCATCTCTTTAAATTGATCCTTTGCCTCATAACCAACAACAGACTGAAAGTCACGGACCATTAGAGGAAATGGGTGTGGGCCGAGAGCCGAACCAATACAGTAGATAGAATCCTTATAGTTTTTCGCATAAGAAGCAAAAGCAGAGTCAACGGCTTCTTTTAATGTCTTCAAGCCGTGACTGACTGGAACTACATTGGCACCTAAAATTTTCATTCGGGTAACATTTGGTGCCTGCTTGGCAATATCTACTTCACCCATATGGATTTCGCATTCTAGTCCAAAGAAAGCAGCAGCTGTTGCAAGAGCAACACCATGTTGTCCGGCACCGGTTTCGGCGATCAGCCGTTTCTTACCCATAAACTTTGCCAGAAGTCCTTCACCCATACAGTGATTTAGCTTATGTGCACCGGTATGGTTCAAATCTTCCCGCTTCAGATAAATCTGGCAGTTGCCATAAAGCTTTGACAATCGTTCACAGTGATAAACGGGGGTAGGTCTTCCCTGAAATTCCTTACGAATTCTGCGAAGCTCATGAATGAATTGTGAAGAATGGCAGATGGTCTGATATGCTTCGGAAATCTCTTCAAATGCCGGTTTTAATTCATCTGAAAGATAAGCACCTCCATATGGACCAAAACGTCCATTCTGATCAGGGTAGTTTCTTAAATATGTTCTATAATCCATAAAATATACCTCCTATAAAGTTTTTCTTTATAATGTGATAAAGGGGGTTTTAAAAAATTTTATATGTATATTATTGATATACTTCGTGAATGAAATGAATAAATTCATCCTTTTCTGCTTCCGTATCTAATCTGGCTGTCCACATATGATTTCCCATGGCTCCGGAAATAGCTTCTGGAATTTCCTCATCTAAGACGATCTTTCCAGCAAAACGCTGACGAATCTCATCTGCAGAATGAACATATGGTTTGCCGTATCGCTGACTTGCATATACTGCAAAATATTTTTCTTTATTTAAGTCCACATAGGTTTTATCATATACGACCATATCAGCCCAGATGCTATAGACATCTACACTGTTGGCATAATTGTACATATCCGGAGTCCATCCACCAGCAGGGCGCATATTTACCTCCAGTGCTACGATATCCCCTACGTTTCCAAGTCCTTCTTTGGCTTCTGTCAGACGGAAAAATTCCAGATGGAAGAAACGACTTTTTACTCCAAAGGATTTTACCGTAGCACGTCCTTTTTCACACAAGTCAGATGGAAGTGCGTTGGCTGTATAGTAAGACAGATGGTCTTTCTTATTTACGATATCTGCGATGCTTTTTGGCCAGGATACTACAGATTCGAAGATGATGTCTCCATGGCTGTCAGAAATACCGTCATAGGACCAAATATCACCGGAGATGAATTCTTCCATGATATATTCCACATCCTGTTTGGTAGAGTAAAACCATCGCATATCGTCTTCGTTGCTTAGCTTATAGCTATCCTCTGCACCCATTCCGCCATCTGGTTTTACAAATACCGGATACCCAACGGTGTTGGCAAAGGCAAGACCTTCTTCCAGATTCGTTACCATATGGTATCTGGCAACTGGAACACCAGCCTGTTCGTAGAATTTTTTCATGGTTGATTTGCGGCGTACATTGGCAACCTGAGCGGTGTGCATGCCAGTTGTGATATTGAAGTCTTCACGGAGCTTGGCATCCTGTTCCAGCCAGTACTCATTATTGCTTTCCAACCAGTCGATTTTACCATATTTATGGGTAAAGTATCCCATCGCACGGACCATCTGGTCGTAGTCTTCCATATTCTCAACGCGATAATATTCGGTTAAACAGGATTTTAGCTGGTCAGAGAGGCCTTCATATGGAGCATCTCCAATTCCAAGTACATTGACACCTCGTTGATGTAATCTGTCACAGAAATTCCAATAGGAATTTGGAAAATGGGGAGAAATAAATACAAAATTCATAATATTTTTCATTCCTTTCTTTTCACTTCTATGGATACTTCTATGGATAAAGAATCCATTTGTTTACACTAATTATAAAATATTCTAACATAAAATGAGTATTTTCACCATTCCTATTTAAGCTTTGGTGCATTCCTTTTTGGACGGACGGATATTTTGCGTGTAGTGTTGGTAATGTTTCAGAAGAAATGTTGCGGCAATATATAGAAAACCAGGGCTGGCATGAGTGGTTAAGGGAAGTGGATAAATTTGCCCTTACAAATGCCATATACAACATGGATTCCGTTTATCAGAAGTTTTTCAAAGAACATGCAGGATATCCTAAATTCAAAAGCAAACATGATGGCCACAAGTCTTATACGACAAATTTTACGAATGGAAATATCAGTGTAGATTTTGAGTCCGAGAAGATAAAACTTCCAAAACTGAAACAGCTCAGGGCAAAACTGCAAAGGAAATTAGCGCATAAAGAGAAGCGAGGCAACAATTATAAAAAGACAAAGAAACAGATCGCATTATGTCATGAGAAAATAGCAAATACCAGAAAGGATTATCTGCATAAGCTGTCCCATGAGATTATCAGCGAAAACCAAGTGATAATCTCTGAGAATCTGCACATAAAAAACATGGTAAAAAATTCATCATCTGGCGAAATCCATATCGGATGTATCGTGGTATGAGCTGACCAGGCAGCTGGAGTATAAAGCGGAATGGAACGGTAGTTCACATGGGCTGGTAGTTTGGCTGTTCTGATTGCTATAGGGAAATAGCTGTTGTATAATAGAGAAAATAAGAGGCGAAAGGAGCGATTGTTAAGCAATCAAAAATATAGATAAATATGTTTATATGTGATGCAATGTGTTTATAAAGAAAGGAGAATTATTTATGAACACATCAAATATCACAAATTATAAACCAAAAGATTTTGCTGAATTACTTGGAGTGTCAGTAAAAACTCTTCAACGTTGGGACAGAGATGGAATTCTCAAAGCAAATCTTACTCCAACTAACAGAAGATATTATACTTATGATCAATATTTACAGTTCAAATGATATAAGGGACACAGTAATATATGCAAGAGTTTCTACAAGAAATCAAAAAGATGATCTACAAAATCAAGTAGAGTTTTTAAAACAATTCTGTAATGCAAAAGGTATTATTGTAAATCAATGAAACTCTTTCACCGAATGAAGAATTAGTTCAAGATATTATATCAATCTTACATGTGTTCAGTTGTAGATTGTATGGATTTCGCAAGTATAAAAATCAGATAAAGGAGGATGAAGAAATTGCTAAAGAGTTATAAAACGGAAATAAATCCAACACAAGAGCAGATACGAAAGATAAATAAAACAATCGGTACTTGTAGATTTATTTATAATTTTTATCTTGCCCATAATAAAGAACTTTATAACAAAGGTGAAAAATTTAT
>NZ_MJIG01000004.1 GCF_001940245.1 Anaerostipes sp. 992a
ATGAAGAATAAGCATCTGTCTAAAGCAGTTGCTTCACAGAAATTCTATGAGTTTAGAACAAAACTTGAAGCAAAATGCAAAGAACTGGGAATTGAATTAAGAATTGTAGATAGATGGTATCCATCAAGTAAGTTATGTCATGAATGTGGTTGTGTTAAGAGAGATTAAAAAACTTTCTGATAGAGAATATATTTGTGAATGTGGATATCATGCTGATAGAGATTATAATGCAAGCCTTAATTTAAGAGATGCAATATCCTACAAAATAGCATAAAACAAGCGTTTGTAGGCATGTACCGATGGCTTTAGTCGGGAATTTACGACTGTGGACTGTACAAGAACTTGTGAGTAGCGTATTACTTGTAATCGCAAAAGCATACAGGATGAAGCAGTAAGAAAAGTTTGTGAAAACTTTCAACATCTCGATATGGGTATATTTGTCTATATTTTGAGTGGCAGAAATGATTTTTGTATTATAGCAGTATACTGGAAATTGCAGCAAACCGGGAGGTTTGCAGATAGGCAATTGGCATAACCTCCATATGAATCATGAAACGATGTTTCTAATCAGGAACGTGCAGCCACTGCTCGGGTGGATTTGTATTGCATATAGGAGGAAGATAAATGAATACGATAAAATTAGAAGATTATGGGCTTACCGAAGAACGATGGGGACAGGCAGGACAAGATAAAGGAGGATATATTGGAAGGGTACTTTCACAATCAAGAGATCTTTATCGGGTAATCAGTGAACAGGGAGAGCTTTTGGCAAAAATTTCAGGGAAGTTTCGCTATGAAGTGAAGAATCAGACCGATTATCCTGCAGTGGGAGATTTTGTGGTGATGGATCGCAGCCACGATGCCAACGGAAATGGAATCATCCATTGTGTACTGCCTAGAAAGAGTGTGTTTCTTCGAAAGTCAGCTGGAATCGCCAGTAAAGAGCAGGTCATTGCAGCGAATGTGGATACTGTTTTCCTTTGTATGTCCATGAATCAGGATTATAATCTAAGACGCATGGAGCGGTATTTGACATTGGCATGGGAAAGTGGAGCAATACCAGTCATCGTGTTGACCAAAGCAGATCTGTGCAATGACGTTTATGAAAAGCTCTGTGAGGTAGCCGCCATCGCACCAGGTGTTGATATATTAGATATTTCTACCCATACGAAAGGAGGATGGGAGAAGATAAGACCATATCTAGCATATGGAAAGACCGCGGCCTTTCTTGGGTCCTCTGGTGTTGGAAAATCAACATTGATCAACTGCCTGCTAGGAAGAAAAGTATTGGATACACAAGTAATCCGACAAGATGATAAAGGGCGTCATACGACGACCAGAAGAGAATTGCTGCTTCTTCCAGAAGGAGGGATACTGATGGATACGCCAGGTATGAGAGAGCTTGGCATGTGGGATGAAGCAGAAGGATTAGAAAGAACATTTACTGATGTGGAATCCTATTTTGACAAATGCCGTTTTCGAAATTGTACGCATACCAATGAACCTGGATGTGCTATTCATGCAGCGATCAATGCTGGAGAATTATCGAAGGAGCGATGGGACTCTTATTGTAAGCTAAGGTCAGAAGATGCATATCTGGAAGATAGATCCGGTTATATGCAAAAGAAAAAGGAAAAGTTCAAATCTATTGCAAAGATCAATCGTAAGAAGAAATAGACCAATAACAAAAAGAAAATAATCTTATGGATATAATAGCTTGAATTTCTATAACTCGTATGGAAATTCAAGCTATTTCTGTAAAACTCAATGTTCATCCTCCTTTAGCTTTTTCCGGATTAACTGATACATGGCATTAAGCTCCTGATCGGATATCTTCTCATCTGAAAGCAGAGAGGATAGCATAGGAGCCATTTCTCCGTTATAAAAGCGGTTTAAGAACTGGTGATTTTCCTGGTTTAGATAGCGCTTTTTTGAAATGATGGGATAATAATAATACATTCTCCCACGCTTCTCATAGGTAATGACATGTTTGGCTGTCAATCTGGATAATAATGTATGTATGGTCTTTTGGCTCCAATTGTGGCTGGCAGGCACTTTTTTGCATACATCGTTGGTACTGATGGGAGACTCATCCCATATGATTTTCATGATTTCATATTCTGCTTCTGATATTTGAGGTATCTTTTCCATATTTTCTCCCTTAATTTTAATATTACGGTTGTAATATATTATATAAGAGATAATACCGTTGGTCAATGGCGGAATAAATGAGAAAGTGTTATAATGAATGGAAAGCACGAAAAAAGTCGAAATCGGAGGTGGTAGAATGAATATAGAAATAGTAAGAGGAATTATGCTTCCATTTCTGGGAACAACCCTTGGAGCATCCTGCGTAATGTTTATGAAAAAGGAAATGAATCCAATGGTGCAAAAGGCAATGACCGGATTTGCTTCCGGTGTAATGGTGGCGGCTTCTATCTGGAGTTTGTTGATTCCAGCACTGGAAGGCTCGGAGGAACTTGGACATTTTATGTTCTTTCCAGCAGTGATCGGCTTCTGGGTAGGAATGTTATTCCTTCTATTGCTCGATCACATGATTCCACATCTTCACATGAACAGCGAAGAAGCCGAAGGTCCCAAAAAGAACTGGAAGAAGACAACCATGCTCATGCTTGCGGTCACTCTTCATAATATACCAGAAGGGATGGCAGTTGGAGTTGTATATGCTGGATGGGCAATTGGAAATGGTCAGATTACGATGATGGGAACTTTGGCACTTTCGTTGGGGATTGCGATTCAAAACTTTCCTGAGGGGGCCATTATCTCTATGCCATTAAAGGAAGAAGGATTTTCCAAGCCGAAGGCCTTTCTTTTTGGCACATTGTCTGGAATCGTCGAACCTGTGTCTGCTATTATTACGGTGCTATTATCAGAATGGATTCTTCCAATGCTTCCATATCTGCTAAGCCTTGCAGCGGGTGCTATGATGTATGTGGTAGTAGAAGAGCTGATTCCAGAGATGTCTGAAGGAGAGCATTCCAATCTTGGAACTATATTATTTGCATTGGGGTTTACATTGATGTTAACCTTAGACGTATCCTTGGGATAAAAGTGACTGATCGGGAGGAATGAATCATGTTAGATCGTTTTGAGTATTTGAAAAAAAATCGATGCTTTTGGATTGGTATAAAGGGGGATTATACATGAAGGAGAATAGATGGGAAGGTCAGAATCCTCTTGGGACAGAACCAATTGGAAAGCTGATATTAAAATATTCTGTACCGACAGCTTTGACGTTGATGGTAAATTATTTTTACAATATCGTAGATCAGATTTTTATCGGTCAGGGTGTGGGTGTGATCGGAATGGCAGCGACGAATGTATCTATGCCATTTATTACCATTTCCAGTGCTGTTGCATTGCTGATCGGAGATGGGTGTGCAGCTAATATCAGTTTGAACCTTGGACAAAAGCAGCAGCGGAAGGCAGACGATACTATCAGTCATTCCATAACAATATTGCTCATAGCGGGCATATTTCTCTCTATTCTCTATAGTATTTTTGTTCCGTGGATTATTGTGTTTTTTTGGAGCGACGAGGCATGCTTATGCTTCAGCACTTTCCTATGCCAGGATTATTATCTGGGGATTACCATTTCTGATGTTAAGCATTGCGTTTACTGCCATTATACGTGCGGATGGGAATCCGAAATACACGATGAAATGCATGATCGCTGGAGCTGTAATCAATCTTATTCTGGATCCGATTTTTATCTTTCGATTGCATATGGGAGTAGTTGGAGCTGGAATTGCTACGATTCTCGGACAGATTGTGGCAGGACTTCTTTGTTTGAATTATTTGAGACTGCTGCAGACGGTACACATTCGAAAAGAGGCATTGAAACCGACCAGGAGGCTTTCTGTGGAAATAATAAAGTTAGGGATCTCTAGCTTTATTACGCAGATTATGGGAGCAGCAGTGCAGATTGTTATGAATAACCTCATGACCATTTATGGTGGGCAAAGCATATATGGAAGTGAGCTGTCTCTATCTGTTTATGGAATGATTATGAAGGTTTATCAGATTGCTCATTCCATGTTCGTTGGAATATCCTCAGCAACGCAGCCAATCAATGGATATAATTATGGAGCAAAAAATTATTCCAGAGTTCGGCAGACGTATAAAACTTCCATTGTCATTGCTCTCTTTATATCTGCCAGTTGGTTTTTGGTCTATCAATTCTTTCCACGTCAGATTGGTATGCTATTCGTATCCAACGATTTTGCATATCTAAACTGCTGTCAGCATTTTTTCAAAATTTACACGATGACGTTCTTTTATCTATGGGATACATATGGCAACAGTATCTTTTTTCCAGGGAATTGGAAGGCCAGGTAAAGCCTTATCCATACCAGTTTTCAGACAGGGGATATGTTTCATACCATTGTCTATTTTACTTTCTGCCAGATTTGGTCTGGACGGAGCTTTAGCGGCAGTACCGATTGCAGACCTGTCTGCATCTGTTCTGTCACTTATATTGGCAAAACGAGAGTTCGCCCAGACTTTGAAAGGTTAAAATCCGTTTCATTTTGTATTTCACAATTCTAAAATCTTGCGTTATAATAATGTGCGCAAAAGAACGAAAGGTTCAAAATGATGATTGAGAAAAGAAGGGAAACAAAATGGAAGACAAGGAAGAAAAGCAACGAATATTTTCAAATGGAGATTTAGTAAAACTGATTATTCCACTAATTGTGGAGCAGTTACTAATGGTTACAGTGGGATTGGCAGATTCGATTATGATCGCAAGCGTAGGAGAGGCGGCAGTATCAGGAGTTTCTTTAGTAGACAGTGTCATGGTGCTGATGGCCAATGTTTTTGCAGCACTTGCCACTGGAGGTGCGGTAGTAGCAGGCCAATTTTTGGGACAAAAGAAATTCAAGATGGCATGTCAGACAGCAGATCAGCTGGTGCTTTTCATTAGTGCACTATCTTTTGGAATTATCCTGATGATTTATGCAGGAAGGAATTTGATTCTCCATGGAGTTTTTGGACAGATTGAAGCGGATGTGATGTATAATGCCAGAATATATCTGCTGATCGTCACGGCCTCCATTCCTTTTCTGGCTGTTTACAATGGCTGTGCGGCTCTATTTCGGACTATGGGCAATTCTAAAATTGCAATGAACATGTCGCTGCTCATGAATGGCATCAATATTGCAGGAAATGCCTTATTCATCTATGGTATAGGCATGGGAGTGGAAGGGGCAGCAATTCCAACGCTGGTATCACGGATGATTGCCGCAATAGTTATGCTGATGCTATTAAAAAATCAGGATCTTCCGGTACATTTTAGTAAGAAATTCTACTTTCGGTTTAAAGGAGGATTGATCCGGAGAATCCTATACATTGGAATACCAAATGGTATAGAAAATAGTATGTTTCAATTGGGAAAAATATTAGTGTTGAGTCTGGTTGCCGGATTTGGAACTGCCTCTATTACAGCCAATGCAGTGGGAAATATGGTAGCCATGTTTGAAATTATTCCAGGACTTGCCATGGGACTGGCAATGATTACTGTGGTTTCACGCTGTGTAGGAGCAGGAGATTATGAAAGCGCCCGCTATTATACAAAAAAATTGCTTTTTAGTACATATGCAACACTTATTTTGATCAATATTATGGTGGTATGCTTGTTGCCATTGATTTTATGGGCGTATCATCTTTCTTCTGTGACTGCTACCATTGCACGGCAGATTATCCTCTATCATACTATCTGTTGCATTACTATATGGCCGCTATCTTTTACAGTGCCCAATACTCTCCGTGCATCCAATGATGTGAAGTATTGTATGGTAGTTGCTATTATTTCCATGTGGATCTGCCGTATTTTCTTTAGCTTTGTTCTTGGAAAATGGATGGGACTGGGTGTCTTGGGTGTATGGATTGCTATGACTTTAGATTGGTTAGTAAGAGCGGTTCTTTTTATTCTTCGGTATATTAGTGAACAATGGCAAATACAGAAAATGGCATGAACAAGATGAAATAAATGTTAAGTTTTTCCTCCGCTTATTGTATCAATTTTACAAATGGGGTATAATTCACTTATATATGAGTGAAAAATAGAGGAATATGATTATTAGGAGGAATGAATATGTTGAGAGTTGGAATGCTCACAAGTGGCGGCGATTGTCAAGCGTTAAATGCTGCTATGCGAGGAGTAGTAAAAGGACTTTATGCAAAGCGGAAAGATGTGGAAATCTATGGTTTCCTTGACGGATATAAAGGACTTATGTATTCTAATTTTAATGTTATGGGAGCAAAGGATTTTTCTGGTATCCTGAATAAGGGTGGTACCATTCTTGGCACCTCCAGACAGCCATTTAAATTAATGAGAGTTCCGGATGAGAATGGACTGGACAAGGTAGAAGCTATGAAGCATACGTATCATAAGCTGAATCTGGATTGTCTGGTAGTCTTGGGTGGCAACGGAACACATAAAACAGCGAATCTGTTAAGAGAAGAAGGGCTGAATGTAGTAACACTGCCAAAAACCATCGATAACGATTTATGGGGCACAGAGATGACATTTGGATTTCAGAGTGCAGTTGACGTTGCTACAGAGACCATTGACCGTATCCATACAACAGCATCTTCCCACAGCCGTGTATTCATCGTAGAGGTTATGGGACATAAGGTTGGATGGGTAACCTTATATGCAGGAATCGCCAGCGGATCTGATATTATTTTGCTTCCAGAGATTCCATATGATATTGATGCTGTAGCAAAGGCATTGAAGCAAAGAAAGAAATCTGGTCACAAATTCTCTATTATCGCTATTGCAGAAGGTGCGATTTCAAAAGAGGATGCCAAACTGTCTAAGAAGGAATTAAAGGCGAAAAGAGCGAAGGAAAAGTATACCTGTGCATCTGATGAGCTGGCAAGCAGACTGGCAGAAAAGACGGATGCAGAAATCCGTGTTGCAAATCCAGGACATACACAGCGTGGTGGTAACCCTTGTGCATATGACCGAGTATTGGCAACAAGACTTGGTGCAACTGCATCTGAGATGATCCTAGAAGGAGATTATGGTAAGATGGCAGGAATCAAGAATAATGTGATCATTCGTGTTCCATTAGAAGAAGTTGCTGGAAAATTAAAATACGTAGATCCAGAATCTGATGTAATTACAGAAGCAAAGCTTGCTGGAATTAGTTTTGGAGAATAGAAAAAGAGGAGCTGTTGTAAAACGAAGTGAGACGATTCCACTTCTGGAGCACAGCTCCTTTGCTTTTCATGGAATAGGAAATTTCTTTTCCTATCCCATGAAAACACTCCGTGAGGATCGCACTGCGGCGGAACTGTAGGTTTTTTTTATATTTTTTTGCATTAATCCAATAATCTGACCGGATAAAATGACGGTCAAAAGAGAAAAGACAAGGTGATGGAGTGGAATGTAGCTCAGTGATAGCAGCAATACAACAATATCACTGATAAAATAGATCCATTGAATGGAACATCCACTAAGCTTTGATAAACTCATAGCAAGTGCATCATCACCGCCAGGAGCCCCACCGGCGCGTACACTGATGCCAACACCAACACCTACGAATATGGCACCTAATATGGATGCAATCAGTGGATAATCGGCTAGATGAGGCCAGAATGGACCGATGTGCTCAAAAATAGTATAGAAGATAGAAAATCCCCCTCCTGCAATTGCAGAATAGACGATAAAGCCTTTTCCCAGGACTTTCCATCCAAGAAAATAGCAACTGAAATTCATAATAAATCCCGAAATGGAGGGCGAAATGTGAAACCAATGGTAGAGAAGAAGCGTCATGCCAAGAACGCCACCTTCCGTAATCCCAGAAAAGGCATGAATATTAAAAAGGCCAAATGCCAGGATTCCACTTCCCAGAAGAGTCAGACCGCATGCCCGCCAATGAATACGTGAAAACAAACGAACAAATCCTTTCTGTAAAATTTAAGTCCGCCGAAGCGGACTTGTATGAAAAGTATTATGCTTGAAATAATAGAAAATGTCAACGGACAGTCCTTATATCCTTTACTTAAGATAGCTATTGACGGGTTTCTGGAGTCAAGAGTTTTTGATAGGTTTGTTCAATGAGAAAAGCACCACATGGGGCTGTAATCAAAATGGCAAGTACGGCAATGGTTAACACTATATTCCCACAGGATAATCCCATAGCAAGGGGAACTCCTCCAATGGCGGCCTGCACGGTTGCCTTTGGTGTATACCCGATCATACAAAAGAGACGTTCCTTCATGGACAGATTGGTTTTGATGAGACAGCAGAATACACCTGCCATGCGAAAGAGCAAAACACCAAAGATTAAAATGACAGCAGAAATACCAGCAGATGCGGCATATTTTAAGTCCACGGTGGCACCAACTAAGACAAATAGCAGGATTTCTGCTGCGACCCAAAGCTTATTAAACTTTAGAGAAAGGCGAACAGCAACAATCTGGCGCTTCTTTTGAAGAGCAATCCCCATGGACATAATGGCGATCAATGCGGAAAATGGAAGTAAAAATTTAGAAGAATCTTCTAATGTCACCAATACGAAGGAGATACAAAGCAGAATAAGGATTTTGGCAGTATCCCTTATATGAATGTTTTCAAAATACTTCGCCAGTACACATCCAATCAAAATCCCAATTCCAATTCCTGTTAGAATGGAGACGGGAATTGTTAGAAAACTGGTAATAGAAATCTGATTGCCTTTGGCTAGTCCGGTAAATGCAGAAAAGAGCACGATGACAAATACATCATCGACCGATGCTCCTGCAAGAATTAATTGTGGAATGCTTTTAGTGGTACCATAATGTTCCTCCATCAGTTTTAGCATCTTAGGAACAATGACAGCTGGAGAAACTGCGGCTATCACACTGCCAAGAATCGCAGAATCCAAAATAGTCATTCCGAGAAGCTTTGGTGCCAGAAGAATCATACCGGTAATCTCAAAGCAGGCCGGCAAAAAGCACATGAGTATAGCTGGACGACCAACTTTCTTTAGATCATCTACATTCAAGGAAAGACCTGCCCGCATAAGAATAATGATCAAAGCAATTTTTCGTAATTCTGATGAAATCTGTAAGATAGATTCATCAATTAGATTCAGAATATGGGGACCGAGTATAATACCGGTAAGGATCATACCCATGAGAGCTGGAAGCTGCAGTTTTTTGCAGATCCAACCAAGGAACATCCCCATCATTAACATGTAAGCAATACTAATCAACATATTTTTACCCTCCTTCATGACTGCAAGTAGTATATCAAAAAATAATCATTTCGCAAACAAAAAATTTATTGACATAGTAAATTGGTAGGAATATAATTCATTCATCAGATAACATATTATGTAAATAGGAATAGGAGTAAATAAAATGACTGAAGAACAAAAGAAAAAGATTGCGGAATTGAAAAAAGAGAAGGATGCGGTGATCCTAGCCCATTATTATGTAGATGGTGAGATACAGGCAATCGCAGACTATGTAGGCGATTCTTATTATCTTGCAGAAATTGCGACGAAGTTGTCTGAAAGTACGATTATTTTCTGTGGAGTTTCTTTTATGGGAGAAAGTGCGAAAATTTTAAATCCAGAAAAGAAGGTTGTCATGGCAGATCAGTATGCCGATTGTCCAATGGCTCATATGGTGGACCTTGATAATATAAAAAAGGTGAGAGAACAATATCCAGATGTAGCAGTCGTATGCTATGTAAATTCTACAGCAGAGATTAAGACAGCATCCGATGTATGTGTTACCTCATCTAATGCACTTAAAATCGTAAAGAAACTGGACAATCAGGATATCTATTTTATCCCGGATGAAAATCTAGGAAGATATATTGCAAAGCAGCTGCCGCAAAAGCATTTCATATTCAATGATGGCTTTTGTCATGTACATAAAAGTATTCATCAGGAAGAGCTTCAAAAGGCTAAGGAAGCACATCCAGAAGCGTTGGTCTTGGCACATCCAGAATGTACAGAAGAAATTCTGGAACTTGCGGATTTCATTGGAAGTACCTCACAGATCATTGATTATGCAACAGCATCTACTCATAGCGCATTTCTTATTTGCACGGAAATGGGAATCTTCTACGAGCTGATGCAGAAGAACCCAGATAAGAAGTTTTATTCTGTTGGACATCGCCAATTTTGTCCAAATATGAAGAGAATCAAACCAGAAGGTGTGATCCAGGCTTTGGAAACATTGACACCAGAAGTAGTGTTGGACGAAGAGATAAGAAAAAAAGAACCAATTTGCCTTTAAAAAAGATGCTTGAACTGGCTGCAGACTAGTAAATAAGCAAAGAAATATCCCCCATAGAGGCTTCCCTTTTTTTGACAATGTAGTATAGTGAAAGAGAGAAGGGAAAGACAAAAAGGAGGAAATTCGTTATGCATATGGCAGATGCACTGGTTGCACCGGCAGTTGCAGGAACTATGTATGTTGCTTCGACTGCGGCTGCAGCCTATTCAATTAAAAAAGTACGGCTAGAAAATGATCCAAAGAAAATACCAGTGATGGGAGTCATGGGAGCCTTTGTATTTGCGACCCAGATGATTAATTTTACGATTCCAGGAACTGGTTCCAGTGGACATCTTTGCGGAGGTATGCTTTTATCAGCATTGGTAGGACCAACTGCTGGATTTTTGACGATGATTGGGGTCTTGCTGATTCAATGCTTACTTTTTGCAGACGGAGGCTTACTGGCCTTAGGATGCAATATATGGAATATGGCATTTTATGGATGCTTTATTGGAGCATTGTTGATTTGGAAGCCAATGATGAAAAGTGGAATGTCTAAGGCAAAGGTTGTTGCAGCGTCGATTCTAGGATGTGTGTTGACCTTACAGCTGGGTGCCTTTAGTGTTACCTTAGAGACCCTAGCATCAGGAATTACAGAGCTGCCATTTGTGGCCTTTGTCGCAACGATGCAGCCGATTCATCTGGCAATTGGATTCGTAGAAGGATTGATTACAGCAGCTGTTTTAAGCTTTGTCTATGATGCAAGACCAGAGCTTTTGTATGGATATGAGAATGATCTTACCAAAGAGGGACGATTTACTTTTCAACATACCATTGCTATTTTAACGGTAGTAGCTATGTTGATTGGAGGCGGCTTATCATTGTTGGCATCCTCTCAGCCGGATGGATTGGAGTGGTCTATTCAGAAACTGACAGGATCTACAGAGGTGGCTTCCTCTGGAGAAATTTATGAGATAGCTGCAAAGATTCAGGATCAATGGGCAGTTTTACCGGATTATGCTTTTCACGGCTCATCATCTGCTCTAGGCACTTCCTTTTCTGGAATTGTTGGAGCTTGCATCGTTATTGCTGTTTGTGTCGGAGTTTGCTATTTGTTTAAGTTTTTTAGAAAGAAAAGGATATCATGAGTAAGATAGGGAGTGCAATTTATGAGATTCATCATATGGATACCATTGCATCCAGAGAGCAGTGGGTGAATCAGATTCATCCGTTGGTAAAACTGGTTTTGACCATCGGTTATATTGCAGTTACGGTATCTTTTCATAAATATAATCTTGTTGGTCTGATAGGAATGTTGGTTTATCCATTGTCTATGTTTCTTTTGGCAGATTTATCCATTAAAGACAGTATAAAGAGGCTTCGGATTGTTCTTCCATTGGTCTGTTTTGTTGGAATCTGGAATCCTTTTTTTGATCATACATTCGTCTTCCTCGGAGATGTCTGTATCTGTGGTGGCGTGGTATCCATGCTTACCCTGATGATAAAAGGGCTTTTTTCTGTTTTGGCATCCTATTTACTGATTGCTACTACCTCGATTGAAAAAATCTGTTATGCTCTTCGGCTGTTGCGTGTGCCCAAACTAGTAGTAACACAGATTTTATTGACTTATCGTTATATTACCCTGTTGTTGGGTGAAGTAAATCAAATGACACAGGCATATGCCTTGCGTGCTCCGAATCAAAAGGGAATTCATTGTAAGGCATGGGGCAGCCTGACAGGACAACTGCTTTTACGAAGCGTGGACCGTGCGAATGAGGTGTATGAAAGTATGTTGTTAAGGGGATATCAGGGGGAGTTTGGATATCTTGGACCACAGATAAAGATGAGAAAGAAGGATTGGCTATTTTTCCTGTTCTGGAGCAGCTGTATCATCTTTGTGCGAATGGTACCCATTGTAACGATCATAGGAAATTTTGTAGGAGGACATTAGCATGAGTCATATACATATTGATGTGGAGAATGTATCTTTTCAGTATGAGAAAGGGAAACCGATCTTAGATCGTATTTCCTTTCATGGAGCTGAAAATGATTCCATTGGAATTGTTGGTGCTAATGGAGTTGGAAAATCCACGTTATTAAAGCTCTTAGTTGGTTTACATTTAAATTATCAGGGAAGCATTCAGGTAGAAGCGATACCCGTACAGAAGGAAACTTTGCCAAGGATTCGAGAAAAGATCGGATATGTGTTTCAGGATTCGGATAGTCAGCTTTTTATGTCCACGGCTTATGAGGATATTGCATTTGCACCACGAAATTATGGACTTCCGGAGGAAGAAGTGGAGAAAAGGGTGGTATCTGCTCTTGAAATGACAGGAATCAATCACTTAAGAGACAAACAGATCTATAAAATGTCCGGTGGTGAAAAGAAATTAGTGTCTATTGCAACCATTTTATCCATGATGCCGGATATTATCATTATGGACGAACCTTCCATTGCTTTAGATCCCAAAAATAGAAGAAATCTGATCCGAATCCTGAATTCTTTTGAACATTTGAAGATTATAGCATCTCATGATCTGGACATGATTCTGGATACGTGCAAGAGGACTATCATTATGGCAGAAGGAAGGATTGTATGTGATGGGCCAACAGAAGAGATTCTTAGTAATCAACAGTTATTAGAAGATGTCGGCCTGGAATTGCCTTTATGCATGCAGAAACGATCATAAGGCTTTCTGACTTGACATTTTAATCCTACAAGTGTAAGATAAAAATATCATCAAAGACAGGAGGGTAACTATGGCAGGAATCAGAAAGCGATGGATCATTTATGGATGGATAGCAGTATTTCTCTTTACCATTGGCTTTAGTCAAAAGGAAAGCAGTGCTTTTTCAACTTATTCAGAGGCAGAAAAGGCAGGAAAGGAGAATAGCTTTCGATATGAAGAGGGGGAACGAAAAAAAGTTTCTTCAACTAAGAAAGCAGTTACATCGGAGAACGTGACGATTATTGATGTCAGTCATCATCAGGGAAAGATTGACTGGCTACAAGTAAAAGATGCTGGAATAGAAGCGGTCATCATCCGTTGTGGATATGGGCAGGATACGGATGAAAATGGGGATTATACCCAGGATGATGCTTATTTCAAATATAACGTATCGGAATGCGAACGCCTGGGAATTTCATATGGAATTTATCTGTATTCCTACGCGAAGGATACGACAGCTGCGCAAAGAGAGGCGGATCATGTGGTTCGATTGATTAAGGAAGTAAGGCAGCAGGAAGGGGTGTTATCCTTTTTTACTTATCCGATTTTCTATGATATGGAGGATCGTTCTTTAGAAAGTTTGAAAGCATCGACTTTTTCGGCTAATGCGACCGCATTTGTCAATCGCATGAAGAAGTCCGGATATGATAATATTGGATTTTATTCTAACAAAGACTGGTTTGAAAAGAGACTGACAGGCACGATCTTCTCTCTTTATCCTAAATGGGTCGCGCAATATAACAGCCAATGCACTTATGAAGGAAAGTATCGGCTGTGGCAGTATACAGATCAGGCTTTGGTCAATGGGATTGATGGAGCAGTAGATGCCAATCAAAAATATGGAAGCTGGGAGGCCAATCTGCAGGTTTCTCAAGTGACGTTGAATAAAAAATCAGCCGTTATTACCGTTGGTTCTTCGATAACGGTAAAAGCAACTATAAGCCCTTCGGGAGTGATCAATCCTTATGTGGCATGGAAATCTTCCAGTACAGCTGTCGCTTCTGTAAATAGTGCCGGGAAGATTACTGGGAAGAAGCCTGGAACGGCGACGATTACTGCAGTTTCCCATAATGGAAAGAAAGCCAGCATTTCGATTACGGTAAAACCAAAGAGTAATCGGATTACATCCTTGAAGAAATCTGGTAGTAATTCTATTAAAATAAGCTGGTCAAAAGTATCTGGTGTTACCGGCTATCAGATATATATGTCAACAAAAAAAGATTCTGGATATAAAAGAATTCGAACCACTTCTTCCTCTGTATCTTCTTATACAAAAAGTGGACTGAAAAAAGGAAGAAGATATTATTTTAAAGTGCGTTCTTATAAAAAAGCGGGAAGCAAATATATCTATAGCAATTATTCGGCAGTTAAATATCTTACCAGATAGATAGAAATAGTAGATGAAAAAGAGTTTTTCCTCACAGCTCACAGTTGTGGAGAGAAGAACTCTTTTTTATTACATAAGAAATTCTGATCGTATTTTAGAAGGGTTAAGAAGTCTTTTAGGAACTATTAAGATTTTTGGAAGAAAATATGATAGAAAGAAGGAATAGATTCTTGCATGAAATTCGTTCTGCATATAGAATAATAAAGATAGAAAAGAATGAGAACATAAAGAAAAGGTGATTTTATGAGCAGATCAAACATACTGATTATTGAAGACGATGCCGATATTAGAGAAGGCATAAGAATTTTACTGGAAAGTGAGGATTATGCTGTTACGGAAGCTTCCAGCGGAATGGAGGGACTTAGTCTTTTAAATCCGGATACAGATCTGGTTATTTTGGATATTATGATGCCGGGAATTTCTGGCCTTCGTACTTGCGAAGAGATTCGTAAGATTTCCTTTGTTCCGATATTATTTCTTACTGCAAAGGCTCAGGAATCTGATAAATTGATTGGACTGATGGCAGGCGGGGATGATTATCTGACAAAACCTTTCTCCTATTCAGAACTTCTTGGAAGAGTGAAAGCTCTTGTACGGCGCTATCGGGTTTATCGTGGAAAGTCTCAGGAGGGAAAGAAAGAAGCAGAGGAAAAATGGATTGAGCATGGAGGAATTCGAATTAATGAAGAATTCAATGAAGTATTTATTGATGGGGAAGAGAAGAAATTATCCAATATTGAATACCGGATACTTCTTCTGATGATGCAGCATCCGAAGAAGTATTTTTCTGCACAGAATCTGTACGAAAGTATCTGGAACGAACCCTATTTGTATACATGCAGCAGTACGGTTATGGTTCATATCCGAAAGCTTAGGGTAAAGATTGAAAAGAACCCACAAAGACCGGAATATATTAAGACTGTTTGGGGAAAGGGGTATAAATTTGACACGGAAAGTGAATAGAAGAGATTCCATTTATCTGCATTTGCTGGAACTATTGCTTATTTCTGCAGTTCTTGCCGGTGTCTGTTACTTTCTCCTGGATTGTACGGGTGAGTATGCGGTAGATACGTTTTATTCCAATTCAGATTACGTGGAGCGGAAAAATGAAAAATATGTGGAATCGCTTCAGGCTTATGTGGAGAAACATCAACTGACGACCAAAGATTCTAAGAAATTGACAAATTGGATCAATAAACAAAAGATTATTTCTTTGCAGATTTTTAAGGATGATATACTGATGTATGATTCCGATTATCCAGATAAAGAGGCAATCTGGGAGGAGAACATCGAAAGCAATATTTATGATTGGGGAAATAGTTATCATATTACATTTTCGGATGGAATAGCTACGGCGTCTATTTTTGGATTGTATTCCTATCAATTATATACTTATGCCACGGTAATAGAATTGATTTTTTCTTTTTTGGTGTTTTTAGGAAGTGTTATTATGGGAATTCGTAAGACTATGCACTATATCAACCAGTTAAGTGAAGAAATTGGTATTTTAGAGAGTGGAAACCTGGATTATGAAATCACCATTCGCGGTCACGATGAACTGACCACATTGGCACAGGGATTGGATGATATGCGTAAATCCTTTCGGGACCAAGTGAGACAGGAGGAACATCTCGTGCAGACTAATCGAAGGATGATCACGGAGATGTCTCATGATTTGCGTACACCGTTGACTTCTATTATGCTCTATATGGAATTATTGAGAAAGAAGAAATATAAAGATGATCAGCAGATGCAAGAATTTATCGATAAGATTGATCAAAAGACTCGTCAGATGAAGCAGTTAGCAGATAATCTATTCGAGTATTCTTTGATTACCAGCCAGATCGACGTAACCATGGAAGAACCGGAATCTTTTGAAATTGTATTTTATGATCTGCTTTCAGAAACATGCGCCTATTTGGAGCAGAGAGGCTTTCGTATTACCATCAATTTTCCATGGCATGATAAAAATGTAAGTGTAAATTCGGATTATATTACAAGAATATTCGATAATATTACTTCTAACATAATCAAATATGCGGAGCCTTCGAAACCAGTGCAGGTTCAATCTGAATATAGAGATGGATATGTAGGATTTTCGTTTTTGAATGAAATCAAAGGTTTAACAAAGAAAGAAAACAGTACGAATATAGGACTTAAGAACGTGAAAAATATGATGACGAAGATGAAAGGAAAATGTGAGATACAACGAAAAGAAAATCAATTTCAGATTACGCTGTTGTTTCCTTGCGTTGTTCGCAGATAATGTCTGGAAAGAAAAAAGTGATTGCTTGGGAATATTCTCTGGCAATCACTTTTTTTCTCTGAATGATCAGGTTTATGTATTATAAGGAATTATGAATGATGGTCAATACATCATTTAACTGATCAGCACTGATCTGACCTGGAGCAGAAGCAGCTTCTCCAGCACCAAAGGTAAGTGCAGAACCAAAATATTCTCCGCTTAAACGGCTTACACTTCCCCGAGCAGCCATGGACATCGTAATAATTGGCTGAGTAGCAAAGTTTGTAGCCATTTCCTCTGTTGCAGCTAATAAGGTAATAACGTCTTTTTTACATTGAGGCATTACTGCAATCTTAGGGATATCTGCACCCATATCCTGCATTTTTCTTAAACGATATACGATATCTGACTGAGATGGTGTCTGATCAAAGTCATGATTGGATGCGATGATCTTAGCACCTGCTGCATGAATCTTTTCGATCATTTCCGTAACGATCTCATCACCTGTGAAGATTTCTACATCTACGATATCAACATATCCGCTTTGAGCAACAGCAATGTTTAAAGTCTTATAATCTTCATCTGGAAGCTGGAAGTTACCACCTTCTTTGGATGTACGGAATGTGAATAAGAATGGGATTTCACCTAAAAGCTCACGAATTTCTTTTGCAGTTTCGATGACCTTTGCTGTGTCTGTTACATCTTCATACCAGTCTACACGCCATTCCATAACGTCCATAGGGATATTTGTGTATTTTTTTGTTAATGCAAGAATTTCTTCTTTTGTTACTCCGATGTTTGATACACAAATCTTTGGTTTTCCTGTTCCGATTTCTACGTTTCTAACTTTTACTGGAATCATGGTATATCCTCCTTCATGTTTATACTAATAGTTTAGCATTTAACAAACATTTTTCAAATAGTAAAGAGTTTGAATATTAATAGAAAAAAGCAATTGATTATGGTAAAATGAACCCAGGAGGGATGATGATGACGTTACAACAACTATATTATTTTCAAATGATCGCAAAGCTGCAGCACTATAATAAAGCTGCAAAGGAACTTCATGTGGCACAGCCAAGTTTGAGTAAGTCTATGGCTCTGCTGGAGGAAGAACTACAGGTACCATTATTTGAAAAGCAGGGGAGGAACATTATACTGACCAAGTATGGAAAGGTCTTTCAGGGATATGTCAATTCCATTTTAAATGAGATTGAGAGAGCCAAGAATGAGATGCAGAGCATGCTGGATCGCAGCAGCGGCCATATTAATGTGGCGTATATTTCTCCATTTGGCCATAATTATATACCTAAGATGGTTCAGAAGTTTTTGACTAGAGAGGAAAATAGCAATGTTACATTTTCGTTTCGTGAGGGATTTACCGGATCTATGATTCGCTCCATTCATGACAATGAAACGGATGTAGTGTTCGGTTCTTATGAAGAGAATGAACCAGAGCTTACTTTTTTCCCGATCATTCGGGAGAATTTGATTTTGATTGCACCTCCACAGATGGAAATTGCAGAGGATGTGATTCATTCGATTCATGATTTTCAAAAAACACCGTTTATTTCCTATGATCATTCGTCAAGCATGGGAAAATTTACGAGAAAAATTTTTCGAGAAGAGCATTTGATGATGAATTTTGTCTGTGAATCTTCTGATGAACTTGCCATATTAGCTTTGGTTACCAATAATTTTGGAATTTCTTATGTAGCTGAGACAAAAGAGGTACGGGCAGCTATTCAGGATGGAAGAGTTAAGCAGATTTATATTGAAGAGAACAACTATCGGTATTTGTATATGATTTATAAAAACGGTCAATTTCATGAGCCGGCAGTGGAGGATTTTATCCAGTTTGTAAAAAATGAATATTCGATCGCATATTAATGAAAAGCAGCGGGAACGCTAAATTCCTGCTACTTTTTAAAATTCTGTAGCTTTATTCCAGTTTGGTTATGGTCAGGTCGTGCATCTCTTGTATAAAGGTATCTATATCTTCCGGTTTCCAGGAACCATCCTTTTTGGTCCATGAAATCTGTATGGTTTTTTCTTCTCCTTTTGGAGTATGGTTCTCTAAGCCTGTAGTTAATTCAGATACAAAGATTTGTGCAGCCTCCTTTAACGTTGTTATCTTTTGTTCTTCAATAATGGCTAAAGAATGCTTTGTGGCCGTATCTTCTAATTTTTCAAGATCGATCTGTCTGCATCGGATGGAGATCGTCGCTTTGCCGGATCCATTTCTTTTGATAGATAGATGGTAATCCAAAGACTTTAGTGCGGATTGATATGCTTCGTAAATATCATGCAGCTGTGTTTTTGTTATGGGAAGCCCAGAGTCTTTGAAATAGGTTTCAAATTGTTTGCTTTGTATATCTTCCATCTTCTTTAAAATCGATGCGTATTCTTTTTCTGTATAGGAAAGCTGTTTTGGAACATGGCTTTCTGGATTCATATACATCCTAATATATGCATTGGCAGATTCTTTAATCTGCTTCTTACTCAAGGAAAGAAAACCGATGACACAAGCAAGAATCAGAATACCAATTCCCAATAAATACTTTACTTTTTTCATAATTGTCCCCTTTATGGTGTAATTTTTGACTTATTATGATATTATAATAATCAGAAAAATCTTTGTCAATTTCAAACGCATGATTGGAGGAAAAATGAAACGTATTGTATGTTATGGAGATTCCAATACCCATAGATATATGCCAATTCTTGCATTTGAGGTTCATATCGTGTAATATGAAACGGATATGAAGAATAGAAAATTTTGAGATAGAAAGATAGGAGTGAGAACAATGAAATTCACAAAAATGCATGGTTGTGGAAATGATTATGTATATGTAAATTGCTTTGAGGAAACCGTAGAAAATCCTGGTCTGGTTTCAAAAAAAATACAGTGACCGCCATTTTGGAATTGGATCTGATGGTCTGATTTTGATCTGTCCATCCAACATTGCTGATTTTCGCATGGAGATGTATAATTCTGATGGATCTGAGGGAGCGATGTGTGGAAACGGTGTCCGTTGCATTGCAAAATACGTGTATGATTACGGACTGACGGATAAGACGTATGTCTCTTTAGAAACAAAAGCTGGAATCAAATATCTGGATATGACCGTAAAAGACGGTAAGGTTGCTATGGTAAAGGTAGATATGGGAGCTCCGATTACGAAACCAGATCAGATTCCTGCTATTTCTGATAAGGAAATTATTGTGGATGAACCGATTACTGTCGATGGGCAGGAATATCGGATTACCTGTGTGTCTATGGGAAATCCTCATGGGGTTGTCTTTGTAGATGATACGGATTCCATTGATATTGAAAAAATCGGACCGAAGTTTGAGCATCATGAGATGTTTCCGGATCGTACCAATACGGAGTTTATTCAGATTATAGATCGAAATAATATTAAGATGCGTGTATGGGAACGAGGTGCTGGGGAAACTCTGGCTTGTGGAACTGGAACCTGTGCCAGCGTATATGCCTGTATCTTAAACGGACTGACAGAGAAGTCTGTAGATGTACATCTTCTCGGTGGATGTATTCATATCGATTATGATGAAGAAAAGAATACCATCTATATGACAGGACCTGCAGAAGTTGCTTTTGATGGTGAAATCAAATTAGAAACTTTACGTTAACATCATAAAAACTTCACATAAATAAAGTATGATTAAAAGGGAAGGAGGACTGTTCTGCATTGTTGATACTACTCTTCCAATCTCATAAGAAATATGACAAATAGAACAGTCCTTCTTAATTTAATATAAGACGATTAGACGCAGAGCCAGTAATCCCGGATTGTGGATGCATGGATCTGCATTTTTATTGATTTGTTTCAAGAAGGGTACCCAAACATGCGGTTGCTTTTTTTGACTCTTTTATGTTAGTATAGTGAATAATAAATAAAAAGGATGTGCAAATATGAGCAATCAAACCTATGATGGAAATAGTATTTCAATCTTAGAAGGCCTGGAGGCCGTAAGAAAACGCCCCGGAATGTATATCGGGAGTGTTTCTACAAAAGGATTAAATCATTTAATATACGAGATTGTAGATAACTCTGTTGATGAGTATTTAGCTGGATATTGTAATGAAATTTCGGTTTCCCTAGAAAAGGATGGGACAGCAGTTATTTCGGATAATGGGCGGGGAATTCCGGTGGAAATCAACGATAAGACAGGACTTCCAGCTGTTCAGATTGTTTTTACCGTTCTTCATGCAGGTGGAAAGTTTGGCGATAGCAATTACAAGATTTCAGGAGGACTCCATGGTGTGGGCGCTTCTGTGGTGAATGCCCTCTCTGTCTGGCTGGAGGTTACGATTAAGAGGAATGGTATCATCTATCACCAACGCTACGAAAGAGGCAAGGTGGTTACTCCATTAGAAGAGATTGGAAAATGCAAAAAAAGCGAAACAGGAACTATGATTCGATTTCTTCCGGATGGTGAGATTTTTGAAAAAACGTATTTTAAAGCGAGTATGATAAGAAACCGTCTTCATGAAACTGCTTATCTGAATCCTAATCTGACCATTTATTTTTCCAATAAGCGTGAAGGAGAGGAAATTGATATTACCTATCATGAGCCGGATGGAATTTGTGCTTATGTCAGAAAGTTAAATGAAGAAAAGCAGGTGATTCATGAACCAATTTACTTTAAACGACAGGTTGATAATATTGAAGTAGAAGCAGCGTTCCAGTATACAGAAGATTTTGGGGAAACTATGCTTGGCTTTTGCAATAATATTTTTACAGTTGAGGGTGGCACCCATATTACTGGATTTAAGACAAAATTTACAACGATCATGAATCAATATGCCAGAGAGCTGGGAATCTTAAAGGAAAAAGATGCTAATTTTACAGGGACAGATGTAAGAAATGGCATGACAGCCATTATTTCGGTAAAGCATCCGGACCCTCGCTTTGAAGGGCAGACCAAAACAAAGCTAGATAATCCAGATGCTGGAAAGGCAGTAGCAGAGGCAGCAGGAGAAGAGGTTGTCTTTTATTTTGATAAAAATGTAGAAATCTTAAAGAATGTACTGGCATGTGCGGAAAAATCCGCCAAAATCAGAAAAGCCGAGGAAAAGGCAAAGACCAATATGCTTGTAAAACAAAAGCTTTCCATTGATAGCAATGGAAAATTATCCAATTGTGAGAGTAGAAAGCCGGAAGAATGTGAGATTTTTATTGTGGAAGGAGATTCTGCTGGGGGTTCTGCTAAAACAGCACGAAATCGAAAGACCCAGGCCATTCTTCCTATTCGTGGAAAAATTCTGAATGTGGAAAAAGCAACGATGGATAAGGTGCTGGCCAATGCGGAGATTAAGACGATGATCAATGCATTTGGATGTGGATTTTCAGAAGGATATGGCAATGATTTTGACATTACCAAGCTGCGTTATCATAAGATTGTGATTATGACAGATGCGGACGTAGATGGTGCACATATTGCCACGCTGCTTTTGACCTTCTTTTATCGCTTCATGCCGGAACTGATCACCCATGGACATGTATATCTGGCTATGCCTCCATTATATAAGGCGATTCCGAAAAAAGGAAAAGAAGAGTATTTATATGATGATGCGGCTTTGGCAAGATATCGAAAAACACATAAAGGATCCTTTACACTCCAGCGCTATAAAGGGCTTGGAGAAATGGATGCAGAACAACTGTGGGAGACAACTCTGGATCCGGAATCACGTATTTTAAAGCAGATAGAAATTGAGGATGCCAGAATGGCCTCTTCTGTAACATCCATGCTGATGGGAAGTGATGTTCCGCCGCGTCGTAAATTCATCTATGAAAATGCGGCAGACGCTACATTGGATATTTAACGGACATAAAAAGGAGGAAAGCAAATGTCTGAACAGATTATGAAAGCGGAATATTCCGAAGTCATGCAAAAATCATACATCGATTATGCTATGAGTGTTATCTGTGCAAGAGCACTTCCGGATGTCCGCGATGGATTAAAGCCCGTTCAAAGACGTGTTTTATACGCAATGGATGAATTGGGATTAAATTATGATAAACCACATAGGAAATCAGCAAGAATCGTTGGTGATACTATGGGTAAATACCATCCTCATGGTGATAGCTCTATCTACGATGCTTTGGTCGTATTGGAGCAGGATTTTAAGAAGGGGATGGCACTTGTGGATGGTCATGGAAATTTTGGTTCTATTGAGGGCGATGGAGCTGCTGCTATGCGTTATACAGAAGCAAAACTTAAGAAATTTACGCAGGAAGTTTATCTTTCCGATCTGGATAAAAATGTTGTGGATTTCGTGCCAAATTTTGATGAAACGGAGAAGGAACCAGAGGTCCTGCCGGTACGCATTCCCAATATACTTGTAAACGGTGCAGAAGGAATAGCCGTTGGGATGACGACAAATATACCACCGCATAACCTTGGAGAAGTTATTGATGCTGTAAAATACTATATGGACCATCCTCGTGCAACGACGGAAGAACTGATGCAGTTCATTCAGGGACCGGATTTTCCAACGGGAGGACTAGTCATCAATAAGAAGGAGCTGGTGGATATTTATACCAGCGGAACAGGAAAGATCAAGCTGCGGGGAAAGGTTGAATTTGAAAAAGGCAGCAAGGGTACTCGTGATAAACTTGTCATCAGTGAAATTCCATATACTATGATCGGTGCTAACATTGGAAAATTTTTATCCGATGTGGTTGGATTGCTGGAAAATAAACTGACGACGGATATTGTAGATATTTCAAATGAGTCATCAAAAGAAGGAATCCGTATTGTATTGGAATTGAAAAAGAATACGGATGTGGAACGTTTAAAAAATTTATTGTATAAGAAAACCAAACTGGAAGATACGTTTGGGGTGAATATGCTGGCGGTGGTCGATGGACGGCCAGAGACATTATCTCTTCGCCGAATCATAGAGGAACATACGAAGTTTCATTATGAAATCAATACGAGAAAATATACAACGCTGCTTCAAAAGCTTTATGATCAGAAAGAGATTAAGGAAGGTTTGATTCAGGCATGTGATATGATCGATCTGATCATTGAAATTTTAAGAGGAAGTAAAAATTTACGAGATGTAAAGCAATGTCTGACCCATGGAATTACGGACAAGATCTCGTTTAAATCCCAGACATCTAAAAAGCAGGCATCTGAACTGCATTTTACAGAAAAACAGGCATCTGCTATCTTAGATTTAAAATTGTACCGTCTAATTGGACTGGAAATTCTTGCATTGAAGAAAGAATATGAAGAAATCTGTAAAAAGATTGAGGAATATGAGGATTTGCTCAATAATCCAAGATCAATGACCAGGAGAATCAAAAAGGATTTGGATAAGATTAAGAAATCCTATGCTCTGGAACGTAAGACAGTGGTTGATGATGTAAAGGAAGCGGTGTTTGTGAAAGCACCGATCAAAGAGCAGCAGCTTTATTTTGTGATGGATCGGTTTGGCTATGCGAAAACGCTGGATGCCAATACGTACCATCGGAATCAGGAGGCAGTTCAGAAAGACTATCGTTATGTCATTTCCTGTCTCAATACGGATAAGCTCTGTTTTTTTACAGATATGGGAATCATGCATCAGCTTAAGGTTCTGGATATTCCAGCAGGAAGATTAAGGGATAAAGGGACTCCATTGGATAATCTGTGTAAATATGACAGTAGTCAGGAGACGGTTCTGACCTTCTTGCCGGCACAAAAGTTTAACAATACACGTCTGCTATTTGTAACGACACAGAGTATGACGAAAATAGTAGATGGATCAGAATTTTTGGTGACGAAGAAGACGGTATCTGCTACTAAGCTTTCAGAGCAGGATCGTCTACTCTGCGTAAAACCGATCGATCAGGAAGTAGAAGATCAGACCATCGTGTTTGAAACGGAACAAGGAATATTCTTAAAATTTTTACTGTCAGAGATTCCAACGAAGAAAAAAGCAGCCATTGGCGTTCGTGGTATGAAGCTGCAGGGAGATGATCAGATAAAACGCATATATCTGCCAGAAGAGGAAGCAATCCCATCCATCGATTATAAAGGTAAAACGTTGGAATTCCATCGATTGAAACTGGCTTCCAGGGATGGGAAAGGATCAAAAGTCAGACGGTGATGAAATTGAAACGACTTTATTTAAGGTTGACTTCGGATGAAATTGTTCATGCAGCGAACCGGTATCATTTTGGAGATCAGATGATTTTTTTTCAAAAAGTATACGAAAGGGTAGTCAAATGTATAAACCCAGTGTTATACTATGAATACGATTACCCGGAGAAAAATCAGGTAACTGCTATCATTTCTCTTGGAAATGGTCCCGATCAAATGATGGAAAACTGTCAGGAGAGGGAGAATTTTTTAGAGGCTTATGCAGTAGAGTGTCTGGGGTTAGAGCTTTTATCCTGTTCTTATGAACAATTCAAAGAACTGATTCATCGGGAACGGAGACAATTTATGAACGCGATGCAGTTTTGGGATGCAGATGAGCTTGCTATAATGCTTCCATTGTTACAGAAGAGATGGGATGAAGTACCCGTTTCAATGAATGAGGCATATGCTTTGCTGCCGTCAAAAAGTGTTATATTTTATGGAATCTTAGAAGAATTTTCACGGTGTACGCAGCATTTGTGCAGTCATTGCAGGCATAAAAACTGTGTTTTCCGAACAACGACAGGAGATAACTATGACATTTAGAGAGTATTTAAAGGAACATATCTTAATTATGGATGGGGCTATGGGAACGTACTATGATTCCCTGAAGTCTGACAAAAATCAGATTGCGGAAGAAGCGAATCTGGCAGATCCAGTATTTATTAAATCAATACATAAAGAATATCTAAATAGCGGAGCAAAGCTTCTTCGTACGAACACCTTTGCTGTGAATCGATTTATGGCCATTTCAAAGGGATTGGAGACAAAAGAGGAGCAAGATCATTATATGAATCAGTCCATAAAGGCTGCATACGAGATAGCAAAGGCTGCTATTGCTGAATGCGGGAAAGAAGCATGGATTGCAGCAGATATTGGTCCAATTTCAGAAACTCTTTTTTATGAAGATGAATATCAGGAACGGGAAGAATACCAGATCTTGATTGATGCATTTTTAGAGTGCGGAGCAGATATTTTTAATTTTGAGACATTTGCAGACAGTGCAGTTGTTGAGTGGGCAGCAGATTATATCAAAAGCCAAAAGCCAGAGGCCTTTGTTATGGTATCCTTTGCATTTAACCGGAACGGCTATACCACCAAAGGGCATAGTGCGAAACGGCTTTTCCAAGAGGTAGCGGCTATTGAACATATTGATAGCTATGGCTCTAATTGTCTGATTGGGGCTGGACAGATGCATGATATATTAAAAGGACTGAGCTTTTCTGACAAAAAATATATACAGGCATTGCCAAACAGTGGATATCCGCAGATCATGCGTGGACGCACGATTTATTCTGAAGGAGCTTCTTATTATTCAGAAAAGATGCAGGATATAGCCAATTTAGGATTCAATATTCTGGGTGGCTGTTGTGGAACCACTCCAAAGCATATTCAAGCTTTAGCACAGATCATTGGATGTCAGAAGCCATCAGAAAAAAGAACCTGCGAGGAAGAGACATCCGGTGTACCGGTTTCAAAGACAAGAAATAATTCATTTGTGAAAAAGCTGCAGCAAGGGAAGAAGGTAATAGCAGTAGAACTGGATCCACCGTTTGATCAAAATGCAGAAAAGCTGTTGGAAGGAGCCTATCAGTTAAAAAAACAAGGAGTTGATATTATTACGCTTGCGGATTCTCCTTTGGCACGGGCGAGAGCAGATTCCGTATTATTGGGTAGTAAGATTCATTCAATGGTGGATATTCCGGTCATGCCTCATATTGCGTGTAGAGACCGCAATCGCATTAGCATGCATTCTACGATTTTAGGTGCCCATATTAATGGCATTAAGAACTTTTTGATCGTTACGGGAGATCCGGTACCAAGTGGAGAGAGGGACACAACAAAAGGCGTCTTCGATTTTAATTCTATTCGTTTTATGGAATATATGAAGGAAATTAACGGGGAATTACTCTTCCAGGATCCCATTTCCTATGGAGGTGCATTGAATCAGAATCAGGCTAATTTGGATAAATTAATTTTAAGAATGCAAAAGAAGATTGATGCTGGTGTTTCTTATTTCCTGACACAGCCAATCTATTCCCAGCAGGATATCGATCGGATGCGTATTATCAAATCTCGGCTGGATACAAAGATTATATGTGGGATTATGCCATTGGTCAGCTATCGAAATGCTATGTTTATCAAAAATGAAATGCCAGGGATCTTTGTTCCCGATGAAGTAGTAAAGCAGTATGATCCGGATATGACCAGAGAACAGTCAGAGGAAGTAGCAGTTAGAATTTCATTGTCGGTCATTGAAAAATTAAAGGATATCGCCGATGGTTATTACTTTATGACACCGTTTAACCGAGTAGCGTTGATTTGTAGAATCATCGATCATATGGAGGAGAAAAATGACTAAAGAAACTTTATACTCATTGATAAAAGACCGGCCTCTTTATCTGGATGGAGCAACTGGAAGTAATCTGCAGAAAGCAGGTATGCCGACGGGTGTATGTCCAGAGCTTTGGATCCTAAAGCACCCAGAGGTTTTGATTTCTTTACAGGAAGAATACGTGAAGGCAGGAACACAGATATTATATGCTCCTACGTTTTCTGGAAACCGAATCAAATTACGGGAATACGGATTAGAAGATCAGATAAAGGAGATGAACACGGAACTGGTGGGATTGTCCAAAAAGGCTGCTGATGGGAAAGCCTATGTAGCAGGTGATCTTACGATGACGGGCGAGAGTCTGGCTCCAATGGGATCTATGCAGCTGGAAGAATTGATCGATATTTATAAAGAGCAGGCTTCTATTTTACTGGAAGCAGGTGTGGACTTATTTGTAGTAGAGACCATGATGAGTCTGGCAGAATCCCGTGCGGCTTTGATTGCGATTAAGGAAATCTGTGATCTTCCGGTCATCATTTCTATGACATTTAATGAAGATGGAAGAACTTTGTATGGTACGGACCCGGCTACGGCGGTGGTTGTGCTTCAGAGTCTGGGAGCAGATGTGATTGGTGTTAACTGCTCTACGGGACCGGCAGAAATGGCTGAGATTGTTTCTACTATGAAGAAATATGCAAATGTACCGATTTTGGCAAAACCGAATGCTGGTCTTCCAAAGCTGATCGATGGAGAAACTGTCTATGATATGAAGGCAGAGGAATTTGCTTCTTATGGACCAATGCTTGTGGAGGCCGGTGCAGCTATCCTGGGTGGCTGCTGTGGTACGGATCCAGAACATATTCGTCAGTTGGTGGAAGCGACTATTTCTCTTGTTCCAAAACCAGCGAATTCTCAATATAAGCGAATTCTGGCATCTGAGCGTAAAGTACAGGAAATCGATGTGGATGGTCCATTTTTAGTTATTGGAGAGCGAATCAATCCAACTGGTAAGAAGAAGCTACAGGCATCCTTACGAGAGGGTGATATGGATGTGGTCATCGAGATGGCAGAACAGCAGGAGGAAATGGGTGCCGATATTTTAGATGTGAATATGGGCATGAATGGTATTGATGAAAAGGCAATGATGTTAAAAGCCATTGAGGAAATTACCCTTACGACCAATCTTCCGCTTTGCATCGATTCCAGCCATGTGGATGTTATTGAGGCCGCATTAAGACATTATCCTGGACGGGCATTGATCAATTCCATTTCTTTGGAAAAGGTAAAATTTGAAAAACTGCTCCCGATTGCTAAAAAATATGGAGCCATGTTCATCCTGCTTCCATTGTCTGATGCTGGTCTTCCAAAGAATATAGAAGAAAAGAAGGATATTATTCATACAATAGTAGATCGGGCTTTATCCTTAGGTTTGCGAAAAGAAGATATTATTGTAGATGGTCTGGTTGCAACTGTTGGTGCCAATAAAAAAGCAGCCATTGAGACATTGGAAACCATTTCTTATTGCAGAGATGTATTAGGGCTGGCAACGGTGGGAGGATTATCTAATATTTCTTTTGGTCTTCCAAGCCGTGCATATGTGAATGCAGCATTTGTTACCATGGCAATCCAGAAGGGACTTACTATGGCAATCGCAAATCCTTCCAGTGAAATCATGATGAATATTGCTTATGCCAGTGATCTTTTATTGAATAAGCAAGATGCTGATCTTCGTTATATTCATCGGATGAACCAGCTTTCTGATAAAGTTGTAGATACTGGAAGTGAGACGGTGGCAGAAGCAACACAAAAAAATGATGTATTTCATTGTGTTTTAAAGGGAAATAAAAAATCGATTTTAAACGAAGTCAAACGGGAAATAGAAAAAGGAAAGGCTCCCGGATTCATTATTAATGAAGAATTAATTCCTGCCATCAATGAGGTCGGAAGGCTGTTTGAACAGCAGATTTACTTCCTTCCTCAATTGATCTCCAGTGCGGAAACTATGAAAACGGCCATTGAATATTTAGAACCAATGCTGGAATCTGATGATTCTTCTGAAAAAAAAGCTACTATCATCATGGCAACGGTAGAAGGTGATATTCATGATATTGGAAAAAATCTGGTAGTTTTAATGCTAAAGAATTATGGATATCATGTCATTGATCTTGGTAAGGATGTATCAAAAGAACGGATCATTCAGGCTGCAATAGAAGAAAAGGCAGATATTATTGGCTTGTCTGCATTGATGACAACTACGATGATGCGCATGAAGGATGTAGTGGAACTGGTGAAAGAAAAACAATTAAATATAAAGGTGATCATCGGAGGAGCAGTAATCACGCAAAGCTTTGCAGATGAGATAGGTGCAGATGGATACTCAAAAGATGCAGCCGATGCGGTAACGCTAGTGCAGAGGCTGTGTAGTAATTCTTAAGATTTCTTTAATTGTAAAAAACTAATCGAAAAAAG
Source organism: Anaerostipes sp. 992a (assembly GCF_001940245.1). GTDB lineage: Bacteria > Bacillota > Clostridia > Lachnospirales > Lachnospiraceae > Fimousia. The sequence goes on from NZ_MJIG01000004.1 coordinate 29,565, forward strand.
TGTTGCATATTGTTGAAATGTGGTATAACCTAATATTATGATGTTGGGGCCAAAAGCCTTTGCCCCCTTGATACCAACGGATTTCTCCGTGTTTCACGCTCACGAAATCCTAAAAACATTCGAAATCCGCTCATTTTTCTACGAAAAATGGCTACTTTCTCATGTTTTACGGGTCCCAAAGTCATGCTTTTTCATGCAAGCATGAACAGCATGACCTTTTGACTCTGGTATCATATTATGCATACTTAAGGAGGACGTTATGAAGTTATGAATAAGAAAAAAATTATTTTGAGGGTAGTATTTGCAGTGGCCTTGATCATTACGATTGGTGCCAGCAGTCTGTGGGGATATTACGATGCAGTAATGGCTTATTTTAAAGAAACCAGTACAGATAAAATCGACCAGTCAGGTGATGGTTTAGTATCTGATAAAGATATCATTAATATTTTAGTTGTAGGTTCGGATAGACGTTCCGATGAATCAGCTAATGGACGTTCGGATTCTACTATGATCGCAACGATCGATATGAAGGAGAAAAAAGTTAAAGTAACTTCTTTGATGCGTGATATGTATGTGGATATTCCAGGACACGGTATGGATAAATTCAATTCCTCTTATTCTTATGGAGGAGTAGAATTGTTATCTAAGACGATTACGCAAAACTTTGACATTAAATTGGATGGTTATGTTATCGTAGACTTTGGTTCTTTCCGAAAAGTGATTGACAAAGTAGGTGGTGTTGAGGTCGAGCTTACAGCAGAAGAAGCGGAATACTTAAATACTACTAAGTTTGTTGCAAAAGCAAAGTACCGTAATTTAAAAGAAGGAAAGCAGACGTTAAATGGGTACCAGGCATTGGCTTATGCCAGAATCCGTAAGGTAACACATCCAAAATACGGAGATGGAGAATTTGGACGTTGTTTAAGACAGCAGGCAGTGCTGCAGGCTATCTTAGATAAGGTAAAAGATCAGAGTATTACTTCTATTTTAGGAATTGCTACCAGTCTGATGAGTGATGTATCTACAGATTTAGATGCAAATACGATCAAAAAGCTGGTAAAAGTGGTTATGGACTTTAATTTAAATAAGATAGAATCTCTTCGTATTCCATATGAAGGAACTTATTTGATGGGACGAAGAAATGGTATGTTTGTATTTATTATCAACTTAGAAGCCAATAAAGCTGTGTTACAGAAATTCATCTTTAATATTGGTGATGATGATGTGGATTATGCAAAAGACTTTGGTGAGATTGAAGAACCGGCCAGCGATGGAAGCTCTACAAGTTCTTCTTATCAGGAAGAAACGAATATGTACGATAATGAACCTGAGTCTGGAGATACTTCTTACACTACCAGTGCACCATCAACAACGGAGGCACCTACGGAAGCTCCCACAACAGCAGCTTCTACAACGGCTGCACCATCAACAACGGAGGCACCTACGGAAGCTCCTACAACAGCAGCTCCGCCAACAGATGCACCTTCTGATGATGAAGCAGCGAATTAACAATCAAAGAGTTGATGTTATACCTCAGTTAAGGAAATATCTTAACTGAGGTATCATATTCATGTGTCAAATGAAAAATTTTCATTTTATAGTTGTAGAAGGGTTTAGAAACTTGACAACGATTAAGTCAATTGTTAAAATATGTACAGTTATGTATTAAAGGGGAAATTTTATGAAACAGATTGTTTTATCATTATTAGTAGATAACACACCTGGTGTATTAAGCCGGGTAGCAGGATTATTTACCAGACGAGGATACAATATTGATAGTATCGCAGCTGGTGTAACACAGAATCCTAAGTATACAAGAATCACAGTTGTAGCAACCGGCGATGATATTATTTTAGAACAGATTCGAAAACAGCTTTTAAAATTAGAAGATGTTGTTAAAATCATGCAGTTGGAAGACAACAATTCTGTTTGCAGAGAGCTTGTTTTAGTAAAAGTGAAAGCAGACAAGAAAGAAAAGCAGGAGATTATTGCAGTTGCAGATATTTTCCGTGCAAAGATCGTAGATGTCAGCAAAAACTCATTGATTATTGAGCTTACTGGTAATGTGAATAAGATTCAGGCATTTATCAGTCTCTTAGATGGATTTGACATTATCGAAATGGTTCGTACAGGTCTTACGGGACTTGGAAGAGGCAAGAATATTGCCAGTGTTGAGTAATACTTGGAGTATATTTTACTCTGATTTTACTGGTTAAAATCTGCCAAATTTTAACCGAATATACATATTATTTCATAAAATGGGAGGAATAGAAAATGGCAAAAATTTATTATCAAGAAGATTGTAACTTATCAATGTTGGATGGTAAAACAATCGCCGTTATCGGTTATGGTAGCCAGGGTCATGCACATGCATTAAATGCAAAAGAATCCGGTTGCAACGTAATTATTGGATTATATGAAGGAAGTAGATCTTGGGCGAAAGCGGAAGCTCAGGGATTTGAAGTTTATACAGCTGCAGAAGCTGCAAAAAAAGCAGATATCATTATGATTTTGATCAACGATGAAAAACAGGCTGCATTATACAAAGAATCCATTGAACCAAACCTGGAAGAAGGTAATATGTTAATGTTCGCTCATGGTTTCAACATCCACTTTGGATTAATCAATCCTCCAAAAGGAGTAGATGTAACAATGATCGCTCCAAAGGGACCAGGACATACAGTAAGAAGCGAATACTTAGAAGGAAAAGGTGTTCCTTGTTTAGTAGCTGTAGAAAAAGATGAAAGCGGTAAAGCTTTAGATATCGCTTTAGCCTATGCTCTAGCAATTGGTGGAGCAAGAGCTGGTGTTCTTGAAACAACATTCAGAACAGAAACAGAAACAGACCTTTTCGGAGAACAGGCTGTACTTTGTGGTGGTGTTTGTGCATTAATGCAGGCAGGTTTCGAAACATTAGTAGAAGCTGGATATGATGAAAGAAATGCATATTTTGAATGTATCCACGAAATGAAATTAATCGTAGATTTAATTTACCAGTCTGGTTTTGCTGGAATGAGATACTCTATTTCCAATACAGCTGAATATGGCGATTATATCACAGGACCAAAAATCATCACAGAAGATACAAAGAAAGCTATGAAGAAAGTATTATCTGACATCCAGGATGGTACATTTGCAAAAGATTTCTTATTAGATATGTCTTCTGCAGGTGGACAGGTTCACTTCAAAGCTATGAGAAAATTAGCTTCTGAACATCCAAGTGAAAAAGTTGGAGAAGAAATCAGAAAACTTTATAGCTGGAATAATGAAGAAGATAAATTAATCAACAACTAATCGTTATAACCTTACAAAAGGCAGCCTTGTTGGCTGCCTTTTTCATGGAATAGGAAATTTCTTTTTCAAACAAGGAGAAGAAGTAGTATGAAATTACAGCAGTTATTGAGCTATGTACGGAGAGCCGTTGATGATTATCACATGATTCAGGAAGGCGATAAAATTGCGGTCGGAATTTCTGGTGGAAAGGACAGCCTGTCTTTGTTATATGCGTTAGCTCATTTACGAATCTTTTATCCAAACCATTTTGAATTGATTGCAATTACAGTAGATCTGGGATGGGGTAATTTTGATTTAGAAGAGATAAAAGCATTATGTGATAAGCTAGATGTAGAATTTATTGTTGTTCACACGGACATTGCTGAAATTGTATTTGAGCAGAGAAAAGAAACCAACCCATGTTCCCTTTGTGCCAAGATGCGAAAAGGAGCATTGAATGAGAAAATCAAGGAACTTGGGTGCAATAAGGTGGCTTATGGACATCACAAGGATGATGTAGTAGAAACCTTATTATTATCTTTAATTTTTGAAGGAAGGATACATTCATTTTCACCGGTGACCTATTTGGATAGAATGGATTTAACGGTGATCCGTCCTTTGCTATATGTGGATGAAGCAGATATCATTGGTTTTAAAAACAAGATGGGCTTACCAGTAGCAAAAAGTCCGTGTCCGATGGATGGATATACCAAGCGGGAATATGCAAAAGATTTGGTGAAGCAATTGAATCATGATCATCCAGGAGCCAGAGATCGAATGTTTCGTGCCGTCGTAAATGGTGACATAAAAGGATGGCCACCAAAACCGGAACCAAGACTTCGAACGAAAACAAGAAAATAAAGGTCGCATTGATATAATATGGCATATAAGAGAAGAAAACACAGATACAAATAAAAAAGTGTCTGTGTTTTTATTTGTATCAATTTTTCAGGAATGAATTGTATTTTAAAGCAGATAGTAGTATAATAAAAGAGGAATCAATCTATACGCGAAATACCGATTTAAATTATAGATTGGTATATTTAGCTGCATACCTCTCTCGATTTTCTTTATTTTATACATAGAAAGGAAATTTATTTTATGAAAGAAATTACAACTTATCATGAGAAAAAATATGTGGATGATACATTAAAACTACGTGAGCTGCTCACACAACTTCCGCCGTTTGCAAAGGAATATTTTAGAGCTATGGAGCCAACGTCCTCCGTACGAACCAGAATTGCATATGCCTATGATCTTCGAGTATTTTTTACATATTTAATTGATACCAATCCAGTATATCGGTCTTATCAGATGACAGATTTCCGCCCTACTGACTTGGATCAGCTTCAATCGGTGGATTTAGAGGAATATATGGAATATTTAAAGGTCTACGACTCCCCTACCAAGCAAATGACCAATACAGAACGCGGTATTTATCGCAAAATGTCTTCTCTTCGAAGCTTTTATGCTTATTATTATAAACGTCAGCTTATAACGACAAATCCAACGCTTCTCGTTGATATGCCAAAGATTCATGAGAAAAACATTATTCGTCTGGAACCGGATGAAATCGCGAATTTGCTGGATTATATTGAAAAGGGCGGAGAAAATCTGACAGGACAGAGAAAAGCTTATTATGAAAAGACAAAAATACGTGATTTTGCCATTGTCACGCTTCTTCTCGGCACAGGGATCCGTGTATCTGAATTGGTAGGACTAGACCTTGAGGATGTGGATTTTAAGAATAATGGGCTTCATCTGATTCGAAAAGGAAATAAAGAGATGATCGTCTATTTTGGTGAAGAGGTGGAATACGCTCTTCAGCAATATATTAACACAGATCGGAAAAAGATCATACCTCTTCCAGGACATGAGCATGCCCTCTTCTTCTCTATGCAAAAGAAACGGATTGGAGTTCAGGCAGTGCAAAATCTTGTAAAGAAATATGCAAAGGAAATCACTCCCCTTAAGAAAATTACTCCTCATAAACTACGCAGTACCTATGGTACTTCTCTTTATCAGGAAACGGATGATATTTATCTCGTTGCAGAAGTTTTGGGTCATAATGATGTTAATACAACAAGAAAGCATTATGCGGCCATGTCAGATCAAAAACGTCGTTATGCGGCCAATAAAGTAACCTTGCGGGAAAAAAGAGAAGAAAATACGTCGGTAAATTGAAAAGACAGGAGCTTCTTCTCCTGTCTTTCACAATGCTGATTTTTATTTTTCTAAATTTTGTTGTAACCGTTTCATTTTTAAATCAGCAGCATATCGAATCAAATCTACACTTCCATGGATGCCATACTTACTACTATCTAGGCATAAATCATAGCTTTTTGCATCCCCCCACCTATTAGAAGTATAATAATTGTAATAGCTTGCACGTTCTTTATCTTTCTTTGTTAACACTTCCTTACAACGATTCTCGGCAACTCCATAAACCTCCTGTGCACGTTTCATTCTTGCATCCAAAGGTGCTTTAACATATACACTCAAAAATGGAAGATTTAAATCACTTAAGGCATAATCTGCACAACGACCTACAAATACGCAGGGACCTTGCTTGGCCAGATTCTTAATAGTATCAAAGGATGCCAAAAATACCTTGTAATTAATCGGCATATCAAAAGAATTATTGTTATACCCTAATGAAAAAGGATCCATAACCAATGAGTATAAAAAACTGGAGGTAGGCTTTTCATCAAAACTCTCAAATATCTCTTCACAAATGCCGCTTTCCTTTGCCGCTTCTTTTAATAATTCGCTGTCATAAAATGGAATACTTAGATCTTCGGCTAATTTCTGTCCAATTATATGTCCACCACTTCCATATTGACGATCAATGGTGATAATCATATTATTATTGCTCATAACGAACACCTCCGTTCTTTCATTGTCTATATTATACATGATTAATCTCGCTTTGTACAGATAATTTGGAGTTATTTCACAAAAAATTAACGTATTTTTACATTTTTTTGAAATGTAATTCTAGAATTTTGTAAGAAAAATTTGAATTCCTAGTATGCCTATGGTATTATAAGAGTAATGAAACGGGAAAGGAATGGGTAGAAAATGAAAGTTTCCACTAGAGGTCGTTATGCACTGCGATTAATGTTAGAGTTAGCTCTTCACTATGGAGAAGGGGATAATCTTACATTAAAATCCATTGCAACAAGTCAGAAAATTTCCATTAAATATTTAGAGCAGATTATTACTCCAATCAGCCGGGCAGGATATGTAAAAAGTGTACGGGGTGCACAGGGAGGATATCGGTTAGCTGGTCCACCAGAGGATTATACGGTGGGTATGATTCTGCGTCTTACAGAAGGGAGTCTATCTCCAGTTGCCTGTGTGGATGAAGCCAATGGAGGATGTGATCGAATCGATGATTGTATCACCTTTGAAATTTGGGAAGAAATGAGGGATGCCATCAATCAGGTCGTAGATAATATTACATTAAAAGATCTTGTAGATAAATATTATCAGAAAAAGCATTAATAAAAGAAAAGCCATCGGATTTGAGATTGTCCGATGGCTTTCTGAATTTATGAAAAGCCTAGGAATGATATTCTTCTTCCAGCATACCAGAGCGATATGCGGATATGAGCAATTCCAAATCTTCGATTTTTGCCTTCATTTCCAATCCTTTATCTGTGTTGGAAATTTTCTTGCGGTTTAATTTATAATCTGTTACCACAATTTCAGAATGAATATCGGTTTCGTGCTCTACAGCATATTCTTTTGATACAAATTCTTCGTGCGCAATCAGCTTAATCTCATTGGAGTTAAATACCAACGTATATCCGGCAATTCCAGTGGTACTGTGATAGGCTTTAGAAAAACCGCCATCGATGATCAAGGCCCTTCCACCACATTTTATTGGTGATTCATTCTTCTTCACTGGCATATGTCCATTAATAATCTTTGCCTCTGGAGAGTGCAATCCGAAATCGTTCAAAATTCTTGTAACTACTTCGTCCTCTTCAATTAATTTGTAATAATAATCTTTCTTTTCCTCGTGCAGAGCGTGATCACTGAGAAAGTAACGTTCAAAGGTAGCCATCTTTTCTTTACCATATACAGGAGAATTTTCGTTGGACCAGATATACCAGAGGATGTCTCTTCCATACGTGTAATCCGTATCCTCTTTTTGTCGGTAAAACCCTTTTCTTGCATAGTATTCCAACACATCATAGAGGTTTCGTCCAGAGTACTTGATTCCGTTTAATTCTACTTCACGTAAAGTACCATCTTCGTTCAATGGAACACATCCATGGAATAAAAGGTTATTGTTATATGTTAGATACAGACCACCTTTAGATAAAAGGAATCGAATGTGTTTTTGAAGCTTGTCACAATTTCGGAAGCTATATTCAAGACGCTCCATTAGCTGCGCTTCCTGTTCAGTTAGTTTGTATGGGTCCTTCGGATCGATGGTCGGAAAATTTTTATCCAATAATTCATACGTTTTACCTTGAATTTCGATAGTCCCATTCTCATAATTGATTTTGTCTAGTAATAGTCGATCATTCATTTTAAAATCGGGACGGCGCAGGATTAGTTGACCTTCCAATTTAAATTGAATAATAGTAATGGCTTTATGCATCTTCATATTCAGTTCTAACTCATTGGTATCGATGTCACCATTTTTCGTATCAATGGTAAAGCAGGTACAAGGATCATCCTTGTAAACATCAATGGCAAAATGGAGCAATGGAATCAGATTAATACCGTAGCCTTCCTCTATACAGCGAAGATTGTTATATCGTGCAGAAAGACGAATGACATTGGCGATGCAGGCAGGATGACCGGATGCAGCACCCATCCATACCACATCATGGTTTCCCCATTGAAAATCAACGGAGTGATATTTCATCAGTTCATCCATAATAATATGTGCTCCAGTACCACGATCAAAAATATCTCCGATGACATGTAAACGCTCAATACACAGGCGTTGAATGAGATAGGCCATAGAAATAATAAAATTATCTGCCTGTTCCAATTCAATAATGCTATCGACCAATTCTGTATAATAAGCTTTCTTATCTTCCACGCGGTTATTTTCACTTAATAGTTCTTCTAATGTATGACGATAAGAACTTGGAAGAGAGTCTCGTAGCTTGGAACGGCTATATTTGGTTAATGATTGTTTGCAGACTTCAATCATACGGTAAAGCATGATCTTATACCAATCATCCAGATCTGTCTGATCGTCGTACTGGGTTTTGATTTTCTTAAGTTTATCTTCAGGATAATAAATTAGGGCTGCCAGGCTTTTTTTGTCTGTGGCTGTTAAGGTATTCCCATAAACATCCTGAATCTTTCCCTTTACTGCTCCTGAACCGGTTCGAAGGGTATGTAGGAACAGCTCATGTTCCCCATGTAGATCAGATACAAAATGCTCTGTTCCTTTGGGCAGATGCAACAGAGCACGCAGATTGATTACTTCTGTAGATGCTTTTGCAATATTGGGATACTGTTTAGCAAGACTTTTTAGATACTTCATTTTTAACGGTTTCATAAATTACTCCTTTTTACTAGAAAATTTGTCGATACGTTCTAATGCGGTTACATATTTCATCTGGTATAATTCTAATTTTCTATCATATTCCATTTTCTCCTGTTTCCAAGATAATTGCAAGTCTTTTTGTTGCTCTAATAAAGCCTTTTCTAAATCAAAGGAATATTTTTCTTTTTCCAGCTCTAATTGACGATTCATTTTTTCTATTTCCTGTTCGTGAATCTGTTGCTGCAGATTGATCTGATTGGATAATGAGGTTTTTTCCTGATTGATCTGTGCCAGTTGACTTTCCAGTTCGCGAATCTTCTTATCCTGCGTATGAGTTTCATCTAACTGGGTCTGCAGTTCCTTCTTCTGATGATTTAGTAAGGCAATCATATCATTCTTGTCCTGTACAGTCTGAGTTAATTGGGAGATGATGGACTGAAAATTTTCCTTCTCATGTTGAAAAAGATCTTTTGTCTGATCCAAATGAAGTTGTATGGTTTGGCAGCTTTCTTCTTTTTCTTCCAGTTTCTCTGCCAACTGATTGCGCTCTTTTTGCAAATATATGATCTGTCGATCTTTGGTATCCAACGTGGTTTGGATTCCAGCCTTTACACGTTCTTCTGCATCTTCATTCATTTGCAGGGATTGGATAAACATCTTCAGCAGCGTATTGATATGCATCTGGAAGTTTTCGATTTCCATCTTGCGTTCTCCCAAAATAGTTTTTCCCTGTTCTAATTCATATAAGTGTATTAATGTAGAAAAGCACTGACCTTGATTTTCAAAATTTTCCTGTGCGATCTGTCTGAATTTCTCGTAAGATTCGTCGCTGGTACGTATGGTCCGGCCTTTTAATGATTCTTTATTTGATTCACCCATGCCCATTCCTCCTTTTATAAGAAAATTATATCAAAAATTTTCGTAGATTACAACGTATTACGTAATGTATTACGTTGTAATCTAATGTAATACAAGCGGAAAATAAACATGAATTTAATTATGTAATAACAAGAAAAAGAGAGGAGTCTCATAAAAAATCATCTTTTATGAGACTCCTCTCTTTCATAGATTATTTGGAATGATATCCATAATGAACACTGACATATTGCCGGCCATAGGCGGCATCCGCTTTCATCTGTCTGGATAGTTCTTCTAGTCCTGAAAATTTCATCTCTGGACGCTTGTAATGAAGGAATTGTACTTCGATTACTTCTCCATAAATATTTTGGTCAAAATCAAATATAAAGGTTTCTACTCCTGTGATTTCATAATCCTCTACGGTTGGTTTTGTACCAATATTCGTAATTCCATAGTATTCATTATTCTTATAAATAATTCTGGTCACATAAACACCTTTTGGAGGAAGTAGTTTATGTGGATCTGGAAACTGATTAGCCGTAGGCAGGCCGATCAAAGAACGCCCTATGGCATTTCCATGCACTACTTTAGAAATAATACTGTAGGGCTCATTTAAAAAATCATTGGCTGCTTCCAAATTTCCTTCCTGAAGATACTTCCTGATCAAAGTGCTGCCAGCCTTTTCGCCATGAACAGTGCATTTAGGCACGACAACCAGTTTGTATCCATATTTTTCAGACAGCTGTGTTAATACTTCGACATTTCCCTGGCGTTTATAGCCAAATCCAAAATCGAATCCGACTACGATTACTTTCACATCTAGTTTTTCTACTAAGATATTCCTTACAAAATCTTCTGGACTTAACTGAGAAAATTCTTTTGTGAACGGATGCTCGATCAGTACATCCAAAGAAGTTTTCTGAAGTTTATAACAGCGTTCACTTTTGGTATAGATTGTTCGTTCACGTTTACCTTTAATGACCAGTTTTGGAGGTCTGTCAAAGGTAAACATAACGCTTGTATAGCCATTTTTCTTTTTATAATGGTCTAATTCATCTAAAAGCAGCTGATGTCCTTTATGAAGTCCTTCAAATTTTCCAAGTGCTACAACTGTATTCTTGTAATGAAAATCGGTTGTATTTTTAATGTATTCCATTGTTTTTGACTCCTAATGAAAAGTTTCCATATCAAAAAACAGTTTTATTGGCTTTAATCGTCCTTTCTGATGAGAATAAATACCAATAAAATGTTCCTTATCATCGTAAACTCTTACTTTTTCTCCTGAAATTTTTGTTTCTACTCGAATTGGATTTCCATTATAGAGCAGCTTATTCATACTAGAAGGAATCACAACTGCGGGATAATGGAGGAACATATGATCAATGGAAATCATGATCATGTTCACATCGCCATTTTTTTTGATATGTTCAATTTCATCCAATCGATAAGAGGTCGCATGTTTAAATCCGCATGCCTCTGTACGGATCAATGCTTTCATACATCCACCACAGGAAAGTTTTGCTCCGATGTCACGACATAGACTGCGGATATAGGTTCCTTTGCTACAACGCACGGTCATCACCACTTCTGGAAGATTCATAGAAAGTATCTGAATCTCATGGATGGTAATTGGACGAGGTTCCCGGTGAATTTCCTTTCCTTGTCTTGCTAGTTCATATAATTTTTTTCCGTTTACTTTTAAAGCGGAATACATCGGCGGAACCTGCATGATCTCACCTTGGAAAGAAAGAATCGCTTCGGTTACTTCTGCTTCCGTGCAGGATACGGGTGATTGTTTCAGAATTGTTCCGGTCATATCCTCTGTATCCGTTTCCGTTCCCAACAACATGGTTACCTGATATGTTTTATCAGTATTTTCGATCATATCGCACAATTTTGTTCCTTTTCCAAGACAAATTGGAAGGACACCCTCTGCTTCGGGATCTAAAGTTCCAGTATGACCAATTTTCTTCTGACCAAGAATCCCACGCAATTTTGCAACTACATCGTGGGAGGTATATCCTTTTTCTTTGTATACATTTATAATTCCGTTTAACAATCTGATTCCACCTTTAGCTGTTTTTCAATATATGGCAGCAGATTATTGATAATGTCTCTGGAAGTACCATTCATAGTACAGCCAGCTGCCTTGATATGCCCACCACCGCCAAATATTGCAGCAATCTTACTCACATCTACATAATCATTGGATCGCATACTGATCTTAAATTCACATGGCTGTAACTCGTATCCAAAGATTGCAACCTCGACTCCTTCCGTAATGCGGAGCTGATCAATAATTCCACCCATATCTGCACTGGTCACTCCATAAAGATCCTGCCATTTTTTTGTAACGAAAGAATAGATCACTTTTTCATCTAAGATTAATGCACTTTCTAAAAGGGCATATCCTAAAATCTGGTTTTGCGCATAAGTCTTTCGATAAAATGTATCATCGATAATATGAGAAGTATTGACTCCTTTTTCAATCAGTTCACCAGCAATACACATGGTCTCTTTCGTTGTATTACTGTGCTTGAATACACCAGTATCATGTACGATTCCGGTATAAAGACATTCTGCACAGGCCAAAGTAATCAGTTCATCCTCCATCAGTAGATATAAAAGCTGGCAGGTTGCACTGGCTCCAGGATCAACGATGTCATTATCACAAAAGCCATGATTGCTGATGTGATGATCAATACAGATGGTTTCTCCTGCATTCTCATATAAAGGGAGAAAAGGCTGAATTCTACTGGCTTCACTACAATCTAAGATAATACAAAGATCATATTTGATTTCTTCCTCAAGCTGATTTTTTACATAGGAGCAGCCATTTAAAAAATGAAACTCCTTCTGTATAGGCTCCAAATAGACGTCCACGCTTTTGTCTGGATAATTGTCCTGTATGTAATTGTAAACACCAAGACAGGCTCCAACACAGTCGCCGTCAGGACGAATGTGTCCTGTGACGGCAATGTGTTTTGCCTGTTCCACTGCTCTGATAAAAGCATTCATATTAGCAAAACTCCTTACTCCTGATTTAATTCATCAATTCTTCTTGACATAGATACTCCATATTCTATGGATTGATCTAAGATGAATATGATTTCTGGCGTATTTCGAAGATTGATAGAATGCGCCAATTCTCTTCGGATAAATCCTGCAGAGCTTTTTAATCCGGCAATTGTATTCTCCTGAGCTTCTTTATTCCCAAGAACACTAATATAGGCTTTGCACTGTTTTAAATCTGGAGCTACTTCTACAGTAACAACAGAGGTCATAGGTGCAATTCTTGGATCTTTCACTTCTCGACTGATGATCCTACTCAGTTCGCGCTGTACTTCGCCGTTAATTCTTGTGTTTTTAATACTGTTCTTTCTCATAAATACCTCCTTGAGAGAGGGAATCCTAATTGCTATCTTGGAACTTCTTCCATGATAAAGGATTCAATCTGGTCTCCCTCTTTGATATCATTATATTTTTCAAATACAAGACCACATTCATATCCTGCTCTAACTTCCTTTACATCATCGTTGAAACGTTTTAAGGATGCCAGTTCTCCTTCAAAAATAACGATTCCATCACGAACAATACGTGCTTTTGAATTCCTGAAAATAGAGCCGTCCAGTACGTAGGTACCAGCGATGGTTCCAACACCAGATGCACGGAAGGTCTGACGGACTTCTCCATGTCCGGTTACTTTTTCTTCAAATACAGGATCCAGCATTCCTTTCATAGCAGCTTCGATATCTTCGATAGCATTATAAATAACGCGGTAAAGACGTAAATCCACGTTTTCTCGTTCTGCTACTGTCTTAGCAGTATTATCTGGACGAACGTTAAATCCGATAATAATGGCGTTAGAAGCGGAAGCTAACATAACGTCAGACTCATTGATTGCACCAACACCACCATGGATAACTTTTACGGTTACTTCTTCGTTGGATAATTTTACAAGACTTTGTTTGACTGCTTCTACAGAACCCTGTACATCTGCTTTTACAACTAAGTTTAATTCTTTTACACTTCCAGCCTGAATCTGATTAAACAGATCATCTAAAGATAATTGTGATTTTGTATTTTCTAATAATTTTTCACGGTTATATGCAACAAATGCTTCGGCAGTCGTTCTTGCTTCTTTTTCATTGTCCATTGCCATACAGATTTCACCGGCAAATGGAACGTCATTTAAACCAAGGATTTCAACTGGTGTAGATGGACCTGCAGTTTTTACTCTGCGTCCCTTATCGTCAACCATGGCACGAACGTGTCCATAGGTATTACCGATGGCAATACTGTCTCCTACGTGAAGAGTACCCTTCTGAACAAGCACTGTGGCAACTGGCCCACGCCCTTTATCGAGTTCTGCTTCAATTACGATACCTCTTGCCTTACGATTTGGATTTGCCTTTAATTCCAATACTTCTGCTGTTAAAAGAATCATTTCCAAAAGGTCATCGATACCTTCTTTTGTATGAGCGGAAACTGGAACAAAGATGGTGCTTCCACCCCAGTCTTCTGGAATTAATTCATATTCCGTTAATTCCTGTTTTACTCGTTCTACATTGGCGCTTTCTTTGTCAATCTTGTTGACAGCTACGATAATTTCAACACCTGCAGCTTTTGCATGGTTGATGGCTTCTACTGTCTGAGGCATTACACCGTCATCGGCAGCAACAACTAAAATTGCAATATCTGTTGACTGTGCACCTCTCATTCGCATGGAAGTAAAAGCTTCGTGACCAGGTGTATCTAAGAAAGTAATCTTCTGTCCTGCATTTTCCACAACAGAAGCACCAATATGCTGTGTGATTCCACCTGCTTCACCGCTGGTTACGCTAGTGGAACGGATGGCATCCAGAAGAGAGGTTTTTCCATGGTCTACGTGTCCCATAACACATACAACTGGAGGGCGTTCTTCTAAAGTTTCCTCTGGATCTTCTTCATCTTTGATCAGCTCTTCAATAACATCAACCTGTTCTTCTTTTTCTACGATAACATCATATTCCATTGCAATTTCTTCTGCACGCTCAAAGTCCAGTTCGGTATTCAGATTGACAAGACCACCGCCACTTAATAACAGTTTCTTGATGATATCATTGGCAGGAACTTTGATTGCCTCAGCAAGTTCTTTTAAAGTTAAGATTTCTGGAATCTTTGCAAACTCTACTTTTTCTTCTACTTTCTTTACTGGCTCTGGCTTGATGAATGCGCCTGGCCCTGTTTTTTTCTTTTTCTTTTGTGATTTATTGTCCATATTGTTATTCTTAAATTTATTTTTCTTTTTAAACTTATTATTACCTGAATCTTTTTGAACATCCTTACCATTTTGGTTTGGATTGTTTTTATTTTTCTTTTTAAATCCTTTTTTTCCATCACTGTTGTTTTCACCACTTTTTGGCTGCTGCCCTTTGTTCGGATGCTGAGTGGCATTCCCATTTGCATTGGAACGTTTTCTATTATCCGGACGTCGTTCCGGTTTTTTATTATTTTTTTGCTGTTCCGATTTCTTTTCTTCTTTTTTCTTTGGTGAAAAATGTTCTTTTACTTTATTTGCATCGCTGTCTGAAATGGAACTCATGTGGTTTTTAACTTCTACTCCATGTCCTTTTAACACAGTAATCACATCCTTACTGGTTTTATTTAAATTTTTTGCAAGTTCATATACTCTCATCCAGTTTTCTACCTCCATATTTTCCATTAAATCTCAAGCTTTTTTAGCATGCTCTTGGAAAAACCCGGATCCTCAACAGAGAGTGAGGCTCTGAAGCCTTTTCCAATGCATTGGCCAAGCTCATCTTTAGTTCCAAAATATATGAGCGGAACCTGATAATAGTCACACATATTACCAAACATCTTCTTTGTATTATCCGATGCATCTTCCGCGACAATTACAAAATAGGAATGACCAGATTTTACAGACTTTTCGACACAGAATTCTCCACTGGCGATTTTTCCTGCTTTCATCGCCAGGCTTAATAGAGAATAAATGCTTTTTTTATTCAATATTGTCCAACTCCTCTTTTAGAGAGTCATAAATCTCTGAGGGAATAGCTGCCTTTAAAGAGCGTTCCAGACTTCTGGATTTGATTGCTTTCTCCAGACACTCTCTGGAATTACAGATATAAGCACCACGGCCATTCTTCTTTCCAGTCGCATCCAGTATAATCTGTCCATCAGAGGTTTTAATGACTCTGATCATTTCTCGTTTTGACACCATATTATGGCAGCCCACACACTGCCGCATAGGTACTTTTTTCATAAGAATTACTCCTCGTCTAATGCGATATCTTCCATATCGTTTTCATCGAAATTAATAAATTCTTCTGATACATTTTCCTCAGCTACGCTGATATCTTCCATTTGTTCTGCCTCTTCTTCTGCCTGAGATTCACTCTTAATGTCAATTTTAAATCCAGTCAGACGAGCAGCCAGTCTTGCATTTTGTCCTTCTTTTCCAATGGCAAGAGAAAGCTGATAATCAGGAACGACAACTCTTGCGGTTTTTTCTTCTTCATTTACAGATACGGAAATAACCTTAGATGGGCTTAATGCGTTTTCAATCAATACTTCTGGATCCTCACTCCAGTTAATAATATCAATTTTTTCCCCTTTTAAGTCGTTTACGATGGCATTTACACGAGCACCGTTTACTCCTACACAGGCACCAACTGGATCCACATCTTCATTGTTAGACCATACAGCAATCTTTGTACGAGAACCAGCTTCTCTTGCAATACTCTTAATCTCTACAGTACCATCATGAACTTCAGATACTTCTTTTTCAAATAAACGTTTCACTAACTCTGGATGAGTTCTGGAAACGAGGATTCGAGGTCCTTTGTTCGTATCCTTTACTTCAATAATATAGAGCTTGATTCGTTCGGTTGGTTTGAATACTTCACCCTTTACCTGTTCATTTTTTGTCAGGAGAGCATCTGTCTTATCATCTAAGCTGATGCTGATATTATCACCAATATAACGTTGAACCACACCAGTTACGATATCTTTTTCTTTACAATGGAAGTGGTTAAAGATTACTTTTCGTTCCTCTTCCTTGATTTTCTGTACAATCACGCTTCTTGCATGCTGAGCAGCAATACGTCCAAAGTTCTTTGGTGTGATTTCAATATTCACAATATCTCCAAGATTATATCCTGGATTGATCGCCTGTGCTTTGGCAAGACTGATTTCCAAGGCAGGATCCAGAACTTCTTCTACCACTTCCTTTTCTGCCAGTACAACCATGTCTCCAGTTTCTCTGTCAATAGAAACCTTTACGTTATCCGCTTTTCCAAAGTCTCTTTTGCAGGCTGCTACCAGGGAAGCTTCAATTGCTTCCATAATTACTTCTTTATCAATATCTTTCTCTTTTTCTAATTGATTTAAAGCTTCGATTAATTCACTCATTGTAAAAATATCCTCCTAAAAGTTTAAAGCTAATCGAATAAGTGCTAAGTCTCTGCGAGCAAATGTCTGTTCTTCTCCATCAATATCCAGTGTAATAGTATCTTCGGTATATCCGGTCAGAACACCTGTAAATTCTTTTTGTTTATCTATTGCTTTGTATAATTTGATATCGATCTCTTTTCCTACGCTGCGTTTAAAATCTTTTTCCTTTTTTAATGGACGCCCCAGTCCAGGAGAGCTTACCTCTAAGATATACGCATCCGGAATGAAATCCTCTTCATCTAATTTTGCTTCTAAAGCACGGCTGATGGTAACGCAGTCATCAATGTTGATTCCGCCCTCTTTGTCAGCATAAATACGCAAATAATAGTTAGAACCTTCTTTCACGTATTCCACATCGACCAATTCAAAATTACCTTCTTCGATAATCGGCATTACCATTGATTCAACACGGCTTTCGATATCTGCACGTTTTGCCAATGAAATTCCACCTTTCTTTGTTCGAGTCCGCCTTGTGGGACATTTCTTAGAAACACTGGATATCTACGAATATCCATGTAACGAATAAGAGTGGACTCCTAAAAGCCCACTCTTATTAACTACCATATATTAACTTCCCATATAGTATAGCACAGAAAAAATTAAATTACAACACTTATTTTGCATATACATAAAATTCTTTCTGATCATCTAAGCGTAGGCATGAGAGCTTTCCTCCAAATTTTTTTGCAAATACTGCTCCAGTATCAATTCCAATCAGGTTCTTCCCTTTTGGTTTCCATATATGGACAGTGATTTCCTCATCAATGATACGGGACATCATCGGAGTATGTCCAAAGACAATGGTCTTTCCAGGAATCCCATCGCCAAAATAGAACTCGTTACGGGCCCAAATACAAAATTCATCCGGGTCCTTTCCTGTTTTAAGAATCTCTTCAGTGATTCCTGCATGCACCAGAACATAATCGATACCTCCTACCGTTACTTCTTTGTACAAAGGAAGCTTTGGTATCCAGGTCAATAGTCGGTTTAATTCCGTTGCAGAAAACTGACTGAAGTAAAAGGTATAATAATCGGGATCCGGGTAGGAGGCGAACATATCCTCATGGTTTCCCTTTAACATAATAACATGTTCTGATTCATGTTTCCATACCCAGCGGACCATTTCTGGAACTTTTGGGCCCCGATCCATGATATCACCCAATATATATAATGTGTCCCGCGTTTCATCAAATTGAATCTTATCAAGCATTTCAAGAAACATGTCATAACATCCGTGAATATCACTGATTGCATAGATTGACATGAAACCACCTCCTTTTAGTGTGGATATACAGTTTCTCTTATTATAAGAAATCAAAGGATAACTGATCAGATTCCGGCAGATCCTTTAAAATTCCTAATTCTTTCATTTTATCAACAATGGTCTTACTTACTTTGGTTCTGTCGCGGAAGTTTTCCAAAGAAGTATACGGGCCATCTTTGGCAGCCAGCATAGCCTGCTCTGCAGCCTTTTCACCCATGCCGTCAATACTGCTTAGAGACGGCATGATCTTTCCATCAATGATCTGAAATTCTTTATCTCTTGCACGATAAATATCCAAAGGCATAAATTCAAAGCCTCTGGCATACATTTCCTGTACAATTCGCATATCGCGGATTAGATCCTGTTCCTTCTTTGTAGTCTGATCTTTCGGCATTTTTAAAAGTGCATTTAAATGTTCTTCCAGCTTTTCTTTACCAAGACACATATATTCATAGGAAAAGGCGGAAGCCCGAATGCTGAAAAATGCCGTATAATAGGCCAATGGATGGAAAACCTTGTACCAGGCAATCCGCCATGCCATCATAACATAAGCAGCAGCGTGTGCTTTAGGGAACATGTATTTGATTTTTTTACAGGACCAGATATACCAGTCCGGTACATCAAATTTCTTCATTTCTTCTTCCCATTCTGGCTTTAATCCTTTTCCTTTTCGTACGGATTCCATAATGGTAAAAGAAAGTCCCTTTTCCATTCCCTGATTGATCAGATAGGTCATAATATCATCACGGGTACAGATACAACCGGAAATCTCTGCTTTTCCCTGTTCGATCAAGGCCTGTGCATTACCAAGCCATACATCTGTACCATGAGAAAGACCAGAAATACGGATCAGATCGGAAAAGCTTTTTGGCTTTGTATCAATTAACATCTGAATAACAAAATCCGTACCAAATTCCGGAATACCAAGAGAGCCAAGGGGGATTCCACCAATATCGTCTGGTGTAATACCAAGTGCCTTTGTACTATGGAACAATGACATAACATCGGGATCATCCAGAGCAATGGTAGTTGCCTTAATCCCGGTAATATCCTCCAAACGGCGGATCATGGTCGGATCATCATGGCCCAGAATATCAAGCTTCAGCAGGTTATGGTCAATGGAATGATATTCAAAATGAGTTGTAATGATCGGAGTGTTAACATCATTTGCCGGATGCTGGAGAGCTGTAAATTCATAAATTTCACGGTCATGGGGTACTACAATAATACCTCCAGGATGTTGGCCGGTTGTTCGCTTTACACCGGTACAGCCGACTGCAATTCGATTCAGTTCACATTGTCTTTTATGAATTTCTCTTTCCTCAAAATATTTGTAGACATATCCTTTTGCAGTTTTTTCTGCCAGGGTACCGATGGTTCCAGCACGAAAAGCTTTTCCTTTTCCGAAGATTACCTCCACATAGGCATGGGCCTTTGCCTGATAATCTCCTGAGAAATTTAAGTCAATATCTGGTTCTTTATCTCCTTTGAATCCGAGGAAGGTTTCAAAAGGAATATCATGTCCCTCTTTATTCAGTGGATGCCCACATTTTGGACATACTGCATCTGGCATATCACATCCGGACATCCCCTTTTTGGCATAGGGTTTTACTTTATCAGAGTCAAAATCCACGTAATAACAGTTTGGACAAATATAATGTGCTTGTAATGGATTTACTTCCGTAATTCCTGCCATGGTTGCGGCAAAGGAGGATCCAACGGATCCACGGGAACCAACCAGATATCCATGATCTACAGAATCCCATACCAGACGCTGTGCAATGATATACATAACGGCGAATCCATTGGATATAATGGAATGAAGTTCTCGTTCCAAACGTTCCACAACAATTTCAGGAAGATCTGGTCCATAGATTTCATGGGCTTTGGTATAACAAATATCGCGGAGCTGCTCATCCGATTTGTCGATGACGGGCGGACATTTATCCGGAAGCACCGGGGAAACTCTTTCAATGCGATCTGCAATCAGGTTTGTATTGGTAATCACTACTTCTTTTGCTTTTTCACTTCCAAGATAGGAGAATTCTTTTAGCATCTCTTCTGTCGTACGAAAATAAAGAGGTGCCTGATTGTCAGCATCTTTAAATCCTTTCCCTGCCATCAATATTCTTCGATACAGTTCATCTTCCGGGTCCAGGAAATGAACATCACAAGTAGCAAGTACTGGTTTGTTAAATTTTTCGCCAAGTTCTATGATCTTTCGATTTAGATTTTCGATATCTTCTATAGAGTTGACATTCTCAATCCGGTCACTTTCGATCATAAAGGCGTTGTTGCCAGTAGGCTGAATTTCCAGATAATCATAGAAGCTGACAATTCTTGCAATTTCTTCATCGGAACGGTCATCGAGCAGTGCCTGATATAATTCTCCAGCTTCACAGGCAGAGCCAAGAATCAGGCCTTCCCGATATTTTTGAATCAAACTCTTAGGCATTCTTGGCCGTCGATTGAAATATTCCAGGTGAGAGGCAGAAACCAAACGGTTTAGATTGATCCGTCCGGTTTCATTCTGTATCAGAATAATTCCGTGATATGCCCTGGATTTTTTTATGATATCTGGAGAAACTGCCCCCAGTTCATTGATTCCTTTCAGATCATAAATTTCTTTTTCCTGCAACATTTTTATAAATTCTAAAAATACCTTTGCAGTGGCACCTGCATCGTCCACCGCCCGGTGGTGATTTTCCAGTTTAATATTCAATCGTTTGCATACATTGTCCAGTGTAAATTTAGCAATATCCGTAAGCAAAACTCTTGCCAGTGGAAGAGTGTCCACTACGGTAAAGTCATATTCCAAGGATAGTTCAGTGGCTTTTTCTTTTATAAATCCTGTATCAAATACTGCGTTATGAGCAACCAGGATACATCCTTTACAAAACTCCATAAATTTCGGAAGAATTTCATGGAGTTTTGGAGCATCCTTTACCATATCATCGTTGATGCTGGTAAGCTGTTCAATCTTAAACGGAATTGGTATTTCTGGATTGATAAATTCACTGAAATAGGCAACTTCCTTTCCATTTTTTATTTTTACTGCGCCAATTTCGATAATCTTATCTTTTTTTGCATGAAAGCCGGTAGTTTCGATATCAAATACGACAAAATCGTCATCCAGTGTCTGGCCCTGTTCCCCTGTCACCAATTCCTTTAGATCATCGACGAAATAACCTTCCACACCATAGATGATCTTAAATGGATCATCCTTTGGAAGCACATGATTGGCAATGGGAAAAGCCTGAAGAACACCATGGTCCGTAATGGCAATTGCCTTATGTCCCCAGGATTTCGCCCGTTTAATAATTTTACCAATATCTACGACACTATCCATATCACTCATGACGGTATGCATATGCAGCTCTACTCGTTTTTCCAGACTGGTATCCTCCCGTTCCGTAACAAAGGAAGGAATGGACTTGATGCCAGTAACCGAAGTAATACTGACTTCGTGATCGAATTTATCATAAAGTGCCATCCCCTTCACCCGGTAAAAATTCCCTTTTACGAGTAGATCCAAAATATCCGGAAGATCCACATTTTTTACAAAGATCTTACATTTGATCGTATCTGTAAAATCAGTGATCGCAAACATGATAATGGTTTTTTCATTGCGGATTTCTCTGGTCTCCAATTCTAAAATTTTACCACGGATAACTACTTCACCAATTTCTTCTATGATTTCGGATATAGGAATGGTATCTCCATCACAATTTCGTCCATAGATCAGGTTCGGATCATTATGGTTGGCACGCCTCTGCTGATAGGTGCTTCCAGAAGATTTTTTACTTTGTTTTTTCTCCTTTTCTTCCAGATGTTCTCGATTGTCCTTCACACGTTCAAAAATAGATTCCGCTTCTACAGCCAGTTTATGATCTCGTTCCCTGCGAAAGGCTTCACTGTCTGCGCTTTGATAATCAAAGCCAATCTGAATTCTCATTCCAAAACGTTCCCGATAAATGGTTTCATAGAATTCTTTCATCTCCTCCGCCTTGCTCTTAGTCAAAAAGCTATCCTCCAGTACGAGAGTCAGTACATCTTCATCTACATGCCAAGCCGCATGGCGCATGATATTATAAAGAAGCAGACTTTTTCCTTTCCATTCAAAAAGAAAGCTGTCCCAGTATTCCTGAGTCAGCTTTTCTAAATCATATTGACTGGATAATGAATAGGTCTCATGAAAACGTATTTTAATATATGCTTTTTTAAAAAAAGTCTCCCTGATGCATTGTTCCATCTTCCAGGTGTAAAAACGCTTAATCAGCCTGGAACTGACCATATGGATCATCAAAGTATTGGATTTTCGATGCATCACGATTCGTTCCACTGAAACGTATTCAAAATAGCTTTTTAATTCGGATGGCGGTTCAAAATCAGGAAACACTTCAAAAAAAGGTTTCATTTAATTTTCACCCCAATGTTCTAATTCATATCGTAATGTCTGAAGCAACTGATCTTCTGGAATTTTTCGGATGATTTCTCCTTTTTTAATCAAAAGTCCTTCACCAATTCCTCCAGCAATACCAATATCCGCCTCTTTTGCTTCACCAGGTCCATTGACCACGCAGCCCATAACAGCAACCTTGATGTTTAGATGGTCAAAATCTGTTACCATGGTTTCTACCTGATTCGCAAGTGAGATCAGGTCAATATTGGTTCTTCCACAAGTCGGACAGGATACAACTTCGATTCCTCCTGTACGGAGTCCCAATGTTCTTAAGATTAGTTTTGCACTGGCAATTTCATTGACAGGATCCCCTGTTAAGGAAACGCGAATCGTATCGCCAATTCCCATATGAAGGATAATGCCAAGTCCAATAGCAGATTTAATGTTACCACTATATACAGTACCTGATTCGGTGATTCCTACATGGATTGGATATGAAATTTTAGGTGCAATCAGCTCGTGAGCCTTGGCACACATTAAGACATCGGAAGATTTAATACTGACAACCAGATTATCATATCCCATGTCCTCAATCAGTTTTACTTTATCCAATGCGCTTTCTACGATGCCTTCGGCAGTAACTTTACCGTATTTTTCAATAATTGATTTTTCCAAGGAGCCACTGTTGACACCAATACGAATCGGGATCCCATATTCTTTTGCTTTCTCTACAACTGCCTGTACTTTATCGACAGATCCGATATTACCAGGATTGATTCGTATCTTATCAGCTCCGTTTTCAATAGCTGCAATGGCCATTTTGTAATCAAAGTGAATATCTGCTACAAGAGGAATATGAATTTGCTTTTTAATTTCTCCAATCGCTTTTGCAGCCTCCAGAGTTGGTACAGTGCAGCGAATGATCTCGCATCCTGCACGCTCCAGCTTTAAAATTTGATCTACTGTTGATTCTACATCTTCTGTTTTTGTATTTGTCATAGACTGGATCAGGATAGGATTGCCTCCACCGATGACCCGGTCTCCAATTCGAATAACCTTTGTTTGATTTCTATGATTCATACGCACCTCATAATTATAAAAAACGAATGAATAGTGTCCGAATGTCTTTCACCATAACTAGCAGCATAATTGCGAGTAGAAGCATTAATCCGACATAGTGGATCTTGCCTTCTTTATCTGGATCCATAGCTTTCCCACGGATGCCCTCTATCAGAAGAAACACCAATCTTCCGCCATCTAATGCTGGTATCGGAAGCAGGTTCATAACGCCTAGATTGGCACTTAATAAGATGGTCAGGCTTAGCATAGATTCTAAGATGACCAACCAGCCATAGCTCTGTGCCTGAGTATAGGTGTCTCCGATCATGGACACAATACCTACCGGTCCGGATATATCATTTAATCCAAATTGCCCCATGATAAGCTGTTTTAAGCTGATGACAGTAACCTTGATCTGGCATCTGACTTCATAAATGCTATATTGAATTGTTTTCAAAGGATTCAGCTTTTGATAACCACTGCTTTGAATCCCAATTCGATAACTGCCAATTTCCTTATCATAAACAGGTGTTACCGAAGTTGTATATTCCTCCCCATCTCTTTTATATTCAACATCAAAGGAATGCCCCTTTCCTTCCAGCATGAGATAGTAACTGATTTCTCGAAAATTGTGTACACGAGAATCTGCAATCTTTGTAATCTCATCTCCTTTTTTCAATCCAGCTTCATAAGCAGGAGAATTTGGTTCTACCCTACTTAAAACAGGGACATCACTGCCTGTCAGACTGATCAAAACCAGAGAGAGAACAAATGCCATAATAAAATTAAAGAATGGTCCAGCAAAAACAACAGACATTCGCGCAGGAACAGATTTGTTGCCAAAAGCTCGTTCATCTGGACTTTCCTCATCCTCGCCAGTCATCATACAGGCACCACCAAAAGGAAGCAGTTTCAGACTATAAAAAGTCTCTCCTATCTGTTTTCCGATGATGGTAGGTCCCAATCCCAGACAAAATTCTTCAACACGAATACCGTTTTTCTTAGCAAGAAGAAAATGTCCCAGTTCATGAAATAAAATGATGGCGCCAAATATAAAAAATGCAATAATGATCTTCAAAAAATATTACCTGCTTTCTTTCCAAGTTATAATGTTGCACCTGTCAGCATTGCGATCAACAGATACACAATTGGTGCGACGATAATAATGCTGTCAAATCGATCCAGAATTCCTCCATGGCCTGGAATTAATGTGCCATAGTCTTTAATATCAAAATTACGTTTGATAGCAGATGCAGCCAGATCACCGATCATGGATATTACGCCTCCTACAACACATACAATAGGGAAAATCACCATTGGATTAAAGTCAAGGCGTAATTTATTTGCAATCAAGAATCCATATAGTACACCTAACAAAGCTGTTCCTACAAGTCCGCCGATAGCACCCTCGATGGTTTTTTTCGGGCTTAATAATGGTGTCATCTTATGCTTTCCAATTAACATTCCTGTACAGTAGGCAAAGGTATCCGTTCCCCAGGCCGCAAGGAAAATCAATACTACAAATTCTCCTCCATTTGGAAGAATTCGCAGCTGATAGATGTAAGACATCATAATGCTGACATAGATAAGGCTGAAAAAGGATGCCATCAGCTGATGTGCATGATATTTTGGATAGCAGAATACGTAGCATCCCAATAAAAAGATCAGTACTGCGATCAGGAATGTAAATCCCCAGTTTCCTACATTAAATAGTAACATTAGGTAATATAATATAGTTGCACAATAGACAATGACTGCCATTGCAGATTTTTCCATTTGAAAGATTCTTAGTAATTCATTCACACCAATTAGTGAAATCATGGTCAGGACAGCAAATGTTACAACTCCACCAAAATATAAAGTTGCGACGGTAGCTACCAGCAGTAAAATACCGCTAAATAATCGTAATTTAAACATGTTATCACTCCTATACTGCGCCAAATCGGCGGTCTCTTCCGTTATAATATTCAATGGCCTTTACGAGTTCTTCTTTGTTAAAATCAGGCCAAAACACATCTGTAAAATAAAATTCTGTATAAGCTAGTTGCCATAGCAGATAATTAGACAGGCGAACTTCTCCACTGGTACGAATCAACAGGTCTGGATCTGGTAAGTCACTAGTGTCAAGATAATGTGCAAAAACGTCTTCAGAGATTTCATCTGGTAAAATATCTCCGTTCTTACAGTCTGTC
This sequence comes from Anaerostipes sp. 992a, assembly GCF_001940245.1. Classification (GTDB taxonomy): domain Bacteria; phylum Bacillota; class Clostridia; order Lachnospirales; family Lachnospiraceae; genus Fimousia. The sequence goes on from NZ_MJIG01000004.1 coordinate 55,589, forward strand.
ATCAGCTTTCTCATGGCACGAATCATTTCATCCCGGCTTCCATAGTTGATTGCAATGGTAAAATTAATACCAGTATTTTGGCTGGAAATTTCTTCTAGTTCCTGGATTTTTTCCTGAATAGAAGGTTCCAATCCGGTTTTATCTCCAATCACACGTACACGCATATTATTTTTATTGGCACGTTTGATGCAGTTCTTCAGATAATCTTTTAACAGTTTCATTAACGCATCCACTTCGTCCTTTGGCCGTTTCCAGTTTTCAGTAGAAAAGGCATAGACGGTCAAATATTTTATTCCAAGATCGTGAGCATCTTCAATAATCTGCTCTACCGTTTTGGCTCCCTGAACATGCCCCATATTTCTTGGAAGCATTCTTTTCTTTGCCCAGCGACCGTTTCCATCCAAAATGATGGCAACGTGCTGAGGAATCTTAAGTTCTGACATCTCTTCCTCCTGTTCCTCTTATCAATGAACATCATAAAACAGGGTTGCCCAGTCATAAGGACACACCCTGTTTTTCAGTTGCTTTTCTCTTGTGTAAGACTAGACAGTCAAAATTTCTTTGGATTTCTTTTCGATTTCTGCATCGATCTGCTTGATGAATTTATCTGTCATCTTCTGAACATCTTCTTCGTAATCTTTTAATTCATCCTCGGTAATCTCACTTGCCTTATGTTGTTTCTTTAAGAATTCATTGGCATCTCTTCTGATATTACGAACGGCAACCTTTGCACTTTCGCCTTTTTTCTTTACATCTTTTACCAGGTCCTTACGACGTTCTTCTGTTAATTCAGGGAAATTTAAGCGAATGATCTTTCCATCGTTGTTTGGGTTGATTCCAATATCAGAACACATAATCGCTTTTTCAATTGGTTTTACCAGGCTTGCTTCCCATGGCTGAATGGTAATCATTCTTGCTTCTGGAACAGAAATATTAGCAACCTGCTGTAATGGTGTTGGTGCACCATAATAATCTACTTTAATTTTATCCAAAATGTGCGGATTGGCACGTCCTGCACGAATAGTAGAATATTCATTGATCAAGCTGTTTAAAGACTTTTTCATCTTTTCATCAAATTTTGTTAACATGGTTGTTCCTCCTGTATTTTCAATTTCTATGCATCAACATAAGTTCCATGAAACTCTCCGTTGAATGTATTCACAATACTATTATCCTCATTGAGTCCAAATACTGCCAGAGGCATCTGATTCTCCAGACACATGATCGTTGCCGTCAAATCGATAACTGCAAGCTTCTGATCCAATACCTCATCTAAAGTAATTCGGTCATATTTGATAGCATCTTTGTTTATTTTTGGATCACTGTCATAGACACCATCGATTGCCTTTGCCAGAAGAATGGCATCTGCTTTAATTTCAATTGCACGAAGGGCTGTTGCGGTATCAGTAGAAAAGTACGGATGTCCTGTTCCACCTGCAAAGAAAGTTACCATTCCCTGCTCCAGAGCCTCTACGGCTGCATCCTTAGAAAATACTTCTGCAAAAGAACCGCATACAAATGGAGTGAAAACTTTTGTCTTTAATCCTGTCTGACGACACATGTCTGCTACATAAATACAGTTCATAACAGTTGCCAACATTCCGATCTGATCCGCTTTGGTACGATCCATATGCTCGCTGGTGCGACCTCTCCAGAAATTTCCTCCGCCAATGACAATGGCAACCTGAACACCAGAGTCAACGACTTCCTTAATCTGCCTTGCAACATCAATACAAGTTGCTTCATCAAAACCTCTTTTATTCGGTCCTGCTAGTGCTTCTCCACTTAATTTTAAGAGGATTCTCTTCATGTCTTTTATATCTTTCATCTTACACCTCATCTAGATTCATTATTATCGATTATACCACAAACACCCAGAACAATCTAGTATACCCGTATTACGTTTGAAATTTTTTCAACAAGGGGCATGGTTTTTAAAATAGTAAGTGAATTAGTGATGTCCTTTTCTTTGACGTCATCTGTAATTACTACGATCTCAGCGTAATTATCTTTCTTATTCTTCTGGACAATTTTAGCAATGCTGACATGATTATTGCCAAATACACTGGCGATGCTGGCAAGTGTCCCTGCTCTGTCTTCTACACGAAGTCTTACGAAATAACGGCTTACGATTTCTGACATCGGTTTAATCGGAATGTTCTTATAGCAGGTACATGCAATCTGACCAGTACACTGATTCTGAATATTACGGGCTGTCTCGATAACATCTCCTACTACTGCGCTGGCTGTCGGCAATTCGCCCGCCCCACGGCCATAGAACATGGCATCATCAATTGCATCACCGTGAACGAAGACAGCGTTAAAAGAATCGTTCACAGATGCCAGGGGGTGATGCTTATCAATCAGCATCGGATGTACTCTTACTTCAATTCCATCTTCTGTATTCTTGGCAACACCTAATAATTTGATGACACAATCCATATCTTTTGCATATTCAATATCCTTCGCAGTAATTTCCGTAATACCTTCTGTATAGACATCTTCAAATGTCACTCTGGAATTAAAAGCAATAGATGCCATAATGGCAACTTTTCTGGCAGCATCTAATCCTTCCACGTCAGCAGTTGGATCTGCTTCTGCATAGCCTAAATCCTGCGCCAGTTTTAATGTCTCTTCAAAGCCAACGCCTTCATCTGTCATTTTACTTAAAATAAAATTGGTTGTTCCATTTACAATTCCAACGACCTCTGTCATATGATTAGCTGCAAGGCAATGCTTTAGAGGACGGAGAATTGGAATTCCTCCGGCAACAGATGCTTCAAACATTAAATCACATCCATTTGATTCTGCCAAATCCAATAACTCTTTACCGTGTTCTGCCATTAAATCTTTATTAGCAGTAACAACACTTTTTCCAGCCTGCAATGCTTCGGTAATATAAGTTTTGGCAGGTTCGATTCCGCCCATTACTTCTACAATAATATCAATGTCTTTATCGTTTACAATTTCTTCCCATTGATCCGTTAATAAAGAAGTATCAATACCATCTCGCTTCTTAGATGCATCTCTGACAAGAATTTTAGAGATGACCAGATTTCCTCCAATCTTGTGAATCATATCTTCTTCCAGATTTTTAATTACTTTATATACACCGGTACCTACAGTACCTGCGCCTAAAACGGCCAAATGAATGGTATCTTTCTTACCCATGGTAAACCTCCTAGTCTTTCTCTTTACAGTTTTGCGCATTTGTCTATAACTGCACTCTTTCTAAGATTATATATAACATTCATCTATAAAGTCAAGCACAGACTCATTGATTATCAAAGATGATGGTACAACCACTATTTTTCAGGATCAGTTTTGTTTCTTCTATATTATAATTGAGAATGATCGTTCCATCGACGATCTGCCAGTCACCTGGACATTCTTCGAAATTATCCATATCTATTCGAATCGTAATTTGATCTTTGGTCAGGTTGGTGATGGTTCCCGCCATTCCCGGATTACCAGCTTCATTATCGTAGAAGCTGATTTCTTCTTCATGGATATACAAATGCCAATATCCTGTATATTCTGTGCTGCCTACGATTCCATTCTCCTGTGCTTGGTAATCCCCATTCAGTCGGGCAATCTGCTCCTTATCTATACTGACACATCCACTTAAGATCAGAAAAATCAGAATACAAAGCATGGAAAAGTACAAATGTTTTTTCTTCATTACAAACCGCCTCCTTTTCTTTTATTTTACCATAGATTTCATGCTGATTCGAATGCAACAGGATTTACTTTTTCTTTTTTTTCAAGTATAATATTGACAGATTTATTATAAAGGAGAAGTTTTTATGGCAAAATTCACAAAACAGCAGATTACTGAAGTAAAAGCCCAGGGATTTTTAATTAACAGAGGCACGGAAAACTTTTCCGGCCGTATTGTTCCAAAGGGAACCACTTTTTCTTCTAAAGATTTAAAGACCATATCCGAAATTGCAGATCAATTTGGGAATGGGACCATAGCGTTTACCACAAGATTATGTGCAGAAATCGTCGGAATTCCATATGATCAAATTCCGGCTGCCAAGGAATATGCAGCTGCTCATGATTTATATTTTGGAGGTACTGGTGCTAAGATCAGACCAGTAACTGCATGTAAAGGCACTACTTGTATTTATGGCAATTACGATACGCAGGCTATGGCGCAAAAGATACATGAAGATTATTATATTGGTTGGAGTGATGTAAAGCTGCCTCATAAATTTAAAATTGCTGTCGGTGGATGTCCAAACAGCTGTATGAAGCCAGCCTTGAATGATTTTGGAATTGAAGGTCATAAAGTGCCTAAATATAAAGAAGATTTGTGTAAAGGCTGTAAAAAATGTCAGTGTGAAATCAATTGTCCATCAAAGGCAATTACAGTGGTAGATGGCAAGATGCATATTGATGAATCCAAATGCCTTACTTGCGGTGTATGTACTGGTAAATGCCCATTCCAGGCAGTTGCACACGAAAGTGAAACCTTATATCAGATTTACGTGGGAGGTACTTGGGGTAAGAAGACTCGTATGGGAACGAAATTATCCAAATTGGTAAGCTATGATGAAGTATTTCCACTCTTAGAGAAGACCATGCTCTGGTTTAAAGAAAATGCCAATGGTAAAGAACGATTAGGAATGGTTGTGGAACGATTGGGAAAAGAAAAGTTAGAGAATGACTTATTTAGCGAGGAACTATTAAATCGAAAAGAGGAAATCCTGGCAAAATAATCTTATATCAGAAGAGCAATAGAAAGCGGGAGTTTTTTACAATTCACCCGCTTTTTCCTTTTGCAAAAATGTCAACAGAAATTCTTCTGCCAGTGACCCATGGCGAATATTTTTCCGTGCTTCTTCGAAAGAAAACCAGTCTGCCCGATCTACCTCTTTTGTCATATGACTTAAATCTTCATTTTCAGCGACACAGTAGAAATTAAGCATCAACGTATTACTTTTTGCAAAATATTTACTTTTATTAAAGCCAATCTCGATGATATCTAACCCTACTTCTTCTTTAACTTCTCTTGCGACGGTATGCTCTGCAGATTCTCCTTTATTAATATAACCAGCTACCAGAATGTAAGAAGGTTTTCCATATTGCTGGATTAGCAGAATCTTATTCTTCTCTTTATTCAGTACCACCATGCTGCATGCGGTATTAAAAATTGGGAAGCGATATTCTTCACATTTGGTACAATATGGGATCATTCCTTCATTCTCTAAGTATTTTAACTGTAATTTATTTCCACATTCAATACAATATTTCATTGATTTTACTCCTTCTGACTTTTTTAAAGAAACATACACGTAGTCGTAATGGTAATTACAGAAAGAGCGGTTGTGATGACCGCTCCCTTTGCAGTCAATCGGTCATCCTGTTCGAATTGATCACGTACCATTGCCGGCATGTTCCCAACTGGTACTGCAACCATCAGTGCCATAGTTTTAAGAATGAGGGTATCTGAAATAAAAAGCTTTAAAACACAAACAAATGCAATTGGGAAAAGAGCAAATCGAAGAATGGTAAAAGCAAAAAATCTTCGATCATTGATCATGTCTCTAGGACTCATATCCGACAATGAAATTCCAATTACCAATAGAGCCAGTAAAGTTGCCGGTTGTCCCGCATAACTGCAAAAGCTTTGTATCTGAACTGGTACTTGAATATCGAACCAGAATATAAGTATAGTTATAATACAAGCAACTGTTCCAGGGTTCAGCATTTTTTTCAACTGACTTCTTATTGTCACACCTTCTATATCACTGGTAATAATCCAGAATCCATATGTATAAAAGAACATATTGTAGCAAAGATTAAAGATTGCTACATAAATCAAGGACTGTGGACCAATCAAGGCTTGTGCCACTGGTATTCCGATAAAACCACAATTTCCAAATATGGTCATCAAATGATAATCCCCCTGTTGCTTTCTTGGTACCCTTAATACCATATTAACAATATATCCAAGGATAATCAGCACAACATAAACAGCTATGCCATAAAAAAAGAATCTGACCAGTGAATCTTTTCCGACTTGAGAGTCTTGATTTAATACACTCATAATCAGTTGCATAGGGCTACAGATATTTACAACAATGCTGGATAGATCTTTGGAAGATGTCCGTGAGATAATTTGCTTTTTCGATAAAAACATACCTATTAGCATTAGGGCAAAGATGATCAGCATTTGACTAAATACAATTTCTGCACTCATGTGTTATTCCTCCATATAAATTCTTTCTATGATTGATTACGATCCTCACGGAGTATTTTTATGGAATAGGAAAAGAAATTTCCTATTCCACAAAAAAGGGGCACGAAACGCACCCCTGCTAATTCTAAAACAAAATAGAAATCTTTGTCAATTCTAAATATAATCAATTCGAAAAATTTTTCGGAATAATGCCATTTCTCGTTGAGGAATCTTCATCTCCTGAAGCTGTTTGGTAATCTCAGAAAGATTTTTAAAATGTTCTTCATGATTTTCATCCAATAAAGATAAGGTATAGTCTCCAAATTCCATCGCAATCTTTCCAGCAGGCACTCTGGTGTTGTGAAGCATGTTATAAAAAATAACTGCCACCAGTATTTCTTCTGGATTATCCACCTTAAGCTGGGTGATATATGGAACAAGAGAGTGATAGATTTCCATCAGATGAATGATGTAAGGTGTATTGGTGTCCAGACAGATCCGGTCACGATATACTTCTGCTGCAAACTGAAATGCCTGTTCAATTAAAAGAGCTGCCTTTTGAACGCGGATTTTATAATCCGGGAATAAAGGAATCAAATTTGCCTGAATCAACATATCATATCGTTTTTTTACAGAAAGAAGATCTGTTTCCTCGTACTTCCGATAAAAATCATAATAACCGCAATATAAATCTTCACCTAGATTACACGGACATATCTTACAATATTTACTCATAGAAGAAGGCAAGATTTTATTCAAGGAACGACAGTAAAAATTACCTTTTGTATCGGTATCTGCCCATCGTCTTCGATATTCATACATAATCCGTTCTTCTTCTTTTAATTCTTCTGCAGCCAATATATGCTGTTTAAAATCGACCGCTTTCTTAATACGTACAATAAACTTATCCTTCGCCATACGATTCGGATGTCCTACATGAAAAATCTGATATTGTTTTACTAATTCTTTGTGTTTCCGAATGATAGAGGCTACGATATCATCTGTTGTTAAAATTATCTGTATAGATGGAAATTCCTTTAGGATCAATTCCAGAAAATGAAAGCCTTCCTCACCTTCCTTCTCCGTAATATTCCGTCTCATAGGATAATTTCCCTTTTCATGGACATAAAATGGGAATATATTCCATAAGAGAATATGCTCCATCTCATTTTCTAGTCCGGTCCATAAGATTCCAGATACTCTTTCTTTTTCTGGTTCGTTCTTTTCTTCGTCATCATTTATGATTGCGTATCCCAGTTCATCTTTTTGCTGTAACAATGAAACATCTTCGTTACTGACATAATATTCATCAGTAAATGGAATTCCAGTCTTTCTACCACCGTGAAAAACAGGTGAAGTTCCCACCAAAATTGCTTTTGGCTTCATAGCCTTAATAGTTGTAAGGTATACATCTAAGTTTTTTGCTTTCAGCGGTTCCTGGTAAATATTGTCTACTACATCTGAACTTGAATATTTTTGCAAATCGTAAATCATATTTGTTGAATAATCCAAGTTGTAATCCCCCTAGCTAAATTTTCTATGATAACAAACGTATACAGCATTTGCTTTGTCTATTATATAGTAAAATTAACTAAAATTCCAGTATATTTTTACTGTTTTTTGTCACTTGAAGATATTTTTTTTAAAACCCAACCAATATACCCAAAAACAATGGCAAAAAACGAGCCACATTCAATCCAGTCGATGGAAATAGATGGTTTCCAAAAATGAATGATAAATTCGCTCACCTGAGCCAGAACTGCTCCGATCAAAAACCAAACAATTACATTGATCAGCATCTGAATCCGGTAAGAAATTACGATATTCGATTCTCTGCGATTTAAATAATCCCATTTTGGCATTTTGCTCATCCTTTCTATAAACTTTCTATTTTTTTACGAATCCGCAGCATATTTTTATCAAGTTTTGCGATAACATCTGAATAATGCCGAAGTTCCTCTTCTATTTCCGCAACCCCCTCTTTTCGATCCTTTTTATACAGAAGCTGATAATCCAATACACTGAAGAAATCCATAGCTACTGTACGAATCTGTACTTCTACTTTCTTTTTCTCGCATTTTTCTGAAGAATACACAGGTACTTTTAAAATAAGATGAAGGCTCATATATCCGTTAGCCTTTGGTTTTTTGATATAATCCTTTTCCTTGATGATTTCCAGATCTCCGTGCGATTTTAGTTTTTTGGCAATCTCATAAACATCATCAAGAAAATGACAGGTTACTCGAATTCCGATCAGATCATTGCAGCGGTCTAAGGCTGTGCGAAAATCAATCGGACATCCTTTTTTCTTTAGCTTTTTATAAGTACTCTCTACAGATTTGAAACGGTAAGTAATGTTCTCGATGACTACTCGATTTCTTTTCTCTAAAAGCTGAGTTCCAATCATATTTATTTTTGAAATCATCAGATCCACTGCCATTTTACATTTTATGCGATACTTTATATTTCGGAACTTTTCTTCCATGATTTGATAAGCTTCCAGATCCTCCTGTTGGATAAATGCCTGTTTTGCCATAATTTTGTTCCTTTTCTTACTTATCGTCGTAATCCTTGCTTTCCTCTTTGTGAGAAGATACCGGATGTGACGTACCGTTTGCTGTTTCTGCAATACTAATACAGTTTTGACTCACTCTTTCCAAACTTCGGAAAACATTGGAAAATGCAAGAGTCAGTTCTGGTTTACATTTTCCATCACTGATACGGCGTTTATGATTTTTACGTACCGCTGTTTTAATATTATGAATTTCTTTTCCTTTTGCAATGATTTCACTGGAATCTACTTTCTCTCCGTATAGGAACATACTGCTGCAGGTATGATAAAGTGCGATGATACTGTCCATATTCATTTCGATTTCTTTAATTGCCGGTTTTGAGAAACGAATTTCTTTCTCACCAATATTGGTGATTTCTAATACCTCCATCAAACGTTGGCTGACACGATTCATATCCTCAATCACATACATGATATCCGTAGCGTAGGAAGCCTGTTCTTCCGTCAGGGTTCCTTCTGAAAACAGTCTCACCATATATCGGATAATTTCTTCTTTTAATGATGCAACAGCTTCCTCTGTCTGTGCTGCTTTTTCTGCTATTTTTTTATCATTTTGCATCAATGCTTCTTTGACTTCCTGAAGCATTCGTTCAATCAGTTGGCTAAAATGCTCTGTTTCTTTTGAAACTAATTTCAGTGCGAAGACAGGCTGATGAATCACTTTAGGATCTAAAAACTGAGGATGCATTTCGTCTACAGTATTTTCTTCTCTATCAGGAATGAGAAAGCAGACGATTTTAACCATGAGCCAGATCAACGGAATCCAGATCAAAGTATTTACAATATTAAAGCAGGTGTGTGCATTAGCAATCTGTCTTGCAATAACATCAATTTCTGCACCTTTTGGAGAAATAAATCTGACTACATCTGCAAAAACGGGAATAAACCAAATAAAAACGAGTGTTCCCATAATATTAAATACACTATGGGCTACGGCTGTTCGCTTAGCGTTTTTAGATTGCCCAATACATGCCAGTAAAGCAGTGATCGTAGTACCGATATTATCTCCAAACAAAATGGGAATGGCACCTTCTAATCCCAGCACACTATGAATCCCATCCGGTCCCACCTGAGAAGCAAAATTTTGTAATACAGCGATGGTTGCACTACTGGATTGGACAAGTAATGTCATTGCGGCACCTAAGAAAACTCCAAGAATCGGTATGTCAGATACTTTGCCCATTAATTCGGTAAATATAGGGCTGGCCGCTAAAGGTTTCATAACGTCACCCATGGTTTCAATTCCAACAAACAGCAGTCCAAAGGCAAAAATGGTAATTCCAATATTCTTTACTGTTTCATTTTTACATATGAATGAAATGAAAAATCCGATAAAAAGAATCGGCCATATGTAATCACTGATCTTAAAAGCAATGAGCTGTGCAGTCATTGTAGTACCAATATTGGCTCCCAGAATTACGGAAATTGCCTGTGGCAATGTCATCAGATTGGCGCTGACAAAGCCAATTACCATAACCGTTGTGGCACTACTACTCTGTAGCACTGCGGTAGTAAAGGCTCCTGCTAATACCCCTAAAATCGGATTTTTAGTCAAAAATCCCAATACGGCCTTCATCTTTTCGCCTGCAGCCTTCTGAAGACCATCACTCATCATATTCATACCATATAAAAATAGCGCTAATCCGCCTAATAATCCAAAGATTGTCGTTAATGTTTCATTCATTTATTGCTCCTCCTCGTTTAGTGAATGAATTTCTCCTGTAAAAACTTGCTTTAATTGCTTCAGAGAAATATCTTTTATTGTATTCTTTTTATTGACCACCACTGCAATTCCATCCTTTGCTATGGTCTTATATGTCAGAAGCTCCTGTTCATAATCTTTTAAATCCCTGGATGCCATCGCAAAATCGCAGGAATTCTGCATTGCTGCAGTAAGTCCACTGGTGGAATCCGTTACTTGAATCTGAATCGTTGCGTTGGGATTTTCTTTCATATAATCTTTTGCCAGTTCCTTCATGACTGGAGCCATGGAGGTAGAACCATTCACTATAATGCTGCCTTCTGGTTTTAAAGACAAAAAGGATTCTTCTTTTTTTACTGAAACATAAGATTGAGAAATGGTTCCCTGCCCTTTACTCATTACATATCGAAGAAACTCTTCTTCCAGATCATTTAATTTTCCACTATAGGCCAGATTAAATGGTCTGGATAAGACATAGCTTTCTTTTTCCACATTTTTCTTTGTGGCTGCTACGCCATTTACATCAATTGCCCTGATATTCTCGTCTTTTCGGTTTAGATATTCGCCTAATGAAACATATCCAATGGCTGTCTCATTAGAAGCAACCTGTTTTATCATATCCTCTGCATTTGATGCAATTACCGCCTGATCAGTTGTCTGATCAATTTTTCTGCCTTCATCATCTGTTTGCAAAACACCCGTAATCTGAACAAAAGCATCTCTTGTTCCAGACCCCTCTTCTCGGGAAACAACCGTAATCTTATTGTCTTTACTTGCAGATGCTGTACGGCTTGCAGATGTATCGTTCTGTTCTTTTACGTGATTCATACTACAGCCAGTCAGCAAGCAGAAAGCACAGACCAAAGCGATGGTTTTCATAATTCTTTTTTTCATTCGTATCCCTTCCTTTTTCTCCCATAAGATTCTATTATTAATCAAATATACCAACTTGGCCTTAGATTCTCTATCAAACGAAGGTTAAGGAATGTAAAATTTCCCTTGATTTTGATAACAATGTCTTTACATTCTTAACAAAAAAAGACATCCTACAATTTCTTGTAGAATGTCTTTTAAATTATATTAGCTAAAAATTCCCATTAGAATGTTTGAATAATGAAATTTTGGAAGTGTCTTTAATCCTCTTGCTAACTGGATAAGATTGAAATCTGAATGTTCAATTTCCTTTGAATATCGATGAACGATCTCTATCTGGTCAGCAAAGGTAAAACACTCTTTGTTCTGGAGCCATCTGGCAAAATCCAATTCACGGATTAGAAGTACACTCATAATCACGAATTTTGTCTTTGTCAATACATCATCATCGTATACTGCTCCACAAAAGTAAGTATACAACAACGTAACCATGACTTGCTCCAATTCTCGTTCTAAAGTATCATATGACTGGGAAAACTGTTTTCTCTTATGGAAATAATCCTTTTCTCCTAACCGTTCTAATGTCTGAAGGCTGGTATCTAAAAGAGAAAACCATTGCTTATTTAATGGTTCCAGAGATTTATATTCCTCTATGACAAGACGAAGCCATCTCATTTTCTCAAAATAGTTCCCTCTAAAATTCTGGAACTTTTTCCCCAGATCATCGATCATCGAAGTACCTTTATATTTTAAGATCAGATCATCTACCTCATAAATCTGGTCCTGTTGCAATCGTCTTTGAAAATCATGACTGAAAACAAGAGCGACAGCCATCTTTGTAGCCAAATCAATCTCTTCATTCTGGAACAAATACAGCAGAAATTCTCTGGCATCTTCTAATTTGGTAAACAGCAAAAAATCAAAGGTTTCATACTCCTCATAAGCCGTTTCCTTTTCCTTTCGAATAAACCGAGTGTGATCCTTTTGTCTTAAAATCAATCGACAGGCCTCAGGACAGGAAAGTGAAAGCATGATCTCTCTTAAATTTTCAAATTCCTCAATATGTCTTGGATAACGTCTGCAAGTCTTACATAGAGCACCTGCGCCCAGTTCCGAATATAAATCACATAGATTTTCTTCATTTAAAAAGGCACATCGACGATGGCTTTGTTCAAATGTCTGCTCTTTCCAGTTGATACAGTTTTTTAATCGATTGCCAAAAGACCCTTTTACTTTTTTATATTTTTCCAGAGATTTTTCATCTACTGCAATCTGCCAGCCTGCACAGCACGTATCCTCGCAAGCAGAGGCAATACAGTGAAAATCTCCGTAATAATCTGGGTACAGATATTCCATAAATAAATGCTCCTTTTATCGTCTTCTATGCATGAGGAATATTCGTGTAATCGGATATTTCACGATTGATCGTGCATAGATCCTGTACACTTAAATCATGCAGATTTCTATGTCCGGTAATCCGTGCAAATGTTTTTAATTCTTCCAATATGACCATAAAATAATTGCCTACCCGTTTTGCTGCTGCTTCCTGCTTCAATCTTGCTCTCAGCGCTTCATCCTGTGTCGCAATGCCAACTGGACAGTTTCCACTTCCACAGATCCGATATTGTTGACATGCAGCTGCAATCAATGGTGCTGAAGCAACTGCAATGGCATCGGCTCCCATTGCTATGGCTTTTGCAAAATCAGAAGAAACTCGAAGACCTCCTGTAATGACCAGTGAAATATCAGAGTGTACAGCATCCAAATACTTACGAGCCCGATATAAGGCATAGATGGTCGGTACACTGGTAGCTTCGCGCAAGAAATATGGGCTGGATCCAGTTGCTCCCCCTCTTCCATCGATGGTGATAAAATCCGGTTCTGCAAATACACAAAATTCCATATCCCGCTCAATCTTTCCGGCCGCGATCTTAATCCCGATCGGACGTCCATCAGAGCGGTTTCGCAAGGTATCTACCAGTTCCTTCAGATCCTCTTTGGTCGTAATATCCTGAAACTTAGAAGGGCTCTTAATATCCTGTCCTACTGGCTTATTTCTTGCCGCAGCAATATCGGGTGTTACTTTATTTCCAGGCAGGTGTCCACCCATTCCTGGTTTTGTTCCCTGACCGATTTTAATTTCAATGGCATCTGCCTTCTTTAAATTTTCATCTGTTACGCTGTATTTATTCGGAACATATTCAAAGATATATTTATGAGCAGCGTCCATCTCTTCTGGGAGAATTCCACCCTCTCCACTGCACATGGCAGCACCAGCCATGGCACTTCCCTTTGCTAGAGATACCTTGGCTTCTTTGGAAAGTGCGCCAAATGACATATGTGAAACATAAACTGGATGATTTAAAATCATTGGACGCTTTGCATTCTTTCCAATCACGGTAGTCGTAACCACTGGATCCTCATCATTTAATGGCAATGGATTTAACTGAGCACCTAAAATTAAAATATCATCCCATCCCGGCATTGGCATCTGTGTTCCCATAGCTGCATGAATGCTCTTTCCTGTTACAGCCATTTGGTGTATTTCCTTCATATAGCGGCAACTTGGATCATTTCTGACTAATGTGCTGTCATAGCTTAAATCTTCATTGGAATCCTCATTAGGTTCTGTCTGATCTGGTTCAACTGTCTGTACTTCTTCCACCCTTATAAATTTATCTGTCGGTTGCTTGCATAATGGACATTCCGTCAGCTGTTCGAATAATTTTCCTTCTTTTTCTTCATCAAATATGTATCCGCATACGGTACATCTAAATATTGCCATACCCATTTCTCCTATTTTTATAGACCGGGAAATCTCTGTTATCTCCCGGTCTATATGTAATCTAGTAGTTTTCTTTTCTTACTTCAAAAAAGCTCTGTGGATGCGCACATACCGGACATACCTCTGGTGCTTTTTTACCGATTACCAGATGTCCGCAGTTTCGGCATTCCCACATAACCTCTTCGCTCTTTTCAAATACTTTTTGCATCTCCACATTATCTAATAATGCAAGATAACGCTCTTCATGTGCTTTTTCAATAGCAGCTACCATTCGGAATTTCTCAGCAAGTTCTGTAAATCCTTCTTCTTCTGCTTCTTTTGCGAATGTAGCATACATATCTGTCCATTCGTAATTCTCACCTTCGGCAGCAGCCTTTAAGTTAGATGCTGTATCTCCCAGCTCTCCCAATTCCTTGAACCACATCTTCGCATGCTCTTTTTCATTATCAGCTGTTTTCTGAAACAAAGCACAAATTTGTTCATATCCCTCTTTTTTTGCCACACTTGCAAAATAGGTATATTTATTTCGTGCCTGACTTTCTCCTGCAAATGCAGTCCATAAATTGGCTTCTGTCTTACTTCCCTTAAATTCCATTGTGCATTCTCCTTTCTTGTATCACGTTTATCCCAAAGGGGAAATATCTATAGAAATATTATATTTCTTTTTCCAGTCTATGTCAAACAAAAGAATTCATTCTATTTCTATTTAAAAAAGACATATTTATTACATCAGATTGTATTAAATTTTATAATTGTTACAAAAGTATTGCATTATGTAAATAATCTGTTATAATCAGTAACAGAAAAGCAAAAAAGAATTGAAGTTGAATATTAAGGAGAATTTAAATATGAAATCATTAAGAAAGAATTTATTATTGGTATTATTAACATTGTCGGTACTTTTCGGTGGAACTCTTATTCATACTCAGAAAACAGAAGCAAAAACAACAAAAGTTTATTTAGGAAAATACACATTAACTGCTTATTGTCCATGTAGAAGCTGTTCTGGTGGACACGGTAGCAATACTGCAAGTGGAAAGAAAGCGAAGCAGGGAAGAACCATTGCCGTTGATACAAGAAAGATCAAGCTTGGAACGAAAATTCATATCAATGGTCATACTTATACTGCTGAAGATGTAGGTGGTGCTATCAAAGGGAACAGGATTGATGTATATTTCACTTCTCATAAAAAAGCATTGCAGTTTGGAAAGAAGAAAAATGTAAAGGTTTATAAAGTTACTACAAAGGCATCTTATAATTCTGATTCCTCTTCAAAAATAGTAGAAGAAGATTCCATTACTACTACTTCCATTGATACGGATGTAGATATTCCAAAATTTAATTTATCTTACTAATTAAAAACAGACGTAAGACTGCATTTCTGATAAAGAAATGCAGTCTTTTTACGTATTCCGATATATTTCTACCAGTTTTTTTCCTATTTGTTCTATGCTTCTTTCAGAAGCAGTCTGATATCCGGCCTTTGTAGTGTCAGAAAGTGTCCCATCCAAAATTTTTATGATCTTTTTCTTAAAGTCCTCATTATGATTTCCTTTATAGACATTTACACCATCAAATAGCCAATCTTCATATACCGGAATATCTCGGACAAGAACGGGAATTTTCATGGCCAGTGCTTCCAAGACTACGATTCCTTCTGTTTCTTCATAAGATGGAAAGAAGAAAAGATCACTGCCGGCATAGGCCTGCCTTAAGCTTTCCCGATCAACATAACCAGCAAATATCAGATTGGAAGGCTTTTGTTGTATACCTTTTCTGATATCAGGAGGGACGGTCCTTAAATCAGACTCTCCAAACCAGATGAATCGGTATTGAGGCAGTTCTTCTGCCAATTTGATAAAGTCTAAAATACCTTTTCGCTGAATCCATAACCCAGCAGACATAATTACCTTATCCTGGGGTTGATATCCGTATTTTTTCCGAAAACTAGCTCGGTCTCCTTCAGCTGACTTATAATAATTCAGATCAATGCCATTGGAAAGCGGATAAATTGGCTTTTTAATTCCATAGGACTGCAAAAGCTTTTTTGCATATGGAGTCGGCGTTATGATGGCATCTCCAAGTGGATAACAAAAAGTAATCCATCTGCCAAACAGCCCTGAGAATAAATTGGATCCAATATAGGAATTTCGAAAATCCTCCTTCGTCGAATGGGCATGAAAAATAATCTTTTTCCCATGGCGTCGTCCCCAGAAAGCCAAAATTACAGAGCCGGGAAAAACTGTATTAATATGAATCACGTCTGCCTGATTCTTTTTTGTTACGCAGTGGACATTTTGTAATGAAAGAGCCTTTTTCTGATGATAAATAGCTCTCCCTACCCCGCTTTTCTCAATCATTTTTTGTAACTGTGAATATAAGTATACTTTCATATAGCACCTCCTGCTTTACAAGGCAAATCCCATGGCAAAACGAAAGATTTTGGTCAGTCCCATACTATAGAGAAAGATGGCAACAGGCTTTCCTAAAAGAATGATTCCTGTGAAATTTTTAAGAGACATTTTACTAACACCAGCAAGATAACAGAGAAAATCATCTGGTGCGACAGGAAAGAAAATAAGAAAGGCAAAAAGCTTTTCAAACTGGTTTTCCTTTTCCAAAAATTTTTCATATTTATCATAAAATCTTGTCCCAGTAATCCCTTTTACAAAGATGATTCCATAATGTCTGGCGAGTAAAAATGCCATTATTGATCCAATGCATATACCAATATAATTATAGATAAATCCAAATAATGGACCAAAAAATACAACACCAAAGACACATCCAACTGCTCCGGGTAAAATGGGAACAACCACCTGTATTGCCTGAATCACAACAAATACAAACGGAGCCCATATGCCACAGGCAGTTAATAATCGTTCCATTTTAGAAGCATCTGTAAAAATACCCGTCCTTAAGCCAACCAAAAAGAGGATAAGACATATTATCCAACTGCTGATTTCAAAGAACTTTCTATGCCGTGCCAACCACACTGCCTTTCTCATCTGTAATACACCCCTTTCTGATCATGGCATCATAGACCTCCCATACACGCAAAGCAAAAGTATGCTCATCGTACTTAGAAACGCTGGCCTTGATCTCCTCTGGACTGCTCAAAAATTCTGTTCCGAATAAAAAGCGATATCCTTTCAAAAATTCTTCATGATTCTGGAAGGCATATCCATTCTTTTTCTGAAGTAATAAATCCTGTAGGCAATCGTCTTTTTGTACTAGAATTGGTTTTCCTGAAGCTAACGCTTCGAAGTAAGTCAGCCCCTGCGTTTCTGAATTGGACATAGAGACAAATACATCTCCCATCGCATAATAATCCGGAATCTCTTCCCAATCTACTGCACCTGTGAAGATTACTTGCTTCTCCAATTGCCAGGTCTTTACGTCATCTATAAGCTTTTCTTTTTCCGGACCGTCTCCAACAATGACCAGACGTGCCAGCTCATCCTCCTGTACAATCTCCTGGAAATGATAAATCAGATGATCGATGTTCTTTTCCTCAGATAATCTTCCCACATAGAGAAGAATGTGTTGCGTCTCTGACAGACCATAAAGCTGTAAAAGCTGCTTCGTATGTTCCTTATGATATTGATGAAATTTTTTCAGTGGAATTCCCGTTGCTATGGTGTGAATCTCCTGATGGACCCCATAATTTCTCAAAAGCGCTTTCACTTTTTTCGTTGGAACAATGACTGCATCTGCCTGATTGCAGCAATGTCTGGAAAAAGCTCTAGCCATTTCTTTTACCCGGTCATTACCTGCCATTTTAATATAATGAATGTATTCTTCATAGATAGTATGATAGGTATGAATATGTGGAATACCAAGATATAATGCTGTCTTTCGGCCAAGATGTCCAATGGAAAACTCAGTTTGTGTATGAATAACATCTAAATGAAGCCGTTTTATCTTCTTTTTCCATATTGCAGCCAGCGTACATCCAATCCGGCGCTCTTTCAAAAAAACAAAAGGAACGCTTGGAATTCGAAATATGTTCTTTTCATCTTTTGTTACCGATGGATTACTGACCGTAAATATATAAACCTGATGTCCCATGGACTCCAGTCCCTTTTTTAATTCATATGTAGAATTTGCAACTCCATTTATTTCTGGATAATACGTATCTGTAAAAATTCCTATCTTCATATGCTACCTCCGTCAAGTTACTTTTAATGATGTATTCCATATTGCTACTCTTATACTAGCAAACGAGTCTTATCTTATTATTAATAAAATCTAAAGAATTTCTTTCAATTTGGTATTTTTTTCCCTATTAAGTCTTGCTTTTTTACACAAAAAGGAATACAATATTCTGGTACTTCGAAGCGTGGCTCAGTTTGGTAGAGCGCTGCGTTCGGGACGCAGAGGTCGCAAGTTCGAATCTTGTCGCTTCGAGTAAAAGAAAAATACCACAAAGTCTGTATTTACAAACTTTGTGGTATTTTTTAGCGATAACATTCTTTCGAAATCCTTTTTTCTTTTAGTTTTCGATAAACCGTTTTTCTCGTAAGTGCATAAAGAACAGAGCAAGCAGGTACTCCGACGAGCATTCCTAAGATACCAAAGCCATTTCCGCCGATAGTTACAGCGAAAAGTACCCACATGCCTGGAAGACCAACTGATTTTCCTACAACTTTTGGATAAATAAGATTTCCTTCGATTTGCTGTAAGACTACAATAAAAATGACAAACCAGATTGCCTTCATCGGATTTACCGTAATGATCATCAATATTCCCACTGCTGTGCCAATAAAGGCTCCAAATACAGGAATCAATGCAGTAAAGCCCACTAATACAGAAATCATGGTTGCATAAGGAATAGATAAAATGCTCATCCCAAGAAAACAAAGCACTCCAATGATCAATGCTTCCGTAAACTGTCCAGTTACAAATTTGGAAAATGTCTGGTTTGTTAATTTCATAACCTCAATGGTTTCTGCGGCTTTCTTCTCCGGCAAGAAGGCATATAACATCTTTTTACATTGACTATATAGCTTTTCTTTACTCAACAATATATAAATAGAAAAAATCAGTCCCAGTACCAGATTAAACAAGGTTGAGAAAATAGATGTTGTCATCTCCATTGTTTTATTAAATACGGATTCGCCACTCCTGGTCAGAAATCCTCCAATGACATCCATTGCCGCCTTTGTATCAATCTTAAATTCTGGTAAAGTGATAGTTCCGGAGCTAAACTTCATGGAAAATTCCTTTGTCCAGTGTTCGATTTCATTTAAATACCATGGAATCATATCAACAATCTCCATAGCTGTTCGTTGTAACTCTGGAACGATCATAAATAATATGATAAAAATACTTCCTGTGATCATGATCAAAGTCAGACAAAGGCAAAGTGGCCGTTTATATCGATTCTTCCACTGACCTTTTCTCCTTTGCATAAGGATATCCCAGAGCCGTTCTACTAAACGCAGCAATACATTCATAATAAATGCAATACAGATTCCCAGTAATAATGGAGAAATTAGAGATAGACCTCTGCCCAAAATCTGAAAAGCGACATGTGGATGATTCATAATCCAATATAGTATAATCCCAAAAGCAATTAAACCGGCCATACTTTTCATTGTATTTTTTTTCAGTTCCATATCATTCCCCCTTTATCAGAGTCTTCTGGTACATGCCACGCCTAGCGCTCCCTCACCCAAATGACAGGAAACTTCCAATGGGAGATCTGTAAGAAAGATTTCATATCCTGGAAATTCCTCTTCCATCTTTTCTTTTAACTCCAGGGCACGATCCAGACAGTTGGTATGTGCAATCTGAAGATACATCTCTCCTTTTTCATCAAATTCATGGTAACGACCAGATAAATCATTTTTTAATGCTTCTAACATGATTTTCGTCCCTTTTTTATAACCTCTTGTTTTTGAAAATGCATCCAATTTTTCTCCCTGGATCTGTAATACAGGTTTTAAATTCAGAACATTTCCAATTACCGCTGCAGCTGGTGTTAACCGACCTCCTTTTGCCAAGTATTTTAATGTGTCCAGCATAATATAAATACTGCTATCAAATTTTGTATTCATAAGCTGATCATAAACTTCCTGTGGTGATTTTCCCTGCTGAATCAGAAACTGGGCATCTAATACAGACTGGCGCTGACTGACGGAAATTCTCTGATTATCGACCACCCAGACTTTTCCATCATATTCATCTGCTGCAATCATAGAAGCGGTTTGGCAAGAGCCACTTAATCCACTGGAAAGTGGAATGTAGATGATGGCATCATATTCCTTTAATAAATTATTAAAAAATTCTGTTAAAGCCATATAAGATGGTTGAGAGGTTGAAATCTCGGCATCATCGTTCAATAATTGGTAAAAAGTTTCTTTTGTCATATTCACATTTTCATAATACTCGGTTCCATTGATGATAAAAGGAACTGGTAAAACTGGAATCTCCAGCTTTTTGGCTTCTTCTTTTGTAATTCCACTTGCACTATCGGTTGCTACAATTATCTTCATCTTATTCCTCCATTGATCTCATACAATACATGCAATAAGTATTATAACATTTTTGACGGACAGGTCAAATAATGATAAAATATTTTTAGAAATTTTAGAAATAATGGAGATTTAAATGAGGTATCGAGAATGAATACATATTGGAAACGAAGCGCCTGCCCCTATGATTGTCCCGATGGGTGTGGCCTTCTCTTAGAAACGGATGGAGTATCTATAAAAAGGGTGAAAGGCGATCCTGAGCATCCGGTTACAAAAGGTTTTCTTTGCAGAAAGATGAATCACTATGAACGAACCATTCATCATAAGGATCGTATTTTAACCCCGTTAAAGCGTACTGGAAGTAAGGGGAGCGGATTATTTACCCCTATTTCCTGGGAAGAGGCAATCAGGGAGATTACAGATACCTGGAAATCCATCATTATAAAAGATGGTGCACAGGCAATTCTTCCTTATTCTTATGCAGGTACAGAGCACACAGTGCAAAATAAATGTGGAGAAGCATTTTTTCATTATATGGGTGCATCTGTTTTAGAGAGGACCATTTGTTCCAAAGCAAAGGAAGCAGGGTATTCTCAAATACTTGGTAGTACACAGACAAGAGATCCAGCTATTTTAGAAGAAAGTGATCTGATCATCATCTGGGGATCAAACGTGGCTGCTACTTTCATTCACGCTTATGAGAGAATTCAAAAAGCCAAACAAAACGGAGCAAAGGTAATCCTCATCGAAACATATGAAACACCAGCGGCTTCCTTAGCAGATGAAATCATTTTAGTGCGTCCAGGAACAGATGGAGCATTAGCGTTGGGAACTGCCCATATTATGAAAGAGCGATCTTTGATCGATTATACCTTTTTAGAAAAATATACCGAAGGATGGCAGGAATTTATAGATTCCTTACACCAATATACACCGGAAAAAACAGCTCAAATCTGTAAAATTTCTATAAAAGAGGTGGAACAGTTAGCCCTCCTTCTTGGAAATGCCAAGCATCCTTCCATCTTGATCGGTTCTGGTATTTCACGTCATGGTAATGGTGCCATGACTGTTCGAAGCATTGTTGCTCTTCAGGCGCTGACAGGAGCATTGGGAGATCCGAAAGGAGGTCTTTTGGGGGTAATGTCTTCTGGAAGATTTTTCAATCGTGAGTTGGTAACCAGACCGGATTTTCTGACGGAACCGGTACGAAGCATTAATATGAATCAATTAGGAGATGCACTTTGTGATTTAACACCTCCAGTGAAATCAATCTATATATACAACGTAAATCCTGCAAATGTGGCTCCAGATCAAAAGAAGGTTTTACAGGGGCTTATGCGAGAAGATTTATTTACCGTTGTACATGAGCGATTTATGACGGATACTGCCCAATATGCGGATATTGTCTTGCCGGCCGATACTTCTGTTGAACATGGGGATATCAGTACTCCTTATGGTCATCCATGTGTCCAGAGAACATATCCTGTGATTCCGCCGCTTGGCCAATCCAAGAGTAACTGGGATACCTTTTGTCTTCTAGCAAAAGGCATGGGATTTCAAGATCCGTTCTGGCAAATGAGCAATGATGAAATTGTGGAAAAAATAATTGGGGAATCTTCTATCCTTCATTCCAAATGGACCGAGAATGAAATGGAACGCTTTCAATCTGGTTTTGGCGTGCTACTACCAACACCAGATCCTCACGATTATGAAACACCGTGCAAAAAGGTTCAGTTCATTAATAAATCTTTACCAGAAGAAGACTGGCTTCCTCATTATAAAGAAAACCATGGCGGAAATTATCCGCTTCGTCTGGTTACTGCACCTCATGTGCAGACTTTAAATTCTACTTTCAATGAGCGGGAAGATTTGGTAGAAAAACGAGGTGAAATGCTCCTTCTCATTCATCCGGAAGATGCCGGTGAACGAGAAATCATAAATGGTGATATGATAGATGTCTTTAATGACCTGGCAACAGTTGTTTTCCGTGCACATATTACTGATCGGGTGAAAAAGGGAACCGTCGTAGCAGAGGGCATTTACCGAAAGGAACAATCCTTCAATCAACTTACCGTAAATGCGCTTTTATCCCAGCGTTTAACTGATTATGGAAAAGCTTCTTCGTTAAATGACAATACCGTTGATATTCGTAAACGAAATTAATTAAATCGAGTAGGAGGAATTTCTCTTGATTGAGAAATTCCGACCTCTCACACCACCGTGCGTACCGTTCGGTACACGGCGGTTCAATCAACTTAACAAGTAACACACCTTTCGGTGTAGTAATCTAACATTGAGACTAATCCGAATGAGGTTAGTCTCTTATTGCTTATAGCTTGGCATACATCTGAACCTCGACATACTCTTGCGAACCCTTTAGCGTAGGATGTTCGCTTTGCTGCCCATTGGGGCACGCCTAGTTTCATTAAATTCTTTGCCCTGTTTTGTGGTGTTTTCCATTGTTTCCATATACACATACGAAGTCTGAATCGGATATGTTTATCCATTTCTCTGCACAGATGTTTCATACTCCCTATCTTGAAGTAGTTAACCCATCCTCTGATAAGTTGATTGAGTTTCTCCACTTTGTAGCTGTTGCTTACACCCCAGCTACGACAGGTGAGTTCCTTCATCCTCTTCTTGAATTTCTCAACTGATTTTGCATGTGGCTTCGCCTTGTATTGGTGTGCTCTTGAATCAAAATAGAATCCAAATCCAAGGTATTTGAGTCCTTGCGGTTTATCCACTTTACTCTTTGTCATGTTGACCTTAAGCCCTAGTTTCTCCTCAATGAATCGAGAGATATTTCTCATTACTCGATTTGCAGACATTTCACTCCCAACCATAATGATACAGTCATCCGCATATCTCGCGAAATTGAGCCCTCGCTTTTCCATTTCTTTGTCAAGTTCATTGAGCATGATATTCGCTAATAGCGGAGAAAGATTTCCTCCTTGCGGTGTTCCTATTACAGAGTCTTCATACTCATCATCAATCATAATTCCACTGACAAGATACTTTCTCACAATGGAGATGACATCTCCATCCTTGATTGTTCTTCCAATTAAGGTCATCAGCTTGTCATGATTTACTGTGTCAAAGAACTTTTCCAAGTCAATGTCTACAATCCAATCATTACCATCATTCATCATATCAAGTGCTGTTAGGATTGCTTGTTGTGCACACCTATTCGGTCTGAATCCATAACTGTGGTCATGGAATTGTTCCTCATAGATTGGTGTTAGTACCTGTGCAATGGCTTGTTGTACAAATCTGTCTGTTACCGTTGGTACTCCTAGGTTTCTGACACCACCATCAGGCTTTGGTATCTCCACTCTTCGTACTGGTTGAGGTTTGTATTTTCTTGTCCTCAACTGTTCCTTGATGATTTCGCCGTTCTTTGCAAGATGTTCCTTGAGTTCTGTGTACTTCATTCCGTCCACTCCCTCTGCACCTTTGTTTCGTACGACTTGCAGATATGCTCTGTTGAGATTATCACTAGATAATATCTGCTCCATTAGATTACTTGTGTCCATGCGTTCTTTCCTTTCCGTCTCGCTTGATTTGACCATCTTTTACCCGATTGGTTACGGCAGATGTTGTCATTTCTGCAATACGAGACATACTCAAACTGATTGATTGTTCGCCCCTTCACTCCATCCCCATTACAGAGACTTCTTCACTACTATGGGCTCGGCTGATTTCTCACAGTTCGTTGTTACTAGGCTGATGATACCTCTGTGAGACCTCCACGCTTAAGGTGCACGCTCTTTCCTCTCATCTATCCGCCACATTTACTCGTACTTCCAGCAACTTTTGGACTTCATCTCCTTTTGCAGACTTATCCGTATTTCCGAGCCTTATATGTGATTTCTGTCCGTCGGACCAAGAGTTTGCTTACAGCTTCCTTCAGATTCCACCTCACGATGGACACCCTTGCTGTTCGGCTATACACTTCCTCGTTGCCTAGGCGTGTTCGGGACTTTCACCCGTTAGAGCGCGCCCATGGCGCGCAAACAAAAAGAGAAGTCTGACATATTTTGTAAGACTTCTCTTTCTATTATGTATTACGCTAATAAAGCATCTGCTAATTCTTCCATTGTCTGGATGTTCGCATCATTCATTGTAGAACGGATAGTAACAACTGGATCAACAATGGTGATGTCCTTCATGGTTTCTACTACTGCTTTCATCTTCTTAGCAGCAACTGGTCCCCAGGAACCATTTTCCATAAAGCCCATTTTACGTTTCTGATAATTCTTTGCTTTTAAATGTGCAAGGAAGTCTTCCATGCAAGGGAACATTCCTCCGTCGTAGGTAGCACAGCAACATACGACTCTATCATAACGGAAAGCATCTTCGATAGCTTCTGCCATATCATCTCTTGCTAAATCAGCAATAGATACTTTTGGAGCACCTTTTGCTTCTAAGATTTCTTTTAACTTTTTAGCAGCCTTTGCTGTATTTCCATGGATGGATGCGTATGCAATAAAGATTCCTTCGCTTTCTGGCTTATAACTGCTCCAAGTATCATATAATCCGATATAGTATCCAAGATTTTCTTTTAAAATTGGTCCATGTAATGGGCAGATCATCTGAATATCAAGTCCAGATGCTTTCTTTAATAATGCCTGTACCTGTGCGCCATATTTACCAACAATGTTAAAGTAATATCTTCTAGCCTCACAAGCCCAGTCTTCTTCTGTATCTAATGCACCAAATTTACCAAATCCATCTGCGGAGAATAAGATTTTTTCAGACTGTTCATAAGCTACCATAACTTCTGGCCAATGAACCAGTGGTGCCATAAAGAACTGCAGTGCATGATTTCCTAATTCTAAAGTTTCACCTTCTTTTACCACTACTTTACGATCAGAAAGATCCATATCAAAGAACTGAGCCATCATAGGGAATGTTTTTGCATTTCCTACAATCTTCATTTCTGGATACTTTTCAGCAACTGCCTGAATATTACCGGCATGGTCTGGTTCCATATGAGATACGATTAAATAATCTGGAGTTTTTCCATCTAAAGCCTTCTCAAGATTAGCAAACCATTCTTCAGTTGCTCTTGGATCTACAGTATCCATAATTGCAATTTTATCATCTAAAATTAAATAGGAGTTATAAGATACTCCATTTGGTACTACGTATTGACTTTCAAATAAGTCAATTGTCTTATCGTCTGCTCCAATATATACAATTGAATCAGAAATTGTAACATCTTTCATGCTGCATTACCTCCTAAAAGTCTGCTTGTGTTATAGTTATGCTTAGCTATAAGCTAATCATCAAACAAAGATTCTAATTTTCCCAAATCCAGAATAGAAATCTCTTTTCCCTGAATACGAATCCAACCCATTTTCTGCATCTCCATCAGCGTTCTGGATAGGGACGGCCTCGTCACGCCAAGATATTCTGCCAGTTCCTCCCGATTCATAGAAACTGGAATCGGGGAATGGCTATTGTACTGATTAAACAGCCATAAAGCAATCTTTTGACGTATTGTTGTGTTAGAAACAATCTGAAGTTTTGCCAACATCTTCAAATTATTTTTTGATTGTATGTTAAGCAGATTGTAAATCATCTTCTTATGATGCTCACATACATTGCTACAAGGATTATAAACAAACTGATAAGGAATCATTAAAACCTCTGAACATTCGACTGCCAACGCATCATATCCATATATATCGTCCGATGCAAAGAAAAAATTTTCTCCAAACACTTCATTTTCATGAATTTGATATAAAATATTTCTTTTCCCAGATGGAAATGTCTTCAGTAAATTTACTTTCCCATGTTTTAAAATAAACAAGTACTGCGGTTTAGATTCTTGCGAAAATATGTAAGAATTTGTTCCAAATACTTTTGTTCTCGCCTTACAGCATTGAAGCATCCTCTCAAATTCTTCTTCTTCAATTCCCTGAAACAGTTCATTCTTTGCATATTCTAACATAATCTGCCTTTCGATTCTGTAACAAATGTTACAAAAATATCATAGTTCTTTACTAGGTCATATTATAGCATTTTCCTATTACAGTGTCAATTTTCCAAATCAAATCGGATTTACTTAATATACAAACACTGGTGTTCCAGGTTCAATCACGGAATAAAGTGCCGCAGCATTACCGCTTGGCATATTCACACATCCATGAGATCCATTGCCCTTATAAATGTTTCCACCAAAGCTGCTTCTCCAATTTGCATCATGGAATCCTGTGTTGGTAGTAAACGGCATCCAATAGCTAACCGGTGATGCATAGCCCTGTCCGGTCAAAGTTTGATTCCGTTCTTTATACATAACCGCATACGCTCCAGTAGGAGTACCGTGTCCTTTTGTGACATCTCCTGTTACAACAGAGGAGGATACTACGGCTTTTCCATCTTTTATAAATACCATAGACTGGCTTTGAATATTTACCAATGCATAGGTATCGTCCCAATCAATATTGCCTTTTTTACGGCAGATAGCTTTATACATGTAAATCGGTTCTCTCTTCACATCTTTTCCTGCTTCAATGACTTTCATCAGCGCTTTTGCTTCTTTTGTCTGACTGATCTTCCATCCATAACTTCCGAAATAGATTTTATGATCATTTCCGGCTGCATCTTTGACCGTTCGGATCGTAGAATATGTATCATACTTTTTCGCCAGTGTTTCTATATAATTCAGTACACGTCGATAACTTAGTTTGGCATTTTGTTCTTTATCAAAAATAATCCATTTTTGAATCATAGATTTATCTACTTTTTCTGTAGTATAGTCAAAATCATACGTAATTGTGACATCGGCCAGCTTTTCTGCCTGTTTCATTCCTTTTTCAAAACGATCATCATCTTGTAATAATGTGGGATCTACATAGCATTTTTCTTCTTTTAAATCTAAAGAAGTGTGAATCTTTGCTAAGGATTCTTTCACTTTTTTTGTTAGCTTTTCTTCATTGACAGTCGTTCCATAGATTTCTTTTTTGACGGTATATTTTCCATCCTTTAAAATGATCTTAGCATTTTCAGGAGCGATCACATTCTCCTTCTGAAAACAATCCAATTGTCTGATCTCTTTTGCCAATTTCGTTTGATCGTAAGTAACATCTGCCTTCAATTCTTTGTTTTTACCTTGCGCTCCAATAAACCACAAAAATGGATTTTGATCTTTCATGCCATTTTTAATGCTATCACCTAAAGAAATTTGCAAATCAAGGTCTTTCCCATTAATAGCATCTTTTAAATTCTTTCGTCCAGTTATCTCCAGTTGGTAATCATTAGTGCTCTGGCTGAGTAAAGCTTCTACCTGGTCAATTGTCTTTCCGCCAATATTTTGATCACTCATTTTTGTTCCAAATAAAAAATGATTCTGAAAATAAATGAAACCGGCCACATATATGACACATAAAACAGCCAACATCGCTAATAAAATCTTTTTTGTTTTAGAAGAAATCTTCTTTTCTTCGGTTGCATTTGAAGTTTCCATATTCCAACATGACTCCTCTCGTATTATTTTATCTTACTTTTAGCAATAACTTCGATTCTTATATACGATAATACATTTTTTGTTGGAATGCAATGTTTTCACGCTATTTTTTTATAAAGTACATATACGAAAGTGCTTTATTTATTATTTTGTTTCAACCATTTTTCTTGCTGTAAATCATCATTTTCTTTTCCAGCCATTACACATAGGCATGTTATGATAATACCTAATATACCACCCAGAACTGTACCTGCTAAAAATAATATCATATTTTGCTCCTTCCTTCGAATTTATAATAATCTTTTGTTATGATAGTTTATGCTCTTAAGAACACTTTGGCTATTATGTAACATATACTATGATTATCGCCAAGAAACAAAATATGATACGAAAATCTTTTCGAGGAATTTCTTATGCACTAAAAAATGGCCTAAACCCTAGAGTTTAAGCCATTTTTGTTACATAAAAGTAAGCGCTGATTAAAATCTACCAGCTTCTGCTGCTTCCTGGATAGAAACAGCTACAGCAACTGTCATACCAACCATTGGGTTGTTACCAGCACCGATTAATCCCATCATCTCAACGTGAGCAGGTACAGAAGAAGAACCAGCAAACTGAGCATCAGAATGCATACGTCCCATTGTATCTGTCATACCGTAAGAAGCAGGACCTGCAGCCATGTTATCTGGGTGAAGTGTACGTCCTGTACCACCACCAGAAGCTACTGAGAAGTATTTTTTACCCTGTTCGATACATTCTTTTTTGTATGTACCAGCTACTGGATGCTGGAATCTTGTAGGGTTTGTAGAGTTACCTGTGATAGATACATCTACTTTTTCTTTGTGCATGATTGCTACACCTTCACGAACATCGTTAGCACCGTAGCAATTAACTTTAGCTCTTAATCCATCAGAGTAAGCTTTACGGAATACTTCTTTTACTTCGCCTGTGTAGTAATCCATTTCTGTTTCAACATATGTAAATCCGTTAATTCTTGAAATAATCTGAGCTGCATCTTTTCCTAAACCGTTTAAGATAACTCTTAATGGTTTTTTACGTACTTTGTTTGCTTTTTCAGCAATACCGATAGCACCTTCAGCAGCTGCGAAAGATTCGTGTCCAGCTAAGAATGCGAAACAATCTGTTTCTTCTTCTAATAACATCTTACCTAAATTACCATGTCCTAAACCTACTTTACGCTGGTCAGCTACAGAACCTGGAATACAGAAAGACTGAAGTCCTTCACCGATTGCAGCAGCAGCATCTGCAGCTCTTCTGCAGTCTTTTTTAATTGCGATAGCTGCACCTACAGTGTAAGCCCATTTTGCATTTTCAAAACAGATTGGCTGGATGCCTTCGATCTGATGATATACATCTAATCCAGCGTCTTTTGTAATTTTCTCAGCTTCTTCGATAGAAGAAATACCGTATTTTTCAAGACAAGCATTGATTTGTTTAATTCTTCTTTCATATGATTCAAATAAAGCCATTGTCGCTACCTCCTAATTCTTTCTTGGGTCAATGATTTTTGCTGCATCTGCAACTCTTCCGTACTGACCTTTTGCTTTATCCATAGCTGTCTGAGCATCGTCACCAGCTTTAATGAAATCCATCATTCTTCCGAAGTTGATGAACTGATATCCGATGATTTCGTTATCTTCATTTAAAGCGATTCCTGTAACATATCCTTCAGCCATTTCAAGGTAACGAGGACCTTTCTTTAATGTTCCGTACATAGTACCAACCTGAGATCTTAAACCTTTACCTAAATCTTCAAGACCAGCACCGATTGCTAAACCATCTTCAGAGAAAGCACTCTGTGTTCTACCATATACGATCTGTAAGAAGATTTCTCTCATAGCTGTATTGATAGCATCACATACTAAGTCAGTATTTAATGCTTCTAAGATTGTTCTTCCTGGTAAGATTTCAGATGCCATAGCAGCTGAATGAGTCATACCGGAACATCCGATTGTTTCTACTAATGCTTCCTGAATGATACCTTCTTTTACATTTAATGTTAATTTACAACCACCCTGCTGTGGTGCACACCAACCGATACCATGGGATAAACCAGAGATATCTGTTACGTCTTTAGCTTTTACCCATTTTGCTTCTTCTGGGATTGGAGCAGCACCGTGATTAACGCCAAGTGCTACTGGACACATTTCTTCTACTTCATGTGAATAAATCATGTTGAGACTCCTTTCGGTTTAAAAATATATACTTGTAAGCCTCGCGCCTACCTTTGCTATATTTTATCATAAATTGTATATAACTTCTATACTTTTTTTCAATTTTGTCTATGAAAATTGTGAATAAATTATCATTCTTTTTCTATGATTTCACCATGTTTCTTATAAATAGAATTTTTTTCTACAAATCCCCGTACCATTGACAGCGGGTAAATATTTGTATGAGAGCCAACAACGGATCCTGGATTTAAGATTGTTCCACATCCTACTTCTACATAATCTCCCAAAATTGCGCCAATTTTTTTCAATCCTGTCTGAATTTTACATTCTTTTGTCTTTATTTCTACTAATGTTTTGTCAGATTTTACATTTGAAGTGATAGAACCAGCTCCCATATGGGATTTGAATCCTAAAATAGAATCTCCTACATAATTGTAATGTGGAACCTGAACTTTGTTAAACAAGATAACATTTTTTAATTCTGTAGAATTTCCCACGACTGCCCCCTCTCCAACAATGGCATTTCCACGAATAAATGCACAATGTCTGATTTCTGCTTCTTTTCCAATAATAGCTGGTCCATGGATATAAGCGGTTGGTGCAACCGTTGCGGATTTTGCAATCCAAATATTTTCTTCTGGATGATCGTATTCATCAACAGACAGAGTTTCACCAATTTTCAAAATAGTCTCACTGATGTGAGGAAGAATTTCCCATGGATATTCATAGGCTTCAAATAAATCTTTTGCAATTGTCTGGGTATAATCATTGAATAATTCTTTATTTCTTAACTGTTTCATTTTCTTTTTTCCCTTTCTTTTTATAATACTGAGCTGCATAATCAAAAGACTGCTGTAAGACAGACTGATTATTCAGACAGCGAACCGCATTGGTACGATCCGTAATAAATTTTTCCAGCTTCTGCATATACTCTTCTTCGGTTACTGCTCCTTCTGACACGTAGGTAAGTCCTTTTTCCCAACTAGCTGTAAGCTTTGGATTCAACAAAGAGCGGATAGAAGCATACACTACATCGTAAATCATCTCCCCTACCTGTGTCGGTGTAAGAATCTGTGTTTTTTTATTTAAAGCAATGTATTTATTATTGACCAGTTTCTTGATAATTTCTGCTCTGGTAGCACTGGTTCCGATCCCGCTTCCTTTTATCTGTGCCCGCAGCTCCTCATCTTCAATCAGCTGCCCGGCATTTTCCATTGCAAGCACCATGGACCCGGAATTATAACGTTTGGGAGGAGTCGTCGTTCCTTCCTTAATATGAAATTCTCTTACCGGAAGCTGTTTCCCTTTTCGAACTGCAGAGAGAACTTCTGCTAAGTGTGGATTGCCCTCTTCCTTCTTTTCCAGACCAGCATTGGCAACCTTTTGATATCCTTCTTCTAATAATACTTTTGTTGATGTAAAAAAGTGCTCTGTTAATACCAAAGTCTCCAGATTGATCTTCTGATAAACTGCTGGCGGATAAAAGATGCTTAAGAATCTTCGTACAATAACCATATAGATACTGGCCGAAAGCTGATTTAGAGAACGAAGCGTTCCAAGTCCCTGACCTGTAGGAATAATGGCATAGTGATCCGTAATCTGTTTATCGTTGACATAACGGCTTTTTGCCAGTCCCTGATATTGTTTCTTTTCCAGTATTTCTGATGCAAAAGAAGCAAGTGGAGTATAACCTGTTAATCCATTTATATTTTTATAAATTTCCTTTGCTACTGCAGTAGATAAAACCCTGGCATCTGTACGTGGATAAGTCACCAGTTTCTTTTCATATAATTCCTGTACAACTTTTAACGTCTGATCCGGACTTATTTTAAACATTTTAGAGCAGGTATTTTGAAGCTCTGCCAGATTGAATAATAGTGGTGCGTATTTCTTTTCTTTTTTTCTGGAAATAGAACAAACTTTCCCTGTGACAGGTGGTTCTTTTACCATGTAATCAATCAGCTGCTTGGCATATCGTTCTTCCTTTAATCCATTTTCTTTATAGAGATAGGGAGAACCATAATACTGGGAATCCTGTGTAACCCGCCATTCCATTTCAATTTTTTCTTCTCCCAGCATAAAATCCCCCAGGATCCTGTAAAAAGGTGTTGGAACAAAGGTACGGATTTCCCGTTCTCTTTGAACGATCATTCCCAGCACACAAGTCATAACTCTTCCAACTGCAACAACCGTATTCTTTTTCTGCTTCATATAATTAGAAATGGTCCACCCATATTTTAGCGTCAAAACCCGTGAAAAGTTAATTCCCATCAGATAATCTTCTTTTGCCCGCAGATAAGCAGATGCAGCAAGATGATCGTATTCTGATAAATCTTTTGCTTCTTTGATGCCACGACGAACCTCTTCTTCTGTCTGTGAATCGATCCACACTCTTTTCTGTTGTTTTCCTTCTACCTGAGCCATCTGTGCTACTAATCGGTAAATATATTCTCCTTCCCGCCCGGAGTCCGTACAGACATAGATTGTATCTACATCTTCCCGATGTAACAGACTGCTGACGATCTCATACTGCTTTTTAACTGAAGGAATTACTTCATACTTATATTCTTTTGGTAAAAATGGCAATGTTGCCAAATCCCATCTTTTCAATGCTGGATCATATTTTTCTGGATAACTCATGGAAATTAAATGCCCAACACACCATGTAATGATCGTGTTGTTGGATTCCATATATCCATCTTTATTGGTTGTGTTCAGCTTCAGTGCTTTTGCAAATTCTCTTGCAACGCTTGGTTTTTCTGTAATAAATAACGACTTCACGTAAGTTACCGCCTTCATTTCTTTTCTCTTTTATTTTTAATGCTCACATATTATAGCATATTTTTTTATTTAATGATAGAATATTTCTATCACTATAAGGGATATAAATTGGAGGTATCATATGACTGCTTACAAACAGATTGCGAGAAAAAATCTTGCTATTCAGATGATTGAACACTTAAAAAAACGTAATATGGAAGGCTATTACTGTGAGACAAAGAAAGAAGCATTGGAAAAAGCGATTTCTTTTTTGCCTTCTCAGTGCAGCATTAGCTGGGGTGGTTCTGAATCTTTAAATGAGATCGGCTTTATGGATTATATGAAAGTTCATAAAGATGACTATCAGATCATTGATCGCTTTGCAGGGAAAACGGTAGAAGAGAAACGTGAAATCTATGGAAAATCTACAATGGCTGACTATTATTTTATGAGTGCTAATGCCATTACAAAAGATGGAATTATCGTCAACATGGATGGTAGTGGCAACCGGGTTGCTTGTCTCTGTCATGGACCAAATCATGTTGTTTTGGTCATTGGTATGAATAAGGTGGCTTATAATTTGGAAGATGCCATTAATCGTATTCATCTGGTTGCAGGTCCGACCAACACTATTCGACAACAGATGAACACTCCTTGTTCCAAGACAGGAAGCTGTGCTGACTGTCTGAGCAAAGACTGTATCTGCTGTAATCTGGTCATCACCAGATATAATCGTCAGGATGGACGTATCAAAGTTATTTTAACAGGAGAAGACCTGGGATTTTAAAAGAAGTGTTCTTCTTCTGTCATATATTCCAGAAAATCCAGCAGAAGAACCGTAATACGGATTCTTTGCTGGATTTTCTAATACAAAGCATAATTATAGTATTACTTTGCCGTTTTCTTTCTTGTTCTTCCAAAATTCAATACTAGTGCCAGCATAACAAAGGCAATCATCATCCAGAAGGTAAGTACTTTTGGTCCTCTTGGAGCAAACATATCATAATATCCTTTTAAGTATACAACTATAATGATCAGAGGAAGGAGATAGGTCATATAGCCTTTTACACAGCGTGGAAAATCAATTCCTGATCCAGTATCACATTCATCAATAAACTTATCAAAGCCCCATCCATTTTTCTTTACACAGAAAATTACAAAGAGTAAACTTCCCAAAGGAAGAATATTATAGGATACAAGGAAATCTTCTAAATCCATAATGGAACTTCCAGGTCCCATTGGCTGAATGCTGCTTAGAACATTAAATCCTAGTACTGCAGGCAATGACAGTACGATAATTGCAATTGCATTAACAAACACTGCTTTTTTACGTTCTACCTGAAATAAATCCATATTCGCTGCGATAATCGCTTCAAATACGGCTATCACTGTTGACATGGCTGCAAAAGCCATAAATATAAAGAACATAGTTCCCCAGATACGTCCAGCAGGCATATGATTAAATACATTTGGAAGAGTAATAAACAACAGAGATGGTCCTGCATCCGGCTCTACTCCATAGGCAAAACAGGATGGAATAATGATCAACCCTGCTACCAGTGCTACAAATGTATCCACCAGCACAATGCTGATTGCTTCACCAGTCAGTTTTCTTTCCTTACCAAGATAACTTCCAAAGATACTCATACATCCCATACCAACACTTAATGTAAAAAATGCATGGGTCATAGCCGCAAAAATAACATTTCCGATTCCGTTTTCCATAAGTCTTTGAAAATCTGGAATCAAATAAAAGCGAACTCCATCACCAGCATTGTCCAATAAAACAGAATTGATAGCAAGTACCATCATCATTAACAATAAAAGAATCATCATTATCTTTGTAATCTTTTCTACTCCGTTTTTCAATCCTAACGCACAAACACCAAATGCAAGCAGCGTAGCAATGATCATCCAGCCTGTCATAGTGGCTGGAGAAGTCAGCATCTGACTAAATACATTCTGTACCTCCAAAACAGATAATCCATGCATTTTCCCACTGATCATACGATACGCATAATAGAACATCCATCCACATACCATCGTATAGAACATCATTAAAAGATAATTTCCTGCTATGCTATACCATTTAAAATGGTGCCATTTTTGCCCTTCTGGTTCTAATACATCGAAAGATTTCGCTACACTGGTGCGACTCCCACGTCCAATTGCAAATTCACAGATCATAATCGGCAATCCTAAAATTGCTAAAAAAATCAGATAAATTATAATAAAAGCGGCTCCTCCATTCTCTCCACATATATATGGAAACTTCCATACGTTGCCCAATCCGATGGCACAGCCGGCCGACACAAGGATAAAACCAAGTCTGGACCCAAACTTTTCTCTCTCATTCATACTTTCATACCTCTCCTATTTCAATTTCTTATAACTTAGAAAATGCAGGTACTGAATATTGCTTCAATACCTGCATTCATCCCCTAGCATTCTAATATTGATTAGTTTTCGTATAATGGGTACTTATCAGTTAATGTCTTGACCAGAGCTTCTGCAGCTGCACAATCTTTATCGATGACCGCTGCTTTCATTGCATCGGCAATTACCTGCATATCATCCTCTTTTAAGCCTCTTGTTGTTACAGCAGGAGTACCAAGGCGGATACCAGATGTTACAAATGGAGATTGTGGATCATTCGGTACTGTATTCTTATTACATGTAATATGAACAGAATCTAAAAGTTTCTCAACTTCTTTTCCTGTTACACCTAATTTTTGAAGATCAACTAACATTAAGTGGTTATCTGTTCCTCCAGATACGATATCAAAACCATTTGCAATCAGCGCTTTTGAAAGTGCCTGTGCATTTTTGATTACCTGTTTTTGATATTCTTTAAATTCATCACTTAACGCTTCTTTAAAGCAGACTGCTTTTCCTGCAATTACATGCATCAACGGACCACCCTGAATTCCAGGGAAAATTGCTTTATTAAAATTAAATTTCTTATTTACTTCCTCACTGCACAGGATCATGCCCCCACGAGGTCCACGAAGTGTTTTATGGGTTGTTGTTGTAACCACATCTGCATATGGAATTGGACTTTCGTGTAAACCTGCAGCAACCAAGCCGGCGATATGTGCCATATCCACCATCAAAACTGCTCCAACTTCATCTGCAATCTGGCGGAAACGTTTAAAATCAATTGCTCTTGCATAAGCACTGGCACCAGCTACAATTAATTTTGGTTTACATTCTAAAGCAATTTTTTCGACTTCATCATAGTCGATATAACCATCTGCATTCACGCCATATGGAACTACGTTGTAGTTTTTTCCAGACATATTGACCGGACTTCCATGTGTTAAATGTCCGCCGTGATCCAAGTTCATTCCCATAAATGTGTCACCAACGTTCATAACTGCGAAGAATACTGCCATATTTGCCTGAGCACCAGAATGAGGCTGAACATTAACATATTCACAACCAAATAATTTTTTTGCTCTTTCTCTTGCAAGATTTTCCACAATATCTACGTATTCGCAGCCACCATAGTAACGCTTTCCAGGGTATCCTTCTGCGTATTTATTGGTCAGATGACTTCCCATAGCCTGCATAACTGCTTCGGAAACAAGGTTTTCAGAAGCAATCAACTCCAAATTGTTACGCTGTCTTCCTAATTCTGCATTCATCGCATCCATTAAATCTGGATCAAACTCTGCAACTTTGTCAAAATTTAACATTTCTTTTTCCTCCTAACGGGCTCTATTCCAAGCCGGTGAATTTTTCCTTCAATGCTTCAACTGCACTTTCAACTTTATTTCTACGGATGGATACGGTTATTTTAATCTCAGATGTATAAATCATTTCAATATTAATGCCACAATTGTATAATGCTTCAAACATCATAGATGCTGCCCCTGGGTTTGACATCATACCGGCTCCTTTAATGGATACGATTCCAACTTCTTTATCCACAACGATTTCATGATAATCTTCTTCATGGAAAGTATTCTTTAATACGGATACTGTTTTATCAGCCACATCTTCCATTACAACAAATGAAATATCCTTTGTCTTATCACGTCCGATAGACTGAAGAATCAATTCTACATTAATTCCTTCTGTTGCCAGCGCCTGAAATAGCTTTGCAGCTACTCCTGGTTCATCTTTTAATGCCATTACACAAATCTGTGCGATTTTGTCATTAGACTGTACGCCATTTACTAACATCTTTTCCATTTATTCTTATCCTCCTATTTTTCCTCAGGCTTTAACTGAATGCTCAATTCCTCAAGCTGTACATTATCTACTGGTGCTGGTGCTTCTGTCATCAGGCAGGATGCATCTTTCACTTTTGGGAATGCGATAACATCACGGATGCTTTCTTCTCCTGTAATCAACATGATCAAACGATCCAGTCCATATGCCAGACCTGCATGTGGTGGAACTCCATATTTAAATGCGTCTAATAAGAATCCAAATCGTTCGTGTGCCTGTTCTTTTGTAAATCCAAGGCATTCAAACATCTTTTCTTGAATGTCATCCTGGAAGATACGAACAGATCCTCCACCGAGCTCTGTACCATTTAATACGATATCATATGCTTTCGCACGCACTCTGCCTGGATCTGAATCAATGTATGGTAAATCTTCTTCCATTGGCATTGTAAATGGATGATGCATTGCTGTGTAACGGTTTTCATCCTCATTCCATTCCAATAATGGAAATTCAGTTACCCATAAGAACTTAAACTGTCCTTCTGGAATCATATCATAAGTCTTTGCAATTTCCAAACGTAAATTACCTAGAACATCATAAACAACAGAATTCTTATCTGCTGCAAATAATAATAAATCACCTGGTTTACCACCCATTGCATCAATCAAGGCAGCCATTTCTTCTTCCTTCATAAATTTAGCAAAGGAAGACTTTATGGTTCCATCACTCTTTAACTGAATATAAGCAAGTCCCTTTGCTCCAAAATCTTTGGCAAATTTTACAAAACCATCGATCTTCTTTCTTCCCAGATCACCCTGGCCGCTTGCATTGATTCCTCTAACGGTACCACCTGCTTCAATGGCACTTTTGAATACAACAAAGTCACAGTCTTTTACAACTTCTGTAACATCGGTA
Organism: Anaerostipes sp. 992a; assembly: GCF_001940245.1. Classification (GTDB taxonomy): domain Bacteria; phylum Bacillota; class Clostridia; order Lachnospirales; family Lachnospiraceae; genus Fimousia. The sequence continues at coordinate 93,707 of NZ_MJIG01000004.1, forward strand.
AGCTCCATACCAAAACGCATATCCGGCTTATCAGAGCCAAAACGATCCATGGCTTCTTGCCATGTCATACGCTGAATTGGAAGACTGATCTCTTCTCCGATGGTTTCTTTAAAAATCTTTGCCAGAAGACGTTCATTGACGTCAATGACATCATCAATATCGACAAAAGATAATTCCATATCAATCTGCGTAAATTCTGGCTGTCTGTCTGCACGCAAATCTTCATCACGGAAGCAGCGAGCAATCTGAAAATAACGATCATATCCTGAACACATTAACAGCTGTTTAAACAGCTGTGGAGACTGTGGAAGTGCATAGAATGATCCTGGATGTACACGGCTAGGTACCAGATAATCCCTTGCACCTTCCGGTGTCGATTTTGTCAGCATCGGTGTTTCAATTTCAAGGAATCCTTCTTCAGCCAGGAAGTTTCTTACCAGCATAGTAACCTTACTTCTCATCATCAGGTTTTTCTGGATATTCGGGCGTCGTAAATCCAAATAACGGTATTTTAAACGAACTTCATCCTTAACCTTTAGATTGGCATCTACTGGAATTGGAGGTGTCTCTGCTTCAGATAAAATTCGAAGTTCCTCAGCCTTGATCTCAATATCTCCTGTTTTTAAATTGGTATTAACGGCTCCGCTTCTCTTTTCTACGGTACCGACAATTGCAATTACAAATTCATTTCTTAGTTTATTCGCTTTTTCGAATCCTTCTGTTCCAATGGTGTCTTCATCAAAAATAATTTGAAGAAGGCCGGAACGATCACGTAAATCTACGAAAATCAAGCTTCCCAGATTACGTCTCTTTTGTACCCATCCCATTACGGTTACTTTTTCTCCGACCAGCTGGTTAGAGACTTCTGTACAACGATGCGTACGCTTTAGGCCTGTCATTGATTCTGCCATTTTTCTATCCTCCTGCTCTATTTTAAGAAACCACTGATGATTTCTTCCTCTGCTTCTTCTTCTGTTAATCCCAACGTCATTAATTTGATCAGCTGTTCTCCTGCAATCTTTCCGATTGCTGCTTCATGAATCAGATTTGCATCAACATTGTTTGCAGTTAATTCTGGAATTGCACTGACACTTGCTCCATCCATAATAATGGCATCACATTCTGTATGTCCAGTACATTCATTGTTTCCAATAATCTTAGATAAAAACATCTGCCTTGATTCATCTCTGGCAACAGAACGTGAAACAACATCTGCTTTGGAATTGGTTCCTTTTAAATCTACTTCGAACTCTGTTTCTGCATACTGTGTTCCATGTGTCATAATGTTTTCCTTAACGATCAAGGTGGCTCCATCTTCTACCACTCCAGTGGTAACACGTTTTGTGGAATCTACTCCCTTGATCTGTACGGATTCCATCTCCATATAGGAATCCTTGCCCAGGAAAATCTTTGTAACAGGATTTAAAATGCGCTGTCCTTTTCCATCACCTTTTCCATAGTGTTTTTCTACATAACGGACTTTTGCTCCTTTTTCCAAGTGAAAGCTGTGAACCCCATCATGTTGCGATGTCAGATCCCCTCCATTGTGAATTCCACATCCGGCAATGATCGTCACATCTGCGTTTTCTCCAACATAAAAATCATTATATACTAAATCCTTTAAACCAGTTTCACTAAGCACAACTGGAATGTGGATACTTTCATTCTTTGTATTTGGTTTTATAATAATATCGATACCTGAAACATCTGTTTTTGGTACAATATCTACGTTAGCACTGCATTGGCGTCCTACACTTTTTCCATTGGCACGAATATTATAAGCTCCAGCCGGAATTTCATGGAGTCCTGCAACTTCCTCTAACAAACTCTTTTGTATTGCATCCATCTTATAAATCTCCTTTACAACAACTACATTCTACTTTCTCATCACTGAGCAGCTGAGGCAATATCTCTTCTGGAGTGCCAACGGATTCTACTGCACCACCGGAAATAACAATCAATTCATCTGCGATGTTTAAGATTCTTTCCTGATGAGAAATAATAATAATGGACCCTTTGATATCTTTATGCATCTTTTCAAATACTTTAATTAGATTCTTAAAGCTCCATAAATCAATTCCTGCCTCTGGTTCATCAAATACAGAAACTTTGGTTCCCCGGGCAAGAATGGTAGCAATCTCAATTCGTTTTAACTCACCGCCGGATAAGCTGTTATCGACTTGGCGATTGATATAATCTTTGGCACATAATCCGACCTCAGATAAGTAGTTACATGCCTCAGAAAATGTCACTTGATTGCCAGAAGCCAGCTTGATCAAATCCTTTACGGTAATTCCCTTGAAACGAACGGGCTGCTGAAAGGCAAAACTGATTCCTGCTTTTGCTCTTTCCGTAATGGACATATCTGTAATATCCTTTCCATCCAATAAGATCTGTCCACTGGAAGGCTGATAGATTCCTGCAATGATTTTTGCAAGAGTTGATTTCCCGCTTCCATTCGGACCGGTAATTACGATGAGCTTATGATCGTCAATGGTTAAGTTTATATTATTTAATATTTCTTTTTGGCCTTTTTTATCTGTGACTTCAAAAGAAACATCTTTCAACTCTAACATTTTTGTTCCTCCGTATCTACAATTTTACCTTTACCATTATAAACAAAAGATTTGGATATGTACAGAGCTTTTTTTTATTGTACATTTTTCTTCTTTTGTACTATAATTGTTTTAGTCTAAAAGTGGCTGATTATAATTCAAATACAGGAGGTACTCAATATGGCTCAATATAAAGAAATCAAACCAGAAGAATTATCTGGAAACCCTTTTCGATTGATCGGAAAGGACTGGATGCTGGTTACTGCCAAAAAAGACAACACAATTAATACCATGACGGCATCCTGGGGTGGAATGGGTGTTATGTGGAACAAGAATGTAGCAGTCACTGTTCTACGTCCACAGCGTTATACAAAAGAGTTTATCGATACATCAAAACGTTTTAGTTTATCATTTTATGATGACTCCTATAGGAAAGATATGACTTATGTAGGACGTGTCTCAGGAAGAGAAGAGCCGGGTAAAATTACAAAGACATCCTTCACCCCTGCAGAAATCGACGGAGTTCCATATTTTGAAGAAGCGAATATGGTACTGATCTGCAAAAAGTTATATGTGCAGGAAATGAATCCAGAAGGATTTATGGAAGATTGTAAGGAACTGGATGTCCAAAATTATCCAAACAAGGATTATCATTTTATGTATGTTGCTGAAATCGAAAAGATTCTGATAAAAGAGGCATAAAAGTTTCCGGCAGACGGCAGACGTGCGAAGACAATAACGTCAGCAAAACTGATGTGCACGCCGCCGCAAGAATGCCGGATAGAGTTCTTGAAAAATTGTAAAGTATCTTCTGCAGGATACACATTTTTTACATATACGGATCCACCATAACCGGACGTAATCCATTGTGATCTGCGACATTTGGAACCTGTGCTAATACATAAGAGACTCCTGGATTTCCTTCGATCAGATCTACACCATCTGGTGTAATCGCGAAGTCCCATCCTACCAAATTCACACCTGAAACTTTCCCTGTAATCTCTTTACATGTTTCGATGATTCTATCCCAGTTTGGAATTTGATAACCTTTGATCTTCTTACCACTATATGGATTTTCTTCAAAGGTATTGCCATCTAGATCTGCCGCACTGGTGCATACCATGCCAGAAGGAATATCTATGGTAGCAGCGATTCCGCCTGCATGGAAATTATCAACTACCCCACCTCTTCCCATTCGGAATACGGCATATAAAAATTTACAATCTCCTTCATAGTTTAACGTAGTAATACGAATGGTATTGACGGAAGTAGGACAAAACTCCGCTACATCTTCATGCTGGACAATGCATTCTTCAATAATACTTGAATCTTGATTCATAATTTCTTCATATAATTTCTTTCGCTCATCCTCAGATGCAGGGCAGGCATACTTTTGAATTCCCACTCCTTTTGACGCATCTAAAGGCTTCACCATAATATAATCTAAGTCTTTTACTTGCTTTACAAATTCATCATAAGAAAGGTCTCGATTTAAAAACCATGTATGCTTTATATAATCACGGAAAATGGTGTTAAATTCACCCTTGTTATTAAATAATTGAGTTCCTTCATAGTCATTATAACGGATTCTCATTTTATCAAATATACCAAAGGTTACATAACGCTGCTGTTCCTCCAGATTCATGTCATAAAATCGGAAAATAGAATAATCTTCATGGCTGGCATAGCAATGTACCTTTGACTTCATAACCTCGAACTCTGCCCGACCTTTCTTCCAGCCAGTGGCCTGACAGATCTTGTCAAGATAAGTCTCATTATCATTTTTAATCCGAAGCTGCTCAGATTTTAAAAATTCAGCCAGTTCTTCCAATTCCTTTTCCTTCCTTTTCCAGCATCCGAATTGAATATATTTCTGATAGGATATGCCCTGACTTCTTGCTTCCTCCATGGCTGCTTTCTGTTTTTCCATCTCCCAGCCAGATTGTCTGCAAGCAATCTTCAGGTAATAATCTCTGTTATCACTCCAAAGAGTACGTAAATCTTCCAGAACCTTTCCGTATTCTATGATTTGTGCCCCTGTCAGATCATAGCAGTATTTCTCCACATACTGTTTATTGGTAATACCGCATTCTTTCGCTACATTCATCTTTACTTCTGCCTGTTCGGATTTCCAACCAGTTGCCTGACACACCTGCGCAATTCTTTTTTCCTTGGCAGATTTTCGTTCCAATGCTTTTTCTTTCAAGGTTTCTGCAAGTGATTGCAGCTGCTGTTCTTCCAGATTCCAACACTGGTATTTTACATAGGATACATTTGAAATTCCTGATTTTCTAGATTTTTCCATTTCTATTTCGGCTTGTTCCGCGCTCCAGCCAGACTCTTCGCAAACTATCCGAATCCGCTCTTCTTTTGCCATCTTTCTGACTTTTGCCTTTTCCTTTAACACGGTTCCATAGAAAGCAATCTCATCCTCATCCAGATACCAACATTTACATTTTACATATCTTTGATTGGACATACCTAATTTTTGGGCCTGTCTAAGATGTAAGGCTGCCGTATCCATATCCCATCCAGTGGCATCACAGACGGTGATGGTATGATTTTTAAACGCTTCTTCCTGCTGATCTAGCTTTTTATTGAGCTTTATCATCTCTTTCTCTGTCAGCTTCCAGCACTGGTTATCTGCATAACGGGAATATGACATACCAAGCTCTTTTGCTTTCTTCATTTCCGTAATGGCTTTTCGTTTCTTCCAGCCAGTGGCCTGACATACCTTTTCCACATCCGGATCATTTCTTTGATTCCTGTTAAATAATAATTTCATGTTCCATCACCACTTTCTTATTACTTCATATATGGATCGTACATCACCGGTTTTAATCCGATCTTATCTGCTACATTTGGAATCTGTGCAAGAATATAAGATACGATTGGATTTCCTTCAATCAATTCTGCTCCATCCTGGGTAATCGCAAAGTCCCAGCCCACCAAATTAACACCTTCAATACGTCCATTTGCTTTTTTACATGATTCAATCACCTTATCCCAATGTGGAATCTGAAATCCCTTTATTTTTACACCAGAATATGGATTTGTCTCATATGTATTGCCGTCTAGGTCCGCTGCATCTGTTACGACTCTTCCTGTTTCAACATCCACCGTTGCCGCAATTCCACCTGCATGGAAATTATCGACAACATCGCCCCGTCCCATACGGAAGACAGCATATAAAAATCTACATTCATTTTCATAATTCAATGTGGTAATACGTATCGTATTTACGGAAGTGGGACAAAACTTCATTACCTCATCATGCTGAATAATATATTCTTCCACAATGCACTTTTTCATAGCCATGATCTTCTCGTATAGTTTTTTATTCTCTTCTTCATTGACATTGCAGGAAACCTTTTCTACACCTTTTCCTTGGGTAGAAGATAACGGCTTGATGATCAGATGATCCAGGCCCTTAATCTTTTCTAAAAAGTCCTCATAAGATATATTTCTATTAATAAACCATTTATGCTGATTCAAATCACTGAAAATTTCATTAAATTTTCCTTTATCTGCAAATACTCTGGCTTTTTTGGCATCGTTATACCTTAAGCGCATTTTATCAAACAATCCATATGTCATATATTGCTTTTGTTCTTCTAAGGTCATATTATAAAACTTGAAAGCATAGTAATCTTCATAAGTGGCTTCCGTAACAACTCTGGATTTTGTAATCTCCAGCTCTGCCTTTCCTCGGGACCAACCTGTCTCGTCCATAACCCTTTGCACATACATAGCATTTTTATCGGTAATTCGTGTTTTCTCTTTTTTATTAAAATCAGCCATTTTTTCTTTTCTAATGTTGCTTTTTTCCCAATAACGTTTTTTCAAAAAATTCACATAAGTAACACCTTTTTTCTCTGCAAGGTCCATTTCTTCTTTTGCTTTTTCTCTGGACCAGCCTGTTTTCTCACAAACCAAATCCATATAAAAGCTTCGATTGGATTCCTGTAATTTTTTCTGCTGCTGTAATGCCTCTCCCAGCTCTATGATTTCCTGATCAGTCAAGTCATACGCAGCTTTCGAAGCATATTGCCAATAGGTAACACCATGATCTTTTGCCCAGTTCATCTTATTTGTTGCTTTTCTCTCGCGCCAGCCAGTTGCTTTACATACCTTTTTGACATTTTTATTGGTAATTTCTTTTTTCTTTAATCTTAAAAAGCCAAACATAATTCTTACCTCCAATGAAGAAATCCCTGCACAGACGGACTCCATGCAGGGTTCTTATTATAATATTGTTCCGAACTGATTTAATGCAATTTCTGTTTGTTCACCAGTTTCCATATTCTTAACTTTTGCTTTCTGTTCTGCCAATTCATTTTCTCCGATAATGACTGTATTCTTTGCTCCAATCTTATTGGCATATTTCATCTGTGCTTTTACACTTCTTCCAAGATAATCGGTTTCTACGATATATCCTTCTTTACGAAGTTGACACACTAATTCGAACGCTTTGATCTTGGCTTCTTTTCCTAAAATTCCAATATAAAGATCTGGTTTGGACGCAGCAGGTAATTCTACGCCCTCTTCATCCAGGAAATTGATCAAACGTTCGATTCCCATTCCAAAACCAACGGATGGCATATCTACTTTTCCATCAATTTCCTTAACCAGATTATCATATCTTCCACCACCGCACAAGGTAAATCCATCTGCGTTGACAAATTCAAATACGGTTTTCGTATAATAATCCAGACCACGAACAATGCCAGTATCAATCTCATATGAGATCTTAAGTCCATCTAACATGGATTTTAATTCCTCAAAGTGAGTCTGGCAATCGTCACATAAATAATCAACGGTTCTAGGTGCATCTTTTACAATCTCACTGCAAACCGGACTTTTACAGTCAATAACTCTTAATGGATTCTTCTGCATACGCTCTTTGCATGTATCACATAATGCATCTTCATGCTGCTTCAGATATGCCAGCAATGCCTCGTTATATTTCTTACGGCATTCTGGACATCCAATGCTGTTAATGTGCAATTTTGCTTCTTTTAAACCAATTTTTTCAAAAAATGTAGAAACCAATGTAATTAATTCTATTTCAGCCAATGGATCTTTAGAACCAACAAATTCGATTCCCAGCTGATGATGCTGTCTTAAACGTCCACTCTGTGGTTTTTCATAACGAAAAGCCGGTGTGACATAAAACATTTTAATTGGCTGTGCCTCAGAGTGCATTCCATGTTCTAAGTATGCACGAATCGCACCAGCTGTTCCTTCTGGTTTTAATGTAATGCTTCGATTTCCTTTATCCATAAATGTGTACATCTCTTTCTGTACAACATCTGTCGTTTCTCCTACACCTCTCTGAAAAAGAATGGTATGTTCAAAAACAGGAGTAATGATCTCCTTCATATGAAACGCTTTGCACAATTCTCGAAATGTTTTTTCCAGGTACGTACGTTTCTCCATATTATCGCCGTACCAATCCTGTGTACCTCTTGGTGCCTGTGTAATCATGGCATATCCTCCTTCTATTCAATCCCAAAGCTATTCAGAACGCTTTTAAATGTATCAGAAAATGCAAGATTCTGAAAAGCAAGGTATACTTTCATGTCAAAATTCTTTGTTTCGTCAATCATGACCTCGATGGCAGTCTCTAGATCAAATGCCTGTCGGTATGGACGATTGGAGATCAAAGCTCCAAAGCAGTCACATACATGGAGAATTCTCCCTTCCAGAGGAATGGATTTTCCTTTCAGATTATTTGGGTATCCAGAACCATCATAATTCTCATGATGAGAAAGCACTGCTGAAAGAATTCTATCATGAAACCCTTTTTCTTTCAAGATGGCATATCCCATAGATGGATGCATCCGAATATAGCGTGCCTCATCAATGGCCATAATGTGTTCAAATTTTTGAAGCAAAAAAGAATGGATCTTTAATTTTCCAATATCATGAACGATACCTGCAACTGCCATGTCATAACAAAATTCCTCATCCATTCCCAATTCTTTGGAAACCAGATATGCCAGATTGCTGACGATCATTCCATGCTCCAGTGCTTCTTCAATGGTCACCTCGATGGGTGTTTCAATATCATCTTTACTATAGTACAACATGGCCGTATTTATCCTCCATAATTGCTTTTTTTCGTTGAATCATTTCTTCCACCCTGGTTATATAGTGCTCCACATTTTTTACATTTTCTGCACGTTCAATTCGATGCTCTGATCGAAATACAAACTTTGAAGATGCCCCTGCACCAAGTGCAATAATATCCTGTTTCTCCTCCATAATCAAAATATTATAGATACTCTCCAAGCCTGGCTTTGCATATCCAATATTTTCCATATTCCCAGGAATATTCTTCTGCCGATACAAATAATACGGGCTTAATCCCAGATGACTGGCATAGTCATCCACCAACTCGAGCATCTCATTGGTTGCACCTTTCAAAGATGCCCGGTACTTTTCCATCTGAATATTTAAATTGGCCGCACGTTTGACTGCCAACGAATGTACGGTTAGGCTATCTGGCTTTAAGAAAGCAATTTCTTTCAAAGTCTTTTCAACATGAGTAATATCTTCTCCAGGAAGTCCTACGATCATGTCCATATTGATATTTTGATGTCCCGTTTCCCTGGCCAGATAAAAAGCTTCTTTTGTTTGTTCCACGGTATGAGCCCGTCCGATCAGACGTAAAGTTTCCTGATTCATCGTCTGCGGATTAATACTGATTCTTGTAACGCCACATTCTAGCAACACTTTTAGTTTTTCTCTGGTGATACTATCTGGGCGTCCTGCTTCCACCGTAAATTCCCGCACATAGGTAAAATCAAAACTTTGTTTTACCTTCTCTATCAGCCTTTTTAACTGATCTGCTTCAATGGATGTAGGGGTACCACCACCAAAATAAACGGAAATCAATCTTTTATTCCGACATACCTCACTGACATAATCCATTTCCTTTTCCACCGCTTTTAAGTATTCCTCAACTCGATTTCGATAAGAAGCGATTGGATAGGAAGTAAAAGAACAATACAAGCAGGTCGAAGGGCAAAATGGAATTCCAATATAAAGACTGTACTGATCTTCATATGAAATTCCCTGTAAAATTCTGTTTTCATTTTCTGCTACTTTTGTACAGATATCTACTTTCTGCTTGGTACAGTGAAACGTATCTAGGAAATATGTCTGAATATCATCGATTGTTTTTCCCTGCTCAATCTGTTCTAAAGCAATCTTTGTTGGACGGACCCCTGTTAAAGTTCCCCATGGAAGTTGCTTTCCTGTATAAGCACTCAAAAGCTCATATATACTTTCTTTTACTGGATTTCTATCCAGACTTTCGCAAAAGGTCTGCCCGACAATCATATCTTCTTTCACTAAGGAAAAGGCTACCTGTTCCCCGGTAACCTTTACATCTACATATAAATCATACTGATCCGAAGTATCTGTAACTTTCTTAATCTTCACTCCAAAAAAGAAAGCATAAATTAAATCACGGATATCGGATTCTAATCGTTCGTCATTTTGAATTAATCCTATCATCATCTTTTATAAATGCACAAACATATTGCACACTTTTTCTTCTCCTACTGTTGTACTAGGTCCATGTCCCGGAAAAACAATTGTATAATCAGGAAGCGTATAGATTTTCTTCTTGATTGAGTCAGCTAACACCTGATAGCTTCCAGTTGGAAAATCTGTTCTTCCAATGCTTCCCTGAAACAAAGTATCACCCGCAATTAACCAGCTTTTATCTGCAATATAATAACTCATACCGCCACAGGTATGTCCTGGTGTGTGGAGACATTTTACTTTTGTCCCGCAAATTTCCAGTATGTCTCCATCCTTTAAAAAGTGATTTGGCATAAAAAGAGAAGTCTGCCCCACCATGGAACACAGATTATAGTTTCCATTCTGGAATACCTCCTTCTCCTCTTCTCCAGCATAAATAGGAAGCTGTGGACCCACCTCAGCAACCAGCTCATCCACTGCCAGAATATGATCAAAATGACCATGCGTTAAAATAATTCCAGAAAATTCCAGTCCTTCCTGTTGTAAAAGGCGAAGGACAGCCTCTGGTTCTGCGCCCGGATCAAAGACATAGGCTTCTTTTGTTTCACTATTTCCTAATACATAGCAATTTGTTTCCATTTCCCCAAGGGGCATAGTAAGTATCATTAAGTTATCGTTCATTGTCTCTCCTAACCTGCTGTTCTTTCTATATCAATAACTCCTTCAATTCCACGCAGCTTAGCAATAATCTTATTCAGCTGAGCAACACCATGGATATCGAAAGAAATACTAATGGTTGCTTTTCCATTCTTTGATGTCTTTACATTGACCGAAGACATATCAATATTCATTTCCAAGAAAATTTTAGATACATCTACAAACATACCAGTACGATTGTTAGCATATATTTTGATCTCTGTTGTATACAGTTGTCCTTTGTTCTCTTCTTCTGGAGATTCCCATTCAGCATCGATCAGACGTACCCGATCTGACTCCGGCATTGACATCATATTAATACAGTCTGTCCTATGAATGGAAACACCTCTTCCTCTGGTCACAAATCCAACAATCTCATCGCCTGGAACCGGATTACAGCATTTTGAAAAGCGAACTGCCACATCGTGAATACCTTTTACTACAATTCCACCTTTGGACTTATTGCTGCGCTTCTTATCTTGATTGCTGACATTATCGATTGCTTCTGCATCTGTTAAGATTTTTGGATGATCTTTCTCATATTCTTCTTTTAATTTATTAACAACCTGACCCTCTTTTAATCCGCCATGTCCGATTGCTGCACACACGGAATCCCAATCACGGAAACCGTATTTTAACATAACCTTTTTCTGATATCCCGGTTTTAAATAGTCTGCAAGTACAATTCCTTTTTCTTTGGCGTATTGACGAAGAAGATCCTTACCGCGGACAATATTCTCTTCTTTAAACTGTCGCTTAAACCATTGGTTGATCTTGCTTTTTGCCTGTGAGCTTTTAATAATTTTTAACCAATCCCTGCTCGGCCCTTTGGAATTCTGAGAAGTAATGATTTCCACTCGATCGCCGTTTTGGATCTTATAATCAAAAGTTACCTGACGTCCGTTGACTCTTGCTCCAACCATCGTATTTCCGACAGCAGAATGAATGCTATACGCAAAATCAATTGGTGTGGATCCATTTGGAAGATTCTTCACATCTCCATTCGGGGTAAAGCAATATACATTCTCCGCAAATAAATCTAGATTCGTCTTTAAGAGACTTAAAAATTCCTTGTTATCCTCCATATCCCGCTGCCATTCTAAAATTTCCCGAAGCCAGCTTAATTTTTCCTCTTCTTTATTGATTCCTGAGTTATTTTTATTCTCTTTATATTTCCAATGAGCTGCGATACCATATTCTGCGGTTCGATGCATCTCATAGGTTCGAATCTGTATCTCAAATGGCTGTCCATTCGGTCCGATCAATGTCGTGTGCAGAGATTGATACATATTTGGCTTTGGCATCGCAATATAATCCTTAAATCGACCTGGAATTGGTTTGTACATCTCGTGAATAATTCCAAGTGCTGCATAGCAATCCTTTACAGTATCTACTTTGATGCGCACTGCAAACAGATCGTAAATCTGATCGATGGTCTTGTTCTGATTTACCATCTTTTTATAAATACTGAAATAATGCTTTACACGGCCATCAATTTCTGCATGCTGGATCGATCCATTAATATGCTCACTTACTTCTGATACAATCTTTTCGATAAATGCTTCCCGTTCTTCTTTCTGAATGGAAATCTGGTTCTCCAGTTGTTGGTATACTTCTGGTTTCAGATAACGCAGGGATAAATCATCCAATTCCACTTTGATCTTGGAAATTCCAAGTCTATGCGCAATTGGTGCATAAATATCCATCGTCTCTCTGGATTTTTCCTTTTGTTTCTCTGGCTTCATATATTGAAGCGTTCTCATATTATGAAGGCGGTCTGCCAATTTGATCAAGATTACACGAATATCTTTTGCCATGGCAAGAAACATCTTACGCAGATTCTCTGCCTGAACTTCTACTTTATCTTTGGAATAGCTCAACTGTCCTAATTTGGTTACCCCATCAACCAGCAGAGCAATTTCTTCACTGAATTCACTGGCAATCTCTTCTGATGTCATGACCGTATCTTCTACCACATCATGTAAAAGACCTGCCACGATTGTCTCTTTATCCAATTCCAATTCCGCCAGTATGATCGCAACGCAGATTGGATGGATAATATAAGGCTCTCCAGATTTTCTTCTCTGATCTTTATGAGCCTCATAAGCAATGGAATATGCTTTTTTAATCATTTCGACATCTGCTGACGGATGATACGAATCGATGGTACTAAGCAGCTGTTGAAATAATACTTCCGGTTCTGTAAAATCAGCCGGTTTACTAATTTCTCTTTTTACTGGAGTTACACTTGTATCATTTTCTCTCATACATTTATCACATCTCTTTCATAAACGCTTACTAACATTATAAAGAATGCAATCGAAAAATGCAATAAAAAAGAGGAATCACCAGTTGAATAACAACGGATGATTCCTGATTCTTTATTTTTTCAATTTTGACTCGCAATACTTACAGCGATAGACATGATTCTCCTTATCAGTAAGAACAAAAACCTGATCGATTTCCTGTTCAATGGATGTAATACAGCGAGGATTCTTGCATTTTGCAATATTTACTAATGTTTCCGGAAGTTCGACTTTATACTTCTTTACAATCTTTCCATCTTCGATGATGCATACCGTAACATTCGGATCCAGATAACCGATGACATCCAGGTTTACTGTAAACTGATCATCAATTTTAATGATATCCTTCTTTCCCATCTTCTCGCTTTTTACATTTTTAATGATAGCAACAGAACAATCCAGCTTATCCAATCCAAGATTCTTATAGATTGCCATACTTCTGCCTGCTGTAATGTGATCTAATACAATTCCATTCTTAATACTATCAATCTTCATCTGCCTTCACCCCCAACATGGTCATGATCAGTGCCATACGAATATACTTTCCATAATTCACCTGTTTAAAATAACATGCTCTTGGATCGTCATCCACTTTTACCGAAATCTCGTTGACACGAGGCAGCGGATGTAAAATTGCCAAATCCTCTTTGGCATTTTTCAACTTGTCCATATCTAAAATATAGCTGTCCTTCAAACGAATATAATCGGCTTCATTGAAAAATCGTTCTCTTTGCACACGGGTCATATAGATAATATCCAACTCTGGCATAACCTCTTCCATGCGTTCTACTTCTTGATATGTAATTCCTTTCTTTTCAAAGACTTCCTTTTTCAGATATTCTGGAATCTGTAATTCCTCTGGTGAAATCAATATATAGTTGATTCCTTCATATCTGGATAATGCTTTAATCAAGGAATGTACCGTACGACCGAACTTTAAATCCCCACAAAAGCCAATGGTCAGGTGATCTAGCCTTCCTTTTTCCTGCTTGATCGTAAGCAAATCTGTCAGTGTCTGTGTTGGATGATTATGTCCTCCATCTCCGGCATTGATAATCGGAATATCCACATACTGGGAAGCCACTAATGGAGCTCCTTCTTTTGGATGTCTCATAGCGATAATATCAGCATAACATGCAACTGCTCTTGCTGTATCTGCAACACTTTCTCCCTTTGCAGCAGATGATGAATCTGCAGATGAAAATCCCAGTACATTCCCTCCCAATTCCATCATGGCAGCTTCAAAACTTAGTCTTGTTCTGGTACTAGGCTCAAAGAATAAGGTTGCCAGCTTTTTATAACGGCAGACTTCGCGATATTTTTCAGGATGGTCGATAATTTTCCCTGCGAGTTCAATCAGGTGATCAATTTCTTCCACGCTCAAATCCATTGGATCGATCAAATGTCTCATAGTAACTTCCTCCTAGACTATTTTCTTCCATTATTATAACCTTAGCTCTTAACATCTGTCCAGCACAATCAACTGTCAGACATGGTATTTCTATGGATCGTTTCTTTCTTACGCAAACTTAAGAACTGCAATTTCCTCCAACTTTTCTGGCCGATAAGACATCTTCGCTTTTCGCAGGCCTTCTTCCCCACAATCCTCTTCACGATTAATATACTTATAATCCTTTGCCTCATGAAGTACAAATTGCTGATTGATAATTGGATATGCTCCCTGAATATGAGAAAATGCTTTCTCAATATGCACAACAAAGGTATCCTTATTTAGTGGTTCTCCCAGAGAAAATGCAATAATCTCACCCTCACATCGAATCAATCCTCCGGTAAAGCCAAGTTCCTTTCGGTACATAATAGAGTTTTTTGCAACACAGATTTCATCATGTTTTTCAATTTCCTCTGGTGTGCAGTTATTTAACTTCCATTGCATCAACATAACCAGACATTCCAGGGCATTCTCATCATTGATGGGTTCATAGCTCCATTCATGGTTTGCAATGAATCGATTAATATGATTTCTTTTACTATGTAATTTTTTACCGCTTAAACTAATCAGTTTTTCGGACAAATACACATAGTCGGCATTATCTCTGTCGTATGCAACTTCAAAAACATCTCCATATAAAGCAACCATTTTTTCTTCGATGTCTTTGGTCACTCCATACATCTCAAAATCCGTTCCATCTTTTTCACATTCCTTAATAATCTGATCAAGAACAGCTTTTGCATCTCCCTGTCCAATAGGATAGGAATATCTCTTTTTATCCTTTCCAGTCCTGCAGACTACCATATCATCTACAATAGCATATTCAATATTATAAAATGGAGCCCATAAATACATCATCCCAGGTGTATATCCACTATTATAAAATTCCAAACCTTCAAAGTATTTTCTAAGAATCGGTAAATCTTCCAATTCTGGTTTTTTAAATATCATGATTACATCTCCTTTTCATCCTAACTATTATAGAAGAGAGTTTTCTAATTGTAAAGACTAAAGATTTTAAATCTTTTTTCTTTTTTACTTGCATTATGAAAGAATTCATTATATACTTAAAATACACAAAGGAGTGTTTGCCAGAAGGCGAGCGCTCCTTTTTTCTTTTTATAAGAATAACCCTCCGAGGGAATGCACACGACGTGCAACGGAATGCGCTTTCATAAAAGGAACGCATGATGAATGATAATGAAATGGAAGTGAAAAATATGCTAGACAAAATTGACAAAATTGATAAAAAGATATTAGCTCTGCTACAGGAAAATGCCAGACACCCATTAAAATATCTGGATTCAAAGGTATTTCTATCTTCACCTGCAGTTTCCAGCAGAATTGAACGATTAGAAAAGAATGGTGTCATCACCGGATATCATGCCTCTATCAACCCGGTTGCTTTAGGTTATCATATCAAAGCATTTATCAGTCTGACATTGGCACCAAAGGAAAAAGAAACCTTTTATCCTTTTATCAAGCAGTGTCCAAATGTTATCGAATGCAACTGCGTTACAGGACAATATTCCATGCTGATGAAAGTTATCTTTCCAAGCACCAGTGAATTGGACGTCTTTATCAATCAACTTCAGGAATTTGGTATTACAGAGACTCAGATTGTCTTTTCAACACCAATCGAGACAAGAGGCATTCAGGCAATTGATCCTGCTTTTCTTGACGAAGTAAAAGGAGCTGCCCTATAATGGCTCGCTCCTTTTCCTCTCCGTTTCTTCAATTTGAAAGCATCTCTTTTACAGAGTCTGCAATACCTTTTCCATCCAGTTTGAGCATCTGCCTCAATTCCTTGATGGAGCCATGCTCTACAAAGACATCATTAATGCCAATATTTCTCACTCTTCCTGTGTAGCCATTCTGATAAAGATACTGCATCACTCCGGCACCAAAGCCTCCATGTAAGATACCCTCTTCAATTGTCACAATACAATCATACGTCTGTGCCAGTTCATCCAACAGCTTCTGATCAAATGGCTTTAAATACCTTGGATTGACAAGCCCAATCTCATAGCCTTCGGCCTCTAATAGTTTCATGGCCTCATAAGCTTCACAAAAAATATTTCCAACTGCCACCAAAACTGCATCTTTTCCTCGATGTATAATCTGTCCTTTTCCATATTCAATTTTCTGAAAAGATTCCTCTAATAAGGTTTCCGCTTCTCCTCGAGAATATTTAATGGCAATTGGTCCTGTAGCATGATTCAATGCATACAATAGCATCTCTTTTATCTCTCTTCCATTGATCGGTGCCATAATCGTTAAATTTGGAATCATTGATAAATACGGAATATCAAAAATCCCTTGATGGGTTTCTCCGTCCGCTCCAACTAATCCAGATCGATCCACACCAAATATCACTGGATAATTTCCTAAAGCAACATCATGCAGCACCTGATCAAATCCTCTTTGAAGAAAGGTAGAATATACCGCAAAAACAGGTTTCCATCCATTGGCTGCCATTCCGGCACAAAAGGTGACTGCATGCTCTTCTGCAATCCCAACATCAAAAAATCTTTCCGGATATTCCTCTCCAAACTTTTTCAGTCCTGTACCCTCTGGCATAGCAGCTGTCACTGCTGCAATTTTGTCATCTTTTTTCGCCGCCTGCAGCAAGGTATCGGAAAAAATGGCTGTGTTAGAAGGCTTACTGCTTTTGGAGATTACTTCCCCATCCTTGATATAAAATGGGCCAATACCGTGAAACTTCTCTGGATTTTTTTCTGCTGGTCTATATCCTTTTCCCTTTTTGGTAATAACATGAATAATAACAGGCTCCTCCAACTTCTTCGCTTGTTCCAAGGTATCTATGAGAAGTGGCAAATCATGTCCATCGATAGGTCCAGTATAAGTAAGACCCATATCCTCAAACATCATGCCCGGTACGAACAAATGCTTAATCGAATCTTTTGATTTTTTGATTGCCTTTGTTAATGGTTTTCCTATTGCCGGAATCTTTAACAATGAATGCTCTACATTATCTTTCAGATCCACATATTCTTTTTTCATACGGATTTTATTCAAATAAGCTGACATCCCACCTACATTTTCTGCAATAGACATCTTATTATCATTTAAGATAATAATCAGATTCTTTTTCTCTTCTCTTAGCTGTACCATATTATTGAGCGCTTCATAAGCCATCCCGCCAGACAATGCTCCATCCCCTATTACTGCTACGATTGTTTCATTCGTATGATTCAAATCTCTGGCCTTTGCCATTCCCAATGCAACAGACAACGACATAGAACTATGGCCACTGTGAAATGCATCACAGTCACTTTCTTTTCTTTTAGGGAATCCACTCATGCCATGAAACTGCCTTAAATGTGCAAATCCGCCTTTTCTTCCAGTTAAAATCTTATGTACATAGGATTGATGTCCCACATCAAAAATCAACTTATCTTTAGGAAAATCCAACACAAGATGAAGTGCCATAGTAAGTTCTACAACACCTAGATTGGAGGCAAGATGTCCTCCTGTTCTACTAACATTCTTGATCAGGAATCTTCGAATTTCCTTAGCTAACAGCTTATAATCCTTTACCTCTAATTTTTTGATATCATTTGGTTTGTTTATCATCTCTAACATAATTGTACTCCTTATTCATCTGTTCTACCTCTCCCCATAGATACATTCAGACTTCTCCCAAACTATGATCATTTATGATATGGCTGTCCATGAATAATGCGATATGCCCTGTAGATCTGTTCACAGAGAATGGCCGCAGTAAGACCTGGTGCCATGGTAAGTTTGGATATACATCCTTCTTCATTCCATTCAAACGGAGGCTCACAATGAATATAAAACGTACAGGAACTTGTACCATGTACTTCCAATTGATGAATCCAATCCGCAAATGCCTCTGAAGGAAACGTATTCCCCTTTTCCGTCAATACACAATGAATCCCGCCTGTCTGCTTTATTTTTTCAATGTCCTGTTCCTTTTTTAATGGAATAATCTGAATTTTACAATATCTCCCAAGTCTTTTTGTAAATTCTTTTATATTATCCATAAAAAAAGGTGCCATCTTTTTCTCATAAATGTATATGGTATAATTCATGTTTATTCCTCAAAAAATTCCTCTAATTCTTTGTTCGTAGCAATCACAGCTTCATATCGTTGTCTTGTATCTTCAATCAATGCTTTGATATCTTTCAATCTTAATGATACTTCCATGGCTTTTTGTGCTTCTGTGCTTAAATGATCCTTGTTATTATAAATTTTAAATTCTCCGTCTTCATCAATCACATAGTATTGTGAAACTCCCGGAACCGTCTGGGCAATATCATGAAATTTCGCATCATAAGATACAAATACAATATAAGAATGTGTATCTTCTCCATTTTTTATGTAACAGGTAATATTGTTATATTTTTCAATATATAAGGTCATATTCCTTAACTTTTGAGGAGAGAAAAAACATTCTGTATCCTCTACCATCTTGAGCAATTCTTCCCGATTTCCTTCTTCCAAATATTCATAATACTTTTTCATGAAATCGCTAAGCTTTGCTTCCGTCTTCCCGACCTCATATTTTGAATCATAAAGTTCCGATTCCGACAGCTTGGATGCCTGGGCGGCCTCTGTCTTTTTGGTCTGGGTATCAAATTGTGTCGATACCTTCATATATGCAGCAGTAACACTGCATCCAATGATAAAGAAGAACCAACTGATGACTAAAATAAAAAATGTATATTGACTGTTTTTCACGTTTTTTCCCTCCTGACCTTGATGATAAAATTATACCATACTTTTACAACAGAACAAAGTTTCAGATAAATAAAAAAATATTTGCATTTTTCTTCATTTTGTATTAGAATAGCGTTATGCATCTGTAACTCAGTGGATAGAGTGCCAGCCTCCGAAGCTGTTGGTCGCGGGTTCAACTCCCGCCAGGTGCATTTTTTGTGCAATTCTTTATGAAAAAGCACATTATATATTATATGCTAAAAACGAATTCAATATGACAAATAAGTGTAACATATTTCAAAAGGAGGCCCTTTATGATAACAAACACAAAAATCACCGTACGTTATGCAGAAACAGACCAGATGGGCATCGCACATCACAGTAACTATGCGGTCTGGTTTGAAGCCGGCCGCACCGATTTAATTAAAGCATCTGGTATGACCTATTCCGATATGGAAAAGCATGGCGTTATCGTTCCACTTCTTTCACTGGAATGTCATTATAAAAAAGCAGCATTTTACGAAGACGAATTGATCATTGAATCACGATTGACTAAAGTAACCAATACAAAGCTGGAATTTGAATATCGGGTTCTAAAGGAAGATACCCAGGAGCTGATCAGTACAGGAAAAACTGTTCATGGAATGGTTGCTCACGATCTCACTCCGATTCGTATGAAAAAAGAACAGCCGCAGATTTTTGCCATGCTTCAGGCAGCTGTAGAACCATCTATACAATAGGCAGTTATTTTCCATACTTATGTGACCGAAAAAAGAGAATTTCACTTGACAGTGAAATTCTCTTTTTTGAATTTAAAGCCACCTAAAATATGCTATATTACACGATCCAACTGCTCCAGTAGAATCATTCGCATCATTTGATGAGGAAATGTCATTGAAGAAAAACTGATCTTGTACTTCGCTCTTTGTACTACTTCCGGTGCTAGCCCAAGAGACCCTCCAATAATAAAGGTAAATGAAGTTCTTCCCGCATCCATATCCAATTTTATCGTCTTCCTAAGCTTTTCTGTTGTCAGTTGCTTTCCTTCAATACAAAGTGCAAAAACCTGATCATCCTCTGGAATATGGCGAAGAATCCGTTCTCCTTCTATTCTTCTGATCTGCTGTTCTTCTTTTTCACTGGCACGATCCGGAGTCTTCTCATCCTCTACCTCCACGAGTTCAATTTCTGCTTTCCTACTCAATTTTTTTTGATAATATTCGATGCCCTTTTTAAGATAGGGTTCCTTAATTTTTCCCACACTAACAATTCGGATTTTCATAATTAGTCTCGATCTCGTCCTCCAAATAAAATGACCAATCGCAGTAGCTGTAAAATGGATGAAGCTGCCGCAGCCAAATATGTCATCGCAGCAGCAGAAAGTACCTTTCGCGTCTGCCCTAATTCATCATATCCTAAAATTCCGTTCTGTTCCAATATCTTCAATGCGCGACTGGATGCATTAAATTCCACAGGAAGTGTAACAAGCTGAAATAAAACAGCTAGCCCGAATAGTAAAATACCTAAGGTCAGCAATGGCTGAAAACGTCCGATCAGCAATCCAAGAATAATCATTGGCCAACATATCTTTGCCCCAAAATTTGCCACCGGTACTAAAGTAGAACGAAGTACCAATGGTGCATATTTTTTCTGATGCTGGACTGCATGACCACATTCATGAGCAGCCACACCGACAGCAGCTACAGACGAAGAAGCATAGGTGGCATCTGACAATCGCAGTACTTTTGAAGATGGATCATAATGATCCGTAAGATTTCCCGCAATGTGTTCTACTCTGACATCATAAATACCAGATGCCTGCAGAATACGTTCTGCCGCTTCCTTTCCCGTCATCCCGCTTCTACTTCGAACCTTTGAATACTTTTGAAACGTACTATTGACATTAGCAGAAGCTAACAAGGATAATATCGCTCCAATTAGTACTAATATATAAGTTGGATCATAAAACATACCAAAACCATAATACATATCATTACCCCATTTCTATTCATATCTTTTATTTACAACCATCCACAATAGAAAGCTTAGGCTAAATTATAGCCATTTCCCATAAAAAGTCAAATGATTTTATACTCTTTTAAGAATTATCTCTATTTTTATAATATTCACAATATTTATTTAAAAAACACCTGTCACATTCTGGCTTTCTTGCTTTACACAATGCCCTTCCATGGCGTATGAGAAGAATATTGATAGGAATCCAATATTTCTTTGGCAAAACAACCTGAAGCTGCTTTTCTGTCTGTAACACATTCTTGCTGTTCACCCATCCAAGGCGATTGGATACTCGATGAACATGTGTATCTACAGTAATCTCCGGAATTCCCAGCTCATTTGCCATATATAAATTTGCCGTTTTTCTTCCAATTCCACTCAACTTCATCAGTTCTTCCCTCGTAGAAGGCACCACACCCCCATATTCTCTGGATAACTGCGTACAACATTTTTTCATATTTTTAGCTTTATTTTTATAAATGCCGATAGACCGGATATAGGACTCGATTTCTTCCGCATTCGCTTCCGCCACATCTTCTACTGTATCAAATCTGGCATACAAGGCTGGCAAGACCTCGTCTACTTGTTTATCCGTACTTTGAGCGCTTAGCATAATTGCCACCAGGTGCTGCCATGGATGATTATGATAAAATCCATCATTATGCATGCCATAGGTATCTACCAGCCAATCCAATACCTTTTGCACATATTCCTGTCTCATTCCGTTTCTTTTTCCTTCCTGCTTTCTTTCTTTTTCCTTCTGACCTTCTTTTTTTCTTCTCGTAAGAAAGTTGCCTGATTGTCTTCATCCAGTTTGTCTAATGAAATATACGCTTCTGTGTCTATTGGAAGATCCTGCTGTGATAGCTGTGACTCTACCAGACGCTTGATAACATAATAAACTGTGGCAAATAACGGTACTCCGATGATCATTCCGATGACACCAAATACTTCCCCAGCAACCAAAATTGCAAATAATACCCAAAATGGAGACAATCCTGTCGATTCTCCTAAAATTCTTGGTCCGATTATATTACCATCTACCTGCTGAAGAATAATAATAAAAATGATAAATATGATGCACTGCATTGGGTTCACCAGAAGAATTAAAAAAGCACTTGGAATCGCCCCAATATATGGACCAAAAAAAGGGATCACATTGGTAATTCCCACGATCAGACTAATCAGAGTTACATATGGCAGCTTCAAAAGATGCATGCAAATAAAACAGATGATTCCTATGATCAGGGAATCAATGATCTTTCCTGTAATAAATCCTCCAAACATCCGGTCGCACTGTCTTATCGTATCCAGAATAAAAGCATTTACCGAACGATTTTTAGAAACTGCATATAATATCTTCTTTGCCTGTCCCCGAAACTTATCTTTTTCAAACAACACATAGATCATAACAATAAAGCCTATGATAATATTAAAAAGGAATCCGAACATATCAATAATTCCAGACAGAATGGATGTCATAGCCTCATAGATGCCAGTCTTTAACCATTCATTCAGCCAATCGTTGGCCCTTATTACACATTCATTGACAAATTCCATAATCTGGCTATCACTGTGTACCCATTCCTTTAGCTGTTGTGTAAAGGACATCATCATACCTGGCAATGTTATGCTTAAATCCATGATAGTCTTTATTACTTGAGGTAATAACATACGTATTCCAATTCCTATGGTTGCCAGAGTAAGAAAGGTTGTAACAAAAACCGCAATAGTCTTTGCAGGCTTATTCTTAATCCTCCTTCTGATTAGATACTGTTCCATCTTGGTTTCAATAGGCGACAGTAAATAAGCCAGAATCAACCCTATGACAATTGGCTGAAGGGCTGATTTTATTATTGCAATATATGCACTTACTTTTTTAATATTAGAAAAACCAAGATACACAAGGATGACCGCTGAAAGGCTTGCGAATATGGTGATTCCCAATTGTAAAAATCGATGGTTTTCTTTTTTCATACTCCTCATATCCCCTTTCTTCTTAATATGAAAAAGGCGGCAAAGTATCTGCTCTGCCGTCTTGTTACACTAAAAAAATTCACGAATTATTCATCCCAGTTGTGGTACACTTCCTGAACGTCATCATCTTCATCTAATAAGTCTAATGTCTTCTGGATATTCTTAATATCCTGTTCATCTGTTAATTCCACATATGTTTGAGGAATCATGCTTACGTTGGCATCTGCCATCTTGATTCCCTCTGCTTCTAATGCTTCGCGTACTGCACTAAAGTCATCAGGATCTGTAAAAATTTCGTAACTATCTTCTTCTTCTGAAAAATCTTCTGCTCCTGCATCTAGTGCGATCATCATCAGGTCATCTGCATCCATTTCGCATTCTTCTTTGTCAATGATGATCTGACCTTTTTTATCGAACATATAAGACACGCATCCTGGTGTTCCTACATTTCCATATCCTTTTGTAAATGCATTTCTTACGTTAGATGCAGTACGGTTTTTATTATCTGTTAAGGTATCTACGATGATCGCAACTCCGTTTGGTCCATAACCTTCATATGTAATCGTCTCATAATTGACAGAGTTAGCATCTCCTGCTGCTTTTTTAATTCCGCGATCAATCGTATCATTTGGCATATTATTGGCTTTTGCTTTTGCGATAACATCACGAAGTTTACTGTTATTTGCTGGATCTGGTCCGCCTTCTTTTACAGCAACTGCGATTTCTCTACCGATAACGGTAAAAATCTTTCCTTTTTTCGCATCATTTTTTTCTTTTTTGTGTTTGATATTGGCAAACTTACTATGTCCTGACATTTCTATTCTCCTTTATCTTTCTCAATTTTACTTACTTTTATCTGTCGCACCATTTTTTCATGGATATCCATAGATTTAAAGGAATATCCTTCATATATAATTTCAACCTCTTCATTATCCTCTGGGAGATGGCCCAGCTGATCAATCAGAAATCCATTAATGGTCTCAATATCTTCATCTGGAAATTCAATATCCAGAAGCTCTTCCAGTACATCCAGTCTTGTAACACCCTGAATCAGATATCCGCCTTCTTCACCAAGCTTAGTAATCTCATGCTCATCGATATCATATTCATCAAAAATATTACCAACAATAACTTCCAGCATATCTTCCATAGCAACGATTCCTTCTGTCTGTCCATACTCATCTACCACAATGGCCATATGAATCTTCTTCAGCTGCATCTCCTTAAAGAGATCAGAAATTTCCATAGTCTCATGTACAAAAAATGCTTCTCTGGCTATTTCGGACAACGGTTTCTCTTCCTGATTCAAATAGGCTTCGATGACATCCTTTAAATACAACACGCCAAGGATATTATCAATATCCGTCTCATAAAGCGGATATCTGGAATATGGCTGCTCCAACATGAAATTCAGGCATTCCTCAATGGACATATGGTTATCGATTCCTACAATTTTCTTCCGAAACCGCATAACATCCTTGCATTCTTTATCCCCAAATTCAAATACATTGTTGATCATTTCCCGTTCATCTGCCTCGATAATTCCTTGCTCCAGTCCCTGATTCATCATATTCTTGATTTCTTCTTCGTACTCATTGTTCTCTTCGTCATCCTCATCATTTTTCTTAGAACGCGTACTCAATGAACTGGACTGCACGGATTTCTTCAGATGTAAAATATACACCAACTCTACCACACAAATCACTGCAATCAGGATTGTGATGAGGCTGCTCAGTGTACCTATATCGTCCATTCACATTCTCCTTTATAAAATATTGCAATATCCACTATATCATTATTTCCTGCATTCGTCAATGATTCTGCCTATGTATCAAGATTCAGGCTGACCTTTAAAGCCAGATCAACCTTCTCCATGATCCAAGAATCTAGATGGCAGACTCTTTCTTTCAGCCTTCGTTTATCAATTGTGCGAATCTGTTCCAGCAATACTACCGAATCTCTGACAATTTCACACTTTCGGCTGTCCAGTTCCACATGGGTCGGAAGCTTTGCCTTATTCATTTTACTCGTAATCGCCGCACAGATAACGGTGGGACTATGTTTATTGCCCGCATCGTTTTGTATAATTAAGACCGGTCTGACACCGCCCTGTTCAGAGCCTACAACCGGTCTTAGATCTGCATAAAAAATATCTCCTCGTCTAATAATCACGATTTCACTCTCCATCAAAGTTTCTTACTAGAAGTATTACCCCTTTGATAAAAAGTATGCAGATATTATTCATTTAAATAATCAATTGTACGAATTATTTTTCCATTTTGATAATATACTCTAGGAACTCTACGGCTCAAACCACAGACAAATTCATAATTGAAGCTGTTCACATTAGCAACTTCTTCTACGGTAATGGCATTGTCACCGTCTCTTCCTACTAAGGTTACATTATCTAACTCCTGTACTCCTTCCACATCCGTAACATCTACCATAAACTGATCCATACAGATGCGTCCAATGATCGGCGCATATTGACCCCGAATCAAAACACGTCCTTTAGAAGAGAGTGCTCTTGGATAACCGTCTGCATATCCTACCGGAATGGTTGCAATTTTCGTTTTTTTCTTTGTTACATATGTAGATCCATAGCTTACGCCTTCACCTGGACCGACTTCCTTAATATATACAATATGACTTTTCAGACTTAATGCTGGCTGAAGTTGAATCTGATCATGATCCACCTCCTCAGATGGATATAAGCCATATGTCATAATACCAGATCTTACCATATCCAGTCGAACATCTTTAAGGTCCATAATTGCAGCACTATTGGATACATGTTTGATTGGAATATGAATTCCATTTTCCTCTAATTTCTTTACAAAACGTTCATATCTCTCGTATTGATGATATGCGGATGTTTTGTCTGTTTCATCCGCACAGGCAAAATGTGTAAAGATACCTTCAATCTCTATATTTGGTAATTCTTTGATTTTTTGAATGATTTTTATAGATTCTTCATTATCTTTAAAGCCAATTCTGTTCATTCCCGTGTCCAGCTTAATATGAATCTTTGCTGTTTTTCCAAGAAGGACTGCAAACTCAGAAATCTTTTCTGCCATTTCATATCGAAATACGGTCTGCGTCAAACCATACTGTACAAGTTCTCCATATTGATACGGAGAAGTATAGCCTAAAATTAAAATCGGTTTTTGAATTCCCCTCTTGCGCAATTCAATTCCTTCTTCAATGATGGCCACTGCAAATCCATCAATGCCAATCTGATTTAAGGAATTAGCTACCATAACTGCTCCATGACCATACCCGTCTGCCTTAATAACAGCCATGACCTTGACCTGTTCCCCTACGGCTTTTTTCACTTCTTTTATGTTATGATTGATTGCATCCAGATTAATCTCTGCATATACCCTTAAATATTTTTCCACAACTATTTGCCTCCTAACACGTCTGGAATATATTCTAATAAATCAGAAGCCATAAGACTGTAGGCTCCTTTCTGTGCTCTGGCATAATCACCAGCCAGACCATGACAATACACCCCCAGCCTTGCTGCTTCACTTCCGCCTAACCCGCCAGAACAAAATCCTGCTATGATTCCAGATAATACATCTCCAGAACCACCTGTTGACATACCATTATTACCACTTGAGTTTATGAATGTCAACCTTTCACCAGAAGAAATTATAGTTCGAGCATTCTTTAAGACGAAGGTTACATGATTTTTTTTCGCATATTCCCGAATTGTACGAATCGGATCTTTTAAAATATCATCCATACTTTTATCTAGGATTCTGGATGCTTCTTTTAAATGAGGTGTAAGAATAATGTCTGCTTTTGCTTCTGGCAAAAACATTTCCAGTTTTCGTAACAGATTACATCCATCTGCATCAATGACCAGTTTTCCTTTATATTCCATAAGCATGATTTTTAACAGCTCTTCCGTAATAGAATTTTGTCCCATGCCTGGTCCAATGACTGCTGTCTGGCATTGCTGCATGTGCTTTCTCAATAGTTCCTTTGCTTCTTTTTCATTTTGATAAACTGTCATCACTGCCTCCGGAAGCAGGGTCTGCAGAATCACTCGATTCTCTTGTGTTGTCAATATTTGAACCAGTCCACTTCCACATAAATATGCGGCCTTTGCACTAAAATAACATGCACCTGCCATATTCATGGTTCCAGCAACAATCAGTACCTTCCCATAGGTGCCTTTATGAGAATCATTTCGTCGTTTCGGCAACCGGCACAGATCCTCTTTCGTATATGTGAAGACTTCCGGTTCGTACTGAGAGACCACTAACTGAGGAAATCCTATATCCACCACAAGAACCTCTCCGGCATAATCACTACCAGGATATAACAGCAATCCCCGCTTCATAAGACCAAATGTAATTGTAATGTCACATTTCAGCGCTGTTCCGAGAACTTTTCCCGTAGTACAGCATATGCCAGATGGAGCATCAACAGCTATCTTACAGGCATGGGACTGGTTCATCTCATCCAGCACCTGTGCATATTTTCCCGTAATCTCTCTGCTCAACCCTACACCAAAAATAGCATCTACCAAAACATCATATTCTTCATAATCTGCCTCCTGACACACCGGAATTCCGAGGGCCAACAAAATCTGCATCTGATCCATAAATTGCTCCGATGCCTTTAGCGTATTTCCAATCACCTGTATAGTTACCTGATAACCACTTTCCACCAGCATCCTTCCAAGCGCAAGACCATCCCCTCCATTATTGCCTGTTCCAGCTACAATGCATATTTTTTCCTTTGTACTAAATCTTTCTACAATCATATCGTGCATCTTCAATGCCGCTTTTTCCATCAAAACCATACCTGGAATTCCGATTCCCTGTATGGTCATCTGATCAATCTTCTGCATTTCTGCACTGGTCGTTATATATCTCATCTTTTCTCTCTCCTACTGCAAATCCAATCGCAACTGATTTCGTATTTGAAATAGATACATAAATTCGGTCAATTCCCAATTGTTCCGCCTGTTTCTTTGCATTTCCATGTAAAACCACATATGGTTTTCCGAAACTATCTCTGCCAACCTCAATCTCATTTGGCTCGCACTGGCGAAATCCGGTGCCAAACACTTTGACCACTGCCTCCTTAACAGCAAAATTGCCCGCAGCCTTTGAATAATCATTAGCAGCGAGCATCCTCTCCTGTACATGAAAAATACGTTCCAGACTATGCTGTCTGGAACATATTCTCTCCATTCTATTAATTTCTACGATATCAGTTCCCACGCCAACGATCATGGTTACCGCCTCCAAAAATTAAACTTCTGTACTATGAATTCTATAAGAAAGTGTCATTAAACTTTCTGCCAAGTGTACATTCTCAACCATAATATCTTCTGGAAGATTTAAATCAACTGGTGCAAAATTCCAGAATGCTTTAATCCCCCAGTCAACCATCTCTCTGGCCATCTCCGGAGCCATCTGCTTCGGCAGTGTAAGTGCCGCAATCTTAATATCATGGTTCTTAATAAAGTCCTCTAAGGTATCAATATCATATACCTCTACACCACGCACAGTAATTCCTACCAATCGTGGATTCACGTCAAACAGACCTAAAATACGAAAACCGTTTGGCTCAAAATGCTGATAATTTGCCAAAGCCTGTCCCAAATTACCTGCACCGATAATAATCAGATTATTGATCTTATCCAAGCCTAAAATCTTGCCGATCTCTGCATGTAGATGTTCAACGTTGTATCCATAGCCTTGTTGACCAAAGCCACCGAAATTGTTCAAATCCTGACGAATCTGTGAGGCAGTCACCTGCATTCTCTGACTTAATTCCTTGGAAGAAATCCTTGAAACTTCATTCTCCTTTAATTCTCCAAGGTAGCGATAATATCTTGGTAATCGCTTAATTACTGCAGGCGAAATTTCTTTTGTTGATTTATTTGAATCTGCCACTTAAATTCCTCCTTGCTATCCATCTTACTCATTTAAATTTATTATAATGGATTGTCTATAATCTGTCAAACCTTTCTAAAATCTTTACTAAATTTCTTTCCTATGATAGAATATTCTTCGATTACACTAATATAGATGAGGATGAATACAATGATTTTATCATGTCAAAACATAACAAAAACCTTCGTGGATAAAACCGTCTTAAGGGATATTTCCTTTCATATTGAAGATCAGGAAAAAGCTGCTATTGTAGGAATCAATGGTGCCGGTAAATCCACCCTTCTAAAAATCATCATGAATGAAATGGAAGCCGATAATGGTCTGGTCACTCTATCCAAGGGAAAAACCATTGGATATCTGGCACAGCATCAGGAACAGGCCTTTCATAATACTATTTATGATGAAATGCTTTCTGTGAAACAGGAAATTATTGATTTAGATAGAAAAATCCGTCAATTAGAACAGAATATGAGCGGTTTGAGTGGTACAGAGCTGGAACAGGTACTAAATTTATATACAAAAGCCACCCACCGTTTTGAACAATTGAACGGATATGCATATAAAAGTGAAATTACCGGTGTTCTAAAGGGACTAGGTTTTAAAGAAGAAGAATTTTCAAAACGAATTTCTACCCTGTCTGGTGGACAGAAAACCCGTGTTGCTCTCGGAAAGCTTCTTCTATCCAAACCAGATATTATCCTGTTGGACGAGCCTACCAATCATCTGGATATGAATTCCATTTCTTGGCTGGAAACCTTTCTCATGAACTATCATGGAGCCGTTTTGATCGTTTCACACGACCGTTATTTCCTTGACAAAGTTGTAACAAAAATCATAGAAATTTCCAATACTCACGCCAGAACTTATAGAGGCAATTACAGTGATTTTGTGGCCAAGCGTGACCAGATCCGTGCCATCGAATGGAAAGAATATGAAAAGCAACAACAGGAAATCAAGCATCAGGAAGAAGTCATTACCAAACTAAAACAGTTTAACCGAGAAAAATCCATCAAACGTGCAGAAAGTCGCGAAAAGATGCTGGACCGGATCGAACGGATCGAACGACCTGTGGAAATCGATACTAATATGAAATTAAAGCTGGAGCCCTCTACCATCAGTGGTTCTGATGTACTGACCGTAGAAGAACTCAGCAAATCTTATGGAAATCATACGTTATTCAAAGACCTTAATTTTGAGATCAAACGTGGAGAAAAGGTTGCCTTGATCGGTGAAAATGGAACTGGAAAGACAACCATATTAAAAATTATTAATAAATATGTTTCAAAAGATACCGGTATCATCCGCCTTGGTTCTAGAGTAAAGATCGGCTATTATGATCAGGAACAACAGGTACTTCATGATGAGAAAACGATTTTCCAAGAAATCAGCGACTCCTACCCATCACTTACCAATACAAGAATCCGAAATGTACTGGCTGCATTTCTATTTCGTGGTGAGGACGTCTTTAAATTGATCAAAAGCTTAAGTGGTGGAGAGAGAGGAAGGGTTTCCCTGGCAAAGCTCATGCTTTCTTCTGCTAATTTTCTGATTTTGGATGAGCCTACCAACCATCTGGATATTTTCTCAAAAGAAGTTTTAGAGGATGCACTAAGCCAATATACAGGAACCGTATTTTATGTTTCCCATGACCGCTATTTTATCAATAAGACAGCCACACGCATTCTAGAACTTAATCAGGAACATTTGGATGAATATAAAGGGAACTATGATTATTATCTGCAGAAAAAGGAAGAGTCTCAGGCAAGAGAAATACTTTCTGCTTCCACAACTCCAATAGAATCGGAAAAAGACAGCGAGGTCAAACTGGATTGGAAACAGCAAAAAGAAGAACAGGCCAAACTTCGTAAACAGGCCAATGCCATTAAGAAATTAGAAGAAAAGATTGCAGATTTAGAGGATCAATCTTCTGCTCTTGATGAAGAAATTGCGCTTCCAGAAAATGCTTCCAATTCCGATAAGCTTATGGAACTGACCGCACAAAAAGCTCATATAGACGAAACCCTGTTAGATTTATATGACCAATGGGAAGCTTTGTCCGAGTGAAAAAAATACCAAAAAACTTTCCACCTTCCAAAAGATTTCTTATGCAATCAAAAGGAACTGTCATATAATATATTTTTATCGGAAAAATGCGGGTTTCTTTGACTATGGGATAGTGAGTGAGAACGAAATCATTCCGATTAGCAATCAGACTACGGAGCTTCCAAATCTGATACATGTTTTCTCTTGTTCTATACCATGACAGACGAAAATCTTATTTCTCGTCCAGGGACAAATGGCTATGTAAGCAAGCTTCCAGCCATTTGTCCTTATGGACGACCAAAAGCATTGCTTTTGGTAAAGATTTTCTGCCTGAGAAAACATGTAAGCTCCTTCGCAGATTGCTTTACCGGAATGGTTTCGTTCTTTGTAGTATATTGGCTTCTCTCATATTCGTGTGGAGAAACGGAGTGTGGCAAAGAAGAAAACTTCTCCGAAAGCGACATATGCGGAATGTTAGAACAACCTGTTGGCTGGATTCTATCACCAGAACTGCTTCAGGCATCGAAGATGACTGTTTTCCATAGGACAGTTGGTAGGGAAGTTTACTTACCTTTCCAACTGTTATGGAAAAAAGGAATGCAGTTCGTCTTGTGCCATGCCAAGCCCGACTAGCGGAGCGGATTAGGGTTTGGCTCGGGGTAAATCCAGACAGCTTTGGTTGTTCTTACGTTCTGGCATCCTAGGCGCAGGAGGAGAAATTTTCTTCTTCATTTAGTCCACAAAACCCGCATTTAATGGACTATAAGTATTATAAAAAACACAGGAGCTGTGCTAAAGAAGTGAAATTCGCTTCGTTTAGCAACAGCTCCTTTCTTACTGATTTCAGTCATCATAAACTGATTCTGCTTCCCATTCAAGAATCTTTCCTGTGGAAGCATCGATTTCAAAATCATATTCCATTTCCTCATAAATGACAGAGCCTTCGTAAATCTGTCTTCCATCATCTTCATCCAAATGGATTCGAACATCGGATTCCTGTGCACCCTTCACTTTTGCTAAGACTTTCTTGATCGCAGTGTCTTTACTTACCTTTACATCTGTACGATCCGTTCCAAAATCATCTTCAATCTCCGTATCCTTACTTCTAATGGTTCCATCGGATGCATCAATATCATAATCATATTCTTTATCACCTACATAGAAGTCTACTTCATACTCTTTTGTTCCATCATCTGTCTCCAGCTTAATGCGCATACCACTGACATCGGATTCCTTCACCCCTGCATCTTTAAGAGCAATCTGCTTTGCTTCTTCTTCAGAGATGGCTGACTGCACATTCTTCGTCTCTACTTTTGCTTCTGCTGTCGTAGCAACGCTTTCTGTTCTTGGTTCTTCTCTACTCTCATTCTGATTGCCACACCCCATCATTCCTGCTGCCAGTGCGGTCATTCCTATAAAAACGATCATTTTCTTTTTCATGTTATATTTCCTCCTTCTTAATTACTATACACAGAATAACAAAAAAATATTAAAGTAATATTAGAATTCTTAAATTTCCAAAATAATTGTAAAAGGTCCGTCATTTTCCAGAGATACCTTCATATCCGCACCAAAGATTCCTTTTTCAACGACAGACACCCGCTTTTTACACTCTGAAATAATATACTCATATAATTCCTCTGCCATAGCCGGTCCTCCAGCTTCTATAAAAGATGGACGATTTCCTTTTTTGCAATTTGCATATAAAGTAAATTGAGATACCAATAATAGTTCACCATCCACGTCACGTAAAGATAAATTGGTTTTTCCATTTTCATCTTCAAAAATACGCAAACCAATTAGCTTTTTGATATATTTGTCCGCAATCTCCTTTGTATCAGAATCCGAAACACCGATCAACACCAAAAGACCTTTTCCAATAGCACCGACACAGTGTCCATCTACATTTACTTCTGCATGATTTACTCTTTGAATCAAAAATTTCATTTTCTCTTTCCTCCAATTATTTATTATTATATCATTCTGTAAAAAAATTTGTCTATTTTTTTAAATTTATAGATTTTCACTAGCATATTATGGATTAATTTTATATAATAATCAAGAAAGATTGGAGGTTATTATGAAGTTAATTTCATTTATTGTCCCATGCTATAATTCTCAGGATTATATGGAACACTGTATTGAAACCCTGCTACATGGGGGAGACGAAGTTGAAATCTTGATCGTCAATGATGGTTCTAAGGACCGTACTGCTGAAATTGCAGATTTCTACCAACAGAAGTATCCAACGATCTGTCGTGCTCTTCATCAGGAGAACAAAGGACATGGTGGAGCAGTAAACACGGGAGTCGCACATGCCTCTGGTATCTATACCAAGGTCGTTGACAGCGACGACTGGGTAGATCAAAAATCCTTAGACTTAATTCTTGATAGATTGAGGGAGTTATATCGTCAGGACACGATAATCGATATGGTCCTGGCAAACTATGTATATGAAAAACAAGGACAGAAACACAAAACTGTAATTCAGTACCGACGGGCTATTCCGACAGGAAAGATTTTTGGCTGGGATAAATTAAAACGTTTAAAGATCAACCAATATATTTTAATGCATTCCGTTATTTATCGTACAGGTCTTCTAAAAGAAAGCGGTTTACAGCTTCCAGAGCATACCTTTTATGTAGATAATATTTACGTTTACCAGCCACTTCCATATGTAAAGACCATGTATTATATCGATACTGATTTTTATCGTTACTTTATTGGAAGAGATGATCAGTCTGTCAATGAGAAAAATATGATTGCCCGCATTGATCAGCAGTTATTCGTCAACCGTTGGATGATCGATTACTTTTTCACGGCAAATGTTAATAATAAGTATTTACGACGTTATATGATTCATTACTTAAAGATCATCATGACGGTCTCTACTGTTATTGCGTTAAAATCTAACACAAAAGAAAATCTGCGCAAAAAGCAATCCTTATGGCGCTATTTGTACCGTAAGGACAAAAAGGTATATTATAAAATCCGTCTTGGTGCTATGGGACAGCTGATGAACCTTCCTGGCCGAGGTGGCCGTAAGGCTACGGTTACTCTATATAAGATCAGCCAGAAGATTGTTGGATTCAATTAGGAGGAAACACTATGAGTCAATATGATTATTTAATCGTCGGTTCCGGGCTATTCGGTTCTGTCTTTGCACATGAAGCTTATAAAGCAGGTAAAAGCTGCTGTGTCATTGAAAAGCGAGACCATATTGGAGGCAACATTTATACCGAGGAGAAAGAAGGTATTCAGGTTCATACATATGGTGCCCATATCTTCCATACTTCTGACAAGAAGATTTGGGATTATATTCACCAATTTGCCGATTTTAATCGTTATACCAATTCTCCGGTTGCAAATTACCATGGCAAGATTTATAATATGCCATTTAACATGAACACCTTTAATAAACTGTGGGGTGTCGTTACTCCTGCAGAGGCTAAAGCAAAGATTGAAGAACAGAAAAAAGAATATTACACGGAACATCCACAAAATTTAGAAGAACAGGCTCTGAACCTGGTCGGTAAAGATATTTATGAAACTCTGGTCAAAGGCTATACTCAGAAGCAATGGGGTCAGAAATGCAGTGAACTGCCTGCATTTATCATCAAACGACTACCAGTGCGCTTCACTTATGACAATAATTATTTTAATGACGCGTATCAGGGAATTCCTATTGGCGGGTATACTCAGATTATCGAAAAGATGTTAGCCCATGCAGATGTGCATACGAATACAGACTTTTTTGACCAGAAAGAATACTGGATGAATCAGGCAGATCAGGTTATCTTCACCGGAATGATTGATCAGTATTTTGGTTACCAGCTCGGCCAGTTGGAATATCGAACATTAAACTTTGAGACAAAGGTGTTGGATTGTGATAATTTTCAGGGAAATGCAGTCGTCAATTATACAGCCTATGAGGTTCCATATACGAGAATTATTGAGCATAAACATTTTGAATATGGCACTCAGGATAAGACCGTTATCACTTATGAATATCCTGCAACATGGAGTCCTGGCGATGAACCATATTATCCTGTGAATAATACACGCAATAATCAACTATATCTACAGTATAAGGAATTGGCCAAAAAAGAACCAAATGTGATTTTTGGCGGTCGGTTAGGACAATATCAGTATTATGATATGCATCTTGTCATTGCAGAAGCCTTAAAGCTGGCAGAGAAACTTTT
This sequence comes from Anaerostipes sp. 992a, assembly GCF_001940245.1. Classification (GTDB taxonomy): domain Bacteria; phylum Bacillota; class Clostridia; order Lachnospirales; family Lachnospiraceae; genus Fimousia. The sequence goes on from NZ_MJIG01000004.1 coordinate 129,078, forward strand.
ATAACTCTCACATATTGAAACGAACAAGCTCCACTGTCATACTATAAATTAAGTATGAAATGGAGCTTATTTTTATGGAGCAAGTGTCCCAATTAATACACCTCGATTATGCGAAAGAACAACAGATAACCGGAAAGAACGTTACCATTGCCTATCTGGATTCTGGAATCACCATGCACCACGACTTTCTAAAACCACACAACCGACTGATTCTGTTCAAAGATTTTGTTAACCATCGCTCGCTTCCTTATGATGACCATGGACATGGGACTCACGTAACCGGCATTGGATCTTCCAGCCGGATAGGAGTTGCCCCTTCTTCTAATATCCTTTCATTAAAGGTATTAAACCGGCAAGGCAACGGAAAAGCACGTAATATCATCCGGTGTTTCCAGTGGATCTTACAATATAAGGATATCTATCAGATTCGCATCGTTAATATTTCCATTGGCATGGAAGCAGATTCTACTCAAACCCATTCCAGGACGCTGCTTCACTGGGTCAATCGCCTATGGGATGCTGGATTGATCGTCTGCATTGCTGCAGGAAATCTGGGTCCTGCGAAAGGTAGTGTTACGATACCTGGAATCAGCAAAAAAATCATTACCGTAGGTGCATCCGATGATCAGTGTCAGGAGGATTATTCCGGCCGAGGTCCCACCAAGGCCTGTATTATCAAACCGGATCTCACTGCTCCCGGCACGGACATTCTCTCTTGCTATGGTTCCTCTCACTATATAAAAAGAAGCGGGACTTCCATGGCAACGCCCATGGTGTCTGGAGCAATCGCACTCTATCTGGAAAAAAATCCCGCTGCTACAAATAAAATGGTAAAACTGAAATTGCGCTCCAGCTGTGATGACCTTGGTTATCCACCAAATCAACAGGGCTGGGGACGAATTAATATACAAAAATTACTAAATGATTAAAAATTTACAACTGCTTCTTTTGGTGGCTTGGCACGTTCCATTCGAAGACCATTCAGCATGATATGTTCGCTGCGATAATGAACTTTTGCAAGCATCATAACCCATTCGCCGTCTTTCACATCCAATGGATCTAATGTATCTGACTTTGCCTTCCCAATATTGCACGGATAAGCAAAGAATGAGATATCATCCTCACAACAGGTCATGATCTTTCGACCGGGATAAACACCAGTGCGTGGCAGACGGTTCGAATGGCGAATCTGAACTTTCATCTGAACAACTTTCCCGTCATATCTCTGTGGGTGCTCCTGCGCATCTACAAACCAGATTCCATATTCTGCATCTTCAATTTCAATTATGTCTTTTGTCACATCAAACGGAAGTAAATCTTCTACTTCAAACTCTTTTCCATCACTTCTTTCAAAGTATACCTGAGACCGGCTGTTAACTGCCATGATCGCACGGCGATAGGTGGCTGCAGGTGTGTGATCATCACATCTGTTAAATACTACCATATCTGCCATTTTGAATTTTTCGATCAATAACGCTCTCATATTTCGCATGTACATATCATATGTGCTGGCATCCACTGTCATGATCGCCTGATAGATTACCCCAGGTGTATCAACAAAAGCATCATATAAGGTCTCTTGCTGCCACATACCGTTAAATTCTACGATGATCATTGTTGGATCATATTTTTTAATACAGGAATTGATCAACTGCGGCGTAAAATCTTCTTCATCCTCGACATACACACAGGCATTGGTCTCAAATTCCTCTTCTCCTTCTTCGCAAGAGATTACCATAATCCTCTCTCCTGCACGAAAATCCGGCTGTCGCAGCGTGTCATTGATAAATGAAGTTTTTCCACTATCTAACAGCCCTGTAAATACATATACTGGAACTTCCATTACTCTCACCTACTTAAATAATTTTGCAATTTCCTCTTCGTTCATTTTAGAACCAATAACACAGATTTTTCCACAAACCTCTGGGGCTCCCTCTCGGATTTCCATTTCTTCTGGCACATAATCGAAATAAATCCATTTTCCATCCTTAGCAGGCACCATTCCCTTGGCACGGAGAACATTCTCCGGAAGCTGTTTCAGAATCTGTTCTATTTCTTCTTTAGTAAATTTCTTGCTTGTTTCCAGACCCCAACTACCAAATACATCATCCGCATGATGGTGGTGATGTTCATGACCACATCCACAATCATGATCATGGTGATGATGTTCATGCTCATGATGGTGCTCATGTTCATGATGATGCTCATGTTCATGATGGTGCTCATGTTCATGATGGTGCTCATGTTCATGATGGTGCTCATGTTCATGATGGTGCTCATGTTCATGATGGTGCTCATGTTCATGATGGTGCTCATGGTGATGCCCACAAACAGGACATGCATCATCCAACAAATGTGCAGAATGAATATCTGCTCCTTCCATTGTGGAAAGAAGCTTTTTGCCATCCAGCTGATTCCATGGAGTCGTAACGATAAATGCTTCTGGATTCTTTTCCTTTAACAGATCCATGATCTGTTCCAGCTTTTCCTCCTTCATGCTGTCTGTTCTGCTTAAAACAATGGTTCCTGCACTCTCTACCTGATTATTATAAAACTCTCCAAAATTCTTCATATAGGACTTACAGCGTTTTGCATCTGCAACTGTTGTCAGACTGTTGATCGTTACTCCTTCCACTGGTTCCACTGCTTTTACCACGTCAGATAGTTTTCCAACTCCAGATGGTTCAATAACGATACGGTCTGGATGATAAGTATCTACGACCTGCTGCAAGGATTCTTCAAAATCTCCTACTAAAGAGCAGCAGATACATCCAGAATTCATCTCACGAATCTCAATTCCTGCTTCTTTTAAAAAGCCACCATCGATCCCGATTTCTCCAAATTCATTCTCGATTAATACGACCTGTTCTCCTGCATATGCTTCCTTTAACAATTTTTTAATCAATGTTGTCTTTCCAGCACCTAAAAACCCTGAAATAATATCTATTTTTATCATTTTCTATTTCCTCCTAAAAATAAGGTCTTCCAACAGTTAGATTATAGTTTATCACTTTCTTTTGAAAATGGCAAATTTTAAGAATTCTTCTATTCAATCAAAAAATCACAAAAAATATAATTACTGACATCCAAGCCTCTATCCGTAAGCTTTACAATGCCATTTTCACAAATCAGTAAGCCTTCCTTCTCATGTTTTCGAATCACCTGTCCGTAAATTTCCTCCATAGTATGACCAAACTTTTGATAAAAATCCTCAACATTGACCCCTTTTGTCATCCGAAGCCCCAGAAACATAAATTCACCCATCTTATCTTCTTTGGTCAACACTTCTACGTCCTGAGGGGTTCCGTCGAAGCGATATTTGAAAAGCGTCTCTTCATTATGAAACCGTTTCCCTTTAAAGAAGGAAGAAGCACCCAGTCCAAATCCCAGATATTCTCCTCCAGTCCAATAGACACTATTGTGCCTGCATTCATATCCTGGTTTTGCATAATTTGAAATCTCATATCGCTCATATCCATGCGCATGTAGAAATTCTTTTGTCATCTGGTACATCTGACGATCCAGTTCTTCTCCCGGTAATTTTTCTAATAAAATCTCATCTTCGTACAAAGGAGTTCCCTCTTCCACAATCAGACTATAAGCAGAAATATGTTCTGGATCCAATCGTACTACCTTCTTAAGCGTCTTTTGATAGCTTTCGATGGTCTGCCCAGGCAAAGCAGACATCAGATCCACATTGATGTTCTCAAATCCCACTTTCCTGGCATCTCGATAATTTCGTTCAAACTGCTCCCACGTATGGATTCTTCCCAGCATCTCCAGCTCCTGATCATCTCCACTTTGAAGCCCTATGCTCAGTCGATTGATTCCGATTCTTTGATACTGTAAAAGTGTTTCTACGGTCAATGTCCCTGGATTGGCCTCCATGGTAATTTCTACATCCTCTGTTAATGTATAATATTCTTTTATGAGAGAAAGCAGCTCTTCCATCTGTTCTACTCTCAATATTGATGGCGTTCCACCGCCAAAAAAAACAGAAATCACCGAAGCTCCACTGGCCCACTGGCTTTTCCATTGTAATTCCTTCTTTAACTCCTGAATATAAGAATTCCTATCCTCCTCCAAACTAGAAAAGGATAGGAAATCACAATACTTACATTTCTGAACACAAAAAGGAATATGAATATATAAGCTTATATCATTTCTAATTTTCATCTAACTTTAATACACTCATAAATGCTTTCTGTGGAATCTCTACATTGCCCACCTGACGCATTCTTCTCTTTCCTTCTTTTTGTTTCTCCAATAATTTCTTTTTACGTGAAATATCTCCGCCATAGCACTTGGCTAATACGTCTTTTCGCATAGCTTTTACGGTTTCTCTGGCGATGATCTTGCTTCCAATGGCTGCCTGAATTGGAATCTCAAATAAATGTCTTGGTATCTCCACTTTCAGCTTTTCGCACATCTTTCTTCCACGTTCATATGCTGTATCCTCATGTACAATGAAGGATAATGCATCCACTTCTTCTTTGTTGATTAAAATATCCAGTTTTACAAGACGGGATTCTTCATATCCCTTCATCTCATAATCAAAGGAAGCATATCCTCTGGAACGTGATTTTAGTGCATCAAAGAAATCATAGATAATCTCATTCAGCGGAAGCTCATACTTTAATAAAGCTCTGGTCTCTTCCATATATTCCATGCTCAGGTATCGTCCACGACGTTCCTGACAAAGCTGCATAATCGCTCCCACGTACTCCGTCGTAACCATAATTTCTGCATTTACGATCGGCTCTTCCATTCTTAAGATCTCAGATGGATCTGGAAGATTCGATGGATTGGTCAGTTCGATCATCTGACCATCTGTTTTATAAACCCGGTATACAACCCCTGGGGCAGTCGTAACCAGATCCAGATTGTATTCTCTCTCCAGACGTTCTTGTACGATTTCCAGATGTAAAAGTCCTAAAAATCCACAACGGAATCCAAAGCCCAGTGCAATGGATGTCTCCGGTTCAAACTGCAACGCTGCATCATTTAACTGAAGCTTTTCAAGAGCATCTCGAAGGTCTGGATACTTAGCACCATCGGCAGGATATAACCCACAAAACACCATTGGATTTACCTTCTTATATCCTGGAAGTGGCTCCTTACATGGCCGACTGGCATCGGTAACGGTATCTCCCACTCTGGTGTCCTTCACATTCTTAAGGCTTGCAGTAATATATCCTACCATGCCTGCGGACAATTCATCACACGGAATAAACTGTCCTGCACCAAAGGTACCAACCTCTACTACCTCTGCTTCCGCACCAGTTGCCATCATACGCATGCGGGTACCTACTTTGATCGTACCTTCCTTGATTCTGGCAAAAATGATAACACCTTTGTAAGAATCATAAAGGCTGTCAAAGATTAACGCCTGCAATGGCCCATCAGGATCTCCTTCTGGTGGTGGAATTACTTCTACGATCTGCTCTAATACATCCTCAATATTAATGCCATTCTTAGCAGAAATCAGCGGTGCATGCTCTGCATCAATGCCAATTACATCTTCTATCTCTTCCTTTACACGTTCTGGCTCCGCACTAGGCAGATCAATCTTATTGATTACCGGCATGATCTCAAGATCATGATCCAACGCCAAATATACATTGGCCAATGTCTGAGCTTCAATTCCCTGAGCAGCATCTACAACAAGAATTGCTCCCTCACAGGCTGCCAGACTTCTAGAAACCTCATAATTAAAATCCACATGTCCCGGCGTATCAATTAAATTAAAAATATATTCTTCTCCATCATTGGCTTTATATACAATTCGAACTGCCTGAGATTTAATCGTAATTCCTCTCTCACGCTCCAAATCCATATTATCCAGAACCTGTGCCTGCATCTCTCTTGATGTTAAAAGTCCTGTCTTTTCGATAATTCTATCTGCCAAAGTTGACTTTCCATGGTCAATATGTGCGATAATACAAAAATTTCGTATTTTACTCTGATCAATGGCTGCCATACCTCTTCCTCCTGTTTCGTATATCAATGCTTTTTTGCATCTTGATTCACTTTTATATTATGACGGAAGCAAGGCAAATTGTCAATTATTTCAGCACCATGGATAACAGCTTTGCCAAAGGTTTCATAGCATTATAAGCCTCAGAAACTGTATTGGTCTGAGCTCCCACCTCTACCAGCATACTTCTTTTTCGGTAATGAAGGTTATATCGATATCCCTTTATATAAACCTTTCTCGTGAATCCCGGATAATTTTCATATGCCTTCTTCTGCATCTGCATGCTAAAAGCCAAATTCCATAACTTATTAGGATTTTTTAAATATGAGATTTCCCCATTGGTAGCCGTCCGGCTCATCCCATTGAAAAACATAATCTGTGCCGTCTTTTTTCCATCAATTTTCGTCACTAGCCTGGTCCCCTGTGCTACTCCATCTCTATGCAAATCGATAATAACCTGAATCTGTGGATACTTTTTCAAGATTCTTTCAATTCCCTGCGCCGCATAATAATATGCCTTGGAACGATCCAATCTTCCAGCTCTTACATCATAGGACGTTGTATCATGATACACGCGAAATCCCATCTTCTTCAATTCCTTTGTAAGCTGTTCTCCTACTCCAGTCACTGTATCGCTTTGTTTTCCAGAACGGCTATCAGCATAAGCTTCACTGCCATGTGTATGAAAAATCAGGATCTGTGGGGATTCCTGGCTATTCAATTGCAGGTTTTTTCGAAATAATTCTCTTCCATCAAGCTCCTGGTCTGTAATCGTTGTAGTACTATCCACCTGAATAAAATATTTTCGTAAAAAAGAACGACTATATAGCTGTTTTTCCGTAAAGGTGGTGATGGAATTTCCAGATACATTCTTTGCTTCACTGGTTTCATCGTCTTCCGAATACAAAAAGGCAGGAACTGCATTTTCACTGATCAGCTCCTGACTGTTGATACCGTAATTCTCCAAATATCCTAAATATGGTATCATTTCGTTAGATACAATCCTTTTCATAATGCTATAAACTAACTGTATATTGCTCTGATCCTGGTATCCATATTGGGGAAGCATTTCTTTTACTGTATATTTTACAATCTGCACTGTTTGATTCACACAGCCTTCCTTTAAGTCCTGCCTAATCTCTTTTTTCTGAATTCCAATCAATAGTATCGATGTCGTTGCAAGAATCATAAAAAATATACTGCTTATTTTCATCCATTTCTTCTTCATATCCTGCCCTCATTGCTCTTCTCATCCCGCTGATTGATTTCCTCTTCCTATTAATCTATTCTACAGCTTTGATTTTTATGCTTCTTTTCCAATAATCCACTGATTAATTCCTTCTGATATGGTAAAACTAATACGTTTTACCGCTTCATCAATATTTTTTGGCGTAACGAACATTTTCGCAAATGGCGTATTTACCATTTCATAGGCAAAATGATGGCGTTCTTCTTCCGATATGGCTTCCTGACCCACAAAAGGCTCTAATGCATCATAAATAATTGTAGAAACCCCTATCACAGTAGGTACTCCTATGGCGATTACAGGAATTCCCATGGTCTCTATGTTCATACCTTCCCTATGATTCCCAATGCCTGCTCCTGGCTGTATTCCCGTATCACATATTTGTATTGTGGAATTTAGCCGATTAGAGCTTCTGGCTGACAAGGCATCAATGGCAATTAATACCTCCGGTTTGGTCTCTTTGATAATTCCCCTTAGTATCTGGCTTGTCTCCATGCCAGTCTGAGCCATCACCCCTGGTGCTACACCACGAATATCCCTGGCCTTTTTATAATACCCATGCTTGCGTAAATGACTGGTAATAAACAAGTGCTCAATGACATATGGGCCCAGTGCATCTGGTGTCACATTCCGATTACCAAGTCCTGCTACCAAAACCCTCTTCTTATTCGGCAGCAAAAGATTTAACTGCTCCGCCAAAGCCTCGCTCATTTCCTCATGGTAGCCTTTATCATTTTCCTGCATATCACTACATTCTAATGTGATATAAGTTCCTATCGGTTTTCCCAGCTGTTTACTCCCCTTCTCATTTTCAATCATAATACGGGTTTCTTTGATATGATTATCTGCATCCACTCTAGTTCTCATGTGAATTCCTTCCATCCCGTATTGATGATCCAGATCTTCTTTCAGCTCCAGTGCTAAATCTGTTCTTACTACCATATTTCCTAAACCTCCGTGTTTTAAATAAGGTTAGTATATACAGAAAAATCCATTTTATTTTAAAAAAGCATTGACAAAATATAAAGTTTTTACTACAATTAATGAGTATGTTTTATGCATGGCATATCCGTGTCTCGTCATGTATGATAATTATTACTATAACAATATATAAGAATACATTTGGAGGTGCCCAGATTGGCAAATATTAAATCAGCAAAAAAAAGAATCAAAGTTATTAACACAAAAACACAGAGAAATAAAGCAATCAAAACTAAAGTAAAAACTTACATTAAGAAAGTTGAAGCAGCAGTTGCAGCAAAAGATGCAGCTACCGCTCAGACAGCTTTAACAGCTGCTATCGCAGAAATCAACAAAGCTACTTCTAAAGGAATTTTCCACAAGAATACAGCAGCTAGAAAAGTTTCTAGATTAACAAAAGCAGTTAACAGCATTGCTTAGTCAATATAAATAAAACATACGAAGAAGACAAAGAAAAGTCCCGTCAGCTTTTCTTTGTCTTTTCTTTTTTATCTAAAAAATGAGGGTTTCTTTGACTATGGGATAATGTGTGAGAACGAAATCATTCCGATCAGCAATCAGGCTACGGAGCTTCCAAATCTGATACATGTTTTCCTTTTTTCTACACCATGACAGACGAAAATCTTATCCCTCGTCCAGGGACAAATGGCTATGTAAGCAAGCTTCCAGCCATTTGTCCTTATGGACGACCAAAAGCACTGCTTTTGGTAAAGATTTTCTGCCTGAGAAAACATGTAAGCTCCTTCGCAGATTGCTTTACCGGAATGGTTTCGTTCTTTGTAGTATATTGGCTTCTCCCATATTCGTGTTGAGAAACGGAACATGGAAAAGAAGAAAACTTCTCCGAAAGCGACATATGCGGAATGTTAGAACAACCTGTTGGCTGGATTCTATCACCAGAACTGCTTCAGGCATCGAAGATGACTGTTTTCCATAGGACAGTTGGTAGGGAAGTTTACTTACCTTTCCAACTGTTATGGAAAAAAGGAAGGCAGTTCGCCTTGTGCCATGCCAAGCCCGACTAGCGGAGCGGATTAGGGTTTGGCTCGGGGTAAATCCAGACAGCTTTGGTTGTTCTTACGTTCTGGCATCCTAGGCGCAGGAGGAGAAATTTTCTTCTTCATTTAGTCCACAAAACCCTTATTTACTGGAAAACCGAACAATCAATAATTCTACCCCAATGCGGTCGTTGAAAATTCCGGTTTTAATCCCTTCATCGGTTTCTCCACAGCATCTGACCATATCCATCAACTGCTCCATCGTAAAATACTCTGCCTGTTTACGAAGCTTCCCTACTACATATGGATGAATCCCCGCCTGCTTCCCAATCACCTTATTTTGCGACTGGGTCTTAGCCATAGATTTTACGATCAACATCTGATTACACTGGCGGACCAAAAGAGCCAAAATCTTAAGCGGAGGCTCTTTTAATTCTAAAAGCTCATAGTACAGTGCCAGCGCCCTTTTCTGCTGTTTCCCCGCAATGGCTTCCAGCATATCAAAAATCTTTCCTGTAATCTCCGTAGAACAGATAGCATCAATATCTTTTTTCGTAATTTCATTTCGTTGCCCGGTATAAAGGACCACCTTCTCCAGTTCATTGCGAATCTGATTCATATCTGTTCCCACTTTATGAAGAAAATAAGCCCCATTGGCATTGGTCATCTGTTTTCCTTCTCGTTTTAAAAGAGAGGCGACCCAGACCAAAAGCTGCTTTTCATCCTGAACGGCCATATCTGCTGCATAGCCATTTTTATTGATAAATTTATATATTTTAGAACGTTTGTCAATGGTCTTTTCCACAAAAATCATCACCGTCGTATCCGGAAGTCCTTCCAATTGCTTTATAAAGTCCTCATCGCTTTTCTTTCCAAGTTCGGTATCTTCCAGTACAAGTACCCTCTTCTCTGCAAAAAAGGGAAGGGTTTCTGCTAAATCCAAAATTTCTTGCTGATCCACTCTTTTGCCTTCAAAACTTCCGTAGTTCATGGTATCTCCGTCAGCTACCAATGCATGTACGAGACGTTCCTTCATCTGCCGTTTTAGATAATCCTCTTCCCCATATAAAAGATAAAATGGGACAAATTCCTGTTTTTTAATATGTTCATTGATTGTTTTCATTGTTATACTGCACTTTCTCTTCTGAAACTTTCAGAATAAAATCTCAAAGCCAAAAGTATTTTTATAAGCGGATGTTTCCTGTTTATTAGTATATCATAGTTTCACAAGAAAATCTCCCCTTCCTCTCTTCCATCCAGATTGCCCCTCTCTCAGCCGTCACCAATATCTCACTTCCACTTTCCTTTAGACGATCCAACACTTCCTGGCTGGGATGACCATAGCGGTTATCCTTTCCACAGGAAATTACGGAATACAGCGGCTTTACCTGACCAAGCAAAGCCTCTTTCGTTGCATTTTGGGAGCCGTGATGCCCTGCTTTTAATACTTCTGCCTGTTGAAGCCCCATCGCTACCAGCCTGTCTTCACCTTCTAGCTCCAAATCTCCAGTAAGCAGGCAGTCAAATTCTTTATAAGACAGTAAGAATACCAGGGACTGTTGATTCTTTTCGGCTTTATATCCCTGCTCTGGAAAGAGACAGGTCAGTCTAATGGCACCATCCTCTATCCAATCCCCTTTTGAAAATGCGTAAATTGGAATCTGATTCTCCTCTGCCTGTATTTTGATCTTTTGATACCCTTCTTCCGTCGTATCAGTACCTTCGAAAATAATCATTTTTTTGATAGGATAGAATCCCATCATCTCTTCGATTCCAGAATAATGATCTGCATCAAAATGGGTCAGAATCACTGCATCCAATGATTGGATTCCCTGCGATTTTAAATATGGCAATATTCGGTATTTCCCAACTTTAGATATATCGCTGCTTCCTCCATCAATCATATAATGTTGTCCATTAGGGCTATTGATCACAATACAATCTCCCTGCCCCACATCTAAAAAATATATAGAAAATCCATTGTGCATAGAAGCACACAGTACATATAGTCCCATCATTATACAAAAGATTCCATACCGGTTCTTCTTCCATTTTATCAGCATACAGAATAAAAGAAGTGATAAAAGATACATGCATATCTGTATGGATGATGGCTTTCCAATTACAATAGCTGGAAAAACAAGAAGCTTTTCATATAGCGTTAAAATCAGATGGCATCCCACAAAAAATGGTTTCCAATTCCATACCAGTCCTGCAAAGCCACAAAACAACAAAGGTCCCATCAACGGCACTATAATAAAATTCAAAAGAATAGAGCACATTGATATCTCATAGAAAAACCAAAGCTGAATAGGCAGCAATGCCAGCCAAATAGAAAGACCAAGCCATAGAGGAGCTCCCCTTTTCCATCCACGAAAGCAAGGGTAGATACATCCGATGGAAAATACTGCGCCAAAAGATAACAGAAAGCCTGCATCATACAGATAGTAAGGACTTTCTATAAGAATCAGACTTCCTGCTACCGATGTAGCGGTAATGAAATCATAGTGTCTTCCTTTGATATCTGCCCCAATGTACAAAATCAACATAACTGTCGCACGAAAAGCGGCCACCGCATTTCCGATCAACATGCAATAAGGAATCATCAGGAGAAAAGAACCTGCTCCTGATGCTGCAAATGGCATTCCTATCCACCTTAAGAGTTTATAGAGAGTACCTCCTATCATAGAAATATGAAGACCAGAGATTGCAAGTATATGAGCCACTCCATTTTGCTGATATCGTTCTTTTAGTTCTTGATCCATATAAGACTTTTCTCCCAACAGAATCGCTGACATGATCCCTGCATCCGATTCGGATAAAGACGTCTGACATCTTTCGAGCCATCTCTTTTTTAAATGAAACAAAAAGGTCTTTCCTCTATCTTCTCGTTCATTTATGATTGTATAATCATCATAAAATCCACTATACCATATATTTCTACATCGATAATATTGCCTTAAATCAAACTGTCCAGGATTTACAGGTGCCTTATAAGGAACCAGCTCTGTCTGAATCCTTACCTTCTGCCCCGGAAGAAGCTTTTCACTTTTACCGTACAAAAGAATTCCTCCTTCCATTGGATTACCATCGATCTGATACGGAGATAGTTTGATGTAATCCGTCATCCCAGCTCCAATCTCTGCTACAGTACCAGTGATATTGCCATAAATGGATTCTTTCGGTTCTTGTATCTGTTCTCCTGCGGCCATAAGCAGACACCCCAAAAGAAAGCCTATTAAAAAAGAGATTTTAATTTTTATATTGAGTCTTTTTGCAAAAGCAAAGCGGCTCCCTTCCTTGTCTTTTACTAAAAACAGGCAGAGAGCCACACATACTCCCGCCATTACTTTACTTATGCAATAACATCCCTCTCCAAGGACCACACCTGCAAACACATAAAATAATGGTCGATTTTTCATATTCAATTATTCCTTCATTGGTAATTCACGAAAGACAAAGCTATCGTCCGTCAGAGAACCGATTGGCGTCCCATCGGCATCCATCATCGTTTTTCCGCCAATGGAAAATTCTACATAATCAATCCCCTGAATCTGCACAAGAGTTTTTACAATTGCCGCCCGACAGATTACATCTTTGGATTTATCCAACGTCTCATATCCGACAGCAAAATCAATATTTACAATGTTATTTCGAGCAACCACATTATTGATGACAACCTCGTTGGGAATCGCAATAAAATATTCTTCATTCTTTGGTTCCTTCAGCATCCACCCGATCATTTCATCTGCAACCGTCTGATTATCTTCCCCTTCCGGACTTTTTCTCGTCTCATATACCAACCGGGATCCTGTCTTATTCGTATAGTAAATCTTTACGCGAGAATCCTCCGGCTGTTTTTCTTCTTTTTTTAATCCGCAACCGCTGCATATGATAAGAAGAATGCAGCAAAGAAAAAAGAAGATTTGTCTTTTTTTCCTCATCACCTTCTCCTTTCTATGCATGATAACTGAGTGGAATACGAACGGTAAATGTTGTACCTTCTCCCTCCACACTGTATAGCTTAATTGCTCCTTTATGGACCAGAACAGCATTTCTTGTAATTGCCAGTCCAAGTCCAGTTCCTCCAGTCTTACGGGATCTGGCTTTATCGACACGATAAAAACGTTCAAATACCTGATCCTGACAATCCTCTGGTATTCCAACACCCGAGTCAGATACCTTTACATAAAAATACTTATGGTCTGCATTTAACGATACACGAATCCACCCATCGTCCTTATTATACTTAATGGCATTCTCAATCAAGTTGTTGAAGGCCAGTGATAATTTGACCTGATCGATCTCTGCCGTAACGGGACGAAAACTTTCAAATATGATTTCAATATTTCGCTTTTGTGCCAACGGCTTTAATCTCTTTAAGATTACCTCCAAAAGCTCATTAACACTGGTAGCCTTAATATCCAGTTTAGCCGCCTTTTTATCCATCTTGACCAGAGATAATAAGTCGGTGATAATGTCATTCTCACGGTCAATCTCAGCTACGATATCCGTTAAGAACTCCCGATATGCTTCTTCCGGCATTCCCTCTTGTGCAAGCAATGAATCGGCAAGTACTTTCATGGAAGTCATCGGTGTTTTCAGCTCATGAGAAACATTGGATACGAATTCCTGTCTGGAGTCCTCTAACTTCTGCATTTTGGATAAAATAGAGTTAAACATCTTAACCAGCTCCTTCAACTCTGTATATCCAACCTCTTCAATTAGTTCATCCTCATGTCCCATAGCGATGTACTTCAGACTTTTATTGACCTTTTTGAAATCCCTGGTTAGAAAAATACTGATAAATGCCGCCAGGGTCACTCCAATAATAATAAATGCTACGGATAACAGCATCCTTTGCATACGAATCTCATTTTTCGTTGCCAGCAGCTCATCCATGGAAATCGTTGCGATTATGACTCCCTGTACCTCTTCACTTCGTGAATTTTCATATACAATCGGAAGCATCAATTCCATATATCCATCTGGATAGGTAATTATTTTGTCTTTGGATCCTTTCATGATCCGTAAGATATCCCTGGACATAAAATATTTGCCCTGATATCCCGTATAAGTATCCTTGAGAATCCGATAGTTTTTATTGATAACGACAATTCTTCCTCCCAAAGATACTGCCAACTGATCAATCTGAGTCGACACGGAGTTTGTCGTATCATTGATCAGAAAATTGACGGAAACAATCTGATTTGCAATCATCGTACATTGATTTTCTACGGTTGTGACCTTCAGATCCAATGCTTTTTCATTATAAGAGTTTTCTAAACTCTGTCCAAAGAAAAATACGATAACGATGGTGAGCAAGGATAAGGATGAAAAGATCACAAACTGCATGCTGCGAAATACAGATGTCTCGCCTTTAATTCTGGAAATAATAACCTACACCCCATTTTGTATGTATATATTCAGGCTCACCAGAATCACGTTCAATTTTCTCACGCAAACGACGGATATGAACATCTACGGTACGAACATCACCTGGATAATCATATCCCCATACGGTTTTTAATAAATTTTCACGACTGTATACTTTATTTGGATTGGAAATCAGCAGCTTCAGTAGGTCAAATTCTTTTGCTGTCAGATTCACTTCCTTACCATCTGTATACACTCTTCTGCTTTCGCAATCTACTTTCAAGCCGCCGCTTTCCACTACCTGTGGCTTTTCTTCTACAACTTCCTTACGGCTGCTTCTACGGATAATCGCCCGGATTCTTGCCTTAACTTCTAAAATATTAAATGGTTTTGTAATATAGTCATCTGCACCATATTCCAATCCCAATATCTTATCCATATCGTCCCCTTTTGCAGTCAGCATAATAATCGGCATATTGGAAAATTCACGAATTGCCTGACAAACTTCAAAACCTGTCAGTTCCGGAAGCATAACGTCCAACAATACGACGTCATATTCCGTCTTTTTTGCCATATCAAGTGCTTCCTGTCCATCATAAGCACAATCCACGGTATAATCGTCCTGTTCCAAGCTAAATTTAATGCCTTTAACGATTAGCTTTTCATCATCCACAACGAGTATTTTTCTTCCCATTTTTCCACCTCTACTATAACGTAATATAATCTTTCATTTTATTATATACGCCTTCCTTTATACCAGATATATTCATCAACTCTTCTAACGACTTGAATCCTCCATGTTCCTGCCGGTAAGCAAGAATACGGTCCGCTTTGGACTCCCCAATTCCAGGAAGCGTCATCAATTCTTCTTTCGAAGCCTGATTGATGGATATCAAATCAGAGGATGACTCATCTGACTTCTGAGTCAACGTACTTTGCTGATCAGTCTTTGATGGAATGTAAATCTGCTGTCCGTCTTCCATCTTTTGTGCCTGATTCACACTGTCATAAGCTGCATCCCTGGTAAGACCTCCTGCAGCCTCAATCGCCACTACGATCCGATCGTCTTTCTTTACCTGATACACACCAGGTTTCTTCACCTCACCGCAGACAAATACCTGTATCGTCTCCTCACCAGAAGTCCCAGTCTCCGACTCTCCCTTCGCATCCTCCTTGGTAGAAACGACAACTTCATTCTTACTTTGCCCACAAGCACAGGCAACAGCTGTCAGTATGCTTAAAAACGTAATTAATATCAGTGTTTTTGTTTTTTTCATCAAACATCCTCCTGCATTCCCATAGCCCGCAGTCAGCTGATACTAATCCACTATTATTCATTTTACCTAATTTTATCCCCTGTTACAAGTGGAATTTATGTTTTCCACTTAAAAATTACGATTCCGCCAATGGTCATCAAAAGTCCGACCAGTCTGCTCCAGCAAAAATCCACCTTCTGTGTCCCAAATAACCCGAATAATTCTATGAGATAAGCGACCACGATCTGAGCAGTCACGATAACCATGACTGCTTTCGCCGGTCCTAATGCACTCATGCTTTTAATCACCGTCATGGTAATTCCTGCTCCTATGATACCTCCCAAAAGAAAATACTTAGGCTCCACCTTCCACAAGTTAAAAAAGGACTGATTTCGTTCCTTTACAAACCATACTGACAGACACAAAAGAAAGCCTGTGAACTGCACAAAACTATTGGCAATCCACAGACTTGTCTGCTTTGTCACTCCCGTGTTAAAGACTCCCTGAATGCTCATCAAAGTGCCTGAAATCAACGCGATTATAAATCCCATCATGACTTCCATACTCCTTTTATCATTTATGCCAATTTAATTAGAGTATATGCATTTTGACTGACATTCATACAATTATTTTCTTTTTTATGATAATTCTGCAAACACTTCATCCAGAATCTGGATCATTTCATCCACATGCTCCTTTTCGATGACAAGTGGCGGCACAAATCGAAGAATATTTGCCCCGGCATTGATGATGATCAAGCCCTTATCCATAGCCTTTGTAATCACCGGTGCCACTGGCATTTCACATTCCAGTCCATGCATCAGACCGATTCCTCTATGTTCTTTAATACAGTCATATTTTACTGTCAACTCATCTAATTTTTCTGATAAATATGCTCCGATCTCATTGACATGATCAACCAGATTTAACTTTTCAAACAAATCGAATACCTTGCTGACCGCTGCAGTAGCAAATGGATTTCCTCCATAAGTTGTTCCATGATCTCCAGGAACCAAAGCTCCATCTGCCTTTTCACCAACAACAAATGCACCTACCGGCACACCACATCCCAGTGCTTTTGCCAATGCCATAACATCTGGTTTTACCCCATAAAGATCATGAGCATATAAGGAACCACAACGTCCCATCCCACATTGAACTTCATCAAAGATCAACAGAATATCATGCTCATCACATAATGCACGAAGTCCTTTCAAAAATTCTGGGTCTGCTGGATAGATTCCGCCTTCCCCCTGTACAACTTCACAGATGATTCCACAGGTTTTATCTGTAATCTTAGATTTTACATCTTCCAGATTATTAAAATCTGCAAATACTGCTACACAATCTTTTGGAACAAATCCAGCCTGATACTTGGAATTTCCAGTTACTGATAAAGCTCCCTGGCTTCTTCCATGGAAGGAATGGTTCATTGCGATAATTTCATATTCCTTTGAAGCATCTTTGTTGTATGCATATTTACGAGCCACCTTTAAAGCTCCTTCAATGGCTTCCGTTCCACTATTGGTAAAAAAGACCTTCTTCATTCCACTACTTTCTACAATCTTTTCTGCCGCTTCGATAGCAGGCTGATTATAATACAAATTGGAAGTATGAAGAATCTTATCAATCTGTGCCTTTAAAGCATCATTGTATTCCTGATTGCCATATCCAAGGGCAAATACTGCTATTCCTGCTGCAAAATCCAGATATTTTTTTCCATCCAGATCATAAAGATATACTCCGTCTCCTCTGTCCAGGACAACGGGATAACGATTGTATGTCTTTAAAATGTAATTTTCTGCCTTATCGATATATTTTTTCATAGATATCATCCTTTCCGAAAATAGGTTCTTTCAAAATAGCTGTACCGATACCCTTTTCTGTAAAGAATTCCAAAAGTAAGCAATGTTCTACACGCCCATCTAAGATATGTACTCTGGCAACTCCATTTTCAATGGCCTGAATGCAGTTGTTCAATTTTGGAAGCATTCCTCCTCCAACAACACCTTTCTCCACAAATTCATGAGCCATGTCCAGATCCATTTCAGGAATTAAGGTTCTCTTATCCGTTGGATCAATAAATACTCCTTCAATATCTGTTAAAAATACTAATTTTTCAGCTCCAACTGCAGTTGCAATGGCACAGGCAGTGTCATCGGCATTGATGTTATATCCTTCGTTATTTTCACCCAGACCGATCGGAGAAATAACTGGTACAAAATCATCTTCGATCAAAGCTTCTAACAGTTCTGTATCTACTTCCTTGATCTGTCCCACATAACCAATATCTTTACCAGCTGCAAGCTTTTTCTCCACACGGAGCATCTCCGCGTCCTTTCCACTTAAACCAACGGCTTTGATTCCCAGTTTTCCCATCATTCCAACCAATGCCTGATTTACTTTAAACAATACCATTTCTGCAATTTCCATAGTATCCTTGTCTGTTACACGAAGCCCATTGATAAACTCTGGTTCTTTTCCAGACATGCGGACCCATTTACTGATTTCTTTTCCACCACCGTGTACAATGATCGGTTTTAATCCAATCAATTTTAATAATGCAACATCTTTTAATACACTATATTTTAAATCTTCATCCAGCATAGCGCTTCCGCCGTACTTTACGACAATCTTTTTTCCGTTAAATTTCTGGATAAAAGGCAAAGCTTCAATCAAAGTCTGAGCTTTGAGCATCTCCTCTTTCATATAATTTTCCATCTTCATTCCTCAACTTTCTATCTTCATCATAATACTCTTACATAATCAGGATTAGGAGCGGTAATCCGCATTGATGGATACGTAATCGTATGTCAGGTCACATCCCCACGCCGTTGCTTCTTCTTCTCCTGCATGTGCATCTACAATTGCGATAACTGGATTTTGAGATAAAATCTCTGTGGCAATTTCCTCACTATAATCGGTGGCAACACCATCTTTCACAATTGCCAATTCTCCTGCACTGCTCTTTAAAACAATATCTACCAGCTCTGGATCAAAGTCTGCTCCAGAATATCCCATGGCACAGAGAATTCTTCCCCAGTTTGCATCCTTTCCAAAAACAGCAGCCTTTGTTAAAGAAGAAGTTACAACAGATTTGCTTAACAGCTTGGCATCCTCCTTTGTTGCTGCATGCTTTGCCTGAACCTCAAATAACTTGGTACATCCTTCTCCATCTCCTGCAATGCATTTTGCCAGATGTTCATTTACAGTATGTAAGGCCTTTACAAAAGTGTCAAATGCCTCTCCTTCCTGATCGATCACCGCATTTTCTGCCATTCCATTGGCAAGAACCAAAACAGTATCATTGGTGGATGTATCCCCATCGACAGATACCATATTATAAGTATCCTCAACATCTGCTTTTAATGCCTTTACAAGCATTTCCTTTGTAATGGCTACGTCTGTCGTAACAAATCCAAGCATAGTTCCCATATTAGGATGAATCATACCAGATCCCTTACACATTCCTCCCATAGTAACTATAGTTCCACCAATTTCAAAGGTAACCGCAATCTCTTTCTTTCTTGTATCCGTTGTCAGGATTGCTTCTGCTGCCTCATGTCCGGCTTCTTCGGTATCAGAAAGTGTAGATGCCAGCATATCCACACCATGAAGGATCACATCCATCGGAAGCTGTGCTCCGATTACGCCGGTAGACGCTACCAGCACCTGTTCTGCTGTTACCCCAAAGTGATCTGCCGCCTTTTGAGCAGTCGCTTTTGCATTCTCCATTCCTTTTTGTCCGGTACATGCATTGGCAACACCGCTGTTTGCAACGATGGCTCTTGCTTTATCCTGACTTTCCACAATCTGCATATCCCATTTTACAGGTGCAGCCTTTACTTTATTTCTTGTAAATGTTCCTGCGCATACTGCATCACATTCACTTACGATCATAGCCATATCTTTATTGGTTTTTCCAGGTTTTACTCCTGCTCGAAGTCCTGCTGCCTGAAATCCTTTTGCAGCTGTTACACCGCCATTGATTATCTTCATGTATGACACTTCCTCTCTAACTTTTTACTGAATTCGCTAAACACTAACTTCATTCTTCGCCTTTGGCTCGAATTCACTAAGTGCTCAATGCCTACGGGAACATCGGAACTTGCATTAATCCTTTTGTCTCTGGGAAACCAAATAATAGATTCATATTCTGAACTGCCTGTCCGGCTGCTCCTTTTACCAAATTGTCCATGGCACCCATCATGATAACACGGTTTGTTCTTGGATCTAGCTTAAAGTTCACATCTACATAGTTACTTCCTTCCACCCATCTGGTTTCTGGTGTCTGATCCTGATCTAAGACTCTGACAAATGTTTCTTCCTTATAATATGAATCATAAATTGCTCTTACTTCTTCATAAGTAACTTCCCTGGTCAGATTTGCATATGCGGTAATCAAAATTCCTCGATTCATCGGTACCAGATGAGGCGTAAAGTTCAGTTTTACCTCTTGTCCGGATGCATAGGAAAGCTGCTCTTCAATCTCTGGAGTGTGTCTGTGTGTAGCCACTCCATAAGCCTTGATATTCTCATTCACTTCACAATAAAGATTATTCACCTTAGCACCACGTCCAGCTCCGGAAGTTCCTGATTTTGCATCAATAATAACTGTATTCATATCAATCAGTCCTTCTTTTGCCAAAGGATAAATAGAAAGCGTGGAGCAGGTTGGATAACAGCCCGGATTTGCGATCAGTCTTGCTCCTTTGATTTTTTCCCGATTGATCTCACAAAGCCCATATACTGCTTCATCGATAAACTGAGGACTGCCATGCTTGATTCCATACCATTTTTCGTAAGTTTCCAAATCTTTAATACGGAAATCCGCACTTAAATCAATAATCTTTACCTTTGATAAAATCTCTTCATTTACCAGATTTCCACAAAGTCCCTGCGGAGTTGCTGTAAAAATAACATCTACCTGAGATGCCAGTTCGTCCATATTGTCATCCATACACTTAGCATCTACGATCTGAAACATATTGCGAAATACATCGTAGTATTTTTTATCGATATAGCTTCTGGAACCATACCATTTAATTTCTACTTCTCCATGCTGCAGAAGGATTCTGACTAATTCCTGCCCTGCATATCCAGTGGAGCCAATAATACCTGCTTTTATCATATCAATCTCCTCTATATTATTGTTATTTTTTCATATAGTAAGCTAACGTTTAATAATTATACAACCCTTTTCCTAGATATGCAACCTGTTTTTCTATTTTTCGTAAATCTTTTACATAATTATTCATTACATTCACATATTTATGCATAAAATTAGTGAAAAACCCAAAAAAGTACTTGCATATTATTCATAATTGACGTATATTTATAGTCGATGATGCTAAAAGCAAACATCCATTACTTGAGAAAAAGATATTAGGAGGATATATAGAAATGAAAGAAAAAGTTGTTTTAGCCTATTCTGGCGGACTGGATACCACCGCAATTATTCCTTGGTTAAAAGAAACCTTTGATTATGAGGTTATCTGCTGTTGTATCGACTGTGGACAGGGCGAAGAGTTAGACGGATTAGAGGAACGTGCAAAATTATCCGGAGCAAGCAAATTATATATCGAAGACATCGTAGATGAATTTTGTGAAGATTATATTGTACCATGTGTACAGGCTCATGCCGTTTATGAAAATAAATACTTATTAGGAACTTCTATGGCTCGTCCAGTCATTGCAAAACGTCTGGTAGAAATTGCTCGTAAAGAAAATGCAAGTGCCATCTGTCATGGTGCTACTGGAAAAGGAAATGACCAGATTCGTTTTGAATTAGGAATCAAAGCACTGGCTCCTGACATTAAGATCATCGCTCCTTGGAGAATGACAGATGTATGGACCATGCAGTCTCGTGAAGATGAAATCGAATACTGCAAACAGCACGGTATCCATTTACCATTCTCTGCTGATTCCAGCTACAGCCGTGACCGTAACTTATGGCATATCAGCCATGAAGGTCTGGAATTAGAAGATCCTGCTTTAGAACCAAACTTTGATCATATGTTAGTATTAGGTGTTACACCAGAAAAAGCACCAGATGAAGGCGAATACGTAACTATGACATTCGAAAAGGGAGTTCCTACTTCTATCAATGGTGAAGAAATGAAAGTTGCAGATATCATTCGTAAATTAAACCAGTTAGGTGGAAAACACGGCATTGGTATTGTTGACATTGTAGAAAACCGTGTAGTAGGAATGAAATCCCGTGGAGTATATGAAACTCCTGGTGGAACAATCTTAATGGAAGCTCATCAACAGTTAGAAGAATTGATCTTAGACCGTGAAACATATAAAGCAAAAATTGATATGGGTAACTTATTAGCTCAGATCGTATATGAAGGTAAATGGTTCACACCATTGCGCGAAGCTGTTCAGGCATTTGTTGAGAAAACTCAGGAATATGTAACTGGTGAAGTAAAATTCAAACTTTACAAAGGCAACATCATCAAAGCTGGTACAACTTCTCCATATTCTTTATACAGTGAATCTTTAGCAAGCTTCACAACTGGAGAATTATACGATCACCACGATGCAAGTGGATTCATCAATTTATTTGGTTTGTCTTCTAAAGTACGTGCAATGAAAAAATTAGAAATCGCAGAAAAGAAACTGTAATCTTTATCGAATATGAATTTATAAAATAAAAATTTCTCCGACGGTATCTATCATAAGGTGCAATAGGAGAAATTTTTTTGTTAAAAAATCTTATAATGAGGCTTTTCTTCTCCAAAGAGTGCATAGCGGATATAATCATCCAGCAAAATCGCAATCACGGATAAAAAAAACCAGACCACCGAAAATTGCAGGCAGATCTGGCCTTTAAAATTATATGGCAGATTGGAGTAATCCCAGACATTCCAACCCAGCCATACATTCACGATCAATCCGGTAATCAACTCCAATCCAGTAATGATTCCGGACGATAATACCATCTGGCTGATCAGACTGACCTCCATGCCCATCCACTCATTCAGCAAGCCACATGCAAGAAAACACAGTCCTCCACAAACAAACATCGAATAATGAGAAAATCCTCTCGCAATGACTTCCAGACAATAATATGCGGCTCCTCCAACAAAAAACAGAAAAAAATACTTTTCTATCGTGTATAATCCCTTCATATGCAACCCCTTTTCATGCGATACTACCAGTATATACATTTTGAATGGAACTATACATCCCCGCCGTCCAAAAAATCACCCAATGTTTATTCTTCGGTTATACAATATCAGCCAGATCACGAATTACTTCCCCAGCCAGAATCAGCCCTGCGACAGAAGGAACAAAGGAAATACTGCCAGGCTCTCTGTGTTTTCGTGGAGTTTCTTTTGAATATACGACTTTTAAACTTTTGATTCCTCTGGCCTTTAACTCTCTCCGCATAACTTTTGCAAGGGGACAAACGGAAGTTTTATAAATATCACTGACCTCGAACAAGGAAGGATCTAGTTTATTACCCGCACCCATACAGGAAATGACCGGCACCTCTTCTTCCTTGGCTTTACAGATCAGTGCAAGCTTGCCGGTAACCGTATCGATGGCATCTATGATATAATCGTATTGTCGAAAATCAAACTGATCTGCTGTCTCCGGCAAAAAGAATACTTCATTGGCATCCACTTGACACTTGGGATTGATATCATAAATTCTTTCTTTCATTACCTGTACTTTTGACCTTCCAATGGTGCTATTAAGCGCGATAATCTGGCGGTTTATATTACTCTTGCTGACCGTATCATGATCAAATAATGCCAAGTGCCCAACACCAGCTCTGGCAAGTGCTTCAATGGCAAAGCCTCCCACACCTCCGGCTCCAAATACTGCTATCGTGCTTCTTTTTAATTTCTCTACTGCTTCTTCTCCAATTAATCGGCTGGTACGTTCATAAAATTCCATCTTTTCACCTCTTTTATTTTCTGATCCATAATTTCATTCATATAGATAAACTTTTCCCTTCTATCGTCTGATAATATCATATTTTTCAAAATATGTAAAAAGATAAAGAGATAAATTCTTTTAAATCTAGACTTAGTCTTTTTTTTATAGTAAAATATATAGTATGTATGCCTTTATCTGATCTGAAAGATTTTTTAGGACAGGTTGGGCAATAAGAAAAATAACAGAAAAGAGGAATCGATTATGGCACAATTATGGGGCGGACGCTTCACAAAAGAAACCGATAAATTAGTATATAACTTTAATGCTTCCATTAGCTTCGATCAGAAATTCTACAAACAGGATATCAAAGGCAGCATGGCACACGTAACCATGCTTGCAGACTCTGGAATCCTTACTATGGAAGAAAAGGACACCATCTTAAAGGGACTTCAATCTATTTTAGATGACGTAGAAGCCGGTACTCTGATCATTACTGATGAATACGAAGATATTCACAGCTTTGTAGAAGCTGTATTAACCGAACGTGTCGGCGATGCCGGGAAGAAGCTTCACACTGGACGAAGCCGTAATGACCAGGTTGCCTTAGACATGAAGCTCTACACAAGAGACGAAATTGAGGAAATCCAGGATCTCATCATAAACCTGTTAAAGGCTCTTCATGAAATTATGAAACAGAATTTAGAGACGTATATGCCTGGTTTTACCCATCTTCAAAAGGCTCAGCCAGTAACGGTTGCCCATCATGTAGGTGCATATATGGAAATGTTCAAGCGTGATTACGATCGCCTCTGCGATATTTATGACCGTATGAATTACTGTCCACTGGGTGCTGGTGCTCTTGCCGGAACCACTTATCCGCTGAATCGTAATCAGACAGCTGAATTATTAGGATTTTATGGTCCTACCTTAAATAGCATGGACTCTGTATCGGACCGGGATTATCTGATTGAATTGCTATCCGCATTGTCCACTGTTATGATGCATTTAAGCCGTTTTTCTGAAGAAATCATCATCTGGAATTCCAATGAATACCAATTTGTTGAGATCGATGATGCTTACAGTACAGGAAGCAGCATTATGCCACAGAAAAAGAATCCTGATATTGCAGAACTGGTAAGAGGAAAAACTGCCCGCGTATATGCTGCATTAAATAACATTTTAGTTGCAATGAAAGGGATTCCTCTTGCTTATAACAAAGATATGCAGGAAGATAAGGAATTGACCTTTGATGCCATTGATACTGTAAAAGGATGCCTGGCATTGTTCACCGGCATGATTTCTACGATGACATTTAAAAAAGACCGTATGGAAGCCAGCGCAAAGGGCGGCTTTACCAACGCAACTGATGCAGCCGATTATCTTGTAAATCACGGCGTCCCTTTCCGCGATGCACATGGAATCGTAGGACAGCTGGTATTATATTGCATTGACAAGAATATTGCTCTGGATGATATGTCTTTAGAGGAATTTCAGGCCATTAGCCCAGTGTTCCAGGAAGATATCTACGAAGCCATCAGTCTGGGAACTTGTGTAAGCAAGCGTAATACCATTGGTGCACCAGGTATGGATGCAATGAAACAGGTAATCGAAATTAACGAAAATTTCTTAAAGGAAATTGACCACTAATTGAGGGCAACTATGAAAAAAAAATTATTGCTTTGTCTGTCAGCAGTCTTTCTGCTACTGCTGACAGCATGTGGCATTGAAGTCGATACCAGCCTATCCGTCAATGATAAATTTGAAGGGAAAAGGACCATTCTTTGCTCTATGAAAAAAAATGATATTAAGGCTTTGAATAAAAATCTAAAATCCTTAAACTCTGTGATCGAAGAAAACTGCCCAAAATCCATGACCTACCAGGATCAATCCGATGAGGATCAATTCCAATATAAATTTACCATTTCCTTTTCTTCCTTAAAGGACTATAAGAAAAAGGTAAATGATTGTCTGAATTTTGCAGCTGAGATCAATTATTCTTATAGTAACTCTCCGTTCGCCAACGGGCTATTGTATAATGAGAATTTTACCAGTCGAGAGCTTATGGCCTGGTTCTCTGAAAGCCTTGTGGAAGAAGAGATTCTCAGTGAATCGGAGGCAGACAGCATCTGGTCTATCAAAGATACTTCTTTTATTTTTAATGGGGAAAAACACGTAATGGACGATAAAATTACCATTGACACCATGGAGTATCTCCCTCTGGATCATATAAATGTGTATACGGAAGAACTGGAAAATGGAGGATTCAAACGCAAGATTCTTTTCCAGATTCCAAAAGAGAGTCTGGACAAGAGTTCCAAATCCATCCGCACTTACTTAACAGGGCATCTTAACTCCTCTTATGAGGTACAATGGGATTCTGTAGAAAATGGAAAAACCTGCACCATTGCCTTTCATGCCAAAGATGTGGAACAGTTGACACAACGTACACAGATTGTGCTCAAATCAGATGGATCCTCTTCCTGTAACACGCTCATAAATGAAACGGAACCATTTCAGTTTAAAAAAGGTTATAAAGAGAATTATCCACTTACTTCTTTTGCTTCTACCAGCGATGGCAAAGTGAACTATAAACTGTATTATAAACCCTCTTCCCATTCCACACTCCCAGACTTTAAGGAAAAACAAAAGGATGGTTACTATCTGATCTATAATGGTAGCTCTAAAAAGCTTCAGGCTGCATTTAATGAACTTCATACGATCACCTTTGCATCCTATCAGCTATCCACCATTTATCATTCAGACAGTCATATTCAGAGGGAATTATGGCTCCATTATCAGAACACGCTCTCAGCGGAGGAGTTGGATATCTTAAGGAAGTATTGTAAAAAATGCGGCTTTTCTACAATAAAGAAAGTAGATGATCAGACGTTATTTTTTCTTTCCGAGGGCTCTCCATCTTATGTAACTTCTGCATTTGACCAAGTCTTCCAGACGAAGAATACCATTAAGATTTCTACAAAGAAACACCTTTTTGGTAAAAGTCAGACTACAGAAGTACAAGATTATATTGATTTATCCCAGATCAACTGGAATTCTGAAATAAAGGGTACGTATTATTTCATTTCCAACAGCAACGAATCTATGAAAAAGGTAACCTTAGATTCTGACTCTAAAGTTACCGATTTGAAAAAGCAAAACACATTGGAGAAATCTTCCGTATCTGATTCTTCCAACTTATCTGAATTCAAAGGAGCTTATAAAGCTTCTATGAGCGGAAATGTAATCCATACCTCTTATACTGGCGGCGTAACAGATATCTATGGTTCCATTCTGGTCACCCTGGCACTTCTGGTCATCGGCCTCTGTGTCATGATCATGATTGCTTACCGTTATCGAACCCAACTAAAGAACTTATTAAAGTTAAAGCGAGGCTCCTAACCGGAAAGCCTCGCTTTTCTTATTTCTGAATCAAATGTACATCCATCTGATTATATGGGATATTGATTCCAGCTTTATCAAATTCTAACTTGATTTTTTCTAATATATCCCATCGAATTGAGTTATAAAGATCCGTTGGTACCCATACACGAAGTCCCAAAGAAACACAGCTATCAGCAAGATTGTCTACAAATACCTGAATGGCATCCTCATTCAATGTCTCTGTATGATTGGCAGCCACCTTCCGCATAATCTCTTTCGCCAGAGTGATATCATCTTCATAGCCAATACCTACTCTGATATCAATCAAACGTTCTTCCTGTCTCGTTACGTTGGTTAAACTGGAATTGGTAATGGTACCATTTGGAACAACGATGATTTTATTATCTATGGTCTGAATTCTCGTATAAAATAAATCAATTGCAACTACGGTTCCTTCATTTCCATGAGAATCTTCTTTGATATAATCTCCTACCTGAAATGGTTTTACCAGAAGGATTAAAAATCCACCGGCAATATTGGATAAGCTTCCCTGCATAGCCAGACCAATGGCAACACCGGCAGAAGCAAGTAATGCTGTAAAGGCTGATCCCTCGATGCCTATTTGCGTTGCAGCCATAATAATCACTATGATTTTGGATCCGATTCGCACAAAAGAGAGTAAAAAACTTCCTACACTATCATCAATGGCAGAACGTTCTATAAATTTCTTTACAATCTTTGTAAGATAATTGGCTATTTTCATTCCAACTACTAAAATAACAACAGCCCAAATAAGATTCATTCCAAATGCCGTCAATTTATCTAGAATTTTTTCGATTGCTTTTTCACTAATTGCTATATTTTTCATATGACTCCTTACAATCACAAAAAGCTACAAGGAGCTTCCTTATAGCTTTTTGTCTATTCATTTTTTATTATTTTGCCTGAATATATCCCTTAGCAGTTAATAATTCTGCGCAAAGAACAGCTCCACCCGCTGCACCACGTACGGTGTTATGAGATAATCCTACGAATTTATAATCGTATACGGTATCTTCACGAAGTCTTCCCACGGAAACACCCATTCCATTTTCGTAGTTTACATCCATTTTTACCTGTGGACGATTGTCTTCTTCTAAATACTGAATGAACTGTTTTGGAGCACTAGGAAGGTTCAATGCCTGTGGCTCTCCGCTGAAGTTCACTAAACGATCAATCAATTCTTCTTTTGTAGGTTTCTTATTGAATTTTACAAAAACAGCAGCTGTATGACCGTTTAATACAGGAACACGGATACACTGAGTAGTAATCACTGGAGAAGATGCCTTTACGATTTCTCCATTTTCTACCTTACCCCATAATCTTAAAGGTTCCTGTTCGCTCTTTTCTTCTTCACCGCCGATATAAGGAATGATATTCTCAATCATCTCTGGCCATTCTTTGAATGTTTTACCAGCACCAGAGATTGCCTGATAAGTTGTTGCAATGACCTCAACTGGTTCAAATTCCTTCCAAGCTGTTAATACTGGAGCATAGCTCTGGATAGAACAGTTTGGTTTTACGGCTACGAATCCACGAGTAGTTCCTAAACGTTTTTTCTGTGCTTCGATAACTTCTGCATGTTCTGGGTTAATTTCTGGAACCATCATTGGAACATCTGGTGTCCATCTATGTGCACTGTTATTAGAAACAACCGGCGTTTCTGTCTTAGCATAAGCATCTTCGATCGCTCTGATTTCTTCTTTTGTCATATCTACTGCACTGAAAACGAAATCAACTTCTGCAGCAACTGCTTCTACTTCGTTTACGTTCATTACTACCAAAGACTTTACCGCTTCTGGCATTGGAGTATCCATTTTCCAACGTCCGCCAACGGCTTCTTCGTATGTTTTTCCTGCTGATCTTGGACTTGCTGCAACTGCAACCACTTCATACCAAGGATGATTTTCTAACAAAGCGATGAATCTCTGTCCAACCATTCCTGTTCCTTCAATTTTTTATCCATCTTTATAATCCTCCGAATATTAAAGCACTCTTACTTTTAATACGTCGCGTACTTTTTTCATTGTTTCTACTAATTCCGGTACTGGAACAGATTCTAAATCTAAGATCGTATATGCATACTGACCTTTTGATTTATTTGTCAGGTTTACGATGTTCATTCCTGCTGCTGCGATCAAAGTAGTAAAATGTCCCAACATATTTGGTCTATTCTTATGACAAATGGTCATTCTGGCAGCTCCCTGGCATACACCCATATCACAGTTTGGATAATTTACGGAATTTGTAATATTACCATTTTTAATATAATCTACAATCTGTTCTACTGCCATAATAGCACAGTTATCTTCAGACTCTTCTGTAGAAGCACCTAAATGTGGAATTGCAATGGTATTTGGCGCAGAAGCAACTGCTGAATCAGGGAAATCTGTTACATATTTACCAACTTTACCATTTTCTAATGCTTCGATGATTGCTGCATCATCTACTAATCCACCACGAGCAAAGTTCATGATGCGAACGCCATCCTTCATCATTGCAATGCTCTCTTTGTTGATCGTGCCTTTTGTGCTATCCAAAAGAGGTAAGTGCAGTGTGATATAATCACAATTTTCATAAATTTCTTCTATATTTTGTACTACTTTTACATGAGAAGATAATTGCCATGCAGATTTTACAGATAAATATGGATCATATCCATATACCTTCATTCCTAAACGGAATCCCATATTAGCAACTAAAACACCAATTGCACCAAGACCGATAACACCCAGTGATTTGCCTTTTAATTCATTTCCTGCATATTTTTTCTTTTGCTTTTCTACTGTCTTCGCAAGATTTTCATCATCCGCATTTTCTTTTGCCCAGTTCACTCCACCGATAATATCACGGGAAGCTAACAATAACCCTGCAACTACTAATTCTTTTACTCCATTTGCGTTGGCACCTGGTGTATTAAATACAACAACACCTTTTTGCGCATAATCATCTAACGGAATATTGTTTACACCTGCTCCAGCTCTTGCTACTGCTAAAAGCTTTTCTGGTGCTTCAATTTCATGCATAGAAGCACTTCTCACTAAGACTGCTTCTGCTTCATTGATCTCTTCTGTCATCTGAAATTCATCTGTAAAATTATCCAAGCCAATCTGAGCGATTGGATTTAAACATTTCACATTATACATGTTATTTTCATCCTCCACTATTTTGTGTTTGCTTCTTCAAACGCCTTCATAAACTCTACTAATTTTTCTACACCTTCCATTGGCATTGCATTATAAATACTTGCACGCATTCCACCAACAGTTCTGTGTCCCTTTAAGTTTTCGAATCCTGCTGCTTTTGATTCTGCAATAAACTTCGCATCTAAATCTTTATCACCAGTTACAAATGGAACATTCATTAAAGAACGAGAACCCTTTTCAACCGTTCCCTTAAACATCTTGCTATTGTCTAAGAAATCATACAAAATTGCGGCTTTCTTTTCATTGATTTTTTTCATTTCTTCCAGTCCGCCTTTTGCCTTTAACCATTTGAATACTTTTCCACAGATATAGATACCATAACATGGTGGTGTATTAAACAATGAATTTGCATCGGCCTGTGTTTTCCATTTCAGCATATTTGGCGTAAATTCCATAACGTCATCTCGGATTAAGTCTTCGCGAATAATGCATACCACTACCCCCGCAGGTCCTACATTTTTCTGAACACCAAAATAGATTACACCAAAATCTTCCACATTTACCGGCTCTGATAAAATACAAGAAGACATATCTGCTACAAGAATCTTGCCTTTTGTATTTGGAACCTCTGGAAATTTTGTTCCATAGATTGTGTTGTTATAACATACATATACATAGTCTGCATCTTCAGATACATTTAAATCAGAACAATCAGGAATATAAGAAAATGTCTTATCTTCAGATGAAGCGATCGCATTTGCTTTTCCATATTTTTTTGCTTCCTGATAAGCTTTCTTTGCCCACTGTCCTGTGATAATGTAATCAGCAACTCCATTCTTCATTAAGTTCATTGGAATTGCGGAAAACTGCTGGGAAGCTCCACCTTGTAAAAATAATACCTTATAATTGTCAGGAATGTTCATAAGATCACGAAGGTCTGCTTCTGCTTCATCGATAATATCCTGAAACATCTTAGATCGATGACTCATCTCCATTACGGACATTCCACATCCTCTGTAATCTAACATTTCTTCTGCTGCTTCTTTTAGCACTTCCTCTGGTAAAACCGCAGGTCCTGCTGAAAAATTATAGACTCTTCCCATTTTTAATGCCTCCACATCTCTTTTTTTATTTATTTGCTAAGTCCTCTTCCGTAAATGCTTCTGAAATTGCACTTCCAGGAGAGACCATTGGCCAAACTTTTTCATCGCTGTCAATATGACAGTCGATTACAAACGGTTTTTTTGAAGCTACCGCTTCATCAAATGCTGCTTCAAATTCTTCAATTGTAGATACGTGTCTTCCGTCTACTCCAAAGCCTTCCGCAACTTTGATAAAATCAACACCATCCTTTAATGTTGTATAGGAATAGCGTTCTTCATAGAACAGATTCTGCCACTGACGTACCATACCAAGCACCTGATTGTTAATGACTACCTGAATCACTGGAATCTGATATCTTGCTGCTGTCGCCAATTCATTGATATTCATTCGAAAACATCCGTCACCAGCAATATTGATGACTAATTCATCTTTTCTTCCCATCTTAGCACCAAGTGCTGCACCAAGACCATATCCCATCGTTCCAAGCCCGCCAGAAGTCAGAAATTTTCTTGGTTCATGGTAAGAATAAAACTGTGCTGCCCACATCTGATGCTGTCCAACTTCTGTTACAATAATGGCATCTCCCTGTGTCTTTTCGTAGATTTTCTCTACTACCTGAGGGCCAGAAAGTACATCAGATTGATAAGTAAGCGGATATTTTTCTTTTAAATTCTGGATATAATCAATCCATTCTTTATGATCCTGAGATACCAGACGGCGGTTTAATAGCGTAAGCACAGCCTTGATATCTCCGATAATGCAGGAATCTACTACAATATTTTTATTAATTTCCGCCGGATCAATATCAATCTGCAGAATCTTTGCATCTTTTGCAAATCGCTTTGGATTACCTAATACACGATCACTGAATCTTGCTCCAATGGTAATCAGGAGATCACATTCACTGATTCCAAAATTCGATGCCTTCGTTCCATGCATTCCTACCATACCCGTATACAAAGGATGAGTACCATTAAATGCTCCTTTTCCCATTAAGGTATCGCATACCGGAGCATTCACCTTTTCCACAAATTTCTTTAATTCGCTGCTGGCGTTAGATAAAGTTGCCCCTCCGCCAACCATGATAAAAGGCTTTTTCGCGTCTTTGATCATATCTACAGCATGGTAAATATCCTTTTCCTGTAAATCTTTTGTTTCTCTCTTGATCACAGCTGGTTCCATAGCTTTATAGCCAGTAACCGCTGCTGTAACATCCTTCGGAATGTCGATGAGTACCGGACCCGGTCTACCGGATTTCGCAATGCGAAATGCATTACGAATGGTATCTGCCAAATTTCTGACATCCTTAACGATATAGCTGTATTTTGTAATTGGCATGGTAATTCCAGTAATGTCTATTTCCTGAAAACTATCCCTACCTAAAAGACTCACTCCTACATTACAGGTAATTGCTACGATAGGAATGGAATCCATATAAGCCGTTGCAATTCCTGTAACAATATTGGTCGCACCCGGACCTGAGGTTGCCATACACACGCCGACTTTTCCTGTTGCACGAGCATATCCGTCTGCCGCATGAGAAGCTCCCTGTTCATGAGATGTTAAAATATGTGTAATCTCATCTTTATGTTTATATAATTCATCATAAATATTTAAAATTGCCCCGCCAGGATAACCAAATACTGTATCAACGCCCTGTTCTTTCAAACACTCAATTACAATTTGAGAACCTGTTAGTTGTTTCATTGATCTTACCCTCTCCTAATTATTCTTTTACGCTTAAAACTGCACCCTTACAGCTGTCAGTAACTAATGATGCGTAACGAGCAAGATATCCTGTCTTCACTTTTGGTTCTTTTGGCTGCCATTTTTCTTTTCTTGCTGCAAGTTCTTCATCAGATACTTTTACATTCAATGTACATGCATCAATATCAATCTGGATGATATCTCCTTCTTCTACTAATGCAATCGGACCACCGACAGCAGCCTCTGGACATACATGTCCGATGGAAGCTCCACGGCTGGCTCCACTGAATCGGCCATCTGTAATCAATGCAACGGAAGAACCAAGTCCCATTCCTGCGATTGCAGAAGTAGGATTTAACATCTCTCTCATACCTGGGCCTCCCTTTGGTCCTTCATAACGAATGACTACAACATCTCCGGCTACAATCTTACCACCCTTGATTGCTGCGATTGCATCTTCTTCACAATCAAAGACGCGTGCTGGACCTTCATGCTGCAGCATCTCAGGAACAACAGCAGAACGTTTTACCACACAGGAATCTGGTGCCAGATTACCTTTTAATACAGCAATTCCACCTACTTCACTGTAAGGATGTTCGATTGGACGAATCACTTCTGGATTTTTATTTATACATCCTTCGATGTTCTCTCCAACAGTTTTTGCTGTACATGTCATACAATCTAAGTTTAATAAATCCTTCTTAGAAAGCTCATTCATAACCGCATATACGCCGCCTGCTTCATTTAACTCATCCATATAGGTATGGCCTGCTGGAGCAAGATGGCAAAGATTTGGTGTTTTTGCACTGATGCTATTGGCAATCTCAACATTTAATTCCACGCCTGCTTCATGGGCAATTGCTGGAAGATGAAGCATACTATTCGTAGAACATCCCAATGCCATATCAACTGTTAACGCATTCTGGAATGCCTTTTCTGTCATAATGTCTCTTGGTCTGATGTTCTTACGAACCAATTCCATTACCTGCATACCTGCCATCTTTGCTAATTTAATTCTTTCAGAATATACAGCTGGAATGGTTCCATTACCACTTAAGCCCATACCAAGTACTTCTGTTAAACAGTTCATAGAGTTTGCAGTATACATACCAGAACAAGAACCGCAGGTTGGACATGCCTTATGCTCAAATTCTAAAACATCTTCTTCCGTCATTGTACCTGCTGCATAAGAACCAACAGCTTCAAACATAGAAGATAAGCTTGTTCTCTTGCCTTTTACATGTCCTGGAAGCATTGGACCCCCGCTGACAAAGATCGTAGGTACGTTTACTCTTGCTGCTGCCATTAACAGTCCTGGTACATTCTTATCACAGTTTGGAATCATAACAAGGGCATCAAACTGATGTGCCAGTGCCATTGCTTCTGTGGAATCTGCAATCAGGTCTCTTGTCACTAAGGAATATTTCATTCCAATGTGTCCCATGGCGATTCCATCACATACTGCGATCGCCGGGAATACAACTGGTGTACCACCAGCCATAGCCACTCCTAATTTTACTGCTTCTGTAATTTTATCCAAATTCATATGACCTGGTACAATTTCGTTATAAGAGCTAACGATACCGACCATTGGTCTCTTCATCTCTTCCTCTGTATGACCTAATGCATTAAATAAAGATCTTGCAGGGGAAGCCTGCATTCCGCATCTAACTGCGTCACTCTTCATTATCAATTCCTCCTTCAAATTTCTTCCATTATATTAAGAACGTCTCTGCGAAGCAGGCAGAGACTTTCACTTCATGTATATCTTTGATTACAGACGTGCTGCAATTAAATCTCCCATTTCTACAGTTCCAACTTTGGTGCATCCTTCTGCCATAATATCAACCGTACGATACCCCTCTGCCAGCACCTGTTTCACTGCCGTCTCAATGGCATCCGCTTCTTCATCCAGATCAAAGGAATAACGCAGCATCATTGCTGCAGAAAGAATCGTAGCAATTGGATTTGCAATATTCTGTCCTGCAATATCCGGTGCAGATCCATGGCTTGGTTCATATAAGCCAAATTTTCCTTCTGCCATACTAGCAGAAGACAACATACCAATAGAACCTGTGATCATGCTAGCTTCGTCAGATAAGATATCACCAAACATATTTTCTGTAAGGATTACATCAAACTGTCCTGGATCGTATACTAACTGCATTGCACAGTTATCTACCAGCATATGCTCTAATGTTACTTCTGGATAATCCTTGGCAACTTCTTCTACAACCTTTCTCCAAAGTCTGGAAGAATCTAAAACGTTAGCCTTATCAACGCTGATTACTTTTTTACTTCTCTTCATAGCAATATCAAATGCCTTGATTGCAATTCTTCGGATTTCATTTTCATCATAAGTAAGAGAATCATATGCCTTCCATACACCGTTTTCTTCTACTGTTTTTCGCTCACCAAAATATAATCCACCGGTTAATTCCCTCATAATAACCATATCAAATCCATCTTTGATGATTTCTTCTTTTAATGGACAGGCATCCTTTAATTCTTCATATAAATATGCCGGTCTCATATTTGCAAACAGATTCAGCCCTTTTCTAAGTGCCAGGAGACCTGCTTCTGGTCTTAAATTAGCTGGAAGCTGATACCATGGTGAGGTAGTTGTATTTCCACCAATGGACCCCATTAAAACTGCATCACTGTTTTTACAAATTTCCAACGTCTCATCGGTTAAAGGCTTTCCATATGCATCAATGGAAGCTCCTCCCATTAAGACTTGAGTATATTCAAAAGCAATTCCTTTTTTTGATACTGCTTTATCAATTACTTTCATTGCTTCTGTTACGATTTCAGGTCCGATTCCGTCACCTTTAATTACAGCAACCCGATAACTCATTTTCAACATTCCTTTCTACTGAAAAATATTCTGATACTTAGAATATCATATTTTAATAGAAAAAGCTAATCCTTTTCTTTATAAATTGCGAATTTATGCATTTTTTCTACATATTGTTTCATAAAACACCACTTTTTCAAAGAATCCTTTGTATTTAATTGTTCAATCGGTAAGAATTAACATTGAATTTTTTTTGCAAAAATGTTAAAATGTAATAAATATTT
The DNA here is from genome assembly GCF_001940245.1 of Anaerostipes sp. 992a. Classification (GTDB taxonomy): domain Bacteria; phylum Bacillota; class Clostridia; order Lachnospirales; family Lachnospiraceae; genus Fimousia. Next base: position 165,263 of record NZ_MJIG01000004.1, read on the forward strand.
AATATTTTTGACATAGTTTAAAATATTAAAAATTCTATAGAAAGGACATTTATATGAGAAAAGTAAGTAAGAAACTATTGTGTATTCTGATCAGTGGTACGGTTTTAGCAACCAGTGCACCATCTGTTTTGGCAGAAACAACTTCTGGCACTATTATAGAAGAAACAGATGATGAAGCATCCAGTATAGTCTCAACCGAGATTCAGACAGACAGCCTTCCTGCAGAGCATGCAGCTCTTAATACAGCAGCTGCTGCTGTCGATCCAGACTATCAGACGTTAAAAATTAACGGTACCACATCCAAGTTAAAGCGCGTCCATGCCTCCATTGGAAATATAACAATCAATTCCCCCATGGATGGATATTTTTCCGGTGATATTTCTATGATATCTGGAAAACACGTATTGGGGGAAACCAGTGCATTAGAAATCGACTATTCTTATAATAGTTCTACAAAGAAAGTCACTTTCAAGCGCGGAAGCCGTACGCTTGTGTATACCTTAGATAGCAAAAATGCTACCTATAATGGGTCCTCTTGCACAGCACCTGCAGCTCCAAGACTGGTTTACAACTGTGACGATAGCAGTAGTTATGTGATGGTTCCTGGTAATTTTACAGTATCTAAGCTGGGATTGAATTACAAATACATCTCAGACACTCGTACTGCACGAATCTGTATTCCATCTACCAGTACCTATCAGACGGTGAATTACTCCAATGAAACTTATACTTTGAAGAAACGCCATGCAACAGTAAATGGTACTAAGATTTCTACTAAAATGTATGGTTTTCTAAAGGGTAATGCTACCATGCTGAGCGCCAAGACGATCTTTGGAAGCGCAGAAAAATTAAACACTACCTATGCTTATTCTTCCAGCACGGATAAGATCACATTTACACATGGTGATGACACATTGATCATGACATTGGGAAGTACGGAAGCTACTTTGAATGGAGAAGCCTGCACGGCTGATGAAGCTCCCGTAAAAGCCTATAGCCATGATGCAAATGCTTCTTACGTTATGGTCCCTGCTAACTTTGTAGCGACACAGCTTGGTTTTAAATATAAGTGGAATTCTGACACGTTGACAGCAGCCATCACAACAAGCGATGCAACTGCTAGTTCTACCTCCAGAAGTCTGCTTACACCAAAAACAAAGCTGACTGCCAGCAGCAGCAACTATTGTGTACGCTTTAAGCTTCCAAGCGATGTATCTTACGGTACAACAACTGCCACCGATGATTATCGAAATAAGAAATTATACATCTATCTAAATGGCGGCAATTACAAAACATTCATGGAGAAATCTTCCAACAGATCCGTTAAGACTTCTCCATCATCCATTACTGTAAGCTACAGCTCAGACAAAGACCGTACCAGCATCTGTATTAAGACAAGCTCCATCAGAGGCTTTAGTGTAGTAGAGAAAGACGGATACATCTATGTTCGCTGGGCTGCTCCAAAGAGCATGTTCAAAAACATCATCTGTCTGGACGCAGGGCACGGTGGAGACGATTCTGGTGCCGTAGGCAACGGATACTATGAGAAGAATCTGACCTTAAAGATTGTAAAAAAAGCAAAAACATACTTTGATAAGAACTCAAATTACAAAGTATATTACACTCGTTTAAGCGACTGGTATCCAAGCCTTGATTACCGTTCCGACTTATCCAATAGTGTAACGGCAGATATGTTTGTCAGCGTACATATTGATGCAGCAGATTCTTCCACTGCAGGAGGCACCAGCGTATTATATAATACTACCAGTGACCATTATAAGGCTCCTGCCTCTTCCTTAACTTCTTATAAACTAGCAGATATTAATCTGGACAAAGTTTTGGGTGTAACAAACTTTACAGGAAGATCTGACAAGCTGGTACTTAGGAACAACTTATCTGTATTAAGAAAAAGCAAAACTGCTTCTTCCTTAATCGAGGTAGGATTCATCACCAAGAAAAAAGAAGCACAATGGATCAACTCAAATTCCGACAAGGTTGGAAAAGCTGTCTATGATTCTATCGTAAGTGCTACCAGCAAATATCCTACTTCTAAGTAGTAAATACAAAAGCTCAGTATTCGGCAGATTACCGATACTGGGCTTTTCTCATGTCTATCCATATCATGTTGAAATGCTCACGCTTATTCTTCTAATATTGATTCGTGTAAACAGGTATACACAAATAGCACCCTTCATTGATCTGATATCCGTCTAAATCGTTACACTTTTTAATCTCATATACATAATCTCTGATATCTCCACAAGGCTCTTCATAATACTTCTCGGCAATCCCCCAGACAGTATCCCCCTTCTTCACTTTAATCGTCTTATATTGAATCACCGCTTCATTATTGGCACTAACATCGGAACGAAGAAATCCCACAAGCCCAATTGCCAGCACACATACCAATATCACTGTAATACAAATTGCTGCAAAATTCTTTCTCATACTTTCTCCTCCTCAAAAATCGAACATTTGTTTCTTTTGTTATTTGTATTATATCGAACATTTGTTCTCTTGTCAATATAAATCGAAAATTTGTTCGGAACAGGTATTCGGAAACTTCTTGTCTTGTTTTTCTGTCTATGATATACTAAGAATAAATCAAGGATGGGAGGTTATGTCTTCATGGCATATGGAAAAATTAGTAAGAAACAATCAGAAATTTTAGAATATATCAAAAGCCAGATTTTAGAGAAGGGATACCCACCTGCAGTTCGGGAAATCTGCAAGGCCGTAAACCTTAAATCCACGTCCTCCGTACATTCTCATCTGGAGACACTGGAGAAGAATGGCTATATTCGTCGTGACCCTACAAAACCACGTGCAATCGAGATTATTGACGATACCTTTAATTTAACCCGCCGAGAAGTATCCAACGTACCGATCGTAGGAACGGTTGCTGCCGGACAGCCACTCCTGGCGCAGGAGCATATCGAAAATTATTTTACAATCCCAACCGAGTTTATGCCTAATAGCGAGACTTTTATGTTAACTGTGCAGGGAGACAGTATGGTGAATGTGGGAATTTACAATGGTGACTATGTTCTTGTAGAATCCTGCAGCACTGCCTCTAATGGAGAGATCGTAGTAGCTTTGGTAGATGATGGTGCCACAGTCAAAAGATTTTATAAGGAAGACAGCTATTACCGCCTGCAGCCAGAGAATGATTTTATGGAACCGATCATCGTAGATGATGTCTCCATTCTGGGAAAAGTAATCGGTGTATTCCGTTTTCTCAATAAGCATTAAAAAAAAGATGGATTCCAATTGCCCTATCTCTTCCTTTGATATAGCATTATGAAATCCATCTTTTCTCTCTATTCTCTATTTCAAAATTACTTATTCAAAATCAATTTCTTTTCCGTCCTTCCAGATTCTTTCAAGATCATAGAACAGACGGTTTTCTTTATCAAAGATATGAATGATCACATCATTAAAATCCATGAGAATCCAGGAACCCTGTCGGTATCCTTCCAGCTGTTTCATCTCATATCCTGCCTTATACAGCTTTTCCTGTACATTGTCTACCAGTGCACGCACCTGACTGTCACTGTTCCCATGGGCAATGATAAAATAATCGGCCATTACGGTCACACCAGTAATATCAATTACCTTAATATCCTCTGCCTTCTTTTCATCTAAGGCATCATAGGCGATTTTCGCCATTTTTCTTGATTCTTCCATTATTGCACCTCGTGTTTCGTGTAATAGTGATAAGTTTCTAATGTCATTGGATCGCAGCTAGCCGTTTTTCCATTAAGATATTCTAAAGTCTGCTTCAGAATAAAGATCAGGCATTGGTCCAGATCCTCGAATGCCAGTCTGCGTATCTTATCAAGCTCTGGAGCCTTGTCCCGATTAGGTTCCATGTAATCAGCTACAAATATAATCTTTTCCAACAACGTCATATCTGGCTTTCCAGTTGTATGCCATCGAATCGCAGATAAAATTTCTTCATCCTCAATACCATAGGTCTCTTTCGCTACCTCTGCACCCAATTTGGCATGCAGAAGTTCTGGATTCTCCTGTTCAACCTGGGTGAATGGGATTTTGCGTTCCTTGCACATTGCAACCTTTTCCTTATTAGGAATCCATTTGGCGCAGTCGTGCAGCAATCCTGCCAGATCTGCCTTCGCCATATCACATCCATAGCGCATAGCAAGACAGTCAGCCGTGTACTCTACCCCCAAAGTATGCTCATAACGTCCTGGTTTTAATACTTTTTTTAAATGCTCTTTGATTTTATCTTTTTTCATACAACTTATGCTCCTTAATATAATGCAGAACCGCGTCAGGAAGCAGATATCTGCAACTTCTGCCGAGCTCGATCTGTTTTCTTAAGTAGCTTGAAGAAATCTCCAAATTAGGACTATTCAGACGGAGTACCTGGGCATCATATTTATCATTCAGATATTCAATCTGTGCATCGATAGCACTATATGAATCTGCACGGGAAGCAGCTACAATCTTGGCCAGAGCTAAAATCTTGGCCGGATCCTTCCAGCTTTCAATATGATACAGGGAATCCGCTCCCAATATAAAATAAAAATCCACATCCGGATATGCCTTTGTCAGTTCATCCAGAGTATCTACTGTATAAGTGTTTCCAGACCGCTTTAGTTCCACATCCGAAAAACAAAAATGAGGATTGTCTTCAATAGCCAATTGGATCATTGCCACCCTGTTTTCCTCTTTAATATTACTGGAAATATTTTTATAATAAGGATTCTTGGCAGGCATGATCAGCACCTGATCTAGCCCAAACTGTTCATATGCAGTTTCTCCTAACATCAAATGTCCATAGTGTATGGGATTAAAGGTTCCTCCCATAATTCCAATCTTCCTTCGTTTCATAGGGCTGTTCCTCTATTTTTTCGGTTGCTTCTGACCTGGAAGAAAAATCTTCTTATGATCTCTGGATTCTTTATATAATACAATCTTTCTACCGATAACCTGCACAACCTGTGAGCGGGTACGCTCTGCCAGAAGCTCAGCAATATCTCTAGGGTCATTTAAGCAGTTTTTCAGCACATGGATTTTGATCAGCTCACGAGCATCCACCGCTTCCCGGATTGCTTCAATATTTTCTGGTGTTACGGACGATTTTCCAATCTGAAAAATCGGATCAATATTCATAGCAAGCCCTTTTAAATACGCTCTTTCTTTGCTTGTCATTCTCATTCCTCCATCTATTTATAATAATCAAATTCCAATTCATACAGACGGACCGTATCTCCCTCCTGGATACCCAGACGTTCCAATTCATCCAGAATACCATTCTCTTTTAAGAATTTCTGGAAGAAATTAAATCCCTTTTCTGACTCCAGATTGGTGTATCCGAGCATTCTCTGAATTCTTGGTCCTTCTACATCATATAGCCCATCTTCTTCATTATAATAAACCAAAATTGGTTCCTCTGCCTCTTCTTTGTTTTCCAGGAAAAATTCCTGTTCAAATTCCGTCGGTTTCTCCGGAAGTTCTTTTAACAGATCGTTTACATACCAAAGAAGCTCCTTCACACCCTCGCCTGTTACAGCAGAAATCGGAAATACTTTCATTCCATCCTTTTCAAATTCATCCTTTAACAGTTCAACGGCCGTTTCCCTGTCCTCTTCCGTCATGGCATCGATCTTATTCGCAGCAATCACCTGTGGTCGCTTTGCAATCTCCGGATTATAAGAGATCAGCTCATTCATAATTGCATGGATATCCGCAATCGGATCCCTTCCTTCTACCGATGCAGCATCGACAATGTGAATGTTTACCTTTGTTCGTTCGATATGGCGAAGAAATTCAAATCCCAATCCAACACCTTCGGATGCTCCTTCAATAATTCCAGGAATATCCGCAATGACAAATCCATTTCCATCTGCCAGATCCACAACACCCAGATTTGGATTCAATGTGGTAAAGTGATAGTTTGCAATTTTCGGTTTTGCATTGGTGACTCTGGATAAAAATGTTGATTTTCCAACATTCGGGAATCCTACCAATCCCACATCGGCAATGACCTTTAATTCAAGGGAAACATACAATTCTTTTGCTTTCTGACCCGGCTGGGCATACTTTGGTGCCTGCATCGTGGATGTTGCATAGTGCTGGTTTCCTTTACCACCACGTCCTCCTTCCAGCAATACAACAGGCTCTGTCTTGTTGGACATATCTAAAATTACTTTCCCGGTTTCCGTATCCTTAATAATGGTTCCTGGTGGTACCTTAACAACCATGTTGGCTCCGTTGGCACCATGACATCTTCTCTTTCTTCCCGGTTCCCCATTGCCTGCACAGTATTTGCGTTTTTGTCTGAAATCAGCCAACGTGTTCATTCCTTCATCTACCACAAAGATCAAATCTCCGCCTTTTCCACCATCACCGCCATCCGGACCGCCATCTGGTACATATAGCTCTCGACGGAAGCTGGCACATCCATCGCCACCACGTCCGGAACGGATATAAATATCTGCTCTATCTGCAAATTTCATCGTCTCACCTCTTTTTTTACAAATCTCACGTATATGAAAAGCGGCTCCAAATAAAACTTTGAAGCCGCTCATTGTTTAAATTATGCTACTGGATGTACAGAACACTGTTTTTTGTCTCTACCTTTTCTTTCGAAACGTACAACACCATCAACTAATGCAAATAATGTATCGTCTTTACCACGTCCAACATTTACTCCTGGATGAATTTTTGTTCCACGTTGTCTATAAAGAATGTTACCAGCCTTTACAAATTGTCCGTCAGCTCTTTTCGCACCTAATCTTTTAGATTCAGAGTCTCTACCGTTCTTTGTAGAACCCATTCCTTTTTTATGAGCGAAAAATTGAAGGTTCATTTTCATCATGTCGTTACACCTCCTTGAATGATACTTTAATATATCGACCATGCTCTTCCTCAATGCTTTCCAATCCCAAACGTAAGGACTGAAGCAATAATTGAGCTTCTTTACTTCGCTTTCCTTTCATCTTCATACGGATGATGCCTTTTGCTTCATCGCACTGGATTTCCAGATCATCTTTTGTAAATCTCTCAATCGAATTAAGGGCATTCGTTACCAGGGCTGATATCCCTGCACACACAATATCCTCTCCGGACTGTGCGTAACCAGCATGACCCACTGTCTGAAAACCAAGAATTTCTCCTTGATCATTCTGATAGAACCGAACTTTTGTCATTCCTTCGATCCTCTAATTATGCATTAATTTTTTCGATTTTTACTTCTGTATATGCTTGTCTATGACCATTTTTCTTATGGTAGCCTGTTTTTCTCTTGTATTTGTAAACGATAACTTTTTTAGCTTTTCCATCGCCTACAACACTTGCTTCAACAGTTGCTCCTGCTACAGTAGGATTTCCTACTTTCACATCATCACCACCAACAAATAATACCTGGTCAAAAGTAAAAGTAGAACCAGCTTCTGCACCAAGCTTTTCAACTCTGATCACATCGCCTTCACTTACTTTATACTGTTTACCACCTGTTGCGATAATAGCGTACATCATGGCACCTCCTAATAATAATCTCGCCAGCTTCGGTGCTGTATCTTACAGACTTTTACCTCACTGTGCGGCATACTTCGTTATCATACCATCAACCTTATTATTTGTCAACTATTTTAAAAAACATTTTAGAAATTTATCTCGTATTGACCGTCTTCGACTGTCACGATGCTGGAACTGTAGAAAGTCTCTGCCATTTTCTGAAGGTAATAGGTGTCTTTTACTCCTCCCGTTTCATACGGTGAGTGCATCGCCAGCTGAGCAACCCCAATGTCTGCTGTATTGATGGCAACCTGCATATTGGAAATGTTCCCCAATGTAGATCCACCTAAGATATCAGATCGATTCAGATAATCCTGATATGGCACTTTCGCCTGTGCACAGATCATACGAATCATCGCAGCAGAAATAGCATCCGTGGTGTATTTCTGATTGGCACTATGCTTAATCAGAATTCCTCCATTCATTCTCGGGCGATTCGTAGGATCGGTCTTATCCGGCTGATTTGGATGAACGGCATGCCCATTATCCGCCGAAATCATAAATCCGGAAGCTAATGCTTTCAGATAATCCTCTTTTGTCCTGCCCAGGACAAAATTCACCCTCTGCAATGTATCCTTCAGAAACGTAGACGCAGCTCCCTGCTTTGTCCCACTTCCTACTTCTTCGTTATCGAAGACTGCACAGACGGTAACTGTTTCTGAATTACCACCTTTTAAAAATCCTTTCAGAGAAGAAAATACACATTGAAGATCATCCAATCTAGGGCTTGAGATAAATTCTCCCTTGGCACCCCAAATCGTCCCTTTCATCCGATTATACAAAGACAATTCACAGCCGATGATCTCCTCTTCTTCCACCCCTGCTGCCTGAGCAATGATCGCAAGAAAGCTTTCTTTGGCATCTCCGTCTCCCAGCAGCGGAAGCATATCTTTCTGTGGATTGTATTTATAGCCATCATTGGCTTCCCGATTCATATGGATGGCCAGATTAGGAATCATGACCAAATCCCGGTCAACCGAAACCAGCTTTGTCTTGATTTGATTTTCCTCTTTTATGACAATTCTTCCTGCCACAGACAGAGGTCGATCAAACCATGGTGCCATAAGCATGCCGCCATATTTTTCCACATTTAATTTGGTATACAGCTTTTCCACATCCATTTCTCCATGCTCTTTGATGCGAAATGTTGGTGCATCGCTGTGACTTGCCATAATATGAAAGCCCTTAAAATCTTTCTTTGGTATCTTAAAAGCAATCAGGGAAGAACCATTTCTTGTCACATAATAGCTTCCGCCCTCTTTCAAATTCCAGTTCTCGCTTTCCTTTAATTCCTCAAATCCCTGCTGTCCAAGCATATTTTTCATATTGTCAATGACATGAAAGGTACTCGGACTTTGCTCAATAAACGCAAATAACTCTTTTGCCGCTTCCTGATACATATGTTATCCCTCCTATTATATGGATTCTTTCCATTGTTCATACAGAGGCTTGCGCACTTTTTTTCTCGTAATTTCCACCAAATGCAGCTTCGTCATATCCACTACCATGGCCTTGATTCGATCTTTTCGTAAGACCTGCTCCATTTCTTTCATAAGAATAGCCTCAGATTCTGGCTCCTTCATATCAATAAAATCTACAATAATAATGCCAGATAAATTTCTCAGCCTAAGTTGGCGTCCAATTTCTATGGCCGCTTCCCGATTAATCCGAAGAAAATGCTCCTCTACTCGTTTTCCTTTGATCGCCTTCCCTGTATTTACATCAACGACAACCATAGCCTCTGTAGGCTGGATCACCAGATATCCTCCTGACTTAAGCCATACCTTTTCCTGAAGAGCCTGCTTTAACTCATGAGAAATACGATAAATCTGGTCCAAACGGACCGTATCCTTCTCAAACAGCTGCAGTATCTTCCGCTCCTCTTCTTCCTCTTCCAGGTAATGGGCAATCTGATCATAAATGTCCTTTTGGTCTGTGATGATTTCATTGAGACAGGTCTGCTTCTGATCCCGAATCAATGACAAGTAGCCCTTTGGAGCTTCTTCCACCATCTGACATGATTTTAGATAGCCCGCACGGTCACACACTCGGTCATAACGTCTGATCAATCGATCTGCTTCCTGCAGAATCTCCTCATCCAAAGCACTTCCTGCATTGGTCCGAAAGATAATTCCAAAATCATCCCGTAAAAAATTCTGTGCCAATTGCTTTAACTGGCAGATTCTCTGTCTATCATGTATTTTATTGGAAATCCCAACACCACGCTTTTGCGAAGTCAACACTACATATTTCCCGGTAAAATTCAAATTGCTGGTCACGGTTGGCTGCTTTGTTTTCACGTTCTCCCGGCTCACCTGAACCAAAATCTCATCGCCAGCTGCCAGCGCTCTTTCTCTGACCGGCGTCAGAAAATGATGATGGGGATTTTCCGCCAAAGAGTAATAGCAGATTATCCCATCAGCCACTTCTACAAAGGCCGCATTGATATTCTTTACAATGTTCTTTACCTTTGCCGTGTAAATGTTTCCCAAAATACTTTCCTTCTTTTCATTTTCACAGGCAAATTCTACAATCTTTCCCTGCTCTACCATGGCAGTTACGATTCTTCCTTCCATACGGGTGATGATGATCTTATCGCTCATAGAATCTCTTCTCCTGCACTTCCCAGAGGGAGAAGTTCTCCATCTTTTTCCAGATACGTATCCAGCCGATGAACCATAAATGCAAATGGTTCATGCTCCAGTCCCAAATAACGACAGAAGGCTTCCATGACCAGATTTGGTTTTAAGTTATTTACACTTCCCGTCGCCAGCTTCATGTAAATATGACCATCCTGCACCTTCATATCATAGATCATCGGGCGAATATCCACTTCTCTTTCACTTTTTTTCGTCTTCTTTACGATGGAGATTGCGTCCTGCGCAAAGAAATCCTCTGTCTTTTCCAGAAACTCTTCCTCTTCATAATAACCGTCCCGGAAGGTAATCCGATAATCAGCTCCAGCCACCGAAGACATAGCATTCTTGCATTTATCTGGCAACTGTTTAAATTCCAGCAATACGATTCCTTCATTCATCTGTTCATTGATTTTTTCCAACATCTCCCTGGATGAGCTTACAGAATGAAATTCTGCATCCAGATATTCTCCATCACTGGTAACTCCCAACCCCAGGGGAGCGGCAAAGGAGATGATCTGATGAGGGCTATAGCCTTTGGAATATGCAATATCCACTTCTGCCCGACGAAAAACCTTCTGAAAGTATCGCATAATGTCCAGGTGTCCTACAAATTTTAATGGACCATTTTTGGAAAACTTCATTCTAATCTTCATAGCATACACCTCCTTTGTACATCGCTGCTCCACAGCCAGAACACTGCATTCTGCAGTTCGGTGTGACCTTTTCTTCTATGGCATTTTTCCATTCCCGTTTCATAAAGTCCTTCGTTACTCCAATATCTATAAAGTCCCAAGGGAAGACTTCATCCAGATCTCTAGGGCGAGTCGTATAAAAATCAATGTCCACCCCGGTCTTTTCAAAGGCTTCCAGCCATTTCCCATAATCAAAATATTCTGTCCAGGAATCAAACAGACATCCACTCTTATAAGCTTCATAGACAGACTGTGCCACCTTTCTATCTCCTCTGGCAAGTACCCCCTCCAGAATCGTCGTTTTGGCGTCATGCCATTTAAAGCTTAAACTCTTTCTATTCACTTGTTCCTTAAATGTATCATTTACCAAATGGGCCCGATCCATGTATTCTTTTGGTGAAAGCATGGTCGCCCACTGGAATGGTGTAAATGGCTTTGGAACAAAGAAGGATGCGCTAGCCGTAATCTGCACCCGTCCATTTCTTTCATGCTTTGGAATAGAGTAGTATTCTTCTGCAATTTTTTGTGCCAGATAGGCAATCCCCTTTTGATCCTCTTCATTTTCTGTTGGAAGTCCTAACATAAAATATAGCTTTACTCGATTCCATCCGCCTTTAAACGCCTCTAACGCACCATTTAGAATGACTTCTTCTGTTAACCCCTTATTGATAACATCTCGAAGTCTCTGAGAACCAGCTTCCGGAGCAAATGTCAGACTGCTTTTCTTAACATCCTGTACCTTGCTCATAACATCCAGTGAAAAGGCATCAATCCGAAGGGATGGCAAGGAAATGTTCACTCCTTGCTTTCCAAATTCTTCAATTAGAAAATAAGTCAGTTCCTTTAGCTGTAAATAATCGCTTGAGCTTAAAGAACTTAAGGAAATCTCACCGTGCCCGGTATTCTTTAGCATCTTGTATGCATAATCCTTTAACGCCTCTAAGGATCTTCCTCTCGTTGGACGATAGATCATCCCTGCCTGACAAAACCGGCATCCGCGAATACACCCTCTTTGAATCTCAAGCACCACTCTGTCCTGTGTCACCTTAATATAAGGGACCACCGGCTTTTCCGGATATGTGGCTTCTGTCATATCAGAAACCACCTGCTTTTTCACCTTTTGTGGCACACCCTCCTGTGTTGGAACCATCTCTTTGACAGTTCCATCTTCGTGATATGTGACCTGGTAAAGAGACGGTACGTAAATTCCCTCAATGCCAGCCGCTTTCCGTAAAAACTCTTTTCGACTACAGCCACTTTCTTTCGCTTCTTTATACAGATCGATCAAGTCAAAATACACCGTTTCGCCTTCTCCGATGTAAAAAAGATCAAAAAACTCTGCAATTGGCTCTGGATTATAAGTACATGGACCTCCGCCAATCACAATTGGATCTTTCTCCGTGCGATCCTTTGCCCAGATCGGAATCTGGCTCAATTCCAGTACCTGAAGAATGTTGGTATAGCACATCTCATACTGGATCGTAATTCCCAAAAAGTCAAAGTCCTTTACAGGGTCCTGTGATTCCAGCGCAAATAACGGAATATTCTGCTCTCTCATAATTTTATCTAAATCTGTCCAAGGAGAATATACTCGTTCACAATAGACATCCTCTCTTCGGTTGAACATATCATATAAAATCTGAATTCCCAGGTGAGACATCCCGATTTCATACACATCCGGGAAGCACATACAAAAACGTACATCCACTTCATTGAGATCTTTCTTCACACTATTTACTTCATTTCCAATATATCTTGCCGGCTTTTCAATGGTCAGCAAGATTTCATCTGATAACGCTAATTTCTGCATAAAATAAATCCTTTTCTAAATCATCCGTCTGTTTGATGGATATGCCACATTGAAAAGAATAGATTGCTTTCAATGTGGCTCTAAATAGTTACATCAACTTTACTATTATACGCATTTAGGGGAAGAACATCAAGAAAATATTATTTTATCCTTCTTCTTCTGTTTCTAACAATCTGATATAATGATTGGCCTCTCTCAAAACATGATCTGCCAGCAGTTCTTTATATTCTTTTGCATATTGATCTGCTGTCTCGATCAACTGTTCCTGAGTTGGATCCAAAAGTCCTCGAATGAATAACGCATGTTCCATCATAATACGATTCCAAAAATCCTCCATATTTCCTAATTTTTTTCTGGAAACGGATTTATGATATATGATTTCCATCAAGATGGCCCGATACATTTTCGCTTCTCTTAAGATATGTTCTATGAGTAATGGATAATTAGCTGTAAATAACCTGCACTCGTCCACCTGCCGAAGAATCTGTTCTTTAAAATGAATAAAATCAGAAAGCAGCTTCACTGCTCTTTCATAATCCTTGCAAAAAATAAATGTGTTTCCAAAGATAGATCTGCATAATGCTTCATACTATTTCATACCTTTATATAACCATATTCTTTATAATATATGTCAGATTACCGTATATGGTGATCTTGCCATAGCCCATATTCGGTATGATCACATGGATGCTATAGTGCGAAAAACTCTTTCAACCAGGCTTCCTTTACCATATGATGGCCAAGTCTGGTCAAGTGTACTCCATCCAGCGTTAATTCTTCATACGTATGTTTAATACTTGCTTTGGCAAACATACCATCTAAACAGATCAGTCCTGTTTGATATTTTCTTGCCAGTTCCCTGACCACCTGAATCTCCTCATCTAGCTGAGGACGCCATAGCAGTCTTTCCGCCGGATAGGGAAATACAAATGGCTCCATCAAAATCATCCTGGCTCCGGTCTTCTCGATAGTCTCACGAATCAAAAACTCCAGATTATGCTCAAATTGTTCCGTGGTCGTCTTCATTCCTCCATCCATGCCTGTCCAGATCTCATTGGCACCGATCAAAATGGTCACCACGTCTGGATGAAGGCGGATACAGTCTCTGTCCCATCGCTTGATCAGCTCCTCAGCCCGGTTTCCATTCACTCCCTTATTGGTAACCTGATATCCTTTTGGAAGCAGTTCTTTGGCTATCATACCCACATAACCATAACCATATCCATGGTATTCCGGATAAAATAAGCGATCTGCATCCGTAATACTATCCCCTTGAAATAATAAATGCATGATGATTCCTCCTAAAAAAATCTACATAATAAAATTGGCAGAAAGATTGCCGGAACATAATTCATAACCTTTATTTTTCCAATCTCCAGCATGTTGATGGACAATCCGATCAACAACACTCCCCCTACACAGGACATCTGTGTAATGACAACATCTGATAGATATGGTGCTACCAACGAAGACAAAAGAACAATTCCTCCCTGATAAATAAACAATAAAACACTTGAAAATAATACACCAATTCCAAAGGAAGAAGCAAAGATGATGGCTGCGATCCCATCCATCAGTGATTTGGTAAAAATCATATCATGATTTCCCGTAAGACCGCTCTGCAGAGAACCCACGATGGACATGGCACCTACGCAAAATAGCAATGTTGCCGAAATCATCCCTTCTGCAATGGAAACTTCGTTGCCATCCTTTTTAAATTTATCTTCTATCCATTGACAAAAAGCAGATAATCTGGCATCCAAATCGATTCCTTCTCCAATAAGTGCTCCAATGGCAATGGAAAGAATGATAACCATGGTCTTTCCTCCATCCACACATCCGGTTATTCCAAGATACATGGTACAGAGTCCCAAGCCTTTCATAATTGTAGAGCGCATCCGTTCCGGGATTCCCTTTTTCAACATCAGGCCGATGGTTCCTCCTAAAATAACAGCTGCCGCATTTACAATAGTTCCTAACATATCCTTTTCCCTCTTTTCTTCATATCCCTTTCTGCCAGCTTTTAGTTTAGCGATTTAAAGCGTTGTTATGCCAGATTATTTTATCATAAAGTATAAGAAAAAGCAAAAAGAGCTGTTGCCTGTAAAAGAAAACCAAAAGAAATTTTCTTCCACTGACAACAACTCTATCTCCATGTTATTATTCTTCTATACTAGGAATCGGAACTACTACATCTAAATCCTCTTCGTAATCCACACCATCTATACGGAATCCAAACATCTGATAAAAATCATCCCAATATCCATCAATATCTGCCAATTCTTCCAGATTATCTTCATTGACTGTTTCCCAGCTTTCCTTGATACGATCCTGCACTTCCTCGGATAATTCATAGTCATCCACACGAATCAGTCCCTGGGCATCTACAATTGTTGGGTCTTCCAACAATCTTTCATGAAACATGCGATAGATTTGTTCGATGCATCCTTCGTGATTTCCCATTTCCTTCATTACTTTGTACATAATAGAAATATACAAAGGAACAATTGGAATCGCTGCACTGGACTGTGTCACCAAAGCCTTGTTCACAGAAACAAACCCTTTAATGTCCTTTGCCTTCATCTCTTCTGTAATCACATCGGCAGTCTTATATAAATGCTGCTTTGCCTGTCCAATAGTTCCACCATAATAAATTGGATACGTAAGTTCTGGTCCAATATAGGAATACGCAATCGTTACAGCATGGTCTTCAATGGCATCTGCTTCTACTAAAGCATGAATCCAGTCATTCCAGTCTTCTCCACCCATAACCTTAACCGTTGCTTCTACTTCCTCTTCTGTAGCAGTCTCTACCGTCTTCTCACTCAGCTTATTAGTACGAAGATCTAAACTCTTATTGGTAAAGGTCTCTCCCGTTGTCTTCAGAACAGAGGAATAAGTCGTTCCGTCTTCCATCGTTCTTCTAGGTGCAGCAAGACTGTAGATTACCATATCCACCTTGCCAAGGTCCTCTTTGATCACCTGGATGGCCTTTTCCTTCATTTCCTTTGAAAAAGCATCCCCATTTAAGGATTTTGCATAATATCCATTCTGAGAAGCAAAGGTTTCAAATGCAGCTGTATTATACCATCCTGCTGTGGCTGTCTTTCTTCCATTGGATGGACGCTCAAACATAATTCCAAGAGTATCTGCACCACATCCAAATGCCGCTGTAATTCTAGAAGCCAGTCCATATCCAGTAGATGCACCGATTACCAGCACCTTCTTTGGACCATCCTTCATCATACCCTTCCCGGTTACATATTCAATCTGTTTTCTTACGTTCTCTTTACATCCTTCTGGATGTGCAGTCAAACACATATATTCTCGAACTCGTGGCTTTACTACCATAATACCCTCCTAATCATTCATTCAAAATGTTAACTATTGATGAGTATAATGAATAATACTTTGATTGTCAAGATAATTCACAATACTACATCTATGGGTATTTTAGACCATTTTTCAGCTTTTTGAACTATACGTAAGATGCCTCCATACGAATCATCTGAAATGCAATGGTGTTTTGATACACCAGCGGTTCATCATGATGGAAGAACACCATACCATCACAAGGAGCCAGTACTCTGGATATCACATGTCCTTCGTATGGATCTACGATCTCTGCAAGGATTTCTCCCGCTTTTACATTCGTTTCAATATCTACCAGACAGCGGAACAGCCCGGCATTGTCAGTTTTCACGATTTCGATCATATCCTCGGTCACCTTCCGGGACAGGAATCCACCATAAGTAGGGTAATCAATACATCCACGATCATGCAAAAAGCGTAGCACTGCTTCAATAGCCTGATTGGCAGATACCAGATCGATACGATCTGTTTCCTTTGTATAGAGAGAAAATGCCTTTGTCTCCCAAATCTGCCAGTTGTAATTCAATGTCGTGGTATCAAATGGAGTAATATCCCTGATCATCACATAAGGAAGCCCGAATTTTTTTGCCAGCTCCACATCTTCAAATCCAGTTTTCATCATACGGACATGAGGAACATAGTTCCCAGGAATATAAAAACTGGTAAAATGAATCCCATATTCATAATCTTTGACCGCCCGAAAGATTCCATCCGCAATTCGCTGAGTCGTCTCACCCAGATCATATCCTGGAAACATTCGATTGATATCTGTATTATCCACCGCCCAGAACCGTTTTCCAATATTCATTCCATAATGATTGGCTGATGGAAGAATTAAAATCCCCTTTTCACTGGAAACTCTTCCATCCCGTTCCAGCTTCTTTAATGCTTTTACAATCTGCGAACAAATATAAAGCTGCTGAATCTCATTGCCTCGAAATGCACCTGCAATGGCAACCGTCTTTTGATTTCCTCCAAAGTGATATCCAGTAATTCTAAGATGATCCCGGTATAAAGACTTTAGTTCATATATTATCTCTTTTTCCATGTCAATCCCTTTCTAAGATTCTTCCAACCAAAGAACCTTCATATACGACCGGATATTCTCTCAGCGTAAAGAGTACGCCTGTGACCGGTGACAACACTTCCTCCAGTAATGCTCCTGTCAGAGGATCTACGATCTCTCCAATTTTTTCGCCCTTTTTCACATTGATCCAATGCTCCACACACGACACAAAAATTCCAGAATACGCAGCATTTAGATAAGAAACATTCCCATCGGTGGATACAATTGGTTCCTTGGGTTCCGTAACTGGTCCATCCCAGATTCCCAGATCCTTCATCAGAGTAAAAATCCCATCGGTCAGCTGATTTCCATATTCTCTCGTAATCCTCATTCCAACTCCCATCTCTACGACCAGACAAGGAGTCCCCGTCATATTAAGAGAATGCGCCAGCGTAGATTCCAATACCGTAGCGGCACTATGAATCCAGATGTAATCGATGTTCAATCGTTTGGCATATGGAACCAGCGTCTCCTGACACATCTCATTGATTCGCACCTGTGGGATTTCTTTTAGAAAGATATTGCTGGCATGGATATCAATGACCATATCTGCACCACTCATGTCCTCAATGATTTTGGCTGCGGCATATTCCACCATGGTTCCTTCTGTGTTCCCAGGGAAGATTCGATTCATATCCAGGTCAAATTTCGGTACTCCACGGGTAATCGTATCCACTCCCAGAGGATTCAGTGCCGGATAGATATCTACGATCCCTTTCAGATGCTGCAGATTCTCCTGAAGCCTTCTTTGTACCTCATAGCAGACATATTGTCCTTCTAATTCATCCCCATGGGTTCCGGTAACAATACAGATGCGTTTCTGATTCGCATCAGAAGCCTGTGAATGTATGGAATTCTTTTGAATTCGAAATTCTTCATCTACCGGAAGCATAGAGGAAGCTACTTTTTCTATCATTTATATTTCCTCCACATTTACATGTATTTTCTGGAGCTGTTCTCCAGTTCCATAGAAGCGTCCTTTGTTCAGAACACAATCCTGATAATCCCTTCCTACACCAATCATAATATAATTGCTGTCAATCAACAGATGGTTCGTCGGATCAAATCCATACCATCTTCCATTACTATAGATTTCTACCCATGCATGGCTATAGCCTTCCCCGATCATCATTCCTGCCACATAACGAGCCGGTATTCCATAGTGACGACAAAAGGCAAGCATAATATGGGCATAATCCTGACAAACACCCTTTTTCTGCGCAAATGCCTGAGCTGCCGTCGTAGAGATTCCCGTAGAACCACTTTCATATTGAAATACGTTGTATAACGTATCCATGATCTCATGGGCTTTATTCATCTTACCCATGCGGAAAAACCTTAAATTACCCCATTGCTCATCGGCAAATTCCTCCATCTCCTTTGACATTTTTGTCAGAGACGTTGGCATCCGATAGAGCAAAAGTCTGGAAGGATCCGTATCATAAACAGCCCAATCCACCCTGGCAATCCCCTTGACCCGAACTCCAAATCTCGTATGCTCTTTCTCATAATGACCATAAAGGGATTCATTCCCAAATCCATCCTCCGACATCTGATAATGATCATCCGGCGTTACGATAATCTCCCGTTGCACAATTTCCTGTCTCGGCCGAGTTTTGGGAAAACATTTCAATGTAAAATAATGCTCCCACACCGGACTTGAGAATATAATTTGCAGATCATAATCAAATCTGAGTGTTTTCATTTTCTATACCTCGAATAAATTCTCCACTAGTGTAATCAGTTCAGGATAACATAATTCTTCCTCATTGACTAAAACAGATAACTCATCATATGCCTTACGATTTATCGGAAGATCTGCTCTCAGAACTCTGGCCGTCAGCATATGAAATGCTTTCATAACCTGTTCCTTGTTCTTTCTCAGTCGCAGCAGCAGATCCATCTTTTCCTGACGTTTTCCCGTCTTAAAAATTCCCCGAATCTTGCGTTCCTCCACATTTTCATCGATACAGGCAATAAAAGCAAGAAGATAGTCAATGACTCTCTGCAGATGCATTAGAAATCCTGATTCTGCCGTTGATTTTGCCATTTCCATTTCGGACAATGCCAGCTCCACATAAGATATGCTTTCGGTTCCAATCGCATCCCGCATTACCACCGCATTGTCATAAATTCCGTTTAAGGTTGCCATTACGGAATTGATATTCTCCATGTCAAACAGATAACGTTTTGTAAAATCGGATACGGATTCATATACATTTGGAATATCCAGGTATTGGCAATAAGTAATATAATCGTCAGGTTCTTCGATCATGATGTCAAATCCATCGAAAAATTCCCGAATCGTTGTATATGTTCTTTCTGTGTACCGACCTAGCCAGTACAAATGATCCATTTTTTCTATTGAGATAGTACCCATGTGTCTTTAAATCCTCCTCCCTGAGATGAATTAACAATAAAGGAATCCGGCACTGTAGAATATCTGGTCAGGCCGCTTTTCCATACCTTCGTCTCCTTTCCTGATAAGACAAAGGCTCTTAAGTCTGCTTTTCTTTGCACGATCGTATCATGATCCTTGATTTCCAGATCTTTAAAATCGATCACTTCCTGCGCAATAAAACGTCTTGGTTCTGTTTTGATCTTTTCCTTAAATTCTGCCTTTTGTTCTTCTGTCAGACTGTTTCCGAATACAACTCCATAGCCACCTGCTTCGGCCACGTCTTTGATGACCAGTTCATCAAAATGTTCCAAAACATAGTCCCTGTCTTCTTCATAATAAGGAAGATAGGTCGGCGCATTATGTAAAATTGGTTCTTCCTTGAGATAATAAGAAATCATCTTCGGAACAAAATAGTAAATTCCTTTGTCATCGGCAGCTCCATTGCCCGGGGCGTTGATCAGAGCAACATTTCCTTTTCGATAGACCTCCATGATATGGGGAACGCCGATCACTGATTCTTCGCAAAATGTCATCGGATCCATATATTCATCTGAAATTCTGCGATATACGGCACCAACCTTTTCCAGGCTGTCAGAAAAGCCTTTAAAATACAGATATCCATCCTTAACCACCAGATCATTTGGCTTAACTAACAGGACTCCTGCCTGCTCTGCCAGATAGGAATGCTCAAAGAATGCAGAATTATATCTTCCTGGCGTCAAAATGACATTAATTCCTCCCGTATTCACATAATCCATAACTTCTCTCAGCATTGACGCATAATTTCGGTTGTCCTCAATTGCATGAGTACGGAACGTCTCCGGATCTGCTCTTCTGCAGAGTTTTCTGGCAATCATCGGAAAAGAAGCACCAGACGGAACTCTTAAATTATCCTCCAAAACATACCATGTTCCATCCTTTGCCTGAACCAAATCGATACCTGATATATGACTATATATCTTCTTTGATGGAACAATTCCCTCGCATTCCGGCAGATAACCAGTAGAAATAAAAGCAAATTCCTCTGGTACTATTCCATCCTTAATAATCTTCTTTTCCCCGTAAATATCATTTAAAAAAGCGTTCAATGCATCCACTCTCTGAATGAGCCCTTTTTCCAGATAATCGAATTCTTTCTTCTCAATCACACGTGGAATTGCATCAAACGGAAATAGCTGTTCCCGATACGTATTATTTTTATAAATTCCAAACTTTACACCATATCTTGCCAACAGGCTATTAATATCCTCTGCATGCGGTATCAAACTATACATATTCTCCACTCCTTTCAAATTTATATAGAAAAAAGGCGTCCTGATCATTCAGGACGCCTTCGTCATTTCTATAGTACTATTCTAAACAAGTTGTCATAGTTTGTCAATTTACAAAATATCACGGCAAGCAATAAATACATCAAATAAATTCATGTATGCCGGCAGCTTTTGCCGATATTCATCTCTCACCTTTTTTGCCGCCACATATACCTTATCCTCTTCTTCCTGCATCATCTCATGATCGCTATATCGCGCACATTGGATGATCTGACCAATCTCGGCTTCTTTCTCCATACTGTAACGTTCCCAGGTATCTGCATAATGCAGGATTCTTTCCCGTCTTCCCATTCTCTGTTTCTGATAATGATACCATGCAGATACAAGAAATACTCGAAGAATAATAAGAAAAATGATAAATCCAAAAAGCTTGATACCGCCAAGAACCAATTCTCCAGTGGACATCGTAAGCTTTGGAAGGCTTGGAAGCTCAATCTCTCTGGCATCGCTGGCAGCAACCAATGTATTTCCAGGAACCACATCCACCGGTACCCATCCTACTCTATCTGCATAGACTTCCACCCACGCATAGGCATTCTCCTCTTCCATATTCACAACCATTTTTCCGCCCGTTACTGTTCCATCCCGAAAGTCCTCTTCCTTTAAGACATAACCTTCTACATATCTGGCAGGTATCCCACAGCTTCGGAACATAAAGACAGCTGCTGATGCGTATTGGGAGCAATATCCCCTTTGGGACTTCTGAAGAAAATATAGGGTCGGGTCTTCCCCTTTTGGTGTATCAACAACACTGGAAGTATAGGTATAACGACTTCTTAAATATGAACGGATATTCTTCTTCGTCTGTCTCAGAGAATCCCCTCGCTGAAAGAATTCCTTTCGCATCTTTTGTATTTCTTCCTGAAGATTGTCAGGAATGGATAAATAATGCTTTTTTGCATTTTCCCTTGCTTCCTGTTCTCTGGCATAAAATTTCCTGGAAAGTGCTTCATCATATTCCGGAACCCGGATATCCAACAACTCATCAAAGCTTTCTACCGATACATACGGAATCTGCTGCTTTTTCGAATTTCCGATCTCTTCATCCTCATTCGCCTCAGAAGCAGGGATAAAATACGGTATCAGATCCATTTTCTCATCTTCTGACATGTATTGAATCGTCATATTCTTTCCTGTGGATGAAACCGAACTTCTATCCCTTTGCTCCAGTTCCTCCATAACTTCATAATCCCACAGCCAGGTTACTTCATCCTCTCCACTCATAGCTGTTTCATCTTTGCGCCATTTTCCAGAAGCATAATCCCTTCCGACATATCCTCGCAGGTAGAACGGATCTTCCACAGAATCCAATGTCACTCGGATTTTTACACCTGTATCATGACGACGAACAGCTTCTTGCTTTAAATCACCAAAATTTAAAGTAAAGACCGATTTCTTTCCTCTGACAATATTATTGGCATATTCCATAACAACCAGGCTCCCCTGACGGATGCTGTTCATCTTCTGTCCAAACAATTCTGTGGAAGGATACACCTCAAAGATCATTGCCATGAGTACCAAAAGAGTAAATCCTATCATTGCACATTTGGGCTTATGATGTTCCATATAATACAGCCCTATGATTCCTGCAAAATATAAGAAAAAATCCCCATGAACAGCCCTTGGTGCAAGAATCAGAATCATTACCATCACCGGCATTGTATATAAAACTACCAGGCCACATCTTCTTCGGCTTAATAATAAAATTCCACTATAAAGCAATAATACGATTACAACAAAAATGATCATATCTGACTGTCCAGTCTTTTCATTGGCATCTGCAAAATATGTAAAATCCCGATGGAAGGTGGTATTAACAATATCAAACAGGCGATTTGCCAAAACCTTACCGCCTCGCAAACAGGATTCACCCTCATACAATACATATCCAGCCAGGCCACAATACTGGACATACTGAATCCATCGAAGCTGCTGGTTGTTGTGAAACAGATCCGAAGACAGAACACTCCAATATAGAAAGAAAAATACCGCTACGATCACAACAAAGCCTTGATATCCTTCTACACCAAAACCGGTACATATTCCATATATAACTGATAAATATACACAAAACAATAAGAATAATTTCTTCATGCTCGCTCCTATAATGATAAATAAAAGATATCCTCCTGTAAATTCTTTGCTCTGACATATTCGGTCATTGCAAATTCCCTCTGAATCGAATTTTCATCACGAATCACCGCAATGGCTTTCCCATAATAAGAAGGCAGAGGAAGTCCCTTTCCAGTCGTAATCACGTGGGTGATCATACTCATATCCTTGGGTCGCTCCAATAGACGATCAGCCCGTAGCAAATCAAAAATTCTTCCAAATACGGGAAGATAATCTTCCCAGTCCTCCACCACGAACTGTTCCATCCCAAATAGCAGTCGATGACAATACCGATGCTTTAAAAGCGTACTGGATACCGCATATACGACCAACAAAAAACAAGTTCGAATTGACAGATCCTGCTCATACATCAGGCTGTTCAAATCCAGATACAGCATAGGCTCTGTCTTATCTTCCTGCTTTTTTGTTCCCGTCAGTCTCACATTACCATACTCTTCTACGGCATCTGAAATTTCCCCATTCTCAATGCTATATTCTTTGGGCAACACCAATATCTTTTCATAAAAGTCCACGTTCTTTTTAAATTGAAAACAGCCACACAGATCCTTTAGATAGAATTCATTGATTTCGATTTCCAGACAGTCACATTGCTTAAGCTCATGCTCCAACACTACTTTTCCGTCTGTTCTCCGCTGTAAAAGTAACGATTCCCGGACCTTTTGGGTCTTTCTTTCCATAATAGATGTGTACTGTACCTCTACTATGATTTCCCTTGTTTCAAAAATCCTTTGTTTGGGAACCTCAATGATCAGCTCAAACTTTTCTCCCTGCCGATAGACCTTCTTATATTCATTAAAGGATATATCAACATAACGAATCATTCTTCTTCCCTTGAAAAAAGAATATCCAAGCATAACAAATAAGAATGCCAACAGGCAGCCTCCCATGACATTCTGATAAATAAGAAAATATATAAAGCTAAATCCAAGAAACACCAGATACATGCTATCTTTTCCTTTCCATTCCCCTTGGCACCGGAATCTGCTCCAGTATGGTCATCAAGATCTGACCACTCTTCCTGTTTTCCAGCTTCGCATACCTGCTTAGCCTTACCCGATGACTGGCCGTGTCCACTAAGATTCTCTTTACATCAGAAGGAATCACATAATCTCTTCCTTCTAAAAATGCATTGGCCTTAGACATCTTTAAAATATCAAAGGATCCCCTTGGGCTGATCCCCATCTCCAGAAGTTGATTATTCCTGGTCGCATTCACAATGGAAACAATATATTCATAAATCTGGTCACTGACATAGACATGCTTTACCTGATTACGAATCTCAAGAACATCGGTAATTTCCAGTGCTTCATTTAAGGATAAGATCTTTTCCCGAATATTCTCTTCCTTTAGCATCTGAATCTCACTCATCATATCCGGATATCCAATGGAAATTCCGATCATAAAATGATCCATCTGAGATTCTGGAAGCATATTCCCGGAAAGGCTTAATGGATTCTGTGTCGCGATCACCACATAAGGATCCGGAAGCACCGTCACATGATCATCCACCTTAAGCTTTTTATCCTCCATCATCTTCACCAGCATGGACTGGATCTTTGGTGAAGAACAATTAATCTCGTCAGCCATCAATAAATGTGCCGTCTCCTTCTCTTCTTCTCTCTTCCCAAACCTCTGATGATGAACGCTGTAATAAGCAAGATCCTTCGGCATAAGATCCGGCGTAAATAAAATTCTCTGATAATTAAGTCCCAGCACTCTTGCAAATGCCAATGCCATCGTTGTTTTCCCTACTCCTGGAATATCCTGGATCATTATATGGCCTCCTGCAAGAATCGCCGTCATCACTCTCTTGATCATCTCTTCTTTTCCGATCACTACTTTGGAAATCTCATCCATCCCATTCTTGGCTTTATTCACCATCTTCCCCACTTCCTCTCCATTTTAAATCCATTCTTCGATAAAATATCCGATCATCATTTACTCTTATTCTACACGAAATCATTTTTTTCCGCAACACAAGGAAACAGGATGCCTCCAGCTTCTGCCGAAGACATCCTGTGATATATCGATATTTGGTTATATTCAAACCTGTGGACAAATCTTATATTCTTTATCCACGATAATAGTTGATCAGGCATCCCTTTAAGATAATCGTACGCTCATCATCAGTCAATTCGCCCATCTTTAAAGTAAATTCTTTTAATTCAGAACCGGATACAACATAAGCCTTGATTTCTGTCAGCTTATCTTCGATCGCCTTTCTGATCTCTGGAATAAACAGATAATCGCCATTCGCAAATGGAAGATCCTCACCATCAATCAAGAATGGAAGCATACCCCAGTTGATCAGGTTGGAACGATAACGCTTTGTAGCATATTCATTGGCAATATTGGCCCATCCGCCTAATACCTTCTGGCAGGAAGCTGCCTGTTCACGGGCAGAACCATCTCCTGGTTTTACTGCAAAGATGGTACTTCCAACACCCAGATTGTCCTTTCCAATAGAAGGATATACCGTATGAATGGTATCCATTACTGGCTTTAACTCTGGAAGTGCCTCTACTGGACACTGACTCGCTTCAATGGCCTTTTGTGCTTTCTGAACTTCCTTCGCTCTTCCTACATATGCAGGATCTTTTCTAGATAACGCAAACTCTGCCAATCCCAGAGGGTTAGAACGATAAGAAGATGTCTCACCGGATGGAATCAATTCATCGGTAGTCGTAACTGGATCATGAATCTCAGATACCACTTTTAATATCATATTTTCTGGAAGTGCAGACATCTCTGGCCAATCTTTGATGTTTGGTCCAAATTTAATTTCTACGCTTTCATCTGCAACTCCTTTAGAATCAAATACACGGTTATCATAAATTGTCTTATCGAAATGATACTTTGGTTTTGTATAGTCAACGTCTACCATATCTGTTGCAGGTGTTAAATAGCCTTTGTTTGCTGCGGTCGCTGCAATAGAACGAGCATCCATCAGTGCTACAGAAGAAATCTGTCCGCTCTGTAATTTAGAACCTTCGCGGTTCGGGAAGTTTCTCGTTGTATGACGGATAGAAAATGCATTATTGGCAGGTGTATCACCAGCACCGAAGCAAGGACCACAAAAGGCAGTTTTTACAATAGCTCCAGTTGCCAGCAGATCTGCAACGGTTCCATTCTTAGCCAGTTCCATAAAGATCGGTGTACTTGCAGGATATACACTTAAAGTAAATTCATCTGCACCAATATTAGCTCCTTTTAAGATATCCCTTGCGTCACAGATGTTTTCATAACCTCCACCTGCACATCCAGCGATAATTCCCTGTTCTACATATAATCTGCCGTTTCTTACTTTATCTCTTAATGTATAATCAACTGCTCCATCTAAGCTTACCAATGCTTTCTTTTCTACATCAGCAAGAATATCATCTAAGTTTGCATTCAGTTCTTCGATGGTATATGTATTGCTTGGATGGAATGGCATTGCGATCATTGGTTTTACTGCACTTAAATCTACTTCTACCATGCCATCATAATAAGTAACTGCCCCTGGAGCCAGTTCTTTATATTCTTCCGGTCTCTGATGAATTTCATAAAATTCTTTAATCTTATCATCTGTTTTCCAAATAGAAGAAAGGCAGGTTGTTTCTGTAGTCATAACATCAATGCCGATACGGAAATCTGCACTTAAATTCTCTACACCAGGACCAACAAATTCCATAACTTTATTATTTACATATCCATTTGCAAATACTTCTCCGATAATTGCTAAAGCTACGTCCTGAGGTCCAACTCCCTTTTCTGGTTTTCCTTTTAAATAAATACCTACTACACCTGGCATATTAATGTCATAAGTTCTGGAAAGAAGCTGTTTTACCAGCTCTGGTCCTCCTTCTCCCATTGCCATGGTTCCTAAAGCTCCATAGCGGGTATGGGAATCAGATCCTAAGATCATCTTACCGCCACCTGCCAGCATTTCTCTTGCAAACTGATGGATAACAGCCTGATGAGGAGGAACATAGATTCCACCATAACGTTTTGCACATGTCAGACCAAATACATGGTCATCCTCATTAATCGTACCACCTACTGCACATAAAGAATTATGGCAGTTTGTGAGCACATAAGGAATTGGGAATTTTTCAATTCCTGATGCACGACATGTCTGAATGATACCAACAAATGTAATATCATGTGATGTTAATTTATCAAATTTAATTTTTAACTTTTCCATATTACCGGAAACATTATGTTCTTTTAAGATGCCATATGCAATGGTATTCTTTGCTGCATCTTCTTTTGCCATAACCTGTCCCGTTGCTTTTTTCAGTTCGTCTGCCTGCTCTGGTCCATCTGGAATAATCGTTGTTCCATTTACCAGATACGCTCCGCCTGGATATAATTTAACCATTTCAGTTCCTCCTATAATTCACGCTTTTGAAGGAATTATATCACAATCCTTCATATTTGTAAAATAATATTTTGATTCCTGCCTTGATTCAAAGCCAGAATCTCAGATTTGAAAAAATATGGCGTGACAAAAGCCACGCCAGAACCCTTTTTATAAGATTGCGTTCCCCTCTTCCTCCTTAGTCCGACAAATAGCCTCACGAACACGGTCTTCTACCATCTTCGCAATCTCCGGTGTCTTCATTCCCTGATATTCTTCATAATAAATCGGTGTCAAATACCGTACATACACCTTGACCTTCTTCACACTTCCAGAATCAAATGGATAAAAGGAATTCATAATTGCTACCGGTACAATGGGACACTTAGCCTTGGTGGCACTTTTAAAAGTCCCCGCCTTAAACTCTCCTGGAACATTCCCGTTCTTTGACCTGGTTCCCTCTGGAAAAATCAGATAATTCCTGCCTGACTTTACTTCCTTTGCCATCTGTTTGATCACACTCATAGACTGGCGGATATCATCCCGATCGATATAAATTCCTCGTACTAGCCGGATAATATCCTTGACAAAAAAAACGTTGGACATTTCCTTCTTAATGACGATTCCAAATGGTCGTTCATGTGTCTTAAAAAACACCAGGCTGTCAAACAGGCCCTGATGATTGGAAAATAAAATGTAGCCATTTTCCTTCGGAAGCTGTTCCATCCCTTTCGCATCGATTTCCACTCTTCCTGCCCTGCAAATCTTTCCCATTAGCCGATGTACAAATGTAAATGCTTCTTCTTCTGAATATTTTTCCGTATTCCCATATTTTTTAATCTGATAAAACCAGAATGGTACAAATACAATACATCGGACTACCATTAATATAATTCTTTTCATACAGCTCTCCTTTATCCCCTATAGCCTTTATTGTATCACTTTTCGTTTTGATTGTCACCACGATTCCCATCTCGCATACTATATACTGTAATCAAAAAATCGGAGGTATTCCAATGAGCGATTTAGCTGCAACTGGATGTGGAAATGGATGTGGAGGAAATAGCTGCGGATGCGGTGGAAACAGCTTGTTATTGATCATCCTCTTATTATGTTGCTGCAACAATGGAGATAGTTCTTTATTCGGAGGCGACTGCGGATGTGGAAACGATAACTTCTTATTATGGATTATCATTCTGTTCTGCTGTGGCGGATGTGGCGGCGGATGCAATGGTGGCTGTGGCTGCTAGTTTCTAATTTGATCCAGACAAAGGAGCTGTGGCAAAACGAAGTGAAATAATTTCACTTCTGGAGCCCAGCTCCTTTCTTTTATGAAATAAAATGCGGGTTTTGTGGACTAAATGAAGAAGAAAATTTCTCCTCCTGCGCCTAGGATGCCAGAACGTAAGAACAACCAAAGCTGTCTGGATTTACCCCGAGCCAAACCCTAATCCGCTCCGCTAGTCGGGCTTGGCATGGCACAAGACGAACTGCATTCCTTTTTTCCATAACAGTTGGAAAGGTAAGTAAACTTCCCTACCAACTGTCCTATGGAAAACAGTCATCTTCGATGCCTGAAGCAGTTCTGGTGATAGAATCCAGCCAACAGGTTGTTCTAACATTCCGCATATGTCGCTTTCGGAGAAGTTTTCTTCTTTGCCACACTCCGTTTCTCCACACGAATATGAGAGAAGCCAATATACTACAAAGAACGAAACCATTCCGGTAAAGCAATCTGCGAAGGAGCTTACATGTTTTCTCAGGCAGAAAATCTTTACCAAAAGCAATGCTTTTGGTCGTCCATAAGGACAAATGGCTGGAAGCTTGCTTACATAGCCATTTGTCCCTGGACGAGAAATAAGATTTTCGTCTGTCATGGTATAGAACAAGAGAAAACATGTATCAGATTTGGAAGCTCCGTAGTCTGATTGCTAATCGGAATGATTTCGTTCTCACTCACTATCCCATAGTCAAAGAAACCCGCATTTTTTCTATTTACAGCACATGATTAAAAGTATTAACAACAGATTATTGGAAATTCCTCTTTTTTTTCGCCATTGTACCTCCACATAAGCATCTACTGCCTCCTGCTCCTTGCAGGCTTTCTCCCCTTGCCCTTCTTCATTTAGTCGCATACATTCCTCATCGATTTCATATACCGTATTTTCTTCTTCCACTAATTTGGTACTCATAATTTCAATCACCTCCCCATAAAATAGGTTATGATAGAAATGAAAGGTTGTGTCTCATGGAAGATATTTATGCTGACATGTTGGAAGCTGCTTTTCCCTATGTGTCCAATGAAATGAAGCGTCCCATTGCGACGCTGTTAAAAATACAGGAGCTTCAGCGGGTATGCAATGACTTTGATACCGATGAAATGATCCGCGCCTGTAATCTGGACTCCAGCAACATCAACATCGAACAAATGCTGATGGCCATGAAGGCCCGTGCCACTCCAGAAGTGGCTTCTCAGATTGAAATGATTCTAAACACCATGAATATGATGAAAATCTATCAGAATTATCAGGAATTTCTTCAAAAGAATCCCTCTCTTTCATCATCCATGGAAACCAATTCTTCTTCCAGCGATATGCTGACATCACTCTTAAGTGATCTAATCAAAAAGAATAGCTGAGGTATATGTATGAAAGCAAAATGGATGGATGATCCAAGAATCCGAACCGTCTCACCAGAAAAACTAAAAGTGATGATTCTGTTAATGGAACAGGCAAAAGGAAAGACACCGGAAGAATTCCTTCCCATTCTTCTTAAAACCAGCCAGTCTCTGGAGAAGGCCGGCATGACCTTCACCCCTGCCGAAACAGAATTGATCATCGATGTAATAAAAGAAGATATGTCTCCTGCTGAAAAGCAAAAGCTTGCCTTCCTACAGTCTCTCATGAAAAAACATTAATATCTTCAATTCCACAATACAACAAAAACAGGAGCGTCATGAACAACAGGGTCTTCTGCCTGTTCTCCTTTGTGACACTCCTGTTTGATAAGAAGTAGGGGAATTGCATGATAAAAGGCTATAGTAGGGATTACTTTCTCCTGATAAACTTATTCATACCAGATTCCTGTCTTTGATAATCTAGATAAAGCTTCTTTGTCACCAACTAGCATTACACATTCATGTTCTCTTAAAATAGCCATTGGATTCTCGGATAAAACACTACTTTCAAAGATATCTTTGATCATCCGCGCCTGTTCTTTGCCTTTCACAACCATAAGTACCGTTTCTGCTTCCTTGCATGTCTGATATACTTCATAACCACGAGAGAAATTGCTGTTCTTAGACACTTCCACAAACAACAGATCCACATCAGACAAATAAGAATTGCTTTTCTCATAATCAATCAATGAAGCCTGAGAAAAATCCACATATCCATCTTCCGTCCAACGCATTAAGATCCTTCGAATCCCTTTTGTTTCTTCAGAATAGTTCATAACGCCCAATACACTTTCCGGTTTTTTCAATATCTGCGCAGCTATGATATTGGCCGCCACCAAAAACACTTTCTGTTCACTTTCTTTACAGTAAACAATCACAGCACAAACCTCCTCTATTCAGTTTTGTCGAACAAACCTTCTTCCTCCAATTGTTCCGCCCTATTCTTTCTTTTATCGTAACATTTTGACAGAATTCCGTCAATCTGATATTAAAAATTTTCTTCATTTTTAATAATTTTAGAAAAATTTTCTTCATTTTACAGCAATGAGAAATTTCTATCATTGCCTATTTTATCAGCAAATTCCGCTTCCAGCGATTTGATTTCGCATACCACCATCCGATGGGTACGGAAATGGATGTGGCCACCATACATGCTATGTAGATACCGGTCACGCCCCAAATCTTGTTAAATGCATAACAAAGTGCCACTCTCACCACAATACAGTTCATAAAGGAATTAAACATAGCAAATTCTGACTGTCCCGCTCCGATGGACAGTGCATTGTAGATCATAAAAATAGCATAAAAGATCTGTCCAAAAATCTCAATTCTAAGATTTAAGGAAGCCGCTGCTGCCGCTGCCTCATTCTGAGTAAAGAACCCTACCATCACCGGTGCAAACAGCTGACATATGACAATCGTAGCAACTGCCATCACCAGAGAAATCCCAATGGCCGTATTTACCACTGCCATGACTCTGTCGTATTTCTTTGCTCCCAGATTCTGGGCTACCATCGTAGAGGCCGCCAGACTCATAGCACTTAAGAATAGCTGACAAATATCCTTGATTTTAATACTGACACCATTTCCTGCTGAGACATCCACGCCATACTGATTGATCAGATAGGTCACAAACAGCCAGGAGATTCCCGCAATGGTCATCTGAATAGCCGATGGAATTCCCAGACGGAAGATCATCTTGATTTCATGCGCCTTCATTCCCATGCTGTCCTTGGTAAAGGCAAAGCTTTCTTTATGCCGGAGCAAAAAGATAAGTGCTACGATGCAGGAAACTCCCTGGGAAATTACCGTAGCAAGTGCTGCTCCTTTTGTTCCCATAGAAAAAAATGCCACAAATACAATATCCAAGACTATATTGACACAAGTGGAGACCATAATGCACTGCATCGGCATTTTGGAATTTCCCATAGCACGCAAAATACCACTCAAAGCGTTATACAGCCATACAAAACCTAACCCAATGGCACAGATTTTCAGATATGTGACAGCTTCCTCCAAGGCAGGTGCCTTTAGCTTTATGAGAATCCACTCCGCTCCTACAAAGAAGGTGACCATACTTAAAATTCCAAGCAATACAGACAGCATCGTAAGCGTTCCAACAGCATCTTTCTTTCGTTTTTCATCGGAAGCCCCAAAATACTGACCGATCATAATATTTCCACCCTGGGTAATTCCTACTGCGATCTTTGTAATCAGTAAAATCACCTGACTGGAATTATTGATCGCAGATATTCCCGTGCTTCCAATAAAATTGCCGGCAATCAGTATGTCCACCAGACTATACAGCGACTGCATAAAACTGGTCATCACCAATGGAACGGCATAGCGAATCAACTGTTTTGCTACATTCCCTTTCGTTAAATCATTTTCCATTTTTTTATTCATTTCTTTTTCCCATTTTCTTATTTGTGTACAAAAGTACAGCGCAAACAATACATTCATTGTTTACGCTGTTGACTCATTTTTTATTATGATTGATTCTATTTTGCAACGATATTTACAATCTTACCTGGAACATAAATTTCTTTACGAATCGTAGCAGTGATCTTACTTTCCACTGCTGCTTTCGCTTTTGCAAGTACCTGGTCTTTTGCTTCATCTGCAGCAATTACGATGGTTGCTCTTGTCTTGCCATTTACCTGAACTGGAATGGTCAATTCATCGTCTTTCATCTTATCTTCATCATAAGATGGCCATCCTGCCTCAAACACGCTTTCGGTATGACCTAATTCTTCCCACAATTCTTCTGCAATATGAGGAGCAAATGGAGCCATTAAGACTACCGCTGTTTCTAAGGTTGCTTTATCTACTCCGCCCTTCTTAGCCATTTCATTTAACTTATTGTTGTATTCCATGAAACCGCTGATTACGGTATTTAAGCTGAAGTTTTCTAAACGAGTAGTAATATCATATACTAATTTATGACGGATTTTTACTAATTCTTTTGTTTCCTTGATTCCTTTGTCTTTCTGATCCATTACCAGATTGTAGAAACGATTCAGGAAGCGGTATACACCATCAATTCCTCTTTCATCCCATTCAGAATCCAGTTCTGGTGGTCCAACAAACAATTCATATAATCTTAAAGAATCACAGCCGTAATCTCTTACCAGATCATCTGGAGATACTACGTTTCCTTTGGACTTACTCATCTTGATTCCATTTTTACCAGTAATCATACCCTGGTTAAATAATTTCTTGAATGGTTCATCGAAATCAATCGCTCCAATGTCATATAAGAATTTTGTATAGAATCTGGAGTATAATAAATGAAGAACCGCATGCTCTACTCCACCGATATACATATCTACTGGAAGATACTTATCTGCTTTTTCTCTGGAAACCAGTGCTTCTGTATTCTTATTATCTACATAACGTAAGAAATACCAGGAAGAACCAGCCCACTGAGGCATTGTATTCGTCTCACGTTTTGCAGGCTTTCCACAAACAGGACAAGTAGTATTTACCCATTCTTCGATATCTGCAAGTGGAGATTCTCCTGTACCTGTTGGCTGATATTTTTCAACTTCAGGCAGCTTTAATGGCAGCTGATCTTCTGGAACCGGTACACATCCACAGTCTGGACAGTGAACGATCGGAATTGGTTCACCCCAGTAACGCTGACGAGAGAATACCCAGTCTCTTAATTTATAATTGGTTGTCTTCTTACCAAATCCCATCTTTTCGATCATCTCAGGTGCTTCTTCTTTCAATACAGAAGATTCCATGCCATTCCAATCGCCGGAATTGATCATGATACCAGAAGCATCTGTATAAGCTTCTGTCATATTCTCAATTTCTTTTCCGTCTTTTGCGATAACCTGGATAATCGGAATATTGAATTTAGTCGCAAATTCAAAGTCACGGTCATCATGAGCAGGAACACACATGATCGCACCTGTACCATAATCTGCTAATACATAATCAGATAACCAGATCGGTACCTTAGCACCATTCAATGGATTGATCGCATAGCTTCCTGTAAATACACCCGTCTTTTCCTTATCCTGAAGGCGGTCTACAGATGACTTCATAGATGCCTTAAAGATATAATCTTCCACTGCTTCTCGTGTTTCATCCGTTGCAAGCTCTTTTGCCAGTGCATGTTCTGGAGCCAATACCATGAAGGTAGCACCATATAAGGTATCTGGTCTTGTTGTATAAACAGTGATCTTATCCTCTCTTCCATCTACTGCAAAATCAACTTCTGCACCATGACTCTTTCCGATCCAGTCAGACTGCATCTTTTTCACCTTTTCAGGCCAATCTAATTTATCTAAGTCTGCTAACAGACGATCTGCATATGCTGTAATCTTTAACATCCACTGCTTCAGATTCTTTTTTGTAACAGGTGCTCCACAACGTTCACAGCATCCATTGACAACTTCTTCGTTGGCAAGACCTGTCTTACAGGAAGGACACCAGTTGATCGGCATCTCCTTCTCATATGCCAGCCCTTTTTTGAACATCTGAACAAAAATCCACTGTGTCCATTTATAAAATTCTGGATCTGTTGTGTTTACTTCCATATCCCAATCATAAATAGCCGCAATTTCATTGATCTGGCGTTTGATGTTTTTGATATTACTTTCCGTAGAAATACTTGGGTGTACTCCCATCTTGATCGCATAGTTTTCTGCTGGAAGACCAAATGCATCCCATCCCATTGGATGAATGATGTAATATCCCTGTAATAATTTGTAACGACTCCAAACATCACTGATCACATAACCTCTCCAGTGTCCAACATGAAGCCCGCTTCCTGATGGATATGGGAACATATCCAGACAATAATATTTTTCCTTTTTGCCATCGTTGACATTCACAGGATGTTCCTGCCATTTGTTACGCCATTTCTGTTCAATGGCCTTATGGTTATACGGTGTTGCCATATATCTATTCCTCCTAATGATATCTGCCTTCTCACAGATTTATTGATATAATAAAATATAGATTTTAACTGTTTTATTTTACCATACTGAATTTTCTTGTCAATATTTCCGGATAAAGTTTAAAAAGCAGCATGAAAAATCATGCTGCTTCTTTAAAACAAATTATTCTACAACAGGTACATCCTCTTCAGTTTCTGATGTCTCTGCTGCCCCTGCTAACACAAGATTCAATGTGATCTTATCGTTTGGTGCTTTTTCAAAAGTAATGGTACATGTGCTGTTTTCTGCATCGATCGTATAGGTTGGTGTAATTGCTACTCCGTTAGAAAATACGAATTTACCATATGCTTCAATCGCTGTCTGTACACTCTTTTCATCCATTGCAGGAACTTCAATGGTCATGCCATCTTTTAATTCTTCGTATCCGTCATTTGCTTCAAATACTACTTCTGCAATTGCGACTTTCATCGTTGCCGTAACTTTGATGTTATTCTCACCAACTGCTGTATAAGTGATTGTGTATTCACCCACTTTATTTACATCAATATCATCAAATCCAGAAATAGATACAGACAACTTACTTCCATCATAATCCTTTGCTGTTGCTAAGGACTTCAGATAGGATTCTGTGATCTTTGTTCCAAGACCTCTGGTTATTCTCTTATATTTTAATTTCAATGTTGGTTTCTTAACGGTTACTGTAATTTCCTTTGTAGCTTTGTTATACTTACCACTTAAAGTCTTATTCTTACAAGTTACAGTATATTTTACTTTATATGTACCAGTTTTGGTAAATTTGTACTCTTTTGCTTCATTATAAGATTTTGCTTTGCTGTAAGAATCGCTTCCTGGTTCTTTGATGTAAACCTTTGCTGCTGTTGTACGAACAGTTCCATTGTTCATCTTCGCAGACATACCTTTCACTGCACTGACAGTATTTAAAGCAACGGTTCTGTCAGATGCTTTGATGGTTGGAGCGGATGTATCCTTTACTACGAATTTAAATGTCTTGGTAATAGATACTCCTTTAGTACCAACTGCTTTGTATTTGATCTTATACGTACCTTCCTTCTTATTATTAAATTCTGCAGATACGTATTTTTCTTTTTTTGCATCCCATTTTGTTACAGTAATAGTCAGACTCTTTAAGCTCTTACCATTCTGCTGTTTTGCAGTAACTAATTTTCTTGCTGTATCATTGCTGGAACCATAATTAATTGCCTTATACTTCTGAGTTAACACTGGTCGTGTCTGGTAATATGGGTTCTTAGAACTTGCATCTGTTGGATCCCAGTTCATCTTACCAGCACTGCTTGGCATCTTATAAGCTGCCGGTTTTCCAAGAGGTCCAGGGTTCGAGCTCTTATAGAAGGTAACCTTGGTTCCTACTGCACAATTATTATAAACCCACTTTGCGTCCTCTGTAGATAAACGAACGCATCCATGAGAAGCTGTTGTACCCAGCTTATTAAACTGCGCAACTGCCTGAGTTGTTCTGTCTTTGCTGTAATACCATACTGAATGGAATAAAATACTTCCTACGATACGGGTAGAATACTGACCATAGCTTGGTCCCATTAATGCTTTCCATCCAGGACATTTTTCTACCGTATTATAACTTCCACTCTTTGGTGTATTCGTACCACAGGAAGTCAACATTGCTTTTACCGGTTTCCATTCGCCACTTGTGTACTTGTAAACAGTAGCAACATTTGCCTGATAATTTACTTTGATCCAGTATTTACTGGAAGCTGCCTGAGTGTCCACTGCCTGTAAGTTCACACAGGTAAAACACATTACAAGAACAAGAAATCCGGCAATTAATCTTTTGATTTTCATGCTTTTTCCTCCTAATCTTACATTTAAACAATAACGACTTTAATTATACTATTTTTTTAATAAGAAAGATAGTACAAATTTCTTTTTTTTGAAAAATATGCTATACTAAAACACAGCAATGCTGTTTTACAGTAAATCAAAGGAGGTTTCTATTATGTTTCAATTTAACCATTTTAATTTTAACGTATTAGATCTAGACAAAAGTCTGGCATTTTACAAAGAAGCTCTCGGACTTTTTGTTGTACGGGAGAAGAAAGCTGATGACGGTAGTTTTATCTTAAAATATCTGGGTGATGGAAGTACAGATTTCCAGTTAGAACTTACCTGGCTCCGCGATCGTACGGAACCATATAATTTAGGTGAATTGGAATATCATCTTGCATTTACCGTAGATGATTATGATGCTGCACACAAAAAACATGAGGAAATGGGCTGCATCTGCTATGAAAATCCAGATATGGGCATCTACTTCATCAACGACCCGGATGGATACTGGATTGAAATCGTTCCAGCAAAATAAGTTTTTTATCATTTTAAAAGGCCATCATGCCAAGCGCTCTCGCTCCCAGCATGACAGCCTTTTTTATATCTTTTTATATCATAAAAAACTTCTATTTCATAATATCTTGAAAAACATCCTGTACCAGTCTTACATATTCGTGATATTCTGAACTATAGCTTAAAGAAGACAGGCTTGGAATCATACTGCAATAGTACCAGCCCTGCTTACGCTTATCCTTCTCATTAAATCTCTGCCATAATTCATCTCCTATCTTTAAGTAATCCCTCTTCAAAGAACGGATATTCGCCAACTTATCTGATAATGCGATAATCTTCATCTCCCTTGAGGCTTCATAGGTCAGGAAATCGATGGTATGCTGCTTTCGCTCCTGCCAGGTCTTAGATTTGTCTTCTGACTCCATAGCTACTAAAGATGCTACCCTTGACCCAAATTCCTGTTCCAGTTGCGTGTAGGTTACCCCATCACAATCCTCAATCACATCATGCAGCATAGCCGCACAGATCACCTCTATATCATCCGTAATCCCTGCTGCAATGGCTGCAACCTCCATCGGATGAACAATATATGGAAGATTCGTTCCTTTTCTACGTTGACCTCTATGGGCATTTGCCGCAAATATTACCGCTCTTTCCAGCATGTCTTTCTTCCTCCATTAGTCGTTCTTGGCTTCTTTTAAGATCTTTTCCTGTACGTCAAATGGCATCTGCTCATAACGACTGAATTCATATGAAAATTCTCCGCTTCCGCCAGTCATAGAACGTAAGGTAGTTGAATATCCAACCAGACTTCCCAATGGCACGTCTGCAATGATTTCCTGCTTACCTTCCAGTGGATTCATTCCCAATACTCTTCCGCGACGTTTATTCAGATCCCCCATAACATCTCCAGTATAGTTATCGGTTACCACTACCTTCAGAGATACGATAGGTTCTAACAGAACAGGATTTGCATCCATAATACCATTCTTAAATGCCATCTTAGATGCCATCTTAAATGCCAATTCAGAAGAATCTACTGGATGATAAGAACCGTCTAACAATGTTGCCTTAATACCAACAACTGGATAGCCAGCCAATGGTCCTGCTTCACAGCTTTCTGCAACCCCTTTTTCTACTGCAGGGAAATAATTCTTTGGTACTGCTCCTCCAAAAATCTTTTCATCAAATGTATATGGTGTATCCAGATCGCCAGATGGCTCGAATTCCATCTTAACATCACCGTACTGTCCATGTCCACCGGATTGCTTTTTGTATTTTCCCTGTACCGTAACTTTTCCTCGGATAGTTTCCTTATATGCAATTCTTGGTTTGGTCAGTTCGATCTCAACTTTATAACGTTCTTTCAACTTGCTGACTACAACGTCTAAGTGCTGATCACCTAAACCATATAACAAAATCTGTTTGTTCTCTTTGTCGTTTACTTCCTTTAAAGTAAGGTCTTCTTCCATCAGACGTTTGATGGCGCTGGACGCTTTGTCTTCTTCACCCTTTTTCTTTGTTACATAGCTCATAAATGTATATGGAGTTGGAACTGGAGTCTTTTCGTAAATGATCGGACAATCTTTTGTAGATAACGTATCTCTCGTCTGGGAAACTGCCAGCTTGGCAATGGCACCGATATCTCCTGCATTAAGCATATCGACTTCCACATTATCCTTGCCTTTTAATATATACAGTTTACCAACCTTTTCTTCTTCGCCTTTTTCTGCATTATACAATACAGAATCCTTCTTCAGAACACCGTCACATACTTTTACCAATGAGAATTTTCCCACAAATGGATCTACAATGGTCTTAAAGATATATGCGGATACCGGCTTACTGCTGTCATATTCTGCAACATAGGCTTCTTCTGTCTTCTGGTTCACACCATGATAGATGACATTATCCTTAACTGGAGATGGAAAATACTTCTTAATTGCTTTTAAAACAGCATGTGGGCCGTATCTCATAACAGAAGATCCCATCAATACAGGAATGATATCCCCTTCAATAACGGTCTGACGAAGTGCCAGAGATACTTCTTCTCTTGTAAATGTTCCGCCTTCAAAATAACGTTCCATATACTCTTCGCTGGTCTCTGCAACTGCTTCCATCAGCATATCTTTGCATTCGTCTAATTCGTCGATCTCGCCCTCATCGATATCATATTTCTCATAAGTTCCGTCAGGATTATAACGACGTCCTGCCATCTTAACTACATTTACAAATCCCATGAACTTATCTTCTTCCCATAATGGTAACTGGAATGGTGCGATCTTCTGTCCATACAGATCCTTTAGCTTACTAACCACTCCCATAAAATCTGCTTTCTCGCTGTCAATATTAGACACGAATACCATGCAAGGAATATGGTAATCACGGCAATATTCAAACGCCTTTATGGTACCAACCTGTACACCATCTGTTCCTGAAATACAGATGATCGCTGCATCTGCAACGCTTAACGCTTCGTAAACCTCCCCTGAAAAATCAAAAAAGCCAGGTGTATCTAAAAGATTAATCTTGATTCCTTCATATTCAATCGGAACAACGGAAGCCTGAATAGAGAATTTACGCTTGATCTCTTCTTTATCATAATCGCTGATCGTTCCGCCCTCTTCAATCGTACGAATACGATTGATCATACCAGCTGCATATGCCAATCCTTCAAGCAAAATAGTCTTTCCGCTTCCGCCGTGCCCTAGTAATACTACGTTTCTGATTTTGTCTGACTCATATACGTTCATCTTCTAGCCCTCCAATACTAAATTCGTTATTCATATTTTACTAGAAATCAAAGCAACATTCAATACTTTTGGATACTTTACACAAAAAATTCCACACTTTTTTGTATCAAAATAGAAGCTTCCGTCCATGCTTCCCATTTTGTTCCAACACTTTATTGCCTTAAAGCATTAATGTATTGACTTTCCTACTTTTTTTGTGTACAATGAATTGGAGATTTTATCGAAAGATTGGTGAATAAATATGAAACAAGACAAACGCGAAACCTTATGCATTGGCTTTGTAGGATTAGGATTAATTGGTGGTTCCATAGCCAAGGCAATCCGCAGAGTCTTTCCAAATTACAAATTGATCGGATTTGATACGGATACCGAAGCACTACAGGCTGCCAAAGACGATGGCACCTTGGATATTACTGTACATAATGTAAAATCTGAGTTTTATCCATGTGATTACATCTTCTTATGCACACCAGTAGGACATAACATGGCATATCTTTCTATTTTACAGGAATGCTTAAATCCAGACTGTATCATCACCGATGTAGGAAGTGTAAAAAGTCCGATTCACGAGATGGTCAAGACCCTAGGCATGGAAAAACGTTTTATCGGCGGACATCCTATGGTAGGTTCTGAAAAGAGCGGCTACAGTGCATGTCATGACCGTTTGATCGAGAATGCTTATTACTTCCTGACTCCGACGGACAAGGTCCCTCAGGAAAAGGTAAATGAACTAAATAGTTTTATAGAAGAATTAGGTGCTATGACCATCCATCTTGATGCAGTCGAGCACGACCAGATTACAGCAGCTATCAGCCATGTGCCTCATCTTCTTGCCTGCGAACTGGTGCACACCGTACGAAAGATGGATACGAAGGACGGTATGCTTAAGCAGCTCTGTGCAGGAGGATTTAAGGATATTACCCGTATCGCTTCTTCTTCCCCGGAAGTATGGGAGCAGATTACTATCTCCAACCGCAAGAATATTGCCCATCTGCTGGAGAACGTCATCGGAGATCTTAATGAGCTTCTGGATGCGATCAATGACACAGAGAACGATTATATCAACCAGTATTTTCAGATGGCTGGAGAGTACCGTGATTCCGTACCAGAAACTGCCGTAGGCCTGATGCAGAAGACACATGAGCTTTTCCTGGATATCCCAGACGAACCTGGTATGCTTGGTGCTGCCTTTACACTTCTGGGCCAACACAACATTAACATTAAGAATATCGGTATTATTCATAACCGTGAATACGAAGAAGGCTGCTTAAAGCTTGTTCTGCATGATAATGAATCTGCAATTCAGGCAGCACAGATTTTCCGCGAACACGATTACGTGGTATATCAGAGAAAATAACTATTTCCCAGCAGCCATAGATTTTAATACAAAGGAGACTTGATATGAAATTAACACGCACAAAGGGACTTCATGGAACC
Organism: Anaerostipes sp. 992a; assembly: GCF_001940245.1. Classification (GTDB taxonomy): domain Bacteria; phylum Bacillota; class Clostridia; order Lachnospirales; family Lachnospiraceae; genus Fimousia. Next base: position 206,711 of record NZ_MJIG01000004.1, read on the forward strand.
ATTTCCATCCCTGGAGATAAATCCATCAGCCACCGTTCCATTATGTTTGGATCCATTGCAGAAGGTACCACCACAATTCGAAACTTCCTGATGGGAGCCGATTGTCTGGCTACTATCGACTGTTTCCGCTCTATGGGCATTGCGATCGATGTCAGCGATGAGGTGGTAACCGTACATGGTAAGGGACTTCATGGCCTTACCAAACCTGACAAAACCCTGGATGTAGGCAATAGCGGCACAACGACCCGCCTGATTTCAGGAATCTTAAGTGGTCAGGATTTTGACGTTACCTTATCTGGAGACGAATCCTTAAACAGCCGCCCGATGAAACGAATCATGACCCCATTGAATGCAATGGGAGCGAATATTACCAGTGTACATAATAACGGATGTGCTCCTTTATCCATAAAGGGCAGCAAAATCAAAGCATTTCATTATGACTCCCCTGTCGCTTCCGCTCAGGTAAAATCCGCTGTTCTTCTGGCCGGCTTATATGGCGACGGTCCAACCAGCGTTACAGAGCCTGCCGTATCCAGAAATCATACCGAATTGATGCTTCAGTCTTTTGGTGTCGATGTCCGATGCGAAGGCAAGACCGCCACTGTCTACCCGCCAGAGACGATGACTGGTCAGGATATCGTAGTACCAGGTGATATTTCCTCTGCTGCTTACTTTATTGTCGCAGGCCTTATCACTCCTGATTCCCAGATTACAATGAAGCATGTGGGTATCAATCAGACCAGAGATGGTATCATAAAAGTCTGCCAGGCTATGGGGGCTGACATTACCCTTTCCAATGTTCAGGATGACAATGGAGAGCCGACTGCAGATATTACAGTAAAAAGCAGCAAGTTACACGGAACCGTTATCGGCGGAGATCTGATTCCAACCTTAATTGACGAACTTCCGATCATCGCCGTTCTGGCCTGCTTCGCAGAAGGCGAAACTGTTATCAAAAATGCAGAAGAATTAAAAGTAAAAGAATCCAACCGCATCGACCTTATGGTAAATAACCTTGTGCGCATGGGTGCAGATGCGATAGCCACAGAAGATGGTATGATCATCCACGGTGGCAAGCCATTACATGGCATAAGCATCAACTGTAAATACGACCATCGCATTGCCATGACCTTCTCCATTGCCGGTATCAATGCCGACGGAGAAACTGTGATCGAAGATGCCCAGTGCGTAGATGTATCTTATCCAACATTTTATGATACATTAAAGCAGCTGGCGCAGTAAATTCGCTTTCTTTTATCTTTTTCAATATAATATATGGAAGACAGTATACTCCTTTGCTTTATATGCTGCCTTCCACCGATGAGAAAAGGTGAACTTCCATTTACAGAAGTTCACCTTTTTTCATCTTCCCACATTGCTTTGCAATAATATAACGTGGTCTTCCTTTGATTTCTTCATAAATCTTGGCAATATAATAGCCGATAATTCCCAGGCTGATCATAATCATACTACCGGTAAACAGCTGTATAATGATCACCGTAGTAAATCCTTCCAGTGCAACGCCCTGAAACTTTTGTACCAGAGCAATGCCTCCCAGAATCAGGGAAAAAAATAACATAATTCCCCCTAAAATAGTTACAATCTGCATCGGTGCCGCCGAAAAAGATGCAAGATTAGATACTGCATATTTTACCAATGCCCATGTGGACCATTTGGACTCTCCACATTCACGTTCCTGCACCTCAAATTGGACGGAAGCCGTTGTAAATCCTATCCAGGAGGAAAGAGCCCGGAAAAAGGCCTGCTTTTCCTGCATATTTAACAGAACATTGACCGCCTTACGATCTAGAAGCTTAAAATCAGATGCCCTGCTCATATCCATATGAATGGCTTTTCCCATGAGCTTATAAAAACATCTGGCACCAAAAGCGTGCCATGGACTTTCTTCTCCACGGCTTTTCTTCACGCCTTCAATCACCTCATAGCCCTGCTGCCAGAGATGATACATCTCCACCAGTTTTTCCGGTGGATGCTGCAGATCACTATCCATCACCGCCACACAGTCACCTTGAGCCTTATCAAGTCCTGCAAAAATCGCAGACTCCTTTCCAAAGTTTCTGGAAAAGGCAATCCCTCGGATCTTATCTGACTCTTCAGATAATCGACAAATGGTTTCCCAGGTCCTATCCTTTGAACCATCATCGATAAATATAATTTCATAATCAATCTCCGCTTCCCTCAAATGCCAGGAAACTTCTCCTGCTGCCTTCTGAATCATTTTCTCTTCATTATAAGCAGGTATAATTACTGATAACATAAAATTTCACTTACCATTCATATCCAGGCTGATATCCGCGTTTTGTTATTCCTGTATTCTGTGCATAAATAGCAGCCATATCTTCTTCAGATAATACAAAATCAAAGACACTTGCATTTTCCACCATTCGGTGTTCCTTCACTGACTTCGGAATTGCGATAACACCTCTTTGCATATGCCATCTTAAGATAATCTGGGCTGGTGTCTTACCATATTTCTCTGCCAGATTTATGATAGTTTCATTGGTCAGATCATTGCCCTGTCCCAATGGTCCCCATACTTCTACTGTGATTCCCTGTTCCTGGCAATATCTTACCAGCTCATCCTGTGTAAATAAGGGATGGCTTTCAATCTGATTGACCATCGGTTTGATCTTCGCCGTCTCTAAAAGTGTTTCCATATGATGCTTCTGGAAGTTGCAGACTCCAATGGCCTTCACTCTTCCTTCCTCATATAATCCTTCCAACACCTTCCAGGATCCGGCAACATCATTCAATGGCCAATGAAGCAGATACATATCCACATCATCCAGTCCCAAATTGGCAAGGCTCTGTTCAAAGGTCTCTCTTACCTTTCCCTGCACCATATCGGTATACCAGATTTTTGTTACTACCGTAATCTCTTCTCTCGGAACGCCGCTTCTTCTAATTCCTTCTCCCACTGCCGCTTCATTCTTATAGAACATAGCGGTATCAATGTGACGATATCCTAATTTCAGCGCTGTGGAAACTGCCTGCGCAGCTTCCTCATCGTAGGTATCCCACATTCCAAGTCCAATCTGTGGTATTTTAAGGCCATTATTTAATGTAATATACTCCATTTTCATAGTCAGTTCTCCATTTCTTACTATTAATGTTTTTATTTCAACCGCAAGAACGCGGTTGGTGTCCTTGCATTTATTCTGATTCCTGCTGGGCTTTTTTCCCAATCTTTCGATAACGGAATTCATTCTTACTTCCACTGTATCCATGCTTTGTTCTGGTTGCACTGGCATCATTTAAAATACTTCCAACGATCTTTACCCCTGAAGCTGCCAGAATCTCCGTACCTTCGATGATACGGTCGATCCATGTATAATCCTCCCGAACTACAAAAATAGCACCCTGCACATACTGTCCAACGATGGCTGCATCTGACAACAGCCCACTTGGCGGCGTATCAATGATGACATAGTCTGCACGTTTTTCCAGTTCTTTGACAAAATTTTTCATCGTCTCTCCACTTAGGACGGATGCCGTATCAGAGATGGCTTCGGAACCAAGCAAAAGCTTTACATTGCTTTCTTTATACGGAATTAAGGCTTCCTGATAAGAAACCTGTCCCTTTAATACATCCAACGTGCCATTACCATGACGTTCCTCCGTAATGCCGAATACCTTGGCCGTAGATGGGTTCCGAAGGTCCGCATCAACTAAGATCACAGACTTGCCCCTTGCTGCCAGAGACAATGCAATATTGGCAGATACGGTAGATTTTCCTTCACCGGGCATCGCACTGGTGATCAGGAACGATTTCATTCCCTTTTCCCTGCTGATCCTCTCCAAACGAGTACGGATACTTCTGGTAGATTCCAAAAATCCATCTGGTATCTTCTGGTTATCGATCAGTACCAGTTCTGACTGCTGCTTACTGCTTCTCTTAAATCTGGCTCTTGGCAGCATTCCAATGGTCGGTACATTTAAGATTTTCTTCAAATCCTCTTCGTTATGAATCGTCTTTCTGGTAAATGCATAGATCAAAATCAATACAAAGCAGATTGCGATTCCGATTAAAACTCCGATTCCCGCTTCTCTTTTGTAATTAAATGGATTGATCGGTGCTGTTGGAACTCCGGATTCATCCAAAAGCTCCAAATGAGAGCTTCCGATTACATATTGTGCAACGGAAGGATACTTCTTAACGACAGATTTTAAAATCTTTTCTGCCATCTTTGGATCTTTAGATTTTACTTTTAATGTAAACAAGTTCGTATCCTGCATCACTTCCGCAGAAATGCTTCCAGGAATCTTCTTTACTCCTAAATCTTCCTTTACCACATCCTTCAAGATATCACTCTTTAAAATATACGGAAATGTTTTGGCCATCTGATTGGCTGTCTCGTTATCCAAATATACATTAGAGGATTCCGCAGAGATGCTGGCACTGATGGTATAGGTCTTATAAGCTTCATAATACTGTACATAAGTAATGCGTCGGTATCCGCAGAACAGTACCATACATACGAGGATAATAACTGCAAAGCGGATCTTATAATGCTGTATTGCTTTTATCATATCTCGCAGCAAAGTAGTAATGTCGATCAAATCATGCTCTTCGCTGGAGTAAATCTTCTGTCTGTCTTCCATACTATCTCCTTATTTAGATTTTTTCACTTAGTTATACATGCTTAGAACGGTTCTTTTCGTATGCTCCGCCATAACCGTATTTGCCGTAACCGCCATAACCATAGCCGTAGCCATATCCATAACCGTAGCCGTAATTTCTTGTCTTTTCTGCGACTCCGACAAATGCATCATTATAAATACATCCAAGCAGCTTCATACCAGTAGAATTCAACACTTCAATGGCATCGTTAATGTCCTTGGTCTGAGCCACATGCTGCTTCACAACCAATACGGACACATCAGCCATATCTACCAGTTCTTCTGTATCTGCCACCTGTGCCATAGGAGAAGTATCGATTACAATATAATCCACCTGCTGTTTCAAATAAGAAAGTATCTTTTCAAACAATCCCGTTGTTAACATCTCTGTAGAATTTTCATATCCTATGCTATTTAATAAAACATACAGATTGGTATTGGTAATCTGGTTGATCAGTCGATCCGCCTTTGCCTTTCCTTCTAACATCTTACCAAACTGATCCGTTTCTTCTTCTGTGTACCCAAAAATCTTATACTGAGCCGGTTTTCTTAGATCTCCATCGATCAGCAATACCTTCTTGGATTCTTCTGCCAGTGCCAATGCCAGATTGGCTGCAACCGTAGATTTTCCTTCTCCCTCTTCTACGCTGGTAATCAGAACAGTCTTTGCCCCGGCCTCATCCATGCTGCTCTTTACCTTTCGTGCCAGTTTGCGCATGGTTTCCACATAACGAAAGCTGGTAGACGGATTGGTGATCAGAATGCTGTTGTGGGTATTCTCCTGCTTGATCTTAGCCTGTAAAGTCTTATTCTTATCCTCATGATACAGCGTTTCTAACAGCTTGGTATTCAGCTTCTTGGAAACCTCTTTCGGCTTTCTGATGGTATCCTTCATATATGACCAAATGCCAACAACGATACAAAGCCCTGCCACTGTGATCAGGAAAGTCTTCTGCATGATATCAAACGGCATAAAACGATTGATCGGTTCCGATGGGACTTCCGGTTCCTGCAGGACATCCAGCACAACATTTCCGATCAGAAGATCGGATACAATATCATAGTTATCCATCAGTGCTTTGGTCAGCCGGAAGGATAGTTCTGGGGAAGTTGCCTGCACCTTTAACACGAGCAGGTTGGTCTCCGGTACGATTTCTGCGGTGGCCTGTCCTGGAAAATATTCCATGCCAAGCTCCTCCGCAATTTTCTTCTGCAGAATACTACTGTTTAAAATTTCAGAAAACTTCTTGGAAATCTCAGAAGTAACCGATAAGTTATTATATACATTATTATTGGTTCCGCTGGATGATACGATAAAGGTACTGGATGATTCATACATCTTTACGTATTTACGCCCCTGATTGACGTACATCAGCAGACTAATGGATGCTGCGATCAGTACGATCACCACAATCCATTTCTGAATGTCCTTTAAAATGGTATACGGATCAAAACTCATCGGACTGTCCGTATCTTTGGACATATGCTGGTAATTCTCATATTCTTTCATTCTTCTGTCCTCCCATTAATATACGACCACGATCAGGCGTACAGTTCCCACATGGGAGTCCACCTTTACTTTATACTTAATCTCATAAGTACCGCGTTTTTTATAGTTTACTTTGCTGTCATCATATTGAACCTGGCTGGTGCTGACATCAGAAATGATATCATCTGGATCCATATCATATCCTGTTCCCACAGCAACCTTCTCAATGTGGGAGCCTGGGCTGACTTTCTGTCCTTTCTTCACATAAATCACGTACTGATCCAAATAAATAAAAGGACGTTCTCTCTCTTTGTCACTGTCATATACTTCAATGGTAGCTGGAAGGGTAATGGTATCTCCGGCACTGTTGGTCACACGGAAATCCACCTTATAATCTCCGGCATCGTATAAATCTACGGTCTTGTCGGAAAGAACCTTGATCTGATCAGAGATATCTCCATCAATCTTATCCTTCACTTTCAGATTCTCCATAATATCCAGACCGTCTGAAGACGTACTGGCAAACACCAGAGGCTTCTTCAACTGAAATCTTGGAGATTTGTAATTCTTATACTTTACCACTCTGCTGGCTCTGGTTACATTGGTGCTTTTGTCCACTGCGGCATAAGTTACGACCCGCTTTCCATCCTCTAAAAAATTGGATACTTTCTCCACCACCAGAGTATCTGTTACATCTCCATCTTTATCATCTACGGCAGTCACTCCCTTTAAGAAATCCTCATCATCCGCTTTAATCCCTACGGTCAAAGTCTTCTTATCCATCTTGATCGTCGGCCCCACGCGGTCCAGAGAATTGATCTGAATAAACCAGAAAGCTATACTTAAGAGTAATGAAGCCAGAAAGATGCCAAAACAGATCTTTGTCAGTTTTTTCATGTCAATTTTCATCCTTATACTCCTCCTACAAGTACTTTTTTTCTATCTTTTTCCCTTGAAAAGGAATCGGCTGATCATAAATAAGCCGATTTGGATTATCATACAAAAGCATTTTTGCGTATTCATACGAATACCGCTCTTCCAGATATTCCTGTATCTCCCCCATATATGTCGTTCTTTCATAAGGACTGTGTGCATCGCTGGCCACCATATGTATCAGATGATAATCCGCCAGTACCTCCACAGTCTTTCTTGCACTCTCCCCAAAATACCCAAAAAAGCTACCTTTATTACACTGCGCTTTACATCCCCTATCCAGCAATTCATAAAGCAGCTGTGGCATATCCTGAATACAATGGTATCTCTCCGGATGTGCGATCACGGGAACCCGACCTGTATGCACAATGCGCAACAGACGATCCTCCATCACTTCCGGCATGATATCAAATGGAAATTCCATCAGATAATAACGAGAATGGTTCAGAGAAATAATTCTGCCATCCTCCATCTTATCAATCACATCTCCGGTTGTAAATACCTCCATACCACTAAACACCCGAAGTGGAATCCGCTCCTCAGAAAGTCTTTGACGAAGCTTCATCAGCAAGCGATGGAAAAACGGATCAAAATAATTGTTAAAAAACCCGGGGATATTGCAGTGGGGAGTTGCAATTATGGTATGTACTCCACTCTCCACCGCAAGACGGGCCATATTGAGAGAATCTCTCATATTCCGCGCCCCATCATCCATTCCGGGTAATATATGGGTATGGATATCTATCATGTCAATCACCTCAAGATTACAATATCTTTGTATACTTCTTCCTCTCCTTACGGAGCCCTTTGTTCTTGCATAAGCATTTCAAACAATTTCTTATGTAAGAACAAAAATCCCCTGTCCCTGAAAACAGAGAGAGGGGATCATGATTACTATCATTATTCAGAAATTTTCTTTCTTGCAATTCCTGCAACTCCAATTGCTGCTAGTGCTGCAAAAGCAACGGTCATTGGCATTGTTGTATCACCAGTCTTTGGTGAAGTTTCTTCTCCGCCACCAGATGGTTTTTCTGTCTCAGAATCTCTATCTGGACTTGGATTATAGTTGTCATCATTAGCCATAACGCTCATTGACATACTTAACATCATTACCAATGCCAATACAAGTGTTGTTAATTTTTTCATAATACATACCTCCTTATTAACTATATTATTCTTTATCATAAAACACATCGAGAATAATCTCAAACAGTGCCTTATCATCTACATCATAACGGGTAAATCCGTTCTTCTTAAATACCTTACCAGGTACTGTAATCACCTCTGCATCCAACAGATCGCTCTTACCGGCCAAAGATACCAGATAAGACATCTTGGCAGCATTAAGATTGGTTACGCTATCATCTGCTACCATCTTATATAAATCCAGCGGAAGCATAATATCCTGCTTACTCTGTTCCACTACCTTTTGGATAAAAGCAGATACATACTGCTTCTGTCGCTGCATACGATTATTATTCGTGCCAATATCTGCAGAATAAGCATCTCTGTATCTCACATAAGTCTCAGCCTGATCCCCATGGAGGGTTACATTCGCTCCCTGCTTAAGCTCCGGATCCACATTAGATAAATCCTCCAACACATTCACATCAACTCCTCCAATGGCATCATTGAGTACGCTGATTCCGGATAAATTCATACTAATATAAGAATCAATTGGCATTCCATAAAGCAGACGCTTCACAGAAGTGATCATATTCTCACAGCTCTTCTCCTTACCATCTCCATAGGCATAGGCAAGACAAAGCTGTGCAGTCTTCACACCCTGATACTTCATATTCTCATCATATACATTGATATCAACTTCTGAATCTCTGGAAATATTCAACAAGGTAGTCTTGTTCTTCTTCGTATCGATGACAATCAGAAAGATACTGTCTGCCTGTCCTGCACCTTTTTCCTTTAACGTCTCGTCATCTGCAATTTCTTCATTATCAATACCCATGCAAAGAATGCTGGTCACATCCTTATTATATCTGTATTTTTCTCCATTGTAAACAATTAAATCTCCATTATCCTCCGTTTTTGCCCCATGAATGGTATCTTTCATATTGACCAGATCCTTGAATAAGGAACCCTTTCCCATGGCAAACAGCCCGGCCACTCCAAGAATTGCTACGATGATCAGAACCAGCAAAACTACCAGGATCTTCTTCCACAGCTTTCCCTTCTTCTTTTTCCGTTTGGGCTGAATCTTCTTATCCTTACCCATATCCCCTTCATGCTCTCTGGCATACTCACTTAATTCCTGATTCAATTCCTGATTCAATTGCTCCAGTTCCTTTTTATCTTGTCTTGACATCTTCTAACACCGCCTGTACTAAATATCGAGATTCCGGCTTACCGCTTGCACAGGTACTCAGCGTAATGATCTTATCCTCGCTGGTCACTTTTACATCCTTACGGTAATTGGATACCATAGTATTTACCTCATAGATACTCTTTAAATACTTATCATACACTTCCTTGTCGCTAAAATCAAAGGTGCCCAGTATGTGTCTGTCATCATACTCATAAGCGGCAAAAATCCGATAGGTCATCACCTTATCCGGCGTATAGATAAATACAAACTTATTCTTCTCAAAAAACTTACTATCTTCAAAGTCATGAAGGCTTCCAAACATGGAATCATTCCTCATATTGTGTCCATAGATGACCGTATTCGGGTCCTCAAAATCCTTGCGATTATAATTCTCCGTATAAATACATCCGGCGAACTCCGGTTCCTTATTCATATTATACTTCAGATAATAAGAATTATCATCGGCACTCTGGGCAATCGGATAATCTACCTTCGTATGCGGGATATAAATCCATGCATACAGATCCGAATTGATCTTTCGAAGCTTCTCAAAGTCCACATCCTCTCCATGACGAATTCCTTTTGGAATATCCGGTTCCTCTCCCTCCATCTCACCAGTAAACTCCGTACTCTCCATCTCCTTTAGAATCTCCTGCCGATGCTTCTCGGCCAGATAATTCCGGTATGTGGTAACTCCATAATAGACTCCACATCCCACAAAGACCAAGATGGCCAATACAAATATGACCTTCCACACTTTCTTTTTCCCGTTCTGATCCATAACATGCTCCCTGCCTTTTGTCTCTGTGCAAACGGAATCCGGCACTTCATAAATGCCGGATTCCCATATTCTTATATAAATGTATTATAAACAACCTTTTTCAGAAAGTCAATGTATCTGGCTGCTTCTTAATATCCATATCTACTTTGCTCTTTCCAGATGAATCGTTACAATCTCCGGTGGATTGTGAAACCTTGGCAATACCTTTTTATCACTGCTTAAGCCTCTCGTAATGATCATGTTCTTTACCGTTTCAAAATGAAACTCTCCATAATCATACTTAGGAAACCATCCTTGGTCTCCACCAAAAATTCCACCAACTCCCGGTAGGACCACCTGCCCGCCATGATCATGTCCAGAGATGACTAAATCGATGTTCCAGGTCTTCCACGCCTCTCCAAAAATAAAACTATCCGGACGATGTGCCATCATGATCTTATATTCCTCTTCCTTTTGAAACGTCTCCAAAAATGTAAGCGTCTTTGGGTCCATATCTTTTTTGCTCATATGACCAGCTCCATCCACCTCAAAAGCATAATCATACATGCCTCCAATACAGATAGGATTGCCATTGATGCTCACTCTCTTATAGGTTTGGTCCAGCAGGACAGCTCCGGCATTTTGGATATCCTTCCACAGCCTTTTGCTTTTCTGTCTTTCCATATAATTCTCCTCATGATTTCCAAGAGAATAATAGACTGGATAATCACCGGTAAGCTGTTCAAGAAGTGTTACGACCACATGATCGTCTTCCGAAATATCGTTTAACATATCCCCAACCATTAGAATTACATCTGGATCGATGTTGCGGATCTTCTTCACCAATTCTTCGTTGTTCTGGCCAAATTCATGATCATGAAGATCTGAGATGACCGCCAAAGTTACCGGTGCATCCACCTTGTCCGAGCGAATCGTATATTCCTGTTCTTCCAATCCATGATAAGAGCGATAAATCTCCCATGCACAAACTCCGGTCAGAACTGCCAACAACAGCAGTATCCCACACAACCATCCTCTCAATCTCTTCTCTTTCATCTTCATTCCCCTTTTCTTTCTATCCCCATTTGAAAAAGAACCATGAGAATTCTAAACTCCAATTCTCATAGTTCTCCTCCATTATTTCACTATCACTTTACATTCTGCAGTCTTACCGCTGGCAAGCCTAACCGTAATCACTGCTTTGCCTTTCTTCCTCGCTTTCAGTACTCCATTTCTTCGGTTCACCGTAACAACCTGTGTATTACTGGAGGTAAATGCCTTTAGCTTATCGCCCTTTTGCATAGAAGAAACTTTCAGTGCGGAAGATCTGTCCCCCTCCTGCATGGTCATCTTCGTTCTGCTCAGCCTTATATAAGGCTTTAACTTTGCAATGGCTGTCTTCTTCTGAGTGCCGCACTTGGTGCATCGATACAGTCTCCATCCCTTCTCCAGGGCAGTTGACCGCTTTGTCTTTATAACCTTCCACTGATGTTTGCAGAAAATAGAAGCTGATTCTTCTCCTGGTCTGATATAACTGCTCTTTTCCCCGGTGACTACCAAACCGCCTTGTCCATATTCTGAATCATCCGTGTCATATTCTGAATCCGCATAAATAACTTCTTCCGATACTAATGCATCCGTCTCCTCCATTGCAAAGGATATTTCTCCCAGCAAAGACACTCCTAACAAAAATGTCAAGAAAAATACAAAACTACTTTCTATATAATGCTTCATATATTCCCTCCAGATCATTTCAATCCACTATTCCTATAACTATCCATAGTGTATCAAATTTCTCCAAAAAATTCCACCCTTTCACGCCACTTTGGAAAATCTTAAGTTTATCGTAAAGAAGTCGCAAGTTTCCTATGCTATAATGATAAAAGATAAAGACTGTCAAAATTAAGACAATCACTATGTGGGAATGGAGAGTTACTATGGAAAGCTTAATGAAACACATCTTGATCGTAGATGATGAAAAAGAAATTACAGATTTACTGGAAGTCTATCTTCTCAATGAAGGCTACCACGTACATAAATTCTATACAGGAAAAGGCGTATTAGAATGCCTGGAACAGCAGCCCATCGACCTGGCAATTCTGGATATTATGCTGCCCGATGTAGATGGATTTACCCTTTGCCGGGAAATCCGCAAGAAATGGTTCTTTCCCATCATTATGCTAACCGCTAAAATTGCCAGTTCCGATAAGATCAACGGTATCACCTTCGGTGCTGATGACTACATCACAAAGCCCTTTCATCCACTGGAACTTTTAGCCCGTGTAAAAGCACAACTTCGTCGGGCAGAAGTTTACAATCAGGCCTTTACAAAAGAAACAACTCAAAAAGAAGAAATCTACAACATTCGCGGCCTTGAACTCAATGCCACCGAGCATTCCTGCCATCTCTATGAACAGGCAGTAGCACTGACGCCGATTGAATTTTCCATTGTATTGTATCTCTGCCGCCATCTGGGTCAGGCCATCTCCACAGAGGAACTATTTGAACAGGTATGGGGAGAAAAGTATTTAGACTGTAACAACACCGTTATGACACACATCGCCCGTATCCGTGAAAAGCTACATGAGAATGCCAGAAAGCCCAAATGGATCAAAACCGTCTGGGGCGTTGGCTATAAAATCGAAGAATAGGAGGCCCTATGCAAAAGAAAATCAACTATGGAATCGCAAAAGAGCTTTTCTCCCGCTTTTTGAATCATATCGTAATCTATGCCATCGTCCTGCTGGCAACCTCAGCCATTGGATACTTCTGGGGCCATAGTCAGATCTGGTATGCTGGTACATCTGAATACCAGTTCTTCCACTTTATCCAGGATTACTGGGTCGTTCTCTTTCTGATCTGCCTCATCACCGGCTGTATGTTGATTGCCGGTATCCATATCGTAAAATTTGCAAAGATTCTGGGAGAAATTACAGGAGCCGTCAGTGACCTTTCCAACCAGAGAGTCACTTATATCAAGCTGCCATCTCAGCTATACGAAGTAGAATCCGAATTAAATCAGATACTAACCCAGATGCAGCAAAACCGCCAGATTGCAAAAGAGGCCGAGCAACGCAAAAACGATATGATCGTCTACATGGCCCATGACCTTAAGACACCTCTTACCTCCGTCATCGGCTATCTGACCCTGCTTCACGATGAGAAATCCATCCGTCCAGAACTGCAGGATAAATATCTGGGCATTGCCCTTCGAAAATCCGAACGACTAGAAGAACTGATCAACGAATTTTTTGAAATGACAAAATACAACTTTTCGAATACCGTTCTTTCCATTTCAAAGGTAAACCTTTCTCTTATGCTGGAACAGCTGATCTTCGAATTTAAACTGATGTTCCATGAAAAAGGCGTGGACTGTCAGATGGACATCCAGCCAGATCTGACCATTCCGTGTGACGTAGAAAAGATGGAGCGTGTCTTCGACAATCTGTTTAAAAACGCCTACAACTACTGCTATGAGAATACGACCATTCACGTACATTTAAAATCCAGCCCTATGGACGATGGCGTAATACTAACCATACAAAATGCAGGAAAGACGATTCCACAGGAAATGCTTGACCATCTATTCGAGCAATTCTTCCGGATGGATTCTTCCCGAAGCAGTAAGACCGGAGGAACCGGTCTGGGTCTGGCCATCGCCAGAGAAATCATCACGCTTCACCACGGAACCATTACCTGCGACAGCGAGAATGAAACCATCACTTTTACCGTTTTTCTTCCAAAAACGCCATAAAAACATGTTCATTTACCTCAACTGAGAGCAGCTGTCATTTTCACATATATCCTTCATGATTTTAACCTTTTTTCCACAAAAAGCCACTCCATAATTTAACGTTGTTATTACTTGATGATTTTTTTGTTCTACTGCATAATTTCGATCATATATCTGCTTTAATGCTTCTCTTGCCAATTCTTCCAGTTGTTCCTCTGTGCAATTCTTTTCTGATTTTAATTCAATCAAGATACCTGGTATTTTGTCTATTTTAGGCATTAGCTGAATATCAAACCTACCTTCTCCAGCCTCTCGATTTGATGTAATATAATATCGTTCCTCTAAAACTGCGCATAATCCAAGCATTAATCCATGATAGAAGCTCTCGTTTGCTGTATCATGATAGCTAACGCTCTGTATCAGTAATGTCTGCAAATGCTCCTGCAATCGCTTATTATCCCCTGTATACAAAGCTTCCTGAATTGCAATAGTTGTTGACTGCGGCAACATTGGCTCTAACTTGGAAAGAATCTCTTTTCGATAAACATAAGAAATTTCCTTATTTGGCAATGCAACCTGGCACATATAATCTCCTCCAAATTGTGCATCTGATTTCATTGCCTTTAAATATCCAGCCACCAACAGAAAACTATAAATAGAAGAAGGATTCTTTTGAATCTGCGGATATATGACTCCTATATCAATATGAGTAACAAATGATTCTTTTTGAACCAAAGATTGTAACCGTTCCATAATCTCTGGTGTTGCATTTTCCAGAATTTCTCCAATAATTTCATTGCTTCCTGTAGATTGCCAAAATGCTTGTGGGATGCAGTCCGCATTGAAGTATCCAATCACTGACCAGGGATTAAAGATTTCTGTATTTCCAAAACAATATCCGTCATACCAGCTACAGATTTCGTCATACTTTTCTGAAACATGATAATAATCTGCCATCTTACGTACTTCATCCTGTGTAAAACCAAAATATTCACTATAACGCTGATCCAAAATAGAATTAATCTTCAAGTTATTCAGTCCACTGAAAATACTTTCTTTTGCCACACGTAAAATTCCCGTTAAAAATCCATAAGATAGATGCCGATTATCTTTTAATCCACCAGAAAATAAATTACGCATAAATCGAATAACTTCGTCATAATATCCAGAAACATAACCTTGCTGAATTGGAGTATCATATTCATCTATGATAATAATCGGTGCAACCTTATAATGCATATCCAGCATCTTGGAAAGACGTAAAAGAGCATACGTTAATTCTACACGATCGGCAGAGCAGGACAATACTTTTTTAAAATATTCCTTCTCATAATCTTCACATTGATTACTATTTAACAGTTCTTTATGTCTACCGAATTCATCCTGTAGAATGGCCGCAATATTCTGTAATGTCTCTTCCCATGTCTCAAACTTCACATCTTTAAACGTAAGAAAAATCACTGGATATTTGCCTTGATATTTTCGATACATTTCTCCACAAGCCCAAATTTTCTTATCACGAAAATAAACGGATGTATCTTCTTCTGTCTTTTCAAAAAATACACGCAGCATATCCATATTTAACGTTTTCCCAAAGCGACGAGGTCTGGTAAACAAAGAAACCTGTGGTCGCTCATCCAAAAAGTCCCGGATCATTAATGTTTTGTCAACATAGTAATATTCTGAAGATGCTTTACGATAATCTGAAATTCCAATTGGAAGTGGACGCTTTCCCGTTGTCTGACTCATTCTGCACCGTTCCTTTCTAAATATAATATAGTATCTCTATTGATTTTAACACAATCCAGATAAAATATGAACCTTCGTTGCCGATCGCATTCTTAAATATTTCCCAATAACACTTTTTCCAATTCCCACATATCATAAATTAAACTATTTTGGAGGTTTTCCATGAACGATCAATATGACTATGCCGTCATAGGCGGTGATATGCGTCAGGTATATCTTGTGGAAGAGCTTGCACACGACTCAAACCGCATCTGCCACTATGGGCTTTGTGCGGTACCGGAGCGGCATCGTTGTTCCCCTGCCTCTTTCGTTACTGCTGCAAACTCTCTGGAAGAAATCTGCAATGCTTCTCCTTGCATCCTGTGTCCGATTCCTTTCAGTAAGCATGGAGAATTCTTGCATCAATCTGCATTTGACAAAGCTCTGCCCCTTAACCTGCTTCTTTCCAATCTGAAACCGGGTCAATCGCTTTTTGCCGGATGTATCCCCAAAGATTTTCGATCAGAAGCTGTCCATATGGGCGTGCACGTCTTTGACCTGATGTCAGATCTTCCCCTGTCCTACTTTAACACCATTGCAACCGCCGAAGGTGCCATATGTGAAGCAATCAAGCAAAGTCCCATCAATCTACATCAAAGCTCCTGTGCTATTTTGGGCTATGGAAAATGTGGTAAAACTCTTGCAGCCTATCTAAAAGGAATGTTTTGTCATGTATCTGTTGCCTCCAATCAAGAGGAAGAATGTGCTCAGGCCGCCCTTGTGACTGACAGGGCCCAAAGCTTAGAAGATTTCGGAACGTGTGTGGAGACTTTTGACTTTATCTTTAACACAATCCCTTCTACCGTGATTACTTCCGACCTTCTTGCAAGGATGAAAAGTACCGTTACCATCATCGACATTGCCTCTGCTCCCGGCGGCGTGGATGGGAAAGCTGCCAAAAAGCTTGGAATCCATGCCTTATTATGCCCTGGTCTCCCCGGAAAGTATGCACCTTCCTCATCCGCCAGGGCTATAAAAAAAGCAATTGAAAGAATTTTAAAGGAGGATCTCACATGTCTTTAAAAGGAAAACGTGTCGGAATCGCCCTTACGGGCTCTTTTTGTACCTATGAAAAGGTATTTCAAGAACTAAAGAAGCTAACCGACGAGGGTGCCCTTGTGCAGACCATCTTTTCCGATGCTGCAGGAACCATTGACAGCCGTTTTGGAAAGGCCGAAGACTTCATCAAAAAGGCCGAAGAAATCACCAGGCAAAAGCCAATGCTAACCATACCGGAGGCAGAGCCGATTGGGCCTGACAGCCTGCTGGATATCCTCGTTCTATTTCCATGTACCGGCAATACTATTGCCAAACTTGCCAATGGCATCACCGATACGCCTGCCTTAATGGCCGCAAAAGCACACCTTCGAAATAATAAGCCGCTGCTGATTTCTATCTCCACAAACGATGCCCTGGGCATGAATATGAAAAATATCGGCCTGCTGCTAAATGCCAAAAATATCTATTTTGTTCCGTTTGGTCAGGATAACCCCGAGAAAAAGCCAAACTCCATGATTGCCCACACAGAGCTGCTGATTCCTTCTCTGGAAGCCGCTCTTCATGGCAGGCAATATCAACCGATCATATGCTAAAAAGGAGAGTTTACCATGTGTGGAATCGCAGGTTTTTATAATCCCAATGCAAATTTTACAATGGAAAAAGACAAATGGCAGCATATCCTGGATGATATGAACCGCACACAAAAACGCAGAGGGCCTGATGATGAAGGGACTTATCTAAGTCCCTTATGTGG
Source organism: Anaerostipes sp. 992a (assembly GCF_001940245.1). GTDB lineage: Bacteria > Bacillota > Clostridia > Lachnospirales > Lachnospiraceae > Fimousia. The sequence goes on from NZ_MJIG01000004.1 coordinate 224,131, forward strand.
CCTGGCCCATGTGCGGCTTGAGATCATTGACCTGATTACCGGGCAGCAGCCCATGGTCAGAAAAATGGAAGGCCGAGAATGCGCCATCGTCTTTAATGGCGAAATCTACAATATGAAAGAACGAAAAGCAGAGCTTCTAAAAGAAGGGGCAACCTTCCATACTACCAGCGATACCGAAGTCATCCTGGCAGGATACATGCTTCACGGTAAGGACTATATCAAAAAGCTGAATGGCATTTTCGCAATCGCACTATGGGATTCCGCCTCTGGACAGATCCATCTATTCCGTGATCGCCTTGGCGTAAAACCACTCTTTTATACGATGATCGACCACACCCTTGTGTTCGCTTCCGAAATCAAAGGATTATTCGCCTATCCGGGTGTCAGACCTGTTCTGGATCACGACGGACTGTGTGAGATCTTTGCCCTTGGTCCGGCAAAGACGTATGGAAAAGGTGTTTTCAAGAATATCAAGGAAGTCCTTCCCGGCTACTGCCTCACCTTTCGTCAGGGATCCTGTACGATAGAGGCCTACTGGAAGCTGGAAAGCCATCCTCATGAGGATTCTATGGAAAAAACCATCGAAAAAACCGCATGGCTTGTGGAAGATGCGATAAAAAAGCAGATGCTCTCCGATATTCCCATCAGTACCTTTCTCTCTGGTGGCTTAGACAGCAGCCTGGTTACAGCCATCTGTGCAAAAGAGCTAAAAAAACAAGGAAAGGTACTGAATACCTTTTCCTTTGATTTTCAGGATAATCAAAAATACTTTCACTCTAACTCCTTCCAGCCCAGTCAGGACCGTCCATATGTAGAGCAAATGGTTGCCTTTGTCAAGACAAACCACCATTTCCTGGAATGTAACAATCAAGAACAGTTAGAGTGCTTATATAAGGCTGTGGATGCCAGAGACCTTCCCTGTATGGCTGACGTGGAGTCCTCCATGCTCTACTTCTGTTCCAAGGTCACGAAATACAACAAGGTGACGCTGACCGGTGAATGTGCCGATGAAATCTTTGGCGGTTATCCATGGTTCCACGATCCAAACGCATTTCAGACAGATGCCTTTCCATGGTCAAAGAGTATGGAACCCAGAAAAACACTTTTATCCGATGATGTCATCAATAGCCTGCATATGGAAGAATATGCTCATGCTGCTTATGAAAAAACTATTCAGGAGACCCCTCTCCTGCCAGAAGACACCCCCGAAGAAAAACGGAGACGGGAAATCGCATATCTCAACCTGCGCTGGTTTATGGCAACCCTTCTGGACCGAATGGACCGCACCAGCATGTACAATGGGTTGGAAGCCAGAGTCCCCCTTGCCGACCACCGGATCGTGGAATATGTCTTTAATATCCCATGGCATATGAAATGTCCTAATGGCATTGTAAAAGGACTCCTTCGGCATACCGGCAAAGGAATGCTGCCTGAGGATATTCTTTGGAGAAGAAAAAGTCCTTATCCAAAAACCTATGATCCAAACTATGAGAACCTGCTGGGAAACCAGCTAAAAGAAGTGCTTGCAGACCCTTTGGCACCGATTCGTACACTGCTGGACGAAAAAAAAGTCCATACCTTTCTTAACAGTCCTTCCGATTATGGAAAGCCATGGTACGGACAACTGATGGCAGGTCCACAGATGCTGGCCTATCTACTGCAGGTAAATTATTGGTTGGAAAAATACAAGATTCAGATTATATGATCAAGAATAGAAAAGCTACCGGACACACATAGAATAAAACGCTTGTATCTTACATTCTAATGCAAGATACAAGCGTTATTTTACCATCAATATCGTTTTAAATGTTTCTTTATGTACCATTGAATAATTCCAACATATTCTTGATACTGACCTAAGCTATCAGTGTTATTATAAACTTTTTCCAATTTTCTTAACAATGTTTCTGCACTTTTTCCTTTTGGAATCTCATTCAATTTATGAATAACAGGTTTTAATGCCGCCTTACGATTAGAGATTAATGTTCCATATTTATCATTAAGATTCAATATTTCATTTAATTCTTTATTATAAACAGAATTCTTAGAATATATTTTCCCTGAATTATCATAATAAATAGTCTCCATATCTGACTTTTTTTGAGGATTAAGTGTTAATGTATTATTACCTTTTTTCGTATCACAAGTAAATCTTCTCGGGTCAATTCTCCCCGTTTCACTTTTCCGTTTTTGATTTCCGTCACATACTGCAAGAAGATTCTTATAATCCATTTCATTTTCTTTATTCCTAGCATGATAATGTTCAATCTTCAATGAATTATTATCTCGAATTCTTCGCATGCAATATGCACAAAGATATTTTTGTTCAACTAGTAATTGATTTCGAATCTCTGTTTTGTCCAAATCGTCAAAAGACATACTAGGAGTATTTTTCTGCTGTATCAAGCTAACTGGCTCTTTCCCTTTTTGTATATAAATCATTTATAACACTTCCCTAAATCTGTTCTACATCGTAAGAGATTTTTGCTTCAACGACATCCGAATCATTATCGCCCAAAATATCTTCTAACTTTTCTAGTTCCTTTTTCGCTTCTTCATAATTCTCTACAGATAAATTATGATAAAATGAATCCAATAACTTAGTGATCACATCTGGACGTACTTCTACCTTCATCATTTCTCTTAATATCGTAGATATATCTCTGCCATATGTTGCATTAATTGGCTTATATACTTGATAATTTTCAAATAGTAATATATGTTCCTTTTGGATATTGGCAAGAATACTTGGAGCATGAGTTGTCACAATAAATTGAACTTTTGGAAATATGAAATGCAAATCTTCCATAATCCTTTTCTGCCATTCCGGATGAAGATGCATATCTACTTCATCAATTAAAACAATACCCGTTGTTTCGTCCAAAACATGTTCCAACAACTGGGGATTCAACACTGCCATACGATAAGCGATATCAGCCACCATACTTATGGTGCTTCTCAATCCGTCACTTAGCATCTTCATTGACAATTTTTCTCTTCCATTACATCCATCAAAAGTAATTTCTATTTCATGAGTTTTTAATTTATATTCGAATTTTACATTATTTTTATCATTATTTGCTCCTGCATAACACCTCGCCATAGCCATTTTTACAGCTTCTAATTCTGGAATTTTTTCTCCTTCCTGTATTTCGATCATCGTCATTTGTTCAAACCAACGCATCATCAACTTGTCATTAGACGCGGAATCTAGGCAATCTATATATCCACTTGTCCTCGTAAATTTCGTGTTTTGATTCTGATTTTTTTTCTGCTTTTTTTGCATATATAAGCGTCCTGTGCCATAGTAAGCAATAATTGGAAGAATAATGTCTTTATTTCCCTTTCTTATTTCTTCTTGAATTTTTCTGGCATAATCCATAATTTTCTTTGCTCCAGTAATCAAAGTTTTTCCATTAGGCCTTTGAAGAGATCTTGTCCATTCTATCTTCTTTTCGTTAATATTACAATCTGCATATATTTCAACAGGATATTGTGCTTCTCCATCCATCCTGCTTCCCAATTCAAACATTTGTAAACGAGCATCATCCTGCCCTATTCCATTCGAAGAAATTCCATCAAAGCCAGCAATATAACTTCCCAAAGCTAATGATATTCCATCTAATACGCTTGACTTTCCTGCTCCATTCACTCCAACTAAAACTGTATACTCTTTATTTAAATCAATTTCAATTTCCTCAAAACAACGAAAATTTTTAAGAGATATTTTATTTAAAAACATGTGTTTTACACCTCAATAATTTAACAAAATTCCTATACTATAAATAGTTTCCATTATTCCTTAGTCTACCACATTGACTGCAAAACAACAATATCATTTGGGTTCTATGAATGCTTTCAACAATTATTTCTGGAAACAATGTCTCCATTAAAGGTAAACGGTAGAATACAAGTACCTTTTTATTGATTTGAAATTATGCCATAATTACACTCGACAAGAAACTATAAGTCTAAAGAGTTTAGCACTCAACTTTTTTGACTGATTATAATCAGGAGGTACGATTATGGCTACACAAACCAGTTTAGTTGCCCAACAGGTCCGTCTCAAGCAGTGGGCTGAACAGATCAGAGAATGTCAGAACCGTCCGGAAGGTATGGATGTCAAAACCTGGTGCACCCAAAATAATATCACAAAAGCGAGTTATTATTACCGGTTACGCAGGGTACGTGAAGCTTGTCTTGAACAGATTCAGAACACAGATCCTGTGTTTGTTGAACTTCCTGCCCCGGATAATCATGCAGCAACACCAGCTAATGTTCCGGCCCTAGGCATTCCTGTTGATCAAACACCTGTGATCCGAATTAAAAATATCAGGAGACTTTCTGCAGAAATATTTTCTACTGCCTCTCCTGAAATGCTCCATTACCTTATAGAGGCTTTTAACCATGTTGAATGACGCTGATATTTCTGGGTTCAAAAAAGTCTACTTGGCGATGGGGTTCACTGATCTCCGCCGTGGGATTGATGGCTTGGCAACAATCATACGTTTTCAGTTCCATCTTGATCCATATGATAAAAACACCTTGTTTCTTTTCTGTGGAAGAAGGAGTGACCGGATCAAGGCATTTTTATGGGAAGGGGACGGATTTCTCCTCATGTATAAGAGACTTGATAATGGTGCATTTCGATGGCCACGTTCTGCAGATGAAGCAATATCAATCACAGAGGATCAGTACCGGATGCTGATGCAGGGGCTGGAGATCGTTGCCCGACATCCGATAGCAGAACTGAAAGAAACACCCAGCGTCATGTAGTTTGTGCAGAATGCTGAAAATAAAAAAAGTTTTAATTCCTTCAACTTACCTACATACGTATGTTGCATCGATATTCTTTGCTATTTCATGATCGATGCAATAATCCTTCAACTTACCTACATACGTATGTTGCATCAGCAAAAATATACAAACAAAGTAAGTCTTGCACGGATTAATATGTGCAACTTAACCTTTTCGAGTGTTTTCTTAATACATAAAATGTAGATTTAGTGTTACTATCTCGATTTCAGGACGGGAAGTCGCCCTAAATTAGTGCGAATAATTTGATAATTTCATGTTTACTTCTCTTTCGCACTAGTCATTTCTTCTTTTATGATAAGGTCAATCTGAGGAATTGAAATATTTAATGCTGCATTGTGATCTGCATTATCCTTATAACCACATTCCACACATTGAAAACTCTCTTGTGTTTTCCGATTGTCCTTATGGATACAACCGCACTGACTGCATCTTAAAGATGTAAATTTCGGGTTTATTTTGATTACTTGTATGCCTTGTTCTGCTGCCTTATATTCAATTTTAGACTGCAAATCATAATATGTCCAATGTTGTAAACGTTTTGGAAAACCTGTATTCTTCTTAATGCAACTAAGGTTTTCCATTTGGATTGTACCATATCTGTTTTTTACGGCATAATCGACCACTGCTTTGCTGTATCTGTGATTTAGAGTATCACGGTGATTTGCCAGCTTATTTCTTGTTGAGTAAACCGTTGAAAGTCTTGTCTTAATTCCGTGTCCGATTCTCCCCTCGCCACAATATCTGGCTTGTTTTTGTTTGGATATAGTTCTTGCTTCTAATCGTTTTGCATATTCTAATGCTTCCTCTCCTTTTATGGAAAAACTTCCATATTCTCCTATGGAACAAGCATAGATTGCATATGTCACTCCTAAATCTACACCAAGAATCTTATTCTTATCCAGTTTTGCATCTGTCTTTTTAAAAGAATACGTTATATATATAAACCATTTTTTCTTTTTATATACTAATTTGGATTCACCTAATTTGTATTCGCGAGACAACAGTCGTTGCATGATTGCTTTTTGAGCTTTATCACAAGCTTTTATCTGGAATAAAACATTGGATTTCCAAGCTTTCTTTTTCTTAAAATCTCCCGAGAAAAGTGATAATTCTACTGTATAAATCATTTCCCTCTCATGTAATCGGATACCATCTGGACGTAATATAATTGGCTGATCTTTTTTGTATGACGGGATGGACATCGTTCCTTTTAAAATATCTACTTTTGATGATCTATATTTTTTCGAAGCCGCCCGAATAGTAGCACTCAGATTACCACGACTCATATCCGGATACCTTGACTTTAATTTATCATAAACATATCCACTTATATCTTTATATCCCGTCTCCTCGACTAGATTTAAAGCTTTTCCTGTTGTTTCTAAAGATTCTTTGTTTGTATAATCCCAATGAAAGAAAATTTGTATGGTTTTATTTAAAATTTCTCTAGTATCTTCTTGTAGGCTCCATAGCATTTTTTGCATTTCATAAAAATCTTCTTCGCCGAGATACTTCAATTCATACTTCATTACTTTACTGATTTGTTTAGGCATAAAATTGGTCCTCATTTTGATGACTATACTTAGTCTTAAGTTTTTTACTATAACTAAAACTATTATGATGAGCAGTTTATGAATGCCAAGAACATTCTATATTCAATCGAATATGTTCTTTATAGAAAATGATATAATACCACTTTCCTCCTTCCTAATAAGTTCAAACAAATTCTCTTTTGTAAGCATCAAATTGCTAGGATTTCTACCGATAATCAAATATTGATTGTCCCGATCAAAGGCAATCCATTTTCTCATTTCATCTGTAAGTAGACTATCCGCATTATCAATAATAACTAGTTTCTTTTTGGCATTTTGTATTATATAAAATATATTTTTATGAACATCCAAATAATTTATACATATGATTCTTTCATCTTCAACTGAAGTTTCTTGTAAAATAGAATAGATAAAACTTTTCCCTATCCCTGAATCTCCCATTAAAAAAGTTATATTATTTTGAAAATAAAAATTCAATACAAATGATGTGTGGATAGAATGTAATTCATCCATAACAACTGGTTCACTGAACATTCTCCCACCATCCTTTCAAATCTTCATATGAGTCAATCTTTCTTGTCCCATCATGATCATGTACCAATACTGTCGTCATCTCAAAGGAAATCACCGGATACTCACAATAAGCATTTCCAATATTATTTGTATAAATCATATCTAGCGCATTGTCTCCACACTCTTTTAACGAAAATACACATTTGGGATTATACATAATATTTAAGACCGTTTTACATCCGCTTGATAATTTATCAATATTAATCACTTCCTGATTAAATGCAGAATATATTTGATATTTTCCTTTCCATTTTGCTCCATCAATCTTCCGTATTATTTCACCTGCTTTTTCATCTAACAGATGTACTGTGTGCTTATTAAAATAAATATCATTTATTTTGACTAGTTTATAGTCTTTGGGTATGTCATCTTGATTTTTATATATGTTTAGCATACAATGCCTCCTAATCCTAATTTATTAAATTCATTTTCCAGCATGGTATACCTGTATAATTCTTTCATTTTATCACGCAACTCTATTCTTCTCTTATCTAAACCACACAAATCATCTGATTGCCTATTTTTAAATTCACAACAAGATGTTCTCCAACAAACACCTATGGATTTTTTATTAACTTCAAATCCTGTATTTCATCAATTGTTTTATAATCTTCTTTACAGGAAATAGCAGAAATAAGCTTACTACGAACATTAATTATATGTTTTCTTTTTTCTCTAAAATCATCCTCTTCTGCATAAATCCATTCAATCAAATACTTAAACTCTAATAAAATGTACTCAAATGAAATTATATTTAATTCATATACATTTTTTCGTTTAGCACATATTTTTTTTAATCTTATAATTTCACGCATTACCTGATCATTATCAAAAGAATGATCCATGGCTATAATATATTTATTTCATCATCCGAAATATTTGTGATTGCTTTTAATAATTCACTACAATTTTGTTTGCTTTCAACAATTATTTCTGGAAACAACGTGCCCATTAAAGTTTCCCAAAATATATAGCCGGCTTTCTCTTCTGCATCTTCTGTCCATAAGAATATCTGCATTTTTTCACCTTCCATTAATCATTTTTCATATATTCGGTAATCAATCCTATTCTAGTTTTATGTTTTTAATTTTAACATAACTAGAATAAAATATGAACCTTGGTTTTCCGTTGATTTTGTCTTTTCTTTATCATATAATTTATTTGCAACACTATTATTGGGATAAATAAAACAGGAGACTCCTATATGGTAAGCGGTACATAAAATACCGTATATCATTCTATGAGAAAGGATTCCATTAGATTGGAATTCTTCCTTCTTGTTTCTGGCAGTTCAATGTCACCATTGGTACTATTCATGCATCGTTCTTTTATAAAATCACTTCATGGCATCAATGCTTCTATGCCTGCGGACGAATCAAAGTAATCCGGCATATAAAGCAGTAATGTATAGAGATACCGATAGATGTTTAAGTTATTTTCCTTTGCGGTTTCGATCAGGCTGTATAAGATGGCACTGCTCTTTGCTCCATCTGTAGTATCATGGAACAGAAAGTTTTTCCGTCCCTGAACATAAGATTTCGCTTTGCGTTCTGCAGCATTGTTGCTGCAGAAGCAGTTTCCATCTTTTAGATAGTTCATAAGCGTTTCCTTATGATTTTTTGCATAAGTGACAGCTTGCTGCAGTTTACTTCCGCCCCTTGCTTCAAAGCTGTCCAGATAAGTCCAAAAGCCATTCCAGATTGGAACTTCGGTTTCCAAACGTTTTTCTTTTCTGGCTTCTGGATCAAGGTCTTTATACTGTTTTTCAAGATAAAAGATATGATTACAGTACGCAAAACAGACCTCTGCCGGTAGCTTTTTCTGTTCTATCAGCACAGATATCTCTTTTGGTGCCTGAACCTCCTGTTCAGAATTGATATCAGACAGTTTCAGTTTTTTTCGTTTTTCCGCTGGGATTGCTTTGAAAAACTTTCGCCTTGCATGTGCAAGACAACACACAAGGGTAACATCGGTTACTTTTTTGTATGCAGAGTATCCATCACAATGAAGAAACCCTGAAAAATCTTCTAAAAATGCCTTTGGATACTCCCCGGATCTGCCAAGCTGATATTCATAGAGAACAATCTGCATCTGCTCTGTCTTAATGGTTCCCTGCAGTTCTTCCACAAGAGTACGAAGCTGTCTGATGGTATCAGCCTGCTCTTTAATCTGGGCGGATTGTTGTTCATTTGTGGTCTGTAAGATCTGAATGATCCTTTCGCTGCTGATTGGTGCCATCCTCTGTTTCCTCCTGCATTTTCTTACTCCCTATTATAAATGTAGATGGAAGAACAGGCAAATCTGCCCGTTCCCAAGTACTGTCATTCTGACGGTGCCGGGATTGTGGATAAGATGGTCTTTCGATTATCCATATGGACAGGATAAGACAGAAAACCTGATCCATTTCCACAAAGATAGAAAGTATCTCACAATGGATCGGATAGTTTCTGCCTTTGTGGATGGAGAAAGACAGAGAACAGCATTTATCCACAAAAGATCTTTTTCATTTTCTCTGTTTTTCACAAAGGCTAGAATTCCTTTTTTCGGGCATGTTTAAATGCTTTTGTCTGTGAGATGGAAAGTCCTTCCAGCAGCCATCGGTATTCCTGACGTGTCAGCGTTCGGACTTCCGAAGCATTGCAGGGCCACTGAAAACGGCCCTGGTCAAGAATCTTATATAAAAGAACAAAACCTGTTTTATCAAAGTAGAGTGCTTTGATCCGATCTCTTTTTCTTCCACAGAAGAGATAGAGAGCATTGGCATAAGGATCCATCTGATAAGTGTCTCGAATGATCGCCATGAGACCATTTACTCCTTTTCTCATATCGGTCCGGCCAGTCACCAGGTATATCTTCTGTACCCTTGAGATATCGCCTAACATATCATCCGCAGAGCATCGAGGGTGTTTAAGATGGTATCTTTCTCTGCATGATTGAAGATTTCCATGGAAATATCATGGATATTCAACCGGATCGCTGCTTCTGAAGGAGAAACAGAAGTTTGGGGTTGTTCTGGTATCAGATCATCAAAGGGAGCTTCCTCTGAAACCCTGAGAGGGACCACTTCATGTGTTTCCCTGGAAGAAACCCGGGGATTTTCAGGAATCTCTGCCCCACAGGCTTTCTCTGTCAATCTTCGGATGTGATAATAAAGATTGCTGGGAGCAATGTGATGTTCTTCACACCACTTTTTATCGGTAAGCCCGCTCGTTCGACATTCCTGTATGATCTGGATCCATTCTTCATCGGATCGTTTTGGGTGTCGTTTTGTAGTAATCGTGTTCAAAAGTAAATCATCTCCTAAAATTTATTTTGGAGTGATGAAGGATGGACTCTAAAAAAGTTGAAGGAAACAAATCCGAATACCTAAAGCCAGGATCTGGCAAGATGAGATACACTCCAATTTATAGACAGTATCTCATGAATTGTAGGGAGTGTAAAACCGGTCGATTATGTACCGCATACATTAATTATTCTATTTACTCATGAAATTACTAATATGATAGTATGCATTTTTCACTTCTATCACTTATTTTTCTTTATGATAAAAGGACAAAAATATAAAGTAATAATCCATGCATTGATTTTTATTTCCAGAAAAAACTTCATGTACCCTATTAATACAATAATTTTACTTTTATATCAATCATAAATTTTCGTACTTTCCCAAAAATATATTGATATTCTTTAGTTCTATAAAAACAAAATACAAAAATCATATTCGGAATTAAAGAGCAAACTATTAATTTGACTACCACATTTATCATAGGAAAAAATACAATATAACTACAAATTACAGCACTTATTCCTCCAGCAAAGCAAGTAATAATCAAATATTTTAAATAACTCCAAAAATATTGAATAGGATTCATATGTAGACCATATTTAAATACTGCATATGGTTCGTACCAACAATTTGTTAATGCACGTGAAATCGCTGTAGCCGCAAAAATACCAAGCAATCCCCATTTAGCCCCTAAAAAAATATCTCCAATAATATTCAATGCGGCAGTTACTAAGAGAATATACTGTCCATATTTAAAAAGACCAAGCGTTGTCTTATATGTCCATACTGCATTTTGCATCCCTACCATATAAAAATTTACTGCCAGAATAAGAGGAATCTCAGTTGACAAGACGTAACGGTTTCCAAAACACAGAGAAACAATATCACTGGATACTAACGCTATACCAATTGCGCACCATCCATAGATCCAAAAATTTGCCATATTTATTGTCTTAAAATAAAAGTATTTCCTCTCATCTGTTTCAATTGCATTTATATTCCCAATGCTGGCTGTCATACTTCCGAACACTTGATTAACTAAAGCAGCAAGTGTAGCTGATAAAAGCGTATAATTAGATGCCGCTCCAGTCGTGATGAGTCCACGAAAATAAGTAATAACAATATTATCTGTATTGTTCACTAAAATTCCGCTAAGTTTAGATACTGTAAGAGCCTTTATATCTTTAAATAGCCTCCAACATTCTTCCTTTGAAAGTGGCTCGACCTTTCCCTCTACAATATATGGATAATCTTTCCTTGCTTTTCTGGAAATCAAAACATTTGTCACATAAGTACAGATTACTTGAATAACAAGATATGCCATAAAATTTTTAGTTACAAATAAAATAACAATTTGAATGATATCTTGGATTACAACCACCGCATAGCTTATCCCTAAAACAACATAATTTCTTTGACTGGCAGTAATAATTGAACTCCGATAACTAAAGAAATAACTGCTTGCTGTACTAAATAAATAAAGCAAGTAAATAATTTGAAGGCTATCTGGAATATTAGGTGTTTCACGAATAATTAAATTTAAAAACGGAAGACATATAACACCTGCAGAAAAAATAAAAATTCCCACAATCTTATACGCCGTCCCATAAAATTTCATTAATGATGCAATCTTTTTCTTATCATTATCAGCAATCGGTTTATACAGAGCATATACTATTGCTGTTCCAATTCCGAGCTCAGATAAAGAAAGTACAGAAATTATGTTTGCAAATAGACTACTGATTCCCAGATATTCTTCCGACAAACAACGTACAAATACTATTCTGCATATAAAACTCAATAAGACATTAAGTCCGTATCCTATAAAACTAGCAAATACATTCATGATAGAATATTGAGTCCTAGTATACCGCTTCATCAAAAGTTCCCTCCGTATTTATTGCTAACGCCCTCAATAGCAATCCTTGTGCAAAAGGCATGACATCATATATTTGAGAGAATATACCCAATCCATGGGTATCTCCCTGGCAAACATCAACAGCTCCAGATTTCATGGTTACAGTCATCAGTTTTGAGATACTCTTTTCAGCAATGTCCTTATACCGTTTCTCGGAAAAAATATTTGAACAGCTCTGAAAAAAGTAAGCCATTGCTGCTGTTATAGAACTATCATACTGTCCTCCACCCTGTAAAATAGTATTAAATCCTCCGTCATTCTGCTGATACTTAGTATAGGTTTGTGCCGCTTCATACAGATAAGATTTCAATTCATTCCTCTGATTGGATTCACTTAACTCTTTCCATGTGTCTAATACCGCAATAAAATACCATGCTGTTCCACGACCCCAGCCATAAATTCCAACGGGTAGATTATTTTCAACGTTATAGGCATGGCATGGCAATTGAGTCCCATGAAGAAATCCATGGCAATGATATTTCTTTATCTGTTCAATAGCTAAAATGATGTATTGAGAACAATTATATATTCTTCCATATAAGGTTAAAAAAGGGCATACCATCCCCAGTGTATCAACATAACGATACTTCGATTGATTTCCTTGCGAATAACTTATCATACCATCTGAACATAAATTACCCTCAATTACATTCACCATTTTCTTCATAGCAGGATATATTTTCTTCGGATCGGAAGTTGTTTTAAGTATAACATATGCCAACATTGCATAATCCACACGGTTTACAGTACACCTCCATTCTCCTTCTTCCGAAATATATTTTTCTGCAAAATCCCCAGGAAAATATGACAAGTCTTTATTTTTAGAATAGTCAATTAGTCCAAGAGCTAATCCTGCAATTTGCCAACTCTGAATAGTTGCATTGCGATACTTTCCTTTTAATAAATCAAGCAAACGGTAACGTGAATTATCTGAAAGTCTTACAATCGGTGTATGTTGAATCCATCTACAAGCTCTTTTTACAACTGCCGTTTCCCATTGCTCGCGGTTATCCCATCTTCCAATATGATAGCGCCTCGTCTGAGAAACTAAATCGAATATCTTATCGACCCAATAAATCAATGCAGAAAAAGCAAAAAAAACACATATTGAAACTCCAACTAAAAATTTCATGCCTTTTACACCTCACTCTCTAGAACAGTGCGTAGCTTGAAAGCCCTTTGTATATACTTCGGCATAAATGACTTTAACGTTTGATTAATTTCTTCTCGATGTTTCATAATCCATGTATATGCCAAATATAAATCTGTTTTTTCAATGAGATTCTGCACAGGAATTACAAAATGCTCCTCAGTTCCAAATAAATCCATTGCAATTCCCCTGGCTTTCACTGAGTATCCTACCACCAGTGTAGGCACACATAATGAATAAGCAGCAATAGTCGCATGTGTTCTTGCTCCAACAAAGCAATCACAGTGAGAAATAATATCCTTCAACTGTAAACAATTCTGATCTTGCACCAAAAATATGCGTTCTGTATTTCCTATTTCTTTATATAGTTGCTGAAGAACAACTCTGTCATCATTTTTATCTTTTACTACATGTGGTATTAATGCAATGTTATATTCTGTTTCTTCAAGAATTTTTTGAACAAGAAATTTATAATTTTCAAAAGTAATACCCTGCTTCTGCTCTCTACTCTGAATTAGTGGACTTATGTTAATTCCTACATAGGACTTTTCCTTTAATCCGGCAGGCCAAATACCATTCCCAACTGGTAATGTAAATGCTGGATCAGGAAGTAACACCGTCTTTTCATTTATCTTTTTGAGGGCTTTAAATGATAGGGACTCTCTTGCAACAATTAAATCATAATTTTTCAAATCATTTGACATAATAGGTGTAATATCATCCGGTTCAACAGAACAACCCCATAATACAGTTTTACACCCTCTCCTTTTTGCATACCGATTTACTAAATAAATATGTTCATTATCTCCATAGCAATAATTGTCCCCACCAATAGATAACAAGATATTCCCTTGCAAACACTCTTTTATGATCGGAGAAAAGCTTAATGCATCGTAAGCATCTTGCCGATGATTAATATGATACTGAAGAAAAGCCTTAAAATATCCTAAAGACATCCTCTTTGCAATTTTTTGTGGAGCTTTAAGAATAAATGATCTATTCTCTATATAACGCTGATCCTCCTCAATACCATCTGAAAAAAGCGTAAAGTCATTTTCTGTTCCTATCAAATTAATAGTTGTACGCACAATTGCCTCACATCCATGATTTCCGCTACCACCATGCGGATACATTAAATATTTCTTACTCATATGAATCCTTTCTTTTTGATTTCATATCCATGAAATCTATACATATTTTAAATAGCCTTGGCGATAATAAAAATAAATTCAACTGTTTACGACACGATTTACTCAGCGCCTTTGTTAAAAGAAATTTTTTGTCTGCATGCAATTCTTTGTAAATCCTTTTTCGCCACTCGTAACTATTGGGATAAATCTTCCCTTCAGTGCTTAATAATTTCTTATAAGTGTAAATATACTGATACACCCATTTCTCACAGATATAATCCTCATACTCAGGAAAAAGTTTACACACTATATCATATAATATTTTATATATATCATATGATGCAATTTTACTTTCAGTAATACCGGTATGCATTAATGAATCAGAACGCATAAAATAGAAATACCCCGGATAATTCAAGTAAACAATTTTTTGCCCTTTAACAAGCAACTGCGGTGTGACATAACTGTCTTCATACGCTTTTCCTATTGGAAATTCAATATTTGAAAACAGCTCCTTCTTGTATATCCCTGACCATACTTGCACTTTCAGCTTTTTCTCCTTACCATGGAAATACTCATATACTGCATCCGATGTATTGTAAACTTCAACCACATAGTTCTTTACATCTTGATTTGTTTGATTTGTTTGATCTGTTTTGTCTTGTGAAGTAATTATCGAATTAAACTTTACGATATCACAGTTATATAATCGAAAACATGATATTACTCTTTCAAGTAAAAAACGATCAATAAAATCATCTGAGTCTATGAAACATATGTAATCACCTGATGAATTTTTAATTCCAATATTTCTTGCAACTGAAACTCCACTATTTGCAATCTGTATAATTTTAATCTTTGGTGATTTAAGAGCAAACTTTTTACATATTTCAATACTTCCATCCGTAGATCCATCATCCACAATAATAACTTCAAAATTAAGGTACGTTTGTGCTAAAACAGACTGTAAGCATCTCTCTAAATACATTTCTGTATTGTATACTGGAATTATAATTGATACATAATCCATATCTTCCGTCCTCCTTCAATTCACAGAATTGTCTACATCTCTCTTTATTTTCATAGCCGCTCTTAACAATGCAAGCAAAACGCTCATTTTTTTTTGCATCATAAATACATACATCTGTGAATAATCGGTCGTTGTTGCAACTTTACAGGCATGAATAACTTCTTCTTGAGATAATATGCTTCTAACTCTATTTATTTTTTGCCCAAATCCCAACGTACACAGGGGATTCCATAAATCAAAGATACTATTATATGCGTCATCAAATATTCTTCGATAAACAAATGCTTCTTCCTTGGAAAAAAAGAATCCCTTTTCAATAAACAAATTTTTTAAAGCCATATTAATTCTAAGACCGTTTTCAAAAAGATTATATCTATATTTATGGCTTAACGAATTTTCATTATCATGGTCATAATAATATATTGGTTTATGCTGATACGAAATATCATTTATACATCTCAAATAAAGCAGATTAAATAGCAAATCCTCACCATATGAAGTATCTTCAGGAAAACATATATTATTTTCTCGTATTATCTCCATTCGATATAACTTATTAACTGGTCCATACAATAGGAATGTTTTATTCCATTCCAAAAAAAGCCTACGATCTTCATCTGATCCCCTTTCAAAATTAACTTGTCCCTCTTTTGCATAGACAATAGTTTTTTTTCCCTTGTTTACATTAGCAATTGTCCCCATTGCCAATTGACATTTTCCCACTGATAAAGTTTTTTTTAATTGCCAAAAATAATCCGACTTAATATAGTCATCACTATCAATAAAAGAGACTAAACTCCCAGAAGCTTGTTCTAAACCAAAATTTCTTGCTTTTGAAACACCACCATTTTTTAAATGAAATACTTTAATCCTATTATCATTTGCAGTCAATTCATCACAAATTTGACCGCTTCTGTCAGTTGAACCATCGTCAACAAGAATAATTTCCAAATCATTGTATTTTGAATTTTTTATTGAGTTTATACATCTCTCCAGTGTTTTTTCACTGTTAAATATCGGGACGATAACACTAATAACTTCACTCATCAATTATTTTCTCCAGCACTTGTATATTATTCTGAACATTAAACATTTTACTCCTTTTCAGAGCTAGAACTTTGTATTTACTCAACACGTTGCTATTTTCTGTAATTTCTTTAAGCCCTTTATAAATCCCCTCTTCAGAATTTTCCGTCAATAAACCATATTTTCCTCCTCCAATAAGTTCATTAGGTCCAGAACAATCTGTAGTCACAATCGCCAATCCTAGAACCATTCCTTCAGCAATAGCTAAACTGTACCCTTCAGCCCTTGATGAGCATATCAAAACATCTCCCAATTTCATTACGGCATAAGGATTTGCCAAATATCCATGCAGCTTAACATATCTCTCCAGTTTAAACTGTATAATATATTGCTGCAACTCTTCCTTTTGCTCACCATCTCCGATGATATGAAGCTGAAATGCTCTGTTATTCTGTTTTAAACGAGCAACTGCTTTTAATAAACGATCAAACCCTTTTTGTTCTACAAGACGTCCTACTGACATAATATGTAGAACACCACTATCAAAACATAACGATTGTTCTTTTGATTTAGCCAGAATATATTGTGTATCGATGGGATTATAATGGGTAATTACTTTTTTTTCTTCTACACAATATTTCCTGAGGAAAGCTAGCCTCGTTGCATCTGATACGCAAATAATTTTATCAAATGCATCATAATGTTTTTTTTCATCTTCATCATTTTTATAAAGAAATGATGTCCACGAATTTTTCTCTAAATCAATATGAACCCACGCAAGTTTCTTGGAATGTGTATTTGTTGATCCTGAAATTATTTTCGTACTTTCTCCTTCAATGAACGCAATTTCAACATCATATTTTCCATGAATAAAAAGGGAATAAAAAACTTTTGCGGGGCAACAATTAAAAATTTTTCCTTTAATTTTTAATATAACTCTGGATAGGAGTCTGAATATGGTATTATTTCCATTATAATCATCAAACACCACTTTATAGCGAAATTGTCGCTTATATACCTCTCGATCAATATTTTCTCTATGCATAGAATAAAGTGTAATATCGTATTTATCGTTATCCAAATGATTTAACACAGTCTGCAAAACACGTTCAGCACCGCCTGAATAAAGAGTATTTGTCATAATTAATATCTTTTTCATTCAAATTATTCCTCATATTTAATATATATAATTCAACTTTAAAACAACTATTTATCTATGTTCTTCTTTGATTTATCAACGATCCAAATATTTTACTAATGTGCTATTCTCATTAATTTTTACCAACCAACAAACTTTCTACTTCTTGTATTCTTGACAAAAGCCGAAAATCTTTTGCTCGTGTCACAACATCCGGATAATAGCTGTCTATATGTATGTTTCCTAAAACAATTTGTTTTAACATTTGGCATAATGCATCGTCAGAATTAGGAACAATAATACCACACTTTTTATCCCCAAATAACTCCTCCATACCTGCACAATCAACTGTAAAAATTGGTTTTCCCAAAATCAAACTTTCGGTAGCAGCAGTACTAAATCCCTCAGCGTAAGAAGAACAAATAAAGGCATCACAACAATTTATATAACTATAAGGATTTTTTTGAAAGCCAACCAATGTCACTATATTTTTAAGACCATTCTTATCAATATAATCTTGTAAATCTTTTCTTTGAGAACCATCACCAATAATCCAAACTTCAAAATCAGAATTTTCAACAGCAACCTTTCTTATACATTCTAGTAATCGCTTATATCCCTTTTGTTCCTCCAGTCTACCAATTGTACCAAGTAATACTTTTCTCCTTTTTTTTAATCGAATAGGTTCTTTACCCTTACAGATGATTTTTTTCTCATCTACTGGATTATACTGAATACATACATTTTCTTTAAATGCAAACTTTTGAACAAAAGCCTCCATCACACTTCTTGAAACGCAAGCAATTTTTTGAAATTTTTTATATGTAGCAATGTGTTCGTCTATATTTTTGTAACAAGAATCCGCATATGCATTTTGAATCATATCTATATGTACCCACGCTATTTTTTTGCTTTTTGAGTTCGAAGATGACGCAATCAGTTTTGTTGCAAAACCTTCAACGAATGCAACCTCTACATCATACCTTTCATTCAAAAAGATACGATAAGTCAAAGCCGTTGGCAATAAATAAATTAATTTAATCCCTATCCAAAACAATACTTTCCTAATCCCCCCAGCATTGTAATTCTTCTTATGAAGGAAAGAACGATAGTTACAAACTCTACTTACTTGCTCCTGATATACATCGTCGTCAGTTACTGTACAAACAGTAACATCAAATTTATTTTGATCCAAATTGCATATAATATCCGATAGAACTTTTTCTGCGCCTCCACCAGCCAAACTTTCTATAAAGAACAATACCTTTTTCACTTTTCTCTCCCTACATTCATTTCCGTTTAGCATAAGCTGTACAACTTACTAATTTCACTTGAATTTGAATAATCATATTCGTTACATTTTTCTACTATCCGAGATTGCTTTGCACCATCGAATATAAAATCTGCTATCCCTTCTGCACATCCTTTATTATCCATAGGAACAATTATTCCGTCAATTCCTTCATGTAACTGGCTATCTGATGTTTCATATCGTGTAATCACAACAGGTTTTCCTAACATCTGAGCTTCATGAACCGTTACAGAATTCCCCTCATATCGACTGGGCTGAATATAAATATCACAAGATAATATATATGGATAAGGGTTTTCTTTCTTTCCTAATATAAACACAAAATCTTGCATTTTTGCATCAAAAATTTTTTGACGAATCAAACCTTCATCTCCACCATAACCAATTAGATACCAGTTTACATTTATCCCTTTTTCAATTAATCTCCGACAAATATCAGGTATATTATCAAAGTTTTTGGCTTTACAAAAACGTCCAATAGATAGTAACCGTATAGATCCGTTGCAAGGCATCTCTTTCGTAACTACAAATTCTAGTGCCTGCTTTTTGATGCTATATTGGGGTAATATATTCTCAATCTTTATAATTTTATGTGCTAAGTCTTTAAATACACCTAAAAAACTTTTCGTCACTGAATCTGAAATAGAGATAATGTGGTCATATTTGTCCCACATTTTGTATTCAGATTCAACATCTACGCTTACTTTAGAATAATCCGTGTGTATCCATGCAATCTTTTGTTTGGCATCAATACGTTCTGCAACAAAATAATGTGGTGTCAAAAAACTGATCGCCAAATCATATTGTTGATTGCTAATATTGGGCATACTCCATAAAGTATATTTATGGCTATATTCCAATTCAACATTATTATCTACTGGTAAACCCAACCGTCTTATCCTGCATCTCGCTTGGAACTTTGCAAACATCCTCCCAAGTAAAACTTTCATTTGCCTTTTATGTATCACATCTTTAATCGGCACAGCCAAACAAGAATACTGTGAAATTTCAGGCAATAAATGAACCTGATGCGGTATAAGATTAAGTAATTCGCCAGAGTGCCGCATTAAAAACAAATCCACACTGTAATTAGAATAATCTATATTTTCTAAAAGTCCTAGTAATGCACGCTCAGCTCCTCCTAATTCCATAGCATGAGCAAATATAAGAATATCTTTCACAACATACTTTCCTTCCTGATAAAAAATCTTTCAATTACAATTTCCACTTTTTACAAAAGCGATGTAATGGCTTTGTTAATTTACTTCTTAATATAGTTTTCTTGTCCATCCAACTTTTTCCATACCAATGAATAGAGTATGTACACTCTGTTTTTGTTAATACACCTGTAGGATCATCATAAGGATTAAAATATTCTATCGGATAAATTATAGCACCATCTACTCTTTGTTTTTTACCATTCTGTACAAGACCTCTTTTCAGCAAGGCATCAGTGTTCAAGTGCGGACATCCGATTACTCCATGTTCACCATCTAACAACTGATCATATTCTCTAATCATCTGTAAAACAACTTCGTTACCTGCTTCTGCTCCAAAGCCAACACCTGTATTGACATATTCGTTGTTTTCAAAGCCAAAAAATGCCTGGCAATCCAACAAACCATCAAAAGAACGAAGTAGTTCTACATCTGTATCAAAGTAAATGCCACCATACTCCGCTATTACTAGTAAACGTATATAATCTGTTAAAAATGCATATTTCTTTTGTGCATAACACATTTTAGTATAGGCATTCAAGTTAATATCAAAATTTTCTTCATTCCATTCAATGAATTTATAATCCGGGCAATATCTTTTCCAACTTAAAATACACTTTTTTGCCAATTTAGGCTTTTCCCCATGACCAAACCAACAATAGTGTATTACTTTAGGAATCATAACTCTTACCCCTTTCTTTTACAACTTTGCTATTATTTTACGAAGAAATCTTTTTACTTTACTTTTTCGCATTTCTAAATATAGCAATCTATATACTCCTTCATAATCAAACTCACTAAGCAATTCTCTGAATTCCATAATTCCAGATGAATCCCCTTTAGGATAATTTACCGCTTTAATAATTTCTGGCAACTTACTGCATCTTTCAATTTCAGTTATCATTTTATCACGGTTGTTTTTTCCATGATAATGTTCAAAATATATTTGTAGCCAATAAGAACACTCATTTTTTAGTTCGACAGCAGTTGTATAAAACAATTCATCCGGCAATGAATGCTTTTTTATTTGTTCGACCTTAAATCTATAAAGTGATATCGAATCATTTAAAAATTCTGGCATAAATTTACTGGTACTTCCGCCCATACGATAATAATAAACAACTTCTGGCGTTACAGCAATTTTTTTTGCTAATAAAATAGCCTGCAAATTAAAAGCAATATCCTCTTGAAAGTGCTTTACAGGACATTCAAAATAGCAACCTTTTTTTAATAGATCATTCTTATACAATTTTGTTGGCATATACCCTGGAAAATCCGTAATACCAAAAAAAGACGGTAACAGCTTTTCGCGGATTTCTTCTTCTTCATAAAGGTGCCTTGCGCTAAAAGAAGGTGGAATATTAGGTCTTATGCGAAAAACATTTGCAAAAAATTTTTGTAATACTCCGCAAGCAATATCTACATCTTCATCAATTGCCAATTGCATTAATTTTTCAATACCATCAATAGGAATGATATCATCAGCATCGCAAAATGTAGCATATCCCTCATTTTGCAACAATCTAATTCCAGCATTTCTTGCAGTGATAGCACCCCCGTTTTCTTTATGAATTACTTGAATCCGAGAATCCTTTTTTGCATATCTTTCACATATCTCACCACTTTGATCTATTGATCCATCATCTACGAGTATAATTTTTATATCAGAAAATGTCTGCTTTTGTAACGAATCGATACATTTACCTATTGTCTTCTGCGCATTATATATTGGGACTATAATACTCACTTGTGCCATATTTTCACCACCATATCTACTTATTTAATAGTCAACTAAGATGCAGAATTTATGTTTTGCCGTGACATAATATTTACATTTTTTCTTTAATTTTAAAATTCACCTTATCGTCTTGATTTTCAAAAAAATCGTTAGCATCAAACCAAATGGAATAGCAAGTATTGTCATCACCTTTTTGGGAGACTCTGAAATAAATCTGTAATTATGAGCCAATATGCTACTGGAAACATAATGTATGCAATCAATAAAATTTCGCTTGTGGGATTTTATATACTTCATGTTTTCTTTACGAATAAAGGCAAAGCCTTTCGGATTTTTGATATATTGCATGTACATATTATTTGATGATCCATCTGGTTGGTACTCAACATTACATAAAATTTGATTAGTTGTAAGCAACGTATATTTTTGATCACACAGTTGGTATTTATATCCTAAAGAGATATATTTTTCTCCAACAAACACTGGATATGATGGAAGGCTTTTCATTATATCGGTTCGATACACCAATTTCTTATCTCCAGTTCCGCCAGCATTATAAAAATCATAAAGGGTTGTTTCTTGTACTGTGTCTGGGAACATTGTTCCAATGATATTTCCATTCATATCTGCATCCAGACCAATAATACCTGCAAACCTGTCATTACCTTTTTCATCCCATAACGACAGAATATATCCAACCGCACCTTCAGCAAGTGCATCATCAGAATCAATGCAAATATTTAAATCGGTATCGATATTCTCGTAAGCAGTATTATGTGCTGTATGCATACCACCATTTTCTTTATAAATATACCGAATTTCAAAACCATTATCTTTCTTTTGCCATTCTTTAACAAGTTCAGAAGTATTATCATTTGAACCATCATCTATAATCAGCCATACAAAGTCTTTACATTCTTGTTTTAGTAGCGAATCATAGGTTCTTGGCAATGTATGTGCCCGATTATAAGTAGGTGTAAACACCGTTAATCTTTTTTCATTATTCATTGTTTTTCCTTAAATATAAATTCTGTAACCAGTTGCCATTTTCTATTATGTCATAATGAGCCTTTTTTATTTGCTCTGACGAATTTTTTCTTTCTATGTTTTTTGTACTTAAAACAGTTGTAGCCCAATTCTCCGCACCAACTCCAAGTGGAACAAATTGTACCAGATCAGTTATGGCCGTTTCTTTCGCTACTTTGTCCGATAAAATGCATGGCAACCCAGCTGCTTGTGCTTCAACTAAACTTAATGGCAATCCCTCAAGTTTTGATGGAAAGACAAATACATCCATCGCTTGTAATAATTCATTAACATCTGTCCTAACATATAAAAATCTTACCGATTCTTCCAGCTTCAATTCTTTGACTCGATTGCGTACATTTTTCAGTTCTTCCCCAACACCTACCAAAAGTAGTATTGCAGTACTATTCTGACGAACCACTTCTTTGAAAATATCTATCAGAAATATCTGATTTTTTACTGGATGAAATCTTGCAACATTTCCAAGAACAAACTTTCCCTCTAGTCCAAGTTCTTTCCTTTTCTTAAGCCGAATTTCCGGATTGAAAGAAAACAACGACAGATCAACTGCATTCGGTAAAACTTTAAATGCTTGTTTACCGAACAAATATTGTCCCGCTTCTTCTCCACAAGCCAGTAGATTAGTTGCTCCACATTTTTTAATTACATACTTACCATATATCCTAAACGGATACTTTATATCAATTCCAATTTGTGCTAAATGACTATGAGCGATGCGAACATTTATCCCAGTTTTTCGAGCTGCATTTAATACAAACCCACAGTTTTCCAAAATATGAGCATGAACTGCCTCGAACTCTCTATGTTCTCTAAAAAACCCTTCCAGCCAATTATTGTATTTATTATAATTCCAAGGTCTGATAGGAAATGCTCGATATATTTTTCCTCCAAGTGCTTCAATTTCGTCTTCATAGATTCCCTTCTGTTGTCTATGAACTAAAAAATCAAATTGTACTTTATTCCGGTCCATGTGACGATAATAGTTCATTATCATTGTCTCTTCGCCACCTCGATCCATAATAGTTACAACTTGTAAAACTCGTATTGCCATGTTTTATTTTCTCCCTAAAATAGTGACTAATTATTTACTACTGCCTTCAGTCTATCAATAGCTTCCAACATCAAAACCAAAAGGTAAGTTTTATGATATTTGCATAGTGCAAAAAAGATTTTCCATTTGAAAGGGAAATAATATAATTTCAGCCTTGAATAAGCCGTTTTCCATAATGGTCTATTTAAAACCACTTTAAGATACTTCGCCTTTTCCCACAGGTGTTTACTACTCCCAATCTCATTCAAGCCGATACCAATCATACTCAGTATAATACGATTCTGTAATGCTAACACAAATTCCTTATCATTACCATTTTCGTCTATAAAAACTTGAAAATAGCTGAATAGATTGCTCCATTGATTAATTAAATCAGAACGATACTTCCTTGTTGTTGCTGTTTCATTCGTTTTTCTATAACAATACATAAACTCGTTAATATATACACACTTTTCACATTCCGACAAAGCATACAGATTAAACAACGCATCTTCCGAAGAACCAACTTCCCGCTCGCTTATCCATTTGCCCGCTTGAATCATTTTTTTGCTATAAAGTTTTCCCCACATTGGTGTAAATCTATCAGCAGTTTCAACATGAGCAAGTTCATTTCCCACTAAACCGACTATTCGTCGCTGAAGATACTGTATTTCGGTGCCAGAAAATATCCTTGTCCTATCAAAAATAGACGTATTAAATACCTTGTGCGTATAGATTCGTTTATATCCAAAACAAACCAAATCAGCAGCATTCTTTTCTATTTCTAAAACACATCTTCCAATCGTTTGCGCTTCCAACCAATCATCCGCATCTACGAACATAATATAATCCCCTGTAGAAATTTCAACACCTGCCTTACGTGCTGTTGTTTGTCCTCCATTTTCTTTATGAATGCTTATAACGCGCGCATCTTTGCTTGCAAATACATCACACATCTCAGGGCAACCATCATTGCCACCATCGTCAACTAGAATCACTTCCAAATTTTGATATGTTTGCTTCAGAATGCTTTCTACACAAGTCTTCAAGTATTTTTCCACATGATAAACAGGTATTATAACAGATACCTTTTTCTTATTTAATAACATCTATTACATCCTCTCCATAACAACTAAAAAATCATTTTCACAAATTCCATAACTGTGATCGTCCGATATGACATGTCAAATTCACTGTTATCATATAAGAAGAATAACACAAAACACACAACACAAAGCATAGATATGATTCTGTAGGATCTTGGTTCAAAGAGATGCCGTAAGGTCCACGGCATAGTACACGTAATTCCCAGTTCAAAGTAGGTAGCAATTCGTCCGAACATGTTGGCCCCATTCTGAGTAGCAAGCATCATAAACATCAGACTAATAATTCCCATATTAGTAAATAATTCTTCGACTGCATTCATCTTGGGTAATAGCCATTTTCGAAAGAGAAAGATAGCAAGTGGAGTAATGGCAAATACCGCTACACGGAAGATACTCATGCGATTTCCATCGAATACTTCCTCTGCGCTGACACTTTTCCCAATGCTATCTGCATAGGATAACAGAGACATAACGGTTCCATTAAAGGTTCGAAGCACTGCACCCGTAGCCAGAATTAATAATAAACTCTTCACATCCCACGGTTTAGAACGGAAGAATGCCATAATCAAAAATAAAATCGCATACGTATGAATGAGTGCAGCGATACATACAATAACCGTAAATGGAATATATTTTTTATCCAACAAATATGGAACAGATACAGTAAGAATTGCCATAGCACTGATCTGTTTCAATGCAGCCATACCAAAAACAAAAGTTCCCAATGCAAAAAATATAAATATTGTAAATGCAAAATCTTCTCCATCCGTATAGGTTAACAAAAATCTCACAAATAATATAATATTAATTGTAGCCCAGAACATGAAAAAAAGATGCACATTGTTTATATAAGTATGAAAAAAAGCCTGCATAAAATAAAAAAGTGGGTTATGAAGTAAATTTAAATTTTCCTTATCTGCAAAAAACATTTGCAATGTCTCAGCATTCTCAAAACCTCTCAAATACGTAGCCGTATCATTATACCCAGTCCTCAATCCAACGAATAAAATCATCAGAACGACCATGGCCACGATAAAGACATTGACCTTCTTCTTTTCACCTGCTTCCAACATGTAATTGTATCCATAATACTGGGATGCATATGCCAATATTACAGATAATGCAAATACGATTAGTAAATTTCTCATGATAAATGCTCCTGAATCTTCTTCAGTGTCTCCTGCACGACTTTCTTCTTATCAAACACATCTTCCATGTGTTTCCGTCCTGCAAGCCCGAATGCTTCTCTTTCTTTTACAGATAACTCCATAAACCTCTTCATAGCCGCAAGCAATGCTTCCTGATCCATCACCGGACAGAGATAACCGCTTGTTCCATCCAGAACAGCTTCCCTGCATCCTGGAATGTCAGAGGTGATCAACCCGCGACCAGTGGCCGCTGCCTCTAAGAGCACATTAGACATTCCTTCATGATAGGATGGAAGGACCACGCAGTTAGCCTTTTGGTAGAAAGGCCAAACCTCTTCCTGGAAACCATGGAATTCAATGATTCCCTGTCTTTGAAGTTTTTGTACCTGTTCTTTATATTCATCCTCGAAGAAGCCTACCACATCGAAGGTGACTGCTTCCCCATAGGTTGCTTTCATCTTTTTTGCTGCATAGAACAGCTCATCCATTCCCTTTTCCTTCATGATCCTTCCCACGAATAGGAAATGAACGCTGTCTTCTTCTTTGTATGGAGCATATGGATAATAATCCAGATTGATGCCTGCTCCATGGAGAACTGTCTGTTTCCTCTTTGGTATGATCTTCTTCTGCTGGAATACAGCTGCATTTCCGTCATTTTCGAAGAAGACCGTACAGGCTTTTTTTAAAGCTTCCCGATACATCCAGGTAACTAGGGATGCCAGTACCGGCTTTTGGAATGCGGTTCCCAATCCCTGTACATTGACACAGTACGGAATCTTTAACATGCGGCAGGCAAATCCACCATAGATATTCGGCTTGATAGAATAGGTAATGACCATGGATGGACCGATCTTCTTAAGCAGATAGAAGTACGTCCTCATAAGCTTTAGATCCGTCACTGGATTGATGCCTCTGCGGTTAATGTCCGTATCGATGATCTTACATCCCATGGCACGGAAGTCGTCCACATGCTCCCCACACGGCATGCTTAGGATGACCGTATAGTCTTTTAATAATTCTTTGATCAGCTCTCTCCGAAACTGCCACAGCATGAAGGAGTGATTGGTCATGATCAGGACTTTTTTCTTCTTTCTTCTCGTTACCTTTGTTCCTGGACGCTGTTCCTCTTCCTTCGCAGCAACGGCTTCCATGGCTCCGGTTCCTCCTTCCACCACACCTTCGCTTTTTAAGACAGAAGCAAAGGTTCCGAAGAAGCAACGCATATCCATAAGAAGACCAAACTTCTCTACGTATTCGCCGTCCAGTCTGGCTTTTACATCGATCTCTAACTCATCGCGGCCGTTGATCTGTGCCCATCCGGTTAAGCCTGGCTTAATGTCGTTGGCACCATATTTGTCTCGCTCTTCGATCAGGTCATACTGATTCCACAGGGCCGGTCTTGGTCCACAGACACAGATCTGTCCTCTGGCGATGTTAAATACCTGTGGCAGTTCATCTAAGCTGGTCTTCCGTAAGAAATGTCCCATTCTCGTGATGTACTGATCAGGATTTTCCAGCAGGTGAGTCGGTACGTCCTTTGGTGTATTAGTCTTCATGGTACGGAACTTATAGATATGAAAGTGGGATTTATGATTACCCACTCTCTTTTGCTTGAAGATCACCGGGCCCGGATCATCCAGAAAGATGAGCAGAGCAAGCACTGCGAAGATTGGAAGCAGTACGATGGCCGCACAGACGCCCAGAATTACATCCACCTTATATTTGATATGTAGATATTTTATTTGTTTCTTTGTAAATGACCTTGGATATGTCATGATATTTCATTCCTTATGATAATATTTTATATTCCGGCACAAGCTTCTGTACCACTTTTCGAATATTGGCATTGTCTTCGGCAAAGGCCGTTTCCTTCAGTTCTTTGATCAACGCTTTAAACTGCTCTGGATCCCCAGGTTGCAACTGGGCAATGAAGATTCGATCGTTGTCAGTCTCAATCTTGTTCTTCTCGCTGATCAGCAGTTCTTCATATAGCTTCTCACCTGGACGAAGTCCGGTAAAGATGATCTTAATATCCTCATATGGCTGATAGCCAGATAAGCGGATCAGATTTTCTGCCAGAGTGAGGATCTTCACTGGCTCTCCCATGTCCAGAATAAAGATTTCTCCACCATGGGCATAGCCACCTGCTTCCAGTACCAGATTCACTGCTTCTGGAATGGTCATAAAGTAACGGATGATATCCGGGTGGGTCACCGTCACTGGACCTCCTTCCTGGATCTGCTTACGAAACAGTGGAATCACGCTTCCATTGCTTCCTAAGACATTCCCAAAGCGGACCGCCATATATTCGGTATCGGAGTGCTGATTGGCATATTGGATCACCAGCTCACAGATGCGCTTAGATGCTCCCATGATGTTGGTTGGCCGCACAGCCTTATCGCTGGAGATCAATACCATACGCTTGGTTCCGCAGGCGGATGCTTCCCTTGCCACATTCATCGTTCCGAATACATTGTTACGAATAGCATCACAAGGACTATTTTCCATCAGCGGTACATGCTTGTGCGCTGCTGCATGGAAGATGACCTCTGGCCGATACTTTTGAAAGATGTTGTGAATTCTCCGGCGATTTTGCACCGATACGATCAATACCGTAAGATTTAAGTTCGGATGCTTGCGAAGCAGCTCCATCTGAATCTCATAGGCATTGTTCTCATAGTTATCTAAGATGATCAGCTGCTTTGGATGATAGTCAGCAATCTGGCGACATAACTCACTGCCAATGGAACCGCCTCCGCCGGTGACAACCACAACCTTTCCCTGTACATAGCTGGCCACATGCTCGTGTTGCTTTGGAATCGGATCGCGGCCTAACAGATCCTCAATCTCCACCTCTCGCAGACGGGAGACGTTAACCTCATCGTTGATGATCTGATAAAGTCCTGGAAGGATCTTCACGCTACAGCCCGTATCCTTGCATATATTTAAAACTTCTTTTCTGTCCTTATAATCCATACTTGGAATGGCCAGGATGATCTCCTGAATCTGATATTCTTCCACTGCACCTGAAATCATATCTCTTCCGCCGATCACCTTCACTCCATGAAGATAGGTTCCCTTCTTATTCACATCATCGTCAATAATGCAGACCGCTTGATGATCTAAGTAAAGGCTATTGCGGATCTCATTGACTACCAGCTCTCCTCCCTGACCGGCACCGATGATCATGGTCCGGATGCCGTCCTTCCTATGTCCCACTTCTCTTCTTCGTAAGAAAATCCGAAGAAAGCGGTAGGCAAAACGGATCGCTCCGATTGCCATTACAAGCTGAATGAAAAATAGAATAAAATAACTTCTTGGTAATGGCAGATGCATCGCCAGGATGGTGATCAATTGTACAATCGTTGAAAAAGCGCATGCAAAAACAATGTGGAACGCCTCTTCTAAGCTGGCATATCTCCACATACTACTATACAATTTACATATGAAAAAAATCAAAATCGTAGAAACGAATCCATACGGAAGGTATGTAACTACAGAATCCCAGAATACTGGCTCCACCGTATGAAAACGAAAGTCAAACCGAATCAACAGGGATGTTACCATAACCGTAACAATTACAATGCTGTCTAAAACCCCTAGAAGAAAACCCCTGATCCGACTCTCCTTCGAATGCTGAAATAGATGTGTTTGTACTAATTTCTTCAATTTTTGCTCCCCTTTCGTGCTTATGTTGCACACGGCTTATTATACACCATAATAATATAAAAATCCAACACAATCTTTTAAAACTTCGTATTTTCAGCAATTTATGTAATAATAACCAGGATAGCAGTCATTTTATACACAAAAACCAAGAGGATATTCTTACATGAGACATGGGGCTTCTGCAAGAAACAGGGCATCCCCCATTACGAAAAACAGTAATAGAGAATGCCCTTTTGTTCATTTATAAAATTCTATGATTTCGATCAAGCTTCTTAGATGTCTAATAAGTCGCTGTAAGCTTTTAATGCACCGTCTGTATCATGTGCAAGTACACGTTTTGCAAGTACTTTACCAAGCTGTACACCTTCCTGGTCGAAGCTGTTGATGTTCCATAAGAATCCCTGGAACATGATCTTGTTCTCAAAGTGAGCTAATAATGCACCCAGTGATTCTGGTGTTAACTGATCACCAATGATGATGCTGGATGGACGTCCACCTTCAAACTTCTTGTTGTTATCTTCATCATCTTTACCACATGCAAATGCAACAATCTGAGCTGCTACGTTGGCACATAATTTTGCCTGGCTTGTGCTTCCTTCAATTACTACATCCATACCGATCTGGTTTTTCTTAAATCCAACAAACTGTAATGGAACGATATCTGTTCCCTGGTGTAATAACTGATAGAAGGAATGCTGTCCGTTGGTTCCTGGTTCACCATAGATGATCGGTCCAGTTGCATAATTGACTGGTTCACCATAACGGTTTACAGATTTACCATTGGATTCCATATCACACTGCTGTAAGTGTGCAGGGAAGCGGCTTAATGCTTGAGAATATGGTAATACAGCGGTTGTAGGATATCCCTGAACGTTACGTTCATAAACACCGATCAAGGCATCTAACATATCTGGGTTCTTTAAGACATCTTTGTTGGTTGCAAGCTTGTCTTCTTCTGCTGCACCATCA
The DNA here is from genome assembly GCF_001940245.1 of Anaerostipes sp. 992a. Taxonomy (GTDB): domain Bacteria; phylum Bacillota; class Clostridia; order Lachnospirales; family Lachnospiraceae; genus Fimousia. Next base: position 254,989 of record NZ_MJIG01000004.1, read on the forward strand.
AAGATTCTTGCAAAAATCTCTGGTCCGAATGCTAAGGAAAGGATTACTCCACCAACGGCAGATACGGAAGAGAAACGACCTCCGATAAAGTCATCCATAAAGAATGCTTCCAGATAATCATCGCTCTTAGCCAGAGGAGATGTCTCACTTGTTACAGCAAGCATATGTTTAGAAGGATCTAAACCAGCTTTTTCTAAAGCATCTTTTACGAAAGCTTCATTTGTTAAAGTTTCTAATGTTGTTCCTGATTTTGATACAACAATGAACAGTGCACGGGATACATCGATTGACTTCAGAACTGCTGCTGCATCATCTGGGTCAACGTTGCTGATGAATTTTGCTTCCATCTTAGCTGTGTTATTTACCTTAGCCCAGTTTTCCAACGCAATGTATAAAGCACGAGGACCTAAATCACTTCCTCCGATACCGATCTGTACAACTGTTGTAAATTTCTCACCAGCAGCATTGGTGATCTCACCAGCATGAACTTTGTTCGCAAAGTCTGCAGCTTTCTTCTGCTGAGAAACATAAAAATCACGTTTGTTCACGCCATCAACGATGACATCTTTACCTAACTGTCTACGAGCTAAGTGATGAAGAACCAGACGTTTTTCTCCTGTGTTGATAACCGCACCATTGTATAATTCTTCGAATTTTTCAACAAGCTGTGCTTCTTCAGCCAATTCAGCAAGTGCCTCTAAGATTGTGTCATCCACTTCTTTTGCAGCGTAATTAAAGTTCAGACCACCTGCCATAGGTGCGTTGTAACGAGCGACACGATCTGCGCCATTCTCTCCGGACATTGCCTCCACAATATTTACACGTTTCTTCATAGTGGCAAGTTTATCATAAGATGCCAGAGTGTCAAGATTGTTCCAAGTTACCATAAATAAATCCTCCTTAGTCCATATGTTTCTTTCTTAATAAATGTATTAAGAAATGTAAATGTAAATAAGATTTTACATTCGAAATGCTTACCATAATTATACAAAAAAATGGCGCTAATTGCAATGCTTTGTAAGGTTTTTCATGCGAGCAAATGGACCTTTTCCTTACAGGTTTTTTCTTTTTTCTACTTCTTCTACATATCCTTTAAAAATGCTTCGTAGCATTTCTTTGCTTCATAGATATCCGCCTTGCTGCAGATCTCCCATGGAGCATGCATACTGAGAACTGCCACGCCGCTGTCGATGACATTCATGCCATACACAGCCGGGATGTAAGCGATGGTTCCGCCTCCACCGATGTCCACCCGTCCAAGCTCTGCTGTCTGGAAGGCTACGTTATGGTCGTCCATGACCTTTCTAATTCTGCCGATGTATTCTGCACTGGCATCATTGGAGCCTGACTTGCCTCTTGCTCCGGTATACTTGTTGAATACTACACCTCTGCCAAAGTATGCGCAGTTCTTCTTTTCGAAGACAGATGCATAAGTTGGATCGTAAGCAGCACTGACATCAGAAGAGAGCATACTGGAGTTGGTGAGTGCTCTTCTGAGTGCAAGATCAGAGTAGACACCCATACGGTCCATCACCTCTGCCACGGTATTTTCAAAGAAGCGGGACTGCATCCCTGTGGCTCCGACGCTTCCGATCTCTTCCTTGTCCACCAGAATGCAGACTGCTGTCTTCTTCGGCTGCTTTATATTTAACATTCCTGCCAGCGAAGTATAGGCACAGACGCGGTCGTCCTGTCCGTAGGACATGATCATGCTTCGATCCAGTCCAAAGTCTCTTGCCTTTCCTGCCGGAACCACCTCAAGCTCTGCGGATAAGAAATCTTCTTCTTCCATGCCATATTTCTCTTTTAATATAGAAAGAATGCCTGCTTTTACTCCATCCTTTTCCTCTTCTGGAAGAGGCTTACTGCCAATCAATACATCCAAGTCTTCTCCTTCTACGACCACAGATGCTTTCTTTTCCATCTGCTTTCCGGCCAGATGGATCAAGAGATCTGTAATTCCCAGCACTGGATCAGATTCTTCTTCACCGATGACCACATCCATGATCGTTCCATCCTTCTTGGCAACAACGCCGTGGATAGCAAGTGGGAGAGTTACCCACTGGTATTTCTTCACACCACCATAGTAATGGGTATCCAGATAAGCAAGATCCGTATCCTCATACAGCGGATTCTGCTTCAGATCCAGTCTTGGGGAATCGATATGTGCCCCCAGGATATTCATGCCCTGTTCTATTGGCTCTTCTCCAATGTGAAATAAGGCGATGGTCTTTTTCATATTGACGGCATATACCTTATCGCCTGTCTTTAATTCGCTTACCTCATAAAGATTCTGATATCCACAGGCTTCTGCCATGGATACCGCAAGCTTTACGCATTCCCGTTCCGTCTTACCATTGGATAAAAAGTACTTATATCCTTCATTTAATGTTTCTAATTCCTTTAATTGTGCTTCATCGTAAGATGTCCATACATTCTTGCGTTCCATCTTATCTCCTCCTTGTATCATAATCAGCACCCAGGATTTCATCCTTGATGCTGTAATAAGTATGTGTGTATCAAGCGGATGATCACTGCATCCACTCCTTCTTTCTCCATCTTCTCTGACGTCCGGATATCTACCGTATCATAGCAAATGCCATTGACGTAGATGGATAAGGTTCCCACCTTCTGCCCTCTCTTTACAGGTGCCTCCACCTGCCTAGCCAGCTTTAGCCGTGTCTCCACCTGATCCTTCTCAGATAGAAGCATCTCCTTACTGCCTTCCATGGACAAGGACACCGCCTTGGCCTTTCCACCCTCCACCTGAATCTGCCCGACCCTTTCCTGATCCTTTACGACCAGGTATTTTTCATAATTGGATTCTCCATACTTCATAAGAGCAATGGTATCCTTCCATTTGTAAGACTTATTGGGTGGCCAGCCAGAGGCCAAAACTACGGAAATCAGGTATTTCCCATCGTGCTTAATGGCTCCTACGAAGCAGTATCCCGCCTTACTGGTAAATCCGGTCTTCACTCCGATGGCTCCTTCATATTGATTTAGGAAGCTGTCCTTATTATACACCGTAATCTGTCTTTTGCCATGTATTTCTGAAAAAGAATATTCTTTCGTCCCAACGATGGCCGCAAATGTCGGATTATCAAGGGCGTATTTTGCTATTCTTGCCAGATCGTAAGGAGTCGTATAATGCTTCTCTCCATCCAGTCCATTGGGTGTTTCAAAGCTGGTATCCTGACACCCCAGCTCATGGGCCTTCATGGTCATCTCCTTACAAAACTGCTCCACGCTTCCACTGACATGCTCTGCTAGTACAACGGCACAGTCATTGAAGGATTCCAGCATCAGTGCATACAAAAGATCCTGCACCTTATACTGTTGTCCCTCCTGCACACCCATATGAACCTTCGGTTGTGTAGCTGCATTTTTGGATACGGTGGCCACCTCATGAAGATCACAATTCTCAATCACATAGATAGCCGTCATAATCTTTGTCGTGCTAGCCATAGCATGCCTGGTATATCCATCCTTTTCATACAAGACTCTTCCGGTATCTCCATCTAACAAGATCGCCTCTTTGGCATACAGAGAAGTCACCTGTTCTGCACCCTTCTTTTCTTTCACTACAGCTGGCTCCAGCTTTTTCGCATCAATCGTGGAATATTGTCCTACTTCCTCTTCTGCGGATTGAAATGCTATGTATTGATTCGCTGATAAGATCATCACCATACATATGGCAAATACTCTCCGAATTCTTTTCATACAATTCACCTGCTTTTTGACTATTGTATGTAGGAAACGGGATATTTATGATGATCAATTTTTTATGATAAAGACCGGCATCGGTGGATGGTTGGGCTTATTATAAAATTCATTGGTGATGACCAGATATTTTCGATGATCCAACTCCTTTAGATAGGCAAGCACTGCTTCCTTCTCCTCAAATCCACTGTCACCACCGCTATAGATGCACAAGCTTATGACACCACCTTTTTTCAACAGGGAAAGTCCAGCTTCCATGGCCTGTATGGTACTATCCCCTTTTGTGGCAAGCTTGTGATCTCCACCTGGAAGATATCCAAGGTTAAAGACAATGGCCGCTACGCTCTCCGGCTCAAAGTACTCTGCCATGTTAGCATGACTGTCCAGATAAAGGGTACCATTGACTCCATGCTGCTCTAACTTCTCTCTGGTATGATCTAAAGCAATCTGTTGGATATCAAATCCTGTCACACTCCCCTGTTCCCCGACAAGCCGGGCTAAGAACAGCATATCCCCTCCATTGCCCACTGTAGCATCAATGCAGATGTCACCTTCTTTTACGTATTGCATTAAAAACTGGTGCGTCCAGTCTACTATGGATATTCTCATCTTTCATTCTCCTTCTTTTGGATGTTTTCTCCCTTGCGTCCAAAGTCTTTTTCAGATTGACACTCTGCTGGGTGTGTTCATAATCTCCACCCGTTAGAGGCCGCCCATGGCGCGCAAACCAAAAACTCACCCACAGGGAGAACCGCCCCGGGGTGAGTCCTATTCTAACTCTTATTTAATAATAAACGACCACTGGCCATCCGGCATCAATGATGCCGTAAATTGTGGCTGCCGCATAGATTGGCAGGTTGACACAGCCATGGGAGCCTCCAGTCCTATAGATAGAACCACCGAAGGAATTTCTCCAGTCTGCATCGTGGAAGCCCTCACCTCCGTTAAATGGCATCCAGTATCTTACCGGGCTGGCATAATCATAACCAGGTCCACCTAAGACCTTATTGCGCTGCTTATACTGCACTACGCCCACGCCTGTATGGGTACCGGTTCCCTTGCTGACGTTACCGGATACACAGGAGGTTGAGAATACCTGCTTGCCATTCTTATAAATATATACCATCTGGTAAGATAGATCTACTTCTGCATAGCTGTCTCCAATATCGTTGATCTGTCCATTGGTTCCTTCTACTGCTTTTTGAATATAATATGGCTTTCTTGTCTTCGTGGTTCCTTCCTGCATCATTTTCTTGATAGCAGATGTTTCCTTTTCCACATTCATGCGCCATCCATATGGGCCACCACTTGGCACATTGATGGTAGTACCTCTATGACTTTTGAACTTTCTTCCATTATAAATGGTGTTCGTATCGGTTGCATATTCAATCAGCCAATTTTCAATGGCTTTGCTGCTGATGATGGCTTTGGTATAATTCTTGATCTTAATAAATTGATTGGTAATATCCCCATTTACCGTAAATTTATTGTCTTTTAAACCATCCTTGAATTTTACCGGATTGATATAGCGGTTGGAATAATCCCAGGTAATACTTCCCTTTACCATGGATTCCATATCTTCTTTCAATGCTACGATTTCCTTATCATCCTTGCGGTACTTTGGTTCCTGGTAGCAGCCTGCTTTCTCGATATCCAGGGTTTCCTCTGCACCAAGGACACAGCTGATCACCTCTTTTTTAAGCTTATCTTTCCGTACTCTATTTCCATCTACTTCCTTCTGGATCTCGTATTTGTTATTGCCTGCGTACTTTGGATATGCACTGACCGGAACCGTGATGTTCTTCTTTTTAAAACATTCAAAATCATGAAAAATCTTTGTTAATTTATTCTCATCATAAGAGGTGGTCTCTAAGATCTTTTCTGTTTTCCCACCAAAGAATCTGGCTGGCCAGGTAAATGGATTCTGGCTCTTTTGATATTTTCCAATGACTCCGTTGTCCAAATATGTAAGTCCGATCTGGCTTCCCTTCACGGTATCCTTTAACCCTTTACGCTGGGTAATGACAAGCTCATAGGCATCTACATGCTTTTTGATCTGGGACTCGATCTGTCCTACGGTCTTGTTGGAACAGTCGATCCCATTGATGGTCGTTCCATAAAGGAAATGACTACTATAATAATAGGTTCCAGCAAAATAAATAACTGCAAGCACGGCTACTACTCCAATGATAATCTTCGTGCGCTTGCTCAAGCTTTTTAATTTCTCCATAAATACTCCTTCTCCTCTATCTTTTATCAATGTTAAGACAGAATACTCTGTCCATTTTATTCCTGCAATTTTCTATTATAGTATACTCTTCATGAGAAAACCATCGTTTTTTTGAGAATTAATATAGTTTAATATCTTATTAATAAAATTGTACAAAATTTAGTGCATGTTCCATTCTCTTTACAAATGTATGGATAAATGATATTATATATTTATGTTAATAGTTTAACGATTTGCATAAAACATTTAATTGTATAGGAGGAATCTATCATGAGTTACGCAAACGAATATCAAAAGAAGCTGACAACTGCTCAGGAAGCTGTTAAGGTTGTAAAATCAGGAGATGTCATCGATTACGGATGGACCGTGAACACTCCAGTTGCACTTGACCAGGCATTAGCTGCAAGAATGGACGAACTGGAAAATTTATATTTCCGTGGTGGAATCATTATGTGGCCTTTGGCAATCACACAGATTGAAAATCCAGCAGATCATTTTACATGGAACTCCTGGCATATGTCTGGAATCGAAAGAAAATGGATCAATGAAGGTTTTTCTTTCTATAACCCAATTCGCTATTCCGAGCTTCCAAGCTACTACAGAGATACCATCGCAGGAACAGACGTTGCTATGTTCCAGGTAGCACCAATGGATGAACATGGATACTTTAACTTTGGACCATCTGCTTCTCACCTGGCTGCTATGATTGAAAAATGTAAATGCGTAATTGTAGAAGTTAATGAAAATATGCCTCGTTGCCTTGGCGGTTTTGAAGAAGGCGTTCACATTTCTAAAGTTGATATGATCGTGGAAGGAGATAATCCTCCAATCGCAGAAATGGGAGCAGGCGGAGCTCCAACAGATGTCGATAAAGCAGTTGCAAAATTAATCGTGGAAGAAATCCCAAATGGTGCATGTCTTCAGTTAGGTATTGGTGGAATGCCTAATACGGTAGGTTCTATGATCGCTGAATCTGACTTAAAGGATTTAGGGGTACATACAGAGATGTACGTAGATGCTTTCGTTGATATTACAAAAGCAGGAAAGATTACCGGTGCTAAGAAGAATCTGGACCGCTATCGTCAGACTTATGCATTCGCAGCTGGTACAAAGAAATTATATGATTTCTTAAATGACAACCCAGAATGTATGAGCGCTCCAGTTAACTACACCAACGACTTCCGTACGGTAGCTGCATTAGATAACTTCATCTCTATCAACAATGCGGTTGATATTGACTTATTCGGACAGGTGAACGCAGAATCTGCTGGATTAAAGCAGATCAGTGGTGCTGGCGGACAGTTAGACTTCGTATTAGGTGCTTACGCATCTAAAGGTGGTAAGAGCTTTATCTGCTTATCTTCTACCTTTAAGACAAAATCCGGTGAAGTAAAATCTCGTATCTTACCTACTTTAAATCAGGGCTCTATCGTAACAGATACCCGTGCCAACGTTCACTATATCGTTACAGAATACGGTAAAGTAAACTTAAAAGGAAAATCTACATGGGAAAGAGCGGAAGCTTTAATCAGCATTGCTCATCCAGACTTTAGAGATCAGCTGATCAAAGATGCTGAAAAAGCTCATATCTGGAGACGCAGCAATAAGTAAACTTATTTTTTCATGAATAAAAGGAACAGGACCGTCACCTCAATTTTCGTTGAGGTGCGGTCCTATTTTTTGTATTTTTTATCCTCTTCCAGAAAGAAGACTCCCACCTCTAAGGTGGGAGATGAATTGCGTCTGTTACCTACTTGATATTGTGCTCTAATCATAGTATAATATATTCAGTCGAATAATAAAGAAAGTTTGAAATACAATGAATTTGGATAATAATGCACATTCAGTATTCTTACTACACTATCATCTTGTGATTGTGGTCAAGTACCGTAGACAGGTTTTCGATGATAATATTTCCAGTAGGGCGAAAGAGATATTTGAGTATATTGCTCCAAATTACAATATCACTCTTGAAGAATGGAATCACAACAAAGACCATGTACATATACTTTTCAAGGCACACCCAAATACGGAAATAAGCAAGTTCATAAACGCATATAAAAGTGCAAGCAGCAGACTTCTGAAGAAAGAATTTCCGCAGATAAGGCAAAAGCTGTGGAAAGAACATTTCTGGAGTCAGAGCTTTTGTTTGCTTACAACAGGTGGTGCTCCAATTGAAGTGATTAAAAAATACATAGAAAGCCAAGGACAAAAGGAACGAAAAAGGAAGTGACAGAGTGGCAAACAAAGCATATAAATTCAGAATATATCCCAATGATGAGCAGAAAATTTTGTTTGCCAAGACTTTCGGCTGTGTCAGAATGGTGTACAATCATTGGCTTGATAGAAAAATCAGGCAGTATGAGGAGAACAAAACCAATGTAACATACACTATTTGTGCAAAAGAAATGGCTGAAATGAAGAAAACGGAAAAGTACGCATTTTTGCGGGAAGTAGATAGTGTATCATTACAACAATCGCTCCGACACCTTGATACCGCATTTCAAAATTTTTTTAAACAGCCGAAAACAGGTTTTCCAAGGTTCAAATCAAAAAAGCGTAATAAAAACAGCTATTCAACAGTTTGCATCAATGGTAACATAACCATATCCAATAGATATTTGAGATTGCCAAAAATCGGACAAGTCAGATTAAAACAGCACAGACCGATTCCGAATGAATACAGACTGAAATCTGTGACAGTAAGTCAAACACCAAGCGGAAAATACTATGCAAGTGTTCTTTTTGAGTATGAAAATCAAGTACAGGAAAAGGAGATGCAAAGTTTTTTAGGTTTGGATTTTTCCATGCACGAATTATATCGTGACAGTAACGGTAATGAGCCTGCATATCCGAGGTATTATAGGAACGCAGAGAAAAAATTAGCGAGAGAACAACGCAGGCTTTCCAAAATGCAGAAAGCTTCTAACAATCGCAATAAGCAGAGAATTAAGGTGGCAAAACTCCACGAAAAGGTTTCCAATCAACGAAAAGACTTTCTGCATAAGCAATCAAGGCAGATAACCAATGCTTATGATTGTGTATGTGTAGAAGATTTGGATATGAAAGCAATGTCACGGTTGATGAATTTTGGAAAATCTGTTTCGGATAACGGTTGGGGAATGTTCACAACATTCTTGAAATACAAACTTGAGGAACAGGGTAAAGAGCTTGTGAAGGTGGATAGATTTTTTGCAAGCAGTCAGATTTGTTCTGCTTGTGGTTACAAGAATACTAAAACGAAAAATCTTGCTCTCAGAGAGTGGGATTGTCCGCAATGTGGAACACATCACGACAGAGATGTAAATGCTGCCATAAATATCAGAAACGAGGGAATGCGGTTGGTAATTGCATGACCTCAACTCAATATAACATAACCGTGGGACACACGGGGTTAGCTCGCTTATGCTTAGAACATTGGTGCTATCGAACGAGAACCAAACTCGCCGAGGTTAGGGAAGCTCCTACCTCTACAGGTGGGGGAGGATGTCACGCTATAGACATTCTTATACAAGAAATATCGGGTTTACAGACAGTGAAGAAGAAAACCCTACCACTGTCATATGGAAAACAGTCATCTTCGATGCCTGAAGCAGTTCTGGTGATGGAATCCAGCCAGCAGGTTGTTCTAACATTCCGCATATGTCGCTTTCGGAGAAGTTTTCTTCTTTGCCATGTTCCGTTTCTCCACACGAATATGGGACAAGCCAACACACTACAAAGAACGAAACCATTCCGGTAAAGCAATCTGCGAAGGAGCTTACATAGCCATTTGTCCCTGGACGAGAGATAAGATTTTCGTCTGTCCTGGTGTGGAACAAGAGAAAACATGTATCAAATTTGGAAGCTCCGTAGCCTGATTGCTGACTGAAATGATTTCGTTCTCACACATTATCCCATAATCAAAGAAACCCCTACTTCACCACAACTCCCTCGATATTTTTAATCGTAATCGTAGCCGTTCCATCTGGTTCTCGTGTGATGACCACATTATCTTTTGTATTATACTCTTCCATAGGAATGGTAATCTCGATACCCGTATCGGTAACGATGACCTGCTTTTCCAGTTTTTTCACCGTGCTCTCTTTTACAACAGAGAAGTTATCATACTGCATATCATATCGCTCCATCTTCTCATCGAAGGCTTCCCTCTTCTGCGTGTCATCTCCAAAAATCTTATCGCCGATCTCACTGACATTAAATTTCTGGTTCTCTTCAAATTCTTTCTGCAGACGGCTCTTGGTCTCCAGCTTTTTCTTCACATCAGCAGAATCATACTTATTGCTGATATCGTTGATGACCCTGGTTAAAATATTAAATTTCCGTTTTGGTGCCAGATCCGTATGGCACATCAAAAACCGCTCAGATAAATAGTTGATCTTCTCTTCCTTGATCTCATATCGTCGCTCCGCCAGTCGGATATCCATGGTCTCTAAGTTGATAATCACAGCCTCCGTCAGCCTTGCTCCTGTAGATGGCATAATATGCTGTTTTACAATATCGTTCTGCGCCTCATCCACCTGAAGATGGATATAGCTGTCCTTGTAATTCATTTTAAGCAGGGCCAGATGCACCTGACTCTCTACCTGAAAACTGGCTACAATAAAGTCTGCAGGTGGAATCTCCACGCTTTCGCACATAATATCGAACAGGTTCTCTGCCAGTACTTTGCTGACCTCGATAAATTGTTCTTCCTCTTTTTCATTCAGCTCCTCCAGCATACTGCACACCGGAGATAAATCCTCCGAAAATTTGCACTGTTTGGTATCGTCACTGTCAATCAGACGAAAGATATGGCCTCTTAAAAACTCATTCAGATCTGGTCCCAGATCCAACAGAGCATTGGACGTTTTCATAAAACCGCTGTCACAGTCTAAGATGTGTACGATGGCCTTTCTAATAATAATTTCGTCACGTTCCACTCGCTGCATAATCATTCCTCGCTTTTATTTTTTTACTGTCACTGTTATTTTTCTGCTTACCCTGCCGCAGGTTACGGTAATCGTCGCTGTACCAGCCTTCTTTGCTGTAATCGTACCGTATTTGCTGACGGTCGCAACACTGGTGCTGGATGATTTATAGGTAATCGTCTCCAGAGAGGTAATCGGATACCTGGTCGCAACGATCTTAAATGTCTTTGTACCACTCATGGATAAGGTAACTCCCGTTCGATTCACATATAGCTTGGTGGTACGCACCGGAGAACTTTGTACCTTAACGGTGCAGGTTGCCGTTGCGCCACTTTTCATGGTTACGGTAATCTTGGCAGTTCCAGTTCTTTTGGCAGTAATCTTGCCGGACTGTGATACGTATGCCACTGATGAATTGGAGGAAGACCATTTCTTCACCTCATCCGTAGCAATCTTACTCTTAACCTTAATGGCTGTGGTTGACTTTTTAAGCTGAAGCGGTACAGACGTAGCCGTTAAAGTCACCTTTGGTATCTTCACCACCACAACGGCTTCTACCTTTTCTCCAGTCTTAGTTTCTGCAGTAATCTCTGCGGTTCCAGGGGAAACTGCAGTAATTGTACCATATTTTGATACTTTTGCAACATTTTCATCAGAGGATTCTATGGAGACAAATCCATCCTCTTCATAATTGGAAATCAGCTTTGCCTTCGTCTTTTCAGTGGTATAGAGTCGGTAAATATTCTGGTCCAGCTTAGCCTCTGCCTTCTTCACTGGAATTACCTCTGACTGCTTGTCTTCATAGGTTCTTCCTTCAAACTGGCAGGAAGCAGTATAGACCGCTTTTCCCTCTTCAAAATAAGTAGCATCCTGAATATCTTTTTTAATATCTGCCTGGATATTCCATTCCTTACCACAGACATCACAGGCAAAATGCACATAGCACAAGGACTTATCATCGGACCAGATAAATTCTGTCTGCAACTCCTGATCTTCATGACCCAATGCATCTATATCCACTACTTCTGTCTTTTCATAAGATTCTCCCTGAAACTCACAGCTGGCCTTGGCACGTATGAGCCCTTCTTCTCCGCAGCTGCTTTCCCGAAGCATTTCCTGTTTTACCTTGCAATCAACCTTTTTTACATTATCACATTCTGTACACGTAAAGACTGCCTGACAGGTAACATTTCCATCGGCTTTCTCATATGCAAAGACGAATTCTGGCTTTCCATAATTATGCTCTTTTGCTTCACGATCCGCAAAACCGCACATCGTACAGATATTGGTCTCTTCCTTTTCATCATAAACATAGTGATGTGGCTTTTTATCTGTATCATTTTCTCTGCTTCCTGCTTGGCTGATGCCGCACTGGCTGCATCTCAACTCCTCGTAGCCTTTGTGGATACAGGTAGGCTTGATGGTAATCTTCTCAAATTCATGTTCACTTCCCAGTGCATGATCCATATCGGTAATGTCTTTTACATTGGCACACCACAGGAACAGGTCATCGGTTCCCCGATTCTCTCCAAAGGATCCATAGGATGGACGGTAATTCTTGGATTCTACCGAATATTTTTCCTCAGATCCGTAGGTATAGTTGGTGGCAAGAAATGCGATCATCTTTCCTTCTGAATCAATATAGAGACTGGAAAGTGGACGATCGTTGATGGTAAATGCTACATCCTCTCCGTCTTCATCGGTAGTATAGAAGGAATCGCCAATGAATCTTACATCCGGATCTCGCTTAGCGGAAATCTGATTGTATTCCTTGAACAGAGAAATCTTAACGCTGTCCATGTCATAACAAAATACCTTATTGCCCATATTAAAATATATCTTTCCGTCATATAAGCAGAGGGTGTGCTGAAGACCGGCATAAATCCGGTTATAGATCAGATCCGCCTGATACTCATTGAGAATCTCCGAATCTTCTCCCAATTCTGTTCCATCCAGCCCCTTTACCTGTCCAGTCTTATAATCGATCAAGACTGTTTCTTCATCTGTCTTTCTATTTCGCGCGATCATCTGGTCTTCTTTGTCCACATAAGTTCCTGCAGGCTTTTTGCGCGTATCCACCTGTCCCCGGACAAAGTACCAGTTATCTTCATCATAAGAAATTGGTGTATTGATGGTCCGAAACCATGCATTCTCATAAGAATCATCGGTACACAGTTCCTTATAAGCAGTATCAATATTATCGTCAGTATTATATTCCAGCTTCAGCATTTTCTCATGGGAATATAAGAAATAAATATGGTGAAGGTTCCCTTCGGATTCCACCCGAACTCCCTGCTTGTGTTGAACCATAATATCATCAAAGTTGGTATCTACGTAATACCACTGTCCATCTAATTTCACTGCGTTAAAATAATGGCGCTCTGGAGACTTGATCTTGGCAATATCAATCATATAATCATCGCCGATCTCTTCCCTAGTCTTCCAGGTTCCATCCGCATTTTTATAGATTTCTGGAAATGCACACTGTACCAAATAAGCATATGCACTTGCATATCCAATGCATACGGCACTTCGATCTACCAAAGCCCCAAATACGGTACTTTTCATAAATCCATCCACATTGCTGTTATCCAATCCAAGCTCATCCGCTTCCAGATAAGCCACATCGAATTCGCACCAGTTGGCCAGAAAATCATGCAATACCAGACATTTTTCCATGTCAGACATATCATCATCCAGCGCAGCCAGCGCCTGATCACGGACAGCTAACAGCTGATCTCCATAATACTGAATATATGCCTGTAAAGATTGAATCATCCCTAATATAGTCTGATCCAATACCTCCAGAGTAATCTCATCGGAGCCGTCCACAATTACCGCTTCAATGGCTCCAAGTGGTGTCTCTTCTGTCTGCTTATCCAGGAAAAACGGTACTGCAATTCCAAGATAATCCGGATTTTCTTCAAATAGCTTCTGAAGTTGGGCATAGTGAGCCAGAACCTCATTTAATTCATCATCGCTGAGCGGTTCTTCTTCCTCTTCATTCCGTTCCTGCAATTCCTCGTAAACCGCTGCCAGACCTTCATCATCGCCCTTCTTTGCCTCTTCTACCGCCGCTTCTGCAGAAATCTCTATATCAGATGTCTGCTTTTCACTTTTTTCGGTTTCAGCCCAGACATCAGGCGATATCATATTTACTGTCAGAAGAATGGCGAGTATCCATGCAGATATTCTTTTTCCATATCCTTTCATACGACTACCATCCTTTCAAGTTATCATTTAGAAAAGCTTTTTTATATAACCCAAGCAAGGGAGAACAATGTCTCTCATTGTCTCCCTTCGTTTGGTTATGCCAAATCGGCTTTTTATTTTTTCATCCTAAGAATTATTTTGATTTTACAGTTACTGTAATCTTCTTAGTCTTTGTACCAGATTTTACAGTAATTGTAGCCTTACCTGCTTTCTTAGCTGTGATTGTTCCGCTGCTGGTTACCGTTGCTACCTTCTTATTAGAAGAAGAATAAGTAATCTTGCTTGTAGCAGTTACCGGATATCTCTTAGCTGCAATCTTATAAGTTGTTTTCTTATTTGCTCCAGCTAATCTTAAAGTAACGCTGGTACTTGGTACAGAAACGCTGGTAACTTTTACTGCAGATTTCTGAACGGTTACTTTACAGGTTGCTTTGGCACCACTCTTCATCTTAACAGTAATAGTGGCTGTTCCAGTCTTACTCTGAGCAACTAACTTAATACCAGTTGTAGAATAGTTACCAGATGAAGTTTTCACTCTATAAGCCTTTACACGTGATGTGCTTGAAGAGCTTACAGATGAAATAGCGTCTGTAGAAATCTTGCTGGATACTTTAATTGCTGTTGTAGACTTCTTAACCTGTAATGGAGCTTTTGTAGCTGTTAATTTCACAGAAGGAGTCTTAACGGTTACGTTGATCTTAATGGTTTCGTTAGAAGCAGTCTTCACAGTTACTGAAGTCTTACCTGCTTTCTTACCAGTGATCGTAAGCTTATTACCACTTCTGGATGTAGATGCATAAGCTGTATCTGCTGTCTTATTAGAAACAATCTTATCATCTTCATATTTAGAGCTTAATGTCAGTGTAGTCTTAGCGGTAGCATAAACGGTTACAGAAGATTTGCTCATTTTTGCTTCTGCATCTAATTTTGGAATCTCAACTTCTTTTGTATCTGTATAAGTCTTTCCTTCGAATTCGCAAGTTGCTGTATAGGTTTCTACACCGCTTTCTACATAAGTAGCTTCCTTAGTTGTTTCATGTGTTACCGCACATTTTTCATGCTGAACATCATCACATCTGCTACATGCAAAGTCTGCATAAACAACATATGCACCATCTTCATCTGTTCCCCATTCAAAGGTATGTTTGCTGTAATCATGTCCCAGAGGCTTTCCGTCTACTGTCTTTGTACCTGTGAATGTTTTTCCATTAAATTCACAAGTTGCTGTATAAGTAACCGTACCAGCTTCTGTACAGGTTGCTCCTTCAGATTTATAAGTGACATCACAGTCTACGACTTCTTTATGGTCACATTCTGTACATGCAAAGCTTGCAGTTGCTGATTTATTATCTTCTGCCCATGTAAATTCTGGATCTTTTTCCAGATCATAGCTATGACCTTTGGCTGCAACTTCGATTTCTTTTTCACTTGTTGCTTCAGATCCTTCCACTCCTTCTACAGAAGCAGTTGCTTTGAATACGTCTTTCCCTTTTTCAGTACATGTAGGAGCTACAGATTTTTCTGTATCTTTTTCTACTTTAGCATCAACGTCTGTTGTCTTGCCACAGTCGCTACATGTATACAATGCTTTACAAGAAGAAGCATCATCTGCCCATGTAAACTGAACAGGATTCTTTTCCTGATCATATGCATGACTCTTAGGTTCGATCACTTCGTCCTTGGTACCACTAATTGGGTTACCCATTACATAGAAAGTAGCTGTATGAGTAATTGTTCCACCCTTTTCACAGTCATAATCAATGTCTGCTTTATTATCGGATACTGCACAGTTATAGTGCATTTTCTTTTCTTTACAAACAGCACATGTTAAAGTACCTTTACAGCTAGAATAATCATCTGCCCATTTGAAGGTTGGATTCTGGAAATCATACTGATGTCCAGGAGAAGCTACGGTAAAGGATTTTGTATCTGTATAAGTCTGACCATTTAAAGTAGCAGTTGCAGTGAAAACTTTTTCTCCATCTGCAGTACAGGTTGCTTCTGTCTTGGTTTCCTCTGTTGTTTTCACATCATCACCGGATGCAGTTTCTTCATTGTCACAAACATTACATGTGATCGTTACTTTATCACACTTCCATCCAGTCTGAACTTCTGTTTCGTTGCCCTGAGCATCCTGCTGTTTTTCCATTACCTTAGACCATGTAAAGACAGGATCACCATATTCATGTCCTTTAGCAGCTTCGATTGTCTTTGTCTCAGTTGCTTCATAATCTTTACCATTGGTACTGAATTTTGCTGTATAAGTGATGGTTGAATCTTCATCACACTTATATCCTTCCTTCTTATCGCTGGTAATCGCATCACCAGTTGCTGTCTCTACCAATGGCTGTGCACAGTCAAGAACATCTTTTGCTGCCTGATGGTCTGGATCCTGGCATGTTAAAGTAGCCGTACATGTCTTATGGTTCTTGCTCCATTTAAATTCAGGTTCTCCATAAGTACAAGATTCTTCTCCCTCTGGAATAGAATCCTGCGCATCCTTACAATAGATACATACATAAGTCGTTCCTGTATTGAACTCTCCTGTATCTTCATCTTTTGTATAATATGTCTCATTCATCTTGGAGTAGTGATGTCCAAGAGCTTTATCATCTTCAGAAACAGTTCTGGAATCAGCCTTGATCATACCACATTCAGAACAACGTTCTTCTGTAAATCCATCATGGGTACAATCTGCAGATACAGTTGTTGCAGCGTAGGTGTGGCTATCACCTGCCACATGGCTCATATCCAGAGTATCAACAAAGTTTGCACTCCACATGAATTCATCGTTATCATTTGTTTCATTATTGTAGTTAAAGTAGGAATTATATCCTTTCGTGAAGTTAGTTTCTTCAAATTCATAACCATCGCTGGAATCGTCATACATAGAAGATTTACCAGAAATCCATCCGAAGTTTGTAGCGATGGATACGTACATCTTACCATTCTTGATGGTCATAGATGCGATTGGGTTATTCTTAACATGGTGAGTACCACTGTCGGATACTGTAAATGCCATTCCGCCTAATGCTACATCCATATCGCGGTTTGCATATACATCGTTATATTCCATTAATTTTTCAACTTTACCTGTATTAAGGTCATAGCTGCAGATGCAGTTTGCAATATTGAAGTAGAATTTACCGTCATAAACATCTCCTGAAATTGCAACAGAAGGATATCTTTCTACATACTTCTCATGCTCTGCATACAATTCTTTGATCAGAGCATTGTCTTCCATTGCCTTTGTCTCTGGATTGTATACCTGACCATTGTTAAAGTCCACTAATGTCTCAAAGCTGTCATCAGAATCTGCTTTGCTTCCATCATGGTAAACCAGCTTATATTCGGTATCCTGACCCATGATATCGCCATAGTCATTCTCAGCTTTTTTATTAGAAGAAGCCTTGGATGCTGATGCAGAATTGGTTCCCTGACTCATACCGCCATAGTTATTCATAGTATCGATAACATCGGTAGAATCATAGAAATAATACCATTTATCTTCTTCTTCGTGTACCGGACTCTTAGCAAATGCAAACCATGCATCCTCATAAGTCTTATCTGTTGCAACTCCTTTATAAAGAGTATCAATATTAGAATAGAAGTTTGTATCTTTATCTTTCTTATACAGATCTCTTGTAGTATCATCGCTGAACATGAAATATAAGTGGTTCATGTTACCGTCTGTCTCTACACGGTCACGTGACATACATTCAATATAGATATCAGTATAGGCTGAATCAACATAATACCATTTGCCATTTACCTTTACAGCATTCCAGTAATGGTCAGAATCGAATTTTTCCTGTTCTTCACCGAACATAGTAACGTCTGCATCGAAGGTAATACGAACATAGTCAACCATATATCCATCTTTGTTAAGAATTGGTGTGCCATCTTCATCTTTCTTCACATTACCGTCTTCATCTAATACGTAGTTTACTTCGTTCTTACTCTTCCAAACGATATCGCCATTTTCATCTTTCTTCACGTTACCGTTCTCATCTAACTGAGCATAGATTTCTGGGAAAGCCCACTGAACTAAATATGCATATGCAGCTGTATATCCCATACATACGCTATTTCGTTCTACAAGTGCACCAAACTGGTTACCCTTCCATACACCTGCTATGGTTTCCTGCATCTGTTCGTCTTCGGTAGGCACATGTCCCTTCTGACTTGGAGCATCCATATCCATGAGATAAGCCATATCAAAGGTACAGTAGTCTGCTAACCAGTCATTTAATGCCAAAAGCTTTTCTACATCGCTCATATCATCATCGAGACACTTCATCGCTTCGTCTTTTGCTTTCAGCAGATCTTCACCCATATTTTGAACTGCCATTTGGTTCCCCTGATGGAATAACTGAACCATGCCCATCAGGTCATCCGCTGGAACAACACCAGCTGCAACATAGTCTGGATTGATGCTTGCAAGTGTCAACATAGAATTGATGGTTCCCACTGCATCCTTCTGTGTATTATAAGGAACTGTCAACCCGAAGTATTTTGGATTACTATCGATGAACTTCTGGTATTCAGCATATGCAGCATATACATCTTCGATGGTGTATTCATTATCAGAATCATCTGCGTTCTCATTGGCTGCATCCAACTGGTCATAAGCAAGTTCCAGCTCTGGATCCATCTCAACTTCCATCGTTGTTACATTCCCATCATCATCGGTTTCGTAAGTAGTCGTAACTAAGGTATCTGCGTTGCTATCTTCTAATACATCATTTGTCAGAGATTTTGCTTCTTTCTTTGACAGATTGTAATCAGAAAGATCAACAGTTGTCTGATCACGATCCTTGAAGATACCATCCTGGATCGCTTCTTTTGCATCTTTTTCTTCGCTGTTTGCTTTCTTCACAGCTTTTTTAGTTGATTTGGAAGATGCTTCCTTGGTTGTTGTTTCTTCACTCTTTGCTTCTGTTGTGCTTTCTGATGAATCTGCTTCTACAGCTTCTTCTGCCTCAGCAGCAATTTCTTCTGCCTGAGCAGCTGCATCTACTACAGGTTCCGCAAAAGCATCAAACGAAACCATACTTGCAGTCATAATAAATGCAAGCAAGAATGAGATCGCTCTGTTAAATCTTCTTTTCATGTTTCTCCCTTCTTTTATGCTTTGTTCGCAGTTGCTTATTCATAAACTAGTCGAGTCTTATGTGATTAGTATACAACCCCTTTCTAACCAGTCAAAAGGCCCCTCCCATTTATGACTTTATACATATGACAGAAAATTAAATTTATGATTATTTTCTAATTTAATTATGAAAAAACGATAAAATAATTTTCCACACAATCCAATGTTTAGTATAATACCTCTTAGTATTTTTGTCAATTATTTCGCTGGCAAATCCTTGTTTTTTTGTGCAAATATTTCCTGAGACACACTATGATAAAAAATTTTAAGAATGTCTTATCATAGTATAACAAAAGGGAATCTGAAGAATCAGACTCCCTTTTTCATTATTTTTATAACTTCTAATAAGTATACGTCAGTTTATATGCTGCACTGGACTTACTGCTCACCTTTGAGATCTTAATATAATAGGTTCCCTTTGGTACATTGGTTCCTTTGATATAAGCTTCCATCTTCGCGGATTTTTTCCCTGTAATCTTCAGGCTTCTCATAACATCCCCATTGCTCTTACGAAGTTCCATCTTCACAGAAGCTCCTGGAGATACATATCCAGCAAAATCCATCTTCAGATTCTTACGGCTGGATAAGGTGATCTTATACCAATGGCTGCTGCTGGAAGATGTAGACGCTGCCAGCGTACTGCTCTTAGAAGATCCTTTGGATAATTTAGTTGCCTTGGATTTTGAAGTTCCTGGAGTAGAGCTGTAAGAAGTCCTGCTACACTTGATTCCATAAATTGGTGCACTGGTTTGAACTTTTACATAATAATTCTTATCCCCTGACACACCAAAATATGCCGTCTGATCCTTTAAGGCAATTTTAGAAGAAACTACGTTCTTCTTGCTATCCAACAAGGTTATATATACATTATAGTCTGCATCTGTGATATCAGCTGCTGTTACAGCCAAACGTCCTTTTTTAGAAACGTATTTCTTCCAATAGGAAGTAAGCTGATTGCCGCTTGAGTTGGTACCGGCTCCAATACTAAAATTATTGCTGGCATAAGAAGATGCAAAGGTTCTGGATGTGGAGCTGGAAATGATACATCCAATGGCTCCATATGCTCCATTGGCAGAAGAAGAGGATACATCAGTAAAACGAACATGATACTTCTTACCTTTTACAACAGGAACAAAACCTTTTACTGCCTGATTGGCTTCCAGACTCGATGTCATAGTGCCGATTCTTTCATTATCGGAATCTCTGATAATATCAACTTTTGCTCGCCCCTCATTATTCTTACCTGCAAGCACTTCCAGATAAAACTTTCCGCTATAACCAGCAGTAAATGTACAATCTTCTACCTGACCTTTTGTATTCATGGCAAAAACCGTCAGATGATCTTCATCTGCCATATACTCTTCTAATTTTGCATATGTGTAAACAACACCGGCTTCCATTTCCTGACTGCTTCCTACATTAGAAGCATTTTTTAATGTTCTCCTGCTCAATTGATCGACCAAAGCATCGGAAGCTTTCACATCAGATAAATCCCATTTTGTATCCGACTCTTTTCTTCCACTTACATTAGCAGAAGTATCCGCCCCAAATACTGTCATACTCATGAACAACGAAAATATCAGTCCTAAGCTGCATATTCTTCTGAAGATTTTCATATTTGTAATTCTCCTTTCTGTTGCTATATTTACTTTTATATTATAACATAGGCAGTTCATAACAACAAGTTCGCTTTTAATGACACTTTTTGTTGCATAAGAAATCTGTCGAATTTCTTATGTAACAAAAAAGAGCACCCCTGTCAGGGTACTCTTTTATTATAAAAGATTATGGCAATCTAAATTAGTTTAATTCAGCCTTTAAAGCTGCTGTTAATGCAGGAACGATTTTATTTAAATCTCCTACAATACCGTAATCAGCTACTTCGAAGATCGGTGCTGTTTCATCTTTGTTGATTGCAATAATGATATCAGATTCTTCCATACCTGCAACGTGCTGGATTGCTCCAGAAATACCGATTGCAAAGTAAACCTGAGGACGAACAGTTTTACCTGTCTGACCTACCTGAAGATCACGTGGTAACCAGCCGTTATCAACAACTGCACGAGAGCAGCTTACTTCTCCACCTAATACTTCTGCTAAATCTTTTAAGATCTGGAAGTTTTCTGGAGAACCAACTCCACGTCCACCGGATACAAGGATCTTCGCATCCATAATATCTACAACGTCAACAACAGATTTTACAACTTCCAGTACTTCTACATACTTGTTATCTGGAGTAAATCCTGGGTTGTATTCGATTACTTCTGCTTTAGCGCCTTCGATTCTGTCGATTGCCTGCATAACACCTGGACGAACAGTTGCCATCTGAGGACGATTATCAGGACAAGCGATTGTAGCGATTGTGTTACCACCGAAAGCTGGACGAGTCATTAATAACTGGTTGTGTTTCTGTTCCTGACCTGGTCTTGCAACAAGTGGGAAATCACCAATTTCAAGAACAGTACAGTCAGCTGTTAAACCTGTAGCTACTCTAGCGGATACACGAGGACCTAAGTCACGTCCGATAGCTGTAGCACCAACTAATACGATTTCAGGTTTGTATTCATTGATTACAGAAGATAATGCATGTGCATATGGTTCTGTTCTGTATACTTCTAATTCTGGATCGTCAACAACGATAACTTTATCTGCACCAAATGCAGCTAATTCATCAACTAATCCTTTTACGTTATTACCGATCAATACTGCTGTAACATCTGTATCTAAGTCTTTTGCTAATTCTTTTGCCTTACCCAGTAATTCAAAAGCGATGCCGCTTAACTCATTATCTACCTGCTGAGCAAAGACATATACACCTTTATATTGTTCTAATCCCATTATATTCACCACTTTCCTAAATTACATGTTTTTCTTTCAGTTTACCCATAAGGTAGTCAACAGCTTCTTCCGGATCAAGAGTTACAACTTCTCCTGCTCCTTTTCTTACTTTATCGGAAGCTTTTGCGATCTTAGTAGGAGATCCATTTAAACCTAAGTTAGAATCATCTACATCTTTCAGATTTTTTCTTCCCCAAGTAGTAATTTCAGCTTCGAAAGCATCGAAGATTCCACCTGGTGTCATGTAACGTGGTTCATTTAATTCAGCCAATGCTGTAACCAGACATGGCATTTTTGCTTTTACTACATGATATCTGTCTTCGTACTGACGTTCAACGATTACGCTGTCGCCTTCGATTTTGATATCCTGTGCGTAAGAGATTACTGGAATATCAAGGTGTTCAGAAATCTGAGGACCTACCTGAGCAGTATCACCGTCAATAGCCTGACGTCCTGTAATGATCAAATCATAATCTAAGTTTCTGATTGCACCTGCAATAGTCGTAGATGTAGCCCATGTATCAGCTCCACCTAATACTCTATCAGTTACAAGAATTCCTTTGTCTGCTCCCATAGCCATAGCTTCACGAAGAACTTCTTCTGCTTTAGGCAGACCCATCGTTAATACTGTAACTTCTGCACCATACTGATCTTTTAATCTTAATGCTGCTTCTAATCCTGCTTTGTCATCTGGATTCATGATTGTAAGCATTGCGCCTCTATCTAATGTACCATCTGGGTTAAATTTAACGCCACCCTTAGTATCAGGTACCTGTTTTACACATACAACGATCTTCACGATAAGTACCTCCCTTATTTAATAATATTTCCAGAAATAACCATGCGCTGTACTTCAGAAGTACCTTCATAGATTTCAGTAATCTTAGCATCACGCATCATACGTTCAACATCATATTCTCTGATGTATCCGTAACCACCATGTAACTGAACAGCTTTTGTAGTTACTTCCATAGCAACTTCTGCTGCATATAATTTAGCCATAGCTGCTTCTACAGAGTAAACTTTCTGAGTAGCTTTTGCCATTGCTGCTTTATATACTAATAATTTAGCTGCTTCTACTTTTGTAGCCATATCAGCAATCTGGAATTGTGTGTTCTGGAATTTAGCAATAGAACGACCGAACTGTTTTCTTTCCTGAACATAAGCGATAGTTGCTTCTAATGCACCTTCAGCTAAACCAAGAGCCTGAGAAGCGATACCGATACGTCCACCGTCTAATGTGTGCATAGCGATTCCAAAACCTTTACCCTGTTTACCTAACAGGTTTTCTTTAGGGATACGACAATCTTCGAAGATTAATTCATATGTAGCGGATCCACGGATACCCATTTTCTTTTCTTTTGTTCCGAATGAGAATCCTGGAGTTCCTTTTTCAACGATGAAAGCAGAGATTTCTTTCATCTTTCTTCCGCGTTTTTCAACAACGCCAGTAACAGCGATTACGATATAAACGTCAGCATATTTACCGTTTGTGATGAAACATTTGGATCCGTTGATTACCCATTCGTCACCATCTAAAACAGCTTTTGTCTGCTGTCCCTGAGCATCAGTACCAGCACCTGGTTCTGTTAAACCGAAAGCACCTAATTTTCTACCGGATGCTAAATCTGGGATATATTTCTGTTTCTGAGCTTCTGTACCATAAGTCTGGATTGGATCGATACATAAAGATGTATGTGCAGATACAATAACACCTGTTGTACCACAAACTTTTGATAATTCTTCAACACACATTACATATGTTAAAGGATCGCAGCCCTGTCCGCCATATTCTTTAGGAACAGGAATACCCATGAAGCCAGCTTTTGCCATCTTTTTAACAGTTTCTTCAGGGAACTGTTCGTTTTCGTCTGTTTCCTGTGCAAGAGGCTTAACTTCGTTTTCAGCAAATTCTTTGAATAAAGATCTTGCCATTTCATGTTTCTTACTTAATGTGAAATCCATCTTATATTCCTCCATAATTAATTTCTTACTCTCTTTCGCGGATTACTTTCGAAAGATATTTAAATTGCCATCCGACAATTATTATTTGCTATAATCGTAGAAGCCGATACCTGTCTTACGACCTAATTTGCCACCACGTACCATTTTTCTTAATAATGGATGTGGACGATATTTAGAATCGCCTGTTTCATTGTATAATACTTCCATAATTGCTAAACAAACATCTAAACCAATTAAATCACCTAAAGCTAAAGGTCCCATAGGGTGGTTAGCACCTAATTTCATAGCTGTATCGATACCTTCTACAGAAGCAACACCATCTGCAAGGATACCAACTGCTTCGTTAACCATTGGGATTAAGATACGGTTAACTACGAATCCAGCAGCTTCTTCAACCTGAACTGGTACTTTTCCGATTTCTTCAGAAATTGCTTTAATTTTATCAACTACTTCTTCAGGAGTATTGATACCAGCGATTACTTCAACAAGCTTCATTACAGGAGCTGGGTTAAAGAAATGCATACCGATCATTGGACGATCAAGTCCTGCACCGATTTCTGTGATAGATAAAGAAGATGTATTTGTTGCAAAGATACATTCAGGTTTGCAGATATCCTGTAATTCTTTGAATGTCTGTTTTTTGATTTCCATGTTTTCGATTGCAGCTTCAACTACTAAATCGCAATCTCCACAGATTTCTTTTGTTCCTGTTGTGATTTTTGCAAGAATTGCTTCTGCTTTATCAGCATCCATTTTTCCTTTTGCAACACGTTTTTCAAAACCTTTTGCAATTTTATTTTTTCCGTTTGCTGCAAATTCATCATTGATGTCACAAAGACATACTTCATAACCTTCTGTCTGAGCAAATGCCTGAGCGATACCGCTACCCATTGTACCTGCGCCGATAATTCCTACTTTCATGTTCTTTTCCTCCTAGAAAATACTATAATTTGTATATTTCTTCAGTTCTCTTTCCATACATATAGAAAGAGAACTGAAGGTGTTTTATTAGCTGTTTGATTACTTATTCTGGAATCCACCTAAATCTTTGATTTTCTGCTTATTTAAGAATGCAGACATTCCGTTCTTCTGATCTTCAGATTCGAAGCAGCTTCCGAATAATTTTTCTTCAATTACGATAGCATCATCCATTGTAGCATCTAAACCATCGTTGATTGCTTTCTTACATGCACGAACTGCGATTGGTGCGTTGCTTGCGATCTTAGCTGCCATCTTCTTAGCTGCAGGAAGTAATTCTTCCTGTGTATAAACTGCATTCACTAATCCAATTCTATAAGCTTCATCAGCTTTGATGTTGAATGCTGTGTAAATCATCTCTTTTGCTTTACCAACACCAACGATACGAGCCAATCTCTGAGTTCCGCCAAAACCTGGTGTGATTCCTAAACCAACTTCAGGCTGTCCAAAGATAGCATTGTCTGCGCAAAGTCTGATATCACAGCTCATAGCAATTTCACATCCGCCACCTAAAGCGAATCCGTTCACTGCAGCGATAACTGGAATTGGAAGAGTTTCAATCTTACGGAATACATCATTACCGATCTTACCGAATGCTTCTCCTTCTGCTTTTGTTAATGTGCTCATTTCTCCGATATCAGCACCAGCTACGAAAGATTTTTCTCCTGCTCCAGTTAAAATCAGTGCTCTTGTGTTGTCTAAATCTACAGCATCGATCACTGCTTCTAAGTCTTTTAATACTTCGCTATTTAACGCATTTAATGCTTTTGGACGATTAATTGTGATTAAACCTACAAAACCTTCCTGTTCATATGTAACGAATCCCATTGGTAGATTCTCCTTTCCAAATTGGCAATGATTAATTAGTCTCTTTCAACGATTGTTGTACAACCCATTCCTCCACCGATACACAGAGTAGCAAGACCCTTCTTAGCATCTCTCTTCTGCATTTCATGAAGTAATGTTACAAGAATACGGCATCCAGAAGCTCCTACAGGATGTCCTAATGCAATGGCACCACCGTTAACGTTAACTTTGCTCATATCGAATTTCAAATCTCTAGCTACTGCTAATGACTGAGTTGCGAAAGCTTCGTTTGCTTCAATTAAGTCCATATCGTCGATTGTTAAGTTTGCTTTTGCTAATGCTTTTGTTGTAGAAGCTACAGGTCCAACTCCCATGATAGTAGGATCAACTCCACCAAGAGCTCCTGTAACATATGTAGCCATAGGAGTAACGCCTAATTCTTTTGCTTTTTCTTCGCTCATAACAACAACTGCTGCTGCACCATCGTTGATACCAGAAGCGTTACCAGCTGTTACAACACCGCCTTCTTTTCCTGAACAACATCTTAAACCTGCAAGAGATTCAGCTGTTGTTCCAGGTCTTGGTCCTTCATCTGTATCTACGATAACAGTTTTCTTTCTGGATTTTACTTCTACAGGAACGATTTCATCTTTGAATCTTCCTGATTCCTGAGCTGCTACTGCTTTCTGCTGAGAGCTTGCTGCAAATGCATCTAATTCTTCACGTTTCAGTCCCCACTGATCTGCTACGTTTTCAGCTGTGATCATCATGTGATAATTATTGAATGCATCTGTTAATGCATCGTTAACCATTGTATCAACAACAACGCCGTTGTTCATACGGTATCCAAAACGTGCTTTCTGTAATGCATATGGAGCCATGGACATGTTTTCCATACCACCAGCAACAACGATATCAGCATCTCCTGCCTGAATCATCTGTGCAGCCATGTTTACACAGTTAAGACCAGAACCGCAAACTACGTTAACTGTAACTGCAGGTACTTCGATAGGAAGACCAGCTTTGATAGATGCCTGACGTGCAACGTTCTGTCCTAATCCAGCCTGGATTACACATCCCATGTATACGTGATCAACCTGTTCTGGTGCAACGCCAGCTCTGTTAAGAGCTTCTTTAATTACGATAGATCCTAATACTGGTGCTGGAGTTGTGCTTAATCCTCCACCCATTTTTCCGATTGCTGTACGACATGCACCTGCAATAACAACTTTCTTTGCCATAATCTGTTACCTCCATAATAAACTTTAACTATAACTTTTTCGTCCGGGTGTAACACCCTTTCTTAGTGTTAATATTATCACAATCTCTTTTTGTTTTCAATGCTATTTTTTTCACAACATATTACTGACAACTCTATTTTTTGTCGAAAAAACGGCTTATTTAAGCCATTTTCTGTACATCTTTACTAAAAACTATAATTGTACTTTTTCTAATACAATGACTTTTCTATCATTTTTTTGAATGTTTTCTATTATTTACACAGAAAATACTTTCATCATTTCCGGTTCTTTCCAAATGAGTTTTTAGCCTTTTTGTCTTTTTGTCAACAAAATAACAAATTTGATAGTCAAATCAATCAGAACTCATAGCTTTTCGATATTCATCTACCTTTTAGCGTTCTACAATTGAAATAGACTCGATGGCAACTCCACCGCCTCTGACCACTTCAATCCGGCCACTGAATTTATCGTTGAAGAAATTGATAATATTATCATTCTTTCCTTCCGTATGAAGAGATTCTATTAACACATTATCCTTACCATAATCTACCACACGAAAACGGAATACATCTGCCATCTGAAAGATCTCGTTCTTCTCCTGAAGACTGCAGCCCTTCACTTTTATGAAAAGAACTTCCTTCATGCGAATTGGAACTGCCGTATAATCCATAACCTTGATTACTTCCACACTTCGGTTCAATTGCTTTTTGATCTGTTCAAAGGTAGCATCATCACTGGTTACCGCGATAGTCATTCGCGATACGGTTTCATCCTCGGTAGTTCCTACTGTCAGGCTCTTCAGATTATATGATTTTCCAGAAAAAAGGCCTGCGATCCGGGCCAGAACTCCTACCCGGTTTTCTACATACAAAGAAATCCATCTTTTTTTCATTTCTCCCATGTTCTCTTCCTCCTATCCTTCTAAAATCATTTCATCCAATGCTTTTCCACCCTGTACCATAGGAAGTACCAGATGATCTGCATCTACCATAAATTCAATAATGGTTGGTACGGTTGTCTCTTTCATTGCCTCTTCGAATGCCGGCCTTATTTCTTCCTGATTCCATACACGGATTCCTTTTGCTCCATAGCTTTCGGCTAATTTTACAAAGTCCGGTGTATAAGGAGGGCATCCTTCTCCTGGTCCCTTGCAGGTATATTCGCAGGAACGCCGTTTGCACAGACAGGTACTGGCATAACGCTTATCATAGAATAAGTCCTGCATCTGACGCACCATTCCAAGATATCCATTGTTAAAAATACAAAAGATGACCGGACACTCCTGCTGAACAGCGGTTGCCATCTCCTGGATATTCATCTGTGCACCTCCGTCTCCAGAATAACAGAGTACGTGCTGACCTCTGTGTGACATAGATGCACCAATGGCAGCCGGGAATCCGAATCCCATAGTTCCCAGACCTCCGGAAGTGATCAGCTGACGTTTTGGATGTGTCATCTCTGTAAACTGAGTTGCCCACATCTGGTGCTGACCCACATCAGTTACGATGATGGCATCTGGAAGCAGCTCATTGGCAGTTTCGATGACCGTCTGTGGATTCACTCCGTATCCTTTCGTCTCCATTACCAATGGATGCTCTTCATCCCATTTTCGAATCTCCTTTAAAAATTCAGCCGCATGCTCAACTTTATTATGATTCCTTGCAATATCTACCAGTACGCGCAACGCATCCTTTGCATCAGCAACCAATGGAACATCCACGGTAACATTCTTTGAGATGGATGCCGTATCAATATCAATATGGATAATCTTTGCATTTGGCGCAAATTTCCCAAGTTTACCAGTGATTCGATCACTGAAACGAGTTCCAATGGAAAAGAGCACGTCGCATTCAGAAATTGCCATATTAGCCGCATAGCGTCCATGCATTCCCGCATTTCCTATAAATAATGGATGGTCTGTTGGCATAACTCCCATACCCATGATGGTGGATACTACCGGAACTCCTGTAAGTTCCGCCAGTTCTCTCATCTCCATATGTGCATTGGCAATCTTGGTACCACCTCCGATCAGGAATAATGGTTTTTTGGCTTTATAAAGCATGCCGATGGCACGATGAAGCTGTCCGATATGTACCTTCTTTTGAGGTTTATAGCCACGGATATTGACCTCCTTCGGATACTCAGGATTTCCAAGCTCCGCCATAACATCCTTTGGCAAATCTACCAGTACAACCCCTGGTTTCCCTGTTCTTGCAATGTAAAAAGCTTCTTTTATAATTCGTCCCAGATCCTCACGCTTCCGGACAGTAATTACAAATTTGGCAATATTACGGGTACATCCTACAATGTCCACTTCCTGGAATGCATCATTTCCGATCAATGGAAGTGATACCTGTCCTGTAAAGCATACCAAAGGTACACTGTCATAATTTGCCGTTGCAATTCCTGTTACCAGATTGGTTGCACCCGGTCCGCTGGTTACTAAGCATACTCCAACCTTTCCCGTGGAGCGAGCATATCCGTCTGCTTCATGAATCAGTCCCTGTTCATGGCGCGGAAGGACAATCTCAATATTGTGATCTATCTTATAGAGCTCATCGAAAATATCAATAGCATATCCGCCCGGGTAAGCGAACAGTGTATCAACCTTTTCCTCCATAAGTGCCTTCACCAGCAATTGATTTCCCGAAATTTTCTTCATATTCTTATCCCTCCAACTTTCTATATTTTAAATCTTTCCTCATCTCTCAGATTCCAGATTCTCTTCCGCTTTTCGATCAGCAACGATGGGAAAATTCATCTCTTCCTGTGCCTCCTGCCGGAAATCTTCAATCATGGCAGGATCAACCGTCGGAAGATCATCAATCTTCTCTACTCCAAAGCATCGTAAAAATTCTTCTGTTGTCTTTAATAAAATCGGCCTTCCGATGGCGTCCAGTCTTCCCGCCTCACACACCAGGTTATATTCCATCAGTCGGTTAATAGCATGATCACACTTAACACCTCGTATGGCTTCGATTTCCTGTTTGGTCACCGGCTGTTTATAGGCAATAATGGATAAAGTCTCCATCATGACATCCGTAAGTCGATATTTCTTCGGCTGTTTTACCACTTGAATCAACACGTCGTGATATTCCGGCTTGGTGCATAGCTGGCAGGAATCCTCCAGTTCGACCAGCTGAATGCCTCTTTCCTCTTTCTCATAATCTTCTTTCATCTGTGCCAGAAGCTCCGACAGCATCCGATCATTCAGATCCAGTACCTCCATCAGCTGTTTCTTCTTCACAGAACCGCCCATGGAAAACAGGATTCCCTCAATCATTCCTCTTCTTCGCATCATAATGAATCTTCTCCCATCTCTTCTATCAGAATCTTACTTCCCACATCCTCCTGGAAAAC
The DNA here is from genome assembly GCF_001940245.1 of Anaerostipes sp. 992a. GTDB lineage: Bacteria > Bacillota > Clostridia > Lachnospirales > Lachnospiraceae > Fimousia. The sequence goes on from NZ_MJIG01000004.1 coordinate 285,406, forward strand.
ATGGACCTGCCCCATCTTCATCAGTTCCAGCAAGGCAAGGAATGTGACGATGATCTCTACTTTCGTTGCCTGTCCTTCTAAAAGGCTTTGAAAATCTATCTTCTTATATTCTTTTATCTTATCTCGAATAAAAATGATCTTATCTTCTATCTTTACTTCATCCTGCCTAATCTCACCAAATTGACTTCGGATAGGGTCTAACTTACTGCTCTTCTTCCTCATTACGAACTCAAACGTCTTTTTCAACTGAAGAAGGGTAATCCCCTGCCCTGCGATGATCTCCTCTGGACGAATCGGTTCCCGATACGCAAGTACCTCCTCTGGCAGTGTAGGAAGCTTATACATACATTTATTTGCTTCCACGTTGAGATCCTTTAGCTCCGACGATGCATACTTATATACTTTATATTCGATCAACCGCTTGACTAACTCTGCCCTTGGATCCTCTTCTTCTCCTTCCTCATTGACTTCCTTCGGAAGAAGCATCTGCGACTTGATCCTTAAAAGGGTCGCTGCCATGACTAGAAACTCACTCATGTTATCCATATCTGCCCGCTGCATCTCGTCTAGATATTCCAAATATTGTTCCGTTATGACCGCAATCGGAATATCGTAGATATCTACTTTATTCTTCTCAATCAAATGCAGCAGCAGATCCAGCGGTCCTTCAAATGCTGTTAATTTTACTTCAATGCCCATATCTTATGTCCTTAGTTTTCTTAATGTAATCACACTGATCTCCGGATAGTTATTCACCCGGATGGGAAATGTGTGTGTTCCCAGCCCTCTGCTTATGATCATCTGACTCTCTCCCTGTCTGTATAATCCAGCGTCATAATCAGGGAAAAACCTCATCTGAGGCGATACCAATCCGCCAAATACCGGCAGACGGATCCACCCTCCATGATTATGCCCGGATAAGATAAGGTCTGCACCCCATTCAGCATATTCCGGAAAATACAATGGATTATGTGCCAGAAGAATATGAAATCTTCCACGCTCTTTTTTTCCAATCGTACGATTCAGATAATCTGGATCCATCTCCGTCTTAGATCCTCTCCGATAATACTCTCGCTCTATAGAAAGCCCGGTAATCCAAATGCTGCTTCCTTTCTTGCATATCTTTATAGTCTGGTTGGAAAGATAAGAAACCTTACATGCCCGCAAGGCAGCTACGTACTCTTCGTACTGTTTGCCATAGGTGTCCGTATAAATCTTCATACGATATTCATGATTGCCATCCGCTGCAACCACTGAATACTTCTTTGCCAACTGAGAAAGCAGATGATACGCCGTCTGTGTCGTCATCCCAGGCTTGCCAACGACCATATCTCCTCCTACCAAAATCATATCTGGCCCTATGACATCGATGATTTTCATCAATTCCTCCTGATCCGTTCCAAAGCATCGATTATGAAGATCAGATAGGAATACCAGCTTCGTCTGGTCAAAGACTTCTGGCAGACATCCAGAAGCGATCCGATACTCCTCCAGGCGTATCTGTCTGTTCTCATAATAGCTGATTCCCGCAACAACACCGCCACACAGGGCTACACTTTCTATCATTCTGGTAAGACTGCTCAAATTTTACCGCTCCTTTTGTTCGGTTATCGTTTTATTATACAACCGAATGGGTTCTATTTAATCTATTTTACTAGAAAACCTATGAAAAAACAAGCACTAGCATGTGAATCACTCCACAGAAAAAGGAACAGATTGGAATACAAGCCATTCTGTTCCTCTTCTGAATCCAAAGGATTCTCTATGTTACATTACGTTCTGCGGATTTCCCTCCATCCATTTCTTAATATTATCGAATACAATGACTGCACGTTTCTCAAATGCCTCTTTGGTTGCAAAAGCCACATGTGGTGTAGCGATCACATTCTTCGCCGTAAGCAATGGATGCTCTTCTGGGATTGGCGGTTCCATTTCAAAGACATCGATGCCCGCTCCTGCAATCTTTCCTGCATTCAACACATCTGCCAGTGCCTGGCTATCGATCACCGGTCCTCGGGATGTATTAATGAAGATGCTTCCTTCCTTCATGCATGCAAATTCTTTGGCACCGATCATTCCTTTCGTCTGTTCATTGAAAGGAACATGCACGGATACAACATCACAGATTGACATCAGTTCTTCTAAATCCACATACTGGATATAATCTACATCCTTTTTTGTTCTGCTATAACCATACACTTCGCAGCCAAAGGCATCTGCGATTCTAGCCGTTCTCATGCCGATCGCTCCGGTACCGATAATTCCGAATTTCTTACCTTCCAGCTCACATCCTACCAGACCATCTTTCGTCCCCTGCTTTCTTATCACCTCGTTGCATGGCAGAATATTTCTCATCAGGTCGATCACAAATCCAAATACCAGATCTGCAACTGCAGCCGTGGAATATCCAGCACAGTTACACACCACAATACCACGTTCCTTGCAGTATGCCACATCCACATGATCCACTCCAGTAAATGCCACACAGACCATCTTCAGATGATCGCAGTGTTCTATAACTGCCTTGGGATATTGAAAATTAGAAAGAACTACCACATCTGCATCTTTGCTTCTTTCGATCAATTCATCCACATCTTCGGTTCTTGTATCGTAATAAATCAAATCAACACTATCACCCAGCACTTCTCTTCCCATGCCAAGCAATTTTTCTTTTGCAACTCCAAGCGGTTCTAAAATTACGATATTCATTATTACCAACTCCTTTTCTTTTGTTTTTTCGTTCTCAATGCTAGTATATCCCTTCTCTTTCTCATTTCCAACCATTTTTTATTTTTTATCCCAACGGATGCTCTGCGGAGACTTGGCAGAGGAAACATCTCCTGCCAGCTGATAGAGAAACTGTTTCAAAACTCTGGAAACACTTTTTGCAAATGTCAATTTCCCAATTTCCTCTGTTATGATCAGCTGCACTTTTCCAATATAAGAACCATTCTGATAATAGGTGATCCACCCTGCTGCATCCCCCTTCTTCAACGGCGCTTTTAAATTCTTCTTCCGCTGAATGTTATACGTAATACCATCCTCTGATTCTCCATTGATAAGCACAGTACGGAAAATTTTCTTACTGGCAATTTTCGCTTCCTGCTTTTCTCCTCCTGCCACTGGAACTGGTTTTAGCTTCTTCTTAAGATCCGGTGCCTCGTACACTCTGCAGCCCCCGAATCCATAATCTAGCAATGTTGTTGCATCTTTGATCCGATCTTTGGAGCTATTAGAAGCCATGACGACAGCAATCAGAGTAATGCCATTTCTTTTTGCAGTGGCACTCAAACAGAATTTTGCCTGACTGGTACTTCCTGTCTTAAGGCCGGTACAGCCTTGATACTGTTTTAACAGCTTATTGGTGTTACTAAGACCAAAGACAGATTCTCCTTTTTTGGTTTTATGGATAAATTCATCCATCCATATGGAAGAATATTTTAAGACCGATGGATGCTTTGTAATCAGTTCTCTGGACATAATGGCAATATCTTTTGCTGATGTTACATGACCTTCCGTATCTAGCCCACAGCAGTTCTTAAATACCGTATTCTTCATTCCCAGGTCTTTGGCCTTCTGATTCATCATGGCAACAAATCCATCCTCACTTCCTCCAATATGTTCTGCCATGGCCACCGATGCATCATTTCCGCTGGCTACAGCAATGGATTTGATCATAACCTCCACCGTCTGAACTTCTCCAGCCTCCAAAAATACCTGGGAACCTCCCATGGATGCTGCATGCTCGCTCACAGTGATTTCATCTGAAAGTGCAAGCTTTCCCTGGCCGATAGCTTCAAAAATCAAAAGTAATGTCATGACCTTGGTAACACTGGCCGGAGGAAGTGCTTCTGAACTGTTATCTTCATAAATAATCCTTCCACTTTCCGCCTCCATGACGATGGCCGACCTGGCTGTTAATTTCAGCTTTTCTTCCGCTGATACCGGTATGGAGCAGACAACGAGCAGTACCACGCATAATAGAACGGAACTGATTTTTCGCATAAAAAAACTCCTAGTATCCTCTTTTTACTATTTTACTAGGAGATTTTTTAATTATTCTAAAAATGTTTCCATTCTTTCTTACTTTTGTGATAAAGTGGCCTCTGGATAATAATAGGTCAGAATTTCTTCATAGGTTTTTCCTGTTTCTGCCTGCTTCTTCGCCCCATTTTGGGACATTCCCACACCATGGCCATAACCGCCACCGGATATGGCAAGTCCGTTTTTTTGTTCCTGTATTACAAAACACCCACTGGGCAGAATCTGGGCATTCTTTACGATCGATCCATCCTTTCGAAGAATTCTACATCCATCTGGAGACAGCCATGTACGAATCCGATATTCTCCCCGGATCTCTCTGACCCCTTTACTTCCGGTAACCCGCAATGTCTTTGCCACTCCACTGCTTCCCCGCTCTGTCACCTGCACATTTTGGATCGTTCCTAGGGATTGCCGGTTTAATTTGAAATATGGAATGGTCACCTGCCACCGATACCACGGAAAATCACTGTCGTAAGTAATCACATCCTCCTTTAAAAAATTTTTCAATTTTTTCTCCGCAGACAGATCCCATCTTTGCTTTTTTTCTTTCTGAAGGCTCCCCGTTAGATACACCGGTGAACTCCCCTTCTGGATCCATACATCATGACTGTCCGCTGTATGTCCCCAGGAGGTTGAAAAAAAGTAGGTGGATATTACCTTCCCTTTATACTTCATCACTTCTCCTGCCGTATCCATAACCGCCTGTATACTTTCCTCACATTCCTGAGAATTATTGTAAACCTGACTGGCTACGCTGTCATCTACATCCGCATCATAAGCCGCCCATTTCTTTCCATTCATCTGCTTCACTGCAAAGGTCCTGGCACAGACCGCCTGCACCTTCAATGCTTCCTTTCCATAAGAAACCGGCATTTCACTCGGAAGTACGGCATACAGATATTCTTCCAAAAGGAGTTGATTAACCAGAAAAATTCCCTTTTCCCCATAATGTACTTCTAATTTTCCACGATAAGATGGATATCCATATCCTCGACGAAAGGACAGAATCTGCAACTTTCCCGTTCCAGAAAAGATTACGGTTTGTCCCACTTTTGTCTTTCGAAAGTTTATGTTCGTCTTCTGTCCCGCTTTTTTCTCAACCACCTTTCCATTTCGTCTCACATAATATGGTTTTTCAGAAGTAAGTACTACCTTTTTATGAAGATATTTTCCCAACGTCTGGTTGCTTAGAAGCACCCGAATTTCTGAAGTATCCATTACTTCCTCTGCTTCCGCCTTTTTTATCACCACCTTTTTGGATCGTTGGTCCTCCGCTTTGGTGAATCTGGCCGTACTGTTCCACAAATAAGGGCCCATCCAGATGCCAGTTGCCATACATAGCATCAATATGCCTAAAATAATCTTTTCTCCCATGACTGCCTCCTATATCATTTTATGATCGATGCAGCCCTGATATTCCTCATACACACTCTTCCAGGATTATTTTTTGACAGATGAAAGGAGCTATCAGAAAACAAAATGAAATCATCACTCCATTTTCCGATAGCTCCTTCTGTATCTTTTGTAATTATTCTCCTATGTAAACTTCCCAAAATGCCGTTCCCACGATTTTGACGCCTAGCCAATGCTAGGTGGGCGATCGCACCAGGCTTCCTGTCTTCCACTGCCAACGGAGGCTTGACATTCCACCAGGAATATAGAAATCCCGTTTCACGTAAATGTAGGTTCAAAATACGCAGGCTGTCGTACACCCCAGGAAGTTCTTTACTTTTTCTTTACATTTATTATACTAAAAGGATATGCAGAATGCAAGCTAATCATACTGACTAATATTTTCCTTTAAGTCCTTTTTAATATAACGAAGGGTATATCGTTCTCCCTTTATGCCATACATCTTCATAAGACGTTCCAGATATCTGCGGGATTCCGGATGAAGAAGATAGGCGCCTATGCCATTTTTATAATATTCATATACATGTTTTTCCCGGAATTTTTCTCCATTATAAACTTTTCCGGCACAGACCCGATCAATGAACATCTCTACCATATAGTTTTTCGGAATCTTCATCCCGATCAATTTCTTCTCCGAACGATCAAAGCTATAATCCAGCCAATATTCAAAATGATGTTTATTGCGTCCCTTATGATGAAGCCAGGCTCTAGACACTCCACACTTCTCTCGTTCAACAGAATTAGGACTCCGATGTCCTGTGTAATAACGGGCCCCCGTAATAAATTCTGATGGCATATATTTTGACATATCATGAAGCAGCCCCTGTTTATACAATCCTACCTGAAAACACATCCGGGCTACCATGATCTTATGATAGGTAATTGTTTTAAAATGTCCAATTGGATCCATATTTCTCACTCTCTCTGTTTTTCTTCTGCTGATCCAGCCAACAATAATATAACAGGATAATAGTATTATGTCAAAGCAATTTTCTTTAGATCCTCTTCTGGTGTAGTAATCGGTGCAATATGATAATGCTCCACAAGAAAACTTAAAACATTCGGAGACACAAACGCCGGAAGGGATGGGCCAAGGAAAATGTTCTTGATACCGAGATGTAAAAGCGTAAGCAGAATGCAAACTGCCTTTTGCTCATACCATGACAGCACCATAGAAAGTGGAAGGTCATTTACATCACATTCGAATGCTTCTGAAAGGGCAACAGCCACTTTGATAGCACTGTATGCGTCATTACACTGTCCCATGTCCATAATACGAGGCAAACCACCGATGGTACCAAGATTCAGATCGTTAAAACGATATTTTCCGCAAGCAAGGGTCAATACAATACTGTCAGATGGCGTTTGTTTCACAAATTCCGTGTAATAGTTGCGTCCTGGTTTCGCACCATCGCATCCACCAACGAGGAAAAAGTGTGAAATATCTCCTGCCTTGACTGCTTCGATCACTGTATCTGCAACTGACAAAACTGCATTGTGGCCAAAGCCTGTCATCACCTTTTCTCCACCGTTCATACCTGTAAACCGCACATCTATAGAATAACCACCAAGCTCAAGTGCCTTTTCAATCACAGGAGTAAAGTCTTTATCCTCTCCGATGTGAATCATTTCAGGATAGGAAACGACTTCGGTCGTAAATACACGGTCAGCATAGCTGGCTTTCGGCGGCATCAGACAGTTGGTAGTAAAAAGGATCGGCGCTTTTATATCCGCAAATTCCTTTTGCTGATTCTGCCAAGCTGTACCAAAATTACCTTTTAGGTGAGGATATTTCTTCAACTCAGGATAAGCGTGCGCTGGAAGCATCTCTCCATGGGTGTAGATATTGATTCCCTTGCCTTTCGTTTGCTCAAGAAGCAGTTTCAAATCATAGAGATCGTGCCCAGAAATCACGATAAACGGTCCTTTTTCCACTGTCAGGCTCACTTCTGTTGGAGCAGGGTTACCGTAGGTCTCGGTGTTGGCTTTATCAAGCAGCGCCATACATCTCAGATTGATTTCGCCCACCTCCATAACGATCGGCAGTAATTCCTCCATGCCCCAATCATCCATACTGATGGCAAAAAGGGCTTTATAGAAAAATTTGTTTACGATCGGGTCTTTGTATCCCAAAACCGCCGCATGATAAGCATATGCTGCTACCCCTCGAATACCAAATAGGATCAGCGATTTTAGAGAACGGATATCCTCATCGGCATTCCAAAGCTGATTCATATCATAATTGTCATTTCTGCCACAAACCAATCCACAGCTGTAACATTCAGGAACAATTCTTTGCTTTTCTGCTTCTATCTTCTGAATCAATGCTCGGATGGTCTCATTGTTAAAGTTCACATTCGTGACAGTGGTAAAAAGTCCTTCTAGAACTATCTGATCCGTAGTTTCAGCCACTAAGTCTTCATTTCCTTCCGTTGCACGGGCAAGACCGATCAGGGCTCCTGTCAATTTATCTTGAAGTTCAGCAGTATCTGCTTTTTTTCCGCAGACACCCGCAGCCCCGGTACATGCTTTGCAGCCTGCGGTCTGCTCACATTGAAAACAAAACATTTGATTGTTCATTTCAAATCCTCCTAATCTTTGATTGATTATTTTTCTTAATTTCCGGGTTCATTATAATATAATCAATCCAACAAATCTGTTGTTTTTCCAACAAAAAGCAGCCACAATTTCTCGTGACTGCTTTATCTTTCATCATAGACGCAAAATGTTATTACAGATTTGTATATCCCATCAATTCTAAGTCCACATCTCTAGCCACATCACGGCCTTCTCGAATGGCCCATACGACCAGGGACTGTCCTCGATGCATATCACCTGCAGCAAAGACTCTGTCTACATTCGTCTTATATTTACCAGGTTCTGTCTTAACATTGGTACGTTCATTGACGGCAACCTTAAATTCTTTTGTTACATAATCCTGACTTCCTAAGAAACCAGCTGCGATCAATACCAGATCCACATCTACTTCATATTCACTTCCAGGGATGTTGACCATCATCATACGTCCGGTCTTTTCGTCTTTCTTGCTTTCCAGTTTTACCAAAACTGCTTTGCAGACTTCTCCCTTATCGTTCTTAATAAATTCTTTGACTGTCGTTGTATAGACACGAGGATCATGTCCATATACCGCGATCGCTTCTTCCTGACCGTAATCTGTCTTGCAGACTTTTGGCCACTGTGGCCATGGATTATTCTCCGCACGTGTTTCTGGAGGTTTCGGCATCATTTCCAGCTGCATTATGCTCTTAGCACCATGGCGGACAGAAGTTCCAACACAGTCATTTCCTGTATCTCCGCCACCGATGATCATCACACGTTTTCCTTTGGCAGAAATATTCTTTCCATCCGTTAAGTTGGAATCCAGAAGACTCTTTGTATTTCTTGTTAAAAAGTCAACTGCAAAATAGATTCCTTTTGCCTCTCTGCCAGGGACCTTAATATCACGAGGATTGGATGCACCACATGCAAGGATCACTGCATCAAATTCCTTTAACAGCTGTTTTGCCTTTATATCCACGCCTACATTTACATTGGTTTTAAAGGTAATTCCTTCTTCCTTCATGATGGACACCTTACGGTCAATATACTGTTTCTCCAGCTTCATATTTGGAATTCCGTACATCAGAAGTCCACCCACTCTGTCATTTCGTTCAAAAACAGTAACCTCATGACCCCTTTTATTCAGAGAGTTAGCAGCAGATAACCCAGCTGGTCCAGATCCAATAACTGCTACCTTCTTACCAGTACGATTTTTTGGTGGATTGGCTTTTGCAAGTCCAGTCCGATAGGCTCTTTCAATAATCGCCAGTTCATTTTCCTTAGATGCAACCGGTTCTCCATGAAGATTACAGGTGCAGGCTGCCATACAAAGTCCCGGGCAGACTCTTCCAGTAAATTCCGGAAATGGATTGGTCTTTTTCAAACGATAATATGCAGCCTCCCAGTTGCCACGGTATACAAGATCATTCCATTCTGGAACCAGGTTATTTAACGGGCATCCAGATGCCATACCGGCAATCATCATGCCAGCCTGACAAAATGGGACACCACATTCCATACATCTTCCACCTTGTTTTCTCTGTTCCTTTTCACTAAGAGGAGTATGGAATTCATTGAAATTTTTAATTCGTTCTTTCGGTTCAATTGCTTCTGCTAATTTTTGTTCATATTCTAAAAATCCAGTTGGTTTTCCCATGTTCTTCTCCTCCTGACTATTTATTTTTATTCTGATAGAACGCTTCAATCTGTGCCTGTTCACTGTTTAATCCACGTTCCTCCATTTGAACGATGGCATTTAACATCCGTTTGTAATCATGTGGCATAACTTTCTTGAATTTTGGAAGATATTCTTCAATATTATCCAGGATCATCTTACCTTTTTCAGAGTTGGTATAGGCAACATGATCTTTGATCATACCAATCAGTTCTAATACATCGTATTTGTTAGAAAGAGATTCAATCCCAACCAAAGCTTTATTTACACGTTTATACAGGTGATTATCTTCATCCAGAACATAAGCAATACCACCGCTCATACCTGCTGCAAAGTTCTTACCTGTTTCTCCAAGAATGACAACACGTCCTCCTGTCATGTATTCACAGCCATGATCTCCAACACCTTCTACGACTGCAGTCGCACCAGAGTTACGTACACAGAAACGTTCACCAGCCACACCATTGATGTAAGCTTTTCCGCTGGTAGCTCCGTATAATGCTACATTACCAACGATGATATTTTCATCCGCTTTGAACATAGATCCTTTTGGAGGATATACGATCAGCTTACCACCAGAAAGTCCCTTTCCGAAGTAATCGTTGCTGTCGCCTTCCAGCTCTAAGGTCAGACCTTTTGGAATAAAGGCACCAAAGCTCTGACCACCGGCACCATTACAAATAACGGTATACGTATCATCGTCTAAGGTATTCTTATAACGTTTTGTAATCTCAGAACCAAAGATGGTACCAAATGCACGGTCAATGTTGGTTACATCTACAGTAATGCTGCGCTTCTGCTTAGATTCCAATGCAGTTTTTAACTGTTTTAAAAGAACTGTTTCATCCTTTGTTGTTTCCAGCTTAAAATCATATACATTCTTCTTATTATACTGAATCTTTTCTTTTTTGCTGAATGGATTCGTTAAAATGTTAGTAAGATCGATGTTCTTATTGTATGCTTCTTTGTTTGGCTCTAAGAAATCGGTTCTTCCCACTAATTCATCTACCGTTTTTACTCCAAAGGCTGCCATATATTCTCTTAATTCCTGAGCAATAAATCTCATGAAGTTTTCTACATATTCTGGTTTACCCATGAAACGCTTGCGAAGCTCTGGATTCTGAGTTGCCACACCAACAGGGCAAGTATCCAGGTTGCAGACTCTCATCATCACACATCCTAATGTTACCAGAGGAGCGGTTGCAAATCCAAACTCTTCTGCCCCCAGCATACATGCAATGGCAACGTCACGTCCACTCATCAGCTTACCATCTGTCTCAATGATGACTTTATTACGAAGGTCATTCTTGATCAGTGTCTGGTGAGTCTCTGCAAGTCCCAATTCCCAAGGAAGTCCTGCATTATAGATGGAACTTCTTGGTGCTGCACCAGTACCTCCATCGTAACCAGAAATCAAGATAACCTGTGCTCCAGCTTTTGCAACACCGGCTGCTACCGTACCAACACCTGCTTCAGATACTAATTTTACAGAAATTCTTGCATCTGTATTGGCATTCTTACAGTCATAAATCAGCTGCGCCAAATCCTCAATGGAATAAATATCATGATGTGGTGGTGGGGAAATCAAACTTACACCAGGTGTAGAATGTCTTGTCTTCGCAATCCATGGATACACCTTTCCTCCCGGAAGATGTCCACCTTCTCCTGGTTTTGCTCCCTGTGCCATCTTAATCTGAATCTCTTTGGCACTTACCAGATATTCACTTGTTACACCAAAACGACCAGAAGCTACCTGCTTGATGGCAGAACAACGATTTACTCCATCTGGACCTACGGTCAGTCTCTCCGGACGTTCTCCACCCTCACCGCTGTTGGACTTACCGCCCAGACGGTTCATAGCAATGGCAAGTGCTTCGTGTGCTTCTCCGGAAATAGATCCATAAGACATAGCGCCAGTCTTAAAACGTTTTACGATAGATTCCACACTCTCAACCTGAGAAAGAGGAATTCCTTTCTTAGGATACTTAAACTGCATCATTCCACGGATATTTCCTGGTTCCAGCTCTTCATCTACCATCTTTGTATATTGTTTAAATAATTCATAATCTCCAGTACGGGTAGCCATCTGTAACGTATGAATGGTCTTTGGATTATACAGATGCTGTTCCTTACCACTTCTTACCTTATGAGATCCGGTACTGTCTAAAGAAATATCATTCTCCAGTCCCAGTGGATCAAAGGCTGCTGTATGTCTTGCACTGACGTCATCATAGATATCGTCTAATGTGATACCACCGATACGGCTTACTGTATTCGTAAAGTATTTATCGATCACATCCTTGCTGATACCAATTGCTTCAAAAATCTGTGATCCCTGATAAGACTGAATAGTAGAAATACCCATCTTAGAAGCAATCTTTACAATACCATGAAGGATCGCATTGTTATAATCATCCACTGCTGCATAGTAATCTTTTTCCAGCATGCCTTCATTGATCAGATCCTGAATAGTCAGCTGTGCCAAATATGGGTTAATGGCTACTGCACCATATCCTAATAAGGTTGCAAAGTGATGTACTTCTCTTGGCTGTCCGGATTCCAGAATGATGGCCATAGAAGTAGATTTCTTCGTACGGATCAGATACTGATGCAAAGCGGATACTGCCAGCAGACAAGGAATTGCAACATGGTATTCATCCACATCTCTATCGGATAACACAATGATGTTAGCACCTTCCCGGTATGCACGGTCCGCCTCGATGAATAAATGGTCGATGGCTTTCTCCATGGATGTATTTTTATAGAAGGTAATCGGAATTTCTACGACTTTAAATCCTTCATGCTTAATATTCTTGATCTTTAACATATCCGTATTGGTCAAGATCGGATTACGAACCTTTAATACGTTACAGTTTTCCGGTTCTTCTCTTAAGACATTACCGCCTTTTCCAATATATACCGTTGTAGATGTTACTACTTCTTCACGAATCGCATCGATCGGCGGGTTGGTAACCTGTGCAAACAGCTGCTTAAAGTAGTTAAACAATGGCTGTCTCATCTTAGAGAACACTGCCAATGGAGAATCGGTACCCATAGCTGCAATGGATTCGCTTCCGGTCTCTGCCATCGGAAGAACGGATGTCTTCACATCTTCATAAGAATAACCAAATGCTTTTAACAATTTCTGTCTATGCTCTAATGTATAAGATTCCACTCTCTTATTTGGAATTTTTAAATCATGCAGCTCAACGATCTGTGAATCCAACCATTCACCATATGGCTGTCTGTTAGCATATTCTTCTTTTAAGGTATCATCATCGATCATCTCTCCTTTTACAGTATCTACTAAGAGCATACGGCCTGGACGAAGACGGTCTTTGATCTTAATGTTGGTTGGATCAATGTCCAGCACTCCAATTTCAGAAGACAAGATCAGCTGATCATCGTTGGTTACATAGTAACGGGATGGACGAAGTCCATTACGGTCAAGAACCGCTCCCATAATATCACCATCCGTGAAAAGAATAGATGCAGGACCATCCCAAGGTTCCATCATCGTTGCATAGTACTGATAGAAATCTCTTTTCTCAGATGACATATTGTCGTTGTTTTCCCAAGGTTCCGGAATCGTGATCATGACTGCCAAAGGAAGAGCCATTCCACTCATAACCATAAATTCCAGTGTATTATCTAGTCTGGCAGAGTCAGAACCATTCGGATCTACAACAGGAGTTAATTTATGCATCTCACCGCGCAGTGCTTCAGATTCTAAGATCTCTTCTCTGGCATGCATCTTATCTGCATTACCCCGGATGGTATTGATCTCACCATTATGTACGATAAAACGATATGGATGCGCTTTTTCCCAGCTTGGTGTTGTATTCGTACTGAAACGAGAATGTACCATTGCGATTGCAGATTCATAATCTTCATCATGAAGATCCTTAAAGAACAGGCGAAGCTGTCCAACTAAGAACATACCCTTGTATACAATGGTTCTGCTTGATAAGGAAACCACATATACATCCTCATTACTCTGTTCAAATACTTTTCTTACAATATATAACTTACGATCGAACGCAAGACCTTTCTCCACATCCATCGGCTTTTTCACAAATGCCTGTTTGATGTTTGGCATACATTCTAACGCTTTCTTTCCTAAGACATCCGGATCAGTTGGAACATCTCTCCATCCAAGAAATTCCATTCCTTCCTTCTGTACGATGATTTCAAACATCTTCATAGACTGTTTACATTTTAATTCATCCTGAGGAAAGAAAAACATTCCGATTCCGTATTCTCTTTCATTACCAATTTCAATTCCCAATGGTTTACAAGCCTTCTTAAAGAAGTTATGGGAGATCTGCAGCATAATACCAACACCATCTCCGGTTTCTCCTGCTGCATCTTTTCCTGCTCTGTGTTCCAATGTTTCTACAATTTTAAGAGCATTCTGAACAGTGGCATGACTTTTTCTTCCCTTAATGTCTACACATGCACCGATACCACAGTTGTCATGTTCAAAACTAGGATCATACAAACCAATAGACTGATTTTTTTGATTCATATACATTAGCTCCTTTCTCTTCACCTGATTCCATTCCTCCCCTTTATTTTGACGGGCGGTTGATCATTCTTTATTTTTGCAATTTTTATTTTTAATTCTTTCACATTTTGTGTTCATGCATAATCTTACTATACTTTTTTTTATTTGTAAACAGTTTTTTTCGTTAAGTTGTCTGACAATTAGAATACTTAATATTATTAAGTTTATTATCTGATAATTTAAAAAACTAATATTAAAAAGAGGCTTATTGAGCCTCTTTTTAATACAACTTTGCTGTTTTATCGTAAAAATTATTTTTTGTTTTTTTCTTCCAGATACTGTTCATATCCTCTTCTTCTCAATTTACAGGATGGGCAATCTCCACATCCATCTCCAATTATGCCATTATAGCATGTTAAAGTTTCATTTTTAATAATATCCACAACCCCAAGTTCATCTGCCATCTGCCAGGTTTCTTTTTTGTCAATCCACATAAGCGGCGTGATAATATCAAAAGCATAGTCCATAGCCAGTGTCAACGTGGCAGATAAAGACTTAATGAATACATCCCTGCAGTCTGGATAGCCGCTAAAATCACTTTGAGATACTCCTGTTACTAACACATGAATCCCTCTCTGCTTTGCAAAAACTGCCGCGAAGGTTAAGAAAATCATATTTCTTCCGTCTACAAAAGTATTCGGTGTTCCTACTTCCGGGGCATCATGATCCACTTCCATATCGGTTCTTGTGAGAGAATTAGGTGCCAGCTGTCCCAACAGCCCCATATCCATAATATGGTGTTCAATTCCATGCTTCTTGCAAATCGCCTTGGCACATTCCAGTTCCTTCACATGTCTTTGTCCATAATCAAAGGAAACCGCAATAACCTCTTCATATTTCTGCTTTGCCCAGAACAGACAGGTGGTGCTGTCTTGTCCGCCGCTGAATACTACAACTGCTTTCGTTGGTTTACTCATATTTCGTTCTCCTCCATTCTATCGACACATAAATAATCGATTCTGCAATGCTGCATCTGTATTAAATCTTCCTCTTAATGTTGTGGTCACAGTCTTAGATCCCGGTTTCTTAATTCCTCTTGCCGTCATACAGCTGTGATTTCCTTCAATGATCACTGCCACATCCTCTGACCCGGTAACTTTTGTAATAATCTGAGCGATATCACTTCCAATACGTTCCTGCAGCTGAAGACGCTTTGCAACCATATCTGCAATTCTTGCAATTTTGCTAAGTCCGATTACCTTGCCAACCGGTGTATAGGCAACGGTTATCTTCATATCATACATCAGTGCCATATGATGTTCACAGTAGCTGAATACCTCAATATCCTTTACAACGACCAGATCATTTTCTCCCTTTATCGTATTCTCCTCTTCAAAGGTCTTCCCAAACATGGCGGCAATCTCATCATTGGTATAATTCATTCCTTCAAAGACTTCCTCATACATCTTTGCCACTCTCTCTGGTGTTTCCTTAAGGCCTTCTCTCTCCGGATCATCACCCAGAGCGACTAAAATCCCACGAATATGCTCCTTGATTGCTTCTCTGTCAATTGCCATTTTATACTCCTTTCATCTCCGGATCCCATATCACCTTATGCATCTGAATCTGAAGATTCACTCCTGTCAACTGTCTTTCCTTCATAAACTCTACCATCTCAACTGGTTCTATTCTCCCAAATACAGGGCTTAAATAGCAGGCACATCTTCCACGAAGTGTATATTCCTCCATGATCTGCACTGCCCGTATAAGATCTTCTCTGCTGCCAGATACAAATTTCACTGTATCCACCGTCCGCAGTTTTTTTAGATTGGAAAGATTCATTCGATCTTCCATTCCACTTCCCGGAAGCTTATAATCCATCGTCATGACCACTCTGTCACTTATGGATAAATATGGCGTAAGATCCACACTTCCATTGGTTTCAATTTCTATCGTCAGACTTTCATCCTCAGCCAAAAAAGCCAGTAGTTCTTTCATGCCCTTCTGAAGCAGAGGCTCTCCACCGGTAATGGTCACATTCTTTGCTCCTGACTGACGGACAATCTCATAAATTTCTTCCTTCGTCATCCATGTATAGGCAACATCCGGCTGATTCGCCCACATGGTATCGCAATAGCTGCATTTTAAATTACAGCCGGCAAACCGCAGGAACACTGCAAGCTGCCCTGCCCGCTTCCCTTCTCCGTTAATGCTTAAAAAGCTTTCTACTACCTGATAGCGCAACATAAATCTATTCCCGATAGGCAGCACAATTGTTCGGTGTCTCATAAACCAGTACCTCTACAACGTGATACCCCTTTCCTTTCATAGAATCGTAAAAATATTTTGCGAAATTTTCCGCCGTCGGACGCATTGGCAGGGAAATAATATCAAAATCTTCCTGCAGCAATGCATTGACCGTACTCAACTTTAAACTGTCATCTTCTATAATCAGTTTATGGTCAAATGCATTGACCATTCGTTTTACATCATCCTTCAGTTGGGAAAAATCTACTACCATTCCTCTGGTATTCCCCTCCGACTGAAGCTTATCATCCCCAACACTCACCACAACTCTCCAGCGATGTCCATGAATGTTGCTGCACTTTCCTTCATAACCTTTTAGAAAATGTGCCGCATCAAATTCATGTTCTGTTCTTAAAATATACATTCTTATAACTCCTTTATCCATTCCACACGCAGTGTTTTTATAGAATAGGAAAAGAAATTTCCTCTCCTATAAAAAGAATTTTACAAAAAGGGACAGGCATACATACGCCTGTCCCACAAAGATTCTCCTCTTCGATTCTGGTCCTAGTTTTATTTATAGACAGGATGGTACAAGCGAACTGTCTTTATCAGATCAGAAGCCTCTCCCATCTGATAACATATTCTATTACATAAGATTCATCTTATCATTATTTTCTATGCAAGTCAAATCTTTGCGATGATTCCTTCAATAAACTTCTTCGTATTAATCTTACCCGCGTAGGCAGTTGCATCCTTGATATGCTGCATCTCCTGTCGAACCTGACGAAAATCAAACAGAGTGGATGCATATTTGGTAAAAATAGGATCATAATAATCCTCGCATCCGATTTCCGCCACATTAATCAGGGCCTTCTGGATCGTCCTTCGAATCCTCTGTTCCATATTCTTCCGATTCACAGCCAAATTCTCATTGCCGTAAAGCTTTCGGCACACATCCTCATAAACATCCTTTAGCCGATACTTACACATACGGTTGGCCGTCTGTGATCGATAAATCGCCTTTAACACCTCCTTGGTCTCTTCTGTTCCAGAAAATCCAACAATTCCGATTTCTGTAAAAATCTCATCGATCCTACTGTCAATATCCGGTTTTTGTGTAATCATCGGCTCCGTCTCTGATCCAAGCAACGCCTTCTTAATGGCACTCATGGACTGTTCTAGCTCAATCATCTTCTTCACATTTCCCAGTACAGAAACCGTTTCAATGGCATTCACCGGCTTATTAATATAGAACATAACCCCGCTTTCGTAAGCCTTTGAAATCATCTCTGCATCCTCAACACAGGAAATCATAATAATCTTTCCATGAAACCCCTTTTGAACCGCTTCCTTTACGATCTCGATGCCTTCTTTTCCCGGCAATAAGAGATCAATCAGTAAAATATCCGGACGATAGAATAAGATATCTTCCACCGCATGACCGCCCTCCTCCAGCTGTGCGACCACTGTTCCAAGTTGATTCTGCCGAATTAACAGACTCAAGATCATGCGAATGCTTTTATCATCATCTATGATCATATATTTCATCTTTCCTCTCCCTTCATTGGTAACCATATGGTAAATTCTGTCCCCTTTCCTTCCTGACTCTCTACCTGTATACTTCCCTTTCTTTTTTCTACAATTTCTTTGACATGGCACAATCCAATGCCACTGGATATTTCTCCGGTATGCACATCAAACTTGGTGGAAAATCCCGGCGAAAAGATACATTCCTGTATCTCTTTGCTCATGCCACAGCCGGTATCCATCACCGACAAAAAGAAATGATCCTCAATCTTATCATAAGTAACGCAGATTTCATCTCCATCCTCACATGCATCCACCGCATTGATGATCAGATTATTTAAAATTACAAAAATATCATAATATTGCACCACTTTCCCGTCTGTAACGGAAAGAAAGCGGATATCCACCTGCTTCCCAAGACTTTCCATTTGATGCATCATACTGGTTTTGATAATTTTAAATATTTCTTTAATATCCATCGTCTCAGACTCATCTACCTGTTTGATCATACTGGAAAGCCCAGATACCAGCCGATAATAATCCTTCTTGATCTCATGAATCTGAATCGCAACGTTCAATGCATCCTCATTCTTGCTCTCATCATAAATCTTATGAGCAAGCTTCATAGCACCTTCCAGATCCTTTTGGGATTTTTTCAGATAAAATACCTCCGCATAGATATTCACAAGAAAATCATTGAGCCGCTCGTATCTTTTCTGATGTTCCCGTTGAATGATCAACAGACGATGATGATCGTAGGTGACGCTCAGCACCCAGATGGCAGCACAGCGAATCAAGGCACAAAGCAACAACAGGCGCAGAGAAATCCGATCCATCCCGTCTAATATCATGACCTCCACCAGATTGCTGATAAAATCAATGATTCCCACTACTATAATTTTTTCTGTTCTGCCTCTATTCTTTAATTCCTGCAACAGGATGCTGCATAAACTTCCATATACAATATAATAGGTAAATGTAGAATATGCAAGCTGCATTTGCTGTCCTGCAACACCCTGAGGACCAATCGTATAAATTATCCAACGCAAAGCAGTTGCAAACACCCCGCTGTAAAGCGCAAGCAGGAACGGTGGATATTTCTCAGTACCATTGGCCATCCAGAATCCAAGTAAGATAACCCCGATCGTAACATAAAAATGAATGCCAGGGACTGGAGCAAAATAAAACTGGCTTACGACTCCTACTAGAAATCCATATTTTATGTAATTGGGTATTTTTATTTTTTTCTTCATTTTTCTTTCCTTTTTGAATCTTTTTCCTAATATTTTTGACATTTTTTTAATTTTTTTGTAGTTTTTTGTAACCCCTATGTATAATTATTTTATCATAGATTTATAGTATTTACTAATGATCAATGATATCAGTCCTTTTTTACATTTGTAGATTAGGGCTGTTTTCTTGCGGATACACATCTGTATGTTTCCACAGGAAAATACAAATATTATATTAAGGAGATGAAACAATGAATAAGACAAAAATCTGGATTGCCGGAGCCAATGGACAATTAGGAACTGCCATCTGTGATCAGATTGACTATACCAAGTATACCTTATTATCTACGGATATCGACTTGGATATTACAAATCTGGAAGAGGTTACTTCTTATATTAACATGACACATCCAAACGTCATTATCAATTGTGCCGGTATGACCGATCTGGAAGAATGTGAAAAGGATATGATTCAGGCATATAAGGTCAATGCCATTGGTGCCCGCAACTTATGTGCAGCTTCCCGTTCTATCGGAGCTAAATTTGTTCAGATTTCCACCGATGATGTCTTTGACGGAAGACGCCAGGTTGCATTAAATGAATTTGACAATGTCTTTCCGATCACTATCTATGGTAAATCCAAATTAGCAGGAGAAAATTTCGTTCGTGAATTAAATCCAAAGCATCTGATCATCCGAAGCTCCTGGATTTATGGAAATGGAGAAAACAATTTCGTATCTCATATCTTGAAAGAGGCGAAAACAAAATCCGTCATTCAGGTTCCTTCTGACCAATTCAGTACTCCAACCAGTGCCAAAGAACTCGCAAAATTTATCCTGCATCTGCTGGAAACCAATGAGTACGGCACCTATCATGCTTCCTGCGAAGGTATGTGCAGCCGTTATGAATTCGCTAAGGTAATCTTAAAGCTTGCCGGCATTACTGATGTAACCGTCGAGCCAGTATTATCCGCATCGGGCGAATCTGTTGTCAGCCGAGGCCGTTACACTATCCTGGACAATCTCATGATGAAGCTTACTGATAGCTATGAAATGCCTCAGTGGAGAGATGCCTTAGCTGATTATATCAATTCTTTAAACAAATAGGAGGATACACTATGACAACGAAAACAGAAAAGAAAAAAATCGGGCTTACCACACTGATTTTTATTTCTCTTATCGCGGGGGCAGTAGTTGGAATTTTGATGCACTACTTTATGCCAGCCGGATACATCCGAGATGAAATTTTTGTAAATGGCATCTTCTACATTCTCGGACAGGGATTCATTCGATTAATGCAGATGTTGGTAGTACCTCTGGTATTCTGCTCCCTGATCTGCGGAGCATCTGCTATCGGTGATACCAAAACACTGGGTAAAGTAGGCGTAAAAACAATCTGTTTCTATCTTTTTACCACTGCTGTAGCCGTTACAGTAGCCATTACGGTGGCCCGATGCATCAACCCTGGTATCGGACTTGATATTTCTTCCATCGAAAAAGGAGAAGCCACCATTGCTGAAAAAACAAGCTTTGCAGATACACTGCTCAATATCATTCCAAAGAACCCTATTCAAAGTCTGGCCGAAGGTGAGATGCTTCAAATCATCGTATTTGCGCTGATCATTGGTATTATCCTTGCCAAATTAGGGGATAAAGCAGATACGGTTTCCAGTTTCTTCACACAATTTAATGACATTATGATGGAAATGACCAGCATGGTCATGGGACTGGCTCCAATCGGTGTGTTCAGCTTAATCGCAAAGACATTCGTAGGAATCGGATTTGATGCTTTTGTTCCAATGTTAAAATACATGGGATCTGTTATGGGCGGTCTGGTACTGCAGTGTCTGGTCGTTTATATGATATTATTAAAATTATTCACCGGATTAAATCCTTTACGTTTCCTGAAGAAGTTTCTTCCGGTTATGGGATTTGCTTTCTCAACCGCAACTTCCAACGCTACGATTCCGTTATCCATCGATACATTGGATAAGAAAATGGGAGTATCCAAACGGATTTCTTCCTTCACCATTCCATTAGGTGCAACCATCAACATGGACGGAACTGCTATCATGCAGGGGGTCGCTGTCGTATTTGCCGCTCAGGCGTATGGAATTCCTTTAGGAATCGGCGATTACGTTACCGTTATCGCAACTGCCACTTTAGCTTCTGTAGGAACCGCTGGTGTTCCTGGTGTTGGATTGATTACGTTATCTATGGTATTCGCCTCTGTCGGACTTCCAGTAGAAGCCATCGCACTGATCATGGGTATCGACCGAATCCTCGATATGGCACGTACTGCGGTTAACATCACCGGTGACGCTGTATGTACTACCATCGTTGCCTGTCAGGATGGATCCTGTGATAAAGAGGTATTCTATGCTGACGTTCCTTCAAAATAAAAGGGGGATTGTATTATGAAGCACACTCGTTTACGTTCTTTTTTGCTTCTGTTTCTCTGTTTTGTCATTTTCATGACTGGGTGTCAAGCCGGTTCTTCAGATAAGAATACATCTTCTACAGAGAAAAAGGACTACAACATTGAAATCACCGACGATATTCAGAAAATTATCGACCGCGGATACTTAATTGTTGGCTGTAAGACTGATGTTCCAGGATTTGGATATTATAATGCCGAATCCAAAACCTGGTCTGGAATGGAAGTGGATCTTGCCTATCAGCTAGCAGGAAAAATCTTTGATACCACCCCAGAAAAAGCCAAAAAGGAAAAATTAGTTACCTTCGTAAAGGCCACAGTGGAAAATCGAAGCACACTGTTAGTGGAACATACTGTAGACTGCGTCATCGCCACCTTTACCATTACCAAGGAACGCCAGGAGGCTTTCCTATTCTCTGATTCTTATTATACCGATGCCATCGGATTAATGGTAAAAAAGACTTATTCTGATAAAAACAGCCTGGGAACCACCGGAATCACTTCCATCAAAAAATTAGATGGTAAGAAGGTGGGTGTTGCAAAAAATGCCGATACCAGAGCCCATATGCTCAATTACATCAGACAACGCTCTTTGAATGTGGCACCGATTTTCTTCGAATATTCTTCTTACGAAGCACTTTATAGAGCACTGAAAAATGGCACCATCGATGTATTTGCTGTTGATACCAGTATCCTGAATGGTTATCTGGATGACAGCCTTACCATCCTTCCTGACCGTTTTGCACAACAAAATTACGGAGTAGCCGCTCCGAAGGACAGCCAGGGCCTGATCGATGCTGTCAACGTAGTCATTGACCAGTACGGTTATTAATTATATGAGAAAGAGGATTGCTCCCGTCAAACACAGACGAGACAATCCTCTTTTCTTATTGATTCTTATTTATTTTTTACAGATCATTACCAACTTCAATACTGATCTCATTGAATTTATCCAAAATGTGATCAATTCCAACCTTCTGCTTTTCTTCACCCTTTAAATCCATAATCGCTTTTCCCTGATGCATCATGATCAAACGATCTCCGTATTCTACTGCATATCTCAGGTTATGGGTAACCATAATAGCGGTTAACCCCTTTTCCCTTACAAAACGCTGAGTCAGCATCATATTAATATCTGCCGTCTTCGGATCCAGTGCTGCTGTATGCTCATCTAAAATCAGAAAATCAAGTGGTGTCATCGTAGACATCAAAAGTGCCAATGCCTGCCTCTGCCCGCCAGACAGGGAACCAACCTTTACATGAAGCTTATCCTCCAGTCCAAGATTCAACTGACTTAGCAGTTCTTTATAGGCATTGATCCTCTTTCGATTGGTACCAAAACGAAGATTAAAGCTTTTTCCTTTGTTATCTGCCAATGACATATTTTCCAAAATGGTCATGCTGGGACACGTTCCCATAGAGGGATCCTGATATACCCTTCCTATGGTTTCATAACGCTTATATTCCTTTACTTTTGTAATATCCTTCCCATTGATATAGATAGAACCGGCATCTGGCTGAACACTTCCACAGATCATATTTAACATAGATGTTTTTCCAGATCCATTACTTCCGATCACCGCAATAAACTCGCCTTTTTCTACTTTCAAATTAAAGTTTTTGAAGAGACACATTTCATTAATGGTTCCTAAATTATAATATTTATCAATATTTCTTAATTCCAGCATCTACTTCACCTTCTTCTTTCTATCCATGGTTGCGATCAAAATAATCAAAAACAGCGTAGAAGTAATCAGCTTCATATCGGTTGCAGACATTCCAAGCTCAATTGCAGCTGCCACACAACCTTTATACAGAATCGCTCCGATCACCACTGATGTAGTCGCCTTTATCTTAGATACATTTTTAAAGATATTGGTCCCAATAATAACACTGGCAAGACCGATGACCATGGTACCTGTTCCCATGGAAATATCAAAAAATCTCTGCTGCTGACACATAACACAGCCTGAAAGTGCTACCAGTCCATTGGCAATGGCAAGTCCTACGATTTTTACCTTTCCACTGTCCTTGGCAAGGGAGGTGACGATGGTTTCATTGTCACCAACTGCTCTTAGTAAATATCCGGAACGGGTAATCAAATACGCATCCAGCAGAAGCTTTCCAACAAGCGCTACTACCAGTATGATGATCATGGTTTTATAAGGTTTGATTCCTCCCTGAAAAATTCCATCCATAACGCTGTTTTTAAAGATTGTTTCTTCTCCAAACAGCGGTAGATTGGCCTTTCCAGCAATCCGAAGATTGATTGAATATAAAGCTGTCATAACAATGATACTGGACAACAGGTCTCTGACTTTAAACTTTACGTGGATAACTCCTGTCGCAACTCCGGATATTGCTCCAGCCAGCGTTGCTATGAACAACGTTGCATAGGGATTGACCCCTTTCATAATCAAAACAGCAGTAACGGCTGCCCCCAGCGGGAAGCTGCCGTCTACTGTCAGATCCGGAAAATCCAAGATTCTATATGTAATGTATACACCAAGGGACATAATCGCATAGATCATTCCCTGCTCTAAAACTCCTGTAATTAAGGATCCCATAAAAGATTCCTCCTAATCTGATTCTTTATTTTGATTCACTGATCTTGTCAAATGTTTCATCTGCTTTTACATCGTCGCTGATCTTGATCTTCATATTATCTGCAACTTTTTCATTAACATAAATCTTTGGTTCTGTGATCACTTCATAATTCATTTCAGAAGCTTTTTTCTCACCTTTCAATACTTTGGCTGCCATCTTACCTGTCTGTTCTCCAAGATCCATATAATCCAGACCTGCTGCTGCCAGACATCCGATCTTCACCTGTTCAATTTCAGATCCAAACACTGGAATATTCTTCTCATTTGCCTTATCCAAAATAGTTGGAAGACTGGATACGACTGTATTATCGGTTAAGTTTACGATACAATCCACTTCCTTTAAGATACTGTCTGTTGCAGTTGGGATATCTGCACTTGCACTAACACCTCTTTCTACGACTTCGAAATCATAATCCTTAGCCAGCTTCTGGTAGGATGCAAGCTGAGAATCGGAATTGGTTTCGCTTGTTGTATGTAAGATACCAATCTTCTTTGCTTCTGGAAGAATCTGACGAATCAATTCTAACTGCTTTTCATATGGATAAGCATCGGAGGTTCCAGTAACTTCTCCCACCGGTTTTCCATCTTTATCTGCTAATTTTGCTGCAACTGGATCAGAAACTGCTGTATAGATAACAGGAATTCCCTCTTCTTCTGCCACGTTGTAACATGCCATAGCACTTGGTGTTGCAATGGCGCACATCAAATCCACCTCTTCAGAAAGGAAATTGGTTGCAATCTGAGAAGCTGCACCTGTATCGGACTGAGCATTTTCATACTTCACCTCCAGGTTTTCACCTTCTGTATATCCTTCTTCCTCTAACCCTTTTAAAAATCCTTCTCTACAGTTATCCAAAGAACCATGCTCTGCAAACTGCTGGATTCCAATGGTTACCGCTTCTTCCTTCTCGGATCCTCCACATCCTGTTAACATTGTTCCTGCTAAAACTACGCTTAAACCGAGTGTTAATAATTTTTTTCTCATTTTTCTTCTCCTTTACAATCCTTTTATTCCGTGAAAACAAGCATGAGTGTTCTGTATTCATCTTATCCATCTACCGGGGGTTTTTATTACATAAAACTTCTTAATGAAATAAATCACAACCACCGGCTCAGCCGGTGGTTTGTACTTGCCCTATAAGGGCAAATTACCGGCACTAGAGTCTAAAGACTCATCGAATGGTTCGCCAACTGCAACATCATTTACCTATGGAGCCCTAAAGGGCTCATTTTATTTATTTGCTTTTACTGGCTCACCCGTAAACGGGTCAATATACTCTTTTAGTGTCATTTGATCATATTCTAAATCCTCTTTTAACTGATTTTGAATATACTCTTGTATTTTCTTTGCATTCTTCCCTACAGTATCTACATAATATCCTCGACACCAGAAATGTCTATTTCCATATTTATACTTTAAATTTGCATGTCGTTCGAATATCATGAGTGTACTTTTTCCCTTTAAATACCCTACAAAACTTGAAACACTTATACTTGGCGGAATCCTCACCAGCATATGTACATGATCTGGACAGATTTCTGCCTCCACTATTTCTACACCTTTTCTTTTGCATAGCATACTCAGAATATTAGCTATATCTTGTTTTAACTTTCCGTATGCCACTTTTCTTCTATATTTTGGTGCAAAAACAATATGATACTTACAATTCCATTTTGTATGTGATAAACTACTAATATCCATTTGGATAACCTCCTTTGATTTTATGTGGTTGGCGAACCAACATAATTATATCATTGGAGGTTTTTTACTGTAAGCTGAAGCAATGCTGACTCACCGGCTGAGCCGGTGGTTTCTTTGTTCCTCAAAGTTTCGTTTCTCTGCCTGAGAAACTCCACAATGATGAACAGGCTTAAAGCCTAACAAAAAAATCCCAAGCTATATCTTATAGCTTGAGACGAAAATTTCTTCCGCGGTACCACTCAAATTGATCATTGAATATCCACTTTATCATATACTATCATATATGTCCACTTGATAACGGGTTAGAATCCCGGCATCTCCTACTAACTTCAAAGATACCCTCAAAAGTCCATTCAATAAAAGTTCCCGTGCTGTATTCTCACCAACGACAGCTCTCTTTAACGTTCACACATTATCTACTACTCTTTTTCAACGGTTTGATTTATTTGTTGTTTTTATTCTAAGACCATTTCTTTTATTTGTCAATCCTAAATTTTCAAATCTTATCCATTATTTATAAAAGGCATGTCCCTCATATTCGAACAGACGGGTCAGGCTACGGTCAAACCAGCTGACGTTTTCCGGATCCGCCAGCGAGCGTTCCACAAAGTACAATGCTCCCTGAGAATAATCCTCTCCCTTTAGCGCCCGATCCACACTTTCTCTGGAACTCTCTGTCACATTCACCGAATCATATCTTCCGTCGGCAGTAGGAGAAAATTGTACTGCACCATGATCTCTCTGGAAGACTACTCCCGCTATGCTATCCGGGAATTCTTTGGATTTCCATCGATTAATGACCACATTGGCTACCAAAATCTTGCTTTTCATATCCTTATCCGTGGCCTCAGCTTCCACGATTCTAGATAGAATTCGAAACTCCTGATCCGAAATCTGATAAATGCGTCTTGCGGGAAATGCCTCGCTCTTTGCGGTAACGTCGATCATATTCAACGATTTTTGTAATGGCCTTGCTTCCTTTAACAGCTGTTCATCCAATATGGTCTCATAAGAATTGACAGCTGCCAATGGATAAAACTCCTGTTCCATTGTATTTGCAAAGGTATTGGACGGCACAGCCGATGCGATTAGAAATCCGCCAGCAAGCGCCAGCTTGGCATACAATTTATATTTCATGTTCATACACTTCCTTTTCATTATGTACTAATTAAATTGTATGCAGGTTTTCTTTCAAATATGTTACATTTTGTTCATTACTTTTACTTATATTCTTAACAATTTATTGTTTTTTATTCTAGGAATGGGATAAATCCAAATCATTTTTGTCCACCACGATGACTCCCATTTCTTCTGCACGATTTTTTATGGTCATTTCTTTCTGATTGATCTCGTTGGTCGTAATGATGACTGCCTTTGCACCGTCTCCACCAAACCTCTGTGCATATTGCTTGATTTCATTTAAATCCACTGCATTGATCTTTCTCATCTTACAGGAAATAAAGATTGGCGTATTCTTTTTCCGAATCAGCAGATCGATCTCATTCTTAACATCAAAGTCTTCTCCCAAAACTCCATTCCAATCCAAAATCACACTTTCCATGACCTCATCATATTCTTGGGAAAGACAAGCCGCAATGTATACATACATTTCAAGCCAGCTCCCAGTGACCAGCAGCGATTCCTTTGCAAACGGACTGGTATAAGTAAAAGAGATTTCCTCTTCTCCAATACAAACATCCTTCAAAAGTCCAAATTCTTCCATCTTGAAAAACCACTTTTTATCTGCATATACAGTAATATTATTTTGAACCACCTGCGCATTGCTGGTTTTCACTGCCAATGCATCGTGCAGTTCATTTTTACGCATGCAATTCTGCAGATACTGGGAATAACGCATATATTCTTTTTGATTTTTTAATATGAAAACCGCACATTCTAAAATGATCTGATAATCGATTTCTTTTGGAATACGATGCATATTCTTCTCGATGCAGCCTCCATTTAACTGAACGATCATCTCCAAAGTCAGATCCATCGGCTCAAAATCTCCTGCATATTCCTCTCCATCTTCCCAGTTAGATGCGATTCCACGTTGATAATCTATGCTGATCGTCGGAATCCCACGCACAATACAGTTATAAAACACAGCAATGTTCAGCAGAGGATCTCCACCACAGATTTCTACCAAAATTTCTGAATGATTCTTGAATACTTCATTCATCCAGACTCTAATTTCTTCTCTGACTGCATCTGTTCCTGATACTTCTACAGGAATCACGATCACTTTGGTTTCCGGGCTATATTGGGAAAGAAAGTCCAACAGACCCTTTCTCTTTCTCCTGTCCACTGTCGTAGGACAGAGGATATAAAATGTATCTGGGTGATATAACAGACATCCACCAATATTTTCATTTAGATGTTCCTGATCGAATATTTCTATAAGACATTCTACTTTCTTCTTCATATTTCATCTCCTGTCTTTTTGCATTTTCCTCTCTATAAGCTTATTATAATATGTTATCTAAAATAGAACAACTATAAGAAATTCAAGGAATTTCTTTATGTAATAAAAAACTGCCGGAACTCCGACAGTTTTTTCTGTTTTATGCTTTTTTCTCGTCATCAGCAAAAAGACGAGCCAGACGATAAGCCGGGTTATGTCTTGAATGATCATCTATCTCGACTTACTGTTACCAGCAAGCTCCAGCGACCCACCTGAGAACAAGCCGGGCAAGCTTATGGTTCTCAATTCGGTCTTGCTTCGAATGGGGTTTACATGTGCCCTGCCTGTTACCAGCCAGGCGGTGAGCCCTTACCTCGCCTTTCCACCCTTACTTCCGGCAAATGCAGGAAGCGGTTTATTTCTGTTGCACTTTCCTTGGAGTCACCTCCACCGGACGTTATCCGGCATCCTGCCCTGTGAAGCCCGGACTTTCCTCACCTGCCAACAAGCAGGCGCGACCATTTATCTGACTCGAAATCATATTTTAACATAATTTAGACCTGAAAGCAACCTCCACCGATAAATTCCCGCAAAATAGAGCTTCTTGGAATATCTTCACTTTTGACATTTAAGAAATAATCAAAAAACTTTAACAACCTTTTGGCTTCCTGATACTCGACAGAATCCCTTGGAACAGCAAATAATAACGGCTCTGCATATTGTTTTAAGACAGCCAATTCATATACCTGTGCAGAATTGAACATAACATCGGCCTCCTCCTGATAAGGAAAGATGTTTCGTTCCTCTCCAGCCCGGACGGAATGCCAACGAGCAATGGTGGATCTGGCATCCACGCCTCTAAATTGTGCATCTCTGACAATCCTCCGGATCAATCTGCCATCTGTGGTCGGTATCCGATTATGCTGATCGATGGCCAGCTGCGTAAGGGCGCTGACATATATCTTATACTTACATTCCTTCGGAAGATCCTTTGACAGCTTTTCATTTAGTCCGTGAATTCCTTCAATGATCAACACATCATTTTTCTGGATTTTTAGAGGCTTTTCCATTCTTTCGCTGATACCGGTGATAAAATTATACCGCGGCATCACAACTTCCTTTCCATCCAGAAGATTCATCATGCACTGATGAAATAGAGGAATATCCAGACATTCAATGCTTTCAAAATCATAATTGCCATATTCATCTTTCGGAGAATAGTGACGATCTCGGAAGAAATCATCCAGTGAGATCGGATGCGGACGCAAACCGTGAATCTTTAACTGAATGGCAAGCCGATGGGAAAAGGTCGTCTTTCCAGATGAAGAAGGACCTGCGATCAGTATGATTCGTTTGTTCTTATCCACAATTTCTCTTGCAATCTTATTGAGCAGATTCTCCTGGAGTGCCTCCTGGACAAGAATCAGCTCCTGAATCTCTCCTCTGGTAATGACATCATTTAAGGATCCAACATCCGAAATTCCCATGGTCTTTGACCATTCCTTCGATCTTTGCAACACGCGAAGCAGCTTCGGCTGAGGCTTCAATGGAGGAATTTTTTCTGGTTCCTCTCTTTTGGGCAGCCGTAAAAGCAGATACTGCCCCATAGTATCCACCTGAAAATATTTCAGCTTTCCCGTACGAGGAAGCATATATCCATAAAAATAATCCTCATAATCATCAATGCGGTAAAGATTGGTTTTGGAGGATCTGCGATATTTTAATAGCTCTACTTTATCATATCGCTTTAATTTTCCAAAATGATCCACTGCATCCTGTGTCCCCATGGTAAACTTCTGTATCGGAAGATCCATGCTGACCAGTTCTGTCATGCGATTTTGAATCTGCTCTGCCAGGTCTTTAAAGAGTATCTTATCTTCTCGATTTAATTCATAAAAAAGAGCATTTCCAACGGAATGTAAAATAGTAACATTCAGATGATCCTTATCTCCCAGCACATCATATACGGCCTTAAAAAACAACAGATTGGCGCTTCTTTTATATGTCAGATATCCTGGTCCGCTGGATGCGGTCAAAAATTCTATCTCCCCATCCTCTTTTATTTCCATCTGTAGTTCCTTTAATTTTTGATTCTGCTGAGCCAACATGGCACAGTCTGACAAGCCCAGCTGATCTGACAGCTGTTCATACGTAGTTCCTTCTTCGACCTGATAGATACGGTCTTTTACTGTTACACGAATCATCTAAATCCCTCCAGTACACTAGATTACTTTATAAGGACTCCCTGCTTTGACAGCAATCACATCCAAAGAAGTCTTCTCTTTAAGAAATTCTGCCACATAATCTACAAAAATATACTCGGTTCCATAATGCCCTGCTTCAATGATAGCCAATCCCATATCCATAGCATCCAACCCTTCGTGATGCCCAATATCTCCTGTGATCAATACATCTGCACCGCATGCCAATGCTTCCTTCACCATACTGCGCCCGGAGCCTGGAGAGATCGCTACCTTAGAAACCTGCTTTTCTTCTTTCCCAAAAAGCAGTACATGTTCCAGCTTTAACGCCTTCTTCACAAATTCCGCATATTGACCAAGGTTCATTGGTTCTGGAAGCGTAGAGACCCTTCCGATGCCTTCCACCCTATCCTCTTCTTCTACGGTTACCTCTAGCGGTCTGGCATCTTCTGGAAATCCAAGATAGGATCCCGCTAAATCTGCCATGCCGATCACATCAAAGTTGGTGTGCATTGCAAAACAGGCAATTTGATTCTCCATCAGCTTCAACAGCTTTCTCCCCATAAAGTCCTGATCATTGATTGCTTTGATGGATGAGAAAAGTACCGGATGATGGGTGATGATCATATCCACTCCTTCTTCTACAGCCCTGTCTACCACCTCATTGGTTGCATCTAAAGCCACCAGAACCTTTTTCACTTCTTGATCACTTCTTCCTACCAGAAGTCCTACATTATCCCAGGAGCAGGCATATTGCTTCGGTGCAAATGCTTCTAACAGCTCCATTAATTCCTTACCTTTCATAATATGCCAATGCTCCTTTCAACTGAACGAATTGTGCCTGAATTTCTAACTTTCTTTTCTTTGCCGATGGGGTTTCAACCTTCTCTAGCTGCTCCATGATTTTTTCATAAGATGCAATCGTTCCATTCAGATATTCTTTCAATACCGGATTCTTTTCCTTTAACAGATATGGACCATACGCTTCCTCTACCGCTCCAAAGGAAGCTCCCTCTCCCTTTTTCGCTTTCATAGCCACATAATACTTTCCATCCTCGATCAACATTTCTTCCCGGACTATGATATAGCCATTCTCCTTTAAAAAGCGACGAACCTTAAACCATTCAGACTGAGGTTGTAAAATCAGTTCTTTTGGAAGCTTCTCCCGTCCACCTGACAAAATCTTTTCCATAAGGTCTCCGCCCATACCGGCAATGACAGCGGTGTCAGCCTCTCCATCCTGATAATTTTCAAATCCATCAGAAAGACGGCATACTGCCTTTTCTTCTAAGCAGTATGCCTGAATATGCGCTTTCGCCCGTTCCAGTGGCCCTTTTCCTACATCCATGGCCAGAGCAGACGGTATGCGATTTTTCTGAATCAGGTAAATTGGTATGTATCCATGATCTGTCCCAATGTCTACCAGACGATTTCCTTCGGAAACCATATCTGCAATTGTCTGTAAACGCTTTGATAACTCCATAGATTTCACCATTTTAATCCAGATAATCTTTTAATTTACGGCTTCGGCTAGGATGTCTTAATTTGCGAAGTGCTTTTGCTTCAATCTGACGAATACGTTCTCTTGTTACGTTGAATTCCTTTCCAACTTCTTCCAATGTACGTGCACGTCCATCCTCTAATCCAAAACGGAGACATAATACCTTCTGTTCTCTTTCCGTAAGGGTTCCAAGAACCTCTACCAGCTGTTCCTTTAATAACGTAAATGCAGCCGCTTCTGCAGGTACCGGTACATTTTCATCCTGAATGAAATCACCTAAGTGGCTGTCTTCCTCTTCGCCAATTGGTGTTTCTAAAGAAACAGGCTCCTGAGAAATCTTTAAGATTTCTCTGACACGATCTACCGGCATGTTCATCTCTGCTGCAATTTCTTCTGGTGCCGGCTCTCTTCCTAATTCCTGTAACAGCTGGCGGGATACGCGGATCAATTTATTGATGGTCTCTACCATATGAACTGGAATACGGATGGTTCTTGCCTGATCTGCAATGGCACGGGTAATCGCCTGACGAATCCACCAGGTTGCATAGGTACTGAATTTAAACCCTTTATCATAATCAAATTTTTCTACCGCTTTGATCAGACCCAGATTTCCTTCCTGGATCAGATCTAAAAACAGCATGCCTCGTCCCACATAACGTTTTGCAATGCTGACTACCAAACGAAGATTCGCTTCTGCCAGTTTCTTCTTTGCCCGTTCCCCGGCTTCTACCTGACGACGATATTCTTTTAATTTGGCTTCATAAACGACCTTTTCTTCTTCACTGGCTTCCGCCATCACTACTTCTATCTTCTCAATCTCTTCTTTGGCCTTTACGCCTTCTTCCATAGTCTGAGCAAGATCCTTTTCTTCTTCTGCTGTTAACAGAGGAACCTTTCCGATTTCCTTTAAATACATGCGGACAGGATCTTCAATACTGACGGAATCCGGCACAGAAATATCAATTTCCTCGATGTTTTCATCTTCCAGATCCACTTCCATATCGTCATCATCTTCTGTGATCGTCAGCATATCAATGCCCTTTTCTTCCAGATAGGCATAAATGGTTTCAATCAAATCTGGAGTCAGATTAAATCCTGCAAAATGCTTTTCTACCTGTGAATATTCCAGCGTATTTTTATTCTTTTTTCCTAATTTTACAAGTTCCTCTAGTTTCTGGGTGAACTTTAACATTGTTTCTTCCATGTTCTTCATCCTTCCATTTCTCTGATATTTTTAACCAAACTATAAAGAAATATGCAATTTCATAATATCTGCTTTTTCTTTGATTAACTCCTGCCATTCTAAGATGTCATTGGAACGACTCATTTTCGCTTCTATACTGGCTAACTTTACCTTTCTTACAATATCGGTAACGGCTTTTTCGTTATCCTCTGGCATAGGTGCCATCTTTAAGGTAGTATTAAACAGTCCAGCAACCTGCTTCTGTTCCTCTGTATCCACAAATTGATTAATGATCCTTGCCGGGCAAACCTGTCCGTCCTCTTCGTACTGTCCAAACAACATCATAGCTACAGAATGATACATTGGCTCCAGAAAATCATCTGGCGTCAAGATCCCTTTCAGTCGTTGAAACAGCACCGGTTCATTGACCAGCCACGTCAATAATAGTTTCTGAGGCTGCTTTTTACTCTCCTCTCTCATTTCCTTCTGGCTTGTCTGACGAACTGGCTTTATGCTTTCTTGTTTTTGTGAAATTCCGAGCGTTCCATAATGATTTACCAGCTGCTCCAGTTCCTTTCTGGATGCAAGATAGGCTGTGGAAACTGCCTCAATGTAGTTTCGGCGCTCCAAAGGCTCCTCAATCATTGCCAACTGCTTTGCCATCTCATGAAAACACTTTGTCTTGTCTTCCGGATCGTCCATGCGATACTTTCCTGCAATCTGATCCATCTGAAACATAAAACTGCTTTTTGCCTGGCGCAGTCTCTCTTCCATCGCTTCCACACCTGCTCCTTTGATGAATTCATCTGGATCCTTATAGGGACTTAAATCCAATACCCGAATGGACAATCCTGCCTCCTTCAAGATCGGAATGGCCCGGTTGGCCGCCCTGATCCCAGCATCATCACTATCAAAGGATAATACCACCCGGTCTGTATAACGCTTTAACAATACACCATGCCCGCTGGTGAATGCGGTTCCCAGAGAAGCCACTGCATTGGTAAATCCTGCCTGATGCATGGATATGACATCCAGATATCCTTCACACAGGATCAGTTCTTTTCTTCTGGAACTTCTGGCAAAATTCAAACCATATAAATTTCTGCTCTTATCAAAAAGCTTTGTCTCCTGTGAATTTAGATATTTCGGATTGCCATCTCCCATGACACGTCCTCCAAATCCAATGACCCGGTTATTCACATCCATAATGGGAAACATAACACGATTCCAGAATTTATCGCTGCCTCCATGCTTTTCATCAATGGAGACTAATCCAGAGTTCTTCATCTCCTCATCGGTATATCCTTTTTGTTTTAAAAACTGATATAGATCATCTCGATAAATATCCGCATACCCTAATCCAAAATGGCGGATGGTCTCATCCAAAATGCCTCTCTGCTGTAGATAACGAAGCCCCTTCTCTCCTCTGTCCCGGTGGAGTAATACATAATAATACTGGGCTGCCAGCTTATTCATCTCTCTGAGTCTTGCCTTCTCATCCGCTGCTCTTCTGGCTTCCTGTGATGTTTCCTGCTCTGGCAGTTCAATTCCTGCTCGATCCGCCAGCATCTGCATGGCCTCTGGGAATGTCATATTCTCATATTCCATCAGGAATGTAAAAATATTGCCACCTGCCCCGCAACCAAAGCAATAATACATCTGCTTATCTCTACTGACAGAAAATGAGGGTGATTTCTCATTGTGAAATGGACACAGGCCAAAATAAGAACTGCCTTTTTTCTTAAGAGATACATAGCCGGAAATCAAGTCCACAATATCATTCCTGCTTCGTACCTCCTCTATAAGATCATCTGAATAAAACATTTTCCCACCTCCCTGCTGTAACCTTAGAATCATCCCTCTAATATATATTATTCTACAAAAAATGCTGTATTCCTTTTTTTTTCTGAATTTGTATTCTTCCAGTTCAGGCACCGAAATCCCAGGATAGAAAAACTCCGGGAATGCATGCTCCCGGAGTTTCTCACGTCTTCTTACTTAATAATACTTCTTATTTCCCCACAGATTACTTCTCTTCAATTCGGTGTATTCCCGATATGCATCTTCCAAAATCTGTCGTTCATTAGGAAATTTTAACATATGATAGGCCTCGTGATATTTATAATATCCTGAATCTAAAAAGTACTCCTCTTTCTGGGGCTTTGAATAATAGCTATGTGCCATCATCAGATACCAATGTACATTCTTAACAACCGTATCATTATAAGTGCGGAAAGAGTATTGGCTTTTCCCAATGTACTTTATGATGGATGCATCCACTCCAGTCTCTTCCTTGACTTCCCTTAGAGCCGTTTCCTGAAATTCTTCTCCTTCTTCCACTGTTCCTTTCGGAAGTACCCAGCCTTCATACTTATGCTTATAATTCTTGTATAAAAGAAGTACCTTTCCCCTATAAATTACCACCCCGCCACAGCTAATTGCCTCTGTCATAGCAAACCTCCTGTAACTGCAAGTGTTCCTTAATAATCATTATATCATTTGCCTATGTTTTTTCAATAAATGGGAAGTGTTTTTATTAAATTTTAATGATTTAAACCATTATTATAGTAGGAATCAAAAACCTTCTTGGCTACTGGAGCCGCTGCTGCTCCACCACTTCCGCCACCTTCTACAATAACACTGACTACCAGGTCCGGGTCCTCTACATTGGACATACCGATAAACCACGCATGAGAATCCTTAGCAGAATTATATTCTGCTGACCCTGTTTTTCCTGCCACCGTATATGCAGAAGTATTTAATGCAGATCCTGTTCCGTCCGTAACAACTGCTTTGAGCATCTCTTTCATGGCATCCGCTTCTTCCTCGTTTAATGCCTTTTTATATTCAGAAGTCTCATATTGCTTAATGGTTCCTCCATTATAATTTTCAATATGGTCTGCCAGATAAGGTTTCATGATCACACCCTTATTGGCAATGGCACACATGATCAGAGCATTATTCAGCGGTGTGATCTGGGTATTTCCCTGCCCGATAACCGTCTGAGGCATCAGACTCCGGTCCGTACTCTTTGTTACAACAAAGCTGCTCTTCTTGCTGGCTACATCTACAGGAATCTTCTGATTGAATAAAAGATCCTCTGCCAGCACTCGGAACTTTTTGCGGTTTAGATCACTTCCCAGTTCTACAAATGCCGTATTACATGATTTTGCAATAGCCTGCGTCAAATTCACCCGGCCATGTGCCGTTCCATGGTAACAACTGACCTTATTGCTGTTTTTGATAATCGTAGAGGTACACTGGTAGCTGAAATTTTGATAATCGCTATGTTCCCTCATATATTCTAACGCCGTTACTACCTTAAAAGTAGATCCCGGAGCATATAGTCCCTGTGTGGCTCGATTGAGCAGGACGGACTCAGAAGATTCGTTGAGACTCGCCCATACATCTTCAATGTTGTTGGGATCAAAATCAGGCTTGGACACCATGGCAAGAATTCTTCCCGTATCCGGTTCTATGGCAATAACTGCCCCTTTTCGGTCTCCTAAAGCCTCATAGGCCGCCTTCTGTATTCGGGTATCCAAAGTAGTATACAGATCGTCTCCTGTATTCTTATCTCCTGTCAGAGAATTTCGAATCTGCATAAATAAATTAGAATTGGAGGTAAGCAGCTGATAATTATAGGAACTCTCAAGTCCAGACATTCCTTTCTTATCAAATCCCACTACATGAGCAAACATCCTCCCATATGGATATTCCCGCTCCTCATTGCCATCGCTATTCATCACCGTCTGAGCTAAAACCTTGCCATTGCTGCTGATGATCTTTCCACGAATGACCTTCTCAGAGAAGGAATTCTGACGCTTATTATATGCATTGGAAATTACACTGCTGCTGTCAAACATAGTAAATTTCACCATATAAATGATCAGTCCCAGGAATAAAAGCACGACCAGATAGGTAATCTGTAAAATCTGTGTATTGGCTTTTTTCTTCTTTCTTACAGACTGCTTTGGATCTTCATATTGAAGCATATCTTCCAGTTTCTCTGTTTCGTTCTTCTTATTCTTCTTCCACAGGCTCATCCTCTATCACCTCTTTTTTATTGGAAATCATATATAATCCCTGTACGATGCCAAACATGATCAATGTACTGGCTACCGAACTTCCTCCATAACTGACCAACGGAAGAGTAATTCCTGTAGAAGGAATAAATTTGGTCACTCCACCGATGCATAAAAACACCTGAAAAATATAGCATACACCAAATCCCAGGCATAATAATTTATAAAATAGTCCTTTGATTCTTGTAGAAATCTGCATAAAAGACAAAAATAAGCTTAAGCAGATCAATATAACGCAAAGTCCGAACAGCACACCAAATTCCTCACAAATACCGGAAAATATAAAATCAGATTCATAAATTGGCACATCGGTAGGCCTTCCCTGATTCAACCCCAATCCAAACCAGCTTCCGGTTCCGATGGCAAACAAAGACTGACATACCTGCCATCCCTTACCGGCAATAATAGAAAACGGATCTTTCCATGCCATAACACGTTCTCTCACATGTCCAAAAATAAAATAAGCGATGACGGATGCCACAGCACCAGATCCAAATCCCGCCAGCAGATAGGAAAGCTTGGCTGTAGCCGAATAGAGCATCATCATATAAACCATGAAAAACAGCAATGCTGCTCCCAGGTCTTTTTCAATTACCAGCACACATACATACAGCGCGGCAACTACGGTAATTTTTACCAGATCATTAAATTCCTTTGCCTTGCTCAGCATAGAGGCCACAAAAAAGATGAAAATAATCTTTACAAATTCTGATGGTTGAAGGACGATTCCTCCTATACTGATCCAGTTGGTAGCCCCATTCTTACTCACGCCAAAGACAAAGACGGTAGCCAAAAATAAAAATCCCAAAATCGCATATACCCATCCCAGCTTATTGAGAAAAGACATCTTCTCAATGCAAACCGGAATCACTGCAGAAATCAGAAAGGAAACTGCCACAATGGCAAACTGGCGTATGGCCAGATCAAAAGACAATCTGGTCAGCATAATAAATCCAATTCCAAGTAAAAAGCACATATTGTTTACCAGTTTTCTGGAACATCGCCGATAAATCCTCGGATACAAAAGCATGATACATTCAAAAAATACGATTTGGGCTGCAAAGAAGAATAGTATCTTAAGTTCCCACGTCTGAATGAACAACACAAAGTAACAGACAAAATGAAAGGAAAATAAATACCAGACCTGATTGTCTAAAACTGCTGTCATCTTTTCCTTTTTTCCGCTCCGAAATACTGTAAAACTAGAAAGAGTATAAACGAAGCACAGGATTAAAATCAAATATTTTGATATAATTGTAATTAAACTAACCATTTTTCTACCTATTCAATTCCTCTTTTGAAATGACCTTTCGTATACTTCTTATTCTCAAATCTGCCTTCCAAAACTGCCTTTGTCTCTTCGGCATTTTCAATGGTAAACTGATAGACATATCCGCCCACCTGCAGATTTGAAAGTTCTTTCTGCATGGACAGTAACAGCAACGGATCTCCATTATAAATAACGTTATAACAATAACGACAATAATTTCGAACATAAAAATTCTTCTGATATCGATCTTTTAACGTAAGCTTTTCTTCTTTCTTTTTACATCCCAGATGATTTTTCGTCTGGCACTGGGCGCTGATCATTAACGGCTGATATCCATATACCACCAAGTCTGCATATGGCTCCTGGAGACTGAGTAGTTCCTTTTCATTCAGCTCTGCTGGAAGTGTGATCCTTACCTTATGCCCTGCCTGCTCTTTATAAAAGCGCAGTGCTTCTTTATTATAGGCATACAAGGACGATGCCAGTACCATGGTCTTGTCAAAATCCCAAAAACTGCGAAGCAATGCAAATTCATCCATAGTCCTTACAAGAATTCCATGATGGCTTCCATGGCAGATCAATTCCTGCCAGGTTCTCCATTCTCTTCCTGCCTTTTTATGAAAAACATATGGCATAGCATAATAAATCTCTTTTCCTGCTTGAATACACTGTTTGGAAAAATCTTCCCACTGCTCAAATGGTATCGCCTCACCCAGCATATAAATGGCATCCACCTTCTCTGAGGTAAGTGCTGCCCTTCCCTGTTCCAGATTAGATACAGAAGCAATGATCTGATGTCGCTTCGGCATGTGACAGACGGATTCCCGGTCTGTCTGCATCTTAACCGGTATATCCCGATACTTCTGTCTAATGATCTTTTCCTCCATCGCTTTTAAAGCTTCTCTCCTTAAAGCCTTGAGGGCGCCCATCGGAAGAAACGCACCTTCATCCATATCCACATGGGTAATTTCCAATGTAAATGGTGTCTGCCCGGTCTTTGTCACCTGTTCCATGATCTTTTCTCTGGTGACCGGCTGCTTTTCTGCTTCTAGGACCACATCGCCTGTTACAGTCGCTGTTAGGTTTCCATACCTTACCTGCATCATAACAGGTTTTCCTATGCAAAAAATGATATTTCCCTTAAGATTTTCTTTCTTTTCTCTTTGAATTACTTCTTCCTGAATATTAGAAATCAATGTCTGATTTCTTGTCCGATAAATCGGCATCCCCTTTCGCAGTCTTTTTATCTGCTTCGCATTTAAAATAATCAGCGAGCCTTTTTTCCCATCTACTGGAGAAGTCAGTTCCACCTTTTCTTTATTCGGAAGGGAAATTTCTAAAATATCCTGCTTGTGGATATGAGCTTCACAAAGAAAACATATCTTATTCTTATTGATTTCTTTGATTTTTCCGACATAATAGCCCATATGATTTGGCCGTTTCATGGACATCATCTCTCTTCCATTATGACTCAGATAATATCCTTTCGTAAATCCCCCTCGATTATACAGCTCCAAAAGCTCCTGCATATCCTCTTTCTGTACCTGAAATCCTTTTGGATCAGAAAGATATCGGTCTACATACCTGCGATACTGTCTGGTCACTGCCGCTACGTATTCCGGCCGCTTCATTCTTCCTTCAATCTTAAGAGAATTGGTACCGGCTCTCAGGACCTGTGGCAAAATCTCCAGAGAACACAAGTCCCTTGGACTTAACAGATATTGTTCTCCGCCTTTATTCATCTTTTTTCCACTGCCATACAAATCGTAAGGAAGACGACAGGTCTGTGCACAACGGCCACGATTCCCGCTTCTTCCTCCTAACATACTGCTCATCAGACACTGTCCGGAATAGGAAAAGCAAAGTGCTCCATGGACAAATGTCTCTATCTCCAAATTGGTTTTTTGCCTGATATCTGAAATTTCTTCCAGGGACAATTCTCTGGCTGGCACAACCCGGCGAAAGCCCAGTTCTTCCAGCATGGCTGCTCCTTCCACTCCCATCACAGTCATTTGGGTACTGGCATGAAGATCCATTCCAGGAAATTCCCTGCGAATCACCTCCGCCACTCCCACATCCTGTACAATGACAGCATCCAGCCCTTCCTGATAATACGGCAGAAGATAGTCATACAATTCTTCTATCTCCTCATTTTTAAACAGGGTATTGACCGTCATATAAATCTGCTTTCCATGTAAATGCACATAATCAATGGCCCTTTTCATATTCTCCAGATCAAAGTTGTCTGCAAATGCCCTGGCTCCAAACTTATGCCCACCTAAATATACGGCATCGGCACCCGCATGTATGGCTGCCTTCAAGCTCTCGAAGGAACCCGCCGGGGAAAGTACTTCTATAAAATCTGGAATCTGATGGTTATCATTTTTCTTATTCATTGGCATTCCTCTGCTCCAAACGGATAATTTCTTTTTGTAGTTCCGTAATCTGGTTCTTATACTCTGATACCAGCTTCTCCAATGTCTCACATTGGATCTTAGTATCGATCATCTCATGCTTCATCTCATAAAACTGCCGTTCTCTTCCAGCAGCTTCTTTATCCATGCTGTCTACTTCTTCTTTACATTTATAATAATCATCGGCGAGATTCAGTGCCAGAAGAAGATTCTGGTACTCGGAAGTCATCTTATCATAGCCTGCAGATGCAGAAAGCTCCGCCATCTTATGGTCAATATGTCTCGCCAACATCTGCATATATTCTTCGCTTTCTGTCCCGCTCAAACGGTATACTTTCTTATTAATGATTACTTCAATTGTATTCCTTCCCATCGTATCGCCTCCCGTCTATTCCTCCGGCATGGTCATTCCAAAATGTTCATAGGCCCGCCTGGTTGCGACCCTTCCTCTAGGGGTTCTCTGAATCAGCCCATTCTGGATCAGATATGGTTCATATACATCTTCAATGGTACCTGAATCCTCTCCTATAGCCGCTGCCAGCGTATCCAGTCCCACTGGTTTCCCTTCAAACTTCTCGATCATGGTCTCTAACAGATTGCGATCCACCTGATCCAGTCCCAGCGCATCCACTTCCAGCTGATTTAATGCGATTCTGGCCACTGACTCATCAATAAAGCTATCAAACTGTACCTGTGCAAAATCCCTGACTCTTTTTAACAGGCGATTGGCAAGTCTTGGTGTCCCTCTGGAACGCCTTGCGATCTCCATAGCCCCCTGTTCATCCACAGAAACATCCAGCACCTGTGCTGATCTTTCTACAATGGATGTAAGCTCCTCTGTGGTATAAAAATCCAGTCTATTTACCACTCCAAACCGGTCTCTCAAAGGTGCGGTCAGCATACCTGCTCTTGTTGTGGCTCCAATCAAAGTAAAATGAGGCAGATCCAGTCGAATGGATCTTGCTGCCTGTCCCTTTCCAATAACAATATCAATGGAAAAATCCTCCATTGCTGGATAAAGCACCTCTTCCACCTGTCGGTTCAAACGATGGATTTCATCAATAAAAAGCACATCTCCCTCTGATAGATTATTCAGAATTGCTGCCAGCTCTCCGGGCTTCTCAATGGCTGGTCCTGATGTAATCTTTAGATTCACACCCATCTCATTGGCTACAATTCCTGCAAGAGTCGTTTTTCCCAGGCCAGGAGGTCCATAGAGTAATACGTGGTCCAACGATTCTCCTCTGCTTTTTGCCGCCTCTATAAAAACTTTTAAATTATTCTTTACCTTTTCCTGGCCAACATAATCCTGTAATAGCTGTGGCCTTAAGTTGCTTTCAATGGCAACATCATCATCCATAAATTCTGTTGTAATAATTCGATCGATCATTGTTGTCACCTGCTAAAAAATCATATTCTTCAATGCTGCTTTTAATAGTGTCTCTGTATCCATTTCATCCCGGCCCTCCACCGCCTGGATACTTCGATATGCTTCTGAATTGGAATATCCTAAGCTGACCAGGGCCTGTGCCGTCAGAGAGATTACATCTTCTGCCCCTTCCTGGAACAGT
Organism: Anaerostipes sp. 992a; assembly: GCF_001940245.1. GTDB lineage: Bacteria > Bacillota > Clostridia > Lachnospirales > Lachnospiraceae > Fimousia. The sequence continues at coordinate 327,986 of NZ_MJIG01000004.1, forward strand.
TCTTCCCGCATTGGTTCTTCTTCAAGTTCATCCATCTCCAGTTTATCCTTCAATTCTATGATCAGCCTTTTGGCTCCCTTCGGACCAATTCCAGGCGTCTTACATATGGTCTTAGTATCATCACTTAACACTGCCAGCTTCAGCTGACGAACACTAAGGGTGGAAAGTACGGCCAGTGCCACCTTAGGGCCAATTCCACTGACCCCGATCAAAAGCTTAAAGGTATCCAGTTCTTCTTTTGTCAGAAATCCATAAAGCCCTATGGCATCCTCCCGTACATACATGTGGGTATAGATCATACACTGACTTCCCATCTTCGGAAGCCTGTCTGGCATGACCGGTGTCTTAATGTCATAACCTATCCCCTGATTTTCTATAATAATACCGTCTAAAAAAACGGCCGTCAATGTTCCTTTTACATATGAAATCATCTTTTTCCTCCAATTCGGCAGACGAAACACCCTTCTTCGTCTCCAATGCCGTTGCTAAGTATTTATAGTATATCATATTATCGAACATTTGTCCGTAAGGAATTGTTTCTTGCGAAAAACCCCAGAAACCATTATACTAAACGCAAAAGATAAAAAGGAGGCCTACGATGCTAATCACGAAAAAACAAATCCCATGTCCCGTTCCACGAACCCTGGATGAGAATTCCTTTTTCCTTTGTCTGGATACTACCGGCCTTCAGGCAGATGTATCCTCCATTACCATGATCGGCATCGGATTCCGCCAGGGCGAACAGCTAATGCTCATGCAATGGTTCAATGAATCCGGTCTGGAACAAAAGGATATGCTGATTTCATTCTTTGATGAGATTGCCCACAGGCAGGTAGTCATCACCCATTATGGTAATCGCTTTTCTCTTCCCTTCCTTCAGAAAAAATCCGCAGAATATGGTCTGACCAATCCAATCGATACTATGATTTCAAAGGATTACTATGATATGATATATCCCTTCCGAAAGATTCTAGCCCTTTCCTCCTGTCGCCAGACAGCACTGGAACAGAAAATCGGATTTAAACGTACCATCTCAATGACTGGTAAAAAGCGCATTCAATTATACCAGACATATCTAAAAAAGAAGGATGCTTCTACGAAAAAAGCGCTTCTTCTCTATAATGAAGAAACGCTTCTTGCTCTGTGGTATTTTTCCTCCATCCCTGCATATCTGGACTTAAAACAGGGAAAGCTATCCACATGTGGAATCAGTAAAGAACACCCGGACGATGGAAAAGCAGTATTCACCTTTTCCCTTTCCCGCCCGCTTTTACTTCCACTGGATTACACCATCGATGACATCCGCCTTCTGGTAACCGACCAGTATGGTACACTGATTATGCCTCTGGATGAAAAGGGCCGGTTAAAGCATTATTATCCTGATGTGAAGAATTATTACTATCTTCCGGTAGAAGACCGGGCCATCCATAAAAGCCTGGCCTCCTTTGTTCCCAGAGATTACCGACAAAAGGCAACCTGGAATACCTGCTATGAGAAGCTTTCCTTCCATCATCCAGCATTTCAAAAAGAAGATTCATTAAAACAATTTTTGTCCGATGTCATCGCCTGGATACTATTAGAAAGAAAGGATGGAAGATCTTAGCGATCGTCACATTATGAAATTGCTCCTACAACTACTTTTACTCTTTGTTATCTGTCAGATTGGGAAAGGATGTGCCGCCCTGCTGCCCTTTTCTTTCCCCTCTTCTATTGTAAGTATGATCCTTCTATTTCTTCTCTTACTGGTAGGGATCATCAAAGAAGCCCAGATAGAAAAAGGATGTGATTTTCTTCTCAAACATATGGCACTTTTCTTCGTTCCCTCCGGCGTAGCGATCATGAATGAATATTCTCTGCTGAAAGGAAAAATCTTCATTCTTCTTTTCATCTGTGTTTTTACAACAGTCATTACCTTTACCGTGACCGCCTACACCGTAAAGGTAGTCTTAAACTGGCAGAAACGGAGGCGTTGATTATGATCTTGACTGGAATTATCATGGTACTTACTACCTACTATCTCGGTGCCTTCCTTCAAAAAAAGCCACCATTTTCCCATCTGAATCCTCTGCTTTTTTCTATGATCCTTTGCATTATCATTCTTAGCATAGGAAATATTTCGTTTGACCAGTTCAACAAAGGAGGTCGTATTATCAGCTTATTTCTGCCACCTGCTACTGCATCACTGGCTCTTTCCATCTATCGCCAGCGGCATTTATTGCGTTCCTCCCTAATTCCGGTCATCGCCGGCTGTTTTACTGGTTCTCTTTCCTCCATCCTGAGCATCCTGCTTCTCTGCCGTTTGTTCGGCCTCAGCTCTGTCCTTACCAGAACTCTGCTTCCAAAATCAGTAACCACACCGATCGCAATGGATATTAGCAGACACTTGGGTGGTATTCCATCCATCACGGTGGCTGCCGTGATCATTACCGGTATCACCGGAAATCTTCTCTGTTCCTGGCTGATCCGCTGCCTGAATATTGAGCATCCTTCTGCTTCCGGAATCGCCATCGGCACCAGTTCCCATGCTATCGGAACAGCAAAAGCTTTAGAGCTTGGAGAAATTCAGGGAGCCATGAGCGGAATCGCCATTGGCATCTCTGGCATCCTTACAGTCATTTTGTTGTTATTTTTATAAAATCATCAAAATGCCATATTCACCAATCCGATCACAAATCCAATGACAGCACCCAGATTGATGACAGAGTGTAACTCCTTTTTCATAATGGATAACACCAGCTCTTCCACCTCTGCCACATCCATTTCATTGATCTTGTCCTCCACTAACCGACACAAATCCATCTGTTGCAAGAATCGATGCATCTGCTCTCTGATAAAGGATTCATATACAGCCAGCACCACATTCTCTATGGATTCTTTTTCTTCCACGAGTTGATTGGCATATACGGAAACCTGCTGATTCAAAAGCTTTTCCGCTTCCGCATTGATTGCTCCACGGATCAGACAGATACCGTCTCCATCTACGTAAGCATCCACCCGCTCCGCTATCTTCCGTGCGATAGGCATCAGCATATCATCATTGATCATCATAGCCAAAAAAGTGCCCTGTACGTACTGCTTTGCGGCATTTAATACTTCATTGGCCACAATATCTCCAAGCTGTACTTCTTTGAGATAATAGACCACTTTTTCCATGATGACTTCTACAATCTGATCCTTTTTCTCGTTGATCTTCTCCTGCTTTGCATAAGATAAGAGAATCTCATTGAAAGAATTCTCATTGACCTGTTGTTTTCTCAGAAACTGCTCTGTCTCCTCTACTACCTTTTCTTTCATGGCATCGGAAAGAAGCCGTTTTGTCAAAACATCCTCTGTTAAAAGCTGTTCGCCTACGGTTTTTCCAATGGCTTTTGCCAGTCTTCCCTGTCCTTTTGGAATGATACCCGGCGTAAAAGGAAGGGTAAAATTGCCGATTTTTACCGGGTGCAGCGGACGAAACATCATTTTTATTGCAATGCTATTTGTAAAATAACCAATAACCGCCCCGATGATCGGGCCAGATAACATCATAAGATTCATGTTCTTTCCTCTTTTCTTCTTTTTTGTTTCATAATCTCCTATTATAGATTTTTTTCAAAAAAAATCAATATCTATCGATAAATCTTTTGTCTGCGGAGATACTATCAGTGGAGGTGCATCATGAAAAGAAAAGAAAAAGATAACCAGGAACAACTGATCAATAGACAGATTGACGAAGCCTTTTTTGATGCTGGCAATACTTCTACTACTGAATGTACCGGCTTAAAATATCGTCCAGCATTATCGGATTATGAAGACGAATCTTATGATGAAATCTATCACTTTTTGCCGCCGTCCGATATATGAATGTGAATTCAGGAATGCCATGGGTATTAGTTACTGTCACTTAGCACTTTAGCCATCTCTAACAAAAATAGAAGCCTTATGCTTCCAGTTCTTTTGAATCCGGTCCCATAAGGCTTCTATTCTCTTATATCCTGCTTATGCCTGTGCAAGCGCCTGTTCTAAATCTGCAATGATATCCTTGGCGCTTTCGATACCAACGCTAAAACGAATCAGATCTGGCTGAACTCCTGCTTCGATCAATTCCTGCTCATTCATCTGACGATGTGTATGGCTTGCTGGATGAAGCACACAGCTTCTTGCGTCAGCCACGTGTGTTACGATGGCAATCATCTTTAAGCTGTCCATCACACGCACGCATGCTTCTTTTCCACCCTTGATACCAAAGGTAATTACTCCGCAAGTGCCATCTGGCATATATTTCTGAGCAAGTTCATAGTTCTTATCTGTTTCTAATTCTGGTGTATGTACCCATGCAACCTTTTCGTGATTCTGAAGATACTTAGCTACTTCCTTGGCATTGGCACAATGCTGCTTCATTCTTAAGTGAAGAGTCTCCAGACCAAGATTTAATAAAAATGCATTCTGAGGAGACTGAATAGAACCTAAATCTCTCATCAGCTGAGCTGTTGCCTTTGTAATGTAGGCACCTTTGCCGAATCTCTCCGTATAGACTACTCCATGATAGGTTTCATCTGGCTGAGTCAGACATGCATATTTATCTCCATGTGCTTCCCAGTCAAAATTCCCGCTATCTACAATGGCTCCTCCTACGCAGGTTGCATGACCATCCATATACTTTGTAGTGGAATGAGTAACGATATCTGCACCCCATTCGAATGGACGACAGTTAATCGGAGTTGGGAATGTATTGTCAACGATCAAAGGAACTCCATGAGCATGTGCTGCTTTTGCAAATTTCTCAAAATCTAAAACAACCAGCGAAGGATTGGAAATACTTTCGCCAAACACTGCTTTTGTATTTTCCTGAAAAGCTGCATTTAATTCCTCTTCTGTACATTCCGGATCTACAAAAGTAGCATCCACTCCCATCTTTCGAATCGTATGAGCATATAAATTGTATGTACCTCCATAAATGGCACTGGCACAAACGATATGATCACCCTTTTCACAAATGTTCATAATCGCATAGAAATTGGCAGCCTGTCCGGATGAAGTAAGCATTGCTGCCGCTCCTCCCTCCAGATCGCAAATCTTTGCAGCTACTGCATCATTGGTCGGATTCTGTAGACGGGTATAGAAATATCCGCTTTCTTCCAGGTCAAACAATCTTCCCATCTGGTCACTGGATTCATATTTAAATGTCGTACTCTGATAAATAGGCAGAACACGCGGTTCTCCATTGCCCGGATTCCATCCAGACTGGATACATTTTGTTTCGATTTGATAATTACTCATCTTAACCTCCTGATCGTATCATAATCTTTTTAAAGTGTAGTGATCATCACATCCATGTTACCATCAAATATCGTCTCCTTCTGATCGGAACAAATGATGAAATGATCCCCCATCTTCACATGAAATTCTCCTATCTTTCCTTCTCCTCCAATCACACTTACCATCTGAAATGGCGCATCATTGGCAATGGTATTCTCCCCATCCATCTGATAGCGGTCCACCTTGAAGAATTCACTTTCCACATACGTGGTTTTTGTTCCATTGGCAAGATTACTCTCGGCAAATGTCTTATTCTGCTCCACATTGGCAGGAACATTGGTTACATCAATGGACTGCTTCACATGAAGCTGTCTTTCATTTCCATCCTGATCCTTACGATGATAATCATATACACGATAGGTAATATCTGATGACTGCTGAGCCTCATAAATCAAAGAGCCACTGCAGATGGCATGTAAAGTACCGGATGGAATATAGAAGAAGTCTCCTTTTTGAATCTGGAAAGAGTTCAGCAAGTTGTCGTAGTCATCTTCTTCGATGGCTTTTACAAATTCTTCTTTCGTCTTGGCATGATGACCCATCACCATCTTCGTTCCTTCATCGGCCTGCAATACGAACCAACATTCTGTCTTCCCAAGAGAATTCTCATATTTTCCTGCATAAGCATCGTCTGGATGCACCTGAACAGACAGGTCATTCTTCGCATCAATGATCTTTACCAAAAGAGGAAACTGTGTACCTTCAATATCGCCAAATAATTCGCGGTGATTTTCAAACAACCACGCCAGCGACTTTCCTGCATATTCTCCATTGGCAATAGTACAGTCGCCGTTCTTATGTGCAGAAATTGCCCAGCATTCTCCCGTATGATCACTTGGAATCTCGTATCCATAAATGTCTTTGAGTTTGCTTCCTCCCCAGATCATTTCTTTAAATACCGGATCCATTTTCAAAACATGTCCCATCTCCCTACCTCCTTTTGCATATAAATATTAATTATCTTTTTTAAATTTCGAATTAAATGCTCTCTTGATCACATCGAATAAGCTCAGTGAACGAACCATACGATCATCTGCCACATACTGATTGACCGCACGTAAAAGTTTCTTTGGTTCCTTTGCAGAAAAAGAATACGTACCATTTCTTTTTGTCTGAATCGCAAAACGAGGAATTTTCTTACCCTTAAACATCACAGAGGCAATGACGTAATCCACCTCCGTCCATGGAATCTGAATATAGTCTCCCTTATTGCGATTATTGTAGTACTCAAACCCCTTATCTCCTATCATAATCTTGCCATAAGAATTCAACCCCTGATAAGACGTTCCATCCATGACCAGATCCGCCTTTGTATTAATAGATTGAACCATTCCTTCCGTTGGCTTTTTCATATTGCTTCTCCATTTCTACTATTTATTTCATTCAGTGTTCCTATTATATCACAATATAGTATTTTGTGCGAAAAACTTTCAGGATTCTTTCATTCAAAAAAGAATCCTGCACAGAATATTTTTGATTACGTCAGAAATCTCTGATGTAATCAAAAAGGCTCGGATTCCTCCGAGCCTTTTTCGCTATGTTATCGACTGAGTATTATCTCTTTCCCAATCGCCTATGCACGAATTATAATAATCCGATTACATGTCCAGCGATACCAACAACGAATAAAGCGATGATGATAAGGATTGGAGATACGTTTTTCTTTAATAACCACATACATAATAATGTAAGTAACAGTGGTACGAAACCTGGAATTAAGGAATTTAAGTTATCCTGTAATGTTGTAACTTTTTCAGGACTTAATGCCAGGCCAGATGCATACTGCTGGAATGCCTGCTGGATTCCTGCGCCACCTTGTGGAAGACTAGCCCAGTCAATGTAAGCACCTTCACTTAATTTAACGGAAGATACGACTGGTGTAAAGTTAATGTTAACCCAACGCTCTACCAGAGCACCCAGAATAAACATACCTAAGATAGATGCACCTTTTGTAACTTTTTGTAACAGACCACCAGAAAGGTCTTCTGTGATTTTTGTACCTACGTTGTAACCAAATTCCTGTGTATACCACATGAATGCCCAACGGATAACGTTCCACAATACGAAGAATAAGATTGGTCCTAAGATGTTTCCAGAAATAGCAAGGGAAGCACCTAACGCACCTAAGATTGGACGAGCTGTGAACCAGAATACAGGGTCACCAACACCAGCCAAAGGTCCCATCATACCGACTTTAACACCCTGGATAGCTGCATCGTCTACTTCTGCACCATTTGCACGTTCTTCTTCCAGAGCAAGTGTTACACCGATAACTGGAGAAGCTACATATGGATGCGTATTGAAGAATTCCAGATGACGTTTTAAAGCTGCGATCTGTTCTTCTTTTGTTGTATATAATCTCTTGATAGCAGGGATCATTGCAAATGCCCAACCACCATTCTGCATACGTTCATAGTTCCAAGATCCCTGAAGGAAAGTAGAACGCAATGCAACGGATAACCGATCCTGTTTACTTAATGTAATTTTTTCTGCCATGATTCTTACCTCCTTCTTAATCAATAATCATTCAGAATATCGCCTAATGGATCACCAGTATTGCTTGCACCGCCGTTAGAAGATCCGCCGCTTTCAGCCAGTTTCAAGTAAATTAATGCCATAGATACTGCAATAACACCTAATGCGATTAATGTTAAGTCTGAGATTGCTGCCAGACAGAATCCGATTGCGAAGAAAGGCCATACTTCTGCAGTTGCCATCATGTTAATAACCATTGCATAACCTACAGCTACTACCATACCACCACCGATTGACATACCGTCTGTCAACCAAGCTGGCATAGACTGTAAGAATCCCTGTACTGTTGTTGCTGGGATAACTAACAGTGCTGCTGCTGGGATTGCAATACGAAGCCCCTGCAGGCAGACAGCGATGATGTGCCAGATTTCTACGCCTCTAAAGCTACCTTTTTCAGCTGCTGCATCCATACGATGAACACAAGCTACAGAAAGTGTACGAACAACCATTGTTAAGAATAATCCGGCTACAGCCAAAGGAATTGCCACAGCGATTGCTGTATCTACACCTTTTGTACCCTGATTACCAAGAACAAGAATAATCGCAGATGCTACAGAAGCTAATGCTGCATCTGGTGCAACTGCTGCTCCGATATTTGCCCATCCTAATGCGATCATCTGAAGAGTACCTCCTAAGATGACACATGGAATCAGCTGACCGGTAACTAATCCAATTAATGTACATGCTACTAATGGTTGATGGAACTGGAATTCATCCAAAACCCCTTCCATACCAGCCAAGAAAGCAACTATAACTACTAATATAGCTGAAATAAATGACATTATAATTCCTCCTATCTAATCAATATGCTTAAGCTAATTCAGCTTTTGCTTTTGCGATAATATTATCCATATTATCTTTGGAATCGCTTGGTACTTTACGTACATCGAATGTAATACCTTTTGCTTTTAAATCTTCAAAAGTCTTAACATCTTCTTTTCCTAAAGATAATACTTTAGATACTGCAACTTTGCCTGTTGTATGAGCCATAGAACCAACGTTTAATTCTTTGATATCTACTCCACCTTCGATGGCACGAAGTGCATCCTGAGGTGTTTCAAAAAGAAGCATTGCTTTTGTAGCTCCAAAACGAGGATCTTTTGCAACAGCGATCATCTTGTCAATAGGAACAACATGTGCTTTTACTCCTGGAGGAGCAGCTTCAATAATTAATTTCTTACGAAGATCGTCGCGTGCTACTGCGTCAGAAACAACAATAATACGATCTGGCTGTGTAGCCTTTGTCCAGCCCGTTGCTACCTGTCCGTGAAGCAGACGAGAATCAATACGTGCCAATACGTATTTGATATGTCCATCTCCTAATACGGTTCCTTCTGGAATTGCTCCCTGAGGAACTACAGGTGCTGCAGCTGCAGCTGGCTGTGCTTCTTCTGGCTGTAAAGATTCTGGATAAACCTTAACACCATCTTTTCCGCTTCCAATAATCTGTTTTGCAATTTCATGTGCCGTTTCCATGGACATACGTGAAGCATAAGCATCGATCAGCATTGGTAAATTCAAGCCAGCAACAATTGCCCATTTGTCTTCATGACCTGAAATCAATCCATTTGCCTGGTTGAATGGAGTTCCACCCCAAAGATCAACTAAAAACAACACTTCGTCCTGATTTGAGAAAGAAGCAATTGCCTCTTCCATTTTCTTTCTGACATCATCTGGTCCTTCGCTTGGCTGTAAAGTTACAGCAGCAACATCTGGCTGATCACCAAATATCATAGATCCGGACTGCATGATACCAGTTGCAAACCCACCATGGGTAGCAAGAATAATTCCGACCATTTTCATTCCTCCCTTTCTATGGTAGTAAATATATAATAAGTACTGCCCTGTACTTATCTTCAATGACATTATACAACAAATTTCACAATAATTCCAGTAAGTATTCTATTTTTTTGTACAAATTTGCCATATAAATGTCATGGGTTCAAAGTCAAGTTTTTCTAAGACTATTATGGCTTTTCGGGGCAAAAAAAAACCCAACTTGAAGCAAAAACTCTTATCTACGTATATAAAAAGTCAATGACGTATACGTATATTAAGAATTCTTGATTCAAATCAGGTTTAGCCCGCATTACCGGTAACAATCCTTCATCTTTCTCTCTTGACTTGTCTATAATTCTAGCATAGTGCTAAATATTTGTCAATCATTCCTTTCAAAAAAATAAATTTTTTATAAACGAAAAATGAAAGCCACCATTTTCATCTATACTTTGCACGAAAAAGCAGAAAAAATGGCGACTCCCATGGTCAAATTAAATAAATATCTATTATCTGTTATTTAACACTGATCTGCTGGAAATACGATTCCCATCTGACGCCTTGCCTCATCCATAACTTCCAATTCCCATAAAGAATACTGATTATGTGCCTTGGCATCTTTCTTCTCCTGGATCAGACGAATAAACTCCTCCACTTCATAATACATGTTATTGCTCTTTTTGGAAACCGGTATTTCTTCCCATGTCTTATCCCGATAACGAATCTTGATCTTCACTGTATCCTGAATCTGCTCGATGATCATGGAGCCATCTTCTCCCTGAATCTGACTTGGTAGGATGGCATCTGTAATCTTAGAATAGATCAGTTCTGCCTGCATATCCTCATACATAGCTACAATGGTTCCTGAGGCATCGATTCCATTGTCCAGCTTTAGACAATGCGCAGAAATTTCTTTTGGCAATCCGAATAATTTCACCAGCGGATGCACGCAATACACACCAATATCCATCAAAGAACCATTGGACAATTCCTTCTTAAATGCATTTTCCACAATGCCAGCCTTATAGTTATCGTATCTTCTGGAATACTGACAATACTGAAAGGTAGCCCGGCGAATCTTACCAATCTTATCAAGATTGTCACAAATTGCCTGAAAACCAGGGTCAAAGACAGATCGCATTGCCTCTAATAAGATAACCTGATGTTCTTCGGCCGCTTTTAACATCGCTTCTAATTCTTTCTTATTGGAAGCTATGGTCTTCTCACACAACACATGTTTTCCATGCTCCAGCATTAAAATGCTCTGTTGCGCATGACATGCATTTGGGCTGGCCACATAAACCGCATCGATATTATCTGCCTTTGCCAGCTCTTCTAACGAATCATAGCAGTCTGGAATCTGATATTTTTCCGCATATGCTTTTGCCCGTTCCATAGTTCTGGAGTAGACAGCCTGAAGATGAAAATCTTTACACTGTCTTCCCGCTTCAATCAAACTATCTGTTACAAAATTACTTCCTATTACTGCAAAATTAACCATCTTTTCCTCCCATTATCTTTTTCCAGAGGAGTTTTATTACATTAGAAATTCAAGGAATTTTTATATAATAAAAAGAAATCCATCGAAATCAAGCGTAGCAACATTTTCTTGCACACACAAGTATTCCGATGGACCATGCCCTCCTTATGACAACATCATTCGATCATTGGCAAATTCTTCTCCGCTGACAAGTTCAAACTTATGTAATAAATCATCTACTGTCAATTGCTTCTTTTCTTCGCCTGCTACATCATATATAATACGCCCTTCATGCATCATTATCAAGCGATTTCCGATATGAATAGCATCTTTCATGTTATGAGTAACCATCATTGCTGTCAGATTATCCTTTGCAATGATCTTTTCTGTCAGATCTAGAACTTTCTTCGCTGTCTTTGGATCCAACGCTGCTGTATGCTCATCCAGAAGCAAAATGCTCGGTTTCTGAAGCGTTGCCATCAAAAGTGTAATTGCCTGTCTCTGTCCACCGGACAAGAGTCCGACTTTCGTCGTAGTTCTATCTTCCAGCCCCAGATCCAGCATTTTCAGACGTTCTTTAAACAACGCTCTCTCTTTCTTATTTACGCCCCATCCAAGACCTCTGCTTTTTCCTCGACGGTGTGCCATTGCCAGATTCTCTTCAATTGACATATTCGCCGCTGTTCCCATCATCGGATCCTGAAAAACTCTCCCGATCAAAGAAGCCCTCTTATATTCCGGCCAATCGGAGATGTCCTTTCCATCCAAAATGATCGTTCCCTGATCAATCGGATATACCCCAGCGATCATATTTAAAGATGTAGATTTTCCAGCTCCATTTCCGCCAATGATGGTAACAAAATCTCCAGGATTTAAATGAAGCTCTACACCATTTAATGCTTTTTTCTCATTAATCGTTCCCTTGTTAAAGGTTTTATGCACATTCTTAATTTCTAACATATGAAATTCCTCCATCCTACGCCGGTGTTCTCTTAACAGCTAATTTCTGTTTTACATTTGGAATACCAAGTGCTGCTGCTACAACCACTGCTGTCAATAACTTCAGATCATCGGTAGACAGACCCATCTGTAATACTACCGCAATGATGATACGATAAACAATAGATCCTAAGATCACAGTAGTCAATACATAAGCAAAGTTTGCCTTCTTGCTTAAGAAAACTTCACCGATAACGATGGATGCAAGACCAATAACGATAGCTCCCTGTCCCATCTTAACATCAGAATATCCCTGGCTCTGTGCCACCAAAGACCCTGATAAAGCAATCAATCCATTAGATAATACCAGGCTGATCATAATTGTCGTATTCGTATTGCAGCCCAATGCACGAACCATATATGGATTATTACCGGTTGCACGAATGGCACTTCCAATCTCTGTCCCAAAGAACCAGTATAACAGCATGATCATGATTACTGCAAAAATAATACCTACGATCAGTCTCATATTAGACTGAGATAAGCCAGTCAATTCCATAAGCTGTGTAAACACGGTATCAATGCCAAGGAGTGCCTGGCTGGCACCGCCAATAATTCTTAAATTTACAGAATACAGTGCGATCATGGATAAAATTCCGGAAAGAATTGCCGGAATCATTAATTTGGTATGCAATATCCCAGTTACAAATCCAGCCAGCATTCCTGCTACTACGGAAGCAAGAATTGCAGGTACCGGATGCACACCCGCTACCAGAAGTGCTGCGGTTACACAACCACCCAATGCAAAACTTCCATCACAGGTCATATCCGGAATATCCAAAATCTTAAATGTTACATAAACTCCTAAGGTCAGCATTCCCCATAATACCCCTTGGGAAATGGCATCCTGAATTGCATATACTATAGCCATATCGATTCCTCCATGTAAACAAGATTACAGCAGGGGCCAAAGACCCCTACTGTAATTTTCTATTCCTATGATTATCTGATTATTCGTCTTTGCTTTCTGTTGCTGTCTCAACGTATCTTGCTTCTTTATCAAGATCCTCTGGAACTTTAATATTTAACTTCTTAACAGCATCTTTATTGATGATCAGTTCACAGTCTTCCTGATATTCGATCGGCATCTTAGAAATATCTTCGCCCTCTAATACTTTTACTGCCATCTTTGCTGTCTGCTGTCCTAATTTGTAGTAATCAATTCCATATGTAGCAAGTCCACCACCTGTACACATACCTTCTTCTCCAACGATGACTGGAATTCCAATCTCATCTGCGACCATAGATACGGTTGTCATACCTGCTGCGATTACGTTATCTGTTGGAGAATAGATTGCATCTACTTTTCCTTTTAAGGATTTTACAACCTGTTCGATTTCATTAGAATCTGCTACTGTTGCATCAACGGTTTCTAATTTTAACTCTTTTGCTGCTTTCTTCGCAAGATCAATCTGGAACTTAGAGTTTGCTTCTGCTGAGCAATACAACATTGCAACCTTCTTTGCATCAGGAACAAGCTTTGTTAATAATTCCATCTGTTCTTTACAAGGTGTTAAATCAGAAGTACCACTTACATTGGTTCCTGGCTCTTCGTTGGATTCTACTAATTTTGCATCTGCAGGATCTGTAACTGCAGTTACTAAAATAGGAATATCCTTTGTTTCATTGGCTACTGCCTGTGCTGCAGGTGTAGCAATGGCAAGAATTAAGTCTTTTTTATCTTTTACCAACTTAGATGCGATCGTCTGGCAGTTAGACTGGTCTGCCTGTGCGTTTTGAAGATCAATCTTAATATTCTCTCCGTCTTTGTAACCTGCATCTTCTAATCCGTCTACAAAGCCTTTGTAAGCTGCATCCAGTGCATCATGCTCTACGTACTGAGTAACACCGATCTGATAAACCTTATCCTCTTTGGTTTCTTCTTTCTTAGAACCTCCACATCCGGTCATTAAGCTCATTGTTAAAATTGATGCAAGTCCTAAAGCTGCTGCCTTTTTCATTAATTTCATAGTGACTCTCTCCTATCCTTTTATCTTTTTCCGAATGAAATGCTTTGCCATCACTTCATCACTTTTATGTACTAAAGTATACCCTTAAAAAAAGAAATTGTCAACCAGAAGTTTCATGTATACAATGTTTTAGAAACCAAACTGAAATATGCCGGAATAGCAGTACAGTATCCCCTGCCTGCCACTCCGGCATACATTCTCCAGAAATTCTTTATCAGCGCTTTAATACCAGCACCTCATCTGACTTTATATTCACCTCAATGCTTTCGTAAGCTTCTGTATTGCTGACAACGACTGGTGTTACCGTCAAGTATCCTTCCTCCTCTATCGCTTTTCGATCAAAGCTTCCGATGAATTCTCCTACTTTTACCTGTTGCCCCGGTTCCACCTGAATATCATAATGTCTGCCATTTAACTGAACTGTGTCAATTCCTACGTGAACAAGCACTTCTGCCCCTTTCTCCGATACGAAGCCAATGGCATGCTTGGTGTCAAAAATTGCTGACACATATCCTGTGACAGGTGCATAAATCTCTCCCTTCTCCGGTTCTACCGCAAATCCTTCTCCCAGCATCTTTTCTGAAAACACATCATCCGGCACTTGAGTGAGCGGGATTTTCTTTCCCTTGATCGGTGATTTTACAACATCTACCGTGTATATTCCTTCTTCTTCGTCACTCACCGGATCAAAGACTGGATATGCCAGAAATTCTTCCAGATTCGACTTGATCACCGGAACCGTTGGACCATAGATGATCTGTACCCCTTCCCCTTTTCGGATAATCCCTCTGGAACCACTCTGCTTTAAGATAGTCTCATCTACCAGATGCGGATTCTTTACTGTACACCGCAATCTGGTCACACAACAGTCTACATCGCTGATATTCTCTACGCCTCCCAGACCTGCAGCAATCAGCGCAGAAGTTTTTTCTTCGTTTATTTTATTGTTAGATGCTGCCCTCACGGCATTCACATCTGCTCGCGTATATAAGCGCACATTCTCCTCTTCATCTTCTCGTCCAGGTGTTTTTAAATCAAATTTTATAATCAGAAAACGAAATAAAAAGAAATATGTGACAAAATAAATCAGTCCCACTGGTATAAACATCATCCAATTGGTCTTTTCCTGTCCCTGCAGAATTCCAAAAAGAAACATATCGATGATCCCACCAGAAAATGTCATTCCCACACACACCTTCAACATATGCATCAACATATAGGATATTCCTGCAAACACACAGTGAATGACGTATAATCCTGGAGCAACGAATAAAAATGTAAACTCCAATGGTTCTGTAATCCCCGTCAGCATCGACGTTAATGCAGCAGAAATCAAAAGTCCCCCTACGACTTTTCGCCGTTCAGGCCTTGCACATTTATACATGGCAAGTGCTGCTCCAGGAAGACCAAAGATCATCAACGGGAATTTTCCCGTCATGAATCTGGTCGCCTCTGCTGCAAAATGGAGCGTCGAACGATCTGCCAGCTGCGCAAAGAAAATGTTCTGAGCCCCTTCGATGACCTTTCCTGCTACTTCCATGGTCCCGCCCAGAGAAGTCTGCCAGAACGGAAGATAAAAAACATGGTGAAGACCAAACGGAATCAGTGCTCTTTCCATCACCCCGTAGATAAAAGTCCCAAGATATCCAGAAGCTCTCACTGCACCGCCTACGGCATACATGCCATTTTGAACCGGCTGCCAGATAAAGAACATGATGATTCCTACTCCAACATAAACAACAGAGGAAATAATCGGCACAAATCTGGTACCTCCAAAAAAGGATAATACATCTGGAAGCTTGATCTTATAAAAACGGTTATGGAGCCAGGCCACTCCAAGACCCACGATAATCCCTCCGAATACCCCCATCTGTAGGGACCTAATCCCCAATACCATTTCCATAGACCCCTGTTTCAGAGACTGTCCTGCATCCGTAATCGTAATCATCGTGGATACTGCTGCATGCATGATCAAAAAAGCCATCGCTGATGAAAGAGCCGCTACTTCCTTTTCCGCTTTTGCCATGCCAATGGCTACTCCAATGGCAAAGATCAATGGCAAATTCTCAAATATGATATTGCCGCATTTGCTAAATACTGATAAGACTCCGTAAAAAATCGTTCCGGGGCCCATGAATCTCATCAATCCATAGGCCTGAAGCATGGTTTCATTGGTAAAGGATTCTCCAATCCCAACCAATAATCCTGCTGCAGGTAGAATTGCAATGGGCAGCATAAAAGACCTTCCTACCCGCTGTAATATGCCAAAAATTTTATCTTTCATATTCTATCTCCTGATCAAACCTCGATTTCACTGATCAATCGTTTGATGTGAACCGTAATATATGTCATTTCCTCATTGGAAACTTCATGTCCACATGTATCATAAATATACTCTTTTATTTTCTTTGTACACTCAAATGCATCCGGATATTTCATCGTGAATAACATGAGAAGCTCATCATCAGCCTTATTCTCATAAATGTTCTTTCCCGTAAACAATCTCTGAGAGAAAAATTTCAAATGTCTTACAAATCTCTCAAAATAGATGGAATTTCGGTTCAATCGAATTCTGAAATGTCCTTCTACAATATCCAGAATATCCTGAATCATTTTCGTCATGGAAACCATACGACTCATATCCAGATTCAATTCCGCATTGATAATATGCAACGCAATAAAAGATGCCTCATCCTCACAAAGCGTAACTCCCAATCTTTTCTTAATGACATTAATTGCATATTTTCCAATCAGATACTCGCGATAATAGAATTTCTTGATTTCCCATCCAAATGGATTCTGAAATTCTGTCTCTGTTTTTGCCCTCTCAATAGCAAGATTAATATGGTCTGTTAAAGAAACGTATATATTCTCACTTAATTCTTTCTGCAGTGATTTTTTGGCATATTCGATAATCTCACTTGCTACCAGAATCCGTTCCATCGGTACATCGTCCACCAGTTTTCTGAAATTAGTGTTAGACTTTTTATCATTGAGCGTAAAAATCTTTTCAATCTTATCCTCCTCAATGGTATCTCCTGCCTTTTTCTTAAACCCAAGGCCTCGTCCCATCACGATCATTTCCCTGTTCTTCTGGTCCAAAGATACTACAATATTATTATTAATTGTCTTTAAAACTTCCATATTCCTAACTCCAAACTTTTCCTGTTTTCCCCAATGTTCAACTACCCCTTCATATAAATTTTAAGGATTATCTCAATTTCTCAAGATAATCCTTAAAACCGTCTTTCTCATTTTCTTTACAGTTTTTCAACCAAACGAAGGTTAATTCTTCCCATTTTATCAATTTCTAATACCTTGACTTTGACTTTGTCTCCAATGTTTACTACATCTTCTACTTTATTGACTCTTTCCTTCGCAAGCTTAGAAATGTGGATCATGCCATCTTTATTTGGAGATAACTGAACAAATGCGCCGAAGTTCATAATTCTGACTACTGTACCTTCGTATGTCTTACCAACTTCCAAAGGCTCTACGATCATGCGTATCATCTCCATTGCCTTTTTGATCATATCAGCGTCGGACGATAAGATATCCACTCTTCCGTCATCACTAATGTCGATCTTTACACCTGTTTCATCAATAATTCCATTGATTGTTTTTCCCTGTTTTCCGATGATCTCACTGATCTTTTCAGGGTCAACCTGCATCTGTTTGATCTTAGGTGCATACTGTCCAACTTCTGGTCTTGGCTCAGAAATGACAGGGTTCATAATTTCGTCTAAGATATACGTTCTTGCTTCTTTGGTTCTGGCAATCGCTTCGCGGATGATCTCATCGGTCAGTCCATGAATCTTGATATCCATCTGAATTGCAGTGATTCCCTTATGAGTA
Organism: Anaerostipes sp. 992a; assembly: GCF_001940245.1. GTDB lineage: Bacteria > Bacillota > Clostridia > Lachnospirales > Lachnospiraceae > Fimousia. Next base: position 345,899 of record NZ_MJIG01000004.1, read on the forward strand.
CCTGCAACTTTAAAGTCCATATCTCCAAAGAAATCTTCTAATCCCTGAATATCCGTTAATACAATATAATCATCATCGGTATCACCAGTAACCAATCCTACAGAAATACCTGCAACCGGAGCTTTGATCGGTACACCTGCTGCCATTAAAGACAGAGAAGATGCACAAATACTTCCCTGAGAAGTAGAACCATTGGATTCTAATACTTCAGATACTGTTCTGATCGCATATGGGAATTCTTCTTCCGTTGGAAGTACTGGAACCAAAGCCTTTTCAGCCAATGCACCGTGACCGATCTCACGACGCCCAGGACCTCTGCTTGGACGTGTCTCTCCTACAGAATAAGATGGGAAATTATAATGGTGCATATAACGTTTTGTCTTTTCCTCGTAATCCATACCATCGATTCTCTGTGCTTCTGATAAAGAACCAAGTGTTGTCATGGTCATAACCTGAGTTTGTCCACGTTTGAACAGACCACATCCATGTACACGAGGGATACAATCAATCTCTGCGGATAATGGACGGATGTCCTTGATATCACGACCATCTGGACGCTTGTGATCCTTTAAGATCATCTTACGGACAGTCTTCTTCTGGAATTTATAAACAGCTTCGTCAATATGTTCCAGCCATTCTTCATTTTCTGCGTAATGCTCTTCTAATTTTTCCTTGATCTCACTGATGTTGGCTTCTCTTGTCTGCTTATCATCTGTGAAAACTGCCTCTTCCATAGCTTCCGGTGTAATAAACGCTACCATATCATCGTACATATCTTCCGGAACGTCAAAATGAATGTATTCATGCTTTTCTTTTCCACACTCTGCTACAATCTGTTCTGTAAATTCAATTACCTGCTGGTTTACTTTATGTGCAGCAAAGATTGCTTCTAACATCACTTCTTCGCTTACTTCATTGGCCCCAGCTTCGATCATGATGACCTTTTCCTTTGTAGATGCTACTGTAAGAGCCAGATCAGAAAGCTTCTTCTGTTCTGCAGTTGGATTGAACACCAGTTCTCCTGCAACCAGCCCTACCATTGTGGATGCGGTTGGCCCATCAAATGGAATATCAGAAATCGCTGTTGCCATTGCAGACCCCAACATAGCTGTCAGTTCTGGACTACAATCAGGATCCACGGATAATACCAGGTTATCCAGTGTTACATCGTTGCGGTAATCCTTCGGGAATAATGGTCTCATTGGACGGTCGATGACACGGTCGGTCAAAACAGCATTCTCGCTTGCTTTTCCTTCCCTCTTCATGTACCCTCCAGGAATCTTTCCTACTGCATACATCTTTTCTTCATACTCTACACTCAATGGGAAGAAATCAATTCCTTCTCTTGGCTTTTCAGATGCTGTAGCTGTGGATAATACAACTGTCTCACCATAATGTAATAATACAGCGCCATTTGCCTGAGCTGCGACTCTGCCGATTTCTGCTTTCAGCGTACGTCCAGCCAGTTCCATAGTAAATGTTTTTGTCATTTGAACTTCTCCTTTACAATTTGACTATCATGATGGAAGACGCCGAAACAACTAAAAAATCCACTGCATCAATGGCCTTTTTAGTAGTCTCGGTTAACGTCTTCCCGCACTATCCGCTTTATTATAGCATCCTTAGTCTTCATTTGCAAGTTTCATGCCCTTTTGAAATGAAAGAACATCCTTGATAAAATCAGCATTTCCAAAACGCCGAACATTCTATCAAGGATGTTTTTTATATCTCTCAATCTAGTTTTCTCTTCTAAAGTATCAGATGGTCATCATCCCTGACATAATGCAGCCCCCGCTTGCACCTGCATCCATCACTTCCGCAATCTGCTCTTCTCTTACATGAATTCCTCCAATCGCATAGACGGGAATGGATACCTGTCTGCAAACTTCTTGTAAAAAGGCAATTCCTCTGGGTGCCACTCCCTTTTTACAGTCCGTGGTATAAATATGCCCTGCTGTAAGATAGGTGCTTCCGAGCATTTGTGCTTCTCTGGCTTCCTCCACAGAATGAATGGAGGTCCCAATGGTAGCAAATCGTTTTTTGTCCTCTTCCTCCATTTCCCGGAGCTTCCAAAGTGGAAGATGTATTGCACTTTGCTCCAGAGCAAGTGCCACCTCCCAGTAAAAGTGGAGGCGACATTCTACCTTGTATTTTTCCGCCATTTCCAGCACTTCTTCTGCCAACTTTAAATATTCTTCTTCCGACAGATCTTTTTCCCGAAGAATAACCGCCTTCGGTTGAAGTCTACATACCCGTTCCATCTGCTCCATAAATGCCCTTTTGCACAAATGTCGATTGGTCACTGCAATGATATTCTGATATAATTCCTGTTTCATATTCGTTTCCTACACATAAATATAATCGCTCATTACCGGCTGAAGATTTAATTTTTTCAAATCATCATACACTTCATCCACAGAACGGCCATCAGAGATTTCAAACTGCTCATCTCCTTTATCTTCGATTTCCTCTACATGACTTCCGATTCCTGTACTCACACCTGCAGAAATCTTAGTTGCCGCAATATTCACCAGATTATCTCTGACTCTTGCACATTCTCTTGTAGAAATGGTAATGCTTGCAAATGGCATGAACAGCCGATATGCAGAAACTACCTGCAGAAGCTGTGCTTCATGAACATCCATCGGATTGATCTTATCATTATTAATGATCGGTCTTAATCTTGGACAGGAAAATGCGATTTCTGCATGAGGATATTTTCTCTGCAGCAAATATGCATGCATACCAGTTGCAAATGCATCCTTTCGAAAATCATCCAGTCCAAGCAGGGCTGCAAATCCAACCCCTCTCATGCCTCCTTTTATGGCACGTTCCTGTGCATTCAGGCGATACGGAAAGATTCTCTTATGACCAGACAAATGGAGAGTTTCATATTTATCAGAATTATAAGTTTCCTGGAATACCGTAACATAATCTGCTCCACATTCGTGGAGATATGCATATTCATCAGAGTTCATCGGATAGACTTCCAATCCAATTACCTTAAAATATTTTCTGGCAATCTTACACGCTTCTCCTATATATTTTACATCAGACATCTTTCGGCTCTCTCCAGTTAAAATCAGGATTTCCTGAAGTCCTGTCTCCGCAATAGCTGCCATCTCCTGCTCAATTTCTTTTCCATTTAATTTTGCACGATTAATCTTATTGTGGCAATTAAACCCACAATAAATACAATAATTCTCACAATAATTTGCAATGTAAAGGGGTGTAAACATCATGATACTGTTACCAAAATGCTTTCTGGTCTCTGCCTGAGCCTTCTGTGCCATCTCTTCCAGAAAAGGAAGGGCAGCCGGAGACAGCAACGCTGCAAAATCCTCAGGAGATATGTGATCTTTATTCAATGCTCGTCTTACATCCTGAGCTGTATATGTTTCATAGTCGTATTCATTCATAGCCGTAATGACCTGTTCCTGAATCTCAGATTCCAGCACTTCCATGCCTGGCATATATTTCATATGGTCTGTACGAGCCTTTTTCTGATCCTCTTTGATGGCATCGCTTAAAATGCTTTCATTGGTATGATCTGTCATCTCTTCTTCCCCCTATTCCTGTAAAAATCCGGTCAGCGGAGAGGATGCACTGGCGCCCTTTTCCATGACACGTCCCAAGCCTGCAAGATATGCGGCTCTTCCTGCCTCAATGGCCAGCTTAAACGCCTGAGCCATAGCTGGAATATTGCCTGCCGTTGCAATAGCGGTATTGGCCATAACAGCTGCTGCTCCCATTTCCATAGCCTGGCAAGCCTCAGATGGTTTTCCGATCCCAGCATCCACGATGATTGGCAGGTCAATTTCATCGATGAGAATCTGAATAAATTCTTTTGTGCACAATCCTTTATTGGAACCAATCGGTGCACCAAGCGGCATAATACATGCTGCCCCTGCACTTTGAAGATCCCTTGCTGCATTTAAATCCGGATACATATATGGCATAACCGTAAATCCTTCTTTGGCAAGAATCTCCGTTGCCTTAATAGTCTCGTAATTATCCGGCAGTAAATATCTGCTGTCTCTGATCACCTCGAGTTTTACAAAATCTCCTCCACAGATTTCTCTGGAGAGTCTTGCGATTCTAACCGCTTCTTCTGCGTTTCTTGCACCTGAAGTATTTGGAAGTAACACTACATCATCTGGAACATAATCTAAAATATTAGCGAGACCACCGTCGTTCGCTCTCCGAAGTGCCAATGTTACCATCTGGGCACCTGCTTCTTTCACAGCTGCATCAATTAATTCTAAAGAATACTTACCTGATCCTAAAATAAAACGGGAAGTAAATTCATGATTCCCAATTTTTAATACATCTTTTTCCATTGTTCCATCCTCTTTTCTAATTTTATTCATCTAATATCAATTCTAAAATCTGATTTGCTTCATGGGCAGCGCAGATGGCAACTCTTGGTGCCATCAGACATTTCCCGGTCTCAATCCCAGTCGTTTCGTCTCCACAAAGATAAAGATTCCCCATGGCTTTTCTCGTCTGAATGGCATTGCTATTTCCATATCCTGCCATTCCAGAACCACTTACCATCTTCTTTTCTGGCAGCAGCTCTAATACACCATTGACCAGCATTGCTTTTTGATCCGGCTGATCAAAAGCTTCACAAATCACATCTGCATCCTGAAATAACTCCTGAATATGTTCTCTTTGGATCTTCAAAAAATCCGTCTGGATATCCAGATAGGGATTGATTTCCAAAAGCTCTTCCTTTAATGCTTCCGGCTTTGGTCGGTTTAAGTGTCGAATGCTATACTGCTGCCGGTTTAAATTGGTCAGATCTACCCGATCAAAATCGATCAGATGCAAATGTCCTACTCCGGCTCTTGCCAGAAAAAAGGCCACATTAGACCCTAGACCTCCAAGTCCTGCAATGGCTACTCTTGCCTGGTTTAATTTTTCCTGCACCACTTTTGTATGACGAACGATCAGGGCCTCCTGAATCTGCTCCTTTGTCACTTTCTCTTTCATTTTCAGCCTCCTCCGACAAAGCAGACGATCTCAATTTTATCATCCTGTTTGATCATGTAATTGTCATATTCCTTTTTCGGAAGAATTGCTCCATTGACTTCTACTGCAATTCGATCCTTTAGATAATTTCTTGCTTCTAAAAATGATGTCATGGATTGTTCTCCTTCTAAATGTACCTGTTCTCCATTTACAAACATCATTTACCTCCTTTCTGAATGAAAAGATGATCGAAAAAAAAGTTCACGAAGTAATACACCCGTGGTGGTGCACCCCTTCATGAACTTTTGTTCACTCTCAACTTTACTTTATTCTATTATTCTCCTGAATTCTACTTGCCTGTGCAAAAAGAAAAAGCCTGAAATGCCATTGCACTCCACGCTATTGTTCTCGCTGGTCCCTACGTTGGCATTATCCAAATCAGGTTTCCGGGTCGAAGCTTTCTCACTTCCTCTCAGCCTATTCATAAGCTCCCCGTATTCAATTAACAAACATATTATAGATAATTCAACACTCTTTGTCAATACTTTTCCGGTGAAAGTTTTTGTTAGATAAGAAATTCGAAGAATTTCTTATCTAACAAAAAAGAACGGTTGTTCCAAAGAGAATTGAAAAATTTTCTTTGGAAACAACCGCTCTCTTAACATTGGCAATTATTACTTTCTTAAGCCTAATCTTTCGATTAATGAACGGTATCTGTCGATATCGACCTTCTTAAGGTATGCTAATAACCCTCTTCTCTGACCTACCATTTTCAGAAGTCCTCTTCTTGAATGATGATCTTTTGGATGAGTTTTGAAGTGATCCTGTAAATCATTGATTCTAGCTGTTAATAAAGCTACCTGTACTTCTGGAGAACCTGTATCTCCTTCACTTCTTCCGTATTCTGCAATAATTTTTGCTTTCTGTTCTGTTGTAATCATTTTCATTTCCTCCTAATTCTTTATAATCGCCACATACTAGGAATTGGTTGGAGTATCCAAACTCTTGGTATGCGGTTCAACACCTAAATGAGTATATCACATGATTTTTTATCTGTAAACTATTTTTTGCATTTATCTGCACATACTTTCATGGCTTCCATGATGCTGGATCGGAATCCTGTTCGTTCCAGCTCTTGTACTGCAGCAATGGTCGTTCCTCCCGGAGAACATACCATATCCTTTAATTCGCCGGGATGTTTTCCTGTCTCCAACACCATCTTTGCACTGCCCAATACAGACTGGGCCGCAAAACGATATGCCTGATCTCTTGGCATTCCCTCTGCCACTGCTGCATCCGCCATAGCTTCAATCAGTATGTAGATATACGCTGGTGAGCTTCCGCTGACTGCCACGACCGCATCCATCAGGCGTTCCGGAACCAGCTCTGTCTTTCCAAATCCATCTAAAATGCGACAGACTTCCGTCACCTCTTCCTGTGTCATATATTCATTGTAGCAGGCAGCTGTCATGCCCTCTCCCACCATGGCTGGTGTATTTGGCATAGTTCTTACAATCTTCATATCCTGTCCAAATAAATAACCGATGCGTTCCAGATCAATTCCTGGTGCTATGGTAACAATAATCTGAGATTTCTTTACATTTTTTGCGATTTCTTTGATCACATCTTCATAAAAAATTGGTTTTACAGCCAATACGATAATTTCTGCTTCCGTTGCTACTGTAATGTTATCTGTTGTCACGTCAATGCCATATTGTTGCTGAATTGCCTTTAATTTTCCTTCGCTCCGATTGGATGCAATTATTTGCTCTGAATGCAAAATCTGATTTTCGACAATACCACCGATCATTGCAGATGCCATATTCCCGCATCCAATAAATCCTAATTTATGTTTCATCTGTCTTTCCCTGCCTTTCCATTCTCTCACACAGTTTTTTATAGATTTCCTCTTCCATGCCAGATACAATACTGCCTGGCTGAATCTGAGGTTTTAGTTTTCCATGAAAATCGCTCCCCTGTGTAATCAGCAATTCGTATTTCTTTGCCATCTTTGTATAGAACACATCCTCCTGATTTTGATGATAACTGCAGAATGCCTCTACCCCTTCAATGCCAGCCTCTACCAGTTTTTGGAACAATTCTGCATTTTCACCCATATTAGCTCCTGGATGTGCCAATACTGGAATACCACCTGCTGCTTTAATACACTGAATTCCCTCTTCAGCCGGGAGATTGCCTTCTGCTACAAATCCAGCACTTCCTGGTTTGGAACAGTTCTCCCAGAAAAAATCTACCCCTGGCATATCATGATTCCGGTATTTCTCTACCAAAGGATTTCCCAGATTCCGCTCATCTTCAAGAATCGCCTGAAAGATATTCGCAATGATAATATTTCCCTGTTTTGCATAGTGAAGTACCTCTTTTTCTTCGAAAAAAAATCCCATTTCACGCATTTTTGTCATTCGTTTTTTGCCATTTTGTTCTTTCTGTCTGCGAGTTTTCTCTCCAAACTTTGCCAATGCTTCCTGCTCTGGATCAATACCATATCCAATGATATGAAAATTTCTTCCTCCACACTGGGTGTCCAACTCAACTGCCGGAATACATGTAATACCTGCATTTTTTGCTGCCTCAACTCCTCTTTTTACCCCTGTGGTAATATTATGATCGCAAATAGCCATCACCATAACCCCGGCCTTTTTCGCTATGGATACTACCTCCTCCGGGGAAAATTCACCATCCATACTTTCCGATGAATGCATATGCAAATCTAACCAACTCATCTTATTTCCTCCTAGCGAAGCTTCTTTAACAGCTGCTCAAAATACTCTGGCAATGGAGAAGTAAATTCCATATACTCCTTTGTAGTAGGATGAATAAATCCTAATACTTTTGCGTGAAGGCACTGACCCTGCAGATGAAATTTGTCCTTCTTCGGACCATAGACCTCATCCCCCAACAACGGGTGATGAATGTGGGACATATGAACGCGAATCTGATGGGTTCTTCCGGTTTCCAGAGAGCATTCAATATATGTATATTGTCCTTTCAGCCGTTCCAGAACCTTATAATGGGTCACTGCACGCTTTCCATTTTTATAATTGACCGCCATCTTTTTTCGATCATTTGGATTTCTTCCAATGGGTGCATCTACACTTCCTTCCTCTTCTCCTATGTTATGATAAACAATGGCATGGTATTTTCTCGTAATCGAATGTACCTTTAACTGCTCTGCGATAAAGTTATGCGCATGATCATTTTTACAGATGACCAAAAGTCCGGTGGTATCCTTATCAATCCGATGCACGATTCCTGGTCTTAATTCTCCATTAATTCCAGACAACTGATCTTTACAGTGATACAAAAGTCCATTGACCAGCGTTCCTGTATAATGGCCCGGACATGGATGAACCACCATATCTTTTTGTTTATTTAATACAATAATGTCTGAATCCTCATATATGATATCAAGAGGCACCGGCTCCGCTTGAATATCCACTTCCTTTGGCTCTGGAATCTCTATTTGGATTTCATCCTCTTCTGACAGCTTATAATTGGATTTTATATGTTTTCCATTGACCAGCACATTTCCATCCTTAATCAGCTTCTGCAAATAAGATCTGGAATGTTCTGGGTATTGTTCTGACAGATATCTGTCAATTCTCGTTCCCTGCTTCATACTACTCCTTATTCGATCTGGTTAAAGTCTTAATGATTGAAAAATGAAAGCTCGTCCTCCTGATAAACAAACATGATCAGTATGATCAATGCTATCGCTGCTATGGTCACATAACAGTCTGCCACGTTAAAGATAGGAAAATCAATGACTTTCACATATAAAAAGTCTACTACATACTTTCGGCAGATTCGGTCTACCATATTTCCAATTGCTCCTGAGAACAGTAAAATCACCGTTGCTTTAAGCGGCATATATCTTTTCTGTTCTGGAAGCTTTACATATACATAAATCATAAGTAGCAATGCCAAAAATGTGACCGCCAGCAGTAAAAGCTGCTTGCCCTGAAAAGAACCAAAGGCTGCTCCTCTGTTTTCCAAATATTGCAGTTCAAAAATTCCCTTGATCAGTGGAATGGCTTTCTTTCCTTTCAGATGAAGAATTGCCAGGTATTTGGTATACTGATCTAACAAAAGCAGACATATAGAAATGGCTGCTCCACTCACAAACTTTTTTAACATATTCACTCCATTTTCTAACACAATGGTTTCCTTCTGCCCGATGCAAACACACTATACAAATCGATGCAGAAGAACCGAGTGCCTTCCTTTCTTCGATTGTCCCCGGATGTTTGAAAAAATCATCTTTCCCATTCCCCGAACGGAGATTATATCCCCTTCTATAACCGCTTTGCCATTGGTTTCTGCCAATCTTCCATTGATAAATACCTTCTTCCCCTGAATCAATACTGCACTTTCTTTTCTGGACAAAGAAAATCCCAGGCTGACGATTGCATCCAACCGAAAGGAATTCACAAATCCTTCCACAGGCTTTAACTGGGGTCTGATATCTAAATTCATCTTCTTCACAGGCTTCGTCGTGACCAGCGTATGCCTGATCTTACTGATTTCTTCTAGTAGAAATTCTGCCATATGCTCCATACAGAAAAGATAAGCCCCGGTCTCATCTACCAGAATGTCTCCAATGCATTCCCGTTCCATTCCCAAATTTAACACTGCACCAAGATAGTCTCTATGACTCAATTTCTCACTATACTTTGGTGCAATTGGCTGAATCCTCAGACATACAACAGGATCCGGCGCCGGATAGCCCAGCAACTCCTCCGACCCGAACATCAAGATCTTCCGTTCTGCGTATGGGTATCCTCCCAGAAAAGCCCCTTTTGCATATTCCACCTCCCGTTCCACTTCATAATAAATCGCCTGCTCTGCCAGCGATAAAAATGACGTATGGGTATAAATGGATTGATGATAAGACTTTTGGGCCAATTCCATCATTCTCTTTTTTAATAATTCCTCTTCGTTCATTAGTTCCTTCCTATACACATCGTGTGTATCCTCACGGAGTATTTTATAGACTAGAAAAAATTTCCTATTCTATAAAACAAGAAAAGCATAGATCCCATGCTTTTCTCGTCTTTCCTCATCTTTATTCTGAAATTCTAGGAGAGATCATATCATCATTCATGATCTCATCTCGTAAATCTCCATTCACTTCAATATTATCTGGTGCTGCAATAAAAATGTTCTTTGAAATGGCCTGTAAAGTACCATCCACAGCATAGCAGGCACCGCCAATAAAGTCAATCGTTCTCTGTGCTTCCGGATTGCCAACGCCTTCCATATTGATTACTACTGTTCTTCCCTCTCTAAGTAAATCTGCAGCAACCTTTGACTCACTAAAATCCTGTGGTTTAATAACAAACACTTCTACCCCCTGTCCGTTCATGGACACTACCTTGTTATTGGCAGTCCTTCTGCTGGTATAAGTCTGTCGTCTTGGAGCCTCACTGAGCACTGGTGCTGGCTCTTCTTCTTCTTTTTTCTTCTTTGAAGGAAAAATATGCGGTGCTTTTGTTTTTTCTTCTTCCTCATCATCGATTTCTTCGTATTCATCATCGAATTCTTCTTCGTAATCATCATCGCTTAATCTCATAAGCCCAAGTAACTTATCAACTGTACCTTTCATACTCAACCTCCATGAACTATATATTATAATTACGGGCACCAAAAATGCCTGTTCCCACACGAACCATTGTAGCACCTTCTTCTACTGCTACTTCGTAATCGTTGGTCATACCCATTGATAAAATTTTCATAGTTACATTATCAAAGTTTTTCTTATCAATGTCAATAAATAATTGCTTTAATTGGCGGAAATATTTCCGGTTATCCTCTGGGTCATCCACAAAAGGAGCAATGGTCATCAGCCCCTGTATGCTGATGTTAGGAAGCTTGGCTGTCTCCTGCACCAATTCCATAACTTCATCCGTACTCTCCAGACCAAATTTTGTCTCTTCTTCAGCTACATTGACCTGAATCAGAACAGGTACTGTCACCTGCTTTTTCACTGCTTCCTTGCTGATCTGCTTAGCCAACTTCAACGAATCTACAGAGTGAATCAGTGCTACCTTGTCGACTATGTACTTTACCTTATTGGTCTGCAGATGTCCGATCAGATGCCAGCGTACTGGATTCTCAATCGCTTCATACTTGGAACAAAGCTCCTGTACCTTATTCTCTCCAAAATCCGTAACTCCATGTCTGGAAAGCTCAACCACATCTTCCAATGGCTTTGTTTTGCTCACCGCAATAATCGTAACTTCCTCTGGATTACGACCTGACCTTTCGCATGCTGCTCTTACCTTCTCTGCTACCATATCATAATTTTCTTTTAACATTTCACTCACCTGTCCTTAATAAATGATTTCATCCTCGTCGATTTCCTTGCTGTTTAATACGATGTGATCGTACAACGAAATTCCATGAACCGTATTTGTCGCAACTAAGACATAATCCTCACTGCTACTCACCTTCTCGATAGCACGAAATTCGGCATATCCTTGATTAACACAATAAACGCCTTGCTTCTTCACCGTCTTATCCAGATAATATTGTGCGGAATTCTTATTGCCTCCAGCAAATAATACTGTGTTCTTCTCAACTTCATCCGCATCCAGATAAAAATATTTATCCTTATCTTCCTCAAATTTATAAATCGTATAGCTTTTAATGGAAGCCGTTTTTTCCTTATCTGATTTGGCCAGTACACGATCTGAAGTGGAGTTTCCTCCCTTTGTCAGATATTCCACTGGTACTGCATAAAACTCCTTTTCTACCACTGCACTTTTTGGAATTTTATATCCTTTATTAGAATTTAAAGAAATTTCAATATCCAAAAACCGTTCATTCATGTAACGGATCAAATATTTTGATAAGGTTAAGTATCCATAATAGCGACTTTTTTTCTTTTTCACCCTTATGGATGCCGATGCTTTCACGTTATCCTTTAAGAATGTAACCTGCACCGTATTCTTATCCTTTAATTCTTCATATTCCTCTTCCGACAGTTGGATGGCAATTTCCCATGTCTCTCCTGTAGCAATGCGATAAACCACGTCTCCTTTTTCCACTTTTTCAACAGAGGATAACTGCTTTTTCTCATAACCGGACTGTTGAAAATCTGATTTATCAATCTGATCCACAGTTGTCTTATCAAAATTATCCACCGTATAAGAGACCACTCCGCTGTCTGTACTTCCTACAACCTGATAGGAATCCTTGCCGTACTTCTTCTTGACCTTTTTCACGGTTTTTTCTATATAATCTCCATTGGCATTCAACACAGACTGATCCAGCTTTTGTTTCAGGTTATACACCTCATCGAATCTGGAATAATCATATTCTTCTTTAAAATCTGAAATGGTATTGTTAATATTCGATATATTTTTATTGGCTGCTTCATAATCTTCTTTGATTGCCTCAGCAATATAATCTTTGATCTTACCATTGGAATCCAGTGAATAGATTGTCTCTCCCTTATAAACTTTAGAAAGATCAGACATATAGTAGTTAATATATCCACTTCCTTTGCTTTTGACAATTTTTTCCTCGCGTATAGCAATGCCTGTTGTAGATATTACATCCGACATCTTACCAGCTTTTACCTCATAAATGGTCAATGGGTTTTTGAAGATAAACCCCAAAATGTTCACGCTGATATATATTAAAATTCCAATAAAAATAACAAGACTTAAACTAAGATGAATCTTATTTTTTCTCATTATTCTAACTCCCATCTATCTAATGCTGCGCCGTTCAGATAATGAAACCGGCACCCCTGTCTATAATTTTTCTTTTCCATCCATTCCTCGAATTCATCTCTAAGCTTCCACCAGCTGGTCCCCCAGTTGGAGAATTCGGAATATTCCTCTGGTACACGGCTGAATAATCGTTCTACCACAATCTCTGGAGACAGATAAGCCAGAAATTCTGTCAGCCTTTCTAAATATTCTTCTTTGGAACATAACGTAATTGTACCATCATTGTATTGTGTATACAACTGTGAATTTTTCGGAATATACAAAGAATGTAATTTTACAACATCAACCCGCAGTGCTGATAAAATCTTTGCTCCCTCCACTGCATCCTCCAAGGTATCTCCTGGCAGATTTAAGATCATATGTGCACAAGTGGAAAATCCATATGCCTGAACCTGCATCACTGCCTGGATAAATTCTGCCAGACCATGTCCCCGGTTGATATTCTTTAGCGTATGGTAATTCACCGTCTGAAGTCCCAATTCAAAATGAATTTCTATCTGATATTCTCTTCGAATCTGCTTGAGAAAATCCAAATATTCTTTCTTAATACAATCTGGTCTGGTAGAAATGGATATTTCTACAATATCCTCCACCTTTGCCGCTTCCGTAATATATGCCCGAAATCGCTCCAGGCTCATAAATGTATTGGTATAATTTTGAAAATAGGCAATAAATTTTTTCGCTTTATATCTTCTGGAAATCTTCTCTTTCGTCTTATTGAGCTGCTCTGTCACAGACATTCCTGATGACATGGCTTCAAATCCAGTTCCTACATCTGCACAAAAAGAACAGCCTTGATTACCGTTCATTCGATTAGGACAGCTGATCGGCAGATTAACAGGAAGCTTATATACCTTCTCCCCATATTTTGTTTTTAAATAATCGGAATACGTGCGATAATACATGAATTCTTCCCCTTATATATTTGTAACATAGGAAATCTAAAAAATTCCCATGTAATAAAGAAACTGTCACATCTCTGTGACAGTTTCTATTCATGTTCTTCTTATAAAGATACTGTAACAAGTCCCTGAATACTTTCAGGCATATCAGATTTATCTCTAGATGCACTAATCACAAAATCAACATCGTATTTTTCAGATATTTCCTGAATCTTGGCAACAGTTGCTTCAACATCCGCATCATTAGATACATCCACGTTAGCAATGGTTAGAAAACTTTCTAAATAAATTGTTTCGATGTCATAATTCTGAGATAAAATTCCTGCTAAAAATCCAAGAAACATATCTGTATTTGTGATTCCGTATTCTGGAGAAACGATAAAACGAATGCGATTGCTCAGCTCATACATATGCTTGTTGCTTTTATCGATATAGACGATATCCCCTTTTGCAACCTTAACTGCATCATTTACTTTTTCAATTAAAACTTTCGTTTTTCCTTTTCCTTTTACTCCTGCAATAATTTCGACCATTCTTATCTCCTCCTTAGAAAGAACATTTTTATTATATATATTGTATAATATATGCTACAAAATAACAACTACTATTTATGAGTTTTTTCTAATAAATCCGACATAGTGTTATATAGAATATCCTTTGTTTTCGCATTTAATACAACAGAAATATATTCTTTTCCCTCACTGTTTTTCGTAAGAATAATCAGACAAGAGCCCGCTTCTCCTGTGGTTCCTGTCTTACCGCCGATCATAAAAATATCATCTGGCAGATTATAGTCTCCAAGAATATAGTGGTTGGTGGTCTCCATTGGAAGGCTGATCGGTACCCCTGCTGCTGTCTCATATTCCAGCGTATAATTGGCTTTTCCTACAATATTCAAAAAAGCATCATATTGTATCGCCTCTTTAAAGATCAGATACAAATCATATGCAGTGACATAATGATCGTCATCATGAAGTCCATTGGAAGTCACAAAATGACAATGAGTCGCCCCAAGCTCCTTAGCTTTTTCATTCATCATATCCGCAAATTTTTCTTCTGATCCTGCAATATAATCCGCCAGTACAACCGCACAGTCATTGGCAGATTCAATAAGCAGAGCATTCAACAGTCCTTCTATCTTTATTTTATCGCCTTTTTTCAGTCCAACCTTCACAACCCCGGATTCGTGAAAGGTAATATCCTTTTTTACAGTAACCGTATCCGTCAGCTTACAATGCTCTAGCGTAAGCAGAGCAGTCAATACCTTGGTCGTACTGGCCGGATATGCTTTTCCCAGAGCATTCTTAGAGGTAAGAACCTTTTGGTCAGTAACATCGACCAAAAGTGCACTCTGTACATCCCCCTGAAAAGCATTATCTTTCTTCTTATCTATGATTGCAGCATGCTCGCCCAATCCATCTAAAAGCGTTCTGTAATGACTTTTTAAAAGCGTTTTTCCGGATTCCTCAAAATGCTTTTCATAGGATTTGGCCTCTACGGAAACAGGCTGACATACTGTTACCATCAGGACCATGGACAGTATGACCGCTGCTAGTTTTCTTCTCATATGTCTTTCCTTTCCAATCGGACAAACGTTATTTGTACATTTCCCGCCAATCCAAATCTCCGCGTTCCAATGCTTTTACCAGCAGTTCTGCGGTTGCCAGGTTTGTAGCAAATGGTATATTATGCATATCGCATAAACGCAGTACATTGTATACATTGGTTTCATGCTTGGTTTTTGCCTCCGGATCCCGCAAAAAAATCACCATATCAATTTCATTATGCTCAATCTGAGCTCCTAACTGTTGCTCTCCTCCCAGATGTCCTGCTAAATATTTATGAACATTCAAATTGGTTACTTCTTCAACCAGATATCCGGTTGTCTCTGTGGCATATAATTCATGTTTACATAAAATCCCCCGATAAGCGATGCATAAATTCTGCATCAATCGCTTTTTGGTATCATGGGCAACTAAACCAATATTCATTGCCATCCCCCTTTTCTAATATTTTTTACTTTGGAGCGATATATTCAGTACCATTCCCATTCCGATCATAATACTGAGAACCGAGCTCAATCCATAGCTGATCAAAGGCAATGGCAACCCTGTATTTGGTAACATTCCTGTTGCAACTCCAATATTAATAAATGACTGGAATGCAATCAATGCTGCAACTCCCGTCGCAATCAATTTACCATTTAAATCATTGGCTTTCTTCGCTACCGTTATACATTGTATCATTAACAGTGCCAGCAATGCAATAATAATTACACTGCCGATAAAACCAAATTCTTCTCCAATTACAGAAAAGATAAAATCCGTCTGCTGCTCAGATACCAATCCTGTATCACGTACGGTAACAGAAACATCAGAAATTGTATTGGTATTCAAGCCTTTCCCAAACAACTGTCCAGATCCTATGGCCATGATAGAATTATTCGTCTGATAGGCCGTCGTGGATGCATATTTGGATGGATTGATAAAGGTCATAATACGAGTCACCTGATAATCCTTTAAAAGAATTTGTCCCGGTGTCTGAATATACCAGATAAATGCAGCAAATGCAGGAATCCCAATGGCAATGACCCATCCAATAATCTTAATGCTCAGGCCTCCTACAAAAACAATCGCACATAAAATCAAAGTAATATCAATGGTAGTAGACAAATCTGGTTCTTTTACGACCAACAGCATCGGAATCAAACAGATGACTGCCAGCTTGCCCAACGTCTTCCATTCATTTAAGTCATCCTCATGCTTGGCAATAAAAGATGCTGCTGTTAAAATCAATGCGATCTTACACGTTTCCGACGGCTGGAAGGTAAATCCTCCAAACGCCAGCCACCGCTGTGCTCCTCCTACCGTCTTTCCTGCAACCAATACCAACAACAAAAGTATGATATTTCCAATATAAATGATTCCTATATTATTGGTAATAAAATTATAATCTGTCACAGATAAAAACAGCATAATACCCGAGCATAAAACGACTCCTAATAGCTGTTTTACTGTATAAGACGGATTTGCGCTATTGATAAACATAATTCCTAATGCACTTAATAGCCAGACATTCCATAACAGCTTCATGTTATAATTTTTAAAGTCATATTGTCTCAGCATCTTATCATCCCTATTTTCTTATATCTTTGATTGGAATATTGGCATAAAGTGCAGGTACTTTATCCCCGCCTTCCTCTGTCTCTGTCTGAGTAATCTGAATATCCAAACCTGAGGCGTCAATTTCCATATATTTTGAGATTACCTCTATAATATCATTCTTAATCAATTCCATTAATTCCGGAGAACAGCTGGATCTGTCGGAGACTAATAACAGCTTTAATCTGTCTTTTGCCACATCTCCAGAACTTTTTTTCCGAAATAAATTATCAAAAAATCCCATGTTCTTTTCCCCCTTATTAGCCTCTGAACGCTTTCATCAAACGAGCAAAGAACCCATCTACAGGAAATTCCATAAACGAAACTTCTTCTCCTAAAATTCTTTTGCAGATATTCATATATGCCTTTCCAGCCAGACAATCAGATCCAACCAATGGTTCTCCCTGATTCGTAGCAATTACAATATTCTCATCATCTGGCACGATTCCAAGAAGATCAATAGCTAAGATATCCACTACATCCTCCTGAGACATCATATCTCCACGTTTTACCATATCCATACGAATACGATTAATGATCAGCTCCATCTTTTTGATTTCATTGGCTTCCAACAATCCGATAATTCGATCGGCATCTCGAATTGCAGATACTTCTGGTGTAGTAACGATGACCGCTCTGTCTGCACCCGCAATGGCATTTTTAAATCCTTGTTCAATTCCAGCAGGACAATCTAAAATTATGTAGTCAAATTCTTCTCGTAATTCATCCGTTAATTTTTTCATCTGTTCCGGAGATACACTTGTCTTATCTCTCGTCTGTGCAGATGGAAGCAGGAATAAATTGGAGTATTTTTTATCTTTGATCAACGCTTGTTTGATTCTGCAATTCCCCTCTACCACATCTACCAGATTATATACGATCCTGTTTTCCAGGCCCATAACCACATCCAGATTTCTAAGTCCGATATCTGTATCGATCAACACAACACTATATCCAAGTTTTGCCAGACCTGTTCCTACGTTAGCTGTTGTGGTAGTCTTACCTACTCCACCTTTCCCTGATGTAACTACGATTACTTCACTCATCTTCTCTTCCTCCATCTATTCCTTTTAAATCATAAGCTCATGAATCAATGATTTTGAAATCGGTTCCACGTAAATATGCCCATTCTCCACAAATGCCATCTGTGGTTCCGTGTTTTCTATCTTTTTCTTTTTCTTCTTTAAGAATCCACCCTTGGCCTCTTCATCAGAATTCCTTGCAATCTGGTTTCCAATACGGATCTGCATCGGCTTCATCTCCAACGCAACAATAACTGCTTCGTCATTCCCTTCCGTTCCTGCATATGCATACCCTTTCAATGCTCCAAGAACGACCACATTACCATTGGCACTGACTGTCGCACCAGGATTCACATCCCCAAGTATTACAACACTGGAGTCACTCTGAACGCTTTGCCCAGAGCGAAGGGTCCCTCTATAGAACATTCCATCCTCTGACTTTTGATTCTTCTTCCATTCTTCTTCCTGCTGTTTTTTAAGAAGTTCTTCCTTCTCTGCTTCTTTTTCTGCCATCAATTGCTGAAATTTGGTCTCAATAGCACTATCTTCATCGATAATATACGCAATTTGCAAGGACGTTCGCTCTGAAATTCCATCTAAAATTTCCGAAATCTGTTCATGTTCCAGATTTCTTCCTTCAAACTTCAATGCAATTGGCTTTGCAAAATTGAAAAAGGAAGCAGATACCTGGAATTTTTTCATAGCTTCTTCATACAACTGGTCATATTCCAGACTGGGATCCAGCCAAAGGGTTAATCCATGCTTATTACCTTTAATCATTACGGACTGACTCATATTCCTCTTCTCCATTCCTTAGTCGCCACCAGAACCAGAAACTGCCTGTCCTGCTTCCTTCACATTTTTCTCAAGATTCTTCTTTGCAGAATCACTGCTGAAGTAATATTGATAAACATCTTTTGCGACATTACATGCATTGGATGATGTATACGCAAATGGGATAACTACCGTCGTTGCAATTTCCGGACCCTTATATGGTCCGTAGGAAATGAACAACGCATGGTTTGGACGGGTCTTATCCTCCTGAGCAGTTCCTGTCTTACCTGCAATCTTTACATTCTTCAGACTGGCAAAAATATCTTTATGATCATCGTAGGCCACACCATACATACCAGAATGCACGGTATCCCAATAGCTGTCATCCTTTAATTTTACTTTATTCTTCACTTTCGTCTTAAACTTCTTCACCGTTTTTCCTTTATTATCAGTAATCTTGTCCATGACACTAAGGTCAAAGACCTCCCCACTATTGGCAAGTGTAGTAGCATAATTCGCAATCTGAATTGGTGCATAGCTGTTGGTTCCCTGTCCAATTGCAGATCGAACGACCGTCTCATCTGACATATGCGGTGAAGACTCAGACAACTCAATGCCTGATTTTTTATTTAGCCCTAAAAGTGTAGCATATTTGCTTAAAATTTCCAACCCCTTAGTATCACTTAATTTGCCACTATTCGTCGTTCCCATACGATATCCGACTTCATAGAAGAATACATTACAAGAATGGGTGATTGCTTGAGAAACAGTTTCCGTATTATGCCTGTTTGGATATATCCAACACTTGGCTGCCGGTGTGATTCGATCAAAGATACCGGTACAGTTAAATGTAGTACCCTGATTAATGATCCCTTCATTCAGCCCTGCAATGGCTACCAATGGTTTAAAGGTAGATCCTGGAGCAGTATTATGATTGAGCGCCTGATTATACAATGGTCTGGATTCATTGCTGACCAGCTGACTATAATAATCCCCATCAATTCCATTGGCCAATCGATTGCTATCATAGCTTGGATAGCTGACCAGTGCCTTAATTTTTCCTGTTTTTGTATCTGTAATAATAATAGATCCAGAACATGGATCCAATCCCAACTGGGCTGGCGTAATCTCTCTTGAGGAAATCTTATTTCTCATAAAGGAATATGCACTTGTCTGTCCAGATACCAGACGCTGATAATCTGATTTATCCTTCTTTTTATCCAATATACCCTGCTCATACAACAACCGGCAGACAGAACTTCCTGATAATTCACCTGATTTTATCATATATTCGCAGATCAGGGTGTCGAAACTCGTATCATCATTTAAGCTTTCTACCACATAATCTGCCATAGCTTCAAAAATCTCATCTGTATTATAATAGGAGGATTTCATCTTAAACCCGGAAGTATCCACCCACTCCTGGTTAATTGCATATCGTAAAAACTCCCCAAGACTAATCTTACCATTCTTCCACTTCTTATAGATTCCATCCTTTGTATCAATGGAACTGCTTAAAAGGATTTTATCATCAGAAAGCTTACTATACACATACTCTGCATATGCCTGCTTCTCATCAGATATATTCTCAAAGGCTTCCGTGCTGTTTAATAAATCATCCTTTAATGCTGTTAACTGTTTTTTCTTATAACTATGAATTTTCTTTGCAATGGATGCTTCATAATCGGTAGCCTCATCATCATTTAATTCAGAGATATCAATTACCTTGTTCTTGATCAGTGAATAATATACATCCTTAATCGGAATCATCTTATTATCACTGCTGCTTCCAGCAGAATCACTGCTTGTCATCTTGGATAAAATGATTCCTGCAAGCTTACTTTCCAAAAGATCGTAGCAATACTGCTGAAGATCTGCATCAATACTTAATGTAATATCGTTTCCGGCTCCTGCTTTTTCTTCATTCGTTACTTCCAACACCTTACCAATCTTATCCACCAACATGGTCTCACTTCCACTGGTACCATGCAGATAGGATTCGTATTCCTTCTCTATTCCGGACTTTCCAACAATATCGCTGGATGTATAATAGTCCTTGTCTTCTTCATCCTTACCTTCATTTAATTCCTCAAGCTCGGAATCAGAAACCACACCGGTATATCCTACCAGATGTGCAATGGCTTGGCTGTTATTGTATACTCGTATAGATTCCTCTGAAATATCAATCCCTACCAGATCATTTTGTGACTCTTCAATAGCACTAATGCTCTTGTCACTGATTTCACTGGCAATGGTTACCTTCATATATTGGGAAAATCGGCTTAAATATACATTATAACGAACTGCCATAATCTTCAAGGCATCTTTTTCCGAATATTCGTCTGAAATTTCAAACATCTTTCCAACGCCAGTTCCCCCTGTGCCATCTTTAAAATATTGATACATCTCCTCGGCCGTGGCATTGAGCTGCTTCTCTCTTGTTTCCCGTTCTTCCTTACTAAGTTCAGAAATATCTGTCCCGATTCCATAAGCATTGCGCTTAAAGGTCTTTAACTCAGATCCGGAAACAGTAAACTCAAAATTGCCTTTCCCAACTCTCTTGATTGGAAAATTCGTCGTAATCTCGTCTCCATTCTTTTCTAAAATTTTAATTACCTTATAGATTACCTTATTCTTTTCTGCATTTTCAGAAGTGTTATTCTCCTTAGCCAATGTAGCAAAGGCCGTATCGTTCTGAAATGTTACGGAATACGCCAGCTTATTATAGGCCAAAAGTTTGCCGTTACAGTCATAAATATTCCCGCGAATACCATTTTTTGTTATGGTCTTCTGAATCTTATAAGTAAAATTTTCCATGTGTTCTTCTCCTTCAATAATCTGGAGTACAAACAAACGGTAAATCAAAAGTACAAATAAGACCAGCGCAAAGATCATCAGGACCAGCAAGCGTTGATGATCCACCAAGTCTAAGAATTTTTCTTTCCATTTTCTCATAAACTATATGACACCCCTTTTCTCTCGTTCTGCCAATTTACCTAGGATCGGAAGCAAAATCCGGTATACCACCAATGCGACGATTGCCGTATAAAGTGCTTCCGGAATGATGATACTTCCAAGAAAATACCAAAATCCCAATCTTCCCCGAAGTAGGAAGAAAAAGAAATAAATCAGCAGATCATAGACAAAAGCATTGCCTGCCAACACAACCAATGGCAGCATAAAATCATCTTCGAAATACAAACGGTGGAAAAATCCATTTACATATCCAATGATTGCATATAAAAGTGCATATTGTCCCAGTACATTTCCATAAAAAATGTCAATCAACAGTCCACAAAAAAATCCAACTGGTACTGCCTCCTTGCTTCCCCGCATCAACGCGATGCAGACTACCAGACTTATCATTACATTAGGTACCGTATCTGCCAGCTTCAAAAACTCGAACACAGAAGTCTGCAAAAGAAAGCTCACGATAATTGCGATTGTATAAAAAATTCCTCTCACTAACATGGCATCTATTCCTTTATGGTTTCATCTAAAACTACAGTTTCTTTTACTTCTTTTATGACAAGTACTTCCTTCAGATGTTGAAAATCTACGACCGGCTCAATTCTGCCTGTCTTCGTCAGGCCATCTTCACTTTTTTCAACTTTTGTAACGGTTCCAAT
The DNA here is from genome assembly GCF_001940245.1 of Anaerostipes sp. 992a. Lineage (GTDB taxonomy): Bacteria > Bacillota > Clostridia > Lachnospirales > Lachnospiraceae > Fimousia. The sequence goes on from NZ_MJIG01000004.1 coordinate 368,121, forward strand.
GGTAATGCCTTCTACAAATTTAGAACTGATATTGGAAGTAACCAGCTCATCGCCCTTTTTGATTTTGGAATCCTTATTCAAGTACACAACCTCCAGATAGCCCTTATTCATGGTCTCCGTACTTCCCTTTACAATACAATTATCCTGTGTGGATAGAACCATAGCACTGACCATACTTGTATCATTGATCAGAGATCGTACCTTTGCATAATGGTCACTGACTTCATATACGATTCCAACCAGGCCATTTCCTGCGATCACATTCATATCCTTTTTGATGCCATCCTTGCTTCCTTTATCGATCACAAAGATGTCAAACCAGTTTCCTGCACCTTTGCTGATTACGTTGGCACCTGTTTTTTTATAATCCGAATACTTCTTATCCAGTTTATATAATTCTTCCAGACGCTTTAATTTATAAGTATCCTGAGAAAGATTCTGATTTTCCATCTTCAATGCAGCCACAAGTGCGTTCAGCTCTTCATTTTCCTTACGCAGCTCCTCATTCTCTTCTTTGGCATCCTTCCAGCTTACAATCCCATTGCCGACAGAATTAATGCCCTTTTGCATCGGCACAATGGTAACCCCTGCAATGTTGGAAATAAAAGCAATTCGATTGCCCGCAAATGTACTGATTGCCAGTAATAAAACACAAATAGCAACAAATATACTTAGCACATGTTTTGCACTTAATTCTTTCTTTCTCTTATACTTCATTTTCTTTCCTCACCTAATTTTCTCTATCTTTCGTTATCCATTGTCTGATTCCCAATATGGCTGTATCTCTTTCTGTACCGCCATTCCAGACCGGAATAAGAAGCTCCTTTTCCAGATAAGCTGCTATTCCGCTAAGACCTGCTCCTCCTCCAGTCAGGCAGATACCATGTTCGATCAGATCTGCTGCCGCTGCTGCGGGAAGCTTTTCAATCAATTCTTTGATACTGTCTGCTACCATTCCAAAAAACTCTTCGAAAAGTTCCCCAATCCATGAAACCTGTATCCTGGCTTCTATAGGAAGACCCGCTGCCAGATCCAGCCCTTTGATCAGCTGCATCTTCTTTTCCTTTGCCCACTCCAGCTTCAGGCGTTCTGAAGAACGTCCTCCAATCTGAATCTGACTCCGCTTCTTTACCTGCAGGGCAATCATATCATCCAGCCATCTGCTTCCCATACCAAACATTCTGCCAGCAATGATTCCCTCGGATGCCAAAACAGAAATCTCCATTGTTTGGCTTCCGATATCTGCAATAGCTCTAGCATATGGCTCTTTCATGGGAAGGCCTGCACCTGCTGCCTCCGCCAATGGACGTCTGGATAACATCACATGTTCTTTTTTTACCTTTGTTTCCTGAAAGATTTCTTCATAAGCCCTCTGTTCAATCTGTGAAATCTGTCCTGGTACTGCCAGATAGACATTTGTCTTTCGACCAATCCTATACTGCTGAGCCAACAACGCTGCAAATATCTTAAGCGCTGACAGATCATAGATCTTTCCTTCCTGTACTGGTAAGATCAGCTGGTATCCCTCTGGAGATTTTTCATAATATTCATACGCCTGATTGCCAAAACAAACTGGACGACCACTCTCTTCTTCTATTACCAGCATGGTCTTCTCATGAAAAATCTCCTGATTTCTGCCACAGATTTTCGTTTCATAGCTGCCAAAATCAAATCCTGCATAACGTTCTCTCATAAAGCATTCCTCCGTAAATCTCACAGAAGGTCCTGCTCCCTGAAACTGACATAACAGCAGTCTCCAATAATAACATGATCCAGTAGGGAAATTCCTACTAGCTCTCCTGCCTCTCTGATCAGCTTGGTAATCCGAATATCCTGGCCGCTGGGCGTTGGATCTCCGGATGGGTGATTATGCAACAGAACAATATAGACTGCCTCATATTTCAGCGCTTCTATAAAAATCTCTCTTGTAGAAGCCAAAGAAGCATTCACAGTACCTTCTGAAATTATGATTTCTTTGATAGCTTTATTCTTCCCATCTAAAAGAATTAGAATCATCTTCTCCCTTTTTTCATGGCGAAGCCGTTCCATATAATACTGAGAAATCGCCTTGGGAGACTGAAAGGATACCCGTTCCTTCCTTCGTCTCCTGGAAAGTCGTTTGCTCAGCTCTGCAACTGCTAAAAGCTGAATTGCCTTTACCTTTCCAATTCCAGTAATCTTCATCAGTTCTTCTCTGGTTGTATAAAAAAGTCCTAATAATCCTGGATATTCTGCTTTATGATTCAGGATCCGATGTGCCAAATCGATGGAACGCTGCTGTCTGCTTCCGGTCCGAATGATCACGGCCAGCAGCTCTGCATCCGATAAGCTCTCTACCCCATATTCCTCCGCCTTCTCATAAGGACGTTCTGATCGGGGCAATTCTTTCACCGTTAAATAAGATTCCATTTTGATCACGCCTTTCCTCTCGCTGACAAAAGAAAATCGTTCCTGCGACGAAAAGGAAATCATCAAACTTCTCCTCTTAATTTTATCACATGCGTTTCCCGATGTATACAAAGTAAATTTTTAAGTTTCTTAATTTTTCCTTATTATGCACCTGTAATGCTGATCAATCCTTTTTCCACATTTCTCTGTAAGGATTTCATAATTCCAAGCTTAGCATGGTAATAGGTCAGTCCACCCTGAAAATATACCGCATATGGAGGTTTGATCGGTGCATCTGCACTTAATTCGATAGAAGATCCAGATACAAAAGCTCCTGCTGCCATAATAACATCACTGTCATACCCTGGCATTGGCCATGGTTCCGGCACAACATGGGAATCCACCGGTGCCGCAGACTGAATTCCTTCACAAAAGGCAATGACCATGTCCTTATTGCCAAATTCTACTGCCTGAATAATGTCATGACGAGACTCACTGCCGTTTGGAACCACCTTAAATCCAAGCTTTTCATAAATATTTGCCGCAAAAACTGCCCCTTTTAATGCTGCATTGACAACGGTCGGTGCCAGGAATAAGCCCTGAATAAACTTTTCATTGACACCAAGGGTCGCTCCTACTTCCTTTCCCAGGCCAGGAGTGGTCAGACGATAGGCTGCATTTTCTACACATTCCTTTGTTCCACAGATATAACCTCCAATCGGCGCCAGCCCTCCCCCTGGATTCTTGATCAAAGAGCCTACGATCATATCTGCTCCTACGTCACTTGGTTCTAATTCCTCCACAAATTCTCCATAGCAGTTATCCACCATACAGATGACTTCTGGCTTAATACTTTTTACAAAAGCGATCAACTCTTTAATTCTCGCAACGGACAAAGTTGGACGGGTCGCATATCCTTTGGAACGCTGAATGGTTACCAATTTGGTTCTTTCGTTGATTGCCTTTTGAATACCATCAAAATCGAAAGATCCATCCTCCAACAGATCCACCTGTGCATAGGTCACTCCATACTCTGCCAATGATCCCTTAGAAGGACGAATTCCAATGACCTCTTCAAGGGTATCGTATGGCTTCCCTACAGGTGAAAGGATCTCATCCCCCGGTCGCACATTTCCTGCAAGCGCAATACCAAGGGCATGGGTTCCACACGTAATCTGTGGTCTTACCAAGGCATCCTCTGTGTGAAATACATCTGCATAGATGGCTTCTAATGCTTCTCTTCCAATGTCATTGTATCCATAGCCGGTAGTTGCTCCCAAATGGGCTTCACTTAACTTGTTTTTCTGCATCGCTGCAAGCACCTTTAGCTGATTGTATTCCGTTACCCGGTCAATTTCCTGAAATCGTCCTCTCAGTTCCTTTTCGATCTGTGTACAAAATTCATACACTTCCTCATCAATTCCCAGTTCTTTATAATATTGTTTTAGCATATGATTCCTCGTTTCTTCATAATATCCAGCATATAAGACAGAATCTCTTCTTCATCTTTATACTTTTGTTTTTCTATCGTAATGACATCCCGCTCTCTTCCAAACCATGTCAGCTGGCGTTTTGCAAAATGTCTCGTATCCCTCTTTAATAAATAGATAGCCTCCTCCAGTGAAATCTCACCATCCAGATAGCTAAGAATTTCTTTATATCCCAATCCCTGCATGGAAACCATGCTTCTGTCAAGGCCTTCTTCTTTTAACTTTTGAACCTCATCCACCAATCCCTGTTTTATCATCAGATCGACTCTGTGATTGATTCTTTCATACAGGATATCTCGCTGATGGGTCAGTACAAAATAGACAAAATTATATGGTGATTTTCGGTTTCTCTCCCTGCGATTATGCACGGAGATCGGTTCTCCTGTCTCTTTATAGTACTCCAGTGCCCGGATCACTCTTTTTCTATTATTTTTATGAATTGCAGCTGCACTTTCCGGATCCACCTGAGCCAATCTGTCATGCAGGGCCTGACTGCCATTTGCCACAGCAAATGCTTCCAGCTCCTTCCGATAAGTCTCATCCTTTTCGGTATCCGTAAACTGAATATCATATAACAATGCCTGAATATAAAATCCGGTTCCGCCCACAATGATGGGTATCTGGCCTTTTGCATAAATCTGCTCCAGAGCCTTTCCTGCCATTTCCTTAAATCTGGCCACATGAAACTCTTCCTTTGGATCCAGCTCATCTACCAGATAATGCTCCACCCCATCCATTTCTTCCGGCATAATCTTAGCCGTCCCAATATCCATTTTTTTATAGACCTGCATGGAATCTGCAGAAATTACTGCTCCATTGACAGCCTTTGCCAATGCGATGGACAAATCGGTTTTCCCGGCTGCCGTCGGTCCTGTTAATATTACCATAGGTTTCATGATTTCCCTCCATCTTTCTATACAATACGTTTAAATTTCTTTTCAATTTCTGTCTTGGTCATGGAAATCATCGTTGGTCTTCCGTGCGGACAGGTATACGGATTGTCGCATTTCATCAATTCCTCTATGAGATGCTCCGCTTCCAGCATACTTAGCTTCTGATTACCTTTAACCGCAGCCTTACAGGCCATGGACGCAATTTTATCTGTGATTACATCCATATCCGTCATGACACCTTCATCCATCACAGAATCCAGCAACTCGATGAATAGTTTCTTATCTCCAAGCCCATACAAATTGGCTGGCACTGCTCGTATACAGTATTCTTTTCCACCAAATTCTTCGATGACAAATCCAAGCCGGCAAAATGCATCTTTATATCGTTTTATAATATCCACCTCTTTCATGGAAAGACTGAGAATCAATGGCGGCGCCAACTGCTGGCTGTATATTTCTTTTCTTTTTAAAGAAGCAATCAGCTTCTCATAATTAATTTTTTCATGCGCTGCATGCTGATCCATAATATAAAACTGATCTTGAAATTCCATCAGCCAATAAGTAGAAAACAGCTGTCCAATGATCCGAAATTTGGGATTCCACTGCTCTTTTTCCTCTTTCTGCTCCAGAAAAGTCATCTGCTTTTCTTCTGTCGTATAAATCGGCTCTTCTTGTACCTTCTTCTCAAGCTGAAGCCGAATCTCCTCTTTGATTTCCTTCTTGATCTCCTGGCTGGTGCTTTTTTCTTCTTTCACTTCTGCTTTTTCTGCCTCCAGCTTCTCTGCCTTTTGCAACGGCACCGTTGGAATCATCTGGTCAATCTCCTTTTTAGATTTTTCTCCCAGATAAGCTTCCCGAATTGCCTGCTTTCTTCGCAATGCTTCAAACGGCTCTGGCACCTCCGTCTTCTTCTGAACCCCCTCTTTTTTCTTTGACTTCGTATCAAGTTCCACATTAGGAATCAGATTCTTCTGCATCAATGCCTGACGCACAGCCTCTGTTATAGCATGATACACCTGTTCTCCCTGAGCAAATCGCACCTCCATCTTTGTCGGATGCACATTCACATCCAGAGATTCCTTGGGAACCTCAAGCATCAATGCCGTAAATGGATATTTGTGAGCCATGTGATAGGTTTTATAAGCATCCTCTATGGCACGGCTTACAATGGCACTTTTGATATATCTTCCATTTACAAAATAGTTCTCATACCCTCTGTTTCCTCTGGAAATGACCGGCTTTCCAATATATCCTCTAATGGAAACCTGTTCCATATCTGCCTTACATTCCAGCAAATTTTTCGCAACATCCCTACCGAAAATATGATAGATCACATCCTTTTGATTTCCATTTCCCGGTGTTGCTACCTTCGTCTGATTATTATGCAAAAGCTTGAAGGAAATCTCCGGATGGCTCATGGCCAGCTGTCGGATCAGTGCTTCAATATAGGATGCTTCTGTCATGGAAGTCTTTAGGAACTTTCTTCTGGCCGGCACATTATAAAATAAATTTCGAACGATAAATGTAGTCCCCTCCGGGCATCCGATTTCTTCCATGGCAACTTCTTTTCCGCCGTGAATCTCATAACGAATTCCAGAAAGCTCATCCGAGGTCTTACTGATCAGTTCTACCTGTCCAACTGCAGCAATGCTGGATAACGCCTCACCGCGAAATCCAAGAGAAGAGACTCTCATAAGATCTTCTACGTTACGAATTTTACTGGTTGCATGGCAAAGAAATGCCGTTCTGATCTGCTCCTTCGGAATTCCCGTTCCATTATCCGTCACGCGAATGAATTTAATACCACCCTCCTTGATCTCCACAGTGATCGCATTGGCCTTTGCATCCACTGCATTTTCCACCAGTTCCTTCACAACCGAAGACGGCCGTTCTACCACTTCTCCGGCAGCAATATTATCAATGGTATATTGATCTAATACTTTTATCTCTGCCATAATGTCCACCTATTGCTTTGCTCTTTCCTGCAATTCATATAAATAGTTCATCGCCTCGATCGGCGTCATATTCGATAAGTCCACATCCCGAAGTTCCAGCACCACTGGATGTGGCTGTCTGGCCGGATCGATCTGATCGAAAAAGGATAACTGCTGTGCCTCTTCAATATATCCGTCCATCTCTCTGGCCTTTTGCATCATATCATGATCATTTAACTGAGAAGCAATCTCTTTTGCCCTCTGGATAACCATTTCAGGCACTCCTGCCAGCTTCGCTACCTGAATTCCGTAGCTTTTATCCGCACCACCTTTGATGATCTTTCTTAAAAAGACAATATCATCCCCTTTTTCCTTCACCGCAATACAATAATTATTGACACCTGCAATCTTTCCTTCCAGCTCTGTCAGCTCATGGTAATGAGTCGCAAATAGGGTCTTTGCTCCTAGCAATTTTGCATTGCTGATATATTCTACAACTGCCCATGCAATACTAAGTCCATCAAAGGTGCTGGTTCCCCTTCCAATCTCATCTAGAATCAAAAGACTGTGTTTTGTGGCATTCCGCAAAATATTGGCCACCTCACTCATTTCCACCATAAACGTACTCTGTCCGGAAGCCAGGTCATCGGAAGCACCAACTCTGGTAAAGATTCGGTCAACCAGGCCGATTCTGGCTGATTTTGCCGGTACAAAGGAACCAATCTGTGCCATCAACACGATCAAAGCCACCTGTCTCATATAAGTGGATTTTCCAGCCATATTCGGTCCAGTGATAATAGATACTCTGTTTTTACTATTATCCAAAAAAGTATCATTGGAAATGAACATATCATTACCCATCATCTTCTCAACCACCGGATGCCGCCCTTCTTTAATATCAATGACTCCTTTTTTATTTAGTGTGGGGCGCACATATCCATTCTGCTCTGCTACCAGAGCCAGCGAAGCGAATACATCCAGCTTTGCAATGGCATCAGCGGTCTTTTGCACTCGCTTCATCTCTGCCGCCAGCTTTTCTCTGATTTCTACAAAGGTCTCATATTCCAGCGCATAGAGCTTATCCTCTGCACCAAGGATCGTATCCGCAAGCGTGTCCAGCTCATCGGTGGTATATCGCTCAGAATTGGCCAGTGTCTGCTTCCTGATATACGTATCTGGCACCAGACTTTTATAGGAATTGGTCACCTCCAGATAATATCCAAAGACTTTATTATATTTAATTCTTAAATTTTTAATTCCGGTGGCCTCCCGCTCTCTCTCTTCTAATTGGGCCAGCCACTGCTTTCCTTCTGTCTTGGCTTTTTTTAACTGATCAATCTGTTCGTGGTAGCCATCTTTGATGATACCTCCCTCCTTGATCATGATTGGAGGATCTTCCACAATAGATGCTTCCAGCAGCTCATATAGATCTTCTAGCGTATCCAGTTCTTCATAGATTTCTGCCAAAAGTCCTTTTTCATAATCTTTTAAGAGCATCTTGATCGGCGGCAGCAATTCCAACGACGTCTTAAATGCAATCAGATCCCTTGGATTGGCAGAACGATAGCTTACCTTCGTCATCAAGCGTTCCAGATCGTAGATTGGATTTAAATATTCTCTTAATTCCTCTCTCGTTATGACCGAATGATTCAGTGCAGATATGGCATCCAGTCTTGCTTCAATGGCTTCCTTACGCACCAAAGGCTGTTCAATGTATCGTCGCAGCAACCTGGCTCCCATGGCTGTCTTCGTTTTATCAAGTACCCATAAAAGGGAGCCTTTCTTCTGCTTTTCCCTCATCGTTTCACAGAGCTCCAGATTTCTTCTGCTTGCACTGTCGATCAGCATATAATCAGATGTCACATATGGAACGATCTGTGTCAGATGCTCCAGAGAATGCTTCTGTGTTTCCCATAAATAACACAAAAGTGCTCCGGTAGCTACGATACACAACGAAAAATCCTGAATTCCCAGTCCATCCAGATTCTCCACATGAAACTGCTTTTTGATCATTCGTGTTCCATTCTCTTCATCAAAATAATAATTATCCACACTGGAAATACGAATGCCCAGTTTTTCCTTTAAAAATTCAAAATTCATTCCACTGATCAAAAAAGCATCGTTGCAAATAATTTCAACAGGCATAAATTTAAATATTTCATCCTGCAGCTTTCCAAGATCATCAATCGTGGTAGTTCTAAAATCTCCGGTAGTAATGTCTACGAATGAAACTCCATACAGATCATCTCCAGAATAAATGCACATCAGATAATTATTCTTTGTCTCATCCAGATTCTGAGTCGAAATGTTCGTTCCAGGTGTCACAATTCGGATTACTTCCCGTTTCACGATTCCCTTGGCTGCCTTTGGATCTTCCACCTGTTCACAGATTCCCACCTTATATCCTTTTTCTACCAATTTATTCAAATAAGCATCACAGGCATGATAAGGCACCCCACACATAGGAGCCCGTTCTTCCTGTCCACAGTTTTTTCCTGTCAGTGTAATTTCCAGTTCTTTGGAAGCGATCAAAGCATCTTCAAAGAACATTTCATAGAAATCTCCCAGTCGATAGAATAAAATACAGTCCTTATTTTGTTCTTTTATCTTCAAGTACTGCTCCATCATTGGAGTAAATTTCGCCATGGAACTTCTTATCCTCCTTTTCTTTTCTCTGCCGTCACTTCATTGGCTTTCTACTCTGCAAGTTCTCCCAGATAATAGAAGCCCTTCGCTTCTTTTAATACGACTGGTACGATTTTTCCGATCATTTCCCTGCATCCCGGAAAATGCACCAAAACATTATTCGTCAGTCTTCCCGTTACCAGATTCTCATCGTGATCATTCACCATTTCCACTAATACATTCATGGTCCTTCCAACATAACGGTCTACGTTCTTTTTAGAAGCCTCCCCAACTACCTGCAGCAAACGATTAAATCGATCCTTGATGACCTCTTCCGGCACTTCATCTGGCATCACTGCCGCTGGTGTTCCGGTTCTTTTGGAATAAATAAAGGTATAACAGCTATCATAATTTACCTTTTTTACCACATCCATAGTCTCTAAAAAATCTTCCTCTGTCTCACCAGGAAAGCCTACGATAATATCGGTAGTAAAAGATACCTCTGGCACCTTTGCACGAATTCTTTCTACCAGATCCAAATACTGCTCTTTGGTATAACGGCGGTTCATCTTTTTTAAGATTTCTGTACTTCCTGACTGAACTGGCAGATGTACGTGATTGCAGATTTTTTGGGATGCTGCCAGTACATCGATCAATTCATCTGACAGATCCTTTGGATGTGGAGTCATAAAGCGGATTCTCTCAAGTCCTTCGATCTTCTCAATGCGCTGCAGAAGCTGTGCAAATGTAATCGGCTCCTCTAAGGTTTTCCCATAAGAATTTACATTCTGTCCCAAAAGCATAACCTCAACTACGCCATCGGCTACCAGTGCTTTGATCTCATTGATAATGTCTTCTGGATTTCTACTTCTCTCTCTTCCTCTTACATATGGTACGATACAATAGCTACAGAAATTGTTGCAGCCATACATGATATTGACACCGCATTTAAATGAGAATTTTCTCTCACTTGGCAGATCCTCTACAATCTGATCCGTATCCTTCCAGATATCTACGATCATTCCATTGGAATCCACACGGTTTTTCATCAGCTCTGCCAGCTTAAAGATGTTATGGGTTCCAAAAATAATATCCACAAATTTATAGCTTTCTTTGATCTTTTGAACAACCAGATCCTCCTGCATCATACAACCACATAATCCAATCAACATATGCGGATTCTTCTGTTTGATCTTCTTTAAATGTCCTAAATGTCCATATACCTTTAAATTGGCATTTTCTCTTACTGTGCAAGTGTTAAATAAAACAAAGTCTGCCGTTTCTTCTTCTGTCTCCACATATCCCATTTGCTGAAGAATTCCCAAAAGCTTCTCTGAATCCTTGGCGTTCATCTGACACCCGAAGGTTGTAATATGGCAGGTCAGAGGGCGTCCCATCTTTTCACTCTGTTTGCTTACCCATTGCTTCATCTGTGCCATGTAATCATATTGTCTCTGACTTTCACTTGTATATGTTAAATCTTCCATTTCTCAATCTCCTAATTTAAAATCTGTATTTATGGCATACAGAATTTATTATAACAATGAAAGAAGAAAATAGCAATACAATGGATTTACCAAATCGAGTAGGAGGAATTTCTCTTGATTGAGAAATTCCGACCTCTCACACCACCGTGCGTACCGTTCGGTACACGGCGGTTCAATCAACTTAACAAGTAACACACCTTTCGGTGTAGTAATCTAACATTGAGACTAATCCGAATGAGGTTAGTCTCTTATTGCTTATAGCTTGGCATACATCTGAACCTCGACATACTCTTGCGAACCCTTTAGCGTAGGATGTTCGCTTTGCTGCCCATTGGGGCACGCCTAGTTTCATTAAATTCTTTGCCCTGTTTTGTGGTGTTTTCCATTGTTTCCATATACACATACGAAGTCTGAATCGGATATGTTTATCCATTTCTCTGCACAGATGTTTCATACTCCCTATCTTGAAGTAGTTAACCCATCCTCTGATAAGTTGATTGAGTTTCTCCACTTTGTAGCTGTTGCTTACACCCCAGCTACGACAGGTGAGTTCCTTCATCCTCTTCTTGAACTTCTCAACTGATTTTGCATGTGGCTTCGCCTTGTATTGGTGTGCTCTTGAATCAAAATAGAATCCAAATCCAAGGTATTTGAGTCCTTGCGGTTTATCCACTTTACTCTTTGTCATGTTGACCTTAAGCCCTAGTTTCTCCTCAATGAATCGAGAGATATTTCTCATTACTCGATTTGCAGACATTTCACTCCCAACCATGATGATACAGTCATCCGCATATCTCACGAAATTGAGCCCTCGCTTTTCCATTTCTTTGTCAAGTTCATTGAGCATGATATTCGCTAGTAGCGGAGAAAGATTTCCTCCTTGCGGTGTTCCTATTACAGAGTCTTCATACTCATCATCAATCATAATTCCACTGACAAGATACTTTCTCACAATGGAGATGACATCTCCATCCTTGATTGTTCTTCCAATTAAGGTCATCAGCTTGTCATGATTTACTGTGTCAAAGAACTTTTCCAAGTCAATGTCTACAATCCAATCATTACCATCATTCATCATATCAAGTGCTGTTAGGATTGCTTGTTGTGCACACCTATTCGGTCTGAATCCATAACTGTGGTCATGGAATTGTTCCTCATAGATTGGTGTTAGTACCTGTGCAATGGCTTGTTGTACAAATCTGTCTGTTACCGTTGGTACTCCTAGGTTTCTGACACCACCATCAGGCTTTGGTATCTCCACTCTTCGTACTGGTTGAGGTTTGTATTTTCTTGTCCTCAACTGTTCCTTGATGATTTCGCCGTTCTTTGCAAGATGTTCCTTGAGTCCTGTGTACTTCATTCCGTCCACTCCCTCTGCACCTTTGTTTCGTACGACTTGCAGATATGCTCTGTTGAGATTATCACTAGATAATATCTGCTCCATTAGATTACTTGTGTCCATGCGTTCTTTCCTTTCCGTCTCGCTTGATTTGACCATCTTTTACCCGATTGGTTACGGCAGATGTTGTCATTTCTGCAATACGAGACATACTCAAACTGATTGATTGTTCGCCCCTTCACTCCATCCCCATTACAGAGACTTCTTCACTACTATGGGCTCGGCTGACTTCTCACAGTTCGTTGTTACTAGGCTAATGATACCTCTGTGAGACCTCCACGCTTAAGGTGCACGCTCTTTCCTCTCATCTATCCGCCACATTTACTCGTACTTCCAGCAACTTTTGGACTTCATCTCCTTTTGCAGACTTATCCGTATTTCCGAGCCTTATATGTGATTTCTGTCCGTCGGACCAAGAGTTTGCTTACAGCTTCCTTCAGATTCCACCTCACGATGGACACCCTTGCTGTTCGGCTATACACTTCCTCGTTGCCTAGGCGTGTTCGGGACTTTCACCCGTTAGAGCGCGCCCATGGCGCGCAAACAAAAAGAAGCATCACCGCTCTGTAATGCTTCTTTTTCATTCACAAATATACAATATATGGAATTTCCAGCCATTGTTCCCACTGCCGATCCAATCGATCTGTTTCCACTACTCCATCGCCAAATCTGGGATTATTCGTGCATTCAATGACCTTTCCTCCAGTCATATATATCCCTATATGACCTGGCAGATAGACTCCGATCCCCTTTTTCTCCGGGATCTGTTCCACCGGTCCTTTTTTGCTGGCCCGCTCGATCATCTCATAGCTTTGAAGATCTCTTGCCTTATCATAATAAAATTGCCTGAGTCCTCCCATATAATAGCACTTGATCAAGCCACTGCAGTCAAAACAATATTGACCGAATTCATTCTGCTTACCAAATCCATCCCACAAATATTTGGTAGGAAGCGACAAACATTCCTGTGCAAAGGCTGCAAGACCTAAATTGGTATACATCCAATCCGCCTTTTTCCGTTCTTACCTCATATTATTCCCCACTGATAGAAAATATGCACGCTGATCTCTATTCACTCTTTCGGTCCATCAATTCGATAATATTCCCTTCGCAATCTCTTACGTAATGAATGAACAGATCTGGTTTGTCCGCATAGGTTCTATGAATCTGCTTTCCAACAAGGGAACCTCCTGCTGCAAGCAGCTTGTCGGTAACTACATCAATATCATCCACATCAATGGCAATGTGTCCCAGTCCCGTTAGGTTGATCGCCTGAGAGCTGGTATCATCCTGCAGATTGTACTGGAAGATCTCCAGCTGAGTTCCTTCTGGATCTCCTGGAAATGTCATTGTAATTCCTTCAATATCAGATCCTGCAAGACCAGTCAGATCCGCTGCATAATCACCTGAAATCTTCTTTTCCGGCGGAACCTGCACACAGCCAAATACTTTTTCATAAAATGCTGCTACCTTCTTCCAGTCTTTTGCATTAATGTTTACATGTAATAATTTACTCATCCCGTTTCTCCTTTTCTACAAATCACATTTTACATCCTGATGGAACGTATAACTCAGTTAAATTATACCGAATTTTTGCCATTTTGACTACCATATCGTAAAAAAACGTAGTTTCGCTCCCCTGACAACGCTTCTTCATAGCAAAAATGTCCATTATCAAATTCTTTGATTTTCTCTGGTTCTTCCACCTTTCTTTCAGCCAGATACCGCACCATATCTCCTCTTGCTTCCTTTGCCTTTGTCCCCTTCACCTTTACTCTGCCATCTACCAGTTCTCCAAATATACAGGTAATAAAACAGTCATCCGGTGTCAGATATCTTTCTACTGCTTTGCTGTATTCCTTAGATGCCAGATTGATAATTATGTGATCCTCTTTGATCAACTCCCGATAAATCTTTTCTCCCCAGAAATCATATAAATTCTTTTTCTTTCCTACCGATAGCCTTGTCTGCATCTCCAGCCGATAGGGCCACACTTCATCCAATGGGCGCAGAATCCCATAAAACCCGCTTAGAATCCTTAGATGGTCTTCCAGGTAGGAAAGCTGATCCTGCTCCAGTACATCGGCTCCTATATGCTGATATTGCAATCCTTCATATGCCAGAATAGCCGGAGTTCCAATGCCGGTAAAATCAAGCCTGCGAAACCGTTCATAATTCAGTCTGCAAATACTCTCATTTGCTTTCATGAGTACCTGAAGCTCTTCTACGGAATACTGCAACAGCTGCTTTAACAAAATACCTGCCTCTTTTTCATACACTGGCTTTTGCTGCGGAAAAAGCCAGCTATGATCTTCTTTCATTTTCTTCGCTGGTGATATTATGATCTTCATTGTTAAATAATCTCCTTGTTCTTTTTTCACATTTTTCGTTTTTTTCCAGTTTTATTCTATTTTTTATAAATATTGAGATAAACTATATATATATTGCTTTGATAATCATTTTTTATTGTGAATTTCTGTACAATATATTAAAATATTCGCGTATGAGTTTACTTTAATTTTACATAGACTTCATAAAATTTACAAAGTAAATCTTTGACATAGTATAGAGTAAATGAAAGGAAAGCTCAATTTATTACACAAAGGGGAAATGATTATGACAATTGTATTAGGATTGATTGGCGGACTTGGTCTCTTCCTTTACGGAATGAAGCTAATGAGCGATGGTCTTGAAAAAGCCGCCGGAGCAAAATTACGTAATATTCTTGAATTTTTTACAAAGAATAAATTTTCAGGAATGCTGGTCGGCATCTTCTTTACCGCAATCATTCAATCTTCCAGCGCTTCAACTGTAATGGTGGTAAGTTTTGTAAATGCCGGTCTGATGAATCTGTATCAGGCCGCAGGTATCATCTTCGGTGCCAACATCGGTACTACTGTTACTTCACAGCTGGTAGCGTTTGACTTATCAGAAATCGCACCACTCTTTTTAATGGGCGGTGTCATCATGGTGATGTTCATGAAAAATCCGACTATAAAGAAAGCCGGAGAGGTGGTTCTTGGATTTGGTATTTTATTTACCGGTCTGACCACAATGTCTTCTTCCATGTCTGTTTTAAGAGACTCACCTGCTATTGTAAACATATTAGGCAACCTGACCAATCCGTTATTAGGAGTTCTGGTCGGATTTATTATCACTGCTATTTTACAGAGTTCTTCCGTTACCGTAAGTATTGTACTGTTAATGGCTGCCCAGGGCCTTCTTCCATTGGAAATCTGCTTCTTCATTATCCTGGGATGTAATATGGGCTCTTGTGTTTCCGCACTATTAGCCAGCCTGGGTGGAAAGAAGAATGCCAAACGAGCAGCTCTGATCCACTTCTTATTCAACGTAATCGGAAGTGCCATCTTATTTGTACTACTACTCCTCCTGAAGGATGTTTTGGCAGATCAGCTGCTACAGTTTTCCGGAGGCAATGTGGGTCGTGCAGTTGCCAATGCCCATACCTCCTTTAAGATCTTCCAGGTAGTGATCTTATTCCCATTCTCTAACCTGCTGGTTAAGCTGACATATCTGTTTGTCAAGGGAGAAGATGATAAAGTAACGAAACATGAACTGAAATACATCGGTGATAAATCCTTGTATGCACCAAGTTCCGCAATTCCTCAGGCTACATTGGAAATTGAACGTATGGGGCGTATGGCAGTCCAGAATCTGGAACAGTCCATGACTGCTTTTCTCAATGAATCCACTGCCGATCTGGAAGAGATCTATGACTTGGAAGACGGCATCAACTACATCAGCGGAGGAATCATTGATTACCTTGTAAAAATCAATCAATATCCACTGCCTGTTGCAGATAAAAATACATTAGGAGGATTGTTCCACGTTGTCAGTGATATCGAACGCATTGGCGACCACGCAAAGGATATTGCCGATCTAACGAATTCTCTCGTTACAAAAAATCGTAAGATCACCATAGAAGCTAAAGAATCCCTCATCGAAATCTATCAAAAGACCGATGAATTGTTGTTAAAATCTATTTATACATTAAAACATCGTACCGATGATTATGTAAATGATATTATCGAACTGGAAAATGAGATTGATGTTCTGGAAAAACGCTTGCAGAAAGAACATGTCAAACGACTTGCACGTCAAGAATGTAATCCAAATTCCGGTCTGGTATACTCCGACATTCTGACTAAGTTAGAACGAGTTGCTGACCACGGTGTAAACATGGTATACATCACCCTAACTGATAATACCAACTTATTAGATGAAGATCAAATTGCTGAATTGCAATAATCAAAAAGAAGCTGCTCTCCCAGAAGGATTTTTCCCTTCAGGGAGCTCAGCTTCTTTTCTATCTTCTTTTCTTACTGATATAAGAAATCTCCTCCAAGTATTTTTCCTGAAATCCCTGCATCTCTGCCAGATTACAACAATCCATCTTTTGTCTGATTTCTTCTGCCACATCCATATAAGAAGGATTTCCCAATGCCTGAAACGCTCCTGATAGCGCAGTATTCCCTACTGCACTTGTCTTATCTTTAAACTCTTCTGGAAGCAGCCCCACCCGTATTGCAGAAGTAAGATTTAGATAGAATCCAAATCCTCCGGCCAAATATACGTTTTTTATTTCTTCCGGTTTACATCCATATTGCTGCATCAGAAGCTCAATCCCTGTGCGAATCGCCCCTTTGGCCAGCTGTATCTCCCGTATCTTATCCTGGGTGATCCATAAGCCCTGACCACAAGGAATTCCTTTCTGGCGATATGGAAGCTTTAGCAATCCATCTTCTCCAATTGTTTTTCTTCTTACATGCAATACAAGCAACTCCAAGACCCGACTGCCCGATGTGCCTGTACTGCGAAAGCAATTTTCGAATGCCGGACCAGCTGCTGCCGCAGCGGCTACCAATTTTTCCCTATTACCAAGGACCATTTCTCCATTGGTTCCCAGGTCAATTAGAAAATTGATTTCTTCACTTTCCTGCATGCCCAAATACTCT
Organism: Anaerostipes sp. 992a; assembly: GCF_001940245.1. GTDB lineage: Bacteria > Bacillota > Clostridia > Lachnospirales > Lachnospiraceae > Fimousia. The sequence continues at coordinate 385,313 of NZ_MJIG01000004.1, forward strand.
ACCCCGGATATAATATCCCCTCCGATAAATGCACCTGCATGGGGAAATAAGAATACATCCATACCATTCTCGGTCCACCGTTTCCCTTCTGGCTCTGGAACCTGAAAAGGAGCTCTTCCGAGGGAAACCGGTGACTTTTTCTGAAGAATATGCAGCATGGCTGCATTTCCAACAATGACGATCTGTCGAAGCTCCTTTCTGCAGATTCCTGCCTGTGAAAGCAACTGATCAATGCCCTTTTTTATATCCCCTTTTACGCAATCAGAAAGCCTTTCCAGGCCTTCCTGCGTCTCACAGGCAGATATTCTTGAAGCCACATCTGCTCCAAAGCTTTTTTGGGAATTTTCACATCCCCACTGACCTGCCATTCTTCCAGTTTTTAACTCCTTTAGCGCAAATCCCAGCGTCGTCGTTCCAATATCAATGGCGATGCCATATCCTCTTTCCTTGTTCTTCTCCCTTTTCTCTTCCTGCTCCTTCATAAGGACAGAACGAAAGGCTTCCTGCTCCTTTCCAAGAAATAAGGTAATATCCTTAGCTAAGCGATATTGACAGGCTTTTATTTCCCCTTCACTACTTTTTATCTTGCAGCCACCGCAGGTTCCTCTACCCCCGCAGGGTGCCGGAAGGATCAGATCATGCTTTTGAAGCACAAAGAGAAGGAGGCTTCCTTCTTCTGCTTCCAATATCCTCCTTCCGGAATCCATCTCCACCGTAATCCTAATCATCGTCAGAAAACCTCCTTTTTCTTTTCATTTTTAAAATACACCGCCCTTGGCATTTTGCAGTTTCGGCTGATATCCAGTATCCTTTAATGCCTTAATGATCTTCTCCTTATGCTCTGTTCCAAAGGCTTCCATCGTAATCGTAAGCTCCACTTTGGAATTACGGTTGATGCTGACAAACTGGTTGTGCTCCAGACGGATAATATTCCCCTGTGACTGAGCAATAATCTTGGACACTCTGGTCAATTCGCCTGGTTTATCTGGAAGAAATACAGAAACAGTAAAAATTCTGTCTCGCACGATCAGACCATGCTGAACCAGTGATGCCAATGTGATCACATCCATATTTCCGCCACTGATGATGGAAACGACTTTTTTGCCCGTTACCTTTAAATGCTTCAGAGCTGCAACGGTAAGTAGACCAGAGTTTTCCGCAAGCATTTTATGATTTTCAATCAGATCCAAGAAGGCAACGATCAATTCTTCATCGTCAATGGTAATAATATCATCGATGTTCTGCTGAATATATGGGAAAATCTTCTTTCCAGGTGTCTTTACCGCAGTACCATCGGCAATGGTGCTAACATTTTCCACAGTGGTGACCTTTCCCGCTTCCAGGGATGCTTTCATGCAGGCAGCTCCGGATGGTTCTACCCCAATTACCTTAATATTAGGGTTTAAAAATTTTGCTAATGCAGACACACCAGTTGCCAATCCGCCTCCACCAATCGGAACCAAAATAATATCCACGGTTGGAAGCTCTTTAAAGATCTCCATGGCAATGGAACCCTGGCCAGTTGCCACATCCAGATCATCAAACGGGTGAACAAAAGTCATTCCCCGCTTCTTTCCAAGTTCAATGGCATATTCGCTGGCTTCATCGAATACATCTCCCTTTAAGATTACTTCTGCCCCTAATGCTTTGGTACGGTTTACCTTCATCAATGGTGTTGTGGTTGGCATAACAATGGTAGCAGGCACATGATTGGCTCTTGCTGCATAAGCAACTCCCTGTGCGTGATTTCCAGCCGAAGCTGTAATCAGTCCCTTTTCCTTTTCTTCCTGAGACAGCGTACTGATCTTATAATAGGCACCCCGGATCTTGTATGCACCTGTAAGCTGCATATTTTCCGGTTTTAAATACACCTGATTTCCTGTCTGTTCGGATAAATAGTCACTTTTCATCAATTTCGTAGGAATGATGACCTCCTGTACTTTTTCATAAGCTTCTTCAAATTTTTTCAATGTCAACATGTGTCTTCTCTCCTCTATTCGCTAAATAATACACTTACGAATACATCCGCATCAAATTTCATCAGATCGTTGATCTGTTCTCCAATTCCGATATATTTTACCGGAAGTCCTAATTCTGCCTGAATAGCAATGGCAATCCCGCCTTTTGCAGTCCCGTCCAGCTTTGTCAGAATAATACCTGAAATATCCGCTGCTTCCATAAACTGTTTTGCCTGTGACATAGCATTTTGCCCTGTCGTGGCATCCAGTACGATCAGCGTCTCACGATGAGCTTCTGGATACTCTCTATCGATGACGCGATTGATCTTAGCCAGCTCGTTCATCAGATTTTTCTTGTTATGAAGACGTCCGGCTGTGTCACAGATCAACAGATCAGTTCCTCTTGCTCTTGCTGCCTTACAAGCATCAAACACGACTGCTGCCGGATCTGATCCCTCTTCATGGGCAACAATATCTACATTTCCTCTTTTTGCCCATACATCCAACTGATCAATGGCAGCTGCACGGAAGGTATCCGCTGCAGCGATCAGCACCTTCTTACCCATGGCTTTCTGCTGTGCTGCGATCTTACCAATACTGGTGGTCTTTCCAACTCCATTGACACCAATGACCAACATAACTGTCTTCTGGTCCTCAAAATCAAATGCATGCTCTTCTAACTTCATCTGATCCTTAATAACTTCCTGAAGCAGCTCCTTGCAGGCCTCTGGTTCCCTGATTCCCATCTTGCGCACACGATGCTGCAGATCTTCGATGATCTTTAAGGTGGTATCCACACCCAGATCAGCCATGATCAGTGTCTCTTCTAATTCTTCATAAAAATCGTCATCAATATTGGTAAACGCCTGAAAGATCGTATCAAATCCATGAGACAGATTCTCTCTTGTCTTCGTTAATCCATCAAAAACTTTCTCAAAAAACCCCTTCTTTTCTTCTGCCATAACTTCCTCCTAAATCTATTCCAAATCATTTTCAATTAAATTTACAGATACCAGAGTGGATACCCCTTTTTCCTGCATAGTAATTCCATAGAGCATATCTGCAGCTGTCATGGTTCCCTTTCGATGCGTAATGACGATAAACTGGGTATCCTTCGTCAGCTTGTGCAGATAATTACTAAATCGTGTTACATTAGAATCATCCAATGCCGCTTCAATTTCATCCAACAGACAAAATGGAGACGGCTTTAAATTCTGAATGGCAAATAACAGACTGATTGCTGTCAAAGCCTTTTCTCCACCAGAAAGCTGCATCATATTCTGAAGCTTCTTTCCTGGAGGCTGTGCAATAATACGTATACCCGCTTCCAGCACATCCTCATCTTCCATCAGTTCGAGACGGGCATTTCCTCCACCAAATAATTCTCGAAATACTGCTAAAAACATCTTCTGAATCTCTGAAAATTTCTCGACAAACTGTTTGCGCATCTCATCTTCCAGATTTTTGATCAACTCTACCAGCTGTGCTTCCGCCTTCACAATATCCTCATGCTGATTCAGCAGGAACTCATACCGTCCGGATATCTCACGATATTCTTCAATGGCATTTACATTCACAGTACCAAGCTCTTTAATCTTACCCTTCCATTTGCCTATTTCCTTTTTCAGTTCTTCTGTATTGACCGTAATCTCTTCCTGATGCATTTCTCTTGCCATGCGATAGGTAATCTCATAGGATTCCCACATGTAATCTGTCAAACTCTGGATTTTCTCCTCTATCTTTTCTTTCTGTGCCTGAAGACGATACAACTCTTTGTCCAACGATGCCAGATGTTGACTCAAGGCTTCTCTTTCCTTCATTGAATGCTTATACTGGGCACTTTTCTCGTTTTCCTTCTGCTGGCTTTCCTTGATCAGCACTTCTCCATCCATCATCTGCTGTTCCAGCTTCCGTATCCTCTTTTGCACATGAGCGATTCTCTCTTCGATTCTTTCTACGCTTCCTTCCCGGTCATCCGCTTCTGATTTAATTTCCTTCAGATCATATTGAAGACGTTCCATCTCTTCTAGAATCCGGGCTTCATTTTCCTTGGAAAATTTCAATTGCTGATGATAGGAATTCTCCTGTAGCTGTATCTGTGATAATTCTTCTACTCGCTGCTCTTCCTCTTCTTCTAATCTACGCAGCTGTTCTTCCAGATCCTTTTGACGGGATTCTCTGGTCTGGTTCTTTTCCTCCAGCCCTTCCCTCTCTTTTAGCAGCTTCTTCACGTGCTCTGCCATGGAATTTTTCTCTTCTTCCAACGAGGTCTTTTCTTCCTCCAGGCCATCTCTTAACTGCTCTAATTCCAGACAGCGATTTTCATCCTGTTGCTTTCCAAGCACCACCGTATTAATTTCCAGAGAACGCTCTTGTTCTTCCTTTTCCAATTGCTCAATCTGCTGCTCAATGGCTGTTTTTTCCTTTGCGTTAGCTTCATACTCTGCTTTCAGCTCTAAATATTGATTTTTTCGAATCCTTTCTGATTTTTTTACTTCTTCGATTTCTCTGTTTCTTCCCAACAGATTGCTGGAATGCTTAAACGCACCACCTGTCATGGAACCTCCCTGATTTAGAGACTCTCCCTCTAATGTTACGATCCTCATGGAATACTGGTACTTTTTCGCCAGAGCAATCCCCTGATCGATGGTATCTACGATCACAATCCTTCCAAGAAGGGAAGCGATCAAATCCCGAAACTGATCCTTCGTATGCACCAGAGTACTGGCCAATCCAATCACCCCTGGCTCTTTAAGTGCCTGCTCCTGTTTAAATGGATAACGGTTTCGTACCGATGTCAGCGGAAGGAAGGTCGCCCTTCCAAATCGATTTTCCTTTAAAAACTGAATCATATTCTTAGCTGTCTGTTCATCGTCGGTCACGATATTCTGGATACTTCCCCCCAGCGCTGTCTCCACTGCCATCTCATATTTCTTGTCCACCTGAATAATATCAGCAACTACACCAACGATACCGGAAACACGCTTTTTTTGTTCCATGACCTTTTTAATACTGATTCCATAGCCATCATATCGTTCCGCCATGTTGCTTAAGGTCTCTAAGCGGGACTGAATGCGGAAAAGCTCCTGCTTTTTATCCTCGCCCTGCTGTGCCAGGAGATTTCCCTTCTGGATGTGCTGACTTCGCATCTCCATAAGTTCTTTGATTTTCTGCTTTGTGTCAGCTTCTTTTTTTTGCAATTCCGCCAGACGCTTCTCATTGTCATTTCGATTTTTTATAACCCTTCCATATTCTTTTTTATTCTCATCCAGACGCTTTTTTATATCTTCGATTCGAAGATTCAACTGCTCCCGGACCGTTGCAAAACGCTCTACCTTGTTGGAAATCTGTGCTTTATTCTCAGTAATCCCCTGAATATACCCAAGAATCTCTTTCTGTTGCTCATTCAACGCAGCCTTCTGCTGCTCCACGGCATCCAGAGCCCATCTGGCTTCCTTTTCTTTTTGCAGATTCTGAGCCTGGTTTGATACGATCAGTGCCTTTTTGCGTTTTAGGGAAACCAGTTCTTGATTCTTCTCATTTAATTCTGACTCCACGCGATATACATTGGAATAATAATGCTCCTCTTTCGTCTTCTCCGTTCGAATCTGCTCATTTAAGACCTTAATCTCGCCTTCCAGCTTTTCTTTCTCCAACCGTTCTTCCTGCAGACAACGATTCTCTTCTTCTAGCTTCTCTCTAAGTTTGGAAAGATCCAGCTCCAGCTGGTCGTTCTTCTCCTTGATCTGTTCATACTGTCGGGTACCATCGGAGCTATCCTGTTCCATGATCTTGATATTCTCATCCAGTTTTCCCATTTCCTTCTTCATGCTGGTCTGTTCCACCAAAAACATCTGAATATCTGCATCCTTTAGGCTTTCCCGATACTGAAGATACTCTTTCGCTTTTTGTGACTGGTCCTTTAACGGTCCAACCTGTCTGGTCAGTTCTGATAATATATCATTGACACGACACAGATTCTCCCTTTCTTTTTCCAGAGATTTTTCTGCAGCATATTTATTCTTTTTATATTTTATGATACCTGCAGCCTCATCAAACAGTTCTCTTCTCTCTTCCGGCTTTCCGTTTAAGATTTTTTCCACCTGTCCCTGTCCAATGATAGAATATCCTTCTTTCCCAATACCAGTATCGAAAAAAAGCTCTACTACATCCTTTCTTCGACAGACACTTCCATTGAGCAGATATTCACTTTCACCGGAACGATATACTCTTCTGGCAATCGTCACTTCCTCAAAGCTTACCGGAAGACTATGATCACTATTATCTAAGGTAATTGCCACATAGGCAGATCCCATCGGCTTTCGGAGCTCTGTTCCAGAGAAAATCACATCCTCCATCTTCGCTCCTCGAAGCTGCTTTGCACTCTGTTCTCCAAGTACCCAGCGCACTGCATCTGCCACATTGCTCTTTCCACTTCCATTTGGTCCTACAATTCCAGTAATCCCATCCTGAAAGCGAAAGACCAGCCGATTGGCAAATGATTTAAATCCGTGTACCTCAATACTTTTTAAATACATGTTTCACCTTGCTCTGCTTTCAATTTCAATATGGACTCATAGGCAGCCATCTGTTCTGCCGCCTTTTTGGTCTTTCCGGTTCCCGTTCCCAGGATACAATCTCCAAAATGAACCTGAACCGTAAATTCCTTGCAGTGATCCGGTCCCTTTTCTTCTGTCAGAACATACTGCACCGTATGTCCGACTTCCTTTTGTACCATTTCCTGCAAAATCGTCTTAGCATCATAGAATAATGTCTTATCTTCCACATCCTGTAGTAAATATTTTTCTACGAAAATCCTTGCTTGTTCAAACCCCTGATCCAAGTAAATTGCTCCGATTAAGGATTCAAATGCATCTGAAAGAATAGAATCCCTTTCTCTTCCTCCAGTCATATCTTCTCCCTTGCTTAAAAGCAAATATTTTCCTAGAGAAATATCCTTTGCACACATTGCCAGTGTATACTCACAAACCAGACTGGATCTCAATTTTGTTAATTTCCCCTCATTTTTCTTCTGATACGTACGGAACAGATAATCACTGATGATTAATTCTAATACGGCATCTCCTAAAAACTCCACTCTTTCATTATTCTGCGTCCGCTTCATCCGATGTTCATTGGCATAGGAACTATGTGTCAAAGCCAGCTTTAACAGACTTTTGTCTTGAAAACAATAATCAATGCTCTCTTCCAGTTCCTGAAACTGATAATTCTCTTTCATAAATTTCCTCCTTTCTCCAGCTGGAGAATGGCTACGGCATTCCTGCAGCGCAGCATTCTCTTTCTCAGAGCCTGCTCTGCACTCCTGCCAAAGCCCCTTTTCTTACTTTCCTAATTGTTCTTTAATCTTATCGTTAATTCCCTGCTGCATAAAGGATACGCACTGTTCCACTGCAACTTTTACCTCTTTTGCCTTAGAATTACCATGCATCTTGACTACCAGTCCATTCAATCCGAGAAGCGGAGCTCCACCATACTCGGAAGCATCAAACTGCTTCAATGTTTCCTTCAATGCCGGTTTTACCAACAACGCTCCCACCTTACTTCTGGTAGAGGACATCATTCCTTCTTTGATTGCTTTGATCAACGCTCCAGAAAGCCCCTCTGCCAGTTTTAAGATTACATTTCCGACAAATGCTTCACAAAGAACTACATCCGTCTCTCCATAGAAAATATCTCTTGGTTCAATATTTCCTGCAAAATGAATCGTATCCAGTTCTTTTAATTTCGGATATGTTTCTTTTACCAAAGCATTCCCTTTGGCTTCCTCTGCACCAATATTAACGAGGGATACTTTTGGCTTTTCCACCCCGACTACATGTTCCATATATAAGGATCCCATCTGAGCAAACTGTACCAGGTGCTCCGGTCTTGCATCTACATTGGCACCACAGTCGATCAGCAGAGAAACTCCTTTTAGCGTTGGAATTAATGTGGCCAGCGGAGCCCGCTTGATTCCTCGTATCTTACCGGCGATAACCTGTCCGCCTACCAGTACTGCTCCTGTACTTCCAGCAGAAATCACTGCATCTGCAGTGCCTTCCTTTACCATCTTCATAGCCATCACTAAAGAAGAATCCTTTTTTGCACGAATGGCCTCTACCGGCGCTTCCTCGCAGGAAATTACCTGGGCAGCATGTACTACCTCTACCTGTTCCCGATTATAACTCATTTCCTCTAAAACTGCTTTTATGGCATCGTCATTTCCTACTAAAATGACCTTGATCTCGCTATTTTCCTTTGTCGCAGCGACTGCTCCTTTTACGATTTCTTCCGGAGCATAATCTCCACCCATAGCATCTACGGCAATACGAATCTTCTGGCTCATAACTTCCTCCATTCTTTTATTCATTCGCACTATATACTGCTTAACTAAATAATTCTAACATAAAAGCCGGAACTTGTAAATTCAAGCATCCAGCTTCTTTCTTCCTTCTATTTACGGTTTTATAAGCATTCCTAAAAATTTTTCATAGTTTACACCATCCGGTCCGGGGATTCCTTCTTTGGCAGAATCTTTTATAGCTTCTGATAGAAAGCCTCCTGCTTCCATTATGATATCCTTAAGATGATCCCCCCGAGTGATTCCTCCAGCAACCACAGAGGCAAATAGATCTCCTGTCCCTGAATAGCTACATCCCAGCTTCTCATATCCTGTCAGCACCTTTTCCTTCGAATTCACCGCCAGATTTCCCATCTTCCTGATTCCATCTTCCTCATAATGAAGACCAGTAACGATCACAGTCTCTACTCCCTGATCAAGAATCGCATCGGCCATCCTGCCGATTACCGTCAGCTGTTCTTCAAACTCTTTGATTCCTGTGACTTCTTCATAAGAGGTATCGCTTAACAGACACAGCTCTGTCAGATTTGGGGTAATAATATCGGCACGTCTCACCAGTTCCTTCATCAACTGACACAAGCCTGGCGTAAACATCTTATACACTTCCCCATCGTCTCCCATTACCGGGTCCACCAGAAGGAAAGTATCTTCCTTTTGAAAAATATCCAAAAATGCAAAGATATTCATGATCTGTTGTTCACTAGCTACAAATCCAGTATAAATGCCATCAAATCTGATATTCATCTTCTTCCATTCATCGCAAATATATCCCATTCGGTCGGTAAAATCATCACAATAGTAACTTGGATATCCTGTCTGGGCACTCAACACAGCAGTTGGCAAAGGGCATGGCTGCACTCCCATTACCGCCAGGACTGGCAACGCTGCAGTTAAAGAACATCTTCCAAATCCGGACAGGTCATTGATTACGGCAATTTTCTTCGTCATTGCTATTACTCCTTCCTCTCATATTTCCAGAACACAATTTCTTTTGATATGTAAAAAGAAGCTACTGCATCGACCGCAATAGCTTCTTATCGAATCACATTATTTTACTGTGATGATTTCTTTTTTGTTGTAAGAACCGCAAGCTTTACATACTCTATGAGGCATCATTAATTCACCACATTTGCTGCATTTTACTAAAGTTGGAGCACTCATCTTCCAGTTTGCTCTACGTTTATCTCTTCTTCCTTTAGAAGATTTATTCTTTGGACAAATTGACACGGTCTACACCTCCTTAAATTTGTTGAAGATATCTTGGATTGCTGCCATGCGAGGATCTGGCACGGACTGATCACAGTCACATTGTTCTTTATTACGATTCACCCCACATACAGGGCAAATTCCCTTGCACTCCTCGCTGCAAAGGACTTTCATCGGAATCTTCTGAATAAGCTCTTCATAAATAAGCCCATCCACATCTAAATTGTTTCCTTCAATAAAACTTTCTTGATTCCATTCATCATTGGCATCAGATTTATCATATTCCTTCTCAAACTCAATTTTACATTCCCATGGTACATCCTCCAGGCACCGGTCACAGGTAAGGTTCAATGTAAGAATGGTACTGCCTTTGACATCCACCTTATTCTTCCCTATATTCTCCGCATGGATGATCACATCCTGCTTGTCCTTTACCGGATATTCATTGCCCATAAAACGGACAGATGTCAGTTCAAGTGAAATAGAAAAATCCTCTTTTGCTGATGGCGTAGATAAAATTTTCGATAAATTTAACAACATAATATCTCCTATTTTTTCATACTGTCTTATTATAGCGATACAAGTAGGGTTTGTCAAGAAGGTTTTTACGAAACTTTTCATGAGCCAGGGAAAATCTCCCTGGCTCTTTCCGGTCATAAAATCGTCTTTGTATGAGAATTATTTTACTAATGCCGCTGTATCTCTTGCGATCATTAATTCTTCATTTGTAGGAACGCAAAGTAATGTTACTTTAGAGTCATCGGTAGAGATGATCGCATCTTCTCCATGAACATCATTGCGTTCTGGATCGATATAAGCTCCTAAGTATCCTAAGTATTCTGCAATCACTGCACGGCTTTCATCATCATTTTCACCAAGTCCTGCTGTAAATGCAATAGCATCTACACCATTCATTGCTGCAGCATATGCTCCGATGTATTTTGCTACACGGTATCTATGCACTTCTAAAGCGTGAGCTGCTGTCTCATTACCAGCCTCTGCTGCTGCTTTTACATCACGGAAGTCAGAGGATACGCCGGATAATCCCATGACACCAGATTTTTTATTCAAAACATCCATCACTTCGGATAAAGATAAGTTTTCTTTCTCTGCGATAAATTCTAAGATTGCTGGGTCTAAATCTCCAGAACGAGTACCCATTACCAGACCTTCTAATGGAGTTAACCCCATAGAAGTGTCTACACATTTTCCACCATTCACTGCGGATACAGAGGCACCATTTCCTAAATGACAGATAATCAATTTTAAGTCCTCTGGAGCTTTTCCTAACATCTGAGCTGCTTTTCCAGCAACATACTGATGAGAAGTTCCGTGGAATCCATAACGTCTTACGCCATATTTTTCATAATATTCATGAGGAATTGCATACAAGTAAGCTTTTGGTGGCATTGTCTGATGGAAGGCTGTATCGAATACTGCTACCATTGGAAGACCAGGCATTAATTCTTTACATGCGTTGATACCGATCAATGCTGCAGGGTTATGTAATGGCGCAAACACATTACATGCTTCGATTTCTTTGATGACATCATCTGTAATGACGCAAGAGGAAGTGAACTTTTCTCCTCCGTGAACAACTCTATGTCCAACAGCGCTGATTTCATCTAAAGATTTTACAACTCCATTTTCTGCATCTGTTAACTGATCGATCACTAACTGAATTGCTACTTTATGGTTTGGCATTGCAGGAGTGGATTTGATCTTATCTTTTCCTGCAGGCTGATGAGTAAGTGCTCCATCAATTCCGATTCTTTCACATAAACCTTTTGCCAATACATTTTCTGTTTCAGAATCAATTAACTGATATTTTAAAGAGGAACTTCCACAGTTGATTACTAAAATATTCATTTTCTTTCTCCTTCTGATCTGATGTTATTCTTCGATTCCTTTTTTTATTTTGCACTGGACAGGCAGACAAGGACAATCTGCCATTTACATTCAGACTTAATTATTCTGCTGAGCCTGAACAGCTGTAATTGCAACTACACCTACGATATCATCTGCATTACATCCACGTGATAAGTCATTTACCGGTTTTGCAATACCCTGTGTAACAGGACCGTAAGCATCTGCTTTTGCAAGTCTCTGAACTAATTTATATCCGATATTACCAGCATCTAAGTCTGGGAATACTAATACGTTAGCTTTTCCAGCAACTTCACTTCTTGGAGCTTTGGATGCTGCAACTTCAGGAACGATTGCTGCATCAAGCTGTAATTCACCACAGATTAATGTATCTGGATATTCTTTTTTCGCAATCTGTGTTGCTTCCACTACTTTTGTAACATCGTCATGCTTTGCACTTCCTACAGTAGAGTGGGAAAGCATTGCAACACGTGGTTCTTCGCCTACTAATACACGGAATGTTTCTGCTGAACTTCCTGCGATCGCAGCTAACTGTTCAGAATTTGGATTCTGGTTCAGACCGCAGTCAGCAAAGATAAATGTTCCGTTAGCACCCATATCGCAATCTGGAACTACCATTAAGAAGAATGCAGATACGATCTTGGTTCCAGGAGCTGTCTTTACAACCTGAAGAGCAGCACGTAAAACGTTAGCAGAAGAGTTTACTGCACCTGCTACCATTCCGTCTGCATCTCCGATACGTACCATAACTGCACCAAAGAACAGTGGGTTAGATAATAAGATTTCTTTTGCATCATCTGGTGTCAGTCCTTTGCTCTTTCTTGCTTCACATAAGGATTCTATGTATGCAGGCAATCTATCTGTTGTTTCAGGATCAACGAACTGTGCCTTGCTGATATCCAGACCATCAGCCTTTTTTAAGATTTCTTCTTTTTTACCAACTAAAATTACATCAGCAATTCCTTCTGCAATTACTGTCTCAGCAGCCTGAAGAGTTCTGATATCACCTGTTTCTGGAAGAACAATTGTCTTCTTGTCCTGTTTTGCACGTTCTTTAATCACATCAATAAAACTCATTTGTGTTGTACTCCTTTCAAATGTGTATATTTTCATCTCAATCTCAATACAAACGATAATACAAGTCACTATTAATAATATTACTCGTTTTTTCTTTCAATATCAATACTCTATTTTATAGTTTTTTTCTATCAATTCAATTATTTATTTTTCTCAAATTTCGTGTATAATAAATGAAACAATTTGAACTAAAGGAGGCGTTTTATGACCACGGCGGCCATCATATGTGAATATAATCCATTCCACAATGGACATCTTTATCAAGTACAGAAAATCAAAGAGGAATTGCATGCAGATTTTATCATCGGAATCATGAGTGGTAACTTTGTACAGCGGGGAATCCCTGCTTTTTATGATAAGTTTTCTCGCGCAAAAACGGCATTAGAATGCGGTTTAGACCTTATTATCGAGCTTCCTGTCCGCTATGCAACCTCTAGTGCCGAATATTTTGCATCAGGAGCTGTTTATCTGCTTGATTCTCTTAATTTTATTGATTTTCTCGTGTTTGGTACAGAAGACAACAACCTTGCACTTTTAGAGCAGTATGCCACTCTTTTCCTGGAAGAACCAGAGGATTTTAAGATTCTCCTAAAAAATCATCTAAGATCGGGCCTTTCCTACCCTGCCGCAAGGCAAGTGGCAGCTTCTAATTTTCTCAGCAGTAATGACACGAAATTGCTGGAAAAGCCAAACAATATTCTGGCAATCGAATATTTAAAAGCGTTAAAAAAATATCATTCTGACATTCGTCCTTATGGTATTTTACGGAGAGATTCCGGCTATCATCATTACCAGATTGACAGCACCATTTCCTCCGCCACCAGTATCCGCGCACATATGCAGGAAAACGGATTTGACTCCCTCGTCTGCCACGCCGTACCTCCATCCACCAGGACCATCTTAGAAACAGAATATGGAAAATCCTTTCCTGTTTCTCTGGATGACTTTTCTGATATGATCTTCTATCGGCTGATGATGGAAAAGGAGCCAGAACACTATCTGGATTATCATCCAGAGATGATGGATCGCATTCTGCGTTATCTTCCAGAATCTTCCTCCGTTGAGCATCTGATCGCTCTGGTAAAAAGTAAGAACTTCACTTATGGAAGAATTGCTCGCTATCTTCTCCATTTGTTACTTAATATAAATAACGTATCCATCGAAGCTTCTCCTTCCTATATTAAGGTTCTGGGCTTTCGGAAATCCTCTTCCTTCTATTTTAAGGAGTTACGCTGTCATTCATCATTACCGGTCATTCAAAAAACCTCTCATTACCGCAGTATTTTAAATGCAGCCGATCAGCTTCTATTTGAGGAAGACTTGCATGCTGCTTCTATTTATAATTATGCAGTACGAAAAAGATATGGTATCTTGCTGCCAGACGATGAAAAACGTCCACTACTCATCGTCTAATTTTCGTATCTGGCGCATAATATATAGGAAGAAAGACAGCAGGAGAAATTCCAATGAAGCAGATCATCGCAGCAACATTCTTATGCTTACTGATCCTTTTCCCTCAATTGTGTGTAGAAGGAGCCAAACAGGGGCTGATATTGTGGGGGCTCACCTTAGTTCCCACACTTCTGCCCTTTTTTATCGCCACCCGTTATATTCTTCAGTGGAACATCCATCCCCGGCTTCTTTTTCCTTACCTGCTTTTCATCGGCTATTTTTGCGGTTATCCTACTGGAGCATCCGTAATCGACCAGCTTTTTTCCGTTAATACTTTCACAAAAAAACAGGCTGAATTGCTTGTCTGCTTATGTAATCATACAAGCCCTGCTTTCCTGATCAGCTTCGTCTATTACACCTATTTTACACGCCACCTTTCTCTGATTTCTTTCTTATTTCCAATCTACTTTTCTGCCATTCTGTGGTCTATCATCTTTTGTTTTTTTTTCCATCGTCCTCCTTTCTTTTTTTCTGATTCCTGTATGAAAAAAAGTACAATTCCTTCAAAAAATTTAGAATCCATATTTATAGATTCTGTCTATACAATTGTAAAAATCGGCTGCTTTATGGTAATTTTTTCCATTTTAATCAACTGTTCTCTATCCTTTTTCGGCTCCGTTTCTCCTCTCTGTTCCATTTCCTCCTGCTTTCTTGAAATCACTTCCGGACTCCATTTTCTTTCTTCTTTCCCAATCTCCTTTCATACAAAAAAAGCCCTTATGGAAGCGCTCTGTTCCTTTGGCGGATGCTGCAGCATCGCTCAAGTTCAAGGCGTCCTCCATAAAGAGCTGTCCACGATTCCTTTTATTCTATTTAAAATATGTACCGGAATGACTACTTTTCTTCTTTGTTATCTGGCTGGATAAAATCCTCAATGGTTCGTTTTTTTGGTTCCTTTGGACCATTGATCACAGTATCGATCTGTGATAAGATCTCACTTTTATTAGCATGAATATCCTCGATCTCACCTTCCAGTCCATCTAACAGCTGGGTGTAGATAGAAGTCTGTGCATCCTTTAATGAAACCATATAGGATTCCAATCCTTCCATCATATCACGAGTGTATTCCATTGCGCCCAAACGAATCTCTCTGGAATCTTCCTTTGCCTTATGGAGCATCTCATCGGAACGCTGCTTTGCTTTTTCTTCGATATCATTTCCTCTCTTGGTCGCAAGCTTTACAATCTCATGCTCTTCCACCATCTCACTGGCTTCTTTGATGGCATTCTGTACAATACGATCTGCCTTTGCCTGGGCTTCTTCTAAGATGGATTCTTTCTTTAATACAATGTTTCGGCTTCGTTCCAGCTCTGCAGGAACCAATCTGCGTAAATCCTCCAACATGGTAACGATAATATCCTTTTCTAGAACCACCTTTCCAGGATTTAATCTGGATAGTTTTCCATCATCAATAAATTCCTCAATCTCATCGATCATCTCTTGAATATATTTCTCTTTATTACTCATGGCTTGTCTCCTTTTCTTTTAATTTCTGTACGACATATTCTGGTACATAGCTGCCAATCTCCTGATGAAACATAAACAATTCTTTCACTGCAGATGAGCTGATATAAGAATATCTTGGATCTGTAGCAAAGAACAGCGTATCAATCTCTTTGTCAATGTCGTGATTGATCTGTGCCATCTGCAGTTCATATTCAAAATCCGTATTGCTTCTAAGTCCGCGAATCAAAACAGATGCTCCCTGTTCTCTGGCAAATTCTACCACCAGACCGGAAAAAGCTTTCACCTCCACATTGGGAATCTGACTGGTCACTTCCTGTACGATCTTCACCCGTTCTTCCAGAGTAAACATAGGCTTTTTGCTCTGATTGATCAAAATTCCCACTACAACTTTATCAAACACTGCCGCAGAACGTCTGATCACATCCAAATGTCCATTGGTAATCGGATCAAAACTTCCCGGATAAATTCCTATCTTCATTCTTCTTCCTCCATAACCTTCCATATAAACGTATGCATATTGGTTTTATATTTCTTCGTCTTATATACCTCCAGATCTGTTCCGTCAAGATAGTCAAAGGAAGTCTGAAGATCAGATTCTACAATGATCACCGTATGCTCATCATATAAATCTGTATGCATCAGTTCTAATAAAACCTGCTTCTCCAAATCCTTTCCGTAAGGCGGATCCATAAAGATATAGTCAAACGGTTCCTTCCTTCCAGAAAGCATTCTAATGGCAGAAACCGCATCCTGACATATCACCTGTGCCCTATCACTTAGCTTGGTATGCTCTAGATTCTCCCTGATAC
This sequence comes from Anaerostipes sp. 992a, assembly GCF_001940245.1. Classification (GTDB taxonomy): domain Bacteria; phylum Bacillota; class Clostridia; order Lachnospirales; family Lachnospiraceae; genus Fimousia. The sequence goes on from NZ_MJIG01000004.1 coordinate 401,530, forward strand.
AGGCAGCCGCCTTCTTATTCTTTTCTACAAAAACTGCTTTACTTGCACCGCGACTTAATGCCTCGATGCCAATCCCGCCGCTTCCACCAAATAAATCCAGAAAACAGGATCCTCCAATATGAGAAGAAATCATGTTAAATAACGTCTCCTTGATCCTGTCCTGTGTCGGTCTTGTATTCATTCCTTCTAAAGTCTTCAGCCTTAAGCTTCTGGCTGTTCCCGAAATTACTCTCATGCTAATATTCGTCCTTATCTTATTTTTTACATACTCTATTGTATAATAATCAGACTGGTAGTTCAACCAAATCTTCAAAATCCACAAACAAAGGAGGAGTTATTGCGAAAAAGAAACTTCTAAAAAGATTTTCTTTGCAACAACTCCTCTTGTCAGATTCCTATTATAGAAATCCGCCTTTCTTCTTTTTCAGATTTTATATCTTTTAGACTAACGTCCCATCTGATCCTGTCTGGACATTTCTTCTTCCTGTCTACGGATCATCTTACGAACCATTTCTCCACCAACAGAACCAGCCTGTGCTGTTGTCAGATGTCCATTGTATCCTTCTTTTAAATCAACACCAATTTCGTTGGCTACTTCAAATTTAAATCTGTCTAATGCACCTTTTGCTTCTGGTACTTCTACTCTGTTTGAACTTGAATTACTTGTCATTCTTTTTTCCTCCTTGAATGTGTTTATTTTTTGTTACACTCTTATTATGTGTGGTTTCCGACAAAATACTCTGAGAATTTTTTCTTAAAATGACAAATTATTGAACAACGCAGACAATCATGTATTCCAGAAATTTCTTATGAACAAAAAAAGACACAATCTTTTGATCATGTCTTTTTTCGTTCCTTTCTTTCTGCCGCGCACAACAATTAAAATAATCCGATTTCCATAAATGCACCTGCAAAAGAAACGATTGCCAAGGCACATAGGGCGAGAACCAAAACCCCTTTGTTTCCTGTCACATCACCCATGTTGATTCCTCCTATTCACTTTTCAAATAAATCATATCTTTTTGTATCTGATATTATTGTATCACTTTTTATACAATAGTAAAGCCCTTTTCAGCATTTTACACAAAGATATAATAAAATAAAGTTTCTCGCTTGTTTAATATCACTTTTCGCGTCCATCTCTTAATATAATTAATAAGTAACCCGAAAATCCGACTCACCTTCTTTTATCGGAATAGCGCTTACCTTCAATTCATCAATTCTGATAAAACGATGACCATGCTCCATCCCATACAAGAAGTTTTCAATCTGCTCTTCCGTACCCTGCACCTGCACTGTAACGCTTCCATCATATTCATTGCGGACCCATCCGGTCAATTTAAATTTACTGCCCTGCATCTGCGCCCAGTACCGAAAACCTACACCCTGTACTCTTCCATAGTAATGACACTCTACCCTTTTTTTCTTCATGCACTTCTCCTCCTATTATGAGCCTCACAGCTGCAGTGCCAGCTCCAGCTGTTTTTTCAACCGTTCATTTTTTAAATTACGAAAAGAAAATCCCTGTTCTATGAGCATATGGATGGAATCACTGGCCATCTTCAGCAGATCTGCATGCTGATAAATATCCGCCAGTACAAAATCCATCATCCCACTTTGACGGATGCCAAAGAAATCTCCCGGCCCCCGTAATTTTAAATCCTCATTGGCAATGTAAAAACCATCATTGGATTGATTTAATATCTCCAGACGCTTCTTGGTGTCCTCATTATCCTTCCCGCTAATGAAGATGCAATAGGACTGGTGTCCACCTCTTCCTATACGCCCTCTCAGCTGATGAAGCTGAGCAAGCCCAAATCGCTCTGCATTTTCCACCATCATAACCGTTGCATTTGGAACATTGATTCCTACTTCAATAACTGTCGTAGATACCAATACATCGATGTTTCCCTTTGAAAAATCATCCATGATCTGATTTTTCAAGGCCGGCTTCATTTTTCCATTGAGACACTCAATACGCATAGATGGTGGCAGATTTTGCTTTAAGATCTTTGTATATTCTACCACATTTTCTGCTTCCACATTCTCGCTTTCTTCTACCATTGGACAGATAACATAGGCCTGTCTTCCCATCCGCACCTGCTTTTCAATAAAGCGATAGGCCTGTGGACGATATCCCGTATTGACCACACAGTTTTTAATGGGCAGTCGATCAGATGGAAGCTCATCAATGATGGAAACATCCAGATCGCCATACATGATCAGTGCCAGTGTTCTCGGAATGGGCGTAGCACTCATGACCAATACATGTGGCTCTAATCCCTTTTGATACAGTGCCTCCCTCTGCTTTACTCCAAATCGATGCTGTTCGTCGGTGATCACCAACCCAAGGCTATCATATTCTACCTTTTCCTGGATCAATGCATGCGTTCCAATGACAATGTCCAGCTGATGTGCTTTTAATCTGGCATATAGTTCCTTTTTTTCTTTTGCCTTCATAGATCCTGTAAGAAGACCAATTCTCACATCATACGGTGTCAAAAGCTGTACAAAGGTCTCATAGTGCTGTTTTGCCAAAACTTCCGTCGGCGCCATCAATGCTCCCTGATAGCCATTCTTCGCCGCCATCAATAGCAAGATTACAGCCAAAATAGTCTTTCCAGAACCTACATCCCCCTGAACCAGACGATTCATGGCCTTTTCTCCCGTCAGATCCTTTTTCATTTCATCCAGAGCCCTCTTCTGCGCTCCCGTTAGTTCATATGGAAGATGCGCAATAAAATCTCTACTTTCTTTCGTATCGTAAATCGGGTACTGGTTTTTGATCATTCCAGTCTGTTCTTTCAGCATCTGCATGGCAGCGAGAAAGATAAAAAACTCATCAAAAATCAACCGTTTTTTCGCCTCTATCACTGCTTCTTTTTCCACGGGAAAATGCACCTGACACAGAGCCTCTCCATATGGTTTCAGCTGATATCGCTGTATGATGCTTTCCGGCAGATATTCTTCTGCCTGCTGCATATAATCTACCGTCTGCTGCATTGCTTTTGTCACCATTTTATTGGTGAGCCCTCTGGATAATGGGTATACCGGCTGAAGATTCTTCTGCTGTTCTTTATACTGCTCTTTGGTATAACATTCCGGATGCTCCATGACCAGTCTTCCATTCTTCATCACTGGAGTTCCAACAAAAATATAATGTTCTCCCTGATGAAGCTGTTTTCGCATATAAGGCATATTATACCAGGTAAGACCCAGACTGCCAGAATAATCCCTGATATTACATGTTGTAATTTTTAATCCTCTGATCTGCCGATAAGCAAGTGCCGTTGTTATCATCCCAAAAACAGCAATGCGGATACCTGGCTGGGCATCCGCAATACAAACTGGTTCGTCATAGGTCAGATAATACCGTGGGTATAACGTCACAAGGTCATCAATCGTATCGATTCCTCCATGATGGAATACCTGCTCTGTCTTCTCTCCAATTCCTTTCAGAGTACGTATAGAATCTGTTCCTTTCATATTCTTTACTCTACAGATAAGACATAGTAGTAAATTGGCTGTCCACCTTCCTGCAGCTCTACATCACAATCTGGGAATTCTTCTTCCAATGCTTCTACTAATCCCTCTGCTTCCTCTTCCTTCACATCCTGCCCATAGTATACACTGATCAGCTCGCTATCCTCATCCACCATGGTCTGCAGCAATTCAATCGTAGTTTTTTCCACATCACTTCCAACTGCCTGAATTCCATCGTCATCAATTCCCATAATATCATTGATCTTAATCTCTTTTCCGTCAATGGATGTGTCACGAACAGCATAGGTTACCTGTCCTGTCTTCACATCTTCCATTGCTTCCGTCATTCCTTCTTCATTCTCAGATGCTTCTGCCTCTGGTACATAGGCGATAACCGCTGCAATTCCCTGCGGAACGGTCTTTGTCGGAATCACGATGATCTCTTTATCCTCTACCAGATCTCTCGCCTGTTCCGCAGCCAGGATAATGTTTTTATTATTTGGCAGGATAAAGATATGATCTGCATTGACCTGATCAATGGCATTCAACATATCCTCGGTACTTGGATTCATAGTCTGACCGCCTTCAATGAGATAATCGACGCCCAGTCCTTTAAAAATCTCATTCATTCCTTCTCCGACGGAAACGGCAATAAATCCTATATCCTTTCTTTCTTCCTCTTGTTGCTGCTGTGCAATCTTAGATGCATCCTTGATCAGCTTCTCTTCATGCTCCAGACGCATATTATCCACCTTCATGTTGGTCATAGAACCATATTCCAGTGCTTTTTCAAATGCCTGTCCCGGATGATTGGTGTGTACATGCACTTTGACAATCTCATCATCTGCAACGACTACAATGGAATCACCAATGGAAGTCAGAAAACCTTTCAGTTCTTTTTCTTCTTTTTCTCCAAATTTCTTTTCCAGTAAAATGATAAATTCCGTACAATACCCAAATTTTATATCTGCAGTGGAAATTTCTCCTCCGGAGCTTTGTGCCGCAGCAGATGATGCCTTCTTTATAACCGGAATCTCCACATCAATTTCTTTTCCTGTGAAAGCATCATAAGCTCCCTTTAATACTTCCACCAGACCCTGTCCACCAGAGTCTACGACTCCTGCTTCCTTCAAAACCGGAAGCATATCCTGTGTCTTTGCAAGAATCTCTTCTGCTGCTTCCAACACCCTCTGGCAAAAGGTATCGATATCATCTGTTTCCTGTGCTGCCTCCTGTGCCTTTTCTGCAGTCACTCTTGCAACTGTAAGGATTGTTCCTTCTTTTGGTTTCATAACCGCTTTATAAGCAGTCTGGACCGCATGATCAAATCCTTCTGATAATTTCTCTGTTGTCAGCTCTTCCTCATCAGCAATCGCTCTTGTAAATCCACGGAATAACTGGGATAAAATAACACCAGAGTTTCCACGTGCTCCTCTTAAGGAGCCTCCTGAAATAGCCTTTGCCAATTCCTTCATCGTTGGTTCTTCCAACGTTCCAACTTCCTTTGCTGCAGCCATAATCGTAAGTGACATATTCGTTCCGGTATCTCCATCCGGTACCGGAAATACATTTAATTCGTTAATATATTCTTTATTGGCTTCAATTCGTTTTGCCCCGCCTAAAAACATTTTCTGCAGAGTGCTGGCATTTATCTGATTCATTGTTAAAACTTTCCTCCTTCATCCTTAATCGAGCGTACGCACTCCCTCAACGTAAATATTAATCTTCTCAACATCCAGACCAGTAAACTGCTCAATCTTATAGGTAACAGTATCAATCAAGTTTTCTGCCACAACTGCAATGCTGACACCATATGCAACAATGATATGAAAATCAATGGTTATTTTATTATCTTTAATTACAGCCCTTACCCCTTTCTTCACATGCTCTCTGGTTAACAGGTCTGCAATCCCTTCCTTCATATTCACGCTTGCCATTCCGACAATCCCAAAACATTCCAACGCACAAATACCTGCGTACTTGGCCAGCACATTTGTCTCTATGCTGATTTGCCCTTTGTCCGTATTCATATGTCCTTTCATACGCATTACCTCCAATTATCCTTGTTACTGCTTATTATGAAAAAATAACTCTCTTTTCATAATAAATACACATAATCAGTTTATATTATACTATAAGTCACAAAAAATGAAAACATTTTTCTTGACAGTCCATTCCTGGAGTTCTAAAATACTAAAATTAGGAGGAGATTTACATGCAGCAATCGAATAAAAAAATACGAGATTCATTTTTTGACAACTACAAAGCCTTATTGATTCTATGTGTGGTTGTCGGACACTTTCTAGACCATTTTACCAGTGATTTTCGAATCGCCGAGATCCTAAGGATCTATATTTATTTTTTCCATATTCCGGCCTTTTCTTTCATATCCGGATATTTTGCCAGAAAAAATAATTTTCAGTTATTAATCCAAAAGCTACTTGTTCCTTATATTATATTTCAAGTTATTTATTACATCATGTACACTGGAATCGGGCACGACGTCGAATTCACACTACTATCCCCATTCTTCACCTTATGGTATTTACTGGCACTTTTTGTTTGGAGACTCGTCATTGATCCATTAAGCAAATGGAAGCACCTTCTTCCGATTTCTGTTATCGGAAGTGTTATGATCGGTTTCTTTCCAGAATGTGGTGATATTATCAGCCTTTCAAGAATCGTTGCTTTTTTCCCATTTTTTGTTATGGGCCATCAATTTAATAAGAAAAAGTTTGATCAGATTACCAACAACGACCTATTCCGGTCCGCTTCTTTTGTTCTTTTAGCATCCCTGTTCATTTTTATATATGAAAGAAGCAATCTGTTCGAAATTCCTGTTTTAAACTGTCAGGATTCTTATGCTGTACTGGGACAGGCGAATACCGGTTGGTTGTTCCGTCTGATGTTCATCCTATTTGCAGCATGCCTCATTCTGGCCATCGGAGTGTTGATTCCGAAACAACGGACTCCATACACTTTTCTTGGTAAATACACCATGCGGGTTTATTTGTGCCACGGACTGGTTTATAAATATCTATCCCTGGGAACCGATGTGCTGGATATTGTAAATGGTCCTGCAGACTTCATCATCTATCTGGCTGCCGTTATTCTATTGGCATTCGCCTTATGCTATGTACCTTTAGAAGCATTTTGGGATATGGTGACCAGCATTCCAAAGAAACTGTTCTTCCAGATGCGCAGGCTTCATAATTTTTAAAATTAACACTTGCTTTTTTCCCTGCCATCTGTTAAGATGTAATAGTTGTAAGTCCATTTTGGACGATGAACTTGTATTAAGGAGGTGCATATCATGGCTAAATGTGCAATTTGTCAGAAAGGTGCTCATTTCGGAAACGCAGTGAGTCATTCCCATAGAAAATCTAATAAAATGTGGAAATCTAATATTAAATCTGTAAAAGTTAAAGTTAACGGTGCAGCTAAAAAAATGTATGTTTGTACTTCTTGCTTAAAATCAGGAAAAGTGGAACGTGCATAAGAATGAAATGACACATAAAGGAGCTGTTGCCCGAAAGGAAATTTCTTAATTTTCTTTTCCGGCAACAGCTCTTTTTCGTTATATAAGAAATTCCTTACTTTTTTACATAACAAAAATCATCTGATGCCCTAGCGGCAGAAAAACAGATAATATCCCATGGTAAAGCAAATAAGCACACAGGCAACATCGCACCATTTCCCCGATATCAGATTTCCAATGATAATTCCAACGCCAATAAAGAAAAATGCGAATCCCAGCACTCTTTTCAATGGTGCTCTCCTTTTTCTTTCTTATAATTAAAATATGGGCAGCCACGCCATGTGTGACTGCCCATATTTTAAAATTCTGCTTCGTCATTTATAATATCTTCTACTTCGTCATCGCTGATGTCATCATCATTACCACCTTTAAAACGGTCGATCACATCCGGTACCATATCTAAAATCTTGGTTACCGCATCCTGATTCTTAATGTTGACCAACTTCGTATGTCCATTCTGAATCACCAGTGCTGCACTCGGACTCATCTTACCTCCAAGTCCTCCACCCTCTTTGCTCTTTTTGCTTGTACCATTGGCCATATTTCCAGCACCCATGCCAAATGTCACATCCACCAACGGCACAATGATCACATCATTAATATGGATTGGCTCTCCTACTACCGTCTTACTGGAGAAGAACGCATCCATCCCCTGAAACAATGAACTTACGGTTGACTGTAAATCTTTATTACTCATAATCAGATTCCTCCTAATACATCTTTTCCTTTTCTATATACCGCTTTCAGCCTGCGATCAAAGAATATCAGCACCGCCATGCGGACGAAGAAAAACACCCGAATTCTTCCTCTGACCTTTATTCTTCCTTCCAATACCGCCTCTTCAAATTCGGCCTCAATCCTGCATCGGGGACTAAGTGCCACTCCCGTTGCACACAACAGTCCATAGCTTTGTCCGGTAAGGGCTGGATCCGAAAAGCCATATCGCAGCCTTCCCCTCCAGCTGGTGGGAAGTATGTAGCATATAGTCTTTTTGATCAGTCCAAACATCTTACGCACCGCATACTGGGATTGGTTCTCATAATAAAAGCGCTCCAATCTCTCGTACTTATCCGACAGATCTTCCATCTTTTCTTCCAGATTATTATACCATTTTTCCTGCGGTTCCTCCACCGTTTTCTCAGACTCTATGGCTTTCTCCCATTCTTTTTGCTCCCGCTTTTCCTGTCTTTTTTCCTTCCAGTTCTCCAATAGTCCCTGGACTCTTTCCTTAACACTTTCCTTTTCCTCAGGGAAGTCTTCCTGGCTCTCCCCATCTACAGTATCCCACGGATACCCCGTTCTATATTCATCCATATGATCTTCCCATGAACTCCATTCCTTGGGCTCATATCCTTCCGGAAGATTGGCCCAGGCATCATTATCCCACTCCTCTTCCGAAAATTTAGAAAGATTCCTCTGGTATTTTTCATAAATTTTTCTTCGTCTTTTTTCTTCCCGCCGTTCCTTCCATCCAAGAATCCGCTGAAGGATCGTAATTTTCTCTTCACTGGTCAGAATGGTAACGCCGAAAATCCTTACCGTATATCGCAAATCTTTTTCATATTCATAAGCTGCCCGGGCCCGGAATACAATTCCTCCCCAGCTGACCAAAGCTTCCGCCTTCTTTGTTTCTTCAAAACAGCCAGCCAACCGATACCTGACAGGTACAAACAACACGGATAAAATCAAAAACAGTGCTACTCCAAGGATGATCAGCAATAGGATCCCTATGACCTTTAAACACAATAGTATGATCGAAAGCATCTAATATCCTCCCTGGTTTTTGTCTGTAATCATATGAGCTACCAGCCCAATCGCTTCTTCTTTTGAACCTGCAATCCCCAATACCTTTACCGGATGATCCTTATAATATGGCTGCTTCAATTCATAATAACTGTAAATATCATATAAATTGTCTGGATGAGATGCTTCCGCCACACAATATACGGAGAACACCATCTTCCCCTGCTCCATACGCTCAATGACCCGTTCCTTTTTCTTTGTAAGACTAAGGCCAATGTATAGTTTTTCTGCAAATTCCATCTCTTCACCTTCTTAGCAAAAAGAGGATGTAATCTTCATCCATTACATCCTCTTCTCATCTCTTACTTTCTATTCTTAGATTTCAGCAACTTTCAGTAAGTTTGTAACACCTTTTCCACGTTTATCTGCAGGGCCACCGCCTGTTAATACGACTCTGTCACCCTTCTTAACCAAACCTGCTTCTTCCACGATGCGTACTGCATTGTCGAAGATTTCATCTGTTGTAGATGCCTGTGTTGATAAGATTGGTTTTACACCCCAGTATAACTGCATTCTTCTTAATACATCTTCCACTGGAGAAAGACCTGCGATCATTGCATCTGGTCTAAACTTAGATACGATTCGTGCAGTAAATCCAGATACGCTGGATGCGATAACACATTTTGCATTTACATTATAAGCTGTCTGTACTGCAGAGAAAGCAACTGCAGCAGATGTACTTCTGCTTACATATTTTGCTCTGTATGATTTCTTAGAGTTATCTAAATGTAATTCTGTAGATTCTGCGATCTTAACCATCATCTTCAGAGCTTCTACTGGATATTTACCAGCAGCTGTTTCTCCAGAAAGCATGATTGCATCCGTTCCTTCGTTGATCGCATTGGCAACGTCTGTAACCTCTGCTCTTGTTGGACGTGGATTACGAATCATGGAGTCTAACATCTGTGTTGCAGTGATAACTGGTTTAAATGCATCGTTACATTTTTCAATGATACGTTTCTGAAGGAATGGTACTTCTTCTGCTGGAATTTCTACCCCTAAGTCACCACGGGCAACCATGATACCATCGGATACTTCGATGATCTCATCTAAGTTTTCTACACCTTCCATGTTTTCAATTTTTGGAATGATACCGATTCTTCTTCCACCACCATACATTTCGCATAAGATTCTGATCTCTCTTACTGCGTCTGCATTACGGATAAAGGATGCTGCGATAAAGTCAATTCCATTTTCCAGACCAAAGATAATATCTTCTCTATCTTTCTTTGTAATACCTGGAAGATTTACTTTAACATTTGGTACGTTGATCCCTTTACGGCTTCCGATGGTTCCACCATTTACAACGGTACATACGATATCTGTATCTGTCTTAGATTCTACTTTTAATTCGATCAGACCATCATCGATCAAGATACTGTTACCAACAGAAACATCCTGTGGAAGTTCATCATATGTGATACTTACCATGTCATTTGTTCCTTCGATGTCATTTGTTGTCAAGGTAAAGGTCTGTCCTTCTACTACATCGACTTTACCATCTTTGAATACACCTGTACGGATTTCAGGTCCTTTTGTATCCAGAAGGATTGCTGTGTGAAGTCCTAATTCTTCTCTGATCGCTTTAATATTATTAATTCTTCCAAGCTGTTCTTCATGAGAACCATGAGAGAAGTTTAAACGTGCAACATCCATACCAGATGTCATCAACGCTCTTAAAGTATCTAAATTATCAGAGTTTGGTCCCATGGTACAAACAATCTTTGTTTTCTTATTTAACATATCATATCTCCTTTTACAATTCCCTATTTATGATTGTGTTTTACATGCGTATGGGTGAATAAATGATCTTGACAATATTCATAATTCCCATCGCATTTTGAGCAAAAACGAAACTCCAGGGTAGGATCGTCCAGCTCTGTTCTATGACAAACAGCACATTGGTGTCTGGCCACACCTTGTGTCTGTTGGACATGCTTTTTAAATTTTTGCTTTCTTTTGATCTCCTTCGGGCGATACTTTGTCCCATTCCTTCCTGCAAAAAAGTATACCAGGAAATTAAGCAGTGAGATCACGATTGCCACACGGCTACAGAATCCAAAGATTCCAGAACCGGCGGTTACGAAATAATAAACCAACAATGCTGCATCAAGCCAAGCAATCCACTTGATCTTGATCGGAATAATTCCATACAGGAGTACCTGCACTTCTGGAAATAAACTTGCATATGCCAGGAACAGCGTCAGCTGCAGATAATATGTATCCATAATAACATATGCAGATGGAGCAATCGCATAAACCAAAAATGCTCCTATAATGGTACCCAGAATTCCTGTCAGCATATACATATTAAAACGAAAACTTCCCCATACACGCTCTAGCGAGCTGCAGATGGAATAGTAAAACATCAATACAAACACCACGAATAAGATTCCGATCACAGAACGCATATTTACCAATGGTGCAAACAAAAACGTGATCAGACGCCATACCTGTCCACGTAGAATCATATATGGATTCAACGCAAGATAATTCAAATACATATCAGGAGCTACCAGATCAATGACCGCTCCGATCACATAGCAGATTACAATATATTTTGGAAGATCCCTGATGGCATACTTCCCAAATTTCTGTTCTAACTTGTCTAATAAATTCATAATCGATACCCTCTAAAACATCTTCTTCTTCGAAAGCACCCAATATCCCGCAAAGGTAAGTACTGCCGAGAATAATAACAAAATCGCAAACCCATATGGATTATCCGCCAAAGGTACTGGTACATTCATTCCCCAGAAGCTGGCGATCATAGTCGGTATGGACATAATAATCGTAATGATTGCCAGAATCTTCATGACAATATTCAGGTTATTGGAAATAACCGATGCATAGGCATCCATGGTACCACTTAGGATATTACTGTATATATCCGCCATCTCTATAGCCTGTTTATTCTCGATAATAACATCCTCCAACAGCTCTTCATCCTCTGGATACTTCTTGATCGCTTCAATCTTCAGCATTCGTTCCAATACCACTTCATTAGAACGAAGGGATGTGGTAAAATAAACCAGAGATTTTTCCAGCTCCAGAAGCTCGATCAGCTCCTGATTCTTTGTGGAAATATGAAGCTTCTTTTCCACTTCATCACTTTTCTTGTCGATCATGCGCAGATACTGCAGATACATGGCTGCATTACGGTTTAATATCTGCAAAAAGAATCTGGTCTTCCGGTAGGTCCAGAAGTTCCGAACTCGTCCATCCATAAATCCTTCCAAAATCGGCGTATCCTCCAGACAAATCGTAATGATGTTCTTCTCTGTAATGATAATACCGCATGGAATGGTCACATAATATTCCTTCTCTTTTCTCTCTTCCGTAATTGGAATGTCTACGATAATCATTGTATAATCATCTTCCACCTCAATACGGGAACGTTCTTCCTCATCCAACGGTGCTTTTAGATGATCAATATCAATCTGATAGGAAGAAGCAATTTCAATCAGCTCAGCTGCTGTAGGATTCGTAAGTGCGATCCAACACCCTTCCGATCCTTCGCTCACCTGTTGAATTGTATTTTCAATCGTTCGAAAAATCCGAATCATTGCTTCACCCCATTTCCTCTTATGCAAAGGTGCTTCTTCTGAAAAAATACAGAAGAAGCTCCTTCTATAACATCACCATCATTATAGATAAGATAAAAATATTTGTCAAATCTCTTTCATGTTAAATTTTCTTTATTTTCTAATGTATTTTCGCTATTTTGCATTGGATTTTTCTGAGGAATCAGCAGCACTGTTCCTTCCTCTATCGGTAGGCCCTCTAGTTTTTTGTTCATTTTTACCAATTCTTCATAGGAAAGATTTGTCTTTTTCAGTACACTTCCAAGAGTTTCATTTTTTCCAACCCGATATGGTCTGGTCGAAATCTGCTCCATTCCAGAAAAAACAGGCACACACAACTCGTCTCCGATCTGTAACTGATAGACATTCACATATGGATTTGCTAGCATCAGGTCCCTCACCTTGATGCCATGCATTTTTGCAATCCTATAAAGAGTATCTCCACTTTTCACCTGATATATCATACCCTGACATTGTTTTTTTTCTTCCATTATTATGCTTCCTTTATAAATTCAGTCTTATTTTATTTATAGTTTATGCGCACAAATGCCAAAGTGTACTTTTTTTCTTGTCTTTTACCAATTCTTACATTATAATAGGAACAATGGTTTTCTTTTCGACAAAAAAACCATGTAAATATGAAAAATTGAAGTTTATTTTTATTTAGAAAAAATGAGGTATCACAAAATGAAAACACGCTTAGGTATTGACATCGGTTCAACTACCGTAAAAGTTATTATCATTGACGAGAAACATCACATTTTATTTTCCGATTACAAACGACATTTTGCTAATATTCAGGGAACATTAGCCACTCTGTTAAAGGATGCAAAGGAGCAGCTGGGCAATATCACTCTGCTTCCAACAGTTACCGGATCCGGTGGTCTTGCAATCTCTGAATACCTACATATTCCATTTTGCCAGGAAGTCGTCTGCGTGTCTACCGCCCTTCAGGACTATGCTCCACAGTGCGACGTGGCTATTGAACTTGGTGGTGAAGATGCCAAGATCATCTATTTTACCAATGGTATTGATCAGCGTATGAATGGTGTCTGTGCCGGAGGTACTGGTTCTTTTATTGACCAGATGGCTTCTTTGCTCCAGACGGATGCTTCCGGTTTAAATGAATATGCAAAAAATTATGATACAATTTATCCAATTGCAGCTCGCTGCGGTGTATTTGCCAAAACAGATATTCAGCCACTGATCAACGAAGGTGCGACCAAAGAAAACCTGGCTGCATCCATTTTCCAGGCAGTGGTAAATCAGACCATCAGTGGTCTTGCCTGCGGAAAACCAATCCGTGGAAATGTAGCTTTCTTAGGAGGTCCTCTTCACTTTCTTTCTGAATTGAAGCAGGCCTTTATCCGAACTCTTGGTTTAGAGGGGGATGCGATCATCGCTCCAACCCATTCCCATTTATTTGCAGCTATGGGAGCTGCATTAAATGCCAAAGAAGAAGTTACTGTTTCTCTTGGAGAGTTATTAAAGGAATTTGATAATGATATCAAACTGGCTGTGGAAGTAGAACGAATGGATCCACTGTTCCACTCCAGAGAAGAATATGAAGAATTTAAAACCGAACACAATCAGTATGCAGTAACACGTGGGGATCTGACTTCGTATAAAGGGAAATGCTTCCTGGGGGTAGATGCCGGTTCCACCACTACAAAAGTAGCACTGGTGGGAGAAGACGGTGAGCTTTTATACAGCTTTTATAGCAGTAATAATGGAAGTCCCTTAAAGACGACCATCCGTGCTGTCAAAGAAATCAGTGCCATCCTTCCTGAGGATGCCATCATTACTGCATCCTGCTCTACTGGATATGGAGAAGCTTTGATCAAAGCCGCTCTTCAGTTAGACTTTGGAGAAGTAGAAACCATTGCCCACTACTATGCAGCTTCCTTCTTTGATCCAAAGGTGGACTGTATTCTGGACATCGGCGGACAGGATATGAAATGTATTAAGATCAAAAACAATGCTGTCGATAACGTTATGTTAAATGAAGCCTGCTCCTCCGGATGTGGTTCCTTTATTGAAACCTTTGCAAAATCCTTAAATTACAGTGTGGAAGACTTCGCTCAGGTTGCACTGACCTCTAAGACACCAATCGATCTTGGTTCCCGCTGTACTGTATTTATGAACTCAAAGGTAAAACAGGCACAGAAGGAAGGAGCGAGTGTAGCAGATATTTCTGCCGGACTGGCTTATTCTGTTATTAAAAATGCTTTATTAAAAGTAATCAAATTGACAGATCCAAAGGATCTGGGTGAGAATATTGTCGTTCAGGGCGGTACTTTCTACAATGATGCCGTTCTTCGAAGCTTTGAACTGATTTCTGGCTGTAAAGCCATCCGACCTGACATTGCCGGCATTATGGGAGCATTTGGTGCCGCATTGATCGCAAGAGAGCGCTATACCGATGGTATGACAACCTCTATGCTCTCTATAGAAGAAATCTTAAATTTAACCTTTGAAACCAGCATGAGCCGCTGTAAGGGATGTATGAACCATTGTCTCCTTACTATTAATAAATTCTCAGGTAACCGCCGTTTTATCACCGGTAACCGCTGTGAACGTGGCGCTGGAAAAGAAAAGAAAAAGGACAACGTGCCAAACCTCTATCAGTATAAACTGGACCGTATCTTCAAATACCGTCCATTGAAGGAAGACCGTGCTCCTCGTGGAACCATTGGCATTCCTCGTGTATTGAATATGTACGAGAATTACCCATTCTGGTACACCTTCTTTACCAAACTGGGATTCCGGGTCATCATCTCCCCGAAATCCAGTAAGAAGATCTATGAGCTGGGAATTGAATCTATTCCGAGCGAATCCGAATGCTATCCAGCTAAGATTGCCCACGGACATGTAAAATGGCTCATTGACTATGGTATTAAGAATATCTTTTATCCATGTGTTCCATATGAACAGAACGAAACACCAGATGCCAACAACCACTACAACTGTCCGATTGTTACTTCCTATGCGGAAAATATCAAGAATAACATGGACGAATTAAGAGATGATTCCATTAACTTTATGAATCCATTCCTCGCTCTTGACAATCCATCTGCTCTGGTCAGACGATTATATGAGGAGCTTGGAGAACATTTTGACATTCCAAAGACCGAGATCAAGGATGCTGTCGATGCTGCTTACAAAGAAGCAAGATCTGTCCGCCAGGATATTCAGCACAAAGGGGAAGAAGCTCTGGCTTACCTGGCTGAAACCGGCAATACGGGAATCGTTCTTTGTGGCCGCCCATACCATATTGATCCGGAAATCAACCATGGTATTCCAGAATTGATTACTTCCTATGGTATTGCGGTATTAAGTGAGGATTCCATTTCCCACCTTGGTCATGTAGAACGTCCTTTGATCGTTTCTGACCAGTGGATGTATCATTCCAGACTGTATGCTGCTGCCAACTATGCCAAGGCACATAAACAGCTGGAAGTGATTCAGCTTAACTCCTTTGGATGTGGTCTGGATGCAGTAACTACAGACTGTGTCAACGATATTCTGACCAAATCCGGACGCATCTACACTGTCCTTAAAATTGATGAAGTCAGCAACTTAGGTGCCGCACGAATCCGAATTCGCTCTTTGATCAGTGCCGTCGGAGTCAGAAAACGAAGAAATATTGAACCAAAGCCAGTTCCATCTAATATTAACCGGGTGGAATTTACAAAAGAAATGAAGGACGAAGGATATACCTTATTGTGTCCTCAGATGTCTCCAATTCACTTTGACATCTTAGAACCAGCAGCACGCTCCTGTGGATACAATTTGGAAATTCTTCCTCAGATGGGTAAAAAAGCCGTCGATGTGGGCTTAAAATATGTCAATAATGATGCCTGCTATCCTTCTCTGATCGTCATCGGTCAAATCATGTCTGCCCTTTTATCCGGACGGTATAACCTGGATAAAATTGCAGTACTGATCACACAGACTGGTGGTGGCTGCCGTGCAACCAACTATATCGGCTTTATTCGCCGTGCACTGGAAAAAGCTAATTTATCTCATATTCCAGTGGTCAGCGTCAGCGTACAGGGCTTGGAAAAGAACAGTGGATTTAAGATCACGCCACAGTTTATTAACCGTGCTGTACAGGCGATCATCTATGGTGACCTGTTTATGAGAGTAGTATACCGCACCCGCCCTTATGAAGTAGTTCCTGGCTCCGTCAATAAACTCCATGAAAAATGGAAAAAGCGCTGCCAGAAATCCGTACAAAACGGTAAAATGAGCGAATTTAAGAAAAATATCCGCGGAATTATCAAAGATTTTGATGAAATCCCATTAAAGGATATTCAGAAGCCTCGTGTCGGTATCGTAGGAGAAATCTTAGTAAAATTCCTGCCAGATGCCAATAATCACCTGGTGGAATTATTAGAAGCTGAAGGTGCAGAAGCTGTTATGCCTGATTTACTGGACTTCTTCTTATACAGCTTCTATAACAATGAATACAAGCACCGTTACCTGGGACGTCCAAAAACCTCTGCTATGGTAGCTCAGGCTGGTATTGCTGCCATTGAACAGTACCGCAAACCTCTTCGGAAAGAACTGATGAAGAGCAAACGTTTTGACGCTCCTGCTCACATTACTGATCTGGCAAAATATGCAGAACCATTCGTATCCATTGGTAATCAGACCGGTGAGGGCTGGTTCTTAACTGGTGAGATGATCGAGCTGATCCACAGCGGTGCCCCAAACATCGTATGTACACAGCCATTTGCCTGTCTGCCAAACCATGTCGTTGGTAAGGGCGTCATCAAAGAGCTTCGTCTGGCCTTCCCAAAAGCCAATATCGTAGCCATTGATTATGATCCAGGTGCCAGTGAGGTAAACCAAGTAAACCGAATTAAATTGATGCTCTCCGCAGCACAGAAAAATTTAGATGCATAAAAATTAAAAAGATTGTTACAAAAAAACAGACCTGCAACAATTGAAAGATTGGAGATTTGCAGGTCTGTTTTTATATAATAGATATGCGACAAAGCAATTTTATTGTATGAGGAAATTATTCCTCATATCCATTTGGATGGCTCTTATGCCATTTCCAGGCACTGTCAATGATTTCTTCCAGTGAATCATGCTCTGGCTTCCATCCAAGGATGTCTCTGGCTTTCTGACTGGAGGCAATCAGCACGGCAGGGTCTCCGGCACGACGATCTTCTTCTACTGCTTTGATCGGAAGTCCGGTCACCTTTCTTGCAGTTTCAATGACTTCTTTTACGGTAAATCCAACACCATTTCCAAGGTTAAAAATATTGCTTTCCTTGCCTTCCATCAGATATTTAACTGCCAGAATATGTGCCTGTGCCAGATCTGTTACATGAATATAATCTCTGACGCAGGTACCATCTTTGGTCGGATAATCCGTACCAAAAATGGAAATTGCTTCTCGTTTGCCATTTGGCACTTGTAAAATAAGCGGGATCAAGTGTGTCTCCGGCTGATGCGCTTCCCCGATTTTACCGCTTTTATGTGCACCACAGGCATTAAAATAGCGGAGAGAGACATAGCGAAGGCCATGTGCCTTGCCTACCCATTTGAACATCTTTTCCATAGAAAGTTTTGTTTCCCCATAGGTATTGGTCGGATCGGTTCTATCACTTTCTAAAATCGGAACCCTCTCTGGCTCCCCATAGGTAGCTGCGGTAGAAGAAAAGACAATCTTATCAATTCCATGGGCAATTAGGGCTTCTAATAAGGTCTTTGTTCCACACAAGTTGTTATCATAGTATTTTAAAGGCTTGATCATGCTCTCTCCAACTAAAGAATTGGCTGCAAAATGAATGACTGCGTCGATATCTTTTTCCTTTTCCAATACGCTGTCTAAGAATTCCCGGTCCCTTAAGTCTCCTTTATAAAAGACTGCTTTTGGGTGAACCGCTTTTGCATAGCCTGTCTGCAGGTTATCGATGATGACTACCTCTTCTCCTGCATCAATGAGTTCATATACGGTATGGGAACCGATATAACCGGCTCCTCCTAATACTAAAATCTTCATATTCATCTCCCTTTCTTACAATGTGCTAAGGAATCTGTCAAAGGCTTCTCTTCCTTCTTTTGTGCATTTGTAAACACCAGCATCTTCCAATACTTTTACAAATACCTGCCCAATTTCCTCTTTTAGAATCAGCATTACATTGGTTTCATTAATATCGTCATATTTTTGTAGACACTGCTCGGCCCATGGAATATGCTTTTGGATCATTTCGTATTTCATCAGCGATTTCTTCTCCACCAGGCATTCTGCCAGAAGTTCCATCTCCGCCTTTAATCGAGAAGGAAGTACTGCTAATCCCATAACCTCAATGAGTCCAATATTCTCCTTCTTAATATGATGATATTCCTTATGTGGATGGTACAGGCCCAACGGACATTCCTTCGTCGTAATATTATTACGAAGGGCCAGATCCAATTCATAGTATTCGCCTTTCTTTCTGGCAATCGGCGTAATGGTGTTGTGAGGTTCCCCGTCTGTCTGAGCAAAGATATAAGCTTCTTCATCCGTATATCCTCTCCATACGTTCAGGATATGATCTGCCAGATTGATCAGCTTTTTCCTGTCCTTGCATCGAATACGAATGACAGACAATGGCCAATGCAGAATACCTGCTTCCACTTCCTCATAACCCGGAATAGTAAAGGTCTTTTCAACCTTTGCCTTTTCCATAGCAAAGGTATAATGTCCCCCCTGGAAATGATCATGAGATAAAATAGAGCCTCCTACGATTGGAAGGTCCGCATTGGAACCAAGGAAATAATGTGGAAACTGATCTACAAAATCAAACAGCTTTTCAAAGGTAGCACGCTCAATTTTCATCGGCGTATGCTCACCATTTAGGACAATACAATGCTCTTGATAATAAACGTAAGGAGAATACTGAAATCCCCATTTTCCTCCATTGATATCCATTGGAATAATACGGTGATTTTCTCTCGCCGGATGATTCATGCGTCCTGCATATCCTTCATTCTCCACACAGAGCTGACATTTTGGATAAGCACTTTGCTTTGCATTTTTTGCTGCTGCAATAGCTTTTGGATCCTTCTCCGGCTTGGATAAGTTGATGGTAATATCAATATCACCATATTCACTGCTGACCTGCCATTTCATATCCTTCTTGATCCGGTCTCTGCGGATATAATTGGTATCCTGGCTGAACCGGTAGAAATAATCGGTGGCAGCCTCCGGATTAATAGAATAAAGCTTTTGGAACGTATCAATGACTCTGCTTGGACGTTCTACCATAACACCCATCAGCTTTGTATCGAACAAATCTCTGGATACAATATCATTGCTTTCGATCAGCTGTCTCTCATAGGCAAAATCTGTTAAATGCTCTAAAATATCACTTAAGCAGATTTCTTCTCCTGTAATATCCTGTGGCTCATATTCATCCAGTCCAAATAGATCCAGATACTGGTTGATCATATAAATTTTATCTTCTGGTTGAATCAGCTTTTTATCCAATCCATACTGTACAAGCTTTTCTATTTCTTTCAACATAGCTCCACCATTCCCTTCAACTTCAAATCGATAAGTCGTCACAGCTTCGTACTTCTGCCCTTTTCTTAAAATAACTTTTGGCTCCTTTTCAACATGGATGGAATCTGGAAGATACTGAGTTTCTAACGCAATACCATCTCTGTTTTCATAAGGTTTCCCATGTTTCCCCGGCATCCCGCCTTCCAAAAAGTTGGCAGTATAGACCTGAATGGCCGGAAGGGTCGTGGAAATCGTCAGCTTTCTTCCTGATTTCGGTTCATACAAAACAGCCTGATTACTTTGCTTATTTACCATAAAGGAATGGTCGTATCCACCTGCCAGTTTGAGCTGTTCATGTTCATCATGGATTCGCTCCCCTACCTCATGGAACGTGCGAAAATCGAATGGAGTATTGGTAACGCTTAGAAATGTCCCATCTACCAGACAATTCTCATCTACGCAGGCAATCTGATCTGCCGCCATGTAAAGCTTATGATGGTAAATCTTTTCCTTTCCACCTGTCAGATTAAAATACATATGATTTGTCATATTGGCCAGAGTATCTTGATCTGATTCTGCTTCATACCGAATGATAAACTGATTTCCCACTAACCGATAAGTAACGGTAAGTAATAAATTGCCTGGATAACCTTCTTCCATATCTTTAGAAAGATAAGTAAATACAATTCCATCTTCCATGATCTTATAGTCAAACAGCTTCTGGTTAAATCCTTCCACTCCTCCATGAAGATGGTTTGGTCCATTGTTGGCAGCCAACTGGTATTCTTTACCATTTAAGGTAAATCTGGCATTTCCGATGCGATTTGCCACTCTTCCTACCACAGCACCCATATAGCTGCCATCCCTTCTGCAGTCTTCCACATCCTGTAATCCCAGAATGACATCCTCTACTTTCCCTTCTCTATCCCTGGTAAAAATGGAAAGCACATGACACCCAAGATTGGTGGTTCGCACTGTCAGATCCTGATTCTTCATTTCAAAAAATGTTACCTTATTCTCTCTCTGCTTTATAATCTTCACTTCCACCATTTTATAAAACCTTCATTCCTCCGTATTTGCGTACCTTTAGCACATGACAAGAACCTTCCCCGAAGACATGTTCAATATCTTTCTTGTAGATATCGACGATATCATTTGGAACAAACGCCTGAATGGTTCCAGCAAATCCTCCTCCATGTACACGGCTCACTCCTTTTCCCTGTAAGATGGTATCACTGATGGCCAGTCCAATGGAAACACTCTGGTTATTGATTTCGTGGCTGGAATATACATTCTGAAGATATTTAAAAGACGAATCTCCAGAAGCTTTGATCAGCTTTTTGAATGTTTCAAAATCATGTTGTTCCAGAGCCTGAACCTGCTCATCTACTCTTTTATTCTCTTCAAAGAGATGTATTGCACGGAGTACAGCACGGTCTCCTAAAATCTCTCTGATCTTAGGCAGATTCAAATAGAACTCATTCTTATCCACCTTTCTTAATACATCCTCTTCAAAGAAATTAGCTACCTGCTTCATTTCTTGAGGAATTGCTGCGTAATCATCGGTCAGATCCGCATGGGATCCTTTCGTATCTACGATACATAAGCTATGTCCGTATTCTTCAAAATCCACTTTTACCTGTTTTACTTTTGGATTTTTCGGATCTTCAAAGTCGATATTGATCAGTCCACCTACAGAAGATGCCATCTGATCCATCAATCCACATGGCTTTCCAAAATATTCATTTTCTGCATACTGTCCAATCTGTGCCAGTAAGATCGGACTTGCCTTGCCCTCATTATAAACGCCGGATAAAATGTTCCCCACCAGAACTTCATAGGCTGCAGAAGAAGACATTCCTGCACCATTTAATACATCGCTGGTTGCATAAGCCTGGAAGCCACCAATGATATATCCTTCTTCCTTTAACCGGGCAGCCACTCCTCTGGTCAGCGCTTCTGAGCTTCCCTCTTCTTCTTTTCTCGGCTGAAGAGAATCTAAATGCACCTGAATTCTGTCATATCCTTCTGATTTAATGTCAATGATGGAATCGTCTGTCTTAGCCACGATCGCAATGGCATCCAGATTGATGGAAGCCGCCAGTACCTTTCCATATTGATGGTCTGTGTGATTTCCCCCTACTTCACTTCTTCCAGGAGCACTGTAAATCTCCACTTCCTGTTCTCCATAAAGCTTTTCAAATTCTTCGATTGCTTTGATATAACGTTCCTTCTGATAATCCAGGACTGCATCATCTACATAGATATCTTTTAACCTTTCTGCATATTGCCCCGCTTTGAATTCCTGTACTAAAATCTTTGTGTTCTTTGACATTGACCTTTACTCTCCTTTTCTAGTTTTTTGCTTCTGCGTTTCTTTGATGGCTTTATAGTAACACATTTTAGTAATCTTTGCAATATATTTTAGTAAATTATTTACCATATATTTTACTAAATAATTTATCATTTGTTTTCTTTCCCTTTTTCCATTTTTTTGGTACAATAAACAAAAGAATTATTGAGGAAGGAATGGGACATCTATGGCAACCATTAAAGACATTGCACAAAAAGCACACGTTTCTGCTGCAACTGTATCCAGAATTCTAAATCAGGACGAATCACTAAGCGTCACAGATCAAACAAGAAACAGGGTACTTAAGATTGCGGAAGAATTAAATTATATAAAGAAAAAACCAGTAAAAAATAAATTTACCATAGGTATCTTCCAGTGGTACTCACTCTTTCAGGAGTTAGAAGATCCCTACTATCAATCCATCCGCATCGGTATTGAACATTATTGTACGAAAAAGCAGATCGAAGTGATCCGGGCATTCCGAAGTGACTCCAATTATGCAGAAAAATTAAAAAAGGTCGATGGACTGATCTGTATCGGCAAATTTAACGACGCGGAAATCGCCCTTTTTTCTTCCATTACTCCTTACGTCATCTTCGTGGATATGAAAACAAAAAAAATCCACTGCAATACCATCGTACTGGATTTTCAGGAGGCCGTCATCGACATCCTGGATTATCTGACCAGCTTGGGTCACCGTCATATCGCTTATTTAGGCGGTCGGGAATCCCTGTCCGATGATACTTTTTACCTGGAAGAACGGAGGGAAAGCTTTATCCAGTACTGCCTTCGTCACAACCTATGTTATGAACCGTATATGAAAGAGGGAGAATTCAGTGCAGAATCCGGATATCAGATGACTACGGAGCTGATCAAAGACGGCACTCTTCCTACTGCCATCTTCGCTGCCAGCGATCCCATTGCCATCGGAACCATGCGGGCTCTTTACGAACATGGATACCGCATTCCAGAAGATGTATCTGTGGTAGGATTTGACGACATCAGCATTGCCAGCTTTTCCAATCCACCACTGACCACCGTGCATACTCCGACAGAATTTATGGGAGAATACGCCGCACATTATATCACCCTGCTTAATCAGGACACTGAGATGAAGTATCATACGCCAATCCGGCTTACCCTGCCATGCTCTCTTGTCATCCGAGACTCCTGTGGAAAACCAAGAAAAGAATTGTAATTTTTAGCATTTTCATCATATAGGGAATGAAGTTTCCTATATGATGAAAAAAAGCGATAACCCCCTGAGAATTAGTAAACCTTCTCATGGTGTTATCGCTTTTTTACTAGTTTTACTAAATATTTTATAATTGTTCTTCTCTTTTTAAATATTCCAGCAGACCCTCACAACCTTCCTTAACATCCCGGTAGGTCAGATCAAAATCTCCTGTATACCATGGATCGGAAATATCTCTTGGCTCATCGGTGTAATCTAGCAACAAGGATACTTTATGCTCCGTATCCTTTCCGATGATCCTTCCAATATTACGGATGTTCCAATGCTCCATTCCAATGATATAATCATAATCCTTATAATCTTTCTTCGTCATCTGGACCGCCCGATGGGGCGCCATCGGAATTCCCATCTGCTGCATCTTGGCTTTGGTGCCATAATGCACCGGGTTGCCGATCTCCTCACGGCTGGTAGCCGCAGAAGCTACCGATATTCGGTCAGACAGACCTGCTTTCTTTACCATGTCACGAAACACGAATTCTGCCATTGGAGAACGACAGATGTTGCCGTGGCAAATAAATAATACTTTTATCAAAATGTAAATCCTCCTAAAATGCACTGTCCTGCCCCGATTTGCTCCGATTTAACGTACCTGTTTTTGAGATATAACAGCGTTCACTCTGTCACAGATTTCCCGAAACAGGGCAAAATGGAGCAAGTTACGGCAGGCTGTAGTAGTAAAATGGTAGTAAAAATAGGGATGCTTTACTACCGTTTTTGCAACAGTGAATGAATAGCTTTAACAATAGTGAGCCCGTAATCAACAAAGAAATTCTTTTGTTCTTCAGAATAGGTCTTTCTTTCTCCTATCGCTTCATCCGAACAATGCCGGAAGCATTGCATCTTCTTTCTGTAGTCTTTTACCACAGAATCAGTGATAAATCCACAGCACACTTTTGAATAATCGGGCGTTACAAATTTCCCATCCCGTTTTAGCATATTTTCTATTAAGTTTGCAATCTCGGCAAGTTTTTCATCCGTACTCATACTATTAAATGAAGCCTGCCGAGTAGAAATCTCAATGAATTTCTGATTTATTGAATCTCCTACCTCTATATGACAAGATTTTTGTTCAAAAGTAAGTCCTGCGACAAATGATCTTCTGGTTGCATAACGAACAGTTCCGTTATCATCTCCCCCCTGAGCAATTATGCGATTTCTAATATCTCCGTATGTGAAGTCAGTAGGTTCAACAGGTGGTCTTGCCAATATCCTAGGGAATTCTCTTATCTCATAGCCGAGAGTATGCAGATAGTATGTTATTAGATAAAACCAGCACTTGTTCTCTCCTGAGAAGTTAACATCAGGCTGGCACAACTCGCGGAATTTGGTTATAGCTTCTTCAGCGTCATAAACTTCAAACTCATAGTTTTCGGTTTCTTCATATCCAACGAAAACATTAAATGTCTTATTTACATTGTCGATAGAGTTTCGGAACCGATAATGGTATTCTGATTCTTTTATATTCTGAAAGTAAAATTCTTTTAAATCCATTCTTTCACCTCGCGATACTGTACTAATGGACACATTATTTCGGTTACCATTGTACCATACTCGTCAACAATTCTCCACAGAAAAAACGCCCTGCATCCGCAGAGCGCCTTTCTCGTTCTTTATTGTCAAACCACCCGGAACATCTTCTGAGTGACAGGCTTCTCGCCTGTGGCCTTTTCCAATTCCTTCTTGGCAGCGTTGAGTTCCTCCATCCGAATCATCTCGTCCTTTGCATCCTCCAAGCCGAGGTGCGTATAGGTATTGGATCTATGTCAAGACTTTGGACACAAAAAGTTGAACTTTTCTTTCCTTACTTAATCGCAAGGAGAGATGTTTTTTAACCTGCCAGAGCCTCTTCTTCAACCTGTTGTGGTGTCTTGTAATCAAGAGCACTATGGCGCCTTTTTCGATTGTAGAAAGACTCTATATATTCAAAGAGTGCAGTTTGTGCCTCCTCAAATGTGTGGTAAGTGGTAGGGTAGACCTCTTCCTTTTTAAGTACTGAATGGAAGGACTCTATACATGCATTATCATAGGGATTTCCCTTTCTACTAAAAGAATGAATTATCCCTTGCTCCTGTAAATACTTTTCAAATTCCTCGCTGGCATATTGACTGCCAAGATCACTATGAAGAATAATTCCTGTAGTATCTGGTATGTTTAAACAGGCATTTTTGACAGCCTTTGTAGCAAGCTCTGCAGTTATTTTTTTACCATAGGCCCAGCCTATTATTTTGCGATCGTATAAATCCATTACTGAAGCTAGATAGGTCCAACCTTCATTAACTACATGGATGTATGTTATATCTGTTACAAGCTTTTTGAATACCGTTTCAGCCTCAAAATCGCGATTAAGGATATTTTCCTTGTCATCAGGAACATAGCCTTGATGCTTCTGGTATTGATACTTTTTGATAACAATGCTCTTTATCCCAAGCCTTTTCATATGACGCTGAACCCTTTTAATAGAGCAAGAGATGTTTCTATCATTAAGCTCTCGATGGATTTTAATTGCTCCGTAGCGTTTTTTATATTCATTATAAACAGATAAGACTTCTTCGCTGAATCTATTGTATTCTTGTTCTCGTCTAGAAGGAACATGGTTGATAGCAGCATAATAAGTGCTACGAGGAAACTTAAGTGCAGAGCACATTTGTTTAACTGTATATTTATCGATGTTAGCCTGAATAAAGGACACGTATTCAGCTATTGATTTTTTGCGAATATGGCAGTAGCTTTTTTTAATATTTCATTTTCAATTTCAAGCTCCTTCATTTTCTTTTGAAGTGCTTTGTACTCCTTTAATGAAACAGTCTCTGTATCGGAAACTGCAACAGGTGCCAAATTCTTAATCCAGGTAGATATTGTGCCTTTTGGAATGCCATATTCGTTGCTTAATTCAGTTACGCCTTTGCCAGCTTGGCAGTGCAGATCAACAATCTGCTGCTTAAATTCTGGCGTATAAGATTTTTGATTTTTAGCCATTGTGTTGAACTCCTTTTTATTTAGTATAGGTTGTTCAACATTTCGTGTCCATAGTTATATCCTAATACCATTTTTACCAACTCAAGAACTGTCAAATTGTCACCATATGGAGTAATACCATCATTTATATCTTTTAAAACGGCTTTTTCCTTCTCTCTAAGTGACTGACAAGGTCTTCTTCCTGTCGGAAGTGGATCTGTCGATTCTAACTTCCAACTGTAAAGGAATTTCTGCTTTCCAAAGCAATCTGTATAAACAAATGCATATCTTCCATCCGCTCGCTGGCTTTCTCCGTTTCGTAAAATACGCCCTTTTTTATCACGCCTTTTCTGATTGCGATTTCTTTCACTCAAACGTCTTCGCTCCTTTCTACGAAGAAGCCCTAGCACGACAATCATATTATATCATACCAGGGCGGCATTTACCACTTTAAAGTGGTAAAGTTTTATATTTCTTTTATTTCTACAAGGAAGTTGTCTGATTAAGGAATTCCTCAAATTTATGTCGATTTATCAACGATTTATTACCCACCTGAACAGTAAAGCAATTATCAGAATCAACGTTCTCAGAAATTAGCATCCTTATCTTCTTTTCTCCAATTCCAAAATACTGAACAGCCTCGTCAACTGTTAGCATATATTTCTCCCATATTGGAACCATCTTTCCTTTCACTTTTGCCTCTGTATTATCTATTTTCAACACCTCCATCTTTCTCATAATAGGCAGCACTTTATCTGCCCATGACAAACAGGAACCCATGCTCCTATCTCTCATCAGCAGATAACAAAAATCCATACAGGTGGCAGGTCATTACTCTGCCCACATCGGTCTTGCACCGTCATCCAAATTGACCGGATTTCTCCGAAAGTATCATTATCAAAAATATGTATCTTTGCCCCGTGCAACTGCTGCACATTTTGCCAGATATCCCTCGCTACTTACCTTAACTTCAATACCAGATTTCAGTATTCCTTCGTATGAACCTTCTCTATAAAAGAAAGCAGGTATCTCTTGGCGTGTCCACATAGTGGCTCCACATATTCCACACGTCCTGTACGCATTTATATATGAATTTGTCAAGGTACATTCACAGACTCAAGCCTGCATTTTGGATAAAATCAACTCTGGACTTATCAGCCCAAAAAGCACATAAGCGCACTTCCGTCTGCTATGAACGGTGTTGTAAAAAATTATGTGCTTTAGCGGAATGACAAGATTAGAGTTCCCGCTTATCCGGTCCATACTTGCAGATAATCTGAAATAAAACTTTCTTATGTATCCCCTCTGCCAGTTCATACATTTCCTGCAAAACTTTCAGTTCAAGAGGAGTCAGCATATTCATATACGGCTTATAATTCTCTCCCACAAAAATTCCACCATTCCCTCCTTGTTTCGTATAAATTGGAAAACCAAGAGATAAAGCCTGAATATCATTTTGTATTGTGCGAACCGTAACATTAAATTCGTCTGCCAGTTCTTTCGCCGTAATGCGACGTCTGACAAGCAGAATATTTATTATTTCAGCTCTTCGATCTGCTGTATTCATGCTTTACCTCCTTTCTGTAAATTCTCCAATCTCATTGTAAAAAATCACAACCACCGGCTCAGCCGGTGGTTTGTACTTGCCCTATAAGGGCAAATTACCGGCACTAGAGTCTAAAGACTCATCGAATGGTTCGCCAACTGCAACATCATTTACCTATGGAGCCCTAAAGGGCTCATTTTATTTATTTGCTTTTACTGGCTCACCCGTAAACGGGTCAATATACTCTTTTAGTGTCATTTGATCATATTCTAAATCCTCTTTTAACTGATTTTGAATATACTCTTGTATTTTCTTTGCATTCTTCCCTACAGTATCTACATAATATCCTCGACACCAGAAATGTCTATTTCCATATTTATACTTTAAATTTGCATGTCGTTCGAATATCATGAGTGTACTTTTTCCCTTTAAATACCCTACAAAACTTGAAACACTTATACTTGGCGGAATCCTCACCAGCATATGTACATGATCTGGACAGATTTCTGCCTCCACTATTTCTACACCTTTTCTTTTGCATAGCATACTCAGAATATTAGCTATATCTTGTTTTAACTTTCCGTATGCCACTTTTCTTCTATATTTTGGTGCAAAAACAATATGATACTTACAATTCCATTTTGTATGTGATAAACTACTAATATCCATTTGGATAACCTCCTTTGATTTTATGTGGTTGGCGAACCAACATAATTATATCATTGGAGGTTTTTTACTGTAAGCTGAAGCAATGCTGACTCACCGGCTGAGCCGGTGGTTTCTTTGTTCCTCAAAGTTTCGTTTCTCTGCCTGAGAAACTCCACAATGATGAACAGGCTTAAAGCCTAACAAACGAACCGGAAAAAACCTTTCATATTAAAATAGGCTTTTTTCCGCAACCGCTTTTGATACAATCAACTCAACTTATCCCAAAATAAATACTCTTTCCGCTCCTGCTTTCTCTTATTGACTTTGCAGCTTCTGGTTGCTAAAATCTTTTATGGATAGAATCACAAATTCATAAAAAGACACACAAACTGCTATGGAACTTCACGGGCATCTGATGCCTGCTGTGAGCTGTGGCAGTTTTTTTATTACCTATGCCGTTCTCCGAAGCCGGACAGCCGGATGCTGTCCATAAATGGGCGGTAACGCCCGTATGAGTTTTGGACAGGCTGCCTATGCAGCCTAAAACTCGCAAATTCCCTGCGGGCAATTTGCCAAAGATAGCAAGCACTGCCTGTGTTCCCTCACAGGCACCATTTCCCCAAGTTTCTTCCAAGTAGAAACCTGAGAAAATGGGCTTGCATGGGGCATATCCCCCTGACCCCCTTTGCACTCCAAAACTCAGCAATTACTCCACGGGACTTTCTGAATTTTTACGTTCAAAAGCACACCGCCGGATACGGCATATCACAAAATCTTCTTTATAAATAAGGAATGGAAAGGACAAAGCAATGGCAAAAAGAGAAAGACAAAATGAATTGAAAATATATCTGAGCGATGATGAACAGTACATCCTAGAACAGAAGTGGAAAGCCTCCAATATGAAAAGCAAATCCTCCTTTATCCGGCATCTGATTTTGTACGGATATGCTTTTGACAGTTCCTGAATTGTGTTTTTCACAACTCCAGAATTGTCTTTCCACAGAACCGAAAATGAAGTTCTTTACATAGATCAGGTTCGGTTTCCCAAGTCCCTGTCGCTTGCGTTCTATCAGACCACATTTCTTTTCCAGCTCATCCAGCAGCTTCACCGCTTTCTTTTCGGCACAGCCTAACGCACCTTTGATTTCTTCAATGGTGAAGATGATATAGACACGGCCTTCCTCGTCCAGCCAACCGTTCCGGGCTGACAGGTTCATACGGTCAAGCAGAATACCGTAAAGAAGCTTGGCATCGGTTGATACATTCCAAAAGCAATCCTCGGTGAACAACACCTTTGGAACACGGTAGAATGTGAACATCTCCGCTTGCTGACCATAGAAATAATCATACGTCACTCATCCTCACCACCTCTTTCTTCGGGAAATACTCTTTTTTCAGAGGGGTTCTGCGGAAAGTCGTATCCTTCATCTTGTACGGACAGCGGACAAAAAAGCAGAAGCGATACTTCCATCGGGGTTGATAATACTCGCAGTCTTTGCAGTATTTTGGCTTGTCACGGCGATTGCGTTCATACTCATACATATCAACGCACCCCCACTTCCTTCATAATCTTCCTGGTACACCAGCCGATGCAGGGATGATCCCGCCCATAAGGACAACCTTCACATTCCGACTTCGGCTTTGGGGGTACGGAGATTAAGTAGTAACAGTTTTCTTTGCCCAGACGACAGCCCTGTTTTCGATTCTTCCAGAAATAGCAGTAATGGCAATCGTTTGGCTTGTCTGAGGCATAAACGGTTTTATACAACAAACGAAACCTCCCATCATTCTAATTTGCCTTTATATTTGGGCATAAAAAAAGAGCGTCTACTCAACCCCGCATTATGGGGCGAATAAACGCTCTATGTAATCCATATTAAGTTGTATTGCACCTCCTGCCATAATATTGGAAACTGTTTCTACCCCAAACAGCTTCAGAACCCGCCAAAATCAAGGCTTTTCAGCACTCCCTTTGACTGTTCTTATTATGACACCAGCATCTTTGTGTACTGTAGATTGCTGTTGTATGATTGGTGATCCGCACACGAGTGATTGTCATTAGGGACAACAGTTTTCAGGACTACAACCTGTCTATATACCTATCATGCATAATGTACAAATCATCACACAACAGTTTTGTATCATCAATAATCTGAATTTTAACAGATGGCTGAATGCTTTCTGATGAGTCTAAATGTATGAGATTAAAATAAGTAAATGCCTTTGACAGTACTTCAGAACACCTATCCTTATCTAATAACCCCATTTGGGACAGTTCATCACATACTTGTCGAATGAACCTTTCTGATGGAACCTGCAAAAATATATCATCATCATTATCCAGAACTAAACCTTTATCATAACAAACCAATGACGCAGCGCCCTGTAAATGATGCATAATCTCCATAAATAATTCGTCATAAGTACATACTGATAAGGCGATATTATGATCTTGTAAACATTCATCCGGGATAAAGGCATACACAATATCATTTCCCTTGAAAGAAACCTGTGGATGCTGATTGATATGGATATTTTCTCTGCTGATCTTTCTGGATTCCAACTGAAGAAACTCGTTCAATTTATTAAATGTCAGACAGTTTGCATCTGTGGCATCAATATGTCCATTCAATGCCTGCAATATCAAATATGTAAACACACTAATATTGTTTTTATTGAACGTATCCAATGAACACTCGCCCTTGCTACACGAGTAAATAATACCGATTCCTTTGGCATCGTCTATGTATTCATTGAGGAAATTGCGAGACTGTTTCCCTAATCTCTTGCTATGATCGATTTTCTGCTGGCACGCGTCTATTAATATTGTGATACTCTTATACTTGCCTTCACTCATATTGGACAGGATGTCAGTAATCTCATCAATTGAAATCACATTCGCAGAAGGTAGTTCGGAATCTGAGGCCCAAAAATGAAAAGTATCATTTATGTTGCAGCCATGACCGCTGTAATAAAAAATAATATTTGTATTTTCATCTATATATCCATCGCAGGTGTATATAGTGTTGAGGATATCTTGCTTTTTTGTTTGATTTGCATCGGAAGTTATCAATATGCTGTTATCATCCAACGAAAAATATTCTTGAGATTTTAATGTTTCAAAAACAGCTTTTGCATCTGTGCAACAGTTCTTTAAATTGTCGGCTTTTATTTTATACTCGTTGATACCTATAGCAATAGCGAAAATCTTTCCTATTGCTTTCTTTCGTTTTTCATACATTATTTGTTCAGCCTTATTCATAATATTACCATTCCTTTGTTTTGCAAAATTCGAGTATATCGTTTCAATTGTAGCATAAACTGCAAATATTCACACTGAAAAACAATCTTAATGAAAATCGTTTTCTGTATCTCCCACCAAATTACGTTGTCGTTTGTAATATAAAAGCAGGTAACACAAAGAGATACTCATTGTATTACCAGCTTAGGGTTATTCTGCTTCTTCTAACATATTCTCGATGAATATGCCATATCCCCGTGTGGGATCATTTACTAAAACGTGTATCGCAGCACCCACAATTCGCCCATTTGGGACTATAAGCCTCCCCGACACGAATGATTGTCGTTAGGGACAACATTTTTCAGATACAAAACAACCATACATTTTGCAACGCATAGCTGTTTTGCTTAATACCTCTATTAATCAATTCTCAACAAAGAATATTCATTTGTAGGATATCTATATCCAATTAGAGTTGTAGTTGACTTATCTTCATGTGAAAAATGAATAGTCACCCGTTTTGCTAACAGATAAGATACTTTTCCTTCAAAAAAGTATCTAAATAAAAACATATGATTTGTTGGATATATCAGATCTGTTTTTATTATTATAGGATGAATACTTTGATCTCTATATATCTCTTTGATTTTCATTATATGAGACTCAGGAATATCAAATAGTTCAAAGAAGAATCCCTGAAGCATTCCACATCTTGACAAATACTGAACAAATCTAATATTTTCAATCTGATAGGCAATCTTTCTTTGTTTTGTACTAAGGGAATTAATTACTTTGCGTGTATTTTTATTATATGGATGCAAATGTTCAAATTCTGCAGTCTGGGCTTCATATTCCCCAACAAAAGACATTTCCTTTTTCAAAATCTCAATTTTACCAGGATCACTTATCCAGCTTAAAACTCCACTACGTAATATTGCAGTAGAAAGTTCATTAGAGCATTGTTGAATCTTTAATGACACATTTTCCATTTTTATTTGCGGATAATCATTTGTTTTAGTTAAAAGTTGTCCAACATAATCATTTAATACCGCTCCATACTTTTTTGATAAACCAAGAACCTCTTTATAGTTAGACTTCTCTGTAACGAATGTTCTTATTTCCAAAGCCATTCTTTTCGCAAAATCATCTTCATTTTCGAGATTCTGAATCAAAATCTGATCAACTACATCAAAAGCATATAGACCATATTGCCCGAATTTAGAAGATACGAGTTTTACATACTCAAATGCCCAGGGATTACTTTTTTCATTCACTATCTGCGAGAAAAAAACAGCTATATTATTTAATTCGCCATGTTCTCTCAATAGTTTTCCCAATCTGATAGATGAACTAATTATATCAATCATTTTTTCCTCCATTACTAATGTCTATAATTCTATAAATAATAACTTTTGAAAAAAGATGGAATAGTTCATTCAATTCTTGATTAGTAATAGGCGCGGAGATTTTTTTGTTATGTATCAATTTCTGCCTATTCTTTTTTAATTTATTAAATAACTCCCAATCTCTATCCTCAAACGTTATAGGAAGACGGTCAATTAAAGATTCTAATTTACTCTGTAGACTTGAATTCCCTTCAAATGAAGATTTTATTACGCCGCCGATTCTCTCCCTCAATTCTTCATTTTGGATTTCATTAATGACTTTTTTTATTCCTTCAATAGAAGAATCATATTCAGAACCATAAGCTAAATGTAATTCTTGACTTAATAATGTCCCTTTCTCACCAGTAACCAAAAACTCCAAACAATTATAAAGAGAAATAATCTTCTCTTTCGAATCTTCTGTTTTTAATGATGCATTTAGCCAAACGATGGACTGTAACAAATCCTCTGCTAACTTTCTTTTATCCTTACTTTTATCCAAATAGAAA
Source organism: Anaerostipes sp. 992a (assembly GCF_001940245.1). Taxonomy (GTDB): domain Bacteria; phylum Bacillota; class Clostridia; order Lachnospirales; family Lachnospiraceae; genus Fimousia. The sequence goes on from NZ_MJIG01000004.1 coordinate 435,334, forward strand.
AAATCTTCCAAAATATTATCTTTATTAAGAAGATCTGAAAACTCTTCATCTACAGTAATAAGTTGAGTAATAAGACTGTTTTTGCGATTTAAAATTGCATACTGCTGAGTACTTATAACATCTTCAACATAAAAATGTTTATCAACTGTAAGAGAAGAACTTAACATTTTGAAATTCCATGATCTATATGTATCTTTAGTATTATAAAAAATCCGTGGAGAATCATCCAATAATATTATTTGTAAAAGAGTTATAGCTTTATCAACTACTTTTACTGCCTCTTCTGCAGCCATTCTCAAAGACTCATTTACAATTGCAACTTGGGCATAGCAATGATTAGTTTTCCCAAGTATTGCAGTATATTCATTTTCTCTATCGATATCAATTCCACTTTCATTAGAAAATGTAACCAATCCAAATCTAACGTCCGTTTTAATTTCAAGTCCTCGTATTGAAAAAAGAAAAAAGAATCTTCTTTTTCCAGTATTTAAAGATTTACCTTCCTTCCTCATTTCAATCGGATTATCTCTATCTTTGTTCAATGAATATTCCATTACTTGCAAAGTCCAAAGTAAATTTCCAGTAATTTTCATACCATTCATCTGGGAATGCTTCATGAAATATTCATGTTCAGAAAACAAATCAAGAACAACGTTATCAATATCGGGGAACGCCTTTAAACACATAAGTTCTTTAAATACGATTTCTCCAGCTGCTGAAACGAAAAACACTTTATCATACCTGTCCAGCTTTTGTTTATTCTCGTTATTTATAGTAACTTGAAGCCTCGTGCCCATATTGGTAATACAGGCATTCACATTTGCAAGTGGAATCATTGAGTTTAATAAAAACTCAGTTTTTTTATAAGGTACAGTTTTCTCGGCCGTTCTTACAATATAGTTACCAATCTTGTAATAATTCTTATCTGGGTTCAAATCAGAAAGCAAAACTTTTATTTTTTCATTATCAATTTTTTCAGAAGCAGGACCTGTTATATCAGCCTCAGAAAGCATAGTTAAAACCTTTGATGCTATTTCCATAGTTGGAAATGTTTGATAATCATCCATCATTATTGTAAAAAAGTTCTGAAACTTAAAGAATACCGCATGATAATAGTTTTCACCGTATCCTAAAATAATGTCCGCATATTTGAAACCCTGTTTCCCATTAATACTCAGTCCACCAGTTGTATATAAATGCTCTTCTTTGATAAAAGCCATATTTGACACCTACATCCTTTGCTTAGATTGTTAAATTAATTATAGCATAATCCGCTATAATTCATAGATAAAAACATCGTATATTACTCTTTCCTGTTCATCTCTGATTTTAACAAATTAATCAAATAATCTTTCCTCATACGGTATGCTTCATAATCCATCACATAGATCTCATCTACACCATTACGAAGCACAGGAACTACCTTTCCCACTTCACTTTCGCATACTCTTACGATTTCAGCCGGATTGTTGAATGTTCTAATTAGGATCGGTTCTGCTACCAGCTCCATATCTCTGCGGACATTAATCAATGGATTATCCATAACTTTGCCTAATCCATTTTCATAAACTTCTCTGGACATCAGCACGAGCTTCGGTTGGCCGTTTCTATTCGCAACCACAATTTCATTTACCTCTTTACAGAAGGATACGATGCCTGTTGTATTTTTCAAATTTGCTAATGGAATGTATTTCATATTGTCTACTCCTTTTTTATTTTGGAATATAAAAAGCAGGCAATACAATGAGATACTCATTGCATTACCTGCTTAGGATTATTCTGCTGTATCTAACATATTCTCAATAAAGATGCCATATCCCCTGGTGGGATCATTTACCAAAACATGGGTTACGGCACCCACAAGTCGCCCATTTTGAATCACAGGGGAACCTGACATTCCTTGGACAATTCCAACATCTTTAATTAATAACGAACAACGTCACTCTATAATTTTTGCCATGCCCGGAATCTTTAACAATTCAAAAAATTCATTGATATCATCGTGTTTCTGCTTCGGAAACTTACTCATATATCGATACTGACAAAACGTAAAAAAGATTTCTTTTTTAGCACGAGATAATGCCACGAAAAATGCACATCTGTCTTCTTCTGGCTGGTTTTTGAAACTCCAAAATGCAGAATCTTCTAAACCGACAAAATATACTACATCATATTCCAAACCTTTACTTTTATGAATTGTCATAATAGGAACAGAATGCAATCCCTCAAAGTTCTCTATAGCAAGCAGCCAGTCTTTTTCCGTAGTTTCAAGCTCATTCCACATATAGTCCTTGAACTTAGTCAGTACTTCTTTCAAATATGTACCCTGTCCGTAAACAGGAAAGTTTGCCTTAATACGATTTCCACCCCAAAATTCAATTGCATGTTTTAACAACTCTTGAAACTCTCTTTTACTTGCAACATTCTTCATCATAGAACCCAGCAGTTCTATTTCAGCATCAAGGGCCTCTTGCATTTTTAAATAATCATCATCCGACTGATAAGAAGCTACATTCCACAACTCAGATGTTTTCAATACAACATATTCCCAATCATGCGGATGTTTTATATCAACAGCTAAACGTAGTATTGATATCAACATTTCAACAATGGGTTCTTTGATCAAATTTTGATAATCGTCTTCGACACGGGCGTAAATTTGAAGTTTCTTAAGTTCATCAATAATTCTTTCCGTATAGTTCGCCGGTTTTTGTTTACAAAGGATACAAATTCTATTCGGCTCTAATCCTGACTTTATTTTTGAAGCAATCTGCTTAGACAATGCAGTCGCTTCTTGTTCATCATCTTTAGCAATAAATAAAGTAATTGTGCCATCTTCAGGTTTCCATTTATCCGAAACACAAATCGCACTATCCTCTTCATTTAACGAGGCATACATTTTTCTCTGCAGATCAACAAGTCTCGGAGCAGAACGATGATTCATAATTAGCTTTTTGGTTTCAGCATTAAATTCTCTTTTATAATCATCGAAGACCGTTTTCAATGCACCAGCCCAAACCATAATGCGTTGCTTATTATCACCAACTGCAGTCATTATAGAATTCGAGTTTAAAAAACACTGCTTTACCAAACCATATTGTAGCCCCGTTGTATCTTGGAACTCATCCAAGAAAACATATTTATACGTTAGCTGCAATCCTCGCTTAATTTTAGGATTAGTCCTAATAATATATTCTGAAAGGATACTAATCATTTTAAACGAGAGGGTTGGCTTGTAATCATCAAATCCTTTTAATAAAAGCCCCCAAACTCTTTCTCCCAAATCGTTTTTTGTATATGGCAACTGTACATTACCAAGCACGCTATCATAATATGTTCGTAGCTTATATGCTGGTAATCTTTGTGGATTATTGTATCCCGCCTTTTTAAAAGCTGCGTCTATTATATCTGCATCATTAACTAAATATGATGACTCTGGCCTTATGCTCTCTGGAAGAGCAAATCGGAAATGATCCACAAGACTTTTAGAAAACGCATCATAAGTCATGGATATAAAGCGAGATTCTACTTCTTTTCCGCAACGTTTTATAACCCTTTTTTTTAAGTTATCCGCCGCATCATTTTTAAAACTTATTGCCAAAATCTTTTGTGGATCTCTACAGATATTCGTCTGAAACAAATAGCTTGCTTTTTGTGCCAACAATTCTGTTTTTCCTGCACCAGGTCCCGCAACAACAAGAACATTCCCTTTTGCTTTAACTGCAGCGTTAGCATTATCTTCTAAAACAACACCATCACATGGTATCCATTTTTCTGATGCAACAATCTTCATACGCATTCTCCTTCAATACCTTTTCCGCAGCAGTAATCATTCGAGCGAATACCGGTGGCATCATCGAAACTTGCATTTCATCACTAATTTTTGAAAATGCCTCAATGTGAGTTGATGGCTTTCCTCTGTTCAAAAAGAAATATGTATACCAGACCATTAATTTCTTTTGTTCCTCGGAATACGTCTTTCCATTACCACCGCACTCTTTTAAAGAATGACGCACATCATCTGCAATACGATCAATGTATTCCGGATAAGCAGGTTCCTTTCCTTCAATATCCTTAATATACTTTTGAATGCTCTCCCCTTTTTCTTTTACCATAAGACGAGGGCCTTCTTTTTTCCCCAACAGACTCTTATATACATCTCCAAAATGTTCCAGCATTAAAAAATCAATATCCAGTGGTGTGGAAAAGAAAACATTATACCGTTCTAAACAAGAAATCCAACTTTGTAAAAAATCACTATCATTAACATCCCATGTGTGCATATCACCAAATTCTTCATCAGAAAGACAACCCGATTCAGTTTTTAACAATTCTGATTTAGGATACCCATTTTGAATCAATTGTTCGAGAACATATTTAATGCGTCCCCATCCACCGCCTTCTCTTTCTCTATCAAAATCAAGCAAAGTGATATGTGGAATATTCAAGTCATTAAGAAGTCTCCAAAAATGATTCACATGCCTTCCTCCAAGAGGAACAATAGATATTCCACTTGTATCAACATCTCCGTTTTTTGCATTCCAAATTTTCGGCAGAATAATCTCCTCACTATCCCCTTCTCCTAAAACAACAAGTTTTGCAAAATACAATTCAGGATATGCTTTTACTGCCTCTTTGATAAATTTATACTGATCAGCAAGCTTCTCTTTATCTGGCAATGTAATTGAACGTACTATCGTTGTACAATCTCCTGTATTCAAGCGAAAATATCTTAATTTTTCAGGATCAAAGCGTTTAATAATCGCAGTGGAATGAGAAGTTAAAATCGCTTGAGCATTATTCTTTTCCCCAATTTTCTTCAAGTTAGCAACTAATTGTCCAATCAAATGTGGTGCAATATGATTTTCAGGTTCTTCCAATGCAATAATAGATAACACTGGAGGGGTATGGTTAAAAGAAACATGTTCAGGTTCTGTATCTATCTCTTGCTGAATTTTCGCCTCAACATCAAGGATGCTGTCAACCAAAGAAATATAGAACAAAGAACGCAATCCATCACTCATATCATCAATAGTACACTCTTTTCCTGTTACCGTAGGCAAAAAAACAACTTCCGATTTTTTGATTGAAGAATCAATATCAGTACTATTAAAACGCAATTGCGCATTTGAATATCTTGTATCCGAATCATATGCTTCCCATTGCGTATGTATGGATGTACCAAGAATAGATACACCTTTTTCTTCTAAAAATTGATCGTTCAATTCTTGTATTTTGGTTTTGACTTTTTCCTGTGTCGACTGACTCCAATTAATGCTATTCATAATCTGATGCATCATTGTTCCAGAAACATTCTTCAATTGTTTGGATGGATCCCTAACAGCCGGTACATATATAACTCGAATACGATCTAAATCTCTTCGTAATGGAGAAATCCTATATTCATCTGTAATCGGAACACTTTCAGGACAAGTAATGTAATAAATCTTACTTTCAATTGCCCCTTCTATATTACTACTCTTTTCCCAGGATGCTTCTAAACGAATACGTAAATATGGAGTTCCGTCGGGATTATCTACAATAAGACTTTTAAAGAATGCTGGAACCGAAGACGAGCCATCTTCCCCTTTTTCCAATTCATCAAAAGTAAACACAGCTTCAATATAGAGTTCTTGAGATTCCATTTCCTCTGGTTTCATATTTTTAGGAAGGTGAAAATCACTTCGTTTCAAAACTCTGTCTGCAGCATTATCGGAAAACATGCAATTTAAAGCCAATAATACTGCCGTTTTTCCAGAGCTATTATTTCCTATAAACGAAGTAATATCGTCAATGTTAATTACTTGCTCACTGTTTCCAAAACATCTATAATTACACAGTTTAATTTTTGACAATTTCATCAAATATCCCTCCCTTAAATGCGTATATATTATTTCAGATTTTTGTTACGCAACCTCTTTATATCTTGTATACACATACTCATAAATCTGCTGACGGTACATCGAAATACTCAATTCATCATAACATTCTGGCAATTCATTCCACAGAGTATCACGAATTAAATTATCTACCACAGATTTCGTTTCCTGTTTATCAGTCCAATGATCCAGTTCAGAAATCTTTGCTTTAACTTTCTGAAGCAATGATGCTGCAACCTCTTTCAGTTTCTTAATATCATTTTTACTCAAATCTTCACGGAACAGCATGTCATAAAATGAAAGTTCTTCATCGCTTGCAAATCCTTCACGGACATAACGCTGTTCTTCCTGATTCATACTGTTTGCCAAATCCATCAAGTCCATAAAGGTCTTTTCAATGGTTGCTCTATCCTGTTCACTGTTATAATCATCAATAATCTGCTGATAACGTTCATAATAATTGATACGATCCGGGTTAGTAAACAGCATCCGATCCAATTTCATCTGGATAAGTTCTTCCAAATCCTTCAGCACCAGATTCTTTTTCTTTACTTTTGCAAACTCTCTGCGAAGCAAATCAAAGTCAATAGCGCTAATATCAAAGCGGCGTGGCTCTTCACGCACCATCATTGGTGTATGCTGAATTTCCACATAAGAACTGATAATAGCATTGATCTGCACCATTAAATCAGTAGTGTTAACATGCTTGCGCTTTTTCTGCAGTTCTGCGTAAATGGCAGCAATCGCTTCGTATTCCTTACGAGTATGACCGGTAATATCATCACGGTCGGTATACTTCATAAGACGGTTTAATTCGGATGCATAAGTAGTGAAAGTTTTCTTATCTTCAATCGTGCCACAGACGGCATTTGCTGCTTCCTGCAGGTAAGATAACTTCATAAAGTCATAAGAATCAATCAACATCCGCAGATCGAAATCATTCTCTGACAGAAATGCTTTTGCTTTAGCTATAGTTTCAATAATACGGGCTATCAGCTCATCTTTATCTACAGTAGGGTCTGTTCCACCGTTTCCACCTACATTAGCTGTATAATCTGCCAATGCTTTTCTGAGGGCTTTTACAATACCGATGTAGTCAATAATCAAACCATTGCTTTTACCTTCGCTGACACGGTTTGCACGAGCGATTGTCTGCATCAGAGTATGAGCTTTTAATGGCTTGTCCAGATACAGACAAGACAGGCATTTTACGTCAAAACCTGTAAGCCACATCGCACAGACGAAAACTACACGAAGTGGATTCTTGGAATCTTTAAATTCCTTATCCAGTTCTCGTTTTTCCATCTTTGCACGATGATATTTAATATCCAAATCCCACTTTTTAAAAGTCTGGATTTCATTCTGTTCCTGGCTGATAACTACAGCCATTTCAGTTTTTTCCATCCACTTCAGCTTGCGCTCTAATTCCTGTGCTTCCTGCTGAGTGGCTGTTTTTATTTTTGCTTTCAGCTTTTTGATTTCATCTTTCCAGTATTCCTGCACGTAATTGTACATACGAATACAGGTTACTTTATTCAGACAAACAAACATGGCTTTACCACTTGTCCACAAGTCTGAATAGTGGTTTACAAAGTCACAAGCAATAGATTTTAATCTTGGCTCTGCTGTCAGCAAATGTATTTCTTTTGCAAATTCTGCTTCCAGTTTATCCTGCTGGTCAACATCAAGATCAGCATTTTCAATTGCATCCAGAATCTGTTCTGTAATTTCAGGGTTATGTAAATCTACAATCTTTTCACCACGATTTTCATAATAAAGTGGAACTGTAGCACCATCTTCTACCGCCCTTTTGAAGTCATAAACAGATACATAGCCACCAAAGGTGCGTGCCGTAATATTATCACTGGACAGCAGCGGTGTACCTGTAAATCCGATACGAGCTGATGTAGGCAGTAATTTCATCATGTTATCTGCAAAGATACCATACTGGCTACGGTGAGCTTCATCAGACATAATGATAATGTCGTGGTCTGGATAAATAGGTTCTGCATTTGATTTATTAAACTTCTGAATCAGTGTAAATATAAAGCTTGGATTACCTTTCAGTTTCTGCACAAGATCATCACCACTTGTAGCAATAAACTGTGATGCTTTTGTTTTACCAAGCAATCCGCAGTTTTCAAAAGTATCACTGATCTGAGAATTCAGTTCTTCACGGTCAGTCAGAATAACAAAGGTCGGTGAACCTTCAAATTTTCTGCGCACCTTCTGTGCAAGAAATACCATGGAATAGCTCTTGCCAGAACCCTGTGTATGCCAGAAAACACCCAATTTACCATCATTTAATTTTCTTGCTGCATAAGCTTTCATTGCCTCATTTACACCAAGATACTGATGGTTACGGGCAAGAATTTTAGCTGTATGACCGCCAGAGTGGTCATATAAAATAAAGTTTTCAAACAAATCCAAGAAGTTCTCTTTCTTACAAATACCACGGAGCATTGTTTCAAGAGCAACGCTGCCCTGATCTTCTTCTGCAAGTCGCTTCCACTCATGGAAAAATTCATATTTACTGCCAAGAGTACCGACCTTTGCTTCTGTACCGTTGGACAGCATTAAGAACGCATTATAATAAAACAAATGCGGAATGGTGTCCTGATAATCTGTGTAATTGTCATCGTATGCGTTCTGCACATCAACAGTATTCTTTTTCAGTTCCACAAATAACAATGGAATACCATTTACAAAACCTACAATGTCTGTTCTGCGGCGGTATAAATTGCCATGAATTTTCAGTTCCTTAATTGCAAGAAAATAGTTATTGTCAGGATTCTGAAAATCTATTACAGCAGCTTTTTTCGTTTCCGTCTGTCCATTTGGCTTCTTCACAGTAACCGGAATACCGTCACGAACAAGAAAATATTTTTCCTCATTTACCTGCAACAGCGAAGATGTGGACAGTCTATTTTCCAAAAGCTTCTGTGCTTCAGAAATCTGGCTATCGTTTATCCATGGGTTCAGCTTTTTCAATGCTTCACGGAAATAACGAGACAGCAATATCTCCTTGTAGCTTTCTCTGCCGAAAGTGCCGTTTTTTCCTAAAATTTCTGTATTATAAGCAAACCGGACATCCCAGCCCAGCTCGTCACGGAGCAGATTACCGGCACTTTCTTGAACAAGAATATTTTCGGAATAATCGTAGCTCATACAGTTCCTCCTATCAGTAACTCTAACTTGACCATTCGCATCTGTGTTAAACGCATATCATTTGCATTTTGAATTAACATCGGATGCTTTCTATCTGCACGAATAATCAGCTCATACAATTTCTGCAAATTCTCTATTGCTTGAGCATATTTTACTCGGTCAATTTCTTCAATATCTTCTACAGTTATACTATCAAGATATCTGAATACTCTCGATAATACTCCCACAAACACATCTGATATCTGTATCAGTTCAGTTTCTTTTGATTCCACAAACTCATAATTTTTGAATGGAGCACCATTGCTAATTAACTCAGTTTCGTCCATTTTAGCTTTAATGACCTTTTCAAAATCAAAATAGTGTTTTGCATTCTTGTAGGTATAACATCTGCTTAAATAAAATGTATAATATTCGCTGACAAGAATATTTGAATCATTGTCATACAGCAACGAAATATTTCCATGCCTACCAACATCTTTAAGCATCTGTCTCAATACTTCCATACCAAAACCGGCTTCAGTTGTATCATCATTGTATGACTGTATAAAATCACAAAACTCCAAACAGAAAGCCCTTTTGTCCTCTCTGGAGATATTAGGGAACTGATACTTATGCAAAAGTGGAAGAACCTCATCCAAATATTCCATGCAGAAATTATATAATTCTGATTTCAGATATTGTACCCACTCAAAATTAAAAGCAAATTCCGGACGATATTCCCATATAGAATCCACCAGATCAACAAGACCATAATACAGGCTGTTTACTGTGGCATAATGTATATACAACCCACTGTTATGTAGCCATTCCATATATGTAGTAACTCTGCTGTTCCCCATAAATTCCAAGAACGATTTGCCACTTCTGGTCATGTGCTTAAACTTCAATTCCTTGATGGATGACTGCAATTTTAAATCCTGTAACAGCTGTCCTGTATCCGCCGGACACTGTTCACCATCAAAAGCCACTCCGCCCAAGATAAAATCACATTCTAAGGCAGTCTCATCATTAACTCCATTATCGGTCAGTATAAGCTTTCCGCAGTTGCCAGTCTCATCATAATAAAATGTCATTCCATCGTCACACAGAGACAGACCATGCATTTCTGCGTCAATTTTTCTCATTTCATTCACATCAATTCCCATGTTCTACCTCCAGTTAGATTTACGCTTCAATTTTCCCGTTCATCAATTTTGGCAACAAGCGGTCACGGGCTTCCTTCAATTTAATGCATGTAGCTTGTTTATTTTTTATTTCATTCAGAATAGGATCAACTAATCTATCAAATGCTAAAATAGTTGATTCATTAGGCATTACAAATGGCATTGCCTTGATGATCTTTGAGTTTACGGCCTTGGAAATTGAAGATGTATTCCCCAATGTATCATACTCAAAGTTACTCAAATAACAATATGTGTAAGCCTGTTTAAAATCATCATCGGTATAAAAGTGTGCTATAGCTTCATTGGTACACATATCAGTAGTAGCAATAGAAACACGCCCTACTGTCAGCTTAAAACTTACAAATATAGTTCCCGAAGGCACTACCTTCATATTATGTTTTTTTACCGCTTCCTGCGTCAAGCCTTCGCTTGTAGCAAATGCATATACACCTGAATTTCCCATATCTGAGATAGACAACCACGGTACTCCTGTATTTCCGTCCACAAACCATTGTTTTTCGGCACGTGGAGGTGTTTTTCCAATAGTGATATCGAAGAAATTTTCTGCTTTGTCTTTCTTCCACCCCTCCGGTACACCATCGATAATAGATACATCTTCATGTCCAGGGAAACGCAAATCAACAAACCACTCTTTATAGATACGCTGTGCTACTTCTTCGAGGAGTTTAATCTGATTTTGGTTGTTTTCAATTAGATCATCATAAGATTTCAGTATATTTGCAATATTTTTCTGTGTTTCAACGTCCGGAATTGACAACTCAATATCTTTAATTAAGGATATTGGCACTGCTTTTTGTGCAGTTCCTTTTGCAATTGCATCTATTTTTTTCTGTCCTTCATATGACAAAATCCAATAATACAGAAATTCTGCCATAAGCTGGTCATCAAAACCTTTAAGCCAAGTCAAATTACCATCCGCAAAGTAAAACTTATCCTCTGCGTTGTAGATATAGGGAATTCCATATGTTCCTCTTGTGGTAATGAGTAAATCACCACATTCAGGTACGCCAAACTTCTTCTTTACCTCTTCATAAGCTTCTTCTTTTATATAGTCGCAATCAGTAACTTCTTGTCCGTTGACTTTTTGAATTATTTCTTTTGAACAATAAAAAGGAATTCCACTATCACTTCTATCAGACAAATGAAATCGCTTACTTGAAGTTACAGTACAATGCTTTCCTATCGTTGTCTTCTCCCAAATCATAATCCCATCTCCTTCATATTTTTAGAGATAGTTTCCATCAAATCATTGGATTCTGCCTGCAGAGACAAAAGTTCACGATGAATTTCTGCCATACGCTGTGCAAAATCAACACCGTCATCTTCCACAGGGGCAACACCAACATAAGCTCCCGGTGTCAGAGACCAGCCTTTTTCTTCTATCTCTGCAATGTCTGCAACTTTACACAGTCCAAGTACATCTGCATAAACACCGTCACCGAATTTTTCGTACAGCCATACAGCTTCTTTTGCTACAGTGATCTCTTCATTCTTCGCAGAAATTGCTTCATCATAATATGCTTGTACACGTTTCTTTTCATTTTTTGCAGCAGCTTCCACTTCAATTTTTGCACGCTTCTGTAAATCTTTCAGTTCTTCTTTCAGTAAGCCAAGTGCTTCTTCAAAAGATACAGCATTCCCCAGTACAGCTTTGTATTCTTCCAATAATGCTTTGTATTTTTCTGTTTCTCCACGATAGAGCCATACAATAGCATTCAGATTTTTCAGCTGCCATTCAGACCATTCATTAAGTGTGCGGTCAACTACTGTATAGTAGTTACGGGCATCAATAAACAGCACTTTATCTTTGATTTCTTCATTTTTACCTTTATCAAGGAACCACAGAGAACATGGCAGAGATTTTGTGTAAAAGAAGTTATTGCCTGCACTGATCATGGCATCTACATGACCTGTTTCTATCAGTTTCTGACGAATATCTTTATCTTTACCCTGGCTGTCTGTAGCGGAAGAAGCCATAACAAAACCGGCACGACCACGTTCATTCAGATAGCTGTAGAAATAGGAAATCCACAGATAGTTGCCGTTACCAACTTCTTTATTTTTGTTAATTCCAGGCATACCAAATGGCAGACGTTTTGCATTTTCGCAAGACTCCGCTTTTACTTTGTCTACATTAAAAGGTGGGTTTGCCATAACATAATCGCAGCAACCATCCAGATTATGAGCATCGTGATAGAAGCTGTTTGCTTCATCACCGGATTTGATAACACCAGTCAGGCCGTGAACAGCCATATTCATCAGACACAGCTGTGCATTATATTCCACTTTTTCCTGTCCATAGAAAGTCATTGTACTGTTCGCATTCATACCAGACTGATTTACAAAGTCGCCAGACTGAATGAACATACCTCCAGAACCACAAGCCGGGTCAAGCAATATACCGCTCTTTGGTTCGATAATATTTACAATCATCTTTACCAATGATTTCGGTGTGAAGAACACACCATCATCGGATGCAATGTTTTTTGCAAATTTGTTGAGGAAATATTCGTAGATACGACCGATAATATCGCCGCCTACTTCATCCAGTGCGCTGTTATTAAAAATACGCAGAAGTTCACCAAGCAGATCATCATTGAACATTGTGTAGTCTTTAGGCAATACACCACCAAGCTGTTCGCTCTGATCTTCTACCAATGCCATAGCGTTGTTTACAACTTCGCCCAGACTGTTCATAGCATGGCCGTCTTTATTTACAAGACCTGCAGATGAAATATCTGATGGAAGATTTACCAGATAGTCATACTGTGCTTCTTTGGGCAAAAAGAGCGCACTTTTAGCCGCAAAGTCGCTTGCTTCTATTGGCATTACTCTGCCACCACGGGACGGACGATTCTTGAGAATCTCCGCCTCTACCATTTTAAATCTGCTATATGCATAACGCAGAAAAATCAAACCAAGCACCGGTATGCAATACTGGTTGGATGTCAGTTTTGAACCTGCACGCAGCAAATCAGCTGATTCCCATAATTCTGCTTCTAATTTACGAATGTTAATCATACTTTCTCCTTTTTTATCCCGTTAATATCAATTTTTAAAATTCATCTGGAATAATCTTGGTAAACGATAATTTGTAACCCTTTTCGATTTTCTGTATCTCTTGTTTGACAGCATTTCTAAAATTTTTCATTGCTTTATCAAAACTTAAATCTTCCCATTTATCCCCATTTTTAAAGATAATAGACGGCAGTTCCATAGGCACAACTCTATTTAGATACTCATTACAAGCCTCGAAAAGGTTTAAGATTATTTCTTTTTCTTTATCACTTAATTCCATACCTTCTGTAATCGAAATAAGTTTTTGCTTAATTTCTAAAACAGATCCTATGCACCATTCCTTCTTTTCCATCTCAATAGGATTTATTAATATCCTTTTTGACTCGAGAAACAACAGTAAATGTGCAAACATTTCTTTTGTGGAAATTTTTTTATTCCAAGAAATTCCTCCAAACGGAAAACTAATTCCATTTATTTCAAACTTCATGTTTATCTCCAAATTTCAAAGACGTATTATTAGTACGCAATTCTAAAATAATCTAAATATGCCTTATACTTATCCTGTGCAGTCAGACAGGTATCTGTTAGGTAGCCTTTTTCGTTGTTCCATTCTTTCAATCCTCTGTAGTAGAACATCTTCAAATTATCCTCAATGATGAATGGAACAATATTATATTTCAAACACTCTTTGAACATAATCAGTCTGCCTACACGACCGTTACCATCTTGGAATGGATGGATTCGTTCAAATTTCACATGAAAGTCCAGAATCTCCTCAAAGGTCTTTTCGTCCTTGGCATTGTATTCTGCCAGCAATGCTTTCATCCTATCGGCAACTTCTTCCGGAAGGACGGTATCCATGCCGCCAACTTCATTCGGCAATTTCTTATAATCACCAACAGCGAACCAGTCTTTTCTGGAATCGCTGGTTCCGTTCTTCAGTGTCAGATGAAGCTCTTTGATGAACTTCTCAGTCAATGCCGTTTTTGCGTTCTCAATAATCATGTCAATACAACGAAAATGGTTCGCCGTTTCGATCACGTCATCTACATTGAGGACTTCGTTTTCCACGCCGATAGTATTGGTTTCAAAAATATATCTGGTCTGATCATGGGTCAGGCGGCTTCCTTCCATGTGGTTTGAATTGTATGTCAAATCAATCTGTGTTTTATGATAAATACCACCGGAGTATTTGCTTGATTTCTGTTCTTTCAGAATATCCAACAGAGTAATAGGTTCCTCTTTTCTCTTATTGGTACGCTCCGGTTTTTCTGCATTTTCAGGAATGTTCCAAGTTTTTCCGGTGAGAAACGCACCATTCACACGTCCTTGGGCGCAGTAATTTCTAACACTGCGTTCCGACACATCCCATTTTTTTGCTATTTCAGTAACTGAAAGGTATCGCATCTGCTATCCTCCGTCATAAATCAAATCCAAAAACTACACTAATCTACTGTATAGTATATCATATCATCGGCAAAAACATCAACTGTTTTTAGATCAACCCATATATTTTTGCCGTCATAGGAAGTTTTATTTTTGTAACATAACGTTCCATCACTCCAAATCAAATAAATATGTGTTTAGAATCACGTTATTATCTATAATTATGTGATTATGCCTACAACTCACATGACAAAAGACTGGATGCTACTTCTTACGAAGCAACATCCAGTCTTGCTTTGTGGTTTAATCAATCTTCCATAACTTCAACCATCATTCTGGCGCCCAGCTTGAAGCTGTTCTGGAATAAGAGGCAGTCCGCAATAGTTTGATACTCACGAACGCACTCCGTATATTTTTCAAATAGTTCTTTCTGTTCATCCGTCATGGTGGCTTTGAGTTTTTCTTCATTCCTACAAATCAGTTCCAACAGTTTCTTATACTCTTTACAAGAGGATGTGCCATAATCCGTCGGCTCAATATTGCCATACCAAAAATCTTCCAGTATCTTCATGCTACATCCTCCCCGTAAATCAATTCCCGGAGGATGATTTCCTCTGCCCGGTTATGGATGCTGTTCATGGCTCGTACCCAAGCCATCTGGTCGTTCTTTTTCAATTCATCAGTCACAGCTTCTGTTTCTTGCATCTGCCCGATGAGCAGCTGCAATCTGTTCTGCGCCTGCTCATTCCGATCGGCAAGATAAGTCCAGAGCTGTCCTTCCAGAACGAGATGGTTAAACCGCATAGGGTGATGCTCTTTGAGATAATCACGGTGCATCCGCCCGTATTTTTCGATGGGGCGTTCTTCGTTGGAGAGTTTCAGATCCGGGATGTAGTAATCTCCTGCCAGCACATATTCAATTCCATTGATATTCATTTTGTTTTCCATAAACTTGACCTCGATTTCTTGATTTTTGCCACATCGAGACTCACTGGTGTAGTAGTGGTGTAGTAGCACCATCCTCAAGTCTGAAAAACCTTGATATTACTGGAGTTTTTAGAGATTTTTACAAATAATGCCGTGGCAGATGAAAAGTATTTTAATCATATATTTCTTCCTTTCCGGAGTGCTCTAAACTGCTCTATTTTGCCCAGTTTTAGCAGTTTTTTCGCTTGTGTGTCTGTTTGTTAAGAAATCTACATTTTTAGCAAAATGAGGCAAAATAATTCAAGTTACAGCCATGTGTAGTAGTAAAAACGCAATAGAAATCGGTGGCTTTTACTACTCTGATGTTTTAGCACAGATGGGCTGTTTTTTGAAGATATTCGAAACCTTTTAACGATGAATATCTCTTTCTATTGGCTTTGATGATAAAAATTTTTATTCCATAAATTTTGATTACCGCTCAATCAAATCTTCCATTGTGCAGCCTAAAACCTTAGCAAGGCTATATACTGTATCTACACTTGCTTTGTTGATGTTTTTGTTTCGCTGTTCATACATCTGAATCGAACGAAGGCTGACACCGGACCGTTCCGCTAACTCTGCTTGAGTAAAGCCATATGCTGTACGAATGCGCTTTAAATTCGTTTCAGGAAAATACTCCTTTATTTTTGAATCCACAATGTCAACAAACTTTGTTATATCCGCTTCGTGGAGAGTGTAGTACATTTTTTGCAAACCCTCAAAAGAGAGAACCTTGAAAATGTCGCTATACTTCCTACCCGAATACCATTGATAATAGGCAACAGCCCACCCAATCCAGTATTCCTTGGATCGTCCAAAATGATCCTTCGGTTCTATTTGAAGTTCTTGCCCTTTTGTTTCTTCAACGATTTCCCAGACGATTTCAATACCGCTTTTACCTGCAAGATAGGCAGGTTCACCGTTTTCTATTCGCTTGCTTACAGAACTTGCAATAAACAGTTTCACAAAGTCATTTCCGAGAATACCGCAAGTATTGACCGCGTAATCAAAGGCATCACCAAGTACCGACTGTGCCTTACTCAGATATATTTCTTGGTATGCGTGGATCATCGTTTTTAATGCCTCCTCTCATAATATCTTGAATATACAGTCCATCACTCTCTTCTTCAAGCATTTCCAGATAAAGCTGATTGGCTTCATCATCTCTGGCTTTGCGAAGAACATAGTATTGGTCTTTCTCGGCAACATCAAAGCCTTCGTATTTCAGTTTGGAAAAGGCAATCTTTGATTTAATAACTATTTGTTCCCCCAGCTTTCCAAGTCGCATAGCACGTGCAAGCTGTTCTACCGAAATACCATTGTTAAGAAATGACTCTGCATAATCAAAATAGGAATCGTCTGCACGGTAACCTGTAATCAAGTCAAAAGCATTTACATTGACGCTGAAGTTATCGATCAAATATCGTTTTGCTCGTCTTGCCACAGGAGTTTTTATAGAAAACAGGCGATGTTCTACCAAGACAGCAATCCAGTTGAGGATAGTATAATCGGGACTATTCAAATTCAAAATGTTCAAGTATTCGGTATCCAGCGTATAGCGGTTGGAAAAGCCATCACGCAAGGAAGATACCGCCCATTCTTTTGCAAGTTCCTCACTTGCAGTACAATAAAATCCAAGACCAAAATCGTTATTCTTCCTGCCTTTTCCGAAAACCGGCTGTTCCACGTTTTTTTCCGAACCGTGGTATATCGTAATCAGTTTATCCATTTTCCCGACCTCCCTTCTCTTCATTGCCATTATATCACCAAAGTGATAGCAAATCAACAAGTTGCAAGAAGGTTTATATCACCAAAGCGATACCAAAATTCTCAAATCAGATAAACGAAATCCCTCTTTCATCATAAACACTGGCACTCACATCATCCAACGAAGAACCGAATGTCCGCCATAAGCAAGTTTCTGTTCCAACGTCAGCTTCATAAGTTCCTTTATGATTTGAATTGTATGTCAAATCAATCTGTGTCTTATGATAAATGCCCTTCATTCTGTTAGATTCTGCAACTTCTTTCAAAAATTGTCTTTCCAGATAAGACAGTTCTACTTCACATTCGATTTTTATTGCATCACAGCCTTTTTGTGTAATTGCAACATATTGCTTACCGAATTCTAGTGCTGATAAGCTATTAATTAATGCTGCATCCGTAATATTTCCTTCAATTCCAGATGTTGAACCGTGATACAACAACACTTTTCCATCTTCTAATTCAATGCTTTGTGATGCTAATCTTATCTTTTCCATAACCATATCATAAACAGGTATATTATATTCTTTGCACAACTCATACATCTTTGATTGTGCAAGTTTATTCGGAACAGCTCTGCCATTCTCCCAACGATTCACTGTTGCAAAAGTTACATTTAATAATTCTGCAAATTCCGTTTGGTTCCTATTCAAATTTGAACGAATTTTTTTAATCATGTCAATTAGTAGGAAAAAGGTTCAAAATATTCTATTGTGTTTTTCTCAATATAAGCATACAATGAGTGTAAGCAGTTTTATTAAAGGAGGAAACATATGAATAACCATAAGAAAAAAATGATTGCTCCAATTATCATTACCATACTTTTCGTTCTGTATTATGTGGGTATTACGATTCTACTTCTTACAATAGACGATCTTTCTAGTCTGGTAAAATTTCTGCTTATAGTCGTTCCTCTGGCTTTTGCCGGCGTTATGATAGGTGTACTGATTTCACGCATAAAAGAGATAAGGAGTGGAGAAGAAGATGATCTTAGTAAATACTGATTACATTTCTGGAAAAGAACTGCGGATGTTAGGTCTCGTAAAGGGCAGCACGATTCAATCAAAGAATTTAGGTAAGGACATTACCCAGGGCTTTAAAACACTGGTAGGCGGTGAGCTGAAAGCCTACAATGAAATGATGAACGATGCAAGAGCTCTAGCAACCAAACGTATGGTAGAAGAAGCCGAATCACTGGGCGCTGATGCTATCGTAAATGTCCGTTATGCTTCCGCCGCTGTTATGCAAGGAGCCGCCGAGGTCATGGCATACGGAACTGCCGTAAAATTTCTGTAAACAATGAAAAATTTTTTTAATTCAGAAACTCTACCCGACCTATCCTTTTGGGGATAGGTCGTTTCTCTCAGTTTCTCCCCAAATACTCCTCAATCTTCCCAATCAATCCTTCATCAGCAGGCAACCAATCCACACTATCCAATGTCTCTTTGGTTAACCACTTGGCTGCTTCATGCTCTTTTAAAATCAAATCACCAGATTTCATCTTACAGATAAAGCATTCCATAGATAAATGAAACTTTGGATAGTCATATTCCACCGTATCCAATAATTCAAGGACTTCAATTTCGGTATCCAGTTCTTCTTTGATTTCTCTCACTAACGCATCTTCTGGTGTTTCATTGGCTTCGACTTTTCCACCAGGGAATTCCCATCCATCTTTAAATTCACCATAACCACGCTGTGTTGCAAACACGTTGCCATTCTCAATGATAATGGCGGCTACTACTTTTATTGTTTTCATACTCATCTCCTATACACTACATTGCAAATAGTTTAATAAATCTTCTCTTACTTCATGATGCATCCTTGCTTTCATTTTTGTGATTTCACGCATTTTCCCATTATTGTCCTTTTTCTTACCAGGCTTTGCTTCTACAACATCAAACAATCCCATATAATAAAAATCAGAACCTTCAGAATCACTTTTCTTCACAAAAAGATGCCTACGCTTGGCAGTTAAAACTTCTTTTGTATATCCGCTATCAATACCTCTTCCAATTTGGGTATCCCACATAAATATCTGATTGTCTATGAATTCATCTGCATAATCCGGTTTTCCTTCCAGATATTCCTTTCCAGATGTATCTTCCTTTTTGTGATATGTTACAAATATGCACGCATCTTCTCCAATTCTTTTCATTCCATACATAGTTGAAGATAGATCTCGTTTACAATTCAACAATTGGCATACATCTCTACGTGAATATTTTTCATACAATACAAACTCATTTTCCTCTGTTTTTCCTTTATACATGTCATGCAGTCTTGCTCTCGAAATTTTTATAAGATCATAGATGTATGAATAAAAAACAGGATGTGATAATCTTTCATAAAAGTTTGCCATTCTGCGAATCATTCCAGAATTACTATTTTGTACCATTTCAATTTGAATATATTTGGCTTCTTCTGCATCTTTACTAACAAACATTCCTTTCAAATTTGAAATTGCCGATTCTATCTCATAATCATTGACATCCGTTTCATATTCTACCGCAATTTTCTGCATCAAAGATGATTTATTGATCTCGTCTTTGTCAATAAGTTCTGATAAAAGCTCCGTTTCATGAGGACGTTTTCCTCTAGCAACAACCTTTGATACGTATTCCAAATTCAATAATTCTTTTTCTGATAACTCTTCCGTACAACTATTACAATCGACACATTTTAAGAATTGATAATATGTTTTATAGTGATCCAATATTACCAACGGATCAACTTCTCCATTTTCATAAAAATCAATCAACATAGGAGTTCTTCCTAAACGATATTTAAGATCCCAATAGCTCTTTCTAATAATCTCTTTTATTCCTTTGATTTTATCAATTGATTTAAAAATTCTACTTTTTGCAATTTCATCAAAATGAATGGTTGATGCTCCCGGAATCACTCTACATCCTTCCATTACATAACGACGCATATTATCCCGATTATAGCTTCTATCTCCAGATAATGCCACTGGAACCATAAAATTATTTTGATAATTTCCAATAAAATCTAAAATAACAACATATTCTTTACCTTCTGCTTTTCTAAGTCCACGTCCTAACTGCTGAATAAAAACAATAGGAGATTTTGTCGCCCTAAGCATAATAACCTGATTGATCTCAGGCACGTCTACTCCTTCCGAAAAGATATCCACCGAAATAATATAATCCAGTGCATCTTCGCCCTCATCACCAGCCAGTCGCTCAATGGCTGCTGCCCTTGCTTCTTCTGAATCACTTCCACTTAGAACCAGCGTCCGCCATCCATTCAAATTGAACTTTCTGGATAATTCCTTCGCTTCATCAATGCGACTGCAGAAAATGAGTCCTTTGACCCGCTCACCGCTATGTCCAAAGAATTCTGCCTGCTTCATCACATTGGATACACGCTCATCTGAAGTTAAATATCGAAAACTCTCAACCTTTGCTTCCTTGGATTTTCCCGCATCCGTAATCATTTCCAAATCCGTTATTCCAAAGTAATGAAATGGACAGAGTAAATCCTCTTCCATTGCATCCTGCAAACGAATCTCATATGCAATTTGATGATTGAAAATCTCATAAATGTTTCTGCCTTCTAAATTGTCATCTCGCTTATCCGGCGTAGCAGTCATTCCAAGCCATAGCTGCGGAGTAAAATAATCCATTACCTTTTTATAGCTGTTTGCCGCACTATGATGCGCTTCATCAATGACAATTGCATCAAATGCTGTTGGCGTATATTTCTCCAGTGTCTCTTCTTTACTCAACGTCTGAACAGTAGCAAATACGAAATCCGCATCATAATTCTGGTATTTTCCAGTAACCATACCCAGAGAAACCTTCCCGCCAAATACCTTACGGTAAGACTTCATTGCCTGCTTTGCAATCTGGTTACGATGAACCAAAAACAGTACTCGTCCAAATCCTAATTCTCGCATGGCAAATGCCGATGCATAGGTCTTTCCAGTCCCAGTTGCAGAAATCAACAACGCTTTATCTTCTCCTGCATCATAAATCTTTTGCAAATTATTGATAAAACCAACCTGCATGGAGTTTGGCTGTAAACGATACACATCCAGTGAAGGAACTTCTGACTGGCGTGCCATTTCTTTTTGCTTTTGAATAATCTTATTCCTTGTATAAAGATCCGTATATGATTCAATAAACTGTTCAAATGGCAACGCCTGTTTCGCATTCCATAGCTGATCGAATTCAGATACTACATTCTGCGTATACTCTCCTTGTTCCGTTGAAACAATTTTTGTATTCCACTCACAATTGGTTGTAAGTGCACTCAAGGTCACGTTAGAACTCCCTATGATGATACGATACAATTCTTCTTTTCGAAAAATATATCCCTTCGTATGAAATCCTTCCTTTTCATTTTCAGTTATGTACATTTTTATTTCAATATTATTGAATTTCGCAAGCATACGAAGTGCTTCTGGATCGCTGAAAGTTAAATAATCCGTTGTTAGAATTTTTCCCGGAATCCCACTCCTTTCTAACTCCTTCAATGTCTGAAGAAGCGGAGTGATTCCTCCCTTCGTCATAAACGCCACACTGATACAAAATTCTTCACATGACAAAAGCTCATCCTCAATGGATGAGATTACCTTGCGCCCTTCCTTATAGTTGTTCGATACAAACTGTGGTCGATAAGCCAAATTTGATGAAACATTTTGATTTATAAATGCGGTTGTTAATCCTTGTTTTAGCTCGACTATTTTCTCTTGCTTCATTTATTATCACCTAACATTCGTTTTTTTCTTATGAATTTATTATGTTCAAAACATCCATATCTCATAACCCTGCTTTCTGGCTGAATCATACACTGGACGCATATTTTTCTCTAATATTTTATCATCTATGCTAACTAATCGCAATGGAAGACGCTCTTTTCCTCCCGTTTTATTACAAAAGAAAAGCACCGGATTTCTCCAATGCTTACTTATAATCTGTCAATATAGTTTTTATTTCTTCTTCAGCCTCATGCTTATTATCTGTTATAAACCTTGTATAATCGGAAGCCAATTGCATTTCCATTTTTTTGGCTTTTATTAGATCAAAAAATGTAGTTCCCTCTAACATTTTTTCATAATCTTCTAAAGTAAATGTAAGAATAAAAAAATCTCTCCCCTTGGAATTTTCAACCATTCTCAGAACTTTTGTAAGTCCATATGCATCTTTATAGCCTTCTGAATCACCAGTAAGACCCTTTTGCGTAAATACAACACCAAATGGTATTCCGGTTACAGACAATAAGCTATAAAACTTTCCAACATATGTCACACCCAGATTTGATTGGTAATTTTTGCATTCTCCCAAAAATAAATCCTGACCAATCGGAATTAATTCTCTTGATAGGTTAAAAGACTTAATAGCCTGCTTTCCACGATCAGACAATACAATGACTTCATCTATCTCATTAGTTCCAGTATGCACATTTTTATATATTTCAAAAAAATATGTCTTACGTATAATGAAATCAACCAGATTTTCCAACCGATCGCCCTTATCCTTTGCGGTTTCCTTGCTTCTATCAAATGGCTTTTTTAATTCATCCAACAATATTCTAAATTCATTCTTATCATTTTCTGTCCAGGTAATGAAGCCGTTAAATTTAGCTATTGGATCTTGGACGATTTGATCAAGATAGGAACGAAGATCAAGCGCCGGCACTTCTTGATTATTACTCATATATTCACTACCTTATACAACACTATAATGTTCTCTTCTATAGACATATGTTTGCCACAAAAATCACAATACATATCCGGATTAAATTCTTCCAACGATTCTAGAAAAATCCCCTTACTTCTGTTGCAATCAAAACAGTATACCTCGTATAAGTTTTTCAGAAGCCCTTGCTTCTTCAGTTCTTCCAGCATTTCATAAGCAACTTTTATGTCTACAGCTAATTTTGACTTAAGATGCCCCGGATATACATAATCTCCTATCTTCAGCGCAGAAAAAAACTCTTCACACTTTTTCTCTTGATATGGTGTCAGCTGATGTTGCAGCTCTAAGATCTTTATAGCATCGCATAATGTATTCTTTGACACTGCTCATCATCTCCTCTCCAACCAATTCTCCATAAAGCATAAATAAGCTATACTCTGTGTCTTTATAATTATGTGTGATACCAAATTTTATTCCCGATTCATCCATTCTGATTTTCACAAGCGGCATATCGGATTTTATTTCTATTTCTCGTCTAAATGCTTGAAGCTTTTCTCTTATCTCCTTAGTGTTATTGTCACGATCAAACAATTCTTTTTGCTCTTCAATGAACGTATCTAATTCACCAAGGATAGGAATTATACTAGCCTCATCTTCATACGCTTCCAAATAAGCAGTTGTTCCATTTCTTGTCATGCGCTGAGCAACAATTGTAATGTCGTCACGCTCAGACTTCATAAAGTCAACCACAGCCTTGAAATCAATATCTGAGATTTCCAAATATATATTTTCCTTCAAATAAGTTAATATTGTTTCAATCTTGTCTTTATAGTATGTATGTGAATTTTTATAGGCTATTCCGACACGATCAAACCTAATCTCCAGAATCTGATTTTCCTTGTCAATTACAGCTAACATTACGTATTTTATCGTATTACCTGTATCGTTCTGGAGCATATATGTAAATTTTAGGAAAATTAACTCTCCAAGTAAGTAGATTGTTGGTTTTTCTGGGTCATCGATTGGTTTATGACCTTTCTTATCAAAGACATTAACTTTCTCAGCTTTAACCATTTCTTCTATCTTTTCAATCTTAAGATCAGAATACTTAAAATAGCAGAAATGACGATATGGCTTTTTATACTCATATTCCTCAATCATCGCTAAAATGCTCTCGGAATCAAGAATATGCTTAAACTTATCATCAATGGTCTCATCATCAGAAACGTCAATACAATCGGTGAAATTCAAAGTCATCTGACCTCTATGTTTCTTATTGTTTATAATCAATCCGTCATTTACAGCTTGCTTCAGAATCACCTTTTTGGTGTACGATGGATAAATACAAGTATAGTGCTTTTAAATACTCCCTTATCCAAAATTATCTCGTCACCTCCCATATGTCTATAATTGGTTATAGTATACCACGGTATAAGAAAAATTACTATTGATTTTTTGTGAATTTTATGGTAGCACACGCTTCTCTTAAGCGATGTTCTAAAACATCTCCATGGAAAAAATCCAGGTTACTCACTTCCTCTGAATTACTGTCGATTTCCTTCTCCAGAGATGCCAGATTCTTATAGATATCTCTCTGGAATTTCATCCGGTAGATCCTTGAAATGGCTCCGATGCCTTAAATGGTACCTGCTTTCCGTCTGCACTTCCCGATTCTCCTCATTGGTCTAACTGGAAATTCTCCATCTCACCATTTGCCGAAAGTGAGATCGAAACCGCCCCAGGAAGTGCCACTGGAACATCATAGGTTACCGCCCCATTTTCCCCGGTTTTCAACATCGCGTAATGTGCATTTTTCAGATTGCCTCCATAATAAAAAGTGAGGTTATTTACGTGGATCTGTGCCATACACAGCCTCCTTACCTGCATTGCCAAAGGAGCCTATTCCCGTAAACAACCTCATCTGATTTTTCTATTTTTCTTTATCTTCAATTATAAATGAATCTAACGTATAGACGGTCATCGTTCCTGCACAGCTTCCTGCAAGCTTTAGCTCTCCCTCTAACTGGTACATTCTGGATGTAAACACTTCTTCTCCATGATTTACGAAGATTTCCACAGAAGTAGTATCTGCAAAGATCTGAAGATGTTCAAGCTCTGTTACCTTCACACTTCTTGTTGTTCTTCCTGCTCCAAATGCCCCAAGATCTAACGTCAGTATCTCATCCTGATAGGATAATGTAATGCCTTTTCGCATGGACAATTCCATGTTCTGACAATACTCAAAATCGATTTCTGCTTCATATACCACATGATCAAAAGCGGCTCCGCATTCTTTCGAGAATGCTTTCTGGCTTTTATCCTGTCGTAGCTGCTTTAATTCTTCCATCGGCTTTTGTATCAGTTTTCCATTTTCAAGACATAATTCCCTTGGAATGGTTAAGGCATGCTGCCATCCGGCTTCCACCGTTGGGTTGGTATAATCTGCGTCTGGAATTCCCATCCATCCGATCAAGATTCTTCTTCCCTGCTCATCCTCAAATGTCTGCTGTGCATAGAAGTCAAACCCTCGATCTAATAGATGCATATCCTTAAGCTGATAATCATTGGTTTCAAAATCATAGTCAAGCTTCATAGATACGGCCTGATGAACGTTCTCATAGTCGATGCCATCCTTTGGCACTCCCTGTGGACAACAGGTCAGAATATACTGCCCGTCCAGTTCAAACACATCCGGGCATTCCCACATATATCCAAATGGTTCTTCTGTCGTAATACGATTTGCATAGGTCCAGGATGCTAAATCTTTGGACTGATATAATAAGACCATTCCTTTGCTCTTATGATCTCGTGCGCCCAGTACCATATAATACGTATCATCTTTTTTAAAGATCTTCGGATCACGTACATGATTGCTCATATCTTCTGGATAATCATCGGTGGTCATCAGCAGCTGCTTCTCGGTAAAATCATGTCCATTTTTACTGGTAAATGAAATCGTATTACTTCCACGCCCACTGTTAATGTAATCATAGTCATCTCGATCAAAATATTTTAAATTACCGGTGTAGAAGAAATGCATCGTATCCTCTTCGATAAACGCGGATCCAGAGTATACGCCATGAGCATCTATCTCTTCATCTGGGAATAATACCGGTCCATCATCCTGATAATGAACAAAGTCCTTTGTGGTGTAATGTCCCCACAGCTTTAATTCTCCGGTTGGCTCGAATGGTGTATATTGATAATAAATATGATAAACCCCATGATACTGGCATAATCCATTTGGATCATTCATCCAGCCAGTCTTTGGCATCAGATGAAAGGCAAGCCTCCTTTCATCTGATGCAACTTTTTGTCTATATTCCCCATTTTCCGCATACCATGCGTCATATTCACTTTTCATGACTTTCTCATATTTTTTTAACATCGCTATCCCCTTCTGGAACTATTTTAATTTTATGATTTCTGTAGTAAGATCTGCTTCTTTTGCTGGCATTACCTCTACATCCTGTCCATTGGTTTCTGCCACTAATAACATGGTCTGATCTTTAAAACCTTTTTGAGCAATCAGCCCTCTATCAAAAGAAATCAGTTTATCTCCTTTTTTCACCTGGTCTCCGGCTTTTACATAAGTTTCAAAGCCTTCCCCTTCCATCTGTACGGTATCTAATCCTACATGAATCAAGAGCTCTGCCCCTGTGGTTAATGTAATTCCCATTGCATGTTTGGTCGGGAAC
The DNA here is from genome assembly GCF_001940245.1 of Anaerostipes sp. 992a. GTDB lineage: Bacteria > Bacillota > Clostridia > Lachnospirales > Lachnospiraceae > Fimousia. The sequence continues at coordinate 462,063 of NZ_MJIG01000004.1, forward strand.
ACAAGACTTACTGTTCCATCTGCCGGTGCATAGACCACATTATCCTCTGGATTAATGGCAACTCCATCTCCCATGGCTTTGGATGCAAATGCCGGATCTGCAGCTTTTTCTACTGGAAGTACTTCTCCTTTTAATGGAGCATATAATACAACTTCTTCTTTTTCCTCTACGATTGCTTTTGTATCATTATTCTGAGGAAGTACTACTTCTTTTGTGTTTGCTGTAGCTGCTGTTTCCCCTTCAATATTGAATTTCTTCCAAAATACAATCGTAAGTGTTGCAGATACTGCCATGGAAAGGGCTAATCCGATGATAAAGTTCATATAGTCATCTGGCTTCATAGAAATAATTCCAGGAATACCAGCTGCTCCCATTGCCTGTGCCAATACTCTTGTTCCTGCACAATATGCACTACCGACTCCAGAGCCGATGATAGCTGCATAGAATGGATATTTTAATTTTAATGTAACACCAAACATAGCCGGTTCTGTGATTCCTAATAAAGCGGAAACACCAGAAGCTGAACAAATAGATTTCATTTTTTCATTTTTTGTTAAGCATAAAACAGCAATAACAGCTGCACCCTGTGCTACGTTGTTCATGCTGGCTGTTGTAAAGATAAAGCTTCCTCCGGTTTTGGCAACCTCAGCAATCAGCTGTGTTTCAATGGCAATAAAGCTATGATGCATACCGGTCAGACAGATTGGTGCGTATGCCAGACCAAATAATCCGCCTCCCACAAATCCTAATGTATTATAAACCCATGTAATTCCTGCTGCAAGTAAATTACCTGCTTCTCGTAAAACCGGTCCCACACAAATGAAGGTTAAGAAAGAAGTCACCATGATAGAAAGCAATGGTGTAGTAAGATTATCTAACCATGTAGGTGTTACCTTATGTAAGCGCTTTTCGATAAAAGCCAGAATAAAGGAAACTGCAAGTACTGGAAGTACCGTACCCTGATATCCGATCGCTTCAATCTGGAAACCAAAGATGTCCCATATTGGTGGTTCCACAACTCCAATGCTGTATGCATTTAATAAATCAGGATGTACCATGATCATACCCATGGCAGCTCCTAAGAATGGATTACCTCCAAATTTTTTCGTTGCACTAAATCCGATCAGCACTGGCAAGAATACAAATGGTGCATTGGCAAAGGTATTGATGGCCGTTGCAAGCCCCTTCCACTGTGGATATAGATCAATAATGGATTTACCATCAAACATGCCAGAAGTCAAGATGTTATTTAATCCCATTAATAAACCGCCAGCTACGATTGCTGGGATGATTGGAACAAAGATGTCACTGAGCATTTTTACAAACTGCTGAAGAAGATTACCCTTTTCTTCTTTTTCATCTTCCTCTGCTGTTTCTACAATTGTTCCTAACTGCTTCTGTACTTCATTACATACCAGATTTACCAGGCCAGATCCAAAAATAATCTGGAACTGTGACTGCGTCAGAAATACTCCTTTTACACCCTCAATATCACTAATTACCTCTTCATTTCTTAAATCATTGTTCTTTAACTGCAAACGCAGTCTTGTCGCACAGTGTGCTACTGATTTGATATTTTCTTTTCCGCCAACATTTTCAATTACCTGACTTGCAATCTTTGCATAATCCATATCTTTTCTCTTCCTTTCTTCTTATTCTTCGTCTTTCATATTGGTACCGGTTCCATACTTGAATTATATTATACCTTTTCTATTTTGTCAACAACTTTATGGTATCGGTTCCATATTTTTTTACAAATAAATCAGAAAGTCTTACATAACAAAAAAGAAGCTGATCCTTTCCAAAAAATCAACTTCTTTTTCATTTACTAGAAATTTTCTTTCTTCACACTATTTCCTTTGATGAATTCGAATTCTACAATCTGCTTTTTAGATACAGGCTTTTCCTGAATCATTTTTAAGATGGTCTCCGCTCCTAAATATCCCATGGCATAGGAATCGAACTTTAATGTCGTCAACTCTGGTGTTAAGAGGCTGCTCTCCTCATATCCACCAAATCCAACCACCGATACATCTTCCGGAATCCGCAGTCCCTCCTTATGTAAGATCCGATAGGCGCCAAATGCTAACCTGTCCGTTGCGCAGATAATGGCATCCACCTCGCCCTGCTCTAAAATCTCACGAGTACTCTTCTGTCCTCCGATAAAGCTGTAGTCACTTTTCATGATCACAGGGTCTGTGATGCCGTATTCTGCAAGTCCATCCAAAACCCCCTGCTTTCTTCGGATCCCAACGGCCACATCTGTCTCATAGACACCAATGTATGCCACCTTTTTATGCCCAGTCTCTCCGATATACCTTCCCATATACTTTCCGGCCTGATAATCATCGTCCAAAATAGAAATTCCATCCTCATATTCCTGAGCCACTACCACAATAGGAATCTGTGCCTCCTGGAAAATCTTCTTATGCTCCTTTGTGATTGCAATGGAGCTGACTAAAATTCCATCTACATTCATATTGATCAGCTTCTGGATATTTTGAAGTTCCAGATCGATATCATGGTCTGAATTCTTGATCAGCGTCGTATACTCCCGTTCCCGTAAATACCGGTCAATACTGGTAATGACACGGCTGGTAATCTTCGAATTCAACGTTGGTACAATGACGCCGATCACATTACTCTGCTTTGCCTTCAGTCTTGCAAACGCATTGGGCTCATAATTGTACTCTTCAATTACCTTTTGAATCTTACTCTTGGTAGACTGCTTCACATATCCTCCGTTAAAATACCGGGATACAGTGCTTTTCCCAACACCTGCCAGATCTGCAACGTCTGCCATGGTCATTTTTTTCTTTTCCATAAAACCTCACCACATTTACTCTTATTTGTCAATGCTAAACTCCTTACGAAGTGCAACATAACGTACCTGCTGCCACTCAAAATATGGACAAATATACCCATATCGAGATATTGAAAGTTTTCACAAACTTTTCTTACTGCTTCATCCTGTATGCTTTTGCGATTACAAGTAATACGCTACTCACAAGTTCTTGTACAGTCCACAGTCGTAAATTCCCGACTAAAGCCATCGGTACATGCCTACAAACGCTTGTTTTATGCTATTTTGTAGGATATTGCATCTCTTAAATTAAGGCTTGCATTATAATCTCTATCAGCATGATATCCACATTCACAAATATATTCTCTATCAGACAGTTTTAAATCTCTCTTAATACAACCACATTCATGACATAACTTACTTGATGGATACCATCTGTCTACAATTCTTAATTCCATTCCCAGTTCTTTGCATTTTGCTTCAAGTTTTGTTCTAAACTCATAGAATTTCTGTGAAGCAACTGCTTTAGACAGATGCTTATTCTTCATCATTCCTTTTACATTCAAATCTTCAATGGTAATATAAGATGGTTTGGTTTTCACTATCTCATTTACACATTTATTGATATGATCGGTACGAATATTGTCTATTTTATGATGAAGTTTTTGTACCTTTAAGACCTGCTTTTGAATATTTTGTCTAGTGGCTTCTCCTTTCATTTTATTGTTGCGTTTCTTTAAGTCTTCGTATTTCCTCGATAGACAACGCTGTTCTCTTTTTAATTGTTTCTCTAATTTTCTTATTCTTTCAGTTTTATTGATATTTTTCTTTGTAACACCATTACTGATAACTGCAAAATCTTTAAGTCCCAAATCAATCCCTAATCCAAAATCATTTAATTGTGGTTTATTCTGATCAGGAATCTCTATTAAAACTGATACATAATATCTTCCAGCCTTGCAGGAGACTGTACCACTTTTGATCACATATCCTTGCTTTGTTGTTGGAATGTAACCCTTTTCTTTTAATCTTACCCATCCAAGAGTAGGGATATTAATTCGATGTCTTTCACAGAAACAATCTTTTGGATTATTTTTCACAAAATACATTTTCACATCTGACTTATTCTTTTTTTTAAATCTGGGAAATCTACTTTGCTTTTTAAAAAATCTGGTAAAAGCAGTATACGCATTTTCCATGGATTTTTTAACTGACTTAGAACTCACATCTTTTATCCATAAATATTCTGGACTATTTAGTAGAAATTCATTATTTAGCCATACACTAAAAGATTTTGCTGTCATAAATTTTTCACCTTTGTTATAAAGTTCTTTATTATGGGCAATATAAAAATTATAAATAAATCTACAAGTTCCAATTGTTTTATTTATCTTTTGTATTTGTTCCTGCGTTGGGTTTATTTCCGTTTTGTAACTCTTTCGCAATTTCCTCATCCCCCTTTATCTGATTTTTATACTTGCGAAATCCATACAATCTACAACTGAACACATGTAATATTGATATAATATCTTCTGTTAGTTGGAGTACGATTTGCTTTGAGAATTCCATCTCTGTCCCAACGTTGAAGAGTTTTTACTGACACTCCAAGTAATTCAGCAAAATCTTTTGGTTTATAATTTGTGATATTGGATGTGTTCATAAATAATTCTCCTTTCTTCATAAACACATTATATCACATATAAACATATTTTTCTGTATTTTTGATTTCTTAACAATCGCTCCTTCTTATCTTATTTCCACATTTTAGATTATTATAACATATTTTTATTGAAGTTTAAAAAATACGGGTTTTGTGGACTAAATGAAGAAGAAAATATACTACAAAGAACGAAACCATTCCGGTAAAGCAATCTGCGGAGGAGCTTACATGTTTTCTCAGGCAGAAAATCTTTGGCAAAAGCGATGCTTTTGGTCGTCCATAAGGACAAATGGCTGGAAGCTTGCTTACATAGCCATTTGTCCCTGGACGAGAGATAAGATTTTCGTCTGTCTTGGTATAGAACAAGAGAAAACATGTATCAGATTTGGAAGCTCCGCAGCCTGATTGCTGACCGGAATGATTTCGTTCTCACACATTATCCCATAGTCAAAGAAACCCGCATTTTCCATATCATGTAGCAATCCGATGAAACGGTTACTTCAGATTCATGAATGCTCCTCCAGCCACCGCATGGCCGTATACGCATAGACAGCACTTCCTCCAGCCAGTGCTTCCTCATCGAATTTTACCATTGGATGATGCTGTGGATATCGATATCCTTTTTCTGGTTGTCCGGCCGCCAGCGCCAGCATAATAGAAGGAACCTCCTGACTGACATAGGCAAAATCTTCGGAACCGGCAGATTTAGAGGATTGCTGATCTCCACTCATGGCATTTAATTCCGCAACGGAAAAAGCCTTCTGATTTCCAAGCAATTCTTTAACATAAGTTTCCACACAGGAAGACAGTTCTTTATCATTTACCAGCGTTGGACAGCCACTTCCAAAGGTTACCGTAGCTTCTGCACGGAAAGATTTAGCCAGCCCTTCTGCGATTTCTGTCATTCTCTTCTTAATAAACAATCTGGTCGCTTCATCAAACGTGCGGATGCTTCCACCCATGACCACCGTATCTGGAATGACATTGGCTGCAGTTCCCGCATTCATAGTTCCGATCGTCAGCACGGCCCGATCATCCATTGCCAGCTCTCTGGCATTTATTTCCTGCAATGCGATCAGAATATGAGCGGCTGCATTTAACGGATCCACACCTGTATTTGGCATGGAGCCATGGCATCCCTTTCCCTGAACGGTGATTTCAAAGTAATCAGCTGCAGGCGCACTCACGCCAGGTGCAGATACAATGACGGTTCCCGGCGCAAATGGCATTCCTGCCATCACATGGATCATCAAAGCTGCATCTACCTCTGGATTCTTCAACAATCCTGCTTGGATCATGTCGTGGGAGCCTTCAAATGTTTCTTCCGAAGGCTGGAACATCAGCTTGATCGTTCCCTGGATTTCGTCCTCGTGTTCCTTTAGCAGTCTGGCTGCTCCAAGCATCATAGCTGTATGCATATCATGACCACAGGCATGCATCCTTCCGTTGGTAGAAGAAAACTCCACATCTGCCTCTTCTTTGATCGGCAGTGCGTCCATATCTCCACGAATCATAAATACCTTTCCATCTTTCTTGCCGCCAGCTAAGGCAACCAAGCCGGCTCTTCCACATGGAATAGGCTCATATCCCATATCCTCTAACTGCTTTTTGACAAACGCAAGTGTTTCGGTCAGCTCAAATCCCGTTTCTGCGTGTGCATGCAGATATCTTCGATTCTCTACAATTGTATCCTGAAGCTCTTTGGCTTCTTCCAATAATTGTTTCGGTGTCATGACATCTCCTCCTTTTGAAATGTATTATAACACAAACAAGGATTTTTCCAAGTGGTCGCCTGCTATAGAACGAAGACCATATACCTTTTATCCGAAAAATGTCCTAATTCTCCAGCTTCCGAAATAGCTTTTCAACCTCTGAGGCTTTTAACACAACTCCCTCAGAAACTATCTTTTCATTGACAACAATCACCGGCATACTCATGGCTCCATAAGTCATCACCTTTTCCATATCGGTAATATATTCCACCTCTACGGAAACTCCCATTTTCTTCATGGCCGTCTTTACATTCTCATACTGTTTGTGACAGGCCTTGCACCCAGCGCCTAATACTTTTACACTGTTGATGTTAACACTTGGTTTCTCTTCCTTTTTTTGATTTTTCTTTCCAAAATTTAATATTCCCATCATAATCTCCTTTTACACTTTTATTTTAACAACAGATATTCAAATCCATTGAACAAATATCCAACTGTCATAATACCTGCTGTACATATCACAACAAAGACTCCCAATAATTTAGGCTTAACTGCCTTCCGCAGCATGATCATAGAAGGAAGGCTCAACGTGGTAACCGCCATCATAAAGCTTAAGATTGTGCCCAGTGGTGCTCCCTTCATAAGAAGTGCTTCTGCAACCGGTATCGTTCCAAAAATATCTGCATACATAGGTACCCCGACCAAAACAGCAATTATAACTCCAAAGTACTGATCTCTTCCTAACATATTCTGAATCCAGCCTTCTGGAATCCAGTTATGAATCACTGCACCAATGGATACTCCAATCAAGATATACGGAAATACCTTTTTCCAGGTGCCGATCACCTGCTCCTTTGCATATACGAGACGATCTGTCACAGTAAGCTCCCTGGCTGTAATATCCACACTGCCCTTTGCACGGAGAATAAACTCCTCCACGTACTGATCCATATGCATGTTCTCAATAAGGGTGCCACCGATCACCGCGACCAGCAATCCAACAATAACATAGACGATAGCGATCTTTGCTCCAAAAATACTCATTAAGAGAAGCAGACTTCCCAAATCTACCATTGGCGAAGAAATCAAAAAGGAAAATGTTACTCCCAGTGGCAGCCCTGCACTTGTAAAACCAATGAATAATGGAATGGAAGAACAGGAACAAAACGGCGTAACGGTACCTAGTAATGCGGCCACTACATTAGCTCCCATGCCATGGAACTGTCCAAGAATTCTCTTACTTCGCTCTGGTGGAAAATAACTCTGAATATAGGAAATGATAAAAATAAGAAAGCACAGCAATGCTGTAATCTTAATTACATCATAAAGAAAAAAATGAAGACTTCCACCGATCGGAGTAGAAAGATCCATCCCCAATGAAGACAACACCTGTCCTATTCCTTTCTGTAACCATTTCATTCCAAGAAGCTGTTCTTGAATGAATCCACCGATTGCCTTTAGTATCGTCATCTTAAACTCCTTTCATTTATATATTTACATTTATCAATATGTTTTTTCTAAGAAAAACCATCCTTTCAGATGGCCTCTCTCTATTCCTCTTCATGCACAGTAAGGTATTGTTTCAGTAAAAGCTGTGCCCGTCTGGCACCTTCCTGATGGACGGAATAATGAACCCATTTTCCCTCCTTACGTCCCTCAACAATCTCTGCATCGCATAATATTTTCATATGATGAGACAGCGTGGATTGGCTGATTTGTAATTCTTCTAATAATTTGCAAGCACACATCTCACCATTTTGTAAAAGCTCTAAAATCTGCAGTCGATTCTGATCACAGAAAGCTTTAAAAATACGAATGGTTGCCTTATAGGAATCTTTCATCCCTTCACCTCACTACCTTTCTTTTTATTATATCTACATATCGATAATTGTCAATATATTTTTATTCAAGTTCTAACCTCTCATTGGCAACCTTTTTTTCCCAAACCCAACTGCCATAAATACCGTTATGAATTCTGCTACCGGTATTGCCAGCCATACTCCCTGTATTCCTACTATCTGCGGCAAGATAGCGAGAGAAATCAGAATAAAGCCAAAGGTTCTCGCAAAAGAAAGGATTGCCGAAGTCTTTCCATCGGACAGAGCAGTAAACAACCCTGAAAAATATATATTCGTCCCATTAAATAAATATCCGAGAGAAAATAACTGAAATCCCTCCACTGCCAATTCATATGCTCCTGTGCCCGGTATGACAAAGGCTCCCGTTAAGTAGGCTGCACCGAAAAAACCTCCGGCTGTTACAAAAACAGCCGTTATTAATATAAAGCAACAGCAGATTTTATGCAGTTCTCTTAAACCCTTCATCCTGCCTGCTCCAAGATAAAAGCTAAAGACCGGAGCAACCCCCATAGAGAATCCCAGATAAATCGATGATAGTAAAAACTGACCATACAAAATAATCGTAATAGCGGCAACCCCATCGGATCCAGTCATATGCATCAAAATCAGGTTAAATACCGCCGTAATCACTGCATTTGACAACTGAATCACCATTTCGGAAGCACCATTGCCACACGCCTTTAACAAAATCCTCTTTTGAAAGGAAAACCGCACGTAGTATAATCCCTTTTTTCTTATGAAAAACCAAATGGTTCCTGCGACTGCCGGTATCATCTGTCCAATCCCAGTTGCCAACGCCGCTCCCATAACACCAAGTCCAAATATGGCAATCAAAATGTAGTCTAATACGGCATTTACCACACCGGCTAACACAATGAGACAAAGCCCCAGATCTGGTTTTCCTGCCGTTACAAAGAAGCACTGATACAAGGACTGCATCATACTTGCAGGCGCAAACAAGATCAGGGTACATAGATAATCCCTGCAATCTGGATATAGCACCTGATCGGACCCCAGAAAAAAAGAAATAGGCCTTGCAAATGCCAGGGTTACAACAATAAAGACCAGACCGATCAGCATTCCAGTAAATGCAAGCATAGAAAAAATCTCTCTGGCTTCCTCTGCCCTTCCTTCTCCTAAGCGTTTCCCAACAATGGCACTTCCTCCCGTTGCCAGCATTACTCCGGCAGCAAGCACCAGGTTAAATACCGGGTAGACGATATTAATAGATGAAAGTGCATCACTTCCTGCAAAGCGTGATACAAAGATGCCATCGACAACGGTATATAGGGCCATGAATAGCATCATGACCATAGATGGCATTGCAAATTTTAATAACGATAGCGGGGTAAACTTTTGTCCTATGGATTGTGCCATAATGAATCCTCCTACTTCCGTCATTTTCTTACACTGTATCCCTTGTTAATTTTTTAATCCAGTTACCATAATGAGACATCAGATATCCTGGTATACATTTAAAAATCTGATCCGCATTCAGACAACACACCACAACTTCTGGTGGTGCTTCCACAACAAATGCCATAAAAAAGGATACCGGCAATACGATCATCCATATGCTGATCAAATCCATCTTCATGACATACATGGCACTTCCTCCTCCACGGATAATCCCGTTATTCGTAGGCATCTGATAAGACATTCCCACACACACCACACTTAAAATGATCAAAAAGGAATTTGCCATAGCCTTCGTGGCCGGAGAAAGATCATAAAGACTTAGAATTGGCACTCGAAGAAGGAACAGGAGTGCCCCTGCAAAAATACCAAGTCCTACGAACATCCGCTGTAGCCGGCTGGAATATTCCATTACCCTTTTGATATTACCTGTACCTATGGTCTTTCCTATGATAATAGAGGCGGTAGAAGAAGCTCCCACTGCAATGGATTTGACCATAAGAAATAATGTGGATGCTACGCTGTTAGCTGCAATGGCTGCAGCCGTCATATGTCCTAAGATCACCGTCTGCAATGCAGTATTGAGTCCCCATAATCCCTGTACCATAAAAATAGGCAATGCTACCTTAAAATAATCTCTTGCCAGTACCGGATCAAAATGAATATAGTCTGTAACTTTTAAGTGCAACTTCTTCTCTTTTCCTACAAGAAAGCTGATCAATATGATACATTCCACAATTCTTGCTGTCAATGTTCCGATAGCTGCACCTTCCGCTCCCAGGCATGGGGCTCCAAAGTTTCCAAAAATCAATACATAATTAATACCGCAATTGATAAAAAATGTCACTATAGATAATATAAATGCAATTTTTACCGTCTCTACCATGCGGAGCGAAGCCAGCAGAAGCTGAGTCACTGCAAAAAAGAGATACGTAAATCGTATAATCCCAAGATATTGGACTCCCTGCTGGATAATTGGCTGATCCGTTGTAAAGATACCCATAGCTTCATAAGGAAAGATGCTTACCAGCACAAACAGGACAATTCCGATCAGAAGTGCTGTCTGCATAGCTGTAGCTGCAATTCTTCGCATGGGCTCTGTCTTTCCTTTTCCCCAATACTGGCTTCCAAAGATAACCAGCCCATCTCCTAGTGCCAATAACAGCTGTTGATAAACAAACTGGATCTGATTCACTGCTGCTACTCCTGCAAGAGCGGTCTCACTATAGGAGCCCAGCATAATATTATCCGCCAGATTGACACTTAAGGTAACAACATTTTGTAGTACCAAAGCGATGTATATTGAAAAAAAGTTTTTATAAAATCCTTTTTCTTCTCCCATGTTATTCTCTTTCATCCTTTCCAAATGATTTTTCACCTTTTACAATTATAACATAACTCAGAACAATAAAAACATTTATCTTAAGAAACAGCACAAAGGAGCTATGCACCAAAGAAAATCTGACGGCTTCTTTTTGCTGCAATAGCTCCTTTATATCAAAATGTAAAATGTAGGTGTCAAAAATACTATTTTTTGACATGGAAGGTTATCAAAATGTTTTTTATATCCAAGGGAAATCCCTTTGAACCGTTATCATATGCTATTATGCTTCTGCCAACGCTTTCCCTGCATTCAGTAATTCATCGTTGGTATCTCCATCTGGTTCTCCCAGGCAGGTAATTCCTTCGCCTCCAATGACCGTTGCACCAGCCTTTTCACAGCGTTCTACCCAGTCCTCCATCCATTCACAGTTTCCCCAGCCATAAGAACCAAATAAAACAACCTGTTTGCCACTCAGCTCTCCTTCTAAATCCATCATAAATGGTTCCATCACACCTTCTTCCAGCTGTTCCACTCCCATAGATGGACATCCCAGAGCAAATGCCTGGTCATCTTGCAAATCACCGGCAGTTACATCGTCTACCACCAGAACCTCAGCAGTTTTTCCTGCGGCGTTAACCCCTTCGGCAATTTTGTCTGCCATCATCTGTGTATTACCGGTACCACTCCAGTAAACAATTTTAATCTTATTCATATTTCTATTTCCTTTCGTTATTTCTATATTTATACGGCAATTTCATAAAATTTTTTTCCATTTAGGATTTCATAAATTGCCGATTCCCGGGCTTCATCATAATGGCGGAACAGATTCTTTGCTCTTTCTGGATTTGAATATACCTTCCAATATCCGGTGCAAAGACAATTCTTACCATTGTTTTCTATAAATCCAATGACATCCTCCATGGGATATCCCAAAAAAACTCCTATCTCATCTCATTTTCACGATACAAAAGCAAAATGATCTTTTCACCGCTTCTATACATAGTTTTACATTTTGCATTCATTTTATACAAGGTTCTCCCCATCATTTTTGCCTCTTCCGACTTTAACACCAAAAGTGCGGAATCCTTCATCCCTTTCAAAAATGGAGCACAATGGAGTGCCATTGTCATATGTACATAGGCATGGCTTTCTGTTCTCGCATAATAATTTTTCATCAATTCAACTGGCATATGCAATCCTTTCTTCCTGATTTACCAGCCGGCGGTTTCCCACCGGCTGCCCTAACTGCTTCTACTAAGCGATTTCTTTCGTTAGGAAAGGAGTTCTAATGATTTGATAAAGGCTTTCCTCTATCTGTGTTATACGATAACATAGGAAAAAGCAAAATTTCAATACTGAAATTGATAATCATTATCAAACTTTGCTTTATTGAGAATCATTTATCAATAAGGGGTGAGAAATTTTCTTCTTCATTTATTCCATAAAAAAGAAACCGCTGCCCCAACTTTCGTTAGTGCAACGGTTTCTTATCATCACTTCTTTTAACTTTTCTTCTGAAATTCATTTCCACACTTTGGACAGGTGACAATAATCTTCCCTTTTCCCTTTGGAATTTTAATCTTCTGTCCACACTGTTTGCATTTATAAATATGATAGTCCTTTTTGATTTCGTGATATGCTTTCTGCTTTCCAAAAGCTTTTCTGATTCCGCTTGTTTTATCCAGGTACCATTGATTCTGTGCATAACACCTGCTATAGTTCTTTGAAAAGATTCTGCTATAAGAAAAGATTAGCAGCAATAATAGAAACAAATTTAACAAACGGCTTCCGATAAATAGATTTACAATAATCAATACCAGTAACACACTATTTAAAAAGCTTCCAAGCTGGTCCACACCATATCTACCCTGCATAAAACGCATTATTTTCTCTTTCATATCCACCATTCCCTGCTTTCTGCATGATTCTATTGCTTTATTTCTATATACGATACTATAGCACAGAAAAATAAACTAGGTATAAATGCCACAGAACCTGCCATACTATCTCTTTCCCTTTATATGTCAATTTATTTCTCTTAGGCGCTGGTTTGTGATATGATACTATTTAATATCAGATTTTTATTTATGTTCAGAAAGGAGCCATTTTATGTTTCATATATTAGTTGTCGAAGATGATTCACATACCAGAAAGCTAATGGAAACTGTCATTTCCCAAAACGGCTATACCGTATATACCGCTCAAAACGGAATGGAAGCCCTGGATGCTTTTGACCAGTACCATATTGATTTAATCGTGCTGGATATTATGATGCCGGAGATGGACGGTTATGAATTTACCAAGCTTATCCGCGAATGGAAGGAGAATATTCCGATTCTCATGGTATCTGCCAAGCAGCAGCCTGCGGATAAGAAAAAGGGATTTTTAGTTGGAACCGATGATTATATGACCAAACCTGTGGATGAAGAAGAAATGCTGCTGCGGATTAAAGCCCTGCTGCGCCGCGCCAATATCGTTAATGAACGAAAAATTATCATTGGAGATGTTGTCCTAGATTACGATGAATTAAGCGTTACTAGAAATGGTGAAACACAAACACTGCCACAAAAAGAATTCTATGTTTTATATAAACTGCTTTCCTATCCAAATAAGATTTTTACCCGGCTGCAGCTTATGGATGAAATCTGGGGTTTGGACAGCGAAACAACGGATATGACTGTAAATGTTCATATCAATCGTCTGAGGAAGCGATTTGAGGGATGGAAGGAATTTGAGATCGTTACTGTCCGTGGGTTGGGATATAAGGCGGTGAAGCATGAAGAATAAAATACATAGTCCGCAAAAGAAGCTTTCCTTTGGACTGAATCTGTGCCTGACCTTTTTCATCTTTTTGATCAGTACCGTAACGATGATACTGGCAGGGATGGTGGCATTTTGCCTGTTTTATTTCCATATTGTGGATTTTCCATTTTTTTCATCTGCTCTTGCTAATGTTTTATTCTTTCTTGCAATTTTAAGCATTGTCATTAGCACATGTATTTCACCAATGATCACGCACTTTCCTTTAAGACCTATACGAAAGATCATCAATGCCATCAACCAACTGGCAAAGGGGGATTTTGGTACCCGTATTCATCTGGACTACCCTCTGGAACTCAAATATCTTTCAGAAAGCTTTAATTCTATGGCAAACGAACTGGAGAATACTACACTTCTTCGAAATGATTTTATTAATAATTTCTCCCATGAATGTAAGACACCCATTGTCTCTATTCGTGGATTTGCCAAATTATTAAAGGATTCTTCCCTTCCGGAAGAAAAAAAACAGGAGTATTTGGATATTATCATTCACGAAGCCGATCGTTTGGCAAATTTATCCACAAAGGTACTGGACCTTTCAAAAATTGAAGGTCAGACAGAGCTTCATCACATTACCACCTATAACCTGTCAGAACAGATTCGCCTTGCCTTTTTGCTCTTGGAGAATAAATGGTCCTCTAAACAGATTGATTTTTCCATTGAACTGGACGAAATCCAGATTAGTGCCAACAAAGAAATGATGCAGCAGGTATTTGTCAATCTTTTAGATAATGCCATCAAATTCACCCCAGAGGGCGGATTTATCCAGATGACGCTGCAGTCCGACGATGATCATATCCTCTTTTGTCTAACGGATAACGGTATTGGAATGGATGAGAAAACCCTCTCCCATGTATTCCATAAGTTCTATCAGGCCGACCCATCCCATCAACAGGAGGGCAACGGACTTGGAATGGCTATGGTAAAGCAGATCGTAGATCTTCACCACGGAACGATCCGCCTCGAAAGCAGTCCTGGACATGGAACGACGGTCATCCTCTCACTTCCTTGCTATCGATGACTCCTGTGATGACATAAAAAAACCTTCCTCTGAAGCGCTCAATCGGATAACGCTTTAGAAGAAGGTTTTTCAGATATCATATTATAACTTTCTCTATTATAATCGGACGCTGATTCCTCGTCTTCGTAAATCTGCTTTCAAATCATTGATCTCCAGCTCTTTAAAATGGAATAAGGAAGCGGCCAGTGCGGCATCTGCCTTTCCCTCTGTCAATACGTCATAGAAGTGGTCCTTGTTGCCAGCTCCACCTGATGCAATAACTGGAATGGATACATTTTCGGAAATAATTCTGGTCAGTTCTACATCATATCCAGCCTTGGTACCATCGCAATCCATGCTGGTAAGGAGAATTTCTCCAGCACCACGTTTTTCGGCTTCCATAGCCCATTCTACTGCATCCAGTCCTACGTTGATCCTTCCGCCATTCTTATAAACATCCCATCCAGAACCATCCACACGTCTTTTTGCATCAATCGCAACGACTACGCACTGACTTCCGAACTTATCCGCTGCATCTGAAATCAGATTTGGCGTATTAATAGCGGAAGAATTAATAGAAATCTTATCAGCACCCTCCCGCAGAATGGCTTTAAAATCATCCACAGTACGAATGCCTCCTCCTACTGTAAATGGAATAAATACAGTTTCTGCAACCTTTCGTACCATATCCACCATAATATTTCTAGAATCAGAGGATGCGGTAATATCGAGGAATACCAGCTCATCGGCACCTGCCACATCGTATGCAGCACCAACTGCAACTGGATCTCCCGCATCAATTAAATTTACAAAATTTACACCTTTTACAACCCTTCCACCTGTTACGTCCAGGCAAGGGATAATTCTCTTTGTATGCATATCTATTTCCTCCTGCTGCTACACCTTTTCTATAGCTCAATAAAATTCTTTAAAATCTGAAGTCCTACTGCGCTGCTCTTTTCCGGATGGAACTGACATGCGAATATATTTTCTTTCTCCACGGATGCATGAATCAGGGTAGAATACTCCGTTGTTGCTGCAACAATGTCCTCTGCTGCTTTTAAATAATAAGAATGAACAAAGTATACATATGGTTCTTCTTCCAATCCCTGAAATAACTTCGCTCCCTTCTTGACCTTAAGAGAGTTCCATCCCATATGTGGAATCTTCAGTCCCTCCTGTGCTGGAATCCTTAAGATTTCTCCATCTAAAATCCCAAGGCCAGTGGCCCCCGGACTTTCTTCACTGCTCTTAAATAACAGCTGAAGTCCCAGACAAATTCCGAGAAATGGTGTCTTTTTCTCGACCACATCATAGATGGTATTCTTAAGACCATACGCATTGATCTTCTCCATAGCATCTCCAAAAGCACCAACACCAGGGAGAATGACTTTATCACTCTGTAAGATTACATCCTTATCTCTGGTGATGACCGCTTCCTCACCAAGATACTGCACTGCTTTTTCTACACTTTTGATATTTCCTGCATCATAATCAATAATTGCAATCATTTAGTTTTCCTCTTTCATCGTTAAAAAATCTTTACTGTTCACTGCTGCTGTCTCTGCTTTCCCTCTAAGTTCCTCCCCAATCTGATACAAATGCTCATGCACCCGGATCAAATGGGATTTTTTATTATAAAATACAATCTTCTCAAATGGCCATTTAAATAACGATGGCACTTCGAATCCTTCTCCCAGCTCAAGAATCAATACCTTCTTATTAATCGTTCCCTGAAGCCACTTGGTGTATTTCCCCCACATCTGCAAATATCCTTCTTCCAGATAGCTGCTTACCGTCTCGTTGGTTCGAATATTGAATACAAAATTTCTTCCACATTTTGGACATTGCAAATGCTCATACTCTCCTGTCTTTTCATAGTAGTCGATCAAGTCCCTGATTCCTGGAAGCGCTGGATAAATCCGATGCTCGCATGGCTTTTCACACTGGAAGAATTCTCCCGTTCCACACGGAGCAACCACTCTGTCCTCCTTTAAATCCGTCTTATACAGCAGATTATCTTGATTGCTGGTAATGACAAAGTAATTCTTACCCTCCAATGCTTTGCACAATTCATCGAAATAGGGAGCCTTTTCCATCGTAAGCAAATAGTTTCGATAATAGACTTCTAACATCCAGTCTCGTTCTGGTCCTTCCTCTGCCGCAAGAAGCTGTTCGTAGCCCTTCATATCCTTTTCTTTATAATAGTTTCTTACTTCATCAGAATCCATGGGAATTAAGTTTTTAGCGCTTAATTCCCTTCCAATCCCAATAAGCACCATATCCGCTTCTTTTATCTGATCTACATATCTTTGTAACATATGACACTCCTTGATTCTATTCTTTCCGACAGAAAGATCCCATATTCTTCAAACTTCTGTCTCACTCAATTATACCGAAATTTAAGAATTATGCAACTTTTCATGATTCAAAAAAAGGAAATTTGCAAAAAATAGAAATTTATTATATAATAGTCCAGTCAACGAAAAAAATATTAAAACGCATATCTTTTTTCGTAAAAGAAAAGGAGGAATGGATTATGAAGTCAAACGTTTATGTTGAATATCAAGGTCAGCAGACATTGATGAAAGATGTCTTAGCTGCTGTAAAAAAAGAATGGTCAGCTGCTGGCAATAAAATCAAAGACATTGATACATTAGATATGTATGTGAAACCAGAAGAACATACTGTATACTATGTAATCAACGGCGAAGATGGAACATCCGGATCATTGCCACTCTAATACATAAGCCAAAGGAAGCCTGACATGAGACCAAAGAATAGAAGACAGCCGGGATATAAATTAAGGAATATTCCTTCCAGCTTAGTATTAACCATTTACGTTTCAAAAGAAAAGTGTTCTAATGACAACAACGAACTGTCATTAGAACACTTTTTTCTATCTGCTTTCCAGTTCAAAGTAGAATGCAACTCCGTTTTCATGGTTTTTTACTCCATATTTCTGTCCATGTGCATCCATAATAGCTGCTACGATGGATAGACCCACTCCACTTCCACCATATTCTCTGGTACGCGCTTTGTCTACCTTGTAAAAACGGATCCAAATCTTGGAAAGCTCCTCTTCCGGTATCCGATTACCATCATTATATACCCATACTCTTACCACTTTGCCTCTTTCTTCTAACCATACCTTTACTTTTCCACGATTTTTCACATGATTATAAGCATTACTGATATAATTATTGATCACATCCTCAATCATAAAAACATCACCCCATACATAAACAGGTGTTGTATGATAAAATTCGACTTTGACCTCTTTTTGCTGAAAACGAATCCGATTAGACTCTATCATATTTTTCAAAATTTCTGTCAGATCAAATCTCTGCATAGTTACCTGATTCTGTCCAAATTCAATCTGATTTAATGTCATCAACTTCTGTACCATTTCATTCATTTTCTTCGCTTCATCCATAATGACATCACAGTAAAAGGCACGGCTTTCCTCATCTTCCATTACATTATCCACCAGACCTTCTGCATAACCTTGAATCAAAGCGATCGGTGTCTTTAATTCATGAGACACATGAGATAAGAATTCCTTGCGCATCTCATCGATCTGAATCTTATGATCAATATCCTTTTTCAACTGTGCATTGGCTGTTTTCAGCTCAGATATGGTCTGTTCCAGCTGCTCAGACATCTGATTCATGCTCCTGCCCAGCTGCCCGATCTCATCTTCCGGCAGATTTACGACTCTGGCATCAAAATCCAGCCTGGTCATCTTTTGTGCAATTTCAGACATCTCTTCAATCGGTCTGGTAAATCGCCGGCTATAGAAAAACATGGCGATAGAAGCCAAAATCGTTACAAAAACAGCTGCATAAGCCAAAAAGCGGGTAGCAATCGTTGCTGCCGTCTGAAGACTTTCCACGGAAGAAGCAATAACGATAAAATAACCGCCATTTAATACTCCAAGCAGATTGATGCTCGTGCTGTCAAGCTTGGTATCGGTGTGCTCGCTGATCATATACCCTTTGCGTTGAATTTCCCGTCCAGCCTTTGCATTTTCTCCGAACATTTCATATTCCTGCATCTGCTTTAAAATACCATACATATTGTTATAAAGCTTTCCATCTCTTCCTGTTGAAGAATAAACGGTTTCCAGGGAAATTCCTGTAAGATCACGCACTGGCTGGGCAATAATGATCTTTAAGTTGTTATTCGTAGCCAGTCGTTCTAAATACAGGGTATTCACTGTATCCTCCGTAGAAAATTTGTGATTAATGGCTGCATACACCTCAGAAATGTTCTTCCGCTCACTCTGTACAAAATAATCTTCCATCATTGTCCGGTTTAAGACCCAACAAAATAAGATTGAGACTATCATCATAACGATCAGGCATACTGTCATCTTCACACGAAGAGAATGCTTTTTTATAATCTTTCTTTTGTCCATCTACTGGTTCACCTCGAATTTATATCCCATTCCCCATACTGTCCGAATATATTCTCCTTTATCTCCAAGCTTACTTCTAAGCTTCTTTACATGAGTGTCTATGGTTCTGGCATCTCCGAAGTAATCATAATTCCACACATGATTTAAAATCTTCTCTCTGGATAATGCCACGTTCTGATTCTTCATAAAATACGTCAGCAGCTCAAATTCTTTATAGCTTAATTCTACCTCTGTCTCCTCTATAAGCACTTTATGGGCTGTAATATCCAACGTAATACCACCTGCTTCGATCACATCCTCGTTGAGCTGGTTGCTCCTTCTCAAAATTGCCTCTACTCTGGCTACGAGAATTTTAGGACTGAAAGGCTTCGATATATATTCATCCACGCCTAATTCAAATCCAAGCAGCTCGTCCTGCTCCTGTCCTCTGGCAGTCAACATGATGATCGGCACCTTAGATACCTTCCGTACTTCCTTTACCACTTCCCAGCCATCCATCTTAGGCATCATAACATCCAAAATCAGCAGATTGATAGAATTGTCGGAAAAGAAGATATCAATGGCCTCCTCTCCATCCGCCGCCTCTAATACTATAAATCCTTTTTTATTTAAAAAGTCTTTGACCAGCTTTCGCATTCTGCTTTCATCGTCTACAACCAAAACCTTTAATTCTTCCATCCTCTTCATCTCCCTCATGATTTTATGTATTCCTGTTTTATTGTATTTTATCATATGTTTATGTGAAAAGTGTGAACACAAATCGTGAGCATTTTGTTACATAAGAAATTCTTCGAATTTCTTATGTAACAAAAAAGGCGGATTACTCCGCCTCGTTTTTCTTCTCTTCAGCAGCCTCCTGCCTCTTTTTCTTAATTTGACAATATTTTATCCAAACACCAGAATAAATGATATTTCTTAAAATTTCTACATGTTCAACAATCGGAAGATATTCAAAGCTTTGGGCCACCTCGGCCATCATCATCTTTAGAATCTCCTCTGCTGTTTCTTCCGATACGGAAAGCAGTGGATTGTACCCTCCATGCTTCTGATCTTCTTCCAAATCGTCATATGCGTCCATATAGTAAATAAACTTCCCAAGAGAAAATCCCAGTTTCCTTAAGGTATCACTCCACTCATCCTCGCGCCAGACCAAAATTTCTCCAAACATGTCACCTGTCAGATTAGCTGCTTCATCGATGTTATCACTTCTGCGTTCTTCACAGACTGCCAGCTTCTTCATGTATTCTATTACACTCTTTTGCTGTCTTGGATAAGTAGACGCAACCTTATCATACGACCGCTTCAGCAGCTTCATTGCCAGCAACGCTTTTATACTTCTATCGTCAGCCCAGTCATCGGCCCAATTGTGATATGCCAGAAGCAGATTCATATCTGCCGCATAATCACTCATTTTCGATGTAATGACCATTTTCTTCTTTCCAGGATGGAAGACACAACGAATGCTTTCTTTCTTCTCTTCTGGCTCATATAATCCCTGCAAAAGCATGGCTGCAAAAGTCATGTCATAACTTAAGACCAGTCTAGAACGCTGTCCATACCTTTTCTTCAGGCACTGGCAGATACCACAATAATATGCCTGATAGGTCAGATAATCTTTGACCTTCAATTCCATCTGATTTATGGTAATATAGCCAAACATTCCGATCACTCATTTCTATTTTATTATTCTGTAATAGCATATGCCTCTTCTGCGCTAAACACCTGAAATCCATTCTCTTCCAATGCTTCCAATGCACGATCCGGTTCAGATACCTTTACCACCATAGATGCAGAAGATTCTCCAGTTGCCATAGTGTATAAATAAGAAATCGTTACGCCGCCAAAAGTAAGCACCTGGATCATTCTCTGAAGCGAGCCGATTTCATTTGGAAGCTTCACTGCCAGTACATCGGTAAGGGATGCACTGTAATCTTCTGCCATCAAAGCTTCTTTTGCCAATGCAGGATCAGACACTACCATACGGATCAAACCATATTCGCTGACATCAGCAATCGTAGTGGAAATAACATTAATATCCTTCTTTGCCAAAATAGAATATACTTCCTCCAGCTTGCCATGTCTATTCTCAATAAATACATTTAACTGCTTAATATACATTGTTCTTCCTCCTTTTATCAATTCCACATTTCTCAGCTTAACTGGTTCTTCCGAGTTTGTCAACGAATATTGCTTCTTCTCCAATCATTTATTTACTATAGAGGTGAAGACCTTTCCTACTAAATTATAATTTTCTCTCCTGTTGAAATTCCATGCAGCTTCTCTCCCATTATTTGTTTTAGAAAGACAAACGCCTCTTCCCCTGTGCAATGACAAGTATAGTAATCCGCGCCATAAGTCAATAGCTTTCTGCCAATCTGTTCTACCAATTCTTTATCCATCTCTCCGCTTCTTGGATTGGTCAGATGGAATCCACCAATGACTACATCTGGATACCTTCCATATAGCTGTTGGTACTTTTCCATAATATTGACAATTCCACTATGTCCACATCCAGACATGAGAATCTCTTTTTCTCCATAAGTGATCTTCAGATTCTGTTCATGGGTAAAGGCATCCTGCACAAGCTTTCCCTCATGTTTTTCTTTTAATGAAGTATTGGACTTTGGCCAAAGCTTCCTTTCTGTCACACCGGTAAACAAGGACAGATTCTCATCAATGATAACGTCTCCCTCTAAAAAATGAATTCTTTTGCTCTTTTTGACCTCCTCTGGAACTCCTATATAAGCATTCCCCGTCTCTCTTATGGAATAAAATTCTCCTGCTGCTGCCTTCTGCATATAAATATCTGCTTTCTGATTACACTCCATAAACGCTTCTATGCCGCCTGTGTGATCGTAATGCCCATGAGAAATGATCAAAATCTCTACCTGGGATAAATCAATCCCCAGTTTCCTGGCATTCTGGATAAAACGCTCACTGGCACCAGTGTCAAATAGTACCTTCTTACCATTCAATTTCACATAGAAGCTTAACCCATGCTCTGGTACCAGTCCTTCTATCTTACAGCTGTTTTCAATCAAATTTTGTATCAGCATCCCAGTCCCTCCATCTAATATCATATTGGAAAATCATTTATTCTTCGAGAAAGTTCTTATACAACAAAAAAAGACATTCTAATGAATGTCTCTAATGAAAAAGCGCGAGACGGGACTCGAACCCGCGACCCCGACCTTGGCAAGGTCGTGCTCCACCAACTGAGCCACTCGCGCAAACTATGTTATATTCTGTACTTCTCTCAAGCACTTGTCCATAATAACACAGCTTTTCTTCATTGTCAACACCAAATTGTATTAATTATATAAATAATATATATTTTTGATGCATTTAATAAAGCTTCATTATCAAAATCAAATCGATTATGATGATTTGGATATTGCTTTCCTTTGAACGTCTTGCCACCACCTACGAATGCAAAGGCTCCTTTTGTCTTAATCAGATAATTGGCAAAATCTTCACCTAGCATGATCTGAGGAACAGGCTTTAAGTTCTCCGGTAAGAATACTTTCTTCGCTCCTTCATATACTCGTCTGGCGATTTCCAAATCATTGATCAATGGTGGATGGGTAGATGGCGGATAATCCACCACCGCCTTAGCTCCGTAAAGCTTTGCGGTATCCTTTGCCACCTGTATGATTGACTCCTTTATCATCTGCTCTGTCTCTACAGAAAAGGTCCGCACTGTTCCTTCCAATACTGCTTTCCCAGAAATCACATTGTATGCGGTCCCAGACTCTAGGCGTCCAACGGTCAGCACTGCATCCTCAATGGGATTCATCCTTCTGCTCACGATTGTTTGAAGATTCATGACCAGAGCCGCCGCTACCACCGTAGTATCGATGCATTGATGCGGCTTTGCCGCATGTCCGGCTCTTCCTGTCAGTGTAATCGTAAAATGATCCGTAGCTGCCATCCTTGGCCCTGGATCGATGGAAATTCTTCCGGATTCCAGATCGCTGAAGATGTGTACCCCAAAAATCTCATCCACATCCTCCATGATCCCCTGAGAAATAACAAGATTGGCTCCCTTGCTATTCTCTTCAGCTGGCTGAAAAATCAGCTTGACCCATCCATCTAAATGTTCTTCATATTTCTTCAATACCGCTGCCGCTCCCAATAGCCCGGTAATATGTCCATCATGTCCACAGGCATGCATTTGTCCGGAAATCTTTGACTGGAATGAAAGTCCAGTCTCTTCTGTCACTGCAAGGCCATCAATATCCGCCCTCAGAGCGACTGTCTTTCCTCCCCTCTTTCCCAGGTACCCTACGACTCCTGTTGGCTCCAATCGCTCATATGGAATGTGAAGTCTGATCAACTCCTCAATGATCATCTCCGTTGTCTTTTTTTCCCTGCAGGCCAGCTCCGGATACTGATGAAATCTTTCTCGAAGATGGATCAGCTCCGATTCCAGCTCCCCTATTTCCTTATGAATGTCTAACATCTTTTCTCACCTGCCATCTTCATTTTAAGAACACCGCTTCCATAGTTAACGAAACAGCCTCCGTATCAGATAAATCAACAGCACAACTAATAGAATAGGTGCTGCAAAAGACAAGATTGCACTTGTAATCGTAAAGATGAACGATACGACTGCCACAATGATGAGCACGAACAGCAGCTTATGGTACCACTTAAGTTCAAAAGAATGAACCTCCGTATGGAATCCTTCCTGAGAATGTGGAGCCTCTTCTCCATCCTCCGTATAAATCGCTTCCTCATAGTAGCTTCCTTCCTCTGCAGAAGCTGCATCAATAATCGTTCTGGCTGTCAGTATGGGATTTCCCAATTCCGCTGCAATCTCATCTTCACTTTTTCCGGATGCCATCTGTTCCCGAAAATATTGATCATAATATGAAAGATTATCCTGAATCACCTGTGGAGACACTTCTCCATCCAGACACTGACGTAATTCATTTAAAAACTGTTGTTTATTCAAAGCACTTCTCCTTTCCTGAATACTCTGGCTTCTTCCAGCAGATGATATTGGCCATCCTCAAAAGAAACAATGTGAGTCTCACAATTTCTTGTCTTTCTCTCTCCCCATAGCTGGCTAAGTGGACGATCCAGCATAAAGACCAGCATCGCATGAAGAAGCTCTCCATGGGATACGATCAACAGATTATCTGCCTCTTTTTCTAACGGTTCCACTATCTCCTTTAAAAACGCTTTCGCACGATTCACCGTATCTATAATCGTCTCTCCTCCAGGTGCCGGCTGAAACTGATCCGGATGGAGGAAAAACATATCCTGAAATGGGATTCCTCTTTCCTTTAATTCCTTTTCCGTAATTCCTTCATAAGCTCCAAAATCAATCTCTTTTAATCGGTCATCAAGGATAATCTCCTGATTTTGATATCTAGCTACATATTCCGCTGTTTCCTTTGCTCGCACCAAAGGACTTGAAAAAATACGATCAAAAGAAATCTGTCCAAGTACATGGGCTATCTCGTCAGCCACCTGTCTTCCATTCTCATTGAGCGGCACATCGGCACTTCCCTGTACTTTCCTTTGTACATTCCAGTCTGTCTGTCCATGCCGCAGCATATATATCTTCATGATTTATCTCCTGTCATTGATTTCATTTCTAAAGTTACATCTATAGTTCGTTTTATTATAACACAAATTCATATAAAAATTATTTTTTTATGGAAAAAAGGAATATCCTTTGTTATAATTTAGTCAATACATACTAGCATTATAAAGGAAAGTGAGCGATTATTATGAATTTATCAGTCGGAGACAGAATTACACTAACAGAAGAAGTAGACCAGCAACATACCGCAGATACATGGGGCAGCGGAAGCCTTCCGGTTTATGCAACGCCTGCCATGGGATTATTAGTTGAGAAAGCTGCTGTAGCCCTTTTAGATGGTAAGCTGGATGAAGGCATGACAACAGTTGGAACCGCCCTGAATATTCAACACCTCAGTGCAACCCCTCTTGGACAGACCATAACCTGTGAATGCTGTCTTGTAGAAATCGATCGTAAGCGATTGGCTTTTCAGGTGGAAATCACAGATGCCAGCGGCCGTGCCGGATATTGCACTCATGAACGCTTTATCGTAGATTCCAAAAAGTTTTTATCAAAAGCCAAAGCACGCTTTGAGGCATAAAAGCTTCCTGTATCAAATAAAAAGCCTGCATAGACAGGAGTTGGATTTTATCAATCCGACCTTTTCTGTTTATGCAGGCTCTTTTTATTACATAAGAATATGCGTATTTTTTATACAACAATGCCCTTCCGGGGCACACTCATTATTTTATATGAGTAAGCTTTCCCGTAACGGAATCCATCACACATCCATAGATTATGATATCATCTGGAATCAACGGATGATTTTCCAAAAGCTCTACTGTTTCGTGTACAGAACTTTCCACATCATCGAATCCACTTAGCCATGTTTCAAAATCAACACCGCAATAATGCATCATATCGATCTGTTCGTCTGTCACGCCTCTTTCCTTCATGCATTTGATCATCATATCCGCATTGATATGCTGAACTCCGCAATCCGTATGACCAATGACCATGATTTCCTGGACACCCAGTTCAAAAATAGCCACAAGCAAGCTTCTGACCACACTTCCAAATGGATGGGAAATCACACCTCCTGCATTCTTAATGATCTTCACATCGCCATTTTTAATTCCCAATGCCGCTGGAAGCAGCTGGGTCAGACGTGTATCCATACAGGATAGGATTGCCATCTTCTTATCTGGATATTTACTGGTTCGATATTGTTCATAACCCTTTTCCGCTACAAACTTTTCATTATATTCTAAAATCTCCTGAATCATACTTATGCTCCTTATTCCTTACATTTTGGTACAACTCCGATGCCCAATGCTCCTGGTCCTGTATGGACTGCAATAGTGGCACCGATCTGAAGAAGTGGAATCTCTTCTTCATATCCCAATTCCTTTGCTTTTTGCTTTACTTTTTCCAAAAAAGCCTTTCCCTCTTCTTCGTCATATCCAAAACCTACATTAATTTTATAATCATTGATCTTATGACCTCCTTTGGTGAAAAAGTCTGTCATCAAATCAATCACTTTGGCAATTGATTTTTTACGGCTTCTTGCAATCCCTCCACTGGTTACTTCCCCTTTATCCAGAACGATCAGAGGTTTTAGTTTCAATGCTGACCCGGCAAGCCCTACCATCTTCCCAATTCGTCCTCCGTGAATCAGATAATCCAGACTTTCGATCGTAAAGAAAATCTTAGCTTCCTCCTTCATATCTTCTAATCTAGAAACAATCTCTTCATACGGCATGCCAGCCTCTCTCATCTGTACTGCTTCCATTACAAAACTCGCCTGCGTAACAGTTGCACATAAAGAATTGATAATGCTTAATCTGGCATCTGGATAATCCTCTTCCAGAATCATTTTCGCATTTAATGCTGCATTATAGGCACCGCTTAAATGTGATGTAAAGCAGATGCAGATCACTTCATCTCCTTCTTTTAACAATGGCTCAATTGCATCTATATAATCATTCACTGCCGGAAGAGACGTTCTTGGAAACACTCCTGGCTCATCCTTCATCTTCTGATAAAAATCTCTAACCCCAATTTCAACCTTCTCTTTTTTATACGTTTCCCCATCAAATGAAACATAAAACGGTATACATGTAACATCATGTTGTTTTAAAAACTCTGTCTCTAGATCACATGCACCATCTGTAATAATTCTAACCGCCATGTTACCCTCCTTAAAAAACTACTTAAGAAAATAGTATCACATTTTACCCCATAAGAAAAGCCTCATTGCAAAAAAGCAATGAGGCCTTCCATTATTCTTAATATTTATTGGTTCCCTTAATAATTGGTGAAATATGTTTATAAATAACGAAGGTGATTAACACACTGCACATTCCCTTAATAAAGGTAAATGGCATATTGAAGATAATCAACGCTTCTAACAGATTATCAATTCCAGAATAAATAGCCTGATACATTCCTAAAATAGCTTCCAACGGCATAAACATGGTATATACTGGATATACTACAAAATAATTGGAGAATACGCTGAATACTGCCATTATAACGGCTCCCAGCAACGCCCCGACAAATGCTGACTTTTTATTCTTATTCTTTTTATAAACTAAACCAGCCGGCATTACGAAGGCACATCCTAAAATAAAATTAGATAATTCTCCAACTCCTCCCGTGGTGGAAAACATCAGATTGATCAGATTCTTTACCAGACATACCATAACACCAGATAATGGTCCCATGGAAAATGCTGCGATCAATGCTGGCAATTCTGAAAAATCCATTTTGATGAAGCTTGGCATCAATGGAACATTAAAACTAAACATCATCAATACTGCAGATAATGCTCCAAATAAACCTGTCATTGTAATTGTTCTCACGTTAATTTTTTTCTCTTTTCTGTTTGTCATCTCTTCCATCTCCTCTTATTATTTCTTCGAAATATCTCAAGAAATAAAGGCAGAAACTGTCAAATCCTCTTGATGTACTTTTGTTACATATAAAATTTTAATGTAACAAAAAGCCCTGAATATAAAATATTCAGGGCTAATATTTATTCATAATCACTACAATAGAAATCTTCTCCTGCGAGATTAATTTACACCAGTTTCTACTTTCTTCTCTCATCCAGACTTTAACTGTCGGCTTCGGAATCTCACCGAATCATGCATATGCTCGCGGGCTATACCGCCGGTAGGGAATCACACCCTGCCCCGAAGATATTAAATTAACGATTATAATTATATCTCACAGACTCACATTTGTAAAGTAGTTTTCTGGTAATCCACTAGTCATCCAGTTTTTTCAAAACCGCACCTGTACGTGCTGGTGAATAGAACTGGAATCCTTTCTTCGTATGAGTCACCTTCTTGATCGTCTTCTTCTCAATAAAGGCTCCCTTCTTATCTGGATCTTTAACTTTCTCTACAACTTCCTCTTCTCTTACTTCTTCTACTTCTTTCGCTTCATAGATATAGTCTTCAGAAATCAATCCGTTGCCGCCAAACTTCTTATCATCTGTATCTAAAACTACCTGATACTTACCAGTCTCCAGGGTTGGAATCCAATATCCATCCTTTGACCATGTTGGATGGAAGTTAAAGATGAATAAAAGTCCTGCACGTTCATAGATCAGCATATTGCCATTGCTATCCATCCAAAGGTTATTTGGACGTGCTTCCAACAGATCATACTCTTTAGAAAGAGCAATCATTGCCTTATCAAAATCATTTAAGAAATGATATCGAAGATTCTTATCATCCACCAAATGCCATTGACGTCTGCAATAGTGATAGCTCCAATCATTACCTTCTCGTGGGAAATCAATCCATTCCGGATGTCCAAATTCATTACCCATAAAGTTCAAATATCCATCACCGGATAATGAATGTGTAACCAGACGAATCATCTTATGTAAAGCAACACCTCGGTCTACTACCATGTTCTGAGACCCTACTTCCATTCCCCAGTACATATCCGCATCACATAAACGGAACATAATGGTCTTATCACCAACCAAAGCCTGATCATGGGACTCTACATAACCGATTACCTTTTCTTCTGGTCTTCTTCCTGTCAGTTCACCCCAGATCTTCCATACATCCCATTGTTCATCGGAACATTCTTTCAATGTACGAATCCAGAAATCCGGTGTTCCCATTGCCAGACGATAATCAAATCCAATACCTCCATCAGCGATCGGCAAACACATTCCCGGCATTCCAGACATATCCTCTGCAATCGTAACTGCTTCTGGATTAATATCATGAATCAACTCATTGGCTAGCTGTAAATATACTAAAGCATCAAATTCCGTATTCAGACTATAATACTTATCATAACAATCAAAGCTGCTTCCCAGTCCATGATCTTTATAAATCATAGAGGTAACACCATCAAAGCGGAATCCATCAAAATGATATACATCCATCCAGAATTTCAAATTGGATAACAGAAAATGAATGACTTCATCCTTATCATAGTTGAACAGTTTCGTATCCCAGGCACTGTGATTTCCTTTATCACCTCCATGGAAAAACTGATATTCTGTACCATCAAACATATTCAGCCCTTCATTGGTATTCTTAACCGCATGAGAGTGAACAACATCTAAAAGCACCCGGATTCCCATCTTATGTGCAGTATTGATCAATGATTTTAACTCTTCTGGAGTTCCATATCGAGAAGATGCTGCAAAAAAGTTAGATACCTGATAACCAAAAGATCCATAATATGGATGTTCCATAATAGCCATGATCTGAATGGTATTATATCCTAATTCTTTAATTCTAGGCAGGGTACTATCGCGAAATTCCGTATAGCTTCCTATTCCATATTTATTCTGAGCCATACCAATGTGACATTCATAAATCAACGGAACCTCTTCTCCATGAAAATCTGCATCCTGCCAAGGAAAATCTGCATAAACATCCCATACCTGTGCACACCACAAAGTCGTCTCTTCATCCTGTACAACTCTGGTTGCATATGTAGGAATTCGTTCCAATTGCTTGCCATCATGAATTACGACTGCTTTTACTAAACAGCCATTCCACAATGCATCTTCCCCTTCCAGAAAGATTTCAAATCTTCCATGGTCCAATTTCTTCATTGGGTGGGAAGTTGGATTCCAGTCATTGAATTCCCCCATAAAATACATCTTTTCTGCACCTGGAGCCCATTCTCGGTAATACCATCCGCCATCGGCCTTATGAATTCCATAATAGGCATGTCCATTAGCAAAATCCTTTAAGGAATCTGCTTTCGTTAATAATTTTTTTCTTTTTGCCTCGTACTGTTTCATACGGGCATCAATATCCCCTTCAAAATTCTTCAATAAACCATCTAATTCTGTAATCTTGTACGACATAATACCACCCACCTTATTGTTTTTTCATAGTTTTTTAAAAGAAAAATGCTTTTTCTTTGTACATATTATACTATCATTACCTATGTTCCGTCAACTTATTTGCAAAATCATCAGCTTAGGAGTTACATATATTTCCATCAGTATGCCAATGATAAACATGACGATCATAAAAACATAACTCTGATATGCCTTTTGTTTTCCTTTATCTGATTCTCCACGCATCCAGAAATATCCTGCCACTCCATAGCACAGCCACTGTGGAAAAACTGCCGCAAAAATCATCCATATGCCCTTTCCTCCAGTCTGTAAAAGCTGATAGGTAAAAAACATTCCAAAGGAAAAGGATCCCAGGAACCCCAGCACGCCAATCACTGCTTCCAGTACAAAGAGTCTCAAGACCACTGCCAACAGCATCATCTGAGTTAGTCTCTTTCCCAGCATATAGGTCGCATAATGAATCATATTCTCCTGAACTCCTCTTACCGCTGATGTCAGATTCAAATTTAATTCTGCCAGAAAATAATAGTTCGATTCATATGTCATATTCGTCACAATAGAACCAGCTGCCAATCCTACGATCAGAACGGCCAACCCGATTTTCTTATATCTGCTCATAGTCTCTCCTTCATCTCTTGAGTTCAAGTATTTCTTCTGCCCCAATTTGATATATATGCAGATTCTATTGATTTATGACAATCAATGATATAATCTTAAGAAAACAGATTTCTTTACTTATCTTGCTTCTGACTTACCTGATATGCCAAAATTCCAGCTACCGTCTTGCTATCCACGATGGTTCCATTTAAGATCATCTCCACCGCTTCTCCTACCGTTACCACTTTTAAGTCAATCTCTTCGTCTTCATCCAAATGTTGCTCTGTCTTCATCAGATTCTTTGCCACATAAATTGGTATCGTTTCATCACAAAATCCAATAGCAGTCACGACCTTAATCAGAAATTGAATGTTATCTGAACGATACCCTGTCTCTTCTTCGATTTCTCTGGACACACAATCATATGCACTTTCGCCTTTTTCAATACCTCCTGCTGGTATCTCAAACGTCTTTTTACCCAATGCATTACGGAATTGTTCTACCAGAATGATTCTTCCATCCTCCAGAACTGGAATGATCGCAGCAGCTCCTGGATGCTTTACCAAGTCCCATTCAACCACATTTCCGTTGGGAAGTTTTAAAATATCCTTATAAAATCCAACTACTTTCCCCTGATACATCAGTTCCTGTCTGATTCTCTTATATTCTCCCATAAAGTCCTCCTATCTTTTGGCTTCAGAAATTTTTTATGAGTATTTTTATTACATAAGAAA
Source organism: Anaerostipes sp. 992a (assembly GCF_001940245.1). Taxonomy (GTDB): domain Bacteria; phylum Bacillota; class Clostridia; order Lachnospirales; family Lachnospiraceae; genus Fimousia. The sequence continues at coordinate 493,291 of NZ_MJIG01000004.1, forward strand.
TTTTAGAGATTTCTTGTATAGTTAAGAAAAGCGATAGACGAAATGTCTATCGCTGCTTTTTCTATCCATGACATCACATAAATGATTATTTTGCATAATCAGTTGCTCTGGATTCACGAATTACGTTTACTTTGATCTGTCCAGGATATTCTAACTCGGCTTCAATCTGTTTAGAAATATCTCTTGCTAAAATAATCATGTCACTGTCACTTACCTGTTCTGGAACTACCATAACACGGATTTCTCTACCTGCCTGAATTGCAAAAGTTTTATCAACGCCTTTGTATGAATTTGCAATATCTTCTAATTGTTTTAATCTGGTCGTATAGCTTTCCAGAGTTTCACGTCTGGCACCTGGTCTTGCAGCTGAAATTGTATCGGCTGCCTGAACAATACATGCAATCAATGACTGTGGCTCACTATCTCCATGATGTGATTCTACAGCATTAATAACAATTGGAGATTCCTTATAACGGCGGCATAAATCAACACCAATCTGAATATGAGAACCTTCAATCTCATGGTCAATGGATTTACCAATATCATGTAATAATCCGGCACGCTTTGCCATACGAATATCCACACCAATTTCTGCAGCCAGCAGACCTGATAGCTGTGCAACTTCGATAGAATGCTTCAAAGCATTCTGTCCATAACTGGTACGGAATTTCATCTTACCTAATAAACGTACCAATTCTGGATGAATACCATGTACTCCAACTTCCAAAGTAGCAGCTTCACCTTCTTCTCTCATCATTGCTTCTACTTCTTTTGTTGCTTTCTCTACCATCTCTTCAATTCTTGCTGGATGAATACGCCCATCCACAATTAATTTTTCAAGTGCAATTCTTGCGATTTCTCTTCTAACTGGGTCAAAGCTTGATAAAATAACAGCTTCTGGAGTATCATCGATAATAAGATCAACACCAGTCATCGTCTCTAAAGTACGAATATTACGTCCTTCACGTCCAATGATTCTTCCTTTCATCTCATCGTTCGGAAGCTGTACTAAAGAAATCGTTGTCTCTGCAACATGATCTGCTGCACATTTCTGAATTGCAGTTACTACATATTCCTTTGCTTTCTTAGATGCTTCTTCCTTTGCTTTTGTCGTCATCTCTTTAATCATGACGGCAGTCTCATGTTTTACGTCATCTTCAACCATAGTTAATAAATATTCTTTTGCCTGTTCAGAGGTTAATCCAGAAATACGTTCCAGTTCCTGTAAATGTTTCGCTTGAAGTTTTTCCACTTCTGCCTTCTGCCTATTCAGATTAGATTCTCTGGAAGCAAGAGATGCTTCTTTTCGATCTAATGCATCAGACTTACGTTCAATTGCTTCTTCTTTGCCCAAAACACGTTTTTCATAACGCTGCAGCTCTGCCCGGCGCTCTTTTGTCTCTTTTTCAAACTCATTCTTCGCCTTAATGGTCTCTTCCTTCACTGCAAGGCTTGCTTCGCGCTTTGTTGCTTCTGCATTCTTCAATGCATCGTCTATAATCGCTCTGGCTTTGGTATTGGCATCACCAATCTTTTCCTCTTCCAACTTCTTATGGTGATTAATCCCACAAATTACGGACACAGGAACAGCTATTACCAGAGTAATAATTACGGCAATCACAGTTGTTAGCATATTACAGGCCACCTCCTTATTCAATTGTTTGTACAACAGTACAACAAATAAATTTTATACTTTTTTATGAATTATGTCAAGTAACCTGTTCATTTTTATTAGTAATGATTACCAAAATACACCGTCAGATAAAATCCTCACGGTCCCGATACTCACTTAGCAGACCGATAATCATCGAAGATGGATATCCCTTTCTGGCAAAAAAGGCATAATGCTTCTGAAAATTCTCTTTGGTAACGGGTCCTTTTGTTCGCATTCTCTTTTGCATCAAAGCCTTCAATGCTTCCTCTTCCATCTCTTCTGGTCGTTCCTCCCAGGCCTGCTCAAACATCTCCTTGGGAATTCCCTTTCGTCCCAATTCCTGCTGCATCTGCATCCTGCTCTTCTTTTGTCCATGTAACTCAATATAGCTTTGTACATAGGCTTTATCATCCAAAAATCTATATTCTTTTAAAAATCCCAAAACCTGTCGGATAATCATTGCCGGATATCCTGCCTGTTCCAGTCTCTGACTTAATTCCTTTGTGGTTCGGTTTCCATATTTTAACAAGGATAATGCCTTATCCTTTGCTCTTGGTAAAAGAATCAGCTGATAGATATCCTCTACCAGCTGATCACTTAACTCATCTCCTTCTTTGAAACAAAGACGCCTCAGTTCCTTCTGATAAAGAAAAAAGGCATATTCTCCATCCAGATCAACCTGAACCTTATACTTTCCATCCAATTTTAACTGCGTAACTGTCATTATTCTTCAGTCTTTCCTTCTGTTGCTTCTGCTTCATCTGCTTCTCCGCCTATATTGTACACTGCGCGCACTTTAGCTTCTACCTCTTCCATGATTTCCGGATGCTCTCTTAAAAACTGCTTGCTGTTCTCACGTCCTTGTCCGATCTTCTGGCCTTCATAAGAATACCATGCACCACTCTTATTGATAATATTCTCATTAGCAGCAAGATCGAGGATATCACCCTCTTTAGAAATTCCTTTTCCAAACATAATATCAAATTCTGCTTCCCGGAATGGAGGCGCGATCTTATTCTTAACTACACGGACTCTCGTTCGATTTCCTACCATCTCTCCGCCCTGCTTTAATGTCTCAATTCTGCGGACATCCAAACGGATAGAAGAATAGAACTTCAGAGCCCTTCCACCAGTCGTTGTCTCCGGATTCCCAAACATAACGCCTACCTTCTCACGAAGCTGGTTGATAAAGATAACAACACAATTTGATTTGCTAATGGCTGCGGTCAACTTACGAAGTGCCTGTGACATCAGACGTGCATGCAACCCTACATGTGAATCTCCCATCTCGCCGTCAATCTCTGCCTTCGGTACCAGAGCTGCAACAGAGTCTACGATCACAATATCCATAGCACCGGAACGAACCATCGTCTCCGTGATCTCCAGTGCCTGTTCTCCATTATCTGGCTGGGAAATATATAAATTGTCAATATCCACACCAATATTCTTCGCATATATCGGATCCAATGCATGCTCCGCATCAATAAATCCTGCGATTCCGCCTCTCTTCTGAACTTCTGCAATCATATGAAGTGCTACTGTTGTCTTACCACTGGATTCTGGTCCGTATACTTCAATAATTCTTCCCTTAGGGACACCTCCCAGGCCCAGTGCGATGTCCAGACTTAAAGAACCTGTCGGTATGGTCTCCACATTCATATTAGCACCGGATTCTCCCAGCTTCATAACGGCTCCTTTTCCATAATCCTTCTCTAATTTGGAAATTGCCGCTTCCAGAGCTTTTAACTTTTCTTCCTTGGCCATATCTATATTCTCCTTTTCTATCTCGCTTAATCTAATCCTTTACTTTCATTTCTCTTAAGTGCTCTCATTATATCATAGAGCCCAAAACAAAACAAGTGTTCTGCCGAAAATTTGTTCGATTTCACTCCATCTCTCTTTATTTTACCACACCTTGTATTCTATCACAATGGCTTTTCCATTTTTTTACATTCATTTATTTTGCACCCTGATGCATGACTGCATTGCAGCCTTCCTATACACATCGTGTAAACTTCCGAAGAGTTTTGATCGCATAAGAACTTCCTTGAATTTTTTATACAATCAAAAAGGAGCTATGCTCCGAAAAGACGTATCTTCTCATTAACCATAACTCCTTCCACTCGTTCCTAAATGGTCTCCTCATACTCGTGTAATATCGCATGACGCATCAGCGTCATTGCCTTTACTACTGCACTGTTTCGGACGCGGGAACGGTTCCCTTTTAATTGAAATTTTTGTACGGATGTATGCCCATTGACCGTACATCCAATATAAACCAGACCTGGTTTTTTCGTATCGGTACCCCCTCCAGGTCCGGCAAGCCCTGTGGTAACCACAGCCACTTGGGCTTCTGTAGTCTTTGCAAGTCCTTCTGCCATCTCTCTGGCACACTCTTCAGAAACTGCTCCATGCTCTTTTAGCGTCTGCTCAGAGACACCTAAATATCTCATTTTTGCTTCATTTGCATAAGTAATAAAGCCCTCTTTAAAACAGTCGGAAACTCCGGCCACATTAACCATTCGCCCAGCTAAAAGTCCTCCCGTACAGGATTCGGCCGTTGCAAATGTTAGATTATGCTTCTTCATCAGCTCTACCAATGCCTCTTCCATGGTGATATGCTCCTCAATGGTAAAAACGTGCCGCCCAAACCGCCTTTTTAATTCCTCCACCACAGGCATAACCAGCTCTCTGGCTTCTTTCTCATCCTTCGCCTTTGCTGTTACCCTAAGATGCACTTCTCCTGGCTTTGCGTATGGAGCCACTGTAGGATTGCTCTGGCTGTTGATCAGATCCAGAATCTGCGTTTCCACAGAACTTTCTCCAATGGTATCGATCTTTACTACTTTTGAATAGATCACACCTTGCTCAATTCCACACAAGTATGGTGCTACATCCTTTTCAAACATAGGAATCAATTCGTTTGGAGGTCCCGGAAGGAGAATCATCTTCTTCTGATCCTCTGCCTGTATGATCAGACCAGGTGCTGTTCCATTGTCGTTATATAATACAATCGAATCCTCTGGTACGATGGCCTGCTTCCAATTATTTTCACTGATTTCCTCTGGCTTACGTCCCAACCGTTGAAAATAAGAGATCAGCATTTGCTTTGCCGTTGGATCCTCATATAATTTTTTTCCACATACTTTTGCTGCTGTTTCCTTTGTCAGATCATCCTGAGTAGGTCCCAATCCTCCAGATAGAATCACTACATCAGACCGCTTCTTTGCCATCTGCAATGTTTCTCTTAATCGTTCCGGATTATCACCTACCGTTGTCTGATAATATACGGACATTCCAAGACCTGCCAGGCGCTCTGCAAGATATGCGGCATTGGTATTGACAATATTTCCAAGTAAAATTTCTGTTCCGACTGAAATCAGTTCTACAACCATTGTCCAAATCCTCTTTCTTCCTAGCTTGCTAATACCTGTTTATTCTTTGCTAAATAATCTATCAAAGAAATGATGGTTAATGCAGTCGCGATCACAATTAATACATTCTCGATCATTACTGCTACCGGTGTACCCAGATTGATGATCAGCATAATAATCATAAACATCTGGAAATTTGTCTTGAATTTACCCCAGTAGCTTGCTGCGATTACTACGCCGTTATCCGCTGCGATCAGGCGGAAACCACTGATGATAAATTCACGGCTGATGATAATAATAACAATCCAGGCCGCCAATCTCCCCTGCTCTGTCAAGCAGATCATTGCTGAGCTTACCAGCATTTTATCAGCCAAAGGATCCATGAATTTTCCAAAGTTAGATACAATATTATGCTTTCTTGCAAGATGTCCATCCAAAAAGTCTGTCAGGCTGGCAATGATAAATAATGCTACTGAAATCCATTTTGAAGCATCTCCAGCATAATCCGTTACCATAAAAAACACAAAAAACGGAATCATGATCACACGTAAAATCGTTAAATAATTTGGTATATTCTTATTCATAAATTACATCTCCTATCAAATCATATTCCCGGGCCGCTGTCACTCTTACATTTACAAAATCTCCGGAAATTATCTCTTCCTCTGCATGAACAAAGATACAGCCATCTACCTTTGGTGCATCCCGATAGGTTCTTCCTACATAAATATCATCTTCATACAGATACCCTTCAATTAACACTTTCATTTCAGTTCCGACTAATGTCTCATCCTGCTCATATGAAATTTCCTGCTGCAACGCCATAATTTCATCTCTACGCTGCTCTTTGATCTCCTCTGGTATCTGGTCCTCAAAGCCCGCAGCAATGGTATCCTCCTCCTGAGAGTAGGTAAACACACCCAAACGTTCAAATTCCATTTCATCAACAAAGTTCAGCAGATTCTCATGCTGTTCGCTGCTTTCTCCTGGAAATCCCGTAATCAATGAGGTACGGATGACCATATCTGGAATTTCTTCCCTGAATTTTCTAATGACCTCCCGCAGCTGAGCCTGATTGGTTCTTCGTCCCATTCGCTGAAGAATCTTATCATCACAATGCTGGATTGGCATATCAATATAATGACAGATTTTTTTCTCTTCCTTTATGGTCTGAATCAACTCTTCTGTAATCTCCTCTGGATAACAATACAGCAGACGAATCCATTCAATTCCATCAATCTTACAAAGCTCTTTTAACAGCTTAGGGAGTGTTTTCTTGCCGTATAAATCCACTCCATAGACAGTTGTCTCCTGTGCCACTAAAACAAGTTCTTTCACCCCATTTTGTGCAAGACGTCTGGCTTCTGCTAAAAGTTCTTCCATCGGCACGCTTCGATAAGATCCTCGAATCTTTGGAATCACACAGTAGGTACAGCGTTTATCACATCCTTCACCGATTTTCATATAAGCCATATAATTTCCTGTAGTGACCATTCTTTGCACATTACGATTATCCGGAAGATAATCGACAGGTTCATAATGGGTATATTTCTTGCCAGCCAGAGCCTGGTCCACAGCTTCCAGAATAGAAGTATAGCTGGTCGTTCCCAGAACAGCATCTATCTCTGGAATCTCCTCAAGGATTTCTTCCTTATACCGCTCTGCCAGACAGCCAGTTACGATCAGCGCTTTTAAATTCTGTTCCTTCAATGCTGCCATCTCCAGAATCGTCATAATGCTTTCCTCTTTCGCATCATGAATAAAACAACATGTATTGATGACAATAATATCCGCTTCCTGCTCATCGTTGGTAATGGTATATCCCTTTTCCGTTAAAAGACCAAGCATAACTTCACTATCCACCAGATTCTTATCACAGCCAAGAGAAACAAATAATATCTTCATAGTCAGACTCCTACATTAATGCGCTTTCTACACAGTTATTCATCAGCATTGCTATGGTCATCGGACCCACTCCACCAGGAACTGGCGTAATAGCTGTTGTATGTGGTGCAACCTTATCGTAATCCACATCACCACACAGCTTATTGTTCTCATTGCGATGGATTCCCACATCAATCACAACTGCTCCTTCTTTTACATAGGTTTCATCAATAAATTTTGGTTTTCCAATAGCTACTACAAGAATATCCGCACGCTTTGTTACTTCACGCAAATCTTTTGTACGTGAATGGCAAATGGTCACAGTGCCGTTCTCTCTTAATAATAACAGTGCCATTGGTTTTCCTACAATATTGCTTCTTCCTACGATCACACATTCTTTTCCTTCGATTTCAATACCAGAACGCTTTAATAACTGGATGATACCCGCTGGCGTACATGGAAGAAATCCAGGCTCTCCAATGGTCATTGCTCCTACACTTTGTGGATGGAAGCCATCCACATCCTTTTCAGGTGCGATTGCTTTGATCACAGTATCTTCATCAATATGTTTTGGAAGTGGAAGCTGCACTAAAATACCATTAATCTCCGGATTTTCATTGCACTTATGTATGATTTCCAGCAATTCCTCCTGTGTTGTTGCTTCTGGCACTTCATAGGCCACAGATTTGATTCCAATATATTCACAGGCACGCTTTTTATTGCGTACATATACGCTAGAAGCCGGATCCTCTCCCACCTGTATCACAGCCAGGGCGATCTCTGTTCCCTGCTTTTTTAAATGTGCAACTTTCTCTTTTAATTCATCTTTAATTTCCTGAGAAATCTTTTTTCCATCAATTATTTTTGGCATATTTTCACCTCTCCTAGTTCTATTTTCCGTCATTATAAGGCAAAGGGGCCGTATTCACAGCCCCTCCTGCCTATCATCTTCTATTCTTAGAATAATCCAGTAATCATACCGTTTTCATCTACATCGATACCTTCTGCTGCTGGTTTCTTAGGCAGTCCAGGCATTGTCATAATATCTCCTGTTAATACAACTACAAATCCTGCTCCTGCATTGACATACATATCACTGATCGTTACATCAAATCCAGTTGGACGGCCCAGCTTTGTTGCATCATCAGATAAAGAATACTGATTCTTAGCCATACAAACTGGCAGGTTGCCAAATCCCTGTCCTTCGATTAATGCCAGAGATTTCTTTGCCGCAGGTGCAAATTTAATATCGTCTGCACCATAGATTTCTGTTGCGATCGTTCGAATCTTATTCTCGATCGTATCATCTAAGTCATACAAAGGTGCAAAATTGCTTTCTTTTGTTTCTAAAGTCTTTAAGACAGCTTTTGCCAGTTCCATACCACCTTCGCCGCCTTTTTCCCAAACCTGAGAAAGTGCAAATTCACAGTCTCTTTCTTCACAGAAATGTTTGATGAAGTTTAATTCTGCTTCTGTATCGGATACGAACTGATTTAAAGTTACTACAATTGGAACACCAAATTTCTTCAGGTTCTCAATATGTTTTTCTAAGTTTACAATACCCTTGCTCAATGCTTCTACATTCTCTTTGCCTAAATCTTCCTTGGCAACTCCACCATTATATTTTAATGCACGTACAGTTGCGACCAGAACAACAGCATCTGGCTTCAGACCGGACTTGCGGCACTTAATATCAAAGAATTTTTCTGCACCTAAGTCTGCACCGAATCCTGCTTCTGTTACAACAATGTCACATAATTTCAATGCCATCTTTGTTGCCTGTACACTGTTACATCCGTGTGCAATATTCGCAAATGGGCCACCGTGTACAAATGCTGGTGTATGCTCTAATGTCTGAATCAGGTTTGGTTTTAACGCATCCTTTAATAAAGCTGCCATTGCACCAACTGCTTTTAACTCAGCAGCAGTTACTGGTTTGCCTTCGTAATTATAAGCAACTACGATCTTACCAAGACGTTCTTTTAAATCTTCCATATCGTTGGCCAGACATAAAATTGCCATAATTTCAGATGCTACTGTGATGATAAAGTGATCTTCACGCACTACACCATCTACTTTTCTTCCCAGTCCGATAACAATATTACGAAGAGCACGGTCATTCATATCCACGCATCTCTTCCAGGTTACCTGTCTTGGATCAATTCCAAGAGCATTTCCCTGCTGGATATGGTTGTCTAACATTGCTGCCAGCAAGTTATTGGCAGAAGTAATTGCATGAAAATCTCCTGTAAAATGAAGGTTTAAATCTTCCATAGGAACAACCTGTGCATATCCACCACCTGCTGCTCCTCCTTTAATACCAAAACATGGTCCTAATGAAGGTTCTCTCAGGGCAATAGCAGATTTCTTTCCTAATTTCCCTAATGCCTGTCCCAATCCAACACTGGTAGTTGTCTTTCCTTCTCCAGCTGGTGTTGGGTTGATCGCTGTTACCAATACTAACTTTCCGTCTTCATTGTCTTTGATCTTGTCCATAAAACCAGAGGATAATTTTGCTTTATACTTTCCATAAAGTTCTAAATCATCTTCCTGAATGTCAAGCTGTGCAGCAACCTCTTTAATATGTACTAATTCGGCTTCCTGTGCAATTTGGATATCTGTCTTCATTGTTTCCACCTTTCTCCTGTAAACAGGCTGTTCTTGTCTACATTTCTTCTTCTTTTAATTTCTCAAATTGTTCTTGAGACATGATTACTTTTCGAGGTTTGGTCCCCTCTTCCTCCCCTACAACTCCTGCTTCGCATAACTGGTCCATCAGCCGGGATGCCCGGTTAAAACCAATCTTAAACACTCTCTGCAGGCTTGCAATGGATGCTTTATCTTTATCAATAATGAAGCTGGCAGCATCAAAAAAGTATTCATCCCGGCCATTTGCATCTCCGCCGGATAACTTCTGTGCTGAAGCCTCTATTACCTTCTTAACGTCAGGCTGATAGGAATCCTCTACGGCCTGTTGCTTTAAATATCCGACTACATCTGCCACCTCTTCATCGGATACAAATGCTCCCTGAACACGGATCGGCTTCTTATATCCGGAAGGATAAAAGAGCATATCCCCTTTGCCCAATAGCTTTTCCGCCCCATTCATATCAATGATGGTTCTGGAATCCACACCAGAGGAAACTGCAAATGCAATTCTGGATGGTACATTGGCTTTGATCAGCCCGGTAATGACATTCACAGACGGTCTCTGAGTTGCAATGACCAGATGAATTCCGGCTGCTCTTGCCAGCTGAGTCAGACGTACGATCGCATCTTCCACATCATGGGATGCTACCATCATCAAATCCGCAAGCTCGTCAATGATGATCACGATCTGTGGGAGTTTCTTAAAGTCTTCTCCTTCTTTCCCCTGGGCCTTCATTCGTTCTACCTTCTGATTGTAAGCCTTGATGTTTCGGGCATTTACCTCTGCAAACTTATTGTATCGATCCGTCATCTCCATCACTGCCCAATTAAGTGCTCCCGCCGCCTGCTTTGGATCTGTGACAACTGGAATCAGCAGATGAGGGATTCCCTGATAAACACTTAATTCCACTACTTTGGGATCGATCATAATTAATTTTACATCCTTTGGATTGGCTTTGTAAAGGATACTCATAATAATTGTGTTAATACAGACCGATTTTCCTGAGCCAGTTGCTCCGGCGATCAACAGATGAGGCATTCCCTCTATGTCTGCGATCACTACTTTTCCTGCCAGATCCTTTCCTACTGCAAATCCAATATTGGATGGAAAATGCTTAAACTCCTGATTATCGATCAGATCCCGGAATGTTACTGTCTGATTCGTCCGATTTGGTACTTCAATCCCAATGGCTGCTTTCCCAGGAATCGGTGCTTCAATTCGAATATCTGCTGCCGCAAGATTCAGCTTAATATCGTCAGAAAGTCCTACGATCTTGCTGACCTTAACCCCCTGCTCCGGCTGTAGCTCAAATCGGGTCACCGTTGGACCACTGCTTACATTTGTTATGGTAACATTAACACCAAAATTTTTCAATGTCTGCTGAAGTCTAGCCGCTGTCTCCCGCAGCTCATGTTGACTGCTTCTGACTGGAGGTGCTCCCTTTTTCAGCAACTGAATGGGGGGAAAGGAATAATCATCATCTTCCCTCTCTGCCGCTACCGGAATCTCCACCTTAATGGGTTCTTCTTTCTTTTCCGCATGCGTTCTACGCTTTGGCTTTATGGCTTCTGCCGAAAAAGCCTCTTCCTCCTGAAAGAATTCCTCCTTCACAGCTGTCGGTTGTTCTGCTATGTAATCTTCCTGTTTCGGTTCTTCCTCAAATACGATCGGTACTTCCTTTTCCCTGACAGGTTTCTTGCGTTCTTGGACCCGTTCTTTTGTTTTCGCTGAAATCTTCTTCCCTTCTTTACTTCCGGTACCACTCTTTCGTTGTGGTCTGGATGCCGGTTTCTCACGCTTGGATGTACGTTTTTGCCTTGCTGTAAAAAGTGCTTTTAATCCCTTCATGAATGATCGTTCCGTAATCAACATCAAGGAAACTAAGGAAATCAAGATCGTAAAGATCACTGAACCTGCAGTTCCTAAGGCATTACGAAACAGATAAAGAAAGCTTCCGCCAAACAGGCCTCCACCTGTCCTTTGTCCGCTTCCCAGAAAAAACATCTGAGCAAAATCCTCCTGATGAATGTCACATATCATCTGGGCAAAAACAGATGCCATACAGGTTAAAATTCCTCCCAGAATCGTCTTCTTCACTGCCAGACTGCTAAACTTATTAGAGATCAGCAGCAATGAGAAAAATAGTATTACAAACGGTACTCCGTACTGAATCACTCCGAAAATGCCAAAGAAAAATTCACTGAATGCTTTTCCTACAGCCCCACAAACCCCAAAGTTACTAAGGAACATAAAAATCGACAGGGCAATCATAAACCATGCGGCAATCTCATCATAAAAAGATACAAAATCCCGTCCGCCCTTTTTTCGTCTCTTTGTTTTTCTTCTTTTTTGAGTCATCTTACTCCCTCCTATAGAACCACATGATAGAAATGGACGATGCAATCCTATCATGCAGTCACTATTTCCTTATTGTACTATTCCCGTAAAAATATTTCAATACTAATTCTCTTTTTCTCTCTCCCCAATCAGTCTTCGCAGTTCCTTTACTGCTTCCCTGATTCCTCCTACCCGGGTGATGACTCCTTCCTTTACTGCCTGCTCTCCCACAAGAATGGTTCCTAAATCCTTCGTCAGCTGTCCAGTATTTAACATCATCTCTTCCAGCCGTTCCTTCCTTGCCTTGCAATGTTCTTCGATAAACCCTATGATACGGTCCTGCATCTGTTGAAAATAATCATATGTCTGAGGTGCACCAATAACCATGCCGCTCATCCGTACCGGATGAATGACCATTGTTCCTGTTGGAACAATAAAAGAACAGTCCGTAGATACGGCAATGGGAACTCCAATAGAATGACTGCCGCCAAGTACAAGGGATACCGTTGGTACGGTTAATGATGCGATCATTTCTGCAATGGCAAGTCCGGCTTCCACATCTCCTCCTTCCGTATTTAACAACACTAAAACACCATCTACGTCTCTGTCTCGTTCGATCTGGGCCAGCTTTGGAAGAAGCTCCTCATACTTTGTAGCCTTACTCTGCCCACCAGCTGCCTGATGACCTTCTATCTCTCCAATGATTACGATTAATTCTATCTTCTCCATATTCACACCTCATACAGTTTTATACTTAGTATGAGACATTTTCTTTAGAATATACCATTTCTTTCAAAAAAAATCCTGCTCTGCAGGATTCTACGCCTGCGGCGGGTCGCTCTTGCGACATCCTCCTATCCGCCGCAGTGCGATCCTCACGGAGTGTTTTTATGGAATAGGAAAAAATTTCCTATTCCATAAAAAAGGGAGCTACGCTCCTTGAGAAAATCAAAAAAGATTTTCTCTCACAGCAATAGCTCCCTGATCATAACGTTATCTTTCTTCTTCTGCTATTTCAAAAGAAATCAACAGATCTTCTTGATTTACAGAATCACCTTCCTGAACGTAAATCTTATCTACTTTACCATTGACCTTAGAAACAACCGTTGTTTCCATCTTCATTGCCTCTACTGTCATAAGTGGCATATTCACAGTTACCTCATCGCCTTCTTTTACAAGAATTCCACCAACGGTACCTGGAATAGTAGAACCTAAATGTCCTGGATTACGCTTATCTGCTTTTAATCTTCTATCTGCCTTTACTTCCAGATTCTTATCTAAAATCTTGATCTCACGCATAGAACCATTTACTTCAAATGCAAGTGTTCTCATACCTTCCTGATCCGGTTCAGACATTTCTATAAATTTAACGATTACGTCTTTTCCTTCTCCGATGTTCAAGATAGTCTCTTCTCCTTTGCGCAGACCATAGAAGTACACATGGCTTTCCAAACGGCTTACATCGTTATATTCTTCCAAATGTTCACAGTAATCTTCATAAACACGTGGATATAATGCATAACTGATGGATTTTTGTTCCATAACATCTGGATCTTCCATCTTTGGAAGATAATATTCTTCCTTTAGTTTCTTTTCGATGGCATCGAAATCCACTGGATCCAACAGTGAGCCCGGACGAACGCTGATAGCTTCTTTATCCTTCAATACAATTCTCTGTAACTCTTCTGGGAATCCGCCTTCTGGCTGCCCGATCATACCCTGGAAATATTCTACAACGGAATCCGGATAGGATAATTCTCTTCCTTCGGTTAAAATATTCTGTGCATTCAGACCATTTTTAAACATAAAGATGGCAAAATCTCCAACTACCTTGGAAGATGGTGTTACTTTTACGATATTTCCCAGAAGATGGTTCGCTTCTTTATATAATTGCTTGATTTCCTCAAAGTTTTCTCCAGCACCCATTTCTTTTACCTGTGCTAACAGGTTAGAATACTGACCGCCTGGAATCTCGTATTTATAAATTTCTGTATTCGGTGCATCCATACCGCTTTCGAATGTTTTATATACCTTACGTACGTTTTCATAATACTGGCTCAATACGGTCAGTTCTTCTGGGGCCAATCCAGTATCTCTCTTAGAACCTCTCAATGCTTCTACCAGTGAGTTCATGCATGGGTTACTTGTTAGAGAACTCATGGAGCCGATGGCACAGTCTACAATATCTACACCAGCCTCTGCTGCCATCAATAACGTGCTGACTCCGTTACCGGTAGAATCATGGGTATGCAGATGTACCGGAATCTTTAATTCTGATTTCAATGCAGTAATCAGCTCTTTTGCTGCATATGGTTTTAATAATGCAGCCATATCCTTGATCGCAAAAGTATGTACACCTAAGCTTTCCAATTCTTTTGCTTTCTTTACATAATAATCTAACGTGTATTTTGTTTCATTTGGGCTTAAGATATCACCGGTATAGCATAAGGTACCTTCTACGATCTTTCCGGTCTTTAAGGCCTCATCAATTGGCATCTTCATGTTCTCTACCCAGTTTAAGCTATCAAAAATACGGAATACATCAATGCCTTCATGAGCAGCAACTTTGATAAACTTCTTAACCACATTGTCTGGATAATTGCTGTATCCAACAGCATTGGAAGCTCGAAGAAGCATTTGGATCAGGGTATTTGGCATACGCTTTCTTAAAATAGTCAGTCGATCCCATGGTGATTCTTTTAAGAAACGATAAGCAGTATCATAGGTTGCTCCTCCCCATGCCTCTACGGAGAACGCATTCTGCATATATTTATTTGTGGCAGCTGCTGCCCCAACCAAATCTTTGGTTCTCATACGTGTTGCCATTAAAGACTGTTGTGCATCACGCATTGTGGTATCTGTAATATATAATTTATCTTCTTTTAAAATCTTCTGAGTAAATCCTTCTGCCCCTAATTTTAAAAACTCATCACGTGCACCATATACTGGTTCCTGATCATCAACGATAATATCCTTCCGCTCTTCAAAAAATGGTTTTTCCACTGGATTGACATTAACCATTTTATTTCCAATAAAGGCTAAAATCTTTGTCGCACGGTCTGCACTCTGATGCAGATCAAACAGTTCCGGTGTTTCTTCAATAAATGTAGTATAGCATTCCCCAATCTGGAACGTTGGATGATTCAATACATTGATCAGGAATGGAATATTGGTCTTTACTCCACGAATACGTGTTTCTTTTAAAACACGAATAGACTTCTTTACGGCTGCTTCAAAGGTTCTGTCATGAGAAATCGCCTTTACGAGTAAGCTGTCATAATATGGAAGAATTTGTGCTCCAACATACGCATTTCCTCCATCCAGACGAATTCCATTACCAGCACCAGAGCGGTATACATCAATCTTTCCTGTATCTGGAAGGAATCCATTCGCTGGGTCTTCGGTCGTAATACGAGTCTGGATTGCGTAACCATTTACCTGAATGCTATCCTGGGAAGGAATTGCCACTTCCTTAGAATCTAACGGATAGCCTTCTGCGATGAGAATCTGTGACTGCACCAGATCGATGCCTGTAATCTCTTCTGAAATCGTATGCTCTACCTGGATACGTGGATTCATCTCAATAAAGTATGGATGGTTATCCGCATCTACTAAGAATTCCAGCGTACCTGCATTCTTATATCCTACTTTTTTAGCAAGACGAATGGAAGACTCAAAGATCTGCTCTCTTACTTCATCTGGAACACTGAATGCTGGTGCGTATTCAACTACCTTCTGATGTCTTCTCTGTACAGAACAGTCTCTATCATATAAATGAACCACATTACCATACTGGTCTCCTAAAATCTGTACTTCAATATGTTTTGGGCTCTTTAAATACTTTTCAATGAAAATCTGGTCATCTCCAAATGCCTTCTTAGATTCATCTCTTGCTTCTGCATATTCTTTTGGCATTTCTTCACGACTATTCACGATACGCATCCCACGTCCGCCGCCTCCATTGGAAGCTTTTAACATGACCGGATAACCAATTTCGTCTGCAATCTTAATGACAGTTTCTTCATCGTGGATTGCATAATCTACACCAGGAATAATCGGTACGTCTGCCTCAATCGCCATCTTCTTAGAAGAAATCTTATCTCCCATCGCTCTCATTAAATCCGCAGATGGTCCGATAAATGTAATTCCATTGGCTTCACAGGCTTCCACAAACTCTGGATTCTCGGATAAGAATCCATATCCTGGATGAATTGCATCTACCTTCTTTTCCTTAGCAATTCGAATAATGGTATTAATATCCAGATAAGCATCTACTGGTCCTTTTTCTGGATTTAACATATAAGATTCATCTGCTTTGGAACGGAATAATGCATAACGGTCTTCTTTGGAGAAAATCCCAACAGTTGTGATACCCAACTCGTTCAGTGCACGAAACACGCGAATTGCAATTTCACCACGGTTTGCAACTAATACTTTTTTAAATTTTTTGATTGCCATTCTTTTTTCTCTCCTTTAATTATATTCAGATATCGATATTTTACCTTTCTACCCTCCAGCAAAATGCTGTATGTGATTCAGTATATAATATTTTTGAATAATCTTCAAGCCAATGTTGCAAAGCTTATGAAAGATATACAAAATTATAAGAAAAATTCCCTATCTTTTTTCTCTTTTTGAAATTTTTCCCTATATAAAATCTCATTTTATATATTTAAGACTACAATCATATCATGGGATAAGCGTATATCCCAAAGGGTTTTTCTTACATAAGAAATTCGAGTAATCTCTTATGTAAGAAAAAAAGAGGCTTACCATGGGTAAACCTCTTCCTATCATACAAAATCCTTAAAACAATCCGATGGATTATTCTTCTGTTTTTGCTGTATCGATTGCTTTCATGCTTAAGCTGATCTTTCTCTCGTCTTTCTTAAAATCAACAACTTTTGCTGTAATTTCCTGACCTACAGATAATACATCTGAAGGTTTTTCAATATGTTCTTTTGCAATCTGAGATACATGTAATAAAGCATCCATGCCTGGTTCTAATTCAACGAAAGCACCGAAATCTGTCATTCTTGCAACTTTACCAGTTACAACATTACCTACTGCATATTTGTCAGCAGCTGTTAACCAAGGATTTTCTTCTGGGAACTTTAAGCTTAATGCAATCTTTTCACCCTGGATGTCTTTGATTAATACAGTCACTTTTTCGCCAACTTTAAATACTTTCTTAGGATTTTCTACACGTCCCCAAGACATTTCAGAAATGTGTAATAATCCATCAGCACCGCCCAAATCGATAAATGCACCGAAGTCTGTTACGTTCTTAACAGTACCTTCAACCTTCATACCTACTTCGATCTTAGCAAATAATTCTTTCTGTTTTTCTAACTTAGCAGCTACTAATAACTGTTTTCTATCACCGATGATTCTTCTCTTACGAGGATTAAATTCGCTGATTACAAACTGGATTTCTTTTCCAGCGTATTTCTTTAAATCTTTTTCGTAAGTATCAGATACTAAGCTTGCAGGAATGAAGACTCTTGCTTCTTCAACAACAACGCTTAAACCACCATCTAATACCTGTGCAACTGTAGCTGTTAATACTTCTTTGTTATTGAACGCTTCTTCCAATCTCTTGTTACCACGTTCTGCTGCTAATCTCTTATATGTTAAAAGCACCTGGCCTTCACCATCGTTTACTTTTAATACTTTTGCTTCCATCGTATCTCCAACACTTACCTTAGTTGTAAGATCTACGTTAGATTCGTTAGAGTATTCGTTACGTGTGATAATACCATCTGCTTTATATCCGATGTTTAAGATGATCTCATCTTCTTTTACGTCAATAACTGTACCTTCTACTACCTCTCCATTATGAATTGTAACTAAGCTTTCTTCTAATAACTGTTCAAAACTCTTTTCTGTCATGCGAACATGAACCTCCTTGATAATTTTCTTTGGGGTTGAAGCCCCCGCTGTAATGCCAACCCTCTCCGCGGAACCTAACCGGTCAAAATCTAAGTCCTGCAGTGTCTGGATAAACAATGTGTTCGGACATTCCTTCTGACTGATTTCAAAAAGCTTCTGCGTATTAGAACTATGCCTGCCTCCGATAACAATCATGGCGTCCACAGTGGATGCGATCTCACGAGCTTCTATCTGTCGCTCTTCCGTGGCATTACAAATCGTGTTAAAAACACTTATATCATAACCTTTTTTAGAAATAATTTCAACCAATTCTTGAAATTTCTTGTAATTAAATGTCGTTTGTGATACAATGCTTAATTTTTTATCAGAAAATGGTTCCAATCTTTTTATGTCATCCAAAGATTCCAAAATCACCGGCTGACTCTGACACCATCCCCAGATTCCCTGTACTTCCGGATGCTTTGCATTTCCGATGATCACAACCTGATTTCCTTTTTCACTTTCTTCTAACACAATCTTATGTATTTTTCGGACAAATGGACAAGTGGCATCCACCAATTCCAGCCCTTGCTCCTGAATCAGGTCATAGATTTCTTTTTTTACTCCATGAGAACGGATAATGATGGTGCCTCTTTTTAATCTACTGATCTCCTCTTCCGTATCCAGACAGAATACACCATGCTTTTCTAAATCCCCCACTACTTCTTCATTATGGATAATGGGACCAAAAGTATACACATGCTCTTTTCCAGACTGGGCATAAGCCATATCCACTGCCCGCTGGACTCCAAAACAAAATCCTGCCGTCTTTGCCAATACTACTTCCATCCTATACCTCTCACTTACTGCATTTCTTCTGAAATGCTTTTTTAATCGTTTCCACTACTTCATCGATCGTCATATCGGAAGAATCCACCAATATGGCATCCTCTGCCTTCTTAAGCGGTGCAATCTCCCGATTCATATCCTGCTTATCTCTGATAATGATATCCTTTTCAATCTTCTCTAAGTCACACGGAACTCCCTTTGCCGTAAGCTCATCATAACGGCGCTTTGCTCGCACCTTGGAAGATGCCGTCAGATAAATCTTAAGATCTGCATTGGGAAGTACATTGGTCCCAATGTCCCTGCCATCCATCAGAATATCTGCTGTTTTTGCCATATCTCTTTGAAGATCCAGAAGTGCCGCACGGACTGCCGGAATAGAGGATGTCTTAGATGCCATATTCCCCACTTCCTCTTTTCGAATATAGCCATTGACATTTTCTCCGTTTAAAATCACCTGCTGCTCTCCGTTCTCATATTCAATCGTCACATGAATCTGAGGGCATAAAGCAGTAATTTCCTCAATATGATCCGGACTGATTTCCCTTCGTAAAAAATAAAGTGCCATGGCACGATACATCGCACCAGTATCTACATAAATGAACGATAATTCTTTTGCAATTCTTTTTGCAATGGTACTTTTCCCTGCTCCTGCAGGTCCATCAATTGCAATACTGTACATAACTTTTTCCTCCTCTATCCTTTCTCGGTGACACAGCTGATTCCAGCAAGATATCCGGTGGACCATGCAATCTGTAAGTTAAAACCTCCCGTCACTGCATCTAAATCCAACACCTCACCGGCAAAATATAATCCCTGTACCAGATTAGACTCCATGGTACTTGGATTGATTTCCTTCACGTGGATACCCCCCTGTGTAATAATGGCTTCGTTATATCCTCTGAGTCCCGTTGCTGTCAGTGTAAATTCTTTTATTGCAGACACCAGGTTCTGTCGTTCCTCCCTGGTAATCACATTCACCTTCTTCTCCGGATCGATTCCGCTTCGATCGATGATCACCGGAATCATTTTCTTCGGCAAAAGCTCATGTAATACATTTTTAAACTGCTTATTATGATTCTTCTCAAAATCCCGTAATATACGCTGATCCAGCTGTTCTTTTGACAAGGCCGGTTTTAGATCGATCACGATTCTACATGGATCCTTCTTAAGAATGCCGCCCACATAGGCGCTGGCACTGATGATCGTAGGTCCGCTGATCCCAAAATGGGTAAATAGAAGCTCTCCAAAATCCTCGTACACCTTCTTCTTTCCTGACCATACACTCACCTGACAGTTTCTTAAGGATAATCCCTGTAAGCGTTGGCAAGCATCCCCATCTACCTGAAATGGCACCAGAGATGGTCTGCATTCTCTGATCTTATGTCCTGCCTCTGATGCAAAGCCATATCCATCTCCCGTAGAACCGGTGGATGGATAAGAAAGTCCTCCTGTTGTAACGATAACGGCATCTGCCAGATATTCTTTTTCCTTGCAGACAACGCCTTTTGCTCTGCCCTCTTCCATGATGAGACGATCCACCTTGCTTTCTAGCCGAATCCTCACTCCAAGCCGTTTCAGCTCTCTGCTTAAGGCAAAGATGACATCTGAAGATTTGTCTGATACTGGAAATACCCGATTGCCCCGTTCTACTTTCACCGGACAACCCAGCTCCTCAAAAAAATCCATGACCATATCATTGGTAAATCCATAAAAAGCGCTATATAAAAAGTTTCCATTGGAAACCATATTGGGGAACAGATCCTCGATATCGCAGGCATTGGTAAGATTACACCGGCCTTTTCCAGTAATATAAATCTTTTTCCCTAATTTTTCATTTTTTTCAAATAGTATAACATCTGCACCCTGTCTGGCTGCCCAGATAGCTGCCATCATACCGGCAGCTCCTCCTCCGACAACCACTACGTTACATGAGTTTTTTATCATAAATGTCGTATTCCTTCCACATTTCTTCTAAGATTTTAAATCGTTTTGCCACATCATCCTTCATTCGGATAGAAATTGCCACTGCCAGCGCATTGATAACACTCAATGGTGCTGTCAGTGAATCCACAACGGCCATAACGTCACTTTTAGCAATCAGATTAATCTTGGATCTTGAAGTCATCGGTGACTGCATGCTATCTGTAATGGCAATGGTAGTGGCCCCTGCCCTGCTCGCAAACTGCTGAACCTGTGCTGTGATCCTTGAATATCTGGGAAAACTGATTCCAATAAAGACATCTTCCGGTTTGATTCTGTGAATCTGCTCAAACACACCGACTTCTCCGTTGAAATCGACAACCTCAACATCATCCAGAATCATTTTCAAATAATACCCTAAAAACTCAGCCAGAAATCCAGAACTTCTTGCTCCAATGATATACACCTTACGTGCGGTCACAATACTCTCTATCGCCTTTTCAAATTCTGCCTCATCAATCTCCGCAATTGTTTCCTTGATTCGATTCATATCTGTCTTTAAAATTGATTTTAATGGATTGCGATTGCCATAACGCTTCACCGCACCTTCCAATCGCTGCAGAGAGCTTGACTGGGTCTTTACAATGACATTCATCGCCTTTTGTAGCTCTGGATACCCATCATAATCCAGTTCATATGCAAATCTTACTACCGTAGACTCGCTGACTCCCGCTTCTTTTCCCAATTTGGAAGCAGTAAGAAATGCCGCCTTATCATATTCTTTTAAAATATAATCTGCAAGCTTCCTCTGGCCTTTGCTAAATCCATTTTCTTTCGCTTTTATTCTCTCAATTAAATCCACGTCTGCCTCGCTTTCTATGTCTGCTCTTTTATTCTCTGCTAAATAATCAGCATAGCATCTCCGAAACTAAAGAATCGATAACGTTCTTTTACTGCTTCCTGATATGCTTCTAATATATGTTCTCTTCCAGCCAATGCGGATACCAGCATCAAAAGTGTTGATTCTGGAAGATGGAAATTGGTAATCAATCCATCGATCACTTTAAATTGATAGCCTGGATAAATAAAGATTTCTGTCCATCCGCTTCCAGCCCGAACCATACCATTCTCATCTGCTACAGACTCTAAGGTCCTCGTACTGGTCGTTCCTACAGAAATAATTCTTCCTCCTGCCTGTTTCGTATCATTGATGCACTTGGCATCCTCTTCCTCGATACTATAAAATTCTGAATGCATATGGTGATCCAGAATATTTTCTACCTTTACCGGGCGGAAGGTACCAAGTCCTACATGTAGTGTTACATTGGCAATCTTTATGCCCTTCTCCTGAATCTTTTTCAAAAGCTCCTTCGTAAAATGAAGGCCAGCTGTTGGTGCTGCTGCAGATCCATTATGCTTAGCATACACGGTCTGATAACGTTCCTTATCCTTCAGCTGATGGGTGATATAAGGTGGAAGCGGCATTTCTCCCAACTGATCCAATACTTCTTCAAAAATGCCTTCATATTCAAATCGAATCAATCGATTTCCCTCTTCCACAACATCGATAACTTCTCCAACCAGCAGGTTATCACCGAAGACAATTCTGGCACCCGGTCTCGCCTTTTTCCCCGGCTTTACCAGTGTTTCCCAAACATTGTCCTGTTTTCTTTTTAATAAAAGCACCTCAATCTTGGCTCCAGTTCCTTCCTTGGCTCCAATCAGCCTTGCTGGCAGCACTCTGGTATTATTGAGCACCAGGCAGTCTCCCGGATTCAAATAATCAATCACATCCTTAAAGATCTTATGCTGTCTCTCTCCCGTTTTTTTATCTAATACCAGCATCCTGGAACTAGATCTATCCTCCAACGGATCCTGTGCGATCAATTCTTCTGGTAAATCAAAATAAAAATCATGTAAATTCATTGTTCTTCCTTCCTACTCTATCAATAGTACAGTTTGGCACTGAACCACATATGAATTATAAACCATTCCCCTTTTATTTTCAAACAAATTGGCTAAGAATTGCAAATTTTTGAATCTTATGCTAACATATCCTTCAAAGATTTAAGAAAGGACACGATTATGAACAAAACAAAAAAGAGCAGGAATCCGTATCTGCTTTTCTTATTCTGGACTCCTCCTCTCATTATTATGTATATTATTTTTCAATTTTCTGCTGCTGATTCCGTACATTCCTCTGCTCTTAGTGATGGTATCACTGCTTTTTGGATTTCCTTCTTCAACCGAATGCTTTCTCTGGAGCTTTCTGTCCAGACACAGGCAGATTATGCCCTCCTGCTCCATACCTTTGTACGAAAATGCGGCCATTTTCTGGAATATACAGCACTTGGCTTTTCCCTTTTCCCCGCAATTTTCCATACCTTCCCCTGCGTTTCTTCCAAAAAGCACCTGCTCTATCCATGGATCATCGCTACCTGCTATGCTGCCAGTGACGAATTTCATCAATTATTTGTACCTGGAAGGGCTGGTATGTTCCGAGATATTCTGTTAGACAGCCTAGGAGCTGCTTTTGGCATTTTTTGTGTTTGTATGATCCATAATATTTTCCACCATCACAAAGCGGCATCGCACTAATGAAATGTCTGATGACTTTTATCCACATATAGAAGAAGTACCCCTCAATCATCTATTTTAATGATCGAGAGGCACTCTCTTCCACTTTATTTTATTTTATCTATCTTGCCATGCAGCATATATGGTCACGTTCTTTCCCTGAACCTCTGTTATAGGAATGGTACATGCCTCATCTACATACCAGCCAAGAAATGTTGCATCTTCTTTCTTTGGCTTCTTTAATTGAACCACTGTAGATCCGATATAAACTTCTGGATTCGCCACATGATTCTCTCCGCCATTGCATACATAGCGAATCTTATATTTACCAGTCACTGTTATCCGACAGGTTGCAGTTGCACCACTTCCATCCTTTGCCTCTGCAGTAATCCATGCAGTCCCCGGTCCAATTCCTACCACTTTTCCATCTTTGCTCACAGCTGCAACACGACTGTTAGAAGAACTCCACTTGACTCCTATTTCCCCACTGTCCGTTTCCACCTCTGCATGCAACTGATAACTATCCTCCTGATACAGTTCTTTCTGCTTTTCTGAAATGGAAACTATTGTTTTCGAATCCTTGGAAATGAATCGAATGCCAGGCTGAAGGGATTCTTCGGTGATTTCTCCATTCAATGCCTCCATTAAATACTCATAAAGCATGACATAAGCATCTTCTAATTCTGCAGATTCTACCACATACCCATCTTCAAACACTCCATCCTGTCTCAGAAACAGTGTTTCCTTCATTCCTACAATAGTATACTCTGCTGTCTCATCCAGATTTCTTCCGTCAATCTTCACATGCCTGATTTCCTTTGATCCATCCTGCTTTTCCCATACCTCATAGGTGATACCTGCCGTCTGTAAAAAAGTGCCATTTCCATCTACATTTGATTGAAGCGCAGTCAGAATCTTACGTCCTTTGATATTCACCTTACACATTTCCCGATTTTTACCCAGCACTTTTTTCAAATCGCTTTTTGTTATAGATCCTTTGTCAATTCCAGCTTTTATATCCGTCTGGCTGACAAATGCAACGTCTGCTTTTGTACTCCACAAAAAGGCATCCGCTACAAAGATTGCAAGCGGGTCCGCTTTCTCTTGGAATAGCGGCCTGCTCAAATCCACTTCGGACCTTCCACTCTTTTTTGTCAGCCTGTCTTTGTCTTCTTCCTGCTTTGTCTGTGCAGCTTCTGTATTTACCGAACCCATATATTCCATTCCGTATACGACAATCATTGCCCAAGCACCGATCAGAGCCGCTGACAATACGATCTTCTTCCAGCCTTTCATCGTTTCATTCCCCTTTCAGGCAATGCGGATTTCCTCTTCTTAATAAAACCCTCATTGCTTACTTTTATTCTAATAAAAGCAGAAAAAGAAATCGTTATGAATAGGGAAATATCACGTTAATTCTTTGTTATCCTTTTTGGCAAATGCGAAAAAACGCTGCCCAAAATAGTTTAATACCACAAACAGGCACATTCCTGTAAGCATTGCCACATTGTCTCGAATACTCCGATCAGCGTCGTTTAATGCCATTCTTATCAATGGCTTGGCTGCTCCATAGGCGATCAAATAGCATACTGTAATATTAAGGGCAAACTTCCATACCGTCTTTACCGACTTTTCTTTCTGTTGAAAGGTGAAGTTCTTATTTAAAAAATAGCTCAAAATGCTGCCCAGAATATAATTGGCAGCAGATGCTGCCCAGTAAGAAAATCCCAAAAAATTATAGGACAGGAACATGACTGTGGTACCAAATACGGTATTGATCACACCCACAATCATAAATTTTAAAAATGTAATATCCATCCATTTTTTCATATACTTATCTCCATATGGAAAAGCAGTTCAAACATGCTCTGAACTGCTCTTTCTTAGGCGTAAAATCCTGCAAAGCAGGATTCTTTTTTATCTACTATTTCCATAATTCAGGATGATAAACACCCTTTGCGATCAAATCTTCGAATGCCTTTACAACAGCACCCTTATCTTCTTTATATGTAATACCAAACCAACTGTCATTCGTTGGGAGCATCTTTACCTTGGCCTGCTTTTTCTGAATCAACTGATCCACAATGATTGGCAACAGATATTCTGAACTAATATCTCCTTCTGGTATTTCTTTTAAAAAATCAACAAATCCGGTTTCCAATTCTTGAAAAATATCCGGCATAAATCCCCACATATTCATGGATACCTTAGATTCTGGAACAATCACTATATCAGAACCATTCTCATCATGGGCAATGGTTCCATTCTCTGCCAGATAGATTCCCTTCGTCTCAACTACATTCAGCAGATATTGATCTTCGTCTGTATTACACACCCCTCTGGTCACAGCTCCATTGTCACTTAATGTGTTACCAAGAATAAAGCCTGCCATGGATATATCATACATCCCCATCTCTTCTTTTGTCTTTGCGGATTGAAGATATTGATGCAGCTTCACAAAAGCTTCCTTGCCATAATAATCATCTGCATTGATTACCACAAATGGTTCATGGATCAAATCCTTACATGCAAGAATTGCCTGTCCAGTTCCCCATGGTTTTGTACGTCCAGCCGGCACTTGGAAGCCTTCTGGAATATCGTCCAGCTCCTGATAAGCATATTCAATTGGAAGCACCTTTTCTATCCGTTTCCCAATAATTTCGTGAAAATCCTTCTCCAGATCTTTACGAATAATAAATACAACCTTGTTAAATCCGGCCTCTTTGGCGTCAAAAACAGAATAGTCCATGATGATCTCACCACTTGGTCCTACTGACTCCAGTTGCTTAATTCCCCCTCCATATCTGCTTCCGATTCCTGCGGCCATAACAACCAATGTCATATCCTTCTTCATTATTTACCCCTTTTCTTTTGTATCATCCTCTATATTTCCCTGTTTCTTTGCATTTATTTTCTTAATTATAACAAACCACATATGCTTTGTCATCTAAAGAATATATTAACAAATTCTTTCAAAATTCCTTATATAAAGAGAAGGATACTTTGCGAAAAAGCATCCCTCTCTTATCTCATTTTTATTATTCACGAAGCTGAGCACCTAAATCGCTTAATTTCTTTAAAATTTTATCGACTAATTTATTTACTTCGTTTTCCTCTAACGTACGGTCTTTTGCACGGAAGGTAAGCGCATATGCAACGGATTTAAATCCTTCTTTGATCTGATTTCCTTCATATACGTCAAATAATTCAACGGATTCTAATAATTTTCCTCCGTTTTCTTTAATAACAGCTTCTAACTGTCCTACGAAAACATCCTTGGAAACTGTCATACTTAAGTCTCGCTTCATAGCTGGGAATTTTGCGATCGCTTCATATTTACGATCGAATGTAGCTTTCTCAACTAATACCGGCATATCGATCACTGCCACGTAAACACGCTGCTTAATTCCGTAGTTTTCTGCTGCTTCCGGATGAATTTCTCCCATATATGCTGCTTTTTCGCCATCCAACATGATCTCTGCCTGACGCCCTGGATGTAAAAATGGAATTTCCTTACATGGAACAAATTCAGACTTTCCAACCAGACCGATGGCTTCAAATAATTCTTCTACAACCCCTTTTAAGGTAAAGAAATCACAATCACCATACATTCCCAGTGTAAACTGCATTCTTTCTTCTGGCAATTCTGTCAATGGAAGTGCCTTTGGAAGATAGATATTGCCCATTTCATATAAACGTACGTTTTTGTTTCTATGGTTTGCATTGGTAGCAAGGGAAGTCAGCATTCCATTTAAAGAAAGTGTTCTCATAATGCTGTAATCCTCTCCCAGTGGATTAGAAATCACAATTGCCTTTCGGATATCAGAATCTGCTGGAATCAATAATTTATCATATACCTTTGGACTTTCAAAGGAGTATGTCATCCCACCATTGAAGCCGTTCTGTTCTGCCACATCTCTTGCAATGCCTTCGATCCTTCCCTTAAAGGATAATTTACCAGCAGTTGCTTCTCCTGTAGGAAGTGTTACCGGAATCTTATCATAGCCATAGAAACGTGCTACTTCCTCTGCCAGGTCTGCCATACAGCCTAAATCCTGACGGAAGGTTGGAATGATCAGCTCATTGGATGCTTCATCGTATACTAAATCAATCTTCTTAAAATATCCCAACATGGTTTCTGGCGCAATATCGGTACCTAAAAGGGCATTCATCTTATCCGGTTCAAATGGAAGACGTACTTCTTCTACTGGATTTGGATATACATCTGCAACTCCGCCAACTACTTCGCCACATCCTAATTCTTCGATCAGCTGACATGCACGGTTCATTGCTTCAATGGCATTGTTTGGATCTAATCCCTTTTCAAATTTAGAAGACGCATCGGTTCTTAAGCCAAGACGTTTGGAAGACAAACGGATATTAGTGCCATCGAAGGTCGCAGCTTCAAACAGCAGTGTTTTGATTTCATCTGTTACCATGGAGTTTTCTCCACCCATGATTCCGGCAATTCCAACTGGTTTTTCTCCATCCCAGATCATCAGGATGTCCTTGTCTAACTTTCTTTCCTGTCCATCTAAGGTCACAAAAGTATCTCCATCCTGTGCTCTTTTTACTACGATCTCATGGTTCGCAATGGTATCCAGATCATATGCATGCATTGGTTGTCCGTATTCTTCCATTACATAGTTTGTAATATCTACCAAATTGTTGATTGGGCGGATACCCATAGCAGCCAGTCTTCTCTGCATCCATTCTGGTGATGGCGCCAGCTTGATATTCTTAACCACTCTGGCTGTATAACGCGGACAAAGATCTGTATCTTCTACTGTAACCTTAATATAATCATTGACATCCTCCTCATTCCCAGTTTCTTTTACAACTGGTGGATAAAAAGGTTTATCAAAGGTGGCTGCTACTTCTCTTGCCATTCCGATCATACTGAAGCAGTCCACACGATTGGATGTGATCTCGAATTCTACTACACTGTCCCGAAGTCCCATTGCAGCTACTGCATCCTCTCCTGGAGTCACCTCCTTCTGGAAGATATAGATTCCATTTTCTGGTGCTTCTGGATACATTTCTCTGGAGGATCCCAATTCTTCTACAGAACACATCATTCCGTAAGAAGGAACACCTCTTAATTTTCCTTTTTTGATCTTAATTCCATCTTCTGGGTTTGGACTTCCGTCATGACCACCGGCCACTCTTCCACCAACTAATACAACTGGTACTAATGCACCTTCGAATACATTTGGTGCTCCTGTAACAATCTGAATTGGTTCTTCTTCTCCCACATCTACCTGACAGACAACCAGTTTATCTGCATCGGGATGCTTTTCAATCTTTAAAATTTTTCCTACTACGATCTTCTCCAGATTTTTATCTAAATTCACATAATTCTCTACATTGGATCCTGACAAAGTCATACTATCCACATATTCCTGTACCGTACAATCCAGATCCGGTACATATGCTTTTATCCAAGAAATTGGTGTGTTCATTTATTTTTCCTCCAACTATTTATTATTTTAGAACTGTTTTAAGAATCTGACGTCATTTTCATATAATAAACGCATATCGTCAATTTCATATTTTAATAATGCAATACGTTCCAGGCCGATACCAAATGCAAATCCAGAATATACCTCTGGATCAATTCCACAGTCTCTTAATACCTTTGGATGCACCATACCGCAGCCAAGGATTTCAATCCAGCCACTTCCTTTACACATACGACATCCTTTTCCTCCACATTTGAAGCAGGTAACATCTACCTCAGCACTTGGCTCTGTAAATGGGAAATGATGTGGTCTGAATTTTACCTGTGTCTCCGGTCCAAAGAATTCCTTTGCAAACTGTTCTAATGTTCCCTTCAAATCTGCAAATGTGATTCCTTTATCAACAACCAACCCTTCTACCTGATGGAAAGATGGAGAATGGGTTGCATCCACTTCATCAGAACGGAATACTCGACCTGGTGCGATCACGCGAATTGGCATTTTCCCAGTTTCCATAATTCTGGCCTGTACTGGTGATGTCTGTGTTCTAAGCAGAATATCCTTCGTAATATAGAACGTATCCTGTTCATCTTTTGCAGGATGATTAGCTGGAATATTCAGTAGTTCA
Organism: Anaerostipes sp. 992a; assembly: GCF_001940245.1. Lineage (GTDB taxonomy): Bacteria > Bacillota > Clostridia > Lachnospirales > Lachnospiraceae > Fimousia. The sequence continues at coordinate 522,494 of NZ_MJIG01000004.1, forward strand.
AAGTTATATTTATCATATTCCACTTCTGGTCCTTCTACTACTTCATATCCCATACCGATAAATACACGTTCCAGATCATCTAAAGCAATCTGGTTTGGATGACGATGGCCTTTTTCCTGTCTTGTTCCAGGCAGTGTTACGTCAATCACTTCGTTTTTCATCTGTTCTTCACGCAGCTTCTTTACTAATAACTTGCGTTCTTTTTCCAGACATTCCTCAATGATCGCTCTTGTCTCATTGACCATCTGTCCTACTTTTGGACGATCTTCTTTGGCAACGTCTTTCATGCCTTTTAATACTTTTGTTAATTCTCCCTTTTTACCCAGGAAATTTACTTTGATGTCATTTAAATTTTCCATCTTCTGCGCCTGGTTAATCTGTTCCAGAGCAGATTGTTTAATGGCTTCCAATCTTTCCTTCATCTTTTTACTCCTTGTAATATATTATAGTTATGACAATGCTCTTAAATAGAAATTCAAAGAATTTCTTAATGTAATAAAAAAACTCCGTTCCCACCAAAGGGACGAAGTCATCGCGGTACCACCCTAATTCCAGATAAACTATCTGGCACTTAAGTCTGCGTAACGAGCAGTCACGTCATTCCCTACTCCAACTCCTTCAGGAATGCAACTTAGGTGTGAATTTCAAGTAACTATCTGAACATAAGAAGGCTTTCAGCCAGTGACCCTCTCTCTCTGCATGTAAATAAATACTCTACTGTGCACCGTCATAGTCTTTAACTTTCCTTATTTTATACCAGCTCTCCCACATATGTCAACCATAGATTGCATAAAATATTCGTAACGAATAAGCCATGCAATAAAAAATATGACAAGTTTACATGGAAGTTTACTTACTAAGTAAACTTGTCATATTTTTTATTATACGGCGTTTCGCCGTAAAGAAATGGTCGTAAAGACATTTCTCTGCATGGCTATGTTCTTTATCCGAAAAGCACGGCAGGCAGTAAAGCCTTCTGGATGAAACTTGTGATTTTGTACCAATTATGTTACACTTTTATTATTCATTTTATAAAATGTTTGAATTATCGATAGAAAGGTTTAGGGTATGATACAGATTATTGCAGCCGTTCAGGCTATTACGACAAAGATGCGGCAAGACCATATTGCTGCATTCGCTGCACAGGCAGCATTCTTTACTGTCCTGTCTACATTTCCATTTATCATGTTTATTCTGTATATCACCCGTTTTCTGCCATTTAACCAGGCAGATATTCTTATGGCTTGCCGGGATTACCTGCCATCTCAATACAGCACCTTTGTAGTTTCCATTATTGAGATGGTTTATCTGCAGCAGTCCACTGCATTGCTGTCCTTCAACGGTCTGTCTCTGCTCTGGTCTGCTTCGAAAGGAGTAAATGCGTTGATCAACGGTTTAAATTCTGTCTATGAAATTGACGAAGACCGTAATTTTATCCTTATGCGCCTCTTATCCTCCTTGTATATTGCCTTTTTTACGCTGGCAATCGTATTTGGCCTTTTGGTACTGGTCTTCGGAAACACCTTTTTTCTGTACCTCTATCAATGGTTTCCAATTTTAGAGCGTTTGAATACTTTATTCGTCATCGGGCGGGTTTTTGTCAGTTTTACCATATTCCTATTAGTATTTCTGGCAATCTATAAATTCCTTCCCAGCCAGAAGATCCGATTTTCCGAAGTAATTCCAGGTGCTGTCTTTTCCACCATAGGCTGGATTGCTTCTTCTTTTGCATTTTCTCTGTACTACGGAAGATTCACTACCATTTTGGATATGTACGGAAACCTGACTGGTTTGCTTCTGGCATTATTATGGTTATATGTATGTATGAACATTTTGTTTATCGGAGCTGAAATCAATTACCACTTTTATCATTCTGCCCAATATTATTAATCAGAATAAATCTTTTGGGAGAAATTCACAATCAGAAAAAGAAAAAGGAGAATTCAGGACTGACAATCAAGTCTTGAATTCTCCTTTTTCTTTACTTTAACATCTGAGATACCATCTGGTTTACTAATTTTCCATCTGCTCTTCCGCGCACCTTTGGCATTAATACCTTCATGATGGCTCCTCGGTCTTTCTTAGCTGGTTCTGTAATTCCAAGTTCTTCTAATACACCCTGGATGCATGCTTTGATCTGTCCTTCATCCATCTCTTCTGGTGCAAATTCTTTGTATACAGACAAACGTGCCTGACATTCCTCAATAATATCCGTACGTTCTGCCGGACAGGCTTCCATGGTCTCCTTTGTCTGCTTCATCTCTTTTGCAATTACTGCATTCTCTTCTGCTTCTGTCAATTCTTCCCGCTTATCGATCTGAGCATTCTTTAATGCAGAAAGCAGCATGGATAAAGAATCCTTTCTCACCTTATCCTTATTCTTCATAGCTGTCATCATTTCTTTTCTGATTTCATCAATTTTACTCATTCTATTTCCTTCTTTCCCAATATGTTTCTTTATAGTATACCACAATTTTACTCTGATTTCTTGTTTAATTCCAAAAAGAAACAGCTCCAATGAGCTGCTTCTAATTGTATGAGTATGTATTAAGTTAGGACAATCGGTTTATTAGTTATAAAATTATTTCTTACTGTTCGTTCTCAAAATCTACGATTCGCTGTACTTTATCTCCTGATCTTCCATTTGGATCAAAGGTACAGGATAAGTACTCTTCTACCATACATTCTGCAAGCTTTGTTCCAATTACCTGAGACCCCATCGTAATGATGTTTGCATGGTTTGATAATTCTGCTCTCTGAGCCTGATATACATCATGGATACATGCAGCATAAGCACCTTTTACTTTATTTGCTGCAATTGATACACCAATACCTGTACCGCATACAAGAATTCCTCTGTCAAATTCCTTTGCTGCAACTGCCTTTGCCAATTTAATCGCCGTGTTTGCGTAAATTGGATCATCGCTTCCAAAATCTGCAACCTCATGGCCAAGACCTTTTACGAATTCCATTAAATGCTCCTTAAATTCCTGTGCGTTTGGATCGCAACCAAATACTACCTTCATCTTTCTCCTCCTTAAATGCTTAAATGAAACCTTTTCTATCAAATCTACAAAGCCAATTATTCAGCTCCATAAATTCTATCTGTAATGATTTTTGCACATTCTACAATGCGTCCCTTGTCTACTGCTGTCTGTAAGATGCTGTAACGATTTCTTACTGTATATCCCTCAATAATACTATTATAGAATAAATCTCTTTCAATACCAATTTCTGTAGGCAGTACCGGTGCTCCTGCTGTACGAAGCAATTCTTCCACTTCTTCTCTTGTTGGAGCAAGTTCTAACGCACAATCAGGCACATCATCTCTCATTAATTCAAACATTTCCGCAATGATCGGTGTTGCGATACCAACTTTGATACCGTGTAATTCTGGGAATTTTCCTCTTGCAATGAAATCCATCTCCCAGTAATGGCTTAGCATATGTTCTGCTCCAGATGCTGGTCTTGAGATTCCGATCAGTCCCATTGCTACGCCAGTTAATGTCAATGCCTCAATCAGGTATAAAATCGCATTTTCGTCACGTTTTGCAAGTCCTGCTGCGTTATCTACTACTTTTTGTAATGCTCTCTGAACTAAGGTCACACAAGTTTCACAACAGTAATCTCCGGCAATTTCCTTTGCAAGATACCAGTCAGCCAGTGCTGTCATCTTACCAAGTACATCACCAAAACCTGCGTGAATCAGATGCATTGGTGCTTCTTTCATAATATCCGTATCACCAACGATTGCATAAGGAAGCGTTGCAATAAATGAAATCTTTCTTCCTGCTTTGATCATTGGTGCTCCATCTGCTGCATATCCATCCATAGAAGGTGCTGTACAAACAATGATATAAGGAATGCCAGTTCTTGCAGACATGTATTTTGCCAGGTCATTTAATGTACCAGAACCAACAGAAACGATCAAACCTACACCTGGATCCAGTTCCATGAACAACCGTCCTAATGCTTTTTCATCTGGGATCAAGATGCCGTCTCCGGTCTGGAAACTATAACTTTTTACATCGAATCCATTGTCTTCTAAAATCTTTAATGTTCTTTCTCCTGCTGCCTCAAATGTATGATTATCGCTGATCATAAATACTGGTTTGTCCTTAAATGGAGCCGCAATATCTACGATGGTTGGAAGTGTTCCTTTTCCGATAGACATATATTTGATGCCCAGGGTATGATGTTGTCCACAGCTACAGTCAAAACTTGCGTCTGCCATTTCATTGATTGTCATTTCTAAGATCTCATTCATAATGCATTCTCCTTTTCATCACTAAAATACTTTTGTCTTATCATTATGTGGCTTATCGTTATAAACCATAATTTCATACTTTGTTTTATATGCCTGTGTTTTCACCTGGACATATTCCACAATGCGATTGTCAGTGTCATACGTAATGGAGGACCATACGGAAATAGAATCCCCTTCATTGATTTCCAGCTGCAAAGCCTCATACGCATTGGCAGCCTTTACTTCCAGTGTCTGTCTCATCTTTGATAAATGAATTCCATACTCCTCCAATGTGTTATACAAAGACCTCTCTGTAAAATCCACCTTTCGAAGATCCGGACAATACTCCATCGGATGAAAAGAATTGGTCAAGCTGTATAATTCCCCATCGATGTAACGAAGTCTTTCCAGATGGAAAACAAGATCGCCCTCCTGTATCTCCAGCTTTTCCGCAATGTTCTTGGATGCCGGCTCCACATTCTGTAGCAATACCTTACTATTGGTAATCTTTCCTTGCAATTTCACATCATTATAAAAGCCAATAATGGAATTCATCTGATGATCCACATGAGATTCATCTCCCACATAGAAAGTACCTTTTCCCTGCAATCTTATAATCTTTCCTTCCTTTTCCAGAACGTTGATTGCCTTTCTTATGGTCGGACGGCTGGTATGAAACATTTCACACAGCTCCCTCTCTCCTGGAAGCGGAGAATAATAATCCAAATGTCTGTATTTTTCTAAAATGGCTTCGCTTAATTTAATATACAATGGTTTTTCTTTTCTCACTTGCATATTCTTTTCTCCTCTCTATGGCTATACTATAACATTATATTTACCACTTGTCAACTATTATTTTACCACTGGTATAGATTTATATATTTAATTTTTTTATCTTACCCTTGCATTCATAGTATCACATTCGCTACAATAATTACCAGACAAAGGAGGTTTTATTCCATGAAAAAAGAAATCATTTTACTGCAGCAGGAGATGATACGCCTTCAGGTTGACTATTACCTTGTTCCAACCTCCGACTATCATCATTCCGAATATATCAGCGATTATTTTAAATGCAGACAATATCTATCTGGCTTTACCGGATCTGCAGGTACTCTTTTAGTTACCACTGAGAAAGCATATCTATGGACAGATGGCCGCTATTTTATTCAAGCAGAGCAAGAATTATCTGGAAGCGGAATTGTCCTTATGAAATCCGGCATGGATGGTGTACCAAAAATTGCCGACTTCTTAAAAGCTCATATGAAACAGGGAGAAACTCTGGGCTTTGATGGAAAGCTCTATACGGCAAAAGAAATGGAAAAGCTACAGCGGCATTTGCAGGACTGTCAGGTCATCTTTCGTCACGACCTGGACCTTGTCCATCCGATCTGGAAAGATTGTGATCCTCTTTCCTGTGAACCTGCCTACCTGCTTCCAGAACAATATGCCGGAATATCTATCAGCGAAAAGATTACCGGTCTTCGGCAGTTCCTCAAGGATCACCATGCAGATTGTCAGCTTCTCTACAGCCTGACTGATATTGCCTGGCTATTCAATTTAAGAGGCAATGATGTTGCCAACACCCCGGTTGCTCTGGCGTATGCCTATCTATCCATGACACAGGCCATATTATTCGTTCAGTCTGGAGTACTGGATTCCACTTCAATTCAAAAGCTTCGGCAATATCATGTGGATATTCAGCCTTATGAAAGCTTTTATGCCTTTATCGACAGCCTTTCTGATACCACAATGCTCATAGATAAACATGATATGAATGATGCTTCTTACCAGCTTCTATCCAATCGGTTGTCCTGCGTCGAAGCATCTGGATGGATTTCCACAGAGAAGATTGTAAAATCTGAACAGGAACTGCTGAATACAAAAAACTGTCATCTTCGAGATGGTATATATATGACTAAATTTATGTACTGGCTGAAAAAGACCATAAAAGAACGGAATTTATCTGAACTGGAAGCCGCTAATGTTATCGATCAGTTAAGACTGTCCGACGACCTGGCACTGGATCTTAGTTTTCCTACCATTTCTGCTTATGGAAAAAATGCTGCCATCGTTCACTATAGTGTAACACCTGAATCCAATGCCACGATTTACCCAAAAGGCATGCTTTTAGTAGACTCTGGCGGACAATACCTGGATGGTACGACGGACATTACAAGAACCTTCATCCTCGGTCCTGTCTCCAAGGAAGAGATCAAATGCTTTACTATGGTCTGCCGTTCCATGCTCCATCTTGCTAACGCCCGCTTTCTAACTGGCTGTAGGGGAAGTAATCTGGATTGTCTGGCACGTCAACCGCTATGGGAAGCTGGATATGACTATCGCCATGGAACCGGACATGGTGTAGGACATCTTTTAAGTGTACACGAAGGCCCTAATAACTTCCGTTTCCGTACCACAGCAGATAATTTAGATGCCGTATTACTACCTGGCATGATTACCACCGATGAGCCAGGACTTTATACAGAAGGTAAATTCGGGATACGAACAGAAAATGAGCTTCTCTGTAAGAAATGGAAAAGAAATGAATATGGACAATTTCTAGAATTTGAATATCTTACCTACGTTCCTATTGATTTGGATGGCATAGATCCAGCTCTGATGAGCCAGCAAGAACGCACCTGGTTAAATGACTACCATCATCAGGTGTATAAAAAAATTGCCCCTCATCTGACCGATGAAGAGCGTCTCTGGTTAAAGGAATATACAAAAGAAATTTAATTCACAATTTATTCTATACCCCTAAATGCTTCGCTAAAATAAATACGGGTTTCTTTGACTATGGGATAATGTGTGAGAACGAAATCATTCCGGTTAGCAATCAGGCTACGGAGCTTCCAAATCTGATACATGTTTTCTCTTGTTCCACACCAGGACAGACGAAAATCTTATCTCTCGTCCAGGGACAAATGGCTATGTAAGCAAGCTTCCATCCATTTGTCCTTATGGACGACCAAAAGCATCGCTTTTGCCAAAGATTTTCTGCCTGAGAAAACATGTAAGCTCCTTTGCAGATTGCTTTACCGGAATGGTTTCGTTCTTTGTAGTATATTTTCTTCTTCATTGTAATACCCCAACAAACAACATCATCACCGGTAACGTTAGCATCGATAATACTGTAGAAATAGTAAAAAGATGAGAAGCTTTTTCTTCTCCCCGATGATATCGTACTGCAAGAATCGTGCCTAATGCTGCAGTGGGACAAGCGGTTGCCATAACGGCAGTGATATATGGCAGATCATCAATAGGCAAAAAGGAACAGATTGCTGCAAATACCGCCGGAACGATCAATAGCTTACATGCTACAATAAAATAATTCCTTATGGTCCTTAATGCTTTCCAAAGATCTGATTGTGCAATCGTAACACCTGCAATGAGCATCGCCAAAGGCGTATTCATACTTCCTACTGCATCCAACGGTTCCACCAAAATCGATGGCAACTGTATTCGAAAAATGAATGCAAGAAAACCAAAAATCAGTGCAAGAATTGCAGGCAATTTTAGCACCGATTTGATATCCTGCTGCTTTTCTCCAGACATCAGCGAAATTCCATGTGTCCAGGCTACCAGATTAAATACAGCAATATAGGCTGCCAGATAAATTACCCCTTGAGCACCTAATAGAGCATTGATCAATGGGATTCCCATAAATCCGCAGTTTGAATAGATCATTGTCCATGCTTCCACCTGGTCTCTGGCAAAAAAATGAGCAAAGATCATACCAATCAAATGTGCCAGAAAGGCCAACAGAAAAACCGCTGCCAGGCCTCTTAACACCTTCATATCAAACTCTATCTGAAAAGAAACAAAGATGACCATCGGATTGACTACTTTGACCAGTATATCAGAAAGTCGCTTACTAGTCTCCTCATTGATCACACCCTTTTTATAGCAAATAACCCCGATTAAAATAATGACCAGCATTATCATTGTCTGATGAAATGCAATTTGTGCCAGCTTCATAATATGTGTTTCCTATCTTATTCTTTCTGTTTTGTTTCTTCTCTAAACCATTTATTATAAATTTCCTGATATTGACCACTCAGATCAATCTGCTTCATAGCTACATTTAACTCATCCATGTAATGAAAGTCCTTCACACACATGATTCCATAGTCAGACTGTTCTTCATATAGATTCTTCTCTACAACAACGATATTACTATTCGGATGATTCTTCAGATAATACTCTACTCCTGTAGAATCATAAATTGCCGCATCTATTTTGCCCTTTTCCAATGCTCGATATACCTGTGTCATATTCTTATACGTAATAATCTTATTGTTATACTTCTTCATGTACTTTAACAGATATTCATGTTCTGAAGTTCCCTTTTCCGTTCCCAGCTTCATATGAACGATATCTTTCTTACTTTCTGCCACTACATTCTTATTGGTGATCAAGGTCATAGAATTTTCAAAGTAAGAATCGGTGAACTTAAACTTCTCCTGTCTAGAATCTGTAATAGATATTCCGCTGATGGCACAATCGATCTTCTTCTCTTCCAAGTCCTCTTCGATATCTTTGATCTGCTCTACTACAAGAACATAATCAAATCCAAGATACTCGCTTAATGCCTCCAACAGATCGATATCAAAGCCTTCGATCTCCCCACTTTGTTTATTCTTGAACGTAAATGGCGCCATATCTGGAGAAACTCCAACCTTTAATGTAATCCCCTTCATAGAACCTTCTGTCTTTATAGATGTAATCACTTTAGGCTTTTGACTTTTTTCGGTTTCCGTATCCTTCTGAAATGGATTCGTACAGCCGCCGAGACAAAAAACAAAACTGAATGTTAATAATAATGCTATGATTTTTTTCATCCTAACTTCTCCTATCCTTCTTGATTCTAACAGTATATCACAATTAAAAAAGAAGCAAAAGATTTTGCCAGGATTTGCTTTATAAAAAAAGTATAAATTTCCTTCGTTTGGTACATTCTTTTACTGAATAAATTTTTGGAGGGTAAATGTTATGGCTCTAAATAAAGTTGAAATTTGTGGGGTGAATACAGCAAACCTTCCTCTTTTAACCAACGAAGAAAAAGAGGAATTATTTAAAAGAATCGAACAGGGAGATTTACAGGCACGCGAACAGTATATTAAAGGAAATTTAAGGCTGGTCTTAAGTATCATACAAAGATTTGGCAGCAGCAACGAGAATGCAGATGATCTATTCCAGGTGGGCTGCATTGGCCTAATGAAAGCTGTCGATAATTTCGACCGCAGCCTTAATGTAAAATTTTCTACTTATGCTGTTCCCATGATCATCGGAGAAGTACGAAGATATTTACGAGACAATAATTCCATACGCGTCAGCCGTTCCTTAAGAGATACCGCATATAAAGCAATTTCTGCCAAGGAAAGACTTCTGAAAGAACGCTCAAAGGAGCCTACCATCGATGAAATTGCAGAAGCCATTGAAATGAAAAAAGAAGATGTGCTTTTTGCACTGGATGCCATTGCCAATCCGGTTTCTCTGCACGAACCTCTGTATCAGGAAGGCGGAGATACCTTATATTTGATGGATCAGGTGGGGGATAAAAAGAATACGGAAGAAAACTGGGTAGAAGAGCTTTCTCTAAGAGAAGCTATGAAAAAGCTTTCTGAGCGAGAAAAACGAATCATCGATCTACGTTTTTTTCGCGGCAAGACCCAAACTGAAGTTGCCGACGAAATCAGTATCAGTCAGGCTCAGGTCAGCCGCTTGGAAAAAAACGCATTAAAATCCATGAAGCATTATTTGACATAAAACTTTTCAGGCCTGGAAAAGAAGCCTCAGCAAAGCTTTAACATCTCTGTTTTTAATCTTTTCATAATTTTTTTTTCTAATCTTGAAATATATGATTGGGAAATGCCCAAAAGATCCGCAACCTCTTTTTGGGTCATTTCCCTTCCTTCTTTTTGATCAATTCCAAACCGAAGCTCTACAATAGTCTTTTCCCTCTCGTTTAACACCTCCATGGCCTTTCTTAATAGTTTTCTATCCACCTCATTTTCCAGATCCCGATAAATAATATCCTCATCGGTTCCTAAAATATCTGAAAGCAGCAGTTCATTTCCATCCCAATCCACATTTAGCGGTTCATCAATGGATACCTCCATCCGGGTCTTATTATTTCTACGTAGGTACATCAAAATCTCATTTTCAATACACCTGGATGCATATGTGGCCAACTTGATATTTCTCGTTGGATTAAAGGTATTGATGGCCTTGATCAACCCAATGGTTCCAATGGAGATAAGATCTTCAACACCAATCCCTGTATTGTCGAATTTTTTTGCTATGTAAACGACCAATCTTAAATTGCGTTCGATCAAAAGTGCTCTGGCAGCACTGGAATCCTCAGATGCAAGACGCCCAATGACCTCTTCCTCTTCTCCAGCCTCCAGTGGCGTTGGCAGTATTTCGGAGCCTCCAATATAATGAATTTCTCCTTTCTTTCCCTGTTTCATTTTAAATTTCAACATCATACTCTATTTCCCTCCTGATAAAATTGCTAAAGAATCTCTTTATGTAAAATCATCTCATAGCTTCCATCATTGGATAATGGTCTATGAACAATTCCAATATACGGATGTTTGATGATTCGATTCTTTTCAGGAATAATAAGTGCTTCCATTTGTATTGCAAGCAGGTACCCTTCCGACTCTCCAACAGAGGAGTAGGGAATGACCACTGCTTTCTCCAACTTCTCCCAATCAATGATCGGTGCAATGCAATCCCATACTGCCAAAGACACCGGCTGCCCTGTGTTGGGTACATATAGATTGTTTCCAGTATCCCTCAATGCCTGAAGTTTTACTTTTTTTCCATTATTTTGGCAACAGACGGTATAAAAATCTGTTTGATTGCAATACTTTAGATAAGAGAGTGTTGCAACCATTCCCACTACGGCAGGCAGGTATCCCTTGACTGGAAAAATCATCCAGCATCCTCCTGCCAAAGCCGATACCATCAGATAAGAAAACACGATTTTCCAATGGCCTGCAAGAAGAAAAAGTCCTATAGCCCCTGCCAGAAGCATAAACCAGCGAAATTCTGAAAAACGCAATGCTACAAGAGAAATACCAGATAAAAATACCGCTGACAAAGTTTTTCTGATCATACCCAAATGATACTGTCCAATTACTTCCGTCAGAAACAATAACAACAGGTTCCACAAAAATTGAAGCAAAAAAAGGAGGTCTCCATAAATCTCAACGGTCTGATTCATTTTTCCTCCTCCACTTATTATTTCTGACTCTATTATAAAAAAAAATATGCATGTTCTTTGTCATACTGTGTATGAAAAGAACGTGCATATTCTACATATTTTTCTCTTATTGGACTTCCTACCTATAAAATTTTTATCTTCTTCTATTCTTCAGAAAGTCTGGAATGATAATAACCTCATCATCATAGGTAGCATTCTGGAATCTCTTCTCTTCTTTTTTTGGCTCCTTCTGCTCAGTAGCTGCTGCCACTGGCTGTCCACTGTAAGAAGGCTCCTTCTTCTCTTCTTTTACTGTCTTACGTACTGGAGTCTGTTCATCTCTGATGCCAGTCGCAATAATCGTAATGCTGATCTGCTCATCTGGAATATCGCTTTCTACATTACCAAAGATAATATTGGCTCCATCGCCAGCCACCTCTGTCAGATAAGAAATCGCATCGTATACTTCCTGGATTCCCACATCTCCTGAGAAGTTAACAATAATATCGGTAGCACCGCTTACGGTCGTCTCTAATAATGGACTTTCCATAGCAGTCTTAATTGCTTCGATCGCTCTGTCATCTCCTTCAGAATCCGCAACACCAATACCGATATGTGCAATTCCCTTATCTCTCATGACTGTCTGAACATCTGCAAAGTCAAGATTGATCAAACCTGGCTTATAGATCAGGTCCGTAATTCCCTGTACACCCTGCTGCAGTACTTCATCTGCTTTCTTCAGCGCTGCCGGAATAGAAGTCTTCTTATCACAGATCTGTAACAATTTATCGTTCGGGATAATAATTAAGGTATCAACATTTTCTTTTAATCGATCAATGCCTGAAATGGCATTATTCATACGAGGTCTTCCTTCAAACATAAAAGGTTTGGTTACAACACCTACTGTTAAAATTCCCAGACTCTTCGCAATTTCCGCTACAACTGGAGCTGCACCTGTTCCAGTACCGCCACCCATACCACAGGTAACGAATACCATATCTGCATCTTTTACTAATTCGGTAATGTCTTCCCGATTTTCTTCGATTGCCTGCTGTCCGATCTCAGGCTTTGCACCTGCTCCAAGTCCTTTCGTCAGTTTTTCTCCGATCTGTACTTTTGTTGCTGCTTTACATGCACTTAACGCCTGTTTATCTGTATTAATGCCGACTAATTCTACCCCTTCAATCTGTTCATCGATCATACGGTTTACCGCATTGTTCCCTGCGCCACCCACACCAATGACTAAAATCTTTGCCTGTGTTCTATCCTCATTTGGCATAATTTCTACCACAATTATTTCCTCCTAATCTGGACTCATCCATTTTTTGACTATACTTATATAATATTCTATAATATTTTAGAAGAATCCTCAACTACTTTTTATTACGAAATGTAATAATTTTATGCTGTTCTGTATACTGATCCATATAGAGTGTACCACTTTTCTTCTCCAGACTTTTTAAAACTGCTGGAAGCACAGAAAGCTTTGCATCTAACCCTGTACCAGTCCCCAGATTTATGTCCAGTTTCCCTTTTTTTAGATAAATCTCTCCATCTTCATGAAAGCAAATTTCATCGATGGTCAATTCATTCTTCGTAATCAACGTCGTAATTTTTACGATCTTATCAAAATATTCTCCCTTTTTCACCGGAAGCTTTTCCCCAATTACCACCTTATTATAAGAAAGTCCCGTAACCAAAGGTACATCCGAAAGTCGTTCATTCATAACCTCAAGTGCGTAACCATCCTTATCAAAGTATACATATCGATCTGCATATTCGATACAGCCCGCTCTGGTGCTTTCATGAACATCAATGGTAATTTCGTTCCGATTTATAATCTCAATATCAATCTTCTCCACAAATGGCATAGTCTCAATTGGAAAAAATCGATTTCTCAACTTCAATAAAATGCTGTTCGGAATATAATAATTTCCCTTTACTGCTTTTTTGATTTCCCTATCATCATAATATTTGGTTCCTTCCACATTAATCTTTTTAATCTTACAGCTGCCAATGCCTGCTACAAGACAAAGTACCAATAATAAAAGAAAGACTCTTCCGGTATATTTGGGAAACTGTATCCACTTCTTCTTTTTTGTTTCTTCCTGCTTTTGTCTAAATTCAATGACATTATCCGCAGCCTGGTTTTCCGTATTTTTCATATGTTATCACCATCATTTCCTATATTTTTATCTGACGGGACACGGATAATACCAATCCCATTTCAAGGAGAAGAACCATCAGCGAGGATCCTCCATAGCTAATAAACGGCAATGGAATTCCTGTTGGTGGAAACAGATTTGTTACAACCCCAACATTGATCAGCATCTGTATGCTGACATGAACCGCAACACCAATAGCGATAAGAGATCCAAACAGATCCTGTGCATTCATGGCAATAATCAACATCCTCCATATCAAAACGAGAAAAATCGCAATGACTGCAAAGGCTCCAAATAACCCTAATTCTTCACATACAATGGAAAAGATCATATCATTGTGAGATTCAGGTATGAACCCCATCTTCTGCATACTCTGTCCCAGACCTTTTCCAAAGATTCCTCCAGATCCAATGGCATACAAAGACTGCATAGTCTGAAGTCCCTTTTCATGATGCTCTGGATCCAGCCATATCTGAATACGTTCCATACGGTATGCCGGGCCAAACACCAAATATGCCGTTCCAAGACCAACGACGCCTGCTGCCAGACCAATCAGCTGTTTGGAGCATGGACTGATCACAAAAATCAGAATTCCTGTAATGGCACACAATACAATTGCCGTACTTAAGTTCTCCACAATAACCAGCCCAATGATCGGAAGACAGATCAGCACCCATTTTAGAGAACCCCAAAAGGTCTTAATCTTATGGGAATTTACTGACAGATAATATGCCAGAAATACTATCAAAAACAGCTTGGCAAATTCAGAAGGCTGCAACTGAATTCCCCCAATGGAAATCCACCGTTTCGACCCTTTGGTAACCACTCCAAGAGCTAATACCGCCAACAACGAAATTATGGATGCTGCATATGCCATATTTGCCCATGCCTTTTTCTTAAAAATCCGATAATCGATTCTGGTTACAAGGAACATGAGAAAAAGACTTCCCGCTGCAATTGCTGCCTGCCTGACCAGCCAATGAGTCGTATTCCCATATCTGATCTGACTGGTATAAGAACTGGTACTGTAGATCATTACCAAGCCAAATCCCACTAAGAACAACACAACAAATAGCATTGGATAATCAAAATATTTTCTGGGTTGCTTTTTCGCCAAATCACTTCACCTCTTTTTCCTTATGAGAGACGGTGAACAAATTCTTTGAATTGATCTCCCCGAACTTCATAATTCTTAAACATTCCCCAGCTTGCACATGCTGGTGATAATAAAACAGCATCTCCCTCTTCGGCATGATCAGCTGCATAATTTACCGCTTCCTCTAAAGAATCTACCATGACAATCTGATCAAATCCATGTTCTTTTGCTGTTTTTGCGATTTTTTCTGCAGTCTGTCCTAATAAAATCAGACTTTTTACCTTTCCATCAAAGGCATCGATCCATTCATCATAAGTAGATTTTTTATCATATCCTCCTCCGATCAGATAGGTAGGACGATTCATAGCCTGAATTCCTTTGATCGCTGCATCCGGATTGGTTCCTTTGGAATCATTATAATATGCTACACCATTGATTTCAGCAACAAATTCAATTCGATGAGCAACTCCTTTAAACTTACGAACACCTTCCAGAATTGCCTCTGGTTTTACTCCCATGAAATAGGAAATGGCAATGGCAGCCAGAATATTCTCATGATTGTGTCCTCCCAGAAGATTAATATCTTGCATAGTACAGATGACCTGTCGTGTTCCATTCCAGGAAATCACAAAATCATCTCCATCTAAATATACACCTTTTTCCAACTTTTCCAAACGACTGAAGTAAACCGGCACTGCTTTGATCCGCATTCCCATAGCTCTGGTTGTTGGATCATCGTAATTTAATACGCAATACTCATTTTCCGTCTGATTCATAGCAATCTTAAGCTTGGTATCCGCATAACACTCGACTGTTCCATGTCGGTCCAGATGATCTGGTGTAATATTCAAAACAGCACTGACCTTTGGACGAAACTGTTGGATGGTTTCCAGCTGGAAGCTACTGATCTCTGCCACAATCACACTTTCTTCTTTTGTATCCAACGCCACATTGGTATATGGAATTCCAATATTCCCAACTACGAAGGAAGAATCATACTGACATTTTACGATTTCCCCTACCAGGGCTGTTGTAGTCGTCTTTCCGTTGGTTCCGGTAATGGCTGCAATCTCTCCTCTTGAAAAATAATATGCTAATTCAATCTCGCTCCATACAGGAATCTTATGTTCTTTAAATTTCTGAACAAATGGAGCATTCACAGAAATTCCAGGGCTTAATACCATCAGATCAAATGCCTCGATCATCTCATCTGTCAATTCTCCCAGAATCACTTCTACTGGATGTTTCACCCTTTGTCTGATTTCTTCTTTGTTCAATGCTTCATTTCCATCATACAATACTGTCTCAATTCCAGCCTCTGTTAACAGGTTTGCAGCACCAATTCCGCTAATTCCTGTTCCAGCTACCAGAACTCTTTTGCCTTCTAATTCCATAGCTTATCTCCTTTATATTGCAATAAAACCAATCATACATAATACCGCTGTAACAATTGCAAAAATGGCTACAACTTTTGTTTCCGGCCATCCGGATAATTCAAAATGATGATGAATCGGTGCCATCTTAAATACACGCTTTCCGGTTGTCTTAAATGATGCTACCTGAATGATCACGGATACAACTTCAAGCAGATAGATAAACGCTACAATCGGAATAAATAAAGGCATCTGAAGAACAATTGCTGTAGAAGCTACAAATCCTCCCAACGCCAAGGAACCAGTATCTCCCATAAATACCCGTGCCGGATATACATTAAAGACCAAAAAACCAAGCAAAGCCCCAATGGCTGCTCCTGTCACCGGTTCAATTCCCGCATTTGTTGCAATAGCCACTACCGTAAAGAAGGTAGCAATCAGTACAGTAACACTGGATGCAAGGCCATCCAGACCATCTGTGAAGTTTGCTCCGTTTACTGTTCCCAGAACAATAATAAACAATGCTGGCACAAATAAAATTCCAAATTCCAGATACTTTCCTCCTGAAAACGGAATCAGCATCGTCGTATCCATTCCAGTATAGTTCAAAATATAAAATGCAAAAATTCCGGTTACGATAATCTGTCCCAGCATCTTCTGCCAAGCACGTAGCCCTAAGTTTCTCTTCATAACAACCTTGATATAATCATCAATAAATCCGATCAATCCAAATCCTAATGTTACAAATAGAATTGGAATAATGTTCGGATATCTCTTCACATAGAAAATTGAACCTACAATAATACCTAATAAAATAATCAGACCACCCATGGTCGGTGTCCCGGATTTCTTCAAATGAGATTCCGGACCTTCATCACGAATAAACTGACCAAACTTTAACTTCTGTAAATATTTAATCATTGTTGGACTCAGTAACAAGCATACAAAAAATGCAATCAATACTGGAATAATAATATCATTTTTTATCATTTTACACACCTCTTTTGTTTTTTCATCTACAGGTTCTCTCTATCAATCCAGACAACCAACGGTCGCTGGATTAACCCCTTAACTTCATAATTATATATTCTTTTATTCTCATAATCAAGAGTCAAAGCTTTGTTTCATTCCCAAATACGGTAAAATATTTTCAAATAATTCTTTTACTGCCGGTGCTGCTATGGTTCCCCCGTAGTAAACTCCCTCTGGTTCATCGATAAGAATCAGAGCCATCACGGTAGGATGCTCCGCACTGGCAAATCCTAAAAAAGAAGAAATATACTTTCCGGTTCTTCTTGGCAGCTTTTCACTGGTAGCAGTCTTGCCACCAATTTTGTATCCTTCGATCTTTGCGCGCTTCCCAGATCCTTCTGATACGACATCCTCTAAAATATCCCGCAGTAATGCAGAAGTACTGCTGGATAATGCTCCCTGCCGTTCTTCATACTTCAGCACCTCCTTAGATGTTTTTAATCCAAAATGAGGGGTGATCAGCTTTCCTCCATTGACAGCAGCGCTGGCTGCCCGCAAAAGCTGCAATGGGGTAATCTGAATGGACTGGCCAAATGCCATTGTCGCCAGTTCTACAGCCCCAATATTTTTTAACGCATGCATAATAGAATTTGCCTCTCCTGGCACATCAATGCCCGTCTTTTCAAACAGTCCCAGCTTTTTATAATAATCGTACATTCTCTTTTTGCCCACACGGGCCGCTACATCCATAAATACAGGATTACAGGAATTCATGACCCCTTCCCGGAAAGTCTCGCCTCCATGTCCCCCTGCCTTATGACAGCGGATTCTACGATCTTCTACGATCCGAAAGCCAGGACAGGAGAATGTATCCGATTCTTTCACGGCACCGGATTCCAGCCCCGCTGCAGCCGTTACGATCTTAAAGGTGGAACCTGGCTCATAGGTATCATTCACACACCAGTTTCTCCACATCTGATTTAATTTTTCCTGCTTTTTCTTCGCTGACATCTGGTCAGTATTCTTAACATTCTTCAGCTTATACGGTTCATTCAGATTAAATTCCGGCACATTGACCATTGCAAAAATCTCTCCATTCTGCGGATTCATAACAACCATGGATACTCTCTTTGCTTTTTTTGCAATTTTTACTTTTTCACAAATCTGCTGCGCATATTTTTGAATGTGCACATCCATAGTAAGATACAGATCTTTTCCAGCAACCGGTTCCTGTCTCTCTTCTTCTGCATTTTTGATTTCTTTTCCTTTTCCATCGGTCATGGTAAGGATTTTTCCATTTTTTCCTTTTAACACAGATTCATAGGTAACCTCCAGGCCAATAATTCCCTGATTATCTGCCCCGGTAAATCCAAGTACCGTAGATGCCAGTTCCTCATATGGATAATACCTCTTATAATCTTCATCTACCATAACCCCATCCAGCTTTTGATCGCGGATTTGATTGGCGATTTCCTTTGACACATTACTTTTTATCTTTTCTCTCGCCGAAATTGTCTCTACCTTTTTCCTGATTTCTTCCTCGTCTATATCCAATATGGAAGAAAGCTGCGTGATCACCCGCTCTGGATCTGTTATCTGACTGTGAATCACGGATATGGAACAAACTGCTCTATTACCTGCAAGAATCACTCCATTCCGATCATATATCACACCTCTGGGTGCTTTGATTTCTCTTTCCCGCTGATGTAGATCTTTGGCAAGCTTTAAATATCTTTCAGATTGAAAGATCATCACATATCCAAGCCTTATGGACACTGCTGTTGTCATAGCCAGAATCAATACGATCAGAAGCAATGCTCTCCTTTTTTGGACAGTTCTCATATTATAAAAATACCCTATCTTAGTGTTATTATAGTGTATTATCTCTAAGATAGGGTTATGATTGCTAATTTTTTTCCTGATCCGTCTCCTTTTCATTATTGGTCTCAACGTCCATATATTTTAAAGAATCCTTCAGGATATCTCTGGTCATCTCTACTGCGAGTTTTGTATTAGACTGACTGCCTTTTTGAATTTCATCAATCGTCACATACACGACTAGTTCCGGATTGTCATCCGGAGCAAATCCAATAAAGGATACCAGACGCTTATCGGTTCCACGAGGATACTTTTCCGCAGTTCCTGTTTTTCCCCCAATGTTATATTCATCAATCTGTGCAACCTTTGCTGTTCCCTTTAATACAGTATCTCTCATATAGGATTTTAATTTCTCACTGGTTTCCTGACTGACTGTCTTTTTCACCAAGGTCTTTTCAATATTTTTTTCCACATTGCCTTCACTGTCTAAAATCTGCTTTACCATATGTGGCTGATAATAATATCCTCCATTCACCAAAGAACAGAAGGCAGATGCCAGCTGAATCATCGTACATTGAAAGCTTTGTCCAAAGGAACTGGTAGCCAGATCCATATCCGCCATATCCTCTCCATGGAGAACATTAGAGGCACTGGCTTCCCCTGGAAGATCAATTCCTGTAGAAGAACCAAATCCAAAAATTTTCTGGTATTTTACAAATGTCTTACTTCCCATTTTAGCAGCCATCTGCATCATAGAATCATTACATGATAAGGCAATGGTATCCGACAATGGAATCGTACCATGTACATGGGAACATCCAATATGGGTTCCATCGACGGTCTGTCCTCCATCACAGGTAAAATACTCATTTCCTTTTAACAAACCTGTCTCCAGCCCTGTAGCAACTGTAAATGGTTTAAATGTAGATCCGGGTTCATAGGTCGTACTGACTGTATAATTACTCCAGATGGAGCTATATGCATCTGATTTCTGCTGCTTTGTCATCTTGGCCAGCTTGGATGCCTTATAGTACTTTTTCAGATTCTTTTCACTCATTGGGTCCATGAGGTCATAGGTCTTTGAATTAGCCATTCCCAGAACCTCTCCATTGTTAGGGTTCATAACAAGAACCGATGCATTCTTACTGCCGTAATTTTTCTGAAATTTTCGTAAATATTTTTCTGTGATCCTCTGGATGTTAATATCCAAAGTAGAAACCAGCGTCTTGCCATCTACTGGCTCCTCGATGGAGGAATCGTATTCTAATTCTTCGTTCAAATACGTATATCTACGCCCTTCTGTTCCTTTTAAAATACTATTGTAATACTGTTCCAGTCCACCCACACCGATATCACCATCTGACACAAAACCAATGGCGTGGCAGGCAAGCGTATGATTCGGATAGATTCTCTGATAGCTTTCATCCAGCCAGATGCCAACCAAGCTTTTTCCTTCTTCGCCTTTCAGATATTTTTTTAAGTCAGAAATCTGCTCCTCGGTCAATCCTGTTACCAATTCTTCATAATAGGAATCTTTATTACTTAAAGCATCCTGTATCTCTGTATCGGATATATCCAGATACTTTTTCAATGCTGCCGTTATCTTGATCTCATTATCTGTTTTGATTTCGTTGCCATTCTCATCCTTCGAACGGGTACCGATAATATTCTTTGGCTCTAAAATAACCGTATAGAATTTCTTGTTGGTTGCCATCACATTACCATTGGTATCCAGAATGCTCCCACGCTTATATGGGATTACTGTATTGGAATACCGTTGTTGAGCCAATACCTGTTTTTTATAAGTATCCTTCTTTATAATGCCCAAATAAGTCAGTTTTCCCATAATAACCAATAGAAAAATCAATAAAACCCCAAGGATGCCCAACAGCCTGACACTCATCGTACCTGTGAGTCTCCGATACGGCTTCACTCTTACTCGTCGTTTCTTCACAATACTCACCTGTGTTATTCCGGAATGGACTCATACTGTCGGACATAATCCTTACTTTCATTACTATACTTAATAATATGGCTTGCCTTCGGTTTGATCATTCCTAATTTATTGATTGCTTTTTCTTTTATCTCACTCAAATCTGCTTCTGAATATATCTCATCTTCCAGATCATCATTCTCAATTTTGGAAGAATTCAATTCTGTCTTTAAAACTGCAATTTCCTTGCGAAGCTGTACGTTAGCCGCATTAATATGTACATAAGAAATACACACTGCCACTAAAAGAAGCACTGCTATGTACAATCTCTTGCTGTGCCATTCAAAGTCAAAAGTTCTCTCCTGCCTTGGTTTCTTCGGCTCCTCTTTTCTTTTCTTTGGCGCCTTTGGCTGTTGCGGCTGTATTGCAGGATCTACACTTCTTGCCGTATTGCCATAGATCAGTTCATAACGTTCTTCTGTTGTCATACTTTTCACCCCTATTCACATCGCTCAAATACGCGTAATTTTGAACTTTTTGATCTTTTATTTTCTTCGATTTCTTCCTTCGTAGGAACAATCGGTTTTCTCGTGACTACATGTCCCTTCGGTTTCTTTCCGCAAGTACACACTGGAAAAGATGGAGGACAGGTACAAGGGTTCTCGTTTCTGCGATAAATGGTCTTAACAATACGATCCTCCAATGAATGAAACGTAATAATACAGATTCTTCCTCCCTCTCTCAGTAAATCTATCATATCATCCAGACTGTTATTGAGAACTTCCAGCTCCTGATTGAGTTCAATCCGAATGGCCTGAAAGGTCTTTTTCGCAGGATGTCCACCTTTTGCACGTACCTTTGCCGGAATCGCACCTTTAATGATCTCAATCAACTGCCCCGTCGTTTCAATGGGTGCTTCCTGTCTTGCTGCTACGATGTGCTTGGCAATGTTCTTAGCAAACTTGTCCTCTCCATAATCGCGAATCATATGAAACAGTTCCATCTCGGTGTATTCATTTACAATATTTTTCGCAGTACGGCTCTGCCTCTGATCCATTCTCATATCCAACGGAACATCTTCCCGATAGGTAAATCCCCGTTCTGCATTATCAAGCTGATAAGAGGAAACACCTAAATCCAACACAATTCCATCTACCTTTTCAATCCCCAGATCATATAGCACCTGCTTCATATTCACATAATTACTGCGAACGATCGTTACTTTATCCCCAAAGGGCTCTAATCGCTTTTTCCCTGCTTCTATGGCTGCTTCATCCTGGTCAATACCGATAAAACGCCCTTGCTCATTGAGGCGACTGCAAACCTGATAGGCATGTCCGGCGCCTCCCAATGTTCCATCTACATAGATCCCATCTGGTTTAATATTCAAATATTCGATTGTCTCATCCAACAACACTGATTTATGTTTAAATTCCATCTCTATCCTTTTCACCGATCAAAAGCAAAATCCCATTTCCTGCATCTTACCTGCAATTTCATCCATATCATTAAAAGAATTCACTGCTTCCCATCGTTCTTTACTCCATATTTCTAATTTATTCAGGCTGCCTGCAATCACAGCCTCCTTTTTAATATCCGCAAACTCCCTTAAGGTCTGTGGTATTAAGATTCTCCCCTGCTTATCCAGCTGGGTCATGCCCGCTCCTGTGGTAAAAAATCGCACATACTGCCGTGCCTCTTTATTAAAGGTAACCGGGAGTTGTCTTAACTTCTCTTGAAAAAGATCCCATTCTTTTTCAGGAAACACAAATAGGCATCCATCTAATCCCCTTGTCAAAACAAAATTCTCTCCCAATTCTTCTCGAAATTTTGCCGGAATTATCAGCCTGCCCTTGGTATCTACTGTATGTTTATATTCACTCATGAACATAACATCACCTGCTTTTTCAAAAGTTGACAATCCGCTTCCTGATCCCCCACTTTTATGCACAACATACCCACAATTCTCCACCGAGTTACTATTTTATTTTAATTGATAGGCTTATAAAATTCAAGAGTTATCCACACATTTTAAGAAAATCTTAGACTTTTAAAGCAGTTCTTATGTAATTCGCTGAAAGGGTTTTATTACATAAGAAAAGCCATATATTCATTCATGAACATATGACTTTTCTTATATACTAATTCTTTTTCATAAATCGAATGAGCAATCCACTACCTATTATGATCAAAATCAATGCCAGACATTGTGAAACTCTAAAACCTGTTCCAAACAACAATAAGGAATCGGTCCGCATCCCTTCGATAAAAAATCGTCCGATGCCATAACCAACAAAATAAATTGCCATCATCTGTCCATCTCTGGTCTTTCTCTTCCGAAACCATATTAAAAACAACAGTACTCCAAGATTCCATAATCCTTCATAGAGGAACGTTGGCTGGACTTGTATATAATCCACCCCTCCAACGCTTACGATATGCTCCAATATCTCACCATTCAACACATCAGAAATTCTCCCATCAGAAAAAAACGACAGAGGAATCTGCATGGCAAACAATCCATCTGTATATCCTCCGAAAGCCTCCCGGTTGAAAAAATTGCCCCAACGACCGATGATCTGTCCAGCCAACAGTCCCATAACTGCTGTATCTGCCATCAAAAGTGGCGATTGCTTTCGAACCTTACAGAAAATGAAAAGTGTAACAATCGCTGCCAAAACGCCTCCATAGATCGCCAATCCACCATTACGTATCAAAAAGATCTCGCCCAGATTCTCCTTATAATAATCCCAGGAAAAAATCACATAATACGCTCTTGCTCCAATAATCGCCGGTACCACCATGGTCAATAGATAATCCAGATAAATTTCCGGATCCTGTCCTGTCCTTTTGGCTTCCCGCTGAGCCAAACATAATCCTGCCAGAAAACCAAGTGCGATCATCACCCCATAAAACCTTATTTCAAATCCAAAGATCGTAATTCCTGTTCCCACATAATCCAAAACAAGATTAAGATTGGGAAAACGAATATCCATATTATCACTTCCTTTCTCCGGTGATCCATTTTCAATGGACATCCTGCCCTTCAGAAACATTGTATCGACTTCGTTTCTACTTGTCAACGCTCGCATAAATGTGATACACTTAACATTGGCTTATTTTAACACTTTAAAAGATAATTTATAATAAGGAAGGATCTTTAGAATGAAATTAGGAATTGTCGGTTTACCAAACGTCGGTAAAAGTACCTTATTTAACTCTTTAACAAAGGCCGGTGCAGAATCTGCCAACTACCCATTCTGTACCATCGATCCTAATATCGGAATTGTAACGGTACCAGATGAACGTTTGAACAAATTAGATGAAATGTACCACTCTAAAAAAATCGTACCAGCCGTTATTGAATTTGTAGATATTGCCGGTCTGGTAAAAGGAGCTTCCAAGGGAGAAGGACTTGGAAACCAGTTTTTATCCAACATTCGTGAAGTAGATGCTATTGTACATGTTGTTCGTTGCTTTGAAAACAGCAACATCGTTCACGTAGATGGTTCTGTAAATCCACTTCGCGATATCGAAACTATTAACTTTGAACTGATTTTCTCAGATATTGAGCTTTTGGATCGCAGAATTTCCAAATCCATCCGAGGTGCAAAAAATGACAAGGCTCTGGCACAGGAAGTGGAATTTTTACAAAAAGTAAAAGCACATCTGGAAGATGGAAAATTAGCAAAAACCTTCGAAGTTGACGATGAGGACATGCAGGCAGTGTTAGATTCCTGCAACCTTTTGACTACCAAACCTGTCATTTTTGCTGCTAATGTAGATGAAGACCATTTGGAAGATGATGGTGCCTCTAACCCTTACGTAGCCGATGTTCGCGAATATGCCAAAGAGATGGACGCAGAAGTATTCGTAATCTGTGCACAGATCGAACAGGAAATCGCAGAGCTGGATGACGATGAGAAGAAAGAATTCTTAGAAGACCTGGGATTAAAGGAATCTGGTCTGGAAAAATTAATCCGTGCCAGCTATTCTCTTCTTGGACTGATCAGCTACCTGACAGCTGGTGAACCAGAAGTCCGCGCATGGACCATCAAAAAAGGAACAAAAGCTCCTCAGGCTGCTGGTAAGATTCACAGTGACTTCGAACGTGGCTTTATCAAAGCAGAGGTTGTTGCTTATAAAGATCTGATGGATTGTGGAAGCATGTTGGCTGCCAAAGAAAAAGGTCTGGTAAGACAGGAAGGAAAAGAATACGTTGTACAGGATGGCGATGTCATCTTATTCCGATTCAATGTATAGTGGAGCGTTTTCATGGAATAGGAAAAGAAATTTCCTATTCCATGAAAAAGAGTTGCTGTGTTAAAAGAATCTTCAAAATTCTTTTATTCTACAGCAACTCTTTTTTATTTTACAAGAGAGATCCGGTTCTGCAATACAAACTTCATTCTAACCCGAATCCCTGCACATCCTATCTGACATATGTAAACCGATTTTTATTAAAAAACCTCTAAAATCAATTTTGCAGTATTTACCATATTCATGCCGCTATCCATACTATACTTTTGAAGATAGCTATGAGCTTCCGCTTCTGTCATCCCATTATTCTGCATAATAATAGATTTGGCTTCCTCAATCAGTGCCTTTTGCTCCGGCGTTCTTTCTCTTAATTTCTTTCTCCGTCTTTTCTTTTCCAGGACAATCTCTGCAAGCATCCCCTGTACTTTTTCCACCAATGCATATACCTTGATCGGCATTGGCAAACATGGAACTCCACTGATATTTAATTCCTCCAAATGAGTTCTAGAAGTGACCACCAACATCGCAAAATCTTTCGGAAGATATTCCCGCAGCTCATCATACATCATATCCGAATATTTATACCCGCAAACAAGTAACCCCTCATCTAAATCACCAATTCTATGAATCACCTGACTTCCAGAAGTGCAGACCGCAGTTACTTCAATCCCACTCCGCATCAAAACATTTCGAATATTCTTAGCGTCACTCGATTTGGGAAATAATACTATTACATTAACCACGTTCCCACCTCCAGTCAGCAGTCCAAACGTTACTAAATCTTATACAGGTATTCATTGATTTCCCAGTCTGTTACCTGACTCTGATAAGACTGTAATTCTTTTGTCTTCGCATTTAAATACATATTAAAAATATGCTCTCCCAATATCTCCTTCATAAATTCTGAATTTCGGAACGCACGAATGGATTCACGCATATCTCTTGGTAAAGAACGAATCTCTGCGGCAGCCCGTTCTTCATTGCTCATCTCATACTGATTTCCAGACATCTGAGGTCCTGGATCCATACCTTCTTGTACTCCAGCAAGACCCGCTGCCAGACAAACAGCCAATGTCAGATATGGATTAGCTGCTGCATCCGGAGAACGAAATTCCAGTCTGGTTCCAACTCCTCTTGCCGCTGGAATACGAACCAATGGACTACGATTGCTGGTAGACCAGGTAATATCAATCGGTGCTTCATATCCTGGAACCAGACGCTTATACGAATTGATCAATGGATTGGTAATCAATGCCATCTCTGGAGCATATTTTAAAACTCCTGCAAGAAAATGGTATCCAACTTCACTGATGCCCAATTTTCCCTTGGAATCTGCAAAGATGTTCTTTCCATTGTTCCATAGTGACATATTTATATGCATACCAGAACCATCTACCTCGGTAATTGGTTTTGGCATGAAGCTTGCATAAAGTCCATGACGCTTTGCAATGGACTTTACAACCAGCTTAAAGGTCATAATATTATCTGCTGTCTTTAAGGCATTGGTATACTTAAAATCAATTTCATGCTGTGCAGGTGCTACCTCGTGATGAGAAGCCTCGATCTCAAATCCCATCTCTTCCAGGGTAAGCACAATATCTCTTCTGGCATTCTCTCCTAAATCAAGCGGTGCCACATCAAAATAGCCTGCTTTCTCATGAGTAATTGTCGTAGGTCTTCCTTCCTCGTCAGTGTGGAATAAGAAAAATTCACACTCTGGCCCTACACAGAAATTGTATCCCATCTTGGCTGCTTTTCTTAAAACTTTTTTCAATACCCCTCTTGGATCCCCTTCAAATGGAATTCCATCCGGACGATACACATCACAGATCAAACGGGCAACCTGTACACTAGAAGATCTCCAGGAAAATATACTAAAAGTATCCAGATCTGGGTATAAATACATATCAGATTCATCAATACGAACAAAGCCATCCACAGAAGAACCATCAAACATACATTTATTGTCCAATGCTTTTTCCAACTGTCTGGCAGTAATTGCTACATTTTTTAAAGTACCGAATACATCCGTAAACTGAAGACGGATAAATTCTACATCATTTTCTTCTACAAGACGCATAATGTCCTGTTTTGTATAATGAGACATCATTACATCTCCTTTCCTTTATATCAGTGCGTATATAATTTGATTTTAACAACTAATGATTTTTTTGTCAATAAACTGTAAAACCATTTAATTTTTATAACTATTTTTCTCTTTTTTCTTTTAAATATAAACAGCCGGGAACATTTTTTTCCCGGCTGTTACAATCGTATTTCTTCTATATTAAATAGTCGCAATATCAATAAGAGTCAGTTTATCTTTATGTGCTGTCTCCAAACTGATCAGCAATGCATTGGCTGTATCCAGAGAGGTTAAGCAGGTAACTCCTGTTTCAATTGCATTTCTTCGAATTAAAAATCCGTCTCTGCTCTTTCCTACTCCATGAGAAGGTGTATCGATAACCAGATCGATTTCATGACTTAAGATCAGATCCAACAGGTTTGGAGATTCTTCTTCAATTTTATTGATCGGAGTTGCTGGAACACCATTCTTATTTAGAATACGACAGGTATTCTTTGTAGAATAAATCTGATATCCCAATGCAGCAAATCTTCTTCCTACATCTACTGCCTCCAGCTTATCGGAATCCTTAACCGTAAGAATCATCTTCTTATGTTTCGGTAAATCTACGCCATCTCCTAAGAATGCTTTATATAAGGCTTCATTAAAGTCCTTAGAAATACCCAAACACTCTCCTGTTGACTTCATCTCCGGTCCTAAACTGATCTCAGCACCACGCAGCTTTTCAAATGAAAATACCGGCATCTTTACTGCAAAGTAATCTGCTTCTTTCTGTAATCCTGGTTCATATCCCAGATCACGAATCTTAGCACCTACGATCACCTGTGAAGCAAGGTCTACGATCGGAATTCCTGTTACTTTACTGATATAAGGAACCGTACGGCTGGAACGAGGATTTACCTCAATAACATATACTTCATCCTGGTGTACGATAAACTGAATATTGATCAGACCAATGACGTGTAAGGATTTTGCAAGCTTTCTTGTATAGTCTTCAATAACCCTCTTGATCTTTGGTGAGATGTTCAAGGAAGGATATACAGAAATACTATCTCCAGAGTGAATTCCTGCTCTTTCGATGTGTTCCATAATTCCTGGAATCAATACATCGGTACCATCACAAACAGCATCTACTTCTACTTCTTTTCCCATCAGGTATTTATCTACCAGAATTGGATGTTCCTGGTGCTGGCGGTTGATAATTCCAAGATACTGTACAATATCTTCATCAGAAACCGCAATCTGCATTCCCTGTCCCCCGAGTACGTAAGAAGGTCTTACTAATACCGGATATCCAAGATCATGAGCGGCCTCTAACGCTTCCTCTACAGTAAATACGGTTGTTCCTCTTGGTCTTGGGATACAGCATTCTTCTAAAATTTCGTCAAATAACTCTCTATCTTCTGCTGCATCTACATTTTCTGCACTGGTTCCTAAGATTGGCACTCCCATCTTACGCAATGCTTCTGTCAGCTTGATCGCTGTCTGTCCACCGAACTGTACTACTGCACCATCTGGTTTTTCCAGATTTACGATGCTTTCTACATCCTCTGCTGTCAATGGTTCAAAATATAATTTATCTGCAATATCAAAGTCTGTGGATACAGTCTCTGGATTATTATTTACAATAATCGTCTCATATCCCTGCTCTTTTAATGCCCACACACTGTGCACAGAACAATAATCGAACTCAATTCCCTGACCAATACGAATCGGACCGGAACCAAGAACCATCACTTTCTTCTTATGGTTTACTGCTTCTACTTCGTTGACACTTCCATAGCAAGAATAATAGTAAGGTGTCATAGCTTCAAATTCAGCTGCACAAGTATCAACGATCTTATATGCAGGTGTAATTCCATACTGCATACGAAGTTCCTTGATCTCATCTTCTGTTTTACCGGTAAATCTTGCAATCACATTGTCCGGGAATTCAAGACGTTTTGCTTCTGCTAATAAGTCTTTGTCCAGTTCTTTGGCATTTCGAATCTTCTGTTCTGTCTCAACCAGAATCGCAATCTTATCCAAGAACCATAAATCAATTTTGGTTACTTCATTGATCTTATCTAAGGCAACACCCCTTCTG
This sequence comes from Anaerostipes sp. 992a, assembly GCF_001940245.1. Classification (GTDB taxonomy): domain Bacteria; phylum Bacillota; class Clostridia; order Lachnospirales; family Lachnospiraceae; genus Fimousia. Next base: position 551,748 of record NZ_MJIG01000004.1, read on the forward strand.
ATACATTCTGCGATCACATAGATACGACGGTCATCAACTTTTTTCAGTTCTTCTGCCAGCTGCTCATCTGTAAATGTCTTATAAGGACCATAGTCTAAGCTGTCCACATTCTGCTCCAGAGAACGAATGGCTTTCATTAATGCCCCTTCGAAATTGGTGCAGATACTCATAACTTCACCAGTTGCCTTCATCTGTGTTGTCAATGTTCTCTTTGCCTGAATAAACTTATCAAATGGCAGTCTTGGAATCTTTACGACACAGTAATCCAAGGTTGGTTCAAAACTTGCATAAGTCTTGCCTGTTACCGCATTTATAATTTCATCCAGATGATATCCCAATGCAATTTTTGCTGTTACCTTGGCGATCGGGTATCCAGTAGCTTTTGATGCCAGTGCAGAAGAACGGCTGACACGAGGATTTACTTCAATAACACAGTACTCAAATGATTCTGGGTTCAATGCATATTGTACATTACATCCACCTTCTACATTTAATTCAGAAATGATCTTCAACGCAGATGTACGAAGCATCTGGTATTCTTTATCTCCTAATGTCTGTGATGGTGCAACTACGATACTGTCACCGGTATGCACTCCTACAGGATCTAAGTTTTCCATATTACATACGGTAATACATGTTCCATTGGCATCACGCATTACTTCGTATTCGATTTCCTTCCATCCAGCAATGCAGCGTTCTACCAAAACTTCATTTACTCGACTCAATCGAAGACCGTTTTCCAAAATAGTAATAAATTCTTCTTCATCGGCTGCGATTCCGCCGCCGCTTCCTCCTAATGTATATGCAGGACGAAGTACCACTGGGTATCCAATCTGTTTTACGAATTCCAGCCCATCCTCTACGTTATTTACAACCTGGCTTGGTGCAATTGGCTCCCCAATCTTTTCCATGGTATCTTTAAATTCCTGTCTATCCTCTGCCTTTTTAATCGTCTTAGCAGAAGTACCGATCAAACGGACACGATTTTCTTTTAAAAATCCACGTTCCTCTAATTCCATGGCGATATTTAATGCTGCCTGTCCACCTAAAGTAGGAAGAACACTGTCCGGTTTTTCTTTTAAAATTAATTTTTCTACTACTTCTACGGTCAAAGGTTCAATATAGACCTTATCCGCAATATTTTTATCGGTCATAATCGTTGCCGGGTTAGAGTTTACCAGTACAACCTCAATACCTTCTTCCTTCAGAGAACGACAAGCCTGTGTACCGGCGTAGTCGAATTCTGCTGCCTGACCGATTACGATCGGTCCGGAACCAATTACTAATACTTTTTTAATATGATTATCTTTTGGCATTATCTTGACACCTCCATCATGTTCATAAATTCATCAAATAAGAAGTTTGAATCAACAGGTCCAGGACATGCCTCTGGATGAAACTGAACTGTTAAAATATTTTTATTTAAATAATGAAGGCCTTCCACTGTCTTATCGTTTACATTAATAAAAGCGACTTCTGCAATAGTTCTGTCGATACTTTCCTCTTTTACTACATATCCATGGTTCTGAGAAGAAATATATACTTTTCCGGTCTTTAAGTCTTTGACCGGATGGTTTCCTCCGCGGTGTCCGTATTTCATTTTTTCAGTATCACCGCCAACAGCCAATGCCATTAACTGATGTCCCAGACAAATTGCAAAAATAGGAATTTCACTTGCATATAATTTTTTAAGCTCTTCAATAATTGTGACACATTCTTTTGGATCCCCAGGACCATTGGATAACATGATTCCATCTGGTTTGGATGCCAAAATCGTCTCCGCTTTCGTATCAGCAGGATAAACAGTTACTTCACATCCCCTTTCAACCAGACAACGTTCAATATTGTTCTTTGTACCAAGGTCCATCAAAGCAACTTTATAACCATCGCCCTCATAATGTCTTGGTTCTGCACAGGTTACTGTCTTTACCGCATTTACAACACGATATTCTCTTACCTTCCTCAGAACTTCTTCTTTATCAAAATTCTCATTGGTTGTAATCATACCATTCATGGTACCCTTTTCACGAAGAATCTTGGTTAATGCACGGGTATCAAGACCACAGATTCCTGGAATATCCTGTTCTTTCAAAAATGTATCAAGATCTCCCTGTTTTCTAAAATTGCTGGCGAGTCTAGAAACTTCACGAACAATAAATGCTGTTGGCCAAGCTCTTCTAGATTCCATATCATCATAACAAATTCCATAATTTCCAATTAACGGATAAGTCATAACAACTCCCTGTCCCTGGTAGGATGGGTCTGTTAATACCTCTAAATATCCTGTCATAGATGTGTTAAATACAACTTCACACACCACTTCTTTGACTGCTCCAAAGCTCTGACCTTCAAAAATCTGGCCGTCTTCCAGAATCAAAAATGCCTTCATCGTGTCACCTATCCTTTCCTAAAAAAGCTCAAAAAAAAAGAGGCATCTATAATTAGGAATACTTATCTAAACGTTATCCGTAACGTTACAAAGCTACCAATAACGCAGTCCTTCCCCCAAAGCTCTCTTTCTTTTTAAATTGTAAAGATTCTAACACATTTCATTTAAAAATACAAGACTTTTTCAAAATTTCATCGATAGAAAACTATTCCTACCAAAATATTAATGTTATTAATCCTTTTGACGCTCCCTCTCCATTTTAGAATAAATGCACCCACAGTAATCCTGTCGATACAGATGGTATTGCCTGGATAATTCAATAGATCTTCGGTATCCATTCTTCTTCTTAAAATCAGATGGCAGATGCCTAATACCGTATTCCCTCTCCAGCTTTTCACCAATCTCATTGATCCATCTTGCATTCTTATAAGGACTGATGGACAGAGTGGTCGTAAAATAATCTGCCTTTTGGACTACCGCTTTTTGGGCCGCTTCTCTCAGACGCATCTCATAACAGGCATAACAGCGCTGTCCACCTTCTGGGAGTTCTTCCATTCCCCTGGCCATCTGATAAAACTTCTCTGGTTCATATTTTCCTTCCATAAAGGAGATAGGATATATAGTATCCAGCTGTCCGATCAGGCGCTTTTGCTCCTCTACCCGATTTCGGTATTCTTCCTCCGGTGAAATATTGGGATTATAATAAAAAATAGTGATCTCAAAATATTGAGATAGATATTCCAGCACATAACTGCTGCAGGGAGCACAACAACTGTGCAAAAATAATTTTTGTGGTTTTCCCTCCATGCTGGACAACAAACGGTCCAACTCTTTTTGATAATTACGATTCATCCTTCTGTGATGCCAGTGGAAGTTTCTTCCACACATCTTCCTCCATCTTTGTTTTATAATGCTTTTTATAATCTTCTTTATACTTCTTCTGGAACCATTCTTTCTTCTGCTTTTCCACTTCCTGATTGATTGCTTCTTCCTGCTTCTTCCTGTCATTTTTATGAATCATCTGAACAATCATGTATCCATTATCCGTTTCCATCACACTGCTGCATTCTCCATCCTCCAGCTGATTCACTTCATCCCACAGATTACCAGAAACCTCTGAAGCATTTAATGTCTTCTCTCCTGCATTTCTCAATCCATAATACCTGGCCACTGTGTCCAGCTTCTCTCCAGAAACAACCTTCTTTCTCGCTTCATCTGCTCTTTGTTTCTGTTTTCTATCTTCCGTCTCACTAACTTCTACCAGTTCTCCCTCTTTATTACTCTGAACTGTCGGAAATACCATCTCATAAACTGTCACCATTTTATAATCTGCCAGATCATAATCTGCCTCAAAATCTTCCAGAATCTTATTATACATCTTACTTGCTATCTTCTTCTCTTTATAATATGAAGAGACCTTGTCAAGTGTAATTTCATACGTGATCAGCTCCTTACTATCGAACATTCCAATTTCCTTTTTCGCCTGTTTCCTACATTCCACCCGTTCCTTTTTACTTAGCTTGATTGCCTGATCCTCTGCTTCCTGCACCAAGACCTTCTGGATTTCAATCCGTTCTGCTACATCGTCCTTTACTTCATCTTCATAAGTAACTTTGTTTCCCTTCTCATCCGTCCCTATCTCCGCACTCCACATCTTGCTTCCCCATGCAGATTCAATTTCTTGGCGGCGTTCTAACATATAGATCATGGCCTCCGATACAGTAATCTGACAATCGCCAACCTTCATTACCACAGAATCTGGCGTATAAGACACTTTTTTCTTCTCAGATAGGGTATTGGCCCACAATGCCATTGTTAAAATAACGGTGATTCCCATGAATGCATACTTCTGCCGCATAATTTCCTCCTTGATACTATGACTGTCTTTCCTATCCCAAGAATATACCAACATTCCTGGTAAAGACGGATGTTTATTCGATATTACTATATCATAATTCCTCTGAGAATTGACAAAATTTATAAAGAGTTTATAACATTTTTCTATTTTCATCATACTCTACTACAAAGCTTTTTTATAAGGAGAATCCATGAAAGCTGCACAAAATAATTTAGTAGATACTGGAAAATTACAAATCAGTGTTACCTCAAGTATCGGAGCCGCTCCTATCCCCAATGCTTCCATAGAAATCTCTTATACCGGCGACCCTAATTCCGTCATTGAAAAGGTTGAAACCGATTCGAACGGTCAGACAGAGCTGATCACTTTAGATACTCCTCCTTTGGAATATTCCATGGCTCCTTCTGAAAATCAGCCCTATTCTGAATACACCTTTCAGATTTCTGCACCAGACTTTGAACCTCTGACCATTGCAGGAGCCGAACTGATGTCAGGGGTTACCGCCCTCCAGGATGCCCGCTTATCTCCAATTCTTGCTCAATCCAATCCAGTGGATGTACTTACCATCGGCCCCCACACCTTATTTGGAGATTACCCGCCAAAGATTCCTGAGGAAGAAATCAAACCATTGGAAGAACGAGGCGAAATCGTATTAAGCCGTGTAGTCATTCCTGAGTATGTTATCGTACATGATGGTTCAGTTAATGACTCCACTGCCAGCAATTATTACGTCAAATACAAGGATTATATTAAAAATGTTGCATCCTGTGAAATCTATTCTACCTGGCCAAGGAGTACCATCGAAGCTAACGTACTGGCTATTATGTCCTTTACGCTAAACCGTGTCTATACCGAGTGGTATCGCAACAAAGGATTCGATTTTACGATCACCTCCTCCACTGCTTACGATCACAAATGGATTCATGGCAAGAACAGCTTTGACACCATAAACGAAGTGGTCGATGAAATTTTTGCCAATTACCTATCCAGACCGAATGTAACACAGCCTATTCTGACACAATACTGTGATGGAAAACGAGTAACCTGCAGTGGCTGGATGACTCAGTGGGGCAGCAAATATCTGGGTGATCAGGGATATGCTCCTCTTGAGATCCTACGCTATTATTATGGAAATGATATGTATATCAATACTGCGGAAGAAATCTCCGGAGTTCCTGCATCCTGGCCAGGAAGCGACCTGACCATAGGTTCTACCGGCGATAAAGTCCGTCAAATACAGGAGCAGCTCAATCGAATTGCACAGACCTATCCATCCATCCCAACTATCTCTGCAGATGGCCGCTATGGCGAAGCAACTGCCAATGCCGTCAGCAGATTTCAAAATGTTTTTGGACTTCCTGCTACTGGTGTGGTCGACTATCCGACCTGGTATAAAATCAGTGAAATCTATGTTGCCGTAAGCAGAATTGCAGAATTACGCTAAATGAAAAAAGGCGCATACACCGCAAGAACGCCGGATGGCATTCTTGCATGTTGGTGTTATGCCGCCTTTTTTCATATCATTCTATTTTTTTCTGCGGTAGGTTCGGAAATAGTATTCAATGTCAAAATATGTTTGTTCTTCTCCCTCTTCTACCATCTCCCAATCCTCCATCTCGTCCAGATTTGGAAAATACGTATCCGCATCATAAGCATAATCCAGCTTTGTTACATAAGCGGTATCGCAATAAGGAAGCATCATACGATAGATGCTTTCTCCCCCTACGATAAAGATTTCATCACTTTCATATTCCTCCAGCTCTTCCATCAACTCTTCTTTACTTCCCACTACAATCGCTCCATGCCCATTATAGTCCTTATCCGTAGTCAATACGATATTCGTTCTCTTGGCAAGAGGCATCTTCCCCGGAAAGCTTTCTAATGTCTTTCTTCCCATAACAATCACATGTCCCGTGGTCATCTGTTGAAAAAATTTCATGTCATTGGGAATCCGGACCAAAAGCTGGTTACTCTTTCCAATTCCCCAGTTCTTATCTGCATTTACGATCAACTTCATCTCTTGCTGCCACTCAAAATATAGACAAATATACCCATATCGAGATATTGAAAGTTTTCACAAACTTTTCTTACTGCTTCATCCTGTATGCTTTTGCGATTACAAGTAATACGCTACTCACAAGTTCTTGTACAGTCCACAGTCGTAAATTCCCGACTAAAGCCATCGGTACATGCCTACAAACGCTTGTTTTATGCTATTTTGTAGGATATTGCATCTCTTAAATTAAGGCTTGCATTATAATCTCTATCAGCATGATATCCACACTCACAAATATATTCTCTATCAGAAAGTTTTAAATCTCTCTTAATACAACCACATTCATGACATAGCTTACTTGATGGATACCATCTATCTACAATTCTTAATTCAATTCCCAGTTCTTTGCATTTTGCTTCAAGTTTTGTTCTAAACTCATAGAATTTCTGTGAAGCAACTGCTTTAGACAGATGCTTATTCTTCATCATTCCTTTTACATTCAAATCTTCAATGGTAATATAAGATGGTTTGGTTTTCACTATCTCATTTACACATTTATTGATATAATCGGTACGAATATTGTCTATTCTATGATGAAGTTTCTGTACCTTTAAGACTTGTTTTTGAATATTTTGTCTAGTGGCTTCTCCTTTCATTTTATTGTTGCGTTTTTTTAAGTCTTCGTATTTTCTCGATAGACAACGCTGTTCTCTTTTTAATTGTTTCTCTAATTTTTTTAATTTTGCGGTTTTATTTACATTTTTCTTTATAATACCGTTACTGATAACTGCAAATTCCTTGATGCCTAGATCAATTCCTAATCCAAAATTATTTAATTTTGGTTTTTCTGTATTTGGAATATCAATCAAAACAGATACATAATATCTTCCAGCCTTGCAGGAGACTGTACCACTTTTAATCACATATCCTTGCTTTGTTGTTGGAATGTAACCCTTTTCTTTTAATTTGACCCATCCAAGAGTAGGGATATTAATTCGATGTCTTTCACAGAAACAATCTTTTGGATTATTTTTCACAAAATACATTTTCACATCTGACTTATTCTTTTTTTTAAATCTGGGAAATCTACTTTGCTTTTTAAAAAATCTGGTAAAAGCAGTATACGCATTTTCCATGGATTTTTTAACTGACTTAGAACTCACATCTTTTATCCATAAATATTCTGGATTATTTAGTAGAAATTCATTATTTAGCCATACACTAAAAGATTTTGCTGTCATAAATTTTTCACCTTTGTTATAAAGTTCTTTATTATGGGCAATATAAAAATTATAAATAAATCTACAAGTTCCAATTGTTTTATTTATCTTTTGTATTTGTTCCTGCGTTGGGTTTATTTCCGTTTTGTAACTCTTTCGCAATTTCCTCATCCTCCTTTATCTGATTTTTATACTTGCGAAATCCATACAATCTACAACTGAACACATGTAAGATTGATATAATATCTTCTGTTAGTTGGAATACGATTTGCTTTGAGAATTCCATCTCTGTCCCAACGTTGAAGAGTTTTTACTGACACTCCAAGTAATTCAGCAAAATCTTTTGGTTTATAATTTGTGATATTTGATGTGTTCATAAATAATTCTCCTTTCTTTATAAACACATTGCATCACATATAAACATATTTATCTATATTTTTGATTGCTTAACAATCGCTCCTAAATCGCAATTGGAATATTCTTCACCTGTGGACCTGCCTGATAATTCTCGATCTTAAAATCATCCAATGTGAAATCATAAAAGTTTTTAATATCCGGGTTCATCCAGAAATCAGGTGCCGGATAGGTTGGTCTTTGAATCAATTCCTTGATAATCGGTATATGGCGATCATAAATATGTGCATCGGCGATTACATGCAGCAATTCTCCTGCCTCCATATCACATACTTGTGCAATCATCATAAGCAGTACAGAGTATTGTACTACATTCCAGTTATTTGCTGCTAAAATATCCTGGGAACGTTGATTCAACACTGCATTCAATGTCAACTTATCATGTCCCTGTTTTTGTGTTACATTAAATGTCATGCTATATGCACATGGATAAAGATTCATCTCATGCAAATCCTCATGAACATAAATATTGGTCAGGATTCTCCGGCTATATGGATGATTCTTCAGATCATAAATCACACGATCCACCTGATCCATCATACCTTCTTTATACTGGTGCTTTACGCCTAACTGATATCCATAAGCTTTTCCGATGGAGCCATCTTCATCTGCCCATTCATCCCAGATATTACTCTTTAAATCATGAATATTGTTGGATTTCTTCTGCCAAATCCATAAAATCTCATCAATAGCAGACTTTACATACGTCTTTCGCAACGTAAGTGCCGGAAATTCCTTGCTTAAATCATAGCGATTGACCACTCCAAATTGCTTGATCGTATAGGCATACTGTCCATCCGGCCATTTGGGACGAACCTTTTCTCCTTCCGTACTATACCCATTTTGGATAATATTGTTACACATCTGAATAAATAATGTATCTGCGTAGCTCATCTTTGTCCTCACTTATTTTCTTTTTCTAAATCATGCAACATGGTAAGCCGGTACTTCGTCCGATTGATCATAGAATCAAAGGCTCCTCTTTTATACAGATTCGTAAAGAAGATACCAAATACCAATGCCAGAATCAGCCCTCCAATGCCCTTTAATTTCAATCCTGCATACATAAGAATCAAAGTCATCAAGGAATTCATCTCCATCTGATCCCCAATCATCTTCGGCTGCAATACCTGCTTTAATACAAGACAGATCACATACAAGATCAAAAAACCAATGCCTGCTTTTACCTGACCTGTAATCATCATATAAATTGCCCATGGAATCAATGCCGTTCCTGTTCCCAAAAATGGCAATACATCCAACAATGAAATCAAAACCGCAAATAAAACTCCGTAATTGATTCCCAAAACGAGAAAACCGATCCATAGAATAATGGCAATGACCACCATAAGCTTCATCTGCACCAGACAATAGCTTCCCAGAACTCCCAGGGTATTCTGACAAAAGATGTCAACCTTCTCCTTAATAAATTCCGGCATGATCTTCCGATAGTTTTTTATAATCTCTTCCCGCTCACAAATTAACAAATAGGCGGAAATCAACATAACGATGGTTCCAATCAATCCATTGGTCACTCCTTTTGCAAAGGAACCAGCATGTTCCATGCCATAAGCACCAATATTACTCACAACAGAAGAAATAGCTGAATTTGCAGATACAACCACTTTGTGAATGCCTTCCTGCAAAAATGGCAGAGATGCTATATGCCATCTGGAAATTCGCTCTCCAAAACTTCCCAGTTGCTCCATCATTTTATGATAGATATTAGGAAGATCCGCTGCCCATTCCAATGCCTGATTACCTATAACAGAAACCAACAATACAATAACACCAGCCACCGCACAAATAGAAAGAATCAAAATCATAGCAGATCCCCACTTACGTGAGACCTTTAACTTCTTTTCCAGAAAACTGCACAGAGGCCCAGCCAGCATAGCCACGATCCAGCTGACCACAAAAGGCCAGAAAAATCCCAGAAGCTTAGGAATACCATAAATCAACAGTACGAGCGCAAAGATTCCAAATACAAATTCAAATACAAGTTCCAAATAAATTTCCCATCGTTTCATCTTCATCATCTACTTTCTCTTTCTATGCCAAAGAGAACTTCTATCCTCTCTTATGATTCCAGCAGACGCACCTCTTCTTTCTTCCAATCATAATACAAAACCTGATCCGACAGCCGCTCCCTCTCAGAGACTACAGTCCGGTTGGCTTCCCAGACCATATCCTTCAGATTACGAGAATCCTCAACCTCAGACTTGGCAATCAGAAGAACTTCATGTATGCTGGATGGAAGAATATAGAAATCCTGTCCTACTTCCTGTGCGAATGCCTCCAAAGCACCCGGATAGAAAATGGTTGCGGCACCATTAATTCCTATGGCATTAGTCAGTACATATAACGGAAGATCCGGACCTCCAAGATCCACCCACTGTCTGATTGCCTCTAAAATCTTACATCTTTTTACCGGAAATAATCTTGGCGTATTCCACAGGGCTGTCCGAATCATCTCCACCTCGTCCACTTCCCAGTATTCCAAATGATCGTTTTGGATCAAAGCTGAGGAAATTCCCCTTTCATCCTGATGAAACAACCATCGAAAAGTAATCGCCATGTCAAATAACCGGACATGGGGACATCGCCTTAGCAATTCTTCATTCTGCAGAGCAGAAATCACCCGATAAAAGATTCTCGGTCGAATCCTTCCATAGGAAAAGACTCCCTCTTCCTGATTTCCATCTGATTCCATCGATACATCCACATTGTCATTGACATATTTTTTAAATTCTTCATACTTCATTGAACATGTCCTCCTATTCTTCATAGGATTACATAGAACAAAGCCGTATCCCCCTAAGACTCTAAACACTTTCTCCGTGTAAATCCTGAAATGACTCAGTCATTTTTACATAGTCTACAGAAAAATAACGCATATTTCAAGAGGGTTGTAAATTTTTTACATTTTTTAAGAATTATTTTATTATTTTGTTAAAAAATCTTTTACGAATTTTAGAAAGCTTTCCATCTCTTCTCTCGTTCCAATGGTAATTCGAAGATAATGATTGATTCTAGGCTTATCAAAATATCTTACAAAGATATCTTCTTTCTTTGCAGCTTCAAATATATCCTTCGCCTCAGCTGTCTCATGAGTAACAAACAAGAAGTTGGACTTTGAATCTGCAAAAGAGAATCCCAGATTTCTCATCTCCTCCTTAAACCATTCCCGTGTATCTATAATTTTCTTTATCGTTTCCTGAAAATATTCCTCATCCTCCAGTACTGCTGCTCCTATGGCGATTGCCGGCTGATTCATGGTATAAGAATTAAAAGAATATTTTACGTCATTGATTGCCTTGATCAATTCCTTATTTCCCATAGCATAACCAATTCGAAGTCCTGCCAGTGAACGAGATTTTGAATAGGTCTGTACGACCAGAAGATTTTCATATTTTTCTAACAACGGTTTTGCAGATATTCCGCCAAAATCAATATAGGCTTCATCTACAATTACGATTACATCCTGATTTGCCTGAACGATGTCTTCTATAAAATCCAAATCTACCAAAACTCCTGTCGGTGCATTTGGATTTGGGAATATAATCCCGCCATTTGGTTCCATATAATCTTCTTTTCGAAGATAAAAGTTCTCATCCAATGCCTTTGTCTCATATGGAATCTTGAACAGATCCGCCCAGACATCATAAAAAGAATACGTAATATCCGGGAAAAAGACTGGCTTTTCTGAATTGAAAAATGTCATAAATGCCATAGCAAGCACGTCATCAGATCCAACTCCTACAAACACCTGATCATCCGATAATCCATGATATTCTGCCAGCGCATGAACCAGCTTACCGGCTGCAGGATCTGGATATAATCTCCATCCTTCTACTTTTCCCATCATTTCCTGCACTTTTTTTGATGGTGGATATGGATTTTCATTGGTGTTTAACTTGATCAGATTTGTTCTTTTTGGCTGTTCTCCCGGTGTATACGGAACTACCTTTCGAATATTATCTCTCCAGTTTCCCATTTTACTTTTCTCCTTTGTATTCATCAATTAGTTTTTTAAATAATGGCAATGCCCGTTTGATTCGTTCTGGCTCTACACAGTAGCTGATGCGCACATGTCCTGGACATCCAAAGCTGTCACTCGGTACCAGTAACAGATCATATTTTTTCGCTCTTTCACAAAAAGCATTTGCATCTTCTTCCAATGCTTTTGGAAATAAATAAAAGGCTCCTCCTGGTTCCACACATTCATATCCCATATCTACCAGTGCCTGATAGAACAGTTTCTTATTCTCTGCATATACAGATAGATCAGCTGTATCATCCACACATCTTGCCACGACCTTCTGAAACATGGATGGTACGCATACATAGGATAATAATCTGGCTGACTGAACCAGCGCCCCCAGCATCACATCTGCATCTGCAATGCGATTGGAAAATGCAATGTATCCAATTCTTTCTCCCGGAAGTGATAGAGATTTGGAATAAGAATAGCATACCAAAGTATTATCATAATAATGTGGAACATAGGAAACTTCAAAACCATCGTATACGATTTCTCGATATGGTTCATCGGAAACAATATAGATTGGATGACCATATTCCTTTTGCTTCTCTTCCAGCAGCGCAGCCAACCTCTGAATGGTTTCCTTTGAATATACCGCTCCAGAAGGATTGTTTGGGGAATTAATCAACACTGCCTTCGTATTACTGGTCAACTTTTCTTCCAATACTTCAAAGTTGATCTGAAAAGAAGTTACGTCTGCCGGAATCACCTCAAGATGAACTCCTGCTGAAATCGCATATGCCTGATATTCTGGAAAATATGGTGCAAATGTGATAATCTGATCCTCCGCTCCATTGGTCAACACTTTAAATAAGATACCAAGGGATGCAGCTGCTCCATTGGTCATAAAAATATTATTGGCGGTATAATCCATCTCATATTTGCGATTTAAAGAATTGGCAATAGTTTCTCTGACAGATGGGATTCCTGCATTCGGTGCATATCCATGACGCTCTACCGGATTTTGTTCTTTCATGATACCATAAATCGCCTGATCCACAGATTCTGGTGCCGGAACACTTGGATTTCCGATACTAAAATCGAAAACATTTTCCGGACCTACCACTTTTGCTCTTTCCATTCCATATTCGAAAATTTCACGAATAATTGATTTTTGTTTCGTCATTGCAAGTACTTTCTCTGATAGCATATTTTTCCTCCCTAAAATGAAATGCTAAATTTTATTACATAACAAATTCGAGGAATTTCTTAATGTAATAAAAAGCAGCTATGATTCCATGGAATCATAGCTGTTTCGCATTGTGATCTATTAGCCGATTACATGGCTCATGTTGTAAAGCCCTGCCGGTTTTCCTGCCAGGAACATGGCTGCACTGACAGCACCCTTTCCAAAGATTGCTTTGGAATAAGCAGTATGCTTAAATTCGATTACCTCGTCCTGTCCCGCAAAAATAACTTCGTGTTCACCTACGATGGTTCCACCACGAACAGCAGAAATTCCGATTTCTTTTACCGGACGCTGCTCTCTTCTTTCACTTCTATCATATACGTATTCATATTCATGATTCAAAGCATCGTTGATTGCATCAGCCAATGCAATTGCTGTGCCAGATGGAGCATCTAATTTCTTTCTATGATGCTTTTCTACGATATCAATATCAAATCCTGCTTCTGCTAATACCCTGGTTGCTGCATTTACTAATTTTAATAATGTATTGACACCCAGTGACATGTTAGCTGAACGCAATACTGCTACTTTCTTGCTGGATTCTTCCAACTTTGCCAATTGTTCATCGGATAATCCTGTCGTACATACTACAACAGGAATCTGTTTTTCCACAGCATAATCCAGCAAAGCATCTACTGCTGGTGCTGCCGAAAAATCAATGATAGCATCTGCTTCTACATCGCATTCTTTTATATCTGTAAAGACAGGATAGTCGTTCTTTCCTTCATCTACACGGTCAATTCCGGCAACCATGACAGCGCCTTCTGTCTCTTCGACGATCTTGCTGATCACCTGTCCCATGGCTCCGTTGCAGCCATGCATGATTAATTTTATCATCTTTTGTACCTCTTATAAAATATTTAATTTTTTCATGATCTGAATCATCTTTTCCGCATGTGCAGGCTCCATCTCTGTCAATGGTCCTCTGACAGTACCTGTACAATATCCTAATTCTGCCATTGCTTTCTTTACAGGAATTGGATTTACTTCACAGAACAATGCATCAATCAATTCAATATACTTTAACTGAAGTTCACGGCTTTTCTTCACATCGCCAGCCAGATAGCTTGCAACGATCTCATGTGTTTCTGTTGGTACAACATTGGATAATACAGAGATAACGCCCTTACCGCCTAAAGATAAAATTGGAACGATCTGGTCATCATTGCCTGAATAAAGGTCAATATCTCCCTGTGTAAGGCTCATCAGCTTTGCAACTTGGGAAATATTACCGCTTGCTTCCTTAATTCCAACAATCGTATCTACTTCTTTTACTAATTTTGCTGCTGTCTCCGGCTGAATGTTACATCCGGTTCTTCCTGGAACATTATACATGATGATCGGAGCATCAGATGCCTTTGCGATATCTGTATAATACTGAACCAGTCCACCCTGAGTCGCTTTATTATAATAAGGTGTTACCACTAATAATCCATCAACGCCAATCTGAGCTGACTTCTCTGCCAGATATACAGCCTCTCTTGTACAATTAGATCCTGCTCCTGCAATCACAGGTACTCGCTTATTTACATGATCCACACAAGCCTTTACTACCTCTAACTGCTCTTCATGAGACATCGTAGATGCTTCTCCTGTAGTACCACAGATGATAATACTGTCTGTCCCCTTCTCAATCTGGTAATCAATTACCTTTTCGAGCTGATCATAATCTACAGATTCATCTGTACAAAATGGTGTAATCAATGCTACACCTGCTCCTTCAAAAATTGCCATAGTCCAACAACCTCCTTATATGCTATTCCTTCGTATGCTAATACTGCTTTTCTTTCTCCGTGCTGATACAATAAATATTATCTACCCACGGCTCCAGTTCTTTTGGCATCTTACGCCCTGTGAAGATGATCTGCATATCATCATGCTTCTTTTGAACAAATGAGATCAATTCTTCCACATCAATCAACCCCAATTCAACCAGACCCAAAGCTTCATCCAAAACAAGTAAATCACACTGGCATGCATCGATTACTTTTTTTGTATAATTTACTGTATTGCGGATATTGTTGTACGTTTCCTCTTTCTCCGCTTCGGTTAATTCATTATAACACTTTGTTTGTTTTTCAAATGTGAAAAATTTAATTTCTGGTTCCAGTCTCTTCAGGTACTCAAGCTGAGCAGAATCCTTTCCTTTCAAAAACCGGACGATGATCGCCTGTTTTCCCGCACTTGCTGCACGGGTGCAAATACCAAGCGCTGCCGCTGTCTTTCCTCTTCCTGAGCCACAAAAGACTTCTACTTGTCCTTCCATAATTTCACCTCAACGTGTACTAAATAAACATATTATCGACTTATTGTATCACAATTAATTTAAAAATCCAACTATTCTTCTCTAATTTCTAATTTATTGACCGAAATTTCATAAGCAGTTCTGGAAATAATCTGGTTCTCTCCTACCTTTTTTTGATACTTTCTGCTCTGGATCCTTCCAAGCACCTGTATGTGAGAGCCAATTTCCAGATTGCCTGCAAATCTGGCATTACGTCCCCAACATATGCACGGAATATAATCAGATTTTCCATACGCACGATTTACCGCCAATAAAATATCGCAGATTTCTCGCCCCAAAGGTGTCATTCGATAGACCGGCTCCTTGCAGATATATCCATCCAGCATAATATAATTCGGCTTTCTGTTTTCATAGCTGTCAATCCATTCCAACTCTCTCACGAACAATGATAAAATTAGATGATTTTTTTCACTTTCATGTTTATTATAAGATCGAAATTGTCCCTTTGCTTCTAATTTACGACCTATGTAATTCTTTGTTACATCTACTAAACGTTCAGAGACCAACAGCGGAATCTCATCAGTAGCATCACTTAAACGACGCACCTGAATTTTTAATGTATAAAATCCCTCTCCAAAAATTTCATGGCTGAATTGAAATTCCGTTATTACCTCTCCTGCTACAATTGCCTGATTTGTCATCTCTATTTCTCCCTTCTTGTATAAAGCTGTCATACATCCTCTGTCATCTTCCACTGTGATGTACGATATAATGTATGAATAGACGGGAGATTTTAGACGTTCTATTTTTGTCTAGTTTCTGCCTTTTTTCTTCGAATTATGCAGCTTAGGCCCAAGGGCTCTTATCGATATATACTTTTATAACAATATACGCAGCTTTGGATAAGCCATAAAACAGTTACCACAATGGATGCAAAGAAATCCATTCCACAAAACATATGTGCCAGGTAAGTAACCAGCCATGCTCCCACATAGGCAACACTCATAACCCGATAGGAAGACCATGCAGCATGATAAATATCCATCTTCTCTGCCTCATCACAGCTTTCCATCCATTTGTCCAGAAATTTCCTGTCATAAACACTTCCATGCTTCTCAGGATTCATAACTTTTGTCAGATCCACCGTCTTCTGTTGAAAGATTACGACCAACACAACGTTTAAGATAAAAACCACCAGCAACGGTATATCTAGTTCCGTCTTTCCAATTCCCATTCCGAAGAAAAAGAAATTAAGAATGGTATTGATGGATTCTCCCCACATGGCATACCCAAGCTTCTTATCAATCTGTTCTGCTATCTTCTCTTCCTCTCCATCCCATTGTTGATAAAGAGACACACTCTGACGATAGAAAATGAAGGTAGCCAGATGAAAGATACCTGCCGTTACCAACAGTGCAATGAAAGCGATTTCCGGGAGCATGCCCTCCAGCCAATAGCAAACATCCATGATCCGTTCTTCCATTACAAATCCAAATCCTCCAAGAAATCCTCCAAATACACCTCCAGCAAGAATGATCAGGATAAACTTCTTCAATGCTTTTCTATTCTCTCTCTTATTCTCTTCTCTCTTATTTGTCATTGTCCTCTTCCTCCTCATACCAGAAAATATCTTCTACACTGACTTCAAACACCTTTGCAATCTTTAATGCCAGAACCACGGATGGAGAATAATCCCCCCGCTCAATCTGGCTGATGGTCTGTCTGGACACTCCTGCCAGCTTTCCCATCTGCTGCTGATTCACACCAATTCTTGCTCTGTATTCTTTCAAACGATTATGCAACGGCATCAAACCACCTCCACTTCTATTTGAAAACTTTTCTTGTCATAATGACAACTTTTCTTGTCATTTTAAGTGTATCATTGACAAGTATTCTTGTCAATACATTTTAAGTTCCGATATTTTTTATGTAACAAAAAAAGAAGCTACCAATGAAATATGATAACTTCTTACATCTTCTAATAAAGCGGTTTGACTTCTTTTTTATATACATAACATAAAAAGGTCGTGCATATGATAACGGAAAAAATCTCTGCAATCGGAAATGACCACCAGATTGCAGATAACCCACCAATCTTCGATAATAGATATGCTACTGGAAGCAGAACGATCAATTGCCGAAGAACGGATACCAACAGACTTAATACTCCGTGCCCAAATGCCTGAAATACCGATGAAGAGATTACACAATAACCAGCAAATAAAAAGCTTAGACTGATGATTTTCAGAGCTGGGATTCCAATGGAAAGCATAGTCTCAGAAGCATTAAAGCATCGCAGCAATTGTGCCGGAATGCACTGGATAATCAAAAATCCCATGAACATAATGGACACAGCCGCTATAATACTAAGCTTGATGGTCTTTACGATACGTTTTGGTCTGCGAGCCCCAAAATTGTATGCTACAATCGGCACTAATCCATTGTTCAATCCAAACACAGGCATGAAGACAAAGCTTTGCAGCTTAAAGTAAACACCAAAGACTGCCGTAGCAGTAGCCGTAAACATCATTAGGATCTTATTCATACCAAACGTCATGACAGAACTTACTGATGCCATGATGATAGATGGAATACCGATGCTGTAAATATGAGCCACTACCCTTCCAGATAATCTATATTGTTTTAATGATATACGGATTTCTTTATTCCACTTTCTGTTAAATACACAGGCTAAAATCGCTGCAATTATTTGCCCGGTGACGGTTGCCAATCCGGCTCCTGCTACTCCCATTTTAGGAAATCCCAGCAGACCGAAGATCATGATCGGATCTAAAATAATATTAATCACAGCTCCTAACGATTGTGTCACCATCGTATACAAAGTCATACCGGTAGACTGCAAAAGCCGTTCAAAGATAATCTGAAAAAACATTCCAAATGATATCATCCCAATAACTTTGATGTAACTGTTCCCATATTGAATAATCTGCAAATTCGATGTCTGCACCTGATAATAAAAGTCCGCAAACAGTGCAGTGAAAACAACAAATACAAGATAGCTGAAAAAAGCCAACATGATTCCATTGTTGGCCACCTTATTCGCATATTCCCGATCTCCGGCTCCCAGTGCTCGTGATAACAATGCATTGACACCGACACCAGTTCCAGTGGCAACCGCGATCATCAAATTTTGCACCGGAAAAGCTAGTGATACTGCAGTCAACGCATTTTCGTTAATCTGTGCTACGAATATACTGTCCACCACATTATAAAAGGCCTGTACCAGCATAGACAACATGATAGGCACAGACATAGTAACTAAAAGTTTTCCGATGGGCATGACTCCCATCTTATTTTCTTTTAAAGCTTTTTGTTCCTCCACGTAATTGTCCCTCTTTCCTCTTCACTATTTTTCAATTTGTTTTTCTAGAAATTCACTGATCAGGCTTTGAATTTCTCTTATCTGTCTGGCCGTTTCTAAATTACCATAGGGAATTCTTCTGATAATTCTATCCACATAATGATTTTCCAAAATTATCTCCATAGTCTCTTTAAAATTTATATCAAAGAAATATGCAACATAAGAAATCCAGTAATCAACCTTTGTCCTTCTGGTACTGCTTATCACCGCCTTCTTTTTCTCCACCTGTTCCAAAACTTCCGGCGTGATCAGGCAATCCCCAACTTCTTCTGCTGATACATCCAGAAGGGTTTCTATCGTCTCATCTAACTTTACCCTACAATTATCCAGCTTGTCCGCATCCCGGATCAGCTTTGCATGCAGCAGCATTCGTTCATCCTCGATTCCGGACAATTCATAATCACTGTGTTTAAGAATCGCTATCTTTATAATGTCATCAAACTTGTCTTCTTTTATAAAATTCCGAATCATTCCTTCCTCAAAAAGAACTTTGACACCATACGCTGCATGATCCATAACCCCTGGCTCAAAGCTATGAAATCTTCTCAGCTGTTCAAATCGGCCAATGTCATGAAGCAGGCCAATCAGTCTTGCCAGAAGGCAATCCTCTTCCAGCAACCCCATTCTCTTCGTAATCTGATCCATGCAGGAGCAAACACCATAGGTATGAACAATTTTTAATTGAATCTTATCATCCCTACGGTCGTATTGATCTAAATACTCTTCGAATTTCTTTTCCGCATATACTATATCTATCACTTTCTTCTCATTCCTTCCAAATAAAGCACCTGATCAATTCAAGGCAAACACTATTATATAAAGGAATGTTATAAATTTCAATCCGTTGTTTTCATTTTCTTCTTTTTCCCTATAAGGAAACTGGCAACAAAAGCCGTGATCGGAACCGTTAACACCACTCCCAGGCTTCCAGAAAGTCCCTGCATAATTTCAATTCCGATAATATAAGAATTTGCCAGCTGGCGATAACTCAGATCATAGGCATAATTAATGATCAATGTAGTGAGCGATCCTCCAACATAAGCAAAAATCAACGTATTGGTCATTGTTCCCATCATATCCTGCCCCACATGAATTCCGGATAAAAATACCTGCTTTCGGGATAGGCTGGGATTAGTGTCATGTATTTCCTGAATGGTAGAAGCAATCGACATTCCCACATCCATAACTGCCCCCAGCGATGAAATAATGATTCCAGAAAAAAGCAGCTGTCCAATCTGAATAGAGGAATTTTGCCCAACGTAATTTAACGTCTCAATATCAGATACATTATAGCCGCTTATTCCTGCAGCCTTCCCAAAGATTAGGGCTGCCACAGCTGAAATGACAACTCCACATGTGGTCCCAATAATAGCAGATAGTGTTTTCGAAGAAATTCCTCCGAGAAGACCCAGTGTAACTACAGTTGTCAATACCGATACTACGATCGTGATCATAATCGGAGAGATACCCTGATAGATCAATGGAAACATCAGATATCCAATACAGATAAATGCAAAGATAAGACTTAACACGGCTTTTGCTCCTTTTTTCCCGCCAATGATACAGACCACTGCTGCAAAAATCAATGAAAAGCCATAGATTACGGAGGTACGATCCCTGCTATATACTGTTACTATATTACTGCTGCTATTTTCACTGACGATTACGATTACTTTTGTCCCAACCTCACAATCTGCACCAAATAAAGTTCCATTTGGATTGACTGCCTCATATTCCTTTCCTTTATTGTTTCCACTCTTGATTCGAACCATCACTTCCTGAGTTCCATAACGATTCCCGTCCTCCGCTACATTATCTTTTGTAATTTCGGTGACAACCGCCTTTTCATAACTTTGTCCTTTGGTAGAAATCATAGGTGTTTTTTCAAATTGGTTACACTCTAGCAAGAGCAGGATAAATACTATACCGATGATCGGAACTATCATAAGTTTTTTCTTAATACTCATCATTTTCCTTTCTCCTAAAGAATGCCTGAACCGTAGTACGGCTCAGGCATTCTTGCATTTATTCATTTATTATAAAAATTTTCTTTATTTTACAGTTGCTGTTTTTACTGTACTATATAATCCATGAATATGTTTTCCATCTGCCACTTTATAAGAACGAACTTTCACATACACAGATTTTCCCTTTTTCAAGTCCTTGATGCTGTAAGATGTTGTTGCGTTCTTGCTGATCTTCACTGTCTTTACGCCCTTTGTAAAGCTCTTATTAGAAGCATATACGATTTCGTATCCAGTTGCTTTTGTATCCTTTTTCCAGCTTACTTTTATGCTTCCTTTTGTTTTATTGGATACAGATGCTGTCTGCTTTTTCGGTACAACGGTAATCGTAATCTTCTTAGTTGCTTTCTGATAAGTATCCGTCTCTGCTGCAGTGACTGTAATGGTTGCCTTACCAGTACCTTTTATGGTTACCTTTCCTTTGCTGTCAACCATTGCAACCTTTTTATCTGATGTCGCATAGGTTAACTTTCCATCTCCATTTGTTTTTGCATTTAATGTAAACGCTTTATCTCCATATGTCTTCTTATAAGAAGCTGTACCAGAGATCGTCTGTTTTTCCTGATCCTTTTTCACGATCGTATAAGTAGAGGAACCATCTAATTCTTTTCCTGTTGATCCATCGTATACTGTTACAGAGAAGGAATCATCGGTTACATTTACTACGGAATAAGTTGGTGTCCAGGTCTGACTTCTTTCAGAAATATAATCCTGCTGTGTTGCGATCAGTTCATAGAATTTAGAACCAGTAGAAGAGTTTGCTTCTAAATAAACGGTTCCCTTTGGATTTACTACAGTGCCACTCTTTGTGTTATTTACAATTTCATAGCAGTTGTTTTGTGCCTGGAATTCTTCTCCATAATCGCCAGTATTATCCTTGCCATAAGCTGTATGTTCTTTTCCGTCTCCTTGAAGCTGATACGTTCTAGAATAAGTATGATCATGTCCCTGTAATACCACATCGATGTCATATTCATCCATGATCGGTGTCAGCTGAGTTCTTAAGATCATACCGTCAGAATCGGAATGATCATATCCGGAACCATAAATATCCTGGTGGAAGGTAACGACTCTCCATTTTGCATCTTTATTTTCGTTTACCGCTTTTTCAATAACATTTTTGTGAGTTGCACAATTGTAGTTGTTGGTATCTAACACGATAAATAATACATTGCCATATCTATAATAATAATCAGTTCCTGCCTCTGTCTTTCCTTCTGTATAAGAAGTCTGATCAGCAGTGAAGCTGTTCGGATTATTGTAATGCAGTGAATACTGATTAGATGTAGAATCGTGGTTTCCAATGGTAGTCGCAACCGGAAGAGAGCGAAGTGCATCTGCTCCAAGATATCCCGCATATTCTCTTTCATTTTGTGCGTAGTTAATCTGGTCACCTGCAGATACCATAAAGCTTACATCCTTATGATCTTTTACTGCATCCTTTAAAATCTCATTCCAGTTGTAGCTGTCATTTCTTGCAGCTAAATTATCGGAAGCTTCTCCCCCCATTCCTTTATCATAATTCATAGTATCCCCTTCAGAGCTGGTCTGCCCCTTGGATGCTCCAATCTGAGGATCCCCTACATACAGGAATGAAAATTCAGAAAATGATTTTGTACTATATTCTTCTACCTGACTCCATTCTCCATTTTGCCACACCTGATAATAATACTGTGTATTTTCTTTTAAATCCTTTGCTGTAATTTTGTTTGAGTAATACTGCTGATCTGAAATAACAACTCCGGTTTCCTGGGTTCCGGTAAATTCAACCGCATCTGACATATCTGCATTCACTGCCAGCTTCACCTTCGGAATCTCCTGTGTGTGACTGTAATATGCAAAATTCAATTCTGTCTCATCAACACCTGGTGTCAATGATACATTTTCATAATTACTGCTAAATGTTTCCCAGTTGTCCTTCCAGGTTGTCCATTTGGAAGCCTCTTCTGAAGCATCATTCCAATGCTCTGTTGCTGCTTTTACACTGTATGGAGCCCCACTTGTGAAAGCACCTGCCAACATAGCGGAAGTAAGCATTGCTACTGTTGCACGTTTAAAATTCATCTTAGTCAAAATAATCCCTCCTGACTTATGTTTTCATTTTCAACCGGCGCCTGTATAGTCTCAAATGCATTTTGACAGTATCACTATATTCCATTTTCAATATGGGCTCTATCGAAGAAATGTAAATAATTTGTTAAAACATTCCAGCCAAAGTTTATATCAGATGATGAATGGACTACTCCCTGTAATCTCCACGGCTAAATTCCAGATGACATCCAATCCGCTCCATCCTACGGCTCAAACATCCAAAGCATTCTGCGGCCTCCTCGCCCGTGCAGATCTTATTATCATACAATGCATAATCCTTCCTTACCATGACTGGTGACAGATTGGGCATTAATACATTACCACCCGCCAGAATTCCCTGTTCCCTGCCATCTGGCGCAATGGTTCCCAGTGCTGTCGTAGCTGGAAGCAATAAGGTTGGTTTCATGATCCGTAATAAACTTAACAAAAAGGTAGTAAGTTCTGCCGTTCCGGCTGCTTCATCTTTAAATTGTGTATCATGATGAGGAATAAACGGACCAATTCCGACCATATGTGGATCCAGTTCCTTAATGAAAAGGAGATCCTCTGCCAGATTCTCTAAAGTCTGATACGGAGAACCTACCATAAATCCAGTTCCTACCTGATATCCAATGTCTTTTAAGTCATATAAACATTTCTTGCGATATGCCAGTGACATACTATCTGGATGCAGCATACGATAATGCTCTTCTAAAGCAGTTTCATGACGCAGCAAGTAGCGGTCGGCACCTGCTTCATATAAGCGTTTATATCTCTCATAATCCAACTCTCCCAGAGAGAGTGTTATGGCACAATCTGGATATTTCTTACGGATAGATGCAACAATATCTACCATGATCTCAATGGTATAATAAGGATCTTCTCCTCCTTGCAATACAAAACTTCGGTATCCCAACTGATATCCATTTTCACAGGAGGACAGAATCTCTTCCTTGGAAAGCCGATATCTTGTTACATTTTTATTGCCTGCACGAATTCCGCAGTAGTAGCAATTATTCTTACAATAATTCGTAAATTCTACCAGTCCACGTGGATACACCGCCTTTCCATAATGCTCATCGCATAATTTTCTGGCCATGTCGGCAGCCTCTTCTCTGACTTCTTCTCTATGCTCCAATAAAAAGACAAATTCTTCTTTTGTTAAGCTTTTTTCCTTCATTAATTTTTCTAATAAATCTTTTGCTTTCATCCACTTCACACCCTTATCTATAAATTTACAAATCTTTCTATTTTTTCTTCATCAGGTTTGTATGCATTAACTATAGCATATTAATAGGAATTATAAAATGCTTTTCTTATCATTCTGTATCTTGTAATGATTTTTTATTTGTGCTAGAATTATCCACATTAGCGTAAATATGATTTGCATTGAAAAAGGAGTGTATTGAAGTGATTACTTCTAGAGAAGATATTAGAAACGTGGCGATCATCGCACACGTTGACCATGGTAAAACAACATTAGTCGATGAAATGTTAAAACAAAGCGGTATTTTCCGTGAAAATCAGGAAGTGGCAGAACGTGTCATGGATTCCAACGATATTGAAAGAGAACGGGGAATTACTATTTTATCTAAAAATACAGCAGTCACTTATAATGGAGTAAAAATCAATATTGTAGATACCCCAGGTCATGCCGATTTCGGCGGAGAGGTAGAACGTGTTCTTAAGATGGTAAATGGTGTTATCTTAGTCGTAGATGCCTTTGAGGGTCCAATGCCTCAGACAAAATTTGTCACAAAAAAGGCACTGGAATTAAATCTTCCGCTTATCGTCTGCATCAATAAGATTGACCGTCCAGAAGCCCGTTCCGAAGAGGTTATAGATGAAGTCCTGGAGCTTTTACTGGAACTGGATGCAGATGATGATCAGCTAGATTGTCCATTCGTATTTGCTTCAGCCAAGTCAGGGATTGCTGCTCTTGACTTAGCAGATGAATTTGTGGATATGAAGCCATTATTCGAAACCATCATTGATCACATTCCTGCTCCTACGGGTGACCCGGAAGCAGAAACACAGGTATTGATCAGTACCATTGATTACAACGAATATGTAGGAAGAATCGGTGTAGGAAAAGTTGACAACGGCTCTATTAAGGTAAATCAGGACTGTGTCATCGTAAATGCCCATGAGCCTGACAAATGCGAAAAAGTAAAAATCAGTAAATTATATGAATTTGATGGACTGAATAAGGTGGAAGTGAAAGAAGCTGGTATTGGCTCCATCGTAGCTATCTCTGGAATTTCCGACATTCACATCGGGGATACTTTATGTTCTCCGGAAAATCCACAGGCTATTCCATTCCAGAAGATTTCAGAACCGACCATCTCCATGAATTTTATCGTAAATGACAGTCCCCTTGCCGGACGTGAAGGAAAATTCGTCACTTCCCGTCATTTAAGAGACCGTCTGTTCCGTGAGCTGAATACCGATGTCAGCCTCCGCGTGGAAGAAACAGAAGACGCCGATAGCTTTAAGGTATCTGGCCGTGGAGAACTTCATTTATCTGTATTAATTGAAAATATGCGCCGTGAAGGCTATGAATTTGCAGTTAGCAAAGCCGAAGTTTTATACAAGAGAGACGAACGAGGCAAATTATTAGAACCTATGGAAGTAGCTGTCATCGATGTTCCAGAAGAATTTTCTGGTACGATTATTGATAAATTAAGTCAGAGAAAGGGAGAACTTCAGAACATGTCCGTTTCCAACAATGGACAATCCAGATTAGAATTCTCCATTCCGTCCCGTGGTCTTATCGGTTATCGTGGTGAATTCCTGACCGATACCAAAGGAACTGGTATTATCAATACTTTATTTGACGGATATGGACCATACAAAGGTGACATCCAGTATCGAAAACAGGGATCTCTGATTGCATATGAATCTGGCGAGACCATCACCTATGGACTTTTTGCTGCTCAGGAAAGAGGAACTTTATTCGTAGGTCCTGGCGAAAAGGTATACGGTGGTATGGTTGTCGGTCAGAATGGTAAGACAGACGATATTGAGATCAACGTATGTAAAACCAAAAAGCTGACCAACACCCGTGCATCTGGAGCCGATGATGCCTTAAAGCTGACTCCTCCAAAAATCTTAAGCCTGGAACAGGCTTTGGAATTCATCGATACGGATGAATTGTTGGAGATTACTCCTGAAAACATCCGTATTCGTAAGAAAATCTTAGATCCAACCATGCGTATGCGTGCAAAACGTAACGCCGGTTCCAATGTAAAAGATAAATAGTTTTTATAGAGCTGTGTTTCGAAAGAACAACTTTTGAAACACAGCTTTTTTGTCATAGCGGAAAATCCCGCAAAACGAGATTCTTTTTCATATATGTCTTCTGATGAATATTACCGGATTTCAAGAAATACACCAAATAAATCCACTTTCCCATATCCCCACTCCCGATTAGGATAGCTGCGGTCCTCACTCCGATTAGCTCCACGAATAAAATAATTCTTTGTTCCCACTGTATTAATAAGAAAATCATTTCTTTCAATCACTGCCCACTGCAGAAATACTGCTGCCATTCCTGCCGTTAAAGCTGCAGATACGCTGGTCCCACTCATCGTACCAAATTGATTTCTAAGCAAAGGACCTTTCACAGCAACACCTGGGGCAGCCAGCTCTGGCTTTACTAAATGATTCCTCGTAAATCCTCTGCTGCTTTCCAGATAAAGTGCTCCATTATCCTGACGATAAGCTGACATCGTCAGCGGATTTCCCGCATTTCCTGGCGCGGTAATGGTGGTAAATGGATTTGCCTGTAAAAAATACGTTCCTTCTCCAACAAATCCACTGATCGGAAGCCACATATCGTATTCTTTTTCTCCACTTCCAGGTTCTGCCACCGCAATTTTCCAGATTCCTTCTGCGGGAGACGCAAATCGGAATAAAATTCCCTGGTCACCACTATAGGGATCTACGACCAGATAATCCACATAAAGTTGGCTTCGTTCCAGTAAAAAAGTATACGATCTGCTTCCTCTGATCCCCGCCTCGATCCATTCCGTCATCTGTCCCGTAGGAGATTCAATCTGTATCTGAAAACGGTTGGGGGCTTTTCCCCATAACTCCATAGCAAATCCCCGCTCTCTCGGTCCAACCTTCAGCTCTACCGTCTCTCTCGTATTTCTAATGATTCCATGATAATGATGACTTGCATTTCCCTCATTTCCTGCAGCAACGACTATTACGATTCCTCTGCGCAGTGCCAGCCAGTTTATATAATCACTTAAATATGTTGTGCCAATATGACTTCCCTGATTGCTGCCCAGCCCGATACAGATTACAATCGGTTTTGCCTCTCTTCGGGCTATTTCCCCCAGATAACTAAGTCCCATCATAATATCCACCTCCGAATAGGCGATGGCTGATTCTGGAAGAAAGTTAAAATCTCTCAGATTCTTTTTTGCCTCTTTTAGCTTTACCACTACCAGCTCTGCATCGGGAGCGGCTCCACTAAATCCCTCCTCTTCATCGACTCTTCCTGCTGCTACTCCTGCAAGAAAGGTTCCATGTCCATTACGGTCCATGCTTGGCACAATTGCCAAAGGATCTTCACTTCTAAGTGCTTCTTCAATCTGCTCTCTTCCATATTCACTTCCATAATAAAAACCTTCTGGCGGACTTCCTGACCGTTCCGTCTGGTCCCAGATGGATCTGATCTTACTTCTGCCATCCTCATAGCGAAACATCGGATTACGATAATCAATTCCCGTATCGACCATTCCAATGAGAACACCTGAACCCGTCAGATCCAACGAGCTTCTTCTTACTCTTAAAATTCCCATTTCTTCCAAAGCCTCCATATCCATAAGCCCAAAGCACTTTGGAATAACAGAAAATGGCATTGTTTCATACGGAACCTTTTCCCCTTCTCCTTGGGTAAGAAAGATGACTGCAAATCGATAGCTGATCGGGTAAAAACAGTTGCTGTTGTATTCCTCCTTTACTAATTCGCCACTTCCTTCATACTCTACCAGAATTCCAAAATATTCTTCACTATAAAAGGCATCCCTGCATTCATTGTCCATACTAAAAATTCTCTTTTTCCTAATATATGCACATTTTTTGTTATGCGAACAAGATGGACATCCAGCGGAGAGGTTTTGTTACATAAGAAATTGGAGAAATTTCTTATGTAAACAAAAAAAGACTGCAGAAACTTCCTGTTCCTGCAATCTTTTTGTATACACATTAATCCTGTGTTAATTTTGGTACTTCGGTTCCTCTCATAGAAATACGAGGTGCCCCAGTCCCTTCAATATATTCTCTTGTAATCGTTACTGCTCCAATGGAATCATCCTTTGGAATTTCATACATAATATCCAACATAAAATCTTCGATGATGGCTCTTAGGGCTCTGGCTCCTGTCTTCTTCTCCAATGCCTTTTCCGCAATAGCCTCCAGTGCCCCTTCCTCAAAATCAAGCTTCACCTCATCCAACTCTAAAAGCTTCTCATATTGTTTCAGGATTGCATTCTTAGGTTCCTTTAGAATCGCAACCAGCATCTCCTTGCTCAATGGTTCTAATGTATATACCACTGGCAGACGCCCTAAAAATTCTGGAATCATTCCATATTCTCGTAAGTCATCCACCACAACCTTGCTTAAGATATTATGTTCTCTGTCATATTTATCCTTCAGATCTGCATTAAATCCAATGGAAGCCTGTTTGGTCAGACGCTTCTTAATGATTCCTTCCAGATCAGGGAAAGCTCCTCCGCAAATAAATAAAATATTTTTCGTATTAATGGTCGTCATCGGAACCATTGCATTTTTATTGGTTGCTCCCACAGGCACTTCCACATCTGCTCCTTCTAAAAGCTTTAACAGTCCCTGCTGTACGGCTTCCCCACTGACATCCCTGCTGTGAGCATTCTGCTTCTTGGCAATCTTATCAATCTCATCGATAAATATAATTCCGCGTTCCGCCTTTTCCACATCATTGTCCGCATTCTGCAATAATTTAGAAAGTACACTCTCCACATCATCTCCAATATAGCCTGCCTCTGTCAATGAGGTGGCATCCGTAATCGCAAGAGGTACATTGAGCAGTCGTGCCAGCGTCTTTACCAAATAAGTTTTTCCACTTCCTGTTGGTCCGATCATCAACATATTGGACTTATCGATTTCAATCTCATCCATAGTGTTGGTAACTACCCTCTTATAATGATTGTATACAGCTACAGAAATTACCTTTTTGGCATATTCCTGCCCAATCACATATTCGTCCAGCTGTGCTTTGATCTGATGGGGTGCTGGAAGCTCCTTCAAATCCAAAGGTTTCTCCTCTTCTTTTTTTGCCTTCTGCTTCTTTGGCTTTACTTCTGGTTGCGGGCGCATATTCATCATCATATCATTTATATTTTTAAATTCTGTACTATTAAAATCAAAATTATTAAAATACCCCTGATTTACCATATCCATGCTTTTCTGCATACAATCTGGACAGACATAAATATCGTTGGGAAGTTTAATCAGTTTTCCCGTCTGCTTTTCACTTCTTTTACATATATAACAGAATCTCTCTGTATCACATGTATGATCTTTTTCTGACATATCATCGCTTCCTTTCTCATCTGCATTCCAAAAGCAGATTTCTATTTCTCCCTGTTCCCAGTTAACTCATCATATACTTCTTTTAACTGAAGGATTCCCTCCGCAATCTGAGATTCCTTTAATCTTGCAAATCCAAGAATGTAACATTCCTTTTCTGGTTTTCCTTCAATATAATAATTGGAAATTGCCTGCATCTTTATTCCATTTTTCAAAAGGAGATCCTGAAATTTTCTGTGATCCTTCAATCCCTGGAATTCTACCAGTATATGCAGACCTGCAGATGATCCCATAATCTTAATATTTTTTCCAAAAATCTTCAGCTGTTGTATTAAAAACTGATTCTTGCTCTTATACAGTGCTCGCATCCGATTCAAATGACGTTCAAAATGACCTTTTTTCAAAAATTCACTCAAAATTGCCTGATCGATCCTGGATACGGTACAGGAGTAAAAGGATAATTTTTCGTTATATACCTTAAGCAACGTCTGAGGCAGCACCATGTAACTTACACGAATGGCTGGCGCAATTGCCTTGGAAAAGGTACCCATATAAATCACCTTACCATTCTTATCATTTCCCTGAAGAGATGGTATCGGTTTTCCCTGATATCGAAATTCACTGTCATAGTCATCTTCAATAATATATCGTTCTTCTTTTTCCCTTGCCCATGCCAGCAGACTGCTTCTTCTGCTAATTGGCATGACAATTCCTGTCGGGTACTGATGTGATGGAGTTACATAGGCAATCTGTGCTCCTGATCTTCTAAGCTCTTCCACTTTCATTCCATGATCATCCATGGAAATGGCCTTTATCGGAAAATGCAGCTGGCTAAAAACCCGGTATGCCTGCATGTAGGTTGGATTCTCCATTCCTACCGTATACGGGAACTCCAAAATCTGCGACAGGAGCAACAACAAGTATTCCATTCCTGACCCTAAAATAATCTGGCTACTTGTGCAGACAACACCTCTGGACTGATGAAGATAATTCCGGATGGCTTCCCTCAGCTTATAATCACCACTGGATTTTCCAGTTTGAAAAAGCTCTGAATTATCATCCATCAAAGCCTCCCTCATCAGCTTTCGCCACGTATTATATGGGAAATGTGCCATATCTACCCCGGAAGAAGTAAAGTCATACGGATAACAGCTCACATCTTCTAAAGCTTCTTCCTCTTGTGGAAGCTCCACTTCAAAATCGAAGATATCATCCATAGCAGATACATAATATCCCTTCTTCGGCTGTGATTCCACATAGCCTTCTGATAGCAGCTGTCCGTATGCCAGATCTACTGTATTCCTGCTTACATCCAGATGCTCTGCCAGCTTTCTGGAAGAGGGCAGCTTAGTCCCACAGGAAAGCGTTCCCTGCTTGATCTCATCTCGGATATATTTATAAATCTGTTCATAAATCGGCTCTTTTTTTTTCGTATCGATTCCAATTGTCAGCATTACTGTGCTTCCTCAATCGTAATACTCTCGATGACCACATCCTCTAACGGCTTATCATCGGCATCGGTCTCTGTCTGAGCAATCTGATCCAATACATCAAATCCTTCATATAACTGCCCAAATACTGTATAATCATCCATCAAATATGGATATCCTCCATACTCCTGGAATTTTTCTCTCTGTTCCTCTGTTGCGGTCTTTCCTCCATAGCTTCGATCCGTTACTTCTTTATTCTGTACGACAAAAAACTGGCTTCCATTGGTATCCTTCCCTGCATTGGCCATGCACAATGCACCACGAAGCGGAAGCAGCTCATCAGAGGTTTCATTTTCAAACTCTTTGCCCCAAATGCTTTCTCCTCCCATTCCGGTTCCGGTAGGATCCCCTCCCTGGATCATAAAATCGTCAATGACCCGATGAAAGGTAATCCCATCATAATATCCGTTATATGCCAGTGTTACAAAGTTCTCGACAGCCAATGGTGAATCCTGATTAAAAAATTTAAATTTCATCTCACCATAATCTTTTACCTTCACAACGGCAATGGTTTCCCCCTTCTCTGGAGCAGACATCTGGTCTACCTGAGAAGCGGAATGAATGTCCACCTTCTTATATTTCTGTTCCTCCTGCTCCGCTGTTGTTTCACTGGCTGCCGTGGTCTTAGCAGTCGTCTTCTCCTTTTCAGAAGATGCCTCCTCTGTCTTTTTTCCACAGGCACATGCCAGAATCATCAAGCTCATAATCAATCCAAGTGTATATAATCGTTTCTTCATGCATTACACCTCCATAATCTTATCGGCCGGAAAATAAATTCCCATCTGGCGTCTGGCTTCATCCATTACCTGCATCTCCATTATCGAATTCTTATTATGCGGATGATCCACTTCATGTTCCAGCACCAATCTCTGAAATTCCAGTGCTTCATATACCAGATTATTACGAAATACTTCTGTCTCAGCCCGCTCTACCTCAAACTGCTCAACAGTTCCATCATTATAAATAATCTTAATTTCTCTTGGATGAGGCACATCATTAATGATCATACATCCCTTCTCTCCCTGAATCTGACTTGGAATCTGCGTATTGGAAATCTTAGAATAGATCACCTCTGCCTGCATCCCGTCATAATGTGCCAGAATGGTTCCCGCTCCATCGCATCCATTGGATAATTTGATCACGTCTGTCTGAATAGACTCCGGCATACCAAACAATTTTACGAGGAAATGAATACAATAGCATCCAATATCCATAATGGCCCCATTGGATAATTCTGGCTTAAATGCATTCTCAATAATTCCATTCTTAAAATTGTCATATCTGGATGAATATTGGCAATATTGGATTGTTGCCCGGCGTACAGTTCCAATCTTATGCATCTGATCCATAATCACCTGATATCCAGGAGTAAATACACACTTCATGGCTTCCATAAAGACTACATCATTTTCCTTTGCCGCCTGAAGCATAAGCTCTAATTCCCTTCCATTGGAAGCCACTGGTTTCTCACAAAGTACATGCTTTCCATGATTTAACATCATCATCGCATGCTGGAAATGACAATAGGTCGGACTTGCAATATATACAGCATCGATGCTTTCATCCATTGCAAGATCTTCTAGATTATCGTAAACCGTCTGTACTCCATATTTGTCAGCAAATATCTTTCCTGTTTCCATGCTTCTGGAATAAACTGCCGCATATTCCATCTCATGACATAATGGCATACCACCTAAAAACCAATCAACAATAAAGTTCGTGCCAATGGTTGCAAATCTAATCATACGCTCTATCTCCTATTCCTAATAATTGATTATATCATATCACATTTCCTCATTTTTGTCATTATGTAGAAAAAGGCAGGAGCATACACGCTTCTGCCTTTTTCCTAAACTTAAGAAAATAATTTTGATTTCTTATCTTCCACAGCACTTTTTATATTTTTTACCACTGCCGCAAGGACATGGATCATTTCTTCCCACTTTCTTGCCCTTTACAACTGTTGTAGACGATTTCTGCTGCTTGTACAATTCTTTCTGACGTTCTGGTGTCAGGATATCATTCCACTGTTCTAATGTATATAACCATTCTGCCTTACATGCAACCATGTTATAATACAGTTTTTCATAATCAATGTCCAAGCTTACTACAGTATCCTCTTCCATAGTATCAATTGGATTTTCTGTTTTTAAGCTGTCATTGATTCCATCTAAGAAACCAGTAAAGAGCTGCAAGTCTGTCTCAAACTTATCTGCCAGTTCCTTTACTGTTCCCTGTTCCACAACATCCTTGTTGGATAAAAGCTTTTCATAAATACCTTTTTCAACAGCAAAATAATTTAACCAGAACTGCTGTCCTGCCTGTGTATTATCGTCGTGTGCATATGCATAATCACGCCATTCCTGTAATAAAGCCATATCTTTTCCCGTCCTATTCCTTTATAATTTAATCTTCTTGTAACAGTGCCTCTTTGAAATGCCAAAGAAAAAGCCTATTATGCTAACTATAACAGACTTCTTTTTTATTTTCAACCACTTTTCTAAAGAAGAAAATTTGGTATTCCTGTATAAAAACAATTTCCCTGGTTATAATATTACTATCACCAAAGAAAAAGTAAATACTTATCCTCCCCCGATGATGCCCAGATGGGCAAGGCCGAATAAATTTGACATAGATTTATTCGGCCTTTTATGTTACCATTATTGCAAAATAATCGGAGGTATACACATTATGAATCAAAAAATCAAACAATTTCTTGCCATCTTGGCACTGCTCCTAATCATGGTACTAATCGGTATTGTCATCTTTTATGCTCTGACTGGAAATCCTGATTTCTGGGGATTTTTCGGAATGATTCTTACTCTGCCCCTAATTATTGCCGGCATCGCCATCCTCATCCGCCTGTTCCGCTAAAAATTGCAAATGGTCCTTAATTGTTTTTTCATATCCGTTTTCCGTTGGCTGATAGAACTTTGTTCCAACCAGTTCATCCGGCAGATACTGCTGCCTTACATAATGGTTGTTATAATCATGAGCATATCGATATCCTATGCCATGTCCTAGTTTTGCTGCCCCTTTATAATGAGCGTCCTTTAAGTGATTCGGCACCCCGGATACCCTTTTGGTCCGAATCAAAGCCAGCGCATCATCCACTGCCATATATGCCGCATTGCTTTTTGGTGCAGAAGCCACGTAGGTAACCGCCTGAGCCAGAATAATTCTCGCTTCCGGCATTCCAATCCGTTCCACAGCCTGAGAAGCCGCAACTGCAACCTGAAGTGCCTGAGGATCCGCATTTCCCACATCTTCAGAGGCACAAATCATTATCCTCCTTGCAATAAAGGTAACACTTTCCCCGGCATCCAGCATCTTAGCTAAATAATAAACGGCCGCATCTGGATCTGATCCCCGCATGCTTTTTATGAAAGCAGAAATCGTATCATAATGATTATCTCCAGCTTTGTCATAACGAAAGGCTCTCCGCTGAATGCATTGTTCTGCTACTTCTAATGTAATATGAATCCGGCCGTCTGCAGATGGTTCTGTCGTTAATATACCAAGCTCAATGGCATTTAATGCGGTCCTTGCATCTCCCTCTGCCATATCTGCCAAAAATTCCAATGCATCCTCATCAATCTGTGCTCCATAGGTTCCCATTCCTTTTTCTTCATCATAGACAGCTCTTTCGATCAATGTACGAATGCCTTCATTTGAAATAGGGTGTAGCTCAAAGATATTCGACC
Source organism: Anaerostipes sp. 992a (assembly GCF_001940245.1). GTDB lineage: Bacteria > Bacillota > Clostridia > Lachnospirales > Lachnospiraceae > Fimousia. Next base: position 586,356 of record NZ_MJIG01000004.1, read on the forward strand.
GTGAAATCAACGCTCCATTTACCTCAAAATACGGATTTTCCGTCGTTGCCCCAATGAGAATCACTGTTCCGTCCTCCACAAACGGCAGCAGATAATCCTGCTGAGCTTTATTGAATCGGTGAATCTCGTCAATAAATAAAATCGTCTTTTTCTGATACATTCCAAGATTATTTTTCGCCTTCTCCACAGCCTCCTGCATTTCCTTTTTTCCTGATGTGGTAGCATTCATCTGAATAAACTCAGCCTGTGTAGAGTTGGCAATGACTTTGGCCAATGTGGTCTTCCCAGTTCCCGGAGGACCATAGAAAATGATCGAACTGATCTTATCTGCCTTAATGGCCCGATACAAAAGCTTATCCTTTCCGATAATATGTTCCTGACCTACGACCTCTTCAATGGTTGACGGTCGTAATCTCTGTGCCAGCGGAGACTCCTGCTCCATAGTCTTTTCTCTCATATAATCAAATAAATCCATATTCTTTCCTCACACTTTCTGATTCAATGCCTTAAGCACCGGGTTTCCATAAGATATCTCTATGACTGAATAGCGTTCCTGCTCTAAGGTAAACTTCCAGTACTGTTTTTTATCCATTCCAAGAAGCGCTAATAATAATTGTATCATCGTTCCCTTATGAGATACGATCAATACTTTTTCAAATTCTTTGGCTAATAATTCTTTGGCAAAAGCCTCTGTGCGTTCCTGTACCTCCAGAAAGCTTTCTCCACCCGGAATAGAATAACCCATCCAGTCTTTCTCCCATTCTGTAGACTCTTCTGGATATTCCCGCCGGATTTCCTCATATGACTTTCCTTCAAAGATGCCAAAATTCCTTTCCTCCAGCCTGGAATCTTTGATCACCGGACTATCTGGCAGAAGAATCCTGGCTGATTCCACCGTCCTTCCCAATGGACTGACATAAACGGCGTCCCAATCCTGCTCCTTTATAAATCCTGCCATCTGTTCCATTTGCCTTTTACCTTCCAGAGAAAGACCCGTATCTGTCTTCCCGTAATAAAGCCGCTTTTGATTTTCCTCTGTATTCCCATGTCTCACGAAAAATATCTGCATCCTTCTCTCCTTTTCTTCCCCTATTTTACCTACTTTCCACAGTTCCTGCTACTCTTTTCTAAAATTTTTCATAATTTTTTGTCTATTTTTAAGACAAAAAGACTTTTATGTGATAATATATATTTGATATGAAAGGAAGGTTTTTATGAATTCATTACCAAATGATCCGGTGATGCTGTTAAGCGTCATTAATACCAAGTTAAGAGACTGTTATCCTTCGTTGGATTGTCTTTGTGAAGATATGGAAGTTTCCAAAGAAGAGATTATTCAGAAGCTTTCCAAAATTGATTATAAATATCAGGCAAAAATCAATCAATTTGTCTAATCACTTTGTTATATATAGAATTATTTCATAAAAAATTATCTAAAATTTACAAATTTTACTTCATTTTTTATAGGAAAAATCTGTTATAATAATATAGATGGGAGGTTGCTTCATGAGCAAGATTATGTACACAGAAGTCGTTCGTACAACGAACATGACTGAGTACAAACAAAAAGAACGGGAATTTATTGAGCTGGAAGATAAGACTAAGAGCATGATGAGTACCTACATACGCAAGGTTACCTTCCGTAGCGACATTATTGATTCCCCTATTGATTATTCCATCGTAATGGAAGACATGGAAGATGTTTATGTAGAACAAAAACAAAAAGATATGAATGTCGTAACCAAGGAGCTGATTCCCATCACAAAGGAACAGGCCAATGACATTCTCAATGGTAATTATGAATTTTTAAAACATAGTGAAGACACACGTCTTTTCTCTTTTTACGAAAGCATTGTGAATCATGAATTGATTCCTGCATATCGAAAAGAATTTACAAGAAAAACCTTTCATCAGAATAAATTTCTAGATATTGTATTTGACGTAGCTATGAGCAGAAAACCATACACTACCAATGATTTTTTTGCTCCAAAAGGATTTTCCTTTAAAACCGATTATTCTAACCTTCGAATGAGCATACGTCAGAATTTAACCATTTCTAAGCCTATGGAACAGCTCCTGGCTTATGAAAAGGAATTATTTGCTAGCAACGGCTAAAAAATCATCCTTTCTACAAATTTATGCCGCGCTAATATAAAAAAGCAGTACGTTGGTTGCGTACTGCTTTTTTCATATTTCATTTTTTCTTCGCATAGACTGTAACAAGTTTATTGGAGCAGCAAAACCTATGCAAGATTATATTGTGGAACGAATCCTGACCGTTGCTGATTATACCATCGCCCATAAGGCAACCGTACGAGCCACTGCAAAGCAGTTTGGAATTTCAAAATCTACCGTCCATAAAGACCTGCGCGACCGACTTCCTGAAATCAATCCTGCATTATCCAAAGAGGTCAATGCAATTTTAGATTTTAATAAGGCTCAACGTCATCTTCGCGGCGGACTTGCTACAAAAAGAAAATATCAAGAACGCTAGCTGCGTTCTTGATATTTTTATCAACATTTATTCGATTGCTAATTCCTTTTTCAATTCATCTAATTCCTGAATCCATAAATTCACACTGGCATCCGTTGGCATACGCAGATCTCCTCTTGGTGAAACAGCAACTGATCCCACCTTTGGTCCATCTGGAAGGCAGGTACGTTTAAAGTGCTGTGCAAAAAATCTCCAGAAGAAGGTTCTTAACCATTTATAAATGGTTTGCGTATCATATTCGCCCTGGAAGGTATGCTTAGCCATTCGATACAGCTTCTTCGGTGCAAACCCAAAACGCATGACATAATATAAAAAGAAATCATGCAGCTCATAAGGGCCGACCAGGTCCTCTGTCTTCTGAGAAATAACTCCATCTACCGGCGGCAGTAATTCAGGACTTACCGGAGTATCCAGCACATCCATGAGCACATCCGTCAATGCCTTATCCTCCGTGGTTTCTGCATAATATAGCACAAGATATCTTACCAGAGTTTTCGGTACAGAAACATTGACTGCATACATGGACATATGATCTCCATTATAAGTAGCCCATCCGAGCGCCAGCTCTGACAGGTCTCCAGTACCGATGACCATACCATTGTATTTATTGGCCAGATCCATCAGTATCTGTGTACGTTCTCTGGCCTGTGAATTTTCATAGACTACGTTATGAATCGTCTCATCATGTTCAATATCCTGAAAATGCTGTTCCACAGCCTTGATAATGTTAATTTCCTTTAAGGTAGCTCCAAGACGCTTCATTAAGGTAATGGCATTCTGATAGGTACGGTCTGTGGTACCGTAACAAGGCATTGTCACACAGATCATGTTTTCTCTCGGCAGTCCCAGCATATCAAAGGCTCTGGCTGTTACCAAAACGGCCAATGTAGAATCTAAGCCTCCAGAAATTCCAATCACTGCATGCTGGCATCTGGTATGCTCCAGACGCTTTTTCAGTCCCATAGCCTGAATCGTGAGGATCTCATCACAGCGCTTATCCCTTTCCTTCCGATCAGATGGAATAAATGGAGTCTTCGGATAGATCCGCTCCAATTCTACTTCCTTCATTTCCATGGAAAATGGGACTGTTACATATTCTTCTTCGATTTCATCAAAAAAGGTAGTCATACGACGTCTCTCTGTAGATAATCTCTGCAGGTCTATCTGCGCATAAATGGTCTCATTGGTGAACCTTTTTGCCTCTGCCAGAATAGATCCATTCTCACAGATCAAATTATGTCCACTGTAGACAACATCCTGTGTAGATTCCCCTTCTCCTGCGCTGGCATAGATATAACCAGAAATCAGTCGGGCAGACTGATTAGAAACCAGATTTCTACGATAGATTTCTTTTGTCGTCGTCTCATCACTGGCGGATGGATTACAGATCAGAGTCGCTCCTGCCAGTGCATGTCTGGTACTAGGAGGCAATGGAACCCATAAATCTTCGCATACCTCACATGCAATGACCAATTCTTCCATCTCCTGACACTGGAACAGCAGATTAGTTCCAAATGGAACCATCTCTTCTCCGATTCTAATCTCCTTCACCTTCTTTGAGCCTCTGGCAAAATGTCTGGCTTCATAGAACTCAGAGTAATTTGGCAGATAAGTCTTAGGCACCAATCCCAGAATGCTTCCATTCTGAATGACCGCAGCACAATTATACAGCTTTTGTCCAACTGCATATGGTACTCCAACTACGACCACCATACTACTTCCCTTAGAAGCCTCCCGCACCTCCAAGAGTCCCTTTTTTGCATCCCGCAGCAATGGTCCCTGAAGGAATAAATCCCCACAGGTGTAGCTACTAATAGTAAGCTCAGAAAAAACCAGAACATTTACACCTTTTTCTCTGGCATCTTCCATTTCATCTATGATTAATTTTGTATTGTATGGACAATCAGCAACTTTTACCTTTGGCGTTGCTGCTGCCACCTTAATATATCCATCTTTCATTTTATTGTTCCTGCATTTTTGCTAATTTTGCTGTCTGATCAGCTGCGATCAGGCTATCGATCACTTCATCCAAATCTCCATTTAAAATACCATCCAGTTTATGCAATGTCAGCTTAATTCTATGATCTGTCACACGTCCCTGTGGGAAGTTGTACGTACGGATCTTTTCTGCACGGTCTCCAGTACCGATCTGACTTCTTCGTGCCTCTGCTTCTGCATCATGTGCCTTCTGGCATTCTAATTCATACAATCTGGCACGCAGTACCTTCATAGCTTTGTCCTTGTTTTTAAGCTGTGACTTTTCATCCTGACAGGAAACAACGATTCCCGTTGGGATATGAGTCAGACGTACTGCAGAATCTGTTGTATTGACACACTGTCCACCATTTCCAGATGCACGGAACACATCAAAACGACAGTCATTCATATCAATTTCCACATCGACTTCTTCTGCCTCCGGCATAATCGCTACGGTAACCGTAGACGTATGGATACGTCCGCCGGATTCTGTCGCAGGAATACGCTGTACGCGGTGAACTCCACTTTCATATTTTAATCTGGAATAAGCGCCCTGGCCGGTGATCATAAAGGAAACTTCCTTAAATCCCCCGATTCCATTTTCATTGACGCTGATCATCTCCGTCTTCCATCTGCGGCTATCAGAATAGCTCCGATACATACGGAATAATTCTGCAGCAAATAATGCCGCTTCATCTCCGCCGGCACCGGCACGAATCTCAACGATAACGTTCTTATCATCATTAGGATCTTTTGGAATCAATAAAATCTTAATCTCATTTTCCAACTCTTCTACTCTTGCCTTGGATTCTGCCAATTCTTCCTTGGCAAGCTCTCTCATCTCTTCGTCAGTCTCTTCTTCTAAGATTTCAAGACTTTCTTCAATGTTCTGCTTTGCCTCTTTATACTCATTATATTTTTCCACAATCGGAGCCAGTTCATTCTGTTCCTTCATTAAAGAACGAAATCGCTTCTGATCATTTACTACATTGGGATCATTCAGCTCCTCCAATACGGAAGCCAAACGGTCAACCAAATCTTCTAACTTATCAAACATAGTGATCCTCCTTCATCATCTGCTTTCATATCTTCCATATACAATCCGGTCCAGTCCTGCCAGATCCTTCTTCACTACGATATCTATAAATCCGGCTTCCTTCATGAGCGCCGGAACACTTTTCCCCTGATCATATCCAATTTCAAAGAACAGATATCCAGAGTCATTCAAATATTCGGGTGCTTCCCGAATGATGCGACGGTAAAAATGCAGGCCATCTTCATGTCCATCTAAAGCAAGCATTGGTTCATGCTCTCTTACCTCTGGCATTAGCTCCCTGCATTCTTTTGATGCAATATAGGGTGGATTTGATACGATCAGGTCGTATCTGCCTTCTATTTCATCAAATAAGTCACTATTAATAAATTCTACCATAGGTGCCAGAGATTTTCCATTCTCTTTTGCAATGTTTAATGCTTCTTTTGAAATATCTGCTCCAACACATTGGTCCAAATCCATAAAATGTGCCAGACTGATGGCAATACATCCAGACCCAGTACACATATCCAATACTGTTCTCACACCTGCAGCCTGATGAATAATCTCCTCGATCAGCGTTTCCGTATCCTGCCTTGGTATCAAAACTGCAGGAGATACCTGAAAATCCAGTCCCATAAATTGCTGTGTTCCAAGGAGATATTGAAGTGGAATTCGTTCCTCTACCCTTCTTCGAAGATACGTCTGGTATTTTTCCATTTCTTCCGGATTCATGCATTCCCGTTCCTGTTCCATATAATACGTCATACGGTCCATGGAAAATGCGTCCTCAAAAAGATACCATGCCTCTCCAACCGCATTGTGAATTCCGGCATTCATAAGCATCTGTTCTCCATTTTTCAAAATGCTCTTATATCGCTTCATCAGTCTTCTAGTTCTCCCTTTCTCATGGCTTCCACATATTCTTTCCAGTCAATGACGCCTTCAACTGACTTAATCGCAACTTCGATCATCGAAAGATCTGGCTCTCTTGTTGTCAGCTTCTGAAGCATCATTCCCGGCTTGCTCAATATTCCTACCAAACCGGAATCATTCTTCCCGGCAAACCGGATAAATTCATAGGAAACTCCGGCGATGACAGGAATGAGCAGTAATCGGAACACAACTTTTAGCAAAATAGAATCTACCCTGATAAAAAAGAAGAAAAAAATGCTGATAAACATTACAATAAATAAAAAGCTGGTTCCGCAGCGTTTATGCAGTCTGGAATATTTTTTTACATTTTCCGGCGTTAAATCCTCTCCATGCTCCAGACAATTGATGGTCTTATGCTCTGCACCATGATACATAAATACTCTCTGAATGTCTTTCATTCGTGAAATCAGCACAATGTATCCAAGAAAGATTCCAATTCTTACCACTCCCTCTAATGCCAGCACCAGCGTATGGCTTTTCAACTGATTCTCTAAGAATCCCGTTAATAAATAGGGAAGAATCATAAAAATCCCAATAGACAAAACCAGAGAAATACATACTGTGATTCCCATAAGGATGGACTCTCCTTTTTCTTTAAAGGTATTTTCAAACCATCTGTCAAAGCTGCTTTCTTCTTCCTCTTCCTCATAAAAGCTGGCAGAATATGTCAGCGTCTGGATTCCGACTACCATAGATTCTATAAAATTAACAACTCCACGAATAATCGGCAGCTTTAATATTTTATACTTTTCTGCAATACTGGTTTGGACAGATGTCTTTACCTCAATGGTATGATCCGGCTTTCTGACTGCAATGGCACATTTTTTTCCATTTTTCATCATTACACCCTCAATAACCGCCTGTCCTCCGATGCTTGTTCTTTTCATAACTATTTTCTCCAAACAGCACCTCTTCTGTGCCTTTTCCTAAACTAAGCGGACTTATCCGCCTTACATAAGAAATTCAAGGAATTTCTTATGTAATAAAATAGGTTGAGATATATATCTCAACCTACTCTTGTTAACATTCTTATTACTTAGTTCCGTATTTACGATTGAATTTTTCAATACGTCCACGAGCCTGATTTGCTTTCTGCTGTCCTGTGTAGAATGAATGACATTTTGAACAAATTTCTACGTGGATATCTTCTTTTGTAGAACCTGTTACGAATTCATTACCACAGTTACAAACTACTTTTGCTTGATAATATTTTGGATGGATTCCTTCACGCATGTTTTTCACCTCTTCATCATATTTCGTTGGATTTTGCCAACGTACTTGCGAAACGAAATTCTATTAGTTTCAATTAATTGCTATAAACAGCTTTTAAATTATATCACACACCTATGTGGATTGCAAGTCCTTTCTTTCACCTATTTAGAAGATCGAAGCAGAGAACGCTTTGTATATTCCACAAATTCCTTATTATTTTTCGTTCTCTTAAACAAATGTAACATCTGTTCCAGAATATCTTCTGCTTTGGAACCGGATAACTCTTTATGCAATGCATACACTACTTCCTGTTCTTCCTTAGAAAGCAGAAGGTCATCTCTTCTGGTACCTGATTTTGCGATATCCACGGCTGGAAAGATTCGTTTTTCAGATAAATGACGATTCAGCACCAACTCCATATTACCAGTTCCCTTAAATTCTTCAAATACGACATCATCCATCTTACTTCCAGTCTCAACCAGTGCTGTGGCAAGGATCGTAAGGCTTCCTCCCTCTCTCATATTTCTGGCTGCACCGAAAAACTTCTTTGGCATATAAAGAGCTGCCGGATCCAGACCACCCGTCAGTGTACGTCCACTTGGTGGAACCAGAAGATTATAAGCACGGGCCAGTCTTGTAATACTGTCAAGAAGGATAACCACATCCTCTTTATGCTCTACCAGACGCTTGGCACGTTCTAGTACCATTTCGGATACCCGCTTATGATGTTCCGGCAATTCATCAAAGGTAGAATAGATAACTTCCACATTTGGACCTGCAATGGATTCCCGAATATCCGTTACCTCTTCCGGACGTTCATCGATCAGCAGTACGATCAATTTCACATCTTCATAATTCTTACTAATACTCTTGGCGATCTGCTTTAACAATGTTGTCTTTCCTGTTTTTGGTGGTGACACGATCATTCCCCTCTGGCCTTTTCCAATTGGTGCCAGCAAATCCACCATTCGCATTGGAATCATCGAACTGGCAGTTTCTAAAGAAAATCTCTCATTTGGAAAAATCGGTGTCAGATCTTCAAAATTCTTTCGTTTCTGCGCCTCATAAGGATGATAACCATTAATGGAATCGATGTACAAGAGAGCACTAAATTTCTCTCCTTGTGTCTTTACCCGAATACTTCCTTTTAAAATATCTCCGGTCTTTAAATTAAATCTTCGAATTTGTGACGGAGATACATATACATCATTTTCTCCTGGAAGATAGTTTTCACAACGGATAAATCCATATCCATCCTGCATAACCTCCAAAATTCCATTTGCTTTTTCTCCACTGTCTAATTCCGCAAGCTTCTGGTTTTTCTCCTTTGTATCTTTTGTGTCCCTGGATTTCTTTCCTTCCTGCTGTTGCTCTTCCTGTTCCTGTTCTTCTTTCAGGCGCTCGATCAACGCACTTTTCTTTAAGGCAGAAACACCTTTCATTCCCTTTTCTTTTGCATATTGCTTTAAAGCAACAAGGGACATTTCCTCAAATACCATATTATATTCTCCTTTTCTGCAATTTGGAAAAATCAGACGAATGTCTGTTGATTTCTTAAAAATTAAGCTAGAATCGATACTTAGGTTATCTTAGCATAGTTTTTCACAAATTGCAAGTTGGGACTTAGCCGCTCTTTTCTGCCTCCATCTTCGTTTTTAAAGATAAGAGAATCTTTCTCTCCATTCGTGATACCTGGACCTGCGAAATTCCCATCATAATGCCGATCTCTCTCTGTGTCTTGTTGTCAAAATATCGTAGTCTGATCAATTCCTGCTCCTCTTTGGATAAAGACTGAATCAGATCAGACAGCATCATCTTATTCATCAGTTGTTCTTCCCATTTGGTTTTCTCTTCAATGGTATCCATCATGGCTATGTCATGTCCATCTCCCTCATAAATCGTTCTGTTTAAGGATTCCACCTCCCGATTAGCTTCTAATGCTACCACAATCTCATCCACTGGCAGTCTGGTCACACTGGAGATTTCTTCAACGGTTGCCTCTCTGTGGTATTTCTTTTGGAACTGTTCCTTTGCCAGACTGACCCGATAAGCATGTTCCTTTAAAGAACGACTCACTTTGATCATACCATCATCCCGCAAAAATCTCTTGATTTCTCCGGAAATCATGGGGACGGCATACGTAGAGAATTTCACCTCATAGGAGAGATCGAATTTATCAATGGCCTTCATCAAACCAATACAGCCAATCTGAAATAAGTCCTCCAGCTCATATCCTCGATTGGAAAATCTTTTTACAATACTCCAAATTAATCCTACGTTATTCAAAACCAGCGTTTCTCTGGCTTCTTTATCTCCTGCTTTTGAACGCCTGATTAATTCTCTTTGCTCCACTGACTCACCTTTTTCCTCATTCTAACCTTTGTTCCATGAAAGAGCTCTGACTCCACATAGAGCTCATCCATAAATGCTTCCATAAATGCAAATCCCATTCCTGCCCGTTCTTTTTCCGGCTTTGTCGTATAAAGCGGTTCCATTGCCTTTTCAATATTCTCGATTCCTTTTCCATAATCGATGATAGTCACTTCCAGGCAGTGATCTTTCAACTCTGCCTCCATAACAATTTTGCCATTCTCGTCATCATATCCATGGATGATGGCATTGGTAACTGCTTCTGATACTGCCGTTTTTACATCCGCCATTTCCTCAATGGTAGGGTCTTCCCTTAATAAATAGGCAGCAATTACTACCCTCGCCATAGCCTCATTTTCTGAACGGCTGTCAAATTCAAAACGTATCATACTTATCCTCCTCTTTTATTGCTGAATGATCTTATACAACCCAGAAATCGTCATGATTCGGTCAATATTCCGATTGACATTCCGAATGTAAATATGTCCACCTACCGCATGAACCTCCTGGTATCTCCCCATGATCATCCCTACGCCAGAGCTGTCCATAAAATCGGTTTTTAAAAAATCAAATCCAATATTCTCTACCGGATAAGAAATCATCATCATCTGACACTTTCTTTTTACCTGCTGAGCCAAATGATGATCCAACTCTCCCTCCAGCTTTATCCAAAGGGTCTTTCCCTCCATTTCATATCCAATTGCCATTGTCTGTCTCTCCTTTCTGTCATGCCTGTCCTAAGGCTTCTCTTAATTTACCGTATTCTTCCTACAAAAAAACACGAAAAAAGGAGAACGAAAAATTTTTTCGTTCTCCTTTTATATCTGTTTTTATAATCAAATATTTAGTTTGTCTTTTCTGTTGTGCTTGTTGTTGCAGAGTCTTCCTTTGTACTGTCAGAAGATTTACTGCTCATACCATCCAAACGCTTCTGGGCATCTTTTGCCTGATTGCTGGTTGGGAACTTCTCGATCAGTTCATTAAATTTTTCCTTTGCACTCTTTGTCTGTCCCTTTTCTTCATAAGCTCTTCCAAGCCAGTAATAATAAGAAGGGTTGGTATCATCTGCTTCAATTGCTGCAGATAATTCTTCAATTGCTGATTTGTATTTCGCATCGTCAAAGTGAGCCTTTCCTTCTGAGAAAAGTATGCTTGCTGTTGTCTTATCAAAAGTAGCACTCTTGATCTTTTCATATAAGGTCTTTTCCTCATCGTTTAAAACACTCTCATCAATGCCTGCCAACGCTTTTGCAGCCTCACTCTTGTTATTGCTGTTATAATAATTTGCAGCCTTAATTAAAGATTCATCGCCATTTTTATATTTCTGTACTTCTTCCTTTGCCGCCTTTGTATCTGCCTGTGCATTGCTTAATTCTTCTTTTAAGGATTTGATTTCTGTATCCTTTGCTGTTAACTGATCCTTATAATTATCTGCTTCGCTGACATATTCATTCTTCACGGAATTTCTTGCAGTCGGAAGAACAAGAACAAACATGGCAACAACTCCGATCAGAAATCCAATTCCCAAATAGATGAAGCTCTTCTTGTTGCTGGTTACTTCTTCATAATCATTTCCATTAGCTGTCTTCACTGGTGTTACCGTCTTCTTTGGTGCTGCCTTTTTCGCCTTTTTTCTGAGGGCTGGCTGCTCTGCTTTTTCTGCCTTACCTTCCGGCTGTTCTGCTTCTGCTGTAACCTGAACTTCCTCTGGCTCCGGTTTGACAGTCAGCTCTTCCATGTATAAATGCGCTGTCTCATTGTTGGAATCTAATTTCAAAACCTGTTCGATAGCCTGACGGGCCTGTTCCTGCTTTCCTTCGTGGATACAGACTAATGCAGCCAGAAGCTGCGCATCCACATGCTCTGGTAACAGACGGACTACCTTCTTGATCTGAATGTAAGCAAGATCATAGCTATTGGTCTGGCAATAATTTACTGCCAGTCTATAACGCTTTATGACCTGATCTACCTTATTTTGCTGAACCGGGCTATTTTGCACTTCCTGGCTCTTGCCCGCCATCATTTCCTTTTCAATTTGTTTTTTATCTAAATCTATTGCAAACTTTTTTAATTCCTGTTCAAAATGAATCATACTGCTCTCCTCCTAATAATCGCTCTATCATTCCAGCCAGATATAAGGATCCGATACAAAAGAGGTAATCTTCCTTTCCTTCTACCGCCTGCTGATATGCGCAGATGGCATCCTCTTCCACAACAACTTCCCTATCTGTATATTTTTCGAATATATTTTTTATATGTAACTGATCTGCTCTTCGTTCTCCCGGAATTGCCGTAATCGTAATGCGTCGGAATCTTAAGTTCTGACAGATTTTCTTAATCATTTCTTCATAATCTTTATCTGCAACTACTGCAAACAGCAAGTCCTTCTTCACATGAGCATATTGAGTTGTTAATACTTCTATCCATGCATCTACTGCATGTGGATTATGGGCACCATCTAAAATCACATGATGCTCAATCTCTTCCATCCGTGCCGGCCATCTCATGGCATTTACTCCACTTTTGACCGCCTCATTTGGAATTTCTGGTATCACCTCTTTTGCTGCATGCACAGCTAGATCCGCATTCCACAGCTGATACACAGCAGGTGAAGCGATTACCAAATCGTCGAATCTATGATAACCACTTTCTAGTAAAAAAGCAATACCTTTCTGACCAATTTCATGAATCTTAATATCCTCTTTCGAAAGTCTTATGATTTTCGACCGATTTTTCACAGCTTTTTCCTCAATCACCTGATTTACTGACGAATCCTGCTGCATATACACTACTGGTTTCCCCGGCTTAATGATTCCTGCCTTCTCGCAAGCAATCTTCTCCAAAGTATCCCCTAAGATCTTCATATGATCCAGTCCAATAGAGGTGATCACCGAAATCTCTGGTGTGACTACATTGGTGGAATCATAGGTTCCTCCCAAACCTGTCTCTAATATACAGTAATCTGCATTTTCACGAGAAAAATACAGTAATGCCATTAAAAATAAATATTCAAAAAATGATAGCGGTTCTTCTACAACTTCCTGTACCTTTTCAAGATAATATGCAAAATCGTCATCCGATATGTCTCTTCCATCGATTTTTATCCGTTCATTGATTTTTACCAGATGTGGAGACGTAAAAAGAGCGGTTTTATAACCGCCTTTTCTTAAGATGGAATCCAGAAACGCGCAGACGGAGCCCTTTCCATTGGTCCCTGCCACATGGAAGAACTTCATCCCACGTTCCGGATTTCCTAATCGCTCTAACACTTTTGCAAGATTATCATTGGAAGGATCCTTTGAAAAGTATGGAATTTCATCAAAAAACCGGACCGCTTCCGTATACTTCATAATATCACCTTATTAAGCTTCAAGCTGATTCAGACGCTCTTCAACCTGTGCAAGCATCTGTGTATATTTTTCTAATTTTTCACGTTCTTCCAAAACCTTCTTCTCAGGAGCTTTGCTAATAAAACGTTCATTACTTAACATTCCCTGGCAGCGCTTAATCTCACCCTGCAGTTTTTTACGTTCTTTTCCAAGACGTTCCAACTCTTTCGCTATATCTACCAGTTCAGCAAATGGCATATAGATGACTGCCTCTGGAATTACTGTAGAAACAGCATCATCAGCAATACCGCTCTTATCCTTCTGTATGATGACTTCGCTGGCATAGCCTAAGGTTGCGAAGAATATTTCTCCATTTTTAAAGATATTCCGAACAGCTTCATTTTCGGAAACAACATATACCTTTGCCTTTTTCTTTGGAGATACGTTCATCTCTGCGCGAATATTACGGATACCTCGAACTGCTTCCTTAATGGTTTCCACTGCTGTTTCGTCATCTGCAAAATTCCATTCTTCCTTGTACTCCGGCCACTGTGCCAGCATAATGGATTCTTCATCTGTTAAATTGCAATATATTTCTTCTGTAATAAACGGCATAAATGGATGCAACATTTTCAGAGATTCCGCAAGAACCGTCTTCAATGTCCACAAAGCAGCTGCTTTTGTTTCGTCTTCTTCACTATACAAACGAGGTTTTACCATTTCAATGTACCAGTCACAGAATTCTTCCCAGATAAAGTCATTGATCTTCTGAACTGCAATTCCAAGCTCATATTTTTCCATATTGTCCGTTACATCTTTGGCAACAGTATTGAATTTGGATAAGATCCACTTATCTGCACTTGTCAGATCAGCAAGGGTTACATCTGAGAAATCTGCCTGTTCAAAATTCATCATCATAAATCTGGATGCATTCCATACCTTATTGGCAAAGTTACGGCTTGCTTCCACACGTTCCATATAAAAACGCATATCGTTTCCTGGTGCATTACCGGTAACCAGTGTAAATCTTAAGGCATCTGCACCGTACTGTTCGATAATCTCCAATGGATCGATTCCATTTCCTAAGGATTTACTCATCTTTCTTCCCTGGGAATCACGAACCAGGCCATGAATCAATACTGTATCAAAAGGAGCCTTTCCAGTATGTTCATATCCAGAGAATACCATACGTACTACCCAGAAGAAGATAATATCATATCCGGTTACCAGTACATTGGTTGGATAGAAATAATCCAATTCCTCTGTCTGATCTGGCCATCCAAGTGTGGAGAATGGCCATAATGCTGAACTGAACCATGTATCCAGAGTATCTTCATCCTGTGTCAGATGTGTACATCCACATTTTGGACATTTTTCCGGCATACCGCCTCTTACTACAACAGTCTCCCCACATTCATCACAGTAGTATGCAGGAATTCTGTGTCCCCACCATAACTGTCTGGAAATACACCAGTCACGGATATTTTCCAGCCAATGAAGATATGTCTTCGTATAACGCTCTGGAACGAATTTTAATTCTCCCTTTTCAATGGCTTCGATGGCAGGTTTTGCCAATTCATCCATCTTAACAAACCACTGAGGCTTGATCATAGGTTCGATGGTCGCTTTACAACGGTCATGAGTTCCTACTGCATGTGTATGTTCTTTTACTTTTACTAAATATCCCTGTTCCTCAAGATCTGCCACGATTGCTTTTCGTGCTTCATAACGATCCATTCCTGCATATTTGCCACCTAATTCGTTGATGGTAGCATCATCATTCATAATATTAATCTCCGGAAGATTGTGACGTTTTCCAACTTCAAAGTCGTTTGGATCGTGAGCAGGTGTGATTTTTACACATCCAGTTCCAAATTCTTTATCTACATATGCATCCGCTACTACCGGAATCTGACGATTACAAAGAGGAAGCTCAAGCATCTTGCCAACCAGATGGCTGTAGCGTTCATCATCCGGATGTACAGCAACTGCCGTATCTCCTAATAATGTCTCCGGTCTTGTTGTTGCGATTTCAACTACCTCATCGCTTCCAACAACCGGATAATTAATATGCCAGAAGTGTCCTGCCTGATCTACGTGTTCTACTTCTGCATCAGAGATGGAAGTCTTACATACCGGACACCAGTTAATGATTCTGGATCCTTTATAGATATATCCCTTTTCATATAATTTTACGAATACTTCTTCTACTGCTTTTGAACATCCTTCGTCTAAAGTAAATCGTTCTCTATCCCAGTCACAGGCAGAGCCTAATTTCTTTAACTGGCTGATGATGGTTCCGCCATATTCTTCCTTCCATGCCCATGCATGGTCTAAAAATTCTTCTCTGGTAAGATCAGACTTTTCTATTCCTTCTTTTTTTAATTTTTCAATAATCTTAACTTCTGTTGCGATGCTGGCATGGTCTGTCCCCGGCTGCCATAATGTATTATAACCCTGCATCTTTTTAAAACGAATTAAAATATCCTGCAGCGTTTCATCCAATGCATGTCCCATGTGAAGCTTTCCTGTAATATTTGGAGGTGGAATCACGATGGTAAATGGTTTCTTGCTTCTGTCTACTTCTGCGTGGAAATATTTATTATCCAGCCATTTCTGATATAATCGGTCTTCAATTTCAGACGGATTATAATTCTTTTCTAATTCTTTACTCATTTTCTTAGCTCCTTGTTTATTTTAAAGAGAAAGCCCTCCATCCAAAGGACGAAGAGCTGGTAATGCTACTCGGCTTTCGCTCTATATTTTACATATTCTATCATATTTTATGCAATCTTTAAATGTCTGTCAAGCAGTTTCCATGGTTTGCACCAAATATTCATCAATTTTTTCCATCCGCTTCTGCATCTTCTGCAGGAATTCATCCTGCTCCTTTTCCACAAGGAAAATCTCAGGAAAGTACAAGTATACTTCCGGATGCCGAAAATGGAGAATTTCCATGATTCCTTCGTATTCATTTCTGGCTTTCTGATAATCCTCCCGATAATCCAGTTTCTTAAGGATTTTCTCCACATATGGATAAGCGTCCCACATATAATCATCCATTTCATCAAAGACACTTTTATACTTATCTTCATAAAACTGCAGCATTTCCTGATCTTCTTTCATTTTTTCCATTTTCTCATCAATCTCACTCTGAAGAATCTCTTCTTCCACTTCGTCTTCTTCTTCCAGAAGATCTTGTCGTAAGGAATAAGAAAAGATCATCGCTCCCGCCAGCGGGATGCCACCCAACAAAATGAAGCTCGGTATCAGAAGTGTATGATAGATCTTAAACATGGCAATATGAAACAATACAGAACATAGGAACATGATGCCAAAGGAAATGGCCAGCACCCATTTATTCCTTATAGAAATCTTTTCTTTCCTCTGCTCATTTTTATACTGCTTTAAGATTTCCTTCTGCTCCTTGATCTCTTTGGTCAGAATATCCGTCTCCATCTCCAGCTGTTTCATATGATCCAAATCCTTTTTCATCTCGCTGCGATGCTCTAAGATAGTGCTGACATCCTTCCTTGCAATGTCATTTCCACATATCTGCTCCCATGCCTTTTGTTGAATCCTGCTGCATTTTCCTGCCTTTTCCACCAGAACAATCAGCTGATCATCTGACATCTCAGCCAGGGAATCCATATCCTCTCTGATTTCGGATATTTTCTGGATCTCAGCCTCATATAATTTCATCAATCGCTGTTTCTTATCCATTATTCCATCTCCTTGCGGTACTCTCTTTTCCATTGTTTCAGCTTTTGCTTTTTATATTGATTGTTTTCCGTTTTCTTCTGCTCTAACGAATGCTGTTTCCACTGCTGCTTCCATGTCTCCCACTTCTTCATAAAGGCTGGATAATCCGTTCCTGCCATAATCTTTACCGATGCAAACTCCCCCTGAAACATCAGGATGGAAAAATAAGCCTCCAGTGCCCTTTTTCTCTTCGTCAGTTGATAGGATTTAAAAAATAAACCCTTTGCTGTTTCAAAATCCCATTGGTGTGCATAACAGACTGCCATATTATAAAGCGTTCTTCCGTCCTCTTCCCTGGTATCAGACATACGATATTGCTTCAGCGCTTTTTCATACCGCTTTTGCTTTAAATATTCATCTCCCAGGCGAACCTTTCGTTCAGAATCCGTCATTCGCTCATAGCGATCGTACTTTTTCATCAATACGCTGATTTCCTGCGGAAGAAAATAATTTCTGCAGGAGATCAGCTTCTGAAATTTTTCCCGCGGTGTGGAAAGCTTCGCCCACTCCTGTTCCAAATCCCGAATTTCAAGATCATTGGCAATCCACTGTAATAGCTCCTTAGAAATTCCTTCTTCCACAAAAAACAGGAAATGCTCCCGAATGCAGAAGCATAATTCCTCATATGTTGAAATTGTCTGATGGAAAGAGGTAAATTCATAGGTTCTCTCCGCCTCTTTCGTCTCACATAAAATTATCTGTCCCATATCCTTACACCTCTTATGGCAGTTTAAATTCTTCCTGATAAATCAGTCCAGTGCCCTTTCTGCTGGCACCAAATCCAATATCATAAACAGCCGCTACCATCCCTTTGGTACCGGTACATCGCATCGTAATTCGATACTTGGATGTCCTCGTTGGATGCTCCTGCCTAAGTCCCAACGGCATCGTAAGCTTCATCTCCTGACGGCTGATGGAATGCATTCCTTCAATTTCCAATTCTTCACACTCATCCATCAGGACATCAATCCTTCCTTCTGTATGAAACCACAGGCTTCCCGGCTGAATGATCGGTACGAACACATCCTTTTTCCCCTGGTGGAATGCACGGATTCCCCAATAATATGGATGATAATCCCCGGTCATGACCTTATCCTTTTTCTCCAATGGCTTTGCCTTCCAAAGCATTGCCCCGGTGGAGAAAAGATGATTCCCCATAAAGACTCTTCGACCGTGACATACGGATGCTAAGCTCAGCTCCATCCACTCTCCCTCAAATTCCTCTCCGATTAGATATACTGTAGAAATCTGTCTGTGATTCAGCTTTTCAGCCACCCATTTTGTAAAGAACTTGTCCTTTTCCCTGGCCGAATTCAGGCCCTTCTCTGGAAGCATTATGTCTTCCTTTTCTGTCATAATGGTCTTTCCCCTGCGTCCTGCCGCATAGAAGCAAAAACTTCCTTTATGAAATTCAAATACGGCCGTATTCCTCTGCCAGACACCTTTTTCATTCTGCAGCACATATTCCACAAAGGCTTCTTCCTTTGATAAAAAAGTCAGGTTTTTTTCCTTTTCCACTGCATCCACCAGTTCTTTTGTCAGGGTTTCTACCGTGATCACTGCAGCATCCTGAGTATCCTTTCGGTAATCATTGATAAATGCCATCCGCTCTTCGATTTCAATGGGGCATGGACAGGCTGGAAGCTCCTTCGTCTCATCTCCATCATAGCTGCTGATATAACAAATATTATCTGTAAAATCAAATCCGTAAATCATTGTTACACTCCTATTCTTCCATCCAAGGCTGCAGGGATCGCTCCATCATATATTCCATTTCCCCGTACTGCTCTATCATATCATAAACCTGACTACTGTGTACATTGGCCAGCATTTCATTGATCTTATGATACTTAAGCCCCATATTTTCTTCCGCCGGATAAGCAACCTTTACGGATTTACGATACTTCCGATCGTCTCCCTGAATGGTAACATAAACATCTGGATGTTCATCCAGAAAAGAAAGAAACCAGCCCACATATCTTCCATCGCCTAATTCCGTCATCATTTCTTCCTTTATCATCGCTTCTTTTTCTTCCTGACAATGCATCATAACCTTCTGTCCAGAAAGTCCCTGGTACGAAACAAAGCTAATACAGAAAAGAATCTTTGGAATTGGGATGCGATCCTGAAATCCAACAAACAATTCCAGATAAATATCCCGCTCCATAAACCATCCAATGATCTGGCTTGCTAACATTTGCTCCCGATCAGAAAGCTGTTCCCGCTCCACCTGATACTTCAACCATGATAATGGTTTCAGCAAACTGTTATCCCAGCCTTTTTCGTCAAGAAATCTGGTCAAATAGTCAAAGAATTCTTCTGGAAGCTTTTTCCCATCCAGATAATGCCACTGACAAAAACGTTCAAACAGCAGATCCAATCCATTTTGGTTGCCACGTCTCAAAGACTCTAAGAAGATTTCTATATAATATTCCTCCTTTGCGTCTTCCTTTAAAAATTGTGCCAGCAGATGATCAGTGAATCCTGCGTCATAAACTCCCTGCTCTATCCCCTGCTGCCATAGCTGATCCAGATAATCCGCTTCTGGCGGTATATGCAGCTGAAGATAAGTAAGAATTTCCTTTCCAGCCTCTCCCTGCAGGAATACTGCCTCACACATCTTGGCAGCAAACATGGATTTTCTTCCCTGAAGGTGCTTCAGCAGATAACGAACAACCTTTTCCAGTAATTGAATGCGGATCACATCAAAACCATATCGTTCCATTCCCTTTAATGCCTCTTCATACATCTCCTGGCTGATAAAATATTCAATTACCGATGCTCGGTTCTTCTCCTGAAGCTTTTCCCATCGCACCTGTCCCAGATATTCTTCTAATTTCTCATAATTATGATTTTCATAATAATAGTTCAACAAAAGCTCCAGTATCATTTCTTTCGCATCATCGCTTAAAATCTGAAGATCCATTAGTCTTTGAGCTGTTTTGGCTTCCTCATCAGAAAGCTGGGTCTTCTTCACATACTGAGCTGCTTCTGCCAGCAGAACCTTCTCATGGAAGGTATTCTTGGTTCTGCATTTATCAAAATAAAGCTGTTCCTTCCACAGTGCTTCCATCTCCCAGAACACTTCCGCTATATGCGGATCCTCTTTTTCATCCAGGAACATGACCATAAACTGGTCTGAATAAATGTCACAATATGCTATGCCATCCTTTAATTCATAAAAATCCGACTGGCTTTTTTCCATATGTTTGATCACTGCTGTCTTCATCTTCTTATTATGACAGATCAGCTTTTTCTTAAAAATAATATTCGGAAAAGCAATCAGTCCAGCCTCACTTCCCATCAAATC
The DNA here is from genome assembly GCF_001940245.1 of Anaerostipes sp. 992a. Lineage (GTDB taxonomy): Bacteria > Bacillota > Clostridia > Lachnospirales > Lachnospiraceae > Fimousia. The sequence continues at coordinate 606,779 of NZ_MJIG01000004.1, forward strand.
CGGAAGATACTGCTGGTATAAATATACTGCTGGGTTTGTCATCAGTCCCTGCTCAATGGCTTTTAATACAAATACATTGATTTTTTGCGTATAATTGTTAAGGATTTCTCCATATTCCTTCCGATTCGCATGAATATTAGCATAAAGATATGCCTTTTCCTCTGTAGACAGACTGTTGCTGTAGGAAAAATAATGAAGTACTGCCGGCTCTAGCTGCTCATACTCTTCCGGATCCAGCGTACGGATATATGCTTCAAACAGTCCGAGCATCTTCATGGATCGCTGTACTGCTTCTTTCAAGTAAACATGATATTCTCTCTTCCACTGTCCTGTTCGCAAAATCGTTCTGCAGATACTTTCCAAGTATTCTTCCTCTGGATAATTTCGATAGATTTCTTCCAATATCCAGAATGCCTCTCCTGCCAATCGATCCGTTCTTCTTATAACCCTCACGTATTGGTCTAATACCTCTTTGGTCAAAATCTTATACTTCAGACCAAACTTCATATGCTCTACGGTAAATCCATTTACTTCTTTTATAAACAGGGGATTTCGATTCCAAATGCTTGCGGTCTCGTACTGAAGGATTGGAGCAATGATACCTTCCTGATAGAGCTTTTTGATTTCCTCTAGCTGCTTTTTATTGGAAAAGACAATTTCCTCATCCAGATACATCAGCATCCATAAACAATATGCTCTATCTTCCTGTACCCGTTTGGCATTGTCCCTGATAATTTTTACTGCACTTTTGGTGGTCAGCGGATTTTTCTCATACAAAGCTTTCAGATAATAATAATAGCTTTCGATCATCTCGCCTTCTTCCCATGGCCGGTTTTCATTCATCTGCTCCATGCGGTTTCTGGCTTCCTCTTCTCGTTTTCCTATGATCGCCAGCTGAAGTCTTAGCAGATCTTCTAAGATTCCACATTCCTCACCTATGCAATCGCAGGTTCTCTGACAATATTCCTCAACGCTGCATTTTCCGCACCGAAAATCCAGATAAATCTGCTGCACCTTTTTCCACATTCTCTGTGACTGCTCTTCTTCTGCCTCATAAAAGCGAATTATGATCTTAAAATGTTCAAAAGCTGTATCCAGTTCCACAATTCCTTCCGTCATTTCTTCCGAAGCATTTCTCAGATCAACACAAAGTTCATAGGTCATATCCTGAAACTGCTCCGTAGTGATCAGAGAAGCTTCTGTCTTCAGATGCGGATAGACACGTACGTCCATCTCTTCATAACCCCAATTCTTCTGATGAATGGGAATCTGCAGATATTCCTGATCTCTGGATACCTGATATTCTTCTTTTTCTATTTCAAAGGAAACTCGTTCCTTGGCTCCTGTACAGATTAAAAATTCTTCTAAAATCTGATTCCGGTTCTTCCCCATCATCAGCTGATCATAAATATTACGTAGCTCTGTCTCCTCCTGAAGATAGAACTTTTTAAAATTCTCGCCAAAAAAAATCCTTTTTGCTTCCTGAATATTTAACTTTGCTGCCTCCAAAAAAAGACTGAGATTTTCTTTCATAACTTGCCATTTCCTCGTTTTCTGTCTATAATGTTAATTTGAAAGAAAACTATGTCCATTTTCTTTCCACAAAATGGCATAGTATTCTTTACTAGTATACCAAAAACCCCAGAATATGAAAAGAAGTGAGTTAGATTTATGAATAAAGTAAAAGAGCATTTTCACGGAAGTGACTTAGAAAAAGTTGAAAAAGTATTTGGCATTAAAAAGGAAGATATCACCAGTTTTGGCGCCAATGTCAATCCCCTTGGCATTTCTCCAATGCTGCGTGCCAACTTATCCGCACACATTGATGCTATCACATCCTATCCAGATCGGGAATATACGGATCTTCGAAATGCCATCAGCATTTATACGAATGCTCCTCTTTCCAGCATTATGGTAGGCAATGGTTCCACAGAGCTGATCGGTCTGTTCATCCAGATTCAAAATCCGAAAAAAGCCCTGATTCTCTCTCCAACCTATTCCGAATACGAAAGAGAAATTTCCCTTTCTGGAGGTAGCTGCCTCTACCATTATTTAAAAGAAGAAAATCAGTTTCACATCGATATCGATGCACTTCTGGCTGATATTACAGCTGAGATTGATCTTCTGATCATCTGCAATCCTAACAACCCTACCTCAACGATCATCCCAAGACAGGAGATGGAGCAGATTGTAAAACATTGCCAGAAGACAGATACCTTTGTTCTCATCGATGAGACTTATATTGAGTTCTCACCGGATATGGAAGCAGTTACTTCTATTCCGCTGACAAAGCACTATCCGAATATGGTCATTCTTCGTGGAATTTCCAAATTCTTTGCAGCCCCAGGGCTCCGCCTTGGCTATTCCATCTGTAGCAATGAAGCGCTTTATGACCGCATGAAAGAAATAAAGAATCCATGGACCATCAACTCTCTGGCCGGTGTTGCCGGAGAAATCATGTTCTCTGACCACGATTATATTCACCACTCCAAAGCATTCACTCATACAGAAAGAGCTTATTGCCAGGAACAGCTGGATGCCATGGATCATGTCAGGTATTATGACTCCTATGGAAATTTTATTCTTGTGAAGATTTTAAAAGAAGGACTGACATCCTCTGACCTTTTTATTCATTGTATCAAAAAAGGCCTCATGATCCGCGACTGTTCTGATTTCGCCGGGCTCGATGAGACCTTTGTCCGTTTCTGCTTTATGAGTCATGAGAAGAATGTAGCACTTATGGATGCTTTTCGCGAAGTACTTTCCTAAGCCTCTTCTTCTAACATTGCAGCCGCCATGCCGACGATCTGTCCGCATGGCCTTTTTTTATAATATTCTTTTGTCCGTTCTTCCGGAATATGACTAAACGTATTTTCAGTAAGTCCTAAAAGCTCCTTACAGATAATACTTCCATTCTCCTCACGAAATCTGGCCGCCAGGTGTTGAATCCTCTGATAATGCTCTGCCTTACCTTTCTGATCTTTTGGAGAATCATAGCCATATAACATGCCAGCTACCATGAACATACCGGAGACTGCCCCGCAAACCTGGCGAAGACGTCCCATTCCTGCTCCAAAGGATGAACTTAACCGTACTGCCATCTCTTTTTCCATACCACATTCCTCGGCGTATGCCAGCAGCACAGACTGAGCACAGTTATATCCTTCCTTGAAATATTCCATAGCTTTCTGCCCATGAGGACTTTTTGTAAGATCCATATTGCCCACCCTTTACTGTTCAATGAGCAACATACAGCTGCTATTCTTCTTCTCGATTTTCTCAAGTTCTGCATCAGAAGAAGCCACTTCGGTTGGATATACCTCAAGATAATAATCTTCTCCTTTTTTCAGATTCTTAAAGGTATAAGCATCCTTTTTCCCGGAAATTTTGATTTCTTTTGCTTCTCCTGAAGAAGTATTGGTCAGAGAAAAAACCATCTTCAAAGAATTATCCAACTGACCGATCTCCTCGAATCGAAACGTTACTTTACTCCCTTTTGCTTTAAAATTCAATCCACTTTTGATCTCACCAAAAGTAATCTGGTCACCTTCTTTTTCCAATTCCGTAACTTTTTCCAGGTCCTGATCTTCTGTTGTCTTTTCTGTGGCCGCCTTTTTCGTCGTATCCTCATTGCCTTCTTTCTGAGTCTTTTTCCCGCAGGCTACAACCGTACATACCAGACATACACACAGACATACTGTTAAAAACTTTTTCATCTTAACAACCTCCTTATTTAATCAGCTTGATCTTAGGATAATACTGAAGCTTTGCTTTGCCCAGGATGGCATCCTTTTTTACATACTTATCATTCCAAAAACGGGAATCTAACGAATCGTTTCGATTATCTCCCATCATAAAATAACAGCCCTCTGGCACATCATAAGGACCAAAGCTTCCTTCCATCTCTTCTTTAATATAATCTTCCTCCAAAGGCTCCTTGCTATCATTAATATACACTTTACCATCGATGATTTCTACCTTTTCGCCAGGAAGACCGATGATTCTCTTAATAAACAACTCCTCTGGATCGTCTGGATATTCAAAGACTACAATGTCTCCTCGTTCTGGTTCATGGAACCAATAGGCCGTTCGCAGTGCGATCAGCTTATCCCCCGTCATAATGGTATTCTCCATGGAACCACTTGGGATTCTGGAATTTACGATCAGAAATTCACTGACAAACACCGCCAAGATGACTGCTAATATAATACATTTTATCCAACTGGTAATTTCACTTTTCATGGAACCACCCCTTTCCTATCCATTTATCTCACCTTCGACCCTGACAGAATCGAAAGAGCAGGCACCTTACGATACCTGCTCTTATTTACACAAAAGTGTACAGACGAACTCCGTCTTTCTTACTTCTTAAATCCACGGTAAATGATCTCATTTCTACCAGGACCATTAGAGATTAACGTAATTGGATATCCTAATCGTTCTTCTACAAACTCAATATAATTTTTACAATTTTCTGGTAAATCATCGTAGTTTGTGATTCCTCTGATATCACACTTCCATCCTGGTAAAACTTCCAATACTGGTTTTGCTTTTTCTAATGTTCTGGTTGTTGGGAACTCGGTTGTTACTTCTCCATCGATTTCATATCCAACACATACTGGAATCTCGTCCAGATATCCAAGTACATCCAGAACTGTAAATGCAACGTCTGTTGTTCCCTGCATTCTACATCCATATTTAGAAGCTGGAATATCAAACCATCCCATACGTCTTGGACGTCCTGTCGTTGCCCCGAATTCTCCGCCGTCTCCGCCACGTCTTCTTAATTCATCTGCTTCTTCGCCGAAGATCTCACTTACAAAAGCACCTGCTCCAACTGCACTGGAGTATGCCTTTACAACGGTAATCACCTGTTTGATTTCATATGGAGGGATACCAGCTCCGATTGCCCCATATGCTGCCAATGTAGAAGAAGAGGTTACCATTGGATAAATTCCATGATCAGGATCTTTCAGAGAACCTAACTGACCTTCTAATAAGATATCCTTTCCTTCCTTAATTGCATTATGAAGGTATAAAGATACGTCACATACATAAGGTGCTACCATATCTCTATATTCCATCAATGTCTGGAACAATTCTTCTTCATCGATTTTTGGTTTATGGTATAAGTGTTCTAACAGGATGTTCTTCTGTTCGCATACATTTGCAATTTTTTCTTTTAAGTATTCTTCATCAAATAATTCACTAACCTGAAAACCAATTTTCGCATATTTATCAGAATAAAATGGTGCGATTCCTGATTTTGTAGAACCAAAGGATTTTCCGCCCAGACGTTCTTCTTCGTACTGATCGAATAAAACGTGGTAAGGCATTACGATCTGTGCCCGGTCAGATACTAATAATTTTGGTGCAGGTACTCCCTGTGCTTCGATTTCTTTCATTTCGTTAAATAAAACAGGGATATTTAATGCCACTCCGTTGCCGATGATACTGGTAGTGTTGTCGTTAAACACACCAGAAGGCAGTGTATGTAGTGCAAACTTACCATAATCATTAATAATTGTATGACCAGCATTTGCTCCACCTTGGAATCGGATGACAATATCTGAATCCTGCGCAAGCATATCCGTAATCTTACCTTTACCTTCGTCTCCCCAGTTAGCTCCTACTATCGCTTTTACCATGAGTTAATATCCTCCTAAATGTATATAAATTGAGTGTTACCAAATTGGAAAACCATACCGGCTTCTGCCATGCCAATCCTAATTGGCAATTACGCATACACGGTATATTCTAAATCTTTTTATTATCCATGTCAAGCTTGGTTCCCTTTAAATGCGTAATAACCTGCTCAGCAGCCCGCCCGGAAAATCCACCATGAGTCAGCTCCCAACGAATTGCCTTCTGCTCGATGACTTCCTTCGGCAGATCGATTCCTTCCCGCTCTGCCAATGTATGTACAATATTTAAAAATTCCTTCTTTACTGGAGAGCCATAGTAGATAGCAACCCCAAAACGAGCAAATAAAGACATCTTCTCCTGCTTCGAATCATTTCCATGAATGTCATCACCGATCTTCTTCTGATCATCCCATGTCTCTTTTACCAGATGGCGACGGTTGGATGTGGCATAAATCAATACATTATCTGGTTTAATTTCCAATCCTCCCTCGATGACAGCTTTTAAATATTTATATTCCAATTCGGATTCCTCAAAAGACAAATCATCCATATAAATGATAAATTTATAATTTCGATCTTTAATCTGAGCAATGACACTATTCAAATCCTGGAACTGATGCTTATAGATTTCAATCATTCTTAGCCCATCTTTATAATATCGATTCAAGATTGCTTTGATGCTGGTTGATTTTCCTGTACCACTATCTCCGTAAAGCAATACATTATTGGCTTTTTTTCCTTCCACAAATGCCTGTGTGTTATCGATCAGCTGCTGCTTTTGCAGATCATAGCCTACGATATCCTCCAGTTTTACGCTGGAACTATTGACGATCGGTACAATCTTGGCTTCTGCATCCGTATGTTGAATGCGAAATGCCTTATGAAGACCAAATTTGCCAACACCGTATTCTCCATAAAAGCTGCTGATCTCCTGGCACATGGAATCAATGTCTTCACTGGCCAGCTTCACTGCAAGAGCATCCATCCTATCTCGCAGCACCTGGTTAAATACAACTCCTTTCGCGGCAGCTGGTATAAATGCATCAAATAGATTTACAAACTCCATACCGATATATTCTTCGATCTCGTGCCAGTTAAAATCCATATAATACTTGATGATTTCCATATCATGTCTGAGCAGCTGCGTCATGCTTCCTTCCATGGTACCCTTCTTTTCACAGAAACGGCTATACGAATTCTCATCATTTGCCAGCAGAAATGTAATATAAATATGCCAAAGATTCCCCCTGAATCCTCTGCTCTGTCCAGCTTCGATCAAACCGGAAATACCCTGAAAGATTCTCTTTCGTACTTCTGCCTTCTCCATTTTTTTATAGCCATCGATCACCTGACACAAATTAGAAAAAATTTCATCCTGATTCATGTCACGATAGATCACCATCTCGTATGCTCTCATTGCTTCTGCCTCTTTTCTAGTAATTTCCTAATATTTTAAAATCATATACTTCTTCACGAATTCCCTTTAATGCGTTCTCCACCTCTGGGTCCATCAGATTCCCCATAACATCAATATAAAATCCATATTCCCAGCGCCGATTTGGCAATGGTCTGGACTCTAAGTTGGTCATATTGACACTGTTAAAGGTAAAATGTCCCAATATACTATGTAAACTTCCGATTTCATGTTCATCTGGAAGCGAGAAGCTGACACTTACTTTCTTTGCATCTTTTCGATATAATTTCTTTTTGGAGAAAACAACAAAACGGGTACAGTTGTTAGACTCATGATTGATCTCTCTTGCATAAATCTCCAGTCCATAGAGTTTTGCTGCTCTTTCACTACAGATTGCCAGATGTCTTTTCAATCCCTCTTCCGACACTTTCTTTGCCGCCATAGCTGTATTAAGAGCCGTTGCCTTTCCCCATGGATATACGGACAGGAATTTATCACACTGCATCAATGCCTGTGGATGGGAATATACCGTAGTTACCTCACGAAGATTGGTACCTGGCAGTCCTGCCAGCATGTGCTTACAGGCCACCTGTACTTCTCCTACTACGAATACGTCATGCTCCAAAAGCAGATCATAAATTCCACTGACCGTACCGGCTGAGCTGTTCTCAATTGGAAGGATTCCATAATCGGCTTTTCCCTCATCCAATGTCACTAATACATCCTTAAATTCCTTTACTGAGAAGTTCTTTACTTCTTCGCCAAAGAATTTTACCATTGCTTCTTCCTGATAAGCTCCTGGAATTCCCTGATATACCACCGTCGTATTCTGGTCGATTGGCAATTCATCCACTCTTGTAAAATGATCCTCGATATAAGTATCTACCTCACCAAGAATACGATACTGATAGCGGCGGCTTAATGACATCAGCTGCATAAACAACTCCTCTACCGCCTGATCATACTTGCTGTCATTCATAACCGCCAATGCTCTGGAAATCTTAGCCTGTTCCCGATTCTTATCTAAAATCTCTTTTCCTTTCCCAATCTTATAGCGGGCAACCTCACCTGCACAATCCATGCGCCGTTTAAATAAACGGACAATCTCTTCGTCAATATCGTCGATGTCCGCCCGAATCTCTTCTAACTCTCTCATTGTTCTAACTCCTCTTTTAATTGTAAAATATTCTTTTTTAATACCGGATGTACAAACTCCGGTGCAATTTCCGCCAGCGGCGTTAAAACGAAATCCCGCAACGGTATTTCCTTATGAGGAATGATCAGATCTGCTGTATCCATGATCCAATCATCATAAAATAAGATATCCAGGTCCAACGTCCGCGGTCCCCAATGAATCTCTCTCTTTCGATCGGCATGTCCTTCTATTTTATGAAGGGCTTCCAAAAGCTCTTCTGGCCACAATACTGTGGAAATCTCAAGACAGGCATTCAGAAAGTCATCCTGTTCCACCCCTCCATAAGGTGCTGTGATCAGATAATCCGAACATTTTTCCACCTGAATCATCGGATGTTCTTCCAGCTCTTTTAAAGCGCCATCCAGATATGCCTTTTTATCTCCCATATTAGAGCCAATGCTTAAATAAACCTTGTGTCTCTTCCTGGTAATCTCTATGGAGACCGTATCAAGTGGCAATCCTACTGGCGCCCACGGCTTTTTGATCTCAAGCTTCAGCGAAACGATCTCCCTGTATTTCATCAGAAGCATACGGGCCACAGACTCTGCCAGACATTCCAACAGCTGGAATGTATGCGTTCTGGCATACTCATGAATACTCTGGCAAACCTCACCATAGTTGATGGAATCCTTTAGATCATCACTGATGCCCGCCTTTCGCATATCCACTTCTAACTCCAGAGAAAATAAAAACTTCTGTCCTAATACATTTTCCTCTTTGTATACTCCATGATTCGCATATACTTCCAAATCATAAATTCGAATATAATCTGACATTCCTATCTCCTATTCCTGATTACAAATAGCCTCTGTCATCTTCAATGCCCGATAATTAGCTTCCACATTATGGACACGGAAAAATCTGCATCCTGCCATATAGCCCATAACTGTAGTCGCCATAGTTCCTTCCTCTCTCTGGTCCACCGGAAGATCCAGTGTAAGACCGATCATAGACTTTCTGGATGTTCCGAGAAGAACCGGCACATCAAATTCCTTCATTCTGGAAAGATGCTTCATCATAAGACGATTCTGTGAAAGATCCTTGGCAAAACCAATTCCCGGGTCCAGCATGATCTTATCTTTGGAAATTCCTGCCTCTTTAGCCATATCCATCGTTTCTCTCAGATCAGCCATCACATCGTTGATAAAATCGGTATAATCCATCTCTCTTCGATTATGCATCAGGCAGGCAGATACCTTACTGTCGGCAATTACCTTTGCCATGGTATTATCCCATTTCAGCCCCCAGATGTCATTGATCAGATCTGCACCTGCCAAAATTCCTGCCTTTGCCACAGGAGTTTTATAAGTATCCAGTGAAATCACCGTATCAAAATTCTTCTTTACCGCCTCGATGACAGGCACAACCCTCTGAATCTCCTCTTCATCAGAAATCTTGATATGATTAGGACGGGTAGACTCTCCGCCAATGTCAATAATAGCTGCACCTTCCTTCAGCATTTTCTCCGTCTGAAAGAGTGCTGCATCCAGTTCATTATAATGTCCGCCATCGGAAAAGGAATCCGGTGTTACATTCAGGATTCCCATAATATATCCTTGTTTTTCTGTATCAAATTTTTTCTTGCCAATAATCATATCGTCACTCCTGTATTCTTCTTTTCTTCTGACCAGTTACACTCTGCTGATGCTGCACAATCCCTACATGGTCTGGACAGCTTATCCGCCCGATATAGAAGCTTCTGAAAATCCGTATAGGACTCCCGATAAACCCGATGCCCTAATATAGCCTCTGTAATCTGCCTGATCTCCTCTGGAAGATAGCCGCAATCCTTTAAAATCCCTTCTGCAAGAAGAGCTCCCTCTATCTCATGTGGAATTCCTCTCGTATACTGGGCTTCCTTTCCTATATCATGTAAAAGTGCCGCCGCATAGATCAGATCTTTCGAAACTGGAATTTCTTCCTCCAACGCTAATATATATGCAATTCTTGCGACTGCCAGCAAATGTTCCCAGTTATGTCTGCAAAACACCCTGTTTTTCTCTGATGTCGCAATGCTTTGCATATATGATTTTAGTTTCTTATGCTCTGCAACCTTTTGATATCGTTCCATCTTTTATTAAGTCCTCTGTCTCTTTCATAAATGATAAGGAACCAAATATAAAAATCACATCCTGATCGGATGCCTGTTCAAGTGCCATTTCCACAGCGTCCTTCACCTTTACCGCAGTATGTACATGCTTATAATATTTCTTTGCACATTCTGTCAATGCCGAAGCCTCCAATGCTCTTGGACTTTCCGGCGTTACCGTATAGACATCATCGGCATATGGCTCCATGATCTTTAATATTTTTTCATACTCTTTATCCTTTAATACTCCTATTATATAGAAAATCTTTTTATTTGTAAAATTCTTTTCTAAAAACCTGGATAAGCATTTGGCCGCATCTTCGTTGTGTGCACCATCCCGGATAATCAGAGGAGCACTGCCGATCACCTCTAATCTGCCCGGCCATCTTGTTCTTCGAAATCCCTCTTCTACCTCAAAGGTTCCCATGCAAAAATACTTTTTCAAACATTCCAGTACCTCTAAGGCTGTTATCGCATTATAAATCTGATGCCCGCCCAAAAGAGGAATGGTCATCTTCTCATAATAATGTCCCCGACTGCTTCGATAGGAAAAGCTCTGCTCGTCTATACTCTGGCTCAATACGCGCACCTGATTTTGTTGTGCCATCGTAAGTCTGGCATGATTCTTTTCACATACTTGGGCTACCTCTGCATAAATATTCACATCAGATGGATACAAAACCACATCCGTATCTTCTTTAATAATTCCTGCCTTTTCCCGTGTAATCTCTTCAATGGTATCTCCCAGGAACTGCATATGATCCATACTGATAGAGGCTATAATCTCCACCAGTGGTTTTTTTACCACATTGGTAGCATCCAGTCGGCCTCCCATACCGGTTTCTAATAGAACCACATCCACCTTTTCATCCAAAAAATAGGAAAAAGCAACTGCTGTCTCCACTTCAAAGCTGGTAGGGTAAGGCAGACCTTCCGCCTCCATCGCATCGGCTGCTTCTTTTACCTTTGTTACCTGACTGCACAGCTTATCCATAGTAATCCATTGCTCATTGATCTGAAACGCTTCCCTTCGATCAAACAGCACCGGCGAATGGTACCTGCCCGTCCGGTATCCACTTCTTAACAAAACACTTTCTACCATGGCCAAAATACTTCCCTTACCATTGGTCCCGGCAATATGAATGACTTTTAACTGATCCTGCGGATCCCCAATTCTCTTTAACAGATTTTTAATGGAATCCAGTCCTAACACGCTTCCATATTTTTTTATTTCGTCTAAATATTCTATTGTTTCCCGACTATTCATCTTTCCAACTCCAATCATCTAAGAAACCAGATTTGCAAAATACACTACGTAACAGGCTAGCATAATGACACCTGCACCACGATCCAATTCTTTTTTTCTTACTGTTAATAAGAATAACAGCACCACTGCAAAAATGCAAACCATTGCATCGGTATAAAACGCCTCATCAAATGGAATCGGATGGATCAGAGAAACACTTCCAATGACAAATAAAATATTAAAGAGATTGCTTCCAATAATATTGCCCACTGCAATATCCGCTTTTCCTTTTCTTGCTGCTAATACAGATGTAACCAATTCTGGAAGCGAAGTTCCAAATGCCACTATGGTCAATCCGATGATACGATCGCTGATTCCAAGTACTGTTGCAATCCCTGTAGCTCCATTGACGGTCAAACGGCTCCCAAACACGATTCCTGCCATTCCAAGTATGGTAAGAAACACGAGCCGTGGCATGGTATCCTTCTCAGTCAGTTCTTCCTCATCTTCATTGTCCTGTGTCTTTGAAAGGCGAAGCAGATATATAAAAAATCCGATAAAGATCAGCCATAGAATAATTCCGTCGATTCTACCCAGCATATGCCCATACACACCAATCATTGCCAAAACAATGGAAACTCCGATTACCAATGGCATTTCATACTTTACTGTTGTTCTCTGGATATGAAGGACTGAGAATAGAGATGCAACTCCAAGAATCAGCCATACATTCATAATATTGCTTCCCAGTATGTTGCCCACTGTAATGCCGACATTTCCCTTAAACGCAGCAGTCAGACTGACGGCCGCTTCTGGTGCACTGGTTCCAAATGCTACAATGGTCAGTCCGATCACGATCTGAGGTACATTAAATTTCATTGCGATTTTTGCACTTTGATCTACGAATAGATCTGCACCCTTCATCAATAGAATAAAACCTGTCACTAGCAAAATCACATTCCATATCATCGTTCTTCCTCCTAAAAAAATAAATGCTGTAGTAGTATCTTCGTTCCTATCCCAATCAATACAAGCCCGCCAAAAATTTCTGCGCGCTGCTTATATTTTATTCCGAATACATTTCCAATCTTCACCCCCGCCAAAGATATCGCAAAGGTAATCACTCCGATAACCGTAATGGCTTTTACAATCGAAACTTTTAAGAACGAAAATGTCACTCCTACCGCCAATGCATCAATACTGGTCGCTATGGCCATCATAAGAATTTCCTTTAAGGATGTTACACTTTTCACTTCCTCCTCTTCGTGACTCAATCCCTCTTTCAGCATTTCAAATCCTATGATCAACAGCAATATAAATGCGATCCAATGATCAAACTCCTGTATCATGGATGCAAACTGACTTCCAAAAATCCATCCAAGCAGGGGCATCAATGCCTGAAATCCTCCGAAAAAAGCTGCCAGCGTAAAGGCCAGTTTTTTATCCATCTCCTTCATGGCCAGCCCTCTGCAGATCGACACCGCAAAAGCATCCATTGCAAGTCCTACTGCAATCAAAAACAATTCCATTAAATTCATCTTTTACTTCCTCCATTCCAACCCATTTTTGAAATATGTAATGTCCAAAAAAATCTCACACTCATATAGGGAACGAATTTTCTTATATGGCAAAAACAAAATGAGACTCATGCATGCCCGGACTTCCAGACATACATGAGTCTCATTCTTTAAGATTTGCCAGACTGTGCTCTCCACTGTCATGATGTTGACAAACCACGTACTAGTCGTACGCAAACTACTCCCTCATGAGATATTTTTATCATTATACTGGATAATAGCTTCCTTTGTCAATTATATTTCAATACAACTGAAAATTGAAAACGAGATACAAAAATGTATCCCGTTCCCATAAATAATATATATGAAATTGAAAAATTGAAGGCTTTTATAGTGCCTGACGGCCTGTTTCTCCTGTACGGATACGAACTGCATCTTCTACTTCCCGGATAAAAATCTTACCATCTCCATAAGATCCTGTTGCCAACTGTTCTTCAATGGCAGACACTACTTTATCCACATCCTCTTTCTGAACTGCAATATCACCTTTCATATATGGAAGAAGATTTACATTTTGTTTTACGCCACGATACATCTTTACATATCCTTTCTGGCGTCCATATCCCATAATATTCGTAAGATTTAATCCACCTACATCCAACTTCCGTACACATTCTTCTAAATCATTTAATCTCTCTGGTCTAAATACCACCTGAACCATTTTCATATTTTAATCATCTCCTTAGAAAAAAAGAAAGGCGCTCTGAATATTATTCAAAACGCCTTTGTCTTACTGATTTAGAGTTTACATGATTTCTACCCATTTGTCAATACTCATTTTGTTCTTTTATCGATACATGATGAATAGCCTGGGTACGCTCAGAAATAGCCCGCAATTCATATCCCTGTTCCCGCAGCGCCTTGATCAGATCTGGCAAGGCTTCCACCGTATGCCCCGCCTCTGCAAGATCATGCATCAGAATGATCACCGGACTTTGTCCATGAATATCCTTTAGGATATTCTCATTTAATATCTGTGGTGACACACGAAAGTTAATGGCATCTCCACTTAGTGCATTCCAGTCATAATATTGGTATCCCTGGTCGTTGATCCATTGAATATACGGCTTAATATTTCCCGCAACAGAATTACTGCTTCCTCCCGGAAAACGAAATACCTTCGGATGCACTCCTGTTACCTGATAAAGATATTTTTCCAACTTTTTGATATCCCTGGAAAAAGCAGATACATTGCTATAGATTTCTTTATAATCATGACTATACGAATGCATGCCAAGAGTATGACCTTCTTCCACAATTCGTTGATACCGCCGCCTGGACAGCTTGCCTTCCTTACCCACAACAAAAAAAGTAGCTTTCACCTTCTCCTCTTTTAAAACATCCAAAATCTCATCCGTACTCTCCGATGGTCCATCATCAAAGGTTAGATATGCATATTTACTTCCCGCATTGGCATTGCTGGCAATCCATTCTTCTATTTTTGCATCTTTTTGTCCTGCTAGCAAAAGCCCCGCCGTCCTTCCCGCCTGTAAACCTGCAGCCCCGATCAATGCACCGATGCCTGTAAGCAGGATGAGCAACCATCTTTTTGACATACTATCCCTTCCATATTTCTTTTTTCTGCCTTTAGGATATGCCAAAACAAAAAAAATATACCGCACACCTTTCGGCATGCGGTATATACATAAATAATCTGAGTACGTTTTCTTTCTCAACTGCCTATTCACATAGAGACAGGAGACAACTACTGGAAAATTATACTTCGAATAATAAATCGCCATAGCTTGGCATTGGCCATGCAGCTTTATCTACTAACATTTCTAATGTATCTGCTGGTTTACGAACTTTACCCATTGCTTCAAATACTACATCATGATAGTATCTTGCCTGAGCCTGTACGTCATCTTCCATTGCAGATGCTTCTGATTCTACTTTTTCTAATTCTTCGATCGCTGTAAATAATTCTCTTAAGTTTTCTGTTACAGCAGTTAATAATTCTTCCTGTACGCTAGTATCAACAGCAGCAGCCTGTTTTAATGTATTGATGGATTCTGCAAGGCTGGTCTGATATTTGATGACTGCAGGAACAATCTGCTTCTTAGCAATATCTAATGTTGATAACGCTTCGATGTTGATTACCTTTGCATACTGTTCAAATAAGATTTCTACGCGAGATTCCAATTCATCTTTTGTATATACACCATGTTTTTCAAACATAGAGATTGATTTTTCAGTTACTAAAGAAGGAATTGCATCTACCATAGATTTTAAGTTTGGAAGACCTCTTCTTTCTGCTTCTTCAACCCATTCGTCAGAATATCCGTTACCATTAAAGATTACTCTCTTATGTGCAGTTAATAATTCTTTTACTAATTCATGAGCTTCCATCTTAGCGTTGTCAGCTTTTTCTAATTTATCTGCAATTTCTGCTAATTCATCAGCAACGATGGTATTTAATACTACGTTAGGGTCAGAGATAGACTGTGTAGAACCAACCATTCTGAATTCGAATTTATTACCAGTGAAAGCAAATGGTGATGTACGGTTACGGTCTGTAGCATCCTTTTCAAATGCTGGTAATGTATGTACTCCTGAGGTTAAAGGTGCTCCCTGCTTAGAGCTGGTAGCTTCCCCAACTGTGATCAGCTGTTTTACAACGTCTTCTAACTGTTCTCCTAAGAAGATAGAGATAATTGCAGGTGGTGCTTCGTTTGCTCCTAATCTGTGGTCATTACCTGGTGTAGATGCTGACATACGAAGTAAATCCGCATGCTTATCTACTGCAGAAATGATCGCAGCTAAGAATAATAAGAACTGTTCATTTTCATGAGGTGTCTTACCTGGATCTAATAAGTTCTGTCCGTCATCGGTTACCATAGACCAGTTGTTGTGCTTACCTGAACCATTGATTCCTGCAAATGGTTTTTCATGTAATAAACATACCAGACCCTGTCTGTCAGCAACTCTCTTCATAGTTTCCATGATCAACTGGTTATGATCAGTTGCTACGTTGTTAGAAGCATAAATTGGAGCTAATTCATGCTGAGCTGGAGCTACTTCGTTATGCTGTGTCTTTGCAGTAATACCAAGCTTCCACAATTCAACGTTTAATTCTTTCATGAAGCCGGCGATTCTTTCCTTGATGGTTCCAAAGTAATGATCATCTAATTCCTGACCTTTTGGAGGCATAGCACCAAATAATGTACGACCAGTAAAGATCAAATCTTTTCTCTGTAAGTATTTTTTCTTATCTACTAAGAAATATTCCTGTTCTGGTCCTACAGATGTATTAACTTTCTTAGCTGTTGTATTGCCTAATGCTCTTAATACACGTACAGCCTGAATATCTAATGCCTGCATGGATCTTAATAATGGAGTTTTCTTATCCAGAGCTTCTCCTTTATAAGAACAGAAAGCAGTTGGAATACAAAGAATTGTTGCATTTGGTGTTTCTTTGATAAATGCTGGTGATGTACAATCCCATGCTGTATATCCTCTTGCTTCAAATGTAGCTCTTAATCCACCAGATGGGAAAGATGATGCATCCGGTTCCCCTTTGATAAGCTCTTTACCAGAAAATTCTAATAAAACTTTTCCATCTCCGGTTGGGCTGATGAAGGCATCATGTTTTTCAGCAGTTACACCTGTCATTGGCTGGAACCAGTGTGTAAAATGAGTTGCCCCTTTTTCGATCGCCCATTCTTTCATCTCATTCGCTACTACATCTGCGATTGCTGGGTTTAATTCAGTTCCATTCTCGATTGTTTTCTTCAAATCTTTATAAACAGCTTTTGGAAGACGTGCTTTCATTACACTGTCATCAAATACATTAGATCCAAAGATTTCTGCAACATTGATTTTTTCTTTCATCTCGTAACATCCTTTCGATATTGATTTATTGAAAAATGAATTTAAAATAAAAATAGGCATCTCAACTGTTAATCCTCCATTAACTAACCTGAGACACCCTTGCCTTTTCTCTTCTTTCATTTAACTTATTTATAAGATACAGTCTTTTCTTAAAAAAATCAAGTCTTTTTTTATTTTTTTCTGCACTTTTTTCTATACCATTTCTCCCTTTGAGTTATCCATAGGTATGCTTTATAATCGTTTTATATTAACCTTTTTATTCATATTACTTAACCTTTTTATGTATATTGTCTTATTTATATGCATATCATTGTAATTATTGACAAATGGTATCTAAATTCTTATAATAAATTCATAATTTGTTAACAAGTGGTATACTTATTTAACAATGATGTATCAATAAATGAGACATTCCAGCTGGGTACCCGTTTGTCTTATTTATTTTTACATACATGCAGGAACAATGAATTATTTTATGAGAGGAGGGGGTAGAAATGGAACTTATTTCTACTTTTGCAAATGGTTTTATGAGTTTATTCTCAGCAGGTGCAGCAACATTGTCTGGCTGGGTTACAAACATCATTCCAACCGTAATCTGTCTGATGACAGCAGTTAACTCAGTAATCAAGATTATCGGTGAAGAAAAGGTTGAGGCATTCTGTGCAAAGATTACAAAATATCGTCTTTGCCGTTATGTAGTACTTCCATTACTTTCCGTAATCGCTGTTGGTAACCC
Organism: Anaerostipes sp. 992a; assembly: GCF_001940245.1. GTDB lineage: Bacteria > Bacillota > Clostridia > Lachnospirales > Lachnospiraceae > Fimousia. The sequence goes on from NZ_MJIG01000004.1 coordinate 624,512, forward strand.
AATGTGTTATTCCTTCGGACGTTTTGTTGAAGAAAAATACAAAGTAGCTTTCTTTGATGCAGCCATCAGTTTTGTACATCCTGTCCTTGGATTCTTTCCACATGCAAATGCAGGCGAATTATTCGTTTATATGGGTATTGCATCTGGGCTTCAGGAAGCAGGATATCCACTTGGAGACTTGGCAGTTCGTTATTTCTTAGTCGGTTTAGTAGTCATTCTGATTCGTGGTTTAGTTACAGAAAGAATTTTCTTAATGCTCTACGGCCGCTCAAATGCATAAAAGGAGGTTATCAACATGAGTTACAAAGCAGTTACAATTATGCAGGGACCTGGCGGATGGGGTGGTCCATTAACAATTCAGGCAACGGATAAAGCAAATAAAGTACTATGCATCACAGCAGGCGGTGGGATTCATCCTGTTGCTGCAAAAATCGCCGAAATGACTGGTGGTGTGGCTGTAGATGGATATAAAAACAACGTACCAGATGAAGAAGTATTGATCGCAGTTGTTGACTGCGGTGGTACTGCAAGATGTGGAGTTTATCCAAAAAAAGGAATTTTTACGGTAAACCTAAACCCAGTTGGACAGGCTGGTCCTCTGGCTCAGTTTATCAAAGAAGATATCTATGTATCCGGTGTTGGCGAAGATCAGGTTGTTTTCGCTGGTGAAGATGCTGTTGTTACCGAAAAATCTTCTGGTAATTCACAGGCTTCCAAAGACGGGGAAAACAATGCTGCATCCGATGCAAACTTTATCACGCGACTGGGCATCGCGATTGGTAAGATTGTAAACAAATTCTTCGCAGCTGGTCGTGAATCCATCGATATGGTAATCAAAAACATTTTACCATTCATGGCATTTACCTCTACAATTTTAGGTATCATTTCCGCATCTGGATTAGGTAATGTTATCGCAAATACGATTTCACCTATGTGTTCTACATTACCTGGTATGCTGGCAATTTCCTTCGTATGTGCATTGCCATTCCTGTCTCCAGTATTAGGACCAGGTGCTGTAATCGCTCAGGTTGTAGGTACTTTATTAGGTGCTCAGTTTGCTACAAAAGCAATTCCGGCACAATATTCACTCCCAGCATTATTTGCAATTAATGCCCAGGTAGGTTGTGATTTCATTCCTGTAGGCTTATCACTTGCAGAATGTGATTCTAAAACAATCGAGCTTGGTGTACCTTCCGTACTATACTCCAGAGTCTTAACCGGACCATTATCTGTAGTGATCGCATATATTGCAAGTATTGGATTATACGCATAAAACGCAAAAAACCGATCATAAATGTATGTTCCAATTTTTATTATAACGTTTACATTTTATAACTCATAAGAAAAAAGCACGAGGTCCTTCCAATCTTCGTGCTTTTTTCATTGGGTCATCATCTATTCCCTGATCTCATTGTCATACAACCCATTTTCCCCTTTGCGGTTCTCCATCAGATCCTGTGCATTCTGAAGCGTTACCTCAGCAATCTGCTTCATCGCCTCCTGCGTAAAGAACCCCTGATGAGAGGTCAGGATAACATTAGGATAAGAAGTCAGCTTAATGACCGCATCCTTGGTGATGATCTGGTCAGAACAGTCCTCAAAGAAGAATTCCTCTTCCTCTTCAAATACATCCAGACCAACTCCTGCAAATTTTCCTTGTTCCAGCGCTTCTATAAGATCCTTGGTCTGAATCAATCCTCCCCTTGATGTGTTTAAGAGTATGACTCCTTCCTTCATTCTCTTTATCGCCTTTTTGTCGATAATATACTTGGTCTCTCTCGTTAATGGACAATGAAGGGTGATCACATCTGATTTTTCGAACAATTCCGTAAGTTCAACATATCGTACATCCAGGTTGGGATTCGGATACACATCATAAGCCAGGATATTCATCTTAAGCCCTTTTAAAATATCCATAGTCATTTGTCCGATTCTTCCTGTTCCAATTACCCCCGCGGTCTTTCCTTTCAGATCTATCCCCATAAGCCCATGAATGGAAAAATTAAACTCCCGTGTCCGATTATAGGCTCTGTGAATTTTCCGGTTAATGGTGAGCAAAAGCCCAATCGTATATTCAGCTACTGCTTCTGGTGAATAACTCGGAACCCTAAGCACATGTATCTTGTTCTTTGCCGCCTGTATATCCACATTATTATAGCCTGCACAGCGTAGCAAAATAGCCCTGGTTCCATATTGATCCAGGGCTTTTATTACATCCTTATCCGCACTGTCGTTGACAAAAATACACACTGCATCACAATCTTTAGACAGACGTACCGTATCTTTATTTAATTTTGCCTCTAAAAAACGAATTTCAATGCCTTTTTCCTTTGCAAGCGGTTCAAACCAGATTCGATCATAAGATTTTGTATCGTAAAATGCTATCTTCATTTCTTTTTCCCTGCCTTTTGTTTTTCATAGCATGTGAAAAAAGAAAGGAAACTATACATTTACTTTTTCCAGGAAATCAGATCATAGATATGATTGCTGTTTTCCTCATAAGAAACATCAATCACATCACCCTTCTGAATGAACATCACAGTCTCATCACTGGACACTTTCTGTTTATATAAGATACCTTCCTGGTCTCTAATATAAATATAGGTTTCGGAATCCATGGTAATATAGTTTACATCTGCGACGGTAATCTTTTTCTCCAGATCCTGTTCCGTCTTTTTCACTTCTTCCTCATCTACAATTCCTTCTTCTGACATCATCTCCCGGTATTGGGATAACACTTCTTTCTGCGACGTTCCCGTAGCAACAATGTTGTATTTTTCTACGTTAACAAGCGCATACATCTTCACCAGCTGGCTCTTATCTTTTAATACCATAATATACGTAGGCTGGTTGTTAATATTAATAAGTGCAGGGAAGGATGCCGTATAATTCAAATGCTGTACCTGACCCTCTGCTGCTGACATAGCGGAATTCTCATCACATCCCACAACAGGATAATATTTTGCCTTTCCTGTTCTTCCATTCATCAATACAAAAGCGATATTGGACTGGTCGCCATTGACAGAGGTCACTCCTGTATACATCCATACATCTCCGCCCATAACTCTGTATCCATAATCATCCGTTGGCTGTTTGCAGCCTTTGTTTCCGATCACACTGTTAATAAATCCGCCGGATAAGGTTCCTTTCCATTTGTACTTCTGTAGCATCAGTTCTCCATCAAAGACATGATCTACCCATCTTGGAATATTGGAAACCTTATGATATTTCGTATCTCCCGTACAAGGATCACAGATCACAACACCTTTTACATCTTTTGCTCCAAATAAACCTGCATTGGCTTTTAACACTGGACAGACATAATATGGATTTCCTTCCTCATCGATTTCAAAATAATAGCCTTCAAAAACAGCGGTTGGATACTGAAACCGCAAATGCCTTGGCAGATATTTGCCAAAATATGCAGACATAGAATATTTCATTGGATTCTTTAATTTTACATATTTTGCTTCATTTTCCAAAGGATCCACCATAACATAGCCTGGAATTCCTGCTTTCTTATTATTAAACCATTTGAAAAAACCTGCGTACTCAAGCGGTGATACCTTCATAGGTTTTCCATTCATATCCAACTGGGTATAATCGTCACTGACCTCATACTGACTGACTACATCAGACAGAGAACCTACCGCACGCTGACCGATGACTGCTGCACTTTCTGAATCCATCAGTGCAATATCACTGATATTATCTACCTCTTTGATATCCTTGACAAATTCTTTATTCTCAATATCCATCAGTCCTGCATATTTGGATGCAGATAGAATTGGAGAAGAAAGCAGCATCCCGCCTAAGAAAAATAGGATAATCGCCGCTACTGCCACCATGGAAATCTTAGACCGAAGTCCGATCAAGCCTTTTCTGGAATAATCCAGATAACAACTTAACCCCATAAAAACCAACACGATCGCAATGATAATGTACCACATCTGTGTAGACATGGTCGTAATAGCTGGAAGTGTTGTATAATAAATGATTCCTAATAATATGATCATCCAGATCATCAATGAAAGGACCCTCTTCTTTGTAAATACCTTCTTCTTCATTTTTTTTGTTCCTTTTTTCGCTTGAAACTGCTCAAACAACTGTCTGAACAAATCTACCAATGGGCTTCGATACATATTTATCACCTCTTTGCTCTTCTTATGTATGCATTATATCAAAAAAAGACCTTCGAAGCAATTTTCTCCACACTATCTGCTTTTCTTATATTGTTTTCCTGAAAAATCAATATAAAAATCACTTTTATATATCAGCTGGGATACAAGAACAAAATGATATCCTTTTTCTTTGATCCTATGAAGAATCTCCGGCAGTGCTTCTTTTGTATAAAGTGTACCCGTATGAAGGAGTAAAATCGCCCCCTCTGTCAGATTCTTATTGTCCACCGTCTGCGTGATCATGGCCTCCCTTCCGTATTCTTTCCAGTCTAAACTGTCCACCGACCACTGAATGGGCTCATATCCATTCTCTCTTGCTGTAGTAATGACTGTATCATCATAATCTCCATAAGGTGGACGAAACAATTCCATATCCTTGCCTGTCAGCAACCGAACCTTCTCATGAAGATCTCGAATCTCCTTTTTCTGCTCCTCCCTAGACAAGCTGGTCATATGCTTATGGTTATCTCCATGATTTCCAATTTCATGCCCCTCCCTGGCAATCTTTTTGGTATCCTCCGGGAATTTGGAGACCCATTCTCCTGTAAGAAAAAAAGTCGCTTTCACCTTCTCCTTCTTTAAGATATCCAGGATTTCATCCATATCTTCATTCCCCCACGCAACATCAAAGGTAAGAGCAACCGCCTTTTCTTTTGTATCCACACAGTATATAGGAAGGTTCTTATTCTCCTCCGGATCGATCACATGCACATTTTCCTTCCAGACCTGCCCAAAAAAATAAGATAATCCTAGCAAAAAAACAGCAAGGATTATCTTACAGATGATCTTCATCATGGATTTTCTTCCTTTTCTTCTAATATATGCTTCTGATGGTAAAATAGAACCATATTCCACGGAGAAAAGAAGAACATAATCGTTTCCACAGCATTTACCTAGATGTGATGATCAGCGTATCAAAGCCAGCCTGCTGAAGCTGACGCTCCAACTCCTGTGCTTTTGCATAGGAATCCGTATTACCCACCAGAACAGCATAATATTCTCCCTGTGATACGATTTCCCCGTTAAAACCTTTTGAAATCGCCTGCATCAAAGCATACTGGGCATTGGAAAACATCCGGTAGAGTCCAATCTGCACCCGATAATTTCCTTTCCTCTCAAAATCCTGCTGCATGCTGATGATAGCATCTGCGATCTGTTCCGCAATCTGCCGAAACTGAGTATCATAGATGGCATTATCAGTATCCGTATTGATAAAACCACTTTCTACCAGTACTGCCGGCATATTGGTCCTTCGAAGAACTACCAATCCCGGCCGTTCCTTCACTCCCAGATTCTGATAGCCTACTGTAGTCAGATTCTCATTGATTCTTCTCGCCAGTTCTGCCTTCTTGCCATTGTCATCATACACCAGTGTCTCCACACCAGAATATTGATTGGGAATTGGACTGGAATTACGATGAAGGGAGACGAATAAGTCCGCCCCTGACTGGTTTCCAATAGAAGCCTTCTCAAATGGGGTCTGAGTTTCGTCTCCCGTTCTGGTATACACAACCTGAATACCTGCATCTCTTAAAATCTCTCCAAGCTCTAATGCCAGGTTCAGATTATCTTCCGCCTCTTTTCTTCCATTGTATACTGCACCAGGATCACTTCCACCGTGTCCTGCATCGATGACTACCTTCATAGGAATAAAGCCTCCTTGACCTTCTCCTTACATTATATGAAGGAACCATTCATTTGTGCCATTCATTCCTGTTACAGGATCGCATCTATTCCCTCTTCCTTGGTACGAATCTTAATAGCATTGCGAATCTCATAGCTAAAGATCTTACCATCTCCCGGATCTCCGGTAAATGCCGCCTCACAGATGGCATCCATGACCTTCTTTTCCCATTCCTCCGAAGATACTACGATCTCAAACTTAATTTTCGGCTGCATCTGAACATCTACTTCCATTCCTCGAACGATTTCCTTATAACCTCGTTGAGTACCATATCCCATGACCTGTGAAACCGTAAGCCCATTTACTTCAATTTTATGCAGTGCTTCTTTGACATCTTCAAACTTTTCTTCTCTGATTATTGCATCTATCTTGATCATCCTAATTTTCCTCCTCTTACTGTATTCTACTGATCCAGACCATTAAAGCAAGGATATGCACTTTCTCCATGCTGAGAAATGTCCAGGCCAAGCTGTTCCTCTCTCACATCCACACGGAGAGGGGAGAATACTTTTACAATAGCAACGCAGATCAAAGTTCCTGCAATCGCAATGGCAATGGTCACAATAATTCCTATAATCTGGGCCAGGAACAAATGATAATCACCAAAAATCAATCCATCCCAACGGGCAACATCGTTAATGGAGCTCTGTGTGAAAATTCCGGTTGCAATACCACCCCAGATACCACCAATTCCATGACAGCCAAATGCATCAAGTGCATCATCAATTTTCAATTTTTTCTTAATAAAAATAACTCCATAGTAACAGATTGGACTTACCAGTGCTCCAATGATAAAGGCAGCCCAGATTGGTACAAATCCAGCACCAGGTGTAATGGCTACCAAACCAACGACCAGGCCGGTAGATGCTCCCACTAAAGTAGCCTTTCCTTCTTTTACCACATCCAAAAGCATCCAGGATAACAACGCTGATGCTGCAGAAATGGCAGATGTCATAAACGCATGTGCTGCCAGTCCATTTGCTCCGAGTGCGCTTCCCGCATTAAAGCCAAACCAGCCAAACCACAACATGGATGCTCCTAATACGACAAATGGAATATTATGAATGCGGTATGTAGTATGTTCATATCCCCTTCGTCTTCCGAGAATTACTGCTAAAACTACTGCGCTGATACCAGAACTGATATGTACCACATCCCCTCCGGCAAAATCTACAGAGCCAATGGCAGCTAAGAAACCTCCTTCTCCCCATACCATATGGGCCAGCGGATAATACACGATAATTGACCAAAGAGCAACAAAAAGAAATAAAGCTTTAAATCTCATACGACCTACTAAAGATCCGGTAATCAATGCTGGTGTGATCATCGCAAACATCATCTGAAAAGCACAAAATACCAGATGTGGAATATTGTCTGCATAAGGTCCTGCTTCCATACCTACGCCATTTAATCCCAGCCATCTGAAATCCCCAATAATTCCTCCATGGTTTCCCCCAAATGACAAAGAATATCCAAACAAAGCCCACATGACAACGGAAATCCCCATAATTGCCACACACGCCATCATCGTGTTACATACATTCTTTCTTCTTACTAATCCTCCATAGAAAAATGCCAGACCCGGTGTCATAAAAAACACCAGAGCGGCTGAAATTATCATAAAAGCGGTATCTCCTGTATTCATATCAATTCCTCCCTTTCAGCTTTTCTTATACTTTTGTAAATGAATATAGTAAAGTCTTTCTAGAAAGCAAAAAGGTGCTTAAAATACGCTTTTTTTCCTGCGTATTTTAAACACCTTTGTTCACTGCCATGAGTCTACCACACTTTAACACATTAGACAAGTAGAATTTTTAATTTTTTTAACTTTTTCTTTTCTTCTCTTTATTAAAAGAATAGCAAATCATGCAAAAACTTATGATTATTTCTTGACAATTTTTGCACTTTTTCGTACAGTGAGAATAAAATAAGACAATATTGGAGGCTTTCTATGTATCATCGCTATGGGGTACGTTTTCTTGGGCGTACCATCCTTTTTATCATCACTACTTATTTGCTCCTCGTTCACCCCCAACAACTGGACTATGTCAATCAATTTGGATTTTCCGACGGTTTTCAGTTTGTAGATTTTCTTTGGATCATCCTCATGGCGGGTCTGATCGCAGATTTTTTTCCAAGAAAGCATATCAGCATCGGCTCCGAAAAACAGTTTGCCAGATGCTATGAGCCCACCGGCCGTAATCCTATAGAACTAAAAGGACTCATCAAAGAAGCTAATCTGCGTGCTTTCTTTATGCTTCTAACCTGGCTCATCCCCAATCTGATCATTGGATTTTTATATAAAAGCCATGTTCTTTTTACCAAAGAATGGCTGTTGTGGTTTTGTATGCTCTATTTTGTAGGAGATTTAGTCTGTGTATTATTCTTCTGTCCATTCCAGTACTTTATTTTGAAAAATCGCTGCTGCGCCACCTGTCGGGTATTTAAATGGGATTCCCTGATGACCTTCACTCCGCTCTTTTTTATTGACAGCCGATTTGGAAGCAGCTTGATCCTCGTATCTGCGATCCTTGGATTTCTTTGGGAATATCGCTATTATAAATATCCCGAACGCTTTTTTGAACAGACCAACAAAGCCCTACGCTGCAGCCAATGTACGACTCACATGTGCAGAACTAAATTTCAGAAATTCAAACCACCAAAAAACCGAATATTTTAATTTTCCGTCGAAGATTTCCTTCGGCGGAATTTTTTTCTTGACACAATTCTCACACGATGTATAATAAGCTTTGGAGTTTAGTTTTGCTAAACAAATTGTTTATTTTAACAAAACACAGGAAAGAGAGTTTTTTATGAAAATCGGACATAAAATAAAAGAACTTCGCGTTATGAACGGACTGACCCAAAGTGAGCTAGCAGACCGCAGTGAGTTGACGAAAGGATTTATTTCTCAGGTAGAACGAGACCTGACTTCCCCTTCCATCGCCACTCTGGTTGACATTCTGCAGGTTTTAGGAACCTCCTTAGGCGACTTTTTTCAAGAAGATGTACCGGAACAGATTGTCTTTAAGAAAGACGACTACTTTGAGAAAACAGATGCGGAATACCACAATAAGATAGAATGGATCATTCCAAATGCTCAGAAGAATGAGATGGAACCCATCCGACTTACGCTAGAGCCCGGTGGCTCCACCATTCCAGATACCCCGCATGAAGGAGAAGAGTTCGGATACGTCATCTCCGGATCCATTACCATCACCATCGGTAAACATCAATATCGTGCGAAAAAAGGCGAATCCTTTTATTATATTCCGGATAAGACCCATTATATTACTTCCAAATCAGGAGCTGTCATCATATGGGTAACCTCACCGCCAAGTTTTTAGTGGAAAGGAGTTTATGATTTCATGAATAAGAAAATTATCGAATTAAAGAATATTACCAAGACCTTTGAACATCATCAGGTGCTAAAAGGCATTGATCTGACTATATATGAGAACGAATTTCTCACCCTCTTAGGTCCCAGTGGCTGTGGAAAAACAACGATTCTGCGCATTATCGGTGGCTTTGAAGAAGCCGATAGCGGCAGCGTGATCTTTGAAGGCACTGATATGTCAAAACTTCCACCTTATAAGCGTGAAGTTAATACAGTTTTTCAAAAGTATGCCCTGTTTCCATTTATGAGTGTCTTTGAAAATGTAGCATTCGGCCTTTCTTTAAAAAAGATGGATAAAAAAGTCATCCAAGAAAAAGTGGAGCATATGCTGCACCTGGTAGGTCTTAGGGGTTTTGAAAAACGTAACATTAACCAGTTGTCTGGCGGACAGCAGCAACGAGTTGCCATTGCCCGGGCACTAGTCAACGAACCAAAAGTCCTGCTGCTTGATGAACCTCTTGGAGCACTGGATGCAAAGCTTCGAAAGGAAATGCAGGTAGAATTAAAGAAGATTCAAAAAGAAGTGGGAATCACCTTTATCTTCGTCACCCATGATCAGGAAGAAGCCCTCTCCATGTCCGATACTGTAGTGGTCATGAACGAAGGCATCATCCAACAGATCGGAAGTCCCATCGATATTTATAACGAACCAAAGAACCGTTTTGTGGCTCAGTTTATTGGAGAATCCAATATTGTTCCGGCAATTATGAAAGAAGATTTTCTTGTTTCATTTGACGATCAGGACTTTAAGTGCGTCGATCATGGATTTCTTTCCAATGAAGACGTAGAGGTGGTACTTCGTCCAGAGGATTTGATCCTAAGCAAGCCTGAATATGGTCAGCTGACTGGCACTGTTACTTCCATCACCTTCAAAGGCGTTCATTATGAAATTATCGTAAATAGCCACCATCGGGATTATAAGGTGCAGACGACTCATTATTACGAAGTCGGAACCGAAGTTGGAATGTCCGTGATTCCAGATAATATTCATGTTATGCATAAGATGAAGGAGGCATAGCAGATGAAACATTTTAAACATATGACCGGACCTTATATTTTATGGTCCGCCGCTTTTATCGTAATTCCTTTTTTGTTGATCATACTATATGCCTTTACAGATGGAGGATTATCTCTTATGGACGCTTCCTTTTCACTGGACAGCTTCCAGGAAATCATCGATCCTCTGTATGTCACCGTATTCAGCCGTTCCTTTCAGGTTGGTCTGATTACCACTGCCCTCTGTTTTCTGCTGGGTTATCCGATGGCATATATGATCACCAAATTTGACGAAAAAGTACAGCCGATCCTGATCCTTTTTACCACGATTCCTATGTGGATCAACCTGCTTTTACGTACTTATGCATGGATCAGTATTTTATCCGATAACGGTATTTTTAATATGCTGCTTGGTAAGCTTGGCCTCGCTCCTGTTTCCATTATGTATACGGGAATTTCCGTGAACATCGGTCTGGTCTGTAACTTTTTGCCCTTTATGATCCTGCCGATCTACACATCGTTAAGCAAAATGGATCCGGCACTTTTAGAAGCCGCCTATGACTTAGGAGCCAATAAGCTTCAGGCCTTTACCCGGGTGGTATTCAAGTACTCCCTGCCAGGCGTGCTAAACGGAGTCATTCTGACCTTTTTAATGGCAATTTCCGCCTTCGTCATTCCAAAGCTTTTGGGAGGTGGCCAATATACGTTACTCGGAAACCTGATTGAAAACCAATTTATCTCTGTAGGAAACTGGAATTTTGGAAGTGCAATCTCCTTTATTCTTGCGGTTGTAATCCTGTTTACCATTTCCTTCCTAAAGAGAATAGACCCTGATGATGAGGACTAATATTATGAAAAAGTTATCAACTTCAAAAATATTTTATTGTATTTATATTGGCATCATCTTCGCATTTTTCTACCTGCCCATAGCAGTGACTATGTTCTTTTCTTTTAACAGTTCCAAGTCACTGACTCACTTTACCGGGTTTTCCATGCGTTGGTATGTCAATCTGATTTCAGACAATGAGATTATGGCGGCGGTTTCCGTTTCCATATCCATTGCTATTTTTGCCACGATCATTGCCACAATTTTAGGGACCATTACTTCTATTGGCCTTTCCAAGTGCAAAAAAATCGTACGGGAACTCCTGCTCAATGTAAACAATGTACCCATCATGAATCCAGAAATCGTAACCGCCATTGGCTTTATGATCCTGTTCTCTTCCCTTCGGATTTCCAAAGGCTATATGACCATGCTTCTGGCCCATATTGCCTTTTGTACGCCTTATGTCATTACAAGCGTTTATCCAAAAGTGAAGACTCTGGATCCCAATCTGGTGGATGCTGCCTTAGATCTTGGAGCAACGCCATTTCAGGCTCTTTATAAAGTGCTTTTGCCTATGCTGAAGGAAGGAATTTTTGCCGGTGCTTTGCTGGCATTTACCATGTCATTTGATGACTTTGTAATTTCTTACTTTGTAACCGGGAATGGGGTTTCTAATATCTCCATTATCGTTTATAATATGACTAAGCGTACCAATCCTACCATCAATGCATTGTCAACGATCGTGATTTCCATCATCTTTTTGACTATGCTGGTCGTAAAGATTGTACCCTACATTGTTCGAAAGAGAAGAAAGGAAACTTTACATGAAAAAATTAGTTAGTGTTTTACTCATTGCCGTCATGGTCCTCAGCCTCGGTCTTACTGGCTGCGGGAAAAAGGACAAGGAAAAGCCTGTTCTAAAGATTTTCAATGCAGGGGAATATATTGATAAATCCCTGCTGACCGAGTTTGAAAAAGCCTATAACTGTAGGATCATCTATGAGACCTTTGATTCCAACGAATCCATGTATACAAAGATCCGTACCGGAGAAACCTATGATATTCTCGTTCCATCTGATTATATGATCGAGCGACTGATCAAAGAAGACTATCTGGCAAAGATTGACTGGAATCAGATTTCCAACAAGGAGAACTTAAACCCGGATGTTATGGGCCAGAAGTTTGATCCGGATAATGAATATTCCGTCCCGTATTTTTATGGAACCGTAGGAATCCTATATAACAAGAAAGTAGTAGATAAAGCAGATCTGGCCGATGGATGGAACCTTCTTCGAAACAAAAAATACAAAGGGGATATCTATATGTACGATTCCGAACGTGATTCCTTCATGGTAGCCTTAAAAGCCCTTGGCTATTCCATGAATACATCCAATAAGACTAAGATCCAGAAGGCTTACCGGTGGCTTGTGAAGCAGCGGGATACCATGGATGTAGTATATGTAACCGACGACGTCATCGATAATATGATCTCCGGTAACAAATCCATCGCTGTTGTGTATTCCGGCGATGGCGCCCTAATCATGAGTGAGAATGAAGATATGGACTTCTTCGAACCGGAAGAAGGTACCAACATGTGGACAGACTGTATGGTCATCACCAAATCCTGTAAGAATACGGAACTGGCCCATGAATTCATTAACTTCATGTGTGATGTGGACAATGCCTACTTAAACTCTCAGGAAGTTGGATACAGCTCTGCCGTCCAGCCAGCTTTTGAAATGATGAGAGATAATGATTTTAAGGGCATCGATGCCTTCATTCCAAGAACTGGTCATGATAAAGATCAAGTTTTCCGTTATCAGAAGAATACACTTCGGAAATACTATTCTGAGCTTTGGACAAAAGTAAAAGCGTATTAATAAACGGAAAGCCAGCTATGTTGTTTTCACATAGCTGGCTTTTTATCTCCACTCGATCGAAAAAATTCCCACCTGCAATAGCAATGTTACCACTGATTTTTTTTACACAAAGTGAATGAGTATTATCTATAGAATATTCATAAAGATTTTTCTTCTATTCATCAAATCCTATTCAAACTCTACATACCTCCACAGTACACACCTGGTGCACAGCACATATTGCATGCCATATTTAACAAACAAAGCTTGCAACAGAAGTCGTTCATCTCCGTCATTGGATTCCCATATTGTCTTCCTCTGCCCATATACTGTTCGCTTCCACTGCTCAACTGTTGATAGAACTGAGCATAAGTCGCATTACCTGGTTCTCTTTCCATGGCGGTTCGAATATGACTCATAGCAGTGGCACGGTTGCCAGAATATGCATTGGCAATAGCACTTAAATAATACCATTGACCATTTCGAAGCTGTGGTCCAATCTCATTTAACACCTGTAAAGCGGCCTGATATTGCCCCATCTGAATATACATGATCGCAGACTGCATATAACGATTGCTGGACTGACCACCCTGGTAGGTCTCCCACTGGGACTGGCCACTTCTCTGATATCCACGGTTGCCATAAGCACCCTGCTGACCATAGCCACTATAAGGATTGCCCTGTCCATAGCTTCCTTGTCCATAGGCACTTCCATAACCGCCTTTGTCTTTATTCATGATCATCTGATAGGCGGACTGAATCTCTTTAAACTTCTCCTCTGCCTGTGCCTTATTGGGATTATTAATATTCGCATCCGGATGATACTTCCGGCTCAGTTTACGATATGCTTTCTTTACTTCATCATCGGTTGCCGTCTGTGGCAATCCAAGTACTTTATATGGATCCATCTTACTTCCTCTTTACATTCGATGGAACAGATCTGTAGCGGTCTGTTCCAGCTGCTCTTTGGCCACTCTGATTTCTTCTGCCTGCTCTTTGGTAATTGTCTCTGGTTTTGTCTTTGCTACCAGCTTACGCAATCTATTCATATCTGATTTTATCGCAGAACGCTGCCCGCGGTCAATTTCTTTTTTATGTTCTCGCAATAATCGGTCCGTTCGATTCACCAAATTCTCTGATTCAAACCGAAGATCCAGCCATTCTTTATGCTCTGCATCTTCATTTTCATACATAGCGGCATCTGCTCTTGCCCGTTCAATTTCTTCTTCAGACATGTTGTTGCTGGAGGTAATGGTAATCTCCTGTTCCTTTCCAGTTCCAAGATCCTTGGCTGATACCTTTACGATTCCATTCACGTCAATGTCAAAGGTTACCTCAATCTGGGGAACTCCTGCCATAGCACGCTTAATTCCTTTTAATCGGAAATTTCCTAATAATTTATTGTCTCTGGCAAACTGCCGCTCGCCCTGATAAACCTTAATATCCACAGAAGTCTGGAAATTAGCAGCTGTAGTAAAGACTTTACTCTGTCTCGTTGGAATTGTGCTGTTTCTTTCAATAATACGGTTACATACACCGCCCACAGTTTCAATGGATAAAGATAATGGCGTCACATCCATTAAAATCAACTCTGCGGCTGCACTTCCTGAAGATACATTACCACCTAGCTTTCCACCCTGAATAGCCGCTCCCATGGCAACACATTCATCCGGATTCATGGTTTTGGAAGGTTCGATTCCCGTCAGATGACGGACCTTTGTCTGTACCGCTGGAATTCTGGTAGATCCGCCCACCAATAATACCTTGCTCAATTCCCTTGCAGTAATTCCCGCATCGTTTAGTGCCATCTGTACCGGACCTGCTGTTCGGTCCACCAGATCATAGGTCAATCGGTCAAAAATCTCTCTCGTTATCATCATATCCAGATGCTTTGGTCCACTTTTATCCACAATGATGAATGGCAAATTCACATGAACACTCTGGGCAAAGGATAACTCCTTCTTCACACGTTCTGCTTCTTCCTTTACCCGTTGCATTGCTGTCATATCTTTCGATAAATTCACGCCTTCTGTCTTTCGAAATTCTTCCACGATATAATCAGACAACTTTTTATCAAAATCATCTCCACCTAAGCGATTGTCCCCGGCAGTTGCGAGAACTTCGATCAGTCCATCTCCAATCTCGATAATGGATACGTCAAAAGTTCCTCCACCAAGGTCATACACTAAAATCTTCTGAGGCTGTCCATGATCAAGACCATAGGCCAACGCTGCTGCGGTCGGTTCATTGATAATTCTTTTTACTTCCAATCCGGCGATTCTGCCTGCATCCTTGGTTGCCTGTCGCTGGGCATCATTAAAATAAGCCGGTACCGTGATGACTGCCTCTGTAATCGGCTCTCCAATATAGCTTTCCGCATCTTTACGAAGCTTCTGCAGGATCATAGCAGAAATCTCCTGTGGAGAATAGTATTTCCCATTTAACTTCCGCTTCTTATCTGTTCCCATGTCTCGTTTGATAGATAAGATGGTCTCCCGGGCATTGACGGCAGCCTGTCGCTTTGCTGTCTCACCTACCAGCCGTTCGCCACGGTTACTATAGGCCACAACAGAAGGTGTCGTACGGTTTCCTTCGGTATTCACCACCACAATAGGCTGATCTCCCTCCATCACTGCCACACAGCTATTCGTTGTACCCAAATCAATTCCAATCACTTTACTCATATCGTTCCTCCATTTGTGGATCTGTATTCAAAATCTCATAGATATTACTTTACCACAAATCCATAAATCATAGATTAACTGGCAATAAAATATGATAAAAAAAGGATAAAACTGTCACCTAACTAAAATTCCAGCTAGCGTGACAGCTTTCTTTATAAGATCATATCTGCCAAATTGGCACATAATCCTGATATATTTCGATATAAAAGTACACCCATAATCACGGCACTTGCCTTCCATGCCGCAATCCGTTCTGGTTTTTCAAAAAACTCAGATTCTGGATCTTGTTCAAACTCCCGATATTCCAGAAGATTTCCACTGTAACACTCATATTCTCCCAGTATATTCACAATTTCTTCCGGATGATAGGACCAGGTTGGCTTCTCAAGCTCAATTCCCGCCTCCAGAAGCATATTCATAACAAATTCAATACACGTATAGGCCTTATACGTTTCAAAGCCCTTGAATACTGGAAAGGTTAATGCAGAAAATAAATTATAGTGGTATTCCTCATCCTGCATGATTCGCTCAATGTCCTGACAAATCTGAAGATATTGTTCCCCCGTAACAGGAACCTTGTAAATCTTAATCTTCACATCCTCATACTGACATAGGGTGAAACGGCTGGCATTCTCCTTTACCAGCCCGGCTACCACCGGTACATGGTTTTGATACCTAGCAAACGCATAGATTTCCTCCAAATCTTCATCTAAGGAAATGGATGCATGGTTATACTCAATTCCCATGGTCTTGCGAATCAACTTTGCAAACTTGGATGGTGTTCTGGATATTACAATATATATATAGTTCTGTTTCATATCACATATTATAATTCTGGTACTGTAATTTCCCCTGTAATCGCAGATGCAGCAGCACTTGCCGGAGAACCAAGATAAATCTCTACTTTGTTGGTTCCCATACGTCCAAGGAAGTTACGGTTGTTGGTTGCTAATACCCGTTCCCCATCGGATAGGATTCCGCCTGCACGTCCACAGCATAAACCACATCCCGGCTGGGTTACAATGGCTCCTGCTTCTACTAATGTCTTCATGTAGCCTGCTTTGATGGCATCGCGATAAATCTGGCGGCTCGCTGGAGTTACGATCAATTTCACAAAGTCGGCAACTTTCTTACCTTCTAAGATCTTAGCTGCAATGGCAAGGTCTTCCAAACGTCCGTTGGTACAAGAACCGATAAATACCTGATCTAATTTGGTACCTGCCACTTCTGCCACAGATTTGATACTGTCAACCTGAGAAGGACATGCAACCACAGGTTCAAAGTCAGAAGCATCGTATTCCATTACACGACAATAGTTTGCATCTTCATCTCCATAAATCCAATCGATATCTTCCAGAGGAACGCCGGAGAATTCTGCTGTCTTTGTATCTGGTGCAAAGATTGCCGCCTTAGCGCCTGCTTCTACTGACATATTAGAGATGGTCAGTCTAGAAGCCACAGACATATTCTCAAAGGCAGAGCCGTGGAATTCCAGTGCTTTATAAGTTGCTCCATCTGCTCTTAAATCCCCAATCAAACGTAAGATCACATCTTTGGAAGTAACATTCGCTGGAAGCTCTCCATTGACTACAATCTTAATAGTTTCAGGAACACGAATCCACATCTCCCCTGTACCTAAGATTGCTGCCATTTCCGTATAGCCGATTCCAGATGAGAAGCAGCCCACGCCACCGTACGTAATCGTATGAGAATCTGTACCAAATACGATGTTTCCAGGCTGTGCATAACCCATCTCGGGCATCAGCTGATGACAGATTCCGTCATTTCTATGTACATGAGTCAGACCATATTCCTTCACAAATGCATCCCCGATCTTAAAATGCCGGATGTCCTCTACCGCACTTGCTGGTACTAAATGGTCATAGATCAATACAACTTTATCCGGATCCCAGATTTTTGTAAATCCCATTTCTTTAAATTTCTCTGCTACAAATGGAATGAAAATGTCATGAATCATAACACGGTCCACATTCACCGTTACGATCTGACCTGGAGCTACCTTATCTGCCCCAATATTTCTCATAATAATTTTTTCAATTAATGTATTTCCCATGGTCCAATCCTCCTATTTTACGTTATTGCGCTTTTGCATTGCCTTTACCAATCCGCCGGCATTGATAATGTCCATTAGATTGTCTGGCAAAGAGTGGATCGGATATTCCACGCCATTATGTTCAATCTTTTCTCCTAAGGTTACAGTAAGTTCATCGCCTTCCTTTACTGCATCCTGAATCTGATCATTTTCAATAAGCAGTAATCCATTGTTGATGGAATTACGGAAGAAAATACGTGCATAGGATTTTGCAATTACACAGCTGACCTTTAACGCTTTGATAATTTCTGGTGCCTGTTCTCTGGAAGAACCGCAGCCAAAATTCTTACCTGCTACGATAATATCGCCCTCTTTCATCTGTGCGGCAAGCTCTGGGCGAAGTGGTGAAAATCCGTATGGCTTCATATCTTCTACGGTCGGCATTGCCAAATATTCTGTTGGAATGATAATATCTGTATCGATGTCATCTCCAAGCACCCATACTTTTCCTGTAAATTTTTCCATATCTGTCTCCTCCTTACGCCTGAATATATCCTGTAATCGCTGCACGAGTCACTGTTTCGGCAGATCCTAAATATACCTTTGAGCTTGGATGTCCTGCACGCCCTTTGAAATTACGGGTTCCAGTAGAAATCAAAACTTCATTCTCTCCGATGACCCCCTGGCAGCTTCCCCAGCACACACTACAGTTGGCATTCATCACCATTGCCCCTGCTTCCATCAGGATATCAATGATTCCTTCCTCCAATGCCTGTAAATAAACTGCATTAGAAGCTGGTGCTACGATAAAACGTACATCCTCGCATACCTTTTTGCCTTTTAATAATTTGGCAGCAATGCGCAGCTCATCAATACGGCCGTTGTTACAGGATCCTAAGAATGCCTGATCGATCTTCACTGGCTCTAATTCCTCTAATGGAATCACATCGTCTACAAAATCTGGACGAGCCACGACTGGCTTAATCTGACTTAAATCATAATTGTATACTTTTTCAAACACCGCATCTTCATCGCTGACGAACAGATTCTCTGCCTTTCTTCCATGCGCTTCCACATATTCTACCACCTTCTCATCCGGCTCAACGATACCTGTCTTGGCACCTGCTTCCACTGCCAGATTACAAAGCACCAAACGGTCATTGATGCTCAAGTTATGAGCGCCTTCTCCAGCAAATTCCATGATCTTATAGTTGGCTCCATTGGCTCCAATATCACCAATGATCGTTAAGATTAAGTCTCTTGGATATACTCCTTCTGGAAGCTTCCCTGTCAGATTAAAACGAATGGTTTCCGGTACCAGTACCCATGAATTTCCTGTTACCATGGCATATAAAAGGTCTGTACATCCAACCCCTGTACCAAATGCCCCTAAAGCGCCATAAGTACAAGTATGAGAATCCGCACCAAAGATCAGCTCTCCAGGGCATACAAAATCCTCTACCATGATCTGATGGCAGACACCCTTTCCTTCATATAATACAATGTCATTTTCCTTTGCAAAATCACGCATCTTCTTATGTGCCTGTGCAGTTTTTGGATTTTCTGCAGGTACATTATGATCCATGATAAATACAATCTTATCCTTATCCGCAATCTTTGGATTCTTTAACTGATTGTTGTACATATCGATGGTCAAATGTGTAGTTCCGTCATTTGACATCAAACGATCCAAAGTTACGGTATGTATATCGCCGGCTTTTACTTCAGAAACACCAGCTGCTCTTGCAATAATTTTCTCGCCAATTGTCATTCCCATTGCTTTTACACCTCACCATTATTTAAATAATTGATCAATCCACCTGTATTTAAAATTGTCTGCATCAGTTCCGGCAGTTTGGTACAAGTATATTCCTTTTCACCAAATGCAATACTTCCTGCCAGTAAATCCAATTCTACTTCGTCTAATTCATTCACATCATCATACAAATCCTTACAGATAATAACTGGAAGCCCTACATTAATGGCATTGCGATAAAAGATTCTTGCAAATGATTTTGCAACAACAGCCTTAATCCCTAATGCCTTTAATACACTTGGTGCCTGCTCTCTGGAAGAACCACATCCAAAGTTCTCTCCCGCTACAATTACATCTCCAGCCTGTGCCTTTTTCGCAAAGTCAGGATCTAATGATTCAAATGTATAACCTTTCATCTCGTCAATATTTGGCAATAATAAATACTGAGACGCAATAATCTGATCTGTGTCTACATCATTATGGAATTTCCATACACGGCTCTTGCTCATTACAATTTCCTCCTAAATTCTTTCTACCTTTTAGAATACCCTAAAATGCATAATATTTCAAGAAAAAGGAATTTTATATCACCAAAAGAAAGGTGCCGCTTCACATGCGACACCTTTTTCTCTATTTCATATGATTCTGTTTGCATCCGCAATTTCCACTATTATGCTCTCCTTCTCGAGATGGCTGCCATGCCTTATCAAATGCAGGATTAAATGCATAAAAGTTCTTAGCATCCAGATGATCCTGAACCGTTCTCAAGGCCTCTCCAAATCTTTGAAAATGCACCAGTTCTCTCTGTCTTAAAAATCGAATTGGATCGATAATATCCGGATCATCGATCAGACGTAAGATATTATCATAAGTAGTTCTTGCTTTCTGCTCTGCAGCCAGGTCTTCGGTCAGATCCGTAATCGGATCTCCTTTAGACTGGAAAAACTTAGAAGTGAATGCTTCCCCTCCTGCTGATTGTGGCCAAAGCCCCAGTGTATGATCTACATAATATTTGTCAAAGCCTGATTTCTTGATCTCTTCCACTGACAGATTTCTCGTCAGCTGATGCACAATGGCAGAGACAATTTCCATATGGGCCAGTTCTTCTGTCCCGATATCCGTGAGTACCCCGCACACCTCATGATATGGCATCGCGTAGCGCTGAGACAGATATCTCATAGAAGCCGCCAATTCTCCATCCGGTCCTCCAAACTGACTGATGATAACCTGTGCCATTTTGGGATCCGGATTCTTAATCTTGACTGGATATTGCAATCTTTTTTCATAATTCCACATATCTTATCCCTCCCATTCCCATGGCCAATGCTGCGTCGCCCAGGTAAATTCGCTTCGGATCACAGCAGTATCAATGGTCAAAGGACCAAAGGCTGCTGCATACTCCTTCAACGCCTGATTTCTGGCTTTCTGATAATTATTAAAATATTCAATGGCTGCTTCATCTGTTGGATGAGTATCCAAATACAATTTTACATCATCTACCGCAAAACTTACCACATTAATATAATCCAACAATTCCTTTTTGCTATATCTCATCGCCTGCATCCTCCCTTTCCTCCATGAAATGGAAAATCCAGATCCTGAAATATGGTTCCCTCCCGAAAGCCCTTTTCAGGACTATATAAATTGCCCCATTGCTGCCATGGAACATATGCCATTGCCAGTGGAAGTCCTTCTAATGACATAGGCCGACGTCTCTTCGAATATCTCTGACAATCTTCCAATGTTTGCTCTCCTTTCTTATTCTATTACAGTTTATGTCTGTAAGTTTAGAATGTGCGAAAAGGAAAGTGCTGATGCAAGGAAAGAAAAGGGAGGGTATTTATTCTATCTTTCCTTCTTCTTTTAACTTTTTCATTAATGCATATGGAGCATTGGCAATAGCATCTAAAGTATCCCCTGCAACATGAGGCGTCAGAAGTACAGAATCCAATCTGAAAAATCTTTTCTCCAAAAAAGGTTCCTCAGGAAATACATCCAATGCTGCACCAGCGATTTTTTTCTCTGCTAACCGCTCATACAATGCATCATAATCCAAAATTCCCGCACGTGCCGTATTAATCAGATATGCCGACGGTTTCATTAGGGATAACAGCTCCCTGTCAATAATATTGCGCGTTTTTTCACACTCCCGTAGTTGCAAAGTAATGATATCCGCTTCCCGAAAAACCTGTTCCATAGACTTGGTATAGGTGATGCAACCATCCTTTCCTTCTTCCATATGGCTGCTGCATACTAAAATCTGGCATCCAAAAACCTTTAACAGCTTTAGTAATTCCCGACTGATATTTCCCATTCCGATGATACCGACAGTCTGATCTGCTATACTCCTGCGAAAAATATCATTTTCATAATTCTTCGTCCATGTTCCTCCTTTCATTTTTCTATCGCTGACGGCGATATTCCTTGTAAGAGCAATCATCTGTCCGACTACAAATTCTGCTACTGCAGTTTTATTTCTGACAACTGTTTCTACCTGAATATGCCTCTTTGTACAATAATCCATGTCAATCTGTTCTGTTCCACTCCGGCAAGTCAGGATTACCTTTAACTCTTTTCCTTTTTCCAAGATCTCTTTACATAACGGTGCATAGCAATGAAAAATCAGATCAGCATCTTCAATGACATCCTCTAAGCCTTCTGCCCATGGCTCTGCTTCTGGACCATATCTTTCCACTCTTTGCTGCATCTTTGTATAAATATTCTTATCACGACTTCCCCAAAAGAGCTTTTTGATATATTGAACTTTTAAATCTGATTCCCGTAAGGCTGCTTCCATGGTATCCGGAGATATAAACGCATCTCCAATGACAATGGCTTTCCACATTCTTTTTGTATCGATCAACACTTCTGTTTCACTTCCTTTTCCCATAGCAAAGGGGCAGGATGACTCCCGCCCCTTTCATATTTATGACTGTCCATAATATGCATTTTTTCCGTGTTTTCTGGAAAAATGTTTATTCATTAAGACCTTATCCATTTGTGAAGCTGGAGACAATCCTTCTGTAAAATATGCCATCTTTGCAACCTGCTCTAAAACAGCTGCATGATAAACTGCCTCATTGGCATCCTTTCCCCAGGTAAATGGTCCATGATCATTGACAATCACCCCTGGACAATGAATTGGGTTTTTCCCCATAAAGGTCTCTACAATGACATTCCCTGTTTCCACCTCATAATCCTGATTAATCTCCTGAATATTCAGCTTACGTGTACATGGAACTTCTCCAAAAAAGTAATCCGCATGGGTGGTTCCCTGAGGTGGAATGGATTTTCCTGCCTGCGCCCAAATCGTCGCCCATGTAGAATGGGTATGCACAATTCCACCAATTTCATCATATTCGCGATACAATACCAGGTGAGTTGGTGCATCAGAAGAAGGTTTTAGGTTCCCCTCTACCACATTTCCTTCCAAGTCAATAACCACCATATCTTCAGGTTTCATCTCATCATAGGAAACTCCGCTAGGTTTAATGACCACCAGTTCTTTCTCTCGGTCAATCGCACTTACATTTCCCCATGTATAGAGAACCAAACCTTTTTGAGGAAGCAAAAGATTTGCTTTCCATACCTCTTCTTTTAACGCTTCTAACATATTCGTTCTCCCCCCTATTCAGAAATGACTTTTTCATAAAAATCATAGAATTTCAGCACGCGCATAAACGTAATTCTTGCTCTGACATATGGAGATAAAAAGGCTGTTTTCTTCTGAAAGCTATGATCAAATCCCAGATCTTCTAAAGTACAAACTCCTTTTACCTTACCAAGCATAGTCTTCAGCTCTTCTTCTGTTGGAATTTCTTTAATAATCTGAATGATCTCATTCTTCTTTGCAATCAGATGTTCAGAATGAATCAATTCTAATAAATTTGGGGTGTTCTCATCCATAATGGATTCATACATTCCAGGCTTTGTAAAAGATTCTTTAATTGCTGCTTCTTCCACTTCCATCTTCTCTTTCACTGTAAAATCATGTTCTTCCATATATTCTGCAGCATGATGATAAATTCTGGATGCCAGTACCAGCCCTACTCCGACTTTTTCTCCATGATAAAAATCAATATAATCGTTGTATACTTCCATTTCCCACAGATGTGACATATGATGCTCTGCTCCAGAGGCTGGTCTTGAGTTACCAGTCATCTGCATCGCAATTCCAGAAAGTAATAGTCCATACATCAACTGTTCATAAGCATCTGCATCCCCTGCTGTCAGACCATCTAGACTCTGAATCAGTTCATTTAAAGCACGATACTCTAAATCACAGATTTCCTTGCAGATATACTCCCCTGTGAGAACATGTGCAATCTTCCAATCTGCCAATGCAGTATATTTTCCTAATAAGTCTGCAACTCCTGATGCAGTCAGACGCATTGGTGCTTTTTTAAAAATATCGCTGTCAGCAATTACCACGATTGGAGAAACTGCGGTAAAGCTTTTCTTAAATCCATGCCAGGTCATAGCTGCTACTGTAGATACAAATCCATCTACACTTGCTGCAGTTGGCACTGAGAAAAATGGGATTTTCATGTTATACGCATGATATCTGGTAATATCATGTATAGTTCCGGAACCTACTGCGATCATTAAATCTGGTTTTCCGATTACATCCAGTCCTTTCTTCGCAGCTTCTACTCCATGTTCATTGGCATGAAGATTCTCTGGATCTAATACAACTTTCTCTAAATCGGGAATCAGTGTTTCCACTTTTTCTCCAGCAGATTTATATGTATTCTCATCACAAATCATGACAATCTTTTGAAAAGATTGATATTTCTCTCTTGCTAAAATCTCAGGTAATTTTTCAATTGCCCCTTGTTCAATTATAATATCATCTACAATTACTTCATGTTGTCTTCCACAGCTACAAGGCTTTCGAAATTCCTGCATATCAATTCTCATATTTTAACCTCCATCTACTGCTGTGTTGCCGCTTCATTCTTTTCTGCCTGTTTATCCAGATAAGCTACGATTTCTTTATTTTTTGTCTTGAATACAATAAATGCTACTGCATATACTGCTACTGCGATTCCAATAAATAATGGATTCTGAGATAAAAACGCCAAGAATACCAGACCTAACATTGGCTTTCCAAGAATATTAAAGCTTGTAATCATCGCTGCTCCTGCTGGAATTGCAAATCCTGCCTGTAATGCGACCTGAGTGAATAATGGTGCTGTATAAGTACACATTAATAATCCTAAACTAAACCAGATGGTTCCTGCTACGATGATCTTTGACATATTTCCTTTATAAACTGCAACTAAGCCCTGTACCATATATGGAATTGCCAATAAGTCAACAACTGGAAGTACCTGATTTCCAGGAAGAATGGTTGCTACCACAATCATGATCGGAATTAATAACAATCCACTTGTTAAGGTTGCCGGTTCTCCATAACCAACCGCATCATTTACTGCAATATACCATTCTCTGTCCCCTGCTTTTCCCATAAATTTACGAGCTGCTTCTGTAATTGGAGCAAATGCCTGCGCAAACATACTAGCGATTTTAGGGAAAATTGCCATAACTGCACTGGTTGCCACTGCAACTTCTAAAATATCTCCCCATGTTGCAATAGAACCTAAATTCTCAACGCTTCCTAAAATACCGATGAATAATCCAAGGAATAATCCCAATGTCATTGGTTCTCCTAAGAACCCAATCTTCTTCTCAATAGATTTTGGATTTAATTTGATCTTGTCAAAATGTAATAAATTCAGAATTGGATCAAATATAATCGCAAAGATTGCAGGCTCTACGTTATGCATAGCAATAATCGTACAGTTTGGATAGTTATAATATTTTGACCATCTTTTGGCAACTAACTCAGAAATCAATAAGCTATATAAGTTCAATAAGATCATACATGCGATTCCAAGTGGAAAACTTCCGGTTACAAAAATAACCATAGCACCCCATACGATGTAAGAATAGTTGTTCCATAAATCAGAAGGCTGGAAAATATTTGTCCACTTAACCAGGAATAATATGGTTTGCAGTAAAATACCAAGTCCCAGATAAATCATTCCTGCACTGGTAGCAAATGCAACTACAGAAGTCGCCTGCCAACCCACATCAAAGGTATTTAACATAACACCAGTAATTCCTGCCATCGTTTCAGACATTGACTGAACCATTGGCGTAATAATCGGTGTAAAAGACCCTAATACCAGAGTAAATCCCATTAATGACACTCCAGCATATAACGCTGATAAAAACGCTTTTTGAACTTTTACTCTAAAAATCAATGCAATAATAAAGATAATGAATGGTACAATGATCGCAGAACCAAAATTATCTATGATTGCTTTTAACGTAATTAAAAATGCTTCCATACTTTTACCCTCCTAATATTCTAATGATTATTTTCCTACAGACTGTAATGCTGATACTACCTCATCAATAAACTGATCTTCCCCTATTCCGGTAATACATGCAAAAGCATTGATTGTTGGAATTCCATAATCACCATCCGGTAATGGACTTGTATGTGTCAAAACATCAAAACGTCCAGATTGTGCTAAATTCAGCGCTTCTGTTGGACGTGCCTCTGTTGTAGTCACTGAATATCCCCGATCTCCTAATTTTTCTTTTAATTTTGCTGCTACCATTGATGATGTAACTGTTCCTGAACCACATACTGATAAAATATTCACTAATGACATACTATTTCTCCTTTTCTAATAACTCTTCTTTTTCTCTGATAATTTCATAAATTTCATTTTTACTTTTTGCTTTTATAAGCTTTTCTAAAACATTACCATCCTGTACGACCTGTAATATTCTCTGCAAAAATGTCAAATGACTCTTTGGATCATCCACTGCCAACATAAAAATTAATTTTGCACAAACCTCTTCATCCATACTCCCCATTTGATAAAACTTAACCGACGTTCTCAGCTGTCCAATGGCCACCCCACCTTTAATGACATGTCTCCGGTCCGTGTGTGGAATTGCTATTCCGAAATTCCCCATATTGATTCCTGTTGGAAAATCCTTCTCACGATCAATCAATGCCTGAACATATGTATCTTTACAGTATCCTTCCTTTGTCAGAGTTCCTCCAATTGTTCGAAATACCTCTTCTGAACTTTTCAAATCTAAGTCTAATAAAATAAGATTTTCATTTAAATCTTCCCAAATCATACTACTCACCTGCTTTCATATTTTCTTATGATTTCTACTATTTCCCAATTTGTTGTTGCATGATCAATTTCAAATCGAAATGTATCGTTTTGTAATAAATTCACTAGATGAAACATCGCTTTTAAATGCATTTCTTTATCCACCGTGCTTAAACAGCATACCCAATCAATCGGATCATACAATGGATGATGAAAAGAAACTGGCTTTTTCAGTCTAGTCAAGCTCATTCCCAGCTTAAGGGCTCCGGAATCAATCGCCTCATGAGGCAATGCAAAACCTGGAGCGACAACAATATAAGGCCCATTTATTTTTATATTGTCTATCATCGCATCCACATACCGTTCTTCTATGTAATTATGTTCCAGAAGATATCTTGCAGAAGCACGGATAGCTTCTTCCCAGGTCTCACATTCCACATCAATTTGTATGCTTTCTTCCGTCAAAAGCATCGATAGAGATACTTCTTCTTCTAATCCAAAATAACGTTTTAACTCTTTCGTTACTCTGGCACTCATTTCCTTTTTATCCTCATAATCGTTGATAAACATTTGGATTTTCTGGATGAGTTTCTTTTGTGCTTCTACTTCTTCATCCACCAATTCGTGCCCATTGATCGTAGAAAGTGTTTTTCCAACATTGATACAGTCCTTATCACTAAGCATCGGGCTAACCTGAATATAATTCATCGGCGGCTCCTCCAAAGGAATTGTAGAAATTACCAAATCCACTTCATCCAAAGGTGTTCCTGGAAGATCATGAGCAGAAACCACATCCACCACATGAAAATTAAAGTATTTTCTCAATCTTTCTATCAGCAGCTGTGAGGTCCCGATTCCTCCATGGCAAACCAATAATACCGAATATTGATCATTGGAATTTCTATTTCTTTCGACCGCTGCACATATATGAACAACAATATATGCAATTTCTGCATTATCCAGAGAACGTTTTATATACTGTTCAAAGATTCCTATGCTTTCTTTGGCGGCTTTCAACACTTCCGGATAAGATTTCAGTACTTCCTTTACAATGCTGCTAATTTCAAAATCAGCATTGACTTGTGAAAATGTGGATTCCAGATGATTTGTCAGATTCTCATAAAATATGTAATCACTATTCAAATCAATCTTTAACTTTGCAGATATTTCTTCAATGAATTTTCTGGTAATGACCTGAATCTTTACAATTTCTTTATTACTGGTCGTCTTCTTCAAATATCTTAATTCACCGAGAAATACACTTAGAAATTCCACTTCTCCAGGTTTTATTACAATACTAGTAAAAATATCAATTTGTTTTAATATTCCCAAGGCCATTCTCTCTGTTTCTATATTTTCTGAAATATAATGTTCTACATTACAGCCTTGTTTCATTCGATGCAGTGCCAGAATGAGATAGTATTTTACATAATGAAAGTCAGTGTCAGTTAAAAAAAGTCCAAACGCATGTTCAGCTTCGTTGATCACTTTTTCTATCATCTCTTCTGTTACTACAATGTTTTCATTTTTCTGAACTATATTCAGAAGATGATAAAAGAGAGGTCCCTCCTTAAATACCGTCTTTTCCTGACGTATTAAATGAAGTATAAATAGTCTTTTATCTCTTTCTCTGCCCTCCAATAGCAATCCTCTATTCGGATAGGAATTCAATGACAGATTTCTTTTTTTTACCTTTGTCTTTACTCTTTCAACGTCATGAATCACTGTTGATCGACTGATCATCAATTCATCTGCTAATTCAGATAATGTTAGAAAATCATTGGCACATACCAGCATGATGGAAATAAATATTTCTCTTTCATTTTTTGTAAGCTTAAAGGTATAGAATTCTTCTTCTAATAAATGTTCCTTACTCATAAAAAAATCTTCTTTTGTCTGCAATACTCCATTTTTTCCTAACTCAATTTTTGAAATTTGATTATTTTCCAAAAAATCATTAATCTGGTTAATATCATAACGGATGGTACGACTGGAAACTCCATAAATGTTCGTCAACTCTTTTATTGTTGTTTCCTGTTGGTATTCTTTTTTTAGCAAAATGCGAGATAAAATTTCTCGAGATCTCTTGTTCATTACTATCACCTCATCTTTAAACTTAGTATATCATTATCATTCTTATATAAACAGTTTCATTTCCTTCATGAAAATTGAAAAAAAATAAGCAGTTCAATTTCTTTCAACTTTCTTTGAAAGAAACTAAACTGCCATATTTGTGTAATGAACTACAGCTTTATGTTCTTTAATGCGTCGGCGAATGCATTGTTGATCGGCTCCTTGGCTTCCTTGGCCTGCTTCTTCATATAACGTGCCACATCCCTCTTAGAGACACCGGCACCTTCCTTCTCCCGCCGCTCTTTAAACTTACTCATCTTCTCCTTATGACCGCAGCTGCAGATAAAAGAGGCATCCTCTCCCTTGCCCCACAGCTCCATCTTCTTGTGGCAAACCGGACATCTGGCATTGGAAATCACACATACAGTCTCTCGATAACCACATTCCCGATCCTGACACACCAGCATCCTGCTCTTCTTCCCATTCACCTTTAGCAAACGCTTTCCACAATTTGGACATTTCTTATTGCTCATATTGTCGTGATGGAATTTGCCCTGTGAGCCTTTGATCTCATCGACAATTTCAACCGTATAATCCTTAATCTCCGACATAAATACCTGTCTCTTTAATTTTCCATCTGAAATACGACTAAGCTTTTTCTCCCAGTCAGCCGTCAATTCTGGCTGCTTTAACTCCTCTGGCACCAATGCCAGCAGCTGCTTCGCCTTGGAGGTAGTACGAATACCCTCTTCCTTCTTCTCCAATAAAAAAGTACGGAAAAGCTTATCGATGATGTCCGCCCTGGTGGCAACGGTTCCAAGCCCTCTCTGCTCCATAGCTGTCAAAAGAGTGGCCTCTGTATAATAGGCTGGCGGCTTTGTCTTTCCTTCCGTTTCCTTTACGACTACAATAAGCTTCTGACCCTTCTTTACCTCAGAAACATCAGCAAGTTCTTCTTCCTCTTCATAAGCTGCCTTCCATCCTGCCTTTAACATTCTGCTTCCTTTGCTTACAAACCGTTCTCCTGACATATTTCCTTCGATCGTCATCTCTTCGTATTCATACGGAGGCATCAATACCGCCAGAAATCTTCTGACAACCAGGTCATAGATCTTTCTCTCCTCCGATGACAATTCACTTAAATTGACAAACTGCTCCGTTGGAATGATGGCATGATGATCACTGACCTTCTTATTATTCACAAAATGACCGTTGGCCTTGATCTTATTCTTCAAAATTCCAGCTGCTGCCTTTCGGTATGGTCCGATTCCACAGGATCTTAAACGTTCTGGAATCGTCGGAACAATATCATCGGTCAGATATCTGGAATCCGTTCTCGGATAAGTTAAAATCTTATGATGCTCATAAAGCCTCTGCATGATATTCAAGGTTTCCTTTGGAGAAAAATGAAATCTCTGACTGGCATCTCTTTGCAGTTCATTTAAATCATATAATGCTGGCGCATAGGATTTTTTCTGCTTTACAACCACGTTATCCACCGTAAGCATCTCCCCAGAAACCTTTTTTTCCACATCCTTACACTTTTCTTTCACAAAGGTTCGGGTATTGTTCTTCTCATCTCTCCAGGTAAAGGTAAGTCCTGCTCCCCTTGCTTCTAATCCATAATACGCTTTGGGCTGAAAGTTTCGAATCTCCTCCTCCCTTTGTGCAATCAGAGAAAGAGTCGGTGTCTGCACACGCCCACAGGAGAGCTGTGCATTGTGCTTACAGGTTAAGGCTCTGGTGGCATTCATCCCTACTAACCAGTCCGCTTCCGCTCTTGACATGGCTGCTTCATACAGATGCTGATACTCTCTTCCGTCCTTTAGTCTGGAAAATCCTTCCTTAATCGCCTTATCGGTCACAGAAGAGATCCAAAGCCTTTTGATCGGCTTTTTGTTATGACTTTTTAATAAAATCAATCTGGCAACCAGTTCCCCTTCACGCCCTGCATCTGTAGCAATGATAATGGTTCCTACATCCTTACGATTCATCAGGGCCGTAACCGCTTTATACTGCTTTGCTGTCTTTTTAATCACCTGGACCTGCATCTTCTCCGGCATCATCGGAAGATCCTCCATTCTCCATGTCTGATACTTTTTATCATATCCTTCCGGATCTTTTAATTCTACCAGATGCCCCAATGCCCAGGTCACAATATATTTTTCTCCTTCCAGACCACCGTTTACTGCCTTTTTGCAATGCAGCACCCTTGCAATGTCACGGCCCACAGAAGGCTTTTCTGCTAATACTAATTGTTTCATATTCATAAACTCCTTTATTTCATCCTTACTATCATAACAAAAGAACAAGGACAAGAAAAGCCTGGAAAAATAACTTTTCCAGACTTTTTATTCACCTGAATATAAATTCGCCTCTGTTCTTTTTCAGCTGATAAACTTGGCATGCTCCATCAGAAGACTTTCTACTTTTTTTGCTAATTCATCGTATGATTTTGCTTCAATCCCTTCCTTTTTCGCTATGGCATTTACAATTACCCGCTTCTTCGCATTTTCCTCACAGGTTTCTTCCCGAAGCTTCGCATACTCCTTTTCATCATAGCCACAATACTGATCCAGAAATTCCTCTTTGGTAATATTCAGTGCCTCTGCCTTTTCCTCATAGGATTTGTCAAATGCCTCTATTTCTTCTTCCCAATAGGAATCTGGATAATCTTTCACATCCGCTTTTTTCAAAATGGCTTTCCACAGATCCTTCCTCTGCTGCTCACTGACTGCTTTTTCCTGCTGCTGCTCCATCTTCTTTCGGACGCTTTGATACAGTGCTTTTCGATTTTTATAAGAGGTATTCTTCTTTACGATCTGATCGGTCAACGTATCCTCACTATAATTCTTCTTAATATAGTATACGTACACTTGAAACTCCACATCTTGTCCGGCATAGCTGGCATTGGAATAGTTCTCCGGGAATGTCAGATTCAATGTAATCCACTTTCCAGGCTTGCGATCCATAAGACCACTCTCAAAGCCATCAATAAAGGTATGAGATCCAATCTCAAGATCATAATCTTCCATAGACATATCCTTCTTCTCTATCCCATCGATATACCCACGGACCTTTACATGAACAATATCACCCTGTTTGATCTTCTGATTGCGTATCTTCTCAAATATCCCGTCATTGGCCAATTCCCGATATGCTTCTTCCTTTACCGCAGAATCTGTAATTTCTGTTTTTGTCTCGCTCTTTACGCGCATTCCCTTATAGCCCGTCAGGCTAAGCTGCTTCGTATGAATCTGATTCGGTCCCCATCTATAAAACATTCCTCCTGCTACTGCTGCTAAGATTAAAAAAATGAGAAAATATATCAGATACTTTCGATTCTTCACAACGGTTCCGTTACTGAAAACTTATAAAAAGTTATAAAACCCTTATGTTCCATTCTTGCTTCAACGAATATGTTTTCGATTGACAAAATCATATCTACTCACAAGTTCTTGTATTCTCCACAAGCGTAAATTCCGAACTAACGCATCCGTACACATTTGCATTTACGTTTATGTGTTAAAATGCAAATTGTTCTCCGTATCTCCTTAGATTTATAGATGCTTGAAAATCCCTATCAATAACATTGC
Source organism: Anaerostipes sp. 992a (assembly GCF_001940245.1). Taxonomy (GTDB): domain Bacteria; phylum Bacillota; class Clostridia; order Lachnospirales; family Lachnospiraceae; genus Fimousia. Next base: position 656,762 of record NZ_MJIG01000004.1, read on the forward strand.
CACAGTCGCATTTATAAATTCTATCCGATAACTTCAAATCTTTTTTTATAGTTCCACAACAACTACATAATTTTGAAGATGGATAAAATCTGTCTGCAATAACCATTTGTATATTGTTATTTTTACATTTATATTCTATCTGTCTTTTAAATTCAAAAAACCCTTGTTGTTGAACTGCTTTTGATAAATGTCTATTCTTCATCATTCCTTTTACATTCAGATCTTCAATGCAAATAAATCTTGGTTTTCGATTTACGATCTCAGATGTTGTTTGATGTAAATAGTTCTTACGGATATTCGTCAATCTATGATTTACTTTTAAAAGTTCTTTTTCTCTCTTTATAATGTTACTTGTCTTGCAGTAACTTTCTCCTTTCTTATTATTCTCGTATTTACGAGATATGGAACGCTGTAACCTACGTTTCCTTTTCTCTAGTTTCTTAATTGTTTTTGATTTATGAATGTTCTTATAAGTATGATCATCAGAACATATTGCCAAATCTTTTATTCCTAAATCTATTCCAATACCATCATTCATTGGTATTTCTTCATTATCTGGACATTCTATTCCAACGCTAATCCACCAATGAATACCATCAAATGTTACTCTTGGGTTCATGTATTTTATGTCTATGTCTGTTGGAACTCTGCCATGTTCTGCAAGTCTTACCCAATTAAGCTTTGCTTTATTTCTCTTTTTACTAGAAGAAAAACTTTCAAATTTAACATGAGTATTAGTAAACTTTATTTTTACATTGTCTTGATAAAACGATGGTCTTGTTTTCTTTTTGGACTTAAATCTTGGATATTTACTCTTACCTTTGAAGAAATTTTTGTATGCAATACAAGCATCTTTTATTGCTTGTTTCGTCACATTATTCGATACACTCTTTAACCAAACATATTCATCCGTTTTCTTTAATTGCGTAAATTCTTTTCGTAAGTCTCCATCAGATATAAACTTACCACCATTCTTATAATTCTCCTGTTCTCTTCCCAATGCCCAGTTGTAAGCAAATCTTGCAGTATTAGCATACTGGAATAATTTAGTCTTTTGTTTGTTGTTTGGTATCAGCATCACTCGAATTGTTTTTATCATCATTATCACCACTTAAAACCAAATCGTAATAATCTATCTTTATACAAAACTACAACCTTTTCGACTTTGTTTGTTACTTGAAACTCGACAATATCCAATTACAATTCTGTCTAAATTAGGTTTTATATTCATTACTTGATTTCACTGTTCATGGGAATCATATCTATATCCGTTGCTGGAAGTGTGGTGTGGGTGAAGTTTTCCATTTTTATCCCAATTCCTTAATGTCTGTGAAGATACACCTAAAATTTTTGAAAACTCATTGATAGAATAGTATTTACTCATAATTCATTCTCCTTATGCTGTTTTATATTGTTTATACTTTATTCTATCAAAAAACTTATAAAAGCCAACAATTATTTATAACATTTTATAAATTTTGTTTATCTGTTCTTACCCTCCCACTTTTATTCAGTTATAGAGGAACTATCTGCATCTGATCCCTCTATCTTCTGAGAAAATGGCATTAAGAACTGATGACTTTCCCCACTTACCTGCCAGAAGGATAATCCAGTGAGATCCGTTTTTACATGGGAAAACAAATCCGTGAAGGAATACTGCTCTTTTTTCTCGAAGCTTCGATCCGCGATCGTTGCAACTCCATTGCTATTTACCGCCATAATATAGATAAATTCTTCTCCATCCAGAACCTTTCCATCACTCATCATCATAACCAAATGACCTGCCTGGACAATTTCCCGGATGCTATCTTCATCCGTATCCTGAATCACTCCATATTCCATAGGCTCCTCTGTGCTTACCACTTCGTCTTCTATGCTCTTCTCTTCTGAAGCCTTCTCATCTTTTGTTGCTGCCGTATCTCCATCTGGATTGGAAATGACCCAGAATGGTCCTCCAGCAGCCGCGGGTTTGGATTGATCGATAATATCAGACAATTGATATTTATAACGGCTTCGTTCTCTGCTTCCAACATCCGCCACTGTTACATTATCATTCTCATCAATGCCTACCAATACCATAAAATGGCCACCTTTGGTAAAGTATCCAGGTCCCATCAGACAAACGACCGGATTTCCTTCCTGGAGAGCTTCCCGGATTGCCTGTGCATCCGTTCCAACACCCTCACACTGTAAGCCATATTCCTCTGACAATGCTGGAATCAATGCATGAGAGGACCCCTGACCAGAATAGTATCCATGCTCATACGCCCACACCGTCGTATCCACTGGTGTTACCCACTTACCTGTTAAGGATGTAATCACGACTGCCATGCTGGTTGGTCCACATCCGGCTTTCTTAATCCGATATCCATTGTCATTCCACGCAGGATCCCCTTGATTAAAGTATACAAAGCCATTGATCATCTCTTTCTGATTCTTCATGGCAAGACTATGGTCATTGTATACCTTTGGAATAATATGAACGGATAGCTTTTCCTCTTCCTGATCAACCTTTTCTAACTTCTTAACCTTCTCGGCCGTAATGGTCTTTTTCTCTTTTTTCTTCTTTTTTGATGTATCCGTATTCTTCTTCTTTTCTGTAGAAGACTCCGTCGTCGGCTTCTCTGTTCGCTTTTCTGTTATCTCTTCGGTCGTCTTCTCCGTTTGTGTCTCCTGATTTTCACTTGCAGTTTCCGTTGTCTGCGCCGTCGTCTCCCTCTCTGACGCTGTCTCCGTCTGTGCTGCTGTATCTCCCACTTCATTTTGTGCGGCTACATTCATAGAACATAACGCTGTTGTAAATGCCACGCTAATGGCCATACTTTTTATTATTTTAGAAAAATGCATCTTGCATCATACCCCTTCATCTATCATCTAAATTCATCTTATGTCTTCGTGTAATCTTCTAGCACTTCTTATGATAGACCTCACCGGTTTATTTGTCAAAAGAGAAATGAATAACTTTTCTTAAAGTTTTCTTAATGTCTGTGTAATATTTCTTAATATAACAAAAAAGCCCCAAGACCTTGATGATTCAAAGCCTTGAGACTCATGCCTGCGGATAACAGGAATCGAACCTGCACGTCAAAGACACTAGATCCTAAGTCTAGCGCGTCTGCCAGTTCCTATAAACCCTGTATTTAAGCGGATTTCGCCAGATTGCTTTTTTCTAATTACACTAGATTCTTCTTTATAAAGAGTAGCATATGTATGTTCTTATTGCAAGCTATTTTTTCTTCTTCCATGTGACTTTCAACTCAACCAACGTGCTTTTCCCATTAATCTTTGGAATCCGCCTCCTATAGTATTTAATATTTGTATTCTCTTTATCAATCTTATACGGTTCTCTGCTCAGCATATCATATATGTAGTCAACAGAAACCCCGTACAGGAAAGCGGGCATCTGGATTCTCTTATTTAAAGACTCATCGTCCCATCTCGTCCATATTCTTTTGCCGTTCTCACCAATACAAGGCTTCGCTTGTATACACTCAATCCTATGGTGTACTGCCCTATGCACACCTTGGTCTTTCACATATTCCAGATTCTTGTAGTGAGAATCAAGCTTTTTCCCGTTGATGTGATGAACAATAGGTTCCCCAACATATAGAAAAGGATTATTTAAAAAGGTAGCTGCAATCAGCGTATGAAGCCGAAACTTTACGTTTTCCACACTTACGATACTTCTTCTAGGCATATCCAAAGAAATATAATTGCCGTCCAGCCTAGATTTTACGAGATATAAACCTTCTTCACCCATGGCTATTACATCCCCGTACTCGTTAATATAAGCATTGTTGATCGTATATTTACCAATTTGAGAAGGCATAGCATAAAAAATGTCTGATCGTATCGTTTGCTCCTTGAAATCTTCTCTATATTTTATTTTTGTTGTGTGGTAGGCTTCCTTTACCTTCTCAAATGGTAACTGTTCAACATGGCTCATATCCTTGTACGGAAAGGCACAGCCAGAGAATCTGTTCTTATTTGTGAATAGTCTTCTGACTCTTTTTTTTATGAACGATTCTGCTTCTTTTTTTCCGTAAAGATACCCGTAAGCGTACATATATCCCTCTTCTTTTTCCAAGATGCCCCTCATCTGTCTTGTATCAACTCGTAATCTTCTTTTTTCGTCTATTTTTTTTAGACTTTTGTCGACGCTTTCATCGACGATTTTCTTGATTAATTCAGTTAAACTCATATTTAATTCTCCTTTGTATTCATTATATTTAAAAAAAATGGGACTTCATATATATATACAAAATTATTTTTCCTTAAATACATAATTTTCTCCTTCAATAACTTCTAGGACTTTATTGACAAATTGAACCGAAACCAATTCAGAAATTTCTTTTCCAATTGTATGAAGTTCTCCTTCTAAATCTATAATTTCTAAATCATATTTTTTTAACATATCTTCTCGAATTGGTGAATGAAAGGATACTTCACCACAATCGTAAAACAAATAATATTTTTCAATAATTTCTTCTTCATATCTAACGCCAAAACAAACTTCTCTTTCAAGTTCTCTATCATAATACTCACTTTTATAAATAAATTTATTCTGCATCAATAATTGATCATAACACTCATCCCAATCATAAATCTTAACCTTTCGTTTCCTAAATATAGTTTCCTTATGAATACAGGTTGGTTCCAACAATGTAAGCAATCGTTCTTTTTTAGAATAGTATTCCTCTTTCTTTTGACGACATTTTGATTCTGTATCGTAAATGTCTATATGTTGTTCCCTATACGAACGTTCTTGATCTCGATAATTCTTAGCACGTTTATTCACACTGAACAAGCAATCAACAAGCATCTCTTTTGTAATAATATTGTTTTTTAAATTAATAGTATATTGTTTAGGTGTTTTCATATTGTCTCCTTCTAAAATAAAATCTTTTGATATTACTAAATAACATTTTACGTATCTTATCACTATAGCCAGAAAAACTTATTACTAAAATAATGCTTTATTTAGATTTTTTCGAACTTGCTGAGAAAAACTAAATAAAGCCGATAAGTTTTTATATAAATAATGAACACATTACCTTATAATAGATCCTTTCGTTGCGCACTCAAGGATCTGCAACTGCGTTGCTTTTTTAATTTCATATAAAAATCTTCTTCCTGGCTAAATTTTTCTACGAAACACAATTACAATCGTAAGATTGTACAGTACAATTGCTACAGCTATTGTACTGTTAAAGGCTTTATATTTTTTAATAATGTATATTATTTACATTATTAGAATATTTTACTAAAATTGACCATCTCCGGAGAATGGAAGTATAACGTATCTGTTGTTTTTATACTTGTTTTCTTTTTTATTCCAGTGATGAGAATATGTAATCAGTCCCAATTTAGCCAATTCGACGTAATTACGTTTAATTTGCTTAATTGGTATTCTGCCTACTTTTGAAATATCACGATGAGGAATCCACGCATATCCTATATCCTCATTAAAATATTTTTTTATAATCAGATATTCTCTTAAAGCCTGTGCTGGATCACTACAATTGCCAATAATCCTCTCTAAAATCAAATAATGTATAATCTCATAAGTTTCCATTTTTCCGTTTGCAGCTTTTCCCCATTTAACTAACTGATATTCATATACTCCTGCCTGTATCTCTTCAACAACGATATATTCTGCTGGCAGTTTAAGCAAATATCGCTTTAACGTATCTCTGCTCATCCCCAACTCACCAGCAAGCTTACGAACTGAAAAACTATGCTTTTTATCAATTCTGACCCGTTTTAAAAGATATATATATAGTAGGGTAATCTTTGGATGCAATGATTTATTGTCAATAAAATAACAAGGAATAACCAAAGAAACTGAATCTAATTTTGCCTTTTCAACAATTTTTCTTTCTGTCCTCTTTAATTTATTTTCATCAAATCCTTTCAGAAAGTTATTGATTTCTTCATTTGTGCCATAAATAAAATTGCCCTTATCTTCACACAAATTGATGGGATAAAATCCATTTTCTCTAACTTTCTTTTCTTCATCTGCTTTTAGATAACGTTTAACTCGTTCGCCTATGTTATCAACCTCCTTAATAAATATGGTGATACAATGTATATAAAAATTTTATACACAATATCAAATTATTAAACTACTTATAAAAATCATTTGGAAATTTAACCGAATTGGTCTTTTCCGATATTCAGCCTTAAAACTGAATGTATGATATACAGAAAATATCATGATTAATCCTTAAATATGCACCTAATATACACCAAGACAATTGACTTGTCAAGTCTTTTTTTTCTTTTTACAAAAAAAATTTGTTGTTTTTCATAAAATATGTTACTTTTTATGAAAAGATAGAAAATTTATATAAATATCTGATAATTTCGATTGGCAAAATAAAGAACCGGATTTTATTTTCCGGCTCTCATAATTAAGTATTCTTTTACACTTGTTTCTTTATACTCAACATCTGTATTTCTGTAAATCAACTAATCCATAACTACTGATATACTTTGAACCATTACTTTGCCACCATTATTGATATTGACTTAAATCTGGTCCAGAGCCAGTTACAGATACTGGATCGCTATCTTCTTCATCAGTTTCATCTTCTTCATCTATAACACTCTCAAATTTACCATTTTTTTTCTTATAAGTGCCCTCAATATAATCAGATTCACCATTTACGCTAACATATACTGATGTATAATAGTAATTTCCACTTCGTTTTACCGTAAAACTATCTTTATCAACATTAATATTACTTCCAATACTTTTGATTAAATTAATTTCTTTAAATTTTAGTTGCTCAAAGTCTTCATCAGAAACCAAATCACTTTCTTTTTCTTTAATTTTTACTACATATTTTTTAGAAAATTCTCCTTCTATATAGTCTCCATTATTGTCTTCATATACGTAATTCTCACTTTCAATTGAAGCAATATTATCTTCATCAGAAAATGTTAAATCTAATTTGTATACTTGGTTTGGTTTTAAATCAACCTCAACAGAATGTTTATTATATGATTCATAACTATCATTAATATTTCCCTTCGTATCTAATTCAATTATTGAAAATCCCACAAATGTTAATGTTTCATCGGATATATTCTTAATTCTATAAACAACATCATAATATCCATCAACATCACGTACAATTTCATGACCTATAATTTGAAATTGACCTTGATTAATATTTGTTTCTTCTCCATCGTTGTATGAACTATCTATGGTGTCTTCTGATGAAGTCCAAACATATATGATTATTCCAATAAATATAATCCCCAAAACCATCAAAATTATTGATAATACTTTTAATATCTTTTTTGTTATTTCTTTTTTCATAATCTCCTCCATAAGTATATTTTTCTTTAATTATACTTAATATATTAAGTATAGTCAACAGATTTAATGTGTTAGGCTTTCTTTATGAGGTAAAGAATTATGATATCGTATGAACCATTCTATCAAACGCTACTTAAAAAGAACATCACTGAATATCACCTAATATACAAAGAAGGAATATCCGCAAACACCTTATATCGAATAAAAAAAGGGTTGCCTATCACAACTAAGACTTTAGACACCCTTTGCTTTATTCTGGATTGTGAAGTATCAGATATTATTCTACATGACAAAACCAAGTAACCCTACAATTTCACCAGATTTCTATAGGAGAACAGACTAACGCCAACAGAAAAAGGAGCAATTACTTAAAAGTTTTAATTGCCCCGTTTCTATTCTTTCCTATTAAATGTAGTTTCACATCTGGCTTTTTTTCAATCATAAAGCTAGAGAATCAACATATTCTTTTATCATTCTATCCAATGTTGGTCTAGAAATATTCAAAGCCTTTGCAAATTGAGTCTTGTTTATTTTTCGAATTCTGTAATCATCATATAGCTTCCTAAATTCGTCATTAAGAACAACCTTTTTCCGTCCTTTGTATTTACCCTCTCTTTTAGCTATCGCAATGCCCTCTTTTTGTCGTTCAAGAAGATTCTGCCTTTCGAATTCCGCTATCGCTCCTATCATGGTGAGCATCAGCTTGCCCGTTGGCGTTGAAGTATCGATGTTTTCCTTGTTGCTCACGAGGTTTACTTTTTTTACCTTTAACTCTTCCACGATTTCTAGTAAATCTTTGGTAGAACGTGCCAGCCTTGAAAAATCATGGATATAGATTGTGTCTCCTTCCCGAACAAATTCTAACATTTCTCTCAGTTTCGGTTTGTTCCTGTCCTTTGCAGACACCTTTTCGACAAAGTATTTGCTAATATTATGCTTCTTCATAGCTTCCATCTGTCTTGCCTCATTCTGCTCTACAGTGGAAACCCTTATATACGCTACATTCATCTTCTTTCTCCTTCCTCTTAATATAATATTGTTAATACTATTATATTAATATATATCTATTACTCTATATCTAATATTATATATAACATAATATAAATATAGAGTCAAGACATATCGTGCAATATGTAAAATAATTAATATTTCAATTCTATTTTTACATATATCTGGCATTTCTTAACGTAAAGTTAGGCTATATTCTATTTTTACGTAATTTAATAAAACCCCATGATAAAGCCTATCAGCCCTTAATTACAAAAATAATTATAAATTAGCATTGTTAAGGTAATAATTTCCGTTTTTTACAAAAAAACTAGCCAAGAAGCAACTCATAATTGGCTTAAGCAAGCCCATTTCTAATTGAAAATGTAATTATTTTTCTTAATTTTCCAATACAAAAACCGCATAAACAAGCCAATCTGACATCGGGAAATATAGAAGAATTCTTATTTTTTCAATATATTCCATTTCAGCAACTTTTAACAATAAATATTATATATATTGCTCACAATCAGAGCAAAATAATAATTTCTGCTGCTTTTGGGGTTAAAAAAAAGAGAAGGACTGTCGTTGTATGTTCCTTCTCTTAGCTAATTATTTATTTAATTTTTATGATAAGATGATACCATCCATCCTCATTGTATCTTCTGTATACAAATAATCTCACTTCTGGCAAAACCGTTTTGAGCAGTGCGTAATCACCACGCACGAAAACATCAGTAACAAACGGATACACACGCCGTACACGCTCAATATTAGCCTTTAAATCCATTTTATCCCCTTTGCCAAATAGTATATCAATCACCGCATCACATTCCATTATAAACTCTGCTATAGCCTCTGCGGTTGCTTTTAGGGCTTTCTTACTGTTCATTCTCACACCCCCGCAAATAAAAAGAATATTTCATATGCTTCGTCATTTTTTATTGTAAGAATTGCCGTCTTTAATCTTTCTTCCAGTTCGATACTGGCAATTCTAGAAAATCTTATAGCAATCTCCGATTCTGCTTTTTTTATATTTAACACCAAGCAATCATCGGCTATGTACGCCCGTTCTAACACCAAATCACAACCAGAAATATCCGTATCGCCAGCAAAAAACCTAACTTCCGCTCTGGTTTCTGCTTCTATAATCTCCAACAATTTATCAACATCAATCTTCTTTAGCATCTGCCAGCACCACCCATCTTTATCTTTGTTCTGCTTGGTTTTGCCAGCGTGTCAAGGGGATTAAAGTCAGAGAAACCCATCTGTAAATCACACGAGAACATATTTACATATTCTTTGACGATATCAATAGAAGAATGTCCAAGAATTTTCTGCAAACGGAAGATATCTCCACCGTTAAGAATCCACTTCTTTGCAAACGTATGTCTAAACAAATGACATGATGTCTTGTTAACGTTCCGCTTAATGTTGTAGCGGTATACAGCCTGCTGATACGTTCGCCTTGCTCCATGCTCACCAAAATCATTGCAAAATACATAATCTTCTTCGTTGCCCTCTCGGTACACAAGGTATTCTTTTAGAATATCTGCAAGCGTATGCGACAACGGTATGATCTGCTGGTGTCTATTTTTTGTTTTTCGGAGTGTTATAACACCGTTCCCAAAGTCTACATCCTTTATTTTTAAATTTAAAGCTGTAGAAATGCGGTTACCCGTAGCCAAAAGATAGTTTTCAAAAACCCAGATACGGTATTCTGTAAATGTACACTTCTTCAAGTCTGGCTTCTTTAACAATCGTTTCAGTTCATCATCTGTATAAGTTTCTTTGATTTCTTTATCTGATTTTGGCATCAAAATCTTAAATTTTTTTATGTAGCCACAGTCCATACAATAATATAAAAACGCTCTTAAATGTCGTACGTAATTGATGACCGTGGTATCTCTAATCTCTTTCTCTTCTTTTAGCCAAAAGATATATTCATCAACATCGCTCACTGAAATATCATGTGTTTTCGTTCCTTCGTCCATGAATTCAAAGAATATCTTTATGACATTACTATATGTTTTCATTGTCTCGCTAGAAAGATTTCTGATTTTTGCTTTCCGCATGAATTCATCAAACGCTTCATTCAATGTCAAATCATCTTTCCTGTTGGCTATTTTTATACGTTGTCTTACCATTTTCCATTCCTCCTTTATACACTAGACTATGTATGATTCCTTAAAGAATCTAGCGTACAAAAAGGCACAAAAAAACGGCTTCCAGCAACCAAAGGGTACTGAAAACCGCTTAAAATAAAGATTTCTGCCTGCGGATAACAGGAATCGAACCTGCACGTCAAAGACACTAGATCCTAAGTCTAGCGCGTCTGCCAGTTCCGCCATATCCGCAAAGTGAGCGTGCGGGGGTTCGAACCCCGGACAACTTGATTAAAAGTCAAGTGCTCTACCAACTGAGCTACACACCCATATTTTATTCATTTTACTATACACCCTATCCTACATTTAATAGGAAGAAACTGGGCTAGCTGGATTCGAACCAGCGAATGCAGGAGTCAAAGTCCTGTGCCTTACCGCTTGGCGATAGCCCAACACTTAGCTTGAAAGCTATCGTAAAGGGTGGGTAATGGGACTCGAACCCACGGCCTCAAGAGCCACAATCTTGCGCGCTAGCCAACTGCGCCATACCCACCATATTTTAAAAGACGTGCCCACAGGGATTCGAACCCCGGACACATGGCTTAGAAGGCCATTGCTCTATCCAACTGAGCTATGAGCACATAAGCTTCTCAGGAAAAAATCCCATAAGAAAAGCGGGTGATGGGAATCGAACCCACGTATCTAGCTTGGAAGGCTAGTGTTCTACCATTGAACTACACCCGCAAAAGGTATCGGGGTGACAGGATTCGAACCTGCGGCCTCTTGATCCCAAATCAAGCGCTCTAGCCAAGCTGAGCCACACCCCGATGAAACTAAGCCGCGTTTTCCTCAACGCAAGAATTATATTACCATAGCTTCCACTAACTGTCAACAAAAAATTTCAATTTTTTTAAAAAATTTTTTCACAACTTTTTCTTATGCCAAAAGACGGAAAGTAGTGCATATTTGCACTGCTTCCGTCTTTCGTACTTAAAACAGCCAGATTTCTTTACTTGATTCTAACCTTAAATGTCTTTGTCACTTTTCCAGATTTGGCATAAACAGTGATTGTAGCTTTTTTGTTCTTTGTTTTCAAAGTACCAGTTGCAGACATCGTTGCATATTTCTTGCTGGCTTTGGATAAAGACCAGCTTACTTTTTTACCAGTACCATAGGCTGTTGCTTTAAACTTATATGTCTTATTGCGGGATACTGTAGATTTTACAGAAGTTGCCTTGATATATGGTTTCTTAACAACAACTTTCACCTTTTTACTGTAGTTACCAATCTTAGCAGTAACATAAACCGTTCCTGCTTTCTTTGGAGATAATACTCCGCTCTTAGAAACAGTAGCAACCTTCTTATTGCTGCTTACCCATGTTACTTTTCCACTAACCCCATAGCCTTTTGCAGAAAGCTTTTCGGTTTTTCCTACATAAGCAGTTGTTGGAGCAGTCACTTTCACATATGGTGCTTTTACAGTTACCTTTGTTTCTAATTGATATTTACGACCAAAATTAGTTACATCTGCCTTAATAACAGCTGTTCCTGCTTTTTTCGCTGTCACTTTTCCTTCATCATCAACAACAGCAACGTCGGTGTTAGAAGACTGATATTTTACGATATTGTAATCATCTTCTTCCATAGTTACATTGATCGTCTTTGACTGACCGGTATAGAGAGAAAGTTTCTCATCTACAGCTGGTTCTTTTGTATCCATTGGTGTAACTTTAATGTTCTGATAAGTTACTTTAGAATCAAATGCGTTAAATCCAACGTATCTTCCTTCTGCATAATTCTTATTTGCATTACGGTCAATTCTGTCTAATATCAGACTGTCATTGATATAGAATTTATAATGGTTTCCTTTTACTTCAACCTTTAGATGATAACGGGTATTTGGCTGTAAAGTATATTTCACACGGTTTCCGATATCACCGGTTCCACCACCAAAGGTAAAGATTCTTGATGTACCATCTCCTTCATGGAATGGATCATCTACATTTGCTGCATATCCTTTATTGGAATTTGGATCCTGTCCACGGAAGATCATCGCAAATGCTGTTCCTGAATGATACAGAACATCTGCCTCGAAGGTATAATCATCAGAGCTGATCTTGGTTCCGGACATCAGGAATCCATCGCCTTTTCCAATAAGATCCCCAGTATATCCATTTTCATCTAAGGTCCAATCACCACTGATAACGTGCCAATCGCCAATATTACTATTTAACTTAGAGCTTGTAATAGATATATCCAGACTTCTGGATAAACCGCTTTCTGTTTCAGCAGTAACAGTAAATACGCCCTTCTTTAAAGCCTTTAACAGCAAACTATCATTCTTTTCTTTGATAACTTTTACTTTATCGCCTTTATTATTCGTTACTTTCCAGGTTACTTTTTGCTCTGCGCTGACTGGAGAAATTGCTGCCATAACTTCAATTTCATCTCCAACACCATATTCTCCACTTCCTGATGCTGTACTAATATAAAGGTCTGCTGCTGTATTATCATCTGTTAATTTATCTTCCCAGATACTCTTCATTGGATAAACAGTAATATCTGCGTCGGTCTCTCCACCTTCAGAATATACTTCCATACCTGTACTATTTACGGATGGGAAAATTGCAAGTGTACCTGATTGCTGTCCATCCTGTGCATATACTTCCACACTGGATTCATCAACAAAAATATCTAATTTTACTTTTCCATCTTCTTCAACAGCAATGGCATCAGATACGATATCACCTTTTCTCTGACCTTCTGGAATTACACCTGCTTTATCACCATTGATGCTCACCTGTTTTGTTTCTGTGTTGTATTTTACAATTGTTTCCTTTGTACCTTCATCATTGGTTCTTAATTTGAATCCAACCTCTGTTGTTCCTTCTTTTGGAGTTAACTCTGCAACGATTTCATACTGTCCAGCTTTGATTCCTGATAACAGATTTTCACTGGAATCTGTCTTCTTAGGAATGGTTGCTTTCACATTTGTTGCTGCTTCTTTTACTCTTAAATCCTCATATTCTTTGATTGGAGTCTGAACCAGACGATAGCCATTCTCTGTCTTTGTAAGATTTAATTCTGTCTGAAGGTTAAAGAATCCATTATAGCCCCATTTACCAGTTACATTGCTGACATTGTTACAATATCCATTTTCCCAGATACTTGCCCAGTTGATCATAACACGACGTCCTTCTGGGAAATTGTCATATGTCATGGCTGCATAAGACTGAGGTCCAAAGTTCATGACATAACGGTCACTTCCTTCATCCTGTACGAAAGTCCATTTTCCGTCAACCTGTTTAAAGTCACCAACACGATAGTAACGGCCGCCTTCACTGACTACCCATTTTGTTGTTCCATCTTCTGCCGTTAATGGATACATATCCGGACATTCTGTTTCGATTCTTGTATTTCCTTCGTCACCAGAATAGGTACTTTCTACTTCCCAGTCAATCAAATTATCAGAAGAATAAATTCTCAGGATTCCGCCTGCAACAACCATCATGTATTTTCCAGATTCTTCATGATAAAATACTTTTGGATCACGGAATGCCGTGTTATCTAATGGATCTTCGTTCCATTTCAAAACAGCATTTCCTTTATATTTTGTCCAGGTTCTTCCTTTATCCTTGCTGTATGCAATGGCCTGATCCTGTCCTCTTCCATCGTTATTCTGTGTATAGATGGCAACTAAACCTCCGGTACCAGGTCCTTTTTCATCGCCAAATAAGCCTGATTTGTTTTCATCATCCACAACACAGCTTCCTGAGAAGATTGCTCCCATATCTTCCTGATAATATAAAGCTATTGGAAGTTCTTCCCATGTTTTTAAGTCTTTGGATACTGCATGTGCCCAGTGCATTGGTCCCCAAACGGTATCGTCTGGATAATACTGATAAAACAGGTGATACTCCCCTTTATAATATACCAATCCATTTGGATCATTCGCCCATCCAGTTGCTGGTGAATAATGATACTGTGGTCTGGTCGGTACATTATAAACAGAATCGCTTGCATTTCTCAATACATTAATGATTGTCTTTTCTTTTCCGCCGTTTTCACTGGTAACTACAACTGGTATCTGCTGTGATCCAACCTTTAAGTCTACCTTTGTTGCTTTTCCCGCCTGAGCAGCTTCTCCATTAACAGTCACATTTCCGCTTCCTTCCACTGTTGGAATCAAGGAAATGCTTTCCGTTTCATTTTTAACAACCACACTGTAACTGTCATATTCCTTGGAAAAATCTTTATCTAATTCTCCACCTTTTACTTCGAGATCAGATAAATAAGCTTCTGCTTCTTTTACTTCAATATCATCGACTGTGATATCTGTAATGGTCAGATCTTCGTTAAATCCAATGAATCCAATATTTCCTTCCAAAATCGTATCACTGATTTCAAAATCATATACCTCTGTATCATTGATCTTCACTTGCAGCTGACGATCTTCCACAGAGACATCAAACTGATACGTTTCTTGATTTTTTAATTCTTCAAATGTCTTACCTGCATGAATATCACCGGCAATGCCTCCCTGAAAACAAAATGCACGTACCGCACCAGAGGATGGAGTTACATTAACTACAACGGCACCTTCTTTTGGATTGTCTGCTTCCTTAGTTCCCAGAACAATTCCAACTGCACCATCGCCCTCTCCCTGTTTCAGAGTTGCTTTTACGGTATAATTATCCTGTTTTACAACATCAGAGATACCAAAATTATCACCTTCTCCCTGAAGACGGATGCCATTTTCAATTTGGCTTCCATTTCCAGAAAATACCCATCCATCTACAAGCTGCTGTGCAGCTGCATATACAGAAACAGGTGGCATATAAGGTGTTATGCTGGTCCCTGCCATAAGTCCTGCCATAATACAGGCAAAAATTCTCATATTTCCTTTTTTCATACTTTCTCCTTATTTTCTCTCTTATACATGATACAAATTCTCTTCCTGATACAGTAGTAAAGGAGACGGCCAATTAGCCGCCTCCCAAGAAAAGGATTTGTGTCTAGTGTATGACTTTCTTTATTTTCTCAATATTCGCTCTTCCGTTTTTAATAGCTAATCCAATGACTGCACAAAGAATGACACTGACAACAATTATGATAATACTAATTACTCCCACTACATTGTAAATCATTCCATTTTGAAGCTTTAATGCCCAATATGCCATTGCAACTCCAATTGATGAAATAACTATAAGATTTCTTACCCACTTTTTCAGATTCTCTATCATTCTTGTCTGATATTCAATCTCTCTTAATTGTTGACTTTTTGTCTGTTGTGCTGTCATATGAATCTCCTTATTAATACTGTAATCCTGGATTAAAGAATCCGACTAATACACCTACGAATGCGATTACTACTAAAAGTAACATGGTAACGATCGGAGAAAGTTTTTTCTTTGCCATCAGCCACCAGCATAAAACTACAAATGCTGCTGTTAAAATTCCAGGATATACACCATCTAACTGATTTTGAAGATTTAAGAACTCTTCTCCTGCATCATTTACCAGATGGAAGGATGTCTTAACAGATACCCATGTTGCTGCTACGGATCCTACTACCATAGTACCAAGCATAACGATTGCTTCACGAATTGCTGTCGCCTGTTCACCAACCAGAACATCTACGGCCTTACCACCTAATTCATATCCTTTGAAGTATAAGAATCTCATACCAAAAGTAATCAATAAGTTCCATGCAAGAATATAGAAGATTGGTCCAACAACAGATCCACCTGAAGATAATCCAAGTGCAATACCTAATAAGATAGGAATCAAAGTACCAACAACTAAGGAATCACCGATACCAGCGATTGGTCCCATCAAACCAGCACGAATACCATTGATGGTTTCTGCATCTACATCATCGTTTCCATTTGCTCTTGCTTCTTCTAAGCCGGCTGTAATACCAACAATAATAGATCCAACCTGTGGTTCTGTGTTAAAGAAGGCTGTATATGTATTCATTGCTTCCTGCTGCTCTTCTTTTGTATCATATAATTCTTCTACTAATGGAAGCATTGCACATAAGTAACCAAATGTCTGCATATGTTCTTGAGAGAAACAGGTTAAATGTCCATAATACCAGTTACGAAATGATTTATTTAACGCCTTTTTGGAAAGCTTTTTCTCTGCCATATTAGATATCCTCCTCATCATCATCATCGTCTAAGGAACCCGGTCCAGCAGCCATTGCTGCTTTCTTCGCATTGATTCCAACCATTTTAATGTTATAGAACAAGATTGCAAATAATCCTGCTACAACTGTAACGGATACCAGATTTAATCCCATACCTGCTGCTAATGTAAATCCAAAGAAGAATGGAATAAAGTCCGTTACTTTATCTACTACCTGTTTTAACAGAATCGCAATACCAACACAAGGAAGCATACTACCTACTGTAAATAATGTCTTCATAGCAATTCCATCCATTGGCAATGCTACTTTGATTGCTTCTACTACAGGAACTCCAAGCTTACACATTACAACTGCAGGAAGAAAACTACAGATAATGTGAGAAATCCAAGGAAGCACCATATCTACGGCGTAAAGTTTTTTGAAATCTCCTTTTTCAACTGCCTTCCATCCAATATGCTGCCATACCAGATTGATCGTAGCTGTTCCGTAGAATAATACAGTACCAAGTGTACCTACCATTGCACCGAAAGATGTAGCCATTCCGATTCCTTCTGCAGATGCAGGATCTAGTCCATAAGAATCTAATGCTAACATTGCTAAAGGAATACCGATATAAGATACGGCACGAACGTCAGCAGATACAGTTCCACCAGGTGTTACTAATGCGATATAAACAAGCTGCATTGCTGCACCAACCATGATTCCTAAAGGAATGTTTCCTAATACGATACCACATACTAAACCACCAACCAATGGTCGTCCTAATGTATAGTTTCCAATTACAGTACCACCCATACCAGGCATACTGGATAAGCAGGCAAAAATACCTAAGATGACTGCTTGTAACCAACTAATTGTCATAATTTTTTTCCTCCATATTCTCTTTTCATATGTTCCTATGAAAATCTATTTTATTTAAATCCGAATTGACCTCTGAATTTATCCCATGTTCCAATGGAAGCTTCTTTTACTAATGCAAATTCTACTTCGTATCCTGCTTTTGTAATTGCTTCAATAGCTTCTGCTTCTTCCTGTGTAATGGACTGGTTATTACCAAGCTTTACTGCTCCTGGGCGGTCATTACATGGTCCAATGATTACTTTTTTCACATCACTTGGAACAAATCCATCGTCTACCAGAATCTTTTTCATCTGGATCGGATCTTTTGTAATCAGGAAATATTGGTCATTACTATCTAATACCTTCTGGCATTTTTTCTTCCATGCATCATAGGTCCATACAAAAGTCTTTTTTGTACTTGCACTCTTATATGCCATCTTCAATGCCTGTGTATTTGCTGCACGATCGTTTACTGCAATTAATCCATCGCATGGATACTCAACGGACCATCTTGTTACTGTTTGTCCATGAATCATACGGTCATCGATTCTTAAAAATGAAATTGACATATTCCTACCTCCTAAATATCATCTTCTTCATCTGCGTCATCCTGAGGTGCCAGAACAAATTCTTTTATAGCGTCTTTTGCTTCGCTTACCAGACTTGCTTTCAGCATCTCGTCATCAACATCGTCCTTCATTAATGTAGCTGTTAATGCCATTGCAAGGTTCATTCCACCAAAGATTATAAGATTCTTGTCCAGACCCTTGTTAGAAATCTGTTCAATTGCATTGGTCAATGGTGACCCACCTACAATATCTCCCAAAAGGATAATTCCGTCATCTTCTGTAATTCCACTGATGGAATCTGCGAATTTAGCAGCGAATTCGTCGGCACTCATTCCATCTTCCAGTCCAACACTGATGACATCTTCTCTTTCTCCTCCTGCAAGCATTGCCAGCACACTTTTCAATCCTGGAGCAAATGTTCCATGACTAACTAATACTACATACTTCATCCTTTTCTCCTTTCTTTTATTCGTTCTTTATTTACAAACATATTGTAACAATTGCACAAAAAAAAGACATCTGTAAATTGTCATTAAACACAATTCACAAATGTCATTTTCTAAATGACAAATGTCATATTACTTTTTTAACATATCATCAATATCATTCTTTATTTTTTGTATATTTTCGTCAAATCCTTCTTCCAGCATCATTAGTTTTAAAATTTCATTGTCAATATATTCCATAATCGTATCATATTCCCGAAATTTTGGTTTTTCCTCTGCCTGTTCCATTACTTCATTTAACAATTCGACCTTTACAATGGTATCCTCGCCCATATATTCATCCAATATTTTTTCTGCCTTTTTAGAATTGGTTACATCCTTAAGAGGCGAGATTCCCTGTGAATATCGAAATAATTTTTCCTGTGTATCTCGATTGTAGGTCAACTCCTTTAAAAACTTCCACGCCATCTGGCTGTTCTTGCTTCTATTATTGATTCCTATTAACAGATTATCTACATCCGACTTACTCTCTCCACTCGGTCCGGTCGGCAGCTTGATACAGTCCCATTCAAATTCGAAATATTTATTAATCTTCCATGGATAAGGCTTGTAGGTACGAAATTCTGAGAATTTCATAGGCTGAAATGCCACCTTTCCAGTATCAAAGTCATTGGAGGTTGGATTGGAAAATCCAGAAAGTTCATTGATCTTTTTCGTAAAAAGAATGGATTCCTCCACCTCTTCTCCAGTCAGGTTGCATTTTGTCCCCGCCTTATTAAATAGCGATGCTCCATTGCTATAGAGTGCATTCTTCCACTTATACCCATATACACCATACTGATCCACTTTTCCATCCCCATCGGTATCCTTTGTCACCTTTTTACAGATTTCATAAAAATCCTCCCACGTCCAATCCTCCTTTGGCATTGCTATGTTCTCCTTCTCCAAAAGAGTCTTGTTGACAAACATCAGCGTTGGTACACTTTCATAAGGAAGGGCATACTGACTCCCTTCACATTCTCCTTCCCGGTAGCTTCCCTGATAATAATCCTCCTCATGGAAAGAGGGATCCTTTGCAATCAAAGAATCCAGATTCTTTAATACTCCTACAGAGGAAAAGGTATTAAAATCCTCTGAAAGAACCATAAATACATCTGGCAGCTCTCCATCTATGGCTTTTTGAGAAAGCCACTCAGAATAATCATCCTTTAAGATACCGCTATCATATCGAATCGTCACATTGGGATATTTTTTTTCAAATTCCTCAATCGTCTCATCAATGATCCGATAACAATCATCATCCGGTACATCCCACTGATTACCTGCAAACATGCCAAAAGTAAGTACAACCTTTTGTTCTTTTGGTTTTAACACTAATGAACACGTCAATATGCTAAAAATCAATCCACATACTACCAGACGTCTCCACCAAACCGCTGTTTTACTCATTGTCTATTTTCTCCTGTACTTTGCTGAACCTGATTGCACTTCCCATATGGCCAGTTGGGTGCGATCTCTTAAGTTTAGCTTATTTAAGATACTACTCAAATAATTTCTGACCGTACCTTCAGACAGACTGATCGCCTTTGCGATTTCTTTATTAGACATCCCCCTGCCAATCAACTTGATGATCTCCCATTCCCCATCGGTCAATTCGTCTACATTCTCCGCTTCAATCATAATATCATAGTTGCTCTGTGCCATTTCAGAAAAAAGCTCCACTACTTTGCTGGCAATTCCCGGATTGATCATTGCACCCCCCTGGTGTACGGTGCGAATTGCTTTTTCTAGTTCATCCATGGAAATCCCTTTTAACAGATATCCGCTTGCACCATATTTCAATGCACTAAATACAAATTCATCATCATCAAAGGTAGTCAATATAATAATCTTTATCTGTGGATATCTTTCTTTAATCATTCTGGTACATTGCACACCATCCATCTCCGGCATACGTACATCCATCAAAATTACATCTGGTTTTTCTTTTTGAACCAGCCTAATCACTTCGTTTCCATTTCCTGCAGTACCAATTACAGAGATTTCTTCTCTGATTCCCAATACGATCTGCAGACTCTGACGAATCAATTCCTGATCATCTGCTATTAATACTTTAATCATAATTTTCACTCCATCTTATCGGTATCTTTGCTACAATACAAAATCCATTGCTTCCATCATAAGAAACTTTCCCATTGAGCATATGAATCCTTTCTTCAATATGGATCAATCCAAATCCTGTATGAATCTCTTCACAGCCAATTCCGTCATCCTGTATCGTAAGAATCAACCACTTATCCTCTTTCTTTATATTCACATGTATGTTGTCGGCTTTTCCATGCCGGATTGCATTTGTGATTCCTTCCTGGACCACTCGATAAATCATATCTTCCTCATCTGTATTAAATTTCAACTCTGGTACCTGAAGATTATAATAAATCTGTACATTTGACATCAGTACCGTATCCTCAATCAGTTTTTCCAGCGCCTCTTCCAGATTATGGTGTTCCAATGCATCGGGACGCAATTTATTTACAGAACGCCGGATATCATCAATTCCTTTTCTCGCCACCTGAGACATTTGATTTAACTGCTTCTTCGTTCCCTCAATAGAATAGTCAATCATAGCAATACAGGCATCTATCCCAACCGAAAGACCGGTCATGGTATGTCCAAGGGTATCATGGATCTCCCTGGCAATTCGATTTCGTTCTTTTGTTTCTCCCATCTTTTCCCTCATACCAGCATAATCCTTTAGCTGCTCATTCATCTCCTTTAACTGCTCATTAGCCGTCTGAAGCTGAATATTTAACAAAGCAATTCTGGCATTTTCCTTCATCTGATTCTTCATAGAAATAATCATATAAGCAATAAAAGCAATGTGATTGACAGAAACCAACATATTCCTGATTCCAAGTAGCAGCGTACTATATTGTGTACTATATACACTTAATATTTCCTCAAAAGATATCGTAGGAATTATAGACGATACGATATCATAGTCTGCAAATATATAAATCAGTCCCATAATTACTAAGAATAACCCTCGATTATGCTTATCGCGAATGGAAGTTACAATATCCGCAACTACCAACAATAAGATTCCATTATAGCTTATATATAAACATCGAATGACTATAAGACATAGGATTATCTCAATCACATAAATGCCAACGGAAACAACCGATTTATGTTTGAATTGCTTTCGTACCTCAATAATATAAAGCAACAGAAAAAAGGTAAGAAAGACAATCACGGTTGATTTTGTCGCTTCTTTGGGAAGATAGGAGATATCCTCCAAAAAATTTCTGGCCATATAATTTTCATTAATGGTATTAAATGTTACCATCATGACAGCAGAAAGAAATGCCAGTATAGCGAAGTTTAACAAACTCATAAATAATCTTAAGTAATATAAATTCCGACTCATAATGCCTCTTTCTATTGCCATCTGCTGATGTCAAATTCCTCAATATTATTTTTCGTGATCATTTCCACTGGAATGACCACATTGGCATCTATCTCTTCGCCATTCAAAATCTGATACGCCGATTTGATTGCCTGTGCTCCTATCTTTTTGGGAAACTGGGCAGAAGTGCCTGTCATCATTCCCTCCGCGATCAATTTTTTCGCCTCCGGAGAGCCATCCACTCCATACACCAGAACACCTTCTCTGCAATTCTTGCTGTCTAAAGCTGCCAACGCTCCCATAGCTGCCGGATCATTTAATGCCATGATCACATCGATGTATGTATGTTCCTCAATAATCTGTTCTACCTTTGGCAACGCACGTTCAATCTGCCCTTGCGTATCCGTTTCTGCAATCACCTGGTACTCCGTATGTCCTTCAATCGTATCCAAAAACCCCTGTATTCTGTCTACTCCGGATTTTGCTTCCTTATGTGTCAAAAGAACTATATTCGCACTTTTCCTTTTCTTCATCATATCCTTTGCACATTGTACTCCCGCCTGATAATTATCAGATACAATGGTCGTAGCTGCCAGTTCCTTTTGATAAACCGGTGCATCTAACACAATTACCGGAATACCCGCTTTTTTGGCAGCCTCTAATCCCGGCCCCACTTCCTTCCAGTCTACTGGATTCAAAAAAATGGCATCCACATTCTGTTCGATCAGATACTGAATCTGCTGATTCTGCTTATCCTGATCCAGGGCCGGATCCAAAGTGAGCAATCGATCTCCCTTTTTTTCTATCTGACGACGAATCTCGTTATTTAGTATCTTATAATACTGGTTATTCATAGTCATATAAGTGGCTCCAAATACTTTTTTATGTGTTCCGTAGTTATTATAAAAAATAACAAATATTTTTGCATAAATCAAAATAAACATGCCAAAAAAGCATATGACTAAAAATATACCTGCCGTTTTTCTCCATTTTTTAACCTGTTCCCAATCCATATTTTCCTCATCTTCACATTATGCTCTTATCTTTACGCCGTCACTTAAAATGCCCGGTCCAAAATATATCGAAGTCCTTCTTCATCATTTCTTTTTGTAACAATATCTGCCGCTTCTTTTACTTCCACGGAAGCATTTCCCATAGCAACTCCCAATCCTGCATATTGCAGCATATCAATATCGTTATGTCCATCACCAAATGCAATAATTTCTTCTCTTTGCACCGAAAATATATCTTCTAAAATCCGAATTGCCGCTGATTTGGATGCAGCCATCGGCATCACTTCCAGATAAGTATCCTTGGATTTATAAATTCTGATTTCCGGAAATTCCTGAACAAGGTTTTTTTCTAATCGGTCAATCTGATCGGCCTCTCCCATACAAAGAATCTTGTGTGTTTTCCGTGAAAAACCTTCGTCTGTAAAAGGAATCTCATCTGCCTCAATCTGAGTAATATCCATTTCCTGTTTTACCCAATACTCCTTTTTATCTTCCACCATCCAGGAATCTTCATAATAAAGATTTAAAGAAACCTCTGGTTCTTCCTGTTTGATATACATACATAATGCCTTCGTTTCCTTTTCGTCTAATACAGAGCTGGCCATCGCCCTTCCATCAGCATCCACTACCAAAGCACCACTATAACAGACCATCGGTGCACGAACACCAATCTCATCTCTGATTCCTATCATTCCTTTTGGCATTCTGGCAGAAACTAATACAAATGGGATTCCTTGCCCATCCAACTGTCGGATTCGTTCTTTAGATGCTTTGGGCACCTGGTGAGAAGTATTTAATAATGTTCCGTCAATATCTGTAAAAACTGCTTTATAGTTTCCTTTTTTTATCCTATCCATTGTCTAATTTCCTCCTTTTTCGTCCAATTATCCTATAATAGTATACAATAATTACGCTCCTCCATCCAGTGACATATGTCATTTTTCCCTTTTATAGACAACGGGTTTTATTACCCAAAACATTCTTATACAATTAAGAAAAGCCCTGAAAGAAATCATTTCTTTCAAGGCCCTTTTACATTTATTCTGATTTAGTATGGAACATTCTCAGCCACATCTTTTAATGGTTCCACGCCTTCTTCTTCTCGTTTTGCTAAGAATTCTTTTAATTCCTGAGCTGGCATCTTCAATCCTGTGTATAATTCGAATGCACCTGCTCCCTGCCATAACAACATGCCTTTTCCACCGATGACGTTCTCTTCCTTACAGCCATTTGCCAGAGCATCTTCCATTAATTTTGTCACTAATGGATTGTAGATAACATCATACACAACTAAGTCATCATTAAATACTGACATGTCTGTTACCAGTGATTGACCTTCGCTCATTGGTCTCATACCAACAGAAGTACCATTGATCAAAATGTCTGCCTTTCGAATGGTATCATGCATCAGCTCTTGTTCAGATAACGGATGGTATTCCATCTTGCAAGGCACTCCATCTGCCATCATATTTTCTCCAATCTTTCTCGCTTTTTCCAAGCCTTCTGCTCCGCGATTGAATACGGTTACAGATTTTGCTCCGTCTAATGCACACTGTACCATGATTGCTGTCGCAGCCCCGCCTGCTCCTAATACAACAATATCTTTATCTACAATGGATACTCCATGATCTTTCAGGTCCAACACAACCCCCATACCGTCTGTAATATGACCGGTTAATACGCCATTATCATTTACAATAGTATTTACTGCTCCGATGAATTTTGCAGCTGGAGAAAGCTTATCCATGTTACGTGCCACTTCCTGCTTACATGGCATGGTAACATTACCTCCACGCATATTTAATCTTCTCATTGCATCCAAAGAAGCCTTTACCTGTGTTTCATCTGTATCAAATGCTAAGTATGCACAATCAATTCCGTAGTAGTCAAAACAAAAGTTATACATAATCGGTGATCCTGAATGCTTGATTGGTGTTCCGAATACTCCTAATAATCTTGTTTTACCTGAAATTCTTGTGTCCATAGTTTTCTCCTCCAAATTTAACATATTTTCGTTCCACACTTTAGTGCTTTAAAGTAATAACTCTATGTCTGGTACTTTATCACGTTAAAGTATTGATGTCAATACTTTTTTTCATTTTTTTAAAAATTTCTTATATCTCTATGTAAAAACAAAAGGGAACAAAGTTTCCTATTCCACAAAAAAAGGAGCTTTGCTTAGAAGCAGAATCCATTCCTGCTTCTTTTGCAAAACTCCTTCCAATGTTCACAATATATTATTCTTGATAATTCTTATATGCCTCGAACTCATCTAAAATTGCCTGATCCGGTGCTTTTGTCGCAAGACTGACAACCACGATGCATACCAGACTGATGACAAAACCAATTGCCAGTGAGTAAAGTCCAGTAACGGTTCCCAATGTCTGTCCGCCCATAACTGGAATATAATCCCAGATTATTACAGTTGCTGCTCCGGAAAGTAATCCGGCAACAGCTCCCGGAAGATTGATTCGTTTCCAGAATAAGCTCATCACTACCAATGGACCGAATGCCGCTCCAAGACCAGCCCAGGCATTAGAAACCAAGCCCATAATAGAGCTGTCTGGATTCCATGCGATCACAGTGGCGATCACTGCAACTGCCATCGTAGTAATACGTCCAACCTTTAACACTTTATCATCAGACGCTTTTGGGTTCATAATATCCTTATAGATATCTGCAGATACAGAAGATGAACATACCAAAAGCTGTGAATCAGCCGTAGACATGATCGCAGCTAAAATTCCGCAAAGGAAAATTCCTCCAATAAACGGAAGCGGCAATACATCGACAAACACCTTTTGAATCATTTCAATAAATACTGATTCTGCAGAAGCAGCACCAGCTGTCTCACCTAAAATTGTTGGTAATAAGAAGGCACGGCCTAAAAGACCGATTGCTACAGCAAGTCCTAAAGATAATACTACCCATACGATCGCGATTACAGATGATTTCTTTAATTCCTTCTCATTCTTGATCGCCATAAAACGAACCAGAATATGAGGCATACCACAGTATCCAAGTCCCCATGCAAGATTGGAGATAATCTCCACTGCTGTGATTGGATGATTTCCATTATGAGTCAGACTCAGGAAGGAATCTGGATTTACGCCACTCTGTGTCAGCAAGTTGGTAAAATCACCACTGACATATCCCCATACAACAATTGGAACAACTAACAGTCCAATGAGCATCAACGTTCCCTGAATGAAGTCAGTCGTACATACAGCCAGGAACCCTCCCATAAAAGTATAAACTAAGATTACTGCAGCTCCAATCAGTAACGCGATGTGATAATCAATACCAAATACGCTGTTAAATAATTTTCCTCCAGATGCCAGTGCAGATGCAGTATACACCAGGAAGAAGATTACAATGATGGCAGATGAGATTCCAAGCAGAATCTTCTTCTCATCACGGAATCGATTTCCGAAGAACTCTGGTAACGTCATGGAGTTATTGGCCACGATCGTATATGCACGAAGTGGTTTCGCAATGATCAGCCAGTTTGCGATGGTTCCAAGTCCAAGCCCCACAGCGATCCATGCCTGTCCCGTTCCTAATGCGTAAATGGAACCTGGCAGCCCCATCAGGAGCCATCCACTCATATCAGATGCCTGAGCAGATAAGGCGGCAACCGGACCAGAAAGTCCCCTTCCACCTAAAAAATAATCGCCTGCACCGGTAGTCTGTCTCATGGACCATACGCCAATAAAAATCATGAATAACAGATATGCACCAAATGCAAGCAAAATTGCAGTTGTTGTTGTCATATATATTTCCTCCTCATCTTTTGTTTCCATTTTTGAAAAAATCTATAGAAATAATTATACTAAAATTTATTTACCAGTAAAGAGACAAACCTTCATGGAAACTTGACAATACATGACAAAAAGTAATATCATATATCACAGTACTTCATGTAAAAGGAGAATCACAAAATGGATCTTAGTAAATATATTATTTTTTTAGAGGTAGCCAAACAAAACAGCCTTTCCAAAGCAGCCAAACGATTAGGCTACACACAGTCTGGCATCAGCCACACCTTAAAGCGTTTAGAAAATGAAATGGATCTGAATCTATTTTATCGAAATCGAAATGGTGCCTTTCTGACCAATGCAGGAAAGGAGATCTATCCATATATTTCTCAAATTGTACAGTGTCAGGAAAATTTAAATCAGACAGTTCAGTCTCTGCATAATCTACACCAGGGTACTCTAAACATCGGTACTTATTCCAGTATCTCCAGAGAATGGCTTCCACACATCATTCAAAAATTCAAAAAAGACTATCCGTCTATAAAAATTCATTTTAAAGAAGGGGGAAATGAAGATATTCTTGGATGGATTGAACATCGTCAGGTAGATTTAGGTTTTTTGAGCTCCTATCATAATCAGGGCTTCGAATGGATCCCTTTAAAAGACGATCCGCTGCTGGCCGTACTTCCAATGGAAGATTGCTATTTGGATCATACCGCATTTCCGCTGAATGAATTTAACCAACAGACCTTTATCATCTCCGCAAGAGGCACAGATATCGATATCCATCGTACCTTAGAAATATATGATATTCATCCTGACATCCAATATTCTGCCAAGGATGACTATACCATAGTATCTATGGTTGCCTGTGGACTTGGCATCAGTATCCTTCCAAAGCTGGTCTTGGATCATTATAATTCTTCTGTACTAACGCTTCCATTAGAGCCATATGCCCAAAGGCAACTTGGAATTGCCATAGCTTCCAGCGATATGGCTTCTCCCGCAGCTTTGAAGTTTATTGAGTATGCGAAGGAATATGTTGTTTGAGACTTTTAAAAATATATTTTTGTAAGATAAATATGGGTTTCTTTGACTATGGGATAATATGTGAGAACGAAATCATTCCGGTCAGCAATCAGGCTGCGGAGCTTCCAAATCTGATACATGTTTTCTCTTGTTCTATACCAAGACAGACGAAAATCTTATCTCTCGTCCAGGGACAAATGGCTATGTAAGCAAGCTTCCAGCCATTTGTCCTTATGGACGACCAAAAGCATCGCTTTTGCCAAAGATTTTCTGCCTGAGAAAACATGTAAGCTCCTTCGCAGATTGCTTTACCGGAATGGTTTCGTTCTTTGTAGTATATTGGCTTCTCCCATATTCGTGTGGAGAAACGGAGTGTGGCAAAGAAGAAGGCTTTTTCATAGACCATATCCCCGTTTTCCCAACTTATATAGATGCAATACTATAAAAAAGAACGGAAGTATTTCAGCAAGGCAATATTTGGAAGAGCTTTTTACAATCACTTACATGGTTTGCTCTCGGTCAGAAAATCTTTGCAGAAAGCAACGCTTTCTGCCGTCCATCAGAGCAAATGGGGAGGAGCTTGCTTAAGAACCATTTGCAGATGGGCGGCATATAAGATTTTCGTCTGGTCCCTACCACGAGAGCGCTAAAAGCGAAGCGGCTGTGGCAAGTGGCAAAAACGCAAAGCATGTTAGGGATTGTTAAGCTCTGGAAACCTGATTGCCGGCTGAAATGATTCCGTTCTCATCGCTTGCATCTGTATTCCAGAAAACCCGCATTTTCTATCCACTTTGACATTTCTGCTGAATAAATACCTT
The DNA here is from genome assembly GCF_001940245.1 of Anaerostipes sp. 992a. GTDB lineage: Bacteria > Bacillota > Clostridia > Lachnospirales > Lachnospiraceae > Fimousia. The sequence goes on from NZ_MJIG01000004.1 coordinate 685,214, forward strand.
TGCAAAACACATAATTATCCACACAACAAAAAAGCCTAGATTTCTCTAAGCTTTAAACTACTGAGCGTGCGGGGGTTCGAACCCCGGACAACTTGATTAAAAGTCAAGTGCTCTACCAACTGAGCTACACACCCATATTTTATTCATTTTACTATACACCCTATCCTACATCTAATAGGAAGAAACTGGGCTAGCTGGATTCGAACCAGCGAATGCAGGAGTCAAAGTCCTGTGCCTTACCGCTTGGCGATAGCCCATTGCTCTTATAAAGTGATAAGAGGGTGGGTAATGGGACTCGAACCCACGGCCTCAAGAGCCACAATCTTGCGCGCTAGCCAACTGCGCCATACCCACCATAAAACGTGCCCACAGGGATTCGAACCCCGGACACATGGCTTAGAAGGCCATTGCTCTATCCAACTGAGCTATGAGCACTTACTATCACTTAGCCACAGAGACATTCTCCATGAAGCGGGTGATGGGAATCGAACCCACGTATCTAGCTTGGAAGGCTAGTGTTCTACCATTGAACTACACCCGCAAAAGGTATCGGGGTGACAGGATTCGAACCTGCGGCCTCTTGATCCCAAATCAAGCGCTCTAGCCAAGCTGAGCCACACCCCGATATTCAGTTGTTTTCTGTCGTTTTCCTGACGACGAAATATATCTTATCATACCACTTTCCAAAAGTCAACAACTTTTTAAAACTTTTTTTAAAAGTTTTTTCACATATGAAAAGTGGCATATTTAAGCCAGTTTTTATCCATCATGAATATTCCGTTACACATCGTGTGCATCCCCCAGAGGTTGTTTATTACATAAGAAATTCTTCGAATTTCTTATGTAATAAAAACAACGGCAGGGAAAAATCATCTCTGCCGCATATGGATTCTTCTTATTCTTCTTTTTCTGCTTCTGCATCTTTTGCAGCTTCTGCTTTTTCCAGATCATCGTAAAAATCTTCGTCAAAGTCTTCATCGAAATCTTCGTCAAAATCTTCTAAATAATCAGGAGTCAGATATCGATAAACTGCATATGCAATTCCTGCGATTGCCGCTACTGCTCCGATAATCGCCAGAACCCATAAAATCTTCTTTTCTGTTTCATCTTCTTTTCTGTTTAAGATTTCTGCAATTTTTACTGTGCTTAACATTTCTTCAATATTTTTCATGATCAACACCCTTTCTCGTTCTCATTTTTCTTTTGGATTTATTATACCATTATCATAAGAAAATTACTAGGAAATTCCGATCTAGAATCAGAAATTCGCTTACTCTTCCACCCTTTTTAATTTTGCAAAGGAGGCAAACATCTTCTTTCTTCCCACTCTGTCAAAATCCACGGTAACTTCATAATCTCTTCCGCCCTGTACGATTTCAACCACGGTCCCGGTTCCAAACTTCATATGAGAAACCCGATCCCCTTCCTGATAATCCAACTTACCGCCGTTTACCACCGTAAACTGCTGCTTTGTCTGCTGATATGGCTTCTGGAAGGTCTTTTTTCGATTCACTGCAAAGATAGACTTCTCTGGATTCTTTTCTTTAAAATTCATCCTCTGATCAACCTCTAACAGTTCTTCCGGTATCTCTTCGATGAATCTGGAAACCTTATTAAACTGTGTTCTCCCATGCATCATACGGTGCTTTGCAGCGCTTAGATACAGCTTCTTCTTAGCACGGGTAATACCCACGTAACAAAGCCTTCTCTCCTCTTCCATATCATCCTTATCCTCGGAAATGATCGTCATATAGCTTGGAAAGATTCCATCCTCCATTCCTGCCAAAAATACATATGGGAATTCCAGTCCTTTCGCACTATGTAAGGTCATCAATACCACCTTATTGTCTGATTCGTCCAGAGAATCCACCTCTGCCACAAGAGCGATTTCCTCCAACAGCTCTCCAAGTGTCGGATCGTCCGCTTCCAGCTCATATGTGCTTACCTTATTGAGCAGCTCATCGATATTCTCAATTCTTGCTTTGGCTTCCTCAGAATCCTCTGCCTTAAGAGCCATCAGATATCCTGTATCCTCTGTTACTGCATGAAACAATTCTGTAAGACTTCCTGCATCAGCCAGTCTACGGAATTTGGCGATCTCCAGTGAAAATTCCTGCACCTTGCTGGCTGCCCTTCCAAGACCGGGAATCTCCATGGCCTCATAACAGGCATCCAAAAAGCTGATTTCCTTCTGCATGGCATAATCTGAAATCTTCACAATACTGGCCGCACCGATTCCTCTCTTCGGTACGTTGATGATCCTTTTCACTGCCAGATCATCTTGTCCATTGTCTACCGCCTTTAAATATGCCAGAATATCCTTGATTTCCTTTCTGGAATAGAAGTTTACCCCTCCTACGATTCGGTATGGGATATTCTTTAACAAGAACTTTTCCTCAAATACACGAGACTGAGCATTGGTACGATATAAAATAGCCATCTGCTTATATGCAATTCCATCCTGACTGAGCTTTTCAATCTCATGAAGCACCTGGTTGGCTTCTTCATATTCTGTCTCATATTGATGAAAAACAACAAGATCCCCTTCTTCATTCTCCGTCCAAAGTCTCTTATCCTTTCTTCCTTTATTGTTGCGGATTACCTCATTGGCAGCATTTAAAATATTTTTTGTGGATCGATAATTCTGCTCCAATTTAATTACCGTGGCCTCTTCGAATACCTTTTCAAAATTTAAAATATTATAAATATTCGCTCCACGGAATTTATAGATGGACTGATCATCATCCCCTACAACACATAAGTTCCGATGCTTTCTTGCCAGCATGCTGACAAACTGAAACTGTACCGTGTTGGTATCCTGATACTCATCTACCATAATATACTGGAATCTGTCCTGATAGTATTCCAGTATATCCGGATGAAACTGAAATAATTCTACCGTCTTAAAGAGCAGATCATCAAAATCCAATGCATTGTTCTCCCGCAGCTGTTTCTGATATTCCGTATAGACCTTTGCAACCTGTGTCTCACGGAAATTTCCTGCTGCTCTCATCTCATACTCAGATGGAGTCACCAGTTCATCCTTAGCCTTGGATATCTGGTTTAGCAATGCACGTTCTGCATACTGCTTCTTATCCAGCTTAAGACGCTTCATAACTTCTCGGATGACTGTCTTTTGGTCCTCGGTATCATAAATGGTAAAATGATTGTCATATCCCAGTTTATCAATATGTCTTCTTAAAATGCGGACGCAAGTAGAATGAAAGGTACTGACCCAGATGTGCTCTGCTCCATATCCTACCAGATTATCCACACGCTCCCTCATCTCTCCGGCCGCCTTATTGGTAAATGTAATGGCAAGAATATGATACGGATTAACTCCTTTTTCCTGAATCAGATAGGAAATTCTATGTGTCAGGACTCGTGTCTTCCCAGATCCTGCTCCCGCTAAAAGCAACAATGGTCCCTCTGTACAAAATACCGCTTCTCGTTGCTGTTCATTGAGTGTATCATAAATATTCATATAATGATTCCTTTCTAAACTGATGTTCGGTAAGCTATATTATATCGCACTGAGAGGATTCTCACAAGTGAATTTCCATATCTGCTTTTCTTTCCTGAAAATCGGAAGAGAAGGATCAAAAAAAGAAAGTCTTGTTATCCAATCCTAAAAAAAGTATAATATAAGAAAATGAGTATTCACATTTAGAGAGGGAGAAAGTTTATGGATTTTAGAAAACTACTCGATAAATGGAGTCACCTAGACTATATTAATCCAGAAGATATTCCAAATATAGAATTATATATGGATCAAGTTACTACCTTTATGGACAGTCAGCTCTCTGGCTGCAAACGTACCCCGGAAGATAAGATTTTAACAAAGACAATGATCAATAATTATTCCAAGAATCATCTGCTTCCACCTTCTAATAAGAAGAAATATTCCAAGGAGCATATCATTCTGCTAATTTATATTTATTATCTGAAGAATTTCTTATCAATCTCCGATATTAAGAATTTACTGACTCCGTTGACCGAATTATTTTATGACACAAATAACCCCAGCATTTCCTTCGAGGAAATTTATACGGAATTATTCCATGAAGAAACAAAGCATTATGATGCACTGAAAAAAGACATTTTTCGTACAATGAAGGATAGCCGTTCCACCTTTTCACAGATTGAAAATCCAGATGAAAAGGAATTTTTGCAGAATCTGGCTTTTGTTACGACCCTATCCTATGATATTTATCTGAAAAAGCAGATCATCGAAAGCATTATTGATAATTTTTATGCTCCACCAGACGAAGATGCCAAAAAAAAGAAAAAGAAGAAAAATTAAGAGAATCTCATCTGAGAGATTCTCTTTCTCATTAGTTTTCTTCTTTTTCTTTCATTCGTTCAAATACCATATCATATCCATCATTTCCATAATTCAAAGATCTGTTTACACGGCTGATCGTTGCCGTGGAAGCTCCGGTCTTCTCTGCAACCTCCAGATACGTATGGTGCTCTCGCAGCATTCTTGCAACCTCAAAACGCTGTGCCAGCGAAAGCAGTTCATTCACTGTACATATATCCTCAAAATACGTAAAGCATTCTTCTACATTTTCCAGGCATAAAATGGCTCTAAAAAGCTGTTCTACTTCTGGTGTTCTGATTTTCTTTCCCATCGGCGTATCCTCCTACGTCTTATAACTCTATCATAAATTTCTACTGTACACTTTTAACGCACTAAAGTTCAACAACTTAAGTGTAACATAGAAAAAAATATTTGCAAGCACCATTTCTATATTTCTTCATAATCTATAAAAAAAGCCTGGAGAAATTATGAAAAAATTTGTTTTATGCTTAGGCCTTGCCATTTTTTGTCTTTCCTGCATGATCGGATGCAGGAAATCTTCTGCTCTAACAGAGGTAACCTTGAATGAAGTTGCCCATTCCATTTTCTATGCCCCTCAATACGTTGCCATTGAAAAAGGGTATTTTAAAGAGGAAGGTATTGACCTCACTCTGGAAACTGGATTTGGTGCCGATAAGACTATGACCGCCGTTATCTCCGGCGATGCCGATATTGGCTTTATGGGTCCAGAGGCTACCATCTATCAATACCAGGAGGGCAACCAGGATTATGCGGTAAATTTCGCCCAATTGACTCAGAGAGCTGGCAACTTTTTGATTTCCAGAAAAAAAATCAAAGACTTTTCCTGGGATCAGATCAAGAGAAAGGATGTTATTGGCGGTCGAAAGGGTGACTGCCATTGCTTTATGTAACTTTTATTTTCTTGAGAAAAAATGCCGGATAAATACATACATCATAATCGCCGATGCCATCAGATATCCCAGCATTCCCAACGCAGGAATTCCCAAAATCTTCGGCTTCATATCCGTAGTACAGATAATACTGGAGCTGACTAAAAGTGCCATAACCCAAAGTCCCATCGTAATATTACGGACAAGCCTTCTTAACAGACTGCTTAACTCCTTAGATGCATGAAGATCCAGATGAATCTTCGTCTGTCCACGCAGATATCCCTGTAAAATCTCGTCCATAAGCATCGGTATCCTAGCCGTCTTGTTGGCAGCCCGATACAAAAGCTTTCCCTTCTCCCTTACTTCCTTTTTCCAATCAAAATTATGAAACATACTGCTCATAATCCTTGCCTGAGCAATTTCAATCATATTGATCTCCGGGCTGATATCAGAAAGGATTCCTTCCACGTGGGTCAATCCGCGAACCAGCATAGTCAGTCCATGGGGCATGGAAATCTTATTCTCTTTCATGACTTCCATCAGATCCTGCATGATTTCTGCAATCTTGATCATACCTAATTCTACAGATCCATATTTATTGACCAGATGTTTCAGATCTTCATGGAGCTGTCCCTGATCTGGCTTTCCACGAAATTCTCCCAATGCCAGAACGGCATCCTGAATCTCGTTGATATCATTCTCCGCAATTCCCTGCACGGCCCTGGTTATCATCCTCTTATCCGTCTCCGTCAGCCTTCCCATCATGCCCATATCGATCCAGACAATCTTTCCATCCCGTATCTTTACATTTCCCGAATGGGGATCTGCATGGAAGAATCCATCCTCCATGACCTGTTTCATATAATGATCCACCAGCTTGCTTCCAATCTCTTTCAGATCATATCCATTTTCCACCAACCCTTCTTTCTCATCAATGGAAAAGCCATCGATATATTCCATGACTAGTACATGCATGGTAGAAAATTCCCGATATAGCACCGGTGTACCCACAAATGCCACATTCCGATTGTATTTTTCAAATTCTTCCATGTGAGATGCTTCCATCAGAAAATTCATTTCATCCTTTGTCACTTCCCACAGCTCATCCAGCACCATATCCAAGTCCACCAGACCACGATGGACAGCTGATGGGAGGAGTCTGACTGCTTTGTGCAAGAGAGCGATGTCTCTGGACATGACCTCATAGATGCCCTGTCGCTGTACTTTTATCACCACCTGCTCTCCCGATCTTAAGACAGCTCTATGTACCTGTGCAATAGAGGCAGAACCTATCGGCTCCGCCTCTATACTTGTAAATACGTCCTTCCAGGAATAACCATAGGATTCTTCTATGACCTGCACCACCTGCTCAAAGGACATCGGTGCCACCTCTGAACGAAGATGCATCAGCTCATCACAGTATCGCTGTGGAAGAATATCCGAATGCATGGACATAATCTGTCCAATCTTTACATAAGTAGGACCCAGCTCTTCTAGAATGATCCGAAGCTTCTCTGGCGTAACTCCTCTGGAAATATTGTTCTTATGAAGAACTGCAGTTATTTCCCTGAGCCTTGAGCCTTGCTCCTTTCCCTCCGCCCTTTGGCTGTCAGTCTTATTCATCTTCTGTTCCACAAGCTTCTGCCTGTTCCTCCGCCTGTGCTTCCTGGCTATCCTTTTCTTCTTTTGCCTTTATCTGTGCTTTTAAAGCTTCCAGCTGCTCTGGTGTCATCTGATCCACCATCTCCATCAATTCTTCTGGTGTAGAAGCCTTCCAGGACACATTCACGTTCTCCTTCACTGTCTTCTTAATGTTATGCTTTAATTCCTGATTCAATACTTTGCCCTGCTCTACTGTAAGCTCGCCTTTTTTCACCATCTCATCCAGAATTTCTTTGGATTTTTCCGTAGTTGCGGCAACTGTACCAATTCCTGCTAATAAAAACTTCTTCATGTTTTCTCCGAATTTTTCCATAACAAAATCTCCTTTCCAATCCTGATCCGTTCCTATATTCTACTACTTCTATTGTAACAAAAACACAAGGGAATAACCAGTTTTTCATATGGATTCCTCATATTTACATTAAAAATCTCAGCCAATTAAAAGCCTTTAATAACCGTACTCTCTTCTCACGCTTTGGGGAAATCTTCTGCCTTTCCATTCCCTCTGGCATTTCCACCCTATATTTATCCAGCACTTTCCCTGCCTGCTCCTCATAGGAGTCCATATAGTCATTCAACTGCGCTGTAACTTCTCTGCTATGGACGACCAACATGATCTCTGTATCCAGATATGCACTTCTCATGTCCATATTGAAGGATCCGACAATGGCCAGATCATCATCGATGGTAACACTCTTTCCATGATAGGAGACCCCTCCTTCATATTCATATATCTGTATTCCTGTCTGAATCAACTCTTCTTTGTGAATCGCATAATCCGATGCCCCAAATGGATTCCCATTGTTGGCAACCGAATTGGTCATCATAGACACTTTGGCTGTTCCGTTACAGATCTGCCGGAATCCATCATACATATACGAATTGCAGATCACATATGGCGTATGAATTCTGACTTCGCTTCTGGCCCCCTCCATTAACTGTATCAATGAATAAAATATTTCCGGCTTCTTTCCATAGACATGTGAAGGATTGACGAGAATGGAAATCTGATTCACCGGATAGGTTATATCCTCATAGGAATAAGCTTCTTCCAGCTTTGGATATCTTTTGCAAAAGCCCTGATATCTTTCTTCCAGCTCTTTTTTCGCCTTTCTTACCTCTTTCCGCTCTCCATCTTGATCACGAAATCTCACGCATTCTTTTTGTTGCCACACTTTCTCAAAATACTGGTACAACTCATAAATAGAGGTATTTTTATTCTCCGGCTCCATCTCATATACAAGTACATCCCTGTCATAATTCTGATATCCTTTTCCTCCCAGAAAATAATCATACGTATTACGTCCTCCAAGCATATAAAACTTGTGATCGATCATAAGATATTTGTCATGCATCCTTCCCATTGTTTTCCATGGAAGTAACGGATTCGGCAAATTATATGCCCGAAATTCTACATGATCCGAACTGGAAAGTGCAGAAAAATAGTCATCTCTCATATGGGTAATTGCAGAAAAACCGTCTACGATAATCCTCACCTGAACCCCTCTTTGTGCTGCATGTAAAAGCGCCGCCTGCACATCCTTCCCACTTTCATCCGATTTAAAATCAAAGGTGGATAAAATGATCTCCTGTTCAGCTTCTTCTATCAGTCTCAGCCGATGCTCCAAAGCTTCTTTATTATCCTCGATGATAACTGCACGTTCGCTAGATTCTTCTTTTCCATAAAATTTCTCTGTCTGAAAGGACTGTTTGTAGGCATCGGATACCTCTGGATGCCTTCCATAAGAAATAAAAATACCAACTGCTTCATATAATACTAATAAAATTACCAATCCGATGAAAATCCAGATTTTTTCTCTCATTCTTTTCATAAGCTCCCCCATATATTAACATCCATTTCTTATTTCTCATTATACACGATAAAAGGAAAAGCTTTCTAACATTACTCTTAGCTTTTCTGAATTTTTTATAAAGACTCCTTTCTTGTAATTGAATAATTTGTAAAATCTTTTATAATGAACAATGGAGGTAACGACAATGAATCCATATATAAGCATTATTGTACCTGTCTACAATGCACAGGAATATATAAACCGCTGTATTGACAGCATTTTAAATCAGGAATATCAAAACTTTGAAGTCCTTTTAATCGATGATGGAAGTACCGACCGTTCACCAGAGATTCTGGATACTTATGCACACAATGATTCCCGTGTCCAGGTCTTTCATCGTGCCAATTCCGGTGTCTCAGCCAGTCGAAATTATGCCCTTTCTATTGCGAAAGGTGCTTATGTCCAATTTTTAGACAGCGATGACTGGATAACACCCGATGCTACGAAATTGTTTGTACGAACTGTCGAAGAAACTTCCTGCGATATGGTCATTGCTGATTTCTACCGTGTCACTGGAAATCGTCTTTCGCAAAAGGGAGATATTGAGACAGATGAGGTTATGGACCGACAGGAATTCGCATCCCATATGATCGAAAATCCGGCAGATTTTTATTATGGAGTTTTATGGAATAAGTTTTACAGACGGTCGATCATTGAAGAACACCATATTCGCATGGATACGTCCATCAGCTGGTGTGAAGACTTTCTCTTCAATCTGGAATATATCCGCCACGCCCATACCTTCTGTGCACTTCAGGCTCCAGTCTATTATTATGTAAAACGAAAAGGAAGCCTTGTCAGCCAGAATTTTGGCATTTCCAGTACGATCAAAATGAAGATCAATGTATTTGACTATTATAATCAGTTTTATAAAGATGTATACGAAGAAGAAGATTATGAAGAAATCCGCCTGCAGGTATACCGTTTTCTCGTAAGCAGTGCCAAGGATGGTACGGTCCCACCAATGCTTCTCCCCGGAAGTACAAAACTTGGCCAGGAACGAAAAGCCCTTCCTATCCCAACTGCCCTTACAGTAGAGGGAGAAATTATGGAAAACTATCGCTTTCGTAAGCTGTTGGAATATTATCTGGAAACTGCGGCTACCACTAACCACCTGACCTTCGAAGAGATGTATCTGATCTTCCTGATTCACCGCTCTGGAACAATCAGCAACGTAAAGGAATTGTCAGATTTATCAGGGATTCCTCAATTCAGAGTCTCCAAGGCCCTTCAGAGACTGGAAAAGAAAAAATTAATTGAGATAAGAGCTAAAAAACGCAATATGTTAAATTTGACTTTATTATCTGATGCAGATGCCATCTTAAATGATCTGGAGACTGCACATACTGATTTTAATGCAACCCGTTTCAAAGATTTTACAAAAGAAGAACAGGAACTCTATCTTTCACTTTCCAATCGAATGGATGAGAACATTCAGGAAGCTCTGTGGAAATTATATTAACCATAAAAATATAAGTTTCCTGGATTATGGGATAGAAAGTGAGAACGAAACCATCTCAGTAAAGCAATCCGCGTAGGAGCTTGATCACTGACTGAAATGATTTCGTTCTCATGCATTGTCACATCTGCTTTTTCACAACTGCATATTCATTGCCATCTCTCCAGTAGGGACATTGATATTCTTTATCCGACATCAAACGGCTATACTCATCTTCATCCATACTTACATCACAAACATAACATTCGTACTCTTCATCATACATATAATAGGTGCAGCTTTCACAGCTCCCATATCTTCTTTTTGCTTTCCTCATCTCTTTCTTCCTTTTTCTTCCTTTTTGGGATACTATTTTTATCCAAGAATCATTCCTTTAGAATCCTGTCCATGTCCAATTTCCATAGTTCTTCCTATAGGAATTTCTCTATGCTCCAATACTTTCCACACCATCTGCTCGATGGCATTTGGACCTTCTTCCCGATCCAATTGACTGAAGGTTCCCAGAATCATACCTGAAATCTCATCAAAGATTCCCATCTGTTCCATTTGATCAAGAAACGCCTGTATTCTCTCTCGTCCTCCACTTTGGCTTTCTAATAACAGAACCTTTTGTCTGAAATCCGGCCAAAATGGCGTTCCTGCAAGCTTTAACAGACATCGGATATTACCACCTAAAACTTTTTCTCCCCTTGGAAAATCTCCTTTTAGCATGGTAACTTCCGGCTGACACAGGCTTTTGTTCTTTTCCTTTAAATAATCGATAAATGCCTGACTCTGTCGCTCTCGATCACTTCCTGCCACATTCAGAATCTGATACAGCATTCCCTGATTCCCTGTTTTGGCATAAATACCGTTGATGAGTGCTGTCAGGTCACTATAACCAGCCAATGGCTTAGGGTTTTTTCGTATCTTATCATAATCCAGATATGAAAGAACTCCATTGCATAAATCTCCTCCAGAAATATCAAAAATCATCTGAACCTGACGATCCATATAACACTCCATTAAGGCCGCACCTCGTTCTTCTGGTTCGGAAGGTCCTGTGATCAAATAGCTTTTTTTTACTATAATTCCCTGTTTTTCTAAAATCCAAATCAGTTGCTCAAGTTCTCTTTGCTTTTTCTCTGATAATGGATTGGAGCATGCTACCAATGCAATTTTTGAAATCATTTCCTTTTCCTCAATTCTTTTCACAGTAAAAGCTCCTTCTATTCCAATAAGAAATAAAAGAAGCTTGTTCCTACGTTCTTCATCCTATACATAACGCACAAGGGTTCCGACAAACATTACCGTTCCTATGATAAAGAAGGTTAATCCTTTCTTCAAATCTCCATGATGCATCACTCCTGCCCCCAGACTTCCAACTGCAACCGGCAGAATGATCATCCATGGCTTAATCCGATAATAATGCTTCAACCCATCTGCTCCTAATCTTAATCCAACTCCGTCGGGGAGAAAGATAAACTGACACACCGCTAAAATAAAAATAGTAATGAACATAAGAATCGACCACATCTCATATCTTTTCATAACACCACCTCACTTTCTAACCTTCCTACTCCATATTGACGAACCTGCTCTACCATATGTCCGATATTTCCTTCTCCTGCAAATCGGTTCTGGTCAAAAAAGTCCTCTTTTAACGAGAGCCACTCAAGGGGATGATATTCTGCGTGCAGTAAAACCTCTTCCTGCAAATATCCCACATAGACTTCCACATAGCATTTCTGGTTATAATAAGTAAAATCCATCATATGGCTAAGCTGAATCTGTTCTCTGCTAATCCCGGTTTCTTCATAAAGCTCCCGATAGGCTGCTGTAAATCCATCTTCTCCAGGCTCAATCTTTCCACCCACCAGATTATAAAGCCCTTTATATGGATCCTTGCGCCTTTTGCAGAACAGGATCTGATTGCCATCTCTGTGATACACCATAATGCAATTATATCCCTGCATATTCCATCTCCTTCTATCTTCTCTTATTACTATTCTACCATAAGTTTATATTCCTGCAAGAATCCATCTTTGAAAATTATGTGAATTTTTCCAATTAGTTTTGCATTAGGGTATCTTGAAAAGCTGGACAGGCACCAAAACTGTCCAACTTTTATATTATATAGAATAGGAAAATATAATAGAAGGTGATGATTCTGAATAAGCCAACGTATTATCTCTGGAGAAATGATTTTTCCTCCCAAGAAGAATTTGAAGCTAAACGGGATAGATTTCTTAGAATTGGTTTCCGGGTTGTCACATATCTGGACGGAAAGCCAGATACTGATATTCATACCGGTATAAAATCTCTTGTGAAAAATCACTGGCCCTATTAAAATTTGTACTCTCCTACTTAATGTTCATTTTTTCTGATGCCTCCAGTAATTACACTGATTCCATTACATAAAAAGAAAGGTATCTATTATGAATGCAGGCTATGTCCGTCTCTCCAGAGACGATGATAAAAGAAATTATGTTTCCATAGAAAACCAAAAACTGATCATCAATCAATATGCAGGCGACCATGGTGTTGTCATCGACCGCTGGTATGAGGATGATGGCATTTCCGGCTATATCTTTGACCGACCGGGATTTCAGCAGATGATGGCTGATCTGGATAAAAATATTGATACCGTATATGTCAAAGACTTTTCACGCCTTGGCAGGCATAATGCAAAGGTTCTTTTGCTTCTGGATGAATTTCAGGAGCGTGGAAAGCATCTGATCGTGATTGATGATAATTATGATTCTATGGATTCCAGTGACGATACCATTGGTATTAAGACCTGGTTTAATGAACGATACGTAAAAGACACCAGTAAAAAGATCAAACGTGCACTTGGAGCCCGACAGAAAGAAGGTACTTTGATTACCAGAGCACCATTTGGTTACCGGCGTAATCCGAAAGATAAAACCATTCTGGAGATTGTACCGAAAGAAGCAGACTATATTAAAAAGATTTATGACTTGTATCTTTCTGGTTCTGGATATCGCAAGATTGCTACTTATCTGACGGAACAGAGGGCTCCTACTCCTTCTATGATTCAGCGGGAACGTGAAATCGAAGAAGGTCGTTTGTCCAAAAGAAAAGTTGCTTCCAGATGGTCGGATGCTATGATAAAAGAGATTTTGGATAATGATTTTTATATCGGTACATTTCGTTTGAAAAAACGTGCAAGGAATACAGTTCATGGCAAAGATAAACGTGTGCCAAAGGAAGAACAGTGCATTTTTGAAAATCATCATCCAGCCATTATCGACAAAGCTACTTTTTCACTGGTGCAGGAATTAAAGGAAAAGCGAAACCGGACAAATTATCGTGGAAGCAGAGGACAATGGTTCGGTTCGGAGATTCCCAATCCATTTGGATGTTGTCTGTTCTGCAAGGATTGTGGCAGCCGTCTCACACCGATCAAACGTCAAACATCCAGCAAAGAACGGAAATATTATATCTGTACTACTTACAATACAAAAGGCAGACGGTATTGTTCCAAGGCACATTTGATTGAGGAAAATGATCTGATGGAAGATGTTCTGACCTATATTAAAATGTGCCGAAATGCCTTGTGTGAGGTAATTGCCACCTATGATTTAAAGGATTTCGAAGCAGAAAAAAAATCCATAGAAGAAAAACGACAGGAACTGCATACAGCAATCAACGAACGGAAGAACCATCTGAAAGTGCTTCTTACGCAGAAAGTAAAGGATCTTGCAGTCGCTGCCGGGAATGAAGAACTGATCAATGAGACTTACGATTCTATGCAGAAAGATTTATTTGCTCAGATTCACGGTTTGGAAATGCGAGTAAAGGAACTGGATGAAACAGCTATTGAAACACCGGATGTGAAGGATAAATTGAAAAATCCTCTGGATGTGGTAGATAAGATCATTGCAGGAGAAACGCTTGACCGGAGAGATATTGATCTTCTGATCGACCGAATTGATGTATACGAAAACGGAATGCCAGAAATCACTTTAAAATATGGATTATCCAATTTGATTAATTACAGTCCTGCCGATGAGATGAACCGCAGAGAAAATACGATTATTGCCATCGTTATGAAATTGATTACGGAGGCTGAGCGTAGCTATACCTCTGCAAAATACTTGTCAGAGCATATCACTGATCTGGGATTTAAGAAGACAAAGCAGCGTATTCTTCCATATATTGAACTGATGAAAGAAATGGAAATCCTTGAAGACACAGAAAATTCATTGAAACCATACAAAATCGTAAAAAGCAACGAAGAAATTCTGGCACTTGCCCGTAGATTTCTGCCGGACCTGTCTGCTGAGATTACAGCAAAGCAGTTATCGGATGATTATTTACATGGTTCTTATGGAAACAGGTGGCATGCCACAGATGATCTTTGAATATGTTCTTAAGAAAAATGGCATTGATCCAAAAAAAGATATAAACCTGATCCAAAACATTGACTTTGCAAATACCGCAGGTGCCTTTACCGGCGGAACTGGCGACTTTACGATTGAATTCGAGCCAAATGCTACCTCTCTTGAAAATCAGAAGGAAGGCTATGTGACTGCTTCCCTTGGTGTGGAAAGTGGTTATGTGCCTTATACCACCTATTGTGCAAAGAAGAGTTACCTAAAGAACAATGGCAAAACCATTGAAGGATTCACCAGAGCCATTGCAAAAGGACAGAACTATGTAAATAGCCATACTCCGGAAGAAATCGCAGAGGTGATCGCACCTCAATTTAAAGAAACCAGCAAAGCGGATCTTATAAAAATCATCACCCGTTATGCCGAACAGGATACGTTTAAAGAAACACCAATATTTGACGAAAACGGTTATGAGCTTTTACAGGACATTCTGGAGCAGGCTGGAGAATTAAAAGAAAGAGTTCCTTTCGAAACTCTTGTCGATAACACATATGCAAAAAAATCCATAAAATAATGAAGCATCGCCTGGTTCTACATGGGTGTAATCATAAGAACCAGGCATTTTTTCTATCCCAAAGCCACATCCAGAATCATCATCAGAAGAAATCCTCCCACAATCCCAAGAGCCTCCACCAGATGGTCCGCATCGGAATGGGCCTCCGGAATCAATTCTACCGTAGCTACATAGATCATGGCCCCTGCTGCATAGGAAAGCAGCCATGGCATGACTTTTTCCACATTGGAAACCATGAACAACGTAAAAATCCCAAAGATCGGCTCCACCAGTCCGGATAACGCTCCTAATAGAAAGGATTTCCATACACTACTTCCGTCCTTTCTAAGAGGCAGAGATACTGCTGCCCCCTCCGGTATGTTCTGAATTCCAATTCCAAAGGCAAGGGCAAATGCTGCCGACATGGCAATCTGATGCCTTCCTGCTCCTGCAAAGCTAAGTCCCACTGCCATTCCCTCCGGGACATTATGCAATACCACAGCCGTGATCAATACCGTGGATTGTCTTTTCGACCTATGCCCCTTTTTCATACTGACAGCAGGCAATCGTGTGAGTACACGATCAAAATACAACAGGAACATACCACCCAGGAAAAATCCAGTGCCCACCGGCATCCAGGAAGGCAGTGCCCCTTCTTTGGCCTGTTCAATGGCCGGTGACAAAAGCGACCAGAAGGATGCAGCAATCATAATGCCTGCTGCAAAGGAAAGAAATACCCTTTCCATCCATTCTGTCATTTTTCTCTGAAAAAAGAACACTACAGCAGAACCTAATGTGGTCATAAGAAAAGGAAACAGTATTCCCGCTAAGACTACTAATGTTATTCTCATCATTCACAGCCTTATAAAACTTTCTTATAACCATACTATACAATAGCGCTCTAAAGGTTCCTTTTGTTACATAGATAGATACCAGATCTTTGTTCTGTCAATCCAAAAGCCAATCTCTTCTCCAACCCTTTTTACATCCTTTTGTTCTCTGGAAGTTCTATACCAAAATCTTCCCTGTTCTGTCATAATAACAAAAATCATCTCATCCTTTTCACAGAAAATCTTTTCTACCCATCCTCTTATCTGGGCTTCCTCTCCAGGCAATGCTGGTCGGACTGCCTCTGAAGGAATTCCAACATAAGAATCCCTGCTGCCCGGTATGGAAAATAAATTCTCGCATCCCATGATCTTTGCTGCAGCAACAGTTTTTGGATGTGCAAAAATTTCCTCTCGCTCTCCCACTTCCCGCATGGACCCCTGCTCTAGTATCCCTATCTTATGACAGAAATGATAGATTTCATCCCGGTCATGAGAAACAAAAATCACCGGCTTTTTTATTTCTTCCAGTATTTCCATAATCTGAAGTTCCAGATTCCACTTCAGATTGCGATCGACGGCACTAAAAGGCTCGTCCAGTAAAACCAGCTCTGGTTTTGACGCCATCATCCTGGCCAGCGCACAACGCTGCTTTTGTCCTCCTGACAACATGGATGGATTATGTTTTTCCAATCCACTCAGGTAAAATTGTTCTATATATTGTTGGGTCTGCTTTTTATCCTTTAAAACAATGGCAATATTCTCCCAGACCGTTAAATTAGGAAAAAGGGCATAGTCCTGAAACAAGTATCCGATCTTCCGTTTTTGTGGCCGCAGATTGATTCCTCTTTCAGAATCAAAAAGTGTCCGGCCATTTAGAAGAATTCGCCCCTTATCTGGAGTCTCAATCCCTGCGATGCACTTTAACGTCATGCTTTTTCCGCATCCACTTTCTCCTAACAATCCAAAGATTGCTCCGGCTTCCGCCGTAAAGGAGGTCTGCAAATGAAACTCACCGATCGTCTTTTCAATTTCTACCATGACTTCCATTTTGCTAATTCCCCCCTTTTCGAACAAGATGTGCCTGACATTTATTTACTCCATTCATAGCCAGCATGGCTAAGGCAGAAATCAGAATGATCATTCCCACCAATTGATATGCCTGTTCCCGATTTCCTGTCTGCATAGCTGTATAAATCGCCAATGCTGCTGTTTGTGTCCTGCCGGGAATATTACCTGCGATCATAATAGTTGCTCCAAATTCTCCCATTGCTCTGGCAAAGCTTAAGATAGAAGCCCCTAAAATTCCTGGAAAACAATTGGGAAATACCACCCTCCAGAATATTTTTGTTTCTGATAATCCCAGTGTTCTTCCTACTGCAAGCAGATTTCCATCCAGTTGTTCAAATGCACTTCGCGTCGTTCGATACATCAATGGAAATGATACTACCACTGCAGCTACCACTGCTCCTTGCCAGGTGAAAATCAGTCCCCATCCGTGTGCCATCAGAACCCTGCCTGCCAGAGAATTCTTCCCAAAAAACACAAGCAGAAAGAAACCCGTTACGGTAGGAGGTAATACCATAGGAAGGGTAAATATTGCATCCAATATCCCTTTTCCGTATTTCATGTTGGCGGTTTTCCATGCTGCATAAATACCAAGAAAAAAGGTAATGCATGTAGCTGCCACTGCCGTTTTTAATGATAATAGAATCGGTGTGAAATCCATATTTCCCTCCTCGATGTGTAAAGCTATTCTGAATAAATGTAAGTAAATTTATATTTTTCAAAGGCTTTTTTCGCCTCATCTGTTTTCAGGAAATCTAAAAATTCTTGTGCTTCTTCCTCATGCTCCGTTGCTTTCACTACACCTGCCGGATAAATAGCCGGCTCACAGCTGTCTGCCGGGGCTGCACATACAACCTCCACCCGATCTTCAATGGCAGCATCCGTTGCATACACAATTCCACAGTCTACATTCTTCGTTGCTACCCAGTCTAAGACCTGACGCACATTGGTTCCCAGATTTGCCTTTTCCTTAATCTTTTTCCACAAGCCCATGTTTTTATAAATGGTTTCCGTATACTGCCCTACCGGAACATCTGAATTGCCGATTGCTACCATTTCCACTTTATCTGTAGCAACATCTTCAAAGGTCTGAATATCCAGGTCAGATCCTTCTGGTTTGATCAGGACTACTTCATTCTCCAGTAATCGTATAATACTATCCTCCTCCATAAGTCCCTGTTCCTTTAATGCATTCATCTGCTGGGTAGCTGCAGAAAGAAACACATCCGCAGGCGCACCTTCTTCAATCTGTGTCTGTAGTGTTCCAGAAGAATCATACGTAAAAGTAAGCCTTACATCTGGATGTTCCTTTTCGTAGGATTTTCCAAGCTCATTTAAAACATCTGTCATGCTGGCTGCTGCCAGAATATGAATCTCTGTCTTATTTTCTGTCTTCGTATCACTTTCCTTGCTTCCTCCACAGGCTGTCAATGCAAATCCCATTAGCAGCACACATAATAAAGCAATCAACTTTTTTAATCTCTTCATTCCATATTCTCCTTTGTTACATGAGTTTTCATCTTCTACAACAAGATAAATTCATCTCCTGTTTTTATTCTGCCGCCATGCAAAACTTTGCAAAATACGCCTTCCCGGGGCATAATACAATCTCCCATTTTCTGAAAAATCTGGCATCCATGATGGCATTCTTTCCCAATCTGAGTCAACTCCAGGATAACATCGCCACATTGAAATCTGGTTCCCACCGGCACGTTCTTAAAATCATAGCCGGATATGACCAGATTTTCTCCAAACGCACCAAACTCCACTTCGGCCCCTCTAGCTCTGAATTCTTCGATTTTCTCATAGGATAACAGGCTTACCTGACGGTGCCATTTTCCCGCATGTGCATCCTTCTCCAATCCAAAATCTTCTATAACCTTTACCTGATCAATGGGATACTTTTGGGTTCCTTTCTTTTCACTGATGCAGATTGCTTTTACGATCCCCATAGATGGTTCTCCTTTCATTCCTCTTTCAATCCTATCTGCGATTTCTTTTTCTGATTTTAATTCTTCCTGTGGATAGTTACAAACATATTTGGGATAGCCGCTATGTTTCATTCCCTCTAAGAGTATGATATCCGCTTCCGGAAATGCCTGAAACAGCATCTTCTCATTGACATCTTCCCATTCCTTAGTAATTAAGATCCGATTCTTTGAAAAAACCGCCGTTCCATAAGCACCGGCTTTTTGATGCCTCCAGCTATCGGTACCAGGTACATCGCTTTCAAAGTCATGTCCATCATGCTTGACCACTGCTACCCGATATCCCCGTCTCTTAAGCTCTGGAAGGAGTCTGGTAATCATCGTCGTCTTTCCGCTGTTCTTATAGCCGGAAATGGCAAATACATATGGCTGTTTTCTTAAATTATATGGATCCATACCTTTTCCTCCTTTTTGGCGCCTTCCATATTCTCTGGTATCTCAATGAGACAATTACTAGAAAGGAGGGAAGACAACACGCCAGAAGCCTGATTGCCAAGAACTGCCCATACTTTTCCCTCTTCCTCCCAGCCTCGTAAAAACCTTCGGACACCCCTTCGTTTTCCATAATGATTCTGTAGAACCGCTTCTTTTCTCTGCAATTCCCAGGTAGAATCTCCAGTCAGCTTCTCAAGTACACTTCTCACCAAAAGCTCATAATTGGCAGCTGCACCATAAGGATTTCCCGACAGGCTAATGATCAATGTATGATCACATACCATAGCCAGCGTAGGGGCTCCAGGTTTTATATCAACCTGCCAGAATAACTTCTCCGCGGACAACAGTTTCATAACCTGATGCATGATATCTTTTTCTCCTACAGATACTCCACCTGTAGTAATAATAAGGTCTGCCTGAGGTATGGCTGTTTTGATACGGGCTGCCATTTCCTCCGGTCGATCCATGCAGTGCTCATACAATACCGGTGGATGATTCTTCTCCTTTAAACGACCACAAATATAGTGAAGGTTGGAATCATAAATTTTCCCCGGCTGCAAATCCATCCCTGGCTGCATTACCTCATCTCCAGTGGAAATCACCGCAACTCTTGGCTTTCGATACACCCAAACCTGGTCAATACCCATGCTTGCCAGAACGGCCACTGCTGCTCCATCCAGCTTTCTGCCTTTTGAGATCAATCGATCTCCTCTTCGGTAGTCTTCTCCCTGATCACAATAGTTTTCATAGGGCGCTGATTCCTGATATATAGTTACATACTCTCTTCCATAATCAGTATCCTCCTGACGGATGACCGTATCAGCTCCTGCTGGTATGGGTGCTCCTGTCATAATTCTGACCGCCTGACCTACTCCTACTTTTCCTTCAAATACTTGCCCGGCATAGATTTTTCCGATTACCTGAAAAACCTTTGGTTCCTTTTGACTGGCACCAGTCGTATCCTGCCCTTTTACCGCATATCCATCCAGAGGAGATCTCGGAAATGGCGGCTGGTCAAATATAGCAACTCCATCCTGAGCTAAAATACGTCCAATGGAGTCCATGATGGGAACACATTCCATTTCTTTTATGGGATGTATGTTCTTTCGCAAAATTTCTCTTGCTTCTTCCAATTTTACCATTCCTATACTCCTTTTCCAAATCCACAGGTTGGATAATGGCATACATCACAGCCCAGACAAAGTCCTCCATGTCCCATTACTGCCAACTCTTCTCGGGTAATCGTGATATCCGCAAGAATTCTTGGAAGCACCAGATCAAAAATAGTCGCTTTGGCATACATAACACAGCCTGGTAGTCCCAATACAGGCGTTCCATCGGCAAAATATCCAAGCAAAAACATGGCCCCCGGAAGCACCGGTGCACCATAAGAGATGATCTTAGCTCCACTTTTTCTAATGGCTCCCGGTGTCCGATCATCCGGATCTACGCTCATACCTCCAGTACACAAAATCATCTGGACTCCCTTTGCCTTTAAATCAAGAATCGCCTCTGTAATCTTTTCCTGATCATCGCCCACAATATGATGTCCTGTGACCTCCACGTCATACTGCTCCATTTTCTGACGGATCACTGGCGTAAAGGTATCCTGGATTCGTCCATAGAATACTTCATTTCCAGTTGTTACGATTCCTACTGTCTTTCGGACAAAGGGGTGGATGGTCAGCAGTGGATTCTCCTTTCCTGCGATTGCCTTTACCTGTTGCATTTTTTCTTTTTCAATGACCAATGGAATGATCCTGGTACCTGCAAGCTTATCTCCCGCCCTTACTGCCGTATTGGTATGTCTGGTAGCAATCATCATATGCTCCAGGGAATTAATTCTGCAAAGGCGTTCCACATCAATCTGAAGCAGACCATCTACTGCAGCACTGATTTCGATCTTTCCTTCCTTCGGGTTGGAGCGTTTCATGCCAGGCCCTTCACAGGCATCTGCCAGAATAACGGCTGCCTCATCCTCATGGTACATGGCTGCATCCTTTTCCCATACATATAAATGATCCTTGCCAATGGATAACAGTACCGGAATATCCTCTTCCTTTACAATATGTCCTTTACGGAAGGCTGTATCCTTAATCTTATCTTTTATAATGATGGTAATATCATGACAGATCACATGCCCCACCGCATTCTTCGTTTCAATCAGTTTCATCTGCTCCTCCTTCTATCTCTACCGCGGATAAGTCCGCCTCTAAGTTACTCAATCCTTAAGGAACTTGTTTCATTTTTTGCGTAAAAAAATATAATAAAAAAGCCATATTTCCTCTGAAATACAGCCTTTTAAGTACTACAACAAGACCGCCTGCGGCAGTCTCTTAAGGCTCCTTTTCAAAAAGGGAAGGCTGGTCTGTTTCCATCCCAACCCCGGCCAGTCCTTCCAGATATATATATGGAAGCTGACGGCTCATAATCATAGGCGTTGCCCTTAGATTACTTCGCTCGGAGTCAATGATTCTATTTTTGCTCTTTATCAAAGATCTATTTGATTTCCATAAATGCAGATTCGCTTAAGCTCTCCATCCTTAATGCGATATGCCGTACCGTGAAGAACACTTTTTCCTTCCTCCACCAGGATATAGCTTCCGTCTACCAATGCATAAAATTCATTTCCAAAGCTATCCCCATAGGTAATATCCTCAAATAGACGTTTGCCATCTAGTATATTATACTTCACATTCTGATAATGTGGCAACACATTAATTTTCGTAAGTCCTAATCCCTGGAAAAATCGAACATAATCAGGATCTACGGATTCTCCCTCCTCCTCTGGCTGTGCATATACCCATGTGGCACAATTCATGGTTCCTGCACTGATTCCGATTACAATTCCAGTAAACTCCTGGATCAGTTCCCTTAATCCAAGACGATCAAAAAACTCCATCTGGGTCGGTACATGTCCACCTGCCAGAATTATCACGTCACTTTCTTTTAAGAAGGCGGCAATCTCTCCTGCATTACGATCATCACAGATTACCATATCCGAAAGTGTCAGTCCATGATAAGAAAATGCCCCAAAAAAAGTATCTGCCATCTCATCGTTCATTCCGTAGTTGGTTGGATCTGCACTGATGATCAGGCATCTGCTATCCGGTTTCCAATGCTTCTTTAACTGCTCAACAAATCCATTGTCCTCATTTAAAATGCACGGAAGCTCAACCCCTTCTGGCATATCATTGGTACATGGACTGCTGGTTAAAAATAGTATCATACTTTCCTCCTTAACTTCGAGCACAGTTTTTGGCTTTCCCAGTCAATATCTCCACTCCGTGCTCCAATTCTGGAAATATGAATTCCAGACATTCCTCAACAGCCTTTGGACTTCCTGGCAGATTCACGATCAGAGTCTGCTTTCGAATTCCTGCTGCAGCACGACTGAGCATAGCCCTCTTTGTAAACTGCATGCTATAAGCTCTCATGGCCTCCGGAATTCCCGGGACCACCCGTTCGGATACGGAAAGGGTAGCCTCCGGCATACAATCCCGTATAGAAAATCCAGTACCTCCTGTGGTCAGAATCAAATCTGCCAGATGCTCATCACAAATCTTCCTCAATTCCTCTTCCAGCACTTCTCTTGTATCTGGAAGCAGATTCGTATATACAATCTGAGCACCAAAGGACTTTGCAATTTCCTGTACACGTGGTCCACTTAAATCTTCTCTCTCTCCGGCATAGCCAGAATCGCTGGATGTAATAACTGCAACTCTCATCCTGCTCACCCTCCAATCTGTGACATACTTTTCGTCTCGATCTCTTTTGTTTCAAAATGATGCTCTTTCGGTTTATGACGAACGGCATTCTGAATCACTGCTGCCAGTTCCAGCTTTCTTCCCTGGCGAATCAGCGTCTTTAAATCCACCATATCAGCGGACTGCAGGCATAATCTCAGCTTTCCATCCGCAGTCAGACGAATCCGATTGCAATTCTCGCAGAATTTATGGCTGACTGCACTGATGAATCCAATTTTTCCCTGGAACCCATCCAGCTGATAATAGTCTGATGGTCCAAATCCCAATGGTCTTTCTTCTTTACACTCTTTCATCTTTCCAAAGACTTCTTCCAGGACCTCTTTCACCTGTTCCTGGGTCCTTCTCTGTTCTTCTCCTCCGAAAACCGTTGGCATATATTCTATAAAACGCACATGGACGGATTTCGTTCTAGCTATCTGGGCCATGGAAACCGCTGTCTCTTTCCAGTCTTCTCCATTTAAGACACAATTTATCTTTACCGTCACCTGTGGATAGGTGCATATGGCTTCTAAGCCTTTGAGCACCTGATCGATGTTTCCACCTCTGGTTATGGCTGCATAAGCATCCTTATTCAGCGTGTCGATACTGATATTCACTCCATCAACGCCTGCCTGAACAAGCCTCTCTGCCATCTCTTCTAATAAAATTCCATTGGTCGTAAGAGTGACTGTTTCAATTCCCGGTACCTGCTTCAGCTTTTCTATCAGCCGCCAGCATTCCTTTCGCACCAGCGGCTCTCCTCCTGTAATTTTTACATGCTTTAATCCGATCTTTGCCATCATCCGACAGATTATCTCAATCTCTTCATACGTTAAGATCTCATCATGGCTCATACAGGTAATTCCTTCTTCCGGCATGCAGTAGGTACATCGAAGATTACATCTGTCTGTAATCGATATTCTTAAATAATCAATCTTTCTTCCGTAATTATCCTTCATTATGCATCCCTTCTATAAGTCCCGCTTTTTCCACCGGTTTTTTCTTCCAGTCTTACATCGGTAATCACCATGGATTTATCAATGGCCTTACACATATCATATATGGTAAGCAATGCCACGGACACTCCCGTCAATGCTTCCATCTCTACTCCTGTCTTCCCTTCCAGCTTCGCCATACATTGAGCCTTGATCTCACTGGCAGCTTCATCAATCTCAAAGTCAATGGAACATTTCTGAATAAAAAGTGGATGACACATGGGAATCAGATGGGATGTCTGCTTTACTGCCATAATTCCTGCCACTCTTGCAACACCAAGCACATCGCCTTTTTCCACAGTTCCTTTCGTAACTGCTTCCATCACCTGCCGATTTACCTTTATCCTGCCTGAGGCAATGGCCACACGTCTGGTCACATTCTTTTCTGACACATCTACCATGATAGCATTCCCTTTTTGATCAAAATGACTTAACTTCTCTTCCATCCCAATCTCCTCTTAATCTCTCATATTCTTTTGGCGTATTGATATTGTATACTGCCTTGTTATTTTCTAATTGTATCACAGATGGTTTTGTTCGGGCAATGAAATCCATCATTCGATAATTTTTCTCCTGGATCATCTCCTTTAGGACCGGAAGAACCTCCTTTGGATAAATTCCCAGTAATGGGTGGATCTGCTGCCCCGTTTGTACAACGGTTACCTTCTTCTCTGCCCTGTATACTGCCAGGATTCGTTCTACTGTCTCCTGATTCAATAAGGGCATATCACACGCAGTAACAAATAGTGCCTCTTCCTTACAAGCCATCAAGCCAGAATAAATACCTCCCATAGGCCCCAGATCAGGATACTGATCAACAATCATGGGCATACCAAGTCCTTTGTATGGTCCTTCGTTCTCCACAGATAAATAAATATTAGAAAATCCCTGCAGTGCATTCAGGATATGCTGCAAGAAGGAATTTCCTCCATATTCTAAGAACAGCTTTTTCTTTCCATTCATTCTTCTGTTTTTCCCGCCTGTTAATATGTATCCTGCGATCATTTTCTATTTCCTTTCTATTTAGCACTACATACATATTTTAGAATCATTGTTTGATTCTCTGTGAAAAAGAATCCTGCTCTGCAGGATTCTACGCTTGCGGCGGATCGCTCTTGCGACATCCTCCTATCCGCCGCAGTGCGATCCTCACGGAGTGTTTTTATGGAATAGGAAAAGAAATTTCCTATTCCATAAAAAATTCCGTGACACTCGTCACGGAATCATTTCCATTATTCATTTTATTCTTCATCACCATTCATCCTTTTTGCACATAAATATTATGATTTCTTATAGAATCATGTAAAATACTCTTTAAATATGTAAAGAAGGCGATATTCTCACCATACTGCTCCCACAATTTCCATCCATGGGCATTCTTGATCTCATCGCAGATTTCATAAAAGTCCCCTGAGAAATAGTACATATTGAGTCGCGCTGCATAAACAGACATCTCTAACTTGACCACATCTGGAATTTCATCTGCACCTTCCAATTCCTTAGAAACCTGGCGAATAAAATTATTGTAATAAAACCTTCGATAATCTGCCCTCATTTTCTGAGACATCATAATCTGTTGTGTCTGATAGATGATATGATTTCCATCTTCTATCGTAAGTATTCCATATTGATGTGGATAAGTACACGGTGAGGACGTAGCAATGTCCATAATTCCATTCTGCTGCTCCATATGCTGCATATGCATATGACCACTTAAAAATAAAGACGTCTCATACTTCTTTAACAGCATGGCAACCCTTTCATGATTGCGCATGGTAAAGCTTTCCCGAAAAATCAGGTTGTGATATGCAAGATTGTAATGCCCTGCAACCAACGGATAAGCTCCATATTTCCTTGCTTTTTTCAGATTTTCTTCCAGCCAGCCAAACGTCTCTTCCCTTAATTCTCCATATCTTAATGGCTTCTCTTCGACCCTGGCACAATTATCCAGACAAAATAACCATATATTAGTAGATAAGGGAACCACATAACTCAGACTTGCCGAATCTATGGAAAATGCCTGTGCATAGCCAAATTCATAATATAGCTCCTTAAATTGCACCTCATTGATCGATGGAACTTCATAGGTATCATCGCCTCGATATCCTTTTGCATTTGGATGACCGATATCATGATTTCCAGGAAGTACAAAGACAGGAACACCATTCTGCTTTACCATCTTTAGTTTTTCAATCAATTCCTTATGACTCACCAATTCCCCGTTGAGTGCCAGATCTCCTGTCAAAATCAATGCATCCAGTTGTTGCTGCTGCACCTCGAAAAGCATCTCATCAATTAACTTTTCCCCATTCTTTGTCTGTTTTCCATCACTGTTATAATACATTCTGCTGAAAGCCTTTCCATCATCATAAAGACTTTTCGATAGCAGATGAAGATCTGAACTGACTGCCAGTTTGATATATTCCTGATTACAAATTACTTCCATAATTCCTCCAACCTTCGATTCAAAGGATGTACCCGCTGCGTCATATTCAGTATTATAACATATTTTATAGAAAGAATCTATGCATTAGCTATCTTGTCTTTCACCATCTGTATGTTTTATCTGATGGCAATAGCCACCACAATTCTTGCATTCTCCACCACAGTGAATGGATTTGCCTGCTTTTTTATCTCGAATCATACTTCGTATGATCAATGCGACAATAACAATAAGGATTGCTCCTACTACGATCGTTCCCACTATAATCCTCCTTTCCACCTCCAAAAATATCAGATTCATTATAATCCTATTGTTGTTTTTATGTAAAGGTCTGATCTTTTGCTTTCTTTATATGGTCTGAATAGCAGATATACAAATCCGATGCATAATGCAATTGCAACGACCGTAAAAATTCCAAATCCACCACCGGTTACCAGAGTTCCTATCTGATATACACACAGTGATACCACATAAGCTAACAGGCACTGATAACCGATAGCATATAAGAACCATTTTGTGCTGTTCATTTCACGCTTAATGGCCCCCATTGCTGCAAAACAAGGTGCACATAATAAGTTAAATATAAGGAAGGAATATGCTGCAAGCTGACTCATGCTTCCGGCAAGTGTTCTCCAGATTTCTACTCCATCTTCTGCAACCTCTTCCACGCCGTACAGGATACCGAAGGTACCTACCACATTTTCTTTTGCAACTAATCCTGTAATGGCTGCCACAGCAGATTTCCAGTTGCCCCATCCAAGAGGCGCAAAGACCCACGCAAATATATTTCCAATACGAGCCAGGATACTATGGTCTAATTCCATTGTCTCTAACATTCGGAATTGTCCATCTACCCATCCAAAATAAGACGTGAACCACACTAAGATCGTGGAAAGAAGAATGATCGTACCTGCCTTTTTGATAAAGGACCATCCACGTTCCCACATACTTCTTAATACGCTTCCCGGCGTTGGCATATGATATGCAGGTAATTCCATGACAAATGGGGTCGGATCACCAGCGAACATCCTTGTTTTCTTTAAAATAATACCAGAACAGATAATTGCTGCGATTCCAACAAAATAAGCACTTGGTGCCACCCAGGAAGCTCCACCAAACAAGGCACCTGCAATCAGTGCAATGATTGGAAGCTTCGCTCCACAAGGAATAAAGGTTGTTGTCATAATCGTCATTCTTCTGTCTCGTTCATTTTCAATGGTTCTGGAAGCCATAACTCCCGGAACTCCACATCCAGTACCAATCAGGATCGGAATAAAAGATTTTCCAGACAATCCAAATCTACGGAAAATTCGGTCCATGATAAAAGCGACACGGGCCATATAACCACAGCCTTCTAAAAATCCCAAGAAGATAAATAATACCAGCATCTGAGGAACAAATCCCAACACTGCTCCAACTCCGGCCACAATGCCATCCAGAATCAGTGCCTGCAGCCACGCTGCGCACCCAATGCTTGTTAACACTCCTTCAACAGCCGGAGGAATAATTTCTCCAAATAATACATCATTGGTCCAGTCTGTAACGATGGTTCCTACTGTAGTTACAGAAATATAATATACCAACCACATCACAGCTGCAAAAATTGGAAGCGCTAAAATACGATTTGTTACAATTTTATCTATTTTGTCTGAAACAGTTAATTTTTCTCCTGTGTGTTTTTTCTTATAGCATTCACCGATAATAGATGAGATATAGATATATCGTTCATTTGTAATAATACTTTCTGTATCATCGTCCATGGCTGCTTCGATTTCCGCAATCTCAGCAGATGCATCCGGCACCTGGCTTAACTGCTCTTCAATCTTATCATCCTTTTCCAAAAGCTTCACTGCGAAGAATCGTTTTTGTTCCTCTGCCACTTCATAGCCTAACTTCATCTCAATAGAAGAAAGCACTTTTTCTACTTTTTCGTCAAAAGCATGCACCTGCTTCATTGCTTCTTTGGCAGTTGCAAGCTTCACTGCAAGATCTGCTGCTTCCTTGACTCCCTCTGCTTTTAATGCAGAAATCTCCACCACTTTACATCCAAGCTTCTTGGCCAATTTATCAATGTAAATCTGATCGCCATTCTTTCTTACGATGTCCATCATATTTACTGCCATCACAACCGGAATTCCCAATTCCATCAGCTGTGTAGTCAAATACAGATTTCGTTCAATATTGGTCCCATCTATAATATTTAAAATTGCATCTGGTCTTTCATTGATCAAATAATTTCTTGCTACTACTTCTTCTAATGTATAAGGTGATAAAGAATAAATACCTGGTAGATCGGTGATGGTAACATCCTTATTTCCTTTTAGTTTTCCTTCTTTCTTTTCTACAGTCACTCCTGGCCAGTTTCCAACATACTGATTTGCACCAGTTAATGCATTGAATAACGTTGTCTTTCCACTGTTCGGATTTCCTGCTAAAGCAATTGTAATTGCCATTTTCCTATCCTCCTTAAAAATATCTAATTATTTTTTCATCTTTCTTATGCAAATGGATTATTCAACTGCAATCATTGCAGCATCCGCTTTTCGAACAGATAACTCATATCCTCTGACCGTAATCTCCATCGGATCCCCCAGAGGTGCTACCTTTCTGACATAAATATCTACACCTTTTGTAATTCCCATGTCCATAATACGTCTTTTTACAGGCCCCTCTCCTGTAAGCTTTACTACCTTCACAGTCTGACCACATGGAATTTCTCGTAAAGTTTTCATATTGATTCCTCCTATATTATTTTACCATTATTTTGGCCGCCATCTCTTTTCCAATGGCAACTCTGGAATTTTTAATGTTTATGATTACATTCCCGTCAATCCTGGACACGACCGTAGCCTCTGCGCCTACTACAAATCCCAGATTTTCCAGAAATCTTCTCGTCTTTTCATTTCCTCCAACCCGAATGACCGTATTGGATTCTCCTGCATTTACCATAGCTAAAGGCATCATACATTCCCTTCTTTCGTCTTATTATGTACAACGGTTATCTTATAATTCGACCTGATACATGGAATTCCTTGTAATGATTCCATACTCCTCCAGTGTCCGCATCATACGGTATACCGTTGCAATTCCAATGGATGGATCCTTTTTCGATGCAAGATAATAGATCTCTTTGCAGGAAGCACAATCATGCTCTAAGATAATATCAATCAAGATTCTCCTTTGGTTGGTAATCCTTAATCCATGGCTTCTTAACTTCTCTATTACTACTTCGTTACTGCACATTCTACTCCTTGCCTCTCTTTCATAACACCTCTGTTTTTAAATTTTGAAATCAATTATCACTTTCAAATTTCATATCTAATGATAACGACTCTCATTTGTATTGTCAAGTTTTTTATTGATAACAATTATCATTAATCGCTTCTCTTTTATACTCTACTTCACTAATCCACTAATGAATTATCACACCGACTTGCACAGCACGCATTAAAAAAGCTATAATAAAGGATAGAAATTTAATATTTGGGAGGACAAAATTTTGAAAAAAGAACGCGATAATTTTTCGTCTAAGCTTGGATTTGTTCTGGCTACTGCTGGTTCTGCCGTAGGACTGGGGAACCTCTGGCGTTTTCCATATTTGGCAGCAAAATATGGGGGAGGTATTTTTCTTCTTACCTATTTGATTCTTGCAGTTACTTTTGGTTTTACACTGATGATCACTGAAGTTGCTCTAGGAAGAAGAACCAGATTAAGCGGTACCCGTGCTTTTGCATCTTTAGACAGACGTTTTGGCTTCGTTGGGTATTTGACTTTTATCATTCCACTGATTATTTTCCCTTACTATTGTGTAATCGGAGGATGGGTAACCAAATATCTGACTGCATTTGTATCCGGTAATATGAAAGCAGCAACTGGAGCAACTTATTTTACGGATTTTATATCCGCTAATACTTCTCCAATCTTCTTCATGCTGTTTTTCCTTGCAATTACTTGTATTGTCATTATTATGGGAGTTCAAAAAGGCGTAGAAAAGGTAAGTACCATCTTAATGCCTCTTTTGATCATAATGATCATATTTATCTGTATTTTCACTATGTTACAGCCTGGTGCTTGCGAAGGAATCTTATATTACCTGAAACCTAATTTTGCCGACTTCTCTGCCAGCACTGTATTGGCAGCTTTGGGGCAGCTCTTCTATTCCATGTCACTGGCGATGGGGATTATGATCACCTACGGCTCATATATGAAAAAGAATGATGACCTTGAAAGTTCTGTAACACAGGTAGAGTTATTCGATACTGCCATTGCATTTCTTGCAGGACTTATGATCGTACCTGCTGTATATGTATTCTCTGGTGGGGATCAATCTGCAATGAACAGCGGCCCTGGCCTTATGTTCATCACTCTTCCTTCTGTATTCCAGAGTATGAAGTTTGGATCTTTTATTGGTGCATTTTTCTTTATTTTAGTATTTTTTGCAGCATTGACCTCTTCTATCTCCCTAATGGAGACACTGGTTTCTATGATCGATGACCGCTTCCATACCGGAAGAAGAAAAACTACAATCGGAGTTTTTCTTTTTGCAATCATCTTCGGAATTCCTTCTTCTTTAGGATTTGGAGCATGGAGCCATATTACGATCATGGGTTATAGTATTCTGGATTTCTGGGATTTCATCAGTAACAGCGTATTAATGCCAATTTCTGCACTGTTGACCTGTATTTTTGTAGGCTTTATTGTAAAACCGAGATTTATTATTGAAGAAGTGGAATCCTCTGGAAACTTTAAGCGTAAAGCGTTATTTACTATTATGATTCGCTATATTGCACCGATTTGCATTGTTTTGATCTTACTTTGTGGACTTGGTATTTTAACAATTTAACTTTTTTTATATCAAAGAACGAGACTATTACACAAATTTCACTTTGTGTAGCAGTCTCGTTTTTCTATATATTCTAACAAATACGGGTTTCTTTGACTATGGGATAATGTGTGAGAACGAAATCATTCCGATCAGCAATCAGGCTACGGAGCTTCCAAATCTGATACATGTTTTCCTTTTTTCTACACCATGACAGACGAAAATCTTATCCCTCGTCCAGGGACAAATGGCTATGTAAGCAAGCTTCCAGCCATTTGTCCTTATGGACGACCAAAAGCATCGCTTTTGCCAAAGATTTTCTGCCTGAGAAAACATGTAAGCTCCTTCGCAGATTGCTTTACCGGAATGGTTTCGTTCTTTGTAGTGTATTGATTTCTCCCATATTCGTGTGGAGAAACGGAACATGGAAAAGAAGAAAACTTCTCCGAAAGCGACATATGCGGAATGTTAGAACAACCTGTTGGCTGGATTCTATCACCAGAACTGCTTCAGGCATCGAAGATGACTGTTTTCCATAGGACAGTTGGTAGGGAAGTTTACTTACCTTTCCAACTGTTATGGAAAAAAGGAAGGCAGTTCGTCTTGTGCCATGCCAAGCCCGACTAGCGGAGCGGATTAGGGTTTGGCTCGGGGTAAATCCAGACAGCTTTGGTTGTTCTTACGTTCTGGCATCCTGGGCGCAGGAGGAGAAATTTTCTTCTTCATTTAGTCCACAAAACCCGTATTTAATGGATTACAAATATTCACAAAAAACACAGGAGCTGTGCTCAAGAAGTGAAATTGTTTTCCTTCTTTTTGCAACAGCTCCTTTTCTATACTGCTCTTATTTTACAAAAGCTTCTACCTTTTCTGCAATTCCTTTTGCATCCAGACCAAATTCTGCAATCAGGTCTAATGCAGGTCCAGAATGTCCGAATACGTCATTTACCCCTACCTTAAGTACTGGTGTTGGGCATTTTTCACTTAATACATCACAGACTGCACTTCCAAGTCCACCGATGACAGAATGTTCTTCTACGGTTACCACTTTTCCGGTCTCTTTTGCTGCTGCGATGACTAATTCTTCATCCAATGGCTTGATGGTTGCCATGTTGATGACTTTTGCGCTGATCCCTTTTTCTGCGAGCATCTCTGCCGCTTCCATGGAATTTCCTACCATCAGCCCAGTTGCGATGATCGTCACATCGGTTCCTTCTGTTACTACCTGTCCTTTTCCGATCTCAAATTTGTATGTTTCTTCATCGAAAATGACTGGTGCTGCCAGTCTTCCAAATCTTAAATATACTGGTCCGTCATATTCATAAGCAGCTCTGACTGCCGCTTTTGCTTCTACATCATCTGCAGGGCTGATGACTACCATTCCTGGAATCGTCCTCATAAGTGCGATGTCTTCGTTACACTGATGAGTCGCACCATCTTCTCCTACAGAGATACCTGCATGGGTTGCTCCGATCTTTACGTTCAGATGAGGATATCCTACGGAGTTTCTTACCTGCTCAAAGGCTCTTCCTGCTGCGAACATGGCAAAGGAGCTTACGAATGGCACCATGCCTGCTGCTGCAAGTCCTGCACCGATCCCTACCATGTTGGCTTCTGCGATACCACAGTCGATGTGGCGGTCTGGAAATGCCTTCTTAAAGATTCCTGTCTTTGTTGCTGCTGCAAGATCTGCATCCAGCACTACCAGGTCCTCATGTTCTTTTCCTAATTCTACTAACGCATTACCATAACTTTCTCTGGTTGCGATTTTCTTTACGTCTGCCATCTCTGATCCTCCTACTGTTCTAAGTCTTTCATTGCAACTTCAAACTGTTCGTCGTTCGGAGCGCTTCCATGCCAGGATGCCTGGTTTTCCATGAAGCTTACGCCTTTTCCTTTTACA
The DNA here is from genome assembly GCF_001940245.1 of Anaerostipes sp. 992a. Classification (GTDB taxonomy): domain Bacteria; phylum Bacillota; class Clostridia; order Lachnospirales; family Lachnospiraceae; genus Fimousia. The sequence continues at coordinate 718,519 of NZ_MJIG01000004.1, forward strand.
GTCTTAGCGATGATTGCAGTTGGTTTTCCTTTACATTCCTTTGCTTTTGCGAATGCATCTGCGATCTGGTCAAAATCATGTCCATCAATCTCGATCACATGAAAGTTAAATGCTGCAAACTTCTCAGGGATTGGATATGGAGAACATACATCTGCAACATTTCCATCGATCTGTAATCCGTTGTTGTCAACGATGACTACCAGGTTATCCAAATTCTTATGTCCAGCCATCATAGCTGCTTCCCATACCTGTCCTTCCTGGATCTCTCCATCTCCCAATAATGTGTATACACGGTAATCTTTGCCCTGAAGCTTAGCAGCAAGTGCCATTCCTACTGCAGTAGAGATGCCCTGTCCCAAAGATCCGCTGGACATATCCACACCTGGGATCTTCTTCATATCTGGATGTCCCTGAAGGTAAGAACCGATCTTACGCAATGTGATCAGATCTTCTTTTGGGAAAAATCCTCTTTCTGCCAGTGTAGAATAATAAGCAGGTGCTACATGTCCTTTAGACAATACAAAACGGTCTCTTTCTGGATTCTTAGGATCTGCAGGATCTACATTCATCTCCTCAAAATAAAGATAAGTAAAGATATCTGCTGCTGATAAAGATCCACCTGGATGACCGGATTTTGCACTATGTACTGCTCTGATAATATTTTTTCTAATTTCATTTGCTGTTACAGCGAGTGTTGCCATAGTTAACTCTCCTTTTCTTGTTTTGATAGTCCTATTATAATATGTCATATACCAGATAGCAATGATTACATGGTTTACTTTTGACACTTATACGTTTGCATTATATCATATGTTCAGAAATTATGTGTACTCTTTTTCAATCCTTTTAATACTTCCAGAAGATCTTCCATAGTTGCATCCTCGTCTTCACCGGAAATATAAAAAGACAATGTATCCCCTTCCTTGGCATATAAACTCATGATCGCCAACACATCACTTCCATCTATAATCTGATCCTTATACTCAATCTGAACCATACTATTATGCTTAAAAAAACACCCCGCGATTGCCGTCGCCGGATAAGCATGAATTCCTGAAGGATCCTCAATTACATAATCATACATTCTCATTTTTCTCGTTCCTTTCTACTTTCATCCCATTTTCCCTTGTAACCGTTCCAAAAGCATCTTTAAATCCTCGTATGCTTCTTCTTCCTGTTCTCCTCTTAAAGAAAACAAAATTATCTCATCCCGAGGTACCTGCAGCTTCTGGATGCTAACCAGATCCTTTCCTTTTACCACCTTTTTCCCCCATTCAACGAAAGAATCACAATGATATTTCTTGAGACATTCTGCCACCATGCAGGAGGGTCTGACATGTAAGCCATTCGGATCCATTACCCGAAAATACAATTGTTTCACTTTCTATCTCCTTCTCCCTTTTCATTTACCCAATACTTTATTCTCTCCTACTTTCCTTATTTTGTCAATATATGTGCTAAAAAAAGGAGCTGTGTTAAAAATGCTTTCACATTTCTCACAACAACTCCCATCATTGATATTCTCTTATTCTTCAATTGGATGTAAATTCTTTAAAGAAATATCCAGAATCGGTGCAGAATGAGTCAATGCTCCACTTGATACATAATCCACACCAATTTCTCGAATCGCAGCCAGCTTTTCCTTCGTTACATTACCAGAGCATTCTGTCTCTGCTCTTCCATCAATATAAGCAACTGCTTCTTTCATCTGCTCATTGCTCATATTATCCAGCATAATAATATCCGCACCCGCTTCCACAGCTTCCTTTACCTGTTCCATAGTCTCCGTCTCAACCTCAATCTTACGAACAAATGGGGCATAAGCCTTAGCAAGCGCCACTGCTTCTTTAATTCCACCTGCTGCTCCGATGTGATTATCCTTTAACATAACCCCATCGGAAAGATTGTATCGATGATTATTTCCTCCACCTACGGTTACAGCATATTTTTCAAACGGTCGCATATTCGGTGTTGTCTTTCTTGTATCCAAAAGCTTGGTCTTAGAACCAACCAGTTCATCTGCCAATGACTTCGTCAAGGTTGCAATTCCACTCATTCTCTGAAGATAATTAAGGGCAACTCGTTCTCCAGAAAGAAGCACCCGGATGTCTCCTCGTACGACCCCCATCTTCTGTCCATTTTTCACTGCATCTCCATCCTTAAATTCTGTCTCAAATACAGTATCAGAATCTAATAATGTAAACACTCTCTGAAACACATCCAGACCGCATATAATCCCATCTTCTTTACAGATCAATTCTACCTCTCCCTGTTTGGATTCAGGCATAACGGCATTGGTAGACACATCCTCACTGGTAATATCTTCCTTCAGTGCACGTAAGATATAATCATCCAGCTGAAGCTTCATTGTGACACCACTTATCATAAAATTCCCCATCCCTTCTCTTGATTTCTTCTAAAACAATATTACAATATTCCTTCTGGATCTGCTCCTTAGAGGAATATTGTGACAAATCGACATCTACTTCTTTTAAACTTCCTTTTTGCTCACTGATCTTCTTTGCTGCTCTCTCTGCAAATACAAGTGCCTCCAAAAGGGAATTGCTTGCCAGACGATTCTTGCCATGGACTCCATTACAGCTTGTCTCACCAACTGCATACAAATACGGCATGGATGTAGCACTATCCTTATCTACCTTGATTCCTCCCATGAAATAATGCTGAGACGGTGTTACCGGAATCAGATCCTTCGTCATATCATATCCTTCTTCCATGCATCTTTCATAAATATTCGGAAAATGTGTCAACAGTTCCTTCTTATCTAAATGCTTCACTGACATATATACATGGTCGGACTGGTCTTTTTTCATCTGTTGGCGGATTGCCTCTGTTACCACATCCCGAGGCAGCAGCTCATCTACAAATCGCTCTCCATCCTTATTTAAAAGAATGGCTCCTTCTCCTCGCACAGACTCAGAAATCAGGAATCGTCTTCCCGGTTTCTTAGAATAAAGCGTTGTCGGATGAATCTGTATATAATTAATATTCTCCAATGCAATCTTATGGCGTAAGGCAATTGCCAGACTATCTGCCGTTAAATGACGGAAATTTGTGGAATGTTCGAATAATCCCCCAACCCCGCCAGTTGCCAGTACAATATTATTGGCAAAATAAGGATGAATGGTTCCATCCTCTTCACACACCACAATTCCTCTGCAAATTCCATTTTCTTCGATAATATCAAGCATCATGGTATGCTCTATGATTCTAACATTCTCTCTTTCCTTTACCCGCTCATACAGCTTACTGGTAATTTCTTCCCCTGTAATATCCTTATGATGCATGATACGGAACTTAGAATGTCCTCCTTCTCGTGTATAGGCGATTTCTTCGCCATTTTTGTCAAAATCTACTCCATACTGAACCAATTCTTCAATAATTACCGGTGAGGATTTGATCATAATCTCCACAGATTCTGGATTATTCTCATAATGTCCAGCCTTCATGGTATCTTCATAATAGCTTTGGTAATCTTCTTTTCCTTTTAATGTAGAGATTCCTCCCTGTGCCAGGTAAGAATCACTCAGTGTTGCATCCTCTTTCGTAATCATAAGCACACTCATGCTCTTTGGCAGGTGAAGTGCACAGAACAACCCGGATGCACCGGTTCCTACTATGATCACATCTGCTGTTCTTTTCATTTTTATCCCTTCTATTGTGCAATTCTCAGCATTTCATCTAATGCATGCTTTGCTTTTCGACTTAATTCTTCCTCTAATTCTACCTGATTACGGTCGTATTTGATCGCATCCAGAACATTTTCCAGTGTTACTTTCTTCATATCAATGCACACCTGCTTTGGACCGATGCCATAAAACTTCTTGTCTGGATTTCTCTTCTTTAATTCATACATAACGCCCAGCTCTGTGCAGATAATAAATTCTTTTTTATCACTTTTGGTTGCATAATCAATGATACCAGATGTACTTCCAATATAGTCTCCCATAGCGATCACATCCATCGTGCATTCCGGATGAACCAGAACTTCTGCATCCTCATGCTCTTTCTTCGCCTTTTTCACCTCTTCAGCGGTCATCGCTTTATGTACTGGACAATATCCATCATTAAAGATAAAGTTCTTCTCTGGCACCTGGCTTGCAATGTATCTTCCTAAATTCTCATCTGGAATAAAAAATATATTTTTCTGTGGAAGCGCTTTGATGATCTTTAAGGCATTGGCCGATGTAACGCAGACATCAGAATATGATTTAATCTCTGCAGTTGAGTTAATGTAACATGCAACCGCCAGGTCTTCATATTCTGCCCGCACCTGCTTGATTTTTTCAATATCAACCATATGTGCCATGGCACAATCCGCCAGTCCATCCGGCATTACGACTGTTTTTTCCGGATTTAAGATCTTTGCACTTTCTCCCATAAATTTTACTCCAGCGAAGCAAATCATGGATTTCTTTTCCTTCATTGCTGCTTTTGCTAAAAAATAAGAATCTCCTACATAATCTGCAATTGCCTGTACATCATCATCTACATAATAATGTGCCAGGATCACAGCATCTTTTTTTTCCTTCCATTCCCTGATTTCATCTATTAACTGCTGCTTTTCCACACTAATCTCTCCTTTTAAATCTTATCTTTACTAATATACCATTTTTGTTTATCGTTATCAAGTCTATTGTCTTGTCAGTAAATTATTTACAAATAAATTTTTATACATATTAAGAAATATTTGAATAAAATATAAAAAAAAGCATTCAGTTATGGTATAATAAAGACAATAATATTGGGAAAAATATACGATATGGAGGAAAAATATGAAGGAACCAACACTTGTAATTCTGGCTGCTGGTATGGGAAGCCGCTATGGAGGATTAAAACAGATCGATCCTATGGACGAATACGGGAACGCAATTATTGATTATTCTATCTATGACGCAAAACGAGCAGGATTTCAAAAAATTGTATTTTTGATCAAGGAACAAATTGCAGATATTTTTAAGAATACAATTGGAAAGCGTGTAGAGCCTCACATCGATGTTGCTTATGCCTATCAGGAAATCGATAATCTTCCAGAGGGCTATCAACCACCAGAAGGAAGAGAAAAGCCATGGGGAACTGCCCATGCAATCTATTGTTGCAAAGATGTGGTAAATGGACCTTTTGCTGTTATCAATGCAGATGACTATTATGGTGTGGATGCCTATAAAGTTATGTATGATTATCTGACAAAGGAGCATGGTGATGATAAATATCACTATGCCATGGTAGGTTATCAGCTTCAGAATACTGTTACTGATAATGGACATGTATCCAGAGGCATCTGTGTTACGGATGAAAACCACTACTTAAAATCCATTACAGAAAGAACACATATTGAAAAACGTGAGAAAACTGCTGTTTATACAGAGGATGATGGCGAAACCTGGATGCCAATTGCCTATGATACCTTAGTGTCTATGAATTTCTTTGGATTCCAGCACAATCTATTCGATGAAATCAGCGCTGGATTTCCCGCATTCTTAGACGACGCTTTGGCAAACAATCCACTCAAAGGAGAATATTTTATTCCATCCGTTGTCAGCCATTTGATCGACACCGAAAAGGCAGATGTAAAGGTATTAAGTTCCACTGCTAAATGGTATGGTGTAACTTACAAAGAAGACAAAGATTATGTGGTTAAAGCATTAAAAGCATTTAGAGAAGAAGGGATTTATCCAGATTCTTTATGGGGGTAATCAGCTATGGGGGGACAATCTTCATTATTACAAGCTCGTCAGATACCAAGCATCGACTGTCGTCTGTTGTACATAAGGCGTGCCGTTTATCCTTCCAGACCAGTCCGTGAACTGCAGGAGCATTCTTATACGGAGCTTTATTATATTACAAGGGGGAGCGGTGAATTTTTCATTGATAAGACTCTCTGCCCTTTACAAACCCATGACTTTGTGATTATCAATCCAAATGTCAAGCATCAGCTCTTGTCTTATGAGGAAAACGATCTAGAAGCCATTGTGATCGGTATGGATGGCATCTTCTTTACACCCAATGAATTTACCGATATGAATTCCAGCCTATATATGAAAAAAAGCCTGAAGGATAATTATTCTAATATTTCCTTTTACTTTAAATCTATTCTTCGCGAGGTAAAAAAGATGGATTATAACTATGAAATGGTATGCCAGAACCTGTTAGAAGTACTGGTAACCAATATCATCCGTTTGACTCAGTGTACCATTACTTCTACCTCATCGGCTCGTACCAATAAGGAATGTACATTTATCAAACGCTACATCGACCATCACTTTGCGGAAAGTATTTCTCTGGATTATCTGGCAAAGATGACACATATGAACAAATACTATATGGTTCATGCATTTAATAAATACATTGGCTATTCACCCATTAATTATCTGATTGAAAAACGGATTTCAGAAAGTAAGCGTCTGCTGGAAACGACCAACGATTCCATTGCTCAGATTGCTTCAAAAGTGGGATTTTCTTCTCAATCCTATTTTTCACAGGTATTTAAGAAGAGTACACAGATGACGCCAAATGAATATCGAAAATCCAAGAGGCTGCAATAAATGTGGGTTTCTTTGACTATGGGATAGTGAGTGAGAACGAAATCATTCCGATCAGCAATCAGGCTACGGAGCTTCCAAATCTGATACATGTTTTCTTTTGTTCTACACCATGACAGACGAAAATCTTATCCCTCGTCCAGGGACAAATGGCTATGTAAGCAAGCTTCCAGCCATTTGTCCTTATGGACGACCAAAAGCATCGCTTTTGCCAAAGATTTTCTGCCTGAGAAAACATGTAAGCTCCTCCGCAGATTGCTTTACCGGAATGGTTTCGTTCTTTGTAGTATATTGGCTTCTCCCATATTCATATGGAGAAACGGAATGTGAAAAAGAAAAAAACTTTTTCATAAATCATATCCCCGTTTTCCCAACTTATATAGATGCAATACTATAAAAAATAGTAGAATTTTTCTCTCTGCCGCAAGATGATTTTAGGTCGGTTGAGGGATTAGAAAACGCCGGAAACCCGCATAAACTCTATGTTTTTGCGCGTTCTCGGCGTTTCTTTTATCGCCTGTGTTAGTGGTGCTTTTTCGGTAAATGGTGCCCAAATGGTGCCCAAATCCCACGCGGGGCTATAAAACGGTATAAGAAGCGGTAAAGAGATACAGCGGTTAAAGCTCTAAATCGCTGCTCTTTTTCTTTGCCGCGCTCTTTGCTTTCTTCGGCTCGGCTTTCTCTGCCTTTGCCGGGTCTGCCTGTTTGACCGCCCCATGATAAGCGTCTAAGACTTCTTTTTTGCGTTCAAGCCGCACGTCCACATAACGGGCGGTAACAGCTTCAAAGTTCATAGACAGCCCAAGCGATACGCCGATACCCGCAAGTGTATGTCCTAACACTTCGCCTACGGTGTAGAAGTCGCCTGTCAGTTGGTGCATATTTGTAGCTGCTGTATGGCGCAAATCGTGAAAGCGGATATGCGGCATATCCAAATCTTCAAGCAGCTTTCCAAACTGGGAAGATACCCACGACGCGGAGATAGGGGAACCGTCCGGCTTCGCTACAACAAGGTCATTGTCATAGTAAGGCTTTCCGTCCTTTTCTGCCTGTTCGCGCTGCGCTTCCTGCATAGCAAACTGTTTGAGAAAGAACGGGCGGGCAAGCTCTGTGATAGGCAGCTTTCGCCCGTTGGATTTCGGCGGTGCCATTTCCTCAATGACTTTTGTTTTTGGCGGTACCTTAAAGGGTAGCTGCTCGGAAACGTCAAAGGTGTTGTTTTCCAAATCCACATTGCGCCAACGCAAGCCCAGGATTTCAGAACGGCGCATACCGTAAAGCCCGCCTAAGATAACGGGCATTTCCCAAACGGTACCCTCGACGCGCTGCATAAGGGCTTTTACCTGTTCCGGCGTGTACGGGTCGGGGGTCTTGTCGCTCTTTCCAAACTTCGTAAGCGTGTCCTTTGCTGCGTTTGTTTCGATATAGCGGTATTTCCGGGCATGGCTCAACGCCACGCTCAAAACACGCTTTGCCCCGGCTGCGGTGGACGGTTTCAAGCCTTTGTCAATAATCTGCTGAAACATTTTGTCTACCATAGCGGGGGTAAGCTGATTAAGGGCAACGCCGCCGATATATGGCGTGATGTAGTTTGCAATCGTTCTTTTGTACCCGTCGTAAGTAGAGGGGCGCAAGTTCACTCTTGCATAGCTTTCTACCCATTCATTCAGATAGCTTGCAACGGTCTGTTTCCGCTGTGAAGCGATAGACGCAATCTGTCCCGGATTATGGAGCTTTGCTTTCATCTCTGCTTCATGCTGCGTTGCTTCCTTTTTTGTTGGAAAGCCCTTTTTTGAATAGGTTTTCTTTTCCCCATTCGGGGCGGTGTACTTTATATTCACGTCGTAAACTGTACCCGGCCGCCCGGTCAGTACGCCGTTGCTGTCGCGTTTATTCTTAACCTGCCTTGTTGATATAGCCATAGCTTAACCTCCCTGTCGTGCCGGGGGCTTCGCTGTCGTCTTTGCCCTGTGGTACCAGTCCCAGATTGCAGCGTCAGCTATCAAACGACGGTTTCCATTTTGTATATATTCAAGCTCGCCACTATCCATAAGCTCGCGCAGTTTATTTTCCCCGATACCGCTAATCTTGCTCATTTGCTCAACGGTCTTTAACATAGGGAATACAGGGATAGCGGGGCTTGCTGTTTCCTTTTTTGCCATAGGAAAATACCCCCTTTCATAAATGGCTAAAAAGTCAAGTTACAAAAAGTGGGCTTTAACCGGGCGGCTGTTAGCACAACCTCGCGGGAATTGCACCCCTGCTCATTTAAGGCAGCTTTACCCATTGCCTGCGACGCTCTGAACGCTCGGACTGTGGCTGTAAAGGCTTATCTCCCCTCAATGCGTGTTGTCGCCCGCAAGCTGCTAACTTGCTTCCCGTCGCGGTGTTTCTCGCTCGGCTTTTCCCGATAGAGGAATAGCGTCATGGCGCACCCTCCGTATGGCTCGGCGCAAAAAGGACGTACCCGGTTTGCCCTATACTGCGTCGCCGTTATCTTGCGTCGCTTTCTTTGTCAAGGAACATACGGGGCTGCTGCGGATTGATACGAAACGGAAAAGGGGTTAAGACGTTTCGGTATCGGTGCAGTTATTCAACCCTAAATGTGAGGATTGCCCTCATTAGTCTTGCTTGCAGCCGTTGGCGAATATCCTCGTCAACGCCAAAATAGACGTTTCCGCGCTCGTCGCAGAGCTTCCGCATGGAAAGGCTCGCTATGTAACCACTAAAATGCTGCAAGACAATTTTCATAGCGTCCGGGTCGCCCTTTGTCGCTGCCACAATGACAGGATAGGGAACAAGGGCAACGTCCGGGAAGTCAGATTGTTTACCATTCGTCCCATTCATCAGCGTGTTCCTCCAAATATTTCTTCAAGATTTCAAAAGAGCTTGTCCGTCTGTACTGTATCGTGCTGCGCGACGTATTGAATAACTTTCCAATCTCCACGTCGGTCATGCCCTCGAAATAGTACAGCATGATAGCTTTCCTTTTTTCTTCCGGCAAAGTGCGGATTGCTTCAAGCAGCAGCTTCGGCGTGATTTTCTTTCCTGCCTGCTGATAGCTCGGCTCGGCTTCTTCGTCTTGAAAATACTTATCAAGCGTATAAAGCTGTCGTTCCTCATGCAAGGCAAGGTCGGAAAACGACACTTCCTTTGCTCTGCGACGCCGGATTTCCTCGTGGGCGTTGCAGGCTTCGTTGTGCAGCACCCGTTTACAGAAACTTTGAAAGATACATTGCTTCTGAAATTCCACGCGATTAGGTTCCATGTTCTCACCTCCTTTCGTGTTGAAAGGTGGCGGTACCTCCCCTTTTCGCGGGATAATACAGGCGATTTTTTCAAACGCCGAATGAAAGCGAAACTTTTTTGAAAAAACCTCCCGAAAATGCAAAATGCGCCTGTCTGCAAGATGCAGACAAGCGCAAAGGAATTGTAAGCGGTATTTAGATGATTTGACAGTTCATATATGAGGGTAGAAGTGTTCCCGGCGGCGGTCGGGCTTTTTTTGATAAGCTAAAAGATATGGCGATATAGAAAAAGGACATGGCGATACCTCCTTGATACCGCCGTATCCTCAAAAAAGGGCGACTTTAATACACCCCCCGTTATCTTATTTTTCAAAATCACAACCACCGGCTCAGCCGGTGGTTTGTACTTGCCCTATAAGGGCAAATTACCGGCACTAGAGTCTAAAGACTCATCGAATGGTTCGCCAACTGCAACATCATTTACCTATGGAGCCCTAAAGGGCTCATTTTATTTATTTGCTTTTACTGGCTCACCCGTAAACGGGTCAATATACTCTTTTAGTGTCATTTGATCATATTCTAAATCCTCTTTTAACTGATTTTGAATATACTCTTGTATTTTCTTTGCATTCTTCCCTACAGTATCTACATAATATCCTCGACACCAGAAATGTCTATTTCCATATTTATACTTTAAATTTGCATGTCGTTCGAATATCATGAGTGTACTTTTTCCCTTTAAATACCCTACAAAACTTGAAACACTTATACTTGGCGGAATCCTCACCAGCATATGTACATGATCTGGACAGATTTCTGCCTCCACTATTTCTACACCTTTTCTTTTGCATAGCATACTCAGAATATTAGCTATATCTTGTTTTAACTTTCCGTATGCCACTTTTCTTCTATATTTTGGTGCAAAAACAATATGATACTTACAATTCCATTTTGTATGTGATAAACTACTAATATCCATTTGGATAACCTCCTTTGATTTTATGTGGTTGGCGAACCAACATAATTATATCATTGGAGGTTTTTTACTGTAAGCTGAAGCAATGCTGACTCACCGGCTGAGCCGGTGGTTTCTTTGTTCCTCAAAGTTTCGTTTCTCTGCCTGAGAAACTCCACAATGATGAACAGGCTTAAAGCCTAACAAAGAAAACGGCGGTTTTGAGTAAATATTTCAAAACCGCCGTTTTATCTGCCTACATTCGGCAGTTTTGTTGTTTTACATAGCATTAAATCGCTATTTGAATTATTGATAATAAGGCGTAAATTTGATATTAAATTTATTTTTCGGAAACGATTTTTTGTAACAGTTTTTGCACGTTTTCTGTTTTCAGCACTTTCCCCGTAGATACTACTTTGTTGTTGACAACAAGAGCAGGTACACTCATAACGCCATATTCCATAACCTTTTTCAAGTCCGTAATATATTCTACTTCTACGGAAATCCCCATTGCTTTAACGGCGGATTGTGTGTTCTCATAAAGAGCATGACAACACCCTGAACCTAATACCTTGATACAGCAAATTCTGCCTTGTATGTCTTGACAACAGTTATTCAAATTTTCCGGTTCAACTGTTTCAGACACGGAACAGTTACCATTGCAAGTACAAACAGGAGCGTTTATTTCTTTTTCTTTCTTCTTTCCAAAACCAAATAATGTCATAATAATTACCTCCAAAAAATTTTATATTCGCTTATATTAACAAGTAAGAAATTGCATTGAAAAAATAGCCTACAAGAATAATTCCTATGGTACAAATTGCAATGAAAACACCAAGCAATTTAGGCTTTACGGCTTTTCGTAACATAATCATAGAGGGCAGCGACAGCGTGGTTACACTCATCATAAAAGACAGGACGACACCAAGTTGAGCGCCTTTTGCAAGCAAGGCTTCTGCAATCGGAATTGTGCCGAAAATATCCGCATACATGGGAACGCCCGCAATCGTCGCAAGGATTACGCCAAAGGGATTACCCGTACCAAGCACTTTGACAATAAAATCTTCGGGTATCCAATCATGGATAAATGCACCGATACCTACGCCAATCAGTACATAGGGGGCAACCTTTTTTGCTGTTGCTAAAACCTGCTCCCATGCGTATTTGATACGGTCTTTGAAGTGTAGTTCTTCCTGCGGAACATCAAGACTGTTTCCACCCCTTATAAAATCCTCAACGTAGCTTTCAAGATGTAGTTTTTCAATCAATGTACCACCTGCAACGGCTATCACAAGCCCAAGCACGACATAAGCAACGGCTATCTTCCACCCAAATATACTCATTAGCAGAACAAGCGAACCGAGGTCAACCATTGGAGAAGAAATCAGGAAAGAAAAAGTAACTCCAAGCGGCAGACCTGCACTTGTAAAACCGATAAACAGAGGAATGGAAGAACAAGAACAAAAAGGCGTTACCGTACCAAGGAGCGCAGAAATTATATTTGCGCCGATACCATGAAACCTTCCAAGAATTTTCTTTGTCCGTTCCGGCGGGAAATAGCTTTGAATATATGAAATAATTAAAATCAGAACCCCTAACAACACCATGATTTTGATTGTGTCGTAAACAAAAAATTGAATACTACCACCGATTTTGCTCGTTGCGTCTAATCCGCAAGCGTTAATTAAATTACCTATTAGACGATTAAGCCATGCCATACCTAAAACTTCATTTTGAAAGAAGTTCCAACCTGTTTTTAGCATATCCATAAATAGCCTCCTTGAAATAGAAATATTGAAATTTGTCTATATGTTGATGTTTTGATAAGTCGTGCGGAAAAGTAAGTAAACTTACCTATCACAACACGACTTATTTTCAAATGCTGCACTTGTAATCATAAGCGCTTGTAGACAATCTATTGCATACTGCACGCCATTCTCTGAAATAGAGTAGTGCATCCATTTCCCCTCTTTGCGTCCTATCACTATACCAGAATCACAAAGTATTTTCATGTGGTGGGAAAGCGTTGGTTGCGTAATGTGCATATCATCTAATAGTACACAAGCACACTTCTCTCCTGTAAGCAATAGTTTCAAAATTTTAACACGGTTTTCATCACAAAATGCTTTGAAAATCGTTGGTATTTTTTTTTCATCAAGTTCCATAATCTCACCTCCTGTTGACGTGCTTCTATAAACTATTATATACACAAATTGAAATTTGTCAATATGTTTTTATCCGGCAATAATATGAATTATTTTGGCTAATAGTAGGTACTGTGTAAGCATATCCAAGCAAAGAAAGGAACAGTAAAATGTAGTTGGGTGAATTATTATGGCAAAAAGACCAGTACCTTTGTATGACTTTGCAGCTTTCGGGCAAGCCATAAAAGCAGCGCGGACAGGCAGAAATGAAAGCCGCAAGAAAGTAAGCGACGAAATGAACATTTCCCCTCGCTACCTTGCGAATATTGAAAACAAAGGGCAACAGCCAAGCCTGCAAATCTTTTATGAGCTTGTAACCCGTTATGACATATCCGTAGACCAATTCTTTTTCCCGGATAAGACAGCGGAAAAATCGACGCAAAGGCGGCAGCTCGACACGCTGCTTGACAGCATGAGCGATAAGGGCATACGGATTGTTACCGCAACAGCGAAAGAAATTGCAGAAGTCGAAAACGAAAACTGAATAGGCTTAGGAAGCGTTGTAATCTTTTTGAGATTGCAGCGTTTTTCTTTTGCGTAAGTTTGGCAAAACGGGGCTTTCCGTTGTAGTAGGGAATAAGGAAAAACTTTCATAGCAAGCATAGGAAGCGGGTACCCACTTCCGTATTTTCGCCCTCCTGCGCTGCGGCGCGTCGGTTGAAAATTGCTTGTTGGGAAGTGTCCCAAACCCTCGGAACGGAAAGGAGCGAAAGCATGGACGGGCGCAAAAGGACGGTACAAATCAAATTCAGAGTAACGGAAGCAGAACGGGATTTAATTCTTGAAAAAATGAAGCTCATACCCACCCGGAACATGGCGGCATATCTTAGGAAGATTGCCATTGACGGGTACATCATTCAAGTAGACCATAGCGACATTAAGGCAATGACAGCGGAAATACAGAAAATCGGTGTCAACGTCAATCAGATTGCAAAGCGTGTCAACGCGACGGGCAGCGTCTACCAAGAGGACATAGAGGAAATAAAGGGGGTGCTTGCGGAGATATGGCGGTTACAAAGATTAAGCCTGTTAAAAGCACGTTGAGCAAAGCCCTTGACTATATCCAAAATCCAGATAAGACGGACGGGAAAATGCTTGTGTCCTCTTTCGGCTGCGCCTATGAAACGGCAGACATTGAGTTTGAATATACCCTGTCGCAAGCTCTCCAAAAGGGCAACAATTTAGCCTTTCATTTGATACAGTCCTTTGAGCCGGGGGAAGTGGATTATGAAACCGCCCACAAAATCGGGCGGCAGCTTGCCGACGCAGTAACCAAAGGGCAGCATGAATATGTCTTGACGACGCACATTGACAAAGGACACGTTCATAACCACATTATTTTCTGCGCGGTCAATTTCGTAGACCACCACAAATACAATTCCAATAAGCGCAGCTATTACGGCATACGGAACATGAGCGACAAGCTGTGCCGGGAAAATGGATTGTCTGTTGTCGTTCCCGGCAAAGGGAGTAAGGGAAAGAGCTATGCAGAGTATCAGGCAGAGAAAACGGGAACCAGTTGGAAAGGCAAGCTGAAAATCGCCGTTGACGCACTCATTCCCCAAGTATCAAGTTTTGAGGAACTACTACAACGGCTGCAAGCAGCGGGCTATGAGATAAAACCGGGGAAATATGTATCGTGCCGCGCTCCGGGGCAGGAACGGTTTACCCGCCTTAAAACCCTCGGCGCAGATTATACAGAGGAAGCCATAAGGGAACGGATAAGCGGCAAACGCGCCCGCGCCGGGAAAGCTCCACGCGCAGATCGGGGCGGCGTCAGTCTGCTTATTGATATTGAGAACAGTATCAAAGCAGCGCAGAGCAAAGGTTATGAACAATGGGCGAAAATCCATAATCTGAAACAGGCAGCTAAGACCATGAATTTCTTGACGGAACATAAGATTGAACAGTATGCGGATTTAACGGCAAGGATAGCGGAAATCCAGACAGAGAGCGAACAGGCCGCAGACGCATTGAAGAACGTCGAAAAGCGTCTTACGGATATGGCGGTCTTTATCAAGAATATTTCCACCTACCAAAAGACAAAACCTGTTTATGACGCATACCGTAAGGCAAAGAATAAAGAGAAATACCGCGCCGCACATGAGCGCGATATTATCCTCCATGAAGCCGCTGCAAGGGCTATGAAAGCGGCGGGCGTTACCAAGTTCCCCAACCTCGCTGCGCTGCAATCAGAGTATGAAGCCCTCCAAGCGCAGAAAGAAGCCCTTTACGCCGACTATGGCAAGCTCAAAAAGCAAGTCCGGGAATACGACGTTATCAAGCAGAACATTGACAGTATTTTAAGACAGGACAGAGAGCCGGAACGGGGCAAGGAAACAGAGCGCGGATAAATTATGTTTTGCACAATCATAAGATATTTCTGATATTGATTTATTAGTTCATATAGTGTATACTGTGAGTACATACAAATAAGATTTAGAAAACGAATTGAGAGAGGTGGTAAACGATGATTAAAGTATTATATCCGTCATGTGATTTTATGCGCAAATCGAGTTGCCGCCACTTTCAGTTTTAGAGGCAAAGAATTAAAACCGTAAGTATAGCGCATAATCCAGAGAAATTATTATTGGATTATGCGCTTTATTTTTTGGGAACAAATTTATGGACAGTTAAAGAAAGGACGTATTACTATGAAAAAAATTATAAGTATTCTTTTGGCACTCTCTATGCTTTTCTCGTTAAATACAGTAGCTTTTGCAGCAGAAAGCGGTACAACAGATGAACTGCAAATTGTTGAAGAAAATGGAACAAGAACAGTTTCTCTTAATGATGGTGAATTGACATATATTGTTACATATGATACAGTAAACAATACAATTTGTGTTGCTCAAAAAGATAATAATACTGGTCTTGTTGAGTATGGCACTGTAGAATCTACGGAGATAACTGAAAATTCACTCGTAAGTGCTCGTTCAAAAATTCATCAAGATACTTTTTGTAATTACGAGTATGATATTTATACTGGAAGTCCAAATGAATGGAATTTAGAACGCCCTAAAGAAACTGGCTCTGGACAAAATTATTTTATGGTGTACGAAAATTCCTCGAATAGCAGTCAGTTAGATAGCTGGTTTAATGCTGTCAACTCATTAAATGACAAGGAATGGCAAGCAGTTTCAAGCTACGGTGTCGCTTTAGTCACAAGTGCCGCAGCAGGCTTTATTTCTGGTATGGCAGTTGCAAGTGGTGGAATTTTAACACCGGGAGCGATTACAGCAATCGTAGCAGCGACAGGCGCTACAGGTACAGCGGCAGTATTGCTTACCCAAGTTGGTACACAATGTAATGTTTGTTTAAGAGCATATTGGAATGTGTATAATGCTACAGATAATATGCATTTCTAAATACAGGAGGGAAATAATGAAGTACATGGTAAAAGGAATTGTTTGGATAGTACTTATTACCATTGGTTTGCTTTTGGGTCCACCATTGCTTATAGGATTTGTTTGGTGGAAAGTCCTTATTTTTGGTATTGCTTGTTATCTAATTGGACATGGCGCATATAAACTGTTTAGAGTGATTGACAAACACTATAATACTTAACTCCTATAACAACAAAAAGCCGGGACGCAGACAGTCGGTAAAGACTATCTGCGCCCCGGTTTTCTTATGGGTGCTGTTTTGAAATGTTACGCAATAGAACGCCATTTTAAGGGGAAAAGGTATCAAGTATCGCCTAAGTGGTTTTCACGCTCGGAAAACCATATAAATCCAGGCTGTTTTTGCCCTTACTGCGTAACAAGAGTACGCTTTTTTCTCATGCGCTCGGCTGCCTGTCTACGGGTAATGCGTTTCCGGCAGTCCGGGCAGTATTTGACGCTGTTCGACTTTGAAGCAAAGAACGCGCCGCACTCGGTACAACGCTTTTTATCCTCGGTCTTGAAAAGCTCCGCGTAGAGCAGCTTATCAATGGGAAGTACAGCAGTCAGAAACCATTTGCAAAGAAGCGAATAGGAAATAAGCTGCGGGCAGACACATTCCTCTCCGTCGTCAAGCAAAATGCAGTTTCCGCTATCGCAGTTGCAGCATTCCCGTTTTACAAGGCTGTTGACTTTCCGGCTTTGGGGCGGCGAAAGCCGCTTTAGCCCGGTCATACTTCATCAGCGGCGAAAATAGCAAGCTCCGCATACTCGTTTTCCGTCAGCCCGTCCACTTTGGAAAGGGTGCGCTTTGCCAATTCCCGCATATCTCCGTCCATATACGGCATGGCGGCGTTGATGTTTTCCATAACCTCACGCTTGCCGCCCTCGCTGTAAATGCTCATAAGGTTTGTTTCCTCAACGGTAAATCTATTCATGCTCATACCTCCATTTCATGATTTTTCGATTTTGCCGCCGCCTTTTTCGGGGTGGTCTTTGCTTTGTCTGCTTCAAGCTGCGCCCGAAGAGAGGGGCGGGGCTTCTTTATGCTCCTGTCCCTGTTCTCGTCTTTGCTTATCAGCGCATACACGCCATGCTTGCCCTCCATAGCGGAGAACGAAAGGCTCTTATACGGCAGCATGGAAAACAGGCGATCCATGTCCTTATCCGTTGCAAGCCGGAGAAAATACGGGGAAAGCTCTGCGGAAAAATGGCTTTTGTCCGGGCTGTTCGGCTTATCGAATTTCTTCATTTCCTCCACCACGCGGTGGGCTTCCGTTTCAATCCGGCAGTCATGCAACGCGGCGATATGCTCCTTGAAGTCCCCCGGCCTGTGCTGCTTGCGGCTGTGCTGCTGCTCCCGCAACAAGGCTTTCAGTGCTTCCAGGTCGTTGGGCTGTGCTTCAAAGCGTTCAAACTTCCCAAGCTGCGGGTCTGGGTTCCCGTCAAAATACTGTCCGGCGGGCTGTGAGCGTTCCCCATGCTCATAAATCAAAGTATAGTTGTCGGCGAGTATGGATTTTTCGGCTACATCCCGGAAATGCTGCGGGTAGTCAAGTTCATAGAGGTTGCCTTTGAGCTTTCCGCGCTCTGTGCCTGTCAGTTCCACCGCATAGGCAAGGATTTTGTCACGGGTCTGTTCGCCGTAGAATCTCCATGTATTGTGCTGCCTTGTGTCCTTTAGGAAAACGTCGCGTTCCCGGACGCAGCAAGTCCCGGACGGGCGGGAGAACCACAAGAGCCGTTTATCCTCGGCGACGGGTCTTGCCGCCGCTTCCAGTAAAATCCGTTTATCTATATCAAAGTCGCTCTGATAAAAAGCGGTGTTTTGCTTCATAATCGCTTCAAGGGAAGCGATAACGTCCACATCTTCAAATTTTTTCAATTTCTCCAATCGTTCAGCTCCTTTCCAAGTCCTGTGACTTCTGCTTTGCGGGTTTCTTCTGTGCCTTTTCCTTATCTGCCAGAAGCTGCGCCCGGATAGAGGGCTTCTTTTCCGGCTTTGCCTTGCCACGCTCCTTATCGGCTTTGACCGCGTTAGCCAGGTCAACAAGGGAAATAGTTTCTCCTGCTTTAACCTTTGCTTCCAGTTCGTCAACCGTCGGGGTGTTATTTATCTGTCCGTCAATCATGTTGTAATTCTGTTCTGTGGTCTGCTCGGCTGTTTTTAAGTAGTTTTCCGGCGGCTCTGCGGCAATGGCAAACGCCCGCGTTCCATTCCCCATGATGAAATATTTTCCGTCATCGGATTGATGATGAAAGCCATATCCGGCGGCTTCCATTTGTTCGTGGCTCATATCGGTTACATAGAAAGTACCTCGCGGCGTTTTGATTGTTTCGCCTGTTTCCAACTCGTCGGGGGTAAGCTGTTTTTGCTCCTGTAAAAACTCCGGCACATTCTTATAGCCGAAGCTGTCTACATAGTGGGCGGTGTCCTGTCCGTTCTGATGAAGCACTACCACGTCGGAAACGGAAAGGCTGTGTCCCTTAAAGTCTTTGGGGTGGTCGATATTGAATTTCTCCCAAATGCTTTCAAGGGTCATATCCGGCGTGAGGGGTGCGGTGTAGATAAGGTCATAGTTCGCCGCTTCCACACTAAGCCCCGCCGCCTGCAGGCGGTCGTAAGGCTCAAAGCGGAAGTCCCGCGTTTCGTCCCCACGCTTTAGCTGATAAATGGAAAAGGTGTCTTTGTCCGGCTCGGCGGCTTTTTCTGCTTCCTGTTCCGGCTGCTCCTGTCCGGCGGTCTGCTCCTTATCCTGCGCCTTTTGCAATTCTGCGATATTAGCGTCAATGGAATTGATAATCTCGGCGGCTGCGCTGCGGATCGTTTCAAGGGAGCTTTTCAGTTCGGCAAGCTCGCGCCCGCTGCTCCACCCGGCGACGTACCCAAAGGAATAGTCCGACGTGTCAAGCCCGTAGTGTTGGCAGACGGTATAAGCGACGCTTTCCGCTTCGACTTCGCGGGTGCGCCTGTCAACGCGGGGCTGCTCGTCCTTTGGGGCGTTAAGGTCAATGTCGTGCAGCTTTGCGTGTGCGATTTCGTGGATAGCGGTCTTTAAGGTTTGGAGCTGGCTCATGCCCTCGTCAATGGCTATGCGCTTGTTCTCCAAGTGGTAGTAGCCATGTGCGCCGCCCTCGATTTTCTCAAAGCCGATAGGAACGGGGGAAGTCTTTTCAAGGGCGGCGAAAAAATCCTTGTAGCGGTCAACGTCACCCGTCAGCTCGTCTACTGCAATGTCGGGCAGTTCGCGCCCCTCGGTCTGGGAAACGTCAAAGACAGATACCACCTTGTAGGCGGGTATCGTGATTTCCTTTTCCTCGGTGACGGGCTTCCCGTCTTTGCCGATAACGGGCTTTTGGGTATGCGGGTCGATTTTCTCCATTTCCTGTTTGATTTTGAACGGCGATGGGGCAATGATTTTGATACCCTTTTGTCCTTTCATCACGTTTCGCCCAAAGTTATTTTTCCAAGCGGAAAAGCCCGCCACAAGGGAAGCGTCCGGCTTCTGCATGGCGATAAGCAGCGTATTGTTGAAACTGTAATTATGAAACTTTGACATGACGCGCAGATATTCCTTGTATCGCTCGCTGTCGAACAGCTCCGCAATGCCCTGTTCCAGTCGGTCGGTTATCTCTTTCAATTTCTCGGCGGGCTTTTCAGAGGTAAGCACAATCGGGATAACCGGGCGCGGCTCCTGCGGCTGCTCTGTGGCCTGTACTGTTTTCACTCCCGGCGCGGCTGCGTCCATTTCCACTTTTGACGGGTCGGGTCTTTCCGGCTGCGGGGGCTGTGGCGTTATCCGGTATTCCTCCGGTACGTCGCGCCCGTCATACCATTCTGTAAAGGTGTTGCGGTTATTGTAGATATATCCCTGTTCGGTAAACATACCTCCGTCGTTAATGGAAGCGTCCCGCCCGTATTCCTCATACATAAAATACTTTTTTGCTTCTTCGGGCAATTCGGGTTCTTCCAGTTCATCAACCAGATAATGCCCGTATTCTTCTTCATTATGGACGGACGGATAGCCCCAGTAGCAGTCAAGGTTCTGTGCAAGGTTGATGATGTCCTGCAAGCTGTCCGTATGGTCGCCGTATTCAATGGCTGCAATAAATTTCTCCCGGTCGTCGTCAAACTGCATTTCCAAGAGCTTCCCTAAATAGTTCAGTTCGTCGGGGTGGGAATACTCGCTTAAATGTTCCGTCAAGCCGGGAACGGAAGATTGATATTCTGTGAAATGCCATTCCTCATAGTTCTTGAAGTCAATCCCGATACGGTCAAAGACTTCTTTCAGATGTTCGGCAGTCGTGGGGAATGTCACCCATTCGCCCGCGGGTCTGCCCTCGGTGTACTTCCCAAGATTGGAAAGATAGCCGCTTAAAATCGGTTCTGCCATTTGTTCGCTCCTTTCCTGTTCAATCATGCGGTGCATAAGCTCGTAATCTTCAATGCTCATACTCCCGTCAAATACATAAGGGTCAAATTCTTCCCCGTCCCGGTAGGGCTTTTCGGAAAAGGGAAGCCCGGCGGCATGAGCAGCAGCCCGCGCCTCATCAATAACCTCCGGGGGAAGCCTGTCGTCGTGCGCCCCGATAAAACCGTCAATATCGTTCCTGCTGTTTTCATAGTGATAGCGCACTCCGGCGGTCAGCTCGTCAAGGCTCACGTCCTCGCCCAACTGCCCGCAGTAGTAGCCGTTCAAGATAACGGCGGCGGGGTCAGCCGTTTTGATTTCCTCTAACCGGCTCCTGTCAAACGGGTCTAAGGTGCCGTCCACTTCAAGATGAAAATGCTCGGCGTTCCAAGAATGCCCCTCTTTCCAGAACGCCACCCATGCGATACCGTCCCTAAGTTCCTCTTGATATTCCTTTACGGTGTCGCGTAAACTTGCCATGTGTAAAACCTCCTTTCGCGTATGGCAGCGCGGACGCTGCGGTAATGGTTACATAGTCCTACTACGGTGCGCTCGCGCATTTTGCCAAAGATTTTTGAAGATTTTTAGAGGGTTTGGGAAACTTCCCAACAAGCAAAATCCCCGTCCGGCGCGTGAAGCGGCAGGACAGGGATTTATGGAAGTGGGTACCCGCTTCCTATGCTTGCTATTCAAGTTATTTCTTCTTCGGTAGCTCAATCTTATAGTTGACATACTTCCCGCCCGTATCGGCTAAAATAACCGTTCCGTCGTAGGTTTTACCTGTTTTGGGAGAGTACAGCCCTTTGACTTTCACTTTGCCGGATTTCAGAAGTGCGGCGGCAATCTTCGGGGAAAAGGCTACTTTCCTGTCCTCAAAAAAACGGTCATTTTTCCACATGACAAAAGCGCAGTTCCGGTTAGAGCAGTAGTAGTTTTTCTTGCCCTCATGGACGGGGGAACCGCAGCGGGGACATTTGCCGATTTCCGGCTTTTCCGTTTTGAAACGCTCCTTGTCGCTGTCGGAAAGGAATGGATAGGATTTCACAAGCTCCCGCGCCATAGCTTCAATGCCGGATAAAAATTCGTTGGGGTCGGCTGCTCCCTTTGCTATCTGCGTCAGATTGTTTTCCCATTCTGCGGTCAGCTTCGGGGAAGTAAGATTGTCCGGCAAAATGCACACAAGGTTATTCCCGTCTTTTGTGGGGATAAGCTGCTTTCCCTTGCGCTCTACAAAACCGCTGCTCACTAACTTTTCAATGACAGCGGCGCGGGTGGCGGGCGTTCCAAGCCCTTTGCGCTCTGCGTCCGGGTCGGTGTCCTCATTCCCGGCGCGTTCCATAGCCGAAAGCAAAGACGCTTCATTGTGGGGCTTCGGGGGCGTTGTGTCGTGTTCCGTTACCTTTGCTGCGGGATTATCAAAGCTCTGTCCCTCGGCAAGCTCCGGCAGCGTTCCGTCTGCGCTGTCCTCGTCGTCTGCTTCGGGCTTGTTTTTCAGCGTTGCCCGGTAGCGGCGTTCAAGGTCTTTCCAACCGCCCGCAAGCACCGTCTTTCCCCTCGCGGTAAAGTCGGCTCCGGCGCAGGAGAAAACCGCCGTAACCGTTTCAAAGATGTGCGGCGCGGCAGTAGCGAACAAAAGACGCGCCCCCGCAAGGGTAAGGATATTCTTTTCGCTTTCCGGCAGCGCGGCAAGGTCGGTCTTTGCAAGCTCCATAGTAGGAATGATTGCATGGTGGTCTGATACCTTTTTGCTGTTCAGCACCCTTGCAATCTCCGGCGAAAAGCTCATGCCCTCCATAAAGGGCAGCGTCCCGCATAACAGGGCGATAACCTTTGCCGCTGTTTCCTCCATGTCGTCGGTCAGATAGCTGCTGTCCGTCCTCGGATAAGTAAGCAGCTTCTTTTCATACAGGGCTTGCGCCAGGTCAAGTGTCTGCTTCGCGGTATAGCCGAAAATACGGTTTGCTTCCCGCTGCAAAGAGGTAAGGTCAAAGGGCTTCGGCGGGGCTGCGCTTTTCTTTTCCCTCACAAGGGAAGTGCAGACAGCCCGCGACGCTTCGCAGGCCGCTTTCAGTTCCTTTGCTTCCTCTGCGGCGCAGATCTTCCCGCTTGCGGCTTCTGCGCCGGATAAATCAAGCCGCACATGGTAATATTTTTCTTTCTTGAAAGTGCTGATAGCAGCGTCCCGGTCTACAAGCATTTTTAAGGTCGGTGTCTGGACGCGCCCTACGTTCAAGGTGCGGTTATACAGGCAGGAGAAAAGGCGGGTGGCGTTAATGCCGATAATCCAGTCAGCCTTTGCGCGGCAGAGGGCAGACGCAAAGAGCGCGTCATAGTCCCGCCCGTCCTTTAAGTTCTCAAAGCCCGCCTTGATTGCGCTTTCTTCCATTGAGGAAATCCACAAGCGGCGCATAGGCTTCTTGCACCCGGCGACTTCATAGACAAAACGGAAAATGAGTTCTCCCTCACGTCCCGCGTCGCAGGCGTTGACGACTTCGGAAATGTCGGTGCGGTGCATAAGCTCCTTTAGGATTTTGAATTGCTTTCCCTTATCTGCGGAAACGGTATACTGCCATTTCTGCGGCAAAATCGGCAAGCTGTCATAGCTCCACTTTTTGTACTGCTCCCCATAGGCGGCAGCGTCGGCAAGCTGTACCAAATGCCCGACGCACCATGAAATGAGGTAGCCGTTTCCCTCGATATATCCGTCCTGTTTCTTCTTTGCCCCAAGCGCGGCGGCGATAGTCTGCGCCACGCTCGGCTTTTCAGCGATAACTAAAATCAATTAAAGTTCCTCCTTTCCGCGTTCCGGCTCCGCGCCCTGTTTCTCCTGTACCTGTTTCAGACAGTAGCCCACACAAGGGGCTTGCCCTTTATAGGGGCAGGAAGCGCAGGCCGGGGATTTGAAAACAGGCGGCGTATTGTCGCGCCGCCCGCATGGTCGTTGTATCATCATCTTTTCAAAGGGATTGTCGGTAAACAGGGTCATGCGTCCTCGTCCTCCGTATCATCTTCGGAAGCGTCCCCGTCTGCGTCGTCCGGCTCCGGCTCGTCCTCGTCGTAGTCCTCAAAATCAAAGTCCTCAAGGTCGGTGCCGCCTTTGACGCTCTGCTTCGGTTTCATAAACTTAAAGTAATAGAACGCGCCCCCGCCGCCAAGAAGTGCCACGACAAGGAAAAGCACAAGCCCACCGGTATTGCTTTTTTCCTGCGACTGTTCGGTAGGTTCTTCCGGCTCCGGCTCGGCTTCTTTGCCGCTGCAAGCGGTCATGTTGGTAGAGCATACCGGGCAGGACGTATTGATTTTCCCGGTTTCGCATTTTTCCGTACAGGTGCAGACAGCGGGGGTCTGCGCTTCGCTGTTTTCCCCGTCCTCCAAGAGCGCGAAAAGGTCTGCGTCGTCCACTTGATTTAAGAAATGGACGGTGTTTTCGCCCTCGTCGTCCCGGTCAATGAGGATATAAAAATAGTTCCCGGCTTTGGTCGTAACTGTGATAAGCTGCTTATTGCCGCCGAAATCGTCAACAAGGGTCGCGTTCCCCTCCGGCGTAAGGGGTGCGGTTTCTTCGGGTTCCTCATAGATAACGCCGCTGTCGTTGGTCGCGTCAGCGGCGGGCTGCTCCGGCGTTTGTGCAAAAGCAGTAACGGAAAAGCCGCCCATGAGCATAAGGGCGGCGCAAAATGCAGTCAGCGTTCTAAGGATTTTCTTATTCATTCTCGGTGTCCTCCTGTTCTTCGTCATAGTCTGTGGTTTCTTCGGGAACGGCGGCAGCCATGCCGGGAATCCCGCCGCCGGACAGCATAGCGTTAAGCTCTGCGGGGGTTAAGCGCATGGAGCGCACAAGCTGTACGATTTCAAGGTTTTCCGCTTCAGTTTTCTGCGCTTCCAGTCCTTTCAGCTTGTTCTGATACTCTGTGATTTTCTCGCGGGTTTTCTGGATTTCCCGGTCGATACGTTCAATCTTACTCATTGCCATAATGTCAATACTCCTTTCATTTTTGCGGTTAGTTCCAGTTCATCAGCCCGTACCCTTTGATACAGGCATAGTCTAAGGGATAGCTTTTGATTTTGCAGGCGTCGCCGGAATTGCCCTCGACGGTATAGACGCGGCTTCCGTCTGTGCCGATAACAAGCCCTACATGGTCTGCACTTCCGTCTAAGTCCCAGTCGAAAAAGATAGCGTCGCCGGGTGCGATATTCTCATAGCCCCGCGCTCCCCATTGCCCGCGTGAAGTAAACCACGGAATACCCTGTGATTGACAGGCGGCAAAACGCGGCTCGGATAAGCCCATTTGCCCGTAGCACCACGACACAAAGCAGGCGCACCACTCCACGCGGCTGTTAAAGCCGTACCAGCTCCAATAGGGCTGCCCGCCCACGTTGCCGACTTGCCGCTTCGCTATATCTACAATCGCGGTATTTCCGGGGCG
This sequence comes from Anaerostipes sp. 992a, assembly GCF_001940245.1. Lineage (GTDB taxonomy): Bacteria > Bacillota > Clostridia > Lachnospirales > Lachnospiraceae > Fimousia. The sequence goes on from NZ_MJIG01000004.1 coordinate 743,708, forward strand.
CGTCCCGTTTACAAACTGTACGCCGCTTAAATCCTCGGACGCGGAAACGTCGGGAGAACCGCCGCCGAAAATCAAGGGCTTGTTGCCGCTTGTTTCCAGATACACCTGGTACATTTCAAGCTGTTCTGCGGTCAAAAGCTCCGATACAAAGCTGTTAATCGGTCTGTTTGTCAGCTTGACATTGAGAATGTAATAGTTATAGGGTACTTCAACAGTATAGGTATCGCTGTGGCTGTTCCCGTCCTCGTCCGTCCATGTGTCGGTGCGGGTTTCGGTGCGGTAGCGCACTTCGATTTCTTCCGTCAGTGTCAAGGTGTACTGCTTATCAAAGACGCGGTTTAGCTCTGCCTGTGCGCTCTGGGGCGTGTAGTTCTGCAAAAGGGCGGTAAGGTAAGAAGCCAGTTCATGCGGGTTATGCCCGATATTGTCAAGGTCGTAGCGGTATTCATCATAGCCGGGATTGTCGCGCTCGATATTGTCAATCCGCTGCTGAAGCTCGGTTTCCTTTGCGGCGTAGTTGTTTTCCGTTGCCACAAGGTCGCTGTCCTCCGACGTGTAGGACGTCCCAAGAACGCCGTTCATCATGCCGGAAAACATAGCCCCGCAGGAAGAAAGTCCCGCTGATACCATGATGAATAAGAGCAGCGCGGCAACGGCGATACCAACGCCCGCCGGGTGCCGCCCCACAAAAGCAACCGCTTTCTTTGTTTCCTCGGCGGTTTTCTTCGCTGCCTTGCGGGTATTCTCGGCGGCTTTCTTTGCGGTAGCTGCGCCGCCCGTCTTTGCTGCCTTAGCATACTGCCGCTTGATTTGCTGCTTCTGCATGAAACGGGATAGGGGGTTACTTGTAAGCTGCGGGTTCTCATGCAGCGTCTTGTGGTACAGGTAATTGACGTTTGCTTTCTCCGCTGCTTTTTCAGCCTTTGCCGCCGCCCGGTAGGGTTTCAGCTTGTGGCTGCGGTAGCCCTCCCGGATTTTCCGCGTCCCGTACTTTGCGCCCTTCTCCGCTAATTCCTCGGATTTATGCGCTCCCTCCACGCCGGAATTATCCTTTTCAACGGAATGTATCTTGTTGTGGACGAAAATACCCGCTTCCTGCGCGGGGCGGGATAGCGGGTTAGGGTGGGCTTTGCCGCCATTTATCGGCTTTTCCTGCTCGGTAAAGCGTAAGCGGGTCTTTGCCTTTCCTGTGGCTTCGTCAAAGGTGCGTTCCCCTACAAGTTTCTTTTCTTTGGGGATAGCTGCCTTTGCCGCGTCCAGACGGTCGGCGGCTTTATCGGATTTTTTGATATACGTTTCAAGCTCCGGCGTATTTAATTCTTCCTCGGTAAACTGCAAGCGGGAAGATTTCTCTTTTACCGTAGCGTCGCGCTGTGCTTTCTGCGCTGCCTTTTTACTCGCTTTCCGGGTCTGGGCTGCGCTAACGCGCTCCATGACGCGCTCGGCGGTAGCGGTGTCCTGCCTGTGGGGAAGCTCTGGCGCAAGAGGAAGCGGGGAAGCGTCAGGAGAAACAGGGGGTAGCTCTGCCACGTTCTGCGCCGCCGCTTCCTGTGCGGCCTGCGGCGCGGGCTGCTCCTGCGGTTTTGAAAAATCCGCTTCCTGTTCCCGGCGGCTTACACGCTCGGCGGTTTCTTTGGTTTCGTTGACCTCGATAAGTCCGTCGCGGGTCATTTTCTGCGTGATTTTATCACGCGGCTTATATTGTTTTATGGCTGCACACCTCCAATCCGCGCCCTTGCAAGGGCGCAATACTCAATATTCAGTTCGATACCGATATAGTGTCGGTCAAGGCTTTTTGCGACTGCCGCCGTTGTGCCGCTGCCTAAAAAGGGGTCTATGACAACGCCGCCTTTCGGACAGCCAGCCTTGATACAGGTTTCCGCTAACTTCGGAGGATAGGCGGCGAAATGCCCGCCGCTGTATGGTACCGTGTTGATAAGCCACACGTCCCGCTTGTTCCGCATGGTCGGTATAAGTGCTTCGTCATAGTAGCCGCCGCTTCTTGTGCGGTTGATACCCTGTACTTTCCCTTGTCCGGGTACTTCATCAGCATACTTGTGCCCCGCGCCCCGCCCGGTGCGGTAACGCGCCGCTGTTGTGGCAGCGATAGGCTCCGCAATGGCGGCAGCGTCATAAAAATATTTCTTTGACTTTGTAAGCAAAAAGATATGTTCATAGCAGCGGCTCGGTCGGTCTTTGCAGCTTTCCGGCATAGGGTTTTCTTTCTGCCAGATAATATCACTCCGTAAATACCACCCGTCAGCGCGTAGGGCAAAGGCTAAAAGCCACGGAATACCGATTAAATCCTTTTGCTTGCAGCCGGGAGCGCGGGCATTTTTCGCAGTCTGCTGTCCGTTTCTGCCTTTCGGGTTCTTTGGGTCGGCATAGTAACCTTTGTTCCCGGTGCCGCAATAGGTGTCTGCGATATTCAGCCAAAAGGTACCGTCGGAACGCAAGACGCGCTTTAGCTCATGGAATACGGCAACAAGCCTTTCTATGTATTCCTCCGGCGTGTCCTCCCGCCCAATTTGTGCGTCAAGCCCGTAGTCCCTAAGTGCATAGTAGGGCGGGCTTGTTACGCAGCAATTCACGCTTTCGTCGGGCAGTTCCCTAAGAGCAAAGAGCGCGTCCCGGTTGATGATAATGTCCGTCTTTAATTCCTCTGTCATGCTTCGCCCACTTCCTCCGGCTTCGTCGTCATTACCCGGTAAAGCTCGGTATCTTTCGGGAAGCGGTCTACAAAGGGCAGTACCACGTTTCCGTAGAAGATAAGTCCCTCGCCCGCTTCGGTGTGGGTAACGTACTTCATCTGCTGCGGGGAAATGTTAAGCTGCTTTGCAAGGATAGCCCGGTCGCCTGCCGCTTGATTGAGCATGAGGACAAAATCAGAGTTTTCAAAGATATTTTCCACTTCGCGGCTGCTAAGTAAGTCTTTAACGTTCTGCGTAATGGCTGTGGGTATGCCGCCCCACTTTCTGAAACGCTTCCAAATCTCCACGCTGTAAGCGGCGGTCTGTTCCTCTTTCAGAAGCAAGTGAAATTCGTCCATATAGTAGCGTGTGGATTTCTTTTCTGCCCGGTTGACCGTTACCCTGTTCCATACCTGGTCCTGCACAATGAGCATACCCAACTTTTTAAGCTGCTTTCCAAGCTGTTTAATATCAAAGCAGACAAGGCGGTTTGAAAGCTCTACATTCGTCCTGTGGTTAAAGACGTTAAGGCTTCCCGATACATAAAGCTCCAACGCCGACGCGATCCGCGCCGCTTCCGGCTCCGGCTGCCGTAAAAGCTCGTCGTAGAGGTCGCCCAAAATCGGCATATTTGCCGGGTCGGGGTTTGCTAAAAACGGGCGGTACACGTTTCTTACAGCGCGGTCAATGACCGTCTTATCAATCGGCTGCAAGCCCTCCTTGCCGCCAATGACAAGCTCACACAAGGACAGGATAAAATCGGATTTCAGCGCAAGGGGGCTGTCGTCCTCGCTGTAATTCAAGTTAATGTCCATAGGGTTGACGTACTGGGGCTTTCCGTCAATGCCCTTGCCCGTAGGCGACAAACGGATAACTTGACCGTTCAGACGCTGCACAAGGGAGAAATACTCGGCTTCCGGGTCGCAGATGATAATATCGTCGTCCGTAATGAGGAAAGCATTTGTCATTTCCCGTTTCGCTGCAAAGGATTTCCCGCTTCCCGGCGTTCCCAAGATAAGCCCATTCGGATTTTTAAGCTGCTTGCGGTCGCAGAGTATCATGTTGTTTGAAAGAGCGTTCAGTCCGTAATAGAGGGCTGCGCCTGTCTGGAAAAGCTCCTGCGTGATAAAGGGGATAAAAATAGCGGTGCTGCTTGTCGTCAGCCCTCTTTGAATAGGGATAAGGTTTTCCCCAAGAGGGATAGAGGACATAAGCCCCGCTTCCTGCTGATAGTCAAGGCGCGTCAAAGCGCAGTTATATTTCTGTGCAATGCCCGCCGCTGCGAAAATGTCATTTTCCAGTTTCCGCTTCGTGTCCGCCATGTTTACCACAAGGAACGTAAGAAGAAACATACGCTCGTTTCGGCTCTGCAAATCCTGTAAGAGATTTTTCGCTTCGCTGCCGAAAGTGGCAAGGTCAGAGGGAATAATATCCATGTCATAGCCGCTGCGTACTGCTTTTTTCTGTTCCTCAATCTTCATCTTGTCAAGGTCTGTGATTTTCCGCTTGATAGTCTTGATTGCTTCGGTCTGGTCGATACTGCGGATATGCAGATTGACGATAACGCCCGTTTCCAAGTCCAGAATGTCGGCAAGCATACGGTCATTCAGTTCCGGCGCAAGGATTTCAAGGAATGATACCGCGCCTATTTTTCTACCCATGCGGAAATAGCGTCCCTCGCCAAAATGGAAAGAGGACGGGGCGATAAAGTCCTTTGTACTAAGCCCGGACGGGGCAAGCCATGAAAAATCAAAGGAAAACGGCTTGCCCTCCGGGTGGAATACGCCATGCAGCACGTTCAGCCGTTCATAGCCCGTCATAGGTCGGGCAGACGCGCCAAGTACCTTAAAATTGTTCAGCACGTCGGTTTCAATACGGGAAAGGCGGGCTTTTGCCGCCGCCGGATTGTCTGCTTCGATACTGAATGTGATGTACTTGTGCTTCACAAGCCCGTTGTTGCCTTTGGAAAGCTGATTTTTCAGCATATCCGAATACTCGGTGCGGATAGAGTTGAAAGCGTCGTCCTGCGCGGGAATATTGATAGCTTTCTCTGCCTGCTCCCGCTGCGTCCCTTGATTGATGAAAGAAAGCTGCACCGAAACGGAAGCGTCAAAGTAGTTGAGAAAATCGCACCAGTTTTCAAAAATGGCGGTCTTGTCGTCTGCCTGTGCAAGCTGATAGTTAATATCTTCAAAGGCAATGGATTTACTGTATTTCTTTTCCGATACCTTGCATATCCCGTCCGGGTACATGGTAAGGTAGGGGATTGTCTGCTGCGCGGTGTGGGCTTTCCCGTCGCCCTTTGCCTGCCGGATAACCTCGGCAATCTGCTTTTTCTCGGCGCGGGAGAGCTTGCGGGGCGGGTTAGCCCCGGCGTTTCTTTTTCCCGCTGCCTTTTTTGTAGGTTCCTTTTGCAATCTCTGATACCTCCTTTTCCAATTTTCTCTGCCGTTCCAATACGGCGTATAAATTCTGTGTCTGATAGGGTCGCTCTTTGGGGGCAATGAATTTTGTCTGTATGATGTGCTTTGCCACCACTTCAAGGGGCTGCTCGTGTTTCTCATACATGGCGAACAGGAAACAGGGCAGCATGACCGCAATCATTACCACCGACGCAAGGCTTGTGCCTGCGCTGTCTTTGAGCAAAAAGAAAAGCGGAAGTCCTAAGATAAGGGCAACCGCAAAACAAATGATTTGCCGTTTTGTAAGGTTGAAAGCAACCTTTGTTTTGACTTTGGATAAGTCTTTCGGTACGGGTACATACGCCAAGCGTAAACCTCCTTTCTGCGGGGAAAAGCCCCGCGGTCTTTTAATGTGCGTTGAATATGGATTTTGCCAGTGCGCCGGATTTGAACAGGGAGAAGCAGAGAATAACGGTGTAAGCTGCAAGGGAGAAAATCGCGCTGTGCAGGTTATCCGCTATAATCATGCTGTTTACCAAAACCGCATAAATGCCGACGCATACCATAATCAGAAAGCCTTGAAAACCGATAGCGAACAGGGCTTTTAGGTAGTTGTTTCCTATCTGTCCCCACTCTCGATTTGTCATTGTTGCAAACGGGATAGGCGATACCGAACAGTAAAGGTAAATTTCTATCATTCTGCCGTAGAGGATAACGGTTATCAATACGGACATGATTTTCATGCACAAGCTCACAAGGCTTGTTTCCATGACAAGTAAGAGCAGTTCGGGGATTTCCATTGCTTCAAGCCCGTCCTGCATGGAGCCAAGGGCGGCGGCAACGTCTATATTCGTGTTGCCGCCGATTACCCCCGACGCGCCGGAAACAACGTGTTGCGCCATATCGAACACCGCCATAGTAATATCAAAGGTGTGCGTAACAAGATAGACTGCGACAAACGCCTTGAATATCCACTTGAAAAACATGAACGTGTCAATATCGTGCATATTGTTCTTTTCCGTTACCATGCTGATTAGCTCGTAGCATAGGACATAGGTAATGACAAGCCCCGCAATCGGGACAATCACGTTTTCCGATAACGTCCTTATCATGGAAAATACGTTTGCGTTCCACGCTTGCGGGGTCCTGCCTACCTCTGCGGCGATAGTGCCGACTTTTTCGTTTACGTCCCCGAACATAGATGACAGATTACCGTTTATGGCTCCGATAAGGATTTCCTTTATCCATTCGTTAATCGCGTCAAGTATGCTCTGCATAAGCCTTTACCCGCTTATCTTAACCGAACAGCCCGGAAAGCAGCGGTACAAGGGTCATGCCGATAAGGGCAACGCCGCCGCCCGCCATGAGCTGTGTTATCCCCAATTAGTAGGAACAATACAGCTTTCTGGCGGGCGGCGGCACGTCAAGAAATATATATGGAGTTTTTAAAGAACCTCCCCGGAGCGGGGAGCGGTCAGCCTGTGACCTGCTCCACTTCCGGTATGGGTTTGAGATTAAAATGAATTTCGATAGAAATGTGTCTTGTCTTATCGCTGCCTATGGTTTCATGGACAACGATTTCTTTAATCAGGCGGTTTAAGGTGGAAGCGTCCAGTTCGGTGATGTCCCGGTATTCCTGTATGGATTCCACCCACTGCCTTGCGTCCACGGCAAGCCGGATTTCATCGGCAAGGTGCTTCCTGCCTTTCTCGACTTTTGCCTTTAATTCCGCCTGTTCCTTCTGCGTCTTTTCCAGCAGGAGATTGAAGTTTGCGTCTGTGATTCGTCCGGCAACCATGTCCTCATAGAGCCGCAGCACCATCTTTTCCAACACTTCAATCCGTTCCTCGTCTTTGGCAAGGGTGCGCTCCATCGCTTCCCTCTGGCCTTTCTGCTCGGCTTCGCAGGTGTCGGTCAGCCGCCCGGCCACCGCTTCACTGTCGGTCAGGGCAGCGGCGGCGCACTCCCGGATTTTATTCAGCACAAGGGCATAGAGCGTGTCATAATCAATCCGGTGCTGGGTGCAGTGCTGTTTCCCAAAGGCATTGTAAGTCTTGCAGGAATAAATCCTCTGGGGGTGCTTGGCATTGGTGTAGCGGACAGTCAGGGACTTTCCGCACTCACCACATTTGAGAAGTCCGGCAAACAGGCTCGGCTCCCCGGACTGCCCCGGCCGCTGGCGGGATTTCAGCTTCTCCTGCACGATGGCAAAACTCTTTTTGTCCACCAGCGGCTCATGCGTCCCTTCCACCACAATCCAGTCCTCCGGCTTCTTGTCCCGGATAGTGCCGATTTTAAAGCGGTACTCGGTCTTTTGGGAAGCGATTGCGCCGGTGTAGACGGGGTTCATCAGGATTTCCTTAATCACTGTAAAATCCCAGATGTACCGCCCATTCTCCGGGTCTTTCTTCTCCCATTTGGTGCGGATGTTCCTGTGCCCACGCTGCCGGTTCCACCATGTGGGGCAGGGGTGCTTTTCTTCCTCCAGCCTGCGCCGGATGTAGTTGGGGCCGTGCCCGTCCAGCGCATACCCGAAAATCAGCCGGACAACCGGGGCGGTTTCCTCGTCTACCAGCAGGCGGTTCCTGTCCTCCGGGTCTTTTTTGTAGCCGAAGGGGGCAAGGCAGCCGGTGAACTGGCCTTTCTGGGCTTTCAGCACATAGGAAGAATGGACTTTCTTGGAAATATCCTTGCTGTACATCTCATTCAGGATATTTTTGAAGGGCGCAATGTCGTTGTTGTCCCGCATGGTGTCGATACCGTCATTCATGGCGATATAGCGCACGCCGTTCCTTGGGAAGAAGTCCTCGATAAGCTGCCCGGTCTGCAAGTAGTTCCGCCCTAACCTTGATAAATCTTTCGTAATGACAAGGTTTATCTGCTTCCGCTCAATGGCCTTCAACATCCGTTTCAGGTCGGGGCGTTCCATGTTCAAGCCGGTGAAGCCGTCGTCCTGATAGACTGCCGCAACCTCCCATCCCTGCTTTTCACAGAACTTTTCCAGCATATCCCGCTGGTTTGCGATGCTGGCACTCTCGCCCTGAAGGTCATCGTCTTTCGAGAGCCTGCAATAGATAGCTGCCCGGAATCCCCCGGCAAGCGCCGTGCCAATCACGTCATAATCTAATCCGTTCATCATAACCGTTTACCCACACAATCCAGACGGAACACGGTCACTTTGAACCTCGTCTTTATTATATCTCATTTCTTGCGTTTTAGCAAGATATTCTTTATCTGTTTTTCTGGTGTGTTTCTGTGCGATAAGGCTCACGAAAACGTCCGTAGCGTCCAGTTCGCCGTCAAATACTGTGGTGACATGAATCTCTGTTTTATTTTTCGCCATAGGCAGTTGTCCTCCATACATGAAATAAGCCAGACAGGGGATAGCGGCAACGAAGTCCGGCAACGGGCTTCAAAAAACCTTGGAGCTAATCCTTGTCTGGCAGTTGGGTTATTTTATACTTTTTCTTTTATTTTTCTGTTGCTTTGGTTGTTAAAGGGGAGAAAAGCCCGCAGTTACGGGATTTTTCCCGGCAACCGGGTCGGCAACGGGATAGCAACGGAGTGTGCAACGGGCTGTCCCTGCCCGGATTTTTTCAGAATGGAAGCTCCATCTGTTCCGGCACCGGCGTAAATCCTTCCGGGATTTTTTCCGTCCCGTTGCCGCTGTCCGTTGCCGGTTCTGTCCGTGCGTTTTCCCGTTCCCATCCTTTCTGCCTGCCGTACCCGGCAAACATCCGGGGGTTGGAGAAATAATTCCAGCCAGTGATGCACTGGTTCATTATCTCGTTGATTTCCCGTATCTCCCATTGTTTCGGCTCGTCAAAGTCATGGTTCAGGGCTTCTTTGTAAAGCTGTTTGGAGCAGACGGTATCGCCGGGGTAGCTGTCAAGGAAAGCCTGTATCATACCGGCCTTGGTGTCCTCCGGCATGAAGTCCCGCTGGTGTTCCTTTAAATGGCGCACCATTTCCGGGCTGAATGTCAGCTTCCACCTGCCGCTCCTGTAAATCTCCATCGCTTCCGCCCATACCTGATTCAGATAGGCTCTGGAAGCGGCTTCGTCCTCTAAAATGTGTGTTTCCGCCTGTTCCGGGCATACCTGTATAGGAATGAAGCGGCGGTTTCCTGAACGGTCAAGGGGCAGGAAGTCAAGGGCATTGGATGTCCCGCCGAACACGCACTGCCTTGGACGGTCTGCCGGGTGGGTTTCATAGGGTATCTTGTAGACTTCCTTCTGGCGGCTCAAAAATGACTTGATTTCCTCTATGCTCCTGGCGTTTGCGGTGGCAATCATCTCCGACATCTCGATTATCCAGTGGCCTTGGAGTTTGCGGTATACGTTGTCATCGTCCAGCTTCCGCAGGTCATCGGAGAACCACTCGTCTTTGACTGCCAGCAGGCGGAAGAAGGTGGACTTCCCGGCTCCCTGCCCGCCCACCAGACAGAGCATGACTTCAAACTTGCAGCCGGGGGAAAATGCCCGGTGGATGGCTCCCAACAAAAACAGGCGCAGGGATTGGAAAGTATACTCGTCCTCACCGACTCCCAGAAAGTGACGCAGGCAGGAGCGTATCCGTTCGGTTCCGTCCCATGTCAGGCCGTTTAAATAATCCCGGACAGGGTGGTAGCTGTTCTCATCGGCGGCAAGGGCGGCGGCGTCCTGTATCTTTTTCTCGCTTGTCAGGCCATAGGTCTTTTCCAGATACAGCCGGATATATTTCATGTCCGTGTCGGTCATGGGGCTTCCGGCAGTTCTTTTGTAGCCGATTGGCTTTAAAATATCGGTGCGGTCGGTCAGCAGGTTGTAGGCAACCGCCCCGGAAAGGAGCGGGTCGCACTGGAACACGGTCAGGCAGTTGCTCATGCTGTTGCGGAAGCCGCCTTTTTCGGTGGTTTCCAGCATGGCCTTCACTTCCTCAACGCTCCGGGGCGGCTCTGCGCTGTCTGCCATGTTCGCTGTTTCCTGCCGTATCTGGGGCGGTAAATTCTGCCATCCGTCTTTCAAGGTTCCTCACTTCCTTTCCGTGTCCTGTGATAAGGGCTGCCCGCTCCTGAATGTCCCCGGAGAGAAGCACGTCCATCAGGTATTCCACCCGGCTCATGTTCTGCAGGGCTTCCACAAACCGGGGGTTCCACGCTTCATCCGGCTGGCGTGGGGCGTATTCCTCCTTCCAGCGGCGCAGGAGATGGTAATAGTCGGACAGCACCCGGAAGCAGTGCCGCTCCATGTGCCTGAATTTCTGTTCCTCCGTTTCTTTTCGCAAGCGTGGCCTTATGGGCTGCTTTTTGCCGTTCCTCCCATCCTCATAAGGGATAGAGAAGTCCTGTGCCAGCATAAGGGCGGCTTCTTTGCTGCTGATACCATGGAGCCGGGAAACAAAATCTATCACGTCCCCGGTGGCTCCGCAGCCGAAACAGTAAAAGCGGCGGTCAACCTTCATGCTTGGGTTCTTATCGTTGTGGAACGGGCAGACGCACATCCCGTTCCGGTTTACTTTGATTCCATAACGCTCCGCAGCCTGCCTTGTGGTGACGGACTGCTTCACGGCTTCAAATACGTTCAATAGGCGTTCCCTCCTGATAATGAAAAAGGCACCTGCCAGCGATTTCAAATCACAAAACAAGTGCCTGTTTAAAGTTCCATATTCTGTTGTTTCTGTGTCCGGGGCGGCTTCTGTTTCCCTGCCTGCTCCTGCCGGATGCGTTCCTGCCGCCCTTTCAGGCTCTCCTGTACGGATGGTTTCTTCCCCGGCTCGGCGGTCTGGCGGTACTGCTCGGATGGCAAAACCTGATTCAGCCAGTGGCGCACGTCACGCAGCACCTTCACATCTGCCTGAACCGCTTCCAGTTCCTTCTTTTGTCCAGGCAGGGCGGCGGCAAGCTGTTCCCGTTCCGCTTCCAAATCTTTGCGGGAGTAGGAATTGCCTTTCAGGTTGGCTTTCAAATACCGGATGGCGGCATTATAAGCGTCCAGTTCCTCCCGGTGGCTCTCCGCAAACTTCTCCTTTTTCTTCTTCCAGCCGATGGCGGCATACTCCGCATGGACTGGCTTGGCGGCTTCGTATTTGTCAATGTAGGAGAGCATGGTATTGATGGCTTTTATCCGCTTCTCGCTTTTTTTCATGCTCCCCATGACGGAAACAGCGGTCTGGCCGATTTCATCCAGCCGGGTGTCAAGGCTCTCCACGGTGGAGATTCCCTTTTTCCGCAGGAAGTCCATCGCCGCCTGCACTTTATTGTAATCGGCAACGGTTCCTTTCAGCTTCCCTCTGGAAGTCCAGTCGGCACGTTCCCCACTCCGCTGTTCCAGATACCGGAATAACAGTTCCGGGAGTGTCGGCTCCTTCGCCTGCTCCAATGCTTCCAGTAATACAGCCTTTTTCTCTTTTAAGTCAGACAGCCATCCCTTTAGGCTCCGTACCATCTGCCGGATGGACTGCATGAGCCGGTTGGCGGTTTTGATGTCCCGGTTCAGATTGCCGATGTTGGTCTGGATTCCTTTCTTCTCCATCTGGCAGGCGGCCGCTCCCATGTGGACGGTAGGGATTTGGTCAATCCCCTGTCGGGCATAGGAGCGCAGGTCAAGCCGTTCCGGGCGGTCATTGGCTTCCAGATAGCGGTTGGCCGTGTCCGCCCATCCCTGCCGCCAGATTTCGGCGTACTTCCGGTTGTTCCAGTCTACTGTGTTCTCCTTATGGCTTTTCCATCTGCCGGACGCAAGCCGGATGCGCTCCCCGTTCTTGTCAAGGTCGTACACTTTACGGCTCTTGGGGAGCCATTTGCCTTTTTCGTCCATCGCCCGCATGGTGAGCAGGATATGGGCGTGTGGGTTGCCGTCCCCCTTGTCATGGATGGCAAAGTCGGCAATCATGCCTTTGGAAACAAAAAACTCCCGGCAGTAGTCACGGATAAGGTCGGCGTACTGTCCCGGCGGGATTTCCCTTGGGATGGCAAGCACGAATCTCCGGGCAAGCTGGGAGTTCCATTGTTTTTCCTGCGCTTCGGCTGAGTTCCATAAAGTATTGCGGTCTGCAAACTCCGGCGGCACATGGGGCGGGAGCATGATTTCTTTGTGGGTGACTTCGTTCTTGTAGGGATAGTATTTCTGTTCCTGGTCATATTCAGAGAACAGCTTCTCGCCGCTCTGGTAGGCGGCGGCAGAAACAGCGGATTCATTGTTGCTCCGCTTGATGATGGTGATTTTACAATGCGGGCATGGCAAGAGTACGTCCTCCTTTCTCCCGGATTCGGGGCAAAAAAATAGCAGGATACCTTTTCAGATTTCCTGCTTGGGTGTGCCGTTGATGGGCGGCGGGTTATTTAATTTTTTAATAGTTTGTCAATTCGACAAATTGAAATTGAATTTATAATTTCCCTGCAAATATCTCTGCATCAATAGTGATTTCTTTTGTTTTTTTTAAATCTATTCCATCTTTATTTACACAAAACAGTAGTGGAGTCATATCCGCAAAGGTTTTTATTTCCTCGGATGTCATTGTATACGTTGCTGAAACTTTCTTGTGATAAACAACGGAATACTTCTTTTGGAAATAATCTACGACAGCCGCATTAGAATATTGATTGCTTTTCAATTGTTCTTTTGCCGTCTCTCGAAGCTCCTTAAGATGAGCATTTCCCGGAATTACCTTAATTACATAACCGCCTTCTTTCAAAACTCTGTTAAATTCGGAATAGTTAGCAGGAGTAAAAATATCTAATATGCAATCTATCCTTTTGTCTTTTATGGGCATTTCTTCCAAATTTCCCACAAACCATTTGATAGAATTACTGAAATCACTTTTTGCTGCAAGCTGAACAGCATCTTTAGAAATATCAAATGCAATAATTTCTTTATCACCTGATACTTCTTTTATCTGCTTTGAATAATATCCTTCACCGCAGCCAATATCAAGTATTGTATCAATGCTGCTAAAGCTTTTTATAAGCTGCACCACTTCATTCAGGATATGTGAATAATAGCCTTTTTCTAAAACCTCCCGCCTACTTTGAAAAGTCTCTCTGCTATAATGTTTTGAAGATTTTGTTCCTACAGCAAAGTTCACATAACCCGTTTTTGAAATATCGAAACAATGATGATTAGAACAAAATAAACTTTTTTGTTTCAATTTTAAATCTGTTTTACATATAGGACATTGAAAAACTTTTTCACTGTCACTAAATCTAAGTATTTTATTCATTATTCCCTCCGTTATTAAATTACTTGCCCAATAAGCGAGCTATGCAATACGGATTCACCGCAACATAACCCGCGGTGTTATCTTAATCTCATATGCGCTGTCATATTCTCACCTCCAAACTCCGATTTGTCACCGGCTCCATTATACGCTATCTCATAAAAAAAGTATAGCCGAATTTCAGCAAACTTGTCAGATGGAAACAACTTGCAACGCAAGATAATTCCGGGCGGCAAGTCCACAAAGGGGTAGCTGGCGTAAGCCAGCGCAGGGGAAGGGTAACTTCCCCTGTGATGATTGGAGCAGATTGAAAATCTACGGAAATCATCTGCTGTCCGCAGGACGCCTCCGGCAGGGCGCAATGCACCACTTCCCGAAGTGGTGTATAATTGCGCCCTCTTCCAGAGGGGGATTTTCCGGCTTTCCGTTTTTCTGCTGTTTTTACCGTTCCTGCTGTCTGGGCTTTTTGTCAGGATAGAGCTTCCCGGCAACAACGGCGGCATGGCTCTTTATCTTGATTTCCCCCTCCTGTTCGCTGCGCTTTGCGTTCCGGTAGCCTTCATCGGAGAGGAAGAAACGGAACCGCTCCCCCTTAAAACCGACAAAGCATTGCTTCTGTACTTCCAGCGTAATCATGTGCCGGGTTTCTGGGTGGAACCGTTCTATCCCTGACAGGTCATGCCCCTGCAAAATCGGCTCCTGTGCCTTTGCCGCCGCAAGCCGCTGGCGGATGGAATTGTCACGCTCCGCAAGGAACCGGGCTTTTGTGGCGGCGACAAACTGGCTGCACTCCGGCTCCGGTATCTTTTCCAGTTTTCGGATGGCGTTCTCCACGATTGCCTTTGTCAGTAAGTCCTTTATCATCGGCACGATTTCTTTCATGCCCGCAAGGGTTTCCGCCTTGGTCGGTGCGGCATACTGATAGATAATGTCCAGCTCGCTTTTTGAAAATTTCATTCTGCGTCCTCCTTCCGGTTTTCGGTAAGAACCTGTGCCACAAGACGCTTCGTGTCGCCCCGGTGGAACAGTACCTTCAAGATGGTGTTTACCTGTTCGTCTGTCACGGATTCCGGGTGGGGGAGATGGCTTTCCAGCATTGCCCCTCTGGTGCAGAGCCGGTGCGTCCGTTCCTTCCGGTTCAGGGTCTTTATCTGGTGTTCCAGCATTTTCTCCTTATGCTGCGCCCGCCGCAGCCTTGCTTCGGTCTTTTCAATCTCCTGATTCAGTTTTTCCAGTTTCTCATTCATGGGCGGTGTCCTCCTTGGGGAGCAGGATATAGATGTGGCTGACCTCCCCGATTCCCTGACGGACACGCATAATCATCCCGGCCTGTTCCAGCTCGTTCAGGGAACGCTTGCAGGTCTGGGGGCTTCGGGAGAGTGCCGCCGCTATCTCCATGACGGGGAAGCGGATAAACAGAATCCCGTTGCTGTCCTCAGTTCCCCTTGTCAGGATTTCATCCAGCAGGCGGGCGTACATGACCTTTGCCGTGTTGCTGACCGGAAGCCGGAGCATTGCCTTTGGGAGCGGCATACAGGGCGGCAGGGGCGTGCTGGCTATCATAAATTCACAATTCATTAGGTGGTGTCCTCCTTTTGGCTCGTTTGGATTGGTAACGGGGGCAGTCGATAATAACAGCCCGGAAACTCTGCTTACACTCATGCTGGCATTTCCGGCAGAGTCCATTGTAGCTTCTGCGCCCCCGGTCGTTCAGGAAGAAAGCAAGCTCTTTCTTCCGCTTTTTTGACATTCTCGGCATAGTGCCTCCTTCATAGAAAAACCGCCCGATTCAGCGGTAACAGCCGGAATGGGCGGGTAGTGGTTTTTTGTGTAGCATTTCGGGGCGATTTTCAGGGGAAATACAGCCGTAGAGCCGCCCCAAAATCTCCCTTGGTATTACGGACAGGGCAGACTATGCCCCGTGAAATTGTTGTGTTTCGGTATCGTTTCGGTGTTCATTTTTGCCGGTTCCCTCTGCTGTCGTTCCTGCCCCCGTCTTTGGCGGCGTTTCGCTCCGCTTGGTACGCTCGTTCCGGTCAGGGTTCCTCCGTTTCCCTGCCGGAAGTCGTTGCGTTACATCGCCGGGGAGCATATCCCATACAGGCCGGTCATTCGATTGGAATAATCCATCGATGAACTGCCTATATCATAGGACATTTTTGTACCCTGTGCCGTATATCCACAAAGTAGGAATCACGCCTGAAATCCGAAAATTTCCACGATTGCGGAATGGATGTGGTATAATGGCTTTATTGCGGCAGGCTGGCCGCAAGGAAGGAGTGTTGCGCTTATGAAATCACGACTTACTATACAGGAACGTCTAAAAGATTTACGCAAGGAAAAAGACATAAATCTGGAAAAACTTGAAGAACTGACCGGCATTTCAAAATCTGCACTGGGCAGCTATGAAGCAAATGATTACAAGGAAATCAGCCACGGCAACCTTGTGACACTGGCAGATTTTTATGGGGTGTCTGTTGATTACCTTCTCTGTCGGACAGAAAATAGAAAACTCTCCAATGTATCATTAGCGGAACTACATTTGAGTGATGATATGGTGGAATTATTGAAAAGCGGAAACATCAACAACCGGCTTCTCTGTGAGATTGCTACCAATGATAAGTTTGTCCGGCTTATGACCGACACGGAGATTTACATAGACGGCCACGCAACCGCCCGTTTCCGTGACATAAACGAGTCCTTGGAAGAACAACGGCTTGCCCTTATCAATCAACACCGCCATGCGGAAGGGGATTTATATTCGGAAACACTACGGGCAGGACAGATCGGGGAAGAAGATTTTTTCTGCCACATCACACACAAAACTTGGGATTCCATCCTCCGTGACATCCGCAATGCCCATGAGCATGACACTGACAGCACACCGGATTCCTCGGCCGCGAAAAAAATGGCTCTGGAAATCCAGAGAGCCTTGTCAAGCCCCGGCGATTATCTGGCAAAAATGTGGAAGGTCATTTTAAGTATGCTCGGTATCGACTATGACAAACTGACGGATGACGAGCAGAAGGTCTTGAAAAAAGTGCTTGCAAAATCACCGGCAATCAAGAACAGCCCGCTGAATTTCCGGCGTAAGAGGAAATGAAAACAGCCGTTGTTGGAATTACTGTTCCTGCAACGGCTTGTTTTGTAAATCATATTCCATTTTAATTAGGTGGCTATCCAACAGACTAACTGTTTATTAGTCAAAATAAAATAAATCTTCGAACTTCTTATCTAAAGCAATGCACAAAATTAGTGCCAATTTAGCGGTCGGATTAAATTGTCCTGTTTCAATAGAACTGATTGTGTTTCGTGATACTCCTACCATTTCAGCTAATGCTGATTGAGAAAGTTTCTGTTCAGCCCTTATTTTCTTTAAATTATTTTTTAAAATTAAGTTATCATTCATTAAAATAGCCCCGCACAGAATTTATAAAAGAAATAAATCGATGCCAACAATAAAGCAATGCCACAAGCTACAGTATATTTCTTTCTTAATTTTATTCCTTCATATGTGAAACCTAACCCTGATGTACAGAATAAAATAGATATTATATCTGCCGGTGATTCCGTTCGCAATAGTTTAATGACCATTATAATTATGCCTAGAACAATAAGACCCCATTGTGAAAAAGCATCTCTTTTTACACGCACCTCTTTTTCACGTTCATCTCCATAAACATTTTCTTTTCTACTTTTTGATAAAATTTCATTTTTGTCCATTGATATATCCTCCTTTTTATTGCCAAGTATTGTTGGCATTATAAATATATCATTACCAAGTATACTTGTCAACAATTATTGCAAAGTTTTCTTTGCAATAATTGTAAAAAGAATTGAAAAGCCAGAGTGACCACCTATTCATCCAGCTGGTCACTCTACACCTATGTCAAATATAAATTAGTTCGTTCTTTATGATTTCCTCCGCACGGTTGCGAATATTGTTCATCCGGCCAACCCATTCAAGCTGATTCCGGGCTTTCAGTTCCTCGGTCACTCCCTCGGCGGCTTTCATCTGTTTGATGATTAAGTCCAGCCGTTCCTCCGCCTGCTCGTTCAGGTCAGCAAGGTATGTCCACAATTTCCCGGTCAGGATAAGGGAACTGTACCGTGCCGGGTGTTCCTGTTTGAGATATTCCCGGTGCAGCCGCCCATAGCGTCCGATGGGGCGGTTCTCCTCCGGCAGCTTCAAGTCCGGAATGTAGTAGTCGCCTACCAGAATATAGTCAATGCCGTTCTCTGTGATTCTTTCTTTCAGTTTTTCCATTGTCGTTCCCTCCTGTGGTGGAAGGCTCGTCACTGGCCAGCTCAATCACGTCCATAATGCCACAATCCAGCGTTTCGCAAATACGGGCAAGTGTGTCCATGCTGATATGTTTCCCTTCTTTTCCCATGTTGGCTATCATATTTGTGGTCAGGCCAGCGGCAAGCCTTAAATCCTCTTTCCTCATGTTGCGCTCTATCAGTGTGTGCCAGAGCGGTTTGTAACTGATGTGCATTTTTCTCCCTGCCTTTCTGCCCCGGATGGGCGTTTACACCCATTATATCAGGATTCTTGCTAACTCACAAATATTTCTTGACGATATCGCCGGTTCCGTCTGGATTGTGCTTTTCCTTTCCTCTTTTGATTACCTCTAATTAGCCATGACCTGCTTCATGCCCTGGGATTTTGCTTGTGTGCGATAAAGAAGCAATAGAAGTGTAAAAAATTTTGCCGTTCCTATCCGGCACTTGGCCATTGTGTCGGATAGGTCGGGCGGTTATTCAGGTAAGTCAATCTTGCCGACAAAGCTGTAATAAATCTCAATGTCCTGCCTGCGGGTGCCGTTCTCGTCGTAGCTGCACTCATGCACCACGATTTTCTCCACCATTTCCCGCAAGAGGGTGGGGGTCAGTTCTTCAAAGGCAAGGTGCTTGCGTACAATGCCCATGAATTTCTCGGCGTTGTCGGTGGCTGCCTGTGACTTGTCCAGTTCGGCTTGCAGGGCGGCGGCTCTCTTTTTTAGTTCCGCTTGCTCGGCTTCGTAGTCTGCCGACAGTTCCATGAAACGTTCGTCGCTGATTTTGCCGTTTACATTGTCCTCATACAGCCGCTTGATAATGCGGCTCACTTCGGCAATGCGCTCCTGCGCCAGTTCAAGCTGCTTGGTGGCTGCGGCGGTCTTTCTCTTGCCGCCGATCTCGTTCTGCTGGACAAGTAGCTTCACAAAGCGGCTCTCATGCTTGGCGGCGTATTCGGTCACTTGCCGGAGATTGGCGAGGACACCGGCGGTCAGTAGGTCGGTGCGGATAAAGTGCGCCGTACAGTCGCGGGTGCGTTTCTTGTAGCTGCCGCAGATGTAGCAGTCTTGCTTGCGGTCTTGATTCTGATACCGCTGCTGGTATAACACATGGCCGCAGTCGGCGCAGAATAGCATACCGGAGAACAGCCCCACTTCATCGTAGCGGTTCGGGCGTTTGCGCTGCTTGCGTAACTCCTGCACACGCTCCCATGTTTCTGTGTCGATCAGCGGCTCATGGTGGTTCTCAAAAATGACCTGCTTCTCGATGGGGTTCTCTACACTGTGCTTGACCTTGTAAGAGGGCTTTTCCGTCTTGAAGTTCACCAGACAGCCGGTGTACTCCCGGTTTTCAAGGATATGCACTACGGTGTTGGTTGCCCACTTGCACTCATAGCCGGGGTGATAACGGCGGGTGCTGCCCGTCCTACGGTATTCCAGCGTCCCCGGCGTGGGGATTTGCTGCTCCGTCAGCATACGGGCAATCTTGGTCGGGCCGTTCCCGGCAAGGCAAAGCTGGTAAATCTGCTGTACCACCGGGGCGGCTTCCTCGTCTATGATGAAGTTTTCGTCCTCGTCCATCACATAGCCGTAAACCGGCTTGCTGGTAACAGGCTTGCCGCTCATGCCTTTTGACCTTTTAACTGCCTTGATTTTCTTGCTCGTATCTCTCACCAGCCATTCGTTGAACAGATTTCGCAGCGGGGTAAAATCGTTGTCCATGCCGCCGTTTGCGCTGTCCACATTATCGTTGACAGCGATAAACCGCACGCCCTTTTGAGGGAACAGCATTTCCGTGTAAAACCCCACTTGCAGGTAGTTTCGCCCTAACCTTGACATATCCTTGACGATAACGGTTCCCACTTTCCCGGCTTCAATATCTGCAAGCATAGACTGAAAGCCCGGCCTTTGGAATAATGAGGTGTGATAGCGATAGCGGCAAAAAGCTAATAAAATCAATGGTTTTGCGGACAGCGGATAGACAGGGAATGTGTTAAAAACTGAATACGCACACAAACGGCGTTACCTTAACCCCTTTGGGGGAGAAAGTAACGCCGTTTTTTTATGCCCGCAGGAAAGGAGGTGCAGCCGGAATGTATTTCACAAAGGGCAAGCAGCGGGCGTTTGAATTGCTCATGCAGCAGAAGCCGGGATTTGACCGCTATCAATCCGGTTGTGCCGGAGATGATGAAGATTGCGGCACTTGCCGTTTCTACCGCCCCGGGTGGAAATATGAGTTTTGCGTTTTCAAAGAGTGTCCCTATTGCCCCGGCAAAAGGACGCGGAAAACGCACGCCAGCATGGACAAATAGACGGGCAAAAGCCCTTGTGCCATGCGGCTTTGCAGACGCGAAAACGGCAAAGGGCATATTGCAATACCAAAACAGCCGAAAACGGCTTTCTAATTGTCCACGCATACCAAGAGAGGAAGTGAGGAAATATGGCAGTTTTCAGAGTGGAGCGAAATACGGGATATACCGTTATGAGCAACCACCACTTGCGAAACAAGGAATTGTCCTTAAAGGCAAAGGGCTTGTTGTCGCAAATGCTTTCGCTGCCCGAAGATTGGGATTATACCCTTGCGGGCTTATCCCATATCAACCGGGAGAAGATCGACGCAATCCGCGAAGCGGTCAAAGAACTTGAAAAAGCCGGATATATCGTCCGCAGCCGGGAACGCGACGAGAAAGGACGTTTGCGCGGTGCGGATTATGTCATATACGAGCAGCCGCAGCCCAAAGAGCCGGAAGCAGCTACCAGCAGCGAACAGCCGCCTACATCGGATTTACCTACATTGGAAAATCCAACATTGGATAATCCAACGTTGGAAAAACCTACGTTGGAAAAACCTACGTTGGAAAATCCAACGCAATTAAATAAAGATATATCAAGTAAAGAACAATCAATTACTGATTTATCAAGTACCCATTCCATTCCTTTCCATTCCCTAAATCCCTTGCCTTATGAGCAGGACGAAGCGGCTACGCCGCCGGAAAGGAAAAGAACGGAAGCGAAAACAAACAGCGCAATAGAGATTTATCGGGAAATCATCAAAGACAACATCGACTATGACATTCTCATTCAAGACCCCAAAATGGATAAAGACCGTTTGGACGAGATTGTAGAAATCATGCTGGAAACCGTCTGCACAGCCCGAAAGACAATCCGTATCGCCGGGGACGACTACCCCGCCGAACTTGTCAAATCAAAGTTTATGAAGCTGAATAGCAGCCACGTTGAGTTTGTTTTGGACTGCATGAGGGAGAACACAACCAAAATCCGCAACATCAAGCAGTATCTAAAAGCGGTGCTGTTCAACGCACCGAGTACCATTGACAGCTACTATACCGCCCTTGTCAATCACGACTTTTACGGCAGCAAATGAGCATAGCCGCAGTTTACCGGGAAAGGAGTTGATACCTTGCAGGAGGAAGTAACCCAAAAAACGATTGCCCTATCCTAATTGCTATGCAGGGCGGCAATTTGGTAATGGGCTTCCGTCAATGGGAAAAGGAGTTTGACCGCCATGTAAAGAAAGGCGAGAAAGGCATTAAAATCTTTGCCCCCGCGCCCTACAAGGTGAAAAAGCTGGTTGATAAAATCGACCCCGAAACGAGAAAGCCCATGCTTGACCGCGAGGGAAAAGTGGTAAAGGAAGAAAAGGAAATCACCGTCCCCGCCTTTAAGGTTATAACCGTCTTTGATATTTCGCAGACCGAGGGCAAGGAGTTTCCCGACCTTTCCGTTAAACCGCTGCTTGCCGATGTGGAGCAGTACGAGGATTTTTTCGCCGCCCTTGAAAAAGCGTCCCCCGTCCCGATTGCATTTGAGCAGATCACAAACGGCGCAAATGGGTATTTCAGTTTGACCGACAAGCGTATTGCAATCAAAGAGGGCGTGAGTGAATTACAGGCGGTAAAGACCGCCATTCACGAAATCGCCCATGCGAAGCTGCACGACGTAGACTTAAACGCCCCGCCGGAGCAGCAAAACCGCGTTGACCGCCATACCTGCGAGGTAGAAGCGGAAAGCGTCGCTTATACGGTTTGCCAGCATTTCGGCCTTGATACTTCCGATTACTCTTTCGGCTATGTGGCTGGTTGGAGCAGCGGCAAGGAAATGACCGAGTTAAAAGCGTCCCTTGAAACAATACAGACCACCGCAAAGGAACTCATTACCGAGATTGAGGGGCATTTTACCGAGTTGCAGCAGCAGCGGCAAGCCGAGCAGGAGCAGGGCGATACCTTTTCCATTTATCAGTTAAAGCGCGGGGACGAAACAAGGGACTTGCGCTTTGAGCCTTATGACCGTCTGCAAGCGGCTGGACTTACCATTGACCGGGTAAATTATGAACTCGTCTATACTGCACCGCTTACAAAGGATATGACGCTGGGCGACATTTGGGAAAGGTTTAATATCGACCACCCCGCCGACTTTAAGGGGCATAGCCTTTCCGTTTCCGACATTGTTGTGCTTCATCAGAACGACGAGGACACCGCCCACTATGTAGACAGTATCGGTTTTCAGCAAGTGCCGGAGTTTTTGCAGGAGCAGCAGACCCCCGTATTTGACAAGCTGCCGCCCGAACAGCAGCAAGCCTTGTCCGACACCGTACAAGACACTTTGCAAATGCTGGTTGACGCAGACAAGCGGATTTATGGCGACGTTACGGGCAAGACCCTTGAAGCAATCGCGGCGCAAGGATATTCCTACAAGGACGGGCAGCTTGAAAAGCAGCAGCCGGAAGCGACCCCCGACAGCCTTTTGACGGGTGAAACCGTTAGAACGCCGAGGGGCAATTTTCATATTACCGATATGAGCCGTGAACAGATCGAAGCGGCGGGCTTTGGTTTTCATCATGCGTCGGAGGACGGGAAGTATCTCATTATGGGAAATGGCACACAGGCTTATGCCATAGCCGCCGAGCAGCCGCAGCGGGATAATCCCTTAAAGCACGTCGAGGACACCATAGAGCAGAACGACAACAATTTTGACGGGCTTATCAATAATACGCCGCAAACGCCCACCGTCGCGGATTTTGAGCAGCGGGCAAAGGCGGGGGAAGCGATTTCCGTTACCGACCTTGCAAAAGCGGTAAAAGCCGAGAAACGGGAACAGCCGCAGAAAAAACCGTCCATTTTGAAGAAGCTGGACGAATACAAGAAACAGGCGGCGCAGCAGCCGAAAGATAAACAGAAAGAGCATAAAAAGGATTTGGAGGTTTGATAGCATGAATACCCGCTTTACCATTGAGGAAGAAAACATTGTTGCGATCTACGCCGAGGACAGCCGGGAAACAACGCTTGAAAATATCCTTGCCGCCATGCCCTACATGGACGAGGATATGCGCCAGCTTGCCGCCGCAGCGGTGAACAAGCTGCAAGCCATGACGGACAGCGAGTTTTCCGAAAGGGAGTTTATCTTGACCGACGAGGAATAGCCCATAGAGAACAGGGGCGCGGTTGCCGATTTCCGGCACCGCGCCCCTGTTCTTTTTTTGTCCTTGCGTGGACAATTAGAAAGCCGTTTTTGCGGGTTTGAATATACTTTATCGTCTATGTCGTTTTCATGCGCTGGAAGCCGCAGAAACACAGGCGTTTTCAGCCCTTAACATTCCACTTGCCACCCCATGTTTTGCGCCTTATCGCTCCTGCTCCCGCGCCCTGCTTTGGGACGGGTAAAGAATACTATCGACGTTCTTTTTGACAACGCCGTATTCCTGCATTTGCTTCTTGGCTTGCCGATAATCTTCATACAATTTGGTTTTCCTGTCGTTTAAGCTTCTATACTCCTTGCGCAGCGCGGCGAGATCGGGCAGCTTCTTTATCTGCATTTCCTTTAATGCCCTTGCCGCAGCTTCAAACAGGATAATTTCGCTTTCATGTCCCCGCAGATACTTTTCCTTGTCCGGCGATTTTCGGTATTCATCGTAAATCGGTTTTAACTGTCGGTATGTGGTGGTGTGCTTGATAAGCAGCGACAAATCAGACATACGCTGTTCCACTTCCTTAACCGCCTTTGCCGCCGCGTCATGGGCGGTCATAATATCCGCGATTTTGCTTTCAAGTTCGCTGTAATACTCAATCTTATTTTCGGTTAGGAAGTTCATGCTTTTAGCAGCCTGTTTCAGATTATGGATTTTCGCCCACCGTTCATAGCCCGCCGACTGTTGGGCTTTGATACTGTTTTCAAGATCAACGACAAGCCGGATTTTTTTATCTTCCCGCAGCGTTTTTGTTTTGGCAACATACACGCCCTTGATACGCTCCTTTATCGCTTCTTCCGTATAGGCCGCGCCGAGCGTCTTTGTGCGGGTAAACCGTTCCTGTCCGGCGGCGCGGAAAGAAATGTATTTGCCCTGTTTGATTTCATATCCCATTTCCTGCAAGCGGCGCAGCAGTTCGTCAAAATCTTTCACTCGGGGAATGAGGTTATCTATCGCCGTTTTCAGCTTGGCTTTATAGCTTGTACCTTGCTTTTCGGCGGTATATTCCGCATAGCTTTTCCCTCTGTCCTGTCCCGGCACGACGACGGATAGCCCATGCTCTTTACATATCCTGTCGCTGGTGCGCCGGATATGGTAATAGCTTTGTTTGTTGGAATGGTACTTTTTGTAGTCAACGAAGCTGACCGAGTTAAAAATCAAGTGATTATGCAGATGGTCTTTATCGACGTGAGTTGTCAAAACAAACTCATACTTGCCGCCTAATACCGCCCCGGCAAGTTCCATGCCGATTTTGTGCGCTTCTTCCGGTGTGGTTTCTCCCACCGCAAAGGATTGTATCAAGTGCCGCCCTAAATGTGTGCCGCGATCTCCGGCAGCTTCCCGCGTCCATGCAAACTCAATATCGGCGGTTTCCAGCCCGCAGCCGAAAGAGGACGCAAGCAGCTTCCCGTCTGTCTTTTCGGGATTTAAGATATAGTCTATCGCAGCCTTTAAGGTTGATTTAATAGGGTGCGTCTTTGTAACCGCCATATCTCGTCCACCGCCTTTTTAATGTCCTCTATATCCTGCCTGTAAACCGTCCCCGTCGCATTGGCGCGTTTTGCAATTTGGTTGATGTTCCGGCTCACCGCTTGCAGTTCCCGGATATATGCTTTTGTGTCGCTTCGGTCAACGACAAGAATATACCCGTCTATCGCCATTTTACGGAAGTATGCCCCATACTGCTTTATGGGAAGCTGCTTCATCTTCTCGTCGATCAGCCGCTTTTCTTCTTCCGTAACGTAAAACTTCATCTGTATATTTCTCTTTCGGTTTTCCATTTCCGCACCGCCTTTCGGTATAAGGGTTTGGGATTATCCCAACAAGCATTTTCCGCAAACGGGTACTCGTTTGCTGTGCTTGCTATCTACTCCATACCCCCACCGAAAGGCGGTATTTGTTGCGCGTTCCTTTGATTTTGGACGCAAAAAAAGATTGCAGCCGCCATGCGCTGCAATCTCCCGATTTCTCATATTGTGAGGTTAATCCTCTGCTTTTTCGACTTCCGTTATCTCCCTTGCTGTTGCGGTTACAATCCGTATGCCTTTATCGCTCATACCGTCCAGCAGCGCGTCAAGCTGCCGCCGCCCGGTGGATTTCTCCGCATTGCTGTTCGGGAAGAAAAATTGATCTACCGAAATATGATACCGGGTTACAAGGTCATAGAATACCTGTAAACTCGGCTGTTGTCCCTTGTTCTCGATATTCGCAAGGTAGCGCGGGGAAATATATAACTCGTCGCTTACCTTTTTGCGGCTCTCGCCGTATTCATTTCTCGCGGCTTTTATAGCTGCCCCGAAAGCCTTAAAGTCGTACAATGGTACGGGTCTTTTTGCCATTTTCATTCACCCTGTTACATTTTACAGTTCACCTTTCTTTTTGGATATGTCCACACAATTCATATCATTAGGTTAAATACTTCCTGTTGTGTATTGACAGTAGACTGATTTTCTGATAAAATAAAATTTATGTAAAAGGAGGCGGCGTTTATGTTGCATAGCATGCGTATTAGATAAGCATTGAAAAAAAGGATTTTCCCATTTTCAACATGGGCTTTTTTGTCATGCTTATTTTGCGGATGCTATACAAAAAACTAACGACGTATAGATATAGTATAGACATAGTGCAAGCTATGCCTTAGTTTTGTTGTACTGCTCTGTGCATTATAAATGCAAGTCAATGCTCATGTTGAGGATTGACCTGGATTTTTTTGTGTAAAAAGGACGAGTGAAATATAATGCTTAAAAAATATTGGATAAAATGTCCGATTTGTAACGGAAAGACAAGAGTTCAAGTATTTCATAATACTGTATTAAAAGATTTTCCTCTTTTCTGCCCTAAATGCAAATTGACGCATATCATTGATGTAGAAAAATTAGAGATTGTAATCAAAAATACAGAAAAACAAACTTTTATTATTTAGAAGAAAGGATATAAAAATGAAACGTTTACCTAAATATACGCCTGCGGAAGTACGGAATGATCCATACGGATTTACTTACAAAGAAATGTCGGAAGTTATTGGCGAGAATGAAGCAAAAGCCTTATATGAAGAATTATATAAGCAATTACCACGCAAAAAAAATCTATCAATGTTGGTAAAAAATATTTGCAAAAGCAGTGATACTGAAAAGTATGTTTACGAACTGAAAGACAACAAATACATTGAAACGGTTTTTATCAAGCGGCGAGATGGTGGAACTGTTTGCGTGAGCACACGAGTCGGTTGTCCTGTTGGTTGTATTTTTTGTGAGTCCGGGCGAAATGGCTTTGTTCGTAATCTAACATCGTCAGAAATCGTACAACAGATTATATTGTTGCGTCGAAAAGTAAACCGTATCGTTTTTATGGGTATGGGAGAGCCTTTATTCAATTATGACAACTTGATAAAAGCAATCCATATTCTCCGAGATAGATATGGGCTCAACTTTCCAACCGACGGCATTACCATATCAACAGTTGGTCCGGTCGATCAATTAAAAAAATTGCGCGAGGAACATCTTAAAATTCAGTTGACAATATCTTTACACGCAGCAACACAATCTGCAAGAAATCGTATTATTCCTCACATGCGCATATATGCTATTGAAGATGTTGTTAAGCAAGCCTTATCCTATTCTGAAAGGCATAATCGCAAAATTGTCTTTGCGTATTTGCTTTTACCGGGTATAAATGACCGGCCCTCAGATGTAAGACAACTTGCAAAATGGTTTCGGGGCAAAAAAGTTATGATTAACGTGTTACAATACAACCCAACAAGCAATTCAAGAATTAAAGCACCACAGAAACGGGAAATAGTTGCATTCAAACATCAATTAGAGCAAGCAGGACTTGAAGTTACTATGAGAGTTTCTCATGGCAGAAAGATTAACGCGGCTTGTGGACAGTTAGCTAACACATATAATAAATTCAAAAAAAAATGATTAAAAGTGCCAGACGCATAGACGCAGAGCCGATAACGCATTACCCGATTGGTTACGGCAGATGTTGCCATCTCTGCAATACGAGACATACTCAAACTTATTGATTGTTCGCCCCTTTGCTCCATCACCATTACCGAGACTTCTTCGCTACTATGGGCTCTGCTGACTTCTCACAGTTCGTTGTTACTAGGCAAATGAAACCTCTGTGAGACCTCCACGCTTAAGGTGTGCGCTCTTTCTCTCCATATATCCGCCGCATTTACTCTGCTACTACAAATGTGGTAGTTATTAGACTTCGTTGTTTTCAGCCAACTTATCTCTCGTAGCCTAGCCTTATATGCGATTTCTGTCCGTCGGACCAGAGATTTGCTTACAGCTTCCTTCAGATTCCACCTCACGGTGGACACCCTTGCTGTTCGGCTATACATTTCCCACTACCTGGGCATGTTCGGGACTTGCACCCATTAGAGCGCGCCCATGGCGCGCAAACTGAAAAAAGCCGCCTGTGTTCGGCGGCTGCGTCCTCGCGCTGCTTAAACTGCTGCGGCGCGGCGGTATTCAGTTGTCATTTTTGTAAGGGTTGATACGCTGCGGCTTCCTGCCACGCTCCAAGTAGGGGCGCGTACCATATAGCCCGTGTTTACAGTTCGGATAGATTACCACCTCCCTTTACGGTGCTGCGTCCTCCTGTACGTCGATTTCGTAGTAGTCAAATACTTCGTCCGGCTTTACGATAGCGGGGCGGCGTTTGATATGCTTTTCCATGTCAAAGGCGTTTTTCGGGTCTGCGTCGGACAGGTACTTGTATTTCGGGTGCTTCGTGATGTCGTACTTATCAGAGAAGAACGGGCGCACACCTCTAAGCTGCAAGATACATTTCCCGCCGTCCATGACCGCGATTTCGTCCTGCGTCATAAGCTCTTTGCCTAACTTCTGATAGTTCAGCCCATGCGAAAGCTCCCGCCCTCTGGTTTCGGAAGTGTTGAAGCTGTCAATCGTTTCTTTGCCTAAGATTTCCGATATTTCTTTGAGCGTCGTTTTTTCCTTGCCGCCCAAGAAAAGGGTCGTGTCGCAGTTGCCGACTATGGTATCGGCGTTGTCCTTGTAGATTGCCTTTAGCTGCGACTGTGATTGCAAAATAATAGAAGCCGATATTTCGCGGCTTCGTATGGTCGCTATGAGCTTTTCAAACTTCGGGATTTGACCGATATTCGCAAATTCATCTAACAGGCAGCGCACATGAACAGGCAGCCGCCCGCCGTAAACATCGTCGGCTTTGTCGCATAACAAGTTGAAAAGCTGCGTGTAGAGAATGGAAACAACAAAATTGAAAGTGTCGTCGGTGTCGGAGATGATAACGAACAATGCCGTTTTTCTATCTCCCAAAGTGTCAAGCTCCATTTCGTCGGTTTCCATGAGTTCGCGCAGTTCCCGTATGTCAAAGGGGGCTAACCTTGCGCCGCAGGAAATAAGGATTGACTTTGCCGTTTTGCCTGCCGCAAGTTTGTACTTCTTGTACTGCTTGACCGCAAAATGTTCCGGGTCTTTTTCTTCCAGACGTTCAAACATGAGGTCTACCGGTGATGTTGTATAAATAAAGTTGACACCTTCTTCATCTGTGCAAGCAGCGTTTTCATAGCCTTTTGAAGTGTCTGCGCGGTCAGCTTCCCGGTCTTGATGTAAAGGGCTATGGTCTTTTCGTTGATTTCATCTTGCATTTACCGTCCTCCTTTCGCGGTAGTCTGATAGTGTTAGGGTGGTACGCCGCTGCGGTAGCCGCCCATAAGCTTTAGATACGGACGCGCAAGCCGTTCAAATCCTCGGCGCGGATACCCACAAGGTACCATTCCTGCGCCGCGCTCATTTCAATGCGGGTCGGCTTCCATTTGCCGCCTGTGAATACGTCGAAACACTCTCCGCAATGCAAGCCGCCGTAATAGTCGGCAATGTCAAAGCGAATGTCGTAGCGGTCGGTCTGTTCGTCAAAAATCAAAGCTCCTGTTTTCTGTGCCATGTGGTAATCCTCCTTTAGATTTTGCCTGTCGCCATGTCGTGAGCGACAAGGGCGGTATAGTAGCTGTCAATGGTATTCGGCGCATTGAACAGCACCGCTTTAAGGTACTGTTTGATGTTGCGGATTTTGGTGGTATTCTCTTTCATGCAGTCAAAGACAAATTCAATGTGACTGCTGTTGAGCTTCATAAACTTTGCCTTGACAAGCTCTGCCGGGTAATCGTCCCCGGCGATACGGATTGTCTTTCTCTTGCTGCATACCGTTTCAAGGATAATCGAAACAATTTCGTCCAGACGGTCTTTGTCTACCTGCCCGTAGCGTACAAAATGGTCGTACTCGATATTGTCCTTGATGATTTCCTCATAAACGCTGTATGCGTCTGTCGCTTCCTTTCGTTTCCGTTCCGGCGGCTCTGCCGCTTCCCCGTCGTAAGGCAAGGGATTTAGGGAATGGATAGGAATGGAATCGGTACTTGATAAATCTATATTTGATTTTTCTTTTTTGGGTAAGTTAGTCTTTTGTATATCTTTATTTAATTGCGTTGGATTTTCCAACGTAGGTTTTTTCTGCGTAGGTTTTTCCAACGTTGGATTATCCAATGTTGGATTTTCCAATGTAGGTAAATCCGATACAGGCGGGGTCTGCGGCTGCTCAAAAATCACATAATCTGCGCCGCGCAAGCGTCCTTTCTCGTCGCGTTCCCTTGAACGCACGATATACCCGGCGCGTTCCAGTTCCTTAACGGCTTCCCGGATAGCGTCGATTTTCTCCCGGTTGATAAAGGACAGCCCCGCAAGGGTATAGTCCCAATCCTCCGGCAAGGACAGCATTTGCGATAGCAGCCCCTTTGCCTTTAGGGATAGCTCTTTGTTCCGTAGGTGGTGGTTGCTCATAACCGTATAGCCCTTGTTGCGCTCCACTCTGAAAACTGCCATAGCTTCATCACTCCTTTGCTGCATACCTGTTACGCAATAGAAACGCGATTTTGAGGGTTTAGGTATCAATCCCTTATCCGCTGAAAACCGCGTCCGCAAAGCCGCGTAAATCAAGGGCTTTTCCATGCCTACTGCGTAACAAAGGGCATGAAAAAAGCGGCGTTCCTGTTCTTCCTTGTGGGAAGTGAGAAACGCCGCCTGTGCGGTGCGTTATTCTGCTTCTTCGGCTATGAGGTCTTGTATGACTTCGCCAAAGTCTGCCGTAAAGGAAAAAATGAAGTATTCCAAAACGGCGGGGTCTGCGTCCATAGGCTCGGCTTCCTCGGAAAAGGGCAAGCCCATAAGCCCATAGAGCATTTTTATGATTTTGAACAGCTTCCCCCGGTCGGCGGGGGTGTTCATGGTAACAAGTACGTCGGTCAAGCGGTTTACGGTTTCCATGTCGCCGCCTGTCGTTACCCATACCATTTCTGCGAATGGCTGCGTGATTGCTCCGGTTACAAGGTTTACCTTATCCTTGCTGATTTCGCCGGACGGGAGTATAATACCCTTGTCTAAAAGTACGTTTTTCATGTCGTCCTCCTATAATTTGTGGTGCCAAAATGGTGCCCGGTCTTACAAAATCATCTTATACGGAGATATGGCAAGATAAATGACGATATGCAGAAAACCTTGATTTTAAGCCATTTTCACAAGGTTTTATAAACACTTGCGCGGGCTTATAAGAAGATTTCCGTCTATCAAATCAATAAAAAAGAACGGAAGTATTTCAGCAAGGCAATATTTGGAAGAGCTTTTTACAATCACTTACATGGTTTGCTCTCAGTCAGAAAATCTTTGCAGAAAGCAACGCTTTCTGCCGTCCATCAGAGCAAATGGGGAGAAGCTTGCTTAAGAACCATTTGCAGATGGGCGGCATATAAGATTTTCGTCTGGTCCCTACCACGAGAGCGCTAAAAGCGAAGCGGCTGTGGCGAGTGGCAAAAACGCAAAGCATGTTAGGGATTGTTAAGCTCTGGAAACCTGATTGCCGGCTGAAATGATTCCGTTCTCATCGCTTGCATCTGTATTCCAGAAAACCCGCATTTAGGCTACCTAAGTAGAACAAAAAAGCCATACAAAACTACATTTTGCATGGCTTTTTTTCTATTCCTGTGATTTTAATAAATCTACAATTCCATCCACATAAATCTGATCCAATTCTTCGATTCTTCCCTCATCACATGCACTGGCAAGTGCCGGGTCGATCGGAAGTTTTGCCAGCACTGGCAACTGATATTGAGCACCGATTTCCTCGATATGGCTTTCTCCGAATACCTTGATCTGCTTGCCACAGTCCGGACAAGTCAGATAACTCATATTCTCTACCAATCCAAGAATTGGCACATTCATCATCTTCGCCATATTCACTGCTTTTTCCACAATCATTCCAACTAATTCCTGTGGAGATGCAACAATAATAATGCCATCCAGTGGCAATGACTGGAATACCGTTAATGGTACATCACCGGTTCCCGGAGGCATATCAACAAACATATAGTCAATATTCTGCCATAAAGTCTCACTCCAGAACTGTTTGATTACATTACCTAATACAGGTCCTCTCCATAATACTGGGGTTGTCTCATTGTCTAATAATAAGTTAATGGATACAACTTCAATTCCACGAGGTGTTGCTGCTGGAACGATCAATCCGTCTGCAGTTCCAAATAACTGTTCATGAAGTCCAAATCCCTTTGGAATAGACGGACCAGTAATATCTGCATCCAACACACCCACCTTATAGCCTGCACGATTCATTCCGCATGCCATTAAAGAAGTAGTCATGGACTTTCCAACGCCACCTTTTCCACTGACAACTCCGATTACTTTTTTTACACTGCTTCTTTCATGCAGATGAAAATGATTATCTCTTTCTGAACAATTCTCACCGCATGAGCTACAATCATGTGAACATGAACTCATTTTGATTTCCTCCAACTTTTATTCTGACATATTTTTTAATAATGCTGCTGCATTATCTTCAATGTTACCATCAAATACTGCTGAGCCAGCTACGAATACATTGGCACCACATTCTTTTACATGGGCAACATTATCTGCTTTGATTCCACCATCAACCTGAATATCAACGTTCAAGCCTTTTGCGTCGATCAACTCTCTCAACTCTTTGATCTTCCGATCACAATATGGGATATAAGATTGTCCGCCATATCCTGGATTTACCGTCATGATCAATACCATATCTACTTCTTCTAATACATAATCTAACTGTGAAAGTGGCGTACCAGGGTTAAGAGCAACACCTGCCTTCACTCCATGGCTTTTGATCTGCTGAATTACACGATCCAGATGTGTACATGCTTCTGCATGGACCGTGATCATATCAGCACCAGCTGCTACAAACTCATCGATGTATTTTCCCGGATCCACGATCATCAGATGTACATCAAAGAACATGCCTGTGATCTTTCGAAGTGCCTTTATAACCGGGAAACCAAAAGAAATATTTGGTACAAAGCTTCCATCCATAACATCGATATGCAGCCACTGTGCGCCTGACTGTTCTACATGCTTAACATCCTCGCCCAGTTTATTAAAATCTGCTGATAAAATTGATGGTGATAAAATATATTCCATAACTTCTTTTCTCCTTTTTGCTTGATATTTCTATTATACCAAATACAAGCAAAAAAGCCAGACTCAAATGCCTTGAATCTGGCTTTTTCTTATTACTTACATTTTATGAAAACAAAATTCTAAATTATTTTGCTTTTTCTACTAATGCTTCGTATTTAGCTTTTGCTGTAGCTTCTGCCTTTTCGAACAGTTCTTTTGCTCTTTCAGGGTTCTGACGAGCAAGAGCGTTGTAACGAACTTCTCCCATAATGAAGTCGTTGTAGTCTGTTGTAGGAGCTTTAGAATCCAATGTGAATGGATTTGTTCCTTCTGGAGCTTCTGGATTGTATCTGAATAAATGCCAGTAACCAGATGTAACTGCTTTCTTTTCTTCAGACTGAGCAATCTTCATACCGCCCTTGATACCATGGTTGATACATGGAGCGTAACCGATTACTAATGATGGTCCTGGGTAAGCTTCTGCTTCTGCAATAGCTTTTACTGTCTGATTGTAGTCAGCACCCATAGATACCTGAGCAACGTAGATATATCCGTAGCTCATAGCGATTGCTGCAAGGTCTTTCTTCTTAACTTCTTTACCAGCTGCTGCGAACTGAGCGATTGCACCAGTATTAGTAGCCTTAGAAGCCTGTCCACCTGTGTTAGAGTAAACTTCTGTATCGAATACGAATACGTTAACGTCTTCACCAGAAGCTAATACGTGATCTAATCCGCCGTAACCGATGTCGTATGCCCATCCGTCACCACCGAAGATCCACTGAGATTTCTTAGATAAGAATTCTTTCTGTTCTAAGATTTCTTTTCCGGCGTCACATCCGCATGCTTCAAGAGCAGCTACTAATTTTTCTGTAGCAGCGCCATTCTTAGCACCGATTGTATATGTATCTAAGTATTCAGCGATAGCAGCTTTTACATCAGCGTTATCTGTAGCTTCACCTAAAGCAACTACTTTTTCTTTTAACTGTTCTCTGATTGTATTCTGTCCTAAGAACATACCTAAACCAAATTCAGCATTGTCTTCGAATAAGGAGTTACACCAAGCAGGACCCTGTCCTTTCTTGTTAACTGTATATGGTGTAGCTGGAGAAGAACCTGCCCAGATAGATGTACATCCTGTTGCGTTAGCAACGTACATTCTTTCACCGAATAACTGAGTGATCAATTTAGCATAAGGTGTTTCACCACAACCAGCACATGCGCCTGAGAATTCAAGTAATGGCTGTTTGAACTGAGAACCTTTAACAGAAGTTTCTTTGAATTTATCAAAGATATCTTCTTTGATTGGTAAGGACTGACCGTATGTGTATACTTCCTGTTCTCCCATCTGAGATTCCAGAGATGCCATTGTAAGAGCTTTTTCACCCTTCTTACCAGGACATACGTTTACACAAGATCCACATCCTGTACAGTCAAGAACTGTAGTTGTCATAGCGAATTTGTACTGAGGCATTCCTGTCATTGGTAATGTCTTTGTTCCTTCTGGAGCAGCTGCTACTTCTTCATCAGTCATAGCAATTGGTCTGATACATGCATGAGGACATACATAAGAACAGAAGTTACACTGGATACAGTTGTCTGGGTTCCACATTGGAACGTCTACTGCAACACCACGTTTTTCATATGCAGCAGATCCCTGAGGCATATGTCCATCAGCATATGGTAATAAGCTGGAAACTGGTAATGTGTTACCTGTCTGAGAGTTAACATAGTTCTGAATGTTGTTAACGTAATCTACTAAGTCAGCTCTATCGCCTGTTACTGGCTGGAATAATGGTTCAGCTTCGCAATCAGCCCATTCAGCTGGAACTGGTACTTCAACGATAGCCTTTGCACCTGCATCAATAGCATCATGGTTCATCTTAACGATGTGATCACCCTTCTTGCTATAAGATTTTGTTGCAGCGTCTTTCATGTACTGGATAGCATCTTCTTCTGGGATAATTCCAGATAATTTGAAGAATGCAGACTGAAGTACTGTATTAATACGGTTTCCTAAACCGATTTCTTTACCGATCTTGATACCATCGATAATGTAGAACTTAATGTTGTGCTTAGCTAAGTAAGCTTTTACCTGTCCTGGTAAATGATCGCCGATTTCTTCTGGAGACCAGCTGCAGTTTAATAAGAATGTTCCGCCATCCTTTAAGTCCTGAACCATGTTGTATTTTGTTACATATGGTGCACAGTGACATGCAACGAAATCAGCTTTATTGATTAAGTATGTAGATTTGATAGGGTCATCACCGAAACGTAAGTGAGACATTGTAACCCCACCAGATTTCTTAGAGTCATAGTCAAAGTATGCCTGAGCATATTTATCTGTATGGTCACCGATGATCTTAACAGAGTTCTTGTTAGCACCAACAGTACCATCTGCTCCAAGTCCCCAGAACTTACAAGCTACGATGCTTTCTGGAGCTGTAACAGGAGTTTCTCCTCTTTCAAGAGAAAGATTTGTAACATCATCAACGATAGATAATGTAAATTCTTTCTTTTCTGTATTTTCAAATGTAGCAATGATATCAGCTGGTGTAGTATCTTTAGAACCTAAACCATAACGTCCGCCATTGATTGGAACAGCATCGAATTTTGTTCCCTTTAATGCAGCAACTACGTCTAAGTATAAAGGTTCACCAAGAGAACCAGGTTCTTTAGATCTGTCAAGTACGTTGATTACTTTAACAGTATCTGGAATAGCTTCTACTAATTTTTCAGCTACGAATGGTCTGTATAAACGAACTTTAACAACACCAACTTTTTTGCCCTGAGCAACTAAGTAATCGATTGTTTCTTCGATTGTATCACATACAGAACCCATAGCGATGATTACGCTTTCAGCGTCTTCTGCACCATAGTAGTTGAATAATTTATAATTTGTACCGATCTTAGCATTAACTTTATCCATATATTCTTCAACAACTGCTGGGAATGCATTGTAATATGTATTACATGCTTCACGAGCCTGGAAGAAGATGTCAGGGTTCTGAGCAGAACCTCTTAATTCTGGACGTTCTGGGTTTAAGCATTTTTTCTTGAATTCTTTTACTTTGTCGTAATCAACCATATCTGCAAGATCTTCATAATCCCAAGCTTCAATCTTCTGATATTCATGAGAAGTTCTGAAACCATCGAAGAAATGCATTACAGGAACGCTTCCTTTGATTGTAGATAAATGAGCAACAGCTCCTAAATCCATTACTTCCTGTACGTTAGAGCTACATAACATAGCAAAACCTGTCTGACGACAAGCGTAAACGTCAGAGTGATCACCGAAGATATTTAATGCGTGAGATGCTAATGCACGAGCAGAAACATCGATAACACATGGTAATAATTCACCAGCAATCTTGTACATGTTAGGAATCATAAGAAGTAAACCTTGAGATGCTGTATAAGTAGTTGTTAAAGCACCTGAAGATAATGCTCCATGAACAGCACCAGCTGCTCCACCTTCAGATTCCATCTCTACTAATTTTACTGGATGTCCAAAGATGTTTTTTCTTCCCTGTGTTGCCCACTGGTCTGTTGATTCAGCCATTGGAGAGGATGGTGTGATTGGGAAAATAGCTGCACATTCTGTAAACGCATAAGACACGTGAGCGGCTGCAGTATTACCATCCATAGTTTTCATTTTTCTTGCCATTTTGATTTGTCCCTCCTAAAAAAGTTTTTGTGTGAAATATGTTATTCTTTTCACACGATTATCTCCTGTCCAAATTGGACATAGAGTTATCCACACAGCCTGTATGGATGCACAGGCTGTACCTCTTATATTAGATATAATATATTTTACAACATTTTTAACATATTGGAAAGTAGCTTATGTTATTTTTTTAGTATTTTTTTTTGTACGTAAATGTATAATTGTTAAGCAAATAACGATTTTATCCTGATTATTTCTGAGAATTTATATGTTCTTTATAAGTCTTAAAAAACTCATGCTCCTTACTATCTGCTGATTTTGTATGATAATACAGATATTCATGCTTCTCTGGATTGGCTGCTGCCTTCATGCAATCCACCGATGGATTACAGATTGGCCCTACCGGCAGACCCTTGTTCCGATACGTATTGTATGGAGAATCAATCTTCAGATCATCATAAGTTACCTTTTTTTTATCATACATTCCATCCGTCAGAGGATACAGTGCCGTCGGATCGATCTGAAGCCGCATATCCTTCTTGATTCGATTTTCTATCACTCCTGCTATCGTTACCCGTTCAGAAGGAACGCTCGTTTCCCTTTCTATGACAGATGCCAGTATAACGATGCGATCCATGGACTGGTCTGTCTCAATCTCTTTGTAGTGCTTTTCAAAATTCTCTAACATCAGTGTGATGATCTCCTTTGGAGATGCCGTCTTATAGATATTATACGTATCTGGATATAAATATCCCTGAAGAATATATTTTTTCCCTTCCTTTTCTTCGATATCAGAAAGCCATTCAAAATCATATCCTTCCTTCGTGGAAGCTGCTTCTAAAAATGCTTTTTTAGTACAGACTCCCTTTTCTTCCAATCTGGCCCCGATCATCTCTGCCGTATATCCTTCCGGAACAGTAAGATTTATCGTATTCTCCTTAGCACCTTCGGTTGCAAGCATCTTAAACAACTGATTCATGCTCATTCCGTTTTTCACTTCATAGGTTCCATACTGTAGTTTTCCAGAATATTCAGAAAACTTAAGCCTTACCAGAAATGCCAGTTGGGATTCAATCACACCTTCTTCTTTTAAGCGCTTTGCAATTTCTCTGGAACCGCTCCCTTCCTCAATGATAACCTCCGCATTCTTTTTGGTTTTGGTCGTTCCCCCGAATACAACTGCTACTCCAACAGCAAGAAGAAGTATGATGATCCATATTCCTGTCTTTTTCTTCCTTTTCATAAATTGCTCCTTCCTTTATCCATTTAAAGTCCGCTTTCATGTAGCCGGATGCAATATGCATCGTGCTCTACACGACAAAATTCTTTTATGGATGCTCTCATTATACCATAGTTTGTCAGATAAGCTACGGAATCTCTAAGAAATGAAGGACTTTTCCTTTCATTTTTTCGATAATATGGTAAAATGATACCAAAGTCCGCAGAAGCGGACGGAAAAGAAAAATCTTAAAACAGGAAAGGAAGACTAAATTATGGCACAAAACCCAATCGTTACGATCACCATGGAAAATGGCGATGTCATGAAATGTGAATTATATCCTGAAATCGCTCCTATGACCGTACGCAACTTTATCTCTTTAGTAAAGAAAGGCTTTTACAATGGTGTAGGATTCCATAGAATCATCAAAGGCTTTATGATTCAGGGTGGAGATCCAAAAGGAAATGGTACTGGTGGACCTGGTTACTGCATCAAAGGAGAATTTAACAGCAATGGTTTTAAAAATGATCTAAAACACACCCCTGGTGTTCTTTCCATGGCTCGTACTATGATTCCTGATTCTGCAGGATCCCAGTTTTTTATCATGCACCAGACATCACCTCATCTTGATGGAGAATATGCTGGCTTTGGACAGGTGATCGAAGGAATGGATGTTGTTAATAAAATTGCAGAAACTACAACCACCTGGGGAGATGCTCCGATCGCACCTCAGGTCATGAAAGAAGTAACGGTAGAAACATTTGGTGTAGAATACGAAGAACCTGAAAAATTATAAGTAATTTCTTATGTAATAAAAAATAAAATCTCCTCCTGTATCCTGTTATTTCAGATACAGAAGGAGATTTTCTCTATACTCCTATTCCTCGTGCTCCTGGTCGTACATCGGAATAAACCGACGTTCTCCAACCGGCTCTTTTTCTTTCTTTAACTGCTTATAGGCCCATTTGCAGAAATAATCCTGAGAATTCAATGACACTTTTCCTCTTCGGTCCACTTTGTGATACGTACCATCCGGCATATACACATTAGCCTGAAGTGTATCGGACAATTGAATCTTTAGTACTTCTTTTACCTGTTCCTTTAATTCCTCGTCTTCAATCGGAAATACGATTTCTACTCGACGTTCCAGATTACGTGACATCCAGTCTGCACTTCCTAAGAAGATATCCTCTGCGCCATCGTTATAGAAGTAGAAGATTCGGCTATGTTCCAGAAATTCTCCTACAATGGAACGGACGGTAATATTATCACTGATTCCTGGAATGCCCACCTTAAGGCAACAGATGCCTCTGACGATCAGATCGATCTTCACTCCTGCCATAGAGGCTTCATAGAGCTTTTGAATCATTCCTTTATGATTCAGGGAATTCATCTTTGCTACAATTCTTGCTTCCTTTCCTTCCTTGGCGTGCTGGATTTCCCGATCGATCATGGCATAAAATCCCTCTTTCAGCCAATATGGTGCTACTAAAATCTTATTCCAGTTTTCTGGCTCAGAATATCCAGAAAGCATGTTAAATACTGCTGTTGCATCACTTCCAATGGCCTCATCACAAGTAAATAATCCCATATCCGTATACAATTTGGCAGTGGAATCATTATAATTTCCTGTTCCCAAATGAACGTAACGTTTGATCTCCTCATCTTCCTTACGCACTACCAAAGTAATTTTACTATGGGTTTTTAATCCTACCAGACCATAGATAACATGACAGCCTGCCTTTTCCAGCTTTCTTGCCCATACGATATTATTCTCTTCATCAAAACGTGCCTTTAATTCTACAAGTACAGTAACCTGCTTCCCCATCTCTGCTGCCTTTGCTAATGCTGCAATGATCGGTGAATTACCACTGACACGATACAGGGTCTGTTTAATAGCCAGAACCTGAGGATCTACACTGGCTTCTTTTACAAAGTTTACAACCGGATCAAAGGTCTGATATGGATGATGCAGCAAAACATCCTTCTCCTTTATCACATCAAAGATGGACGCATCTGTCATAAATTCCTTTACCGGTGCCGGTTTATAAGACGGATTTCTCTTATCATCCCAGCCCTCCATTCCATAGAGTTTCATAAAATATTTCAAATCTGCCGGTCCATTGAGATAATAGATGTCTTCCTTCTTCACACGGAAGTTATCCGTAAGGATCTTCACCAATTTTTTCTCCATACCGTCTTCCACGCTTAAGTGGATGACCTGTCCCCATTGACGGCTTCGAATCTTTTCTTCAATCTCCTTTAACAGATCTGCTGCCTCTTCTTCATCGATAGTCAAATCTGCATTTCGGATGATCCTGTAAACGCCCATGGTCTGAATATTATGATTTAAGAATAATTTATCCATATTCTGCTTGATGATTTCTTCCAATAGGATCAGACATTTTCCACCATCTTTTGCATCCAAAAAGAATCCTCTTGGAAGCACATCCGGCACCTGTACCGTAGCAAATTCCACCTCATCCTTCTGATCCTTTGGTGAGATCAGTGCTGCGATATTAATGGATTTGTTGCGAACTAATGGAAACGGTCTGGAAGAATCCACCGCCATTGGCGTCAGAACCGGATAAACGATATTATCAAAGTATTCCTTTGTCTTTTTAGCCTGTTCCTCATCCAGTTCTTTGTATGATTTTATAATTTTAAGTCCATTGGCAGCCAATTGAGGAACCAGTGACATATTGTATGTATTATACTGACTTTTGATAAACTCATGCAGCTGCTTACTGATTTTCTTTAACTGTTCCCCGGCTGTCATTCCTGCAATATCCTTATTCTTTGAGCCTGCCTGCTCCACATCCTTTAGGGATGCTACTCGCACCATGAAAAATTCATCCAGGTTGGACGCCGTAATGCTTAAGAACTTTATACGCTCCAGAAGCGGAAGACTAGTCTTCTTCGCCTCTTCTAAAACTCTTTGATTAAATTTTATCCAGCTAAGCTCCCGATTATCATAATAATCCGGATTTTTAAATATATTCATTGCCACTCCTCCTATAATGTTGTAAACCTCTGGTTCTTCTCTCTCAAGATCAGCTTATAGCCAAACATAGATTCAAAAAATTCTTCATATCGTTCCATAAACTGTTTTTCCAAAACTCCTTCAGAAAGAGAATTCACGGTAATGCGGAATTCATCATTCTTAACGTTAGTTTTTATACTTTCAAATTTTTGTCTATGCGCTGCATCCAGTGTATTGGCAATTCCAAGAATAACCGTAAGCTTACCGATCAGAGTCGTTTCCTTTCTGCTCAATCCCTGTCCATCAATCGCATCCAAGAATTCATCCATATTCATCTTATGATAACGGATAATCTCACTGACCATCTTTCTTTCCTTATTAGAAAGTCCAATAAGCTCTGTTCTTTTTACTATATAGCTAGATCCTCTGACCGCATGCGCCAATGTAATATACGCTCCACAATTGTGAAGAATCGCTGCGATCCGGAGAATCAGTTCCTCCCTCTTAGATAATCCAAATTCCTTGGCAAGCCCTTTAAAAATAGTACGACATGCCTTTTCCACATAATAATTATGACTGCCGTCAGCCACATAACGCTTCATCGTCTGGACAGCTTCTGAATAAATGGCCTCATTAAAATCTCTGCTGGAATCTACGTACCGTTTCTCCGTCGCATAATCATAGGCGATTCCATCATTCATGTCGGTACCAGAAATCCATACCTGCTTCGCCTTCATTCGTTTAAAAAATTCCTCACAAATAATGATGGAAGGAAGAAGAATATCGGCATCCTCCGTCAATGCCATATTCTGCTCCAACAACTTTTCACCTTTTTTACAAAGCTTCAGGAACTCTTCCGCGGATAAAAGATCTCCCTTCTTTCCTTTCCATCCTGCACGACTGGTGAAAAGATCTCCAGAAAGGACCAGCGTCTGGATCTTCTTATTCTCTAGAAACTGAGCATCCAATTCTTTGAAACGATATGTAATCATCTCCCGAATCAGGCCAGACTGTCCCTTCTTAGAATATCCAGTTCTCTTCATCCACTCCCGAATCTGCATAGAACCTAAGGATACATTCTGGGTCAACACTAAGTCACCCCTATGATAAATCGATACTCTAAGCTTTCCTGCACTGGCATCCAGAAGAGCGGCTCCATCCTTTGCAATTTCTTCAAACTTTGGACTGGATACCACTCCTTTATAAATCAGGAAGCTTTGCTGTGGATTATTCACTACCTTCACATCCCAGCCCGTTTCTTTTTTGATCTGCTCCAATACAAAATACTGATTTTTCGCCTCTCTCAGTGCCGTTGCTCCATACACCAACACTTCTTCTACCTGATATTCTTCTGTCATAGCTTTCAGCTTTAATAGTTCCTGTATCAA
This sequence comes from Anaerostipes sp. 992a, assembly GCF_001940245.1. Classification (GTDB taxonomy): domain Bacteria; phylum Bacillota; class Clostridia; order Lachnospirales; family Lachnospiraceae; genus Fimousia. The sequence goes on from NZ_MJIG01000004.1 coordinate 785,506, forward strand.
ACGTTTTGTCTTTTCTATCGAAAGCTTCTTTAGGCGTAATGTATCCTTCCCTAATTCTACTTTCTGCTTGACTTTATTTAATAACCGCATATCACCAGATGGACCTACTTCGTAGATTGACATGCTTACTTCAAAAGATCCAATGGTCAATGCAGCAAATATATGCAGTTTTTTCATGTATACGCCCTCCTTTTCTTCGTCCAATTAATAGTATCAGAAGATTTTTTTCTTCTTGCTACGGCAATGTAAACATCATGTTAATTCCATGTTAAATATGAAATGTTTCCAGATCATATGGAACATATAAATTTCCGTGGTAGTATGCTTTTCCTTCCTCTGTATACAGCTTCTTTCGATTCTTCAGATTCTTTTCTTCCGTATGATATAGAATCAAATTTGGAATCTTTAATTCTTCTGCTGTCTCACAGGCTTCCTTTACCGTACTGTGATGCTTTTCATACGGTTTAAATTCCTCTGCCTCCCCAAATAGACAGAATGCCTCATGCATCAGCCAGGTACTTCCTTTAACAAATTCATAGTCGGCCTCATTATATGGCTCATCGCCCACACAGGTAAACTTTTTATGATCGGACAGTTCCATGGTAAATCCAAATTGCTTTGCCTTTGTAGAATAAATATCGAAAAAGGTGACCGGATATCCCAGTATCTCCATTTTCTCACCGGATTCCAGTGGAACGAATACGATCTCTTCTTCAAAATGCTTGGTCATCTTCTTCTGTAACGTCAGATTTGCAATGGTACGAATCGTTTCTACCAGTCCTCTGTGACAATAGATTCGCATCTGTCCTTCATATTTTCCCTGATTCATTTTTGTTGCCGCTGCACGGATCAGCCATACAACCCCCAGAAGGTGATCAATGTGTTCATGGGTAATGAATACATCATGGATATCCTCAACGGAAATTTTCGCATCCTTTAATACCTTTAAGATTCGATTTCCACCTCCAGTATCCACCAGAAAATGTCTGCTTCCCTCAGATAATGCAAAACAGGTATTATAGCACTCGGTTACCATCGCATTGCCTGTACCCAAAATCGTAAGCTTCATCTTTTGTTCCTCTCTACTTTCTACTTATTCTCTTCTATCTATTTTATCACAAATTTTCCCTTATGAACGGTTAATTTCTAAGATATTCCAAATCAGTCAAATCCATTGCCAGTCATTCTCTCTGTAACCTCCAATCCTGTCGGTGTGGTCGCAAGTCCTGCCTGACTGGTTTCTCTTAGACTACATGGAAGCAGAGATCCCACCTCTCCCATGGCATCAATGACTTCATCTGCCGGAATCCTGCTTTCAATTCCAGCAATGACCATATCCGAAGAAGTAATGGCATTGACGGCACCGATGACATTTCTCTTTACACATGGAACTTCAACCAGTCCCGCCACCGGATCACACACCAGTCCCAGCAGACTCTTTAATGCCAATGCTGCTGCATCGGCAATCTGTCTGGAAGAACCCCCTTTCAGATAAGTGACCGCTGCCGCTGCCATCGCAGAAGCTGCTCCGATTTCTGCCTGACATCCTCCCTGTGCACCGGATATACTGGCCCGTTCTGAAATCACTTCACCAATCCCTGCGGAAACAAAAAGTGCCTCTATCATCTTTTGCTGACTATATCCATCCTTTTCTTCCATACTGATCAAAACGGCAGGAATCACTCCACAGGAACCCGCTGTCGGTGCTGCAACAATTCGTTTCATACAGGCATTGGATTCTCCCATCTTAATGGCACGTGCCATCACCTTTCCAATAAAAGTACCACTGCTTACTTTTCCTTCTCCTATGGCCTGTTCCATCTTAGCACCATCTCCACCTACTAATCGGCTGGATGACTGTAAATCTTTATCATAACCCTCATCGGCTTCCTTCATGGCCTGATACATTTGTGTCATCATTTCAAAAGACTCTTCTTCTGTTACCGAACGGTCGATCATATCATCCTCCATCACCACTCTCCATAACGGAAGTCCTTTTTCCTCACCAAGCTGAAGCATTCCTTCTACTGATTGAAACATCTATTTCTCCTCCTTTTCTATTTTGGATAAATAGGTAACCTTTGTAATCCCCTCTAATCTTCGTAGCCACTCTACGGAAGCCATCGGAATCTCCTGATCGCATTCAATGACCATGACGGCGTCTCCTCCTCTGTGGTTGCGATATAGCTGCATGGTGGCAATATTCACTCCTTTATGGGCCAGCATGGACGTTACTTCCGTAACATGTCCTGGCTGATCCAGGTTATGCACGACCAGCGTTGGATAATCTCCAGAAAAATTGGCTTCCAGCCCATCAATTTTACATATTTTGATCTGGCCTCCCCCAATGGAGCTGGCAATAATCTCCAGCTCTCTTCCGGAAATACCATGAAGCTTCAGCCTTACGCTATTTGGATGGGCATTTTTTAAATTCACCTTTCCAAAACAAATCTCCATCTCCCGTTCTCTGGCAATGCGAAAACTATCTGGAATTCGGATGTCATCCTCCTTCATACCCAGAAGGCCAGCTACCAGAGCCTTATCCGTACCATGTCCGGCACCCGTAGCAAGAAACGATCCATGCAGATCTATTTGTGCCTTCCTTATATTTTCTCCCAAAAGCTGTCTGGATATATATCCTATTTTTACCGCTCCTGCCGTATGAGAGCTGGATGGTCCTACCATAACGGGACCTAAAATATCGAATAATGACATATGCCTTCCTCCTATAATTCTTAAAAAAGAAAGCGGCTTAAAAAAGCCGCCTTTGGTGAATCTCCTATTTTTAGAAATTAAAACCTTCCAATGTTCTGAAGTAATCTTCTGGTGTTTCCGCACGACGGATCATCTCAGTACTTCCGTCCTCTTTTAACAGAATTTCTGCGGAACGCAGTCTTCCATTATAATTATATCCCATAGAGAAACCATGTGCTCCAGCATCGTGGATGACTAACAGATCTCCAATATCGATTTTTGGAAGCATACGGTCTACTGCGAATTTATCACAGTTCTCGCATAAGGATCCAGTCACATCATATTTGTGGTCGCAAGGTGCATCTTCTTTTCCCATCACTGTAATATGATGATAAGCTCCATAAATAGCAGGTCTCATAAGGTTCGCTGCACAGGCATCCACACCGATGTATTCTTTGTGTGTATGCTTTTCATGAATGGCTCTTGTAACCAAATGTCCGTTTGGAGCCAGCATATAACGTCCCAGCTCTGTAAAGATCTTAATATCTCCAAGTCCTGCTGGAACCAATACTTCTTCAAATGCCTTTCTTACACCTTCCCCAATGACAAAGATATCATTTGGTTCTTTGTCTGGCGTATATGGAATACCAACTCCACCAGATAAGTTAATGAAAGAAAGCTCAACTCCTGTTTCTTCTTTAATCTCAACCGCTACATTAAATAAGATGCGTGCTAATTCTGGATAATATTCATTGGATACGGTATTACTTGCAAGAAATGCATGAAGACCAAACTTCTTAGCCCCTAACTCCTTCAGACGTTTATAAGCTTCGGTAAGCTGAGGTCTTGTCATACCATACTTTGCATCACCTGGATTATCCATAATGTCTGTTCCTAATTCAAACACTCCACCCGGATTAAAACGGCAACAGATTGTCTCTGGAATTCCTGCTGTTTCCTTTAAGAAATCAATATGTGTAATATCATCTAAGTTAATGATGGCACCTAATTCCTTTGCCTTTACGAACTCTTCTGCCGGAGTATCGTTCGAAGAGAACATAATCTCGTCTCCTACGATTCCACAACGTTCAGACATCATAAGTTCTGTTAAGGAAGAACAGTCAGTTCCACATCCTTCTTCATGAAGAATCTTTAAGATGGTTGGGTTTGGAGTTGCTTTTACTGCAAAATATTCTTTGAATCCTTTGTTCCAGGAAAATGCTTTATATAAGTTTCTAGCTGTTTCTCTGATTCCTTTTTCATCATATAAATGAAACGGTGTTGGATATTTTTCACAAATCGCTTCTAACTGCGCTTTTGTCACAAATGGTTTTTTTAACATTGTTTTTCTCCCTTTCTGTATCTCTATGAAATGCTTCTGCATTTTTTTCCATATTAAAATAACTATAATCAATCATAGGATTAATGTCAACCTGGAATCGAAGGATTTCCTATCAATATAATAGTTTTTTCTTATGACTGTACTTCTCTTTAAATTCTAAAGGTGTACAGCCATTCCGCTTTTGAAAAATATTAGTAAAATGCTGTAGATTCTGATATCCGATTTCCGCTGCAATCTCCGTCAAAGACTTCTCCGACTGGATCAGTAGCCATTTTGCCTGATCCAGCTTCAGATTAATGGCATAATTGATCGGAGAAATTCCAAAGGCTTTGGAAAATTCATGACTGATGTGTCCGGCACTCATATGAAACACTTTCGATAGCAGTTCCAATGTGATATTCTCACAATAATGCTCATAAATGTAGATCAAAATATCCTGTGTAAAATGCGGTGCCGGAATCTCATAGGTCTCCGTCTGATTGAAAAAGAGGGAATAATAGAGACCGGCAATGCTTCCGGCGATCATATCACAAATGGACCTTGATATGGGGTCCTCCATCTCCTGATAGGCCTGCATCTCTCTCCAGCAGTATCTTAAAAACTCCTCGTGAGACCCTGACTTCATTACAGGAAGTACATTTGGTGAGCGTAATAGATAATTCCTTTCCATTCCCCGAATCTTATAATTGGCCACACTACAGCTAAAAATATCCGATGGCTCTTTGGCATCTGATATTGTAGAGTGGATAAATCCCTTTTCCACAATGAGAATATCTCCCTTTTCCACCAAAAAGGTCTTCTGATTAATGGTAAAACTGGCCCTTCCACTTGAGATAAAGACCAACTCTGTATCCGAACTATGCACATGGGCAATATTATACCAATGGGGATTATCATAGCTCCTGGATAACCGCACCAAAGATGGAACTCCATCTTCAAATATAGACGGTACTTCCTTTTTTTCTTTTGTGATAAACATGCCCACACCTTCTTCGCAAAATAATTTCAAAAAAACACAAGATACTTTACTTATCAATCAGTTTTATCACATTTATTATATTATTTAAGCAAAATAATAGCAAGATAATTTTCTTTTAACTCAAGATTCCTTCTGTTTTCTCCCTAAAATTTTGGTATAATAATAGTTGTGATAGCTCTTCGGATTTGTGTGTGTGTTAGAATAAAGTATGAAGAGTTTTGTTAAGAGTATTTTACATAAAAAGCTGCAGGTTGGGTCTGCAGCTTTTTTGTTCTAAAAAGTATAATTGAAAACCTTTTTTAGATATGTTACTCTGATACTGTGAAATCAAACAAGAAATTGGAGGAATGATTATGAGTAAAATACGAATTGGTATTGCCGGATACGGCAATCTCGGGAAAGGCGTAGAACTGGCAATCCGCCAGAATGATGATATGGAACTGGTTGGAGTCTTCACCCGTCGTGATCCTGCAACTGTTTCTCTGGCAACCGAAGGAGTAAAGGCTTATAAGATGGAGGATGCCAAGAACATGAAGGATGACATCGATGTGATGATCCTTTGTGGCGGAAGTGCAACAGACCTTCCAGAACAGACACCAGAGCTGGCAAAATATTTTAATGTCATTGACAGCTTTGACACCCATGCCAATATTCCACAGCATTTTGCCGCTGTTGATGCTGCATGCAAAGAAAATGACACGTTAGGTATTATTTCTGTAGGCTGGGATCCAGGTTTATTCTCTTTAAACCGCATTTATGCAGAATCTATCCTGCCATCTGGAAAAACTTATACCTTCTGGGGAAAAGGTGTCAGTCAGGGACATTCCGATGCCATCCGAAGAATCAAAGGAGTCAAACGCGGCATTCAGTATACCGTACCAGTAGAATCCGCAATGGACCAGGTTCGTGCCGGCAAACAGCCAGAGCTTACTACCCGTGAAAAGCATACGAGAGAATGCTTTGTTGTTGCCGAAGAGGGCGCTGATCTAAAACAGATCGAACAGGATATCAAGACTATGAAAAACTACTTTGATGAATACGATACTACCGTAAACTTCATTACCGAAGAGGAATTTGATGCTGTTCACAATAAGATGCCACATGGCGGATTTGTTATGAGAAGCGGTATGACTGGAGATGGAGAACAGACACATCAGATGATCGAATACTCTCTCAAGTTAGAATCCAATCCAGAATTTACGTCTAGTGTCCTGATTGCCTATGCAAGAGCGGCTGCCCGCCTGACCAAAGAAGGCGTAAGCGGATGTAAGACTGTATTCGATATCGCTCCGGCTTATCTCTCTCCATTAAATGGTGAAGAATTACGAGCTCACTTATTATAAAACCAACGAGTTTTTATTACAAAAGAAAAAGACCATGTATTCCCGTACACGGTCTTTTTCTTTTTAGGTTTTAGGGATTACACTTCAAAATGAAGACAAAAACTTGCTATTTTTATGTAGCAATCGTAGCATATTATTATTATACTCTTTTTTTGTTCATTTTGCATTAGTCATTATATCACAACCACCGGCTCAGCCGGTGGTTTGTACTTGCCCTATAAGGGCAAATTACCGGCACTAGAGTCTAAAGACTCATCGAATGGTTCGCCAACTGCAACATCATTTACCTATGGAGCCCTAAAGGGCTCATTTTATTTATTTGCTTTTACTGGCTCACCCGTAAACGGGTCAATATACTCTTTTAGTGTCATTTGATCATATTCTAAATCCTCTTTTAACTGATTTTGAATATACTCTTGTATTTTCTTTGCATTCTTCCCTACAGTATCTACATAATATCCTCGACACCAGAAATGTCTATTTCCATATTTATACTTTAAATTTGCATGTCGTTCGAATATCATGAGTGTACTTTTTCCCTTTAAATACCCTACAAAACTTGAAACACTTATACTTGGCGGAATCCTCACCAGCATATGTACATGATCTGGACAGATTTCTGCCTCCACTATTTCTACACCTTTTCTTTTGCATAGCATACTCAGAATATTAGCTATATCTTGTTTTAACTTTCCGTATGCCACTTTTCTTCTATATTTTGGTGCAAAAACAATATGATACTTACAATTCCATTTAGGTCAGTTTACAAGGAACTACACGCAGACCGTGAAACGGGCTGCTGACAACAAACGGCGCTATGCTCCCGGCTGGGTGCATAGCACCTGTTTGTTGCGGGGGTTTCCAAAGGGGGCAGCGCCCCATTTGGCACACGACTTTGCGGAGCAAAGTGTAGTGTGTTATACGCTCTGTCGGCGTTGCCCTGAAAATACCGTTGCCGCCGGGGAGGGCAAGGGCATTTGACGCGGCAGGAAAGCAGGGCTTTGTTTGGGGCTGGTAAGCCGGAAACAAAGGGCTGATTTCAGCAGCAGACAGGGCGTATTATGAAAGCCCCCGTCCCTCGTCCTCCGCCCCCGGCCTATGGGACAAAAAGTCCCAAAGCTCTGGACACCGTGACCAGATGTGTGGCCACACTCCGGGAAAAGTAGCAGGACGGCAGGAAACCGTCAAGGCTGAAATGAATGGGCTGACGCCCGGCCTTGACCGTTCCCCGCCGCCCCGCTGGATGGGTGGACAAGGTGGCCAATCCCTAAAAGTGTTTGGCCGCACTCGTTCATTTTGGGGCCTTTCTTCTCCCAAAATTGAAATGGGCGGGAAAGCCCTAAAATGGCTTTCCCGCCTTGATTACCCATTAGCAAAGACGGGCGAGACTGTCAACGGCGGCGCTGAAAGCGCCGTTCATCTTGACCGTTGACTGGCTCGCCTGGCTTTGCTACTGCCCGTAAGAGATGGAAAAACAAGATGGAAAACAAGGTTAAAAATGGTTGACAAGTCTATCGGATGTGTGTTATACTGTGCGACAGTTTGAGATTGGAAGGAGGCTTACGTGTGTTAATTTGTGTACGCTAATAAGCAATAAAAAGTAGAAGTACCTTTCCACATGATGGTGGGCTTTTTTTGCGTGCGTATGCAAAGGAACACGTAGGTTTGACACGAGCAGTCTTTGAACTGTATCGTGGTGTTTTTTCGTGCTTTGTTGTTATGCAGGCGTCTGCCCTCTCTGTGGGACAACGCCTGCTTTTTATTGCAGAAACAAAGGAACAATGCAATAAAAAAGGAGGTTCGCATTATGACCCAAAACAACAATTCATGGAGAAAAACTTATTTTACACTTCTTGCCGGACAAGCAATATCCTTTATTAGCAGCGGTATTTTGCAAATGGCCATTATCTTTTATTTGGTTGCGAAAACTAATTCTGCAATCATATTGACGGCGGCAACACTGATTGGATTTTTGCCGCAAGCCTGTTTAGGCCCGTTTGCAGGTGCTTTTGTTGACCGGCACAGCCGTAAAAGCGTAATGATTGGTGCGGATTTGATAATTGCCGCCGCTGGCGGTATTCTGGCGCTGGTGGCGTTTTACATGGAATTGCCCGTATGGTCTATTATGGTTGTCCTGTTAATCCGAAGTGCGGGAACTGCTTTTCATTCTCCAGCATTCAGCGCAGCAACACCTATGATTGTGCCAAAAGAGGAACTTACAAAATGCGCTGGTTACACGCAGACCATGCAAGCAGTAAGTGCGATTATCAGTCCAGCTGCCGCAGCGTTTTTATATGCTGTTTGGCCTCTTAATGCAATTATATTGTTAGATATTGTGGGTGCAATCCTTGCCTGTGTGACTGTTGCGATTTCGTCCATACCAACGCCTGAACTATGTCCAGAAACGAAAAGACAACAGTTTTTACAGGATATGAAAGAGGGGTATGTGGTATTAAAGCAAAACAGGGGCCTCTTTGCTCTGCTCTGGATTGGTGTAATTTATATGTTCTTTTATATGCCAATCAGTACGCTTTTTCCTCTCATCTGTATGTCATACTTCAAAGGAACACCGGCCCATGCCTCTGCCGCTGAAATTGCTTTTGCGGTTGGTATGCTGCTTGGCGGAGTCATTCTGAGCATTTGGGGCGGTTTTAAGAAACGGCGGTACACCATCGGTCTTTCCGTTCTCCTGATGGGCGTTAGCAATATGCTCTCCGGGCTTTTGCCGCCAGACGCATTTCTTGTCTTTGTTGTGTGCTGTACTGTTATGGGAATTTCCGCTCCATTTTACGGTGTGCAAAATGCGATTTTTCAAGAAACGGTCAAACCAGAATATCTGGGGAGAGTTTTTTCTCTACTGACAAGCGCCGCTTCCCTCGCCATGCCGTTTGGCCTTGTCATTTCCGGGCCTCTGGCGGAGCGGCTGGGAGTTGAGAAATGGTTTGTCATTTGCGGAATTGGCATTATCATCGTTGCGCTTGCCGTATTTTTACTACCCGGTTTGAGAGAGATTGACAATACGCAATAATCAACTGCACCTTTTTCTATTACTAAACAAAATGCCTGGATGGTGGTTCTGAAAAACCAGAACCGCCGTTCAGGCATTTTTTATCTTCGTCCTCTCTGCGGTTTTGGATTCTTCAGCAAGTCGGATTTTTCCGCAATCTTTTTCAGCCACTTCCGTTCTTCTACTGACAGCTTCCTAAAATTCAGCTTGAGCCGTTTGCAGATAAACGCCAAGTACGCTTGTTCCGTGTCGCTGTCCTGGCTGACGATTTCACCAGCAGTTTCCAGCATTTCTTTTAGCGGGTTATCCTCTGGGACGCTGAAAAAATCGTCCTTGTGTGTTTCCCGCAGAGCAAGGGCAATCCCGTTTATGTCCCGTTGTATCACATAGCGGCAAAACTCGTCCTCATCAATATGGGCGGTGATAAGCTGTCTTAACTGCGTATCACTCATGCCAGGATTATGCTTTTTTATAACAGTTGCGCTCATCGTGTCCACTATGGCGTTTGCACCCTGCGCCTGTTTCAGTGCCGTTCCGTTCACATAGATTTCAAGGTCAGCCATCAGCCGGGGGAAATCCGGGTGCGCCGCCAGCTCACACAGCAGGGTATTGTCTATCCTCCCGCTTTTCAGCAGGTCAATCATTTCATCACTCAAACGCAGGTCTGCAAGATCGGCGTTTGGGTGATTTTTCATTTCAGACAGCCCCAGCAGATAATCAGCGGTCACACCGTAAAACTTCGCCAGCCGGATAAGGGCATAGTGGCTGATGTCCTTGAAGTCTTCCGTTTCGTAACTGCCCAGCGCAGACTTGGAAAGCCCGGTCTGCTCCGCAAGCTGCCCCAGCGTCAAGCCACGCTCCACACGTAGGTCTTTTAATCGCTCTTGTATGGATAAAGACATATTCACCCTCCTTGCTAGCTCAACGAAAGAGAAGCCGTTATGCTATGTACTATGCTCATAGCATAACGGCATAGGCATTTACAGTTTTATTTTACCATTTGCTACATCTTCACGAAATTTATCAACAAGCTTCGCTGTCAGCTTGGATTTACCGTAGTGTTCAAGTACAAAAGTACGATAACTTTTTCCATCTACAAGCACATCACTTTTTCTGGTCAACAACCAATTTCCGTTACCTCCTCCCTGTTCTCTAATATTCCAGTCTTTCCCATATCTTTTATAGATTTCATCTTTTTTACCTTGAACAGACATTGATTCGCTTGGAATATAAACAATTTGCATAATAGCTCCTCCTTTATTTTGTGCAAGAAGACCAGAAACCTGAATTTGTCTTTTATCTTTTTTTGATTATATCACAAATCCGAGAGCGTGGAAATAGGGAGTTTTTCAGGCTGATTTCCTACCTCTTGGATATACGGCACAGGCGGTCAAAAAGGTGTAGACTTGGGATAGTTCATCGATGGACAAGCACCTTGGAAACAGAACACGCCAAAGAAAACGGAGGGACGCATGAGCAAAAGACCCTATCAACACCTGCCGCCGCTGGAACACAGGCCGGACGGCTCCCCCTACCGCATAACCCCGCCCCAGAAGAGACGAGCCAGCGGCCTGATACGCCGGGAGTGCTGCAACTGCGAGGACGGAAACTGCCTTGCGCTGGACGATGGCGACACCTGCGCCTGTCCGCAGATGATTTCGTTCTCCGTCTGCTGCAAGTGGTTCCGCTGGGCGGTCTTGCCGCTGGACAGGACGCTGGAAGCGGAGATTTACCGGGACAGGGACTTGAAACGCTGTGCGGAGTGCGGCGGTGTGTTCGTCCCGAAGTCCAACCGGGGCAAATACTGCCCGGACTGCGCCGCCAGAGTTCACAGGCGGCAGAAAACAGAAAGTGAACGGAAAAGGAGGTCTGCTGTGGACAGTTAAGAGCGGGAAAAGCCTTGATTTGCAAGGCTCCGCAAGCCCTCAACCGGGGCGGCTGGTATCATTTATCATTCGCCCCGGAAAACGGGCCTCTAACCGTCCACAAAACACGCTATGACAAACACGATTTATATTCACCAGCCGGAAAAGGCGTTCAGTTTCACCCGGCTCCCCAATTTCCTTTTTGAAGCACCCACATTCCAGCCCTTGAGCAACGAAGCGAAGGTGCTGTATGCCTTTGTCCTGCGCCGGGCGGAGTTGTCCCGGAAGAACGGCTGGGCGGACGAGTACGGGCGGGTCTACCTGTACTACCCCATCTGCGAGGTGGTCGCTTTGCTCCGCTGCGGGCGGCAGAAAGCGGTCAACACCCTGCGGGAGTTGCAGTATGCGGGGCTGGTGGAAATCCAGAAACAGGGCTGTGGAAAACCCAACCGCATTTACCCGAAATCCTATGAAGCGGTTCCAAACACCGACTTCAAGAAATCCGGTTATGGTACGCCGGAGGGCTGAAAACCGTACTTGGCGAGTACGAAAATCAATCCTCTTGAAGTACGGAAATCTGACGGTATATAGAAATACAGAGATTAAAACCATCTATTTACATTCATTCCATTCCAATCCTATCAGAGATATTTTCGGCGGGAAAACCCGCCGGAAAGGAATGGAATGGGGAAAGGAGTTCAATGGCACAACACGCAATTTTGCGATTTGAGAAGCACAAGGGCCACCCGGCGGGGCCGCTGGAAGCCCACCATGAACGGAAAAAGGAGCAGTACGCCAGCAACCCGGACATTGACACCAGCCGGAGCAAGTACAATTTCCACATCGTCAAGCCGGATGGCCGCTACTACCATTTCATTCAGAGCCGCATCGAGCAGGCCAGATGCCGCACCCGCAAGGACAGCACTCGGTTTGTGGACACGCTGATTACCGCCAGCCCGGAGTTTTTCAAGGGCAAGTCCCCAAAGGAGATAGCGGCCTACTTCCAGAGGGCGGCGGACTTCCTCATTGACCGGGTGGGCCGGGAGAACATCGTTTCGGCTATGGTACACATGGATGAAAAAACGCCCCATCTGCACTTGGTCTTTGTGCCGCTGACAAAGGACAACCGCCTGTGCGCCAAAGAAATTATCGGCAACCGGGCCAATCTGACGAAGTGGCAGGACGATTTTCACGCCTGTATGGTGGAGCAGTACCCCGACCTGGAGCGTGGGGAAAGCGCCAGCAAGACGGGCCGGAAGCATATCCCCACCCGGCTGTTCAAACAGGCGGTCAACCTCTCCAAACAGGCGAGGGCCATTGAAGCGGTTCTCTCCGGCATTACCCCGCTGAACGCCGGAAAGAAGAAAGAGGAAGCCCTCTCCATGCTGAAAAAGTGGTTTCCGCAGATGGAGAACTTCTCCGGGCAACTGAAAAAATACAAGGTCACAATCAATGATTTGTTAGCGGAAAATGAAAAGCTGGAAGTCAGGGCAAAGGCCAGCGAAAAAGGCAAGATGAATGACACGATGGAACGGGCGAAGTTAAAAAGCGAACTGGACGATATGCGGCGGCTGGTTGACCGTATCCCGCCGGAGATTTTAGCGGAACTGAAACGGCAACAGCGGCAGCATGGAAAGGAAAGGTGATCTTATAAGTAATATCAGATACAAAAAGGAAATCGAAATCGTGACTTTTCAGGGAAAGGAAATCACACTGGAAAATCTCTCCCCGGTGTTCACGCCGGAACAGGAAGCAGCCAAACGCCGGGAACTGGAACAGCAGCTTTATGAGGTGTTCCGCAAGTACGCCGACAAGCGGGAGAGTGAGGAAGCCGGGACATAAGGTTTTCCAAACCCATCATTGATTTGCGGGGCTGCTGGCGGTATAATAGAACTGTCAGCAGCTCCGTTTCTTTTTTAAGAAAAGGAGCGACAATATGAACAATCGGATAGACGCAATCTATGCAAGACAATCGGTAGACAAAAAGGACAGCATTTCCATTGAAAGCCAGATTGAATTTTGCAAATACGAGTTGAAAGGCGGTAACTGCAAGGAATACACAGACAAAGGGTACAGCGGCAAGAACACAGACCGTCCGAAGTTTCAAGAACTGGTGCGGGACATCAAGCGGGGCTTGATTGCAAAGGTCGTGGTTTACAAGCTCGACCGTATCAGCCGTTCCATTCTGGACTTTGCCAACATGATGGAGCTGTTCCAGCAGTACAATGTGGAGTTTGTGTCCTCTACGGAAAAGTTTGATACCTCCACGCCGATGGGACGGGCCATGCTGAATATCTGTATCGTGTTCGCCCAGCTTGAACGGGAAACGATACAGAAGCGGGTAACGGACGCTTACTACTCCCGCAGTCAGCGGGGCTTTAAGATGGGCGGGAAAGCCCCTTACGGCTTCCATACGGAGCCTATCAAGATGGACGGTATCAACACAAAGAAGCTGGTGGTAAACCCGGAGGAAGCGGCCAATATCCGGCTGATGTTTGAGATGTACGCCCAGCCCACAACTTCCTACGGGGACATTACCCGGTACTTTGCCGAACAGGGGATTTTGTTCCATGGCAAAGAGCTGATACGCCCCACGCTGGCGCAGATGTTACGCAATCCTGTCTATGTGCAGGCAGACCTTGATGTGTACGAATTTTTCAAAAGTCAAGGTACAGTCATTGTCAATGACGTTGCCGATTTTACGGGCATGAACGGCTGCTATCTGTATCAAGGGCGAGATGTAAAGGCCAGCAAGAAAAACGACTTAAAAGACCAAATGCTGGTACTGGCTCCCCATGAGGGTATCGTCCCCTCCGACACCTGGCTGACCTGCCGCAAGAAGCTGATGAACAACATGAAAATCCAGTCTGCCCGGAAAGCCACCCACACATGGCTGGCAGGAAAAATCAAGTGCGGGAATTGCGGGTATGCTCTTATGAGTATCTACAATCCCTCCGGCAAACAGTATCTCCGCTGCACGAAACGGCTGGACAATAAAAGCTGTCCTGGCTGTGGGAAAATCATCACTTCGGAACTGGAAGCGGTTGTTTATCAGCAGATGGTAAAGAAGCTGGCAAGCTACAAGACGCTGACAGGAAAAAAGAAAGCGGCAAAGGCAAACCCGAAAATCACCGCCCTGCAAGTGGAACTTGCCCATGTAGACAGCGAGATTGAAAAGCTGGTGGACAGTCTGACGGGGGCAAACAATGTCCTGTTCTCCTATGTGAATGTGAAGATAGCGGAACTGGACGGGCGCAAGCAGGAACTTCTGGCAAGGATAGCGGAGTTGACTGTGGAGGCCATCAGCCCGGAACAGGTCAGCCAGATTTCCGGCTACCTCGATACCTGGGAGAATGTATCTTTTGATGACAAGCGGCGTGTGGTGGATTTGATGATCACCACCATAGCCGCCACAAGCGACAGCTTGAACATCACATGGAAAATCTGACTGGCGGCACCCCTCCCGTCAGATACCTACCCTGTGTAGTCCCTTGTAAACTGTACTTTTGTATGTGATAAACTACTAATATCCATTTGGATAACCTCCTTTGATTTTATGTGGTTGGCGAACCAACATAATTATATCATTGGAGGTTTTTTACTGTAAGCTGAAGCAATGCTGACTCACCGGCTGAGCCGGTGGTTTCTTTGTTCCTCAAAGTTTCGTTTCTCTGCCTGAGAAACTCCACAATGATGAACAGGCTTAAAGCCTAACAATAAAAAGCTGTGTATGAATATGATCACACACAGCTTTCTTTTCGTTATTGCATAATGATTCTATTGATAATTATTCAGCTTTTCCGATAGATCCGAATAATTCCATCTTTTCGATTACAGTAGCTTTGATTCCTGCAGTACCTGGAGCTAATAATTTACGAGGGTCAAATCCTTTACCTTCTAAATCTTTACCAGCTTCGATGTATTTACGAACTTCTGCTGCGAATGCTAACTGGCATTCTGTATTAACGTTAACTTTAGCAACACCTAAGTTGATTGCTTTCTTAACCTGATCAGCTGGGATACCTGTACCACCGTGTAATACTAATGGCATGTCTCCTGTCTGAGCCTGAATAGCATCTAATGTTTCGAAGCTTAATCCAGCCCAGTTTTCTGGATATTTTCCGTGGATGTTACCAATACCTGCTGCTAACATAGATACGCCTAAATCAGCGATTGTCTTACATTCCATAGGATCTGCACATTCGCCCTGTCCGATCACGCCATCTTCTTCTCCACCGATAGAACCAACTTCTGCTTCTAAAGAAAGTCCTAACTGATTTGTAACGTTTACTAATTCTGTTGTTTTTGCAAGGTTTTCATCAAATGGAAGATGAGAACCATCGAACATTACAGAAGAGAATCCAGCTTTGATGCATTTGTAGCAAGCATCGTAAGAACCGTGGTCTAAGTGAAGAGCAACTGGTACTGTGATGTTTAATTCGTTGATCAAACCATTTACCATACCAACAACTGTTGTGTATCCGCCCATGTATTTACCAGCACCTTCAGAAACACCTAAGATAACTGGAGATTTCTTTTCCTGAGCAACTTCTAAGATTGCTTTTGTCCATTCTAAGTTGTTGATGTTGAACTGACCTACTGCATAATGACCAGCTTTTGCTTTTTGTAACATTTCTTTTGCTGAAACTAACATAATAAAATCCTCCATAACTATACTTCTAAATACTTCTATCATTCTGATGAAT
Organism: Anaerostipes sp. 992a; assembly: GCF_001940245.1. Taxonomy (GTDB): domain Bacteria; phylum Bacillota; class Clostridia; order Lachnospirales; family Lachnospiraceae; genus Fimousia. The sequence continues at coordinate 801,442 of NZ_MJIG01000004.1, forward strand.
GATAAAATTTCTTTTTTTATTATACCTTAATTTTGCATAAATTAAAAGTATTTTTTCAATAACCGGTAAGAATGGCAACAGCTGGATAAGTGACCATCCCTCTTTCTTTTTGCATCATTTGCTTCTGTTTTCTAACTTTCCCAGAACAAAGATAACTAACCACTTGCAATTAATTTTTTTAATTTCTATCTTCCTTCTGAGACTTCTCTATAAAAAGCAGCCTTTGCAGCCTGCTGATATGGCCTTACAAAGAGCATTCCGATTCCAAGAGTAATCATCCCCAAAATGTCCCATCCAATAAAACTAAGATCCAGACAGAATAAGCGAAATTTATTACCAGACATCATCTGCTTGGATGCTTCAATGGCTTCCATAGCTTTCATATCTGGATTCTCGGCCATGATATAGGTTGCCATAGAATATCGATATGCTGCAATAATTCCGGGAATCACCAGCAATAAACTCCATAAGAAGATAAAGATGCCGCTAAACAGCTTTAAGCAAAAACCATCCCATAAACGATCTAAACAGGAAGCCATCTCTCTGATCTGCGCTTCCTCTCCATCAATCATACCCAGATTAAATCTGGCATATCCAAGAGCCGCTGCTCCTCCAATTACCAGACGGATCAATGCCCAAATTACTGTGATTATTCCAATACTGGCAATGGCAGCAAACACCACTGCTCCAAATTCCATATCCCTGATATAACTGATGTATTCTTTTAACTGTTCCCATGAAACATCCATCGTGCCCTCTATATTAAAGCTTTCTACATCGCCTCCTAATACGGCTGCAACCAATCCGGCTAATACGGCAATCAGCCAATTTCCTTTCAACTTTTCTCTGGCAATTCTTCGAAAATCACTTGCGACTAACATATTTCTTTCTCCTCATTGATCCATTTTACAGCATCTAATGCATGATACGTAATAATAATTTTAGCTCCTGCCCGCTTCATGGCAGTCAGATTCTCCAGAACAATCCTTTTCTCATCGATCCATCCATTCTTTGCTGCTGCCTTTACCATGGAATATTCTCCACTGACATTATAAGCAGCCACTGGCACATGAACGCGACTGGAGATTTCCTTTAATACATCCAGATAAGCAAGCGCTGGTTTTACCATTACCATATCCGCTCCCTCATCAAGATCCGCTTCTACCTCGATGATTGCTTCCTTTCCATTGGCAGGGTCCATCTGATAAGACTTTCTATCACCAAAAGCCGGTGCTGATTCTGCTGCTTCCCGGAAAGGTCCATAATATGCAGATGCATATTTGGCACTATAGGACATGATCGGTATCTGACAAAATCCTGCCCCGTCCAGTGCTTCTCTGATTGCTTTTACCCTTCCATCCATCATATCCGAAGGTGCGATAATATCGGCTCCAGCCTGAGCACAAGTTACTGCCATCTTACCAAGAAGAGGCAGGGTTTCATCATTTAAGATCTCATGATCACAGATCAGACCGCAGTGCCCATGAGATGTATATTCACATAAGCAAATATCCGCGATTACGATCATTTCCGGATAGCGGGCTTTCATGTGACGGATTCCCTCCTGTACGATTCCATGAGGATCATAGGCCCCACTTCCCACCTCATCCTTATGTGCAGGAATTCCAAAGAGCAATACGCTCTTTACTCCAGATTGCCAGACCCTGTCCAGCTCTTCATCGATTCTATCAATGGAATACTGGTAGATTCCAGGCATGGAATCCACTGGATTCTTCTTATCCTTTCCTTCCACTATAAACATTGGATATACAAAGTCTGATGGATGCAGATAAGTCTCCCTTACCAGACTCCTCATATTTCTCGTCATACGAAGTCTTCTTGTTCTTTTCATTATGCTTCACTCCTGTCGTCTAAATATTGAATCATCCCCGGTCCCAGTGTAGGGGTTGGTCTTGCAATAAATCCATGCTTTGTGTAGAACATCTCACGGTCCTTGGCACACATTAAATCTAACATCATTTCCGTACCTTCCTCCCGGATACTATGTACAAACCGGACCAATTCCTGCAGAATCCGGTTGCCAATGCCCATTCCCTGAAAATCCGGGTGCACCAAAAGATCCTGAATATAGCAGATAACCGCACCATCGCCGACAATGCGTCCCATACCCGCTGGACGTTTTCCATAATACGCACATACTACGATCAGACTGTTATCCAGTGCCTTCTGCGCCTGGGTCGGAGACAGCTTCTTCCATCCCACCGAAGCCCGTAGATTCAGATAGGTATCAACATCTAATTTATTCTTTATCAATGTTATCATATTCTTCTCCCAGCAGCTCCTCAGCCGCTTCCTTCATCTCTTCCACTTTTAATTTTCTGTTCTTTTCTTTGGCTTTTGTATAAATGATCTGAAATATCTGCTTTCTCTTCTGCTGCTCAATCGGAAGCTTCTTGACCCAGCTTCGAACCTCACCCATAAATTCTACGATATCTCCCTCTTCCTCCGGAACAGCTTCTTCGATCGCCCTTCGAATTTGCGCAGACATCAGCGGACTATTTCCTCCTGTAGAAATTCCAATAGAGATCGGCCCTCTTTGCACCAGTGATGGAAACAGAAATGTAGAATCTTCTTTCGAATCTGCCACATTTACACCAATACCATGTGCCTTACAATAGCTGGCAATCTGATGGTTGACCTGCCTGTCATCGGTTGCTGCCACCACCAAAAAGGCCTGTGACAGATCCTCCATCTTCCACTGTCCTTCTTCATACATGACTACCTTGGCCTCATAACGCCGTAATGCATCTGCTTTTCTCCTGGCCACCTGACCATCTCCAACTACCATGCAGCATTGATCTTTTAAATTCACAAACAATGGAAAATATGACATTGACTCTTCCTCATCTCTTTTTACTGGGCAAATTAAGAAAATAATTGCAAATATTCACGTTTTTTCATTATATCATACTAAAATGTGCTATACTAGAGCGTATTTCAAAATGATTTTTTCTCATACAAATAACAGAAATGGAGGTACTTTTATGATTACTAGATTTGATTTCTGGATCCTTGATTTTATCCAGGCACATGTGGTCAGTCCTGTTCTGACTTCCTTTTTCGAGCTTTTTACCCGTCTTGGCAACAACGGTACACTCTGGATTCTTCTCGGCATCGGATTGTTATGCTTTCAAAAAACCAGAAAAATGGGAGTTGGACTCCTGGTATGCCTTGCAATTGAAAATACGCTCTGCAGCACGATCTTAAAACCACTGGTTGCAAGACCCCGCCCCTTTGTGCAGAATCCAGAAGTGACCATGTTGATTCCAAAGCTTTCTAGCTATTCCTTTCCTTCCGGTCATTCTGCTTCGTCGTTTTGTGCAGCTGTTTATCTCTTTGGCTGGAACAAAAAAGCAGGCAGCCTGGCTCTGATCGTGGCTGCCCTGATTGCCTTCAGTCGACTATATTTTTACATGCATTTTCCTACCGACGTGTTATGTGGTGCCCTTTTAGGCTCCATCATCGGTTATCTTGGTGCCAGAGCTTTTCGCAAATAGTTGGCTTAAAACTAATACTCAATTCCTTTCCGGCTACAAAGTCCCTGATCAAATGGATGCTTTTCCTTTTGAATATGGGTGCAGTAGTCGGCTAAGGCTCTCATCTCTCTGGATGGATCTCTTCCGGTCAGGATAACCTCCTGCCACCATGGACGTTCTTTCAAATAGCGAATCAACAATTCCTCTGATAGCTGTTCCCGTCCAATGGCATATAAAGCTTCATCCAGGATCAATACATCATATTCGCCTGCGATCTTAATGATATCTTCTAGCTTCTGATCATTCTGTCTACGATTTTCTTCTTTTTCCTCTTGGGTCATATTCCGAATAAACTTTACCTTGTCTGGTCCTTTTATACAGGTAATTCCCGGAATCGTATCCAGGACCTTTCGTTCACTGGAGCTGTTATCCTTAAGAAACTGATAGATCAGCACCTGTTTTCCCGCACCGGCTGCCCGTATGGCAAGTCCCATGGCAGCAGTGGTCTTTCCCTTTCCATCTCCATAATAGAGATGAAGACAGCCTGGATCCCTTTTCTTTTCCTCCTGATTTCTCTTTACGATCTCATAAATCTTATTCATATCCAGATGAGTTCTTAGAAGCTGTTCCAGCTTATCGTACTGCATTTCCTTAAATTCTTTGTGGGAAATAGCTGTTTTCCCATTTTTGATTCCTTTTTCTTCTAATATAGGAGTCAGCCAATCCATGCGAAAGGATTCCTCATCAAACACTCCATGAAGATAACTTCCCCATATTCTTCTATCCGGGGTAATAAATCCATCCTTTTTTCCATCCTCCAGCCAAAACAGCGTCTCTATCCCTTCTTCCAGAGGAGTAGTCAATCCCATATGGATCTCGTAGCCTTCTGCATGAACAGAAGGATTCTTACAAAGGACTGCCCGCTTTCTCGTTCTGGTCTTTTGTTCTGAAAAAACAGTTTTTAATGGAAGCAGTCCCATTCCTTTTATGGTCCCTCCATGCTCCACATCATCGGGATCCTCCAGAATCTCTCCCATCATCTGATACCCTCCACAGATACCCACGATATGACTTTCTTTTCTCTGTCTCCAGATCATTGCTTCAAGGCCAGATTCTCTCAACCATTTTAAATCATACATGGTATTTTTCGTTCCTGGAAGAATGATCACATCCGGCGTTCCTAACTGGGATTTATCCGTTACATAACGAAGAGAGACCTGCTCCATCATGTCCAATGCTCCAAAATCCGTAAAATTGGAGATATGCGGAAGTCGGATAACCGCAATATCCAATCCGCTTCCCTTTTCATAATGCTCCAGTTCTTCAGATAAGCTGTCTTCGTCATCAATCTGAATCTTCTCATAGGGCAGTACTCCGATCACAGGAATTCCCGTTAATTCCTCGATCATGGCAAGTCCCGGCTTTAAGATCTCCACATCGCCTCGAAATTTATTGATGATAATTCCTTTGATTCGCTTCTGTTCCTCTGGCTCCAATAGCTGAATGGTTCCATATACAGAGGCAAAAACTCCTCCCCGATCAATATCAGCCACAAGGATCACATTAGCATCTGCCATTTGGGCCATTCCCATATTGACGATATCATGTTCCTTTAAGTTGATTTCTGCCGGACTTCCAGCCCCCTCCAGCACGACCATGTCGTATTGCTCTTCCAGTTGTTGAAAGGCTTTCTCTATGGCTGGCTTTAACTTTGGCTTCATCTGAAAATAGGTACTCGCCGAATAATTCCCCAGAACTTCTCCGTTTACAATTACCTGAGAACCCATATCACTATTGGGCTTTAATAGAATAGGATTCATCTCCACAGAAGGCTCTATGCCCGCAGCCTCTGCCTGCATAGCCTGAGCCCTTCCAATTTCCCATCCATCCCTGGTAATATAAGAGTTCAATGCCATATTTTGAGATTTGAATGGTGCGCAACGGTAACCGTCCCTGGCAAAAATCCGACATAAGCCAGCAGTAACAAAGGTTTTTCCTGAATTGGACATGGTTCCCTGTATCATCAATGGTCGTAGCTTCATTGTTCCTTCCTTTCCAGCACCTGGCATAATACATGAATCAGCTGCCGATTTTCTTCTTGTTTTCGTACTGCAACTCGGTAATAGTCCTGCCCAAGATTCCGATAATTATGACAATGCCGAATACAAATTCCATAATCAAGGCACTGCTCCGTGAGACTGGTACATCCAGGCACCTGAAAAAACAGATAGTTAGCCTCTCCCTTTAAAACTCGAACAGGAAGTTTGTTAAGCTGTTGATAAAGCCATTGTCGAAGCTCTCTGACTTCTTTGGCGGTTTTTTCTTCATACCCTTTCATCTGGCAGGCTGCGATTCCTGCCTGCTGAGCCACATGGCTGACTGACCAGGACTGGGCACTTCCATTCATCTGATCTAACAGCTTTTCATTGCTGCTTACACCATAGCCAAGGCGAATTCCTGGCATGCCATACATCTTGGTAAAGGACCTCAAAATAAATACATTTGGAAATGCATCCCGAACTGGTATCATGGAATGCTCCTTTCCGCCGACTACAAAATCCAGAAAGCACTCATCTAATAATAGAAAAATCCCTTCCTTTTTTGCCTTTTTTAAGATTCTTGTCAATAAGTCTCCGTCCACCAGTCTTCCTGTAGGATTATTGGGATTACACACGATCATCAGATCAATGGAAGCGTCCATATAGGAAAGCAGGTCTTCTTTCAGATCAAAGGTTTTAAAATCCATGGGATATTCGATGATGCAAGGTTGTTCCAACACCGGCATGGCAAATGCCTCTTCGTATTCCACAAAGGCAGGAGCTGGAAGTAAGATTTTTTTTGCTTTTCGCACCAATGCCAGGCGAAAGATCAAGTCTGCAGCTCCATTCCCACAGATAATTTGTTCCGGCTTCACTCCATGCTTTTGACTGATTGTCTCCTTAAGCTTCACACACTGGGGATCTGGATAGTGAACAGCCTCCTTTAACGCTTTTTGAGCTGCCTGGTATACAGGCCAAGGCATGCCATCCGGATGGATATTGGCCGAAAAATCCAGCATCTCCCTCTCATATTGATGTATATTGCCACCATGTCTTTCCATTGTCATTTCTGCCTCATCTTTCCTTTTCTATCCTAATTTGAACAAATGTAAAAATTGTATCAGTTTCTCTGAATCTGTCAATTCCAAATCATTGGGTAGTATCTTCTTTTCCTTTAATACCTTCATAATTTCATACAACACAGGTGGTTTCACGAAAGCCCTGGAAAGCAGATTTTTATCGGAAAAGATTTCCATCGGCGTTCCATTTCCAATAATGGTTCCCTCTCCTACTACCAGAATGCGATCCGCAAACCTGCTGGCAAATTCCATATCATGAGTAGATACCACGATCGTTTTTCCTTCATTAGCAATTTGCCCCAGAATCCGCTCCACATTCTCCTGATTAAGTGGATCTAAGGAAGCCGTTGGCTCATCAAATAATAACACCTCTGGCTCCATAACCAGAATATCTGCAATGGTCACGCTTTTCTTTTGTCCTCCACTAAGATAATGAGGGGGACAATCCTTCAAATCCTGAATATTCAGCTTTTCTAACATGGCAAGAACTCTCTGCTTTACCTCTTCTTTGGAGTATCCGAGATTCATAAGACCAAATGCTACCTCGTGAAACACCGTCTGTGATACAATCTGCTGATCTGGTTCCTGAAATACAATCCCGATCTCCTTTCGCAGCATCCTCATTTCCTGTTTGGTATAATGAATCTCTCTTCCTTTATATGCATAGCTGCCGCTCTCTGGCTTTAATATACCATTTAACAGCAGGAATAGTGTAGACTTACCAGCTCCATTGGAACCGATCACTACGATTTTCTCTCCTTTTTGAATGGAAAGATCCACGTCCTTTAGCACCTTTTTCTCTTCCTGATACCCAAAGGATATTCCTTTCCATTTTATTAATTCTTTCATAAACATCCTTTCAGCAAGATCAAAAGCACTGCTATCACCGCAATGCCAACATACCACCCTGCTTCTTCTCTTCCTTCTTCGCCATAGTATCTCATTTTTCCATCATACAGTCTGCACTCCATAGCGATATAGAGCTGTTCTGACTTTTGATAAGCAATGATAAAAAGACTGACTGCCACATTGGCCGTGGAATGTATCCAGCTTTTTTTCGAATCGTATCCCAGTCTTGCTCTCTGGGAAATCTGCATAACATCTCCTACATCCAATAAAAGAAAAATAAAACGATACATATATAACATTAAATCTGTAAGAAATTCCGGAACCTTCCACTGATGCAGACACGTAATGATATCAAAGATCGGCGTCGTAAAGGACAAAAAAAACATGGAGGAACATCCCGCCCACACCCTAAGCATGAGCTCTGCTACCCGAATCGCATCTGGCACCAGATATCTGGTTGTCCATGGAATATGGATCATCATCCCCAATGCGGTAAAAAGTAAAAACACCAGTGGAATCTGCATGACCTTTCGATAACTCTTAACCGGTGCCTTACTGATCAACGTAATCAATACCGTGTTCAGTCCAAGCAATAAGATCGAAACAAGAACATCCGACGCCCACAGACAGATTGCCAGGGTAATCCCCGTATAAATCATTTTTACACGGGGATGAATTTCTCTTAAATCAGACCTGCTAGCAATTGCATCCATTTGATTCATTGTTTTTTGACTTTCCTTTCAAATATCCTGCGCCATACCCTAAGATACCTGCTCCAAGTGCTGCCTGAAGTGCGAATAATAAACTTTCTACTTCTCCACTTGGCGGTTCATAAAGATTGGAAAACCACGGCTTATAATCCGGATTGGTCTTTTCAATCTGTTCTGCTGCATTTCCATCTGCACCTTCGTAGCTTCCCTCACAAAAAGCCAACGGAAATACAATAATTGCAATAAAACATATGATCAATAAAATTTTAGTTCCTGTTTTCACTTAATTTTCTCCTTTACAATTCCTGCTACATGTAATTCCTTTAACTGATCCTTGCTGTACTTGATCAGGAAATCAAAGATCAATACCGTTAAAATCCCCTCTGCAATGGCAATCGGTACCTGTGTCACTGCAAAAATCCCAAGATAATTTACAGTTGCTGCCGCAACGCTTCCGTTAACTGGAAATGCCAGTCCTAACTGAAATGAAGTCACGCAATAGGTAAAGATATCCCCCACTACCGCTGCCAAAAAGATGGAAATTCGACTGGATACGCGACACTTGGTGCATATTTTATAAATTACATAGGATAAGATCGGTCCCGCAATGGCCATCGAACAGCTATTGGCACCTAATGTGGTCAATCCACCATGTGCCAGTAATACGGCCTGGAAGATCAATACGATCGTTCCCAATACAGCAGTTACAAATGGTCCGAAGATGACAGCAGAAAGACCAACCCCTGTTGGATGGGAACAGCTTCCCACAACAGACGGAATCTTTAAAGCGGATAAAATAAAGATAAAGGCTCCGCACATGGCCATTAAGACCATATTCTTACGATCACCGTTTAAAATCTCTTTTATTCTCATGCATCCGATCACAAAAAATGGGATAGCAATCACGCCCCACATGATACACCACTTCGGTTCTAGATATCCTTCAAAAATATGCATTGCATTGACATTATAGCCAAATCCCATAACCAGAATGGCTGCCAATGCAACGGTATGCTTCATTGTCTTTTTCATATAAATTCCTTTCTTTCACGATAACAGAAAGTAAACTCCTCCAAATAAGAGAAAACTGATAAAAAAACTTCCCATCATCAATCTCTGTGCACCACGAATATGTTCTGCACTGCATATCTTGATTTCTTCACCGATTGCTGGTTTTTCAACAGGCTTTCCAAAATAATCATGGGTTCCCCCAAGCTGTATTTCCATAGCTCCTGCTGCTACCGCTTCTGTCTGGGCACAGTTAGGACTCAGATGCGCTTTCTTATCCCGAAGATAGGTAGTAAACGCTCTTTTCCCGTTAAAGCCAGGCAAGAAGCTGGAACAAAGCATGGTCACTGCTCCAATCCTGGCTGGAAGGAAGTTGGCCGCATCGTCCAGTCTGGCTGACACCTTTCCCAGATACTCCAGTTCTTCATTGCGGTATCCAACCATGGAATCTAAGGTATTCACCGCTTTATATGCCATCCCCAAAGGTGCTCCTCCAAGAAACAGGTAAAAAAGCGGTGCAATGACTCCATCCGTGGTATTCTCCGCCACTGTTTCTACACAGGCTTTTGCCACTTCTTCTTCCGATAAGCTCTTGGTATCCCTTCCTACCAGATAGGAAATAGAAATTCTTGCTTTTGCAAGATCCCGGTTCTTCAGATCTTTATATACCTTATCACTTTCATTCTTTAGACATCTGGCAGCAAGAATCTGATACATCCAGAAAATTTCCAAAATCACAGCCGCCATAGGATGAATCAATGACACCCCGTAAAGAATGCCTGCAGTAATCCCATAGGCACCTGCTATAATGACCACTGCCAGAATTCCTCCGGCAATGATCTCCTGTCTTTTATGGATACCATGCTCTCTGCTGCACCATATCTGTAACCATCTCTTTAATCCAGCGATTCCTTTGCCGATCAATCGTACCGGATGATAAAGCCAGTATGGATCTCCAAAGCACAGATCCAAACACACTGCAATAAGAATCATTAAGATCCGATTCATACCAATTCCTCCTTTACCTGCTCGAGAAAGTTTTTTATGAATGATTCATTTCCCCGAAAGGACAGATGTGGATAGGCACAATATTGATTTTTCGTCACATATCCACTTTTCCAGCTTCTTTTTTCATTCTTTTTCACAATACAGGTAAAATCATCCCCATATTCCGCAGAATAATGAAATTCATGACCCTTTATGGGCGAGGTAAGAAGCCCCGCCGGTTCCTCTGCTAAGATAGTGACATAGCCGAAATGAAGATTCAACCTCTCTTTCATCTCTGTACGATGTCCAAATGCCTGACACATGGCAAATGTCTGTCCCTGCTGGTTCTTGATGGATTGTCCCAGATACATATAGCCTCCACATTCTGCCAGAATCGGCTTTCCATCCTGGCACCACTGCCGGATTTCCATCCGGATAGACTGGTTTTCTTCCAATTCCTTTGCAAAAAGCTCTGGATACCCTCCACCAAGATAGATTCCCTGTATGTCTTCTGGAAGCTTCTCATCTCTCATCGGTGAAAAAAATCTTAATTCCACCCCCAGTGCTTCTAACATCCGAAAATTATCCTCATAATAAAAGCAAAATGCTTCATCCAGGGCAACTCCTATTCTTACCGGATATTCTTTGCTTATGTGTTCTTCCTTTGTATTCAGATCTTTCGCTTTCTTTGCAAGAGATAAAAGCTGATCAACCTCTACGGTCTCTTCTATCTGGTCTGCCAGGGCATAAAGATATGTTTCCCATTGCTTCATCTCCCCTGCCATCGTAAGTCCAAGATGTCTGCTGGTAAGTGTCAATGTATCATTGACCGGTACATAACCAGCCACACAGATTCCACATTCTTCTTCGATCTTAGGTGCGATCTGCTGATAAAATCCTTTGCTGCATTGATTTAAAATCACTGCTTTTATGGTATTTTCCTGATAGTTTAAAATCCCCTGGATCATGGGAATGATTGTATTGGCTATCCCTTTTACAGAAAGAATCAATACTGCTGGTGTCTTCGTCTCTTTGGCCACCTCATAGGTACTTCCCTCTGTAGTACTTCCGATACCATCATAAAATCCCATAACTCCTTCTAAGATTCCAATATCTGCGCCCTTGCTATATTGATCAAACATCATTCCCATTCTTCCTTTATGAAAGACAGGATCTAAATTCACAGATGCACGCCCGGTAAGCCGCGTATGATACATGGGATCAATGTAATCAGGGCCACATTTATATCCCTGTACAGTAAGTCCCCGATTCTTCAGACATTGCATCAATCCAAGGGTTATGGTGGTCTTTCCAGTCCCACTTCCGGCTGCCGTCACAAGCAGTCTTGGAACCTTTCTTTCCTCTGGTTTTTGAATCATCAACACAGGAATATGACACCTTTTTGCAGCTTCGATCTTTTCCGGCACTCCCCCCGGTACCCCACTATCTTTGGTAACCAATACTGCTGCCCTTGTCTTACGGATCAACTGTTCATTGTCCTCTATGGAAAATGGTGGATCTAATTCTATAACATGTTCTTTATCATATCCTGATTTCAGGCATTGCCAAAGAGAATTTCCTTTTTTTAACACCCTTACAAAGATTTCTTTTCCCTCCAGATGTTCCTGGTATGTTCCTGCCGTCTTTACCCCTGTGGTCAATAAGATAGGACCGTGACAACTTTTCAGATATTCTATGGCTTCTCTTGTATCAGAAACCATGATCAGATTCTCATAATCATATTGGGTACTCTTTCTCACTACTCTCTCGTACGGAATCTTAAGCCTCTGGCACGCCTCCTTTACATTAGCCGTCACTATATCTGCAAAGGGATGCGAAGCGTCGAAGACCTTCTTTGGTCTATGCTGTTTAAAATATGTAAAAAACTCCTCCTCGGTCTTTCTCCCTTCCACAATGGAAATCCCATATTGTGCAAGCATGTCTGTCCCAAGCTTTGTTGCGACAAATGCCACTGGACATTCTTTTTCTTTTAGCAGCTTTTCCACCACTGCTTTGGATTCTGTCGTTCCTGCGATCACTGCAATATATTCTTCCATCTATCTGATCTCCATCTTTTCTGGCTGTTTTATGATCAGCGTCGTAAAGTATCCATATTCCTGTTCTGGCAGAATCCTTCCGATATATTCCGATGGCATACCACAGTTTGCGATCACGCTGGTAGAACCCAGATACCCTTTTTCTTTTAGGATCTTATATATTTCATTTATCTTTCTTCCAGCCTTCATAACAATCACAGTATGATACTGTTCCAATGCCTGTCCAAGCTGGGATGCATTCTTATAGGAAGGCATCACCACAAAGCTTTCCCGACCTTCCACAATGGAAATCAGAGCTTTGCTGGCTCCTGCACAAAAGGATGGAATTCCTGGAATCATTTCCGTTGAAAACTCTTTTTCCAATTCTTTTTTTACATACATAAAAGTACTATAAATTCCAATATCTCCCAACGCAATCATCGCAACCTGATGTCCCTGCTCCAATTCCTTCTTCACAGCAGCAACTGCTTCCTTTCTGGATTGGATTCGCTCTTGCTTCTCCCTGCTCATGGAAAAGATTACTGGAAGAATGGTCTGATCTTTGATGCTGCAGGCTCCCTTGACGATTTCAAAGGCTACACTTTTTTCTCCCTGGCACTTGACCGGTACTGCAATGACATCTGCCTGTTCAATGGCCCTTACTGCCTTTAGCGTCATAAGTTCTGGATCTCCCGGTCCAACTCCTATTCCAATTAGCTTTCCTTTCATCAATACCCTCCGTTAAATAATCGTAATCTGGCACATTTTCATTGCCTCCACTTTTCTTTCATTCTATCATATAAGGAACAAAAAAAGACCCTTTCTATTACAGAAATGATCTTTAGGAATTGCCTGTGAAACGATTCATGCTCCGATATGCCAATGAATCATCTCCAAATTTGCATATACAAAATTAAGACCGCCATGACCAGCGTCTTATATACAGGTACATCCTTTATCATCCGTAAAGTTATCGATGTTTTCTCGCTAAGCAGGTCTTCTGGCTTAAGAATCATCAAATACCACCTCTTCCCAGTTGTCATGACCAGTGAGCTTGTGGCTTCTCCTCTTTTACAGCAGCGGGACTGCGCAGGACTTGCACCTGTCTTCCCTTTTACTCTCCCATCACAGGAGTACTTAGCAATCTATGAAGTTTTATCAAAACAATCATCGTGTTTCAAAATTATAATTATTATTTAATTGCATGCAATCAGTATTATCATATCATTTATGAAGAAAAAAGCAAGTTCTTTTTCATACGCTCCACGTATAACTGAGGAATTCCATCCAAAAGTCCCATACCCGTAATAGCCTCAGATACCTCATATCCTTTTTCCAGGAGTTCTGATTTCCAGGAGTCCTCTTCTCCTGCCAGATCATTCTGAGCATGGTCACCTGCCACGATCATCATTAGCATCAAATGGACCTTCTTGATCTTTTTCGTCTTCAGACGCTTTTCAATGTAATCCAGTCCTGGAAACCCCTCTACAGTCCCCACATAGACATTCTCTCTTCCCAGATAGCGAAACATATTCTCCATCTGACTATAGGCTCCATTGGCAAAATGTGCACTTCCATGTCCCATAAATACCACTGCCTCATCTTCCTTATACTCCGGCATCTGCCCTAACAAAATACGTGCAGTCTGCTTAAAGTCTTCCTCCGATGTCAGAAGCGGCTCTCCCATGGTCAGCTTCTGAAACAGCTTTTTGTATGGCAACACTGCATTCCGGACTTTTTCATATTCCTGACCATTTATGATATGGGTCGGTTGGCAGATCACCTCCGTATACCCCTCTTCATAAAGATACTGGAGTGCCCTCTTCATATCCATGATTTCAATCCCTCTGGTCCTTTTTAGCTTCCGAATGATCATTCCCGACGTAAATACCCGAAAAAAATCATATTCTGGAAAGGTTTCCTTAAATTCATCTTCAATCTTTTCGATGGCATGTACCGCATTTTCAAATGTAGTACCAAAGCTGACCACCAGCAATGCTTTCTTTTGATGTCTCATAAACACTCCTTTTTATTTCAAAATTTTCTTCAGCAGCTGCATCTTGTCTGTAAATGGCGGATACATAACACTGCTCCCGCCAGCACTGGAACGGCGCATCACACTTTTGATATTGGAAAAGGTATCAAACCCCGCCTTTCCATGGTATTTTCCTGTGCCGCTGCTTCCTACTCCACCAAATGGAAGATATGTAGTCGCAGCCTGAAGCATGGTATCATTGATACAGATACTTCCTGCAAAGCAATGATTCTTTACATATTCTTCATGCTCCTTATCTTTTGTAAAAAGATAGAGTGCCGGCGAATGATGAAATCGGTCGATCTTATCTATGGCCTCTTCCCATGTCTGATACGTGATCAATGGCAGAATCGGCCCAAAGATCTCCGTCTTCATCATTTCTGAGCATAAGGAATTCTCATATACCACTGTTGGTGCAATTTGAAGGGTCATAGTATCAAATTCTCCGCCGATGATGATTTCCTGATGTTCGATCAGGTCCATCAGCCGATAAAAATGAATATGATTAATAATCTTACCATAGTCTGGACTTTTTAAAGGCTCTTTTCCATAAAACTGCCGAATATATCTTCTAACATATTGGATAAATGCATCCTTCACCGACTCATCGATCAACACAAACTCCGGTGCCGTGCTGCTTTGTCCACAATTTAGAAACTTTCCACGCACGATCCTTTTGGCTGCCGAACGAAGATTACAGGTCTTATCCACGATGCAGGGAGTCTTTCCGCCCATTTGAAGACAGACCGGCGTCATCTGTGAAGCTGCCTTTTCCATAATAATCCTGCCCACCCTCTTGCTTCCTGTAAAAAAAATAAAGTCAAACTTCTTATCCAGCAGATCCATGGTCACCTTGGGGCCTCCTGTCATGACACGAACCCTGGACGTATGAAAATTTTCCGTCAGCATCTCATAAATTACCTTCTGAGAATGCTCTGCAATTTCTGAAGGTTTTATGGTTACCTGATTTCCAGCTGCCCACGCATGGATCAAAGGAATCAACGTCAGATGAAAAGGATAGTTCCATGGGGAAAGAATCAATACTCTTCCATACGGCTCCCGATATACCATACTGGTAGCTGGCATATGGGATAATGGTGTAGGTACAGTCTTAAACTTCATCCAGCTGGATAAATATTTGATTGTATAATTAAGCTCCATCAGAATCAGTCCGATTTCTGATTCATAGGCTTCAAATGCTGATTTACCGAGATCTGCCTCCAATGCTCTGTATATTTCTTTTTCATATCCCTTTATCACATCTCTAAGCTTCATCAGCAGATTGATTCGTTCTCGATAATCCAATATCATAGATCCACCTCCAATATCCAGACAGGATGATTCATCTGGGTTGTATGGTAAGCGCCAACAGCCTTGCTTTGTCCAATCTGAACCTGTATATAAGAAAACCCTTCTCTCTTGGATAAGATTCGTACTGCTTCTGATAAGGTCTCCATAGTTACAGCAGTCATGACAAAATGTACCTTATTAGGCAGCTTTGCAAGATAGTCCACGACTGTCTCTAATTCTCCCTCACTGCCTCCCAAAAAGACCCGGTCTGGATCAGGCAGCTTTTCCAGTACTTCTTGGATTCTTCCGGAAATCACCGAAAGATTCTTGCATCCAAATCTCTCCTTATTCTGATGAATCAATGCAAGAGCTGCCTCTTTATATTCCACACTATATACCTCTCCAAAAGGTATATGCCTTGCCATCTCAATGCTGATGGACCCGGTTCCTGCTCCAAGATCCCACACACAATCCCATGGCTGTACCTCCAGCTTATGCATGATCAAAATACGGACTTCCTCTTTTGTCATCGGTACTTTGCCTCGGATAAACTGAGAATCTTTTAAATAATTTTGCACCGTAATGCTCTTTGCATCCGGATTTTCTACACAGACCACGCTAAATCCCGGATATTGCTCTGCGGCGGCCTTTTTGGCTGTCACCGTAACAACACTTTCTTTCTCCTGATATAAAAAGCTTCCAATGGTCAGCATACATTGTTCCAGTCCATATTGACACAGTGCCTTTCCGATCCGTTCCGGGGGAAAGGTATTGCTGCACAAAAAGAACGCCTTCGGGCTGGTATATGCCTGATAAGACACATATCCTTCTGATTCATTCCTTCCATGAACGCTGCACAATGCTACTTCTTCCAGCGTCACTCCCATTCTGGCTGCCAGAGCCTGATAAGAACTGATCCCTGGTATCAATTTTGTCTTCCAATGGTATCCGGAACGAGCAATGGTTCCTGCCAGACTATAATAATGCACATCCCCGGATACTAACACGCACACATCTCCAAGGCGTTGCTTCTCCTCAATCCACTGCAGACAGTTCTGAAGATCTTTAAGCACATGCATTTCTGGTGCTGCTATCCTATAGGAATCTGCCAATGAAAGCAGCCGGGCAGATCCAACCACATAAGGACATGCCTCCAATACTTTTATGGCCTCCTTTGTCAGACATGCATCCTCTCCTGGTCCCATTCCAATTATAAATACATTACTCATGTTCTTTCACCACCTCTGCCAGTAACTCTGCAACGCTCTGGCTTTCTGCTTTTACTGCTCCGTTTCCTCCAAAGAATACAATCCCTGTCTTCATCTGCTTTCGTCCACACTGCCAGGTTCTTTCCTCTGCTTTTTCCACAATACTCTCCCACAAAAACTGCAGGTGATGTTCCTCTAAAACATCGTCTGCTTCTCTTGCTGTCCTACATTCATAAAGCCTTTTTATGATCTCTGTTTTCACTCCATGTAAAGCTGCATGAGTACATAAAATCTCCATCTTACCGTCCGCTACATGGCTATGTGTATTCATAATACCGCCGGCCAGCTTCATCAGCTTTCCATACTGACCCGCAATCAAGATCCCCTCGATGCCAAGATCTGCTGCTTTCTCGATGAGAAATCCGATATGATTGCCTGCCATCAGCACTGGTTCCACCTGTCCATACTGCTCCTTAAGCATTTTCTCGCCCTGATTTCCAGTGACAAAAACTACATATCGGTATCCCTGCTCATAGATCATGGAAAGCTCCAGAGACAAGGAATCCTTGATAGCATCCTCACTCATAGGCCGCACGATGCCGGTAGTGCCAAGAATGGAAATTCCTCCCAATACTCCCAGCTTAGGATTTAACGTCTTTTGGGCAATTTTCTCACCATCTGGAACACATACCGTCACTTTGGCTCCTTCCCTTTCAAGATAAGGTACCAAATGTTCTCTTACCATCTTTCTGGGAACCGGATTAATGGCAGGTTCTCCTACAGGAAGAGAAAGACCTGGTCTGGTCACCTTCCCCACACCTTTCCCGGCCACAAATACAATCCTTTCCGGCTGCTCTTTTAATAATTCCACTTTCGTAATAATCCTGCAGCCATCCGTCACATCCGGATCGTCTCCTCCGTCCTTTCGAACCCAGCAGGTTCCAAATTCCATGGGATGGATCTCTATTTTTAATTTTCTTCCTATTGGCGTTTCTATTTCTACCCATTCTGGGCAATGTCCGGTCTTCTGCCAGAGAACAGAAGCCAGGGCTCCTGCTGTCATACAGGAACCGGTAGAAATACCTTCCCGAAGTCTTTTCATCTATGCCTGATAAATAAGGGCATTGCAGATTGCCGCTGCAATGGTACTGCCACCCTTTCTTCCTTTCGCTATAATATGAGGAATCTCACTTTCTAAAAATAATTCTTTCGATTCAATGACATTGACAAATCCTACCGGTACACCTATGACAAGTACAGGGTCTACTTTCCCATCCTGAATCAATTCATAGAGATGAATCAAGGCCGTAGGTGCATTGCCAATGGCAAAGATTACCGGACCTTCCATCTTTGCTCCCCGTTCCATGCAAATGACCGCTCTCGTACATCCACGTTCTTTTGCTTCCTGGGCCACATCCTCGTGATCCATAAAGCAGTATACCTGTCCGCCAAACTGGGCGAGTCTCTTTTTATTAATTCCAGAAGCTGCCATCCTGGTATCTGTAATGATAGATGCGCCATCTCTGATGGCCTGAATGGCCTGACGGGCTGCATCCTCCGAAAAAATCAGATTATTCGCATAATCAAAATCTGCAGAAGTATGAATACATCGCTTTACAACTGGTTCCTCATACTCAGGAAATTTTCTTTCCCCCAGTTCCTCTGTGATCATTTCCATGCTTTTTTTTTCAATTTCTGACGGTTTTACAATTTTTATATTTTCTAACATATTCTTTCCTTCTAAATTTCTTAATCCAGTGGCACATAATCCTCAATGTCCGCTTCATCAAAGCTTGGAATTCCTTCATAAGCTGCCAGTGCATAATCCATAAAGGTAAAGCACATTGCCGCTCCGGTTCCTTCCCCCAGACGCATATTCCCATAAAAATATGGGTCCAGAGAAAGTGCTTTTAACATCTTCTTTCCTGCCGGTTCATCGGAACAATGAGATGCAAAAAGGTATTCTCTGACTTCTGGTGCCATCTGTACCGCTATATAAGCAGCTACCGATGAGATAAAACCATCGATCACAACCGGCATCTGGTAATATGCTCCTCCCAGATAGCAACCTGCCATACCTGCCACCTCTAATCCTCCAATTTTAGAAATCACATCCAGCATATCCTTCCTATCAGGCTGATGGAGTTTCAGACTGTCTTTGATAACCTGGATCTTATTCTTTAAAGCCTGACTGGTCAGACCCGCTCCCTTACCAGTCACTTCTTCTACCGGAACCTCCAACAGGTATGCACAGATTGCCGAGCTGATGGTCGTATTTCCAATTCCCATCTCTCCAATGGCAGCAGCCTCATAGCCCTGCTTCTTTAATTCTCCGATTACCTGGATTCCCGTCAAAATGGCCTTGGCAGCCTCTTCTCGTGTCATAGCCGGTTCTCTTCGAATATTGCCTGTTCCATAGCGAACCTTTCTCTTCCATATGCCCTGGGCATAAAGGTCAGCAGCCACTCCCACATCCACTGGTATCAGATCTGCATGCGCCACTTCGGCAAAAGGCGTAATAGAAGATGCCGTCACAGTCATATTCTCCATAACGGATCGCGTCACTTCACTTCCAGTCTGCGTCACTCCTTCTTCTACCACTCCATGGTCACCTGCCATGATCACAATGGCCCTTTTGTCCACTTTTGGATGCATTGTATGGTAAATACTCCCAAGCTGCCCCACCATCTCTTCTAATCTGCCAAGTCCTCCGATCGGCTTTGCCAGATGGTTCCATCGCTCCATAATCGCCGCTTGATATTTTGGATTACTATGCGGAATACTATTTATTATCTTCTTTAATTCATTTTCTATCATATTTTTATACTCCAATGTTCCTTTCGGATCTTTTACGTTTTCTATTCTATCATTTTTTTCTATATTCCTCTACTTTTTCCTGAAGTTTTCAGAAATTTGGACAAAGAAAAAAGGTGGTAAGAATGCCCATTTTCTTATCACCTTGAACAATAACACCTAGTAAAGGAGTATCTAGTAATTATACCCTTATGTATCTACAATGCTCATTATATAGAATAGTTAAATAAATGTCAATCCTTTTTAGTTATTTTTTTAACTATCTTAAAGAATCCGAAAGAACCCATATAGACAGAGTAAAAACAGGATTTCTGCTAATTCATTGGCCGCTCCCATTACATCTCCGGTCAATCCTCCAAGAATCTTTTCCACATATCTGCGAAATCCATAAATCAGCACAAAAACCGTCACTGCTGCCGCCAGTCCACAAATTCCAAAGCTTATCGTCATGATCAAAATACCAATGAGACTGCATACAAGTGTTCTTCCTCCACTTAATGTCCCAATAAATAGCCCCAGCCCTTTTTCCCTGGCATAGGTTCCTTTGTATCCAACCATTCCCTGAACCATTTTGCCAGCAACAGGAAGAACCAGGAATAGCAGCCATAATGGAGCATTTAACATTTTTCCCGTACAAAGGCCGGCAAACCGAAATGCAAAATCGAACACAATGGCGATGACTCCATTGGTTCCCACCCTGCTATCCTTCATGATTTCCAGCATCCGTTCTCTCTTTCTTGCCGAATAAATGCCATCTACAGTGTCAGCCAGACCATCCACATGAAAAGCTCCGGTTGCAAACACCAGCGCAAGCATCCCGCACATGATCGCGATTATATCAGGAAATATGTACGCAGCTACTTGGTAAGACAGGGCACTGATACCTCCCAGCACCAGCCCTACCATCGGGAAATAGATGATTCCCTTTTCCAGGTCTCCATCCCTGACTTCCCAATTAATATTGACAGGAATACGGGTCAAAAATCCTAATGTCAATCGAAATCCTTTTAACATATCCTCACATCCTCTATCATTGCCTGACACATACCCTCCACAGTATATACTTTCGCTGTCTGTTCTATAAAAAATCCATACTGCCTCAATGTTTTTGTCGTTACCGGTCCAATGCTGATGATCTTAGGCAATGGTCCTTTATAATCCCGGATCATTTCCGCAAAGGCCTTTACCGCACTGGAACTTCCAAAGGTGATATAATCCAGCTGTGGAAGTTGCCTTAGCAGTTCTTCCTGCTTTCTCTCCTCCATCACGGTTTCATAAAGTCCCAGATCTTCAAACGGAATGCCATGGGCTTTTAGCGCTTCCGGAAGTGCATGAGAGGCCTCCACTGCACGAAATAGCCCTACATAATCCTGCTTTCCAAGCATTGGAACCAATCCCTTTGCCAGATCCTCGCTGGAAAACGCATCTGGAATATAATCACTGGCGAATCCATGTTCCAAAAGTGCCCTTTTCGTTCCACTGCCAATGACTGCAAATTTGATATTGGCAAGATTTCGAAAATCAATTCTTTGCTCCCTTAAAGCCTGAAAGAAGTATTCTACTCCATTGGCACTGGTAAAGACTGCCCAGGTAAATTTATTTAAATGACCAAGGTCCATATGCTTTCTTTTCGTATCGATCAGACTAAAGGCTATGGGTTCTCCACCGTATTTTCGTACTTCTTCGATTAGATGTGCTGCCAGACGTCTGGTTCCGGTAGCCATGATCCTTTTTCCAAACAGCTCCCCTTTCTCAAACCAGGCAAGCTCTTTTCCGTAGGCTGTCACATCTCCAATCACAATAATGGCCGGTGTCTGAATCTGATTCTTCTGACAGATTTCTTCTATATTCTCAAGACTTCCATAAACTGCCCGCTGTCTGGCTGTCGTTCCCTGTTTAATCACTGCAGTAGGCGTCTTTGGATCTTTTCCATGAAGAATCAGTTGCTGAACAATATTTGGAAGATTAGAAAGCCCCATTAAAAATACAAGGGTTCCCTCTTCCTTTGCCAGCGTATCAAAATTTAGAACAGAATTGCCCCTTTTCTCCTTGCTTTCGTGTCCGGTAATAATATGAAGAGAAGATGCACAAGTGCGATGGGTAACTGGAATTCCTGCATAAGCTGGTACAGCATAGGCAGATGATACTCCGGGAATGACCACATATTCAATGCCTTCCTTTCGAAGCTCCATCGCTTCCTCTCCCCCTCTTCCAAAGATAAAAGGGTCGCCTCCCTTTAACCGCACCACGTCATATCCCTGCTTTGCATAGTCGATCAGTACCTGATTAATACTTTCCTGTTTCAGATGGTGATGAGTAGAACGCTTCCCTGCATAGACGAGTCTGGCTTGTTCTTTCGCTTCATTCAACAAAGACATGGAAATCAGATTGTCATATACGATGACATCCGCTCTTTTGATGGCTTCCAAGCCTTTTATGGTAATCAGTCCTGCATCTCCCGGACCAGCACCGACAAAAGTAACCTTTCCATATACCGGCTTCTTTAAGATGCTTTCTCCCACTTTTCTTCCAAGTGCTCCCGCTTCTGTGATGCTTCCTTCACACACGACATACACAGGATTTTTGCCATTTTCTGCAAACATCGCCTTCATCCGCATATGATCTTCTTCTAATGTGGTATGCACTGCCGCTGGTGCATTGCAGCCTCCTCCGATCACAGATAAAAACTGTCTTTCTGCCTGTAAGACCGCTGCTGCTTCTGGACAATGAATCGCAGATAGAACCTCTTCCAAATCTCCGTCCCTGCCTTCCACTGCCAGAATTCCCTGTCCAACGGCAGGCAAAAACTGCTCTGGATCCATATATTCATAGAACAGCCCTTCCTCTCGATCCATGCCGAGTCGCTTCAATCCAGCGGCTGCCAGCACGATGGCATCATATTCACCTGCCATCAGCTTGGAGACTCTGGTCTGTACATTGCCACGAAGAACCTTGATCTGAAGATCTGAATTGATTCTTTTAGCCTGAAGCTCCCTTCGAAGGCTGCTGGTGCCGAGCACTGCTCCTTTGGGCAGATCCTTTAATAAGATTCCTGTTGTGGTCAAAATTACATCTCTGGAATCGGTACGATCCAAAACTGCTTTCAGTCCAAGACCTTTTGGAAATGCCATTGGCATATCCTTGGCACTATGTACTGCCAGATCGATTTCTCCACTTATCAGAGCCTCTTCCAGTTCCTTGGTAAATACGCCTTTCCCTCCAAAAGAAGCCAGGGAACGCTTCAGATCCTGATCTCCTTTGGTAGACATTTTTATAATCTCAACACTGAGTTCTGGAAATCGACTTAAAATCTTCTGCTTAACGATTTCCGTCTGAATCAGTGCCAATTTACTTTTTCTTGTTCCAATTCTCAATACTTTACTCATATTTCTTTTCATAACCTCTTGGCGTAATCATCTTTCCATCTAAAATATAGGTGGAGGAATTTCCAATAATCACCACGCAAAACATATCCAGAGGCATATCCTTTAGCTCTCCAAGCGTAGTCAGATAAGAGCTTTCCTCTGGTCTGCCAGCATGGCGTACCACACCCACTGGAGTTTGTGAATTTCTATATCGTAGTAGAATATCTGCTGCCTGTTCCACATAGGTTTTTCTCTTCTTGCTTTTAGGATTATAGAGGCAGGTAACCATATCCGCCATTCCTGCACACTCTATCCGTTTTAAGATCAGTTCCAACGGCGTCATCAAATCACTTAAGCTGATTACAGAAAAATCATGCATCAGCGGTGCCCCAAGAATTGCCGCTGCCGCACTGGCAGCAGTGATTCCTGGAACCACCTGAATCTCAATATCTGCATGCTTTTTCTGAGCCACTTCCATAACGATTCCTGCCATTCCATAGATTCCACTGTCTCCGCTGCTTACCATTGCGATGTGATCATACTGTCCGGCCAACTCCACGGCCATCTCACAGCGCTTGATTTCCTGCATCATCGGCGTAGCAATATATTCTTTTTCTGGAAATAAAGGCTTTAACAACTCCACATAAGTCGTATATCCTATTACCATCTCTGCTTCTTCTATGACCTTTACTGCCCGGTTTGTCATATCTTCATATCCCCCAGGGCCAAATCCTACTACTGTCAATCTTCCCATTGTCGGTTCCTCTCATTCAGACATTGAAAAAATGCCTCCAGATTCTTCGGATCTGCACTGTCCCTGACCTGATAAAACAGCTTTTTTATGGCATATTTCATATCTTTTTTTTCATTTTCACACATCATAAATTGGGTGATGGTCTGCATCACCTGATCATTTTCCTTAAAAATCCGCCATCGTTCAAACTTGGCTTCATAATCATCCAAAATAAATTCTGCAGCCTCTGCCTCTTTTTGTTTTTTCTCATTATTAGCTCTGGATATTTTCTCAAAATCATCAATATTATAATAGACTACCCGGTCTAAATCTTTCACTGATTTTTCAATATCCATTGGCACTGCAAGGTCGATGCATACTCTCTTTTTCCTCTTTGTTATGGCATTTGAAAATCCCTGCTCGGTAATCGTATAATGGGGACTTGCGGTAGCACTGATGATGACATCCATCTCATCCAGATATTCATAGCGTTTCTCATAGGGAATCTGTTCAAATAAAAGTCCATGCGTCCCAATGCTGCTTCGCCTTACAGTTGCATAGATAGAAACCCCCTTTACACATTGAAGATTTTTCAGGACGATAGAACCAATCTTCCCGCTTGCTCCAATGATCAATACCTTTTTCCCTTCCAGTCCCAAAAGCTCCTGATCGGCCTTCTTAATGGCAAGACTTGCGGTAGATACGGATGTTTTCGAAAGTTCTGTCTCCGTCTTGACCTTTTTGGCCCCTGTCACTGCATAACGAAACAATGTATTTAGATAAACTCCCGTAGTTCCAAGTTCCATTCCATATTCATGTGCCTCCTTTACCTGACCTAAAATCTGGTCTTCACCGATGACCATGGAATCCAGTCCTGCCGCCACCTGAAACAGATGATGGCTGGCCTTCTGATCCTGGAAAAAGCGGAGATAAGAACTGGCCTTTCCTTCTTTTGTAAGCCCTGCTGCATTTAATAGCAGCTTCTGCATCACTGCAAACACCTCTCTCTTTTCTTCCTGGTCATTGCCATAACAGTAAAGCTCAGTCCGGTTACAGGTGGATATGAGAATGCATTCCTCCACTTCCTTTGTCAGCACCAGCCTTTCCATAATCTTTGCCTGTTCTTCTCTGGAAAAAGAAAACTTCTCCCGAATAGAAAGAGGGGCATACTGATAACTGACACTGATCAACTGAATGCTCATAGGCTTCCCCTCCGATACTCATGGGTAAAGGTCTTATCATATAATCTGGACAATTCATATTCATCTCCCAGAAAATCACCTACAACAATCAATGCCGTCTTTCGAATCCCCGCTTTTTTCACCTGTTCGGCGATATCCTCTAAAGTTCCCTTTATAATCATCTGATCCTCCCACGAAGCTTTATATACCACCGCTGCCGGCGTATCCTTTCGATACTCCTTCTTAAGCTCCATAGTCAACTGGTCAATCATTCCCACACTTAAGAAAATTACCATAGTGGCATTATGCCTTGCCAGATCACGCAGTTTTTCCTTTGGGGGCACCGGTGTTCTTCCTTCCATTCTGGTCAGGATCACAGTCTGGCTTACGTTTGGAAGCGTATATTCCTTTTTTAATGCTGCAGCAGCAGCAAAAAAGGAGCTGACTCCCGGAATCACCTCATATGGAATCCTCATTCGCTCTAAAGCGTCCATCTGCTCTCTATGTGCTCCAAATACCGCCGGATCCCCTGTATGCACTCTGGCCGTCAAAT
This sequence comes from Anaerostipes sp. 992a, assembly GCF_001940245.1. Lineage (GTDB taxonomy): Bacteria > Bacillota > Clostridia > Lachnospirales > Lachnospiraceae > Fimousia. The sequence continues at coordinate 826,826 of NZ_MJIG01000004.1, forward strand.
ATCCTTTTTCCTCTGCCTCCTGCATCACGGAAAGGACTTCCTCTAACGTCATGCTGGCACTATTATAGATTTTAGCCTCCGGCTTCGCATCCTTTAATATCTCTTTATTCACTAAAGAGCCGGCGTAAATAATTACGTCGGCTTTGTCTATGATCTTTTTTCCTTTCACTGTCAGCAATTCCGGATCTCCAGGGCCTGCTCCAATAAAATATACCATACGATTATCCTCTATTACTTACATGCATGCATCAATACATCACATGTCTTCCTAATGTCTTCTTCTGTGTGTGCGTCAGAAACAAACATAGCTTCATACTGGGAAGGTGCCAGATATACTCCATGCTCTAATGCATATCCAAAATAATCAGAAAATGCCTGCATATTAGAAGAAGTTGCTCCATCATAGTCTACTACTGGATCCTTTGTAAAATAAGCACATAAAAGTGACCCTACCTGATTGACCCAGATTGGCTGTCCGCTTTTCTCTCCCTGCTTTCTCAGTGCATCTGCAATTTTCTTTGCACTGGCATCAATTCGATCATAAATTGCCGGGTCATCTCTTAAGATTTCCAGTGTCTTAATTCCTGCTGCTGTCGCAACCGGGTTACCAGAAAGAGTTCCTGCCTGATATACCTTGCCCACCGGAGATACATGATCCATGATTTCCTTGCGGCCACCATAGGCTGCCATCGGCATTCCTCCACCTACGATCTTTCCAAGTGTGGTCATATCCGGTTTGATTCCATAATATTGCTGTGCTCCACCAAGGCTTAAACGAAATCCAGTAATGACCTCATCAAAAATCAGAACTGTTCCATTTTCTGCTGTGATATCTCTTAAAAATCGTAAAAAACCTGGTTTTGGCGGTACCACGCCCATATTGGCTGCCACTGGCTCTACAACAAGCGCTGCAATCTCATCTTTATTCTCTTCAAAAAGTTCTCTTACCGAATCTTCATTATTATATAATGCCACCAAAGTCGTCTTTGTATATCCTTCCGGTACACCTGCGCTGTCTGGAACGGAGCTTGTAAGCGCTGCAGATCCTGCTTTTACTAAAAGGCCATCGGAATGACCGTGGTAGCACCCCTTAAATTTAATGATCTTATCTCTTCCAGTGAAACCTCTGGCAGTACGGATAGCCGACATAACCGCTTCTGTTCCAGAACTTACCAGACGAGTGACTTCCATAGAAGGCATCATCTCTTTGATCATCTCTGCAATGATCGTTTCTCTTCTTGTTGGAGCACCAAAGGTCAGACCATCTACTGCAGCCTTTTGCACTGCTTCAATGACCTCCTCTCTTGCATGTCCCAGAATACCTGGTCCATAGGAACATACATAATCGATAAATTCATTGCCATCTACATCGTAGATCTTACTTCCCTTTGCATGATCAATAAATAATGGGGTTCTTCCTACAGAACCATAAGCACGAACTGGTGAATTAACACCGCCTGGCATCACCTTTACTGCCTGATCAAATAATTCCTTAGATGTATCAAAATTCATATTACTTCCTCATTTCCATTTACTTTCGCTAAGAATTAGTGTAACATTGCCGTTACTATTTGACAAGCAATGATTCCTCCTCTTTGCTTAACTGGTTTTTCACCATCTGTATTTCCTCCAGCGCAATGCAGGTTTTCATAGTCTGACTTTTTACCATATTGATACACTGCCCGATTTCCATCCATTTTACACTTTCTAATTCTTCCTTTTGAATCGTAAAATCTTTCTCTTCTAAATCTTTCCATATAAAATATACTTTGCTGATCTGGCGATCTACAAACATCTCTCCATGAAATTCTTCATCGTGATAGATTACCCGTCTGCCACATAAATGAAGCTCCTCTTCCGAAGCTGTTACTCCCAGTTCTTCTTTCAGCTCACGAAGGGCAGACTCTTCATATCCACTACCAGCTGGAATATGTCCAGCACTAGAAGTATCATAGCACCCTGGATAGGAGTCCTTATTCCTGCTTCGCTTCTGTAATAACACCTGAATCTCCTGATCATATTTTCGTACCAGCCAAACATGGGAGGTTCTATGCCAGATTCCCTTCCTGTGTGCCTGCGTCCGTTCCACCACTTCTCCTGTGGGATTTCCATCCATATCTACAATATCCAGCCACTCCATATGATTCACCTCATGTTCTCTACTGATTTCTTTCTATATGATAGCACATTCTTTTTTCCAGCGAAATGATGTAATAAAGATTTTGTCTCAATTACGCTTCCATAACCGCGTCTTTCATGGATTTTACATATTCATAAATATGAGGACCAGCAGCATCTCCATACTTTTCTACAATCTTTACAATGGCACTTCCCACAATTGCTCCATCTGCAATTCCTGCCATCTCCTTTGCCTGCTTTGGTGTACTGATACCAAATCCAATGGCTGCCGGTCTATCAGAAGCCTCCCGGATTAATTTTAAAATACTGTCCAAATCGGTCTGAATCTCACTTCTTACACCGGTCACTCCCATAGAAGATACCACATAGATAAATCCTGCCGCATCTGCCGCAATTTTCGTGATTCGATCCTTAGAGGTCGGTGCGATCAATGAGATTACATCTACATCATAGGCTTTTGCGATCGGTGCCAGTTCTTGCTTTTCTTCAAATGGCAGATCCGGAATGATCAGACCATCCACACCAGCCTCCTGACATTTTTGTGAAAACGTTTCATAGCCATATTTAAATACCGGATTTAAATATGTCAAAAATACAATCGGAATATCTGTTTTCTTTCTTATGGATGCTACCATATCAAACAGCTTATCGGTAGTAGCTCCATTGGCCAGCGCACGGATATTGGCATCCTGAATAACCGGCCCTTCTGCAATCGGATCACTGAATGGAATTCCAATTTCAATCAGATCCGCTCCCCCTCGTACCATTTCCATAATAAATTCTTCACTTTTTTCCAGGGTTGGATCCCCTCCTGTTACAAATCCAATAAATGCCTTTCCATGATCAAATGCTTTCTCTATTCTACTCATAAATCTCAACTCCTCGATATCTTGCAATTGCTGCTACGTCCTTGTCACCGCGTCCGGATAAACAAATGATGATAGAATCCTCCGGTGTATATTCCTTTGCAACTTTTAATGCCTGCGCTACTGCGTGAGCACTTTCAATGGCACAGATGATTCCTTCTGTTTTTGCCAGATATTCAAATGCTGCTACCGCTTCTTCGTCTGTTACCGGCACATATTCTGCCCTCTTAGTATCATGAAGGTTGGCATGCTCCGGTCCGATTCCTGGATAATCCAAACCAGCAGATATAGAATATACAGGTGCGATCTGTCCGTATTCATCCTGGCAGAAATACGATTTCATACCATGAAAAATCCCCAATGTTCCTTTTGCAATGGTTGCCGCATGCTGGTCCGTATGAATTCCTCTCCCTGCAGCTTCACAGCCAATCAGGCGAACTTCTTTATCCGGAATAAAATGATAGAACATACCCATGGCATTGCTTCCTCCACCGACACAAGCCATAACGGCTGCCGGCAGCTTACCTTCCAGCTTTAAGATCTGTTCTCTTGCTTCCCGGCTGATTACGCTCTGAAAATCTCTTACAATAGTTGGAAATGGATGTGGTCCCATAACAGATCCAAGCACATAATGGGTATCACTAACTCTGGAAGTCCATTCTCTCATCGTTTCATTTACTGCATCCTTTAATGTCATAGTTCCACTGGTTACTGCATGAACCTTTGCTCCTAAAAGCTCCATACGATATACATTTAAAGCCTGACGATCTGTATCCTCTTTTCCCATGAAAATCTCGCATTCCATATTTAAAAGGGCTGCTGCTGTTGCCGTTGCTACTCCATGCTGTCCAGCTCCGGTTTCAGCAATGACGCGGGTTTTTCCCATTCTTTTTGCCAGAAGACACTGTCCCAGTACATTGTTGATCTTATGAGAACCTGTGTGATTTAAATCTTCTCTTTTTAAATAAATTTTTGCTCCTCCAAGATCCTTTGTCATCTGCTCTGCATAATATAAAAGAGAGGGACGTCCCGCATACTCTTTTAATAATGTGTTTAATTCATCGTTAAAATCCTTATCATTTTTATAAAATTCATACGCCTCTTCCAGTCGAATGATTTCATTCATCAATGTTTCTGGAATATATTGTCCACCATGGACTCCAAATCTACCTTTTGACATTTCTTATTCTCCTTACAATTTCTAATATTTTATCTCGATCCTTATAGCCATCTACCTCAACACTGCTGCTAAAGTCCACGCCATAGGGATGCAGTTTTCTAATCGCTTCTTCTATATTCTCCGTAGACAGACCTCCTGCCAAAAACCATGGTACCCTGATTTCTTCTGGTACCTGACTCCAGTCAAAGGTCTTGCCACTTCCTTTTCCACTGTCGATCAGATAATAATCTGCTGATATCCCATGTAACTCCTGTGCTGTCATCTGACCTGCTCTGACTGCTTTTATGATCGGTGCCTCCGTCATAGTACGAAGCCTTCCAATATAATTTTCATCTTCTTTTCCATGAAGCTGAATCATATCGATAATTCCCCGCTTGCAAAGATCAGCAATTCTTTCTGCCTCTTCATCCACAAAAACACCTACCGCCTTTATATCAGGATGTAGTCTATCCTTTAGCTTTTTTGCCACTCTGGCATCTACCTGTCTCTTACTTTTTGCAAATACGAATCCTATATACTCCGGCATGGCCTCATTGACAAAATCAATATCACATTCTCTTCTCAATCCACAGATTTTAATTGCTGTCATCTTCATCTCCGTTTAATCTCTTAAGTTCTGCCCTCTTATCCTGACTTCTCATCAGGGTTTCTCCAATCAGCACCCCATTGGTGCCATTTTCCTTTAACACCTGGATGTCCTCTTTGGTCTTAATCCCACTTTCTGATATGAAAAGAATTTCCTTTGGTATCAATGACCGAAGTCTTACGCTATTGGTAATGTCTACGGTAAAAGTCCTAAGATCTCTGTTATTGACACCAATGATTCTTGCTCCTGCCTCAATAGCATCCTTCACTTCCTTTTCATCATGTGCCTCCACCAGCGCATCCAGGCCCAGGCTTTCTGCAATGGAAATATATCTTTTGATCGTATCCTTATCAAGAATGGCACAAATGAGCAATACTGCCGATGCTCCCAGCACCTTTGCTTCATATATCTGGTATTCGTCTACCACAAAGTCCTTTCGGAGCACTGGTATCTTACATTCCCTTGCGATTTCGTTTAAATACTGATCGGATCCCTGAAAATAGTACGGTTCTGTAAGACAGGAAATGGCACTGGCTCCTGCTGCCTCATATTCTTTTGCAATCTGCAGATAAGGAAACTCCTTTGCAATAACTCCCTTGGAAGGCGATGCTTTCTTCACCTCGCAGATGAAGGAAAGCTCCTTCTCTGCCAGGCATTTATAAAAAGGAAAGCCGGTATCCTTTTCCATCTGTTCTGCTTTATCTTTGACTTCGCAAAGAGGAATCTTATTTTTTAATTCTTCCACCCTGATCCTGGTCTTTGCTGCAATTTCATCTAATATCATCATTTTCTACTCCTCATTGGTCAGCTTCACAAATGCCTCCAGCTGTTCCATTGCCTTTCCACTGTCGATCAGTTCTTCTGCCATCTTTATCGCTTCTTTTATAGAAATGAATGGTCTTGCAATGTGAATGGCTGCTGCGGAATTTAATAATACCGCATTTCTCTTTGGTCCCTTCTCTCCAGATAAGATTGCTTTTGTAATTTGAGCATTGTCTTCTGCCGTTCCTCCTGCAAGATCTTCTTTCTGGCAACGCTCCAAACCAAACTCTTCTGGCGTAATTTCGTAAGTGGTCAGCTGTCCATCCTGAATTTCACATACTGCAGTTGGTGCACTGACAGAAATTTCATCCAGTCCATCCTTGCCATAGACTACCATTCCCCTCTGCACGCCCAGATTTGCCAGTGCTTTTGACATAGGTTCTAATAAATCTTCACTATATACACCCAAAAGCTGCATATTAGCCCCTGCCGGATTGGTCAATGGCCCTAAAATGTTAAAAATGGTCCGAATACCCAGCTCCTTTCTTACCGGTCCTACATAGCGCATAGCTGGATGATATTTCTGTGCGAACAAAAAGCACATGCCAATCTTTTCTAAGATTTTCTTACTCTTGACCTCATCAATCATCAGATTCACGCCCAATGCCTCTAATACATCTGCTGCCCCTGACTTACTGGAAGCTGCCCGGTTTCCATGCTTTGCCACCGGTATTCCTGCAGCAGAAATGACAAATGCAGATGTGGTGGAAATATTAAAGGAATTGGATTTATCCCCTCCGGTTCCTACGATTTCCAGTACATCCATCTCATGTTCCAGATGAACCGCATGCCTTCTCATTTCTTCTGCCGCTGCTGTGATTTCTTCAATGGTTTCTCCTTTTAAGGATAATGCTGTAAGAAATGATGCTACCTGAACCTGAGTTGCCTGCCCTGACATAATTTCATCCATAGACTGTCTCATTTCCTCATAGCTTAGATTTTCTTTTGTTGCTACCTTTAATACAGAATCTTTCATCATTTTGCATTACCTCCTAAAAAGTTTTTCAATATCTGTTTTCCATCCGGTGTTAATACGGATTCTGGATGGAACTGAACTCCATAAATCTCATGTTCTTTGTGCTTTACTGCCATAATCTCTCCGTCCTCAGCACTGGCAATTACCATAAGACAGTCTGGCATAGATTCCCGTTCCACTGCCAGAGAATGATATCTGGCTGCTGGAATTTTCTCTTTCATTCCTTGAAATAACAGGCTGGTAGAATCAACCGCCAGCAATGACTGTTTTCCATGCATCAATGCCTTGGCATAGGTAATTGTTCCTCCATATACCTGACAAATAGCCTGGTGTCCGAGGCAAACTCCTAAAATTGGAACTTTCCCCTGAAAATATGTCACCACATCCTCACATATACCGGCCTGCTCCGGTCTTCCTGGTCCCGGTGAAAGGATAATCTTGTCCGGATTCATTTTCTCTATTTCTTCTACTGTCATTTCGTCATTTCTAATCACCTTAATATCTGGATTCATGCTTCCGATGAGCTGATACAGATTATAGGAAAAGCTATCATAATTATCAATCAATAAAATCATTCCTGTAATCCTCCTTCTGCCTGTTCCAGTGCATTGACAACTGCCTTCGCTTTGTGAATGCACTCTTTATATTCTGTCTCTGGAACACTGTCGGCTACAATTCCTGCTCCAGAACGTATAAACACTTTTCCATTTTTCTTATATGCGATCCGAATGGCTATGCAGGTATCCATATTTCCGGTAAAATCCAAATACCCAATGGCACCTCCATAGATTCCTCTTTTATTATTTTCTAATTCATTGATAATCTGGCATGCCCAAAATTTAGGTGCTCCAGAAAGAGTCCCTGCAGGAAGTACTGCTCCTATGGCATCCAGCGCCTCTTTTTCTTCCTGAATCTTTCCGACTACGGTAGAGCCAATATGCATCACATGAGAAAACCTCTCAATTTCCATATACTTTTCTACCTCTACGGTGCCGAACTGGCTGACCTTTCCAAGATCATTTCTTCCCAAATCCACCAGCATATTATGCTCTGCCAGTTCCTTTGGATCCGCCAAAAGTTCCTTTTCCAGCTCGAAATCTTCCTTTTCTGTCTTTCCCCTCGGTCTTGTTCCTGCTAAAGGAAAGGTATGCACGGTGTCGTTTTTTAATTTTACCAGGGTCTCTGGAGAGGCTCCTGCAATTTCAATGTCATCGCTGCTAAAATAAAACATATATGGAGAAGGATTGGTCATTCTTAAAATTCGATAAGTATCTAAAAGACTTCCTTCCGCTTTTGCTGTAAGGCGGTTTGACAACACTACCTGAAAGATATCCCCTTCCAGAATGTAATGTTTTGCTTTCTCCACCATATTGCAAAACTCTTCTTTTTGAAATAAGGGTTTAAATTCTGTCTGAATCTGCAGAGGTTCTTCTTCTTTTTCCTTACCCTTTTTCACCAGCTGAATCATATTTTCAATTTCTACTTTTGCCTTTTCATAATGTTCTTCCAAGCGATCAGTCTTTACATTGGCGATGAAGAAAATCTGTTGTTTTAAATGGTCAAAAGCAATAACCTTGTCAAACAGCATCAGATCAAAATCATTAAATCCTTCTTCATCCTCCGCATCCAGCTGTAAGGATGGCTCCTGATATTTGATATAATCATAGGAAAAATATCCAGTCAGTCCTCCAGTAAAATCAGGCATATCTTTGATCTTAGGACTTTTATACTCTTCTAAAATCTGACGAATATATACCGATGGATCTTCCGCTTTTACTCGAATACTGGTACCATTCTGAATGGTGACTACGTGATCTTTACATGTAATCTCCAATTTCGGATCGTACCCTAAAAATGTATATCTACCCCAAACTCTGGAATCTTCTACACTTTCCAACATATAGCAATGATGGCTCACTGCTTTTAACTTTCTCATAATCTGAAGGGGTGTATATAGGTCCGAACAAATCTTTCTACATATTGGAACTGCTCGATACTCGTTTTCATATTGTCTGATTTCTTCTAGCTTTGGATAATACATGATGTTCTCCTTCCATCTTTTCTTCATCTGTTGTTCTGATAGGTGAAAGGACTTTTTTGTTACATAAGAAATTCCTCGAATGTCTTATGTAAACAAAAAAACGCCCTTGACAAAGATAATTCTTTGTCAAGGACGGTAAATCTCTTTCCGCGGTGCCACCTTGATTCAGAGATGGTATCGAAACCACCCCCTGCACTTATCAGAATACTATCATATTCCTGGCAACTAACGTATGCCTTACGTCGTAGAATACTCAGCAGATGACTGCCTTTGACTACGCCCTCAGTGGTCCATTTGACAAGCTGCGTTCTGCCGGTTCTCAGCTACCCGACTCTCTGTAAGTGCACGATTTGCCGTTATCTCCACTTCAACGGTTTAAAAGCTTTCTTTCATTTGTTAATATGTTAGCACTTTATCCCGACAACGTCAATAGGTATTTTAAAAAACATGAATTTCATCTGGAAAATCTTTCAAATTTTTTACTTTTATGCTATTCTATACTACAACATCTCCTTCAAGCGTACAGACTGCTTAAATGAAGAAAAAGAGCGGGCTTGAATGGAAAAAGGAGGATTTTATATATGAAAAAACAATATACAATGGCTGGCATTACTGTACTGTTATGGAGTACCCTTTCTGCCGTTAGTAAACTTCTGCTAAATAATTTTCAGCCAATGCCTGTTTTGTTCTATACAAGTGGCATTGCAGCATTGACCCTTCTAGTCATCAACATAGTACTGCATGGACCTGGATTTTTTCGTATCTATTCTTTCAAAGATTATAAGAACATCCTTTTTCTCGGCACTCTGGGGCTTTTCTTTTACAATGCCCTCTACTATGTAGGTCTATCGCTCCTGACCTCTCAGATTGCATGCATTATTAACTATATGTGGCCGATGATGATCATCTTATTTTCCTGTATTATTTTAAAAGAACCACTGACCATCCGGAAGCTTCTGTCCATGGCCATCTCTTTCCTCGGCATGATCGTAATCTGTGCTCAGGGAAGCACTGGCAGTTCCTCATCTGGAAGTCTGATGGGTATGGCCGCCTGCTTCCTGGCTGCAATCTGCTATGGTCTATACTCTGTTTTCAATAAAAAGAATAATTATGATCAATTTATCATGCTATTTTTCGCATTTATGATTTCCACTGTTTTACCTGGAATCTATTGTGGCGTTACTCATACCTTTTTTCTTCCTGAGATTTCAGTCCTTCCAGGCATGCTGTGGATCGGAATTTTTGTCAACGCAATTGCTTATGTACTATGGGGAATTGCCCTAAATACTGGACAGACAGCCAAGATTTCTATTCTTGCTTATTTGTGTCCGTTTCTCAGCCTGATTTTTGGAAGAATTTTGTTAAAAGAACAGATTACATTTCTTTCCCTAGTCGGACTGATTCTGATCATCGGAGGTGTGCTGATTCAAACAGGAGAATCCAATAACACTGCTTCCTCTGTAACAAAAGACTATCCTATATAAAAGAAAGGCTGATAAACCGTTGATTTTTCAACTGCCTATCAGCCTTTCTTTATTTGCTATTTTGTTTCTCCGTTTTTTGCACCTTCAGAATATAATTCAAAGAGGCGATCGCCGGTTTTCTTCTTAATATTTTCATAAACCGGTTCACTGGCTTTCTGCATATCCTTCCATGTCTTTTCATTCAATGTCTGGATCTTCATACCATCATCCTCTAACATTTTTTTACATTTTTCTCTTCCTTCATCGGCGGCATCGCAAGCCATCTGCTGTGCAATTTCTGCAGCTTTACGGATAATCTTCTGTTCTTCCGGTGTACGCTCTTTCATAAACTCATCACTGGCGATCAACGTAATATAATCCGGAACCGCATTAGTCTCTACGATATATTTCTGCTGTTCATATAATTTGGCACTTTCAATCAGAGTATACGCATTCTCCTGTGCATCGATAGTACCCTGCTGAAGACCAATATACACTTCACTAAAGGTCATCGGTGTTGGATTGGCCTTAACTGCCTTCCAGAACTGGATATGATATGTATTCTCCATTGTTCTGATCTTCTGTCCCTTAAAGAAAGACATGTCACCAGTATAACCAATATTCGTCGTCATAACACGGAAGCCCTGATCTGCAAATCCAAGCAGCTCATAGCCTGCTCCCTGGTAAATTCCTTTGATGCTCTGCTGGAACTCTTCTCCGTTCACTGCTGCCCTTGCGTCTTCAATATCATCAAACATACAAGGAGAGTCAAAAATACAAAGCTCTGGCATAAAGCTTACCTGTGGTGCTGGAGACTGTACGACAAATGGAATATCTCCATCCTTACAGCTTTCCATCAACTCACGGTCACCACCTAAGGTACTCTGTGGATATACCTGAATCTTCATCTTCCCATCACTCAGCTTACCAACCTGGTCCGCAAAGTTTGATGCAAATACATGCGTAATCGTATCCTCCGTACTGCAGGTTGCCAGCGGCCATGCATAACGCTGTTCTTCATCCTCTGCTGATTTCTTTCCACAGCCACTTACAGAGAGAACCATGGATAAGACAGAAACTAATAATATAATCTTCTTTAAATATCTTTTCATCTTAATGCCTCCCTTTCTAACCTAACAATGTCAAACTCAGCTGTGGTATAAATGTGATCAGTAATAGGGCAATTAAGAAGAAGCCAATTAATGGCATCGCTTTTTTGGCAATATCCATAACCGGAATATCTGTCATGGAGCTTGCTACGAATAAGTTTACACCGATTGGAGGTGTTACAAATCCGATTGCAAGGTTTACTACCATGAATACACCAAAGTGAATTGGATTCACACCAATGCCTTCCATGATCGGCATCAGGATCGGTGTCAGAATCAAGATCGCAGGTGTTGTATCCATAACCATACCTACCAGCAGTAAAAAAACATTTACAACTAATAAAATCACTACCTTACTTGAGAATGTAGATAAGATCCATGCGCTAATGCTCTGTGGAACCTGCATTAATGTGAGCACTCTTGAGAAGGCCGTAGATGCAGCCAGAATAAATAAAATCGGTGCATAAGTCTTAACTCCTTCAGAAAGAATGGAATAAATATCTCTAAACTTAATGGTCTTATATATAAATAAACTGACGATCAGGGAATAAAATACGGAAATAACCGCAGCTTCTGTTGGAGAAGCAATTCCTGAATAAATACATCCTAAAATAATAACCGGTGATAATAAAGCAAAGAAGCTTTCACGGAATACCTTAAACAATCCTCTTTCATGAAGCTTGTCCATTTCGAAATTAATCTTTTCCTTATCTTCGCCAAATTTTTTACAGTACGCAATGGCATATACCATTAACAGTAACGCAATGAGGCATCCTGGTATAATTCCGGCAAGGAAGATATCACTTACCGATTCCCCTGATGCCATACCAAACATGATAAATGGAATACTTGGAGGAATGATAACTCCCAGACTTCCTGCTACTGCCACAACGGCCGTACAGAACTTTCTGTCATATCCTAAATTTACCAAAATCGGAATGGTCATGCTTCCAACTGCCGCTACCGTTGCAATCCCAGATCCGGAAATTGCTCCGTAGAACAAGCAAGTTACGATTACGGCACAAGGCAGACCTGCGGTTCTTCTTCCAATAAAATATGCAAACAGATCAAATAACTTTTCTGAAATCCCCCCACGGGCCATGATCAAACCGGAAAGAATAAACATCGGCACTGCCAATAATGGAAAACTATCGATTCCACCGAACATAGAACGGATGATATAGCTTCCGCTGGCAGTAAAGGATGGGTCAAAAATTCCTGGTAAGATTGATACAATTCCAAGAGAAATAGAAATTGGAATTGCAAATACTAAGCATAGAAAAAATAAAAATAGTACTACTCCAGCTGACATACTCTATTCTCCTCTCTCATTTAATTTTTCTTTTCCAATTACTACCATAAATCGCTGAATCCACTTCTGAACCAGTCGAATAATAGCCAGACAGAAACTGATCAAAGTTGCTGACTGCATCAGATACATTGGAATTCCACATGCAGGACTAAGCTGTTTACTTGCAACAGCCGCTAAAATATAACGATATGCATAAGGAATTAAATAAGCAAAGAACAGAATCTCCACTGTGTATGTAACCAGGCGAATAGCTGCTAATACACGATCTGGAAAAAGGCCTACAAACTGCTCAATTTTAACAGATGCACCTTTCTTGATACAAAAACTGATACTTAAGAATCCTGACCAGATGAATAAATATCTTGTGATTTCCTCTGACCAAGATAAAGAGTAACTAAACACATATCGTGCCGTTACCTGAATACCCATGATAACCATCATAAAAAGAAGCATGATAACCAAAAGAGCTTCTTCCAGATAGTTATCCAACCATTTGATAACTCGCATAAGTCTCCTCCTTTATAGACAAAAATTTAACACACACATTAATTATACTAAATTTATAAAAAAAATCTATACTTTTTCGATAGATTTTTCTCTCATTTTTGATTACTTTTGGCAATAGATACCGTAATTCCAGGAAATTTTCGCTTGTCAACCAAAATTTTTCCCTGTCCGGATGCTAAAAATGCAGATGCTGTAGCCACTGAAGCCACTCCCACCGTATTTTTCACAAACTCCGATTGTTTAATTTTTAATTTATCAAAATCCAGCCCATCGATCTCCTCTGGCTCTACCACACAGATGCTCGTATGAAAATACTCTGCTGCCTCCTTGACTCCCGGTTCTTTCGCTTTCTTTGGAATTGTTGCAATTCCTCCAATGGAAGATTGGGAATATCCCTCTTCTTTTAGGACTTCTAAAACCGCCTTTCGTATGCTTTCTCCATCCATTCCGTATTTACATCCAATCCCGATATAGAGGCTTTTGGGTCGCAGAAACAGCACATGTCTTTCGGAGTAATGATAAAGACATTCATCAATGACTACAAGGGGATTCCGGCTCTCTTCCCGATATGGAATCAGTTCCTCCCTATTTAGCTCTTCATATTCATAAGGAGTCCTTACCTCTACCGGCTCTTTGCGTAAAATAGCAGAAGAAATGTATTTTAACTCTTCTATGTTCTCAATGGAAAGTCCCCTTTCTTTAGCAAACATGTCAAAGGCAAATCCTTCCTCCACATCCGTCGCTGTAGTAATCACCGCCTCTCCCTCTGTCACCTTAGCTAACTTCTCTGCCAGCTCATTGGCTCCGCCCAAATGACCAGACAACAGGCTAATCGCATATTTCCCTTTCGCATCCATCACAACAACGGCTGGATCTTCCTTTTTATGAACAAAAAGTGGTGCGAGAATCCGCACCACTATTCCTGCTGCCATAATACATACCAGCCCATCATATTCATAAAATGCCTTTTTCATATTCTCCTTTAAGGATTCTTTTCCAAACAGTACACCAGGCGTATCCTCATTCAACCGTTCTGCCAGATGTCTGCCCTGTTCCGTAATATAAAAATAAGCAATCTTCATTATCGTTCCTCTGATTTATCCTCTTCAATCTTTACAATTACATTTCCCTTTTTTGTTGCCAGATATCCGATTCGCAGATACTGTCCATTTTCCTTAATACATCCGCCATTGGTAGATACCTGATGATAACCAAACTTCTTGATAAAAGTCTTACCATAGGAAAAATGTACCCTTCGGATATTAAAACTCTCTTCTTCCTCGTCCTCCGTGGTCTCTCCTCCCTGGGATGCCGGTGAAAAGTTCTCTACCTCTCCTTCTACGGTCTGATAATTTCCATTCTTGTATGTTTCAATAATGGATACATATCCGTAACAAAAATGGAACAGGGTATATGCACAAATGGCCAATGCGATGACTCCTAAAAATCTCACAAACAGCTTTGGTCCTTTATAAACTGCGTACAATCCGGCAAATCCAAGAATTGCAAACGGTAGTACCCAATATAATTGTATTTTAAAATTGCTGGCTTCATATAAAAGTTCCATATCTATCCCTCCTATTTTCATAATTCCTTTTTCACTATATGATGGAATCGCAATATGATAATACATTCTCAAATTTCATGGTTCCGCCAAACAGATCCAGTGCACTTCCAATGGTCACATCAATCTGTCCCTTCCCCAGCTTCTTTAATAATGACAGATCCTCTTCACTTCGTACGCCACCTGCATACGTAATCGGAATCCGATTCCATGTTCCAAGGAGCTTTACCAGTTCCTGTTCGATTCCCGATGCTTTGCCTTCCACATCCACCGCATGAATCAGAAATTCATCGCAATACTCGGACAATTCATCCAGAACCTCCAGATTTAACACCACATCGGTAAACTTCTGCCACCGATCGGTTACTACATAATATCTTCCATCCTTCTTTCTGCAGCTTAGGTCCAGAACCAGATGTTCCTTCCCAACTGCCTCTTTTAAGGCTTCCAGATTCTCATACTGAATCCTTCCATCTTTAAATACATAAGAGGTGACAATAACATGGGTAGCACCCATCTTAAGAAATCTTGGTGCATTCTCGGCATTGATGCCGCCTCCGATCTGAAGGCCACCGGGGTAAGCTTTCAATGCCAACTCTGCCTGTCTGACATCCTCTTCATAATACTCTGAACCTGCCGGATTCAAAAGAATAATATGTCCTCCCTTTAATCCATGGTCCTTATATAATCCTGCATAATATCCGCCATCTTTGTCGGATATAAAATTCTCCTTAGCCTGATTGCCGACATCCATTAGACTTCCACCAACAATCTGCTTTACTTTTCCATTGTGTATATCAATACATGGTCTAAATCTCATATTCCAGTCCTACATTTCATTTTATTCTGATGTTTATTATAACAGATAAGTCATGGATTTTAAAGTGCTGCCTTAAATGGGGCAAATGCAGTCGGAATTGCATATGCATCCTCCATCTCCTGCCGTGAAATCCACACCAGATCTTTTAACTCCGGTTTTTCCTCACAAAGAATGTGAAATCCTGTCATATGCCATTCGATATGGCTAAAAATATGCTTGGCTTTTGCTGTCGTATCCAACTGGAAATGGGTAACCTGCCATTCCTTCAGCTTCCTTTCCATCTCCTCAACAGGAAGAATGCCCTCTGCATTAGGAAATTCCCAAAGCCCTGCCAGCAGCCCCTTCGACTGCCGTTTGTGGATGGCAATCTTATCCTGATATTCCAACAGAAAAATCGTCTTATGCTCAATCTTCCTTTTTTTCTTTGGCATTTTTACCGGAATCCGCTCCGTCAGATCCTCCTTGTAGGCACGACAGATCGTATCCCAAGGACACTCCTCGCATTTTGGCTTTCCATTAGGTACACATACCATAGCACCAAGCTCCATCAGTGCCTGGTTAAAATCACCTGCCCGTTCTTTTGGAATGATTTCCAGAAGATCCTCTGTAATCGCCTTTTTGGTAGACTGCTTCAGAATATCTCTTTCATCACCGGTAATCCTCGTGATTACCCGAAGCACATTGCCATCTACTGCGGCTACCGGAAGTCCAAAAGCAATGGATCCAATGGCACCAGCTGTATATTCTCCAATTCCCTTTAAGGAAAGGAGCAACTGATAATCCCCGGGAATTTCTCCACCAAACTCATCCATCACCTGATTTGCTGCAACCTTAAGATTTCTTGCCCGATTATAGTAGCCAAGTCCTTCCCACAATTTCATCAGCTTATCGTCTTCTACGGCTGCCAGATCTGCCACCGATGGCAGTTCTTTCATAAATCGGTCATAATAAGGCTTTACTGCCTCCACTCTGGTCTGCTGAAGCATAATTTCAGAAACCCATACCCGATATGGTGTTGGCTCCTCCCTCCATGGAAGGATTCTGGCATTATAATCATACCAATTTAACAATGCCTTGCTGATTCCAGCATCTAAACTCATACTTCATCTCCTAACTGTCTCCCCGACCAATGGCCATGGTCAAGACGTATACTTTTTCAATTCCATGTTTCTTTAATATTCTCGTACAGGCATCTGCAGTGGCACCTGATGTATAGATATCATCGACTAAAAGAACCCTGCGTTCTCCCCGATAATACTTCTCCTGCCAGAAAAACACTTTAAGAAGAGCTGCCCGACGTTCCAATGGAGAAAGCTCTTTTAAAGGTGTGGTCTCCTTTCCCCGTATTAAAAGCCTACGATTAACCGGTACAGATAACCAGCCAGCCACTTCATTGGCAAAAAGCTCCGCCTGATTAAACCCGCGTTTCCTTTGTTTTTTTCTGGCAAGAGGTACCGGAATAATTCCATCCAGATCCAGTTCTCTTAATATTTTCTCATACTGCTCTCTTCCCATACGCCCATAAAATTTTACGAATTCACGGCGATTTTTATATTTTACCGCTAAAATAGAAGGTGCCGTAGCTGTATCATATTCTACAATGGAAAAGCCCCGGTCAAAGGATAGTTTACGCCTTTTGCAATCGTAACAATACTCCTGCTCCTTTGACAACAGCGGTTTCCCACACTGATAACAGTACGGCTGCCTTATTCTCTTTACCTTCTTTCTACAAGAAGGGCAGATATCGCCCTTCTGATCCTCTAAAATCTCAAAACAGACTGGACAGTGCTTCGGGTATAATAAATTCCAGATTTCCTGATACATATTGCCTTCTTTCCCTTCTCTCCAAGGGCTGCCTGTTCTCATCCTGTCATATTTTAAAATAGCACACTCAACTCTACTTGATCGTCTTAGATCTGTATCCGCTCAGACTGCTATAGATCTTAGTAGAGCCTGATTTTGTATATGCTCTGACTTTTACATAATATTTCTTTTTGGATTTTAATCCAGTCAGAGTTACGCTGGTAGAAGTTGTTGTTTTCTTTTTCACATACTTGCTGCTTCCCGGTACCTTTACATAAACCTCAAACCCACTTGCCTTATATGGCTTATTCCATTTGATCGTCAGCTTTCCTTTGGAAGTACTGGAAATAGAAGAAATGGATGGTGCCTTTGGAGCAATCTTAAAGGTTCTTGTAAGACTTCCACAATAATTTCCATTTCCAATAATGGTCATGGTTGCAATTCCCGGATTCTTATTATTGCTATAAGTAATGCGGTAATCTATTCCCTTCTTTAAGGTCGTTCCATTTAATTTTACCGTCGGTGTCTGAGTAATGCTCTTTCCAGTGTAAGTCTTTTGTGTATCATGCGTTACCGATGCTTTGCTGATACTCTTTAATGTAGTTCCAGTATCTTTTGTATAAGCCTTTAAGCAGAAGTTGGCATTCTTCAAAGATTTATAGTCATCATATTCTGAATAATATACATAATTATCCGTAAGATCTTGGTATTCTCCATTTTTTATATCTGTAATGCTGTCTCCAAAATATCCCTGTCCACTCTCTGCATCCGCTAAGGAAGTATAGTCATACCACCGATCCTCTACTGGGAAGCTGATACCCTTTGTATCGGATACAATTTCAATCGCCACCAGATACTTAGAATCCGTAATGGTTACTGGTGTATCCAGATTGATCACCTGGAATCCGGTATCATTATACTTATTACTGTCACTATTATCAATGGTAGTCGTTGCCACCTTCTTTAATTTTGATACATCTCTGGATGGAGATACGTATACATTCACGGTTACGCCACTCTGCAAGAAATAACTGGATACAGAAGTTACCTTCTGCTTCTTCGTAGTGCTTCTGGAGAACTTATTCATATAAACCAGTTTCTTGCTATTCACTCTATAAGTATCTGTCACTCCCAGTGGGTCATATTCATACAGATGATCATATAATCCACTTCTGTTGGTGGTAGACATAACACTGGTGGATTCAGAAAAATATTCTTCATAGGAAATCCAGAAGTAACCGCCTTCTCCCCAGTCTTCCCCCCAGCTATTCTTGACAAGAAATGCGCCATCACTATCCGGGCGACAGCCTTCATAAAAGTTCTCTCTGGAGAAGTTATCATCCCATCCTACGACCGTAATGGCATGGTTGGAATAAGACCTAAGAGGATTGCTTCCTCCAGTTTCCCGTAGATCACTTAAATAAGCCACTCCCTTTGTACCATCCTCATAACTGAAGGAATGATAATTGGCAGCATTGGAGTTCTTGGAATAATAACCAGAATAAATAGCCCCGTAGTTATAGATCATAGATTTCATGGATTTCAGATAGTTCTTATAAGCCGCCTTCTTCCACCATCCATCATCGTTTAACGTATACTGCACATCACCAAGCAGCTTTGCCTTCTCCACATAAATATCTGTCTTTGTCTTCGCTTTTGTAGTGGAGATGCTTCTCTGCTCTCCTCCATCATAGGCGTCCTCTGACTCTAATACTGGTCCAGTCAGTGTTCCTCTGGTCAGATATGCCATGGACATAAAGTAATTTCCACCATCGTTGGCAAGAAAATCATAGCCATACACGTTCTCCTTATCCGGATCACTGGCTGTCATGGAATACTTCATATGATTTTCAGAAAAGTCATATTCCGTTCCACTGTTCTTTTTCAAATAAGATTCCAGATTGCCATAAGTAGCAAAGATCCAGCAGGTTCCCAGTGGGTTCTGATCTTTTACTGATGTGGTTTCAGCAGAATATTTTTCCAGATCCTCCGCTGCATTCTTTGGAATCATCTTTGATGGTAAGGATCCGATATTTTCCTCTTCATAGTCCATGGTTACATGAGAAGGAATCTTTCCTCCTTCACTATTGGTTTTCTGATCAACGCTTCCTGTTCCTGTAATCGTCATGGCAGAAACAGATGTTGGCAGCATCATCGTGCATGCCAAAAGCGCAGCAATTATCTTTTTCTTCATTCTTGCTCCTTTTCTTCTTCCTCTTTTATCGCTAAAAATCTATTGTCATTATAACTGAAATCAAACCTTGAAACAATCTATTTTATTGTTCTTGATCTCCATAAACTCAGTTTGCTATCGATTTTTTCATTTCCAACTTTTTTATATGCACGTATCTTCACGTAATATTTTTTCTTTGAAGCTAATTTCTTTAAAACAGCACTGGTAGCAGTCGTCGTCTTCACCTTTGTATATCGGCTGCTTCCAGGTTTCTTTAGGTAGATTTCAAACCCATCCGCTTTGTATGGCCGATTCCACTTTAAAGACAGACACCCTTTGGAATTACTGGATATGGATGTAATCTCCGGTGCTTTTGGCAATATTCTATATTGCTTTGCAACAGATCCACAATATTCCCCATTGCCCACAATGGTCATGGTAGCGATCCCCGGGCTGATCCAATTGTTATAGGCAATCCGATAATCCGTTCCTTCCTCCAGTTTTGTGCCATTTAAGGTTACTGTCGGACTCTGGCGAATTCCTTCGCCTGTATAAACCTTATCCGTATATCCGGTTACCTCTGCTCCACTTAAGCTCTTTAAGATCTTTCCAGTATCCTTCGTATACGCCTTCAAGCATACATTGGCGTCTTCCCATCCTGATTTTTTGGTTAAATCTTTGTATTGCCCCTTCTTGATCGCCATAATGCTACCGCCAATATAGCTTTGTCCCTGCTCAGCAACTGCATTGGAAGAATAACCAGACAATTTATCCTCCAATGGATATTCCAGATATTGTTCTGAAGATTCCAGCTCAATGGCCACCAGATATCTGGAATCCGTAATGGTTACCGGTGTATCCAGATCGATGACCTGGAATCCGGTATCTTTTATCGTTACCGTCGCCTCCTTCCTTAAATGCTTCACATCCCGATCCGGAGAAATATATACATTGGCTGTTATTCCTTTGCTCAGAAAATAGCTGGATACTGCTGTAATCTTCTGCTGTCTGGATGTGGTTCTCTTAAACTGGTTCATGTAGGTAATGCGATCATCAAAACCGACCAGAGAAGAGGTACATCCAAGTGTATCATATTCGTACAGATGGTCGTATAAACTGCTTCGATCGGTCATCCTAGTCACAGAGCAGGTGTGTTGAAATAGTTCCTCATAGGAAATCCAGAAATACCCATTCTCTCCCCATGTATCGCCCCAACTGTTCTTTACCAGAAATGCTCCGTCTTTCGTTGGCCGGTTGGACTTACTGAAATTCTCCCTGGCAAATCCATCGTCCCATCCCACTACTGTAATTGCATGATCCGGACCTGGAATTTCAGAACTGTCCCTCTCTGCTTTTATATTGCTTAAATACGCAAGTCCCTTTGTTCCGTCCTTATATTTAAAAATATGATAATCTCCGTTGGAGGAATTATAGCAGCTATAAATCGCTCCATATTTGCGGATCATGGCTTTCATGTCCTTAATATAGCTTTTATGTTCACTCGTCTTCCACCAATCAGAGGTGATCACATCATACTCCAAGTCACCAAGAATCTTCGCACCAGCCACATAATCACCCGTTGCTGTCTTTTCCAGTGTAACCGACAAGCTTCTTTTTGTCTTTTCATCATATGGATCATCAGCCTCTAACACAGGTCCTGTTCCGGTTCCTCTCGTCAAATAGGCAAGAGACATCCAGAAATTTCCTCCTGTATAGACAGAATAATCAAATGCATATGGATTTTTCGTCTTCGTATCACTTTTGGTAGAAATATATTTTACGTGATTCTCAGAAAAATTATATTCGATTCCGGTCTGCTTTTTTAAAAAGGATTCCAGATTGCCGTAGGTAGCGAAAATCCAACAGGTTCCCAGACTTCCCTGATTGCCCACCGGTGTTGTCTCGGCTGTATAATCCAACAGATCCTCTGCTGCATCCTTTGGGATCATTTTGAAAGGAAGATTTTCATGATTCTCTGTCCCTTTTTCATATGGAATCTCAATCTTTGGCTTCACATACCCCCTGCCTTTTTCTTCCTGACTTATGACCTCTCCATAGGCTGATCCTGGTATTCCAGCCACTATAGCAAAAGTCATGATCCATGCTGCTACTTTTTTCTTCATCATAAGCAACACCTCCCCTTTTAAAAGAAAGCACTGCTTTTGTTGCAGCACTTTCTTAAACTCTTATTTTATGGTTCTTGAACGCCATTTACTAAAGGTACTATATACCTTTTCACCTTTGGAAGTCTTGTATGCCCGCACCTTTACATAATATTTCTTCTTTGATTTCAATTGCGTAAGGGTCGTTTTCGTAGATGTGGTCGTCTTTGCCTTCATATACTTACTACTTCCAGGCTTCTTTATATAAACCTCATATCCCGTTACCTTCGGAGAAGACTTCCATTTCAAGGAAAGCTTCCCTTTGGAAGTACTGGATATGGATGTGACTGTTGTACTCTTTGGTGCAATGGTATAATTCTTAGCAACAGACCCACTATACATTCCATTGCCCACGATAGTCATAGTCGCAATGCCAGGATCCGTCCGATTACTGTATACCACACGGTAATCCTGGCCTTCTGAAAGCTGCTGTCCATCTAATACTACCGTCGGCGTCTGGCTGGTCGCCTCTCCTGTATAAGTCTTATTGACACATCCGGTCACCTCTGCCCCAGACAGGCTGGTAAGCTTCACTCCCGTATCCTTTGTATAGGCTTTGATGCAGACATTTAAGTTTTTGCCTCCCGGCTGCTTTACCACATCCACATAGTTTCCTTTTTTTACACCAGAAATTCCTGTATCGGCAATATAACTCTGCCCAACCAAGGCCTCTGCCTTTGGATCGTAACTCTCCAGTCTGTCTTCTACTGGATAAATAGGATCCTCTCCCTCTGGCGCGATCACCTCAATAGCCGCCAGATATTTGGAATCGATAATCGTGACGGGCTGATCGGAAAAATCAATGACCTGATAACCCATCTTATCCACTTTTTGCTGTGCTACCTTTACCAGATCTTTGGCATCCCTGTTTGGAGAGATATATACATTAATAGTTGCGCCAGGCTGTACAAAATAAGTGCCAATGGCGGTTACCTTCTGTTGATTCGATGTACTTCTATTAAACCGATTCATGTATACAAGGCGTTTTTCATCCCAGCAAGCCCAGGAACCGGTCAATCCAAAGGTATCATATTCATAAATATGATCATACACTTCCGCTCTCTGCTTCACATCCGTCACAGTGGTTGCCAAATCAAAATATTCCTCATAGGAGATCCAGAAGTATCCATCCTCTCCCCAGTCTGTTCCCCAGCTGTTCTTAACGAGAAAGGCCCCATTCTTACTCGGTCTGCAGTCCATATATTCATCATGGTAGAAGTTATTTCTGGAAAAATCGTCGTCCCATCCCACTACAGTAACGGCATGATCCGTCTGATTGATATCCATATTTCCTTTCCGCTTGGTGCTGATATAGGACCATCCTATTTTTCCATCCTCATAAGTGAACTGATAATCCGTAGCATCAGAAGAATAATAAGACACATAGATGGCCCCATACGCTTTGATCATGGCCTTCATATCCTCTACATAACTTTTGTGTTCGTCACTTTTCCACCACTTAGAACCCTCATTATAATAAGGCGTTCCTAACGTTTTAGAACCTGTCACATAATGTCCGGTAACCGGCTTTTTATTCAACTCACTTACCGTAGTCTTTACCGAATCATCATTGTTATATGGGTCGTCTTCTTCCAGAACCGGTCCAGTTGCCGTTCCTCTGGTCCAGTACGCCAGCATCATATCGATATTACCACCCTGGTAAATATCCCAGGCCAAGCTGTATGGATTTTTCCCTGTGGTCATCCCCTTTGCCATCAGATTCTTTGGATGATTCTCTGAAAAATCATATTCTGTTCCTTCTTTCTGCTTTAAGAAAGATTCCAGATTGGCATTGGAAGCAAAAATCCAGCAGGTTCCCAGCGGATTCTGATCCTTTACCGGAGTCAGCGGTGCAATATAATCTGCCAGATCCTCCTTTGCCTCCTTCTGGATAAACTTTGATGGAAGACCTTTTGTATCCATCGTTCCCGGCTGATAGGTAAGCCCAGTTACTGAATTCATAGAACCTTTTCCATGTTCTTCGCTTTCCCTCTTTACCTCCTGATTTCCCCGCTTTGGTACACTGATCGTTGTTGCTTCTGTCGGTACCGTCACAAAAAACATCATTGCAAAGCTAAGCGCGATTTTCCATATTCTTTTTTTCATTCTTTTTCTCCTTCCCAATTCAAATTCGTTCTTTCCTGTCCAAAAGTAGAAATCATTCCTATAGAGGTGTGAGATATCTCCCGCTAAGTTATATATATTATATCGCAAATTCCTGTATTCTTCTATCTAATGTAGAATATCTTTTCATTTCTGTCACATTATCTATCATATTCTGTACGGTTCGGTCACTTCCAACGATGGTCAGACATTTTTTTGCCCTGGTGACGGCCGTATATAATAGATTCCGGCTCATGAGAATCTGCGGGCCGGTAAGTAAAGGCATGATCACCGCTGGATATTCACTTCCCTGAGATTTATGAATGGTAACCGCATAAGCAAGTTCCAGCTCATCCAACATAGCGTAGGAATAATCCACGTATTTATTATCATCGAACACCACTGTAACCGTCTCTGAAAAGGTATTGATTTCCTTCACAATGCCCATATCTCCATTAAATACACCAGTTCCTTCATCCCGAACAAATCCCTTTCGTCCTTTGATGGTCCATTCCAGATTATAATTATTCTTAATCTGCATCACCTTATCCCCTTCCCGGATCAGTCCAAAAGAGGTTTCTTTCTCCTGCTTTTCTGCAGACGGGGGATTGATATACCTTTGTAGTACCGTATTTAACCTTTCCACGCCCAGCTCCCCTTTTCGCATAGGCGTCAACACCTGAATATCAAAAGGTGTGGTATCCACATAATTAGGCAGCTTATCTCTCATCAGATAAACTACAACGCCAATAATATCATTAATAGTCATCCGCTTAAGAAAAAAGAAATCTCTGCTTTTATTATCCAGAGAAATATACTGTCCATCGTTGATCTTATGGGCATTGACCACAATATCACTGCCGTCTTTCTGGCGAAAAATCTTCTTTAGCTCTACTACAGCAAATTTTTTTGATGCGATAATATCCTTTAACACATTTCCCGCTCCCACACTTGGAAGCTGATTCACATCTCCTACCATAACCAGCCGGGTTCCTGGAAGCGTAGCCATCAAAAGGGCATGAAACAGATACAAATCTACCATGGACATCTCATCCACAATAATCACATCCGTTTCCAATGGATAATCTCGATTTCTTTCAAATCGCATGGCACTTCCATCTTCCGTACCTCCATTTAACTCCAGCATCCGATGAATGGTAGAAGCCTCTCTGCCAGTGGCCTCTGTCATCCGCTTTGCTGCACGGCCAGTAGGCGCACATAAGAAAATATCCATTCCTTCCGACTCAAAATACTGGATCAGCGCATGCACGGTGGTTGTCTTTCCTGTTCCAGGTCCCCCGGTTATGACTACGATTCCATTTCTCGCTGCCGCCTCAATGGCTTTTTTCTGCATCGTATCCAGTTTCATTTCTGATTTTCCCTCTACCTTTTCGATGGTAGATGCAAGTTCCTCATCGGAAACCTTATAGTCAACATTCAAATCCCACAGCATCTTCGCTGTATTTAATTCCATGGAATAGTACTGGCTAAGATAGATCATTTCTCCATCTTCTCCGGTCTTTGCCATAATCTTGCCATCCATGACCAGATTCATCATCTGTGTCTCGATCATTGCCGGCTCCAGACTTAAAATCTGCGCTGCCTTCTGGCATAAAAGTTCCTTCGGAAGATATACATGTCCCGCTGCCACTCCCTGTTGTAAGGTATAAAGGATTCCAGAATGAATTCGAAATTCCGAACTGCTTCCAATTCCTACTTTTTCTGCAATCTCATCTGCAATCTTAAATCCGATTCCATGAATATCCTCTGCCAACTGATATGGATTCTTCTTAATGATCCCATACAGATCATCTCCATATTCTTTATATATCTTAGCGGCAAAATTAGTAGCAATCCCATATTGTGTCAAAAACATCATGGCACTTCTCATTTCCTGCTTTTCCTGAAACTGTACAACAATATCTCTTGCCTTCCGCTCAGAAATTCCCTTTACCTCAGCCAGGCGTTCGCCTTCCTCCTCAATGATCCGAAAGGTATCTCTCTTAAATTTTTTTACGATTCGCTTTGCCAGAGCCGGTCCCAGTCCTTTAATGGCTCCAGATCCCAGATAACGTTCCATACTGTCCGTATCATCTGGCTTCAGAATCTCATAGGCACTGACCTGAAACTGTGGCCCATGCACCGGATGATCCACATACTCTCCATCAGCCCCTATATATTCCCCTTCGTTAATATAATTAAAAATTCCAACCAGTGTCTCTTCCTCTCCAGACATGTCAAGACTTAGCACTGTATATCCATTGTCTGGGTTCCGAAACCTGATATGATCCACGTATCCTTCTACACGGCTCATAGTACCACCACTTTCTTTTTATTTTGGGCATTTTTTGTTACAAAAAAATGCAAGGAATTTCTTATGTAACAAAAAATGCCGGAAACATATTCGTTCCCGGCATAAAGGATTCTCTTATTCAGGATCTCTTTCTCCTGCTAAAAATTCGATGTATTTACCAGTACCAATTGCAACAGCTGTTAAAGGTTCTTCTGCTGTCATTGTGTTGATTCCAGTATTTTCTTCGATCAATTCTTCCAATCCCTGAAGCAACGCACCGCCACCTGTCAATACGATTCCACGATCAGAAATATCTGCTGCTAATTCTGGTGGAGTTCTCTCTAAAACGCTGTGTACAGCATCTACAATCTGGTATGCAGGTTCCTTTAATGCTTCTTCTGTTTCTTCAGAGGTTACAGTAACTGTCTTAGGAAGACCGGTAACAAGATTACGTCCACGAACATCCATCGTGATATTCTCTGGTCGCTTATAAGCAGTACCGATATTGATCTTAATATCTTCTGCTGTTCTCTCTCCGATTAACAGATTATGTTTCTTTCGCATATAACGTACAAGAGCTTCGTCAAAATCATCTCCAGCTACTTTAATAGAAGTGCTTACGACAACTCCTCCCAAGGAAATAACCGCAATATCTGCTGTACCTCCTCCGATATCTACGATCATGTTACCACATGGTTTTGAAATATCGATTCCTGCTCCAATAGCTGCAGCTACTGGTTCTTCGATAATATTTACTTCTCTTGCTCCTGCAGCATAAGTTGCATCCTCAACTGCCTTCTTCTCAACTTCTGTTGCTCCACTAGGAACACATACACTGATACGAGGCTTTCTGCCAAATAAAGACTTACCAGTTGTCTTGCTGATAAAGTACTTTAACATCTTTTCTGTAACGGTGTAATCAGAGATAACGCCCTGACGCAATGGACGAACTGCAACGATATTACCAGGAGTTCTTCCAAGCATCAATCTTGCTTCTTCCCCAATTGCTTTAATTTTATTTGTATTACGATCAAAAGCAACCACGGATGGTTCTCTTAATACAACTCCTTTTCCTTTTACATAGACAAGTACACTTGCAGTACCTAAATCAATTCCGATATCTGTGCCTGATGCCATAGCTATCCCCTTTCATTCCTCTATCTTTAACTTACTTTTTTCTCCATGTACATAATTAGATAAGCCATATGTGCAAACAGACCTTATGGCTTATACTCTTATTATTATAAACAAATTCCAGAAAAATTCAAATCCTTTTTGCAGTCTTAAACAAAAATTAAGAAAAAACGATGCATTTCGACCAAATCCCCGAAGAAAATACCCTCTAAACAGCAAAACTTCTTAAAAATATCATAGCTCAAAGTTTTCTCTGTCTGCTAAAATACATTTTAGAATATATGCAATTCCATCCTTTGTATTGGCCCTTGTCTGATAGACACACACATTTTTGATCATCTCAACTGCATTGTCCATGGCAACGGAATGAAGTCCCGGAATGGATAACATGGAATAATCATTCTCACTGTCGCCTATGGCTACGATCTCATCCACTGTAAATCCTTTCTCCTTCGCATAATCCATCAAGCCAATTCCTTTCTGTGCATCTGAAGAAGTAATCTCCAGGTCTGTTGGAACTGTAGATACGACTGCTAATCCTTCTATCTTTTCTAACTCTCCTCTTGCCTGAACTAAAACCTCTGGAGTCACAGATTGGGTAATGACCTTCAAGACTCTGTCATTTCCTTCCAGCAATTTTTCTTCTCCGCCCGTAAAGGTAACCTCCTGTATCAAATTCCGAAATTCCTCTTCTGTGTATACAAAATCCGGATGATTGACCTGCATTGCCGGAATCATTACCTCCTTGGTATAACGCTTTAATTCTTCCAGAGAAAGCACAGAGGCTCTTCCATCCTGAGTAAAAGGAGTTGGAACCAATCCATATTTACGAAGAATATCAAAAATCTTTTTCACGGTTTCCTTTGGAATATCGTGTTCAAACAGCCGTTTGCCCTCTTTATCATATCCACATGCTCCATTGCTGCAGATCATATCGCAGGACAATCCTGCCTGGTCAAGAATCTTAGTGACATTCTGGTATTCCCTTCCAGTATTGATAATAAATTCAATTCCTTCTTCCTGTGCCAGTCGAATAGCATCCACATTCACCTGTGTAATCTTCCGGTAACTATCTAATAATGTACCATCCATATCGGATGCAACTAATCGTATCATAATGAGCCCTCCTTCTGTCTGAATTTCCTTCAATTTTCTATTTATCTTCCAGCGAGTTATATCAACATCCTTACCTTACCATGCAAATACAAAAAATGCTACACAAACCTGAGAGGAATTTTTATGATTCCCTAAACAATATTTCCATGATTTAAGGGTTTTGTGGACTAGATGAAGAAGAAAATTTCTCCTCCTGCGCCTAGGATGCCAGAACGTAAGAACAACCAAAGCTGTCTGGATCTACCCCGAGCCAAACCCTAATCCGCTCCGCTAGTCGGGCTTGGCATGGCACAAGACGAACTGCATTCCTCTTTTCCATAACAGTTGGAAAGGTAAGTAAACTTCCCTACCAACTGTCCTATGGAAAACAGTCATCTTCGATGCCTGAAGCAGTTCTGGTGATAGAATCCAGCCAGCAGGTTGTTCTAGCATTCCGCATATGTCGCTTTCGGAGAAGTTTTCTTCTTTTCCATGCTACGTTTCTCCACACGAATACGGGAGAAGCCAATATACTACAAAGAACGAAACCATTCCGGTAAAGCAATCTGCGAAGGAGCTTACATGTTTTCTCAGGCAGAAAATCTTTGGCAAAAGCGATGCTTTTGCCCGTCCATAAGGACAAATGGCTGGAAGCTTGCTTACATAGCCATTTGTCCCTGGACGAGAGATAAGATTTTCGTCTGTCGTGGTATAGAACAAGGAAAAACATGTATCAGATTTGGAAGCTCCGTAGCCTGATTGCTGACCGAAATGATTTCGTTCTCACATATTATCCATAGTTTAGAATACCAAAAACTCTATAACACAAACATATCCCCAAGGAAGGAACAATCGTTTTACGCATCGATGTGCATCCCTCGGAGGGTTTTTGTTGCATAAGAAATTCAAAAAATTTCTTACGCAACAAAAAAAGAAGCTGTTCCCACTCGTGATTACAGCTTCTTTCATTTTTATATTTTATTGAAAAGAGAGGATAAAAAATATATGAAAAACTATGGTTTAAGTATACCAAAGATCTCTCTCAATTCAATGTATAAACCATGAAACTTTCTAAACAAACCATAAACAAATCTATCTAATTTATTTATTTTGTAAATTCTTCGATAACCTCTTTTACCGTTTTGATCCGGTCTGCCTTCCATGCGTCTGCACCACAGAACAACAGCGCATCATCTACATTTCCCTTAACTGCATTGACCAGTCCTTCCGTAATACAATATAAGGTTTCGGCAGGATTACATGCCTCCATACAGCGATGACAATGCTTTGGTGCGATCCTTCCTTCTGCTTTCACTCTCTTCATAAATGCATTGTTGATCGCACGTCCTGGAAGTCCTACTGGACTCTGAACAATGATAATATCCTCTTCCTTGGCATTTATGTAAGCCTCCTTGTAGCGGATATCCGCATCGCATTCTTCCGTCGTAACAAATGCAGTTGCAATCTGTACTCCATCTGCACCCAGATCCAGATAATGCTGCATCTTTTCTTTATCGCTGATTCCACCACCTACGATGATCGGAATGTGCTTTTCATACTTTTCTTCATATGGTTTCACCACTTCCATGATCTTCTTAATCTCATCATCATACGCACAGATATCGATATCTACCAGTTCCTTTGGCTTAAATCCCAGATGTCCACCTGCCAATGGTCCTTCGATAACTACAGCATCTGGTGCAATCTGGTGCTTTTTATCCCAGCGCTTTAAAATAATATTGGCTGCTTTTTTCGATGATACGATCGGAACCAGCTTAATATCACTTCCGGCTGCTGCCTGTGGAAGCTCCATAGGAAGTCCTGCTCCGGTAATGATCATATCTGCCCCACTTTTGATGCACTGCTTTACATATTCCTCATAATGGTTGGTCACTGCCATAATATTGACTCCGATGATCCCGCCATCTGAGATTTCTTTGGCACGCTTGATATGCTTGTCCAATGCACGCATATGAGGTTCTAACTGATTGGTATCCCAGTCCGGTTCATCATAACCAATCTGAGCTGCAGAAATCACACCGATTCCGCCTTCCTTTGCCACAGCTCCGGCAAGAGAACTTCTGCTTACACCAACGCCCATGCCTCCCTGTACAATTGGAAGCTTTGCTTCTAAATTACCGATTTTTAAAGGTTTTAACATCTGATATCCTCCATACATTTAAAAACTGCGAAAACGTTCATAACGCTCGTTTGCGAGTTCTTCTCCTGATTTCTTTTTATTTTCATCGATAAAATGAATGATATCTTTCTTCATTTCATCTGTGATTTCCAAAATATTATCCAGAGATACCGGTTCTGGCTCCCGGATGATCTTTTCAATCAATCCAAGTTCTTTTAAGTCCACTGCCGTAATCTTCATAACATCCGCTGCTTCTGCTGCACGCATACTGTCCTTCCACAAGATAGATGCGAATCCTTCTGGAGACAGAATGGAATACATGGAATTTTCCATCATCCAGACTTCATTGGCTACCGCCATGGCAAGAGCACCACCAGAGCCTCCTTCTCCAATAAAGATCGATAAAACCGGCACCTTTAAGGATGACATCTCGAAAAGATTTCTCGCAATGGCCTCTCCCTGTCCTCGTTCTTCTGCTTCCAGTCCACAGAAAGCACCTGGTGTATCCACAAAGCAGATGATCGGACGATGAAACTTCTCAGCCTGTTTCATCAAACGTAAGGCCTTTCTATATCCTTCTGGCGAAGGCATCCCAAAATTTCTCTTAATATTTTCTTTTGTCGTACGACCTTTTTGCTGACCGATCACAGTTACATAACGGCCATCGATGGATGCCACACCACCTACAATGGCACCGTCATCTCCAAAATAACGGTCTCCATGAAGCTCTACAAAGCAGTCAAAGATGGTTCCAATATAATCTAAGCTGGTTGGTCTTTCTGCACTTCTGGCGATCATAACCCTGTCCCATGCTGATAACTTTTCTGCCATGATTATTCACCTGACCTTTCTTCGTCGTATTCCTGATTCTTACAGCTTCTGATAATCGCACTTAGTACCCTTCTCATGTTCTTGCGCTCTACGATCTTATCTACAAATCCATGTTCCAATAGGAATTCAGATGTCTGGAAGCCTTCTGGCAGCTTTTGACCGATGGTCTGCTCGATGACACGAGGACCTGCAAATCCGATCAATGCTCCCGGTTCTGCCAAGATCACATCTCCTAGCATAGCAAAGCTTGCAGTCACCCCTCCAGTCGTAGGGTCCGTCAATACAGTAATGTACAATAAGCCTGCTTCATCATGGCGTTTTAATGCCTGTGAGGTCTTTGCCATCTGCATCAAAGATACCATACCCTCCTGCATTCTGGCTCCACCAGAACAGGTATAAATGATGATCGGAAGCCTTAACTTCGTTGCCTTTTCTACTGCACGGGTAATCTTCTCTCCAACCACTTCTCCCATGCTTCCCATCATAAAATCAGCCCCCATTACTGCGATGACTACTTCTTCACCACGGATGGTTCCTTTTCCGGTTACGACCGCTTCCTGTAAGTTGGTGGCAGACTGGGTATGCTCTAATTTCTTTTTATAGCCAGGGAAGTTTAAAGGATCACTGGTTTCTAAATTCCGATCCCATTCTTCAAAAGTTCCTTTATCCAGAATCATTGCAATTCTTGTCTTTGGACGGATACGAAAATAACTTCCGCAATGAGGACAGACATGATAATTCTTAACGATATCTTCTCCATAAACTGGCTTTCCACATGTTTCACATTTCTTAAAAATGCCATCTGGTGCTTCATATTCCAATAAAGACTCTTTTGCCTTTTTCATCGTTTCCATTATCTTTTTTTCATTAGAGGAAACGGTTCTTTTTTTAAACATATCCTTTAATGCCATGATTATTCACCTGCTTTTTCCCGTTCTTTGGCAAACCGCTCAATAAATCCGGTATCCACATTTCCTTCAATAAAATCTTTGTGATTGATAATATCATACTGGTAATCAATATTTGTCTTTACGCCCTGAAGTACCAGCTCTCCAAGGGCACTGTTCATCTTCTTGATGGCCAGCTCACGATTTTGATCATGTACGATCAGCTTCACTACCATAGAATCATAATATGGTGGAATTTTATATCCAGAATACAGTGCGGAATCAACACGGATTCCTTTTCCCCCAGGAAAATGTACATCGGTTACTTCTCCTGGACATGGCATAAAATCATGGTCCGTATCCTCTGCATTGATACGACATTCAATAGCATGCCCATGAATCTTGATATCATCCTGATGATATGGGAGCTTCTTGTTATCTGCAATGAGGATCTGCTCTCTGATCAGATCTACCCCTGTCACCCATTCTGTAACTGGATGTTCTACCTGGATTCTAGTATTCATCTCAATAAAATAATAATGATTGTCTTTATCTAATAAAAATTCAATGGTTCCGGCACTGTAATACCCGGCTGCTTTGGCCGCTTTTACCGCAACTGCTCCCATTTCTTTTCGTAACTGATCGCTGATAGCGATGGATGGAGATTCTTCGATCAATTTTTGATGACGTCTCTGAATCGAACAATCACGCTCTCCCAAATGAACTACATTTCCAAACTTATCTGCTATGATCTGAAATTCAATGTGGCGTGGATCTCTGACGAACTTTTCAATATACATAGTATCATCGCCAAATCCATTCTTCGCCTCCATCTGTGCAGTTTTAAACTGTGCTTCAAATTCTTCGGAAGACTCTGCAATTCGCATGCCCTTTCCTCCGCCTCCGGCAGAAGCTTTGATCATAACTGGATAGCCCATTTCATCTGCCAGCTTCTTACCTTCTTTCGCATCATAAACTGGATCCTTTGTACCAGGAACAACCGGTACACCAGCATCCATCATAGTCCTTCTAGCTTCTGATTTATTTCCCATCTTATCAATGATATCTGCAGAAGGGCCGATAAATGTAATCTTACACTTTTCACACATTCTTACAAATTTACTGTTTTCTGATAAGAATCCAAAGCCTGGATGGATGGCATCTGCTCCGCAGGCAAGTGCCGCACTGATGATGCTTTCCATACTCAGATAGCTGTCTTTTACTGCCGCCGGTCCAATACAGATTGTCTCATCTGCCAGCTGAGAATGCAGGGCATCCTTATCCGCTTCTGAGCAGATTGCTACGGATAAAATTCCCATTTCACGACAGGCACGAATGATACGAACCGCTATCTCACCTCGGTTAGCAATTAATATTTTTCTAAACATTTTAAAACCCCCGCTTATCCGAGCATAAATGTCAGCTCACCAGAACATACAACCTTACCGTCTACACGAGCTGTTCCTTTTCCAACGCCTACTGGTCCTTTCACCTTGATCATTTCCACTTCTAATTCCAATACATCTCCTGGTGTTACTTTTCCACGGAATTTACATTTGTTGATCCCGCCGAAAAATGCCAGCTTTCCTTTGTTTTCTTCGGCTGCCAGGCAGCATACAGCTCCCACCTGTGCCAGTGCTTCCACGATCAATACACCAGGCATTACCGGCATCTGAGGAAAATGTCCAGCGAAAAATGGTTCATTAAATGTTACACATTTCTTCCCTACCGCTCTCTGCCCGATTTCTAATTCTTCAATACGGTCTACCAATAAGAATGGAGAACGATGAGGAATGATTTCCTGAATCTGTTTTGTATCTAATACCATAATGATTTCCTTTCTATTTTACGACGATCAATGGCTGTCCATATTCTACCATCTGTTCATTTTCAACGAGAATTGCAGTTACGACTCCATCATACTCACTTTCCACTTCGTTCATCAGCTTCATTGCCTCTACAATTCCGATGGTCTGACCTTTCTTTACCGTATCTCCTACCTGAACAAATGGCTCCGCCCCTTCTGATGGAGCTGCATAGAAGGTTCCTACGAGAGGTGCTACGACCTCCTTACCATCGATCGCTGGTTCTGCCCCTTCGGTCTCAACCATTACCTGCGCTGCAGCTACTGGAGCGGCAACCGTACCAGTTACGGTTACCTGTGGTTTTTTAATTACAATTTTATAATCATCTTCTTCGTATTTAAATTCTTCGATATTGGCAGAAGAAACTGCTTTAATCAAATCCAGCATTTCCTTTACTTCCATCTTGGCACCCTACCCTTCGTATTTTTTAATCAACAAGGTTGCATTATGTCCACCAAATCCTAAGGAGTTGGACATTGCATAATTTACGGTTCTATCTGTTACCGGCTCTAATGTGTAATTTAAATCACATTCTTCATCCGGCACCTGTAATCCAACGGTTGGATGGATATAATCTTCCATCACAGATTTTACACATGCGATAAATTCAATTCCACCAGCTGCTCCTAATGCATGACCGATCATGGATTTTGTAGAGCTGATATTGACATCCTTTGCACTTTCCCCAAATGCCTTCTTGATTGCCAGTGTCTCAAATGCATCGTTGGCATGTGTGCTAGTTCCATGAGCATTGATGTAATCTACCTCTTCCGGCTTAATCTCTGCTTCATTCATAGCAAATTCCATAGCTCTTGCGGCACCTTCTCCGTCTTCTGCAGGAGAAGTAATATGGAACGCATCTCCGGTAGAGCCATATCCTACTACTTCTGCCAGGATCTTAGCTCCTCTTGCTTTTGCGTGTTCATATTCTTCTAAAACGACAATTCCTGCACCTTCTCCCATGACAAATCCATCTCTTTCTTTGTCAAATGGAATGGAACATCTCTCTGGGTTTTCAGATGAGGATAATGCTGTCAGCGCTGCAAATCCAGCCACGCTGATCGGAGTAATGGCTGCCTCTGTACCACCAGCTACCATCACATCTGCTTCTCCAACCTGAATACTTCGAAACGCATCTCCAATACAGTTCGTACCTGTTGCACATGCAGTTACCACATTGACACATTTTCCACGTAAGCCAAACTGGATGGCTACATTTCCTGCTGCCATATTAGAGATCATCATAGGCACCATTAACGGAGAAACGCGGTTTGGTCCTTTCTTGGAAAGCTTTTCGCATTCCTTTTCCACTACCTGTAAGCTTCCCACACCAGAACCAACAGCAACACCGATTCTTGCTGTATCTTCCTTTTCCAGATCCAGACCAGAATCCTCTAATGCTTCCTTGGATGCAGCAATGGCATACTGGGAGAATAAGGACAATCTTCTAGCTTCTCTCGCACTGACATATTTCTTAGGATCAAATCCTTTAACCTCTGCTGCTAACTTTGCTTTATATTCAGATGCATCAAAATATGTGATCGGTGCAAATCCGATTTTCTGTTCTTTGATGCTGCTCCAAAATTCATCTACAGAATTTCCAATTGGGGTAATGGCACCCATTCCTGTTACTACAACTCTTCTTAAATTCTTCATCGTCTGTCACCTCTACATTCCCATTCCGCCATCAACCTGCAGTGTCTGGCCTGTAATATATGTTGATTTATCTGATGCTAAAAATGCAACTGCTTCCGCGATATCTTCTACCTCTCCCATTCTCTTTAAAGGTACCTGGCTCAAGATGCCTTCCTTCACTTCATCTGGAAGGATATCTGTCATTTCTGTGCGAATGTAACCTGGTGCGATCGCATTGACACGAATTCCTCTGGAACCGATTTCTCTGGCCAAAGATTTTGTCATACCGATCAGTCCCGCCTTAGATGCACAGTAATTGATCTGTCCTGCATTTCCGATCACTCCGGATACAGAAGACATATTAATGATACTTCCGCTTCTCTGCTTTAACATGATTCTGGATACATGCTTCATACAGTTAAAAGCACCTTTTAAGTTGACTTCGATGACCTTATCAAAATCTTCTTCTTTCATCTTCATAACCAGATTGTCTCTTGTAATTCCTGCATTATTTACCAGGATATCGATACGTCCAAATTCTTTCTTTACATCCGTGATCATATTCTTAGCTGTATCAAAATCAGAAACATCTCCCTGATAGGTCTTCGCTTCTCCACCAGCCGCCTGGATTTCTGCTACAACCTCTTCTGCTTTTTCCTTAGAGCCGCAGTAATTTACGATTACAGTAGCTCCATAACCTGCTAATGTCTTTGCAATCTGTCTGCCGATTCCACGGCTTGCTCCTGTTACAATGGCAATTTTTCCTGTTAGCATGAAGTTACCTCCTTCAATTTTTCCAAATCTTCCACTTTCTCTATATTCAAAATCTTCACTTTACGATTTACTTTTTTTACAAAACCAGACAATGTCTTTCCTGGTCCGATTTCAATAAAAGTATCCGCTCCGTCTTCCAACATCTTTTCTACAGATTGTTCCCAACGGACAGAAGAATAAACTT
The DNA here is from genome assembly GCF_001940245.1 of Anaerostipes sp. 992a. Classification (GTDB taxonomy): domain Bacteria; phylum Bacillota; class Clostridia; order Lachnospirales; family Lachnospiraceae; genus Fimousia. The sequence continues at coordinate 863,290 of NZ_MJIG01000004.1, forward strand.
GTTTTCCTAATAATTCTTTTACCTGTGCAGCTTCTGTTACGAAATCAGCTGTGGTATTAGCCACATATGGAACTTCCGGTTCGTTGATCTGCACATCCTTTAATACATCCAGAAGCTTTTCTCCTGCTTCCTTTAACATATAAGAGTGAAATGGTCCGCTGACCTTTAATGGTACCACTCTTCTTGCTCCTGCTTCTTTTAAGCTTTCTCCAGCCTTCTTTACTGCGTCTGTCTCTCCAGAAATAACAATCTGGCCAGGGCAGTTATAATTAGCGATAGTTACGATTCCCTCTGTCTGCTCACAGATTTCTTCGATCAATTCCTTCTTAGTCCCTAAAACTGCAGCCATTGCACCCTGTCCCAATGGCACAGTATCCTGCATTAAGATTCCTCTCTGACGTACCACCTTCACTGCATCTTCAAATGACATTGTGCCATTTGCTACCAGTGCACAGTATTCTCCAAGGCTCAGTCCGGCTGTCATATCTGCCTTGATCCCTGCCTTCTCCACCTGCTTCAAGATTGCAATACTTGCGGTTACCATCGCTGCCTGTGTATATTCTGTCATATTGATCTTTTCATTTTCTTCAAAGCACAGCTCTTCCATGCTAAAGCCTAAAGCCTTTGATGCCTGCTCAAATACTTCTCTGCTGTCTTCAAACTGATCATAAAAATCCTTTGCCATACCTACATACTGTGCTCCCTGTCCAGGAAACATAAATACAACTTTGCCCATGTTACACCTCATTCTCATACTGTTCACTATTCATTACTTTGATTTCCGAATACTTTGAAATCCAAACTAATATTTTTCTAAAAAAGTGGCTTATAATCAAGTACGGTTGATTATAAGCCGTGTATTCTTCTTAGTCTTCTACACCTTTGTTCTTTAAGTAGTTGATAACATCTCCTACGGTATTTAAGTTTGTTAAATCTTCAGAAGGGATATCTACATCATATTCTTCTTCTAAAGCCATAACTAATTCAAATAAATCTAAAGAATCTGCATCTAAATCATCTTTAAAAGATGTTTCTAATTCTACTTCGCTTTCGCTAACACCTAACTGCTCAGCAATGATTTCTTTCATTTTTTCTAACATAACTTTAATCTCCTTTAATAAACCCTAATAATCATTTTAAATAGTTTGATAGTCAAAGTATACCTTCCAGTACCCCCTTTGTCAAGCTATTTCCATATGTTTCTTTTCTAATCACTATTATAATGACCCATTTCCCCGTATGCAACTCTTTTTTTTATGGATGAACACATTTCATGAAACGTCTTTTAAACTTTTGTATAAAATTAAAAACATACAAAAAAGTTATTGCAAAATGAAAAAATTGGGTCTACATTATTCAAGAAAGTTTAATACTTACCTATTAAAAGGAGGAACGCAAAATGACAATTCAACAAATTATTGCCGTCGTTATTTTCATAGTAACTATGACAGCAATCATGACAGAAAAGGTCCATCGTACCGTAGCTGCCATGACTGGTGCCATTTTATTATTGGTAACCGGTATCTTAAGTCTTGATACTGCAATTGGATATGTGGATGTAAATACCTTAGGCGTATTGGTAGGAATGATGTTATTTGTCGGCATCGTCAAAAATTCCGGAATCTTTGAATACATAGCCATCAAAGCAGCAAAGCTTGCCAAAGGACGCCCATGGCCTATCATGGTAGCTTTCATTGTGATCACAGCTGTCCTTTCTGCCTTTTTAGATAACGTAACAACCGTTTTATTGGTAGGACCTATGACTCTGGCCATTACAAAAATGCTGAATGTAAACCCAATTCCATATATTATGACGCAGATTATGGCATCTAACATCGGTGGTACTGCCACTTTGATCGGTGACCCACCAAACATTATGATCGGAAGTGCTGCCGACCTTGGATTTGGTGACTTCTTGTTAAATACTGGTATGGCTTCTATCATCGTTTTAATCATCAGTATTTTGTGCTATTATGTATTGTATCGAAAACAACTGATCGTAGATGAAGCAAATATTAAAAAAGTCATGGCTCTGGATGAGAAAAAATCCATTGTCAATCCGGCATTAATGAAAAAGAGTATTCTCATGCTCTGCCTGGTCGCTCTGGGATTCATTCTCCATAGCCAGTTACATTTAGAGTCCTGTTACATCTCTCTATCTGCCGCCTGCATTATGCTGCTGATCGGGAAACAGGATCCAGAAGAAATCATCGCTACTGTAGAGTGGTCTACGATTCTATTCTTTATCGGTTTATTCGTCGTTGTCGGCGGACTGGAGCAGGTAGGCATTATTGACAGCCTTGCACATGGTCTGGTGGACATCACAGGTGGCAATATGTTGATCACCATGATGGCAATTTTATGGATTGCAGCGATTGTTTCTGCATTTTTGGATAATATTCCATTTGTGGCTACCTTGATTCCACTGATCATAACCATTGGAAAGACCGGCATGGATATTACTCCTTTATGGTGGGCACTGTCTCTTGGCGCATGTCTGGGTGGTAATGGTACCTTGATCGGTGCCTCTGCCAATGTGGTCTTATCTGGCATCAGCAATAAGGCCGGCCATAAGATTACCTTTGCCTCCTACTTTAAGGTTGGTTTTCCAATGATGATCCTATCCATCATCATAAGCAGCATCTTTTTATTAATCCGCTTTGCATAAGGGAGGAATGATATATGAAATTATCTGTAAGTGGAGATTATATCAATATGCTTCTGCGTCAAATGGGCGCAACCAGCATCAAACATTTTGACAGTAAGATGAACATCGTAAACTTCGATCTGGGAGATGGACTGATCGTATCTTATGTATATAATGTCACAAGAAAAAATAAATACTTTCTTCAGCGTATGCGCCCGTACTCCTTAGTAGAAGGCTTTTACGCTACAGAAGAAGAAATCATTGAGTTTATCCGCAAAGATATCGCCAGATTTAAAAACGCGAAAAACAGCAAGAACTTTAATACTTTCCTGTTAATTTCCCATCTGGGTCATCATGTATCTTCCCATATCGAAGAATTATTCTTAAATTATAACGTTCCGGAAGAACAGATGCGAAAGATTGAAAAGGAACTGGAAGATTCTCTCTACGATATTCTGGAAATGTTCCACAAATGCGAAAAAATTGATGTGGAAGGAAAGCAGGACGAAACGAATTCTAATTTGGACGAATAAAGAGAGAAATCATCTTCCAATACACCGTACGTCATAAAGCTCATGAGTGTTTTTGTAAATAAATGTAAATTATAATTGGCTTTTCTGACACGAAATGTTATAATATTACCATCTGGTAAAATATGGAAAACAATAAATATTGAACCATCTGGCCAGAAATATTATACTAGAAGGAGAATGAGAAGATGTCAGAAAAAACCGAAGGATGATGGAGCGATGCCGAAAATTAGAGGAATCCATAGGAAAAGGTGTTCTGGCAGAATTTCTAAGAAAGAACAGAGATGAGGTGCGGGACATGATTTTGACAGAGTATAATGAACAAAAGCATATCGAAAACGAAAAAAAATGGAGTTACGAAGAGGGATTACAGCTGGGCGAGGAAATCGGTGAAGCACGAGGAAGACGGCTGGGTGAAAAAATTGGAAAAATGCAAGCAGTTAAGGATATGATCATACGATTATCTCAAAAAAAAGAGATTTCTTTAAAAGAAGCTATGGAAATGCTGGATATCCCGGAAGAATATCAAAATGAGTATCTTGATCTAATTAAAAGTAACGATAACAAGTAATAGAATAAATGCGGGTTTTATGGACTAAATGAAGAAGAAAATTTCTCCTCCTGCGCCTAGGATGCCAGAACGTAAGAACAACCAAAGCTGTCTGGATTTACCCCCGAGCCAAACCCTAATCCGCTCCGCTAGTCGGGCTTGGCATGGCACAAGACGAACTGCCTTCTTTTTTTCCATAACAGTTGGAAAGGTAAGTAAACTTCCCTACCAACTGTCCTATGGAAAACAGTCATCTTCGATGCCTGAAGCAGTTCTGGTGATAGAATCCAGCCAACAGGTTGTTCTAACATTCCGCATATGTCGCTTTCGGAGAAGTTTTCTTCTTTGCCATGTTCCGTTTCTCCATATGAATATAGGAAAAACATGTATCAGATTTGGAAGCTCCGAAGCCTGATTGCTTCTGGAATGATTTCGTTCTCACTCAGCATTCTTGATCCGGCTGATAAAAGCTTCTTGCCGTAAAGACAGCAACGGTCCGTGGACGCAATACATACGTATCGATGACCCTCTTTTCCTCTCCTTCCGGATAACAATACCGCCCTTTTTCATCTCCATAAGTATCCACACTCAAATACCAGGAGCCTGCCATATGGAGCTGTGGTAAAGTAATCTCCACATCTTCCCAATAGCTGTTCACAGATACATAGACAATATCATCTCTGCCTTTTTCTTTATCATATCCAGCAAAGCTGACAGAAAACGTTCTTGCATCCCTTGGTATCGTAAGGTCCTCCGCATCAATATTGTGGGTATGCAAAAGATCCATGCCACAGATTGCATTTGGAAGCTTCTTTCGAATGACCACATGCTTCTTTCGATAATCGATCATAAACTGAAAGAACTTGAATAATTCTTTGTTCTTTTCTAGCAAAGACCAATCCAGCCAGGAAATCTCACCATCCTGGCAATAACAGTTATTATTTCCCTGCTGGGTATTGCCAAATTCATCTCCAGCTAAGAACATCGGTGTTCCCCTGCTGCACATCAGAACAGCACATGCATTCCGAATCATCCGATATCGCAGACTTAGCACTTCCGGGTCATCCGTCTCTCCTTCTGCCCCACAGTTCCAGCTACGGTTGTCATTGGCCCCATCCGTATTAAACCATCCATTGCTTTCATTATGCTTTTCATTATAGCTATAGAGATCATATAAGGTAAATCCATCGTGACAGGTAATAAAATTAATACATGAGTTATACCCGGCATAGGCCCCCGCGTAATCGGAATAGAGCCCTCCATACAAATCTCCAGAACCAGATACGCTCCAGGCTGCATTCCAGGATTCCCAATTTTCTCCTTTTAAAAATCCCCGAATAGAGTCTCTATAACGTCCATTCCATTCGGCCCATCTCTTATGTGCCGGGAAGCTTCCCACCTGATAGATTCCGCCAGCATCCCATGCCTCTGCGATCAGCTTCACATTGCTTAAAATAGGATCATTGGCCAGACTTTCCAGAAGCGGAGGATTGTTCATCGGAGAACCATCCTTGTTTCTTCCAAGAATCGATGCCAGGTCAAACCGAAATCCATCGATACGGTAGTGGATCGTCCAATACTGCAGACATTCCAGGATCATCTGCCGTACAATTGGATGATTGCAATTTAAGGTATTGCCACAGCCACTGAAATTATAGTAGTTTCCATCCGGTGTCAGCATATAATAAATCTGATTATCAATTCCTTTATAACTAAATGTTTTTCCCTGCTCATTTCCTTCTGCTGTATGATTAAATACTACGTCTAAGATTACCTCAATCCCATTGTTATGAAGCTCTCGAATCAATTCTTTTAACTCTCGCCCCTCATAATTGTATTCATCGGCTGCCGTATAGCTGGAGTTTGGTGCAAAGAAGCTGACTGTATTATAGCCCCAGTAATCGATCAGAGTTTTTCCCTTCACCTTACGAGGTGCCAGCATCTCATCAAATTCAAAAATTGGCATCAGCTCTACCGCATTAACCCCCAATTCCTTCAAATACGGAATCTTTTCCTTTAATCCTGCAAAAGTACCTTTGTGCTCCACTCCAGAAGAATCATGCTTTGTAAATCCTCTTACATGAAGCTCATAAATAATCAAATCACTCATTTCCCGCTTAGACTGCGGCATTTCGCCCCAATCGAAGGAATCACGGACCACTCTGGCATGATAAGTCGCTGTCTGCTTCTGTCCCCAGATTCTCTGCCCAGCCACCGCCTTTGCATAAGGATCCAGTAAAATATTATTCTTATCAAACAGCAGCCCCTTCTCCGGCTCATATGGGCCATCGATACGATATGCATATTCAAACTTTTCAATATCCAGATTAAAGACGATCATAGAATATACGTCTCCAATTTTATACTCCTCTGGAAATGGAAGCACTGCATATGGCTCTTCCTCTCCCCGATGAAAAAGCAGCAGCTCGCAACTGGTTCCCTCATGGGTATGAATGGTAAAATTTACTCCCATTGGAAGTACCGTTGCCCCATTGCTGTCAAAATAGCCCGGACGAACCGGATATCCACAAATCTCACCCATTGGTTTTACTTTCAGTGGAAATTCTGATATATATTTATGGTTATATTGCTTCATCTTCTTCCTCCTGTGTCTTATACCTCTTCTTCTGCAAATGCTTCCCATGGAATCTGAATCTTTTTGCCTCTGCTGATCACATCATCGATATGTAAAAGCAATGGATAATCTGATTCTTTTAAAACTCCTCTTTTGGCCATATCCCGAACAGCTCTGGCCGTTCGCTTGGCAATGACAACTGCCTCTACGGTCTCTCCAGCTAACATTTCTCTGGCTTCTTCATATGGAATTCCTTTTCCAAGCAAAATTCCCATTCTCCGGCTTCTTCCATTAAAGACCGTTACATACAGATCTCCAATTCCATGTACCAGATTTTCCGGGTTTCCTCCTACCACCTGAAGCAGACGGGACATCTCCTTCATACTCTGGCCAAATAACATAGCCTGTGCATCAAACAGCTTCATTCCATCCTCTCTTAATTCTTCCATTCCGATAGCAGTAGCCGTTGCCATGGCATATCCATTCTTTAATGCCACCGCACATTCCACCCCTGTAATGTCCGTAGAAAGGCTAATATGGTAATAATCCGTTGCCAAAAGCTTCTTAAACTTTCGAAGTACGTTCCTATCTTTTCCACAAAAAGCCACATGAGTCTGATCATGATTGGCTAATTTTAATGCAATACAAGGTCCTCCAATGGCATTTAAAGATAACTGCTTTCCTTCTGGAAGCATCCGTTCCCAATAATAGGGATATGGCGTTAAGGTCCCATCCTCCTCATTGATCAGACCCTTCGTTACGGTAATGACCTCCATGCCATCTGGCAGTTTCGGAAGAATCTCTGTTCCAAACCAGTCCACGCCAAAGCTGCTGACACCTCCGATGACCACATCAGCGCCTTCCATAGCCTGATCCAATTCTTCTATCTGATAATATTGTATCTTATCATATAACGTAGCTTTTAAGGTCTTATGATAATTGTTCTCTCTTAATCCATCAATGATCTCCCGGTCCAGGTGTGTCCCAACCAGTCTCACTTCGTGTCCATTTTCTATGGCTGGAAAGGTTAAAGCTGATCCCATCTGTCCTGCACCAATAATTGTAATTCTGCTCATACGATTCTCCTTCTTTTGTATCACATAGAGATGTGGAATATCTCCCACTCCGTTATTCTTGTGTCTCCTCTGATTCTTCCGTAACTGGTGCCTCCGTAGCCGGTGCTTCTGTAGCTGGCGCTTCCGTGGTTACCGTTTCTGTCGTAGCTGCTTCGGTTGTCGATGCTTCCGTGGCTGGTTCTCTTTCCTGTTCATCTGAGTCATCTCTCTGGTATTCCTGTCTGGAAGAAGTATTGGACTGCTCCTCCTGGGTCACTGCTTCTGTGGTCACTTCTTCTGTAGTAACCTCGCTCGTCGCTTCTGTCTTTTTCTCTTTCTTTTTCTTCTTTGCTTCTGTCGTCACTTCTGTGGAAGCTTCTTTCACTGCCTCCGTCGTCGGTTCCTGCCCTTTATGGTTACGAAAAGCCTTCACTGCCATGCCGCTGATAACTACGACTAGCAAAAGAATCAAAATACCAATGACTATGGCAATCTGCTTCTTCCTATCTTCCTTTGGCTGCTCTAAAAGCTCCTCCCTTGTCCAGTACTGACTACCGGTCTTGGAAGACTCTTCCCATTTATTTTCTACATCTTTGACGTCTTCTTCCATTACCACTTCTGGTTCTGTAAGCTCTTCTTCTATCTTTGGTTCTTGTTCGATGACCTGTTCCGGTTCTTCTGCCTCTGCTTTTTTTCGTCCCTGAAATTCCAAGATCAGATTACTCAGCCCTTCGGATAATTCTTGGGCTACCAGTTCCTTCTCTTCGTTGGTCTGTTCCCAATCTGGAACAATCCTTTCTGTATTTTTCTCGTTGATGGCTTCATCCCTTTCCTCTTTCAACCCGCTCAAATTTGGTACCTCCCTCTTTCTTTCGTATGAATAGATTTTAACACAAAAAGAGCCATTGCCGTGAAAGAAAATCAAAAAATTCCTTTCATTTTGCAATCGCTCTTTTTATCAGTTCTTCTAACTAAGCATTTATATGTTTACTCTGCTCCTTCACACATAAGTACCACTCTTATTGTTTTTAGAATAACCTTACAATCTGTCCAAAAACCTCGTTCCTGTATGTACTTTAAATCAAGTTCTACCCACTGGGCAAAATCACTGATGTTACTTCGCCCTTCACATTCCCGATAACATGCCAATCCTGTCTTAACATCCAGCCTGTGCATCTGATACTGTGTATATTGTGCTACCTCTGATGGAAGTGGTGGTCTTGGACCTACAATTGACATATCCCCCTGTAGCACATTCACCAACTGAGGTAATTCATCAATACTAGTTTTTCGAATAAATTTTCCAACCCTTGTAATTCTAGGATCATCTTTTATCTTAAATGCCGGACCGTCCATCTCATTTTGCTCTAATAGCTTCTCTTTCTTTTTATCTGCGTCCATGCACATGGAACGAAATTTATACATTTTAAATGTTCTTCCATGCTTTGTCATACGTGTCTGCGAATAGATCACTTCTCCTCTATCTTCTAATTTAATCGCAATAGCAATAATTAAAAATACAGGACTTAGCACGAATAATGCAAATGCTGATAAAACAATATCCATGAATCGTTTTCCTATTTCATAGCTTTTTTGGTTGATGCAAAACGTTCTTTTATAAGTAACGTTTTCTTTTCTTTGTATATTCTCTACTCCACTTATCATCTTCATCCCTCAATGAATCGGCCAACTTCCCTACTTTACAATTTATTCTCTCTATCTCAGACTACAGATATCCCACTATTATTTAATCGTAACTTTACATCCCTTTGATTCCTTAGAAAGAATAACGGTATTTCCATCATATTTCCACTGGATTTTTTTCTCTTTTTCTTTTCCATCCGCTCCAAGTTGTTCAGAAATTGCGTTTTCCAAAGATCCTGAGTCTGTCTTTTCAAATAGCAAAGTAATCGTGCTCACTTTTTTATCTTTTGCCGTTAAAGATGCTATAACATCCTCTCCGAATAACTTTGTCTTGTACTGATCCGCTTTTTCATCTGCACCAAACATCTTATATGTATTTGCCTCTTTTTTACCAATTCTCCCTACAAGCTTATCAAATGTAAACTCATCCTTCGCTACATTCAATCCTGGATCTGTCTCTACTGTTTCCTTTGTTGCCTTTGTTTCCTCTGTGGTACTCTTTTTCTCATCCGCTGTCCCACCACAACCTACACATACGGTCATAATAATGAGAAAGAATAGTATCTGCAGCTTTCTTTTCATTTTCATTGTTCCTCCTTATAATTCTTTATTCATACATTGTTTTTTATTATAGCATTTTCATTATTTATTTTTTTTAGTTTGTCATAATTACCCAGGTTATGGTCATAAAAAGTACTTTTCTGCTTAAATATGAATTATATTTTTATCTATAATTAAAAAAGCTTTAATCAATAATAATGCCATTAGATTCACTCTGTACAGTTCCTGCCAAAGACCATTGAGAATATGAAAGATCTAAAGTTAATGCTGGTCGTACACCAATGTTATTAAACACATGATCTCTATCAATATGGCTATACTGATCAATTTCACCTGTAATGGCTATGACTGTTACAGATTCCGCACCATTTCTGTTTTCACAAACAATTTTGCAACTTCTGAGGTTACACTATTTCCATTTTTATCGGTTACAACACAGCGATACTGCTGTCCATCTCTCGCTTCCGTAATCGGTACATTCACGGTTGCTGTCCTATTTCCACTCTGAGAGGAATTTCTCCAGTTTTTCCCATCATCATTACTAAACTGCCACTGATATTTTAATCCTTCTCCTGCAGCCTGAATAGTAAATACAGCTGTATCTCCTACATCTCCTGTATAATCTTCTGGCTGACTAGTGATTGTTAATTCTGTTCCAACAATTAGCTTTGCTGCTTCTGAGGTCACACTATTTCCATTTTTGTCGGTTACGACACAACGATATTGCTGCCCATCTCTTGCTTCTGTAATCGGTACATTCACAGTTGCTGTTCTACTTCCACTTTGAGAAGAATTTTTCCAGATTTCTCCTTTATTATTACTGTACTGCCATTGGTATTTTAGACTATTGCCTGTTGCTTTTACAGTAAATGATGCCGTATCTCCTACTACTCCAGTATAATCTTTGGGCTGGCTGTTAATTACCAATGTTTCCGCTTCCACTTTTAAAACTGCTGCCTCTGATATTATCTGATTACCTTCTGCATCTTTCACCATGCATCGATATAATTGACCGCTTCTAGCTTCTGTAATTGGCACACTTATGGTTTTTGTTCGGTTTCCACTTTGTGAAGAACTCTTCCATGTTGTTCCATTATCACCGCTAAACTGCCACTGATAGCTTAATCCTTTTCCAACTGCATCTACGGTAAATTGAGCGATATCTCCAACCCCTCCGGTATAATCAGATGGTTGCCCCACAATTGCCAACGCTTCCGCTTCCACGATTAAAACTGCCACATCTGATATGACCTGCTCGTCCTCTGTATCCTTGATTACACAGCGATACTGTTGACCATCTCTTGCTTCTGTCACTGGTACCTTTAATCTTGCTGTCTTATTCCCATTTTGAGAAGAATTCTTCCATGTTGTTCCACCATCACTGCTGAATTGCCACTGATAAAGTAAATCCGTTCCTTCTGCTTCTACAACAAATTCAGCAATATCTCCTGCCTTTCCTGTATAATCCACAGGCTGCTTTGTGATTATAATCATTGGAAGATCTTCATAATCCTTACTTGCCATTGGATAAGACTTTTGAAATTCATCCGTTGTATATTCCTCATCTCTCGTATGATCTCCGAAATTTTCATTGCATTTCAAGAAATAGCGATAGGATGAGCGACCAGCATCCCAAGTAGCATCCAAGTTATAATACTGATTCTTTAAATCAACAATATTCCATCCATGTGGACCTCCATTACCAACTCCAGTAATGACTCTTGCATCTATATTTAATTCCAATGCCATTCGATAGAATAATACTGCGTATCCCTGACATACAGCAGTTCCATCCATTAAAGCAGCATATGCCGTATACTTTAATTTGTATTCATCATCCTCCAGATTATCATAATCATATATTACATTATCACAAATATAATCATACACCGCCTGAATTTTTTTATAATTACTGGTATTCTCGATATTCAGTTGATTTAATACTGAATCCATCTTCTGATCCAAAGCTTCTTCCTGCTCTCTGGTAGTATAATATGTCATCGTGTAAGTTATCGTCATATAACATATATTATCAGAACGATAATAACTGGTACTTGATTTCCAACCTGCATACTGCCATCTTAAGTAATCACCTTCTTTAGGATTACCCGTATGCTTCATAGCATCTGCTACAATCCCTTTTACCAGTTCGGAACTATATTCCTCCGCTTGATATTGTATTGTGATTGTTTCTTCGCGACCGACAAGATGACTTCTCATATCATTACCAGCTTCTGAAATATTATCATAATATTCTTCTTCCGAAGCTGGTGCAATTCCCAATTCCGATGGTTGATTTAAATCCGATTCGTCTATTACATCCTGATACAATGGATTAATATACGTAATCTCTTTTGTTCCGCTTGCTTTCACATCAACTCCCAATGCCGATGTCATAACAGAAAGTATCAACAAAAAGCATAGCAATACTGCTGTTAATTGTTTTTTCATCTCTTACCTCCTAATGAACTATAATTGCATTCATTATACTATTTTTTACACTTTCAGAATCTGGATTGTCATAAATGACCTTTTTAGTTACAAAATCGGTTTTAGACTGGATGCTATCTCAAAAATGGGAGAAGGATAAACTCCTTCTCCCATTCATGTTATCAGTATCTTATTGTACCCTCAGTGTACCTGCTTCTGAAGTCACACTATTTCCTCTTTCATCGGTTACCACACAACGGTACTGCTGCCCATTTCTAGCTGCTGTGATTGGCACGCTGATGGTAGATGTCTTACTTCCACTCTGAGAAGAATTTCTCCAGCTGGTTCCATCATCATTGCTATACTGCCACTGGTACTTTAACCCTTCTCCGTTGGCTCCTACCGTAAAGCTTGCCGTATCTCCCACTGCTCCGATATAATCTTCCGGCTGGCTGGTGATCGTTAGTTCTGTTCCAACGATCAGCTTTGCTGCCTCTGAAGTTACACTGCTTCCATTTGCATCGGTTACAACACAGCGGTACTGCTGGCCATTTCTTGCCTCTGTGATCGGCACCTTGATCGTCGCTGTCTTATTACCACTCTGGGAAGAGTTTTTCCAGGTTGCCCCTTTGTCATTGCTGTACTGCCACTGGTATTTTAATTCCTCTCCAGTAGCCGTTACGGTAAATGTTGCTGTCTTTCCAACTTCACCTGTATAATTTACTGGCTGTCCGGTAATTACTGGACCTTCGGATGCGGTTCCAACAATCAATCTTGCTGCATCAGATGTTACTTTATTTCCATTCACATCTGTTACCATACAGCGGTACTGCTGGCCATTTCTTGCCTCTGTGATTGGCACCTTGATCGTCGCTGTCTTATTACCACTCTGGGAAGAGTTTTTCCAGGTTGCCCCTTTGTCATTGCTGTACTGCCACTGGTATATTAACTCTTCTCCAGTTGCTGTTACGATAAATACTGCTGTATCTCCCACTGCTCCTGTATAATCTTCTGGCTGCCCTGTGATCATTGGACCTTCGGAAGCTTTTCCAATGATCAGACTTGCTGCACCCGAGGTCACACTATTTCCATTTTCATCGGTTACCACACAACGATACTGCTGGCCATTTCTTGCCTCTGTGATCGGCACCTTGATCGTGTCTGTCTTATTACCATTCTGGGACGAATTCTTCCAGGTACTTCCTTTGTCACTGCTGAACTGCCATTGATAGATAAGCCCATTACCAGCTGCCTTCACTGTAAAGGTTGCGGTCTCTCCCACCGCTCCCGTATAATCTGACGGCTGAGTAGCGATCACCAATGCTTCTGCTTTCTTGCTTACAACCAGTGTTCCTGATTCAGAGATTGCCTGATTACCTTCTCCATCTGTCACAATGCAGCGGTACTGCTGGCCATTTCTTGCTTCTGTGATCGGCACACGGATCGTATCCGTCTGGTTGCCGCTCTGGGAAGAGTTCTTCCAGGTACTTCCCTTATCATTACTGAACTGCCACTGATAGGTGAGCCCTTCTCCTATTGCTTCAACCGTAAATACTGCAGTATCCCCTACCGCTCCTGTATAATCTTCTGGCTGACTGACAACTTCTACCGAAGGTTTCCGATTTGGATCTACGATGCTAGAAGCTTTAAATCCCCATTCATTTCCAGAACTATCTGATACCAACTTAATCCTTATGGTATCACCTGGAATCGTTATCATCTGACCGGCTAATATGGTGCCTGTGTACTTACCTATCTCATTTCCATTACCATCATAAATATATAAGAAATCAAAGTCCTCTTCTATATTTGTTCTTTCATCAAATATAATGCTTAAAGTTTCTGCCCCTTCTAATGTGTAAACCCAAAAATCAGAGCAATTATTCTCATAGTTATGAGGACTTTCCATCTCTTCCACAGTAGCTGCAACATGAGCGGTATTACTTACCGTAACCGTACATTTATTGCTAACACCACTTCCGTCCTTTGCACTAACTTTAATCTCAGCTGTTCCTTTTCCTAAGGCTCTTACCATACCATTCTGGTCAATGGTTGCAACTTCTTCATTTGAAGAACTCCATTCCACTTCCTTGTTGGCTGCTTCACTTGGATTGGCAGTTGCTGTTAACTGATAAGTATCCAATGCCTCCATTGAAAGAGAAGTCTTATTCAGAGAAATCGAAGTCACTGGCTGTACCACAGTTACCTTACATGATGTGTTCACATCCCCCACGATTAATTTAATAGTAGCAGTTCCTAATGCTTTCGCTGTCACTAAGCCTGTATCATCAATGGTGATAATATCCGTGTTGGAACTCTTCCAGGATACTTCATCTGTGAAATTTGAAGGAGTAACAGACATAATCAGTTTATCCTTCTGTCCTTTATTTAACGTCAATTCTGTCTTATTTAAAGTAACTTCTGTTGCTTTTACTTCCTGGTTTACGAACTTGATTCCATGATCATTAGCAAATGTCTCAGCATACGTTCCTGCAATTCCATAAATGGTAAGTTTATCAAGATAACTGAACGCTGTAGAATCAATACTGGTAACTGCCCTTGGAATTATGATTTCCTTAAATTCTACGCTATTTGAAAATGCATGATCTTTTATCGTTGTTACTCGGTAAGGAACGGTAATCTTTTCTAATTTTGCACACTGGTCAAATGCATATGATGGAATGCTGGTAATTCCATTCCCTAATGTTACATCTGCTAATGTATCACAATGTTGGAAAATATATGTTCCTATGCTTGTTACACTATTTGGAATCTCAATTTTTGCTAATGCATCACAGCCATAAAATGCATACTTTCCTAGTGTCTTAATATTTTTTCCTAATACAACATTAGATAATGATACACAGTTGTTAAATGCTGATTCTCCAATGGTTGCATTAGAATCTTTAAATTCTACCGATTCCAGTGGTGAATTCTTAAATGCATTATTTCCAACAGATGTCACTTTTTCAGGAATCGTGATTGATTTTAATCCGCTATTTTCAAAAGCTGAATCATTAATATTTGTAATTGTATCCGGTAAAGCAATTATTTCTAAACTTGTACAATTATAAAACATGCTGTTGGTAATTGTAGCTCTAGTATCTGGTAATTTTACATAAGAAAGATTTTTACAATCGTAAAAAGTATTATTTCCTATTTGAGTAACAGAATTTGGTATTTCTATCCTAGTCAATCCTGTATTTCTAAATACATTATCTCCTATCGCTGTTATACTGTCTGGTATATTTATGTTACTTAAAACTGTACAGTCCTGAAATGCAACGGCTCCTATCCTCGTTACCGTATCCGGTATCTCCACACTTTTTAGCGCAGTTGCTCCATCAAATGCATAATCAGGTAATTCTGTCATCCCTTCTTCTATCACTGCTTTCTCGATATTACTGCCGCGAAATGACCCTTCTTTAAAGCCTCCTCCCTGCATACTAGTTGCTGTCTTTGGTATCGTGATCTCTGTCACTCCTGTATTCCCGCTCAATATCTCTCTTCCCATGCTGGTCAGATTCTTTGGCAGTGTTAATGATACCAATCCTGTATTTTCAAATGCAGCATCTCCTATCGCTGTCACACTGTCTGGTATATTTATGTTACTTAAAGCTGTACAGTCCTGAAATGCAACGGCTCCTATCCTCGTTACCGTATCCGGTATCTCCACACTTTTTAGCGCAGTTGCTCCATCAAATGCATAATCGGGTAATTTTGTCATCCCTTCTTCTATCACTGCTTTCTCGATATTACTGCCGCGAAATGACCCTTCTTTAAAGCCTCCTCCCTGCATACTAGTTGCTGTCTTTGGTATCGTGATCTCTGTCACTCCTGTATTCCCGCTCAATATCTCTCTTCCCATGCTGGTCAGATTCTTTGGCAGTGCCAATGATACCAATCCTGTATTTTCAAATGCAGCATCTCCTATCGCTGTCACACTGTCTGGTATATTTATGTTATTTAAAGCTGTACAGTCCTTAAATGCAACGGCTCCTATCCTCGTTACCGTATCCGGTATCTCCACACTTTTCAGCGCAGTGGCTCCATCAAATGCATAATCGGGTAATTCTGTCATCCCTTCTTCTATCACTGCTTTCTCGATATTACTGCCGCGAAATGACCCTTCTTTAAAGCCTCCTCCCTGCATACTAGTTACTGTCTTTGGTATCGTGATCTCTGTCACTCCTGTATTCCCGCTCAATATCTCTCTTCCCATGCTGGTCAGATTCTTTGGCAGTGCCAATGATACCAATCCTGTATTTTCAAATGCAGCATCTCCTATAGTTGTTACCGTATCCGGTATTTCTATGCTCTGCAGATTACTACATCTACTAAATACACTACTTCCAATAGATGTTATGCCATTCGGTATGATTACAGATTGAAGCAGTGTATTACTTGCAAAAGATTCATTCCCCAAAGCTACTACCTTATGCCCATCCAACTGACTCGGAATGATCAATGCTCTTGCATTTCCACTGTATTTGGTAATGGTTGCATTTCCATCTTCACTTAAACTATATTTATAAATCGTGATTGGATTTCCTTCTGCATCGTATCCATCTCCACTTCCACTGCCCCATCCACTTCCTGCATATTGAGAATAGCCAGAGGTTAGATATTTATAGCTTTTTCCCCTACTACAAAATCCTACTTTCTTACCATCTTCATAGTGATGGTCAATATTAATCGGTGAATTTGTTCCATCATAGATAACGACCTTCTTCTCATACGTCTCATCTATCCAGGAACAGCTGGCATATGCACCATACGATGCATATAAGTATGCGGTAAACTGTACGCATTTTTCTGGAGTCTGATCATCAAAGTACTGATCTGCTTCTAACTTTGCGATTCCTCCAGCTTTGGCATACACATATGCTTTGGCAAAACTTGGCTTCGTAAGTCCTGCTTTTATATTGATTCCAGCCTGTCCATTGGCCTCTATAGAAATAGAATATAATTTTGCCTGAAAGGACTGAAGAATACGCAATCCATCTTTCTTATTTAATGAAAATCCAGTTTCGATATAGGCTTTTTGTGTTCCGCTGATAGAACCTGACAGGTCAAAGTCTGCATTGATATCAATTCCACCTACTCCCTGAATTCCCCAATTTGCAATGGTTACTGTCTGGCTGCCCAATGCTTCTGTAATATTCCCTTTTCCCATATAGGTAATCTGAGCATCAGATGTAAATTTTAAATAAGCTTTTTGTTTTAAAGTACTGAATTCATAATAAACTTTAGGATTTGTAATATCTACCTTGACATCTACGGATACTCCGCTTCCCAGATTTACGGTTTTTGTAAAATGTGCAGATTTATATTGTTTCTCTGTTATTTTTCTCTCTGCTACACGAGCTGATGAATAAGTCTCACCCGTCTCTTCATTGCTGTACGTTACTTCAACCCCCTCTGCTGGCTGGATATCCATAAGATCAGCTTCAACAACTCCCTGTGCATCAACCGCAGCAAAGGCATCCTCATTATCAGTATCTTTTGTCACAATTGTAATTGTATTTCCATCCTTTGTCACACTCTCAGCAGTATATGCATTAGCAATTCCATTTTGATAAACAACAAACTGAGTTCCGCTTTCAATGGTAACTGGACAGTCCGTAATCGTAACACGATTCTCTTCATCTACAGAAACTATTGTTCCATCTGGTACTTCCACTACCCCATCTGCAAGATCATACTGACTGTCGTAGCTTTCATCTACTACATCCGCTTCTAATACCTTCTGTACATCAGATAACATGGTCTGTACTTCTTCTGACGTTATATTAGTCTCAGGTGAAAATCTTCCATCGACCAATTTAATCCATTGCCGATTCACCGAAATTTGAGCATCATCTGGTGATGAACAATCCGCTGAATCGCTGAATGTATATTCTGTTCCTTCATCCAGCTGAAATCCAAGACAGAAATTCAATGTCTTTACTGCAAAATCTCTGGTAACCGGATCATCTGGATGAATAGGATCTCCTTCCTCAATATCCACTACCCCAAACTGGATTGCTAAAAGAATATCCTTGTAATATGTATGATCTTCTTTCAAATCACTAAAATAATTGTCTGGATAATTATCCTCTTCTACTGTCATTCCAAAAACAACGGTCAAATCATGTAGCCATTCCGCACGGGTAATGATTCCATCTGTCCCATAAATCAGATTCCCACTTTCCTCTGTTGTGGCTCCAGTATCTGATTTTACCGTCTTATTCGTTTCTGTGATTTCTTCTTTGTTTTCTGTGGCATCAGATGAGTCTTCTTGTGCCTCTGCCCCCTCTTCCCCATCGTCCATTACACCATCAACTGCCTTTTTAACAGAATCTATGACTCCATCAATTGCAGAATTTTCCTTTTCTTCCGTCTCTGTCTTCACTGTTGTTTGATCCTTAGCAGCATATACCTCTACAGGCACTGAACCGATAATCATCATGATAGACAACAGTACCGCCAGAATACGCTTCTTGTGTCTTTTCATACGTTCCTCCTCTTTATGATATAATTCTAAAATGAATAAAAAAATTATATCACGTCAACAAGTAACATTTTTTTTATTGACATAAACGTCCTATTTAATGTCATAAATATCCAAACATACAAAACAGGAGAAGGACTTTCATCCTTCTCCTAATTAACAATCTTTTATTGTACCCTCAGTGTACCTGCTTCTGAAGTCACACTATTTCCCCTTTCATCGGTTACCACACAACGGTACTGCTGGCCATTTCTAGCTGCTGTGATTGGCACTTTGATCATATATGTCCGGCTTCCATTCTGGGAAGAATTCTTCCATGCATTCCCTCCGTCATTGCTGTACTGCCACTGGTAGCTCAGGCCCGTGCCTTCTGCCCTTACCGTAAAGACTGCCGTCTCTCCAACTGCCCCGGTATAATCCTCCGGATGGCTGGTGATGGATACTCCCTGGGTAGCTGCCCCAACGATCAGTCTTGCTGCGCTGGATATTGCCTTGTTCCCTTCTCCATCCGTCACCACACAGCGGTACTGCTGGCCGTCCCTCGCTGCCGTGACCGGCACTTTGATCGTATCTGTCTTATTCCCACTCTGGGAAGAGTCCTTCCATGCATTCCCTCTGTCATTGCTATACTGCCACTGGTAGCTCAGGCCCGTGCCTTCTGCCCTTACCGTAAAGACTGCCGTCTCTCCAACTGCTCCCTTATAGTCTTCCGGCTGGCTGGTGATCGTGGCCGCTTCCTTTCCGCCTTCTACTGTCAGAGTCAATGTCATGGATGCACCCCGGTAGTTCCTCGTCTCTTCTGAGGTGACAGTGACTGTCACTGTCCCTGCCTGTTTCCCAGTGATCATGCCGGACCCATCCACCGTGGCGATATTTTCGTCATCGATCTGATAGCGGATGGCGCCATCCCCAGATGTTGATGCGGATACCTTTGCTCTTTCCCCGGTCCGGATTGTATCAGCGGACAATACGGCACTGATGGCAGGGGATGCCTTTTCCACCTTCACCGTGATCTCTTTGGATGTAGCCTCATATTCCTCTGTCTCTGATACTGTCACCGTGATCACAGCCGTACCAGCTCCCTTTATGGCCACCCTTCCGTCATCTGTGACCTCTACCACACCGGTATCACTGGAATGATAAGAGAGGCTTCCATCTCCTTCAGTCAATCTGACATCCAGTGTGAACGGATCATCCCCATAGGTCTTTGTATAGGAATCGCTTCCTGCAATGGTCTGTCCGTATTTGACGTCATACTCACAGATCAATCCTCCATTATTATGATGATAAAAGCCGCTAGATGCACCAGATCTATCCGTCCGGTCGATCCACTCGCCCGGAGCTTTATTCGGTGGATTGTCCTTTGCTATGAAATAGGCATATCCTTCATTTTCCGCATTCCCTTCCGGATAATCGGTGTCCCAGTTGCTGTAGCTGAACGCTTCTCCTGTCACCCATTCCCATTTCCCGACTTCCTCCTCTGAACTGCATCCGATGCTGTAATATCCCTGGTTCCCTTCTGCCGTCAGTCCTTTCAACAGATCGTTTTCCTCCTGGCTGGTGATCGTCGCCAGATAGCCCCCTCTCGCTTCACAGAAAGCCCTAGCCTCCTTCCAGCTCATGCTGTAGTCATAGATCTCATATTTATGGTGCCCCCTGGCCACCTCTGCTGTTGCAGCCGGGTCTCCTTCCTCTCTCCATCGTGCATACAGGGTGTCCGCTGCATAGGTGCTGCTCCTGTTGATCCTGGTCCCCCCGTCCTCTCTGGTATACCATCCATCGAACAGATATCCTTCCCTCTCTGGTATCGGCAGGTCCCCATAGACCTCTGCATCCTCTACATATTTGTGGGATGCCAGATATGCATCATAGGAGCCGTAGGCATAGACCATCTGGTCCTCATAATCGCATCCGACATAATTCCCGACAGAGACCTGATCCGTGAATTCCACTCCGCCCTTTCCATTATCAAAATGGCCGGAGACTACCATCCCTCCGTCCGGTACCTTTACCTGCATCGTGGAGCCATATGCACGGATTTGTGTCATGGTCCCATCCGCAGAAACCACCACTTCTCCTCCATACTGATTGGTGTCTACGGTCATCCCTGGCACATTATAGACGATCAGCTGCTGTGTGCCCCTTCCCGTATTAAAACCGTCCACTTTACGCCTTGCATGCGCTTCCTTGAAACTTCCTCCCTGGGCATCAAAGGTGATCTTATGCCCTGTCTCAAAGTCACCATCTGTCCTGACCAGCCTGAACTTCTGTGCATTTATCAGGTTCTGGTTATATATCTGTACAGTATCCCCGATGTTTTGGTTGCCACTGCGCATATCTAGCGCTGTTTCCGTAGCATGCTGTGGGACAAGGCAGTATATGCTCCCGCATGGCAGCACATACCAGCTCTGTGCCTTAGAGCCATTATATGCGTGCTGCCATACATTTGTCCCGGATGCCGTGGCTCCACCTTCTATATCCAGATACATCCCCGATCCGACATCCCGGATGCTGTATATGCCGTTCCCTTTGTACTTAAAATAAAATGCCTGATATGCAGATGTTCTTGATTCCTGCACCTCTACATTCGCGTTTGATTCGTTCGAATCACCAGCGATCCCGACTGAACGGTCACTATTGGAATTTGAGCGTATATAGTAGGTCCCATCCTGGACCGTTGCCGAAGTACCCAGCACGGCAAAAGCTTTTGCCACCAGCCACGTTGTCCCGGCTGAATTGGTGGCGATGACACGATATGCATACATGCCTGCCGGCAGATTGTTGAATAAAATATCATTATCCATGTTATGGATATCATATGTCGTAGAGTTTGGATTCACGGTCTTCCCAGTCCAGCATTTTTCATCATAATCATAGACTCCTACGGTCACGGATGTCAGTTTGGTCGGGGAAGATATGGTGCCTTTGATGGAAAAGGTGCTTCCCTGTGTCAGTGTCCCCGGTGTATTATAGTTTGTGATCTTTAGCTCTGTTACTGCTGCATACTCAGGCCAATACTTATTCCTTGCAAGGTCCTGCCTTGTGGTATAATAACTACTTGAACAGCCTTCATAATATTTTGCCCAACACAATGCTGCTTCTGAGGCCCCATCTGCTGTATTGGCAACTGCTTTTAATGTAGATAACCGAAAATATGAATCACTATCTAATTCATGTTTCATAAAATACAACTGACCAGTTAAAGTAGTATAATCATATCCATTATTATTGCACCATGTAATTAACTTATTATATCTATTTCCTGCGGCTTCTCCATTGTTCCATTGACATATCCCATAACTTTTCGTTCCACCAGTGTCATTTGGATTTACTGCTGTTGGACTAAAATTTGATTCACATTGTATATTAGCCATTACGCCACATGCTCCTGCAGTATTCAGTCCAACGTTATTAATTAAGAAGTTATAAACCGTAGTTTCATGCGGGCTGCTTGTAACTGATTTTTTTAATCCATTTTTATTGGTAGCATTTGTTACATATATACCAGCATATGGCAGTTCGACTAAATTACATCCATATTCATTTTCATCCCATACAGGATTAAATTGATAATAGTAATAATGAGAATCTTCATAGTCACCCTCGCATTTTCAACTAACTGGTATCTCTGTTATCTCTTCAGAGTTCTCCAAATAAACTTCTATTGTATCTGGTAAGCTATTCATAATTTCTTCCAGATCCGGTTTCCCATTAAAATAATAATACTGTGGTTCTTCTTGTGCAAAAGATGAAATCATCTGCACTATTCCTTCTTTTGCAAATAATACCCGCATATTAAAAAATCCAACTGTATTATAATTAATACACATTAAAAATGCCAATATAACGACTGTTAACTGTTTTATTCTCTTCTTCATTTTTCCTCCTTTTTCTATAAATAATCTCTCGGATTCTTTAAACCAGTAAAATCAAGGCTTTCAGATTCTTTTTTTATAAAAATCACCCACTTTTTTCATTAAATTTTTTCATTAAAACACTTGACATATCCCTTTAAAAATGTGGTGCTTCGCGCCTTTTTAATCAAGAAGCATATTATTCCGGCGGCGCCGGTTCGTTTTTTGTTTGGAGACGATTTTATGTTACCTGTTAACTGCGGCAGTCATGCTGACTACCAAAACTTTGTTGTTACTAATCTTCGTAAATATTATCCTGATCCAGATTCTATTGCGCTTTCCACATGGGATATCATTGAGCGCTTTTGGAACCTTGATCTATCGGCTACTGATTCTCCTATGGCTGATAAATATTCAAAATTCGGTCCCGTGCCAAAAACTCCTTCCTGCATGCAACGTTCTTATCTTTTGTCCATTGATTTTAAAGTTACTTCATTAACTGAATGGGCTGCACAGCTTAAGATTGATCCACTTTATGCTATCCTCAGTGGTTTTGATGTTGGCGATACTCCCAGCTGTATTTCCTATACCTGTCAGACACCATGTTCTGATGCAAAATATGGACGAATGGTTCATTTAGTCATGAAAGATAATCCGAGATTATTCAACAATTCACCAAGAAGCAGTAAAGAATGGAAACTGGAATACAATGCAAGAACATCTGCTGAACGTTCAAATAAACGTGAGAAATTAGACTTTAAACTAGAAGACGACAGACGCCGTTCAACTAAGATGTGGTACTGCCGACTTTATCACATCCTTATGTTACAACATCTGGATGCATGGGATTTGCCATTTGAATCCACCCGCAGAAAGTTGATTTTGAATGTAGCATAATCCTATGGTCTATCATACCATCTTTTGAAACATAGTGAGCGCTATGTTTATTTCTCATGCAATTTTTTTGTTCCACAAGTAATATTTACTTTTCAAAGTCCAATGCCAGAGTTTAGCTGGCATGATCAATCAGAATTCCTAGAGATCATTTGATAGATGCACACATTATATCATTTTGAAAAACTTAATTTTCTTTAATGTCACAAATAGCCAACTTAATGTCATAATAATCTGTTATAAAAGAAAGACAGCATACCATCTCTGATATACTGCCTTCTTTTTCACTTATGTTTGATTACTACTTCACTATCAAAGTTCCTGCTTCTGAAGTCACACTGTTTCCATTTCCATCCGTTACTACACAACGATACTTCTGCCCATTTCTTGCCTCTGTGATCGGCACACTGATGGTAGATGTCTTACAGCCACTCTGAGAAGAATTTCTCCAGTTCGCTCCATCGTCATTGCTAAACTGCCACTGGTATCTTAAGCTTTCTCCGCTAGCTTCCACGGTAAATACAGCAGTCTCTCCTACTTCTCCCGTATAATCCCTAGGTTGACTAGTGATTGTTAATTCTGTTCCAACGATCAGCTTTGCTGCCTCTGAAGTTACACTGCTTCCATTTGCATCGGTTACAACACAGCGGTATTGCTGCCCATTTCTTGCCTCTGTGATCGGCACCTTGATCGTCGCTGTCTTATTACCACTCTGGGAAGAGTTTTTCCAGGTTGCCCCTTTGTCATTGCTGTATTGCCACTGATACTTTAACTCTTCTCCAGTTGCCGTTACGGTAAATGTTGCTGTCTTTCCAACCTCACCTGTATAATTTACTGGCTGTCCAGTAATTACTGGACCTTCGGATGCGGTTCCAACAATCAGTGTTGCTACATCAGATGTTACTTTATTTCCATTCACATCTGTTACCATACAGCGGTACTGCTGGCCATTTCTTGCCTCTGTGATCGGCACCTTGATCGTCGCTGTCTTATTACCACTCTGGGAAGAGTTTTTCCAGGTTGCCCCTTTGTCATTGCTGTATTGCCACTGATACTTTAACCCTTCTCCAGTTGCTGTTACCGTAAATACTGCTGTATCTCCCACTGCTCCTGTATAATCTTCTGGCTGCCCTGTGATCATTGGACCTTCGGAAGCTTTTCCAATGATCAGACTTGCTGCACCCGAGGTCACACTATTTCCATTTTCATCGGTTACCACACAACGATACTGCTGGCCATTTCTTGCCTCTGTGATCGGCACCTTGATCGTGTCTGTCTTATTACCATTCTGGGACGAATTCTTCCAGGTACTTCCTTTGTCACTGCTGAACTGCCATTGATACCTTAAGCCATTACCTTCTGCCTCTATTATAAAAGAAGCAGTTTCCCCTACAGTTCCTGTATAATCTAATGGTTGAGTTTTAATATGGATACCATCCTCAACAGATGGTGTATCTCCTTTATCTTCAACCCAATGTGCATATAAAGTTGTATCTTCTGAAAAAGTACTTTCTGCCGTAACCTGTTCCCCATCTTCTTTATCAGTAAACCATCCTACAAATGTATATCCTTCATATTCCGGTATTGGAAGTTCTCCGATAGGTTCATTTTCTAAATTAACTATTACTGCCTCATCAAGTTCTTTTCCACCATTCTCATCTAATGTAATAACTACATCTTTAGTAATTGGAATTGTTTGATCTGCCTCATATACAACATCCTGTACTTCACTATCATTCATATTCTCACATACAGCAACTGCTTTTAATTTTGCACTTAAATGAACAAGAATATTATTATTATCTTTGTCTTCTTCTGCATCAATATCAAATGCATCAATTACAATCGGACCGTCATATAATGTACTCTCCTTTGTAGGATTTTCATCTTCTAACGTATAGTAAATTTCCGCATTTTCCGTTGCTGACTCTAAATAAACTGCAACATAATCATCATTTTGTATAAAATAAGCTGATGGTGCATCTGCAGTCTCTGCATAAATGAGGATAGGTTTTATTGTCATATCTTCTTTAACATTCCACCATTCCTTATTTGTACTCCATCCTAGGAAGTCTCTGTCCTTTACATCCAATGCTGCCGGAGGTGTAGCCGTTTGTCCATATTCAATTTTTTGACTACTTATCGTTTCATCATTTTCATCCACAAAATTAACCATATAGGTTTGGGTTTTATAGACTGCATTAGCTACCATATTACTTTTTACTGTATCTTCACCATCAATGATGCAATCCCATCCAACAAATTCTTTTCCTTCTGCCTCTGGATCCTCTGGTGGAGTTAATTTATCGCCATACTGATAGTTTTCAAAACTAATTATACTATTGGCACTATCCACATATGCTACAACATATTGAAGCGGAGCAAATACTGCGCTAATTGTCATATTACCTTGCACATTAACTGCATTCATATTCCAACCGACAAATATATAACCATCTTTTTTTGGACTTTCAGGAACAATTGCACTATCGCCAGCTTTAACTTCCTGTGAAGATATTTCTTTTCCTTCTGAATCTGTATATTTTACTGTATATACTGGCTTAGGTGCTTCAATCATATCAATATTAATCAATCCAGTAGATCCTTCTAAGCCGAGACAAACCGTATAATCTCCAGTAAAATCTGTAGGTTCAGTTTTTGGTATAATCTCAAATGAATAAGCATTATCCTCCCCAATAGTTGTCTGACTTACATACTGA
The DNA here is from genome assembly GCF_001940245.1 of Anaerostipes sp. 992a. Lineage (GTDB taxonomy): Bacteria > Bacillota > Clostridia > Lachnospirales > Lachnospiraceae > Fimousia. The sequence goes on from NZ_MJIG01000004.1 coordinate 889,243, forward strand.
ATCTGATCTTCATTTGGATCCGTATTCTTACCCTTATAAACCATAATAGTCGCAACCTTACCATTTAAATCAACATTAACAGAAGACAACTTTCCAGAAATACTATACGATTTTCCCGTTTCTTCGGTTCCTGCAAGATTACTATAAACTGGCACTAATTTACGCGTGCGATATAATGTCCTAGTTTCAACTTTACGAGAATCGCTGGCTGTATATCCATTATCTCCCCATTCACTCCAATCATTCCATTTATAATAATAATAAGTTGTAGTCTGTGTTCTTGTACGATAACGATATTCTTTTCGAATAACAGTTGCACTTGAATCTGAATCTTTTGTTCCAACTGCAGTAGAATTCAAATTTCCACTACTAAAGTTCCAACGTAATCCATCTCCCAATGATGTCGTATATCGTTTGTAGGTCGCATATGAATAAGTTGCAGATTTTGAATCTTTATATGCTGTCGGGAACCATTTTTCGACCCAGTTAGAAGAACTCAAAGTATATTTTCCACAGTCACTTTTTCCCTGTAATGGTTCCCTTCCTCCACAAGTAGGACAATAAAATACATAATAGCGATATGTAGTTCTAGTTTCTACCTGCTTAGAATCACTAGCTGTCTGTGAAGTTGTACTCCATCCACTCCAACTTCCCCAATCATTCCAAGTAGTTTTCGTATCGTATTTTTCCCAACCACTAAGGCTTGGAGACGTACTTGTAGTTGTAGACTTATCTGCATACCTATATTGTACTTTCTTTTCCACTTCTGTATCTTCTGATGCAGTTGCTTCAGAAGTACTCCATTCTGACCAGTCGGACCATACAGAATCAGATTGTACTGTAACATCTTTTGATACCAATTTAGAATATGCACTACCTGTTAAATCATTTCCTTTAAGACCAAGTACAACAGCAGTAGCCTTTGTCGCTGTCCCACTATATTTCAAAATCATACTTTCTTCAATTGTTTCATCTGCTGATATTTCAATTTCTTCTTTTGCTGATTTAACTAATTTACCTTCAGATGTCATCAAAGAAACTCTTAACAATGCTGTTGTTGTTTGTTTTGGATAATTTGTCAATTTTACTTTAACTGTATAATTACCTGTTTCTGCATTCCAGTTTGCAGATGTAATCTCACTAACTACTGGTAATTCATCATTTTCCCAATAATATACTGCCTGTAACTTCATATTAGAATCAATACACTTATAATCACCTTTGCTGTCATTATCAGATTCTATTACTTTCCATCCTGCAAAAACATATCCTGTTGGAATATCTGTCAAATCCTTTTCTGGAGATTCGGCTTTTCCTCCATATTCTACTTTTTGTGTACTTCCAACCTGATTACCAGATGCATCATAAAATCTAACTGTATAAGTATTAATCTTATATATAGCTTTAACTTCTAAATCGTTTTTTACGTTAGTAATCTTATCCTTATTTTCCCATGAAACAAAAGTATAACCTTTTCTTTCTGGATCATCTGGTAATGATGCATCATAGCCATATGGAACTTCTTGTTCTTTAATTATTGTTCCATCCCAGTCTACAAAATCTACCTTTAATGGTGCCATTGCTTCAACATTTAAGGTCGTACTACAATTTTCACTATTTCCGACAAAGTTAGATGCATATACTTTTAATTCATATTTACCTTTCTCACTCAAATTAAAAGAAGCTGTTTCTCCAGTTGTCGTTACAGAATCAACTTTTTCTCCGTTCTTATATAATGTTACTGTATAACTAGATGCCATTATATTAGAATCCCATTTTACCGAAATATTATCTCCTACAGGAACTTTTTCATCCCCATTTAATGTAAATCCCTCTGGAGCAGCTGGTTCTTCTAATTTTACAGTAGTTGTTGCAATTTCACTGTTTACATAACCACTTTTGACAGCAATTGCTTTTATTGTTTTTTCAGAATTTATAGAAACTGCACCAGAAAACTTTGTACTACTTATGGTTGGTGTATTTCCACTAGTTGTATAATAAATTGTTGTACCAGACGTACTACTATTCATATTTAATACTATATGATTTTCTGTTATACTTTGAGTAATAATTGGTGCTGCAGCTTGAGATAATGTAGTATTTCCAGATGTGCTGCTACTCTTAGTATATCCTGAACGACTTGAATATGCAGTCACAGAATAAGTTCCTACTGAATTTAAAGTTGTTGTATAAGATCCTGTAGCCGTTCCACTTACAAAGTTTGATCCATTCTTCTTGATTGTATAATTAATCGTATCTGAACTTCCACCTGAAATACTTAATGTTTTTCCTCCTATAACATCTGAAAATGTTACTTTAGGCGTTGAACAAGTCTTTCCATTAACTGTAAATTGTTTATATGCCGACTTTGTTGTCCCGTTTTGAAGTTTTGCTGTTACAACAAAATAGTATGTTCCTCCTGAAGGGATTCTTTCAAAATGAATCGCAGAATCAATATTGGAAAGATAATAATAATAACTATTTACTGTCTTTGTTGCCTGAATACCATTCACACAACCAGAACCGTTTGCATTTGTGTATACTCCAGCAGTTACAGATGCAATCTGAGAACCAGACGATGATACATTTCCACTAACGATACAAGTATCCCCAACATTCATTGTTGTTTTTGCTAATGTAGGTGTTATTGTACAATATATGGAATTTGAACTATTTATTACTCTCCGAATATTGCATGTAAGTTGCCATTCTTTTTTTCCATGTGACCAAGTCGTATCTAAATTAATATTTTTACTTAAATAACCATATGTTTGTGCTTGAACTGCATATCCATTTCCAGTATATATCGCAACATGATCACTTGATCCATCACCTTCATAATCAAAAAATATTAAATCTCCTTTTTGCAAATTTGTTTTATAATTTGAAAAACTTGACAATGAATATGATACAGGAGTACCATACCTCCTTTGATCATTTGCAGCACCTGGTACTATATTAATTCCAAAATGATTACACACATACCAAACAAGGCCGCAACAGTCAAACCCATTTCGACTTCGCCCCCCTAATACATACGGTATACCAACACAATTATTTAAAGCATACTGAACAAATGCATCTGGACTTACAGTCGATGCATAAGTTTTTTTCACTTGAAAACCACCAATATCAAATATTATTGTAATCATTAAAATAACTACAAATAATAATTTTAATAACCTTTTTTTCATCATTTTTCCTAATACTTTTATAGTCCCCTCCTTGGACTGATACATTTGATAGTCATAATCTCATATTGACTATCATTTTACATTACCATGTTTCTCGACTTAAAAAATAGCTAAATAATGTAAGGTATAAGCTAATTTCATAATCCTTATAATCACAATTTTACCACAATTTAAACAAAAGCTGTCCTTCATGGCAAAAACAGTGATTTTGACGTAAAAAATAGCATTCAATAATTCAATTAAACTAATATACACAGCTTCTTTCCCATTTTATTGCATTATATAATTTTTTCACTATATCTCTATTCCCCTTTATAATTCAGGTAGATTTGATAGCTGTATAAAACAGGAGAAGGACTCTCATCCTTCTCCCATTCATAATAGCAATATCTTATTGTACAATCAGCGTTCCTGCCTCTGAAGTCACACTATTTCCTCTTTCATCGGTTACCACACAACGGTACTGCTGGCCATTTCTCACTGCTGTGATCGGCACGCTGACAGTAGCTGTCTTACAGCCGCTCTGAGAAGAGTTCTTCCAGTTCGCTCCATCATCATTGCTATACTGCCACTGGTACTTTAACCCTTCTCCGTTGGCTCCTACCGTAAAGCTTGCCGTATCTCCCACTGCTCCGATATAATCTTCCGGCTGGCTGGTGATCACAATTGCTTCTCCCTTTCCTTCATGTTCTTTGTCTTAGTTTTCATAATTACTTTTGTAATACGCATTGATTTGTATTAAATATTGCCTGTAATTAGCTCCTATTTCTAACTTTGGATTAACCACTGCACGATAAGCTAGTTCCCCTATCTCTCGATTCTCCTGCTCTAATAGCTGTTGAATCCATAGTAGTTCTTCCAGATATACTTTCACCTCCTCTTTCCTTCCATTACGATCTGCTGATGAAAGCATCTCGTATAATCTTGTTATATATTCTTCATAAAGACTTACTTCACATTTTCGATGAAGGATTTGCTCCCTCTCATACTTCATCATCTGTTTATAGTCTTTATTCAAATATGCAATTTCTGCTTTAACCCCATAGGACTGACTAATATAAGGATTTCTTTTAACCAAATCATTGGCTATTTTTTCTGCCTGATTCGCGTCTGTCTCAATGGATAATTGATGAATCTTAACTGTAGTCATCCATGGTGCATATCGAATAAGTCTTTCAATTTCACCGGAATATTCCAAATACGATATGCCTCCTATATAAACAAACATACACCCGATGACAGCCATTGTTACGTAATACAGTTTTGAGAAATTCAATTCTATCACTTTGATTTTCTGAAATTCCATACATGACAAAGCAACCATCCAGATTACAAAATATTGCAAATTAAAATCAATACAACTATGTAAAAATATGACTAACAGCAAATGTTTCTGTAATTTGTTATTATCTTTCGCAAAAATTTGTTTTGCAAAAATGGCAATTAGAAGAAACATAGATACAACTCCAGCATCTAATCCCATCTGAAGAATATCGTTATGCACAAATTTTGTTGAATACTTTACTACCTGCATTGATGGCTGTAAATAATAAAAGCCCATATATCCCAAGCCTAGTGGATGTCCTTTTAACATTTTTAACCCATCCAAATCATATAGCAGCCTTTTCCACATTGTCCTGTTTTTCCCTGCCAACAGCAAAAATCGACCAAAATTCTGGTGATTTCCAGTAATCACAACCGTGATTACCGCAATAAAAATACTGATAATAAACAAGGCTATAATCTGCTTTCTCCAGGACTTTTCCTTCATAAAAAAGTAAACTGCATGAAAGAAAAGAAATAAGAAGATTCCTTTACTTCCTGTAAGAAAAATACCTGCAATTAATATCAGCAATTCTACAATTTGCTTTTTTTCCCAGCAATTTTCATAAACTAAAAGAATCATTCCTAATAAAAGAAATAGTGCGAAGGTATTGGAATATTGAAAAAAGCCACCTAATCTGCTCCCCTGAAAAAAATATTTTTTTAAAGGGGATGCATAGCAAACAACTGATACTATTGTCATTATGGCTGCAATATCTGGAATCATTTTTAGCAGCTCCTGTTTTTTCTCTTTTTCCATTTGCAACAAAAGCAATGCTAATAGCGGTATAACCAGATACCGAATGGCTCCAATCAAACTCATACCTTTATCAATCCCATAAACCATGGTTCCCATATGGAAGATTCCAATTAGCCCTAATGCTAAAAATGAACAATCCATTGAAATAACTATTTTCTTTTTTTCCCATATATTTCTACACAATATTACACATAACAAGATTCCACATAAACAGATTGTCCATATATAAAATCCCCCAAAACAAAAGGGTAAAGCTATAACTATTCCTGTCATTATCTTATTTTCCATCTACTTCTCCTACCCTTACAATCATTACCTTTTTTATATTGACCTTATTATAAAAGTTACTGAATCATTCAACCATAGGAGTTACATAATTAACCAGTTATCTGCAATATTTAGTATATTTTATTCTATATGGAAAAAGCAGCACACCATCTTGATGTACTGCCTTTTCTTTCATCTTATGTTTTATTCATTACTTCACAATCAGCGTTCCTGCTTCTGAAATTACGCTGTTACTATTTCCATCCGTGACTACACAACGATATTGCTGGCCATTTCTGGCTGCTGTAATTGGCACACTAACGTTCTCTGTCTTATTGCCACTCTGTGAAGAATTCCTCCAGTTTTCCCCATCGTCATTGCTAAACTGCCACTGGTATTTTAAACCTTCTCCAGTTGCCTGAACTGTAAACGTAGCAGTTTCTCCCACTGTACCTGTGTAATCTACCGGTTGACTTGTTATCTCTATTGCTACTCCAACAATTATTTTTGCCGCTTCAGATGTTACGCTATTTCCTGTTTCATCCGTTATCACGCAACGGTACTGTTGGCCATCCCTGGCTTCTGTAATCGGTACATGAATCGTTTTTGTCTTATTGCCACTCTGTGAAGAGTTTTTCCAAATACTCCCTCCATTATTGCTGTATTGCCACTGATATTTTAATCCCTCTCCTTCTGCTTCTACAGTAAAATTTGCTGTATCATTAACTTCTCCTCTGTAATTTATTGGTTGGCTTATAATTGTCAAGGTCTTTAACACTTTTAATATAGCCGCTTCCGATGTCACACTGCTACCTTTTGCATCTGTTACTACGCATCGATATTGCTGACGGTCTCTCACTTCCGTAATTGGCACTTCAACGGTTGCTGTTTTATTGCCACTCTGCGAAGAATTTCTCCAGTTTATTCCATCATCATTGCTGAACTGCCACTGGTATTCCAATCCTTCTCCCTCTGCTTTTATATTAAAACATGCTGTTTCTCCAGCCTCTCCTCTGTAATCTACTGGTTGACTGATAATTGCTAATGCTTTTAACACTTTTAATATAGCTGCTTCCGATGTCACACTGCTACCTTTTGCATCTGTTACTACGCACCGGTATTGCTGACAGTCTCTCACTTCCGTAATTGGCACTTCAACGGTTGCTGTTTTATTGCCACTCTGTGAAGAATTCTTCCAGTTTACTCCTCCATCATTACTATACTGCCACTGATATTTTAATCCTTCTCCTTCTGCTTCTACAGTAAAATTTGCTATTTCTCCTATGGTTCCCTCATAATTCACTGGTTGGCTTATCATTTTAATAGATAAATCTTCATCTGCATAAGACACTTTTTCTGGAAATTCATTATATACATAACTCCAAACAGTTCCATCTGTACGAACAAATGCATAATCCGCATATCCTAGATTTACATCCATTAATCTCGTACAAGATGCAATATCTGTTATAAGCTTTTCTCCCTTTACATAATAAGTTCCATCACTTGCCAATCCAGTAAATTTCTTGTCAGTAGGATTAATAGCGACTGATGTCCATTCAATTTTTTTTGTTGTCCTATTATATTTACTTTGTATTCTGTACAAGTTTCCATCCAAACTCTCGTAAATGTGCTGGCATTCTGGGAAAATGTATTTTACATTTTTTGCAATTTCTTCTGCTGAATGATCATTTCTAATATAATAAAGTGAATTGCCAGCAAAGAGGATTGGTGTATATCCATCCCATTTAACCTTATTATTTGCTTCAACATCTAACACTTTATATGAAATTTTAAAATTCATATCACAATACCAGGTAGTTCCATCATTTAATACAACATATTCTGTTGATAATACCTTGGAAACATTGGATATAATGATCTCCCCATTACTTTTTCTTACAAGATTTCCATTCATATATAATACAAATAAGGCTCTCGTCTGAGATAATAAAATTTGTTTTACATTTTCATCAATTTTCGTAAGATTTCCTTCCACATCAAATTTATACAAATCATGATCCTTCGTCAAAACATAATTTTTTAATATTGTATCAATTTCTTTATCTTGAATTGTTAACGATATATCCTCTGTACCCAAATAATCCCTTCCATTCTTTCCAACTTTATGCCTCAATATAAAGCCATCATCATACACAAAGTCTGCCGCATAAGTCTCTGCTGAATCAGTGATCTTTTTCCCAGAATAACCACTATATACATTACCATCTTCTTTTGTAATAGCAAATTTAGGCAAAGAAGATTCCTCATAATTCTGAGATAACACAGGTAATTCATCTACTTTATTCCCAATTGACTCAATATCATCCGAATTTTTTACTGTAATATGAATTGTTTTTGATACATTTGTACCTTTCACTTTAACATTAACATCAACTTCACCTTTTACAGTGAATTTATTGTTTGTAACCATGTCTGTATTTTCAACTGATACTTCAAATGGATTTTCATCATTAAAATATAATCCTCTTGCTTTCGGAGATAAACTGCTATTGATATTAGATCCAAGAACAACACTTTTATCCTTAAGATCTGCTAATTCAAGTATCTGCTCTGCTGTTGCATGATCAGGGACCGATATCCACGAAAAATCAATATTCTTTACTGCCTGAATGATGCTATCATTCATATCTGAAAAATGCATAACTCTCAAATATTTCATATTTTTTATAGAAGAATAGTCTTCTACGCTAGATGAAGTAACTTGCAATTTTCCCATACGTTTCATATTGGAAATACCTGAAATGTCTGTTAATTGATCTGATATTAACACTAATGATATTATATTTTTACATTTTTCTAAAGCATCTACATTTGTAAATGTTCCATTAAGATGTAAAATCTTTAAATTCGTTAATTTAGAAATCTGTTCAACTACTTCATCAGTAACTCTATTCAGTTCTAAGCATCTCAATTTAGGTGCTTTTTCCAATGGTGATAAATCTATAACATCATCAGAATCATATTTCATTGTCGCCCTTTCAACGGTTTTCAATTCATTTTGAGATACATAGCCATCCATATTGGCGTCACAGGCTAACAGCAGCTTTTTATCTTGCATCTCTACTAAATCTTCTGGTTTTTCTTCTACAACAATCGGAATTTTAATAGATGCTTCTTTACCAGAAATAATCAGGTTCGTCTTTCCTACTTTTTTTCCTTCAATATAGCAGTTTTTATTAGAAATAGTATTCTTGTATGGTGCCATATCAACACTAGCTACTGATGGATCTTCAATCGACAAAGTTACATTTACTCTTCTGTCATCCGGCGAATCACATCCAAGATCAATAATTCCATATGGATATATGTCTTTGGAATAACACCCTGTCTCATAAATATGAACGGCTTCGTTTTTAATGATATCTAATCTGTCTTTTTCAGATACACCCGTATTTGTTAAATACACACTATGCAAATTCGGTAGTTCTTTTAAAATAGACACATCTGTAAGATTCGGATTCTTCGAAAAATCTATTCGTTCAAGATTAACCGCTCTCTCCAGACATTCCAGTTCTTCATTAATTAGTTGTTGATTTGAACAGTACAGCAATTGAGCATTCTTTATTTCTTCCTCATCAATCATATCATCTTGATTCTCATCTACCTTTTGGCGACCGGACTTTTCAAGATTATAATATATTGTATATGATTTTAATGGAACCACATTCTTTGCTGCTTCTTTTACCGTCACCTCAACTGTATCCGTATAAATATCCGCACCTTTTTCAAATTCTGCAGTAATTGTTGCACTTCCTTCACTTTGTGGTTCGTAACGAAATGTAGTATTCCCACTCCATCGCCCTTTTTGTCCAACCTTTATAATACTTTCATCACTCGAGGTAAAACTTACTATACAATCAGAATCAACACTTCCTAACGGTATTTCCTTAAACTGGCCAATCAGCACCTCATCCGTATCAATAAGAATTTCTGGAACTCCTTCAGTTGCTGCTATTGGAACTTTTTCAATTGAGCAATTACAGATTGATACAATAAATACCAATATAAAAGCTAAAATCTTTCTTTTTTTCATCCCTATTCCTCCCTTTTTCAAATATTTAATAAAAAAAGTATATCATTTCAAAAAAATCTTTTCCTGCCATCTACATAAATGACCATCTTAAAGACAAAAAAAACAGCACACCATCTCTGATATACTGTCCCTATCCCTCTATTCATCTTACTTACCTGATTGTTCTATAAAATCAAGATATCCTTCCCTATTTTCTTCCCTTCTCTCCGATCTCTTCACCGGCTTTTTTATAATCCCTAGTATAAAACAGGAGAAGGACTCTCATCCTTCTCCCATTCATAATAGCAATATCTTATTGTACAATCAGCGTTCCTGCCTCTGAAGTCACACAGTTTCCACTTCCATCGGTTACCACACAACGGTACTGCTGGCCATTTCTCGCTGCGGTAATCGGCACGCTGACAGTAGCTGTCTTGCAGCCGCTCTGAGAAGAGTTCTTCCAGTTCGCTCCATCATCATTGCTATACTGCCACTGGTATCTTAAGCCTTCTCCGCTGGCTTCCACCGTAAATACAGCGGTATCTCCTACTGCTCCCGTATAATCCTTTGGCTGGCTGGTAATCTCCAGTGCTTCTTTCCCAACGATCAGGGTTCCTGCCTCTGAGATCACGCTGTTTCCACTTCCATCGGTTACCACACAACGGTACTGCTGGCCATTTCTCGCTTCGGTGATCGGCACGCTGACAGTAGCCGTCTTGCAGCCGCTCTGGGAAGAGTTCTTCCATGTTACTCCTTTATCATTGCTGTACTGCCACTGGTATCTTAAGCCTTCTCCGCTGGCTTCCACCGTAAATACAGCGGTCTCTCCCACTGCTCCCGTATAATCCTCCGGCTGGCTGATGATCGCAAGTGCTTCTTTTGCAGCGATCAGGGTTCCTGCCTCTGAAGTCACACGGTTTCCACTTCCATCGGTTACCACACAGCGGTACTGCTGGCCGTTTCTTGCCTTTGTGATCGGCACGCTGACAGTAGCTGTCTTACAGCCGCTCTGGGAAGAGTTTCTCCAGTTCGCTCCACCATCATTACTAAACTGCCATTGATAGGTCAATCCTTCTCCAGCAGCTCCTACGGTAAAGCTTGCCGTCTCTCCCACTGCTCCCGTATAATCCTCCGGCTGGCTGGTGATCGCAAGTGCTTCTTTTGCAGCGATCAGGGTTCCTGCCTCTGAGGTCACACAGTTGCCGTTTTCATCGGTTACGATGCAGCGGTACTGCTGGCCATCTCTCGCTTCGGTGACCGGCACCTGGATCGTGTCCGTCTTGTTTCCGCTCTGGGAGGAATTCCTCCAGCTGGCTCCACCATCATTACTAAACTGCCACTGATAGGTCAATCCTTCTCCAGCAGCTCCTACAGTAAAGCTTGCTGTATCTCCCACTGCTCCTGTGTAGTCTTCCGGCTGGCTGGTGATCGCAAGTGCTGATCCTTTTGTAAGATCCACGCTCCTCATGATCGTGTTGTTCTCCGTAAAGAATTCTTCCTGATCTGCCGTGGCCACTGCTGTAAACGTTCCGGAAGGATATTCCTGGTCCCCCAGATCCATGCTGATGATCTGGCTCTGGCCACTCTCCAGAGGATCTAGCGAAACGGAATAAACCGGCTCTTCGCTATTGTCCGGGGCATATACATCCAGAGTGCCTCCACTGGCTGCCATACCTACATTCTCTATCTTGCAGGATAAGATACGGCTGTCTCCCGTAACTGTCAGTTCTTCACTCAGCTGCAGGTCACAATAGCCAATGCCCAGTTCTTTTGTATCATCCTGCTCATCTGCATCACTGCTGCCATCTGCATTTTCGATCCTTACCGTATAAGTATCCCGGTCCATCTGATCCGGAAGCACCAGTCCGATGTCAAAGCTGCTTTCACCAGATGGAGCCAGATCTACCTCCTGCTCTTTCTCAAGCAGCACGGCTCCTTTTCCATCCGTGACTGTAATGGACAGGGCATCTACCTGCTGATCGCCGTTATTGCGTACTTCAAGGGTGATCGGAAGTTCTCCTCCGCCTGCCACATCCTCCTGCTGATAGACCGCAGATAAAAGCGTCAGATTATTGGAAGCATCTAGTTTTTTCCACACCAGATCACTGTCATCCTCCACATCATCTTCTGCAATGGTCACCTGCTTTAACATTCCCGTACAGTATGTATCCCCATTGACCGATGCGATGCCCAGATTATCCAGATATTGTTCCTGATCCGTGATCTGGATCGGTTCTGACCAGGCTCCCTGGGCTTTGTTGTATACGACTTTATACAGATTAGAGGCCTTCTGCGTTGCTGACGCATAATACAAGGTACTTCCATCTATGATATAAGTACTGTTTAGATCCGTGACCGCTCCTTCCATTGGATGGGTGATGGCTGCTCCATCTGTCGTAGCTGCCAAAGTTCCATTCTCGATATAGATCAGGGATGCAAGACCGGTATCCGGCATAACAGCAAAGGAAGGGGCTGATACGCTGCCTGTTGCGATCTTTTGGCTGTCCCCATCCAGTGTGCAGATGGATACGGTGACATCATCCGCTGTCCCCAGATCATTGTCTCCATCTGTGGCATAAGCGATGTAAGGACTGCCTCCCATGCTTCCCATGCTAAGCCCGGTCACCGCATGCAATCCTGTCAGGATCTCCTTTGGCTCTGTCCAGGCCCCGTCTACGTATTGGCTATAACGGAGCATGTTGGTGCTATTTTGTCCATAGATCTCAAAATCCTTGTTTGCGACCCATACTGCCGTAGGGACTCCGTCAAGGGTCCCCACATCTACCGCATGTTCGTACAGGGTATTGTCGTCAGAGAGCACTGTCAGATCCTCAAAAGCACCGGCCTCACTATCATAGCGGCTCACACAGACCTGAAGGGAGGATGCATATTCTTCCATATCCCCATTCCAGTCATCTGCATAAGCCTGATCTGCCTGCAGGCAGGCCAGATAGATACCTTCTCCTCCTCCAGAGGTCCGGATAAAGCCGGAGGAGACTCCTTCCTGTCCAAGTCCTGACGGAGCTGACCAGGAATTGGTGTCCGCATCAAATACCGAATAGCTGACCCTGGACTGATTGTACTCATTCTGTGCCGTATCCGCCTTGTTAAAGGCCAACACCATATGCGCCCCATCCGATGCCAGGACCGGGGCACTGTTGCGGTAGGTGCCGGATAATAACGTCTGAAACTCGCTGCTGTCCATGCTCCTGCTCCTTGCTCTCCCTGCTCTCCCCGCATTCCAGGAAGATTCTCCAGACAGATAGCTGGTATCCGAAAGCTCATACTGACTCTTGCTGTACAGCCCCTGCATCCATTCTTCTTCCTGAGCCGTCCCTTCCTCTGCGAGACTCCGCGTGCCATTGGTCCTGGAATAGAGAGGCCAGGTGTTATAGGCAAAACTCTTCTTGGCTTCCCAGGAAGCAAAGTAGAGCTTCGCTCCCAGTTCTCCGGTCAGATCCACCGTGTTGCATTTAAAGTTTCCATTGGTCCCCAGAAGAGCAAAGTCCATGTCAATCCTGCCGCTTCCATAGGCTCCTCCTCCCACCAGGCCTTTGACTCCGATCCCTCCAAATACTTCCATGCCGATCCCCGGTGCAAATGTCGCATTTCCAGAGAATACCGATTTGTTAAAGTCATACTCCAGCTTTCCTTCCAGCTTTCCGGATGCTTCCCCCTTGATCTGTACAGTGACAGGTACTGCATACGCTACAAATTGAAAATTCTTCTTGGCACTTCCCTCCAGCAGGAAATATACCGTACCGGAAGCCTGTGTCATACCCTTTTCGTTCCAGTCTCCCTCTATGAAGCCACAGACGCTCAGGCTGGCATCGGTATCCAGTGGAAAGGTACTCTTTCCCTTGTTCTTTAAGAGCTTCTGGAGTTCCTTTTTCGTCGTTTTGGAATCTATGTTCATGCTGGCAGCCTTCACCGCCTGCTTCATCTTCTTTTTAGCATCTTGATACTGCTCTTTGACGCTTTTCTTCCCATCTTTGTTCCAGACCTCTATGTTGATCCCTCCATAGATCTTCCCGTCTGAGACCTGCAACTCTACCGGAATGTCCTCCGGCAGCTTCATCTTCACTGTCGTATTGCCTACGAATGGAACATCCTCGGATACGGCAAAGGAAATGCTGTCGCTTAACTTAAAATAAGTATCTTTCACTGCCGCATCATCGGTAAAGGACAGATTGATCTTCGTGATGGCCACAGTGCCGTCCTGACCGGTGACATGGACCTTGACCTTCCCTCCTTCGGAAAACTGGCTGATTGCCAGATCACGGAAGTTCCCATCCGTACTGGATGCGATCTTTGCTGTTCCCTGATACAGATCATATCTCTTTGCCTTGGATGGATCACAGGCCCTGCATATCAGGCTGAACTTCCCATCATCCAGCAGGTTTGCATTGGAATTGGTCAGACTGAGCCGCTTTGTTTCTGACAGGAGGCTGACATTCCTGATTCCGCCCTTGTATCTGGCACTTTTAAGCTTGCAGTCGGATTCCTTTTCCGAATACAGGATCACATACTCATAACCATTCTCACTCTTCTCATAGTCTTCATCCGCATTGGAATACGGCTTATATCCATCACAGGTGACCGTAAGCTTGGGGTCTTCTACCGTAGAGCGGGAAAAGACTGCCGTACCGGAAGCATCCGTCACTTTCTCCGTTCCCGCAAAGGTTACTTTCGCATCCGGTACCGGCTCTCCAGAAGAATCTGTCACATAGATCGCGTACTCACCATCCTTTACTGATACCTTGATATACTGATCATCGCCGCCCACTTCGTTCTCTGTCCCATCGGAGCATACCTTCCCGGCATAGGACCACTGAGAAGATGAGAGATTCAGATACAAAGCCGGCCGCACACCATAATCCTTGTCGTAGACATTATAGCCGACATTGTCCACGTAGCCACTACTGTTTACACGCGTAGCACAATACGTATAATAGCCCGGCGAGCGCAGCCACCAGTCGCAGTTGCCCTGGTTGGCTGTGCTGATACTACTCCATGTTCCCATCGCCTTTGCATACACACTGCTCTTACTCCTTCTGCCTTCATCATGGATACCGCTATCCTTTACAAATCCATAAGAAACGGCGGTGTCTGTACGATAGACCTGTGATTCTGAAAGAAGAAAGACCTCATCACTGGTATCATTGCCTCCTTCTGTCCCGCAAGAAAGATTATCTTTATTTTCTACCTTTGTAGTCGCAACAAAATCCTGTTCGGAAGCTGTAAACGCACTATCCAGAAAGTTCTTGCTGCTATAGTCCACTCCATTCTGGTTGCTTCCGGCACCATATCCATTTAACCAGCTTCTTATGGTGCTGCTCTCCCAGGTGACAGATTCATGATCCAAATGATATTTCTGGTCATCCAACGCACGGTCTGACAATAGCAATGCCTGATCTCCATCTTTTTGTAACACCCGCCATTTGATCGCCTCATAGCGAAAGTAATGATAGGAGGTAGCATCTGACCAGTTATAATAAACAGATGAACCACTAGTTCCATAGGTAGCATCTGCCTTTTTCATCCTGCGGTATTTCCTCCCC
The DNA here is from genome assembly GCF_001940245.1 of Anaerostipes sp. 992a. Taxonomy (GTDB): domain Bacteria; phylum Bacillota; class Clostridia; order Lachnospirales; family Lachnospiraceae; genus Fimousia. The sequence continues at coordinate 904,384 of NZ_MJIG01000004.1, forward strand.
CCTATGGTAATATCATTGTTTTCATCCCAACCTGTGGCTGCTTCCAAAGAAGCATAGATGCTGTCAGATACGACCAGATCCCCATCTGCAAGCATGCTTTTACTTAAAGCTGTATAATTCTCACTCATTTTAGAAGTGATCACTTCTGCCTGTGGATAACTTCCAAAGTAGATACAGTCCCAGGTGACCTTCTGACCTGCATCCATCGTAGAATCCTCAACGATCCTCGGATTGGATATGGATGCGGCTCTCGTATCCGCCGGTGTCAGTGTAAGCAGACCGACTGTCATAAGTACTGTAAGCAACAGCGAGACCGTTTTCCTGACTATAGCTATCCATTTCCCTGATTTCTTTTTCATGGCGTTCTCTCTCCTCCTTTGTCTCTGTCGATAATACTAAGTGGTTTAATAAATTTTTTTGTAAGCAGTAGGTATTTCCGTGAGATAGATGTCCAAGGTAACTATTCAAACTCCTGTTTATCGCCTCCATATCCATAATTCCTGTTCGATATGCATGACGAAACCTTTTCAGTCGCTTTTTGATTCTCTTTTTATTGATTGTTCGAAGCTTACGAATGACTTTTCCTGTATCGGTCAGATAAAAATGAAATCCAAGATAATCAATTCCCTGAGATAATGGTACAATCTGAGTTTTCTGATTAAGTGCTACTTTTCTTTCTTTATCAAGGTATTCTCTCATCTGTGACAAACACTCCATCAGATACTGTTTATCATCATGTACGATAATTCCATCATCCATATATCTCGTATAAAACTTTGTTCTAAATTTTTCCTTGATCATTCTATCCAATCCATCCAGATAGTAAAGTGCAAACCATGAACTAGTCTGGTTTCCCAATGGAATTCCTCTACCTGATTCCCATTCATAGCTGTCAATAAAAAGCTTGATCAACCAAAGAACTTTTTCATCATATTCAAAAGCCCTTTTAAATAATTCATATAATATCTCATGATCAATTGATTGAAAAAACTTTCGTACATCGAACTTTAAGAAAAATCCATTAGTACCATGTTTTCGATAAAAGCGATGAAGAAATTCCTCTAATCGATCAAGTGCAAAATGTGTCCCTTTCCCCTTGCGACTTGCAGCATTATCATATATCAGATGCCTTTCCATATATGGTTCAATCACGTTGTCACATAATGAATGCTGTACGATGCGATCTCGATATTGTAACGCATGGATATTTCTTTCTTTAGGATCATATATTTTAAATTCATTATAAGGTCTTGGTCGATATCTCCCTGTCTTTAATTCCCACTGCAGCTTACATAATTGTTGCCCTAAATCCAATTCAAAACTAACAACGTCCTTCTGTTGTCGTTTTCCCTTTCTGGATTTTTTATGTGCTTCATATAAATGTTCAAATGAACATATTTGTTCATACTTATTTTGGTTAATTCTTTCACATCCTTTCTATTTTCATATGATAGTCAGGCAGCTTATCCTTAGACACATTTAGAGATTAACCTCTTTTTAGCGAATAAAATAAGCTGCAATAGAAAAAAGAATTCCCGTTTTCCCATCTGACTATATGTGTTCTTCCATTGCTGGAAAGGAATTCGGTTCCTTTGAAATATGACACGGATAAAGTTTTCTTAAACTTTATATCTGGCCAATCCATCTCAAATCCGGCCGCACACCATTATTATTGTTGTTGACATTATTGCCGTTATTGTTCACGTAGCCATTATTGTTTACATTCGTAGCATTATTCGTATTATTGCCCGGCGAGCGCAGCCACCAATTACAACCTTATCCCTTATATCTATTCTGGTCGCTTTGAGACCATGCAATCAGCAATCGGATTACTTCCGATGACTGTATAGATATCTGTTCATATTGTTTCGGAAGGATACATCCTTGTTCTCTTGCCATCCATGCTATATAATTTAGTACCTTTAAATCTACATATGCATTCTTCTGATATTGCTTTCGTTGAGCAATTCGTTTATTATCATTACTATTTTTAATAAAGATCATATTAGCCCGATATAAATTCTCAACAACTGATAAAATCAAATTTTGTAAACGACTAATTAAAGTAAAACGAAACTTTTTTGGTGATTTCTCTGTAATAAGAAAGATATAATTTCCCAAATCTTTTGACTTTGTAATAACGTATAATTCACTCTCTCTCTCTTCTTCATACTCACTCCTCACCTGTTTATCCAGCATTTCTTTCTTCCAGGATGCAGGATATAAGCTTCTTTACTTCCCTTATCATCCGCTCTTCTATAACCCTGCACTGCTCTTCCTTCTCTCCACAGATAGAGAGATAGACCTTAAGCTTCGGTTCTGTCCCAGACGGCCGAATCGTCACAGAACAATGGTCCTCCAATAAAAACTTCACCACATCGGCTTTCGGAAGCCCATTGATTCCCTTTTGATAATCAAGCATCCTTTGGACCTTCTTTCCGCCCAATCGGTCGATTCCCTTTCGGAGCTGATGCATGATCTGATTCATGTCATCTTGTCCATCGGCTCCTTCAAAATGAATGCAGTGCTGTATATCTAAGGTATATCCATATAATTTATATAACTCTTGTAGCTTTTCATACAATCCAACTCCCTGTGCCTTATAATAGGCGAACATCTCACACGTTAAAAAGGCTGCATTGACGCCATCCTTATCTCTGACGTAGGTGCCGCTTAAGTAGCCATAACTTTCTTCCAGACCGAAGAGAAACTGTTCCAGCTGATTCTTCTGTTCTAAGAGTCCGATCTGCTCTCCGATAAACTTAAAGCCTGTCAGAACGTTGACTATCTTTACCCCATAATGCTTTGCAACCCTCTCTGCCATATCCGTGGTTACAATGGTTTTTATGGCGATGGGATGTGCAGGCATAGTTCCCATCTCCCTTCGACGAGAACAGATATAATCCAGCAGAAGAACTCCCGTTTCATTTCCAGACAAAAGAACATAGTCTCCATCCTGTCTGCGCACGGCAATTCCCAGCCGATCACAGTCTGGATCTGTCGCCAGTAATAAATCTGCCTGTTCTCGCTTCGCATACCAGATTCCAAGCTCCATGGCCTTTTTGTCCTCTGGATTTGGATACGGACAAGTAGGAAATCTGCCATCTGGCTGTTCCTGTTCCTCTACTACCTTGATGTTACTATATCCGCTTTCCTTTAACGTCCGAAGCACCGGCTTTAATCCGGTTCCATTGAGCGGAGAATAGATGATCGCTGCACTTTTATCCATCGGTGTATCTATCCCCGTCAAAGTCTCCTCCTTCACCGCTTCAAGATAGGCTTGGTATACATTCTCAGAGATGAACTGTATTCTTCCCCTGGCAATACCTTCTTCAAAGTCAGCCAGCCTCACATCATCGAATACATCCAGCTTATGAATTTCCTTTTGAATCCTTCTGGCATCTTCGGTAGTAATCTGACATCCATCCGCACCATACACCTTATATCCGTTATATTGTGCCGGATTATGGGATGCAGTGATGACAATGCCCGCCACACAGGAAAGCTCTCGTACCGCGAAGGATACACATGGTGTGGGCATAATTTCCGGATAAAGCAAAACCCTGATTCCCTGATCAGCGAAGATGGCTGCTGCTGCTTTGGCAAAGACATCTGACTGGATTCTGGAATCATAGGCAATGGCCACCTTCCAGTCGGGCTTAAGAAAACTCTTTTTGATATAATCAGCAACTCCCTGAGTGGCTTTTGCCACCGTATATACATTAAGACGGTTAGTTCCTGCTCCCAGAATGCTTCGGAGACCGCCGGTTCCAAAAGTCAGCTCCTGACAGAAGGCATCACGAATCTCCTGTTCTTCCATTCGTTTTAATTCTTTTATCACATTCCCATCCGCAACAGCCCGTTCCTTCCAGCGTTGGTATTCTCTTATGATTTCTTTTTGTGTTCTCATACTTATCCCCTATTCACTCTAAGATATCCCCCTATATGTAAAGCTGTTCTTCAATCTATTGGAATTTTGCTCATTTTGGATGTTTCTGCTTATCCTCTACGCTGATATCCTTCCCCATCTGAACCTCGATCACCTGTATTTCTGTATCTGCAATGATGGTGTGTCTGCATCCAGCCGGCATACAAATCACATCGCCAGGCCCTACTTCCTGTTCTTTCTCATTGATGACTGCTCTTCCATAACCGGATATGACAGTCCAGACCTCATCTCTTCTCTCATGGCTGTGGTAATTCATCTTATGCCCCTGATTTAACGTCACCTTAATGGTTAGGCTTTCCTCCGATGCATCGATGACACGAAAGCTCCCCCAGGACTTCTCGGCAAAGCGAATCTGCTGAACGATACTGTCCACATAAGGCTTGATATAACTGGACTGATTCTTATCTGATACCAGAATGCCCTCGGGGCTTGCAGATACGACCATATCCTTTAATCCCATGCACAGAATTGGCACATCCAGCTCATTGATCACATGAAGGTTCTCACAGGCATCATTCATCATGACCTTTCCGACCTTTACCTCTTCCATGGATTCTGTAAGTGTATTCCAGGTTCCAAGGTCTTTCCAGCTTCCGGCATAGCGGATTACGGATATCTTTTCTTCCTTTTCCACCACCGCATAGTCGAAACTGATTTTGGTCAATGTATCATATTTTTCAAATAAATCATAATAATCCGTAAAATCGATCCATTCATGTGCTTTATCCAGAACATATTTCAGACGATATGCGAAGACTCCTCCATTCCAGAGTGCTCCCTGTTCCATATAATGCTGTGCTGTTTTGGCATCTGGCTTTTCCTGAAACGTACTCACCCTGCTGATTCTCTCCTGATCCATTGGAATGATATACCCATATTTCTCACTGGGATACGTCGGTTCGATTCCCATAAGCACCAGATTGGCATCTCCCAACCTTGCATAATCTCCAAGCTCCTTTAAGGTCTCAAAGTAGCTGTCCTCCACATAGGGATCCACCGGACAGACGACGACTGCCTCATCTTCTGAGATTCCCTGCACGTCGTGAAGATACGCCGTTGCCAATGCAATGGCAGGAAAAGTATCCCGACGGCATGGCTCTACGGAGATTCCGATGTTCCCACCCAATTGATTATGCAGAGCAGATACCTGATTCTTTGCTGTTGCAATAGTAACCGTAGCCTCCGGATCCACCGTGCGAATCTGGCGATATACCCGCTGCACCATGGATTCATATTCTCCATTTTCCTTGCAAAAGAGCTTAATGAACTGCTTCGAACGTACATCGTTGGACAGTGGCCATAGACGTTTTCCTGATCCTCCCGATAAAAGTACAATATTCATACACCTCACCTATCTTTCCGCACGCATTGGATTATGTAAGAAATCCTCATAGGCCAGACGGATGCCATCGACAAGCTCGGTCTGATAAGTCCAACCAAGTGCTTTACTCTTCGATACATCCAGAAGCTTCCTTGGTGTTCCATTGGGCTTGGTCGTATCCCAACGGATCTCTCCTTCATATCCAATGACTTTTGCCACTAACATTGTCAATTCCTTAATGGATAGTTCCTTACCCGTTCCTGCATTGACCGTTTCATTGCCACTGTAATGATTCATCAGGAATACACATAAGTTGGCAAGATCATCCACATAGAGAAATTCCCGCAGAGGACTTCCATCTCCCCAACAGGTCACATGAGAAAGCCCCTGCTCTTTTGCTTCATGGAAGCGGCGGATCAGAGCTGGCAGTACATGACTGTGGGTCGGATGATAATTGTCATTAGGACCATACAGGTTGGTCGGCATGACACTGATATAATCGGTTCCATATTGACGATTTAAGAACTCACAATACTTAAGGCCTGAGATCTTTGCCAGTGCATATGCTTCATTGGTCTTTTCCAGCTCACTGGTAAGCAGGCAGTCTTCCTTCATAGGCTGAGGTGCCATTCTCGGATAGATACAGGAGGAACCTAAGAATTCCAGCTTCTTACATCCATTCTTCCATGCAGAATGAATCACATTCATCTCCAAAATCATATTGTCATACATAAAATCTGCCAATGCACTCTGATTTGCCACGATTCCTCCCACCTTTGCCGCAGCTAGAAAGACATATTCTGGCTTTTCCTGTTCAAAAAAGTCCTCTACGGCATTCTGGCGACACAGGTCTAATTCCTCGTGTGTGCGGGTGATGATATTGGTATATCCCTGTCTCTGTAATTCTCTTACGATGGCAGAGCCTACCATTCCCCGGTGTCCGGCAACATAGATCTTCGCATCCTTTTCCATCATGCTTCATTTCCTCCCTCATTTACAGCCCTCATGGCCGCCTCTCTTCTGGCCAGAGCCCGGTCGTGCTCTGCCATAAGGTGAACCAATTCCTCATAGCTGGTCTTCTGTGGATTCCAGCCAAGAACCTTCTTTGCCTTTGCCGGATCTCCCCATAAGTTATTCACATCCGTAGGCCGAAACCAGGCAGGATTTACACATACCAGCATTTTTCCTGTTGATGCATCATATCCCTTCTCCTCTAATCCAGTTCCCTCCCATCGGATGGTCATATCATTGGCTGCAAATGCCTTTTCTACAAAATCTCGTACGGTATGCTGTTCTCCCGTAGCGATCACAAAATCCTCTGGCTGGTCATGCTGTAGCATCAACCACATGCATTCCACATAATCCTTTGCATAACCCCAGTCACGAAGGGAATCCATGTTGCCCAGCTCCAGATGATCCTGCAGCCCTTCTGCGATCCGTCCAGCTGCCAATGTGATCTTACGGGTCACAAAGTTCTCTCCTCTTCGTTCAGATTCATGGTTGAATAAAATTCCATTTACAGCAAACATGCCATAAGCTTCCCGGTATTCCTTTACCATCCAGAATCCATACTGTTTTGCGATAGCATATGGGCTATAGGGATGGAATGGTGTAGTCTCCCTCTGCGGGATTTCCTCCACCTTACCAAATAACTCAGAAGTGGATGCCTGATAGATTCTGGTCTTCTTTGCCAATCCAAGAATACGCACTGCCTCCAGGATTCTTAAGACTCCAATGGCATCCACATCTCCGGAATATTCCGGCACATCAAAGGATACCTGTACATGAGATTGTGCTGCCAGATTATAGATTTCATCCGGCTGTACCAGACCAATGATTCGAATCAGTGAGGATGCATCCGTCAAGTCCCCATCATGAAGCTTGATTTCCCCGTGTTCCAACAGATGGTCAATTCTTCCTGTATTGGAAATAGAGGCACGACGAGTCATCCCATGCACCTCATATCCCTTTTCTAATAAAAATTCTGCAAGATAAGAGCCATCCTGCCCGGTAATTCCTGTAATGAATGCTTTCTTTTTCATATGTATCTCCCCATTCCTAAATCACTCTCAATTCTTATTCATTCCTAACTCTATTTTCTCTCCCAGGATCCGGTCCCATTCTTCCGGAATGAATGGACTCATCCCACTTGCCGGATACATGGTAATCTCTCCAAAATACAGCCTTTTTCCATCATCGTAAAAATCAATTCGGGCAAAGGCCATCTTCCCTGCCAGCTTTTTGGCAATCTCTAACATCTCCTCAAAATGTACCGGCTTTTCCAGTGTTCCATCTCCATTTGGATGAGCCGGTCTTCGTATATCCAGATGATTCCACTCGGTGTCAAAAAAATCTTCCTGCAATCCAGTCTTTGCAAACCGACTGCTGCACACCAGAATTATCTCCGGAACACCGTGAAAGACATGAACTTTATAATCCTTTAAGTCCCCACCCTGACTTTCTTCCATATAGGCTTCTGCAAGGATTCGTGGCTTTACATCCTTATAAGGCCATTGCCTTCCTTCATAAAAGTAATTGTGCTTGAGTGCTCTGGTAAGCTTCTTCTTCGCCACGTCCTTCTCAAACCTGCTCTTATCCTTACAGATGATCACGCTGTGAGAATCATGGGTACATTTAAGCACAAAACGCTCTGGAAGCTGGTCAAATGGAATTTCTTCAAAGCAATCCCACACACCCAGACAGGGAATCAGGTATTTCTCCCCTATGGTATCCTTTATGTATCCCCGCACTTCGTATTTATCCACCATTCTGGTATATTCTGGATTTCGGTCATATAATTTCAGCCATTGCAGTTTTTCATTAAAAGTCTTAGGATCTTCTAAATCTAGTTTCTGATCCATCATGCCTCGGAACAATAACTTAAGATATATCTCGTCCGGCAAAATAGAAAAATCATAAAACTTCGATGCATAGACGAACAGTATACATGGATTATGTATCACTTTCTCAAGTTTTGTCCCCTTCCATATCGTCTGATTGATAACCATCAGGCACGGAAGTCCTATGATCAGATAGGTCATTCCTCCCAGAAGAATCTCTGTGATCAGTCCACCAATACCAGTAAAGCCTCCATCTGCTGCAAACATTCGGACAACACCATACATGCTGCCTGCTGGTATAAGATAGATCAGGCATTTTAATAAATTTCTGATAATGGTCAGATCCTTTTCGATCACATAGACATGGCCAATGCAGACCAGGCATTCTGCGATCATAGTTGCTACTGCTGCCCCCTCTGCACCTGCTCTCGGAATCATAAGGATATTCATAATGCAGTTGATTCCGGCTCCTGTGAGGACGATAATGGAATATTCCTTTTCTTTGTTATGCGGAATCAGATACTGCGTCCGAATAATGTTGGCAATCGTCTTAAAGATAATGGACACTGCCATAATATTGATCAGAAGAACACAGGCATCGTAGCCAGGTCCAAAGAAGACTGGTACGAATTCCTTACAAATGCTTATGATTCCTCCACACAGAGCCACTGCAAAAAATAAGATCATCGAGAGGGAATTTCGCAGGAATACCTCATTTTTCTTTTCTTCTCCTTTTGCAACCATACTGGTAATATGCGGAAGCATTACTACGCCAATCCCAGTAATGATCCCCGTAGGAATCTTGATTAGTTTTTCCGCATTATAGTAGCAACCGCTATTTTGATAATCGCTAAAGATTCCGATCATGGTCTTATCCAGATCGTGATTTAAGGCAAATGCGATTCCTGGGACAAAAAGAATCAGATTCGGCTTTAAATGCCTTAGGATTCCCTTAAGCGTCGGCCTGTAGAAGGTCACATATCTCCTTGCCATCACAAATAGGATCAGCTGGCTAAGCACCTCTCCGCCTGCCATGATCAGCACATATTTCCACAGATCATCTTTCTCTCTGACAAACAAAAAGATGGAAGCGATGGTAAATAACTTAATGATGATATTTCTCGTAACTGTGGTCTTAAATTTCTCCAATCCGAAGAAAAACCAGTTCACATTGAACATACAGGAGGTAATCATTAACATCTGAATACAGGACACCAGCAGATGATCCTGATTCACTTTGAGCATATATCCCGTATACACTGCCATTCCAAAGATGGATAGAAAGATCTGCATTGCCATGATCTCGACAAATACATAAGAGCGCTCCTTTCGGCTGTCTCTGACGGTCGCAATGGTCTTACTTCCATAAGTGTTCGTTCCCAACATGGCCAGAATCAGAAAATAATTGGATATGGAGTTGGTATAAGAATACACTCCCAGTCCTTCCGCTCCTAACACACGTGAAACATATGGCGATGTAATCAATGGGGTGATAACGATCAACACTTGATATACCGTTTGAAATATAAGATTTTGCTTTACCTTGCTCATCTTGGTTTCCTTCTTTTCTTTCTTATTTCTAGTAATCCTTCAACTGCCCTTTGGGCTCTGGATTCCCAGGTATATTTCCTGATAAAGTCTTCATAAGCATGCATTCTTATGGTTTCAAAAAGTGTTTCATCCTGTTGCAGTCTGCCAATCGCCGTAATCCATTCCTGTACATCCCCACAATCAGCTAAGAGTGCATTCCTGCCATCGCATATGACCTCCTGAAGTACCGGAAGCCTGGAAGCAACGATTGCCTTCCCATACGACATGTATTCGAACAGCTTCATCGGTGACGTATATGCACCGATATCTGTCATTCCTTTTTTCCCCACCATCATATTTCTTTGATTAGGAAGCAATGCAATGTCAATATCGTCGTATAAAATCTTCATTGCCTCTTTCTGCCTGACAAATCCATGCCAGATAATATTTTCTCCCGGATACTGCTCCTGAAAAGCCTCTATCTCTTCTTTTTTTCCTCCCACAATGTGAAACTGCATCTCCCGACATGCTGCCGCAATCTCAAGAATCAACTCCACCCCTTTTCCTTTTTGAAAGCTTCCGATATAACCACATGTCATTGGCTTTCCATGGGATGCTCTCATTGGGAGCTCTGGCTGATCCGCACAGTCCGCCAAAACCAGGCAATCCTTATCGTTTAGAGTTGGATTCATCTGCTCATACGCTTTTCTTAATGATTCTGTGATAAATACATGCCTGACATTCTTCTTTCTAGAAAGCAGCTGCTCCAGCCATCGATTTATTACAGATTCCATAATGCCGTGATATTCGTAGATAACCTGCCTGCCCAGAAGGTAGCTGACAAGAAATGCCGCTATCGTATATCTGGTATAGATTAGATCATACTCTCTGGAAAGATCTAGGATTGCTTTCATCTTTCGAAGAATTGCTAATCTGCCCGGTCTGATCAATTTCAGATCAAACACCGGGTCCACATTATAATATTCATATTTATCTTCCTCTTCGATACTACCCTGTATCCCAAACAGAGTAACCTGATGTCCATTCCTAGCAAGAGCCTGACTCATCTTCATAACATGGACACTATTGGCATACTGTGACGGCAGTATGGAAGCAGATATATAAAGAATCTTCATTTTTATCCTCATTTCTATTCTTTCTATCTTCTTACATGTTCTATCTAGTTCCTGCTCCGCTCTTGCACTGATTGAGAAAGGACGCCACACACAGGAATAGAACAACTCCTACATAATTAGATCCCAGAGAGGACCAGCTTGTAGCCAATGAAATGGTCGGAAACATAAACATCATGGTAATCACCATTTTGTATCGGCCGTTTTTACTATGATTTAACTTCTTCTGAATCAAAGAAAGAAGACAGCCCAGAAAGAAACTTCCTGCAATCATTCCCACATATCCCATGTCATAATAGAATTCCGCCATCGGTGTTACTGCATACCCTCCGTTTACACTGGAATCGAAGTTCTTAAAAGCGATTGCAACAATCCGTCCCAACTCCACTGGTTTCCATGGAAATATACTTCTTGGAACCCAGAAAATAAATGGGAACAGAAACTGTCCCAGAGAATACTGCGGAGTCAGCTCCCTTAACGTTCTGGATAGATAATATAAAGAATCAAAGGTGGATGTTGTAATGAGAAGATCATATGTATCCTTTAACACGGCAAAGGAAAATCCTTCTGCATCTCTGTTAAAGCGAACCAGGATAGCGATCAAAACTCCCAGGCCTCCGAATAAGATTCCTCTAAATATCCATTTGCGCTGTTTTCTGGTTATTCGTATCTTCTCTTTCCTATTCTCCACATCATCACTGGCAAATATCTTCATACAGCAAAACGCAACCAGCTGATATAAGATGGCTAAAGACGCTCCACTGGCATAGGACATCGCCAGATGAAATACAAAATAAATTCTGGCCACCCAATGAATCGTACTTCTTGGCTTTTCCGTTACATAGAGAAGATTATAGTAAGCGAACGGAGCCACCAGCTTCCCAATTCCTCCTAACATTTTTTCCGCAGCTACCGAAGAAAACTTTGCCTGATAAGAAGCACTAAAGTAGGCCACAATTCCTCCCGCCGAATAAATCTCAAGCAGATGGACTGCTACTGCCAGAAGCAGAAGGACGTAATAGGAAAATATTCGTGGCTCCTGGTCCAGGAACTGAAATCGTTTTGTCTTAATTCTTCGCATAAATCTCACTGCGATCATCATCAGTAGGAAAGAAAGAATACAAATTCCCTCCGCTTCCTTATATTCCTCTAAGGATATCGAATCTTTATTCAGGAGATAAAGCTGTGCCATAGTCATATAGACAAAATAGAAGGCAAAAGCGAAGGTGGAAATCAGATGTTCTTCCAGCTTATGATTCACAGCGACCATATAGACTCCACAGATGGATACAAGAAGAAATATAAGTCCCATCGCCCACACATCTACAGGCTGTCCAACCAATACTGGAACACTCATGACAAAATAAAAGACAGACATGAGTATGGCAATCAATGGTGTGTTTTTTAGTATCATTTTTCTTCCTCCCTGATCAATCCCTTACTCATTCTCCCTCTTCTGCAAGTACCCGAAGCTTTTGATAAAATTCTCCTCTTCGTTTTTGCAGCTCTTCTTCTGCATACTCCTCAGCCCTTATCCGATTCTCTTGGCTTGCCTTGCACATCGCTTCTGGATCAGTAATCAATGCTTTTATCTTATCTGCCAGCTCTTTCGTGGCACCAACTTCCACCAGATAGGGGGCATCCAATAATTCCGGAATCCCATTAACATTAGTTGAGATGCATGGAAGTCCCACAGCCATCGCTTCAATCAACACCCGTGGAAGTCCCTCTGCATGAGACGGAAAGACAAATAAATCACTGTCTAGCAATTTTTTCCTTACCTCTCTGCTATTAGACAGCTTCCCAATGAAGGAAATCCGATCAGATACCCCAAGGTGTTCTGCATATCGTTCAAATTCCCCAATCAACGATCCTTCACCGACAAAATCCACCTGCACCATAATGCCTTCCTGTTTTAAGATAGAAACTGCTTCGATCAGCTCTTCATGTCCTTTCACATGGTTACCAATAAAGTTGGTAACATGAACAATGCGATAGGGGGTCTCTGTTTTCTGATATTCTCTGGCTTCTCTGAAATAGCTTTTCGGAATATTCACAGAAGAATAGTATGCTTCAAAATGTTCTTTTCTTTCTCCATGCTGTCTGGCATAGCTTGGATACCTTTTTTGTAATGCATATTTGGTTACATAAGAGGCTCCGTTGGCCTTATAACAGGCTTTTTTCAAATCTTTCGTCCAGATTCTCCGAATCAATGGCCTTGCCACTGTTTTTAATGTTCCTGGTGCTGCAAAATCCCATGGGTCCACCACAACCTCTACCGCATAGGGCTTTCCTGTCTTTTCAAAGCCATGAAGAAACTGATAGCCTACCGTACTCGGAATTCGAAAAATCCCACAATCACAGCCTTCAAAATACTGTTTCATATTCATTTTTATGGACGCATACTTTATGATATATTCCTTTGGTCCTTTAAATTCTTCAATTGGAAAAAACTCCACATGTGGACCGCTGCAAAGATTCGGAAACTCTTTATTCGTTTCAATCTCCTGAATCCGCATAGCAATTCGTACTTCATCAAATGCACTTAAATATCTTGCAAAAAAGGAGTAATCATAAATTCTCGCACTCCAGACTCTTCCATCGGGAGTTCTGCCAAGATGCCCATCCACAACGACTAATACTTTCATCTTTTATCCTTTCAGTTTCTTTATTACTTTGGCTGGATTGCCTGCTATGACACAATCATCCTCAAATACACCACATACCACAGCTCCTGCTCCCACGACACAACGATCTCCCAGAACAGTACCTTTTAGTAAAATAGTATTACAGCCAATAAAACAATCTTTACCAATGACAATAGGTCTTGCTCCAATCCACTCTGCTTTATGACCTGAATCCGGTGCTTTTTCCTGAAGAAGTTCATTCCTTTTCTCCATCTCAACTGGATGAAAGTCATTGTCCAGAATCTTACAGTTACCACCAATACAAGTGCGATCACCAATCTGAATGCTCTTTCTTGCATAAATCGTTGATCCTGAGATGCCTACCTGATCACCAATCTTAATTTTTGCTCCAGGTGTTCTGGTAACAATGATCGTTCTGGAATATAATCCAACCAGATTGGATAAGAAGGAACTTTTGATTACGCAATTTTCCCCGATCGTCAGGCTGGCCCCTCGCTTATTAAAGATTACCGGCATCCCTTTTAGTAACAGATTTCTGCCATATTGAATTCCAGTGGCTTTCATCACCAGCTTAAACCAGTTACTGTTCATCCTCTTCACCTCAGCTTTTCAAGATTGCTTTTTTATATTTTTCGACAGATATGCCTCTTGTCAGATTCTTCATCAGATGCTCCCGTCCATTCTGCCCCATAACTGCTATTTCCTGACTTCCTGCATGGTCGATAAACCATTGGATGTCTTCTTCAATCTGCTTATAATCTCCTGGTTCTGCGCAAAATCCACATTTGGTCTCTTCGATCAACAGTCGTACTTCTGAATCTGTCTCCAGCACACCTAATACCGGTTTCCCTGCTGCTGCAATTCCATAATATTTTGATGGGCAGGATACCCCTTTGATTCCTTTGGCATTGACACACCAATGTACATCTCCAGCATTCAGACTATAGATCAGATCCTCTTTATCCTGATATGGAATAAAGCTTACATTTCTCATCTCATGCTCCTTTACATAGGATTTCAGCTGATCCAACACACTGCCTGCACCTACAAAGGCAAATCCAACTTCCTGACCTGTCGCCGCTTTGGTTCCTGGCTTGAATCTTTCTATCACTTTGATCAGTCTTTCCAGATCATAGTACAATCCAATATTCCCGGAATACATAATGACAAATTTATCTTCCAATCCATACTTTCTACGAAATTCCATTACTTTTTCATGTTCATACGGCAGCGGATAAATCTCCTTCTCATCAATCCAGTTATTGATAAATATCGTCTTTGGAACTCTCCTTCCGTGGAATCTTTTCTTCATTGTTTCCACCAGATCCCGTCCGACAGTAATAACAAGGTTGCTCTGCCTGCAGCTAAATTTATCAAGTATCATCATGAGCCTTAATATCAGTGGATTTTTGCTGTAATTTACCGCCATTACCTGCTCTGGATTAAAGTCCTGAATGTTATAGATAAATCTGGCATGTTTGACCCATTTTCCCCAAATACCTAATAATCCTCCCAAAATTGGAGGCTGAGAAATGGAAAATACATAATCCTGTCTTCCTGTCTTTCGTGTAATTGCCATAGCTCCAAAAAAATACCCCAGAATATTTCTAATTCTGCTTATCTTATTAGACTTATCAAATTCAGGCACCCGAATCCGAAAGACCCTTACGCCATTTATTATTTCTTTATAATACTTTTTCTTTTTATACTTTTCCTCAATGACTCCACTATAAGAAGGAACCACACAAATAACTGTAATTTGAAAAGTATCCAGCATTCCCTCTGCCAGTTCCTTTAGAATCTGTCCGGTGGATGCCACATCTGGAACATAATAGTGTGCATAAATAAGCAAACGTTTCTGATTGGTCACTTGTGACTCCTCCTTTAATAAGACTGATAATAACCACTTTTGTAGTAATAGCCCTGCTTCTCATATTTTTTCCCATTCAATATTCCACCAAGAATGCGGACACCGGAATGCTCCAGCTGTTTTTTCACCTTCTTAATCATCCTTCGATTCACCTTACCCTGACGTACTACCAGAATGGCTCCATCCATACATGGACCGATGACTGCAGCATCAATAACCATTCCAAGTGGAGGTGTATCGAAAATAATCTTGTCATATTCTCCTTTTACTTCTTCTACTAATTTTTGGAACAATGGCCCTTCCAGTAATTCCGTTGGATTTGGTACGTCTGGTCCGGTAAAAATCATATCCACATTTTCAATGGTGGTACTATAGATAATTTCCTTTAATGTCTTTTGTTCGCTTAGGTAATGAGATAGCCCAAAAATGCTTTTTCCATTTTCCTGATAAGCACCCAGACGTCCAATGGTCACCGATCTGCGGATATCGCAGTCTACATATAATACTCTTTTATTAGATTCCGCCAGAGAACGTGCCAGATGAAATGCAACCACACTTTTTCCCTCATCTGCTACGGAGCTTGTGACCATGATCGTCTTTATATTTGCTCCACAAAACTGAATATTAGTCTTAATGGTTCGAAAGGCTTCGACGATTTCATATTCCTGATCCTGAATTTTACCTAACGTTACCTTATTCATGATCGTTTCTCCTTTCTACCTTTTTTTCTGCTCTTTTGTACTTTTTTCTCAAACACGGATTTGCTCTCCGGAACTTCTCCCAGAACATTTAAATCCAGATAATTTTCCATCGTTTCAATATCCATGACTGTCTCATTCATAAAATATCGAATCAGAATGAATCCACACATTCCAATTGCCCCCGCCAAAACTCCCCATATGGTATTCTTAACCTTATTCGGGCTGATCGGATCGCTATTTACTTCTGCCTGCTCTAAAATACTTGGACATTCCTGATCCATCTTATCTTCTATGTACTTTACAGTCACCTTGGCCAATTCATCTGTAATCTTTGCTGCCTGTACTGGATCTTCATCTACAACTGTTAATTCCAGAATTCGTGTATCCTCTGGATTGACTACCGTAATTCTTTTTTTCAGGTCACGGTAATCCTCATCCAGTTCTAATCGTTTTACAACTTTCTTTAATACGGTTTTTCCTGTTGCCACTCTCATATAATCCTTGGTCAAACTGTTGCTTGTCTGTAGATCGATAATCTCATTACTGTTTCCTTCTGAAAAAATATAAATCTCCGAAGCAGACGAATATTTTGGTGTAATGACAAACTGATTGATTACTGCTGTAATCATTCCTATTACGCATGCAGCAGCCACAATATACTTCCATTTTCTCAGCAACAAAAAACCGATTTCTTTTAAATCAATATCTTCTTCATATTGCTCCATCTCAACTTTCCTCCATTAATCTCTCTGAAAAATATCTCTTGTATATACCTTGTCATTTACATCATCCAACTCTTTGCTGTAACGATTTACCAGAATTACATCACTGATCCTTTTAAACTCTTCCAGATCATTCTCAATTCTACTTCCGAAAAAGGTTGTGTTTTTCTCAATCGTAGGCTCATAAATAATGACATGTGCCCCTTTCGCTTTAATTCTTTTCATGACTCCCTGGATGGAACTTTGGCGAAAGTTATCGCTGTTGCTCTTCATCGTCAGCCTATATACTCCAACGGTTACTTCCTTCTCCTTCTTTTTCTGCCATTCATCAGATGGTTCATAATAATGTGCCATCTGAAGAACCCTTTCAGCGATAAAGTCCTTTCTGGTTCGGTTGGCATCTACAATTGCTTTTATCAGATTTTCCGGAATGTCCTGGTAATTGGCCAATAACTGTTTTGTATCCTTTGGAAGACAATATCCTCCATATCCAAAAGATGGATTATTATAATGACTTCCAATTCTTGGATCCAAACATACTCCATCAATAATCTGTCTGGTATCCAATCCTTTCATCTCGGCATAGGTATCCAATTCATTGAAAAAGGAAACCCGAAGTGCCAGATATGTATTGGCGAACAGCTTTACCGCTTCTGCTTCCGTAAATCCCATAAATAAAGTATTGATATTTTCTTTTATTGCGCATTCCTGCAACAATCCGGCAAATTCTTCTGCTGCCTTTCGCAAGACAACATCTTCGAAATCTGTTCCAACAATGATACGGGATGGATATAAATTGTCATAAAGTGCAGAACCCTCTCGTAAAAACTCAGGACTAAAGAGGATTCTTTTATTCCCTGTTCGTCTTCTAATCTCTTTGGTAAAACCTACAGGTATGGTAGACTTAATAATAAGAAAGGCATCTGGATTGCATTTAGATGCTGTTTCAATAATTTCTTCTACAATCGATGTATCAAAATAATTCTTTCGACTGTCATAATTCGTTGGTGCTGCAATGACAATATACTCTGCTTTTTCATAGGCCTTCTGGGCATCTATCGTAGCTGTCAGATACAACTTTTTTTCTGCCAGATATGCTTCTAGTTCTTTATCTACAATTGGAGATTTTCTCTGATTGATCATCTCCACCTTTTCTGGAATAATATCCACTGCATAAACCTCATGCTTCTGTGACAATAAAACAGCTATGGAAAGTCCCACATATCCTGTTCCAACTACTGTAATCTTTCTTTTCTCTATACTCATAGACGTTTCTCCTCAACTTGATAAAATGACCGATACCATTCGGCAAATGCACGAAGTCCCTTTCGAATAGATGTGTTCGGCTTAAAGTCAAAATCTTCTATTAATTCACTGACATCCGCATAGGTTGTTTCCACATCTCCCGGCTGCATAGGCACCAGTTCTTTATGTGCCTCAAAATCATAATTTTCTGGAAGCACACCACTAAAAACCAGCTCCTGCTGTAAAATCTCTACAAATTCCAACAGATTCACTGGCTCATGATTCCCGATATTATAAACCTTATGTCTAATTTCTTTTTTATCCCGTTCAGGCGCCTTTCTCATTACACGAATGACCCCATTGACAATATCATCAATGTAAGTAAAATCCCTCTTACAATTTCCGTAATTAAAGATTTGTATCGTCTCTCCCTTTAAAAGCTTATTGGTAAATCCAAAATATGCCATATCCGGTCTTCCCGCCGGTCCATATACGGTAAAAAATCTTAATCCAGTAGCCGGAATTCCATATAGTTTTGAATATGCATATGCCATCAGCTCATTTGATTTTTTTGTTGCAGCATATAGAGATACAGGAGAATCTGTTTTATCCTCTACGGAATAAGGAATTTTATCATTTGCTCCGTATATGCTGGAGCTTGATGCATACACAAGATGCTCCACTCCTGCTCCTTCTGTATCATATGAATGTCTGCATGCTTCCAAAATATTAAAAAATCCTATGATATTGGATTCTATATATGCATCCGGATTCTGAATAGAGTAGCGGACCCCTGCCTGTGCAGCAAGATTTACAACAATTCTTGGTCTATATTTCTGAAAAACAGAATGAACCATCTCCTTATCCGCAATATTGCCTTTGATAAAGACAAAAGAAGAGTATTTCTTTAAGCCTTCCAGTCTGCTCTCTTTCAGGGTTATATCATAATAATCATTCATATTATCAATTCCAATTATCTGGATATCTTCCACCATTTCATATAAAATCCTTACCAGATTGGAACCAATAAATCCTGCTGCTCCTGTCACTAAAATAGTCTTTCCTTTTAATTCTATATTTTGCTTTTTCATTAAGATTTCCCCTCACGTTTTATTTTAAGTACATTTAAAACATCTCTTTGATCTCTTTATAATACTTCCTACTGATCGGTACGCTTTTCCCTCCCTTTAGCTCAAAACGATCCCGATAAAACTTCTCTACGCAGTTTCGATTTACAATATAGCTATTATGGCATCTTATAAAAATACGATGATTCAAGCGTTCATCCAATTCTCCAATTTTTAATACAGTAGTAGCTACATCGGCAGTTTCTCTCATCCATATATAGGTCTTTCTTTTATTTCGTTCCATATATTGGATATTTTCCTGATCCAGGACAATCCGTTTGCCCTTCGTAAAAATAACCAATTTCTTTTCCTTCCACTTTTCAATCAGGCAGGAAAACATATGCTTCATATTGTATTCTAATCTGCTCTGTTCCACCAGATAGCTATGCTCCACCTCATAGCATTTAGAAGAATCTTCCATATGGTCTGTCCAGAAAACAATCTGGAATCCATTATTTATGTTCTTTAACCTTTTGGCTAAAGGAATGGTGGACTCATGATTGAACGTCGTATTTAGAAAGAGAAAATCCAGATTCTTGGATCTATCCTGATAAAAATCAATCAACCCCTGCACTTTGTCAAACTCAAGAATATCTACATCCATCCTCTCTTCCAGAGCAAAGGATCTGATTGCATCGCTTGCCCATTTTCGATATTCTAAACTTTCTTCTAGCATTCCTATCATATACATTTTTCATTTATCCCCTGTCGTTTATACTTGTTTTTCATTATAGTTTTTTGTGATTTTCTCATCTACAAAGATTACATAATTAACCAGTTAACTGTAATATTTGACACCTTCTGACAATTAGTATTTCTAAATCTTTTTTATTATGAAAGAAAACTGGCATCCTATATATTTATTTTGAAACATACCGGATGCCAGCTTTACCCTATTTTATTTTACATTTTTTTACAGCTGAATATTTGCCATATGTCTTTTTTCCACTAGACGATGTTCGAACGCCTCGAACTTTTGCATAGTAAGTTTTATTGCTCTGCAATCCAGTCACCGTTGCCTTTGTTACACTCTTACCGAAGGTTCTGGTACGTGTATTTTTTTTAAAATTTTTATCACTGCTCATCAACAATTGATACCCTGTACAGCTATCGTCTTTTTTCCAAATCAATGTTACCTGCCCTTTCTTTTTACTACTCATTGAAATCGTCTGCTTGACTGGTATAGAAGCTGCTTCTGTTTGACAAGAAGTAGCCATTACGAAAAATAATCCACACAATAAAATCCCATAATAAAATCTTTTCTTAATAATAGACATAAATAAGACCTCCTATTCTCGCAATGCTTTGCGATGCATATGACTGCCCATCGACAGTGTTTCTTATTTACGTCCGGACGTATGATTAAAGGAATGTCTTCCTTATACGAATATTGTACAACTGATAGTTAGGAGGCTCTAGATATGAAAGCCTTTCATCCTGGGTGAAGAAAATAAAAATCTGGGTACCAAAAACAGTGTTTTGGGTAATTTTCTCTTCTTGTTGTTTATCGTTCCAAATGGTACAATATTGTTATGAAAAGGTTAAGAGGGGGAATGTGCAGATGGTACTAAAACATCTAAAGAGATTATTTTATTCACAATTAGATGGACCTGATGAGACAAAGATCGGTCCGCTTTTTAAGGAGAAGCATTCGAATCCAATATCATCCCATTCAGATTCGAGTCAAAGATTTAAACCAACTCGTCCTTATTTCTTAGCTAGGCATTTCGGGGAGAAATTGATACAAATGCCAAGCCGACAAGCAACCGCTTTGAACATCTACATTACCGATGGTATTCTCACCGATCTATTTGGTCGTTATAATAAAGAAAGCGGAGAATATAAAAATCAAGTTAGTAATACCAGGGATATCCTAGAATCATTTACCAATGATATTGTTCAAAATCCAGCTATCATTGACACCATTATTTTTAAAAATAAGAATTTTCTAAAAGACTGTCATATTGCAGACGAAATAGATGCTGCCTGTCAGACACTTCTTTCCTTTATACAGTTTTACTTTGAAGAAGAGTGGGCATGCGATATGAAAAAGACCTTTCAGGAGCAGATTGCCCTATGCTTGGATAGCGAAGATCATAACACCATATATGAGCAACTTGCCACTATCCTCACATGGATGCTTTTGATTGCCTTACTTCGAAATCTTTTTTCAAAAATAAAGAATCTATGTCCTTTTACAAAACAGCCAAATAGACATATCGACTCCTTTATCAGTCATGATAAGATTCGTCCTGTTACGCTTGGCCTCTCAAAGAATAAAAGCACTTATGTACCACGTACCTTTTATCTGAACCAAATAAAAGAACAATTCCAAGCAGAACATACAGAAAAGTCTCTTGTTGTTCTAAGTGGTATCGGTGGTAGTGGGAAAAGTGAACTGGCACGTAGCTATGCATGGAAAGAACGGTTTTCCTATCGTGATATCCTTTGGCTCACCTGTGAGGATAAGTCTGGCTCCCTGGAACTTAGAAGCCTTTTACAAAAAAACTATCCAAATTTGGATTCAAAAGAATTTTTAAAAAAACTTGGTCAATGGACTGCACAATACCTGATCATCATTGATAATTGCAATATAGACTGTTCTGACCTTTTTGAAGAATTGTGGTACCAAACCGGAATGGCCCATATCCTCATTACCTCCAGACTTTCCGTCTTTGAAGATCTATCGCCAGAATCCATTATCCTATTAGATAATCTGGAAAATACGGCAACTGACAGCACCTTTCTCTATGCTGTCTTTGAAAGAAACTATACACTGGAAAACAGAGCACATATAAGAAAGAACATTTCAGAACCGGAAAGAAATGATGTTATGCGCATCTGCCAGCTTATTGGTTACAATGTAATGCTTACGGTAATGCTGGCAGCCCAGCTTCGTGAATATGATACAGAAGGAATTTCTGAATTCTGCAGCCGTTTGGAACAGGGCTTGAATAAAGCTCTTCCTGATGGTGCTTCCATCAATTATAAAAGAGACCGTACACGTTTTAGAGATAATATTCCATCTATTTTAAATATTATTTTTCAGGATTTATTAACTCATACATTTACGAACTTTGAAAAGCAGGTATTATCATTCTTGATCCTTGCTCCCGCATACCAATTCCGCCCAGAATTCCTCTATCAGCTGTTAGGAGATAATTCTGCCCAAAAATATATCCAGATGACTTGTAACGATCTACAGGATCTGGGATGGATCCAGCATGGTGATGGATGGGTTGCCATCCATCCGCTGATCGCTGAGATGTTAGAAATGAATGAAGAAGAAATATTGATCAAAGAAGAAGAAAAGATTGCATTTTATGAACATTTGATAAAGAACAGGCTGGTCATGGAGCATGACTGGTCATCCTCATATGATGATTTTATTATTGCGGATATTTCTACATATATAACTCAAGAACTACAGCTGACTTTACTATCACGGTATCGGCACCAGGACAAAATAGAAATAGAGCAACTCTTCTCACAGTTATATCCATGGATTTTTTCGGCATTGATTGTAGAAGTGGATGATGACTATGGCCGCTTATTTATTATTTATGATCTGGATACTCGCAAGGAGATCATGTTGCTTGATCTGAAAGACCGAAAAAGAAATGGTCGCTATTTTCAGATGAAGTCTCAACACAATCCTACTTTTCATACTCCAAAAACACACCGTACCCTAAATCTACGATATGCCATATTACCTGATGACTACGAATTAGTTCTCCCAGATAGCATCTGTGGATGTAGCACTACAGAAATACCTGATCGTTTTCTACCTTACAGGAACTTGAAAATAACATTTGAAACCTTCCCAAAACATTTAAAACGAATTGGAAAATCTGCTTTTTTTTGTGGAAAAATCATCGGTCCTTTAAATCTTCCAGACTCTCTTACCTATATTGGTGATAATGCTTTTTCAAGCTGTAGTAGTCTTATCGGAGATTTATATCTACCTAATTCTGTTACTCATATTGGCTGCTATGCTTTTTATCACTGTAATGGGTTCACCGGTAATCTACACCTGCCTGATTCCATTACTCATATCGATAGCTGTGCTTTTTATGGTTGTAGTGGGTTCACCGGTAATCTACACCTGCCTGATTCCATTACTCATATCGATAGCTGTGCTTTTTATGGCTGTAGTGGGTTCACCGGTAATCTACACCTGCCTGATTCCATTACTCATATCGACAGCTGTGCTTTTTCTGGCTGTAGTGGTCTCATCGACAATCTACACCTGCCTGATTCCATTACTCATATTGGCAGCTGTGCTTTTTTTGGCTGCAGTGGTCTCACCGGTAATCTACACCTGCCTGATTCCATTACTCATATCGGCAGCTGTACTTTTTCTGGCTGTCGTGGGCTCACCGGTAATCTACACCTGCCTGACTCCATTACTCATATCGATGGCTATGCTTTTTCTGGCTGTAGTGGTTTCACTGGTAATCTACACCTACCTGATTCCATTACTCATATCGGCAGCTTTGCTTTTTCTGGCTGTAGCGGTCTCACGGGAAGTATTACTCTTCCAGAAAATGTCTATATTGGAATAGGCGCCTTCGATGGTACCAACATTACCATAAATAGAACGAAAACCTCATAACCAACAACAGAGCAGTCACCCTAAAGGTTCTGCTCTGTTGTTATCCTTCTTCATATTCTTGAAATTCGAATACCTCATCTGCCAACACGATCTTATCTCGGTCAGAGATCCGGAACTTCTCTCCCTCTCTGACTTCGTTGCCATTGACAAAGGTGCCATTTAACGAGTTCATATCGGAGAGATAATAGTCTCCATCCTTCCATATAATACAGCCATGTCGTCTGCTAACGGCAGGATTCTCCCTGATTACATAATCGTTTCCCATATCTTTGCCGATATACCACATTGTTTTCTCTATTTTTTCTGTCTTTCCTGTCTTTAATGAGATCAGCCTTGCTCCCTTTCGAGTCGCCGACGATTTCTGTCTCTGACTCAACTTCAAGTTCTTCGCATTCATTCCATTTTTTTCTTTCTTTTCGGACTCCTGTCCGAAGAACAAATATCCACATAAGATGACCAGAAGCATTAAAATCATAAACAACAATAACTCAATTGTCTGAATCCCTTCCACATTCTCTTTCCCTTCTACCTGTAATCTTTCTTCTTTTTAAGAGTAACACGTTTCGAAGGTATCCTAAGGCCATTCTATCTAAATGACCGATATAACGTCATTTTTGACACTATCCTTTCCCTCTTCCATAAGCTTTCCTAAGGCCTTAGAGGCTTCCAATAATTCTTCTGCGATTTCTCTTCCCTTATTGTGATAGGCTATTGCGGCTTCTCCCTTCCAAATCTGTCCAATCTGATCCATGCCTTCTAACACATCTCCATTGACAATCTTTTCTATCTCTCCTGCTGCCTCTGCCATCTGCTGCAGCTGTTTTTTCATATATATATGTTCCTGTTCCATGATTTCCTGCCACTCCTATACGAGCAAATTGTTGGGAAGCACTTTTTCCCCTTCTTGTGGCTGATGTTCTTGCCCTTCCTGAATACCAGTCTTTTCTAACAGCTTCCGACTGACCATTTGGTAATATGCAAAAATCTCTTCCATCTCCTGCTCAATCTCTTTTTCCCTGATCCGATAAAGCTCTCCGGCTTCTCCCTCCCAAGAAGCACCAGCTTCTTTGAGCCATCTTTGCAATTTTTCCAAATCCCGTCTGAGCTTCTTGATTTGATCCTGCATCTCGAAAGCCTGCTTTTTCAAATATCCGCGATCATATCCAGTATTCTCTCTTCGCATTTCTCATATTCCCTCTTTGCGTATCTTTCATATTGCCACAGATCGGCGATCTGATCCAGCATCTCCATGGTGCGTCTATCATATTCCTCTAACATCGAAGATTCCTCTTCCTGACAGACAGCCAATTCCTTAAGCTGTTGGTTAAGGAGTTTCCATCCATCCTTTACATTTTGTAACAATCGTTCTTTTTCCTCTGTATTTCTGCCCAATCGCTGGCTTTGTATCTCTAGCTGTTCCATGATTCCTTCTGCCTTTCTTTTATTGAAATGGAATCTCATATTCCAAAAGCTTTTCCCCCAGTTCCCTAAGATCACATCTGTCATAGCTCATCTGATAGGTCTCTTTCTGATCCTCGTAGCTTAGAATCGTTTCCTCACATCGTCCATAAGCATCCAGTATGCACTCCAACGCCATTCGGTATCTTGTAAACCGCTGCACAGCACAAGAAAGTCGTTCCATCTGTCTGTCAAATCCACTTCGAAATTCCCACATGTCCTCTTTGACAAGGTGCTTTAGATAGGACTGTCCCTCCAGAAGCTTTTCGTATTCTATTTGTATCTTTTCCTCACATCGCTCAAGCTCTTCTAACATATGCTTGATGGTCTCTGGCTCTATTCTGGTATACATTCCATCCATCCTCTCTTATCTGATTGCCTGTTTCCATAGAAACGGGAACTTCCTCCTATACGAGTAACAATCTACTTCCATCCTGAATTCTACAGTCTGCCAGTGTCCGTTTCTTTGGTAGAATTTCTTTGCCATCCATGGAACAAAGAAGCAGCGTATCCTTTTCCTCTCCGATCGAAGTATTTAACTTCTGTCCCAGAAGCTGACAGATTTCTTCCATTGCCTGTCCCACCAGAAGCTCCTCATCCAGCAGGATATCCACATATTCATTCATCGAAATCACATACACCTCTACTAAAATCATTTCTACCTCCTGTTACACCATTGATTCAGTCTTTTTTCACACCAGTCCTTTTGATAAGGAAGGATTTCCTCTGAGAAATCATGTTCCCAGGTCACCAAAACCTCCATTCCCATCTCCTTTATGATCAGTCGTTCCATCTGTCTTCCATCTTCCACTTGCAAAAATCGGAGGATCGCACGGTCATACACCTTTTTTACCCTGCTGCCTTCCTGCCCATCAGAAGCAGTTACTCCCTCTCGTTTTGGAAGATAGCCTTCCTCCCACAGATTGTTTAAGAATTCCTCTTTGGTAAGGAGCGTAAGTCTCAGTCTTCCTCTCTGCCGCTTACTTTCCTCCACTAATACTATTTCCCCATACGAAAGATAATAAGACTGTCGCTCTCCTTCCTGCTCCGCCATGACACAATATGCTGAGTCCTTTAAAGCCTGTAGGATGACATCCATCGGCTCTGCAATGGCCACCTGCTCTTCACACCAGTCCACATATCCTTTTTGATACAGTCCTGCCAGCACTCCATAGACTGCTTCCCTGGAAGTATCTCGAAGAAAAGATTCTCTTCGGTCAGACGATAACCCATACCATCGTCTCACTCCTTTGCCGGCTAACAGCAGGTAGAATTCCTCTTCCTTCATATAAAAGCTTTTCCATCCATATGAATTCATTGATCTCTTTCCTCCTCCGAAATGTTGCTGCAATTCATATACGCTTTCATGTCCGCCTTATATTTTCTGGATAGTGGGACTGTAATCTCATCCTCTAAGTAAATCAGATTTTCAGATAATCGTACCTTGGTCACATAATTTTTATTAATGACAAAGCTTCTATGGCATCGTAGAAACTGCTTCGGCAGCTTTTTTATCATCTGCTCCATAGTCTCATATTTGCTATATTCCTCATCCTTTAACCGAATATAGATCTTCCTTCCCTTTACCTCAATATAATAAATCTTATCATATGGGATCCGAATCTTGCCCTGGCGATTTTCAATGATCATCACCTTTTCCATCTCTTCCTTTGTCCGTTCCCGATAAAGTGACTGAAAGAACTGGTTGACTACCTGCCTGCTCTGGGCTTCACTAAAAGGGCGAAGCAGCAGAGAAGCTGCCCGGATTTCAGGAGTCAGATATGCCATAGGAGAGATGGAGGCATCCGCGATCAACAAAAGCTCTGAATATTGATATCGGATTCTCAGATTCTTCGTCATGGTAATTCCCTGTGGCATGGTAACCTCCTGAAATGCCACATCCAACAGTTCCTGCTTCTCTATATACTGTTTTGCTTCGTCTACACTGGCGGTCATCCTGATCTCCAGCTCATCGTTGGAGCAAAATGCTACCGAATCCTTGGAATGCTTTTTTAGCAGATCTCGCTCCTCCTGATTCTGATCACAGATTAGCATGGATAGCATCCTTTTCACCTCCTGTCACCAATGGTACTATGATTTTTTTCGTATTCTGCCATGTCTCCTGGTCAGAAATCTGTCCAATTCCCTTTGCTTCTCGTCTGGTCTGCTCCCGGAAGGAAAGATAATCAAAGGTAAGCACTGGGTTATCTGCCAGATTTCCGCCAAACTGAATTCCATTTTTATAAGAAGCAAAAAGCTCATACAGCGGATATCCCTGCACCTGGCTCTGCTGCTCTAAGGATAATTCACCGATAAAATAAATATGGTGCAGGCTTCCCTTTTCGATTACATTTTCTAAAAATCCTGTCATATCCCATTTTGCTTCGTATACATGGGAAATAAACCAGCTCATATCTGGAAGAAAGATAACATATGGTTCTTCTTTGCTCATATGGTTAAAAATTTCTTCTCTTCCATAGCCTTCCTGTATCAGCTGCTGCTTTTTCTGATTTCTCTTTACGATTTCTGGTATCAGTTCCTTGAAATAATCAAAGATCTCCTCTTCCTCCGTCAGATAAGTAAGCTCCGCATGACCCTTATATTCCTTCCATTCCTTCTTAGGACCATCGATGATGCAGATATGTCCATTCTTCTTCTGTGCTGCACGCAGACATGCCCGCATGTAATTGGTCTTTCCAGAGCCCCTGGTTCCCCAGATCATATAGCAGTAGGTATGAAGAAGGTCTATACTGTAGATGGAAGCATCGGAAGTATCATATCCTACTGGAAGAAATCTCTGACTCCTTGCCAGCTGTTTCCATTCCTCTGCCTGTCCTAGCTGTTCCCAGGTAGGGTTTTGGGGAATTTCCGGAATTTGGGGAGCTTTCTTTCCCTTCCAGCAGACTGCCATATGATGACAATATGCCTGAATCTTTTCCAGACGTTCGTAATCATGTTTGGCATCTACGCATAAGGCCGTCTGGAATTCCAGCACCTGCTGCCCAACCAGTGCCAGTCCCCTTCCCTTGATGCCACGCTCTGGCATTAAGTCAAATGGCTGATGGAGCAGGTTGGCATAGGCATACTTATCCGGAAGATTCAGACAGAGTACCTGTCCCATAGTTTCCTCCAGACGAAGTGGAAGATCATTCATATGGAACCCATAGCCAGATACTACCAGATAAATGCCATAATGCATTCCCTCCTTTGCCAGACGAAGCAATGTTTCTTCATAGATGCCTCCCGTCTTTTCCTTCCATGCTGCATATTCATCGATCAATAGGATAATGGCCGGCATAGCGGTTTTATGTACGCTCACATACTGTTCATAATTGCCGCCACCCATCTGTTTCTTTCTTTCTTCCAGCTTTCGCTTCAGCATGGAGAAGAGCCTGGACATCTTCTTCCTATCTTCTTCCGAAAGAATCCCTCCCACCTGTGGTGCTTCACCAAAGACATTCATCATCCTGCTGTTGACATCAATCCCATAGAGATGGATTTCTTCCGGCGTATAGTCAGATATCAATGCGTACAGGATTGTCTGGATCATGGTACTTTTTCCTGATACCCCACTTCCACAAATGGCCAGATTGCCCTTCGTGAGGAAATCCAGATAGAGAGGTAGCTGTCTCTGATGCTTCGGATCATCCGCTTTTCCGATTGGGATTTTTCCCAATCCAGCGGTATCCTTTGACTGCCATGTTCCATTTAAGAATCTGACAGACCGATTTTCCCAAAGAGACTCCAACAAAATGTGGTCAGAAAGCACCGGCATCCACAACGGTGGTTGCTTTTCATAGCCGCCATCTTTCGCTGCCTTTATGATCCATTCCTTTACAACCTCTAACTGCGTCATTTCTGCTTCTCTTTGATCTTCGGTTAAAATCAGTGATTTTCTCCTGCCGTTCTTCTGCTCCACCTTGCCGTCTAACCGTAACAGCTTTGACACCCCGGTCGTCTCCTGCTCATGATCGGCTGTATAAATGGTCCCTGTAAACGCAGACTGAAACTGTTCATAAACCTCATCATTTCCCACCTGCAGATAGCCACAGCCCGGCTGGGTAATGGATACCGCGTCCGTCCTGTGAAGGACATCCATGCTGTCCCTGCGGTCCTGTACCCTTAAGCAGATACGGAATCTGGAATTGCTCCAGATATGATCATCCACCAATCCTCCTGGCCTTTGGGTAGAAAGGATCAGATGCATCCCAAGGCTTCTTCCAACCTGAGCCACACTGATCAGCTCTTTTAAAAATTCCGGTGCTTCCTTTTTCAACTCTGCAAACTCATCGATGATGACCAGCAGATGGGGCATCGGTGTGGAAACCTGTCCTCTTTTATAAGATTTTCGATATTCATCAATATGACTGACCCCGGCCTGGTAAAATAAGTGCTGTCTTCTCCGGTTCTCACTTTTTAAAGCAATCATGGCCCTCTGAATCTGATTGCCCGATAAGTTGGAGATCTGTCCCATCATATGTGGCAGGTTGCAAAAGTCGCTGCTCATTCCTCCGCCCTTAAAATCAATCAGGAAAAAACCAATCTCTTCTGGGCTATATTGCAGTGCTAACGATAGGATCAGCGTTTTTAAAAGCTCTGTCTTACCAGAACCGGTGGTTCCTGCAATCAAGCCGTGGGGACCATGGTACTTTTCATGCAGATCCAGATAACAGATCCGCCCTCCGGCCTTTTGTCCTAACATTCCCCGAATGCTTTCATGGGCCCGGTTTTTGGCCCATAGATCTTGAATCTTTGCATTTTTCATGGAAGAAGATTCCACCATCTCTAAAAGGCTTACACTAGCTGGAAGCGTTCCGCCCATTTCTGTCTCAGGCACCCGAATCCGTAAGATGCTCTGCACAAACTTAAGCAATGCTCCTTCTTCCACCTGGTCAAAGGCAATTGGAATTCCTTCCTCCTTACGCTCTGCTACATCATACATACCGCAAAAGATCTCGTCATTCTCGATGACCAATTCACAGCGGTTTGGCAATTCTTCATAACGCTCTGCCAGAAAGATGGTCGTCAGACCAACTGCTTCCGGCTCATCGAACACATATTTTGCCAAAAGCTCTTCTTCTAGCATAGAGCTGTCAGTTACAAAAAGTACATAATAGGGCTTTTTCTTTTCTGCTTTTTGCTCAGCTTCTAAACTTCGCGTGCGAAAGATCTGGGTCAATTCATAAAAAACATCTTTCGCCTCTTCCTGTCCGGAAGCAAGGAACCGAATCTTCTTATCCTCAGACCATACATGGGGCAACCATTTGGCAAAATGTAATGCTTCCCATTCTTGCACTAATTCCCCATGGTAAAAAAATCCCATCTTCACATCTGTATAACAATGGTTGACTGCAATCTGTGCTGCGATGGTCCTTGCCACCGCAAGTGCTCCCATCCTTCCTTCTCCACCGATCATTCCGATCCGATGATATCTGCCAAGATCTAGGGTAATGGGCACCTGTTTCAGAGTCTGATACTGTTTCCTGATGCGTGCCGGTCCGCTTAAAGGGGAATCTTTTTGATCAGGAAAACCGTCCTCTTCCATCTCTATCGCTACCTGAAATGGCAGATCTCCCACTCCCAATCTATGAACCAGAAAGTCCTTCTGCATAGGATTTCGATTCCACAAGGTTCCTTCCTGCTCACCGCTACAAATACCATACATGGCAGAAGGATACCGTTCTTCTAAGATTTCCTGATTCTTTTTGTATTGTTCTCTGATTTCCGTTTCTTTGTCCATGAAATACTGTCGGTACATCCGTTTTCGCTTCTCATAACCATATAGGTACCACAGACTCATACAAAGCATGACACTCCCCATTAATCCCATTCCCACAGACCAGAATATAGATGAGAATTGCCCCGTCATAAAAATCATGCCAAATATCAAAGTCATCAGCATAAACATCATAGGAATCTCTGCCCCTTGCTCCTTCTGATCAGAAAAGCCATGGATGATGATTGGCTCCTCATACAATCTTCGATATCGTCTGGGTGCCCTGTGATAGATTCTCTTGCTCTGATTCTGCCTTTTCCGCTCTGTCAGGTAGGTCGTCATATCCTCATTCTCCGTATACTCACCAAGCTTATCCCGATGAAGTCCAAGAAGATTCTCATTTTTATCAATGGCTAAAATTCCATCCAGAAATACCATATGTAGGCCCATGATATTGATATAGTCTCCAAATGCTAATCTGGTCTGTGTGTCAATCCTTTTCGAATTCACATAAGTACCATTGGGACTGTCATTGATGATCCAAAAACATCCATCCCTCTGCTCCAATATGGCATGCTGATCGGATACCATATGCTTATAGTCATAGCAAATATCCGCCTTCTGCCCTTTTCCCACCACAAGCTTTTTCGCTTTTCGAATGTCATACTTCTCATAAGAACGAAATTCTTTTGATATCTCTTTTATGATCAGCGAAATTCTCTCATGATTTCCACATTCTAAGAAGAATACGTCCTGATCCTTCAACACCTCTCCCACATAATGACTACCATCCTCATTCGTGATCCAGTAATGAAGATCTGATCGGATCCTCCACTGTCCCTGTAATACCTCCAATCGTAAAACCAGATCCTCCAGTAGCCCAAACTCACTTTTTCCCAATAAGATGGTCTCATCTGCATTTTCCACCGAAGGCAACCGATATTCCTTAAACACTTTTTTACTATAAACCGCTATGATCATACCCACCTGATACTCCTTCATCCTTAATTTACGATTTCCCAGGATTCCCAGCTGTCAATTTCCTCTTCCATCGTATTTTCCTGATATTTTTCTTTCACTGTCTGGTAAAAAATCGCTCCACCGATGACTACTGTCAAAAGCAACACAATCCATACCATTTTCTTCTTGCGAAAAAACCGATTTCGGATTGTACCTTTTGGTTGGAAATCTCCTTCTGCTTCGGCCCTCTGCCTGTTTCCCAGCTGCTTTTGTGTCGGTTCCTGTCCATAAGATTCCTCTTCGTCTCTTGGAAAGAGATACACTGTCTCATTCTGTTTTTCCTCTTGCTCAAGCTCTCCAAGCGGCCGCTCCAGGCTTTGGTCTGCACTGTTTTCATCCACATCTGCCGGCAGCAATTCTTCCTCCAGTGCGACTGCCAGTTCTTCCTTTCTTCCATATAATAAGTATTCCAGGTCCTCTCTCATCCTGGCTGCACTTTGATATCGTTCCTCCGGATTGTATGCACAGGCTTTTTCTACGATTTCCTTTAGCTCCTTTGGACCATTGCATGGAGCAGGAATCCTTTGTCCTCCCATTCGAAGATCGATAGCCTGATTTCTGTCTGAATAATGAATATTCTCTGGATATGGCGGAAGAAATGGAGTCCGGTTATGATTTAAGAACCGATATAAAACGATTCCCAGAGAATAGATATCCCCTCGAAAGTCACAATTTCTTCCCAGATAGACCTCCGGTGCCATATAAGTATAGGTTCCTTTCTTACTAAGCAGGGAGACGGTCTTTTCCATCCGCCTTGCAATCCCAAAGTCCCCTAGCTTAAAGTGCCCCATATGGGAGACGAAGATATTCTCCGGTTTGATATCCCGGTGGATGATCTGGTGCTGCTGACACGTTTCCAATGCCCGGCACAGATCGATTCCCAGCTGAATCACACGTTCAACAGTCATAGGATGCTTCTTTCGGTCATCAAACAGCGGCACCAGTAATTCCATACGGATATAGATGTCCCATTCTATGGTTCCTTCGCGGGCTACTATGGCATGATCTTCGTAGCTTACAATGTGGGAATTTCCTTTTAATCTGGACATGAAAGAAACCTCTTCGGCGATATCCCTGGCAATGGCATGAAAATATTCTCTGACACTTTCCCGACTCATGCCATCATTTTCAACAGACTGGATTTCCTCCCGACTTTGTGGAATGGTAATCACCTTTAAGGCTGCCTCGTAACAACGGTCAAAGGCATCCCTTTTTGTAATCTTATATACCTTTCCATAAGACCCCTTTCCAATCAATCCCTGAATCTTCCATCCGTTCCATATGCGATTTAAATCTCTTTGTATCTGTTCTCCATTCATTCCAAACTCTCTTCTGCATGTATGATTATTTTACTTTTGTTGATCTGATGCTGCTAAACGCTCCATAATATCTGGTCTTTCCTACCGTTTTGTAAGAACGAATCTTTACATAATAGGTCTTCTTACTTGTACAGCCAGACACAGTCTGAGAAGTTACATTTCTTCCGTAAAAACGACTTTTGGTATACTTGCTGAAATCTTTTTTCGTAGATACATAAACCTGATATCCAGTTACTGTCGAATCTTTTTTCCACGTAAACTTTATCTTCTTTTTTGACGGCGATGCCAATGACTTTAAAATCATCTTCTTTGGTATCACTTTTATCGTAACTTTCTTCGATGCCTCCAGATACTCATCGGTTTCCCCTGCTTTGATCGTAATTGTTGCTGTTCCATACCCTTTTATGGTGACTTTCCCATTCGAAGAAACAGTCGCAATCTTTTTGTTACTACTTGTATAAGTTAATTTCCCGTTCCCAGTGGTTTTGGCTCCAAGGGAAAATGCCTTACTTCCATAAGTCTTCGTATACTTAGAAGTGGCATTGATGGTTTGCTTACTTCTGGCTTCATACGGTTTCCATACTAGTTCACCGCCATAATCCTTTCTTCTTGTGGCTGTGTCCTGATTATCCCTCTTGGAATAATACACTGTCCCATGAACACCCGAAAAAGCATCTGATTCTATTTTCGGAATCTTCCCTTTAAAATAAATCTTTTCCAGATTGGAACATTCATAAAAAGCATTTGCTCCAATGGATGTTACCTCTTTCGGAAATATAATAGAAGAAAGCTCACTCTCATAGGCTGCTTCTGATTCAACATCTGTAGTTCCCTTCCGCACAACCACCTCTCCTGTCTTTATTCTGGATATTCCAACCAAACTTGAGGATTGCTTTCGATAGACAACTCCATCTTCCATCGTAAAATACGGATGATCCTCACTCAAGGTAAAGGAACATACAATTTTAGCAAAATGGTCTACGTACGCCTTTCCCAGATCCACATTTTTAAGATACGGATGATATTGAAATCGAATCCCATCTATATAAATCACCTCATCTGATGGATAATAGACCGTTGCTTTCTTTGATATCGGATACAAATATAACTCATATCCATCTTTCCCTTCCCCTGTAATCGAATCTTCCATATGTATCTTTTTTAATAATGTACCTTTTTCCCCACGAAAAATCGGATTTTCCTCTTCTACTGTAACAGATTTCAGCATAAACAAGGAGTTGTCTTCAAAAGTGGTGCAGGTAGACGGCAGATGAAGCTCCTCAATTCCTGTATCTGTCAATGCATCCTGATAAATTGCTTTCAGTCCTTCTGGAAGTTTGATACTCGTAAGAGAATCGCAACGATAAAAAGCAGATTCTCCTATGGCCACCACCTTTCTTCCATTTACCTCCTGCGGAATCACAACCTCCGTTGGTTCTCCCTGATATCCACTGACAACAGCTTCTCCATCCTCTATATGATATACAATATTATCTTCTACATATTGCTGCTCTGTTTTGTTCTCTGCTCCCAATATGGAAGTACCATTCAAAACGATCCACAGCAATATAATCACGATCAGTGCTGCTCGATACTTTTTCATGCTCTCTTTTTCCTTATTTCACTTTTACTGACTTTATGCTGCTCCATGCCCCATAGTATTTGGTCTTTCCTACTGTTTTATAGGATCGTATTTTAATATAATAGGTTGTTTTACTTTTCCATCCGGATAACGTCTTTGTTCCTGTGCTCTTTCCATAAGACCGGCTTACCACATTCTTCTTAAAGTCCTTCCTCGTGGAAAGATAGATCTGATATCCGGTAACTGTACTATTTTTACTCCATGTAATCTTTATTTTCTTTTTTCCTGGAGAAGTGACTGATTTTATGGATGCCTTTTTCGGAATCACCTTAATCGTAATCTTCTTGGATGCCGCTAGATAATGTTCTGTCTGAGCTGCCTTTATGGTAATCGTCACGCTTCCATATCCCTTTATGGTAACATTTCCTTTGGACGATACGGTTGCAATCTTTTTATTCCCACTTGTATAGGTTAATTTCCCATCTCCGCTGGTCTTCGCCCCCAGAGAAAATGCTTTGCTTCCATAGGTTTTTGTATAAGAAGAAGCCTTGATGGTCTGTTTCTTTCTTATGGTATATGGTTTCCATGTCAGATTTCCTCCATAATTTTGTCGCAAAGCTTCTGTCGCTGTATTATCCTCTTTCGAATAATACACCGTAGCTGTCACCTCGCCAAATGCATCCTCCTCAATCTCTTCTGATATCTTTCCAGGAAAATAAACGGAAGTCAAATGTGCATCTCCACAAAATGCACGTTCTCCAATATATTCCACTGATTTAGGAATGGTAATACTTTCAAGCTTCAACGCTGCAAATGCCTGATAATCAATTCGTTTCAAACCATTGGGAAGAACCACCTCTGTTAAATTCACACACCCATCCAATGCATAATCTGGGATCTCCTCAATTCCCTCTTTTACTACAACCTTTTTAATCGCATCATAATAATGCCTCCAAGAATGATCCCCTGGCGTTCTTGCTTTCCAATATCCATTTCCACTAATTGTCAATACTCCCGTTTCCTTATCAAGAGACCAGTACACATCTTCTCCACATTCTCCCTGCAGTGGAAATTCTTCCTCCTCTACTTCCCAAATCTTAGTCGGATATCCCAGCCATGTCGGACTCGTCCACCCTTTCTTTTCCTTGCGATAATAGATGGCAAAGTCATCTGCACAATTATAAAATGCATAATCCATGACTTCTTCCGGCGCATCCCCCTCAAAATATGCTTTCGATAAATGATTACAATCATAAAATGCATGCACGCCAATGTGATTCATTCCTTCTGGAAAAATAATGGATTGAAGACTGTCACAATATGAAAATACAAAATCTTCTATAGTAGTGACTCCCTTTTCCAATGTTACGTCTATTAAACTTTCACATTGTGAAAATGTCCCATATCCAATTTCCTTAACGCTTCCCGGTATCCGTATTTCCGGCAGATTGGTACAAAGACAAAATGCTTCCTCTCCAATCGTTTTTACACTGCTCGGTATGTTGATGGTTACTAGTTTTCTACATACTTTAAATGCCCCATCTCCGATTGTAGTCAATTCTTCTGGTAAGATCACTTCTGTTATATTCTGGCAAGAAGCAAATGCCTGATCTTCAATCTTCTTTGCATTCTCATGGACGGTCACCGTTCCATTATATCCATCTGGACAAAATAATAATTCTGTCCGATCCTTATTATACAAAACCCCCTTATAAGATGCATAATTTATGTTTCCCTCTGAAACAGAGATTTTCAGCATACTGCTATTCTCATCAAAAGCATTCTGCCCGATCTCCTCTACCTGATCGGGGATATCAATCTCGATTAGGGCATCACATTCGTAAAAAGCCATCGTTCCAATCGTCTTCACCTTTTGGGGAATCATAACATTTACTAGATTACCACAGGTATAAAAAGCTCCTGCTCCAATATCAGTAACACTGCTCAAGATTTCATAAGAAGTGTCCATCTTCCCGGGTGGATATACAACGATGGACGAACCTGCCTTATTATATAGAACCCCATTCAGCGTCTGAAAATTGGAATTCTCATCGGAAAGAACGACTTCTGTCATATTCACACAGTATGCAAAAATCCCCATTCCAATCGTCTTTACATTGGCAGGTAGTACAAAGTCCTTCAATTCCTCACAACGCTGAAAAGCAAAATCACCTATTTTCTCCACTCCATCTGGCAATACGACTTTTGACAGTTTATGACATGCTGAAAATGTATGTTGAGGAATCACCGTAACTTTCTCTGGTATTTCCATTTCTGTCAGACTACCGCAGCTGGAAAATGTCCCTCCTTCTTCCCCACCGATTTCCGTCACCGTATCCGGAATTTTGATTTCTTGCAAAGAAGAACATCCGGCAAAGGAATATGCTCCAATCTTTGTTACGTGCTTGGGAATATCAATCTTCTTCAGATTATCACAACTTTTTAGAAATTCTGATGGAATTTCTGTGATCTGAGATGGGAAAGTAATATCTTCCAGATTATCACAACTATAAAAAACCTCTTTACCGAGTTCCGTAGCATGCTCAGGAAGTGTTACCCTCGTTAATGTACTGCAATTTACAAATGCACTGTCTCCAATACTTTGTAATTGATCCGGCAGATCAATGGTTTTTAAGCTTTGGCAATTCCAAAATGCTCTTTTCCCGATTTCTGTAACACTATCTGGTATATCCACTTTCTCCACGTTGAACATTTCTGTAAATATACTATCTCCAATGTTTGTGATTCCCTCTTGAATCTGAATCTCCTTTACCTCTTCCTTATACTGCTCCCATGGAACAGATATATCAAGGTAATCGTTCATTTGTCCTGTACCGGTAATCTGTAAAACCTTCGTCTCTGTATCATAGGAACAGTAAATCTCCTCACCTAGTTCTCCCTTGATGGTTTCCGCTTTTGTATCCGTTGCCCATAATAAAATGCCAGTGAGCAAAAATACCATACTGATGATTCCCCTTCTTACTTTTCTCTTCATTTTTTCTTCTCTCCCTTAATCTTTTTACGACTCGCTCTGATTCTAATTCACCCAGTTCCACTCTTCCATATTATCATCGGAATTGCTTTTGGAACTTCCCTGTTGTTCTGTACTTCTGGAATTTTTGCTACTGCCACTGTCTCCCGTATTATTATTAGAACTGCTTGGACTGGACACTGGCCTTTTACCCAAGCTGATGACCAAGCGAATCACACTGTTTTTATCAATTTTACTTCCGCCTTCTGCACTTTGACGGATCACAGTTCCTACCTCTGCTTCATTACTATAATCATGAGAAGTTTCATAGCGAAGCTTTGCATTTTTTATCTTTACGATGGCAGTATCTTTTGCATTCCCAATGACATTGGGAACTGTTACCGGTTCGATTCCCTTGCTGACAACCACCATAATCTTTGTGTCCTCTTCTACTGTTTTCCCTTTTTTCACACTTTGGGAAAGAATTTTTCCCTTTTTTACTGTGTCAGAATAGCTCTGGGAAGACACCTGCATCGTCAGTCCTTTTTCTTTTAACAATATCCGGGCATCTTCCTGCTTTTTTCCAATAATGGATGGAACGATAATCTTTTTCCCTTTGCTGATTACCAGGTGAATCACGGTTCCACGTTTGACTCTGTTACCGGCTAAGATATCCTGCGAGATCACCTTCCCTCGTTTCACACTATTGGAGAATTTTCTCTCCTCTTTCAATACAAGAGAATCATTCTCCGCCTTCTCCTTTGCCTGATCAGAAGTCAGGTTCACAAAAGACGGAACCTTTGTTTTAAATCCTGCCTGGTATATGGCAACACCGCCCACCACCATAACAAGAAAAAACACAAGCATCCACAATCTCTTTTTATTCTTAACAAAATGGAGGGGCTCCTCTGAAATCTTCTTTCTTTCCCTGTCATTCTGTACATTGGTACTGGTCTTCTCTGTTTTTTCCTGAAACAAATATACTGTATTCTCTTCCTTTTTCTCCGTTTTTTCTTGGGATTCTTTTTGCTGCCGAGCATCCATCTCCTTTTTCATCTCATCATATGGACGTACATCTGTGTTAAGAAAATCCTGTGATTCTTCTCCCAATATCTGCTCCAGAGCTTCTCTCATTTCTCTGGCACTTTGATATCGATCAGCCGGATCATAGGCACACGCCTTTAATATAATGTTTCCCAACCGCCCTGCTGCATGGTACGGAACTGGAATGTTTTCTCCTTTTATACGCACTGCAAGCGCTTGTTCTTTTTCATAATAATGGATTTTCTCTGGATAAGGAGGTAGAAATGGGGTACGATTCCAATTTAAGAATCGATATAATACAATCCCAAGAGAATAGATATCAGAAGTAAAACTATAGCTTTGTCCTTTGTATACCTCTGGTGCCATATAAGTATAGGTTCCTTTTTTCGAAAGCATGGACATGGTCTTTTCCATCTGCCTTGCTACCCCAAAGTCGCCTAATTTAAATTGTCCCAGATTGGAAACGAATATATTCTCTGGTTTAATGTCCCGATGAATAATGTTATATTGCTGGCATATCTCCAATGCTTTACATAGATCAATTCCTAATTGAAGCACCTTCGTAATCGTAAACTTCTCTTCTTCGATATACTCAAATAATGGAGTTAAAAGCTCCATGCGTATATAAATCTTCCATGCCATCTTTTTTTCCTGAGGAACAATCGCATGATCTTCATAGCTTACAATATTAGAATTCCCTTTTAGCTTAGACATTAATGCAAATTCTTCTGCAATATCCTTTGCGATTGCATAAAAGTATTCTCCTATGCTTTTCTCCTCTATACCATCATATCGAATGGATCTTAATTCTGCCTGACTCTGCGGTATGTCGATCACCTTCAATGCAGCTTCATAGGAATGTCCAAATCTATCCTTTCGTATCATCTTATAGACCTTTCCAAACGAGCCTTCTCCTATGAAATGGGTAATCTTCCATCCGGCCCATATTCGATTCAAATCTTTTTGTATTTGGTGCATATTATTACATTTCTCCCCTGGTTATCCTGTCTTTTCTAACTTACTAAAATTTTATCATTACCACTTGCTATCCGTCAATTCCTATCATTAAGTCAACTCTGACTTACTACCTTACTTTTCTTTTTCGTAAATAAACAAAATTCGCTCCAATATGTGCCATAAACTCCCTTATTGACACATATGAAAGCGAATCTTTATTCTTTATTATACTCCCTGTATAAACATATCATCTTTATCCCTTATAAAAATCCAAACTGTCATAATTGACCATTTAACTGTCATAATTAGCTTACTGATACTGACAATGACCTCTTAATTCAAACCATCTACCCATGGACTTTCATTTTGTTATTATGTTATAATATATCCATCAAAAAAGAAAGCGAGGGGTTCTCAATATGAAAAACATAAAAACAATCTTACGCAGATGCTTGAGCATCTTCTGTATTGCTATGTTATTATCCGGTTGTATTGTAACACAGGCAAAGCAGCCAGAAGATAATTCCCAGAAAACTGCTCCCATCTCATCCAACCAGAAAACAACCTTAAATAACTACATGGATCAATTAAAATCCAAGAAACAGCATTCCACAAAACGCGAATGGATCATTTCTGAGGGGGCAAGTTTTGATACTGTAAAAACATACAAGCAGCTTCAAAGCAGCTTAAATGCTGATAAAAATATTATTGGATTTACCGTATCCTCCAAGGGACAGGTCCATTCGATCGATTTTACAAGTGTCGTCACTGGAACTTTATATTTGCTCGTGGCATCTTCAGAAAATAATGTGGGCACCTGTCGAATGACCATCATCGACAATACGCTCTCCGAAACATCAAATTTGGAAGACCTTTATCCGGATTATGGTTCTACGTGGTCTTTGGCCATGGAAAAGAATCATTCTTATACGTTAAAATTTACGGATATCTCCAACTCTACGCCGGATGATGTTTATGCTTTTGTAGGCTGTATGATTCCATATCAGACAAATCGTGACCTTCTTTCCAGCTATTCCGATGGCAACTATTCCATCGCATGCGGAAAAAACGTTACCACTGTAAAGCCAACCTACTGGAAGAAAAAGATCAGCAGTAAAGGACGACTGACCATCTGGGCGAAGGACTGCTTTTTCAGCAATCCGCAAAATGTAAAGGTAACTTTGCTAAACAGCTCCAAAAAAGCCGTTTCCCCTACAATCACCTTAAATGATCAGAAGGCTTATTTTGGGGTTTTAGGTGACAGAACCTATTACGTAAAGGTAGAATCTCCTACGCCGTTCTATGGTATTTATTGCAAGACTTCTTCCTACAGCTACAGTCCTGGAACCAAAAAATCCTCTGCCAAGACCATTAGCAAAGGATCCACGAAAAAAAGTACTCTAGGTGCCTCCACTTCAACGAGCAGTCACTGGTATAAGTTCACATTGAAGAAGAAAAGCAAGCTTACGATCAACTATACTGGCTACAGTGCTTATGGAAGCTCCATTAATATTACCATCTACAGCAAATCCGGAAAGAAGCAGATTTCTGCTAAGGTAAGCGGCAAACGGAACGTAGCTGCTACCAAGACGATTTCCGCTTCTAATGTACCAAAAGGCACTTATTATATCAAGGTTAGTAAAAACAGTACAAAATCCAGTTCTGCTTACAGTTTGACATATAAATAATATCGGAATGCAACAGAGACCGGCACTCTAACTAAATCTTAGTTAGAGTGCCGGTCTCATTCATGAAAACTTTGGTTGTTTTAATCACTCCACCAGCTTCCGCCTCCATCGCTGGAGGAACCTCCACCTGAGCTTCCACCACCTCCAGAGCTACCTCCGGAAGAACTTCTCCCAGAAGAACTACTACCACCTGAGCTGCTTCCAGAAGAGCTGCTATTATTATAACTTGGCGTTGGTTCCGGCTCTGGTTCTTTACCAAGACTAACTACCAGACGAATAATCTTATTCTTATCCGTCTTTTTCCCTGCAGCCACGCTTTGGCTGATCACTCGTCCTTCTGAAACAGAGCTACTATAATCATAATGAATTTCATACCGAAGTTTTGCTTTTTTGATCTTCTTGATAGCTGTGCTCTTTTTATTACCTTCTACATCAGGCACCGTCACCTGTTCAATTCCTTTACTTACTACAACCTCAATGGTACTTCCCTCTCCAGCCTTATTGGAAGCATCTGGCTTCTGGGAAATGATCCATCCCTTTTTCACGGTATCAGAGTATTGTCTGTCACTGATCTTTAGTACAAAACCTTCTTTTTCCAATAACTCCTTTGCTTTTTCCAGAGATTTCTTTTCAATGGAAGGAATTTCCTTTAATTCACCGGCGCTTACTACAACCTGAATGGCATCTCCTTTTGTCACTGTACTTCCTGGAATAGGATTCTGAGAAATGATATATCCTCGTTTTACCTGATCAGAGTATTCTTCCCTCATCTCTTTCAAAACCAGCCCATATTCCTTACCAGCTAATACCTGTCTTGCTTCTTCTACCGACAGGTTTTTAAGATTTG
The DNA here is from genome assembly GCF_001940245.1 of Anaerostipes sp. 992a. Taxonomy (GTDB): domain Bacteria; phylum Bacillota; class Clostridia; order Lachnospirales; family Lachnospiraceae; genus Fimousia. Next base: position 946,687 of record NZ_MJIG01000004.1, read on the forward strand.
GTGTCTCCCTCTTTCTACTCTGGAAAAACATCACACATCCAGCCACAAGTGCCAGTATGATCAATACAAGTATCAGAATTTTCTTCTTTTTTCCAGAATCTTTTTCATCTTCCCTATACTCTTCCTGCTCACTCTCGGTTTCTTCCATTTCTTCTGTCTGAGTTAAGATCTCTGTCGCTTCCTCTGGTTCCGGTTGTTCCTCTGGTTCTGATTTGGCAACGGAGGTCTCCTCGACCATTTTGGTTTCTTCTGGTTCCGGTTGTTCCTCCACTTCCGGCTGAGAAGGAATATCCGTCTTCAGATTGCCAAATAGCGGATCGGTAAGCTCATAATCCAACTCTTCCTGTTTTGTCTCTTCCTGTTTGGATTCTCCTTTGGAGGATACTGCATAGGATAAGGCTTCTATCGCTGGTCCTTCCTCCTTTGTATACAAGTATCGACATTCTTCTGCCAGACATTCTTCCAGCTCCTGCCTCATATCTGCCGGATCCTGATAACGATCCTTAGGATCATAGGCGCAGGCTTTTAAAATAATTTCTGATAATCGCTCTGAAGCATTGCATGGCTTTGGAAATGGCATTCCATTCATTCGCTTAACATTGGCCATTCGCTTATCCGATGGCCTTATTTTCTGTGGATACAGTGGAAGAAATGGGGCACGGTTGCCATTTAAGAATCGATACAGTACAATTCCCAGTGAATAGATATCCACTGTGGCATCATAATCCTTCCCCAGATAAACCTCTGGAGCCATATATGTATAAGTTCCTTTTTTGGATAATCCTGCAGTCGTCTTTTCAATCTGACGAGCAATTCCAAAGTCTCCCAGCTTATACCTTCCAAAATCAGAAATAAACATATTTTCTGGTTTAATGTCCCGATGAATAATATGATATTTCTGGCATGTTTCCAATGCTGCACAAATATCCATTCCCAGTCGGATGATATCGTGGTTGGTCATTTCATGTTCCTTTGCATAGGCATACAATGGTGTCAAAAGCTCCATTCGAATATAAATATTCCATCCGATCTTATCCTCATGTGGCACTACTGCATGATCCTCATAGCTGACAATGTTGGAATGCCCTTTTAATTTGGACATCAATGTAAATTCCTCCACAATGTCTCCGACCACTCCATAAAAATATTCTGCGGCTTCATGATCGTCCATTCCGTCATTTCTCACTTCTTCAATCTCTGCCAGATTCTGTGGAATAGACATGACCTTCATAGCAGCCTGGTAGGTATGTCCAAATTCTTCTTTGACAATCTTATAAACTTTCCCAAAGGCGCCTTCCCCCATGAGATGGTCGATCTTCCATCCTTTCCATACCTGATCTAATTCCTGTTGCATCTTCTCTCTCCCTATATTCCTTTACTATACATTTCATTATAAATAGCAATAATCCCTGACGCAAGCCATATATTGCAGAATTTTCTCCTATTACGTAATATTATTCCTCAACAAGGAACAGCTGTAATGTCACATTATCCTTTCCCCCATGATCCAGAGCAAGATTTAATAGACGATCCACTTTCTGCTTTTCCTCTATATTCAAACTAAGAACTTTTTCTATCTCCGCTAACTCTGCCATCTCCGTCAGACCGTCGGTGCAAAGGAGATATTGATCTCCTGCTTTGGCAGATACGATTTCTGATTGATATGGTTCTGGAAGTACTTCCTCCCCCTCTTCTTCCTGCATTCCCAGGAACTGATAGACCGCATGTCTGTCTGGATGGCGTGCCGCCTGCTCTTTGCTTAATACTCCACATTCCAGCAGCTCCTGCACCATATTATGGTCTTTGGTCATTTGCTTCAACCGTCCATTTCGATAGAGATACCCTCTGCTGTCTCCCACATTTTGAAAAAAAACCTGATCATTCTCCACAACCAATGCAGCATACGTAGTTCCCACATTTCGTTTTCCGGCAAACTGAAGAATTTTTCCATTGGCAGATGTCAGAAATGCTTCCATAATTGTTCCAGAATCCCTCTCCTGTAGCATTTGGGCCATCGTCTCTGCCGCCAGCCTGGAAGCAACTTCACCGTGCTCTTCTCCTCCCATGCCATCAAAAACTGCTGCAATCAGATTATTCGTTAATTCTGCATCATACTCCCAGAAGAATACCCTGTCATCTTTTCGATAATGTCCATTTAAATATGCATTATCCTCATTGTTACGTCGTATGTGTCCTCCATGACTGATTAGATATCCATGATATTTCATATCCACACCTCATCTGCTCTCTAATTATGAAACAATGCTTTTCTTTTATTAAAATATACATAATTGGCTGCAATCAATGCAATTATAGTAGCAATGCCGATTCCACAGCGAACATAATCCATTTCTGCATACATGGCTGTGCTCACATTGGTAAGGACATAGCTTACCAAATTTCCAATCAAAATACCCATATACCATTTTGGGGCGTCCTTTTTAAATTTCATCAGTTTCTGCCTTGTGATCAGATACACTGGAATGAAAGCAAGATTTACCACACCAATGATGATATCCATATATCGCAATCCAGGCACTTTTGCATAGACCCATGCTTTAAATAGCGCATCATGATACATTTCAAGATATTGTCCACTGATATAAAGTGCTCCCGTTGCTACCAAAGCGACTACTCCAAGAATCAGCTGCACATAGATAATAAAATAATACCATTTCATTGGATATTCCGTTTTTTTCCTCTGTCCGCTGACATCTACTGCTTTCTTTGGCTTTCTCTCCACAGTCTTACTCGTTGTTCCAATTGGTTTTCCACATTCTGGACAGAATTTATCCCCGACACCTACATGGATCTCTTTGCCACAGTACTGGCAATAATGAGCCTTGATTTCTTTTTTTTCCGGTTCTTTTTCTGGTATTTCTTTTTTCACTTTGAGCAAAAACTGAAATCTTTCATTGGCAAATACAATCCTGTCCCCATTGTGAAGCTCCACCTTTTGATCTATTTCAATTTCTACATCATTAATATATGTTCCATTAACAGAGCCCAGATCCATAACATAATACTGTTCTCTCTCCCAATAGATACATGCATGTTCACGGCTGACCGCACGATTTTCTTTGATGACATAGTCATTGATTTCTTCTTTTTTCCCTATACGCCATTCTGGTCGGTCAATGCATACTTCTTCTCCCGTTTCCTTCCTTCGCAGATATCCAATCTTCTTTCTGTTTTTGAACTGCTCCATATGAAGCTCCTTCTTCCTCATTTCCAGATAATCCTGATCCGTTTTTCTTATCATAACGGTTCCTTCTGGAATCTGCTCTCCATTGATGGTTCTACTCATTTTTATGCTTCCTCCCTGAATTCAAAAACTTCATTTGCCAGAACAATTTTATCTCCATGATGAAGCTGAATCTGGTTCTCTCCTTCCACTTCCACACCATTTACAAATGTTCCATTGACGGATCCCAGATCCATAATATAATACGTTTCCTTCTTCCATAAAATTTTTGCATGTTTACGGCTAACTGCACGGTTCTCGGATATCACACAATGATTCTTATCTTCTTTTCCCATCGTCCATTCCGGCTGATCGATGGACTGCCTTGTTCCATTTTTCACATTGACCAGAGCAGCCTTTGTATTTCTTCTTTTAAACTGTGTCATCAATTCTCGTTTTAGCCGCATTTTATATTCCTCTGGAGAACTTCCAAGAACTACCGTCCCCTCTGATACGATCATTGTCTTTTCAATTCCCATATCCTCTTTTAGTTCCTTCCACATCTCTTTTCTGTCTTCTTCATTCTCTGTGACTACCTGCTCTTGCGAAACCTCTGCGCTAAAATACTCTATATTTTTTCGTTTCCAGAACAAAAGATATACCAGCCATCCTGCCAAAGCTGCCAGAGTCACTGCAAGCACCCATACGATTTTTCTGCTCAAGGTCATCTTTTTCTCCAGCTTTGCTTTCGCCTCGTTTAATTGAACTGCAGATGTCTCCATGGCTCCCATATCCACATCTCTGGAATTATCAATGGTATATGCCCGCTGCAGCACTTCTGATAATTGCTGTCTGGATTTTGTCTTATACTCTCTGCTGTTGACCGCTGCTTCACATTCCTTTAAAAGCTTTCGATAGCTATTGATGGTCAGAATCCGGTCCTTACTTTCATAATTGATTTCATAATTGTCCAGAACCTCTCTGACCTCATCAATTGGAAGCGCATAGTACATTTCCCGATCTTCATTGGCAAGTGTACTATCGTTAATACCGACCACATATCCATTTTCATTTAAGATTGGACCTCCAGTATTTCCAGAGGTGACTCTTGCGGAATGCTGGATGTAGAAAAGTCCATCCTTATGGGCTCCTGTATCCTGTACACTTCCTTCATAGATCTTTACATCCGAAGCAGAAAATTCCGTCGCATCATCCTCCTCATCTGCATCGATTTTAAATCCCAGTGAATATACTTTATCTCCGGTTACAACACTTTCCTTGGCTCCCAGCGTCAATGGGTCTTTTTCGCTCAATCCTCCATCCACCTGAAGAATGCAATAATTTTGCTGCTTACTTTCTGCCTTTACGACCGCCTCTGCTTTTACATCTCTTTTAATAACAATCTGAATGGATTTTGTTGTGCTTCCATTGTTGTAGGAAATATTATGATCCTTGCAATAGTTCTGAATATCCGAATCACTGATCTGCATCGGTGTATAGTTCGTCACTACGTATGCCTGTCCATCCTGATTGCTGAGCACAAAGCCACAGGAATGTTGAATCTTATAAAATTTTCCACTATCCTTTGTAAATCCAGCATAGATTTCCACAATTCCATTCTTGGCCCTGTCGATTTTATCTTCTTTGGCTTCCACAGAAAAAAGTCCAAACATACCAATGCAAAATACCATAACCACTGCGGTAACGATACCTTTTATTCCTCGTCTTTTCATTCCAACTCTCCAGTCTTTTTCTAATGCACAAGAAGAGTACAGGAATATTCCCGTACTCTTTGATCTGTGTTCTTTCTCAATTACTTTTTATTAAACGATAACATCTCCGGATAATGAATTGCTGGCATTAATATTTTGGTTTTCTGCCGCTTCATATTCTCTTGCCATTTCATTCAAATCTGTTGCATGTTCATTGATCATCTTTACTAATTTTGCAATATCGTCATCCAACTGTTTGAATTTTCTCTTATATGCATTTGCTGCATCTCCACTCCAGACAGCTCCACTTAACCCTTCTACCGTAGAGGTCATATTGGATGTTAAGGTTTTGATCTGATTTGCAGTATTGCTAAATGATGTTGCAGTGCTTCTTAATTTACTTGTACTTACTTTAATGGTTCCTGTCATGTTCTTATCCTCCGATTCTGATCTGTCTTATTGATATCTGCATCATTTCTTTTGTGATTCTTAGTGTTTTGCTAAATGGTTAATGCTATTTTTCTCAGCTTTTTCATAAGATGCTGCAATTTCATTTAATTTTGCAACATACTGTTCAATGGCATTATAGAAGTTGTGCATCTGAGTGATATCTTTCATAAATTCTCTATGGAAAGCATCATTGGCTTCCCCATCCCACATTCCATTTAATGCATTTTCCTGTGTTTTTAAGTTCTCAATCTGTGTCTTAAATTTTGCATTCAAGCTCTTTAATTCGCTCGCTTTGTTTTTTAATGTTCCTGTTGTCACCTGAATTGTTCTTGCCATGTTCTTTTCCTCCTGCTATGTTCATTTATTTACATTTTGTTTTGTTCCTTTTGATGTATTTATCTTACCATCTTTTTCTCATTCGTGCTGTTTTTCTCCCTTAATAACCTCATTTTCACCTTAAACTGCACATTTTTATGATTTCAGAAAGGATGGATCATACTTTTCCTTTAGTTCCTTATGATGTGTCACCTCATAGGTAATTTCTTTGCTTTTTACTGCCCCCTTTGCCGTATCCCGGCTTGTCCATACATCAATATAGAGACAAAGCAGATGCAGTAGATCCATATCCTCTTCCCGCTTTCCGTAACAATCATAAGTGTCTTTGAAATCCGTTACCGTAAGCGTTTTTTCAATCAGAGCAACCTGCTCTTCTTCTTGATCAGATCTTTCATAAATACAATAATAATTGCCTTCCTTTCCAAATCCCACATGATAAATATTATATTCTCGACCCCGTAAGCTGCCTCTGATATAAACATATCCCGGTTTGAAAAGCTTTCCTTTCTTCTGTGTCAGAAAAAAACGTCCGCATGGTTCATCCCAGTCATCCAGAATCCAGTAATGTCTGCCACCCTGCTCTTTATCATATCTTAATCTATAGAAACACTCCCTGCCTTTATAATAATCAATGGATGCTCCCATTCTGTTTTCTGAAATCTTCGCGGTAGCAAGCTCCTTCGAACCCTCTGTGATCTGATAGGAAGCCTGAAACATCGTATGAAGTGTCTGACTCACTTGCGTTTTGATCACTGCTGCATCTGCTCCTTCATCTTTTCTTCCACTTTTCGTGTTACATATTCATCAAATTCCAACCCTTCCTGATCCTGGAAGCCAATAAAATAGACTCTTTCAATGCTGTCGTGCTGAAATAAGATCAGCTCATCGTGCTTTAGAATTCCTTCTGGATATAGACATCCACAGTAATCATAAATTCGATTTGTATCTGCAGATACCTGAAGTCTTCCACAAATCATAATCTTTTTCTTTCCTTCTTTTAATAGGACTACGGATCCTATTGGTAAAAATTTTTTAAACATAGTTTCTCCCTTCTATTCCTTTCGATCAATCAAACAGATCGCTCCAATCCAACGTCACATAAACACCGGCGCCTGCTCCCAGAGCACCGCTTCCGCCAATTTCCAATCCATCTTTGTAAATCCCACTTTTATATTTTACTCCAACTGATTCATAAGTGCCTTCCAGCTTAACATCGACTTTTACCCCAAAGATGTTATATCCACTGTGAATCTCTCCTTTGGCAACATAAGCCTCTGCTCCAAGCTCCACACCGCCGCCAAACGTTTTTCTTTTGTTCCCATTTTCATCCTGGACCTCTACAAATCCAAGTCCAACCTTCCCTTTGGCTTCTCCACCAATCAGATCTCCCTTGGCTTTTACGGTATGATTCAACTCATCTGTTCCTATCTGTTGTTCCATTTCCAACGATAAAAGGCTTCCCGAAACCGTCCCAACGATAAAAGCACCTGGATTTATTTTTCCATCTTTTACAATGCCCATTCCACCTTCCAGATCGCCGTCCAGATTTCCTATTCCGAGTTTTGATTTCTGACCTCCCAGCTTCCAATCTCCAATTCGGTATTCGTTCTCATCAAATAATTCGATCAAGGAAAAGCTTCCTGATTTTTTGCCAAACAGCCCTTTGGTATCTTCACTCCAATCCCATTTCAGGCCACCATCAGAATCTGTCTCCCAACTCATGATCCGGATTCCGCTCTTTTTTTCAATAAAATCCAACAGCTGTTTCCCATATACAATTTCATAGATGCAGCCTTTTGATTTTGCCTTTTTGGACATGTTTTCTTTACAGATTTCTTTTTCTGTACTTTCATAAAGATAGATCACTTTGGTCAATATGACAGACATTTGATTGATCGTCGATAATTCTTCCTGTAATTCGTTTTCCAAATACTTCAAATGTTTTTTCATCTCCTGATTGGATGATAATACATTCAAATCCAGTTTTCTTCTTACATCGCTAATATCGTATCCAACTTGTCGCAATGCCCCTGTGATTTTTTTCTCATCATTCACACTTGTCTTCAGTTTTCCACCATATATTTCAACCTCTCCCATATTTCCTCACCTTCTTTGTCTTCTATCACTTTGATACTTAGAGACTACACGTTTCAGCCGTTATATTCCCGCTTCTGTGCCAATGCCAGTGCCCGCATCTCAGCATCATAGGTTCTTTGGGCAATCTCTCGAATAGTCGTAGCTGTCTTTCTCAGATTTTTTGCGATGGCCAACAGATTTTCTGCTGATTTCTGTCCTTTGCTGCGATAAGCATCGGAGGATTCCCCTTTCCACTCCTTAGAAATCCGATTCATGCATCCCATTAAGTCTGTTTTTGAGATTTTTTCAATGTCCTTTGCAGATTCTTCCAGACTCTCCGCCTGCTTCAAAGCATTTTTGTAGTCCAGCTTTATCGTATAAGCACTCTTTGCCATAATTTCCCTCCTATTTATATGATCACATCTCCCGGCAACTCATTGGCAAGTGCTGTCAATTCACGCTCCGTCTTCCGGAAGATTCCTGCAATTTTTAATAAATCTTTTGGATGTTCCTTTAAGCTTTTTACCACCTCACTCACATCATCCTGTACTTCCTTTTCGTATTTCTGATGCATATCACTGGCTTCTCCCTGCCAGTATGATTTGGAATTTTTTATGATCTCCTGGATTTTTTTCCAGTCATTTTGAAAATTTTGAATCTGTCCTTCCAGCTCCTGCGCTTTTGACTGAAGCACATCTGGAGAAACCTTCAACTTAAAATCAGACATTGTTTTTCTCCCTTCTAAACCCGGATACTAGCCACCAGATCAGCGACCTTTCGTTCACAGGCTTCGTATTCCTTTTTTGCATTGGCTTCATATTTTTGTATTACCTGCAAGGTTGCGATGATCTCCTGTGCGATCTGCATATCATTTTCAAAAGCTTTCACAAAAGCTTTTTTACTCGATCCTTCCCACATGCTGTTCATGGCATTGACACTATTTTGCATGTTGGTCAGTTCCTTTTTCATCTTTTGAATGTATCCTTCCACCTTTTGGGTATCCTGATGCAATCGATTCGTATTGATTTTAATATGTTCTACTGCCATGTTCCTACTCCTCCTATCCATCCCTTCTATTTAAAGAAAATCTGATTTTGCTTTAACAGAATACCGATATTCGATACATCAATGGACCTAAACCAAATATTCTGCTTTTTATAGTCAAATTCTTCATTCATAATCTGATCTTCACATTGTCTATACAGACGGACAATCTGCTCTAGGGTCATTCGAAGTCCCTTTAGTCTGTTTCTTTCCTTATCCAAAGATTCATTCTGTCTGCGAAGCTTCCGAACCAGTTCCTTGATTCCAGGTGTTTCCATTCGATTTAATTGATAAATAGTCTGTTGAATGGATATGTATTCTCTCTTAAGATCAGCCTCTGCTTCTTTCAAATATTCTATTTCATACCGTAATTTCTGTAATGCGATCTCTGTATTCATAGGCTTTCTTCCTTTCTATTCACAGTATATACCTTCCTTGTGAGAAAGGACCTTTTTCTCCCTAAAATGCATTTTTTTCTCCCTGTTTGACACATCTATACCAATAATAACTTATGTCCATCCTTGATTTTACAGCCAGCCAGTGTCTTTTCTTCCGGCAGAATCTCCTTTTGATCCATAGAACACAGCATAAATGGCGTTCCCTTATCTGGAATTGGATTCTTTACCTTCTTAGAAAGCATCTCGCTAAGCTCTCCAATAATCTGTCCGATTCCTGCGTGTTCATCCAACATAAAATCATATGTTTCATCCATTGCTGCCACATATACTTCTACTAATATCATCCTTATCCTCCATCAATCCAACCAAAATTTTCTATTTCGTCCAGTCCATCCATCTGCTCAACTGCTTCTGAAGCCACTCTGTTTCATATGGAATCACACGGGTGGTTGTCCCACTTTCCTGACTGATAAAAGTCGTAATTCCAGCTTCCATAATCTTCATGGCATCCAATTGCTTTTCCCCATCCATCTTTATCAGCTGCAAAAACGCTTTCTCTGTCATCTCTTCCTTTTGCTTTACGATCTCCTGCTCTGATTCTGGCTCAAAAGAATCTTCGGGAAGGAATTCTGCTTCCCGAAGGCTTATGAAAAATTCTGCTTTTTCAAGCAAGGTAAGACGAAGCATTCCATTTTCTCTCTGGCTTTTTTCCATCATTACGATCCCGGAAGAATCAAAATAATAAATTCTCTTATCCTTTTCATTTTCTGCCCGCACACAGCACTCTGCCTCTATAAGGACCTGCATCATTGGGTCAATGGACTCGTTGATTTTTACCATATTCTGATCCCATTCTACGTATTCCTTTTGATATAGGTCTCCCAGAATCCGATATAAATCCTCCTTTTTAAACGGATTTCTCTGCTCTTCCTCTTCACGGGAATCGATTCCATACCAGTACCTCTTTCCTTTTCCAGCAAGAAGCACCAGCAATTCCTCCTCCGTCATATATATGCTTTCTACACCTGCCATAGTTTTTACTCCTTTGTTTGAAGACTTTTCATATATTCTTTCAATTCTGCCTTATAGCTTCTAGATAATGGTACCATAATGTTATGCTCCAGATAAATGGCATTTTCCGATAGCTTTACCCGGTCAATATAATGCTTATTGACTGCAAAGCTTCTATGACAGCGGATAAAATCGTCGGATAGCTCTTTTAACACATTTTCCAGTGTTCCATACTTACTGTATTCTTTATCCTTAAGGCGTACGAAAATTTTCTTTTCCCGCACCTCCAGGTAATAAATTTTTGAATATGGAATGGATATCTTCCCTTGTCTGTTTTCAATTACCATCTTCCGTTCTTCTTTTTGTCCTGCCTGATTCCGATAGTAGGCATGAAAAAACTGGTTTACCACCTGCCTGCTCTGCTCTGTCCCAAAAGGACGGAGCAGAAGAGAGGCCGCACGAATATCCGGTGTCATGTATTCCATGGGAGAAATACTGGCATCCGCGATCACCAAAAGCTCAGAAAGCTCATAGGCATTTCTGATATTCTTTGACAGATCAATTCCGTCTGTATCTGTAATATCCAAAAAAGCCGCATCCATCAATTCATGTTTTTTTAAAAAGCCTTCCACACCCTTTTTATCGGTTACCGTCTCAATATTCAACTGGTCATCGGAGCAAAAAGCTACCGCATCCTTGGAATGAGCGATCAGCATCTTCTGTTCTTTTATATCCTGATCAAAAATCAGCATTGATATCACGTTTTTTTCCTCCCTTTGCCAATGGAATCACCACTTTTCTTGTTTCCTCTTCTTCCACTGGATCTGGAATCTGACCGATTCCAGGCTTCTCGATTTTCGCCTGATCCATAAACTGCAGGTAATCAAAAGTGAGCACTGGGTTGTCTACGACCTTACCTCCAAAATGAATTCCTGTCTTATGTCCGGCAAAATGCTCATAAATACCATATCCGGCAGCTTCCTCTCTCTTTTCCATCGCTATTTCACTGAAGAAATAAATGTTATGAAGCACTCCTTTGGCAATGATATTTTCTAAGAAGCTTTTCATATCTTTTTGTGCATTATAAATAAATGGCACAAACCAGCTAAGATCATCAATAAAGATAAAATATGGCTTCTCCTCACTCATACGATCGAAGATCTCTTCTTCCTCATAGTCCGCTTTCAGCATCTGCTGCTTCATCTTGTTCCTTCGGATAAATTCCGGCATCAGTTCCTTAAAGAATGCAAATACTTCATCCTCCGTAGATGCATATACGACAGATGCTTCATCCTTATATGCCTGCAGACTCTTCTGCGGACTATCAATAATACAAATATTCGCATCTTTTTTCAGTGCAGACTGTACACATACCTTCAGGTAATTGGTTCTGCCAGAACGTGCCCTTCCCCATGCCAGATGACAATAGGTCTTTCTCAATGGAATACCATAAATGGCAGCACTGTCTGCATCATATCCTACAGGAAGATAATCCCTGCTTTCTACCATGCGATCAAATTCCTCTCTCTGGATAAGATCCTTCCACATTGGTTTTTTCGGAATTTCCGGAACCCTTCTTGCTGGTTTTTCTGTCCATGCATCCGCCATTTTCATGCATTGTCTTCGAATACTTTCCATTCGCTCATAATCATTCTCCGCTTCTAGGGCGAGAGCCGTCTGATATTCTAAAATCCTTCCTCCCACAGATGCCAGACCACGACCTTTGATGCCATTTTCCGGAAGTACATCAAATTGATTGCTGTGCAATAGATCGCTATATGCATATTTATCCTGCAGGCTTAGGCACAATACAGTATTCATATTCTCTCCAACCATCGTAGTAATATCGTTCATGCCAAAACCAGCACCGGATACTATCAGATAGATTCCATGATTGACACCTTCTTTGGACAGCTGAATCAGCTGTTGCTCATAAATCTCTGCAGTCTTACTCTTAAGTGCTGCATAGTTATCAATAAAAATCAGAATCGCTGGCACGGTAACACCATGAACCTTTACATACTGGCTGTAATTTCCGCCACGGAACATGGTCTTTCTCTCTTTTAAAATGCCATCCATCATATGGAAAAACTTTCCAATCTTATCCAAATCGTTTTCATACATGATGCCGCCCACCTGTGGTGCATTCTCAAAGGCAGACATCATCTTACTACTGAAATCCAGTCCGTAAATATGAATTTCTTTTGGCGTATACTTTTGGATAAGTGCATAGATCATCGTCTGCATCATCGTACTTTTACCGCTGACAATATTTCCGCACACTGCCATATGCCCACTGGCTGCAAAATCTACGATCAAAGGCATCTGATTCTGATTTTCCGGATCATCTACCTTACCCAGTACAAAATCCAAAGACCACTCTCTTTGAGACTTTTTCCATTCTCCATCTACAAAACAGCTTTCTCTAAATTCTTCAAACTCTTCCAGATAAATCTTATCCGGCAGCACTGGCATCCATAACTGACTCTGTTTTTGATAGCCATTTTCCAGAGCAATTTTTCCCAGATATTCCTTTACTGCCTCCAACTGAGTCTGTTCTTTTCCTTCTGGTAGCTTTAACTGTTCCTGTTTGGCCAGGTTAAGCATTGCCTCTGGTACATCCTCCTCTTCGGATACCCGTGCATATAAACTGATAAAATCCATTAATCTCTCTGTATTATAAGCACTTTTTGCATATTCCAGATGCTGTTCCTCTAATCGTTCATACATCCCTTCAATAACAGAATGCATTCTGCTTCGCTCTCTACTCTCTACCTCCAGATTCCAGCCAAGTTCCTCCAAAGTCTCCTTTAGCACATTGACGAGAGTCTCCAGCCATGCATACTGAGCTTTTTTCTTTCTGGATGCCTTAGCCATATTTCCAGTCATCTCTACCTTTCCATTTAGACCGATCATCTTGGCAATATCATTTTTCTCATCACCTGCATTCTTATCATAAATGGCTCCACTATATCCGGACTGGAATAGCTCATAAATTTCATCATTTCCTACCTGGAGATAACACCGCCCAGCCTGTGTGATATAGGCTGCATCCGGTCTATGAAGCATATCATTACTGTCCTGCTTATCCTGTACGCGCAGACAGAGACGGAACTTGGAGTTACTCCAGATATTATCATCCACCGTTCCACTTGGCTTTTGTGTTGCCAGGATCAGATGAACGCCCAGACTTCGTCCAACCTGAGCTACACTGATCAGTTCCTTCATAAAGTCTGGTTCTTCTCTTTTTAATTCAGCAAACTCATCAATGATAATAAAAAGATGTGGAATTGGAATCAATGCCTCTCCATTTTTATAGAGCTTGGTATATGCATTGATGTTATTCACTCCATTTTCATTAAACATTCTCTGTCTTCGTCTATTCTCACTTTTAATAGAAATCATAGCACGTTTTACCTGATTTCCAGACAGATTGGAAATCTGACCGATCATATGAGGCAGTCCGTCAAATAAATTGGCCATACCGCCTCCCTTATAGTCAATGACAAAGAATCCCACATCATCCGGACTGTAATTGACTGCCAGAGAAAGCATATAAGTCTGCAGCGTCTCACTTTTACCAGAACCTGTCGTACCAGCAACTAATCCATGTGGTCCATGATATTTCTCATGGACATCCAGATAACATGGGCTTCCTCCTGCCTTCTGTCCGATTATTCCCTTAATATTTTCATAAATCCTGTTTTTCGTCCAAAGCTCTTTTACTGGCAGTTCTTCTAATCGATTCACGCCAAACATCTCAAAGAACGTAAGGCTGGACGGAATCTCTCCCCCTTCTTCCATCTCCTGTACCTTCAAGGAGGAAAGCGTTTTTGCAAATGTCATTAACTGATCTTCCGCAATATGATCAAACTGAATAACGGTCTTCTCGTCATCTCTGGCAAATACATCATACATGCCTTCAAACACACCGTCATTTTGAATGATAAATTCACAACTATTTGGCAACTCTTCATACCGCTCTGCCAACAACACCGTCGTCAAACCATACTGCGTATTCTTTTCAAAAATATATTTAGACAGCAGCTCTCCTTCTAATAAAGACGGATTGGAAATAAACAATACATAATATGGCTTTGGAATCTCTTTGTCATTCCTATGGTTTTGTTCCTCACTTCTGGCACGAAATACCTTCGTCAGATCATATAATACATCACTGCCCTCTTCCGGTGCAGAGGCGATAAACCTGGTCTTCTTATCTTCAGACCATGTATGTGGCAGCCATTTCGCAAATTGAAATGCTTCCCGTTCTTCCACTTGATCTTTGTCATATAAATATCCCAATTTTACATCGGTATAGCAGTTATTGGCCGCAATCTGTGTACTCAGAATTCTTGCAATATCCAATGCTCCCTTCTTCTGCTCTCCACCGATCACACCAATCAAATTATGATCCAAAAGATTCAAGGTAACCGGAACCTTATAAAGATTCTTATAATTTTCTCTGATAAATTCTGGTTTTTTTGCCAGATCGTCTTCATATAATGTAAATCTCTTCTTTGGAATATCAATCGGAACCTGAAATGGAATATCTCCGATTCCCAGACGATGTGTAAGGAAATCCTCATGGGTACGGTTTCGATTCCATAAAATACCTGCAGAATCACTATAACTTAGGCAATCTGTTGCTGCTGGATACATCTCGCCAAGCATTCGTTCCGTCGTTTCGTATTTATTCTTGATCTCATCTGTCTTTTCCAACAGATAATTGCTATAGGCTTCAAAACGATGTGCCTCTTTCTCCCCATCTATCTTCTTCTGATAACGGATATTCACAAGTGCCCAGATCACACCCACAATTGCAGAAGAAAAAGACATGACCAGCCCTGAATACATGTACAGAGAAGCATTGCCTCCTTCGCTCTGAGAGGCATAAATCATCATCATACAACCCAACAGCATCGGAAGCGCCATGGTAAAAGATGGTCCGATAGTCATTAACAATGGTTGCTGGCTGGACTGAACCTTTTCTGGCGGCTCTTCAATCTCAACCGCTTCCTCCACCAGGCGTTCATAATTGCGGGGAGCTCTGTGATAAATCTGTTTTCCATCTCCATCCTCTTTTCTACCTGTCAAACACACCGTAAAATCCATAAATGGCTGATATTTGACCAGTTTTTCTTCATTCAGGCGAAGATTGGTCCCTTTTGTATCAATGGCCAGAATGTGATCCAAAAATACCATATGAAGCCCCATAATATTAATATAATCACCGAATTCCAACTTTGTTTCTGTATCGATTCGAACAGAATTTACATACGTTCCATTAGGGCTTTCATTCACAATCCAAAAGCTTCCATTCTTCTTTTGGATGACAGCATGGCGGGAAGATACATAATTTTTAAATATGTAATGGATGTCCACATATTCTCCTTTTCCAATGGTAAGAATATCCGTCTTACTAATATCATACTTTTCATATTCGTGAAAAACAGAAGCCACCTCTTTTATGATCAGAGAAACTCTCTCATGACGATCTGTAGTAATCATCAGTACATCCTGATCCTTTAGATATTCTCCCTGATAATTCATATGGTTCTGTGTTGTAATCAGATAATGGACATCCGGTTTGATTCTCCAGCATTCATCCAGAACCTCCATGCGCAGAAACAAATCCTCCTGAAGTTTGAAACAGCCTTTTTCCAATGTCAATGAATAGTCGGCATTATTTAATGAAGGCAGTACAAACTCCTTAAATGCTTTTTGAGAATATACAGATATTACAATACTCATACGTGTTTCCCCCGTTTTTCATTTGCGAGCTTATTTTTCAGTTTTTCTTCATCCGCAGCATGAAAATGCTGAGACTTTACCTGCTCTGCATGTCTTTTTTGCTTTGTCAGCTTTACAATAAAAAACAACATTACTGCTATAGCGATACTTTCTATGATTATCATAATCACATCTATATTCATCCTTTTCTCCTTTCGCATACTATTAATTGATCAGATCCCAGTCATCACTGCTATCATCTACAGAAGAGCCTCCACCTCCAGAAGAGCCTCCGCCTCCAGAGGAACTTCCACCTCCAGAGGAACTTCCACCCCCGGAGGAACTTCCACCCCCGGAGGAACCGCCGCTTCCAGAATTCTGATAACTTGGCTCTGGCTCTGGTTCTTCTCCAAGGCTGATAACCAGTTTGATCACCTTATTCTTATCAACTTTATTTCCTGCTTTTACACTTTGACTGATTACACGTCCTGCTCCTACCAAACTGCTGTAGTCATAGCTGATCTCATATTTTAATTTTGCCTTTTTGATTTTTGTAATTGCCGTTTCTTTTCGGTTTCCATTTACATTTGGAACCGTAACCTGTTCGATTCCTTTGCTGATCACAACGGTAATCGTAGTACCTTCTTCTACCGTGGTTCCAACCTTTGGATTTTGACTTACGATACATCCTTTTTTTACAGTATCGGAATATACTTCTTTTTCACTTTCCACTTTTAAAGAATAAGAACTCTTGGCAAGATTCAACGCTTTTTCCAGACTCATATTTTTAAATGATGGAACCTGAATCTTCCTCCCTTTACTGACGACAATCTCTATAACGGTTCCTTTCTTTACCTTTGTTCCACCCTTTATACTCTGCGAAATAATATCTCCACGTGCTACCTTGTCAGAAAATACTCTTTTTTCAATCTCAAGCTTCAAGGATGAGTCATCCGCAAGGACTTTTGCTTCTGTTATTGTTTTATTTAAAAAGACTGGTACCTCTGTTTTCAAAATTGCTTTTCCAGCAAAAATCGCTCCTATGATCACGAACACAATCAGTACGATCATAACGATCGATTTTCTTTTGATCCGTACTGGATGATTTGTTTTTTCCGGTTTCACCAACTTTTCGGGTACTATGTCCTTCCCCGATTCCTCTACGATTTTTTCGGTCTGGTCTAACACTTTTGTCTGCTTCAGCATCTCTGCAGCCTTGTTTTTCTCATCCTCTTTTTCTTCTTTTATATTTGTTGTAAAAAGAAATTCTGTACCTTCCTCTTTTTGCTTTGACGTTGGTGCACTGGAATCTATATAATCAGGCGTATCCGTTATTAAAATATCTCCTTCCGGATATGCCAATATCTGTTCTTTTTCTTCATAAAGCACGGATTCCAATGCTTTTCTCATATCCGCAGCACTTTCATATCGCTCCTTTGGATTATATGCACAGGCTTTTAATACAATCTCTGCCAATCGTCCTTTTGCATTACATGGCGGCGGCATTACAGACCCACTCATACGCATGATATTGGCACGTTCTTTATCTGCATATCGTATTGTCTCAGGATATGGTGGTAAAAATGGTGTTCGGTTATTATTTAAAAAACGATATAATACTGTTCCAAGTGAATAAATATCCACTGTCGAATTATAGCGTTCTCCCTTATATACTTCTGGAGCCATATAAGAATATGTTCCCTTTTTAGATAAGCCAGAGGATGTCTTTTCCATCTGTCTTGCAATTCCAAAGTCCCCCAGTTTAAACGTTCCCAATTGGGATACAAACATGTTCTCCGGCTTGATATCTCTGTGAATAATATTAAATTTCTGACAGATTTCCAGAGCCTTACACATATCAATTCCCATCTGGATCACTTCTCGAACCGAAAGCTCCTTGCCACGAATATAATCAAATAATGGAGTCAATAATTCCATTCGGATATAAATGTTCCATCCAATCTGATCCTTATGGGGCACTACTGCGTGATCTTCGTAGCTGACAATCGTAGAATTTCCCTTTAACTTTGACATCAACACAAATTCTTCCACAATTTCTTCTACAACCCCATGAAAGTATGCAGTCACACTGTCTTCATCCATTCCCTCATTTAAAACAGATTTTACTTCTGACTGATTTTGTGGAATTGTAATCACTTTTAATGCCGCTTCATAGGTATGTCCAAATTCTTCTCTGACAATCCGATATACTTTTCCAAAGGATCCTTCACCAATTAAATCTTCTATTGTCCAACCTTTCCATACATGAGACAATTCTTCCTGTATCTGCTGCATAATTTTTCCTCTCTCTACAATAAACCTCATACTAAGGAAGCCTTTTCCTATTCCACAAAAAGGCCTCCTCTAAAGTTACTTAGAGGAAGCCTTTTCAAATGATCATTCTGTTTCCTTAACCTTATCCAATCCTCTATAATCATCCTAATTTTACCATAGATAGGCGCTATATGACTAGATAAGCTCATTACTTTTTTTATTTTATCTTGACTTTTTTTACATTACTCCATGAGCCATAAGTATTGACTCCACTGACCTTTCGACAGCCACGCACTCTGACATAATACGTTTTCTTACTGGTCAAACCTTTTAGACTTGTCTTTGTCACTGTTTTCTTAAATGTTCGTTTGATCGTATTAGAAGCAAAATTACTCTTCTTAGAAATCTGAACTTCATAATTATCAATGTTGCTCAATTTTCCCCATTGGATGCTGATCTTCTTCTTAGATGGAGATGTTACCTTCTTAAGACTTGCTTTTGCAATTGGTTTTCCCTTTAAGACCATGACTGAAGGAATATCACTCCATTTTCCATAATATTTTCTCGTTCCAACCTTCCGATATGCTCTTACTCTTGCATAATATCTCTGACCACCTGTCAATCCTGAAAACGTCTTAATGGCAGACGTCACATAGTAACTCTTCTTTCCACTTGTAAAACTGTCATTCTTTGCGACCTGTACCTGATATCCATCAGCAATGCTTTTCTTCTTCCACTCAACTGTAGCATGTTGAGATTTATTACTATAAAATTTAGTAACATCTACTTTTCCAGGTAATTCCAACGGAATCATCACCCACTTTTGCGCATTGCTTCCGTCATTAGGCTCAATTTCGATATCTTCCAAATCTCCCACTTTTCCAGATGCGATATTAATACGAGAAGAAGGTGAAGATTTTGGTGCCAGACCAAAGTACCCATTATCATCCAAATGTAATTTCCATTTTTGTCTGTCACTTCCTTCCCAGCTGCTCTGACAAACACCGCAGTTAGAAGAATTGTTCTTGGCCTCCATTGCTTTATTACTTCCAACATTGATAATTTTATAATAACCATTACCTAAATAAGTAAATTGAAACTTCATAAAATCATTGTTTGGATTTCTCGTCCATAAAATGACATCAATATCATCCATGCTCAACTCCGCAAAAATATCCAGACAATATGCCTGATCGATTTTAGATGCAATTTGATAAATTCCATCCTTGATCGGTCTTTGTTTTGTCGCTTCGAAAGCAGAAACCTGCTTAGTCGTTCCACCAACTACCAGCATACCCACTGCCAAGCATACTACCATGATGAAACTGATTACCCTTGTAAATAAGTTTTTCATACTATTCCTCCGTGTACTTCTATTTTTCTATTAAATATCATATCATCTATAAAGAATTGTGGTCAACATAAATGCACATTTCTTTTTATCTAATTGTTTTCAAGTCGATACCCTGCCAAGACTTGTGGCGGAATTCTGGTCAGCACTCCATCTCGTTGCGGGCTGGCGCTTTTGCATGGCCATTTTGGCTTTGAACAAGCCATGCCATCTTGCGGTGCTACACGGTTTTTAAGGAAACTTTTGTGACCGCAAAAACCCTTGTAGCACCCATGCGAGGTTTGCCCATGGTGACGAGTGCAACGATGGCAGCCTGGTTGCAAACCACCGCCACTTTCGCTTCGCTCCATCTCGTTGAGGGCTAGCGCTTTTGCATGGCTATCTTGGCTTTGAACAAGCCATGCCACCTCGATTTCGCTTCGCTCCATCTCGTTGAGGGCTAGCGCCCTATAAGTCTAAAAATAAAAAATCTCCGGAAAGAATATAAATACTCTTTCCGGAGATTTTTTATTTTTATCCTTGCATGGCTTGTATCTTAGCCAAAGTATCTTTCTAATAAGCCTTTTAATGCTTTTCCGTGTCTAGCTTCGTCTCTTGCCATTTCATGAACGGTATCATGGATAGCGTCTAAGTTAGCAGCTTTTGCACGTTTTGCTAAGTCTGTTTTACCTTCTGTAGCACCAAATTCAGCTTCTACTCTCATTTCAAGGTTTTTCTTTGTAGAGTCTGTTACAACTTCACCTAATAATTCAGCGAATTTAGCTGCATGTTCTGCTTCTTCCCAAGCAGCTTTTTCCCAGTATAAACCGATTTCTGGGTATCCTTCTCTATGAGCTACACGAGCCATAGCAAGGTACATACCTACTTCTGAACATTCACCTTCGAAGTTTGCTCTTAAATCAGCAAGGATGTCTTCGCTAACACCTTTTGCAACTCCTACTACATGTTCTGCAGCCCATACCATATCTCCTGCCTGTTCTTTGAACTTTTCAGCTGGAACACCACATACTGGACATTTTTCTGGAGCTGCATCACCTTCATAAACATAACCACATACTGTACATACAAATTTTTTCATAATAGAATCTCCTTTTTTATAAATCATTACATTGTTTTCTCTGATTAATAATAGTAATTATTACTGATATTATAATATCATCCTTATTTCGCTGTGTCAAGTTTTTTTAAACACTTTTTGCAAATACCTTTAAAATAAACCACATGTTCTTCGATTCTGCCATCAAATACTGCACCTGCCAGTACATTGACATGATCCAATGGCTCCATCTCCAAATCCATCACTTCTCCACATTCCGTGCATATCACATGATAATGCGGATGAACATTCCCGTCAAACCGCTCCGATTTGTTATCACAGCTTATTTTTATTATATCACCACAAGCTGCTAAAAGATTTAAATTTCTGTAAACAGTTCCTAAACTTATATTAGGAATCACTTCCTTTACATTCATATAAACGGTATCAGCTGTAGGGTGCTCCTTGGTAGATCTTAAGTAATTGATAATCGCATCTCGTTGCTTACTCCTCTTTAGTCCTGTTTTCATATCAGGGCTCCCTTCTCAATTCACAATAACAATAACTGTTACTATTATTATAAGAGATTCTGCAAACGGTGTCAATCCTATCTTTTGGCATTTGCCGGTTCAATATTAATTGTTTTCCCTTTTATCTTACCCTTGGACATGGCATCCAATACATCAGCAGCTACTTCTGTTGGGACTTCCACAAATGTATACTTATCATACATATCGATGGCCCCTACCAGGCTGCCCGGAATTCCAGTTTCTCCGGCGATCGCTCCAAGAATATCCCCAGGGCGAATATTCTGTTTTTTCCCAATATTAATGAAGAGACGAACCATTCCGCTTTCTCCGGCTCCTGTATCCGCAAATCTCTCATACATTTTTTCTTCTGGTGTTTCTCCATCACCGAGAATATGTTTTAAGAATGCAGCTGCCAGATCCAGAGAAGTGTAGTCATTTTCATTTACCATATTTTCTATCATATCTACATATTTATCCAGATTTTCTCTTTCAATGATCTGTTCTGCCTGTTCAAATACCTTCTCCGCCTTTGTTTCCATAACATCATTCAAAGATGGGATCGGGCGGGCTTTGATCTTGGTCTTGGCATATCTTTGAATATCCCTTAATTTGTAGACTTCTTTTCCGACTACAAAGGTGAATGCTTTTCCAACTCTTCCTGCACGTCCGGTACGTCCGATACGGTGTACATAATATTCATCGTCCTGTGGTACATCATAGTTAAATACTACATCCACGTCATCTACATCAATTCCACGAGCTGCCACATCAGTAGCTACTAAAATATCCGTTTTCCCATTTCGGAAACTGTTCATGACACGATCTCTCTGAGACTGCTTCATATCCCCATGAAGCCCTTCTGCAAAATATCCACGTCCTTTTAGATCTTCTACTACCTCATCTACCATACGCTTTGTATTACAGAATACGACTGCCAGCTTTGGATCATGGATATCCAATAATCTGGAAAGTACTTCTTTTTTCTTTCTTGGACGTACTTCATAGTAATACTGCTCAATATTCGGTACAGTCAGTTCTTTTTTTACAACCTTAATGACCTTGGCATCTTTCTGATAATTTCTTGTAATGTCCATGATGGCCTTTGGCATGGTTGCAGAGAATAGCATGGTCTGTCTTTCTTCCGGCACTTTTTCTAAAATAGTTTCAATATCTTCCCGAAATCCCATATTCAGCATTTCGTCCGCCTCGTCCAAAGTAATCATGGTCAGATGATCCAGCTTCAAGGTTCTTCTTCTCATATGATCCATCACTCGTCCGGGTGTTCCGATCACTACGTTAACGCCTGTCTTTAAAGAGCGAATCTGCTTACTGATCTCCTGTCCGCCATAGATTGGAAGTACCTTCACTCCATGCATGTATTTCGCCAGCTTACGGATTTCCTCCGCTACCTGGATGGCCAGTTCTCTGGTCGGACACAGGATCAATGCCTGTACTTTTTTTAAAGAAGGATCCACTTTTTGTAAAATAGGAATCCCAAAAGCAGCTGTTTTCCCAGTTCCTGTCTGTGCCTGTCCAACTAAATCTTTACCAGAAAGGGCAATTGGAATGGCTTTCGCCTGAATTGGAGAAGCTTCCTCAAATCCCATCTGTTTGATTCCCCGTAAAATCTGGGGCTTTAATTCTAAATCGTCAAATCTTACTGTATTCATCATTTATCCTTTCTATTTTTCCCTTGACAATCCCAAAACATAGTAGTAGCATGAGTATAAAGAAGACATAGTATTAAAAACTACATATAATATTTTTATAGACTACTATATTAGGAGGTATCATTATGAAATTCAAATTAAAAGATCCCGGAAGTGCGATTACCCATATGATCGGAGCAATTCTTTCTCTGATCGTTGCAGGTCCACTGATTATTCCATGTATACTGAGCGGAGACTATATTAAGACCATTTCTCTGACTATCTTTGTTGTCAGTATGTTCCTACTATATTCTGCCAGCACACTGTATCATTCCATTAACAGTACAGAAAAAGTAAACCGTCGATTAAAAAAGCTGGATCACTGCATGATCTTCATCCTAATTGCGGGCTCTTACACCCCGGTATGTACCATAGCCTTAAAAGGATTTGTGGGATATGGACTGTTAGCTTTGGTATGGGGCATTGCCCTCCTAGGCATTTGCTTTAAATTATTCTGGGTTTACTGTCCAAAATGGGTTTCTTCCATAATATATATTGCTATGGGATGGACTTGTATCCTGGCAATTTCACCAATTATTCATTCCTTATCCAGATTCGCCTTTATCTGGCTGGTTTTAGGCGGTGTGATCTACACCATTGGTGGAATCATTTATGCACTAAAGCTTCCGATCTTCAATGGAAAGCATAAGAATTTCGGTTCCCACGAAATTTTCCACTTATTTGTTATGGCAGGAAGTGCCTGCCACTTCATCGTTATGTATTCTTTCCTTTAGATCAGAAATCAGCTTCAGCTTCTCCACTCTGGTCAGCTGCTTAATGGCATATTCTCTTTGCATGGCTTCCTGTCTGGTCTTATGCTCTTCTGCATAGACCAGCTTTACAGGAAGTCTGCTTTTTGTATATTTGGCACCTTTTCCCTGATTATGTGCTTTCATGCGCTTTTGAATATCATTGGTCCAGCCGGTATAAAGGCTTCCATCGCTGCACTCAACCATATAAGTATAATTCTTCATCCTTATCCATCCATAACATTTCATAATTAACAGAAAAGAAAAGCATTCACCGATACGGCAAATGCTCTCCCGTCTGATAAAAGCTGTTCTATTATAACATGTTTTTTTTGAAAACTCCACTGAAAAGAATATTATTTCAAATAGTTCACTGGATTTACCGGAGTTTCCTTATGATTCAGCTCCAAATATAAATGAGAACCTTCCAATGTATAATAATCCGTCGGAGCTGCTACGTATCCGATGATATCCCCAGCTTTTAACACGTCTCCCTTTTTCACCTTAATATTTTTCAGCTGTCCATAGATGGCAGTGTACTCATTTCCCATATCCAGAATGACCTGCTTGCCAAGTTCTTCGCTTTGGACAATCTGACGAACCTGACATTTTGTCAATGCACCTACCCCTTGTCCCTCTTTCGCCTCGATCAAAATACCAGGATTGCATTTATATTGATCAAGAGTTTCAAAATATACAGTAGTGTCCATACTGAATGGCAGGATGATATTGCCGCTTATCGGCCAGGTAAGCTTTGTTTTCCCATCGTAAGATAGGATAGCAGTTCCAGCTGTCTGCTGTGTACTGGCAGTAGTTGTTGGAGGCGCCTCTGTTGTGGCTTCTGTTGTAATATCCTCACTTGTATTCTCTGTTGTGCTCTCGGTCTTCTGAATGGCTTCATTTCCTACTTCATCCAGATTGATTTCCTGCTTGGCAAGTTCCCTCTTATCCTTCGTCTGGTAACTATAGATCACCATCAATGTGATCAAAGCTATCAAACCGATTCCTACCGCTATATAATAAGCTCTTTGGGAGAGATATGATGTTCCCTTTTTCCTTTCTTTCATGTTAATCACCTCAGTAATATTCTTGCCACAAGAAAAAGGGTCTATTCATAAATTTTTTTAATTTCTATATTTCGATAATAATGTGTCAGTATTTTTTTATATCCTGCGCCTTGCTTTGCCAGCTCATTGGCTCCATAAAGACTGAGTCCTAATCCATGCCCCTTCCCCAGGGTCACCATGCGCATTTTTCCCTCGTAGTCCTCTATATAGAAATTGGTAGAATTCAGATCAAAGATTTTTTTCCACTGTTCTCCAGTAAACGTGGTATTTCCTACTTTTAGTTTTTTTACATATCCAGAGCTCGTCTTGGACGTGACTACGATTTTTTCCTCTAACTGCTCTCTGGTCACCTCCGTCTCGGGCTTTTCCTTTTTTATCAGATTCAAAGCATCCTCATAATCCCATTCTTCCACCTTCATATAATCTGGAGATTCCACATCAGTGCTGCTGTCTGCTGCCTTTAGATATGGAATATCCTTTCCGTACAGCTCTTTCGCGCTGATCGTAGTTCCAATGCTCACTTCATGATACAATGGATAAATGTATTCCCCCTCGGATTGTATGACCATGCCACGTGTCTCCAATACCGCCTTTGTTAAAAGCTGCAATTTTTTTGTATATTCTCGTTCTCCTATCTGTTCCTTTAATTTTTCCTGGGTAATATAACCCTCTTCCAGCTTATTTCCATCCATCTGTTTTTTCCCTTTGAGCTGATAGAGAATACTGGTTCTGGCAATTACCGCCTGTGCCTTAATTGCTTCGTATTCTGAATCCAGATTCATCTCTGTAGGCAGTACCCCAATCAGATATTGATCCAGATCGTATTCTGATCCATTGACAATGGTATATCCACTTTCTACATCTTCGATATCTGGAAGCCTGTCCATTCTGGTTCCGTGAAAAATCAAATAAAAGATTATGGGCATTCCGATCATAATACCTGTTACCATAAATACATTGGATATGAACTTCATAACTATTTTCCCCTTTATGTATGCCTTATTTTATAATGTATGAAAAAAGCAGGCGGAATATTCCGCCTGCTTTCTGGAACTATAGGGATTTCGTTTTTATTATAATACAACTTTTTCCAGATGCCAGATTTCCTGAGCATACTGTTCAATTGTTCTATCTGCTGTGAATTTACCAGATTTTGCAATGTTTAAGATTGCAGATTTTGCCCATGCAGCTTCATCTTTGTAAGCTTCATTGATCTTGTTCTGTGCTTTTGTATAAGCATCAAAATCAAGTAATGTGAAGTACTGATCCTGATTTAATAAAGAATCATAGATTTCTCTGAATAATTCTGGGTTTTCAGGAGAGTAATATCCATTTACTAACTGTGTCAGAACTTTACGAATTTCCATATTAGAGTTATAGATATCACGTGGATTGTATCCGCCATTCTTTTCGTAGTTCATAACTTCATCTGCACTTAAACCAAAGATAAATGCGTTCTCTTCACCAACTTCTTCCACGATTTCTACGTTAGCACCGTCCATAGTACCTAATGTTAACGCACCGTTTAACATAAATTTCATGTTACCTGTACCAGAAGCTTCCTTAGAAGCAGTAGAAATCTGTTCAGATACATCTGCTGCTGCAAAGATGATTTCTGCGTTGGATACGCGATAATCTTCGATAAATACCACTTTGATCTTTCCATTGATGGTTGGATCATTGTTGATACGGTCTGCAACAGAGTTGATCAATTTGATCGTTAATTTTGCTCTGCTGTATCCTGCAGCTGCTTTTGCACCAAATACAAAAGTGCGAGGTACAATATCCATATCTGGATGTTCTTTTAACTGGTTATATAAATACATTACATGTAAAATATTTAATAACTGACGTTTATATTCATGAAGACGTTTTACCTGACAGTCGAAAATAGAACGAGGATCTACGTCTACATGATTGTGCTCTTTGATGTATTTTGCCAGACGGATCTTATTCTTATACTTAATGTTTAAGAATTCCTGCTGTGCTTTTTCATCATCTGCATAAATAGCAAGCTTTTCTAAATGAGGAAGATTTGTAATCCATTCATCACCAATCTTATCTGTAATCCAGTCTGCTAACAGTGGATTTGCATGTAATAAGAATCTTCTCTGAGTAATTCCGTTTGTCTTGTTGTTGAATTTCTCAGGCGTCATTTCATAGAAATCCTTTAACTCACGTTTCTTCAGAATTTCTGTATGAAGTCTTGCTACTCCATTTACAGAAAAGCTTCCTGCGATTGCAAGGTGTGCCATACGAACCTGTTCATCATATACGATCGCCATGCTTGCAACCTTTTCAGGCTGGTTTGGATATTGTTCCTGAATCTGTCTTACAAAACGACTGTTGATTTCTTCTACGATCTGGTAGATACGAGGAAGAAGTCTTGAGAATAATTCCACTGGCCATTTTTCCAAAGCTTCTGACATGATCGTATGGTTGGTATATGCACATGTGTGACATACAATATCCCATGCTTCATCCCATCCTAATTTTTCTTCATCAATTAAGATTCTCATTAATTCTGCAACCGTAACAGTTGGATGAGTATCATTTAACTGGAAAGTTACTTTCTTTGGAAGATCATGAATATCATCATTGCTTTCTTTGAATCTTGAAATTGCAGACTGAACAGATGCAGATACAAAGAAATACTGCTGTTTTAAACGAAGCTCTTTTCCTGAATAATGATTATCGTTTGGATATAATACTTCAGAAATATTTCTTGCAAGGTTCTGTTCTTCTACTGCTTTGTCATATTCTCCTCTGTCAAAAGAAGATAAATTGAATGTCTGAACTGCTTCTGCATCCCAGATACGAAGTGTATTTACTACTCCATTGCCATATCCTAAGATTGGCATATCATATGGAATTGCACGAACCTGCTGATAATTCTTCTGAACAAAGTTCTGTCTTCCCTGATCATCAATTTCTACATCTACATATCCGCCAAATTTAACAATTTTTGCATATTCATCACGACGGATTTCAAATGGATTGCCATTCTTTAACCAGTCATCTGGTTTTTCTACCTGGTAACCATTTTCAATTGCCTGTTTAAACATACCATAGTGGTAACGGATACCACATCCATAAGCTGGATATCCTAATGTTGCAAGTGAATCTAAGAAACAAGCGGCAAGACGTCCTAAACCACCATTTCCTAATGCTGCATCTCTTTCCTGATCTTCAATGACATTGATGTCTAATCCTAATTCGTCTAATGCTTCTGCCATTTCCTTATAATGTGTCAAGTTGATCATGTTATTTCCTAATGCACGACCCATTAAGAATTCCATGGAAAGATAATATACGGTCTTCTTATTCTGCTTTTTATATTCTTTCTGGGACTTGATCCAATCATCGATCATCAAATCTTTGACTGCATATGCAACTGCCTGATAAATCTGTTCATTGGTTGCTTCTTCCATATCTCTACGGAAAAGGCTCTTTACGTTCTCAACTACTTCTTTTTTGAATTCTTTTTTACTAAACTTCATATTCATCCCTCTCTTAGTACACTTTAGAGTTACATTGGCATATATCAGGCAGTACCACCTGGTAATGTCTGATATATGCTTTTTCTAAATTTAAAGCTTCTCCACACCTAAGATTACGTTTTCCCCATTGATGTTCCATTCTTTTGTGTATCCCTGCGCTTTTTCAAGCACGATTCGTTCACATAATACATCATTTTGAATCATTTGTCTATTTTTATCGATAATTTCGGCAATTTTCACACTGTTTTCCGCTGAAATCACGATTTTATCAGTAACTTCGAATCCTGCTTCCTTACGCATTGTCTGAATTTTGCTGATAATCTCACGCACAAATCCTTCTTCGATCAATTCTGCTGTCAGGTTGGTATCTAATACAACTGTCACATTCTTATCCTGTTCGGTCACATATCCTTCCATCTTGATCATCTGAATCAGTAAATCTTCTTCCAGAAGCTCGATGGTATCGCCATCTACCTCAAATACGATCTTACCATTGGCATCCAATTCTGCTTTTGCGGCATTCCCATCAATTTCAGAAAGATATTTGCGAATGCCATTTAATTTCTTACCGTATTTTGGTCCTACTGTACGTAACTGAGGCTTGAATTCATAAGTCGTAAATGCAGATACATCATCTTTAAATTCTACCTCTTTTACATTTAATTCATCTTCGATGATTTCCTTGTAGAACTGGGAAAGCTCAGAATCTGCTTTTACATACATCTTGCCAATTGGCTGTCTGTTCTTAATGTTAGAAGCATTACGGCATGCACGACCTAAGACAACAACCTTTAATACCATTTCCATATTTGCTTCTAATTCAGCATCTATCATAGATTCATCTACTGCAGGGAAATCGCATAAATGAATACTTTCTGGAGCCTGGCTGTCAATGCTTCTTACCAGGTTCTGATAAATTTCCTCTGTCATAAATGGAATCATCGGAGCTGCAGCCTTACATACGGTCACTAATGCTGTATAAAGTGTCATATATGCATTGATCTTATCCTGTGGCATTCCCTTCTGCCAGAAACGGTTACGGCTTCTTCTTACATACCAGTTACTCATATCATCTACAAATTCCTGAAGAGCTCTTGCACTTTCTGGAATTCTATAATTGGACAGATTCTCATCTACTGCTTTTACAACTGTATTTAACTTGGATAGTAACCACTTATCCATAACAGATAATTTATCATATTCCAAACTGTATTTAGAAGGATCGAATTCATCAATATTCGCATACAGTACGTAGAATGCATAAGTATTCCACAAAGTACCCATAAACTTACGCTGTCCTTCCATAACCGCTTTACCATGGAAACGGTTTGGCAGCCATGGAGCACTGTTGATATAGAAATACCAGCGGATCGCATCTGCACCATACTGTTCTAATGCTTCAAATGGATCTACCGCATTTCCTTTGGATTTACTCATCTTCTGTCCATTTTCATCCTGAACATGACCCAGAACGATAACGTTCTTATATGGAGCCTTATTAAAGATCAGAGTTGAGATTGCCAACAAGGAATAGAACCAACCTCTTGTCTGGTCAACTGCTTCGGAAATAAAATCTGCAGGGAACTGCTGTTCAAACAAGTCTTTATTTTCAAATGGATAATGATGCTGTGCAAATGGCATAGAACCAGAGTCAAACCAGCAGTCAATTACTTCTGGTACACGATGCATTTCCTTGCCACAATGTGGACATTTGATCGTAACTGCATCGATGTATGGTCTGTGAAGCTCAATATCATCTGGACAGTTATCAGACATGGATTTTAATTCTTCAATAGATCCAATGGCATGCTGATGTCCGCATTCACACTCCCATACGTTAAGTGGTGTTCCCCAATAGCGGTTACGGGAAATACCCCAATCCTGTACGTTCTCTAACCAGTCACCGAAACGTCCCTTTCCAATGCTTTCCGGAATCCAGTTGATCGTATTGTTATTTCTGATCAGATCTTCTTTTACATCTGTCATCTTAATGAACCAGGACTCACGAGCATAATAGATCAGTGGTGTATCACATCTCCAGCAATGAGGATAGCTGTGCTCAAACTTTGGAGCATCAAACAATAATCCTCTGTCCTCTAAATCCTGTAAGATAGGCATATCTGCCTTCTTGCAGAAAGTTCCTGCCCAAGGAGTTTCTGCTGTCATTTCACCCTTACCGTCTACCAGCTGAACAAATGGAAGATCATATGCTCTTCCTACCTTGCTATCGTCTTCACCAAATGCAGGAGCAATATGAACCACTCCAGTACCATCGGTTAATGTTACATAGCTGTCACAGGTTACATAGAATGCCTTTTTCTTTGGAGATACAAAATCAAATAATGGCTCATATTCTTTATATTCCAGATCCTTACCTGTATAGGATTCTAAGATCTGCGCATCTTCTCCCAATACTTTTTCTACCAGAGCTTCTGCCATGTAGTAAGTATATTCATCCTTCTTCACTTTTACATAAGTTTCTACCGGATTTACACACAGTGCCACGTTAGAAGGCAATGTCCAAGGAGTTGTGGTCCATGCCAGAATATAAGCGTCTTCTCCCTTCACTTTAAAACGTACCACTGCAGAACGTTCTTTTACATCCTTATATCCCTGCGCAACTTCATGGCTGGATAATGGAGTTCCACATCTTGGGCAGTAAGGAACGATCTTATAGCCTTTGTATAATAAACCTTTGTCCCAAATCTGCTTTAATGCCCACCATTCAGATTCAATGAAGTTATTGTCGTATGTGACATATGGGTGGTCCATATCTGCCCAGAAACCAACGGTTCCTGAGAAATCTTCCCACATTCCTTTGTACTTCCATACGCTCTCTTTACAATGATCGATGAATGGTTCCAGACCGTATTCTTCAATCTGTTCCTTTCCATCTAAGCCAAGCATCTTTTCTACTTCCAATTCTACTGGAAGACCGTGCGTATCCCATCCTGCCTTACGAGGAACCATATTCCCTTTCATTGTCTGGAAACGTGGGATCATATCCTTGATAACACGAGTCAATACGTGTCCGATATGTGGTTTTCCATTTGCAGTTGGAGGTCCATCATAGAATGTATAGCTAGGACTTCCTTCTCTTAATTCAATACTCTTTTCGAAAA
The DNA here is from genome assembly GCF_001940245.1 of Anaerostipes sp. 992a. GTDB lineage: Bacteria > Bacillota > Clostridia > Lachnospirales > Lachnospiraceae > Fimousia. The sequence goes on from NZ_MJIG01000004.1 coordinate 977,969, forward strand.
TATGATTTTCATTCCAAAACTTTTCTGTCTGCTTTTCTCTTTCTACAAAATTCAAGTCTGGGCTGACTTTCTTGTACAGCATATTTTTGCCTCCTCTTATATCTTGTTACAATTTATGAACTATTGGTTTTCATTTAAAAAATAAAAAAGAATCCTGTTCTGCAGGATTCTACGCCTGCGGCGGGTCGCTCTTGCGACATCTTCCTATCCGCCGCAGTGCGATCCTCACGGAGTGTTTTTATGGAATAGGAAAAGAAATTTCCTATTTCATAAAAAAAGCTTCCATCCTGCAAACAGGATGAAAGCTCTATAAACTATCATTATACCACCTATTTCACATACTATCATATGTTATCCATATAACGGTGGATACCGTCCAATCCTACTTACGTTCAGATTGGCAACTAGGGAGTGATATTCACCAATCTTGTACTGGTACCGGTCTTGCACCATCACCGGCTCGCTACATACGTTCCAAAAAAGGCTACTGTCTCCGTCAACGCTTTTCCTTTATGATTCACTTGGATATTCTATTATAACCTGATAAAAATGTCAAGTAACATCCACTTTTTCTGGCAAATTTTGTGCCAATGCAGTATAAATAATTTCCATTCATTTACTTATAATTCCAATAGATTACAATCTTATTTCTTTCTTCATCATCCAGATAGCTATATTTCACCTGTCGGACTCCATAACGATTTCCTAGAATTCTGGCTGCCTGCCGGATCAAATCGTCGAACAAAACCTCCCGTGCCTGTGTATAGAGCGAATTGCTGGCAAACTTAAAGGTAGTAGATTTCTCCTTTGTAAAAATCGTATCCTTCATAGCCTGTAAAAGCCCATCTTCATCCACCTGTGTATAATACATATGATTTACGACATAATAATTCCAGTCCATCTCCGTACAAGCTGGAAGAGAAACATCTCCCTCCGGCTTATGGGTCTTGAAAAGTTCTTCATCATTACAGCACATGTAATCGTAATTAATATTATCAATGTCTTCATTTTCTCCAGACTGAAACAGCGGATCACCCCAGGTAGGATCTACATAATAATAATCTCCTTCACACCGGACCAGATTCCATCCATGGCTAACCTGAGAATCCCGAATCGTTCCTGTTACATAGGTACAAAATACATCCAGCTTATTTAATAAGTACTGTGCTGCTTTTGCATAACCGGCACATACGGAACGCTTCTTTACAAATATACTATAGATGGTCTGATTGTATTCAGAGCCTTCTTCATAATCTACAGAATTTACAAGATATTCATATACATACAGAATTTTTTCGTAATCAGATGCAGAGGCATCGATTCCCATCAGACATGCATCTACCTCTGCATCAATTTCCCTCTGTTTCTCATTTCTCTCCTCCTGGTCGAAGATATATTCTGGCTTTATGATAACATAGGATGTCAGCCCCTGATAAGACACAGACCGATAGCTGCTGTCACACCAGAAAATCTCCGGATGATCCTTAAGTATCCATTTATAAATCTTGTTTATATCATCGGAATCCAAATAACTGATCCGAATCTTTTCTGATGAAGCCTCCATTCCTTGTAAAAGCTTGTCATACACTTTTTGCTCTTCTTTCGAAAGCTGTTCGTAATAGAACCTTTCTTTCCCGGCACCCTCTTGCTTTGTTTCACTTTGTACTGTTTCTTCGGTTCCCTCTTCTGCCGTAGTAGAAGCTTCCTTTTGTTCTTTTACGATTGTATCCTGGTGATGCATCTCAAGTCCGATCTGATCCAAAATCAATTTCCCGGCAAAGAAACATATCCCCATCATAAAAAGCACCACCACTGTTGTTAAACATCCATGTCTCATATTTATCTCCCTTTTATGTATTCCCCTTGAGCTCGTTCTATAAGCAAGTATATCAGTCCCATCCTGCAGATGCAACGAATTTCCTGCCGTTGCAACCACCAGTTGCGTAATTTCTAAGGGCACTTGCTTGTTGCCATAAGCATAATTTACTATAATAAAAGCAGAAAAAGAAAAAAGAATCAATCCATTCTTTTTACGATAGGAGGATATTTATGAACTTATCAGAAAAAATAATTACTTTAAGAAAACAAAAACATTGGTCTCAGGAAGAACTGGCTGAGAAATTAAATGTTTCCCGCCAGGCCGTTTCTAAATGGGAAAATGCTTCTTCCATTCCAGATCTGGATAAAATCATTCTTTTAAGTGAAATTTTTGGTGTCAGTGTGGATGATCTAATTAAAGAAGATACCGAAGAGGTTTTATCTTTCTCCGATACCGAAAATATAAAAAATGATGCTTCCACCAGATTCGTTTCCATGGATGAGGCCAGTTCCTTTCTGCAGATGAAAGCAAAAACCGCCAAGCCTCTGTCTCTCGCCATTGCCATGTTGGTAATTTGTCCTGTTCCCCTGATTCTTCTGGGCGGACTTTCTGAATACCATCTGATTTCTTGGTCTGATAATATGGCTGGCGGGATTGGCGTTGTCATTTTACTGTTTCTCGTTTTGATCAACGTAGCCATTATTATCTATATTGGAATGCTGTTAAAGAAATATGAATATCTGGAAACAGAAGATTTGACACTTCCATATGGCATTACTGAAACCGTGGAACAGAAAAAAATAGCATTTGATAATACTCACCGTATTTGTACCGTTGCTGGAGTCTCTCTCTGCATCTTTAGTCCTATTCCGTTACTGACTGCAGCGGCATTTTCTTCCCCGGATATTATCTATATTTTTTGTGTGGGTATCTTGCTGCTTCTTGTAGCATGTGCTGTTTATCTGTTTGTCTGGTCTGGTACGATCCATGGCTCTTATAACATGCTGCTCCAGACAGACGATTATACAAAGAAGAAAAAAGCAGAAAATAAAAGAAATTCCTCTATCGGAGCAATCTACTGGTGCCTGATCACTGCCATCTATCTTGGAGTCAGTCTTTTTACCAACGCCTGGCATCGTACCTGGATCATATGGGCATGTGCAGGAGTTTTATGGGCAGCACTGTGCGGTATACTAAATTTACTGCAAAAAAACTGACACTATTTTATTGAAACTGCTGAAGAGAAGAGACCAAAATTGTAACTACTGGCGATACCTTACTAAAACAGAATGGTATCCAGCATGGATGTAAGTGCTTAGAAGCCGGTAAACTTTTGGATATCTTCACTCCTATGCGGGAAGATTTTGTCAAATAAATGCGGGTTTCTTTGACTATGGGATAGTGAGTGAGAACGAAATCATTCCGGTCAGCAATCAGGCTACGGAGCTTCCAAATCTGATACATGTTTTCTCTTGTTCTACACCATGACAGACGAAAATCTTATCCCTCGTCCAGGGACAAATGGCTATGTAAGCAAGCTTCCAGCCATTTGTCCTTATGGACGACCAAAAGCATCGCTTTTGGTAAAGATTTTCTGCCTGAGAAAACATGTAAGCTCCTCCGCAGATTGCTTTACCGGAATGGTTTCGTTCTTTGTAGTGTATTGGCTTCTCCCGTATTCATATGGAGAAACGGAACATGGAAAAGAAGAAAACTTCTCCGAAAGCGACATATGCGGAATGTTAGAACAACCTGTTGGCTGGATTCTATCACCAGAACTGCTTCAGGCATCGAAGATGACTGTTTTCCATAGGACAGTTGGTAGGGAAGTTTACTTACCTTTCCAACTGTTATGGAAAAAAGGAATGCAGTTCGTCTTGTACCATGCCAAGCCCGACTAGCGGAGCGGATTAGGGTTTGGCTCGGGGTAAATCCAGACAGCTTTGGTTGTTCTTACGTTCTGGCATCCTGGGCGCAGGAGGAGAAATTTTCTTCTTCATTTAGTCCACAAAACCCGTATTTATTATACCTATTTTATCATCTTCCTCATATCCTCCGGCACCTCAGCTACAAATTCCATTTCTTTTCCTGTGATAGGATGTGGAAACCAGATACGATAGGAATGCAGTGCCTGTCTTCCAATGTGGGTAAAATCAGGATAATACAGAAAATCTCCTGGAAGCGGATGCCCAATATGCTTCATATGCACTCGAATCTGATGAGTCCTTCCCGTTTCCAGTTGAATCGAAACATAAGAATATCCACCTCCATATCCAATTCTTTGATAATGAGTCACCGCCCTCTGACCATGGTAAGTATCCACCATCCGTTCAATAATCGAATCCGGCTTTCTGCCAATGGGTGCAGTAATGGTACCTTTTTCCGGAAGTTTTCCACATACCACCGCCCGATACTCTCTATGTAATCCACCTTCTTTTACACATTTCGACAATATGGCCCCGCTTAACATATGCTTTGCCAATAAAACCAGGCCGCTGGTATCCCGATCCAGACGATTCATACAGCGAAATACATATGCAATCCCCTGTCTATGATAATAGCCTGCAATTCGATTGGCCAGCGTACCATTCCGATGGTTGATGGATGGATGAACCGGAAGTCTGGCCGGCTTATTTACTACCAGAATATCCTCATCCTCATAGACGATAGACAATTCCCCCTCTTCCGGAACAATTCCAGGAGAGGGTTGATCCTCCACAAGAATGACTTTCAGAACATCTCCTACCTTCACATTGAGATTAGTAAAGGCAGGAGTATCGTTTAATAAAATCTGATTGGGTGCTTTCTTTAAAGCAGCAATCACCTTTTTGGAATACCCATGTTCCTTTAGAATTTTTTCAATGGGCTTTCCATCGCTTTCATTTTTTATTCTGTAACTGATTGTTCGTTTCATAATTTTTTCTTTTCTTCACCAAATATATACCATAGATTGGGATGACACAAAATCCTGCTGCTATGACATAAGGTACCATCGTTTTTGACTCTTTGAATACCACACCAGAGAATACTCCTTCCTCCGTCATAGCTTCCTCGTCTACTACCTGTCCTAACTTTCCTATAAAATCAGAGCATTCATAAACCTGTCCATTTTCAAATGGATATTCTTCAATTGCAGAAAAATATGGAATGATGTATTCTTTGCCAGAAGTAGTCTCAATATAAACAAAATTGGATTGATACATGGCTGCATGGACAAATTTTACTTCTGTCACAGTTTCCCCAGAATCTATGATGCTATTCTTCACTTTTTCTAAAATCGTTTGGTTGCTTTCAAATAGGATATTGGTATTTTCTACATGACTTTCCCATCCATATAGGTTGAATCCATCCGTAGATTCTACATGAATACTGCCGGATTCTCCATCCACAGTCGTCATTGGAATATCGATATAAGATTCGTCAGAAATCATATTTTTTAGCTTACCCATATTCTGATAATCTGTAATCATGGTAGAATCAATGCTATAAATACGCTTTGCTTCTTCTAAATCATAACTTGCAATTTCGTTGTTATCTACTTCTAAACTTCTGGATGTTCCATCCGAATGATGTTTCTCTTCCTCAATATTTTCTTGGATCTGCATCAGATTTTGCTGACTTAAAGACAATTCCTGTTCCAGAAGATCATTCAAATAATCGGCAGTCGCCATAACCTGTGCTTCCAATAACCATAGCATCATAGCAAAAACCGTACCATATCTAATTATTTTTTTCATAGTGCCCACTCCATTTCATTAACTTCAGTTATCAGAACTACAATGAATCAGAATTCAGAACCTCAACAAGGACTGTATTGGATGACTCTTGAATATAATTGATAGAAATATCACTTGAATCAACTTTAATCTCCTGTTTTTTCAATTCTGCTTTTTCCACACTGGAGTTTAGTAGTTCCTGTTTTTCGTTTTCAGTAACATCGCTCTCAAATTCAACTAGAGTTTTTACAGCAATTTCAAATTCATCGCCTTGCAACTGATTCACTTTATCGAACTCCACTTTTCCATTATTAGCACTGATAATTGAATAATCACCACTAGCCGTATCATTGCTTAAATATAAAATATATATCTGTCCTTTTTCTAGCTTTTCATACCCCTCTATATGGATATAATTATTATCATGAATTGCTGCATTATCTATAATTGTCAGTTTATCACCTGACTGAAATTGATCAGCATTATCCCCTCCATAGATCTCCAAAAGTTCTATATTTCTCAAACTATAAGCACTTGATATAGAATCAGTGTCTTCGGTATCCATTTCTATTACACTATTCTCTTTCGAAAGATCATCCATAATTTTTGCTTTTACGATTAACTTAGAAGTCTCCTTCAGCTCTTGGTAATCAAATAGAATAAATTCTGACTGAATCGGAATATCTTTTAATTTAGCAACTGACTCACTCTTTCCACAAGAACACAGCATAAGCATGATACCAACCATAATTGTCATCACAAATACTTTCTTTTTCATCTATTTTCCCCATTTCTTTCTCAACTCATCTTTTTCATAACTGGATACTGCAGCATAACTTTTTAATCCTTGATGCATAATATGCTGTTTTTCGCTATGACTACAATGAGCCATACTGAAAGCATGACCTGCCTCATGAATTAATGTAGCATGTTTATTGACTGAACTTGCAGATGAATTTTTATATACCGAACATGTTGCTTTCCACCAACGATCATTAATTCCCAATTCACTCCCCTCTTTTGTAAAAAGAAATGTCTGTACCAGCAATCCCGCAAGAGGTGGTTTGGTTAAATTGTATCTTATTCTGAATCTTGAATATTTGTAACTATCCCCTTCCTTCGTTAAATTTAAGTTACTTGAAAGAGCAGACCATTTTTTGGGATATGCAATCAACTTTTCCTTGATATCATTTTTATCCACAACTATAATTAGATTATCCATACATTACAGTTATCTGATTTTCTCAGATGTTGGTTTGCCGCCATTTGTTTTGTATGGATTTTTTATTTTTCCATAAAGCATCACTCCCTCGTATAATAAGTTTGTAAGCAAGAAAAAAGCTTACAGACTTTAATTACCTGATAAATAAACCGTTGCTACATACTGTCTATGAGTAGTAGTTCCATTTTTGAACGAACTATAAGTCATTGTATGATAACTCCCTCCATCCCACGGATCAAAATATCTAATCTTATTATTAGAAGTATTATACCCATGCATTGTAACAACATGTCCCCCTCCATTTTTATAAGAACCAAATAATAAAATAACATCACCTTGATCAATCTGCGTTTTTAAACTCGGATAAGAAAATGCACTATTACTTGCCTTATATGTTTTAGTATAGTTACTTGCATAATTAGCACTATTCTTTGTTTGGTTAATTGTTCCTCCTTTATTCACTTCACTACCATAAACTTTTTTAACAATACTATTTTGTGACTTCCATCCAGTTTTTCCTTTTTCAAAATATTCATATCTAACCGCATTTCTTGCACATGCAGCCCAGCACCATTTTGTTTTTTTCTGCGCTTGCCATCGTATACCATCCATAGTCAAATATTTACTAGTTGCACTTACTGTTAAGCAAGTGCTAAAGCTTAAAATCAATACTACAATTAAACAACTCATTTTCCTTTTCATATTTACAACACGCCTCCATTCTTCTTTTCCTCATACTAACCTGCACAAAGGAATTCCTCAATAGAATGGAGATTTTCGGTAACTATTTAAGATATTTGGTTATAATAATCCAATGAAAAGAAAGTAATCGTAGTAAGAAATGTTTTTTCTTTATATTCATATCGAATACTTCCACGATATTTTTTTACAATATCATTGGCATTGCTCATTCCGATTCCGTGAAGAAACTTTTCTTTTTTGGTCGTCTGTATTCTTTGATTTTGAATCGTTCTTTTCATCACAACTGGATTTTTGATTTGGACCTGCAGATGTTCCTGTACAAACCGCACATGAATATGAATCACAGGAAAGGATGTTTGTACCGCTGCCTCGGCTGCATTTAGAAAAAGATTGGAAAAAAGAATACACAAATCTGTATCTTTCATAGATATCCACTCTGGAAAGACTCCTGACCAATGCACGTCTACTGGATAGGTATGCACCAAATCATTGATTAAAATATCTAAAATTATATTTCCCGTCTGAATGACATAATTCATTCGCTCTTTCTTCTCCAGGCACTCCTCCAGATATGAAATTCCTCTATGATAATCCTGCTGACATAACAATTCCTTCAGACATAAAAATTGCTGATTCATATCATGTCTGAATTTTTTTGTATCTTCTTCTTTTTTTAGAAGCAATGTATAATATCGCTCCTGCTCCTCCAATAATCGATTCTTTATTTCTAATTCCTGCCTTAATTTTTGTTTCGATATATGGAAAAACAAAGCCTGCATGAGAAATAAACTAAGAAAAAAACCACAACATAAAATCCATTCTATCTTATCTGGAGAACTTATATCTCCTGAAAATTCCACCGTTCGTTGCTTTAAATAGAATAACTGTATAAAAAGAATTCCCAATAACAACTCCAGTAAATAAAAAAGTTTTCTTTCCATCTCTCTCCCCTTATCTCATTGGCATCAAATATTGATGGAATGCTTCCAAAAATTTCTTTTTCCGTGCTCTGGCCAGTGGAATCTCCGTTTGATCTTTCAATCTTATCGTTCTCTTTTCATAGTCCATAATAAACTGAAAATTTACGATATATTGATTGTGACACCGATAAAAACGATGATCTAATTCCAACTCCATTTTCTTTAAAGAGGCCCTTACGATCACTCTTGCATCTTTTGTATAAATACAGCTAAAATCTCCTAAGGATTCCATATAAATAATATCATGGAACCGAAAAAATACATTCTTCCTATCATCAGAAATGACAAACAATCCCTGCCTATCATCCATTTCTTCCAACAGCTCCCGCAATGCTTCCTCCGTTTCAAACTCCCACTGTTTCTTATACAGGTACCGGTATGCCCTTACCTTAAAGGCTTCTCTGACCCATTCTTCATGATTGGTAAGAAAGATAATCTTGCACTCTCCATGCTGTTCTAACAACTGTTTTGCCACTGCAAATCCATTTTCTTCTGGCATTTCTACATCCAAAAATACAAGATCAAACTTCTCTTTTTCATGTTCTCTGATCAATGCCTTTCCATTGAAAAAAGCAGAAAGAGAAACCATTCTTTCCCTTCTGGCAAAATACTGATTCAAAAACCTCCAGATACTCTTACAAAAAATCTTTTCATCATCACATATCGCAATCCGCATATTATTCCCCCTTATCACCCATATTGTATCCCAGAAAATGGAAAAAGACAAGAAAAAAGAGCTGCTACAGAGGAAAGAAATCAAACATTCCTTTTCTCTGCACCAGCCTCTTCTTTATACAAATTCCATATACTTCTTATAACATTTCTTCTAAGGTTGCTCTGACTGCTTTAATAAATCCTTCACTGTTTACTGCATTTACATTTTCAAGGCTTGTAATCAATGCCAGGTCTTTTGTCATAGTTCCGTTTTCGATGGTATCGATGGTTGCTTTTTCTAACTTATCTGCAAATGTCATTAACTCTTCGATTCCATCCAATTCTCCACGTTTTCTTAACGCACCTGTCCATGCAAAGATGGTCGCAACAGAGTTGGTAGAAGTTTCTTCTCCAGCTAAATGCTTGTAGTAATGTCTCTGTACAGTACCATGTGCTGCTTCGTATTCATAATATCCCTGAGGAGATACTAATACAGATGTCATCATAGCAAGAGATCCACATGCAGAAGAGATCATATCACTCATAACATCTCCATCGTAGTTCTTACATGCCCAGATGAATCCACCTTCTGCTCTCATAACACGTGCTACTGCATCATCGATCAATGTATAGAAATATTCAATTCCTAATTCATCAAATTTTTCTTTGTATTCTGCATCAAATACTTCCTGGAAAATATCTTTGAATGTATGGTCATATTTCTTAGAAATCGTATCCTTTGTGGCGAACCATAAATCCTGCTTGGTATCGATCGCATAGCTAAAGCAGCTTCTTGCAAAGCTTTCAATAGAATTATTGATGTTGTGCATTCCCTGTACGATACCAGGACTTGTGAAGTTATGTACCAATTCTCTTACTTCTGTTCCGTCTTCTGCTGTATAGACTAATTCTACTTTTCCCGGACCAGGAACCTTCATTTCAGATCCTTTGTATACATCGCCATAAGCATGTCTTGCAATGGTAATTGGCTTTTTCCAGCAAGATACCTTTGGTTCAATTCCCTTTACCTGGATTGGCGCACGGAACACTGTACCGTCTAAGATAGCACGGATGGTACCATTTGGACTCTTCCACATTTCCTTTAAGTCATATTCGGTCATACGCGCTGCATTTGGAGTAATTGTTGCACATTTTACTGCAACACCATATTTCTTTGTTGCTTCTGCAGAGTCTATGGTTACCTGATCGTCGGTTTCATTTCTATGTTCCAAACCTAAATCATAATACTCCGTATTCAAATCAATGAACGGATATAATAATTCGTCTTTAATCATCTGCCAGAGGATTCTGGTCATTTCGTCTCCATCCATCTCAACCAATGGTGTTGTCATTTTAATTTTATCCATATTGCATTCTCCTTTTCCATACAAAACTGGCTTTCTGTCTCTATTCTTTCATATCGGAAAGCTTTCTTATCTATCATACGCTCTCTATTATACAATATGAATTTTCATTTGTAAAATATTTCATAAATAATTTTTACCATGCATCAAATTTTATACAAGAAAAAGCACAGGATATCCATAATTTCCTATAAATATCCCATGCTTCTCTTTCTATATCTTTTTCTTTCGGAAGTACATGTTTCGTTTTAAAAATGTTGTCATTTAAACAAAATCATTCAAAATTTAATCTTTTCTATGTACTTTTTCCATGAAATTTATCTTTTTACCGGTGCCTGTGGCATTTCCCATGCATCATGATCTGTATGAAGAAGTGCGTGTGCCTTATGAGACAGCGGAGCCTCAAAATATTCTTCATAAGCCTGCAGTACAGAAGGATTCTCATGTGAAAATCGAAGTTCATAATTGCGGTCTAAGAAATATAAATTCTCTCCACGTACCTGGGCCAGCTCTTCTCCATCATGAATTGGCTGTCCGCCGCCTCCTACACATCCGCCAGGACAGGCCATAACTTCCACAAACTGATATTTTACCTTACCCTTCTTGATCGCTTTGATCAGCTTTCTCGTATTGCCCAATCCATGAACAACCGCTACTTTAATCTCTGTTCCAGCAATGTCAAAGGTCGCTTCTTTCCAGCCGTCCATACCGCGTACATCACGGAATGCGTCCGCATCTGGATTCTCTCCGGTAACCAGATAATATGCAGAACGAAGGGCTGCTTCCATTACTCCTCCAGTTGCACCAAAGATGACACCTGCACCTGTTCCTTCTTTTAATGGATCATCAAATTCTTCCTCTTCTAAAAGAGTTGCATCAATATGATCCGCACGAATCATACGATCGATCTCTCTCGTTGTTAATACCAGATCCACATCTCTTCCTGCAAATTCTTCATGGTATAATTCCATGGTACTTTCCTGCTTTTTGGCAAGACATGGCATAACAGAAATACAGAAAATCTTCTCTGGATCAATGCCTAACTTCTTGGCAAAGTAAGATTTTGTAGTTGCACCAAACATCTGCTGTGGTGATTTGGCAGAAGATAACTGAGGCACTAATTCCGGATACTGTGATTTAATAAATCGAAGCCATCCTGGACAACAGGAAGTGAACATTGGATACTGTTCCATATCTCCTTTTTTCAATCTATCAATAAATTCGCTTCCTTCTTCCATAATCGTCAGATCGGCAGAAAATACCGTATCAAATACATAATCTGCCCCCATCTTACGAATGGCGCTGACCAGTTTCTTGATCGTAGCATCTTCTCTCTTTAGGCCGAGACTTTCTCCCCATGCAGTCCGTACTGCAGGTGCAATCTGAACAACCGTTACTTTATCTGGATCAGCAAATGCCTCAAATGCCTTATCGGTATCATCACGTTCTCTTAAAGCACCTACTGGACAATGCGTAATACACTGACCGCATAATGCACAGTCTGCATCTTCAATCTTACGATTCAAGGATACATCAACATCGGTCCTGGATCCGGTATTGGCCACATCCCAGATATTTAATCCCTGTACTTTATCACAGATCTGCACACATCTCATACATTTTACACATTTGGAAGAGTCACGTACCAATGGAAAATCCTTAGACCAAGGCTTTTTTGTAAATTCCTGCTTATACGGAATATCAAGAATGCCAAGGTCATTGGCAAGTGTTTGTAATGTACAATTTCCACTTCTTACACAGGTCGCACAACGGCAGTCATGCTGAGATAAGATGAACTGTACCGTTCTTCTTCTGGATTGACGTACCTTCGGACTATTGGTATAGATGACCATTCCTTCTTCTACTACGTTATTACAGGAAATAATCAGTTTTTCTTTGCCTTCTAATTCAACCATACAGACACGACAGGCACCGATCTCATTAATCCCTTTTAAATAACAAAGCTTTGGAATTGGGATACCAGCCTCTTTCGCAGCGTCCATAATTGTAGTCCCTTCTGGTACACATACTTTTTTATGATCAATTGTAAGATTTACCATATTGTTTCCCTTCCTCCTTTAAAGATTCCATAGCCAAAGTGGTCACAGCGCAGACATCTGGAAGCTTCCTGTTTGGCTTCTTCACATGTCATACAGCCTTCCACGCCTTCAAAATCACATTTTCTTTCGTTCGCTTCTCTTTCTGGAAGTTCGACTCTGCCACATGGTGGGCGATCATCTAAACTTGCTGGTGGGATTTCAACTTCGCAGCTGATCTTATGATTGAATCCTAAGTATTCATCAATATTAGCTGCTGCAACTTTTCCTGCCTGAATCGCACGAATTACCGTAGATGGGCCAGTTGCACAGTCACCGCCGGCAAATACACCTGGCATACCATTAAAAGCAGTCGTGCTGTCCGCCTTGATCACACCACGTTCTACTGGAAGTCCAAATTTTTCAAAATGCTCAGATTCAATATCCTGTCCGATGGCTACGATAATAATATCTGCTTCCAGACGCATCTCTGGTTCTGTCGTTGCCTTTACACTGGCACGCCCTCTGGAAATCTTACTGATCATCTGAGGCTGTACCCATAACGCTTTTACTTTATTGTTCTCATCCGTTTCAATACGAACTGGTGATTTTAATCCTAATAATTCTGCACCTTCTGCAATCGCTCCTTCGATTTCTGCTGGAAGTGCCGTCATATCTGCCTGTCTTCTACGATATACGATGCTGGTCTTCTCTGCTCCGAGGCGAATAGAAGTACGCACGGCATCCATGGCTACGTTACCACCGCCGATGACGCATACTTTCTTACCGGTATAATCCATCTTCTGTCCATATCCTACATTACGCAGCATCGAAACAGCAGAAATAACTCCATCTGCAGTCTCACCTTCAATTCCAAGCTTCTTATCTGTATTGGCTCCAATGGTAACTAATACTGCATCGTACTGGTCATGAAGTCCTTCGATGGTAAGGTCTGTTCCGATTCTCTTACCATGTACCACTTTTACTCCAGTAGAAAGAATGACATCAATATCTTCCTGCAGGCGTTCCTTTGGAAGACGATAATTTGGAATACCATACATCAGCATGCCACCAAGTCTTGGCTGCATCTCATATACAGTAACCTGATGTCCCATAAGTTGAAGATAATAAGCCGCACTTAAGCCTCCAGGACCTCCTCCAATGACTGCGACCTCTTTTCCAGTAGATGGCCCACATTCTGGTGCCGGTACATATCCCGCATTATCCACTGCCATCTTCTTCAATCCACGGATATTAATGGAAGTATCGGTCATGTTTCTTCGACAACGTGCTTCACATGGATGTTCACAAATATGAGCGCATGTGGTTGGGAATGGATTATCCTTACGGATCAGACGAACTGCATCTGCATAACGACCTTCCTTTACCAATGCGATATATCCAGGAATATCTACTCTTGCCGGACACAAGGATACACACGGCACTGGGAGATTAATATTACAAATGCATCTTCCGTTGGTAATATGTTCTATGTAATCTTCACGGAATCCAATGATTCCTTTGTATACCATATTTGCCGCTTCATACCCAATGGCACAGTCGGCAGAATCCATAATGACCTTTGCGGTCTCTTCGATCAAATCAATATGAGAGAGCTCTGCTCTTCCCTCTAATACATCTTCTACTAAATTTTCTAATTGTCCTAAACCTACACGGCAAGGAATACATTTACCACATGTCTGAGCATGACATAATTTTAAAAAGGAAAGTGACATATCAATTGGGCATAATCCAGGAGGGCTGGCTACGATACGACTTTCCACATCTTTATACAATCCTTCTACTACTAATTGGGCATGATCTGGTGTCTGAATTGTCAATCTACTCATAACTACTACTTTCTCCTTTCTCGGTGTCTTATTGATATTATAAAGATGCTCTTAAAAAAAAGCAATAGCAAAACCAAAAAATAACCGTTAATTAATTAACACTAAAAACCATTCATTTTTGGCTTAAATAAGCCATTTATCACTTGTTATTTTTTTAACCATTTTCAATTTTAAGTCCAATAAAACGTACTATGTTTTTTTCATGGATTTCTATATTAATATAGAAATTCTGCATAAAACAAAGAAGGATTGTATATGCCTTTATACAATCCTTCTTGTGTATTCTTTTTTTACTTTTTCATCTGAAATCAAAAATTTCCGTTGTTTTTTTCCGTTAAGAAAATAACCTAAGTGAAAAAAATTTTCGATAAGCCTTTCTCAAATTCTATTTATTCACCTAACTTTAAGGCAATCACACATCCAAGAAGAAAGGCAATGACACTGGTGAGCACCGTCATAAGTGTAAGACTCGTAATCTGTGCCATGGCAAGAATCGCAATCGGTGATCCTACGATCAATCCCAGAATCGCACAATAAGCGATGGCTGGTGCATGCTCAAATACGTATTCTACGAACTTGGCAATGGCAAAGATACCAACGACCACTCCAATTCCAAACGGAATCAAAATCCATACATAGCTCATCATTCCAGCTGTATCCAAATCTGCCGCTGAAGAGATAAACCCTGTGATCGTATTGAGGATTGGGTTATAATATCCCAAAATCATCAGCATCATAGAACCACTGACTCCCGGAATGACCATAGTTGCTGCTGCAATAATTCCGACTACGATCAGCTTTAGAAACATTCCGATTCCCGGTGTTAAAATTACTTCTGTGCCAGTTCCATTTCCAAAGATCGGAAACAAAATAACAATAGCCAAAAAAACTAAAAATGCAACAATGGCCCCTGCTGTAATTCTCTGTTCTTTCGTCTTCTTCCATATAACAGGAAGTCCTCCTACGATCAGGCCAATAAATAATAAATTGGTCTGTACTGGATAATTGGCAAACAGCCACTTGATGACAAATGCCAAAATTCCAATTCCCAGCACTGCACCTATCACAATCGGAAGAAGAATCCGAAGACTCTTCTTAAAGTCTTTGAAAATATGAGTAACGGCTGTAATCAGCTTATCATAAATTCCCATGGATACTGCCATGGTCCCTCCACTGACTCCTGGAATAATATTGGCCACTCCTACCAATGATCCCTTTAAAATATCTTTCACAAACTCCATAAAATTCCCCTATGATCCTGTTCGGATTAAATTAATAAACCTAAGATTTCATTGCTCCTAGCGATGAATTTTGTCATAGACTCTGCATCCAATGGTCTGTTGGATAATTGAGCAAGATCATATAAATGCTGGCAGATCAATTCAGTATGCTCTCCCTCTGGCTGATCGATCACATATTGTACCAGTCGGTTATTGGCATTTAAGATCAACGTCTCTCCGCCTTCCATGCCGAACATTGCCGGATCCATATCCTGTCCCATATTATACATCTTCATCATTTCCTGCATACGTCTGGATTCTTCGCTAAGGGTTATCATAGCAGACACGCCTTCATTTTTCAATCTTTCTACCTTAATTGTAAGATTTTCTTTGGATAATGCCTTTTTAAAAATGTCTCCAAGCGTCTCACTCATGGATTTCATCTCTTCTTCATTGGCTTCCTCTGTCAGTGTATCGGCAACATCTGCATCAATTCGCAAGAATTTTACTTCCTGATTTGCCTGCTCTAAATGTGTGATAAAAGCACTGTCAATATTCTGTGTCAGATAAACTGCATCCATTCCCTGTTCCTTGAACATATTAATATACTGAGACTGTACCACTTCATCCGTTACATAAAATACCTTATTCTCATTCTTATCCTTGGCAGCTTCCAAATATTCCGGTAATGTAATATATTTTTTCTCCAAATTCTTAAATAAGATGTAATCTTTCATCTTTTTATTGAATTTTTCATCTTTTAAGCATCCAAATTTGATAAATGGGCTGATATCATCCCAGTATTTCTCATAAGATTCCTTTTCTGTCTTGCAAAGTCCAGCAAGCTTATCCGCAACCTTCTTTGTAATATAATCAGAAATCTTCTTTACAAATCCATCATTTTGTAATGCACTTCTGGATACATTCAGCGGCAGATCCGGACAGTCGATGACACCCTTTAATAATAACAGGAATTCAGGAATTACTTCCTTAATATTATCTGCGATAAATACCTGGTTATTATACAATTTAATCGTTCCTTCAATAGATTCATATTCATAATTAATTTTTGGGAAGTATAAAATACCCTTTAAGTTAAATGGATAATCCATATTCAGATGAATCCAGAACAATGGTTCCTTAAAGTCCATAAATACTTTTCGATAGAATTCTTTGTATTCTTCTTCCGTACATTCATTTGGATGTTTTGCCCAAAGTGGAACCGTATCATTGATTGGTTTTGGTTCTTCTGGTTTTTCTTCTTTCTCTTCAGTTTCCTCTTCCTTTACATCCTCATTGGTAAAATAGATTTCTTCTGGCATAAAAGAACAATATTTATTCAATATTTCACGAACACGGAACTCATTGGCAAATTCCACACTGTCTTCTCCAAGATATAATGTGATCTCCGTACCTCTTTCCGTACGCTCTCCATCGCTCATGGAAAATTCCGTTCCTCCATCACATTCCCAATATACCGGCACGGCATCTTCTTTATAAGAAAGTGTCTGAATGGTTACTTTATCCGCCACCATAAATGCAGAATAAAATCCCAGACCAAAATGACCGATGATCTGATCTTCGTTTGTCTTATCTTTATATTTTGCAAGGAAATCCTCTGCCCCAGAAAATGCGATTTGGTTAATATATTCTTCTACTTCATCGGCAGTCATACCCAGACCATTATCGATGACCTTAATCGTCTTATTCTCTGGACTTACCTTTACATCTACTCGGTAATGATTGTCTTCTGGTTCTTCAAATTCTCCAATCATATCCAGCTTTCTTAACTTTGTAATAGCATCGCATGCATTGGACACTAATTCTCTTAAGAAAATATCATGGTCGGAATATAACCACTTCTTAATAATTGGAAAAATATTTTCACTATTGATGGATAAGCTTCCTTTTTTGTTGCTCATGCTGATACATCTCCTTCTTTTTCTTATATCATGATTCATTCTATTCTAAATTTTGAAAATGCCTGCTGCATTTTCATCTGATATATATATTAATACCACCGAATTCCAATGTCAAGAAAAAATTAGCACTCATTCAACATGAGTGCTAATAATTTGTTTTTGTCCAAAATACTTCTCTACCATATCCTCCCAAAGCCGTTCCAATCCTTTTTCCAGCGTAAACGTCTTTAACGATACACCAGTAGTACAGCTTAACTGCCCCTGCTTATAGTAAATATTCAGGAATAACCCCCTTATATCCGACGGATGAATGGGCAGATGATTCTGCAGAATCATCTTTTCGGTATTCGTCGGTGAAAGCATCAGGATAATCTGCATATTCTCCGGAGTTTTATGTCCTCGGATCATGGAAAACAGCATATTCTTCTGCTCCTTCCACAGAGCATAGGTACGTCCACTCAGCAGTTCCTTCTCCGATTGATCATAAAAGTCCAGATTCAGCTTCCCATCCACCACATAGGATACGGACATCTTAATCTTGGCTTCATATAACCAGAAAGCATCAAAGGTATCCTTTGAAAACAATTGCAGCATAAATTGTTTTACGTCTTCAATCTGTAATGCCAGCATAAATATCTTCTCCATTCCTAAAAAATAATAGCCTAACCTGTCATATTTATGAAAACAGGTCAGGCTTATATTATAACATAGATTTTGAAAATGCACTTCTCATTTCGAAATGCAGATCAGGAATTTTGACTATTGTGCATCCTGCTTGCTGCCCAAAGTTACATTTAACGTCACATCTTTGTACTCACCCATCTGACTCTGACGTTTTACTTTTATCGTTACCTTTGTTCCAGCTGACTTTTTCTCCAGCTTATTCTGTAGATTCTCCATAGTGGTAACAGAACTTCCGTCAAATTCTACAATGACATCCCCAGCCTGCATACCAGCCTTCTGTGCCGGTGAATTCTGCTGAATCTCACTCACATAGATACCGGTTGGCATTCCATAGGCATTGGCCATATCCTCTGTCATATCGCCGCCTGTAATTCCCAGATATGCTTGCTTTGATTCTGGAATGGTTTCTTCATTGATCAGAGATTCAATGATCGGCTTGGCCGTATTGATCGGAATTGCATATCCCATGCCTTCCACTTCTTCAGAAGAATATTTTACTGTATTGATTCCCATCAGTTTACCTTCTCCATCCAGCAATGCCCCGCCACTGTTACCTGGATTAATAGCTGCATCTGTCTGAATTAGGGTCATCGTCTTATCCGTCAGCTGCACTTCTCGATTCAAAGCACTAATATAGCCAGCTGTCACAGATTGTCCATATCCCAATGCATTTCCAATGGCAATTGCCTGCTCACCAACATTAAGCTTATCAGAATCTCCCATGGTAATGATCTTAATCTCCTCCAACGTGGAAGATTTTATCTTTGACAAATCTACTGTAACCACTGCCAGATCCGCATCGCTATCCGTTCCTTTTATCTCTGCTTCTACGGTAGAATCATCGCAAAATCCAACAGCAAGTGAGGTTGCATCCTCTACGACATGGTTATTGGTAGCAATATATAAATAGTGGCTGTCCTTTCCCACAATAATTCCAGATCCACTTCCTTCAGATTCCTGTGAAGACTCTCTTCCAAAAAATCCATAACTATTCGTCTGGAAAGTTCCGGTAATAGAAACAATCGATGGCAATACACTTTCTGCTACAGCAGAGACATCGGATTTACTTCCAGATGATGTAGATACCGTCTGTGTTGTTGCTAGCTGCTTCTGGTTACCTCCAGCTATGCCCACTTTATTCAATCCATAGCTGACTCCCTGAAATGCAGCACCGCCAACCAAACCAAAGACAAGACCATATGCGGCCATTCTGGTCAGCTTTTTCGTAAATTCACTCATTGGTTTTCTTTTTTTCTTTGGTTTTCTTTTCTCCTTTTTCGGTTCCTCTTCTACCACTTCTTCAATCACTTCTTCTACGTATTCTACATTTGGATCATGTTCCACATTGGAATCTTCTTCTACATAACTATAATGATAGGTAGAATCTTCTTCCTGTTTTCCACTTTCTATATCCTTATCAAAAAATTCACTCATTGTTATTCCCCTTTCTGTTATAAAGACTGGTTCTTTCTATTTCATATGTTTCTTTCGTTTTTATTATCATAGCAATCAAATGTGTAAAAATTATGTTTTTTTAAGGTTTTTCTTAAGAAAATAGTCATTGTTTATCATATAGGATTATTGTAGAATAAATTATAGTTTAGAACAACAGGAAAAGAGGGGAATCCTTATGAGTAAAAAACAAAAGAAAAGAAAAAAGCAGAAACATTCTTTTTTTTATAAGTTTCTTCTGCTTTTAGAAATTGTAATCATCTTAGCATTTATTGTGCTAGGTCTGGCAATCAAATGTATCTCTGGTGTCAATACCACCGCTTTGGATGAATCACAGCTGGTAACGGTAAACGAAGATATTAATATGAGCAATTATACGAATATCGCACTCTTTGGTGTAGACACCCGTTCTGTTGACCTCGCCAGTGAATCCAGTCGTTCAGATGCCATCATCATTGCCACGATCAACAACAGCACAAAAGAAGTGAAACTGACTTCTGTATATCGTGATTCCTATGTAAGCGTCAACGGCACCTATACAAAAATCAATCATGCTTACGCTTATGGTGGTCCGGAACTGGCCATCAGTACACTGAATCGAAATTACGATCTGAACATCACCCAATATGCTACCGTCAACTTCAAGATTATGGCAAATATCATCGATGCGCTCGGAGGCATTGAATTAGAAGTAGAAGAAGACTTTATTGACGATTTAAATAAATACATCAAAAGCGTAAATCATTATAATGGAGGAAACTCTCCCGGATTTACTTCTGCCGGCGTCTATACCTTTGATGGGAATCAGGCAGTTGCCTATGCGAGAATCCGCCACAATCAAAATGGTGACATCAGCCGTGCCAATCGACAGAGGATCGTCTTAAAATCCATCATGAATAAGGCAAAATCCCATCCAATTACATTTATGAAGGCGATCAATCAGGTACTTCCTCAGGTACAGACCAATATGTCCACCAATGATCTTATGATGATGCTCCTCAATGCTCCACGCTATGAGCTGACGGAACAGGATGGATTCCCATATGACCATACGGAAGTTCGATTATCCGATGGACTGTTCTATGACGTACCTACCACATTAAAGGAAAATGTCATAAAACTTCATGAAAATTTATTTGGAACAGTAAATTACGAAGTCAGCGATGAATTAAATCGGATCAACGATAAAATCTGTTGGCAGACAGGCTATTATTAAACAATCAATGAAAAAAACATCCTTGATGAAATCACTATATAAAAACTTCGGATTCTTTTATCAAGGATGTTTTTTAGTATGTATTTTCATAGTAATATAAATATGGGTTTCTTTGACTATGGGATAATGTGTGAGAACGAAATCATTCCGGTCAGCAATCAGGCTACGGAGCTTCCAAATCTGATACATGTTTTCTCTTGTTCCACACCAGGACAGACGAAAATCTTATCTCTCGTCCAGGGACAAATGGCTATGTAAGCCAGCTTCCAGCCATTTGTCCTTATGGACGACCAAAAGCATCGCTTTTGCCAAAGATTTTCTGCCTGAGAAAACATGTAAGCTCCTCCGCAGATTGCTTTACCGGAATGGTTTCGTTCTTTGTAGTGTATTGATTTCTCCCATATTCGTGTGGAGAAACGGAGTGTGGTAAAGAAGAAGGCTTTTTCATAGACCATATCCCCGTTTTCCCAACCTATATAGATGCAAGAAAATACAAAAAAAGAACGGAAATGTTCCAGCAAGGCAATATTTGGAGGAGCTTGCTTAAGAATCATTTGCGGATGGGCGGCATATAAGATTTTCGTCCAGTCCCTACCACGAGAGCACTAAAAGCGAAGCGGCTGTGGCGAGTGGCAAAAACGCAAAGCATGTTAGTGATTGTTAAGCTCTGGAAACCTGATTGCCGGCTGGAATCATTCCGTTCTCATCGCTTGCATCTGTATTCCAGAAAACCCGCACTCTGCACCTTAAGAAGATTACTTCCTAGTTTGATAAACCCTTTGAACTTCACTTACACTTCCACTTGCAACAATCCTTCCATTCTCCAATAAAATCGCTTTATTACATATCCGCTCGACCTGTTCCATTGAATGAGAAACAAATAAAACAGTGGCACCACGGTCCATCATCTCCAGAATTTTTTGCTCGCTTTTTTCATGAAAATCCTTATCCCCTACAGCCAATACTTCATCCAGAATCAAAATATCCGGATCAACCTGAGTAGCGATGGCAAACCCTAATCTTGATCGCATTCCTGAAGAATAATTCTTTACTGGTATATCAATAAAAGAACGAAGACCAGAAAAATCTACAATCTCATCAAACCGTTCCTGTACGAATTTTTTAGAGTATCCCAAAACGGCACCATATAGATAGATATTCTCTGTCCCTGTATACTGCTTATCAAATCCTGCTCCCAATTCTAACAGAGGAGCAATCTTACCTCTGGTATGCACCGTTCCCTCTGTAGGTTTTAACACCCCTGCAATCACCTTCAAAAGAGTACTTTTACCTGCTCCATTCAACCCCAGAATTCCCAGTCGGTCTCCCTTCTCCAGCTGAAAGCTGATATCTTTGAGTGCCCAGAATTCCTGAAACTGTATCTGCTTTTTTAATCTACCAATGACATAATCCTTTAAGCTATCCACCTTTTCCGTACTCAATCGAAATTTCATTCCTACATCTTTTACTTCTAATGCAATATGCTCTTCCATAAATAACTCCTAAAGATATAAAATAAATTGATCCTCTTTTTTATAAAATAAATATATACCAACTCCTACTGTTAATACACAGCTTATCACTGCCAGCTTAAGCATACTAAGATCTAAGGGCTCTCCAAAGATTGCGCTGCGAAACATATCAATACAGGCATATAGCGGATTAATCTTAAATACCCATCCATTTCCCGTATTGATTACCTTTTCGGGCTGATAGAAGATGGCTGAAGTATACATGATCAGCATCAGGGCAATTCCCCATAAATATTCCAGATCCCTGAAAAATACAGCCAATGTTGCCAGAATCATTCCCGTTCCAAACGCCAATACCAGAAGCAAAAACAGAGGAATCAGTATCTGCATCAGATAGATGGAAGGTCTTACTCCCAATATTCCTCCAATGAGTACCAGAACACTTAGGGAAATCAGAAAGATCACATACTGAAAAAGTACACTGGACAAAGGATACATGTATTTGGGCACGTACACCTTCTTCATCATACCTGCATTCTTCCGCATAGAGCGCATACAGCCCTTGGTAGCGGTATTAAAAAAGGTGTACAGCAACCTTCCTGATAAAATATAAACTGGATATAGTCGGTCTCCCTGACCAAAAAAACCGCCGAATACTATCGTAAGGACTATCATCGTGCACAAAGGTTCTAACAGCGTCCAAAATAATCCCAGATAAGATCTTCGATATTTTAATACGATTCCCTTCTTTACTAGTTCACGAAGCAAAAATTGATACTTTATAAAATTTTTCCAAAATCCCACTACTTCGTTTTTCAAAATTTCACCTCATAACTGCAGATAGCCGCCCTGGTGAAACCATCAGAGATGGTTCATTTTCACCAGAACAGCTATCGAAATTTTCCATACTAATTTTCAGAAAGTCGCCTTATTCAATGTCAAATTTATCTTGAATTAATGTCACCAGATAATCTAACGCATGAGCTTCATCCGCACCTTCGCAGATCATTTCAATCTCATCACCTTTTTTTACACCTGCAGATAATACGTTTAACACACTTTTAGCATTACAATTTTTATTTCCGAATGTAAAATGTACACTACTGATAAATTTTAACGCCTCTTTACATAAAACTCCTGCTGGTCTTAAATGAAGTCCTTCTTCATTTGTAACTACAACTTTCTTTGAAACCATATTTTAGTCCTCCTCAGTTTGTGAATTTTCTTCTTCAACGATAATCTTAATCGTTCTATCCCCCGAAATCTTCACATTACTAATTTCTTCTAAAATAACTGAAACATTATGTTCACCCGGTTCTAACTCTCCAATATCAATCCGTGGCTTTAAATTATCCAAAGTTGCCTGCTTCAGACTGGAAGTTAATCCAGTCATATGAATCTGAATGGCCGAATCCACGAATTCCACCTTATACTGATGTGAATTATTCAAAATCTGTATATCTTTGTCTGATATCGTTAAATCCTTCTCCGATAATTTATCAATATTAACCTTTACCATAATTTCTTTCTCCTGCTGTGCAAGGGAAATTCCTTCTGGCAAAGTGATTGAATCCAAATTAATGCTCTCCTCAACTGTCGATTTCTTTCCATCAATGTCAATAGCCGGAAGATTGATCTCAGACAGATCAGAAAGATCTCTGGATTCCCCTGTTACATAAATATACTTTGGCTCATAATCAATCGTACCGACCGTATATCCATCTGCCGGTTCCCCTGTCGTCTCTATGGACAGTGGAAGCTTCTTGCTCTTCCATACGGCAATTTTAACCTTAATAGTATTCACATCCATGCTAATACGGCTTTGATCCACCTCTATCCCATCTGAATCATAGCACACCGGTCTCACTTTAGTAACCATGTCCTTGGAAATACCATCCACAGCTACCAGAACCTTTACCTGCTTGATTCGCTTTACAATACTGACTGGTCCTTTAATATTGACCAGATTAGGATTGGTCGTCTTCTTTCCTACGGTGTAACCACTCTTCGGTTCTCCTGTTGTTTCTGCCACAACAGGAACCTGCGCCTGCTGCAAATCTTCAATCTCCAGTTTCAGCGTCTTCTCATTGCCATATATGATCTCTATCTCATCTGCATATTTCTTCGCCTGAATCTTAATCGGAACTGCATTCACACTGGATAATTCAGACAAATCTGCAGTTACGGTAAAATCAGACTTCTTCAGCTTATCTACAATGGTCTTCTTCCCTTTTATCGAAAATGTAATCTTTTCTCCTTCTGTAATCTGATACGTCTGATTCAGACTATCCAGCACCTCTGTATGAATGATCTTTACCTCCATATTGGTAAACGTGCGGGTAGTAATTGGATCATCCGTATTAATTACAAACACCCACAGACATGATGCCAGAAATATCGAAAGAATTCTCAGGGATAAATTACTGGACAAATTATTCGTGAGTTTTTGTTTCATTTTTACCCCTTCCTTTCCATAATTTAAATATTTTCGAATCAGAATTGGTGTTCTTTAAAATCTGTAAATACTTCTTAAGAGACTCAGCATTCAGATTGCGATAAAGCTTTCCTCCACGGGCAATGGAAATGCCTCCTGTCTCTTCGGATACTACAATAGTAATACTATCAGACACCTCACTGATTCCAATGGCCGCACGGTGTCTGGTTCCCAGTTCCTTTCCAATCTCCAGGCTGTCCGTTAATGGCAAATAACAGGTTGCAGACACAATCCTGTTATTCCGAATCAATACCGCACCATCATGCAATGGTGTATTATGTTCAAAAATATTGATCAAAAGCTGACTGGTAATCTTTGAATCAATCGGTATCCCTGTACGCTCGTACTCTCCAAGTCCCACCTGGCGTTCCATTACGATCAATGCTCCCGTCTTCGCTTTTCCCATCTCTACGCAAGCCTTTGTAATCGCCTGAACACTCTTATCATCAAAAACCTCTTCCTCTTTGGAATCATCAAAATTGAAGATATTGGCAATAATATTTTTCTTTCCCAACGATTCCAGCGCCCTTCGTAGTTCCGGCTGGAAAATAATAATGGCCGCTGTGATACCAATGCTGAAAATCTTATCTAAGATCCACATAATCGTATGTAGCTGTAATATAGCTGCAACGATCGTAAATGCCAACAAAACGATCAGACCCTTGAATAACATCCAGGCCCTGGTATTACGAATCCAGCGTGCTACTTCATATATAATAATGCTTACAATCAAAATATCGATGATATCATTTACTCGAACATGCGGAAACGAAAACAAATTCAAATACTCTTCTAAGTTCATCAATACATTCTGCACAAAAAATCCCCTTTACTCTTTCTTATCTCTACGTCGGATCAAACTCTTTCTCCGTACATTTATCTTTTTTACATTAATGTCTTCTTCTGAAACAGACATCTTTGGCACTGCCTTAACATAATAATAATATTCATCATCCTCAAATTGCAAATTCTCCACTCTGGAATAATCAATAACCGAGCGGAAGAACTGAAGCACTTCCAATATCACTACGGACAGGATAAAAGATAGGATGCTATCAAGAATAGAAGTTCTGATCTCCATTAAAAAGCTTCCGTATAAATAGATGACCGCGTATATGATCCCTCCCAACGGGATGGATGCCTGCCATGCATAATTAAACTTCATCCGATACATCTGTCCTGCCACCAATGCGGTAATCACAAAGCAAAACAGATATAAAATCATCTCTTTATTGGCCATCATGGAATCTAGAACCATCTGATATAATGGCTGTGTATTCACACTCTTGGTCATTTCCAGTATAGCACGGTCCAAACTGGTAGAAAAGAAATAGATCATAATTCCCATTAACATCGGAGGAATTCCTAAAGGACCAGCAAAAATCCCAACAAAAATTGGCACTAATGCTGAAAGCTTGGTAGGCAGCAAAATAACCGTCAAAATTGCCACATAACCAAACCGAATAAAATTCCGGTTATAAATAATATAAAAAAGCAATAATGCTGCCGCCATCAGTAACATGATATCCATGGATACCTTTAACAGATTCAGGATACAGATTACACCAAACACCACATAGCTATACGAAAATGGAATAAACACACAAATCAGGGATGCCGCTGCCATAATAGATGGCTGCCGCAGAAAAGCAGAATATCCCATAAGCCCATTGATGCTTTGTATCATGATCATAGCTGCAACAAATTTACCAATAACACGAAGAATCAGATTTCTTTTATTTATAAACGAATTCACTTTTTCCCTAAAAATCAATAGTTTCTCCATCTAATTCCTCCTCAATTCTATCTTCTAGTTTCTCCTCTTTCGGATTGGTAATATTCTCTTCCTCCAATTCATACATAAAATGAAGTTTTGCAAGATTCTTTTTATAGGCCCGTACTCTGGGCCTTGCATCCAGATATCTCTGCTTCGCCCTTCCTCTCACAATCATGCCTTCTAAAAAAATAAATAATAAATATGCTACAACAAACAACAACATATACTTTCGAAACTGATGATTATTGACAGCTTCAATTACTTTATCCATCATCAACAAAAGGATAAAGCCCAGTGCAGCACAATACACAATAGTATTGACAATGACGGACTTAACAACTTCCATCTTCATATATTCATTTATATGAAAATGGCTGATTTCTAAATCCATCTTTCCTTTTCCCGATTCATAAATTGCCATCTTTGTCATAAGTTTTACTTTTTCTTCATTGACCATATGATTCACTCCTTTTAGAATCCGGTTTCTGAGACATAGCTAATCTATAATATTATATCATTAATAATTTCCATTTTCAATTATTTATAAAAAGGCAGAATAGTCACTACAACAAGGACCAACGATTACCGCAGATACGATATTCGTTGGCCCAGTTATTCTTCATTTATTCTTCTACTTTTCCACCTTCTACGACCACACTATCAATATCAACTTCTTTTCCATAAACTGGTTCCAAAGTTTCTTTATAATCTTTATGGAAGAATTCTTCATCTGCCAGACTCTCAATTTCCTTATTGATCCAATCTTTTAAGGTATCATTTCCTTTTGATACTGCTGGTGCAATGGTATCTGTATTACCTAAAGACGGAATTCCAACAGAATATCCATCATTCTGTAATGCCCATGCAAGAACTTCTGTATTATCCGTAGAAAGAGCATCTCCACGTCCATCTAATAATGCATTATAAGCTTCTGTATACTGGTCAAATTTCACTAATTCTACATCTGGATAATTTTCTTCAAAATAAGTTTCTGCTGTTGTTCCCTTTGCAACGATCAATTTTTTGCCATTCAGATCATCTGGATCTGTAATCAGCTTATCGTCAGGAGATACTACACCAAGTGCTACTTTCATATATGGAAGTGCAAAATCAACTTCTTCCGCACGTTCCTTTGTTACTGTAAAGTTCGCAAGGATTACATCTACTTTTCCAGTCTTTAAATATTCTACACGGTTGGCTGCTTCTGTAGACACGTATTCAACCTTTACTCCCAAATCCTTAGCCAGTCGTTCTGCAAAATATACATCATATCCCTGATAATTTCCATCTTCGTCTACATAGCCAAATGGATTCTTATCGCTGAATACACCAATTTTAATGGTTCCATCCTCTTTGATCTCATCCAATGTACGATAGACTTCTTTATTAGAGCTTTCTTTCTTTGTATCTTCTGATTCAGAAGAACCGCCACATGCAGTAAATGCAGTCACGGCCAATACAAGTGTTAATAGTAATGCAATGATTTTCTTTGTCTTTTTCATATTTACCCTTCCTTTTCTTCAATATTAAATGTAAATGTATTCAAAAACCGGCGTGCCCGCTCGGTCTCTGGATTTGTAAAAAATTTCTCTGGTGTACCAGTCTCTACAATATCTCCTCCATCGAAGAATACTACTTTATCCGCAACTGCACGTGCAAACTGCATCTCATGGGTCACGATAATCATTGTAGAACCGCTTTTTGCCAGTTCCAGCATAACATCCAGAACTTCCCTTACCATCTCTGGATCCAAAGCTGCTGTCACTTCATCAAATAACATGATTTCCGGATGCATGATCAGTGATCTTACAATTGCCACCCTTTGCTTCTGTCCTCCAGAAAGCTGTCTTGGATATGCATCCTTCTTATCCAGAAGCCCTACTCGATCCAATAGACGTTCCGCTTCCTGAATCACTTCTTTTTTTTGTTTTCCCTGAGCCTTCAGTGGCCCTAATAAAATATTATCAATGACAGACATATGTGGAAACAATTCATAGCTTTGGAAGACCATTCCAATCTTCTGTCTTACCTGTGTCCACTTTGTCTTTTCTGCCGTAATGACTTGTCCATCCAGAATAATTTCGCCTTGTTGTATGGATTCTAATCCATTCAAACATCGAAGAAATGTACTTTTTCCACAACCAGATGGTCCAATGATCACGACCACCTCGCCCTTCTGGATCGTCATGGATATATCTTTCAGGATTGGTCCGTTTCCATAATCCTTACTAAGATTTCGTACTTCTAATACAACTTCTGATTTTTCCAAATATATTCACCTCAATTCTTCCATCTCTTTTCCAGCCTTGTGGCCAAAAGAGAAATCGGCCAGCACACGATAAAATATAGGAAAAAGATGGTTCCATAAATCCAGAGAGCAGAATCCGGTACCGTATATCGGTTCGCCTCAATGATCTGTTGTGCTACCTTCATGACCTCAATAACTCCAATCAAAACGATCAAAGATGTGGTCTTAATCATTCTGGTAGTCAGATTGATGGCCAGAGGTATCAGTCTTCGCAATGTCTGTGGAATAATGATATAACGATAAATCTGTATACCAGAGAGCCCAAGCGCTGCTCCACTTTCATACTGATGCTTTGGAATAGAGATTAAGGCACTTCGGACCAAATCTCCCATTTCTGCTGTTCCCCAGAGGGTGAATACGATGACTGCTGAAAGCTCACCAGAAAGATTGATTCCAAAGGATTTTGTCAATCCAAAATATACTAAAAACAGCAGTACCAGCTGTGGCATAATTCGGATAAATTCTAAATATATCTTACTAACTGCCCTGGTAATTGGATTTTTCAAAGTCATGACCATTCCCAGCAAAATTCCAAATAGAATAGAAAGGATCACTGATATTAGCGAAATCTTAATGGTCACCCATAAACCGATCAACAATCTTTCAAAGTTATTTCCCATGAACAAGACTCTAATTCCCAAATCCTGCATATCTAAGCCTCCTTTCCAGCACAGCTGCTATGATGGAAATCGGAAGCAGCAAGATCAAATATGCAATGACCAGCATAAATAATGCTTCATCCGTTTTATAGTGCAAACCGATCAGATCCTTTGCCACATACATCAGGTCTGGCAGTGCCACTACGCTAAATACAGAGGTCTCCTTGATCAAAAATATCACATTGGCACAAAGTGCCGGAACGGATATGGAAAGTGCCTGTGGAAATACAATATACTGCATCACCTGTCTATGACTGAGTCCTATGCTGAGTCCTGATTCTAACTGAGTCCGGTCAATGGCTTCTAGTCCACTTCGAAATGCTTCCGCCATATAACTTCCACCTAAAAAGCTTAGTCCCAGTATGGCACATGCCTCTGAAGACCAACTGACTCCGATTTTGGGCAATCCAAAATATAAGAAAAATAATTGTACCAGCAATGGTGTATTTCTTGATAATTCTATGTAAATTCCTGTCACGCTTCGTAACACAGGTACTTTATAATATTGAATCAGTGAACAGATCAGACCTACTGCCAGAGAAAGTAAAATCCCAATCACACCTAACCGAAATGTCAATTTGGCTGCTTCTATATATAAAGGTACCTTTTCTACCATATACGCAATATCCAATTTCTCACTTCCCTTCCACCAATATTCCTATATCCATATAGGAACAATAGGATTATTTCCATAAAAAGAGACGCTGCACAAAAGTACCACGTCTCTATCATAATAACTCCTGTTTCTAAGATCGCAGATATTTTTTAAATATAATACATCCCCTGTTCATAATTACAGTAATCCAAATAATCATCTTCCAGATCGGCAAGAGTTACATTGCCTAATATACGATCCAGTTCCTGATTCACCTGATCAACTACCAGCTTCTGGATAGCTATCGAGATGCCCTGTACCTGATCTTCTTCAAAGACCTCCTCATCTTCAAGGTGATATGTGCCTTCCAGGATCTTCAGGATATCTGCCACCGTAATCTTCTCCGGAGCATGATTGAGCAGGTACCCTCCCTGTGGCCCTTTGATGCTTTTTACGATTCCTGCCCGGCGAAGACTGGCAAATACCTGTTCCAGATATTGGGGTGAAATATGATTTCGTTCCGCAATGCTGCATAATGATACATGTTCGTTTTTAGAATTTACGGCCAAATCAATCAATGCCCGTAAACCATATCTGCTCTTTTTTGAAAATTTCATAATTACCCCCATTCACAGTTCTTATAAAACGGCTTTAAATGCTTCATCCAGATCCTGAATAATATCATCAATGTGTTCTGTACCAATAGACAGACGGATGGTATTTGGTTTGATTCCCTGATCTAATAACTCTTCTTCTGTGCACTGGCTATGTGTTGTTGTTGCAGGATGAATCACTAAGGATTTTACATCTGCCACATTCGCCAATAAGGAGAATAATTCCAGATTATCGATGAAGTCTTTTGCCTTCTGTGCATCTCCTTTAATTTCAAATGTAAAGATGGAACCACCTCCATTTGGGAAATACTTCTTGTATAATGCCTGCTGACTTTCATCATCAGATACGGAAGGATGATGCACTGCCTCAACCTGAGGGTGATTATTCAGATATTCTACAACCTTTAATGCATTTTCTACATGACGTTCTACACGAAGAGATAAAGTTTCTAATCCCTGTAAGAAGAAGAATGCATGGAAAGGAGAAAGTGTTGCTCCTGTATCTCTTAACAGAATCGCACGAATTTTTGTAACAAATGC
This sequence comes from Anaerostipes sp. 992a, assembly GCF_001940245.1. Taxonomy (GTDB): domain Bacteria; phylum Bacillota; class Clostridia; order Lachnospirales; family Lachnospiraceae; genus Fimousia. Next base: position 1,009,265 of record NZ_MJIG01000004.1, read on the forward strand.
TGCTGGTCCTACTGCTTTTGTAAAGCTGATTCCATGGTAGCTTGGATTTGGTTCTGTTAAGGATGCAAACTTACCAGATGCTTCCCAATCAAATTTTCCACTGTCTACGATCACACCACCGATGGTTGTTCCATGTCCACCGATGAATTTAGTTGCAGAATGTACAACGATATCTGCTCCATATTCAATCGGTCTTACCAAATATGGTGTTGCAAATGTATTGTCTACTACTAATGGAATCTTATGAGCATGTGCAATCTGTGCAACCTTTTCAATATCCACAACATCAGAGTTTGGATTTCCAAGAGTCTCAATAAAGATTGCTTTTGTATTTTCCTGAATTGCTGCTTCTACTGCATCATAGTCAAAGATATCTACAAAAGTAGTTGTAATACCATACTGTGGTAAAGTGTGTGCTAACAAGTTGTAAGATCCACCATAAATATTCTTTGCTGACACAATATGGTCACCACTCTGTGCAAGGTTTTCCAATGCATATGTGATTGCTGCTGCTCCAGATGCTACTGCTAATGCTGCAACCCCTCCTTCCAAGGCTGCAATTCTTCTTTCAAAGACATCTTCTGTTGGGTTTGTCAGACGTCCATAGATATTACCGGCATCTGATAAACCAAAACGTGCTGCTGCATGATCACTGTTGCGGAATACATAAGAGGATGTCTGATAAATCGGAACTGCTCTTGCATCCGTAACTGGATCTGCTGTTTCCTGTCCTACGTGTAGCTGTAAAGTTTCAAATTTTAAATTTCTATTTTCTCTTGTAATTTTTTCACTCATTACTCTTACCTCATATTCTTTCTTTTCTTCTCTGTCCTTTGTATCAATCTGAATCTATTCTTATTCTGCAAAAAGTGGTGTGGAGTAGTATCTATCTCCAGTATCTGGAAGCAATGCTACGATTGTCTTTCCTTTGTTTTCTGGACGTTTTGCCAACTGGATCGCTGCATACAGTGCTGCTCCTGAAGAGATACCAACCAATACACCTTCTGCTTTTGCTAATAATTTTCCTGTTTTAAAAGCATCATCATTTTCAATAGGAAGAATCTCATCATAAATCTTCGTATTTAAAACATCTGGTACGAATCCGGCTCCAATTCCCTGGATTTTATGAGGACCACCCTTTCCTGTAGAAAGAACTGGAGATCCTGCTGGTTCTACTGCCACAATCTTCACATCTGGATTCTGAGATTTTAAATATTCTCCAACGCCAGTAAGTGTTCCACCAGTACCAACACCTGCTACAAAGATATCTACCTTTCCATCCGTATCCTTCCAGATTTCTGGTCCGGTTGTCTCTTTATGGATTCTTGGATTTGCTGGATTGACAAACTGTCCTGGGATGAAACTATCTGGAATTTCTTTTGCCAGCTCATCCGCCTTTGCAATGGCTCCCTTCATTCCCTTTGCTCCTTCTGTTAAAACCAATTCTGCTCCATAAGCTTTTAAGATGTTTCTTCTTTCTACGCTCATAGTCTCTGGCATGGTTAAGATTACCCGATATCCTTTTGCTGCTGCAATAGCTGCAAGACCGATTCCTGTGTTACCTGAGGTTGGTTCAATGATAACAGAACCTTCTTTTAATTTTCCGTTTTCCTCTGCATCTTCGATCATCGCCTTGGCAATTCTGTCCTTTACGCTTCCTGCTGGATTAAAATATTCAAGCTTTGCAAGAACAGTTGCTTCCAATCCTAATTCCTTTTCTACATTTGTTACTTCTACCAGTGGTGTATTACCGATTAAACCGAGTGTTCCTTTATATACATTTGCCATAATTGATTCCTCCTATATTTTTATTAACCCTATCAATTTACTATGTTTTAACGATAGGCTTATTATATTCCCATATCTCATATTTGTCAACTGGGTTTTTAAATTTTTTTCAACTTTTCCTATTGGAATACTAGTATATAGATTTTTCCCCCTTGCAAAAGGCCGGAATTGATATTCTATTCCAAATGATGTAAAATTAGATTAACGTAATGTATTTATTTTTATACAAGGAGGTATTTGGGTTATGAAGAAAATTATCAATGCAGTAGATCAGGTCGAGAATCAGATGATCGAAGGTATGGTCAAAGCGTATCCTCAGTATCTAAAGAAGTTAGACTGCGGTAATGTAGTCGTGCGTTCCAGCAGAAAAGAAGGCAAAGTAGCATTGATCAGTGGCGGCGGCAGCGGTCATGAGCCAGCTCACGGGGGTTATGTTGGCGAAGGAATGCTGGATGCAGCAGTTGCCGGAGCAGTTTTTACTTCTCCAACTCCTGATCAGATTTATGAAGGAATCAAAGCAATTGCCACCGATGCAGGAGTTCTGATGGTAATCAAGAATTATACTGGTGACGTTATGAACTTTGAAATGGCCAGAGAAATGGCTGAGATGGAAGGCATCAAGATAGAACAAGTCATCACTAACGATGATGTTGCTGTAGATGGAAGCCTTTATACCGTAGGAAGACGAGGCGTGGCCGGTACTGTTTTCGTCCACAAAATTGCAGGTGCATTAGCTGAAACTGGAGCTTCCTTAGAAGAAGTAAAGGCAGTGGCGGAAAAGGTCATTGACAATGTACGCACAATGGGAATGGCCATTCGTCCATGTACCGTTCCTGCTGCAGGTGTTCCTGGCTTTGAGCTTTCTGATGATGAGATGGAAGTCGGAATCGGTATTCATGGAGAACCTGGTACCCACAGAGAACCACTAAAATCTGCAGACGAAATTACAGATATGCTGTTAGATAAAATTTTAGCAGATATTGATTATGCCGGAAGTGAAGTTGCCGTTATGATCAATGGCTCCGGTGCGACTCCTTTAATGGAGCTCTTTATCATCAACAATCGAGTGGCTGATGTTCTGGCAGAAAAAGGTATCCAAGTTTATAAGACTATGGTTGGGGAATATATGACTTCTCTGGAGATGGAAGGCTTCTCTATCTCTCTTTTAAAACTGGATGATCAGTTGAAGGAATTACTGGATGCAAAGGCAGATACTCCAGCATTAAAGGCATAAGCAAAAATCAGGCTTGAAAGGAGCGATTTTCAATGGACAGTAACAAAGTACTGGAAACAATCAAAGCAATCGGAGATAAAATTGACGCAGAAAAAGATTATTTGACAGAGCTTGACAATATTATTGGTGATGGAGACCATGGCATTAATATGGCCAGAGGCTTTCAGATGGTAGAGAGTAAACTTCCTTCTTTAGAAGGAAAAGATATCGGAACTATTTTAAAGACGGTAGGCATGACCCTGGTATCTACTGTAGGAGGTTCTTCCGGACCATTATATGGAACTGCTTTTATGAAGGCAGGAATGGCTATGGCTGGTAAAATGGATATGGACTTGAATGATTTTCTATCCTGCCTGGACGTTGCCATTGAGGGGGTAAAGATGCGTGGGAAATCCACACAGGGAGAAAAGACCATGCTGGATGCCATGATTCCTGCTCTGGATGCTATGAGAACAGCTACAGAAAATAGTTCCGATTCTAAAACAGTTCTTGCTGCTGGAATCGAAGCTGCCAAAGCCGGTGTAGAATATACTAAAACCATTATTGCCACCAAAGGACGTGCAAGCTATATTGGTGAACGAAGCTTAGGCCATCAGGATCCAGGTGCTACTTCCTTTACTGATATTTTAGAAACCATTGGTTCCGCTTTATAAGAGTCAAGGAGAGAGAGCATGGTAGGAATTGTAATCGTATCTCACAGTCAGAAGCTGGCAGATGGTGTAGTGGATCTGACAAAGATCATGGCAGATGGTTGTCCCATTGCAGCAGCCGGAGGCATGGATGATGGAGGCTTTGGCACCAGCTATGAGAAAATCATGATGGCAATTGAAGAAGTCCACGGCACAGATGGCGCTATTATCCTAATGGATATGGGAAGTGCAGTTATGACTACCGAGATGGTGTTGGAAGATTTAGGATATGAAGACGTAAAAATGGTTGACTGTCCGATTGCTGAAGGTGCCGTTGCTGCTACTGTTGCTTCCATCAGTGGCAGAAGCCTGGACGATGTGATACAGGAAGCTCAATCAGCCGTACATACATCAAAGCTTTCCTAAACAACCTAAATTATTAATATAAAACGATGAGACTCTATTCTTTTTAGTTCTCATCGTTTTTTGTTCCTTTATCTTCTCCATCGACATGAGCTAGAAACTACGGGGTTTGTGGACTAAATGAAGAAGAAAATTTCTTCTTTGCCGCACTCCGTTTCTTCACACGAATATGGGAGAAGCCAATATACTACAAAGAACGAAACCATTTCGGTAAAGCAATCTGCGGAGGAGCTTACATGTTTTCTCAGGCAGAAAATCTTTGGCAAAAGCGATGCTTTTGGTCGTCCATAAGGACAAATGGCTGGAAGCTTGCTTACATAGCCATTTGTCCCTGGACGAGGGATAAGATTTTCGTCTGTCATGGTGTAGAAAAAAGGAAAACATGTATCAGATTTGGAAGCTCCGTAGCCTGATTGCTGACCGGAATGATTTCGTTCTGACACATTATCCCATAGTCAAAGAAACCCGCATTTATCATCATACCAGAATACTTATACTTTCTATAAGTTCAAGTTCTTTTCTTTATAATCCTTTGCCAGAGCAGCAAGTGTGATACCGTCTGCATAATCATTGATCACTTCTCTCATTCCTTCCCAGAAGGACAGTGTCGGACATTTACCACACCGAACACAACGATTAGGATAATCCTCAATGCAGGCAACTGGTGAGAGGCTCCCTTCGGTTGCTCTCAAAATCTCACCTGCTGTATATTCTTCTGGATTCTTTGCCAACATATATCCTCCGTTATTTCCCCGAAAGCTTCTCACATATCCAGCCCTCGTCAGAAGTGGCATAATCTGTTCCAAGTATTTTAACGTAATCCCCTCTCTTTCAGCGATATCCTTCAATCTCACACATGATCCATTCTCATAAACTGCCAGATCGATCATAATCCTTAAGGCATAACGGCCCTTTGTTGATATCTTCATCCTTCGTTCCCCGCTTTCTCCATAAAGTACATAAAATATGATGGCTGAGTCATATGAATCCTCAGCCACTCTCTTTACTACTATTATGATAGAGAATATCCTGTCCGTCAAGTTATTTCCCTATTTTTCCGATAGAAAAAGTCTATCCTTTTACTTTATTTCGTATCTTGCGCCTTGGTTTAATGTCTCTTTATCCATATGATAAATTGCATCAATGATTCGGTTTCGATAGGTTGCATTGACAGGTATCTCCGTCGCTGACCAGATCAATAGCACCAGTAACGGCTATGATACATCCTGCTTCTTTTGCAAAAAACTTTACAAATTGTATGGCTTCTGACAGATTTTCTTCTGTCACCGCATCTGCCACATCGTTAACGGTAACATAGTTGGTAATATTATGCACCAGTGGTGCACTATTTCTTACGTTTTCAATATAGGTTCCTAACATGATATATTCCTCCTAGGTTTTATAAATAATTTTCCTAATGCTTTTCTATCAGTCGAAAATAACTTCTATGGCACTCAAGTATGCCTTCTTTCCTCATCTTACTGATTTCCGCTGACATAGCACTCCTTTCCACACCAAGATAATCTGCCAGTCCCTGCCTGTCATAAGGAATGACAAATGCATCCTTTCCCTGCCTTCTGGCTTCCTGCAGCAGATACGCCATCAACTTTTCTTTTGTGCTCCGTTTTGCCAGAATCTCCATCTTTTGATTGAGATACAGATTTTTTCTCGCCACAATGCTGAGTAGATTTTCAACTAATATCCTATGGAATGGACAGGCATTTCTACAGGTCTTTAAAATTTTTTTACAATTAATCAGCATTACTTCACTATCCACAGTGGCATGAACGCTGACCGGCATTTTTTCAACCCCCGCACATGCGAAAGTTTCTCCAAAAAGCTCTCCTTCTCCTACCGTAGCTACAATAGATCGATTTCCATAGTAATCTTGTCTTGTAATCTGAACTGCTCCTTTCAGTACGATTCCAACAAAATCCGCCGGATCTCCCTCCATGAATATCGCCTGATTTTTCGAAATCTTTCTTACTTTTGTATTGAGACATTGCAGCATGTTCTCTAACTCTTCCGCTTCTATATGAACAAACAACGGACATGTCTTTAAAATCGAATCATAGATTTTCATATTTCTACCTTTCACATTCTTTATACATTTTTTTGATTTTGTTGGAATTCCAACATACATTTTACCACAAATATAATAAACTTAGCTTATCAAATGAAAGGAGTTTTTATTATGATTCGAAAAATTATTCGTATTGATGAAGAAAAATGTAATGGATGTGGTGCCTGTGCTGCTGCCTGTCACGAAGGTGCCATTGAGATGATAGATGGAAAAGCAAAGCTAACAAGAGAGGACTATTGCGACGGTCTGGGAGACTGTCTTCCTACCTGTCCAACAGATGCTATTTCTTTTGAAGAAAGAGAAGCACCTGCTTATAACGAAGCTGCTGTACTTGCTGCCAAAAAGCAAAAAGAAGCTGCTGTCCACAGCGGTTGTCCTGGAAGCCGCTCCAGAGCAATTCTTCATGCTCAAGAAGAATCCGAGGAAACCACCACGACGGTAACCAGCAGGCTTGCCCAATGGCCAGTACAGATCAAATTGGCACCGCTTCGCGCTCCATATTTTCAGAATGCCAACCTATTAATTGCCGCAGACTGTACTGCCTATGCATATGGTAACTTTCATAATAAATTTATGAAAAATCATATCACCCTAATCGGATGTCCAAAATTAGATGAAGGAAATTATGCCCAAAAGCTGACACAGATCATAGCCGGCAATGATATTAAAAGTGTCACCATCGCCCGAATGGAAGTTCCTTGCTGCGGTGGATTAGAACATGCGGTAAAACAGGCCTTACAGGCAAGTGGAAAATTCATTCCATGGCAAGTAGTGACCATCTCCACAGATGGCAGAATCTTGGAATCATAATTTAGAGGGGTACGTCTGATGATGTTACCCCTCTTTCCTTTTTTCCCAGACAAGTCACATGCTCTGTTCGAATATATTTTCAAAAATATTTTTGTAACTTTTCCTTTCCTAAGGTATTTCTATTGATTATAATAAAAATAAATATTCTATCAGGAGGTAACGGATATGGTTGATCCATCCATCAAATTTTGCAGTACTATCATGCGGTGTGATTCTATAAACCATTCCGCTTATCCCTCATTGCCTGATAATGTTACGTGTGGAATAATATCAGATGAATCAAATATTTTACAGAACAGGAGCTTACAGATATGAGAAAAAGCGTGAAAAAAAGAATGAATGAACTGTTAGAGATCCTGACAGTTGAACGAAAAATAGAAGTTACCGCTCTGGCAGAAAGACTGGGCGTATCCCAGGTTACCATTCGAAAAGATTTGGATGAATTGGAAGATAAGAAAATCGTAATTCGAGAGCATGGTTTTGCGATCTTGCGCAGCAGCGATGACATCAACGGTCGAATTGCTTACCATTACGAATCCAAAAAGTCCATTGCTCAAAAAGCTGCCACTCTCATTTCCAATGGTGATACGATCATGATCGAAAGTGGGAGCTGCTGTGCCCTTCTGGCAGAAACTCTGACAGAAACGAAAAAGGATCTTACCATTATTACCAACAGTGCTTTTATCGCTGATTTTATTCGAAAACGGGCAAATTTTCAGATTATCCTTTTAGGGGGAACCTACCAGCAGGATGCCCAGGTCATGGTCGGTCCCATGGTACGCCAATGTGCCCAGAACTTTTATGTACCATTGTTCTTTTTAGGCACAGACGGTTATTCCCAGAAAACTGGCTTTACCAATCAAGATCAAATGCGTGCTCAGGCAGTCCGCGATATGGCTCCCCAGGCAGAACAGATCATTATCCTAACAGAAAGTGAAAAATTCTCCCAGCATGGTATCGTTCCATTAAATTTACAAGAATACGAAAGAACGGTGATTACCGATAACCAAGTAAACGATACTATCGTAAAAGAATTAGAAGAACAGGGAATTGCTGTATTAACGGTTTGATAAATACGGGTTTTCTGGAATACAGATACAAGTGATGAGAACGGGGATATGGTCTATGAAAAAGTTTTCTTCTTTGCTACACTCCGTTTCTCCACACGAATATGGGAGAAGCCAATATACTACAAAGAACGAAACCATTCCGGTAAAGCAATCTGCGAAGGAGCTTACATGTTTTCTCAGGCAGAAAATCTTTGGCAAAAGCGATGCTTTTGGTCGTCCATAAGGACAAATGGCTGGAAGCTTGCTTACATAGCCATTTGTCCCTGGACGAGAGATAAGATTTTCGTCTGTCCTGGTGTAGGACAAGAGAAAACATGTATCAGATTTGGAAGCTCCGTAGCTTGATTGCTGACCGGAATGATTTCGTTCTCACACATTATCCCATAGTCAAAGAAACCCTTATTTATCTTCATTCTATAATCACATTTTTCGTACCACCCAACCTGGCCCATGACTCAAATTCTCCCATTTGTTCCTTTGTATAAAGCTTTGGATTTTCTTCAAAGCAATATTCCCTGTCAATCAGGTGATACTTTGCTTCCGCCAGAGGATTATAATTTAAGATCTCATAAGAAACTTCCGGATAAATACTGCTGATATAAGCAGAAATGTCCTGGATATTTTCTTTCACTGCTGTGATTCCAGGAATCATCGGCGTCCGAATGACAACGTGTTCTTTCTTTTCTGATCCCAGCAGAAGCTTTAAATTCTCCTTGATCCTTTTATTGGATACCCCTATATACTTCTGATGCTTTTTCTCATCTGCGATTTTAAAGTCTGCAAAGATATGGTCCAGATAAGGAAGTACTTTTTTCAGTACCTCCCCATCTGTATATAAAGAAGTTTCTATGGCTGTATGGATGCCTTCCTTTTTGCATTGCTTTAAAATCTCTAATGCAAATTCCCATTGGAACAGTGGTTCACCACCAGATAACGTAATTCCACCTCCATGTCGATAGAAAACCAGATCCTTTCGAATCTCCTGCATGATTTCTTCTACGTCACATTCTCTGGAATCCATCTCCAGAGCTCCTGCCGGGCACCAGTCAATGAGCCTCTCCCAATCTTCTTCTTTCTCTATATGAAGCTGGATGCTCCCTTCTTTTTGTTCTACTCCACCGTTTTTGCATTTCGCCACACAGGTGCCACAGTGGATGCACCGATTTTCAAAATGAAGAGGGCGTTTTTTTATAGAAATTCCCTCTGGATTCTGGCACCATGCACAAGCGAGTGGGCATCCTTTTAAAAATACGGTAGTACGAATCCCATCTCCATCATGGGTAGAAAAGCGACGAATATCAAATATTCTCCCCTTCATACTTAAATATCTCCATAACTTGTTCTGGCAATGATCTCATTTTGAAGCTCATCTGCCAGTTCTGTAAAATATGCTGTATAGCCGGCAACACGGACGGTAAGTCCTCTGTATTGTTCCGGATTCTCTTTCGCTGCGATCAAATCTTCCTTGCGAACAACGTTGAACTGGATGTGTGGAATTTCAAGGTCCACAAAGCTTCTTAAAAAGTTCGCAAATTTCTGAATACCTGCTTCATTTTTAAAGAATTCTGGAAGGAACTTCATATTCAAAAGTCCCCCATTGGTCGTTAAGTTCTTGTCCAGCTTTGAAACGGACTTTAAGACAGCTGTTGGTCCAGTAATATCACGTCCATATACCGGAGACATGCCTCCATCTGCCAAAGGTTCTCCTGCATAACGTCCATCTGGTGTTGCTCCTACATTCTCTCCCATTGGAACATGAGCAGATACCGTATACATCCCTGTATGATATGGACCTTTCCGATAATTCTGAAACGTACGCAGGCGTTCCTTAAAATATTCTGCCCATTTTGCTCCCAGTGCATCTACCCAGTCCACATCATTTCCAAACTTTGGTACCTTATTCAACATCATAGCACGAAGAATCTCATAGCCTTCAAAGTTTGCCGTTAAAGCATCTAAGAATTCCTTCTGACTTACCCTCTTTTCATCATATACCAGCTGTTTGATGGCAGCCAGACTGTCTGCCAGGTTTGCTACCTGAATCATCTGGATTCCAGACAAATTATATTTTGCTCCTCCTGCTGTAACATCCATCCCTTCTTCCATACAATTGTCAATGGATGCAGATAAAAATGGGGATGGCAATAAGTCAATATGAACCTTTTCCACTTCTTCACATGCCAGAATCATCTTATCCATAAAGTAATCGATCTGCTTTTGGAATGCAGCTTCTAATTCCTCAAAGGTCTGATAGTCTTCCATATTTCCAAAATCCGGAGCAATCTGTTCTCCTGTCAGAAGACATTTTCCACCCGTCATAGTGACCTCCAGAGCTTTATTCAAGTTAAACATAGCGGAATCGCTCCATCCCAGGTTATTTCCCTGTGTGGTCAGTTCCACACATCCAACGATCGCATAATCCAGAGCATCCTTTTCTTCGATGCCAAGCTCCATCATAGACGGAATGACTGCTTTATCATTAAAGAACTGAGGCATACCGCTTCCTTTTGCCACCGTTCGTACTGCTTCCTTTAATAATGCTTCTCCTGTTCCTTCATGAAGTCTGACAGACAAATTTGGCTGTGGAAGTCCAAGATGCTTTTGTGCTTCTAAGAATAAGAAGGATAAATCATTAGAATAATCATTCCCCTGCTCATCCTGTCCACCAATGGCAATATTAAATCCAATCGGAAAGCCCGCAAAGTATTTTGCTCCATGAGAATTTCTCATATATACGATTTCATTGAATTTTAACCACATACACTCTATGATTTCCAACGCATCCTGTCTGGTCAGTTTTCCTTCGGCCAGATCCTTTTCATAGAAAGAAATCAGGTGCTGGTCCAAACGTCCTGGTGAAAAAGAAGATGCATTGGATTCCATCTGAAGAATGACAAATAAAAACCAGGTAGATTGTACTGCCTCATGAAAGGTCTGTGCTGGCCGAATACTTAAATTTCTACAATTCTCGGCAACCTTTAACATCATCGCTTTCTTTTCCTCATCTGCTTCATGAGAAGCCATCTCTACAATCAAATCATGATAGCGAACCATAAAGTTTCTGGCTCCTTCCATAACCAGATCTACACTTCGATAAAAATCCTTCTTATCCTCTCTGCATGTCTTTAATTTTTCCTTGGCTTCCTTCTGCAATCCAGCAGGTCCCATAGCGAGCCATTTTTTACAATTTGGACAAATATGCCCCTGAGCATGATCCTTCTGATTGATTTTTACCACTTTTCCGATTTCATTGATTTCTTTTCCATATCTTTCATTCAACACATCCTCTAAGGATTTTCCTTCCCAATATGGTTTGATGACCTTGCGGAAGGTCTCAATATCCTCTGGATGCACATGGAACCTGTCCTGTGGTCTGGTTGGCAATGTTTCGAACTCTTTGTCTACCCATGTGCTCCCACTTTCTGGAAATACAACCCCGTAGCGGACCCCTGCCGTACGATTCCCAACGATCAACTCCTCTGCTTCCACACTGATCTGAATCTGCTCCAAAGCAGCTTTTAAGGATAATGCACGCTGAATGATTCTTGGCTGATGTTCATTCTGTTTATAACATTCTGTAATGATCAACGCCTGTTCAATGGATGCGTAACGAGGCTCTGATAACATCTTATCCTTCAAATACCCAATTCTATCTGTCTGAAATAGCATAACAATACTCCTTCCCATTATTCGTATTTTATTACTTTCCATTGTTATTTATTATTATAAATTATTTTTTATTGTTTTTCAAGTTATTTCTGTTCCGGTTTGAAATGTCTGATAGAGTTCGCTTTTTTATTAGAATCTATAAAAAAACTGTGAATGAAGGATGTGCACAAAAAAATGGCATCGTAGTTACGATCTTTCAATCGTTACTGCGACGCCATTTTTCTTATTTTTTATCAGTCTTCTACAGACATGCTTTGATGGTCTCCTTCATCTGATCTGCTGTCAATCCAAAGGCTTCCTGCAGATATTCAGCGGTTCCTACCTGTCCAAACTTCTCATCCACGCCAATGCGTTTTAATGGAACTCCAATATTAGATTCTGCCATTACTTCTGCTACTGCGCTTCCCAATCCTCCATAGATAGAATGATTCTCAATGGTTACTATCAACTTCTTTCCCTTTGCCTCTTCTAAGATCAATTGCTGATCCAGCGGCTTAATTGTAAACATATCAATAACTTGAGCAGAAATTTCTTCCTTTTCCAGATTCTTTGCACAATCCATAGCATCAGAAACCAGCTGACCAGCTGCAATAATCAGAATATCTTCTCCTTCCTTTAAGATATTTCCTTTTCCAATAGTAAAAGAAGATCCCTTTTGATATACATTTCTTACCGCCTTTCGGTTACCTCTCACATAATGGATTCCTTCCATGTTGGCAAATTCTTTTAAGATCCATTCCATCTGAACATCATCTGCTGCATCACAAACAATGGCTCCAGGTATCTCTCTCATCAAGGCAACATCCTCCCATGAAGTATGCGTTCCCCCATTGGCACCAACAGCAAATCCAGGATCAGATCCATATATATTGATGGTATTTCCTGCATAAGCTCCAGATAGATACAACTGATCGAACACTCTCCTTGTTGCAAATGGAGCAAATGTGTGTACAAATGGCTTAAATCCAGTGATGGACATACCAGCCGCCACGCCAATCATATTGGCCTCCGCAATCCCACACTGTACAAAACGGTCTGGATTACTTTTTTGAATTTTGGTGAAACCGCTAGCTCCACCTAAATCTGCTTCCAATGCTGTTACCTTATCATCATAAGACATGATTTCCTGAATTGTCTCTACAACACAGCTTCTTAATTCACGTCCTTTTTCCCGTGTATGTTCTGCTAACTGAAACATATTATCTGGCACCTCCTTCAATGAATTTCTGTAAATCCTGAATCGCTTTATGATTTGCCTCCAGAATTTCATCATGATTGAATTTTACAGAATGATTGCCGTCAAGCTGTTCAAAGTAAGGTACGCCAGCTCCTTTCACAGAATCAAGTACGATGCATGCCGCCTGATTTTTCACAAGCTTTGCATTTTCAATGGCCGCATCAATGGCTTCCTCATCATTTCCCTTTACTGTCTGTGTATGGAATCCAAATGCTTTCATCTTATCTGCAATGCTAAATGGATTCATAATCTCTTCTGTAGTTCCATCCAACTGCTTTTTGTTCTCATCAATGATGACAATACACTGATTTAATCGATAATGGGCAATATACTGGAAAGCTTCCCAGCATTGTCCCTCATTCAGTTCTCCATCTCCTACGATCAGATACACATACTGTCCGCTTCCCTTCATACGAAATCCTGTAGCAATTCCAGCTGCGGCCGAAGTTCCCTGCCCCAAAGAACCTGTTGTCATATCCACTCCTGGTGTCTTTAATCGATCTGGATGAGAAGGAAGATTGGTTCCGCCATCATTCAAGGTAAACAACCATTCTCTTTCAAAAAATCCATTTTCTGCAAGAGCGCTGTACCATGCTGGTCCAGCATGTCCTTTTGACAATACAATCATATCTCTGTCTTCCCATTTCGGATTTTTTGCATCATATCTTAACTGTTTTCCGTAAAGTACGCTCATTAATTCTACTATGGATAAAGAACCACCCATATGTCCATATCCACGTTTTTCCAACATTTCCAAAATATCTTTCCGGATTTTTGCTGAAAGGATTTTTAACTCCTGCAATTTTTGCTTTTCCATACTATATAAATCCTCTTGTCTATTTTTCAAATTCTGCTTTTAATTTTGTTTCCAATTCTGCTTTATCCATGATGTTATTTAAAACAACGACTCTTGGAAGATGCTTTACAAAGTTTTCAAGGTCTTTTCCTACCACAAACAGATCTGCTGCTCCTTCTGCTGCATCAGATAAAGAAGAATGTGTAACAGACACCCCTGAAACTCCGATTTTTTGTAATGTTTTTTCTACGTTCATTCTTACTAACATACTGGAACCAAGTCCGGAACCACAACAACACATAACAGATTTAATCATAATACTACCTCCTGATTTGTTTTCTTTTTCTTATTTCTAAATACTCCGGGAACTTAAACAGTTCCCAGAGCATATTTTTATGTTTTACGCTTCTTTTTTCTTAGGTGCAACTATGTTATAAATAATTGGCAATAAGAATAAGATTATACATACTGCAAATAATCCGCCACCTTTTACAAACTGTGCAATATTTCCTAAGATAATACCTGCGATAGAGAAATCTGCATCAGAGAATGTACAGTTTGCAAAGTTTAAAGATCCCATAACCGGCATACAGATAGCTGGAAGGAAGGTAATCAATAATCCATGGAGGAAAGAACCAACCAGGCATCCTTTTAAGCCACCTTCTGCATTGGCAAATACTCCGGCAGTTGCTCCACAGAAGAAATGAGGAATAACACCAGGTAAGATCAATGCTACTGGAATTAATGCTTTGTTAATTCCACCAAGAATAAATAAACCTACGATACCACCTAAGAAAGATACTAAGAATCCCATCAATACTGCATTCGGTGCATATGGGAATACAACTGGACAGTCAATGGCTGGTTTTGCATTTGGTACGATCTTTTCTGCAATTCCACGAAAAGCAGGAACAATTTCACCAATGATCAAACGTACCCCACTTAAGATAATATAAACACCACCTGCAAAGCTTAAGCCTTTGGTAATCGCCCATACTAACCAATGTGTCTGTGTTTCGCCCTGGAAGAACGCTGCAATGGTTGGATCACTCATACCATCTCTGATTACAACAGCTACAAAGGTTACGATAACAAAGAATACAGTCATGGTTAAACCAATGGCAACGGTCGTATCACGTAAGAAGGAAATTCTCTGTGGGAAATTTACTTCTTCTGTAGATTTGCTCTTTCCTTTAAATAACTTTCCGATCTGAGCTGCAAACCAGTATCCAAATCCCCCAAAGTGACCAAAACCAAGTTCATCGGTTCCTGTAATTTTACTCATTGTTGGCTGGCAGATTGCCGGAGAAATCACCATGATCAATCCAAGAATCAGTCCACCAGCAATCCATAACATTGGACCATTTAAGTTTCCTACATTTAAGATTACTGCCAGCATACAAGCCATATATAAGGTATGATGACCCGTTAAGAAGATGTAATGCAATCTTGAAAATCTTGCCAAAATAATATTGGCAACCATTCCGATACACATAATATATGCTGTATCACTTGCAAATTCTGCTAATCCTAAAGATACGATTGCTTCGTTGTTTGGTACAACCCCCTGCATGTTAAATGCATAGTTAAAAATTGTCCCAAAATCATTTAATGAGCCTGTCTGTAAGAAGCTCGCCCCTGCAGTCAGAACTAAAAATCCTACAATCGTCTTAACAGTTCCTTTTACTACTTCTTCTATCGGTTTTTTCTGTAAGATTAATCCAAATAATGAGATCAAACCTACTAAAATTGCAGGTGTTGATAAAATATTAATAATAAAACTCATTTTTATCCTCCTCGATATTTTCTAATTTTTCAATTTCAAATTCTTTATGCTGCTTCCACAAATAAATCATAGATTTCTTTTTCACTAGAAGCCTCCAACACTCTATTCATACTTTCTGGATCAGAGAAAAGCTCTGACATTGCCTGTAGGACTTCCATATGAGATTCCGGATCTGTAGCAGCCAGTGTGACCATAATACGCACATCACAGCCATCTTCTTTAAACTTCACAGGCTCTCTTAATAGCGTAATCGCAATCTGGCGCTTTAACACTCCCTGGTCCGTACTTCCATGTACCAATGCGAGATTCTCGCAAAGTACATAATAAGGTCCCAGCTTTTCTGTATTTTTGATAATTTCGTCAATATATCTTGGTTCACAATAACCACCATCTACTAAAGGCTGAACTGCGACATGAATGGCTTCTTTCCAGTCCTTTACGCCCGGAAGAATTCTTACATTCTCCAATTTCAGCATATTGTATATTTCTTTCATATTCCCTCCTATAAAAGCTGACATATCATATTTTTTATATTCTCAGCAGTTTCTGATTTCCATATCATTTCTTCATTTTCACTTTCGGAAAAAATCGTCATAATATCATTGAGCAATCGAATATGTGCTTTATGGTCCTGTGCAGATAATGTCAAAATAATTTTTGCATACCTCTTCTTTCCATCCAATGCCGTAAACTCAATCGGCTTTTTAAATACAGTAAGCTCAATTCCCATTTTATTCGCTCCATGCTCAATTTCTGAATGTGCCAGAAATACGTGCTTGGTAATAAACATATAGGGACCATACTGCTTTGTTTTCTGGATAATGCTGTCAATATAAGACTGCTTGATGAATTTCTCATTCAAAAGAGTTTCTCCTGAAATCTGTACGGCATTCTCCCAGGGCATGCTGTCTTTTACGATATGGATATATGATTTTTGTAGCATTTCCTGAATCCCCTTTTGTGAACTTCCCCTTTTTACATACTTTTTCAATGAAGTTTTTGAAAAATGTTCCATCAGTTCTGCCTTAAACTCTTTTAAATTTTTCTCTGTCATATATTTGGATGCAATTTCCGTAATCTGTGTAATATTCACATGATTGCTGTACTCATACTTCATACACTTTTTCAACACTGTCATACGATCATTGTCTGTTAGAATCGGATGTACCAATATTAGGTTTTTCTCCTCTTCTATGACAACTGTGGAAATTACAACATTATAATTATGCTGTTTTTGATAATCTTTCAAAGAACGGATATCTACCGTTTCCGCATTTGGAACTAATGTTTTGATTTCACCTCGTATCATGTTCGCTGTGCTCAACCCATTTGGACATACGATCAGAACTCTTAACTGCTCTTCCTGCTGCTGTCCTGATGTAATAAATGCTCCAAAATGTAATGTAAGATATGCAATCTCCCCATCTGGAATCGGAACTCCAATCTCTTTTTCTAAATACTTGCAGGCTCTTGCTGTAACTTCAAACAAATCTCCATACTCACTTTTAATGTTATCAAGCATTGGATTGGCCAACTGTACTCCATATCGATAACGGTATAGAGAAGTTTTTAAATGTGCAGCGATTGCCTGTACTAATTCATCTTCTTTGGAAAAACCGATTCCGGTAATTCTGGAAAATGCTTCTACTAATATTCTGGAAAGCTTTTGCGTCTCCTGCCCTGTTTTTTCATTCATAAAATCAACTGGGATACTTTGTATCCTGGAACCCAGTAAATGCAAAGCCAAGTATAATCGTTCACTTTCATCTAATTCCTCAAATCGCTTAGATACCATTTCATATTCTTTGGTATACATAATCTCAGATTTTTCATCTTCTGAAAATTCCAAAATATCTGTACGATTATCGATAGTTGAAAAGAACACCGCAATGGTATATAACGTCCCCTGTACATATTGGACATCTAACGCGTTCTCAATGTCCTTTAGTTTTTCAATAATCTGCTGTACTTTTTCGGGATCATCCAAAGGTAGAATCTCTTTCTTGTAAAAGTCAGCAATGGAACTGAAATAAGCAAAATAAATGCTTCGTTTCCGCACCAAGTCACCTACAATATGATATCCTTTTCCATTTTCATAAATAAGCTGCAGCTGATATTCGGAAATCACCTTCCCTGCCTCTTTCATATCATTAATGGTCGTGTTCCTGCTTACCTGACAAAGTTCCATAAAATCATCTAAAAAAAGATTTCTATTTCTTTGCAGAATGGAACAGATAATGATTTTGATTCTTTCAACCGGTGTAAAGACATAAGCCAGTTTGGGTGGAATCATCTTAAGCTTTGTGCGTATTAACGTTTTCTGCTCTTCATCAATCCATATTCCCTTTTTTCGTTCAATTTCCAATGGAGTAAGCTCCTGTGCTTCCAGCCATTCATTAATTTTGCGTATATCATAATATACGCTTCGTTTTGAAATTCCTTTTTCTTCTGCAAGCTGTACTACTGTCGTATATCCATCTTGATATAACAGATAATTCAGTATTTCATAACACCTTACATCCAGGTTATATATGATTGACATTTGCTACCTCCTGACATTTGCTACCTCCTTGCGCTTTCCATAATCTAATCATACCCAATGGACCAGAAAAAAGAAAGTCCAAGAAATGTACGAACCAAACCATAGAAAATGCACAAATTATACAGTGCAAAAATGGAAAACTTTATATATTTTTATGTGCAAAAATTAGACGCCTATAAAAAAACAGTTCCGCAATAAAACTACGAAACTGCTTTTTCTAATTCCATTAATCAATTCATAATATTATCATAGCCAAAATTAGCTTAGAAAAAAATATCCATAATTCAGAATACAAAAAATCCCGCTCACACGAAGCGGGATTTCTTTTTTATTGAAAAGAGAGGATAAAAAATATATGAAAAACTATGTTTTTATTATATCCCAATCTACTCATAATTCAATTTCTTCCATATAAACTTTTCTAAACAAAGAATGAAATTATCTTAACTATTTTCTACAAATCTTAAGACTCCCTGATTTTTGTTTACATCCTAAATAAGCTTAAGCTGTCATACCCTAGACAAACCTATAATTCTATCTTCTGTGGAAATGCTTCTCTTCTCCAATACCATCATCTGTAAAGAAGCCAGCCGGTGTCTTCACCGTCTGACTTCTTTTTCTCTCATCTGCTATAATATAGTTGGATTATTTCCCATATTGATGTAGCTTGCCACAGAACAGTCAAAACCTTTGATATGGCCATACAGCCAGTCAATCACATTCTTATTCACCGCCTGAACAAATGCATCCGTTGGTCCTTCTACTTCTTCTAACATCTCATAAAGCTCTTTAATGGAACTTTTAAATTCCTCATGTTTTTGTTTGTGCTCTTTGATTCCTGGGTAATCTACCTCTTCCTGCAGCTTTTCTTCTGCTCCAAAATGAAATTCTGTATAATCAGCCAGATAATCCAGCATCTTGATGGCTTCTAGCTTTCCGCCACCTTCTTCCACACATTTTACCAGCTTATTGATCTTCTCAATTAATTCTTTATGCTGTCCGTCAATGACTTCATTCCCTGTTACTAAGCTTTCATCAAATTCTGCGTACATCATAATCACTTCCTCCTTGACAGATTATTTTTAATGCTATATAAAATTATATCATTAAAATCGTCCAAGTCAATTCGTAGTTTTATTTCATTGATTCAATCAACGCATCCGCAAGAGTTTCAAATTCCGGAGCATTAGATTCCCCGGCTGAAGAATTCACGCTTACCTGTGAGCCAAGTACTTTGCATTCTTTCAATTCTTCATTGATAAATTTCTTCATCAAACTTCCAGATTTGATTGCCCATGTGCCATTTTCAATCAAGCCGAAGGTACGCTTCTGGAAATTTAATATCTTCAGATGATGAAGGAAGTCATACATTAACGGATAAATGTTCAGATTATATGTAACAGATGCAAGTACGATATGACTATACTTAAATGCCTCTGCAACCAGATAGGATACATGCGTTTTTGATACATCATATACTGATACATTTGTCATTCCTTTCTCACAAAGTCTGGATGCTAACTGCTGGGCAGCGGCTTCCGTGTTGCCATACATAGAAGCATATACAATCAAAACCCCTTTTTCCTCTGGTTCATAGCGACTCCATTTGTCATGCTTATCGATAAAATATCCTAAATCTGTACGCCACACTGGACCATGGAGTGGACAAAACATCTGAATCGGAACTGTAGCTGCTTTTTTAAGCAAAAGCTGAACAAATGGACCATATTTTCCAACGATATTGGTAAAATATCTTCTGGCATCATCAATCCAATCTCGATCAAAATCAACTTCATCATTAAAAAGCTTTCCATCTAAGGAACCAAAACTTCCAAAAGCATCTGCTGAGAAAAGCACTCCGTTAGTCGTATCAAAGGTAACCATGGCTTCCGGCCAATGAACCATTGGCGCAGCTACAAATGTCACCGTATGTTTACCAAAGCATTTCGTATCTCCTTCTTTTACGATTTCTTTACGTCCCTCTACAACAAATCCAAACTGGTGCATAAACATAAATGCTTTCTCATTGCTAATGACCTTGCAGTTCGGATAACGAATCAGCACTTCTTCCATAGATGATGCATGATCCGGTTCCATATGATTCACTACCAGATAGTCAAGATCTGCTCCATTTAGGACTTCCTCTATATTTTTTAAAAATTCTCTACATCCAGACCAATCCACTGTATCAAATAAAACCGTCTTCTCATCCATTAAAAGATAGGAATTATAGGATACACCTCTCGGAATTGGATGAATATTCTCAAACAAATGAAGGCGTTTATCATTGACGCCGACCCAATATAAATCTTCTGTTACTTTTCTAACACAACCCATATTCTAACCTCCAATACAATCTAAGATGTTTATGCTGGAATAAAATTCGCTTTTTCTTCACCACAGTCTGGACAAGTCCATCCCTCTGGAAGATTCTTGTAGCTAGTTCCTGGAGGAATATCTGCATCTTCATCACCGCGTTCTGGTATGTATTCATATCCACATCCAAGACATACATATCTGCCAACTGGTGCTGGCTTTGCTTCCTCCACTACTGCACGTTTCATTTTTACCATCGGTGGTGCCGGTTTCTTCGGATTACCATCATCTAATGCTGCAGTTAATAATGGAAGAATCTCATTCACATCTCCTACAATACCGTAATCTGCATTTTTGAAAATCGGAGCATTGGCATTGGTATTGATTGCTACAATGGTTGAAGCATCCTTAATTCCTTTCAAATGCTGAATTGCTCCAGAAATACCGCAGGCGATATAAAGGTTACCAGCAAACTTCTGACCACTCATGCCAACATAACGATCCAACGGTAGGTATTGTAATTGCTCCGCCACCGGTCTGGAACATCCGATTGCTGCACCTGCAGCTGCTGCTAAATCTCTCACCAGCTGCATATTCTCTTCGCTTCCAATTCCTTTTCCTGCGCTGACTACTCTTTCCGCTTGAGCAATCGGAGTATTGATATCGATTCCTACTGTAAAATCATGTCCATCTGCTTTTAATGCCTCTACCAGATTCGCTACGTTATCACTGGCATTTCCACCATTGAAGATTTTGGTTCTTCTTGTGCCGGTAACAGCTCCACTCTTTTTCTTACCTTTTGCCGGAGCAGCAGATGCCTTTGCTGCTTTTCCAAGAATATGGGCTGCAATTACCACGTTCTGAATTTCATTGGTTCCTTCATATATTGTACAAATCTTCGCATCCCGATATGCTCTTTCTACATCCATTCCTTTCAGATAGCCAGTACCACCAAAAATCTGCAGTGCATCATTGACAATCTCCAGACATACATCTGATGCATATTTCTTAGCCATAGCTGCTTCCATACCATAAGGTTCATGGTGTTCCTTCAGCTCTGCCGCACTGTATACCAGAAATCTTGCTGCACGAAGCTTAGTAGCCATTTCAGCGACCTTAAACTGAATCGCTTGCAGTTGTGCAATCGGAGCATTAAACTGCTCTCTTTCTTTTGCATATTCCACAGAAGCTTCATATGCTCCCTGAGCAATTCCTAGTGCCTGAGCTGCAATACCGATACGTCCTCCATCCAATGTAGACATGGCGATCTTAAATCCCTGCCCTTCCTTGCCAAGAAGATTTTCTTTTGGAACTTTCACATTGTTAAAAAGTAGCTGAGCCGTTGCAGAAGAACGGATTCCCATCTTGTCATAATGATCTCCAAAGGTAAATCCTTCCCAGCCTTTTTCTACGATAAAAGCACTGATTCCCCGAGTACCGATTCCAGGCGTAGTAACAGCAAAAATAACATAAATATCTGCCTCTCCGCCATTCGTAATGAATATTTTCTCTCCATTTAACAGATAATAATCACCACAAAGTTCTGCCGTCGTTTCCGTTCCACCTGCGTCAGACCCTGCATTTGGTTCTGTCAAACCAAATGCACCAAGTTTTTCTCCTTTTGCCAGCGGAATTAAATATTTCTGCTTCTGTTCTTCCGTACCATATGCGAAAATTGGATAGGTGCCAAGAGACACATGTGCGGATAAAATAACCCCAGTTCCGCCATCTACCCTGGATAATTCTTCAACCCCAATTGCATAACTTAAAATATCCTTTCCCATACCTCCATATTCTTCCGGATATGGAAGGCCAAGATATCCAAGAGCCCCAAATTCTTTCATCTGCTCTCTTGGAAATTCATTGTTTTGATCAAGCATAAATGCAATAGGCTTAATTTCCCGCTCTGCCCATTCACGAATTTTTGCTCTTAATTCTTCATGCTCCTGAGTCGTTTTAAAATACATTATATTCCCTCCTTCACCGTTGCTATAATAAAATTGTAATTTTATAATTTTATTATATTCTAAATATAAGCTAATGTATGTAACAATAGTTACGTATAAATCTTATTTTTTAATATTTTTCTGTTTTCTTATATATATTTTATTTTTTATCTGATAATAATGACTACTAAAATGAACTTATTCCTGTTTTACCATACAATAGCCAATACCAATATGTGTCTGAATACACTTATTCAAGGGATCCTTCTTCTCAATCTTCTTCCTGACAGTTGCCACATGTACCCGAAGAGACGCGATGTCTCCTTCAAAAGAACTTCCCCAGATTTCTTTTGTGATATTAATATGTGTCAATACCCTTCCCATGTTCTTGGCTAAGAGGCATAAAATCTTATATTCAATCGGCGTTACATGAATTTCTTCATTTTTTACATATACCGTCTGCATTTTGTAATCGATTTTCAGACTTCCATTTTGAAAAATCGGCTCTCCTCCCTGAAGATTATTCTGAAAATACATAATCCTTCGATAGGTTCCTCTGATTCTGGCAAGAAGCTCCGCTGTAGAAAATGGTTTTGTAACATAGTCATCTGCCCCTGCATCCAAAGCATCAATCTTATCTTTATCATCACTTCTTGCACTAATTACAATAATTGGGACGGTTGACCAGGAACGTATCTTTTTTATCACATCAACACCATCCATATCGGGCAGCCCCAGATCAAGAAGAATCAATTCCGGATACTGGGTGGCTGCCTCTATAATAGCTTGATCGCCACTTTTAGCTATACGATATTTATAATTTTCCATCTCCAGTGCTGTCGTGATCAAATTACGAATTGCAAAATCATCTTCTACTACTAAAATATTAGAATTACTCATGTATTTCTACCTCCTCAGCTGGCAATGTAAAATCAAAAATCGTTCCCGTTGGTTGATTATCATACACCTCTATTGTTCCACCATGTGCCATTACAATGGATTTACACAGAGCTAGTCCTAATCCTAAACTTCGTTTTGCATCTATGATTTTTCCATTTGTTGTATAAAACATCTCAAAAATATGTGGTTTATCTTCATCTGAAATTCCATTCCCATGATCAACAATCCGTACATGCACATATTTTCCCTTCTTTTTCGTGGAAATAAGAATATCTCCACCTGGGGGTGTGTATTTTATTGCATTGTCCACAATATTGATGATAACCTGCAGAATTAGTCTGGAATCTACATTAACCAACTGCATTTCATCTTCCATTTTTACTTGAATATTGTACTCTCTGCTTCTCCAACTGATATGCCTTAATGCCTCTTTAATCAAATCCTCCAACAAGTCTGCCTGCTTCTTAATCTCTACACCCCCTTCTTCAATCCTTGTAACCGACAACAAATTTTCTACAAGATTGATCAACCACATACCATCTTCATAGATATATTTATATATCTTTTGCTTTTTCTTCTCCTCCAGATTGTTTTGTAGGAGCATATCCGCATTGCCACAAATACTCGTAAGGGGCGTTCGGAGATCATGGGAGATTGAACGCAGCAGATTGGCCCGCAATTTTTCATTATTGGCCTTTTGCATTGCCGCCTCCTCTTTGGTGCGTAACACCTCATGTTCCATAACCATCGCTGACTCGGCAAGCACCGCCATAAGCACATTATTCTCAAACGCAGTGAGAGAATCTCCATGCCCCATTTCAATGCCTACTACACCATAAACTTCACCAAGGCTTCTGATTGCCAGATAATAACATGCAGAATCACTTAACGTAGCGGTAGATGCTCCCGCACGCGTATTATTCTTAAAAACCCATTCTGCCACCGCTCTCTCATTTTCAGTAATCAGCTCTGGCTTCTTCAGTGAACTTACAAGCCCTTTCTCCTTATAGATTACCGGTATATCAAGATGTTCGCCGTTCCATCCATAATAGACCACCGTTCGATTCAAAACTTTGCTGAGCTGTTCCGCCATCGTACTTCCAATTTGGTTAATGTCCTTTCCATTTTGCAGCATTTGGTTAATATCCAGTATGATTTGGGTACGATATGCTGATTTTGCCAATTCTCTTGTCTGCTTCTTCATCTTTAGAGCAAGGCTACTTGTAATCAGAGCTGCAATAAAAGTAATCAGAAAGGTGATTGGATATCCCGGATCATAAGTATCCAGAGAAAACCTTGGATCTGTAAAAAAATAATTAAATACAATGACACTCAACACCGACTGTATAAATGAAATTTCACGACTGGAAGTAAGAATCGCCGAAATCATGACACCAAGAATATATACCGTAATAATATTCGTATCGCTAAATTCCATTGCATAAAAAAGGAAACCAATGATGGTCGACACAATCAGACAAGTCATGGATATGATAACATTTTTCGTATTTATGGTTTCTTCCGTCTCATATCGAAATCTTTGTTTTGCTTTTGTCATTTTACTATCCGGAATAATATAAATATCCATATCGGGCGCATACATGGAAAGCTTATCTGTAAATGAGTATTTCCGCATAAATCCCCGGCCATTAGCACTTCGCCCGGTAACGATTTTAGAAACGCCTGAGTTTCTCGCATATTCCGCAATCAGAAAAGCAACATCTTCTCCACATACCGTCTCAATTTTTGCCCCTAGCTGCTCTGCTAAATGTATATTAGCCTTTAATCTGTTTTTATCGTCCTGGCTTCTTTTTTCAAAATCCGGCGTTTCCACATGAAGTCCAATCAGTACTCCCCCAAAGGCTTTTGCCATTCGTGCGGCTGTTCGTATAATCTTTGGATTGGATGGAGAGGTGGAAATTCCGACCAAGATTTTTTCTTCTGTATAATATTCCCCTCCGACTTCTTTCTTCGTACGTTCAGTGACAAGCTTTACCCTGTCTGCAGTTCGTCGTAATGCAATCTCCCGTAGTGCTGTTAGCTTCTCTATTGTAAAAAAGTTTTCCATAGCTCTGGAAGCCTGTTCTTTCTGGTATACTTTTCCCTCCTTCAGTCTCTTTAACAGAACTTCTGGCTCAATATCAACGATCTGAACCTCATCTGCCATATCAAAACAAGAGTCAGGAATCCGTTCTTTCATAACAATTCTGGTTATGGATGCCACAATATCACACAAACTTTCAATGTGCTGTACATTTACGGTTGTATAGACATTGATTCCTGCCTTGAGTAATTCCTCCACATCCTGATAGCGCTTCTGATGACGGCTTCCTTTTGCATTTGTATGTGCATATTCATCCACTAATACTACTTCCGGTGGCCGTCCCAAAATAGCATCAATATCCATTTCCTTCAATTTTATACCGTTATAATCAATCTGTTTTACCGGAATTACCTCCAGACCTTCTGCCATCTTCATGGTTTCTGGTCTTGCATGGGGTTCCAGATATCCGATTACCACAGCCGTACCGTCTTCTTTTAATGCCTGAGCCTCCTCCAGCATGGCATACGTCTTTCCTACACCGGCAGCATAACCAAAAAATATTTTCAACTTTCCTCGTTTTTTCTTTTCTTCTTCTAATACAATTTCTTTTAAAATCGTCTCAGGATCAGGTCTTTCTTTTTCCATGAACCTACTCCCTTCCTACTCTGAATAATAATGGAAACGGAATCAGGCCCAGCGTATATTTGTATATATCCGAGCCTTATTTCCGTTAGATGACAATCCTTTTCCTCAGGATAACACTCCTTGAAGAATGAGATTTACCTTCAGTACATTGACTGTTTCTTCACCAAAAATTCCAAGTATCTTATGTGTTGTACATTTGTCGATAATTTTTTCTATTTCATTTTCCGTCATTCCATTTTCCTTTGCCAGTCGTGGAATCTGATATCTTGCTGCTGCAATGGAAATGTCAGGATCCAATCCACTTCCGGAACAGGTTACCAGATCTTCTGGAATCTGATCACTCTTTGCATCTGGATTAGCTGCTTGTATTCTTTTAACTCTCTGTTCAACCAGTTCTTTATAATCCTGACTTTTCGGACTTAAGTTGGAAGGACCAGAATACATCTTTGTATTACCATTCTGGTCTGTAAATGCGGAAACATTCATAACTCTTCCCCACATATACTCATCCCCTGTAAATTCCTGTGCCAGCAATTCACATCCATATTTTTTACCATTAACTTCAATTACACTTCCATTAGCCTTCTTTGAAAAGAAAATCTGTGCCAACCCTGTAACTACTGCCGTATACAGTACTCCACAGATTAGCGTCATAGCCAATACCATAGTGACTGCCTTTATAAGAATACCATTTTCTTTCTTCATATCTAATTATCTCCTTCACTTCTTCATTCTCTTATACAATCCCACAGATAACCAGTAGAATATCGATCAGCTTAATAAAGATGAACGGTGTTATAATTCCTCCATGTCCATACACCAGAAGGTTTCCAGATAGCAGTTTTCCGGCAGACACCTCTCTGTATCTAACTCCTTTTAACGCCAGTGGGATTAAAGCTATAATGATCAGAGCATTATAGATAATCGCAGATAGTACGGCACTCTGTGGACTGTAAAGTCCCATAATATTTAATTTTCCAAGTCCCGGATAAAGTCCCATAAATAGAGCCGGGATGATGGCAAAGTATTTTGCTACGTCGTTTGAGATACTAAAGGTTGTCAAACTTCCTCTTGTCATCAAAAGCTGTTTTCCGATTCTTACAATATCAATCAGCTTTGTAGGAGAAGAATCCAAGTCCACCATGTTACCTGCTTCCTTTGCAGCCTGAGTTCCACTATTCATTGCAACTGCCACATCTGCCTGTGCAAGTGCAGGAGCATCATTCGTTCCGTCTCCGGTCATGGCTACCAGATGTCCTTTCTTTTGAAAATCACGAATCATTTCGAGTTTTCCTTCCGGTGTTGCTTCTGCAAGAAAATCATCCACACCTGCTTCTGCGGCAATGGCAGCTGCAGTCAATGGATTATCACCAGTAATCATAATGGTTTTAATTCCCATTTTACGAAGATCTGCAAATTTTTCTTTTACCCCATCTTTAATGATATCTTTCAGATAGATAACACCCAATACAATATGGTTCTTTGCAACAACCAGAGGAGTTCCTCCTTTAGAGGAAATCTTTTTCACAATCTCATCACATTCTGGAGAATAGGTGCCTCCTCCGCTTACTACATATTCTTTAATTGCATCTGCTGCACCTTTACGGATTTCTACACCATCGTAGTTCACACCACTCATACGGGTTATTGCTGTAAATGGAACGAATTCCATATTTTTATCAGAAAGCTTTCTTTCTCTGATTCCAAATTCTTCTTTTGCAAGTACAACTACGCTTCGTCCTTCTGGTGTTTCATCAGCCAGAGAAGAAAGCTGTGCTGCATCTGCCAATTCTCTCTCTGAAGCCCCATCCACTGGTATAAATGCATCTGCACGACGATTTCCCAGTGTAATGGTTCCTGTCTTATCCAGCATCAAAATATCTACATCACCTGCTGCTTCAATGGTTGTCGGTGCAAGACAAACCAACAGAGCCACTAATGTGGTAATGGATGTTGGATTTTCAATACCTGCCTGCTTTGCAGAGAATATAGAGTATGTATAAAGTGACATAGTTACCATAATAAAGATAATGGATAAGGCAACAAGAAAAATCTGTAATGCGATTTCATTTGGTGTTTTCTTACGGTTTGCACCTTCTACCATGGCAATCATCTTGTCCATAAAAGTCTCCCCTGCTTCACTGGTAATTTTTACAACAATCCAGTCAGACAAAACCGTCGTTCCTCCAGTTACCGCACTGCGATCCCCTCCGCTCTCACGGATAACAGGTGCAGACTCACCGGTAATTGCACTTTCATCTACAGAAGCAGCACCATCTACGACTTCTCCATCGCCAGGAATCTGTTCCCCTGCTTTTACAAGAACATAATCCCCTTTCTTCAAGCTGACAGAAGAAACAATTGTACCTTGATCTTTCTTGTGCGGTGATGAAATTTTATATGCGTCTACATCTTTTTTTGCTTTTCTTAAAGAATCTGCCTGTGCCTTTCCTCTGCCTTCTGCAATTGCCTCTGCAAAATTCGCAAACAGTACCGTAAACCACAGAATAACTGCAATCGCACAGGTATAACCGGTAGGAGCATCTCCGATTCCAAAAAACAGGGATACCAGCCAAAGTCCGGTAGTCATAATCGCTGACAGGTAAACCAAGAGCATTACCGGGTTTCCTGCCTGTGTTTTTGGTTTTAATTTTATAAACGAATCTTTTATCGCCCTCATTACCATATTTTTATCAGAAAGGGCTGTTTTTTGCTTTTCTGCCATTTTTGATTCCTCCATTTTCTACTTATCCTAAAAATTCTGCAACTGGACCAAGTGCAAGTGCCGGGAAGAAACTTAAAGCACCAATCAATAACACAATTACAATCAGTAAAAACACAAACATACCATTACTTGTAGATAAGGTTCCTGCCGTAACAGCCAGTTTCTTCTTCTGTACCATACTTCCTGCAATTGCAAGGATTCCTGTAATCGGCAGGAATCTGGCTATCAGCATTGTTACCCCAATGGTACAGTTCAGAAATGGAGTATTGGCATTAAATCCGGCAAATGCAGAACCGTTGTTTCCTCCAGCGGATGAATAAGCATACAGCATTTCTGAAAATCCATGTGCTCCACTATTATTCAGACTGTCTGCAACTGCGGGAACTGCAGCTGCAATCCCACTAAATACCAGAATAGCAATCGGTGTTGCCAGGCAGACCAGAACTGCCCATTTCATTTCATAAGGTTCAATTTTCTTTCCAAGATATTCTGGCGTTCTTCCAACCATTAATCCTGCAATAAATACGGTCAGAATTGCAAAGCCAAGCATACCATAAAGTCCACATCCTACACCACCGAATACAACTTCTCCAAGCTGCATAAGAAGCATAGGGATCATACCACCAATTGGAGTGTAGCTATCATGCATGGAGTTAACAGATCCATTGGATGCAGCTGTTGTCCAAACTGCCCATGTAGAAGAAGATCCAATACCAAATCTTGCTTCTTTTCCCTCCATGTTACCACCAGGCTGTTTAATTGCAACCTGGCTTGCTGCCATACCAAGAGGTACAATTTCTTCTGTAACAACTTCAGCGTCTTCTACGACTTTTCCATTCATTGTTACTACATTTCCATTAATCTGGGCACCTTCCAGATAATTTCCTTCAGAATCAAACGCAACTGGTTCTGTTAACTCTACAGATTCAGCAGTTTTTAATGTTTGTGGAACACCCTGAGAGGCGATAAACAGGGCGCAAACAAGAGACAGTGGAATTAAAACATACAATGTAGCTCTTGTTAAATCTTTCCAGAAGTTTCCGACCCCTTTGCCTTTCACTCTGGTAAATCCACGGAATAATGCATACAAAACTGCAATACCTGTTGCCGGTGTCACAAAGTTCTGTACCGTCAGACCCAATGCCTGAGACAGGTAGCTAAGCTGTGATTCTCCGCTGTATGCCTACCAATTCGTATTTGTCATGAAACTGATTGCCGTATTCAAAGACAGATCCCAACTCATTCCTTCAATATGCTGTGGATTCAATGGCAAATATTTCTGTGCCATCTGAATGATAAACAGCACAAGAAAACCAAATACAGAGAATGCCACAACACTTCCCAGATATTTTTTCCATGACATATCTTCTTCCGGGTCTATATGCAAGACTTTATAAATTCCTTTTTCACAGGGTGCCAGGATTTTCGTCAAAAAGACTTTCTCTCCATTCATTGCTTTGCTAATATATTTTCCTAAAGGAATTGCCAGCAAAACAAGCACCGTAAAATAAAATAAATATTGAATGACTGTTCCCATCACATTTTCTCTCCTTTCATCAATATTACAAAATAATAAATCAGTAGTGCCACAGCACAGATTCCTATAATTGCTGTAAGAATACTCATTTTCATACCTCCTATTCGTAAATTACGTTATTACTGTACTACTTTCATTTATAAATTTCTGTTAAGAGCATTTCTATGCATTTAAAGAAGTTATTAAAAATTGTATTATTTTTTACAAAATGCCTGCAATAATACAAAGATTTCCAATCTTCCAAGTACCATTCCAGCAATTTCAATCAAAAGACAGAGTGATGATGTGTCTGCACTTGTAATACCGATAGATAAACCTACTGTTCCAAGCGAAGATGCGAATTCAAACGCGCCTTCTACTAGCGTAGATCCGGAGAAAAAGGTCAATGCAAGCGTTCCTACTATATAGATAATAAGATAGCTCTCTGCATATGTAGATGCTTCTTCCACCTGCTCTCGTTCCAAAAGCTCTTTTTCTGCTCCTCTGTGATAATAAGCAAGTGTGACCGTTCGGTCTGGCAGCATCATACTCTTTATATTTCTCATCAGATTTTTCATCAGCTTACAAACACGACCCAGCTTAATCCCCCCTGCAGTAGAGCCGATTCCTCCACCGATGATCATCAGAAGAATCATAACGGCAAGAGCTGTCTCAGGCCAGTCAGTATAGCTGCAGGTAGAATATCCTGTTGTGGACAATGCAGAAAAAGCATTAAATAGTGAAAGTTCCGTTCCTTCTCCTGCTGTTACCCCACCTTGTATGAGAAAAAATGCCATAGCAGGAACGGCAACTGCCGTCAGTCCTGCCAGGAATTTTACCTCGCTGGCTTTAAAAAATTCCTTCACTCTGCCTTTAAACAGCAACAGCAACAGCGAAAAATTTGTCGTGCCAATCAACATTAACAGAATCGTGATCCACTCAATCGGAAGAGAATGATAATAGCCAATACTATCTAACCGATTGGAAAATCCTCCCGTAGACAAAGCACACATAGTATGTACGATACTATCAAAAATTGACATTCCAAACATAGCATAGAGTATCGTTCCGACAACCAGGAAGAACCCATACATCATGGCGATTACCTTTGCTGTTTTTCCAATATTGGGCATCAATTTATCCGGATGTCCTTCCGCATGGTACAACCCTGCAGAGTCCTTTTCCTGTATAAAAAGGAGCATCATCATCACAAATCCAAGACCACCTACATATTGTAAAAACCCACGATAAAACAGAAAAATCTGTGGTGTACGTTCCACATTCAGCACGGACAACCCGGTAGTAGTAAATCCACTGACGGACTCAAATAAAGCCTGGACCGGAGTAACATTCCCATATAACCAGAATGGAACCGCTGCAAGCAGAAATCCATATATCCACGCGAATACTACCAGCTGGCTATTGTTTAATAATTTTTTCTTTCCCTGACAAATTACCATTCCCATTCCAATGGAAATAATCGCTGGCAGTATAAACTGCCAGGAAAGAGCAATTTCTTCTCTATAGAAAGGAAGTACAAGCAGCGGTACTAATAAAATACTTCCCTCCAAAATCATCATTTTCCCAGTTACAGGCACTCCTTCACGATGCATCATATCCAGTCAGCTCCTTCATCTCTTCCAACTTGTTTTTATCGGAAGTAATCATCAAAAGTACATCTCCCTCCGTAACTCTGGTATCGCCCCGCGGAATCAGACTCTGATCTCCCCTGAGGATACAGCCAATAATGATCTCCTTTGGAAGATTCAACTCCCAGAGCTTTTTTCCAGCTACCTTAGAGTTTTTTAAAATGGGTATTTCCATAATATGAATTCTTCCCTCATCAAAAGGAACCATCTTTGTCATTTCATCCATGACTGCCTGTTCTTCCATAATATTGGTAATCATGTTCAACGCACAGACTACCCGGTCAATTCCCATCTGATAAAAGAAATTTGTTTTTGAAGGATCATTTAACAAAGCTACCGTCTTTTTTACAGAGAAAAACTGTTTACACATTTCGCAAATAACAAGATTGGTCTCATCACTGGCCGTCAATGCAATTGCAACCTGACATTGGTCCGCTCTGGCATCTTCTAAAATGAATCGTTTGCTTCCATCTCCATAAATTACATTCAGCTTATTGATTTCCGCAAGCTTTTTACAATCTCTGTACTCCTTATTAACAACAGTAACCTGGTATCCTTTTTTCAACAGTGCATTAGCAAGAGATTTGGCTTTATGAAAACCTCCCACGATTAGAATATTTCCTCGTTCTTTCCTTTTACCCCACATGCTTTACACCTCCAATTTCAATATAATTAGAAATTTCTTTTTGTGACAGCTCTGATGGACATATCATATCGATTCCCATATTTTCCATTAATGCTTTTTTGTCCTGATCATAAATCCTAGCCACCACCTTTGGTATATGAAATACCTTCTTTGCAATCTGCGCAGCGCAGATATTGACACAATCACGATCTGTAACCGCAAGAAAGACCGTTGCATCTTTTACACCTGCAGCGGTTAGTTTTTCAATATCCGTTGCATTAGCTGTCATTGTCAATCCTCCATATGAATATGGCAGCTTTCGAAACGCTGTTTTGTCACAGTCCAAAATCATAACATCTTTTTTCTGATCAGAAAGCTTTCCTGCGATACTCGCTCCCAGACGTCCACATCCGACGATCACCGTATATTCATTTTCTTTTTTTTTCATAATGATTAACCTCCTATTTTCTCACAAGATGTCCTACATGCCGTTCATCATAAACAATTTTGAACTGTGAATCATTCTGAAACGGACAATCTTCTTCCGAATATGCCCATTTCCCTGACGGATGCATCTCTCCAAACTGTTCCATATTGTATCGTGCCGGAATATATGTCGGATCTAGTCCATATGCTGCCCGAAAATGTCTCATAGCAAGAACATGATTTCTTTTTTTCTCCATTAAAATGCCCATTAAATTATGAGGAATTGCTGAATGAGGATCCTTAGCCATTGCTTCTCCTATTTCCTTTTCACATTCTTTATATTCCTGTCTGGCAATTAATTCTTTACATCTTCTTTCCAGTTTATCAATCATAATACCTTCCTCCTTTTTGTACTTAAAATAT
This sequence comes from Anaerostipes sp. 992a, assembly GCF_001940245.1. Taxonomy (GTDB): domain Bacteria; phylum Bacillota; class Clostridia; order Lachnospirales; family Lachnospiraceae; genus Fimousia. Next base: position 1,042,547 of record NZ_MJIG01000004.1, read on the forward strand.
ATATTTTTTTGTGTGATAACAGTGTTAGGATTGCCTGACAAGTTGTGAGAATTGTGTGAGATTTTTCACAATATATAAAAAACATGTGAGATTTTAAAAAGGATGTGAGAATTGTGTGAACCCGTCCAATATACAAAAAGAAAAAGGATGCAGATCTGACTGAGAAGAATCTCATTCAGTCACAATCTGCATCCTTTTTCTATATAAAGTTATTTTTCTTTTTCGTGTTCGCGCATTCGATAGCCAATGCCAATCTCCGTCTCAATATATTCTGGCTTTGCAGGATTATTCTCGATCTTCCTGCGAGTAGATGCCATAACAGAACGAAGCACCTGAGTATCTTCTCCATATCCTTCTCCCCAGATCTTTCTGAGTATGGTATGATATGTAAGCACCTTACCCACATTTTGCATAAACAGCAGTACCAACCGGTACTCCAGCGGTGTAAGATGAATTTCCTGTCCATTCTTATAGACAACATGGGCTCCATTATCCATTCGAAGTCCACCGTTAACATAGACCGTATCATCTGGCTTATTCTCTTCTTTTGCATGGCTCATCCGGTAATAATGTCGCAGTGCCACACGGATTCTTGCCATCAGCTCTGTAGCGGAAAAAGGCTTTGTCAGATAATCATCTGCACCATCATCCAATGCGGCTGCTTTTTCTTTATCCTGATCTCTTGCGGAAACGATAATAATAGGTACTTCTGACCACTCTCTGATTTTATGAAGGACATCCATCCCATCTATATCGGGCAATCCAAGATCCAGTAGAATTAAATCTATATTTTTTCGTACCATATAATCAATCCCTGCTTTTCCACTTACCACACCTTCGACTTCAAATCCAGCATTTTCCAGTGTGTATATCATAAAATTCTGTATTTGCACATCATCTTCGATCACAAGTATTTTTTCTTTAAACATCTAATCCCTCTCCTTCCGTAAGTGGAAGCGTAAAGATAAATTCCGCTCCTCGCCGATCCATCCGGTTTCTGCCGAGAATCGTTCCTCCATGTGCTTTTACAACCGTTTCACATATGGTAAGCCCCAATCCAATTCCCCTCTTCGCATCAGAGGAACGTTTCTCAGAAGTATAAAAAATCCGAAACAGATTCGGTATCTCTTCCTTATCAAGTCCTTCTCCTTCATCCCGTACGGCAATGGATACGTTATTTTGTGTATAACCGGCCGAAATGGTAATCGCTTCCTGGATTGTTGTATGCTTCACTGCATTATCCAGCAGATTGGTAATAACCTGCTCGATCAATTTTGCATCCATTGGAACAAGACGAAAATCTTCTGGTGTCTCCACCTGTATCTCTCTCTTCGGAAAGCTCCTTTCCACATGTGCAACTGCACAACCAATTACTTCTTCAATGGCTTCCATCTCTTTGTGGATCAGAATTTTTCCATCCTGCAGTCGGGTCAGGCTTAAAATGTTTTCCACCAGCGATTTCAGCCAGTCTGCATCCTGATAAATTCCTAAAAGCAGTTTCTGGCGCTTATCTTCTTTATCCGTCATATCCATCAGCATCTCTGATGTACCCATAATACCAGACAAGGGTGTCCGAAGATCATGAGAAATCGCACGAAGCAGATTGGCCCTCTCTCTTTCTCGCTCCATATTCTCCTTGTCTCTAATCCTTTCTATTGTTACCTCAATTCGCTCCATTGCCATAGAAACATTCTCAAGAATAGAATGAAACAGTTTTTGCTTTGCGTGAAGCTCCTCAACCGGAGCCTTCTTATCAATTTCCACCACTCCCAGAAGTTTTTCTCGACCATTGACAGGATAATAATAGGCATCCTTATCTTCCAGATATTCCGTTCGTAAATTAGAAAATTTCCTTTGCAACTCTTCCGGCTTCGATACATTTCTGTGAATCTGTTTTTCTCCTACCTGTTGAATATGCATAGCATCTTCCCGTATGCCGATATAAACGCATCCAACATTTACCTGTATTAACCGGCTAATACTTTCTACCGCAATTTTTAAAATATCTTCCATATCAGCTGCATCTGATAATTTGCTGGAAAGCATATATAAAATCTGACTTTCCTCGCCTCTTTCATTTGCTTCCTTCGTTAAAAGCTTTTCCTTTGTTGTCAACGCACTGGTTACCAAAGAAGTGGCCAACATAATCGAAAAAGTAATCAGATAGCTTGGATCATTAACGGCTAAAGTATGATATGGAGCTGTAAAAAAATAATTAAAACACAATAAGGAAACTACTGCTGACAAAATACCATACTGATATCCCTGTGTAAATCTTGCCACCAGTAATACAGCCAGCAGATACATTACCACAATATTAGTCTCAGAGAATCCAAGCTCCACAAATATCTTCCCTAATACTGTTGCAGATGATACAATTCCTATTAGTTTCACCAGGTTTTGTAAAATCATCTTCCATCTATTCATAATCATTCCTCTTTTCATTTCTACTTTATTCCCATTCAGTATAGCATAAGAGGTTGTATTTTCCAATTATAAGAGCTATGCGATTCCCTTCAATAATAAGATAAGCCAGTTTTATTTTTACTATGCGTATTTTATATGCCTATGCAATGGCAACACATTCGTAAGGACGAAGCACCAATCTTTTCTCTATAACATTTTCTTTTTCATAGTTACCAAGAAACACTTTCTTTTTCAAAAATATTTCTGGCAATGAAACCGTCATATTTTCTCCTGAAAAATTACAGAGCACAAGCATATCTTCTTTCTCATTATATCGATGATACCCGATTATCTGATCCATATCATCATAAAGGAATGCAATCTTACCATCTGCTATCACCAGCCTGTCCTTTCTGGCTTGAATCAATTTCTGATAGAATGCAAAGATGGAATTCTCATCTGAAACCTCCTGTTCCACATTGATCCATTCATAATTATCCGGTGGGAAAATCCATGGAGTCCCCGTTGTAAATCCTGCATATTCAGAAGCATTCCATTGCATTGGTGTACGACCATTATCTCTGGATCTTTCCCCAATAATCTTTAATGCCTCTTCTTTCGTTTTCCCACCTGCTATCATAATATCATAATAATTCAGGCTTTCTACATCTCGATATTCCTGTATACTTTGATAATATGCATTGGTCATCCCGATTTCTTCTCCCTGATAAATATAAGGCGTTCCCCTCATAAAATGAATGCACATAGCAAGCATTTTGGCAGATTTTTCCCAGGCATTCTTATCATCTCCAAATCGTGAGACTGCACGAGGCTGATCATGATTGCACCAGAAATTGGCATTCCATCCATTATATTTCTGCATGCCCTCCTGCCAGGTCTTAAATAACCTCTTTAATTCCTTCATGTCCGGCAGCATGATTTCCCATTTATTCCCATTTTTATAATCTACCTTCAGGTGATGAAACTGAAATACCATAGAAAGTTCTTTTTCGTCTGGATTAGAATAGCGAATACAGTTTTCAAGAGAAGTAGATGACATTTCCCCCACTGTAATCATATCTGTAATGCCCGTATCCTCTGCCAGTTCTCTCAAATATTCATGAACATGAGGACCATCTGTATAGAATCTTCTTCCATCCCCTTCCAGATCATCTTCAAAAATCTCCGGCTTAGAAATCAGATTGACCACATCAAATCGAAATCCCTGAATTCCTTTCTCCTTCCAGAAACGGATCACCTGCTTCAATTCCTCTCTGACTTTCGGATTATCCCAATTTAAATCTGCCTGAGTCACATCAAATAAATGAAGATACCATTTTTTCAGATGGGGAACATACTCCCATGCGCTTCCTCCAAATTTAGACTGCCAGTTTGTCGGAGGCTGGTCCTCTTTCCCATCCCGAAAGATATAGTAATCCATATATTCCGGATCCCCTTCCAGAGCTTTTTGAAACCACTGACTTTCTGTAGAGGTATGATTAAAAACCATATCCAGCATAATTCCAATCTGTCTTTTTTCTGCTTCTTTCACTAATTCTTCTACATCATCCATCGTTCCAAACATGGGATCTATCTCATAATAATTTGCTACATCATATCCATTATCCCTCTGAGGCGATGTAAAAAATGGAGTAATCCATATATAATCTGTGCCTAGTTTTTTAATATAATCTAATTTTTCTATAATACCTCTTAGATCACCAATTCCATCTCCATTTGTATCGTAAAAAGATTTTGGATAAATCTGATATACAACCTTATCTGCAAAATGATTCATTCTTATTTTCCTTTTTCTTTCTTCCCCAACTATCTATTCCTATAGCAGTGGGAAAAATCTCCCACTTAGTTATAAAGATGCAACGATGTCCTGTCCTGCTGTTACCCGATTTCCAGTATGGAAGGTAATCTGATTACCTGCATCATCAGCAATGACCATCACCGTCACCAATGGATGTCCTTTTTCTCTGATTTTATCCATATCAAAGCTAATTAACTTATCCCCAGCCTTTACCCGGTCTCCAGCTTTTACATGAGGAAGAAATCCGTCCCCATTCATATCTACCGTATCCAGACCAATATGTAATAATATTTCTATTCCATTGGCAAGCTTCATACTGCACGCATGATTACTCCCTTCTATAACTACGGTAACTTCACCATCCGCAGGCGCTTTTAAGACATCGTCTTCTGGCTCAATTGCCATACCGTCCCCTAACACTTTTTGAGAAAATACCTGATCCGGCACTTCTGTAATATCCATGGTTTTACCAGATAAAAATGCTTTTAGCTCTGTTACTTCTTCCGCTGCCTCTATTTCTTCTGTTTCTTTGATTGTTCCTTTTCCAATTCCCTTTTTCTTACCAACGATGACTGTCAATACAAACGGAACTGCAATCGCAACCAACATTCCCATCAGAAAAGTCAACATGTATTTCGGCTGAATGGATAAGATCCCTGGAAGACCTCCAACCCCTATTGCATTGGCAGTTGTAGAAGTTGCGGTAGACACGACTGCTGCACATGCAGATCCGATCATACCACAGACAAATGGAAATGTATGTTTTAAGTTAACTCCAAACATAGCTGGTTCTGTTACACCAAGATAACAGGAAATACAGGATGGCACATTAACTTCCTGTGCATCAGCATTATTTTTCTGTAAAAAAATCATACCGAGTACAGCAGAACCTTGCGCAATATTAGAAAGTGCGATCATCGGCCATAACATAGTCCCTCCAAAATCGGCAATCAGCTGTAGATCAATGGCATTGGACATATGATGCAATCCCGTAATCACCAATGGTGCATACACAAAACCAAAGATTGCTCCAAAAATAACCTTAAACTGTCCAGAAATTCCTGCATAAACAACAGAAGAGATAACAGAACCTATCTTCCAGCCAATTGGACCTAAGACAAAATGTGCTGCCATAACTGCCAATAATAAACTACAGAATGGCACTACGATCATGGAAATTACAGATGGGCAAATCTTTCGGAAGAATTTTTCCAGATAAACCAGTGTAAATGCCGCTAAAATTGCCGGAATCACCTGTGCCTGATATCCAACCATATTAACCTGGATAAATCCAAAATCCCATACAGGAATATCAGCCACTGCTGTTCCCGCTACCGCATAAGCGTTTAACAACTGTCCAGATACCAGTGTAAGACCAAGAACAATCCCCAACATCTGCGTCGTTCCCATTTTCTTCGTTACAGACCAGCAAATTCCAACTGGAAGCATATGGAATACTGCTTCCCCAATGAGCCATAAAAAGCTATCAATTCCTCTCCAGAACTGACTCAAGTCGCAAAGTGTCTTTGTTCCATTTTCAAATAAATATAAACTATCGATACAATTTCGGAACCCTAAGATCAAACCCCCTGTGATCAATGCCGGAATTAATGGAGCAAAAATTTCTGCCAAAGCTGTCATCACTCTCTGAATCATGCTCTGATTCTGTTTTGCCGCCTTCTTCACTTCCTCCTTAGAAACACCAGAAATTCCTGCAACCTCAACAAAGTCATTGTAAAAATCTGCAACCGTATTTCCGATGATAACCTGGAACTGCCCAGCCTGAGTAAAGGTCCCTCTTACGACCTTCATCGCTTCAATCCCCTTAATATCTGCTGCATCAGGATCATTTAAGACAAATCTCATTCTCGTAATACAATGAGAAACTGCAGCGATATTCTTTCTACCGCCTATCAAACGTAATAATTCTTTTGAGTCTTCTGTATATTTACCCATATTTTTTCCCTTTCATTATTCCTTTACTTTTGCTAACTCGTTTGAACATGTTCATGTTTTATTTATACCATTCTTGTTTGAACATGTCAATATTCTTGTTTAAACAAATTTATTTTTGGCATTATTATGAAATTTTACCTTGATTTTTGTATGAATTTTACATATACTAAGGTTGTTCAAACAAGATTATTTATAAAGGGAGAATTTCTTATGCCAAAAGCAAAATACGAAGATATCTATAAAGATATCAAAAAGAAAATTGAAATCGGAGAATATTCCTATGGAACCCTTCTTCCTTCCGAAAATCAGTTCATCAAAATTTATAACTGCTCAAGAAATACTGTTCGGAGAGCATTATCTATTCTGATTTCCGATGGTTATGTTCAATCTATTCATGGAAAAGGTGTTCGAATTATTTATCAAAATATGAATCATCGCACTGCATTTACAGTAGGAGGAATCGAAACTTTCAAAGAAACTGCAAAAAGAAATCAACTACAATCAATTACCACCGTAAAGGAATTTTCTTTCGTTGTCGTAGATGAAGAACTAGCAAAAGAATCTGGATTTCCTGTTGGCACTACACTATACAAAATCGTTCGAATCCGTTACTTAGATGGCAAGGCACTCATTCATGATCGAAATTATTTTCTGGCATCCCTTTTACCCAATCTTACACCAAAGATTGCAGAAGAGTCCATCTATGAATATTTGGAGGATACTCTTCATATCCAGATTGCTACCAGCCAACGGCGAATTACGGTAGAACACGCAACAGTGGAGGATCTTCAATATTTAGATCTTGGCAATTATGACTGCCTGGCTGTCATTACCAGCCATACTTACGATTCCCACGGATTCTTATTCGAGTATACCCAGTCCAGACATCATCCGGAATATTTTTGTTTCGAAGATACTGCTGTTAGAAAATCATAGATAGTTTATGATAGTCATGACCACCCGCTTAGCACAACATCATAAACTTAACGCTAATTCAAATAATAATTAAAATAATAATCCTTATTTTTTCATATGTTAAGAAGCTTTTACTGAAAAAAAGCCCAGATTTCACCATATAAAGAATCTGGGCTTTTTAAAAACTATTTTTCTGATTATTTTTATATTTATTAGTCAGGTTTTTCTTACGTTCATGATCGGGAAGATTTCTTATAGGAAGCACATATTGTTCCATTTCAGATTGTAATCTCGTCAGCAATCTTCCTCTTTTTTCAGCATTTTCTTCCAGCAGTATTTTTATCATGCATTCCTTAAATAATCCAATCGCAATATTTTCGTTGGTATGCATAGGATATCTCTTCTTTTTCATATGTTCTTTTTTCACTACTTCTTGATCGGCGCTCCTCTGGATATCATGCATCATATTATATACCAATATCTGCGCATAAAAATCCTGATAGACATAGATAGACGCTTTTCCTGTCACACTTTCAAATTTCATCTTGTTTTTTAGTGTATGGTACTTCTTTTCTATCTCCCACCGTTTATAATATAATTCCTGTATCTGATCAGACGTAAAATTTTTCGGCAGATCCGTCATCAATACAAGTTCTGTTCCAGAAGGAAGTTCCTTATTCAGGATACGTGTCCTGGTCACTTCTTTTTCCCTCATATGTTCCCAACGATCCGGATGTTTTTTCTGTATCTTGGCAAGTCGTGCATGGGTATGTTTTAAGTATACATATTCATCCGATGATCTCATGTTTTCTCTCTCAGCTTTATAATCATTTGATGAGAGCCGGAACAGGTAATGTATCCCATTTGTTTCCAGATGATCAATAAATTCCAATGATGGATATCCTCTGTCAAATACTGCCAGGATCGGCAGATCGATCCCTGTTATTTTCAGATGATCCAGATTTTTCTTGGCTAGTTCATTCTCACTTGTACAAATATGAGCGATCTGGATATCCAGATAAAATCCGTTCAGGATATCATACATGCCACTGATCAATGCACGTGCCTGGCCTTGTTTTGAATGCTGGTTACTACTGGTTCCAAAATTTCTTCTGTTTTCCATTGAATTCGGGATCTCCACCTTACTCCCGTCGATAGCAAGGAGCAGGTAACCATTCCATAACTCGGTCTCTGATGAGTGATAAAAATCTGCCAGGTATTCATCATTTAAGTAAGAAAAAACATCTGGATTTAAACGTTTTCTTTGCTGCAGATAACCTTGTGTTGATATTTTCATGTCTGTCCCCTTTTTTTGCTTAAAAAAATTTCTAAGTTCCAATACGGTTGTCATTCCTTTTTTTGCAAGACAGCACAATAACATGTCCTTCAATGGCATTTTGCGATTTCGTGAAAAAGTATTACTATTTTTTATCCTGGCATGGCTTGGCAGATCAGGATGCGTTAATTGTTCGGAAAGTTTTTGAAATCTTTTTCTATAAGTTTTTTTCATATCCACCCCTGTCTATATTTTACCACGCAAAAAAGAACCTGCATATATCTACACAGATTCTCTTAAGTTTATGATGTTGTGCATAGCAGGTGGTTTATTTTATTGTTACACAACAAAAAACCAGAGGTCTGTTCATACATTCGACAAATCCTCTGGTTTTCCAGTCAGTTCTATAATCTGTATTTTTCTGTTTTATCTATTTAGACAAGTTTTCCACCTTGAATAATCAGTGTAACACTTCCATATTTCATATCATTTAATAATTTTTGAAGAGTATCTAAATGGGAACTATTCAAAAATTTTCTTTTTTCCTCTTCCTTCATTCATATTCGCCTCCATCCGGATAAATTCGATTTGAACATTGGCAGTTTCCTATTATTTTTGTATGTTTTGTATGTTTATAATTATATTTTGCAATATTTCTCCTGTCAACATTTTTGCCACATTGTGGTAATATATTATTCCTTTTATATTTCATAGGTTATTTCTATTTTCCTATTTGGATCTAATGCATATTGCCACTCTTCTACACATATTCTCAACATACTCCCGCTTTTGTAACACAGAAAGCCACTGATTCGGAATTGCTTCATAGCCATAAAATAATCCCGCCAGTCCTCCTGCGATTGCGGCAACTGTATCACTATCATCTCCAAGATTTACTGCCTTTAACACACACTCCTGAAAACTGTCTGTTGTGATCAGACACCATACAGCTGCTTCTATAGAATCGATTACATATCCACTGCTTTTTATCTTCTCTTCCGGCACCTTTGCAAATGTACTAAGATGAAAGATTCTTTGAAAATGCTCCAGTTCAGAAAGGCATTCTTTATCAGAACTATAATATTGAATCCCTTTCTCTATCCCCTTCTGTAGGCATGCCTGAAGCTCCATATCACGATGATCGACAATCTCTTTTGCCATAAAGTAATAGAATCCACAAGCCATATTACTTCTTATATGATTATGGGTAAAGCTTCCTGCAGCATGAATTCCCCGAATCGCTTCCTCATCCAGTCCGATATTTTGCTGATCGATATAGTATAAACATATGGGAAGAATTCGCATCAATGCTCCATTCCCGTTTGCATATTCTCCTGTCGCTCCACATGTTTTCCAGTCTCCCTCTTTGACAAACCGATCAATAGCATTGGTACACGTGATTCCTTCATCAAACGCCTGCCCAAACGGTGTATATGCTCCCTCAAACTTCCATTTCACAAAGTTTTTCATAATATTATCCGGATCAATCTTATTCTTATCCAGAATGCTATCCAGTGTCGCCAGAGTCATACTACTGTCATCTGTCCAGGTTCCAACCGGCATATGAAAGGTCCCATAGCCTTCCATTCCTGTAACACTCCCTCTTCTCTCAATCGCTTCCCGACTTAAAAACTGTACGGGACAACCCAGCGCATCCCCGATCACCAATCCCATAATTCCATCTAACCATATATTTTTCATCTTCCATTCACTCCCTCTATATTTTCAAATATGATGTTTATCGTCTCACATGGCGTCTTTTATAATCTGCCTCAATTTCCTCTGCCCAGTTCTCATTTTGATCAAATGCTTCTGCTGCCGTAGAAGCCGTACATGATCTTACTCTTGAAACCGTTTTACTAAGAACTTCATAGTTGAGCCTGGTTCCCTCTGCATCACATTCATAATTGACCGCTCTATTCGCCGGAACTCCAAACCTTCCAGCTACAGAAATCGCATCTATATTGGCTCCCAGAAATAAGAATTCCCATCCATATCGGCTTTTCTGACGTTCTACCATATGCTTCACTTTACTGTATGTATATCTGACACTTGCATTTTCCATACCATCTGTGGTAATGATAAACAATGTCTTCTCTGGTCGATCCTGTTCCCTGGCATACCGATGTACATTTCCAATATGATGAATAGCTCCGCCGATGGCATCTAAAAGTGCTGTACATCCTCTTACATAATATTGCTTATCATTCATCGGTTTGATCTTCTTAATTGGTACACGGTCATACAAAACTTCCTGTCGATCATCAAATAGGACCGTAGAGATTACCACTTTGCCTTTTTCTTTTTTCTGTTTTTGAATCAATGAATTGAATCCACCAATGGTATCTGCTTCTAGTCCGCTCATGCTTCCACTTCTGTCTAAAATAAATACTAACTCTGTTAATCCCTTTCTCATGCTAGAAATCCCCTTTCCACTTCTTTTGTTATCTGATGTTGAAATCATACCACAAGAGGAAAAAAATAAGGTCGCCATAAAAGCGACCTTAAACTATAATATTACGAAATCAGACATGGAAGCCCATGTTCTTCTAATTGAATATCCAGCTCAATCATATCATAAATGCCTTTCTCGATAAAATAAGAAAAGATAATATCTGTCTTATCACAGGGAGACAATGCATATCCTGCTCTTGCAAGCAAATCCACCGCCTCATCCAGATTCAACTTTGCACCAATACACAGACACATGGCTGTCATTTTCTTCGGATGGGCATGAGGATTATTTTTTATCTTTGAAAAGACCTTCTTATCTACAATTCCACGCTTGTAAACTTCCGCATTGGTCATCCCCTTTGACTCAATGAGATATAAAAGATACTCAGAAAAAGTATCCGTAAGATGCTCCATTCGCTGCTCCAAAGCGCTTTTATGCTCATCAAAACAATCAACATCCACTGCTTCTTCCGGTATCTCGGCCTCTTTGATCCCACTTTCAGGAAAAACTGGAACACGATTCATAATCCGTCTTCCATATTCATAGGAAAACTCTTCATATTCTTCTTTTCTACGGTCTTTCACATAGTTTTCATCAATATAGGACTCCAAATCCGGGTAGATGTGACTTCCAAGGTTGGTAGCTCCTCTTCCAAAAACAACCAGATAAATCAACATCTCGTGTGTCAGTAAAAAAGCATTGATCTCATCCACTGCAATTCTCATGCCCTCTTCCTGCGGATAGCCAAAACCACCCGTAGAGATCAATGGGAAGGCAATGGAATGGATTCCCCGCTCAGCTGCCAACGCCAAACTTTTTTTATAGCAGGATCTTAGCTTTTCTTCCTCACCACTGTTCCCATCTACATAAAATGGACTGACTGCATGAATAATATATTTGGCCGAAAGATCAAATCCCGGTGTTAAAAAAACTCCTCCCTCTTCCACATATCCAATCTTTTCCTTTCGATATGACAATAGCTGCTCGTATCCTGCAGCCTTGTATATCGCATAATCGCATCCAGTTCCCACTGTAGGATAATCGTTGGCTGTGTTTACAATGGCTTCACAGTTCATTTTTGTTATATCATTTCTAACAATCTTAAAAGGCATTTTTGCACTCTATCCTTCCCAATTTATTTTTTAACGACTACTTTCTTCACACCCGCTTTTCTTAACAGCTTCTGGTAACGCTTCCTATCTGCTTTCTTTGCAACCAGTGTTACCTTAGAAGCTGTTCCAGAAAATGCTTTTTTGCCTATTTTCTTTGTCTTGCCTCCCTTAAATGTGACCTTCCATAATTTTTTACAGCCAGAAAATGCTCTTTCTCCAATGTTCGTCACATTTTTACCGATGGTAATCTGTCTGATGTTCTTATTTCCGGCAAATGCCTTCTTTCCAACGCTTACAACCTTATATTTCTTCTTATTGATCGTAATGGTGGATGGAATCGTAACCTTCGTGTGCTTTTTATCTGCTATACCAGTTGCCCTTACAGTACCACCACTCTTTGTCATGCTGATTACTGTATAGTTTAACTGATTCCTTGTCACCTTACTGCCTGGTTTGATTTCCACATCGCCCACATTGACTGTACAGCAACGCGCAACCAACCCTTCTTCTCCGTATAATACAGCAACGATTTGCGCAGTTCCATTCTTTTTCGCATGTACAATACATTTGTTTCCAACTTCTTCAATGGAAACCGTATCATCTGAACAGGTCCATGTCATATCTGCATTAGCGGTTTCATTCGGATATAATTTCGTTTCCAGTACCAGGCTCTCTCCCTTTTTCAGATGGACTTTTTTCTTATTCAGCTCCATATCAGAAGCATACTCATACTCATCATAGTTATTGGTTACATGAATCTTACATTTGGCTTTTACCTTTCCGTCTTTAGAAGCTGCAGTGAGAACTGCATCTCCGATCCCAACCATCTGAAATTGACCATCCTCCAATGGTACAATGACCTTATCATCAGACGTTGACCACACAATCTGTCCTGGAAGTCCACTGCCTCCGATCACACCATATGGAATATATCCCATATTATCCTCTTCGCCCAGATCTTTCTCATATACCTGTATTATGCTGTTATAACCAAGAACAATTTTGCGAATCGGCTTAATATCCTTCTTGGCAACCCATCTTGCATATAAAATCATATCCTCATAGATGCTTGTACTATTATCGACCAGATAAGTTTCACCAGAATCATCCTTTGCATACCATCCGCCAAATACATACCCTTTTTTTGTACTCAGTTTTGGGAAAACAGGAGTATCCCCATTAAATACTTTTTGTGTTTCCACGGTTTTCTTTCCATCTTTAAAAGTAACCGTATAATAAACCGCTTTCAACTGGCTGATATTTTCATCTACCCATTCTGTACGTTTTGTCATCCACTGTTTTAACTGTTCCACATTCTGATCAAACGTATAGGAATTCTGTTCCTCATCATAGTTATTTCCATATAAGTCAGCATTATAATTCATGGAATATGCAATCTCATCTGCATACTGATCAAGCTTTCCTCCATCCTTGCATACCTGCTGGATCTGATCTTTTACACTCTCCCACTCTTTTATCACTTCATCGGAAAATACGTCATCTTTGAACAATTGTGCAAACCACATCGTATCTTTATGCCACCAGTTCTCGCACTCATAGAAGCCGTAATCATTATTGCCCCATGCTACATAATCGAAGTCCCAAAGTGGTCCCCAATAAAGTTTATCATTTCTTTTTTTATAAAGATAAGAACTGTTACTGATAAATCCATCGCCATTGGCACTAAATTCCTGTATCCAATAGTATTTGGCCGCTGATGTCACATCCATATATTCACGATAAGATGTTCCTTCATTCTGAAATTGGGTATCATAGATTGCATCTTCGGTTTTCTGCACATAATTTTTAATATAATTGTACTGAGCCTCATTCTCCTGTTCTTCAAAGGTCGGACTTTCAATCAAAAAGCTATTCTCTCTGGACGTAGAAAACGCCTTCTTCCCAGATTCTTCTTCATCCGGACTCATGGATAGCAGATATCCTCCTGTAATCGTGGGCTCGTCCACCGCATCCGGCGTATCCTCCAGATTATCAAGATCCACTCGTTGGGAATCCAGTCGTACCTGCTCACTGAGCAGATAGCTTCCATAATATTCTCCATTCATGACCACATCCACATACACACATTCCGGTGTATATTCCATGCCCAACTGCTGACCAATCCAGTAAGTGGCTTTATTTCTCATATGGGTCGGATCGTAATAATCGGCCAAAAGTACCCAATGTTTATTCTTTCCCATATTGAACAGATTCTGTTTTTTAGCAAATTTCATCTTATATGGCTTTTTCTCTGCCATCCACGTAGAATTTCCCCGTCCTCTGATATATTCCAGCTCATATGTCTCTGTCTTTAGATTATCGGTATTGCCATCTGCATCTGTATATTCACATTGGTATCCATCCGGAATCTCGATCGTAACATCCCCATAGCATTCCGCATCATGTTCCGGAGAATTATTCATGGCATCAATACTTCCCTTCATTTCATCGATGTTAAAATACATCACTGGCACTGTACTTTTGGCAAATGTCACTGTTCGCAGTACAAAGCTTGCCTGACTCTCTTCATCTGTCTGTACGATTCGGAAGGATATCGTATGCTCACCTGAAATCTTCTTATCATAAATACTAATAGACTGATTCGTAACGTACCACTTACCCTCTCTCTTCTGACTCTTTACATCCATCTCTGCGAAGCTTTCCGTCTCATCATCCAGATAAAAACAGATCTTTAATTGATTTCCTTTTGCTGCCAATGCATCTACATTGAGCCTTCCGATCACTCCTTCTGAGAAATCAAATGGCTCCGTAAACGTAAAGACGGTATTGGCAAGATCCTCTTTTGTTCCATTGACCAGAAGTCCATCCGCACTTTTGCTATATTTGACAGACATCTCTCCCTGATTCGACAGGACAAGCTTACCATTCTCATATAGATCAGACAAATTCTTCTGCTGAAAAGCTTCGGCAATGGTTGTCTGCTCCTGTTGCGCACCTTCCGCTAAAACTGTCGTTTTCATCTTTCCCATGGTAAACATCATAACTGCCACCAATGCGAAAAAGAAAAAACAACTTCTCCATTTTCCTTTCATTTTGTTCCCTCCTCTATTATATCGTTAATTACAACATAATATGGTTTCTGTCAGGAGTCAATTCTTCCAGGAAAAGCTTAATAAATGTTTCAAAAAGCTTAACTATTTACCGATCTATTCTCTCATACTTTCTGAAGCTTATTCTTTTCATTCATGACAACATGATCCCCTTCATTGATATCCAGATCATACAATCTTTGATCTTCCTGTCGAATTTTTAATTCTTCACCATTTTCATCCAAAAGAGTTACGATTGCCATAATTGGTTCATCTTCACTTCTTTCTTCACATCCGAAATCAATATCTTCCTCTATTCTTAAAACTGTATATTTCATTTCAAATCCATCCTTTCTGGTCCTTGTATATTACTTTCCAAACCGCTTAAACCTTTTCATCCAATTTCCGCAGCTCTGCCAATTGCTAGTACTAATTCCTCATCCGCTACACATGTATCATCAATTGTGCTTACCCTACATATTTAGAAAATCCTTTAAAATGTTCTTCTAAAAACATATCATAATTCGCCATTTCGGCTTTGAAAGACGAAAGACCCTTGTGAATTGATTCCAACATATCGCTCCTTCGACATTATCATATATTTTAATATGAATACACTTTTTCTTAAGTTTATAATATTTCGTATGGCAGGTGGTTTATTGTATCGGTATGCAATAAAAAACAGCTGGGTGTACCATTTTTTCAGGTACAACCAACTGTCATATTTTGATTACACTTATCTCCACACCAATACTTTTGCAAAACCTTCTAAAAAGCCCGAGTTTTCAAGAAAAATCTATGCTCTTACTTATCGAGTGACTTCATCGTCGGGAACAATAACACATCTCTGATCGCAGCACTGTCTGTTAACAGCATGCACATTCGATCGATACCGAATCCGATACCACCTGTTGGAGGCATTCCGATATCCAATGCATTTAAGAAGTCGTCATCTGTTGTGTTTGCTTCTTCATCACCCTGTGCCAATAATTCTTCCTGTGCTTTGAAACGTTCTCTCTGATCGATTGGATCATTTAACTCAGAATAAGCATTTGCCATTTCCCAGCCGTTCATGAAGAATTCAAAACGTTCTACGTAGTTTGGATCTTCTGGTTTTTTCTTCGTTAATGGAGAGATCTCGATTGGATGATCCATAACGAAGGTTGGCTGAATCAGGTGTTCTTCTACAAACTCTTCAAAGAATAAGTTTAAGATATCTCCACGTTTGTGACGTGCTTCGTATTCTACATGGTGTTCATCTGCCAACGCACGTGCTTCTTCTAATGTTTCTACTGTGCTGAAGTCTACACCTGAATATTTCTTAACTGCATCTACCATCGTGATACGTTCAAATGGTTTACTTAAATCCATTTCGATGCCATTGTAAACAATGGTAGTCGTTCCTAATACTTCCTGTGCTACGTGACGGTACAGATTCTCTGTTAAATCCATCATTCCGTTGTAGTCTGTATATGCCTGGTATAATTCCATTAATGTAAATTCCGGATTGTGACGGGTATCCACCCCTTCATTACGGAATACACGGCCGATTTCGTAAACTCTTTCTAAGCCACCTACGATCAGTCTCTTTAAGTATAATTCCAGAGAAATACGTAATTTAAAGTCTTCTCCCAGGGCGTTGGAATGTGTCACAAATGGTCTTGCTGCTGCTCCACCAGCGTTGGCAACCAGCATTGGAGTTTCTACTTCCATGAATCCCTGTCCATCGAGATACTTACGAATCGCACTTAAGATTTTAGAACGTTTGATGAAAGTATCCTTTACTTCTGGGTTCATGATCAGGTCTACGTATCTCTGACGGTAGCGAGTATCGGTATCTGTTAATCCGTGGAATTTTTCAGGAAGAATCTGAAGACTCTTGGATAACAGTACTACTTCTGCTGCGTGAATGGAGATTTCTCCAGTCTTGGTCTTAAATACGGTACCTTTGATCCCAATGATATCACCAGCATCATATTTCTTAAAGTCTTTGTATGAATCCTGGCCAATTTCATCTCTAGCCACATAAGCCTGAATCTTGCCTTGCAAATCCTGAATGTTACAGAAGGAAGCTTTTCCCATAACACGTTTGAACATCATACGTCCAGCTACGGTTACTTCCTGTCCTTCTAATTCCTCATAGTGATCCTTGATTTCCATACTATGATGTGTCACATCATATTTTGTGATCTCAAAAGGATTCTTTCCTGCATCCTGCAGATCTTTTAATTTATTTCTACGAACTTTTTGTAATTCATTTAAATTCTGTTCAGCCATTTTATCCTCCAAATTAGCGTGTAATATCTAACACTTCAAATTTGCAAATTCCATCTGGTCCTTCTACTTCTACTACCTGACCGATTCCTGCACCAATCAGTGCCATACCGATTGGAGATTCATTGGAAATCTTATTCTGTAAGATATCAGCCTCTGTAGATCCAACCAGACGATATTCCACTTCTTCATCAAAATCAAAATCGAACAGTCTTACGGTACATCCAATATTGATCTTACCCTGTTCAAATTCTGCTTCATCGATCACTTCTGCGTTCTTTAAGATTTTTTCCAGCTCTTCAATTCTAGCTTCAATGTCGCGCTGTTCATCCTTTGCTGCATCATATTCCGCATTTTCTGATAAGTCTCCCTGCTCTCTGGCTTCTTTGATCTTCTGGGCAACTTCTTTTCTACGAACTACTTTCAGATCCTGTAATTCATCCTCTAATGCTTTTAATCCGTCATATGTCAAAATATTTTTCTTTTCTGCCATGATATCGATATCCTTTCTAATATTGAAATGATCATTTTTAACCACAATATTATATACTAGTGCTCACTTGTTGTCAATGATTTTGCGTATTCCACAAGCAGTCCCCGGAAGTCCTCCATGGTTTCTACTTCGTTGATTCTGCCACGCAATTTGGCGGAGTTTGGATACCCAAAGGTATACCATGCCACATGCTTTCGCATCTCTCTCATTCCGGTATATTCTCCCTTAAAGTCCAGCATCATCTGCCCATGCCTTAAGATCATGTCAATGACTTCGGTGAACTCCGGCTTCGGAAGCAATTCTCCCGTATCCATATAGTGATTCATCTGCTTGAAAATCCATGGATTACCCTTGGCTGCCCTTCCAATCATAAACGCATCACAACCAGTTTCCTCATACATTCTCTTAGCATCCATCGGCGTTACAATGTCACCATTGCCAATAACCGGTATCTTCACCGCTTCTTTTACTCTGCGGATGGTATTCCAGTCTGCTTTTCCAGAATAATACTGGTAACGAGTCCGCCCATGGACAGCAATGGCGCTGGCACCATTTTCCTCAATGATTCTGGCAATCTCAGGAGCTGTCTCTTCCTCTAACTCAAATCCTTTTCGGATCTTCACAGTAACAGGCAGCTTCGTCTTATCGGAAACTGCCTTTACAATCTTCCCAATCAGCTCCGGATTCTTCATCAGCGCAGATCCTTCCCCGTTATTTACGATCTTAGGAACCGGACATCCCATATTGATATCAATGAAATCAAAGCCTTTGTCCTCAATCTGAACTGCCATATCTGCCATCAGCTCCGGATCAGAGCCAAATATCTGAACTGCAACTGGATGCTCCTCCTGGCTGGTTTTTAACAACGGTTCTGTATTCTTATTCTTATAATAGATGGCCTTTGCACTGACCATTTCGGAATACAACATCCCACATCCCATCTCTTTACACAAAAGGCGAAAAGGCCAGTCTGTAATTCCTGCCATGGGAGCTAATATAAAATTATTCTTTATTACCTTATCTCTAATCTTAAATTCCATTATTTCTGTTTTTGATATAAAATCTCAAGTCCCTTTAGGGTCAAATTCTGATCATAAACATCAATCATGTCTACCTCATTGGAAATAATCTTTCCAAGCCCTCCGGTAGCCACCACCTTGAGATCTTTATATTGACTTTCTTCTTTAAATTTTCGGATAATATAACTGGTTTCTCCAATACAGCTAAAATATACGCCAGCCTGCATGCTGCTTACGGTATCCTTTGCTAAAATGGTCGGTGGTTTTTTTATTTCGATTTCCGGCAGTTTTGCTGCTGCCTGCCATAAGACATTGGCAGAAGTCTGAATCCCAGGTACGATAACTCCTGCAATGAATTCTCCTTTTTCAGAAACCAGGTCATATGTAGTTGCAGTTCCATAATCAATGACAAGAACTGGTCCTCCATAAATCTCATAGGCTGCTACTGCATCTACGATTCTGTCTGCCCCCAGCTGCTTCGGATTTGCTGTCTTAATACTGATTCCTGTCTTGATTCCAGGTCCAACAATGATTGGATTTTTTCCAAAATACTTATAAACCGCATTGGTAAAAGAATACATAATCTTTGGTACTACCGATGCAATGATCGTATTCTCAATGGCTTTTGGATCATATCCCCTTCTGCGAATCATCTCATATAACAATACACCATATTCATCTGACGTGCGGGTATTCTTCGTTGTCATTCGGAATGTCGTTAATATCTTTTGTCCTTCCATAATACCCATCGTAATATTGGTATTCCCAACATCTACAACTAATAACATATCATTTTCTCCTAATAATTATTCCAAGTCTTCTCCTAAGAAAAAGACTTTATAATAAAGCTCCAGGGTTTCCCACAATTCCCTTTTCTTTATCTGCATATCTTTAATCTTTAATGCGCTGCCGATTTCATCGAATAACAAATCATTTTCTTTCGAGGATGCCACAATGTCCAAATTCCCATCCTGGTCAAATTCCATCGTGATCACTCCTCCAACTTCCGCTGTATACAGCACACATGTGATTTTTAGTTCATCCTTTACCTGCTGTGGCAAAGATGAGAAATCTTCATTCAGATAAAATTTCTTCTCATATGCACTGGCACCACATAGGACCACTTTATCCTGGTACATAAACTTTCTCCTTTCCACATAGAGGCAGGGATATCTCCCACTGAGTTATACATATCCATATAAGCCCCGGACAGAAACTTCTCCAGAAAAGATGATTTCCGTTGTTCCGTCGCTCTTCGCCACGATCAGCTCTCCAAGTTCATTGATTCCCAGAGCCTTTCGTACCCGCTCTTCTTTTTTCTTAATAATCTTGACTTCTCTTCCAATATTGATCAGATAGGATTCATATTCTTCCTTTAAAAATGCCAGATTACCCATTTCTAAAAACCGTTCATAGTATTGCTCAAATTGAACGCAAAATTCTGCGATGAAAGCCGCTCTTTCTACTTTCTTGCCACTTTCCAGATAAATAGAAGTCGCTCTGTCCTGAATATCTTCTGGGAAGCTTTCCGTGTTCGCATTGATTCCAATTCCTACTATAATATAATGAATTTCCTCAAGCTCTGCACTCATCTCGGTTAAAATTCCACAGACCTTCTTCCCATTAAGAACCACATCATTGGGCCATTTGATTCTGATCTCCATGCCAGTTATCTTTTCCATTGCCTTAGTCATGGCAAGTGCCGCCACAATGGTAACCATAGAAGCCTTTTGCGGTTCCACTTTAGGACGTAGAAGAAGTGACATCCAGATACCGGTACCCGGTGGAGATACCCAACTTCTTCCCCTTCTGCCTTTTCCGCCAGTCTGTTCTTCTGCTACTGCCAGAAGTCCTTCTTCCCTGCCTTTTTCAGCAAAATCATAAATTCTCTGATTGGTTGAATCCGTCACTTCAAAATATTCAATAGATTTCCCAACCCAGGATGCTTGATTTCGGCTTAAAATCTCGCTAGCTGTAATCCGGTCTGCGGTCTGAAGAAGACGATATCCTCTGCGAGTGACGGACTCGATTTCATAACCTTCCTCCCGAAGCTGCTTGATATACTTCCAGATGGCTGTCCGGCTAACGCCAAACTTCTGGCTCAGCTGTTCACCGGATAGATACGTATCGCTATTTTTTAAAGCTTTTAGTATCTCTGTTTTCATAAATTAATATTCTCCTATCGTTGCAGCAATCACCGCTTTGATCGTATGCATACGGTTCTCTGCTTCATCAAACACTTTGGACTGAGCAGATTCAAATACCTCATCAGTTACTTCCATATCAGTAATTCCAAAGCGCTCATAGATTTCTTTTCCTGTCTTGGTCTTCAGGTCATGGAAGGCAGGAAGACAATGTAAGAAGATCGCATCCTCTCCTGCTGCTGCCATCACTTCTTTTGTCACTTTATAAGGAGTCAGTTCTTTGATACGTTTTTCCCATACTTCGTCTGGCTCTCCCATGGATACCCATACGTCTGTATAGATGATATCTGCATCCTTTACTCCTTCTGCCACATCCTCTGTCAAGGTAATCACAGACCCAGAAGCCTTGGCATATTCCTGACACTGGGCAACTAAAGCATCATTTGGGAAATATTCCTTTGTGGTACATGCTGTAAAATCAAGTCCCATCTTAGAGCATGCGATCATCAGAGAATTCCCCATGTTATATCTGGCATCTCCCATGTAAACCAGCTTTAACCCTTTTAACTTGCCAAAATGTTCACGAATGGTTAACAAATCTGCAAGCATCTGTGTCGGATGGTATTCGTTGGTCAGCCCGTTCCATACAGGAACATCAGAATATTTGGCCAGTTCTTCTACGATGTCCTGTCCATATCCACGATATTCAATTCCATCATACATACGACTCAACACTCTTGCAGTATCTGCAATACTTTCTTTCACTCCGATCTGTGAGCCAGTTGGTCCAAGGTATGTGCTTCCCATGCCAAGATCAGATGCAGCTACTTCAAAAGAGCATCTGGTTCTGGTGCTGCTCTTTTCAAAAATCAAAGCAATATTCTTACCAGTACACCAGTCTACGGTCTCTCGATTCTTCTTCTTTGCTTTCAGATCTGCTGCCATATCCAGCATAAATTCAATTTCTTCCGGTGAAAAATCTTTTAATGTTAAAAAATCTCTTCCCTTTAAGTCCATGGTATCTTCCTCCATTAATCGAATACTATCATTGGTATATCCCAAAGAATTTCATTCATCTTCTATAAATTCATTATTGACTAATTATATACTAATGACCCTTGGTTTTCAAGAAAAAGGGGCATATATCAAGGGAAAAAACGAAAAACAGGAACACCTATGCCCTCAGTGTTCCTGTTTTCAAGTAGAAGGATATATTGTTTGTCTAGGCAGCATCTAAGATATCATTCCCTTATCCTTCAGACTGCCACCCAGTCAAAACCTTTTTCATATGATTTTATATCATAATTAAAGCATATTTGTAATATCTTCCAATGAATTTACGATCATATCCGGTTTGATATTGCTCTTAGCTACATCATCTAAAGTCGCTTCCCCAGTCAAGACCATAATAGAGGTTACTTCACTTCCATCTGCAACTGCGATATCGGTATATAACCGGTCTCCTACGATTGCGATTTCATTCGGTTTATAACCACTCTCTTTGATCATATAATCCAAGGTGTGTTTGGACGGTTTTCCAAAGAAGTCTGGCCATCTTCCAGTGGACCCCTCGATCATCTTTGCCATGGAACCACAGTCTGGAATAAATTCTCCACCTTCAATTGGACAATTCCAGTCTGGATTGATTCCAAAATATACACAACCATGACGGATGGCATGACATGCCTTTTCCATCTTCTCGTAAGTTAAGCTGGTATCAAATCCCAGTACCACGATATCCGGATCATCCTCTACCAGGTTCATATCAAAGGATTTGAATTCATTGATCAGGGATGGGGTTCCTACCACATAAATGGATTTTCCAGGATAATTTTCCTGCAGATATTTGATCATTACATGACTTGAGATCATCATCTGCTTTGGTTCAATGTGAATGCCCATTTTATCCAATTTATCAATATATGCCTGCTGGCTCTTAGAAGAGTTATTCGTAAAGAAGTACATCTCTCTTCCTGTCTCTGTCACTTTATCTAAAAATGCTGGTGTAAATGGGAATAAATCCTGTCCAAGGTAGATGGTTCCATCCATGTCCAACACAAAGCATTTTAGTTCATCAATCTTCTTCTGATATTTTTCCTGGAGCATATCCTTATACAGCTTCTGATCATGTGCGAAGTAATCTGCAATTTTTTCTCCCATTTCCTCTGCAATACCAAGATCCCATAATAACTGAAGCAGTCCATAGCGGTTTCGTACTTCTTTTGCCACAACAATACTGTCTGCAACCATATCACTGCCGACACCGACCTGTTCTGGATTATATGGAGCCCCAAGCTTAAATAAAATATTTTCAATATAAGAAGTATCTGGAAGAGCCTCCTGCACCATCGCCTTGATCTCTGGCCATTTTTCTTCAATTACCTGAATTCTTTCTGCATGTTTTTCTTTTGAGTTCTTCTGAACCTCTTTTTCCAGGGCAATGACTCCTGGCGCAGATACCCCATATAAACGGGTCATCTTTTCCGCCCATTGATCTTCATCGTAAGCTGCTACGACTTCCTTTGCTTTGGCAAAATCAATTTCTTTGTCCATCAGCATCTCATACAGGCGGATGATCGCAACCGTTCCAATGGCAACCTTAGTCCCATGAAATGCAGGTTTTCTACCTTCGAATAAAAATTTCATTTCCCAGTAATGAGAGATATGATGCTCGCTTCCAGAAGCCGGTCTTGAATTTCCAACAAAGCTCATGGCAATTCCCGTACCGATCAGGGCCTCTGTGATGGCAGCAATGGCTTCTGGAGAACGAGTTTTCACCTGATCTGCTGTTTCCACAACTTTTTTAATATATCCTTGCACCATCTTTACAATGGCATCACAGTAATATTCTCCATTAATAATAGAAGATAATTTCCAGTCACAAAGGCAGGTATACTTTCCTAAGATGTCTCCCAGACCTGCTGTAATCATATCCATTGGTGCTTCCTTTAATACATCCACATCTGCAAAAATAGCTTTCGGAACATGACAGTCTACGGTTGTTTTCAAATTATTCAACATCAATGCTGAACCGATAGAAGCAAATCCATCCATAGAAGGAGCCGTTGCACATACCATATAGTCCATATTCAGTCTGAAACTGATATATTTACAAATATCATTGATGGTTCCACTTCCTACTGCAATGATCAAATCATAGTCCTTCTTCATGCCAAGAATAACACCCATAATGGTCTTTTCATCTGGCACTACATCACCTGTTGCAGGAATCACATAGGTATCTTCCCCGATTCCTGCTTCCGTTAAGATACCTTCCAAAGCCGCTCCTGCTGCTTTGTATGTATTTTGATCTGCTACCACATAGACACTGGTAGCACCTTTGCTCCTTAAATACTCTGGAACCTTTGTGAAAGCCCCCTGGGAGATTTCCACCAATTCCATATTGGTATCATGCACTTTACCACATGCACAATCAAAAATCTTTAATGCGTTTACATCCATTTTCACGTTCCTGCCTTTCCTTACTGATTTCTATCTTTATCTTCTTAATTTATTACCATTGTTACTATAATCATATAACCACATGATTACCATTTTGTCAACCTCCGTAAACCCTTGTTTTATCTAGTGTTTTCGCACTTTTTATTAATATATTAATACTTTTCCCTCTGTTTTTCAGAGCTGTTTTTTTACCACTGGTAACAACCCTTATTTTCAGCCATTTCTGGAGAATCCAATCATACTGACTTATTAATAAATTTAAAAATATTAATAAATCATTGTAAGAAAAAAATTTTTTCGATATACTTCATTTATAATGAATTTTCTAAGGAGTTGATCGATATGAACGTAAAAAAGAAAGTTACTACCATTGATATTGCCAGACGAGCTGGTGTTTCCCAGTCCACGGTTTCTATGATATTAAATGAAAAAGAAGGTGTCTCCTTCTCCCCGGAAACCAAAGAAAAGGTATTAAAGGCCATGAAGGAGCTAGGCTATAAAAAAAAGATAAAACCAGAAAAGCTAAAAGAACAGTCCTTGAACAACCTGATACTGATCGTCTGTCCCATTTTGTCCAATATCTATTATACAATGCTGATCCACGCCATTTCCCAACAAGCGGATGCCTATGGCTATCAGATCATCGTAGTTCCTACTATGCGGAATGTAGCAAAAGAGCAATCTGCAACGCAGATATTTTCTAACTTCCCAATTGCCGGCATTATCTTCCTCTATCCGATTTCTAATATGGAAGAGCTTCAGAATCTGCCAAACCATATTCCTATGGTATCCATAGGAGAAAAGGTTGCCAATCATCGGTTTGATGCCATCGATCTAAACAGCTCCAAACCTTCTTATCTGATTGGCGAACATCTGATTTCCTTAGGCCACAGAAAGATTGGATATATCTCTACGCCGTTAGAACAAAAGGAACTGGCAAGAGTCCAACGCCTTGCCGGACTTCGCTCCTGCTTCTGGAAACAGCACATGGAGCCGGATGATCATGTCTTCGTTATGTCTCCCACCGAAGAAGAGTTCAGTACCTATCCTATTGATCGCCTGGAATATGAAACTGGCTATC
This sequence comes from Anaerostipes sp. 992a, assembly GCF_001940245.1. Classification (GTDB taxonomy): domain Bacteria; phylum Bacillota; class Clostridia; order Lachnospirales; family Lachnospiraceae; genus Fimousia. The sequence goes on from NZ_MJIG01000004.1 coordinate 1,068,009, forward strand.
AGATGGCATTAAAACTTCTTGCCAAAGAGCCTGACATTACCGCTTTTGTCGGTGTCAATGATATGATCGCTGTGGGAATCATGGATGCTCTTTACGCAAAAAAATTTAAAATCCCTCAGGACTTTTCCGTATGTGGTTTTGACAACACTCCTTTATCCTCCTACCGCAAAATCAGTTTAACGACGGTGGACCATTCGGTAGAACAAAAGGGAAAAGAAGCCATTGAAATCATCCATCGTAAGAACACTTCCCACCGTGGTGTAAAGCACAAAAACTTCATTATGCGTCTGGAATATGAACCCGAATTGATCAAGCGCTCCAGCACGGGACCTGTACGTAAACAATAACTGCATTTTTGACCTCTTTTGCATCTATTTTATTTTTTTTGATTGTAGTTTATTATTTTTTGATTTATTTTGATTGTATTTGCTTGATTTTGACCGCTTTTTTCGGTATAATAAAACCATGGATGGTTACTATGAATAACATAATCAACAAGGAGGTCGCTATGCGCATTACAGATTTATTGAAGAGCAGCGGATTAGCTCTTCAGACAACTGCCTCTAGCAAAGAAGAGGTATTCGACTTATTAATGGACTTGCATGTAAAGAACGGAAACATTAGTGACAAAGAAGCTTTTAAAGCTGGAATCATGGCTCGTGAAGAACAGGGACCAACTGCAATCGCTGATGGGATTTGCATTCCTCACACAAAGAGTCAGGCAGTCAAGCAGCCAGGACTGGTAGCTGCAACGGTACCTTCTGGTGTAGATTGCAACGCATTAGATGGAAATCCTTCCACTTTATTCTTCATGATCGCTGCACCTGCTACTGGAAGTGATGTACATTTAGAAGTATTATCCAGACTTTCCACTATTCTTATGGATGGAGAATTCCGTGATGCTCTTCTCGGTACAACAGATCCAACAGAATTCCTGTCTATCATCGATCAGAAGGAAAAAGAGAAATTTGACGAAGAACCAGCTGCACCAGCTGCTTCTACAAACACTTCTGCGACTGGATATCGTGTCCTTGCAGTAACCGCATGCCCAACTGGTATTGCTCACACTTATATGGCTGCAGAAGCATTAGAAAACAAAGGACAGGAACTTGGCATCCCTGTAAAAGCCGAGACAAACGGATCCGGTGGTGCTAAGAACATTTTAACAAAAGAAGAAATCGAAGCCTGTGACGGTATCATCATTGCAGCTGATAAGAATGTTGAAATGGCCCGTTTTGATGGAAAACCAGTCATTAAGACAAAGGTTGCTGATGGAATTCATAAACCACAGGAATTAATCGAAAAGATCGTAAATAAAGAAGCTCCTATTTATCATCACGCTGGAGGCTCCGATACTTCCGAATCTATGGAAGATGATGAATCTTTAGGACGCCAGGTATACAAGCACTTAATGAACGGTGTATCTCATATGCTTCCATTCGTCATCGGTGGTGGTATCCTGATCGCCTTAGCATTCTTATTAGATGATTACAGTATTGACCCAAGCAACTTCGGTATGAATACACCAGTGGCTGCATTCTTTAAAACAGTCGGTGGAGCAGCATTTAACTTCATGCTTCCAATCCTGGGTGGATACATTGCCATGAGTATTGCCGACCGCCCTGGTCTGGTTGTTGGTTTCGTAGGTGCTCACCTTGCTAATGTTGGCGTTACCTTTGCAAACCCTGCCGGTGGCATTTCCTGCGGTTTCCTCGGGGCATTGATTGCTGGTTTCCTTGGCGGCTACGTAATGAATCTGTTAAAAAAGGTATTTGATAAGCTTCCAGATGCTTTAGAAGGAATCAAACCGGTATTGCTTTACCCTGTAGGTGGTGTTCTTTCCATCGGTGTGATCATGTGTGCCATCAACCCATTTGTGGCTATGTTAAATACTGCATTGACCAATGGCTTGAACTCTTTAGGTGGAGGAAGTGCAATCCTTCTCGGCGCCGTATTAGGTGGTATGATGTCCATCGATATGGGTGGTCCATTTAACAAAGCTGCTTATGTATTCGGTACTGCTGCAATCGCAAGTGGAAATTTTGATGTTATGGCCGCTGTTATGATCGGAGGTATGGTTCCTCCAATTGCCATCGCATTGGCAACGATCGTATTTAAGAATAAATTTACAGAAAATGAACGTAAATCTGGACCTGTTAACTTTATCATGGGACTTTGCTTTATCACAGAGGGTGCAATTCCATTTGCAGCTTCCGACCCTGCAAAAGTCATTCCTTCCTGTGTGGTAGGTTCCGCAGTTGCCGGTGGATTGTCCATGGCATTTGGATGTACTTTACGTGCTCCTCACGGCGGCATCTTTGTATTCCCTGTAGTTGGAAATCCATTCATGTACATTGTTGCATTGGTAGTAGGTTCCGTCGTGGGAATGCTCCTTTTAGGATTACTGAAAAAAGAAGTAAAATAATAACTACTAACTATTTATGTATACCATAATAAGACTCCTCTATATACCATAAAATAAACGACTCTCGAAAGATCTTCTCCTGTACTCTGATATTTTTCAGACTCAGGAGAAGATTTTTCTTTTCCTATTTTAATCTTATTCTAATCTTTCCTTTTTATACTATAACCATAATAAAGAGAACAATCACCATTCATAAAGTGAAAAAAGAGAAAGGAAGTGCAATATGAAAAAATTATTTGTAATCTTATGTGCAGCTGTATTAACTTTTACAACGATCCTTCCAGCAAATGCAGCTTCTACAAAGCTGATCGGCAAGGATAAGGCCAGATCCATCGCAAGAAAAAGTGCAACGGATCTAAAAGGAAAGACTCTTTCCGTAGTATTGGATACCGATGATGGTGTTCGTTACTACAAAGTGACTGGAAAGACATCTTCCCGCAGCTATAAATTTGAAATTGATGCTTATAGCGGCAAGATCTTAGAACGTGACTGGGAATCCAGAACAAAGAAAAAAGGCACAAAGTCCCTGACCAAAGCCCAGGCCAGAGCAAAGGTAGACAAGCAGGTAACTGCCCGCAAGAATCAGAAATACTATTCCTGTGAAGTCGACTACGAAAACGGCATCAAATTCTATGAAATTGAATTTAAGACAGCAACCCGTTCTTATGAGTTAGAAGTAAATGCTACAACGGGATACTTTACCGAACGTGACTGGGAGCTTCGCAATAAGACTCCTAACATCCCTACAAATGCCAAAATCACAAAGGATGAGGCTGTACGCATTGCCAAAAATACTGTAAAATCCAAATTGGGTCTGACCACAGAACAGGCTAATAATATCAAATTAATCAGTTGTGAATTGGAAAAAGATGATGGAATCTACGAATACAACGTGGAATTAAGATACAAATCTTATGAATGCGAAGTAGAGATCAATGCCCACAGCGGTGCTGTCATTGATTATGATATTGAAATTGATGATTAACTTTAAAAGGGGTTGTCAAGAGATCGGCAGTTCTAATCAGGGAGAGGTATGACTCACATGAGTCACACCTCTCCCTAAATTTTTTTAAAAATAGGCGCCGAACGAACCGTTCGACGCCTTTGTCAGCTTTACAACCCCTTATTCCTGAGAACCCACTTCTGTAACAGATTTTACCAGACCTGCCAGACTCTGAATTTCAGATGGAATAATAATCTTGGTTGCTTTTCCATCTGCTGCCTTCGCAAAAGCTTCTAAGCTCTTTAACTGAATGACACTTTCATCTGCAGATGCTTCCTTTAAGAAACGAAGACCATCTGCATTCGCCTGTTGAATACTTAAGATCGCCTGTGCTTCCCCTTCTGCTTCCCGGATCTTAGCTTCCTTCACCGCTTCCGCCTTTAAGATAGCAGCTGTCTTATCCGCCTCTGCCTGAAGAATGACAGATTCCTTATGTCCCTCTGCACGAAGAATTGCTGATTTCTTTTCTCCTTCTGCGATCAGAATCTGTTCACGACGTTCACGCTCTGCTTTCATCTGCTTCTCCATAGCATCCTGAATTGCTGCTGGTGGGATAATATTCTTGAGTTCTACACGATTTACCTTAATTCCCCATGGATCTGTTGCTTCATCCAGAGTTGCGCGCATCTTAGTATTGATGGTTTCTCTTGATGTCAATGTCTCATCCAATTCCAGATCACCGATGATATTACGCAGTGTGGTTGCGGTCAGATTCTCAATGGCCATGATGGGATTCTCCACTCCATATACAAACAGCTTAGGGTCTGTAATCTGAAAGAATACAACCGTGTCGATTCTCATGGTTACATTATCCTTTGTGATTACTGGCTGTGGAGCAAAATCTACCACTTGTTCCTTCAAGGTTACCTTCCGTGCAACCCGGTCAATCAAAGGTACCTTCATATGAAGCCCCGCCGTCCATGTGGCCTGATACGTTCCTAATCTTTCTAATACATAAGTATGTGCCTGTGGCACGATTTTTACACAGGATGCTAAGATCAGAATAATAAAAATAACAAAAATCGCTAAAATCATTTGGTTCCCTCCTTCACGATCGGTTCTACTAATAGCTTCACTCCCGAAATCTCTCGGATGATCACTTCCGTTCCTGCCTCTATGACACTTTCTCCATCCAGAGGCCGTGCTGCCCAATCCACATCATTGATGCGAATGTTCCCGGCAGGCTCTGTTGGGTCAATGGTCACTGTCACTCTGCACTTGCGTCCAACCAGTGCGTCCGCATTGGTCTTTTCCACTTTAGAATTCATGTACTTTACCGCTACTGGTCTTGTAAGTACCAATAAAATCACGGATACCACAATAAAGCTTCCAATCTGAAGCAGCATTGGTCCATGAAATGCCGATACAATGGCTGCCACAACGGCGCCTCCTGCAAACCAGATACTGGTAAGACTTACGGTAGCAATTTCAATTAATAGTAGTATTGCCGCACCGAGCAGCCAGTATACTGTCATCATACTCTTCACTCCCTTCTGGCATGTTGCATGCTAAGATTCTTGTCGCTGTCTCATAGTCTCATACATGAGAACAGTCGCTGCAACCGCAGCATTCAGCGATTCCACCTGGCCACACATTGGAATCCGAATATACCGCTCTGCCATGGCACTTAAGCCATCACTGAGCCCATTTCCTTCGTTTCCAATCATAAATGCACAGCTTTCTTTCAAATTACTTTGATATACATTCTCTCCATCCAGACGAGCTGCATAGGAATGAATCTTATGCTCATTTAATTCCTTCATGACTTCTTTCAAATCCTCTGCATAAAAGAACGGAACCCGGTAAATCGATCCCATCGTGGATCGGATCACTTTCGGATTATAGATATCTACCGTATCCCGGCTCATGATCACACCGGTCACTCCAGCTCCTTCTCCAGTACGAATCATCGTCCCCAAATTACCTGGATCCTGAATGTTTTCCAAAATCAAAAGGCATGGCTGGCTGGAAATCCCTAAAATCTCATCCAGCTTCCACTGCTTCTGCCGTACGATTGCCAGCACCCCCTGAGGCGTTACCGTATCTGAAATCTCTTTGAAAATCTTATCATCCACTAATTCATAGCTTACGCCGGCAAAGAGGATTTCATGTTTATCAAAAAAACTTTTTGTTGCATAAGCCTTCACTACACGGTCCTTTGGAACCTCCTGAAACATCCGAATTCCTTCTACCAGAAATACCTTCTGCTTTTTCCGTTCTTTGGACTGCTTTTTTAATTTTAAAAGATTCCGAATCTGTTGATTGTTCTTGCTCTCGATCATGCTTTCTTTCCTTTACCTGTTATTACAAAGAGTATATCATATTTTACAATATCTGTTTATTAAAAGGATGTTAAAGATGTTAAAAAAGGATGTTCTTCCATTAGAAAAACACCCTTTTATAGAAACATCTTTAATTTTCAATCACATCTTATGCGTTTGTTCCCATTGTCTTTCCTAAGATCTCAGCGATTTCTAACTGATAATCGTCAATATCTTTTGTCATTGCCAATGCTTCTTCAATATCAAAGTCAACATATTCACCATGCTTATATCCAACTACACGGTTTGTGCCACCTTTGATCAGTAAATCTACTGCATATGCGCCCATCATAGATGCATATACACGGTCTTTTGCAGTTGGGTTACCACCTCTCTGCATGTGTCCTAAGATAGTTGCTCTTGTTTCAATACCAGTAGCAGCTTCAATTCTCTTAGCCATTCCATAAGAATGTCCAACACCTTCTGCATTTACGATGATATGGTGGTTTTTACCTTTTGCTCTGGATCTTAAAATATTTTCAATGACTGCAGATTCTGTATTTGGTAAGTTTCCATCAAATCTTTCTGGAATTAAGATATTCTCTGCACCTGTTGCAATACCACACCATAATGCGATATATCCTGCATCACGTCCCATTACTTCGATAACGCTGCAACGTTCATGTGACATAGAAGTATCTTTGATCTTATCAATCGCTTCCATCGCTGTATTAACCGCTGTATCAAATCCGATGGTATATTCTGTACATGCAATATCCAAGTCAATGGTACCAGGAAGTGCAACTGTGTTCACACCTAATGCTGCTAATTTACCAGCACCACGGAAAGAACCGTCACCACCAATAACAACCAGACCATCAATGCCATGCTTTCTACAGATTTCTGCAGCTTCCTGCTGAACTTCTGGTTTTTTGAATTCTTCACAACGAGCGGTATAAAGAATGGTACCACCATGAGAAATGGTATTAGATACGCTCTTAGAATCCATATCGATGATTTCTTCTTTTAACAGTCCGCTGTATCCTCTCTTGATTCCCTTTACTTTTAATCCTCTTGCCAATGCTGTACGAACAACTGCACGTGTTGCAGCATTCATTGCTGGAGCATCTCCTCCACTGGTTAAAACAGCAATTGTACTAATCTTCTTACTTTCCATAATTGTTCCTCCATAATAAACTCATACGTGTTAGATTTTCCATACCATAAAAAACTACAATCAATTGTATTTTAATGCATTTTCCTAAAATTATCAATAGCCTTATCAATGACTTTTACATTTCCAAACCCATAATGTGCATGCAGAACCTCCAAAAACTGATCATCGTCTTTGACAGAATAAGATGGAGATAATCGCTTGATCGCTTTTTCCTTCCGACAGAACACAACAACGGGATTCGTTCCCTTATGTTCCTTTAAAATCTGCATAAAATGTTCACTTTCTTTGAAATATGCTTCTTTATCCTCAAACTGGACCCATATCTCCTTTGGAACCTGATCAAACGGCACTACCTGCTCGCAGATCAGCTTGCCTTCCTCTTCTGAGATGGAAGCCCTCCCCCGTATAAACACCTTGGCATCTTCCTTCAGATAATTCTGATAGAGGGCATAATCTCTTGGAAATACAATGACTTCCACTGTACCGCGAAGGTCCTCCAGAGTAATAAATGCCATGTTCTGATTATTCTTTGTTAGTTTTACCGTTTTACCGGCAACAATTCCTCCAAGAATATATGGCACCTGATCCTTCGCCTTTGCATGTCCGGTTTCTTCATCAATGAGAAAATCTGTCGTAGAGGCCGTTACATTCTTTCCAAGAACCTCCTGGTATTCATCTAGGGGATGTCCACTGGCATAGATTCCAAGCACTTCCTTCTCCATCGCCAGCTTCTGCTCATTACTATAGTCCTCCACATCCGGATAAGTAATTTCAAAACTCTTCTTATCCTCATCCGATAAGAAATCAAGCAATGACATCTGCCCTGCCATCTCATTCTTCCTCTCCTTCTGGACATTCTCAATGACCTGGACATAGATAAGCATCTTCTGCCTTCTGCTTCCCTTCAGGCTATCCAAGGCTCCTGCCTTGATAAAGCTTTCCACTGTCCGCTTATTGATTTCCTTGCTTGAGAGTCGCTCTACCAGATCCTTTAGATCTTTAAATTTTCCATGCTTCTCCCTTTCGGCAAGAATCGAATTGATGACCGGCTTTCCAAGGCTCTTGATCGCTGAAAGACCATATCGAATTCCCTGATCCGAAGCAGAGAAATTTCCTTCGCCTTCGTTAATATCCGGTGGCAGGATCTCAATACCCATCTTCCTGCAATTGTAAATGTAATCCGATACCTTTGCACCATTCCCTAACACAGACGTAAGTAGCGCTGCCATAAATTCCACCGGATAATAGTATTTTAAATATGCCGTCTGATAAGCCACTACTGCATAAGCAGCCGCATGCGATTTATTAAATGCATATTTAGCAAAATCGATCATCTCATCGAAAATATGATTAGCCGTCTGTTCCGGAATCCCTCTGGCAATACATCCAGGTACCCCCTCTGCTTCATTCCCATATACGAAGTTTTTGCGTTCTCTGGCCATCACATCTCCCTTTTTCTTAGACATGGCACGGCGTACCAGATCACTTCGTCCAAGGGTATAGCCTGCCAGCTTCATAACAATCTGCATAACCTGTTCCTGATATACGATACAGCCATAGGTCGGTGCTAAGATTTCTTCCAGTTCTGCACAATCATAGCTGATGGATTCCGGATGATTTTTCCCTTCGATGTATTTCGGAATAAAATCCATCGGACCTGGACGATACAGAGAAATCCCCGCAATGATGTCTTCCAGATTATGAGGCTTTAATTCCTTCATAAAGCTTTTCATCCCGGCACTTTCCAGCTGGAAGACCCCTTCGGTCTTACCCTGTCCGATCATCTCATAGACCCCTGCATCTTCCATGTTCAGATGATCCACATCGATCTTCTTCCCGGTATTCTTCTCAATCAGCTTGACTGCATCCTGAATTACTGTGAGCGTACGCAAGCCGAGAAAATCCATCTTCAATAGCCCCAATTCTTCAATGGTGGTCATGGTAAACTGTGTGGTAATCGCATCATCTGCCCCCTTTGAAAGCGGAACATATTCATCCAACGCCTTCTGACCGATCACGACTCCTGCTGCATGCATGGAGGAATGTCTTGGCAATCCCTCCAGACGCATGGACATATCGATGAGATATTTGACCTCTTCATCCGTTTCATAGGCTGTGCGTAAATCTTTCGATGCCTTCAATCCCTTCTCTATTGTAATATTCAGCTCATTGGGAATCATCTTGGCAATGGCATCGACCTTTGCATATGGAATATCCAACACCCTTCCAACATCACGGATGACCAGTCTGGCTGCCATGGTACCGAAGGTAACGATCTGAACTACCTGATCCTTGCCATACTTTTCAACCACATAGTCAATGACCTCCTGCCTCCGTTCAAAGCAAAAATCCACGTCAATATCCGGCATGGACACTCGCTCCGGATTTAAGAAACGCTCGAACAGCAGCTGATATTTGATCGGATCAATATTGGTAATGGCAAGGCAATAGGATACGATACTTCCCGCTGCAGATCCTCTTCCCGGTCCCACCGCAATACCATGATCTCTGGCATAGCGAATAAAATCCCATACGATCAGAAAATAATCCACATACCCCATGTTCTGGATCGTCGTAAGCTCATAATCCAGTCTTTCCTTTAATTCTTTGCCTGGATTCTCACCATATCGTCGGACCAGTCCAGTCTCACACAACATCTTTAGGTAAGAAAAGGCATCATAGCCCTCCGGCACGTCAAACTTTGGTACCTTCTGAACACCAAATTCAATCTCCACCTGACAACGATTTGCAATTTCGTGGGTATTGTCAATGGTCTGACTGGCATATGGAAACAGCTTACGCATCTCCTCTTCTGATTTTACATAATACTGGCCGCCCTCATAGCGCATACGGTCCTCATCGGCTACCTTCTTGCCTGTCTGGATACAAAGCAGAATATCATGGGCATCTGCATCTTCCTTTAATATATAATGACAGTCATTGGTCGCTACCATAGGAATTCCCGTCTCCTTAGACAGCTTTATAATTCCCGTATTTACTATAGTCTGTTCCCTGAGCCCATGATCCTGAAGCTCCAAAAAGAAATTTCCTTCACCAAAGACTGATTGCAGGTGGAGGGCTGCTTCCTTTGCCTTCTCATAATCACTGTGTCTTAAATTGGTCGCCACCTCCCCAGCAAGACAGGCACTTAAAGCAATGATTCCCTCGCTATAAGCCTCAAGTACTTCATAATCCACACGAGGCTTATAATAAAAGCCTTCCGTAAATCCTCTGGTCACAATCTTCATCAGGTTGTGATACCCTGTATCATTCTCCGCCAAAAGAACCAGATGATAGTACCCGTTCTCCTTCTCATGACGGGAGCCTCCGGTCACATAGACCTCACATCCAATAATCGGCTTGATTCCTTCTGCCTTACACGCTTTATAAAAATCAATCACTCCATACATAACCCCATGGTCTGTGATGGCAATGCTGTCCATACCAAGCTCTTTTACCCGCCTGGCCAACTCCTTGATCTTACTGGAGCCATCCAACAGACTATACTCCGTATGGACATGCAGGTGTGTAAAACTCATATTTCTTCCTCCAAAATATCTCTATAAGGTAATATCCTCAAACTTTACATTCATATAAGTATCATCATTATACAATCCTACCCAGAGAATACCATCCTGGTCAAAGCCATAATAATACTGCTTTTTCTTTACCAGCTCTTTCACTTCTTCTCTGGAAAATGTATCATCCATTCCTTCTATCATTATATCATAAAATTCATCATTGAATTGTACAAATTCAGTTAATGGAATCACTTCCATATTTTGTGCATTGAAAATGAAACTATAAAACTCATATTCGCTATCCTCTCCATTGATCATCTCATCTCCATATATCAAAAGGCTGATATGATCATCATCATAATAAGTTACATTGGAATAGAGCGATCCATCTGCGTCTATGCGGTTCTTTTTTGCATTTTCCCCCTTCTTCTCCCAACGTTTGTAAATCTGTTCCAATTCCTTTTGTACTGGAATATCTGCCTTGCTTCCATTTTTAAAAATATCACATACCTCTATATAATATCCATAAGGAATCCCATCTACGGAATACGTATAATCCTTTGACTTCCGATTCTGCAGATAATAGACAGGGTCCCCACTTACATAAGAGGTATAGTCATCGATCGCCAAAAGGTCTGAAAAACCATCCACTGAGATGGTTGCATCCCAATCCTCATCCTCGCCCAATGTATGATCCCAGAATATATCCAGAATCTCATTGATACTTTGGCCTGCTTTCTCTCCCCATTGTTTCACTGGCTCCAGGACTTTGATCACCTTATCATCCATATCATCCAGAAAACTTCCCTCCTCGGGCTTTATATCCAGATGAAAGCCACCAATCTCATTGGCAACCTCTGTAATGTCAGGAAGATCATCTACCACAAATAAGGTGATTCCAACCAAAAGTACCAGAACCCGCAAAAAGCTCTTCTTCTCTCCTGTATCCCTTGTTCTGGTAATCTTTTTCCCCTTATGGATTTTTTTACTGCTGTATGTATCGAACATGCCATCATCCAGACGCTGCTGCTGCTCCCGAAACTCCCTTTCCTTCTCCGGCTCGCAATGGGGACAATAATCTCTCTCTAAAACACGCCCACATTTGGGACAAAACTTAAAATATTCCGCCATAGATACCCCCCTTTCTTCTTATCCAGCTTCATTGCCAAATAACATTAATAAGATAAGATCTGTTCAATCTCCTTCTTCATTCCAGGCATGATAAAAGCCTCAGACAGACTTCTAAGTGCCTCTCTACCTTCCTGACGCTTGCCCTCTGCCAGAAGAAGCTTTCCTTCCAACAAACGATAGGTATAGGCCTTTTCATAAGATTTCTGTGGAATGGAAATCTCATCAAATGCCTCTCTGATCTTTGCTACTTTTGCTTCATCCATCTTATCTTTCGCAAGTGCAAAGGTCAGCTTACTGATCACATAGTGATTCTTAAGCTTTTTATCTTCTTCGTACTTTTTAAATAATTCCTGATGCTCTTTATAAACAGCTTCTGCCTGATCTAGCTGACCAAGGTGTACATAATTTAAAAACCGCTGATTATAAATAGCTGCCATCTGGCCCTCATTGAGATATTCATCCTCAATCTTCTCAATAACACCATTGGACTTCTCATACTGTCCATCGTGATAATAAGCTGTCGCAATATTGATCAAGAACATAGTACGATACGTCTTATTATCCACCTCTTTATAAAGACGTTTATTCTGAATAATATAATAATCGATTCTATGATTGTTGATCAAATCCCGGTTCAGATCATCTAACTGCTTATCAATCTTTTTATACTGGTTCCCTCTCTTTCTTCCCACCAGATACATTGCCAGCAGAATCACGATATAGAGTACCATCTTAATATTAAATCCAATGATGGGCTCCAATAATTCTCCAATCTTTGGAATCCCGATCAGGATAAATGCAATTGCTACAATTGTTCCAATGAATAATAATGTTTTTTCTGACTTTTTCATACCAAAAAGGTTCCTTTCTACCAAAAATTTTCATCTACTAATTTTACCATAGATTCATTTTAAATACCATGTAATTGACAAAAAAACGGCTCTAGAGTATCATTGAAACAAGATTAAGAAATGAGGTGTTATAATGAAAAAATTAAAAGATTTATTGCAAGAAATCCCTTATTCCCTCGTAAAAGGAAGTTTAGATACAGATGTCTCCGATATCATATATGATTCCAGAAAGGTCGGGAAGAATGCTGCTTTTCTATGCATCAGCGGAACTACCGTGGATGCCCATAAATTTATCCCGGATGCAATCGAAAAAGGCGCTTCTGTCATCATCATCGAAAAAGATGTAGATGTGGAGGCTGATGTCACAGTAGTAAAAGTAGAATCTGCAAGAAAAGCATTGGCTTATCTATCCGCAGCATATTTTGATTACCCTGCCAAGAAGCTGACTACCATCGGTCTGACTGGTACCAAAGGAAAGACAACTACTACTTATATGGTAGAAGCCATCTTAAAGCATGCCGGAAAGAAAGTCGGTGTCATCGGTACCATCGGTGCTGTCGTAGATGGTAAAAAGTACCATACCGACAATACCACTCCTGAATCCTATGAAGTACAATACCTGATGAGTGAAATGGTAAAGGCCGGCTGTGACTATATGGTCATGGAAGTATCCTCCCAGGGACTGATGATGAACCGCGTGGATGGATTTGATTTTGACTATGGCGTATTCACCAACCTTTCTCCTGACCACATCGGTCCAAACGAGCATAAAGATCTGGACGAATATATCTACTACAAGAGCCTGTTATTCCAAAGATGTAAGGTTGGCTTTTTTAACGCCGACGATTCCCACTTAGATGCCATCTTAAAGGGGCATACCTGTGAGGTCAAGACCTTTGGATTTGCGGAAGATGCCGATCTTCGTGCTTCCAACGACCATCTCTTCAACGAACATGGTCACTTGGGCATCAAATTTGACTTAAGCGGCGACATCAATACAGAGATGATCGTAAACATCCCTGGCAAATTCAGTGTATACAACGCTTTAGTCGCTCTTTCCATCAGTCATGCTTTGGGTATTCCAGTAGATGATATGAAGGAAGCGCTAAAAGTCATCCGCGTAAAAGGACGTGTGGAAATCGTACCAATTTCTAAAGATTTCACGATCCTGATCGACTATGCACACAATGCCATGAGTATGGAAAGCATCTTAGAAACCCTTCGAGAATACCATCCAAATCGCCTGATCTCCCTATTTGGCTGCGGTGGAAACCGTTCCAAGCTACGTCGCTATGAGATGGGCGAAACCTCTGGAAAGATGGCAGATCTATCCATCATTACTGCAGATAACAACCGCTTCGAGGATATTAAGGATATTCTGGCTGATATTAAGATCGGACTGGCAAAGACCGACGGTAAATTCGTAGAAATCGAAGATAGAACCGATGCCATCCACTATGCCATTGACCATGCCGAGAAAGGGGATATCATCGCTCTTCTTGGAAAAGGACATGAAGAATATATTGATGTAAAAGGTGTCAAATCCCATTACAGTGAACGTGAAATTATTGAAGCCTACGCAAAAGAAAAAGGAATGATCTAATTCCTCCCAAAAAACAAAAAAGGAATTTATTATGGAAAATATAACAATTCAGGACGTGCTTGCTGCTACTGGCGGCACGCTCCTTTGTGGAAACAAAGACAAAGTCATTACTCATTTTTGTATTGACTCTCGAGAAGCCGATGAAACCAGTCTGTTCGTGCCGATCATTGGAGAACGAGTGGATGCCCATAAGTTCATGGCATCCTGCCTGGATGCCGGTGCTGCAAGCTTTACTCAGGAACACGATGCCTATGAGCATACCCAGCCAGTCATCGCAGTGAAGGATACCATAAAGGCCATGCAGGACCTTGCCATCTTCTATCGCAATAAGATGAACCTTCCTATTGTGGCAGTTACTGGAAGCGTTGGAAAGACCACCACCCGTGAGATGATCACCTGTGTCTTAAAGGGTAAATTTAAGGCCTTTGAGACTTCTGGCAATCAGAACAGTCAGATTGGCGTTCCTCTCACCATCGATAAGATGAGCTTTGACGATGAGATTGCAGTCTTAGAACTTGGTATGAGTGAACGAGGACAGATCACAACCTTGACCAACATTGCCCAGCCAAATGTAGCTGTGGTTACCAATGTAGGCGTGGCTCATATCGAGCAGTTAAAGACAAGAGAGAATATCTGTCAGGAAAAATTAGATATCCAAAAAGGATTAAAGGAAGATGGTGTTCTCTTCATCAACGGAGACAACGATATGCTGTCCAAGTATGCACCAGAGCTGGTAACCCATCCATATCGTTTTTATGGTTTTGGGGAAAATTGTGATTTTCGCGCTACCGATATGACCGAAGCAGACGGTCAGGCCAGTTTCCTCTGCCACTTTGATGGAAGATCCTACCCAGTTACCATCAATACCCTTGGAAAACATAACGTATTAAATGCACTGGCTGCCATCGCCGTAGGCAATCACTTTGGCGTTCCTGTAGAAACTGCTGTAAAGCAGTTGATGCAATTTAAGGGACAGCGTCAATCCATCCGTGAAAGCAACGGATATACAGTCATTGACGATACTTATAACGCAAGCCCAGATTCCATGAAAGCAAGCTTAAGCATCTTAGATACCATGAAGGGAAAAAATCATAAAGTAGCTGTCCTTGCTGATATGCTGGAATTGGGAGAAAACTCCCCTCTCTATCATAAAGAAGTGGGAACCTATCTTGCTGGTACTTCCATCACTTATCTTTTCGCTGTGGGCGATCTGATCGACCACACCATTGAAGAAGTAAAGGAAAAAAATCCTTCTGTCATCGTCCGCAAATTCGATGATAATGAAAGCCTTACAGCTGCATTACAGAAATTCTTACAGCCAGGAGATGCCGTTCTTCTAAAAGGCTCTAATGGAATGAAATTAAAAGAAGTCGCTGCGGCTTTATAGTCACCAAAAAATGGAAAAGGAATCACACGAAAGGAGAGAGAACATGAATGCAAGCGTAGCAATTCAGACATTACCAGCTGCTCCAAATGATGAGGAATTAGTCCGCATCGTGGATGAGGTCATCGCTTATATTAAAAGCACTGGTAACAACTATTATGTAGGACCATTTGAAACAACAATTGAAGGAGACTACGATGAATTAATGGATATTGTAAAAGAGTGCCAGCATATTGCCATTAAAGCCGGTGCACCTTCGGTTGCTGCTTATGTGAAGGTAAGCTATAAACCAGAAGGAGATATCTTGACCATTGAAAAGAAAGTTACCAAACATCACCAGTAAACTGCCTTCCATCCTTACCATCTGTCTGATCTTAGTCATCTGGCAGGGTGTATCGATGGCAGGCATCATACCAAGCTTTATGCTTCCAGCTCCGGTTACGGTAGGAAAAGCGTTCATTGGTGATTTTCCTCTTCTGATGGAACACACAAAGGTAACGGTCTTAGAAGCATTTCTTGGACTGGGAGCCGGTATTGTCATTGGATTTTTTTGTGCGGTGCTGATGGATCACTTTGATTCGGTCTATAAGGCCTTATACCCGATCATTGTCATCACACAGACCATTCCAACCGTAGCAATCGCCCCTCTTTTAGTCCTTTGGCTTGGATATGAAATGGCACCAAAGATCGTATTGATCATCCTCGTTACCTTCTTTCCGATTACCATCGGATTGTTGGAAGGCTTCCGTTCTGCAGACCCGGATACCATCCGTCTGCTTCGTTCCATGGGAGCAACGAGAACTCAGATTTTCTTTCATATTAAGCTGCCCAGCTCTATGAATCAATTTTTTTCCAGTCTGCGGATTTCTGTATCCTACTCTATTGTAGGAGCTGTGATTTCTGAGTGGCTGGGAGGATTTTCCGGTTTGGGCGTTTATATGACAAGGGTCAAAAGCGCATTTGCCTTTGACCGGATGTTCGCAGTCATCTTTCTTATATCAGCCGTAAGCCTTGTGCTGATGTGGCTTGTAGAAATACTGCAAAAAAAATGTATGCCTTGGGAGAATGTAAAATGAAAAAGAAACTAACTGCATTATTATTAACCATACTTCTTGTTTTTGGTTTGACCGCCTGCGGTGGTTCTTCTGATTCTAAGAAGGAAGAGACCAAAGGCTCTGACAAGAAGGAAATCACAAGTGAAGAATTAACAGATATTACCGTTGTATTAGACTGGACACCAAATACCAACCATACAGGTCTGTATGTTGCCCAGAAGAACGGCTATTACAAAGAAGCCGGACTGAATGTTGAGATCGTTCAACCACCAGATGACGGTGCAGAAGCTTTAGTCGGCTCTGGGAAGGCTCAATTCGGAGTATCCTTCCAGGATACTTTAGCTGCTACCTTTGCAAGCGACGATCCACTGCCGATCACTACGGTGGCTGCTCTTTTACAGCACAACACTTCCGGTATTATTTCCCGCAAGGGAGACGGCATCGATCGTCCAAAAGGAATGGAAGGTAAGAAATACGCTACCTGGGATCTGGATATTGAAAAAGCCATCATTAAGGACGTAGTCGCAGAAGATGGCGGTGATCCAGAAAAGATTGAGATGATACCAAGTACCGTAACTGATGAAGTCAGTGCTTTAAAATCCAAATCCGTAGATGCCATTTGGATTTATGAAGGCTGGGCAGGAATTGCCGCTCAGGTTGCTGATTTTGACTATGATTACTTTGCATTTAAGGACATCAATGATACCTTTGATTACTACACACCAGTTTTAATCTCCAACAATGACTTCTTAAAGGATCATCCGGACGAAGCCAAAGCATTCCTGGCTACAACTGCAAAAGGATATGAATATGCCGTAGAAAATCCAGATGAAGCAGCTAAGATCTTATTAAAAGAAGCCCCAGAACTGGATGAAGAGCTAGTAAAGAAAAGCCAGGAATATATGGTTGACCAGTATATTGCTGATGCCGATCAGTGGGGATACATCGACGCTAAGCGCTGGAACAAATTTTATAACTGGTTAAATGAAAAGAATTTAGTGGATGGAACCTTAAAGGAAAATGTTGGATTTACCAATGATTATCTGGAAACAAAATAATGGCTGAATTAATTACAAAACACATTACCAAACAATTTGATAACCGTACGATCATTAAGGATATTTCCATTGAACTTCATGATCAGGAGATCGTAAGCCTTCTGGGAGTCAGCGGTTCCGGTAAAACTACCCTTTTTAATATCATTTCCGGCCTGTTAAAGCCGGAGGAGGGACAGGTCCTGTTAAATGGAACCGATATTACCGGGCAGGCAGGGATGATCAGCTACATGCTGCAAAAGGATCTTTTGCTTCCCTATCGGACCATTGAAGATAATGTAAGCCTTCCGCTGATCATCAAGGGCACGAAAAAGAAAGCGGCCAGAAAGATGGTACGCCCTTATTTCGAAGAGTTCGGATTATCTGGTACGGAAAAGAAGTATCCAAGCCAGCTTTCCGGAGGTATGCGCCAAAGAGCTGCTCTCCTTCGGACCTATATGTTCTCCAATGAGATCGCTCTGCTGGACGAACCTTTCAGCGCACTGGATACCATCACAAAGTCCGCCATTCATCGGTGGTATTTGGATGTAATGGAAGAGATCAAGCTTTCCACCCTCTTTATCACCCATGATATTGACGAGGCCATCCTGCTCTCTGACCGCATCTATCTGCTGACCGGCAGCCCGGGGCAGGTTACCGATGAGATCATCATCAAAGAGCCAAAGCCTCGACGAAAGGACTTTAATCTGACCAGTCAGTTCTTAGAATATAAGAAGACGATTATTGAAAAATTAGAGAATACTAGATAATAAAGTAAATAAGTTGAACGGGCGTATAGTGAATTGATGATCACTATACGCCCGTTCTCACTTCTTAAAACAACAAATACACCAACGTAATAAATAATCCAATGCTAAATAACATCAACCCAAAGGACACACTTCTGGCAACCAGACTGGATGTGGTCTCCAATTCTTTTTTGGCCACTGCAATCCCATTGACAAAAGATTTCTTGATCGGATGCCCATATAAGATGGTCTTATTGAGTATCAGAATGATCTCGTCACATACCACACCTGCCACATAGGTAAATGGTGTTCCCACCTTATCCCAGACTCTCTGCTTAGAATCCCGGTATATGGTTCCACGAAGCAATGCTACAATTCGATCCGGCAGCTGATCCAGTGCTCGAAACAAAACTCCAAAGAAGAATGGCAATGCTTTCTGGAATACAGGACGATATAAAATCCTCTCCAGAGAACACCATTCCAGATCGATCACTTTTCCGATTCCCTCCTTGCCAGACCATACCCGGTCTGCCTGCCAGAGGGCGATACAAACAATGATTCCTGCCAAAAGACACATCCATGGAAACTTATGCAAGACTACAACAATCATCTGTATTCCCCAGACAAGGAATAACAGACTCTTATGACTGGCCGTCTTCGTTGACCAGCTACACACGCTCATAGCAGCCACATAACCGATGATCACCATCCAAAGCATGGATTTTTCTGCAAACACCATCAGGCATAAAAGCCATCCTATCTCTGCCATAGCAACTGCTCCCAATACCTTCCTTGCTTCTTTTCCAAGCAGACATTTGAAAGCTGCTGCTACTACCGTAAGAAATCCTAAAAATAAAAGAATCTGATCCCACTGATCATTTCCATGGCATAATCCAAAAACAATCTGATAGATTCCCCATAAGCCTGACGGCATCAGCAAAACTGCTGTCAGATAGCCTTCTCCATCAGACATCCTTGGCAATGCGGATTCCATCCAGGAATGAAGCAGGATGATTCCACAACGATATCCATACCCAATGATACAGCAAAAAACAGCTGCGAATATCCATCCTGTCTGTATCTTTGGATATGCCATTTGAGTAAAAGTCAAGGTTCCCATATGATGATCGATAAGAAACATTCCCATGGTAAGAATCATCCCGGTTATGACTTGCCACATCAGATAGACTTTTTTCCCTTCTCCATCTCCAGTCAGCCAGAAACAGGATAGGAATCCTGCAATCTCAAAACAGACAAACGCCGTAAACAAATCCTGCGCTCCATACATGCCGATGACTGCTGCCACAACTCCTGCTGTAGCCGCCCGTATTCTCATTTCTTTCTGCTCCCTGATCATGACGACCACTCCACTGCACACCGTCACTGTAAGCAGCAACAACATCCAGAATTCCGATGGATAAAAGAAGGTAAGCCCTTCTTCACATATTCCGTTCCATACTATACTCATATCATCCACCTCCTAAATCCTTCCAAATGCAATCTGCTCCAGAAACCGAAGCAACGGTCCCGAATACACACCGATCAGAATCACGGCCACGGTCAAAAGCACCAGTGGAGCCTTCATATACCAGTTTGGATCCTGATTTTTCACTGTTCCTGTCAGATTTTCTGTTCGAAAGAATGCCTTTACCACAATGGAGAATAGATATACCGCAGTCAAAAAGGCGGAAAATAAGATTGCTGCCACTCCCAGCATCGCATATCCATTCTGACTGGTCACGGCTGCTGTAAGAATCGTCCATTTGCTGACAAACCCACACAAAAGTGGTACTCCCATAACAGCTGCTGATCCAATGGTAAAGCATCCCATGACAAATGGCATGGATCTTCCGATTCCCTTCAGTTCATAAATATATTCTTTGTTGGTCTGATGCATAATCGCTCCGGCACAGAAAAATAACGTAATCTTCATAACTGCATGGGTGACCATATGAGCCATTCCACCGCAAAAGCCACTTGGTGTCATAATAGACGCCCCAAAAATGATATAGGATAGATTACTGATCGTAGAATATGCCAGCCTCCGCTTCAGATGAATCTCCTTCACCGCCCTGGAGGATGCAAATACGATGGTCACAATGGCAAAGGTCATCATCACCGTCTGTGCCCAGGTACCACGTAAGAAATCCGTCCCGAAGCTATAATAGGTAATTCGCATAATAGCAAATGCACCCGCTTTTACCACTGCCACGGCATGCAACAGAGCGGTAACCGGTGTAGGCGCCACTGAAGCTGTCGGCAGCCATCCGTGAAATGGAAAAATTGCTGCTTTTACACCGAATCCAAGCACCGCTATCACAAAAATAAATAAAAGCAGATTTTCCTTTCCTGCAATTCTTCCCGCATCCAAAACTCCTCCATAGACAAAATCGGTTGTGGTCCCATATTGGAGAATAAACATAAAACCGATAAAGGCAAATGCAGCTCCTGCAAGAGAATATACCATATACTTTCTCGCCGCCAAAATGGAGGGCTGATCCAGCTTATGAATCACAAGGGTTAACGTTGACAATGTCAATAGCTCATAAAACATATACAGTGTCATCAGATTTGCTGCAAATGCAATGCCGATGCACACGCCATATGTCATAGTATAAAAGGAGAAGAACAGATTATTTCGTCCCTCATGCTTCATATACTCAAAAGCATATAATGTAGCCAGCGGCCAGAGTCCGGCAATGATGCCTGCAAAGACTCTGGAGAAGCCATCAATGTGAAAGTGAATGGTCAGATTATGTGCCATCACCAATGCCCGACAGGTGCCTTCCACACCTTGAATCAGCATCCAATACACCAGTACCGAATTGGTTACGACCAGTGTCATCACATAGCACATCCGCTTTCTGTCATCCTTAATCGGAAAAAAGTATAAAAGTCCGCCACCGATCATCGGCAGCAAGATTGGAATTAATAATGTCCATGCGTTCATTTTCTACTCCTTTCCCTATCCAATCAACATTTGGGCAATCTGCTCCGCCACCTTAACAAGTGGTCCCGGCCAGATTCCCATTACTATTGCTGCAATTCCAAGTCCAAATACCGGAACGGTAAGCTTCCAGTCTGTCTCTCTCTTCTTCCATTCCTTTTTCTTTCCACCTTTCGGAGCATATCCATCAATGGAAATCATCAGCAGATATCCTGCAGTCAGCACCGCACTGATCAAAAGTATGACCGGTCCCAGCCAATATAATACAGGGATTTGAGACTCCATCACTCCATGTGCAAGGAATTCCTTACTGACAAATCCAGCAGCGGGTGGGATTCCCACCAGAGAAATCGACGCCATCGTAAATCCTGTCATAACGAGCGGAAGTTCTTTTCCGATACCGGCAAGCTGTCTGATTCTCGTCTTTCCCGTTTCATAGATCACTGCCCCTGACATCAAGAATAGCGCCGTTTTTGCTATTCCATGGAACACGATGTGAAGCAAAGCTCCCGTGACTCCTGCCACCGTCATAGATGCCAGTCCCAGCAGGATATAGGAAACCTGACTGACCGTAGAATAAGCAAATCTTCGTTTCATCATCGGTTCCTTATAGGCCATCATAGACCCCAGAAAAATCGTAATCAGTGCCAGAATCAACCACAGCATCTGTACCCAGGTGTCTCGTAAATAATCCACACCAAAGATATAAAATACGGTTCTCATACAAGCCAGTACCCCCATCTTGGTAATGACTCCAGACATAACTGCACTGGCCGGTGCCGGTGCCTGAGGATGCGCCGTTGGAAGCCATCCATGTAGCGGGAAAATCCCTGCTTTTCCGCAAAATCCAACAACCATAATAGCCGCCGCTGCCAGATACAATGTCTCATGTGCTTCAAAGCTTTCCGGTGTAAAGACTCCTCCTGGTATAAAAGCAATGGACGGTGCATAAGCCGCCAGAATGCAAATTCCTCCAAGGGCAGCCGATGCGCCAAAAATGGAATAAAACATATATTTTCTTGCCGCTCTAACTGCCTCTTTGGTCTTAGAATGAAGCACCAGAGGCATAGTAAGAAGAGTCATACACTCAAAACAAAAATACAAGGTCAGAAGATTTCCTGCATAACTTAATCCAACCAGAACACCTTCTGCAATGAGGTAAAAGGTATAATATCGCCGTTCCTCCCCTTCATGCTTCATATATTCCAGTGCAAAGATTCCAGAGCATATCCAAATGACCGAAATCAATCCGCTGAAAAAGACCGATAATCGATCGATATGAAAGTAGATCGGCAGATTCTCCAACAAGAAAAAAGCAAGACAGCTGCTGCCCTCTCTTCCCATCCAGAGCCATACTACGATCAGCTCCAGCCCTAAGGCACCTGTAACATAGATATTTCTTATCTTCTCTCTTTCTAATATCTTCAAACATGGTATCAGCATTCCCATCAGAATCGGAAGCAATACCGGAACAAGAACCATCCATGAATTCATATTACTTCCCTCCTAACAAAACATACGAAGACCTGCTCTTAGCAGATCTACTACTGCATCTGAATGCATACCTAAAAACAGGTTGGTCACAACAAGAGCCCATAATGCAACCGCCATTCTGAAATCTCTTCGGCCATCGGCTCCCTGCTTCTGCCCCTTCAACGGCTGATAGATGACGATCAATGCCCTTATAAAATACACCGCATTCAGAATTGTACTAATTCCCAGTGTGATCACTGTAATGATCATCTTAAACTGATAAGGCGCCTGAATGGCTGCCTGCGCAAAATATACTTTAGAGATATACCCTGCAGTCATAGGAATCCCGACCATGGAAAAGGCGCCTACTAAAAATGCAAAGCCTGCAATTCGATTTCTATGGGCTGCTCCAATCAATTTCCGATAATTACAGCTTCTTCCTGACACCTGGGATAAACCAGAAGCAGATAAAAACATCATGGATTTTGATGCTGCGTGGGACATAATGTGAAAGACTGCTGCCAGCATGCCGGCTGTAGTCCCCAATCCGATTCCCATATAAATATATCCAATCTGGGCCACACTGGAATATGCGATCATCTTCTTTAAATCATCCTGCCGAATGGCACTTAGGGACCCGAAGATCATGCCTGCGATTCCAAATAGAAATAAGATATTCAAAATCTTATTCTGAAAAATAATGGAAAGTCCAATGACCCGGTAATAAATCTTGATTAATAAAAAGATATAGGCCTTTGAAACTAAACTGGATAAAATCGCACTGGATGCCGATGTGGCATAAGTATACGCATCTGGCAGCCAGGAATGAAACGGGAACAGCGCACTCTTCATCGCCAGTCCTACGGATATCAGCGCAATAGCGGATGTGAACGGCACCTGATATTGTCCGCTCTTTACCAGCTGTTGAGCTGCTTCCTGAATATTGGACATCAAAAGATGTCCCGTCAAATCATAAATCAACGTCAGACCGATCAAAATCAAGCCTGATCCAAGCAGACTCATGATCATATATTTTACCGATGCCAGAAGAGACCTTCCCTCTCCACGAATCACAATGATTCCGCAAGCACCGATGGTCATAATCTCTACAAACACATAAGCCGTAAATAAATCGTTGGTATAAGTCAGCGCAAGAATGGCCGCCATCAAAAGATTGACCAATACATAATACAGATTAGAACGCTTCTCCGAAATATCCTCTTCCAATCGCTTCACGCCGCCCAATACGGACAACAACATAATCAAACAGAAAAATGTGGCAAACGCTCCTTCTAAAATTCCAAAGCGAATTTCATTTCCCCACGGTGCCGGATGATGGCCCATAACATAGATATAGCTCTGTTTTGTCTGCCATACATAATAAAGCACCAGGATGGACATGAACAGATTGGCCGTAATTACGGTAAAGGAAACCTTCTTCGCCCATTTTCCATCTAATACTGAATTGATGACTCCCGTTGACATACATAGGAAGATGCCAATAAACGGAAGATTTCTGATAAATTCCATCTATCGCTCCTCCTTTTTTGCCTTCATGGAAATCTCATCTACATCCAGAGATCCATATCTTCGATAAAGTCGAATGGTAAGTGCCAGCATCACCGCAGTCACGCTTACGGAGACGACAATCCCCGTCAGTACCAATCCACTGGGAATCGGATTGATATATGCCTCCTGCTTCTGGATCCCATTTACCACAATGGGTGCCATTCTTCCTTCAATATATCCCTTCGCTGCCAGAAAAAGATAGACCGCTGTATCCATAATATTAAGCCCGATAATCTTCTTGATCATATTTCGATGCAGCAAAAGGGTGGTAAACCCAATTCCAAACAGGATCACGGCTACCGTTTCATAATAATTGTGAAACAAATTTGCTCCCATATCTAGAAATCTCCTTTTCTGAATAATACATAAAACGCATACATCGTACAGGATACCACCGCTCCTACACAGATATTCAATACCAGAATCAGCCCACTGCTTAAGATATGCCCTGGAATCCCCAATGGGATGATGCTTTTTATGTGATTGGCTCCGGTAAAAAAGGAATAGCTTTTTGCTGCCGCATAGGTCAGAAGCCCTGCCAGAGATACCACCCGGAACGTTTTAAGGGTAAAAAACCGCTCCGTTTTTTGAAACCCATAAGCATCCAGATATAAGATCAGCCCTGCGCCGATGATGGCCCCTCCTGAGAAGCCCCCTCCTGGCGACAAATGTCCAAATAGTATGACATAAATTCCAAAAATAAAAATAATCGGTACGAGAAAAAAAGCTGCCTTCTGAAGAATCTTATCGTTCTTCGGTTCTAGCAGTCGGTCATTCTCTGCCTCCTTGGCCTTTTCATCCTCAATATTCTTCTCCTTCCCAATTCCAAGGCGAAGAATGATAAAAACACAGCTTACCGCAATAAAAAGCACATGTGATTCCCCGAACGTATCAAATGCACGATAATCTAAAATCATTCCTGTTACAATATTGACTGCCCCAGTCTCCTGTATCCCCTGCTCGATGTATCGTTTGGATACCTCATTGTTCACCGGATTATCCGAATTTCCGAATTCTGGAAGATAGGAAACCGTGATCAACAGACTTCCAATGACCGCAAGACAGATCAGCACCGCCAAAATACGATATACCCTTTCATAAATGTGTACACCTTTTTCTTCCGGCCAGCTGCGATACTTTGCATAGAGCCTGGCTTCCTTTCGCTGTGCAGTTTTAGCCCGCTCCATATCCTCTTCATATTTTTTTGAGAGTTCTTCATCCGTCAGATGCCACTCCGGGGAAGATTTATATTCTACTGGCATCTCTCCATTCAGCCACTGTGAAAACCGATGCCATTTTGACTGTTCATAATCCTTTCTAACTTTACTCATCCTCTTCCTCGTCTCCCTTCATTACACCAATCTTTTTAAAGGTTACGAAAAACAATATACTGGTCACCCCTGCTCCTACTGCCGCCTCTGTAATAGCCAGATCCGGTGATTGCAACAAAAACCAGATAATCGCCATGATCAGGCTGTATGACATGAAGATGACCACTGATGTCAAAAGATTCTTTGACAGACAGGTCGCAATGGCACAAACAATCAAAAATCCCAATAAAATCAGTCCAATCACTTTCATTCTTTTGGCACCTCACATTCCTGCTCCAAATTCTTATAAATCGTAACCTCCAGTCTGGAGACCAGATGACTGGATACCGGGCTTGCAAACCACAAAAACAAAATGATCAATACTAATTTCAGCGATGCAAAAGAAATACCATAAATGACGATCAATCCAATCATCACCGATGCCAGAGCCAATGTATCACACATGGCTGCCGAATGCATACGGTTTAGCACATAGGAAAATCGATACATGCCGAAGGTGGCCACAGCTGCGGTTATGATTCCTATTATAATAAAAAATGCTCCGATCAAAAAACGAATCCATTCAATCATCCTTATTCTCCTCCTGTTTCTTCTTTTTCTCACGATATACACCCATATATACTTTTGTCAAAACTATCACACCAATAAAGCTGACCATCGCATAGATGAGACAGACATCCAGAAGATAGCTTTCTTTTAGAAGCACAGACAATAGCGCAATGGAGATAATCGTCATGGTGCCTATCATATTACCACTGATGATTCGATCCGTCAGTCTCGGTCCTCGAATCGCGCGAATCAAACATAAAAATATAAGGATTGCCATGAAAAACATGCATATGATAATAAACCCATCCTGAACCTGCATTAACAACTCTGATTTCATCCTTTTTCGCCTTCTTTCTCTTCTAATTGATGCAATAAGCGCACAAAAATAGAATCGTCCATTCCTTCCGCCATGGATTTATCCAGGCAATGTACCAAATATTCGTCTCCTTCCAAAGTAACGGTAATAGTCCCTGGTGTCAATGTAATGGAATTTGCCAGAATCACTCTGGCTAAATCTGTCTTTAGGTCTGTCCGAAACCGTACCAACTTGGGTTCAACTTCCATTTTTGGTGAAAGAATGAGCTGCATCACTCCAATATTAGCCTTTAAGATTTCCAATATGAGAATGACTGCATATCCGATTCCCCATAAAATATTTCGATATACTTTTTTTTCTTTCTGAATGGAATAATCCAGAAATTTACATTGAAAAGCAAAAACAACTGCAGCTATCACCACTCCAAATGCCGCAATTTCCAATGTAAGATCTCCCGCAAAAATTATCCAGCATATAAAAAATAACAGTAGCATGGTACCCCTCCGATCTACGAATCCTTCCGCTGTATGCATCCTTTCGCTTATCGTTATTATATCCCACTCTTTGGGAATAATCAATTTTATTAAAATATAAAAAAGAATCCTGCTCTGCAGGATTCTACATGGTCTATAATTGTAATACTCCAAAGATAATCGCTGTCAGTACGACAATGGCATTCGTCACCGTCTGTATTGGCACCGCCTTCTTACAATAAGGCTCTACCTCTGTTTCAGTCAACGCACATCCAAGATAGGTGGATGAGTTGGTTGGCGTAGAGCTTGTTGCCAGTGACAAGTTACATACAAATGGTGCGATCATTGCCACTGGTGAAATTCCAAATCCTGCTCCAACCGATACGAATAATGGATACAGAGCATTGAAGATCTGGAATGGCACAAAATAAATAATAATTACGCAAAGCAGCAGCATAATAATATGGAAATAGCGAAGCAGGAACGCTGGACATACCTGAACCAGACTTTCGGACAAAGCCCCTACCATTCCCGTGCTGTTAAATACTGCCTGATACATATTGATCGCTAACAACATGACCAGAATATTCAGATACATCGGTCCTACCTTTCCAAATATTTTACCATAATCCTTTGGATAATTGATCATCGCAGTTACGACCGTTGCAATAATAAATACAAGATAAGGCGGAATACTGAACACACCAAGTGCTACCATAAATACTACAAATAGAATCAGGTTGATCCAGAACATCTTTGGTCGAAGAAATGGTTTTTCTTCTTCCTCTTTTTTCTCAATCTCTTCCTCCTTCACAACTGGTCCAAAAGTACCTACCCGCTTTTTATGCTTCATCGCAAAATATACCCATTGAAGAACAATGGCCGGTATAAAGCATAATCCCCACGGTACAGATGCAGAAGCCAGTTCGGCTGTATCAATCCCTGAAGACATAGCCGTATAAGCCATACCAATTCCCCATGGAATAAAGCACATCGCTGACATAGCCGTCTGTGCGATAATAAACGCTGCTTCTCTATCAAAATCAAATTTTTTATATAATGGAACTAAGATTGGAAATGTAATCAAATATGCCGGAGTAAAGTTTCCTGTCAAGATTGCAAATGCTCCAATCAAAGAGGTTAAGATCATAATGACAATGACGTTCATCTTATTTCCTAATTTCTTAGTAATTGCAGATACAATGGTATCAAACATCCCTGTCTCTGTCAGCATTGTAAAATATAAAAATGCAAACAACAGCATAAATCCAGTTGATTTCATCAGAGATGCAAACTGCTCCAATACAAAATCACTGATCTCAAAAATATCATATCCCAATATCATGGCACAGATCATAGGAACGATCAGTAATACAAAGTTAAATGGAACCTTCTTGGTCAATACAGTTGCCACTACGATCAAGATCAGTATAATGGCCATAAGTGTAATACTCATATAATCCCCCTATTCTTCCATGTGTTTACGGATAAATGCTTCTACAATTGCCATATTTTCTTCTGTCCAAAATGCCACATCTCCATGTCCGGCATTTTTCATCAGATAAAATTCAACATCTTTTCCTTCTTCCATCAGCTTTTTATACAGGCGAATGCTCTGATTACATGCTACCATGTCATCTGCTTCCCCGTGCATCATTAATACTGGAGGAGAAGGTACCTCTTCCCTAACGTAATTCATCGCAGTTACTGGTGCAGATAATTCTGGATATTCATATACATTTTTTCTTCCAATCAACATCCCTTCCGGACTGTCTGGTTCTCCCTGATTTAAAGTTGTCGGGAAATCCTCCTTAATGCGTACATCTGTAACTCCATAAAAATCGATCAAAGCCTTTACTTTACAGGAATATTCTCCATATACATCCGTATCCATACAATCTTCATCTGCCGTAAACGCTGCAAGAAATGCTGTATTTCCACCACTGGAATCTCCCATCAGAAAAACCTGTTCCGGATCAATATGAAATTCCTCTGCATGTTTTCTTAAGAAGCGAATTCCTGTCTTGGCATCCTGTACCTGTGCAGGAAAAACTGCCAGATCACTTTCCCGATACTGTAAAATCGCAGTTACAAATCCTTTTTGCGCCAGTCTTGCCATCACTCCAAGTCTCTTATACTCATCCTGCTTCATCCAGGCAGATCCCTGTACATATAAAATTGCAGGGTAAGTATAGCCTACGCCTTCCTTCATCTCCGGAACAATCATCTGCAAGGTTCGTTTGATTCCGTCTCTTTCTACATAACAAACATCATGCTTGTATAATCCATAGACTTCTTTTCCATTGGCTTCTAATATATGTACATTTTCTATAGAATCCAACGCTTTTTTGAACTCGTCAAAACCCATTTTTTTGATTTCTTCTCTGTTCATATTCTGCTCCTCCTCGTTTTTTCTTATTGTGTTTTTAATATTGTTAATTTTATAACCAACAGTCACTTCCAGGTCAATCGGTTATTTATATGAATTTTCTATAAATAATTCCAAACTTATATAGATTATTTATTCTTCTTCCTTTTCTATGTGGCTTAAAATCGTTGTAGACAAAAAAAATCAGGCAGAAACCTGAGTGTTACCCTCAGGTTTCTGCCTTCATTCATTTACCATACTTCTTGTTACTCTAATGGTATAAATATCTTAAAATAATTCCAGTCCCTTTGTTCTTCATCATGAGTTATCTTAATTCTCACACCATAAGCGTCTGACGGAAAAACATACTTATATTGACGAAAAATCTTTCTGATCGCAACTGCCATCTCTCCATTAGAAACATAGGAGCCTGTTAACCTCA
This sequence comes from Anaerostipes sp. 992a, assembly GCF_001940245.1. GTDB lineage: Bacteria > Bacillota > Clostridia > Lachnospirales > Lachnospiraceae > Fimousia. The sequence continues at coordinate 1,097,671 of NZ_MJIG01000004.1, forward strand.
TATAAGTGACAAATGCCCTGCCATTTTTAATATGAGTCATTCCTTCTGTCTGGAATTCCTCTTTTTCTTTCTCTGCAAAGATTCCATTCCCCCAGGAAAATGCCTGCTCCCCGTCATTTAGATAATCTCTGGATAAGCATACCACTGATTTACTCTGTGGAACATAATCGATTAAATTCACTCCACCCGTCTCCATCTGAGCATCTTCTCCGTATTCTAAATTCACCGTCTGACTTCTCATATAAAAATGCGGAAGTTCTTCAATATACCATTTTCCAAGGTGAGCATCCACATCCATGATTTCCTTTCGATAAGCGTCCACTACAGCCTTTTTCTCTTTCAGTTCTTCAATCTGCCTGCTAAGCTCTCTGCTCCTTTGCTCCATCATCTGCTCAAAGATATGATCATCTGCCTCTTTTAAGAGAATTCCCGTATCTTTCAGGGAAAAATCCATGTTACGGTATTTGAGACATTCATAAATATCCGTACAAACTCTTACATTGTAGGAACGATAGTTGGAATGTTCATCCCGATTTGAAGAGATCAATCCAATCTTCTCATAATATTTGATCGTGTGGATCGAAACACCTGTAAATGTGGAAAGTGCTCCAATTGTCTTTTCCTTCATCCTGCTTTCCTTTAACTAAAATAGAGAACCCGCTGATTCGAACTTCCGCGAAATTGCAAGGTCAAATCTCTCAATTCCTCTACATAAGGACCATCGACCAAAATATCGGCAATGCTAAGAAGCTTCTTGACCCAGATATCATCCATCTCTTCCAGCTGCTCCAATGTATACCCAGAATATACCATCACTGTCTTCCCCTTCTGCTTTATCATCTTCCCCAGCTCATATAATGGCTTAGGCTGACAAAAAGGTTCTCCACCAGAAAAAGTAATCCCAGAAAGCAGAGGATTTTCACAAAAAGCATCAAAAATCTCCTGGATATCCACAATCTTACCTCCTTCAAATGGATGAGTCTGTGGATTATGGCATCCTTTGCAATCATGAGGACATCCCTGGGTAAATACTACATAGCGAATTCCCGGTCCATCTACAATGGATTCCTCTACAATTCCACTGATCCGAATCTTAGATTCCATGTTTGACACGATCTCTTTCTTCTGCTCTCTTCGCATTATTAAAACGTTCTGTAGTTCCAACTAAATATCCTGTAATACGACGGATTCTGTCGAATCCAATATCCTGTCCGATTTCTTTTGTTTTCATTTCTCTCTTTGTCATAACTTCATCCTCCTTACTTAATGATAAATTGGTACATCCGGATACTTTTTGCGCAATTCATTTAATTTCTCAATGCTTACACTTTCTCCTGCTCTTCTTCCGCATCGCGGACATACGTCATCAATGACTCCTGTATAGCCACAAACTGGATCTCTGTCTACTGGATGATTGACAGATCCATATCCAATTCCCTGTTCCTTCATATATCGAATGACCGCTTCAAAAGCTTCCAGATTCTTACATGTATCTCCATCCAGCTCTACATAACTGATATGTCCTGCATTGGTCAGGGCATGATATGGTGCTTCAATCTGAATCTTCTCAAAAGCACGAATTGGATAATACACTGGCACGTGGAAGGAGTTTGTATAATACTCCCGATCTGTAATACCTTCCATGATTCCATACTTCTTCTGATCAATCTTAATAAATCGACCGCTCAATCCTTCTGCCGGCGTTGCTAATAATGTAAAATTAAGCCCTGTCTTCTTAGATTCTAAATCCATTCTCTGACGCATATAGCCAATAATCTCAAGACCAAGCTGCTGTGCCTCTTCACTTTCTCCATGATGCTTTCCGATCAAAGCCTTTAGTGTCTCAGCCAGACCAATAAACCCAATGCTTAAGGTTCCATGCTTTAACACCTCTGCAATGTTATCTTCATAATTTAGATGCTCAGAATCAATCCAGATGCCTTGTCCCATCAAAAATGGATAATTACGCACCTTCTTGGTACATTGAATTTTAAAGCGGTGCATCAGCTGACGGATCACCAGCTCCATCTGTGTATCCAGCATCTTATAGAACTTTTTAATATCTCCATGTGCTTCAATTCCCAATCTTGGAAGATTGATAGAAGTAAAGCTTAAATTTCCACGTCCACAGGTAACTTCTTTTGTCTTATCATAGACATTTCCTAACACACGGGTACGGCATCCCATATAGGAAACTTCTGTATTATAATCTCCTTCTTTATAGTACTGAAGATTGTACGGTGCATCAATAAAGCTAAAGTTGGGAAATAACCGCTTCGCAGATGTCTTAATGGCCTGCTTGAATAAATCGTAATTCGGATCTCCAGGATTAAAGTTTATTCCTTCCTTCACTTTAAAAATCTGTACCGGGAAGATCGGTGTCTCTCCACCTCCCAATCCTTTTTCGGTACATTCCAGAAGATTTCGAATAACCATTCTTGCCTCTGGTGAAGTATCTGTTCCGTAATTAATCGAACTGAATGGCACTTGTGCCCCTGCTCTTGAATTCATCGTATTTAAGTTATGTACGAAAGCTTCCATAGCCTGATAGGTTTCTCTGTCTGTCATAGTCAATGCTTCCTTCTGTACATATCGATGTAATTCTTCCATCTGCTCTACACTCAATCCGTTTGGCATCTGCATCTGCCTGATCTCTTCTGCGATCACATCTGCATTACCCATAGTAAGTGGAGCTTTTAATTGCTCCATATATGCATCAATGGCTTCCTTACTTTCTTCTTCTGTCATTCCAAAACGAATCTGAAAATATTGATTCATGAGATGACGATATTTCTTTTTATACGTTTTGCGTACTCCATCAGCCATTGCATAATCAAAGTTTGGTACGCTCTGTCCGCCATGCATCTCATTCTGGTTCGCCTGAATAGCAATACATGCCAGAGCAGAATAGCTCTGAATAGAATTCGGTTCACGTAAGTTCCCATGACCTGTGGAAAAGCCATCATGAAACAGTTTGATCAGATCAATCTGACAGCATGTCTCTGTCAACATATAGAAGTCCTTGTCATGAATGTGAATATCCCCATTAATATGAGCTGCCGCAATATCCTTCGGAAGCACATAATTATCAATAAAATACTTAGATCCCTCAGAACCATACTTTAACATAGTTCCCATGGCGGTATCTGCATCGATATTGGCATTTTCACGTTTAATATCTTCATCCTTTGCGTAAGAATAGGTAAGACGTTCATAGATGTCCATCAAATCAGATTCCGTATTGCGGATCTTTGTATGTTCTGCACGATACAGAATATAGGCCTTTGCAGTTTTCCCATAACCATATTTAATCAAAATCTGCTCTACAAAATCCTGCACCTCTTCTACGTTGCAGATGTCCTCATTAATACAGCCGCATACCTTTTCCGTTAAAAATAACAAGTCAGTAGGTGTCATATTTTCTCCATCTACCGCCTTGTTCGCCTGGCTCATTGCATTCAGGATCTTCACGGAATCGAAAGGAACCACGTCCCCGTTTCTCTTCTGAATCTCTCTTATCATGTTTCATCATATACCTTTCATAATATATATGTTGTGTAGGATTTATGCATCTTCCACAACATCTTGTGGTTATTATACCTCTAAACTATTTATAATGCAAGCACTTCTATAGAAATGACATCAGGAATTTCTTTTCACATACTATACACATCTATTTCACATGTATTGCACATGCAATTATCCACATATCCACATTTTAGTGTGGATATATAATTTTTTATTCTATCCTGTGCGGGTTTCTTTGACTATGGGATAGTGAGTGAGAACGAAATCATTCTGGTCAGCAATCAGGCTACGGAGCTTCCAAACCTGATACATGTTTTCTCTTGTTCTACATCAGGACAGACGAAAATCTTATCTCTCGTCCAGGGACAAATGGGGAGAAGCTTGCTTAAGAACCATTTGCAGATGGGCGGCATATAAGATTTTCGTCTGGTCCCTACCACGAGAGCGCTAAAAGCGAAGCGGCTGTGGCGAGTGGCAAAAACGCAAAGCATGTTAGGGATTGTTAAGCTCTGGAAACCTGATTGCCGGCTGAAATAATTCCGTTCTCATCGCTTGCATCTGTATTCCAGAAAACCCGTATTTTACAGAGTAATTATTTACAAAAATCCAGCAAAAGAACCATAATATAGATTCTTTGCTGGATTTTCTAAATATCCTCTCCAAAAGGATGTTATAATATAAAACTTCTTATCCTAATTTCTGAAATGCTACCAGTAAGTTTGGAATCAGCTGTTTCTTACGGGAAACTACGCCTGGAAGATATGCTTCCTGTCCCTGGATTTCTGTTGCAAAAGCAGTCGTCACTACTTCCTCTGTATTAGCACCATACATCAGTAAATAGGTGCTTTCTTCAAGGATATTTGTCATCATGAAGAATACCATATCCAGTTTCTGAGAAACCGCTAGTTCTGGTAAATATGGAACTACTGTTTCTTTAATATTTCCCAACTCTTCTGTACTCATGGAATTGATCTGTCCTACTCCGAACTTAATATCTCCTGCATTGAATTTCTTGAAATCCTGAGAACAGATTTCTGCAGCAGTCTTTCCTTTCAGATCACTTCCTGCCGTAAACATATCGGTTGCATACTGCTCAATATCGATTTCTGCAATCTTAGCCAGCATTTCTGCAGTAGTTTTATCCACTGGTGTACAGGTTGGAGAACGGAACATCAGAGTATCAGAAAGAATTGCTGATACTAATAAGCCTGCAATTGGTTTTGTAATCTCTACTCCGTGCTCATGATACAGCTGTGTAATAATGGTTGCTGTACATCCCACCGGCTGATTTCGGAAAAAGATTGGTCCCATTGTCTCTAAACTTCCCAATTTATGATGATCGATGATTTCGATGATATTTCCTTCCTCCAGACCATCTACAGCCTGAGAAGCTTCGTTATGATCCACTAAGATGACTTTTCTACGATCGAACTCTAACAGACGACGACGAGAAGCAAAGCCTTCAAACTGATTATTTGTATTCAGTACTGGATAATAACGGAAACGGCTCTTTGTCATAATCTTCTGCACTTCTTCAATCAATTCACTTTGATAGATACAGCTGATTTTTTCTTTTGGTGTCATAAAATATTCGCATGGGAGACTGTGGCTGATCAATCGGCTTGCAATAAAGGTATCATGAGGAGTTGTAATAATATCACAGTGTTTTTCCTTTGCCAGTGTAATAATGGTATTAGATACCTCTGTGCCCATACATACGATCAATAATCTTGCTCCGGCTTCGATAGAACAGAACTGGGAATCGTAACGGTTTCCAATGATCACTACATCGCCTGATTCAATAAATTTTTCCATTAAATCCGGATTGGCAGCAGACACCAGTACCTTACCTGAATCCACACAGCTGTCCATATTTCCAACAACCAGTTCTCCATCTAAGGTTTCTACAATATTCTTATATGGTGTCTTGGCTTTTGATAATACCTTATTATCATAAACGTCCATATCGGAATACGTAATATCACTGGCAGTAATAATTCCCTTTAAGGTTCTATCTTCTTCCAAGATTGGCAGAGTTACGATTTTCTGATCTCTCATCATATCCCATGCCTTTTTTAAGGACGTCTTATCATCAATCGGATCCACCGTATGCAATGGGATATCCACCATTCTTGGATAAATATCTGTTAATAGCTCTGGTTCCTTTACCCCAAAATGATCCAATACAAATCTGGTCTCTGGGCTTACAGCTCCTAATCTCTTCGCTTTGTAGCACTTATCTTCACTTGTTTCATTTTTCAGATGAGCATATGCCAAAGCGGAACAGATGGAATCAGTATCCGGATTTTTGTGTCCAATAATGTAAGTACTTTTCATTTTTTTCTTCTCACTCCTTCTCATTGTTTGTTTCCATATACGGCAATGTCACAATAAACTCCGTATATCTTTCATTGCTGACCGCCTGAATCATTCCACCATGCAGCTCTACAATTTCTTTGGCAATTGCAAGTCCCAGACCTGCCCCACCAGTATTCGTAGATCTGGCTTCATCCAGACGATAAAACTTTTCAAATAAATGATTTAATTTATGTTCCGCAATCTCTTTTCCTTGATTGCGTACTGTAATACGTACAGTCTGATCACTGGTCTTTGCAATTACATCAATAGGCGTTTCCTCATAGCTGTACGATATTGCATTCCGAAATAAATTATCGAATACACGTGCCATGCGTTCTGCATCCACAAAGAGTTCGATATCTTCTTCTATGTGTACACGGCACACAATATTCTTCTCCTTGAATACCGGATAGAATTCATCCACCAGCTGCTCCAGCAACATATTCAATGATATCTGCTGTCTCTCCAACGTAATATTCTGAAGATTGTATCTGGTAATTTCAAAAAACTCATTGATCAACTCTCCCAGACGCTTTGCCTTCTCCAGAGAAATTCCTGTATACTTGGCCCTTTGCGCAAGAGGCATATCCGGTGCTTCATCCAAAAGACTTAGATACGCAACAATGGACGTTAATGGTGTCTTCAGATCATGTGCCAGATAAACCACCAGGTCATTTTTCCGCTGTTCACTCTGGGCTGCTGCATAACGCTGATCTCTTAAGTTATTCTTGATCGTGTTCATCTGCACCTCTAAAGGCTGCAGCTCCTCCGGCAGTTTAATAAGCTCTGAAGAGTCATTCAAGATCATATCAATACCCTTTCCTACTTCATCCAAATAATCCGTAAATTTACTCATTCCCAGATAGAAGCTGATCAGATACATTATAATGAACATGCACGTTAATATCATTGTTTTATTCTTCCAGAAAATTGTCCGATATACTAAAATCGCACTTTCTTCATCCATATGAAGATTCTGGAACAGAGAAACCATCAGGTTTGCAAAAGGCTCTTGAAAAATACCATCGATCAATACCGAATAGATACAATATCCGATAAAAGCAATGATGCTGGTAATTCCTATGGTCTGAAGCATAATTTTTAATTTTAAAGAGCGGTACTTATTATTCTTCAATCTTATATCCCACTCCCCACACGGTCTTGATCAGTTCCCGATGTCCCATAACCGCACCTAACTTTTCTCTCAAATGCCTAATATGCACCATAACCGTATTATTATTATTCTTAAAATACTTTTCCTTCCACACCTGTTCGAACAGATTCTCTGAGCTGATCACCTTCCCCTTCTTGGAAATCAGAATCCACAATATATTAAATTCAATTGGTGTCAGTGTAATTTCAACATCACCATACATACACTGATGCGTATTCTTATTCAATGTCAGCCCTGCGATTTCCAGGATATTCTGCTCCTCCCGGTTACTGGCATCGTTATATCTGGTATAACGGCGAAGCTGGGCTTTGACCCTTGCCATTAATTCCAGAGGTTCAAACGGCTTCTCAATATAATCATCCGCCCCCAGCGTAAGACCATTGATCTTATCCATAGAACCAGTTTTCGCAGTCAGCATCACGACTGGAAAAGTATATGTCTTTCGAATCTCATTTAGCAATGTAAAGCCATCGATATCGGGAAGCATAACATCTAAAATAGCCAGATCAATGTTATGCTCCTTGATGCATTGCAACACTTCTTTTCCATTATAAAATTTATAAACATTAAAATTCTCATTCTTTAAATACAATTCTACAAAATCAGCGATTTCCTTCTCATCATCTACCACTAATATATTCTTACCCATACGTTTTCTCCTTCGCATCTGCTTTCGGACTAATCCCTTTTTCCCCCATGAATGACCGAAAAATGTTGTTTCTCCTTCCGGTCTTCCCATCTGCTATAACCTTTAAGATGAAAGAGGGGCGTATGCCAATACATCTCATCTATGCACTTCCAAAATTCGAGTTTTTCTTCTTCTGTAAAATCAGCAATCTTAAGCTGCAGCTTGTTCCTAAGCTCTTCCATAGTATCACCATTTTGAATATAAATTAAAATGGTTTTTACAAGAACAGTTGCCGGAATGACTTCTTTGTAAATCTTCGTCAGGCAAAAGGACAGCATCTCTTTGGTTCCTTTCCAGTTCCCAATTCCATTCATTCTGCCGATCAATCTGGCATCCTCCATGGAAATTCGATGAAAGGCCCGACTTTGATCTTCAAACCAACCCTCAAATATACGATTCCGATTCTTCACCTCATAAGATTCCAAATAGCACATTTCTGTCTTCGTATTTTTCAAGACCCCGAGAAAGCTCCAGAACTCCATTCTTCCAACTAAAAATTCATGCATAAAGTGAGAAGAAATTTCCTCTCCACCCTCTTCTAGTATATCACATAAATGTGGAAATTCTATGATTCCACATTGATATAAAATACCTTTTACCGCATATTCCAGTTCCTGCAAGTGCTGAATCTGCTTCATCGAAGATCTGCTTTTCAGATAAAAATAAAAATTTGCTCTTGCATCTTCATTTATGGTTATTCTTTTCTCTTTATGATCGTATTGAATCAGTCCCAGCTTCTCCAACGATACTATATTCCTTTGATCCGTATAAGAAAGATCGAGCTTTTTTCCGATATTCCATATCTGAAATAATAAATCGATATCACATTGGGACAAAAGCAGAATCAGCTTCTCTGGATGTTGTCCTAAATACTGTTCCAGAAACGCAGATAATTCCATCAGAGATTCTTTCCATAACTCCTCTGCCATCAATCGCTGACAGAGCAGCAGAAGATTATCCTGCGAATTTAGTTTTAACATCTGTTCCCAGGTCTTATCGCTGGAAATCCGTTCTACGATTGCCACTGATCGCCCTCCTGTTTTTTCTGCGGCACTGTGCCTGATTTTCCTATATTAAAATAAAATAGATCGTAAACATTCCTATCATAATCCACATCAATGGAGACACTTCCTTATAACGATTGCTGAATAAAGAAGCCAATCCATAGACAATAAATCCGAATGCAATTCCGTCTGCAATGGAATACGTAAGCGTCATCATAATTACAGTTGTAAATGATGATACTGCTTCTACATAATCTCTCCAGTCAATTTTTGCAAATTGACGTACCATCAAGCTTCCCACAAGAATCAAAACCGGCGATGTTACACAAACCGTCAACAAACTGAAGATAGGATACAAAAAAATGGATATGAGAAAAAGCACCCCTGTCGTCACTGCAGTAAGCCCCGTTCTTCCACCACTTTCAATTCCAGTTTCGGATTCCATATAAGAACTTACGGATGTCGTTCCTGCCACCGCTCCTACAATAGAACCTAATGCATCTGCGGAAAGTGCCCGATTAATATTCTCCGGTTCTCCATTTACTGTTGGAAGCTTTGCCCTGCTGATCACCGCAATCAATGTTCCAGTAGTATCAAAAAAGTCTACAAATAAAATAGAAAGAATAATTATAATAACATTCGGCGATGAGAATAACTCTCCAAATCCTGACACAAAAGCACCAAAATTAGCTCCTGACGCCTGAAGTAATGAAAAGCTTTCTGGAATTCTTGGTAACCCTGGATTATCCGAAAAGAATCCTACGATCAATCCTATGACTGTTGTTCCCAGCATACCAAAAATCATCGGGAACTTCTTCCACTTTATGATCAGTGCCAGCATAATTATGATTCCAAAAAGAGAAACTAAAACCTCTGCGCTAAAAATCTTTCCCAATGCCACATAATTCTGTTCACTATTTACAATGATTCCACAATTTTTTAATCCAACAAATGTGAGAAAAAATCCAATTCCTGCGCTGATAGCATTCTTCAAATGAGCTGGAATCGATCTTAAAATAGCAGTTCGAATACCGGTGACTGCTATGAGCAACATGATTATACCCACGAGAAAAACTGCGCAAAGCCCTGCCTGCCAGCTATATCCCATTCGCCCACATAAAGTGGATGAAAACAATGCCGTAACTCCCAGACTTGGAGCAAGGCCTACAGGATAATTCGCCAACAGACCCATAATCATGCATCCCAATCCAGAAGCAAACAAAACAGAGGTATATGCGGCCTCTTCCGGCATGCCAGTATCCATCATCATCGTGACAATGATGCTGACTACATAAATCATAGCAAAATAGGTGGTAGCTCCTGCTGCGATCTCTGTCCTTACATTCGTATTTCTTTCCTTTAATCGAAATAAATGCTCCATAATGAGCACGCTCCTTTTATTTTACAGAGGCAATAACCTCAACTTCACACAATACTCCTTTTGGAAGAGACTTTACTGCCACACAGGATCTGGCTGGCTTAGATGTAAAATATTCACCATAAACTTTATTAAATGCAGAAAAATCATTCATATCAGCCAGGAAACAGGTAGTCTTTACTACATGATCAAAATCTGTTCCAGCTGCTTCTAATACTGCTCCCAAATTCTTACATACTCTATGAGTCTGATCTTCGATTCCACCTGTTACCACATCTCCTGTAGAAGGATCTAAACAAATCTGTCCGGATGTATATAACATTCCTCCACAAATAACAGCCTGTGAATATGGACCGATTGCTCCTGGTGCTTTTTCTGTTGCAATTTTCTTCATTATCATAACTCCCTTTCGTTCAATTTAGTAAGTGTACCCATTATACCACATCTCCTGAAAAAGGTGGAGTGTTTTTTCTTGACCGCGAAAGACTAAAATGCTACGATAAAATCTAATAAATTTTTAGAAATTTCTGATATTATATGCTAATACGAGGTGATAAAAACGATGAATAAGAAAATAATCTTCTTTGATGTGGATGGCACTCTCTATCGTGGAGACTGCCTGGTTCCTCAAAGTACCATTCGTTCCATAAATCAGTGTATTCAAAATGGTCACTATGTCATCCTGTGTACCGGACGCAACCAGTCCATCTTACCTCCAGAAATCCGCCAGATGCCCTTTCATGGCATGATCGGAGGCTGTGGAACTTATGTATCTTTTCAGAATCATGTTCTTCTGGATGCTGCCATTACGGGAGTTGACTGTCACAATACCATACAAACACTTTATGATTTTCACGTTCCGTTTTACATAGAAAATTCCGATTACGCTTATTATGATACTGATTATGTTCCTGATGTATTCAAGCCTGCTGTCATACGAATGAATCAAAATTATCGGGATTATTTAAAATCCATTCAGCAGCTTCCCGACCGTATTTCCAAAATTACCGGCTATCCAGAAGACCGCAGTCTCCTCAAAAAACTGTCAGACCAGTTGAGCAGACATTTTCACACGATCATTCATAAAGAATATGTTTATATTGAAATCATCCTGAAAGGTTATTCCAAAGGAACCGGCATTCAGACTCTGCTGGATTATCTACATATTCCAATTGAAAATACCTATGCCTTTGGCGACAGTAAAAATGACATCGAAATGCTTGAAACCGTAGCACATCCCATGGTCATGGGAGATGCCACTCCCGAACTAAAAGAATGCTATCCAGCGACTGATTCTATCTACCATGATGGAATTGAAAAAGGATTGCAATCCTTTGGACTCATATAGACCAAAATTTCCTCCTGCATCCAAAACACCGAAACGCAGGAGGAAATTTTGGTCTTTCCAATTATTCCACACTCTTTAAGGATTCTACCATATCAATTTTTTTCAATTTAAAATACATAACTCCATTGACGAATACGGCAAAGAAGATAGTTAGCAAAATACTATATACATAGCTTTGCGTAGAAATCGTCCGTCCGAACATAATCGCATCCACCTCTGCTGTTAAGATAACATATTGGTGAAGAATCATACCGAAGAAAATCCCGATCACAATACCAATGATCGTCAGTAAAACATTTTCCCGATAGACATACGCCGCCAGTTCTGGCTGATAAAATCCCAGTACTTTAATGGTTGCTAATTCCCTTCTTCGTTCTTCAATATTAATGTTGTTTAAATTATATAATACTACAAATGCCAACAGACCAGCCGCCGCTATCAATACGAAGACGACAATATTTAAGTTGCCAAGCATTTCTCCCATTTCTTCCTGCGCAGAGGATACATAAGATACAGAAGTCACGCCTTCCATCTTCAGCAGTTTTTTACTCAGAGCATCTTCAAATGAAGACGTGTGCTTTAAAGTATTCACAAATACCTGATTGTATACCGGAGCCTTTTTATAAAGAGACTGGTACAAAGAATCTGACATAAATACATAATTCATCATATAATTTTCTGCAATGGCCATTACTTTTACGGCTTTTTTCTTTGTTTCCCCTTCTTTTAACCAGATGGTATCTCCTACTTCGATATTCAGGATTTTAGCCAGCTTTTCTGTAATGATAACTCCGTCGTCTGACATGTGATAGCTTTTTCCAGTAGTACGGTCTTTGAATTTAATATACTTTTCAATTTCCTTTTTATCCTCAGGTACTATAACATCTCCAGTCTTACTTCCTTCTTCTGTTTCAACATCTACAGAAGTTTCTCTTGCCCGTATTCCTGAAGTGACTTCCTTCTCACTAAGAACTTGATCCATGTGCTCTTTAAGATCCTCATCCTCTTCATCAAATCCCACAATGGCATCATATACCCTGATCTTCGTATACTGATTATTCGTAATTGCAAATATAGAATCCTCCAATCCAAATCCTACCAGCAAAAGAGCCATGCAGCCACTAATACCAAAAATCGTCATAAAAAATCTTTTCTTATAGCGCAAAAGATTACGAATAGAAGATTTCCAGGAAAAACTGATCCTCTTCCAAATAAACGGGATTCTCTCAAGTAGAACCCTCTTTCCTTCTTTTGGTGCTTCTGGTCTCATCAGCTGAGCCGGCACTTCCATAAGAGCTCTATAGGAAGACAACATCGTTGCTCCCAAGGTAGTAACAAACGCCGCAGTCGCCGCTAATAATGCCAGATCTATATGAAATGGAACAACTACCTGGCGAATTCCCACATACATCATGCAATACGCTGTAATAATAATATGTGGAAGAATAAACTCCCCAGCTGCTGCCCCCAGCATGCTTCCCAGTATCGTTGCCAGTGCTGCATAGATCAGATACTTTCCTGCAATCTGAAGTTTGCTGTAGCCAAGAGCCTTCATTGTTCCCAGCTGCGTTCGCTCCTTTTCAACCATTCTGGTCATTGTGGTCAGACTGACCATGGCTGCAACCAGGAAAAAGATGAATGGAAATACCTTTCCAATTGCACCGATTCTTTCTGAATCCTGACCAAATTCCACATAAGACTGAATCTTATTACGGTCTAATAAATACCATTTGCCCTTTTTCAGTTTTTTCACTTCATCCTTTGCATCCTGTATTTTCTGTTCCGCCTTTTTAAATTCCTGTTCCGCCTTTTTCTTTTCTTTTTGGTACTTAGCAAGCCCTTTCTGGTATTCCTTACGACCGGATTTCAGCTGTGTCAAACCTGCTTCGTATTCTTTACGTCCTTGAGCAAGCTTTGTTTTCGATGCTTCCAGTCTACTTTTTGTATTCTGAAGTTTGGTTTCTGAGGCATCTAACTTTTTCTTTGTAGCATCCAACGTACTTTTTGTTTTATCCAGCTTTGCTTTCCCTGCTTCTAACTGCTTCTTTCCTTCCAGATATTGCAGGTACTGCTGATATAACTCCCCATAATTCTCATCCAATTGATCATAAGTAATCCCATAGGCAGCAATGGCCTGATCCAGGGCTTCCTTCGCCTGGGAAAGCTGTTGCTCCTGCTTTTCATAGTCTTTTACTCCCTGACGGTATTGCGTAAGTCCATCTTCATATTGCTGTTTGCCGGATTTTAACTGAGCTATGCCATTCTCATACTGTTTTCGCCCGGACGCTAACTGCTTTTCCCCAGAATCCAGCTCTGCTTTGGCTTGAGCAAGCTCATTTTCAGCCTGAGTAAGTTCATTTTTGGCCTGGTCCAGTTTATCCTTTGCTTTTTTCAGCTCATTTTGTGCCTTTTTCTTTTCCTTTCGATATTCCTTTTCCGAATCTTCAATCTTGTCATTGGCTTCTTTTTTAATCTCTTCATATCGAATTTGTTCACGCGTTCCTTTGATTTCTTCAAGATTATCCACAACTGACTCCACCTTGTCCTCATATGCATCGGTATAAGTCGTCAATTTTTTTCCACCTTTTATGGAAACCGCAATTTCCGTATAGACATCCATATCAAAATCATCCTTTGGAATGACAAGGAACCCTTCTATCTTTCCATTTCCGATGGTGGTCGTTCCCCGGTCTCTGGTCAGATAATAATTATAATTGACCAACCCTACAATCTTGTATGTTGTCTTCTTCAAGGAATCTTTTAAGTCCTCATCCTCACCTCCTGACTTTAAGGTAATCGTATCTCCTATCTTTACTTTATTTTCCTGTGCAAATCTGGCATCCACAAGGCATTCCCCACTCTTTTTTAAATCTCTGCCCTCTTCCATATGCATCTGATTCAAAGAATCGGTTTTTGCATACACCTTAATTGCCACTTCGCTCTGTCCAATATCGCAAAGAACATCTTTGGTATAAGTTCCCTCCGCTTTTTGCACCCCCTCTGTCTTACTGACTGCTTCCACATCCTTATCCGTCAGTCCCTGTGTACTCAAAACGCGAAGGTCCATGAAATTCTCATCGTCATACTGACGATCCACCGTTTCCCTCATATCCGGCTCCGTAGCACGAATTCCAGCGAAAAATGCAACTCCAAGTGCTACTAAAAATAAGATAGACAAAAATCTCGGAAGACTATAACGAATTTCTCTGATCCATTCTGTTCGTAATGCTTTCTTCATTGCTTCCACCTACCATTCTATGGTCTCCACGGGCTGTGGATCTTCATTGATTCTTATGTCAGCGATTTTTCCGCTTTTTACCTCAATTACCCTATCTGCCATAGGTGCAATGGCAAGATTATGTGTAATGACAATGACAGTCTTCTTCTTTTGTCGACAAGTGTCCTGCAACAGCTTTAAAATTGCTTTTCCTGTTTTATAGTCCAAAGCCCCCGTTGGTTCATCACATAAAAGCAGCTTTGGATTCTTAGCCAGAGCCCTGGCGATAGACACTCTCTGCTGTTCTCCCCCAGAAAGCTGTGCTGGAAAATTCTTAAGCCTCTGCCCAAGTCCAACTTCCTGAAGCACGGTTTTAGCATCAATGGGATCCTTACAAATCTGAAGTGCTAGCTCTACATTCTCCAATGCAGTCAGATTTGGAATCAGGTTATAAAACTGAAAAACAAATCCAATGTCATCTCTTCGATATTTGGTCAGCTGCCGTTCCGAATATCTTCCAATATCATTGCCATCCACCCATATTTCTCCACTGGTGGCCTGATCCATTCCTCCAAGAATATTCAGAACCGTCGTCTTGCCGGCACCACTGGCTCCTACAATTACGACAAATTCCCCTTCCTGAATTTCAAAATTAATGCCGTCCACTGCCTTGGTTACCACATCTCCACTTTGATAAATTTTCTTTACATCAACTAATTTTACAAATTCCTTCATTCTTTTCCTGCTTTCTATTGATACTGAGTCAACAATCGTTGCAAAAACTCCTGGTACTGTCTTACCACACACTCTGGCTCTAACAGTCTTGCCCCCATCCCGAGTCCAGAAAGCCATCCAAAGAAACGCTCATTCACATCTACATTGATAATCGCTATAAAATGTCGGTCTCCCTCTGGACGAATCCATACATCCTTTCCAAATTGATCCATAATTCCATCCAAAAGATGATTCTCCATATAGAACTTCACTCTTGTCTTTGGACTGCCTGGCTCACCAAAGCATCTTTCATAAAACAGTTCCAGATCCAGTTTTTCAAATGATTCCTTTCCCTCTCTCTTTTCCTCTAGCAGCTTTATATATGCCATTTTAATTACAGGATAATGCTTTATCCTCTGTTTCTGGGCTTCATATCCAATTATATAATATTCTTCACCGACCTTGCACACCGCCCATGGGCTGATCAGACAAGTCTTCCCAGTCTTTCTTATCTGAGTGTTATGACCAATCTTCCAGGTCATATAGCGGAAAGACACCTGAACATCCCGTTTTATAGCTTCATAAAAGATTTCCAGATTCTGATACAGACTTTCATTCATAGATTTCACCCGGTCAATAACATACATCTGTCTCTCTGATCCAGGTTCATTCCATCTACTGCATAATGATGCAGTTTTTTGCACCAATTCCTTAGCCTTTCTTCCAGTCAGCCAGGGAGAAGACTGCACTGCAGTCATTATCAGCTTGCAATCTTGCATATTTAACATCCGGTTATCCAGATAATAGCCAGCAGGTTTTTCTCTACGATTTTTTATATCCATGCCAAATGCTTTCAAAGCCTCGATATCATCATAAATGCTCTTTCTCTCTGCCCGTAGTTTCTTTTTTTCCAGATACTCGATCATCTCTTTCATGGACACCACATGCTGCTCATCTGTTTCTTCCCAGAAAAGCTTCATCAAATATAATAATTTCATTTTCTGATGATAGGATTTTGCCATATCTGTCCTTCCCTTCTTTCTCCTTCTGTTGCTATTTTAACATTTTTTACAAACGAAAGAAACCGCCTCATCGGCGGTTTCTTTCGTTTGTAGGAATTATGATATGTTAACTTTGTTAAAGATAAGCTGCTTATTTCTCTTGGCTATTTACCGAGGAAACCTGCACATTGGTTCCCTCCGTCATTACAACAGCCTTTTAAGTATTTATAGTATGAAAATTATGGATGTCCTGTCCGGAGAGTTTAAAAACTCTCAAAAAACAAATCAAAGAGTTTTCTAATTTACTTAATATTATAAAGAAAATTTCTCCATTTAGCAATAATAGAAATAATGCAACTTTTTCTATCTTTTAATAACTTTTATCTATTTATTATGGATAACATCTGGAACAAGGGCGATACCCGGCCTTTTTCGCTTCATTCTCGGAAGAAAAATACACCCTGTTCTCTTCATCTGGAAGATTCCCTTCTTCTTTTGAATGATAAACCTTTGTATTTTTATTGCCGATAATCTCCTCTTTTATAGAATTTATTTTTTTCTTTTGGGAAGTATTATGCTGTTCTTCTATCATTTGTGAATGATCTATGGATTCTACCGACAGTTTCTCTCCATTAGAAGAAATCACAATGTTCCCCATCTTGTCTGTCCGAAGTACTCCCTGTGTGGAATATTTCTTCAAACGGCGAAGCACATTATAATCCGGATGACCATAATTATTATCAGCTCCCACGCTGATCACCGAATAGATCGGTGATGCATCTCGAATAAATTTCACACCATTTGCCGTATCCGATCCATGATGACTAGCCTTTAGTACATCCACATCAATATCGTATTTTTGATTCATCCTATTTTCCATACGTGCAGTAGTATCTCCGGTAAATAAATAACTGTTTTCCCCATAATCCAACCGAATGACCAAACTGCTTTCATTGCTGTCTTCCGCCTCTCCAATTGGTCCAAGCACAGAACCTTGCGCTCCTTCTCCAAAGTCAATATCATCTCCCGCTGACACCACCTGCTTCTCTATATGATTCTGCTTCAAAGCACGTATCATCTTCTGATATGCCTGGGAATCACTGGTGGTATTGGTCGTATAAAATTGTTCTACCCCATAATCCGCAATGACCGCATAGGCTCCTCCCATATGATCTGCATCGGGGTGTGTGATGATCAGATTATCCAGCTTCTCTACATTCTGAGAATCCAGATAGGCAGATAATTCATCATAGTGGGAATTGGTCCCTGTATCGATCAGGGAATTGGTATCTCCTGCCTGAATCAACGCAGCATCTCCCTGTCCTACATCAATATAGTGAACACTACATCCACCATAAATACGTCCAGACTCCTTTTCCTCCTGCTCACAGGCTGTTATGGTCAGTAACAGCACGACCGCCATGATCATTGCTCCAAATCGTTTCTTCATCTTCTAAACTCCTCCTTCGTCTAAAAATGTAAGGATCTGGCTCCATTGCTCATAGAGCCGTTCCAGAGAATATGCAGCATTGGCCGGACTGGTAGATGGAAGTGGATGAATCGGCACTCCTGTCTCTGGAAAAATATATTTCTTATACAATTTTTCTGCCAACCTTCCATTTGCAAACACAGCCTGAATCCCAAATCGCTGCAATAAGCCCTGAATATCTGCAGGTACTACATTTTTAATGCTGCTGTCACTGGAACCAATAATATCACAGCTTTCAATTACATCCCAGATTCCCGTATGATGAGAAAGCAACATCCATTTCTTCTCCTCCACTGTTTGGGGAACCGGACAAGAAAAAATCCTCGCCAGAAGTTTCCAAAAGCGATTCTGTGGATGCCCGTAATAAAAGTTTGATTCCCTGGACTTTACAGATGGAAAGGTTCCCAGAATCAAAATTCTGGTATTCTCATCCACCACCGGTGCAAAATCATGATCTGCATGAATTTCTTTCATAAATATATCACCTCAAAACATTTGTCATTACAACTGAAAAACAACTCCAAATATTGCTCCTGCCAATATAAAGACAATGGGATGTACCTTATCAAACTTTTTGATACATAAAAATCCTACCACGAAAATCACAATTGCCGGAATATTCAATGTCTTCAAAAAATTCACCTTTATATATTCTATATGAAATAAAGACATCAAAAACACATCAAACATGGCTCCAATAATCAATCCTGCAGATGCTGGCCGCAAGGCATAGAATGCATTTTTCACCAATTTGCTGTTCTTAAATTTTTCCAAAATCTTAGAAACCCCAATAATAATAAGGATAGATGGACAGACCAGTCCAGCTGTAGCAATGATCGCTCCAAGAACCCCTCCGGCCTTAAAGCCTGCGAAGGTAGCCATATTGACTCCCATAGGCCCTGGAGTAGATTCAGAAATAGCAATCATATTGGTCAATTCTGCCGCCGTAAACCATGGATATTTCCCTACCATCGCTTTTAAGAATGGAAGCGTTGCCAATCCTCCGCCTACAGCAAATAAGCCTGCTTTAAAAAATTCCAAAAATACGATCATATACTTTAACATGATTTCTTATCCTCCCCGCCTTTTGAAAAAATTCCAAGGAAACAACAGATAACTACTAATGGAATCGGAGAAATCTTAAAGAATGCAATGGATACAAATGCAGATACCAAGATTACAAATGTCAGCTTATCCTTCACTCCCTTTTTGATCATTCCAATGACCGCCTTCGCTACCAGTGCACACACAACGACTCGAATCCCATTAAATGCATGTTGAACTATGGTAAGCTGGGAAAATTGATTAATAATGCCTGCCAATGCCATAATGATCAACAGGGAAGGAGATACTATTCCTGCCGTAGCAAAAACAGCTCCTGCTATTCCCTTTCTTCTATAACCAATAAAGGTTGCCGTATTGACCGCAATAACGCCTGGCGTAACCTGCCCAATGGCATAATAATCTAAAATCTCTTCTTCTGTTGCCCACTTCTTTTCATCCACGACCACTCGCTGCAACATCGGAAGCATAGCATAGCCTCCACCAAAGGTCATAATTCCAATCTGAAAAAAAGCCCAATACAATTCTAATACTTCTTTCATATATATCACCTCATCTAAAATAGTCATTACAATCTGCTGCTTCATAGATTATTCGTCTATTTTACAACAATCCCAAAAAAAGAAGCATCACTCTCGTAATGCTTCTTCTACCTAAAAGCTTCGAATGGGACTCGAACCCACGACCCACGCATTACGAATGCGTTGCTCTACCATCTGAGCCATCGAAGCACATAATAAAATTCTCACAGCAGATATATTTTACACCGTTTCGAGTAGAAAATCAAGCAAAAATCGTACCAATTTATGGCACGATTTCAGCTAATATTCTATCTACACAATTCTTTTTACTTTGAACTTAAATATCTTTCAATATGATTAATTGCTTCTTCTTCATCAACACCATCTGCAACTACTGTCAGATTCTCACCTTCATCTAATCCAAGGCTCATCATTCCCATAATGCTTTTTGCATTAATCTGCTTAGAACCGGTTTCAACCATGATTTTACTTTCGTACTGGCTTGCAACCTGAACTAACAATGCAACAGGTCTTGCTTCTAATCCTGATGGAATGTTGATTGTCATATTTCTAGATACCATACTTCTCCTCCTGACTATTGATCACATACTCTCACGTAAATCCTGAGCAATATTGCTGATCTTCCTTAAACGATGATTCACTCCAGATTTCCCAACTGGAGGGTTTAGCATATCCCCTAGCTTTTTTAACGAAGCTTCTGGATATTCCAATCTCAGATTTGCAATATCTTGAAGATTTGATGGCAAATCATTAAAAGCCTTATGGTCCATTAAAAATTGGATATCCTCTATCTGCCTCATTGCTGCTGAAACTGTTTTTTGAATATTGGCAGCTTCGCAGTTTACCTGTCGGTTAACGCGGTTTCTCACATCCTTTAATATCCGCACATTTTCCAGCTTCATTAAAGACACATGAGCTTCCATTATATTTAAAACATCTACGATCTTGGCTCCTTCTTTGATATATACTACATAATATTTCTTTCTGCGTACAATCTTAGCATCCAGATCGAAGCTGTTCAAAATTCCCATTAACTGCTTCGCTTTTTCAAATTCCAGACAAACAACTTCAAAATGATAATTTTTATCAGGGGCACTGATAGAACCAGAAGATAAAAATGCACCTCTGATAAAAGCCCGCTTACAGCAGGTATTTTGCAAAATAATATGATTTACAATATTGACATTTTCTTCCAAATTCTCAAAAGAATCTAGAATCTTCATCGCTTGCAATATTACTACACATTCTGTATGGTTGTCAATGATAATTTCATAAATCCTGTTTTTTTTCAGACTTACATTCTTACCAATGGTAAGCGTAGGATGAATGCCAAATGTCTCTTTTAACAAAGTAAAACACTTTTTTGCCACTACTGTATTTTCGGTATGCAGATAGAGTGCATAATGGTTTTCTTCATCAATCACTACTTTTCCACAGAAGCAGATAAATGCTGCTAATTCTGCTATCTTACAATGCCGTGCATTGCCTATATGCCTCGCCAGTTCTTCCTTCACTTCACTTGAAAATGACATTCTATTCCCTTTCTACTATTTCATAATATCCTTGTGCTCACACCGAACACCATATGGCAGATCTTTGATACATTCGTATATCTTATTAGCAATGGTAACAGAACGATGCTTTCCACCAGTACATCCGATTCCTACCACAAGACCCATCTTGCCTTCATCAATATAGTTTGGAATGAGAAATCTAAGCATATCATTCAGTTTATCTAGAAAGACTCTGGACTGCTCATATTTCATGACAAATTCCTGAATCTCTTTATCATTTCCCGTTAAGTTTCTCAGGGACAGATCGTAATAAGGATTTGGAAGAAAACGTACATCAAAGACCAGATCTGCGTCACTTGGAATTCCATATTTAAATCCAAAGGATAAAATGGTAATGTTAAATGGATGTACCTCTGTTTCCTCTACAAACCGCTTTACGATCTTACCTCTTAGCTCTCTTGTTAAAAGATTACTGGTATCGATCACATACGTAGCATCTTCTTTTAGAAAAGCAATTTCATCTCTTTCTTTTTTAATTCCATCTTCGATTCTTCCACCTCTGGAAAGTGGATGATCCCTTCTGGTCTCCTTATAGCGCTTGATCAACGTCTCATTATTGGCATCCAAAAACAGAATTTCATAATTCACACCCATTTTTTTAATCTTGACCAATTCTTCTTCCAGATATTTGAAGGTTTCTCCATTTCTGACATCAATGCATACTGCAACATTGTTCACGCCTGTCTCATCATCCAGTGCAATTTCTGCAAATTTACTCATCAGCTGAATTGGAAGGTTGTCAACGCAAAAGTATCCTTCGTCTTCCAGCATTCTGGATGCAGTACTCTTTCCCGAACCTGACATTCCAGTTACAATTACAAATCTCATAGAATCCTCCTCTTTTCTCCCTGACTGCCCATTTTTAGAAGATTATTCAGTAAAATCTCCAATCATCTTCACTTCTGGCTCCAACGCAACTCCAAACTTTTCCATTACCTTTTCGTTTACCATCTTCATCAATGTTACGATATCTCTGGCTGTCGCATCGCCTCTGTTGATTACAAATCCACAATGTTTTTCAGAAACCTGGGCTCCACCATAGGAAAACCCTCGAAGGCCAGCATCATCAATAAGCTTTCCGGCAAAATATCCAACTGGACGCTTAAATGTGCTTCCGGCACTTGGATATTCCAATGGCTGCTTGGTTCTGCGCGCAAGTGCATATTCATTCATCTTTTCCTGAATCTCTTCTTTTTTAGCTGGTACCAACTCAAGAACTGCCTCCAACACAATATAATCCTTATCAATGATAACACTTTTCCGATATCCAAGCTTTAAATCTTCTACCGTGAGTGTCTTGATTTCCCCATCTCTGGTTAATATCACCGCACTCTTCAATACCTGCTTCATCTCTCCGCCATAAGCTCCTGCATTCATAGTGACCGCTCCACCCAGAGTGCCGGGAATACCGGATGCGAACTCAAATCCTCCCAATTCCTGATCGAGAGCCACTTTGGCAATGGTACTGAGCAGTGCACCTGCCTGAGCCTTAATCTCATTGCCTTCACAGCTGATCTGATTCATATTTTTATAAATCTGGATAATGATGCCACGATATCCCTTGTCACCTACTAACAGATTGCTTCCGTTTCCCATAATATAGACAGGAATCTGCTCTTCCCTGGCAGCTTCCATAATTTGTTTGATCTGCTCTACAGAACCCGGCTTTACAAATACATCCGCAGGCCCACCAACCTTAAACGTCGTATGTAATTTCATCGGTTCCTGAGTCAATATCTCTTCCTGTTCTAATATATCCTGTAATTTATTTAAAAATGCTTCCATTTTTCCTCCAACGTTAAATCACTAATTTTGCAGCTCCATAAATCCCTGCATCGTTGCCAAGCGTAGCCAGAACAAAACAACTCTTCTTCGCTGCTCCAAATACATAATTTGGAAATTCTTCTGCAATTCCATCAATCAGGATGCTGCCGGCTTTAGACACACCGCCTCCAATGATAAAAACTTCTGGATCCACAATCAATGCAATTTTACCAAGAACAGAAGCTAAGATACGACAAAGTTTCTTTACATTGAGCATTGCAACTTCATCACCTTTTTTCGCTTCATCAAAAATATCCTTAGCAGTAATATCCGCAAATTCACGTAAAGAAGAAGCCGTTTCATGTTCTTCTAAGTATTTCTTAGTCATTCTTACAATTCCTGTCGCAGATGCATACTGTTCCAGACATCCCTTGTTACCACAGTTGCAGCTCTGGGTTTCGTGAGGATTGACACCAATATGACCGATTTCCCCTGCAAATCCCTTGACTCCAGCAAGAATCTTGCCATCTAAGACAATGCCTCCACCAACGCCGGTTCCAAGAGTCACCATGACTGCGTCCTGTGCTCCCTTTGCAGCTCCCTGCCATACTTCTCCCATGGCTGCCACATTTGCATCATTTCCTGCCTTCACTGGTAAGCCAGTAAGTGCATTCAGTTCTTTTTCAACTTCTGTACGTCCCCATCCCAGATTTACACAGACCTCAACAACACCATCTTTATTGACAGGACCCGGAACTCCAATTCCGATTCCTGCAATCTCATCCAAAGCAATATTATGTTCTTCTCTGGCTTGTTCCAAAGACTGAGTAATATCGGAAAGAACATATTTTCCTCCGTCTTCTGTTCTGGTTGGAATCTCCCATTTAAATAATAAGTCTCCTCCTACCGTAAAAACTCCCATCTTTACAGATGTTCCACCTACATCAACGCCAACTGTGTACTTCTTCATAACCATTTCCCCCGATCTTTATTTTTCAAATTGTCCTGTAACACGATTGTATAATTCCTTGGCAGCATTATATCCCATCTTCTTCTGTCTATGGTTAATGGCTGCCGCTTCTACGATAATGGCCAGATTACGTCCTGGACGAATTGGAATTCTATGGGACACTACTTTGTTTCCCAGGAATTCTGTGTATTTCTCTTCCAGTCCCAAGCGGTCATAATCCGTTCCCTTATCCCATTCATCCAACTGGATGACCATATCAATATTCTGGGTCATCTTCACACTTTCTACCCCGAATAAAGTCTTTACATCAATAATCCCAATACCCCTGAGCTCAATAAAGTGACGTGTAATCTCCGGAGCTGAGCCAACCAAAGTCTCCTTGCTGACACGCTTGATTTCCACCACATCATCGGAAACCAGACGATGTCCACGCTTGATCAACTCCAGTGCCGCTTCACTCTTACCAATTCCACTTTCACCCATAATCAAAACACCTTCGCCGAATACATCTACCAGGACCCCATGAATGGAAATTCTCGGTGCTAATTCTACATTCAACCAACGGATAATCTCTGCCATGAATTCAGAAGTTCCGAGTGGAGTTCCCAGTAAAGGCACGTTATATTTTTCTGCAATATAAAACATCGCTTCCGAAGGCTGTATGCCTCTTGAGAATACAACACATGGAATCTTAGAATTAAAAAACTGTTCATAGACATCCAGCATCTGAATCTTGTCCTGTTCCAACTGCTGTAAATAGACCTGTTCTACCCGTCCGATAATCTGTACTCGATTCTCAGCAAAATGATCAAAAAAACCTGCCAGCTGCAATGCAGGACGGTTAATCTCTGCCTGATGGATCAAAATCTCAGAAACATCAATCTTTGGTGTATAATTAACCAGTTCCATTTTTTCTATTAGCTTTTCCAGCTTTACTTCATAAACGTTCTCCATATGTTCTTCCCTCCTTGAGCCTGATCTGGATGTTCCCTCTTGATGCTACCTTATAGTGTACCATAGAATTTCAGTGAAAGAAATGGTAAATCTCTTCTGCCACATTTTTTGTGATTCCTTCCACCTGACAAAGCTCTTCTACAGATGCATCCTTGATCTTCGCAATATCTTTAAAATATTTCATCAACGCCTTTCTCCGCTTCGGCCCGATTCCATTGATCTCATCCAAAATCGAATGCACACTGGCCTTTCCCCGAAGCTCTCTGTGATATTCAATGGCAAATCGATGGGCTTCATCCTGAATTCTCGTGATCAATCGAAACGCTTCACTTTTGGGCGGAAAGATGATTTCTTCATTCTGATAGTATAACCCTCTTGTTCTATGATTATCATCCTTTACCATGCCACATACCGGTATCGTAAGATTTAATTGGGCCAGTACCCGCTCTGCCACATTGACCTGCCCTTTTCCTCCATCCATGAGAAGCAGGTCTGGAAATCTGGTAAAACTACCAAACTGAAGATCCATTTGCTGTTCTTTCAGCTGCTCCCTTTCCTTTTTCCCGTGAAGAAATCTTCTGGTCAATACCTCTTCCATACTCTTATAATCGTCCGGTCCCTTTACTGACTGAATCTTAAACTTGCGATAATCTCTCTTTTTCGGCTTTCCATTCTCATATACTACCATAGATGCAACGGTTTCAAAACCATTAAAATTAGAGATATCAAACGCCTCCATTCTCTTTAATCCAGAGATTCCAATCAATTGCTCTATCTCCTTTACTGCCCCGATGGTCCTTTTTTCTTCCATTCGAATCTTTTCACTATCCAATTTCAGAATATTAACTGCGTTTCTCCTGGCCATATCCACCAGTTCTGCCTTTTTTCCTCGTTTGGGAACCAAAATCTTTACTTTGACCCCTTTCTTTGAAGAAAGCCATTGCTCCAGAATTTCCGTTTCTTCGATCTCACATTCCAGCAGGATTTCCCTTGGAAGATAAGGAGTACCTGCATAAAACTGCTTCACAAATTCCGTCATAACCTCTGTCCGTGAAGTTTCTATGGAATGCTGCATATGAAAATGCTCCCTTCCCAACAGCTTACCATCCCGAACAAAAAATAAGGCCACTACACTCTCTTCCTGTGCCTTTGCCAAAGCGATGATGTCCTGGTCCTCCATGCCAGAGCTATTGATCTTTTGTTTATTAGAAATGTGATTGACACTTTGGATCAAATCCCGATACTGTGCTGCCTGCTCAAATTCCATCTCCTGCGCTGCATTCATCATCTTCTCCTGAAGATAGGACAGTACTTCTTTATAATCTCCATTTAAAAAATTCATAACCTTATGAATGGACTTCTGATACGCCTCTCTGGAAATATACCCCTGGCATGGAGCATCGCATTGCTTAATCTGATAATACAAGCATGGACGCTCCTTTCCTATATCCTTTGGAAGATTCCGATTGCAGGTGCGGATCTTATAGATTTTCTGAATCAGATCTATGGTATCCTTCACCGCACCAGCGCTGGTATAAGGACCAAAGTATTTATTCTTATCCCTTTTTATTCTACGTGCAAATAATACTCTGGGATACTTCTCCTGAACAGTCACTTTAATATATGGATAGCTTTTATCGTCCTTTAGCATGGTATTGTATTTCGGATTATGCTCCTTGATCAGGTTGCATTCTAATACCAGTGCCTCCAGTTCTGAATCGGTAATAATATATTCGAAATATTTTATATGAGAAACCATCTGCCTGATCTTGGGACTTAAATTCCTGCTGCTTTGAAAATATTGACGTACCCGGTTCTTCAGGCTGATTGCTTTTCCTACATATATAATCTCATCCTTGCCATCATGCATCAAATAAACCCCGGGCTTTTCTGGCAGCTTCTTTAACTCTTCTCTGATATCAAACATGGTTGATTTCCCTTTCTCACTTCTTATCATTTAAAAATATTTTATCATTTCCGCTCAAAAATATCCATCGCTTCTTCCCCCATTTGCAAGCAATTTGACACATATGCTATAATTATGATAGAAAATTTTTTCGGAGGATAAATATATGAATTACAAAATAATCGCTTTAGACTTGGATGGCACCCTCACTAATTCAGAGAAAGTCATTACACCAAAGACCAAAGAAGCACTTATGATGATTCAAGAACAGGGGGTAAAGGTTGTCCTGGCATCCGGTCGTCCTACCTGCGGCATCAAAAAACTGGCCGAAGAACTGGAACTGGCCAAATACGGAGGATTCGTACTGCCATTTAACGGTGGACAGGTCATCGAATGGTCCACTGGAAAAGTCATTCATTCCAAAACACTGGAACCTGATATTGCTCAGGAAATTGTACGACTGGCAAAAAGCCACTATGTCAATCTGGTGACCTACAAAGATGATCAGCTGCTTTGTCTGGAGCAGTATGATATGTATGCTAAGATTGAAGCAGGCATCAACGGTATGCAGATTGTCCAGCCAGAAGATTACGAAAAAGAAATCTCATCCATTGATGTACCAAAATATATTATGCTGGAGGATGCAAATTATCTGGTAACCGTTGAAAAATCCATGGCCATCTTATTAAAGGATAAGTGCGAATGCTTTTGTTCTGCTCCTTATTTTTTGGAAATCTGTCCAATGGGCATTGATAAAGGAAAGAGCCTGGATGTACTATTAAATTACCTGGGAATGGAACGAAAAGATTTGATAGCAGTTGGAGATAGCTTTAACGATAAATCCATGATCGAAAATGCAGGACTGGGTGTCTCTATGGGAAATGGACGTGAAGAGATCAAAAAAATTGCTGATTTTGTTACCCTTTCCAACGATGACGATGGAATTGCCCACCTGATCAACATGTATTTTTAATGAGGTTATCGATTATGTATCTTGATCCTGTCATTTATGCCAGCCGACCGGCTGATTACGAAAAACGATTAGAAAAAGAACAGCGATGCTATGATCTGCTCGATCAGCTTAATATTCCTTATAAACGAGTGGATCATGAAGAAACAGCTACGGTAGAGTCCTGTGAAGAAGTAGAAGCTTTATTGCAGATTGATATTTGCAAAAATCTCTTTTTATGCAACAGCCAAAAAACCAGATTCTACCTGCTTATGATGCCTGGTCGAAAAAAGTTTATGACAAAGCTATTGTCCAGACAGATTGGCAGTTCCCGGCTTTCCTTTGCCAAACCGGAATATATGGAACAATATCTGAACATTACTCCCGGTTCTGTAAGCGTACTGGGATTGATGAACGATACTGACCACCATGTTCAGTTGCTGATCGATCGGGACCTATTGGAAAATGTCTATATCGGCTGTCATCCATGTATCAACACTTCCAGCTTAAAGCTTTCTATGAATGATATCATAAACAAGCTTCTTCCCGCCATGGGACACGAGCCTGTTTATGTAAGTTTATAAAAAATAGAAAAAAGCAGCGATGTCTTTGAAAAGAAAATCTTTTTAATTTGGATCCAAAGACATTGCTCCTTGTGTTATAATGGTTATTCTACTTTTTTAGTCATGAAAGTCACGCTTTCTCACTCATTAAGCCATTCCACCTACTTCTGCGCTGTTATTTCCTTTTGATGTTTCCACATCCTCAATTTCTACATCAATGTGACTTCCAAATTTTTCTCCATATTTTGCTCTACAGTAGAAGCAGAAGAATACTCCTAATAAGATCCATCCACCTACCATGATCCATTCCTGCCATACAAGAGCACATCCAGAACCAGGAATTAAGTACATAGCTACCATTAAGCCTGACATCAATACTGCAATAGAACCTACCAGCTTATAATTTTTTACTGTATATGGTCTTGCCATATCCGGTGCTTTCTTTCTAAGAATGATAAAGGAAAGAGAGACCATACAATATGCCAGACAGCATCCAAAGTTACCTGCATCTACGATCCATACCAGCATAGCACGTCCGCAGAATGGGGCAAGACAGGATAAGGCTCCAATTAAAAGTAATGCATTGATCGGTGTCTTTTCTTTTGATAATTTTACAAATGGACGAGGAATCATATAAGATTCTGCCATGGAGTACATAGCGCGGCTTCCTCCCAGTAAGAAGGAGTTCCAGCTTGTAACGATACCACACATACCACCGATAATTAATACTTTTGCCATAATCGCACTGTTAAATGCTTTTGCCATTGCATCTGCGGTTACTAATCCAGAACCTGAGGAAGAAGCAGCAATTTCTGAACCGCTCATAATATAACCAACCCCGATGATGACTAATGCATAGAAAGAAACTGCAAGTACGATAGAAAGGATTAAGATCATACCAATTTTCTTTAATGGTACGTTGATTTCTTCTGCTGCCTGTGGAATAACATCAAATCCAATGAAGAAGAATGGTGTCATCAAAGCAACTCTTACAATGTTATTCACAATGCTTCCTGTTCCTGAACCAACAAATAACTGTCCAGAAAGGTTTGATGCATCCCCATTAAATGCAGATGCCACTACTAAGAGAATACCAACCCCTCCAATGATAACCGTTAAAACGGTCTGCAACACTGCTGCTGTTTTTGCACCCTTGATATTAATATAAGTAATAAAAATTGCTACTGCAATTGCCACTGCAACCCAGGAAGCATAAATATCAAATCCTGCTACTGTATACATATATCCTTTTAAGAAACCTGGATAAATATATTGAATAATCGTTGGAAGCGCACATGCCTCAAAACAAACTACACTTACATATCCTAAAATAATAGCCCATGTACAGACAAAGGATCCCATAGGTCCCATGGCTTTATAACTAAATACATGTTCTCCACCACACTGTGGCATTGCAGCTGTTAATTCAGCATAAGTAAGGCCAATAAAAAATACCATAATTCCACCGATCAGGAAGCCAAGCACTGCTCCTAATACACCACCACTGCTGATCCAGTCTCCTGAGGATACAACCCATCCCCATCCGATCATTGCTCCAAATGCAATTACTAAAATATCCCATGAACTAAACACTTTGTCAAATTCTGACTTCTTTGTATTACCCATATATCATTCTCCTTTCAAAAAAAGGCGCTACAAAAAGATTTCTCTTTTTATAACGCCTTTGTTATTCCCTTATTCTTATTTTTTTCTAGTATCCAAATTTCATATGAATCAGTTTTTCAATATAGTCTGCCGTTTCTTCCCATCCAAGCAAACTGCTGTCAATCAACAGCTGTCTGTTATGTCTGTCTCCTCGATAAGTACCAGTTACGTATTTATATCTGGAATGAAGTGCCTCATCATGATATTTCATCATGGCTTTTGCTTCCTTTTCCGAAATTCCATGTTCTTTTTTGATATTCTCGATTCTGACATCCTCAGGAGCATAAATAAAAATTCTCAAGCAGTCATCTCTATCCTTTAAAACATAATCACTGCATCGTCCAATGATGACACAGGAGGATTTGTCTGCAAAGTTCTGAATGACTTCAAATTGAATCGCAATCATGGTATTTGTAAGATTGGCATATCTTGGACCAAACTTTGTATCAAATCTGTATTTTACCTTTTTTAGAGATGTATCCGCTTTCTCTACCAGTTCTCTGTCAACACCAGTCTTTTCTACAACCTTGTCTACCAAATCTCTGTCATAATATTCGATTTCTAATCGATCCGCCAGCATTTTCCCGATTTCAGGTCCACCGCTTCCAAATTCGCATCCAATGGTAATCACTGCATGTTTCATATCTCTCCACTCCTCTCCGTATATAATATATACTACATTGCTTTCTTATAAAGCATTTCTACGTCTTTTTTCGTCGTAATTCGTGGATTTACTGCAATATTTCCACTTTTCATGGCATCCTCTGCCATCTGGCTGATCTTATCCTCTGTTACCCCTACTTCAGAAAGCGTCTCAGGAATACCCAGAGATTTTGTAAGTTTTCTCACCTCTTCTACCAGCATCTCTGGAACAAAAGAATCATCTGCCTTTGTATAAGAAATATAATCATAAATCTTTTTATATTTTCCATCGTCTGCCAGTGCATTATATTCCAGACATACTGGAAGTAAAATGGCATTGGCCGTTCCATGAGCTACGTTAAAGAAGCCTCCTACCGGATGAGCCATCGCATGTACATCTCCCAAACGGCCAAAGTTAAATGCGATTCCTGCAAAGGTACTTCCCAAAAGCATTGCACTTGCCGCCTCAATATTGGTTCTGTCTGCCACAAACTTGCGAATGTTTTCTCCTAAAAGCTCCAACGCTTTCTCTGCCATCGCTTCGATAAATGGATTACAGTCTTTGTTAATATAAGATTCTATGGCATGTACCATGGCATCTACACCAGATGCTGCTGCTGTTCCTGCTGGACAGGATGTGAGGAATTCCGGATCTAAGATGACATGTGATGGCAACAATTTCTGGCTCGCTACCGTCAGTTTATAATTACGGCTATGGTCGGTAATAACAGAAAAAGCTGTTACTTCAGAGCCTGTTCCTGCTGTGGTCGGAATGGCAATAAAAGGAACAATCTCTCCCGGAACCTTGCCCCCACCTTCATATTCTGTAATAGAACCTCCATAAGTCACAACAACTCCAACCGCCTTTGCCACGTCCATTGGAGAACCTCCTCCAATGGCTACAATGGCTTCTGCCTGATTTTCTTTATAAGCATCTGCAGCTTTATGGACCGTTTCTACAGAAGGATTGGCTTCTACATCTGTAAATTTACATGTTTTTGCTCCAGTCTCCTCGATCAATGCTGTAATCTTATCGGTTACTCCCATCTTATTCAAATGAGGTCCGGAGATTACAAGTACATTGGAAACCTTTAATTCTTTTACCATTTCCGGTAATTTCTTTACGCTTCCTGCCCCAAATGTAATATTCTGAGGTACGATAAAGGAAAAATCTTTCATTTTCTTTCCTCCTGATCTATGATTTATAACAGTTCTTCTACAGATTCTTTGATAATTGCAAATGCTTTATCACAATCTTCTTTTGTCACGATCAATGGAGGTACCATACGGATTACACTGGAACCGATTGCTGTAATCAATAATTTCTTATCGAAACATTTATGTTTTACATCAATGCTCTTGATTACTTCATCAAATTCAACACCAACTAATAATCCCTGTCCTCTTACTTCTTTTACATGAGGAAGTGTTGCCAACAGACCCATGAAGTATTCGCCCATTTCTTTGGCATTTCCTGCAAGGTCTCTGTCTAATAATTCGTTTACTTCTGCTAATGCAGCTGCACAACATACTGGATGTCCACCATAGGTAGTTCCGTGAGATCCCATAGTAAATGCTTTAGAAACCTCTTCTGTTGCGCAAATTGCTCCGATTGGCATTCCGCCTCCCATTGCCTTTGCCATGGATACGATATCTGGTTTTACGCCATAATTCATATAAGACATAACTGCACCAGTTCTGCACCATCCTGTCTGAACTTCATCTAATAATAATAAGATTCCTTTTTCATCACATAATGCTCTCAAACCAGTTAAGAATTCTTTTGTTGCTGGAATAACTCCACC
Source organism: Anaerostipes sp. 992a (assembly GCF_001940245.1). Lineage (GTDB taxonomy): Bacteria > Bacillota > Clostridia > Lachnospirales > Lachnospiraceae > Fimousia. The sequence continues at coordinate 1,129,966 of NZ_MJIG01000004.1, forward strand.
TTCACCCTGTACTGGCTCTACCATAATCGCGATGGTATCTTCTGTAACTGCTTCTTTAAATGCTTCTAAATTATTATATTCTGCATAAGTAAATCCTGGAGTCATGCTTCCGAATCCAACCTGACATGCATTGTCCGGCTGACCAGTAGCACTCATAGAACCAAATGTTCTACCATGGAAAGAAGATTTTGCTGTTACGATGTTATATTTGTTTGGACCATATTTTTCAACACCATATTTTCTTGCCATTTTGATCATTGCTTCGTTAGCTTCTGTTCCTGAGTTCTGATAAAAGATCTTATCCATTCCGATCGTGGTACAAATCTTTTCAGCTAATAAAGCCTGAGGAATGGTGTATGGATAGTTGAACGTATGCATAATATCAGAAACCTGATCCTTGACTGCGGCTACCACCTTTTCATTACAGCTTCCAGCGCTGTTAACTGCGATTCCTGCATAGAAGTCAAGATATGCATCTCCATCTGGATCATACATATACATATCCTTTGCAGTCTCTGCTACAAAATCAAATCGTTCATAAGTTTCGATCATATATTTTTTTACTAAATCTTTTAATTCTTCCTGTGTCAATCCTGTATCTTTTAATTTCATCGTGAATGCCTCCAATTCCTATCTGTTTTAAAGTTAGAATTCTTCGCATCAGTCTGGTACCTTAAACTTCTGCGAAAAATCGAGTAGGAGGAATTTCTCTTGATTGAGAAATTCCGACCTCTCACACCACCGTGCGTACCGTTCGGTACACGGCGGTTCAATCAACTTAACAAGTAACACACCTTTCGGTGTAGTAATCTAACATTGAGACTAATCCGAATGAGGTTAGTCTCTTATTGCTTATAGCTTGGCATACATCTGAACCTCGACATACTCTTGCGAACCCTTTAGCGTAGGATGTTCGCTTTGCTGCCCATTGGGGCACGCCTAGTTTCATTAAATTCTTTGCCCTGTTTTGTGGTGTTTTCCATTGTTTCCATATACACATACGAAGTCTGAATCGGATATGTTTATCCATTTCTCTGCACAGATGTTTCATACTCCCTATCTTGAAGTAGTTAACCCATCCTCTGATAAGTTGATTGAGTTTCTCCACTTTGTAGCTGTTGCTTACACCCCAGCTACGACAGGTGAGTTCCTTCATCCTCTTCTTGAATTTCTCAACTGATTTTGCATGTGGCTTCGCCTTGTATTGGTGTGCTCTTGAATCAAAATAGAATCCAAATCCAAGGTATTTGAGTCCTTGCGGTTTATCCACTTTACTCTTTGTCATGTTGACCTTAAGCCCTAGTTTCTCCTCAATGAATCGAGAGATATTTCTCATTACTCGATTTGCAGACATTTCACTCCCAACCATAATGATACAGTCATCCGCATATCTCGCGAAATTGAGCCCTCGCTTTTCCATTTCTTTGTCAAGTTCATTGAGCATGATATTCGCTAATAGCGGAGAAAGATTTCCTCCTTGCGGTGTTCCTATTACAGAGTCTTCATACTCATCATCAATCATAATTCCACTGACAAGATACTTTCTCACAATGGAGATGACATCTCCATCCTTGATTGTTCTTCCAATTAAGGTCATCAGCTTGTCATGATTTACTGTGTCAAAGAACTTTTCCAAGTCAATGTCTACAATCCAATCATTACCATCATTCATCATATCAAGTGCTGTTAGGATTGCTTGTTGTGCACACCTATTCGGTCTGAATCCATAACTGTGGTCATGGAATTGTTCCTCATAGATTGGTGTTAGTACCTGTGCAATGGCTTGTTGTACAAATCTGTCTGTTACCGTTGGTACTCCTAGGTTTCTGACACCACCATCAGGCTTTGGTATCTCCACTCTTCGTACTGGTTGAGGTTTGTATTTTCTTGTCCTCAACTGTTCCTTGATGATTTCGCCGTTCTTTGCAAGATGTTCCTTGAGTTCTGTGTACTTCATTCCGTCCACTCCCTCTGCACCTTTGTTTCGTACGACTTGCAGATATGCTCTGTTGAGATTATCACTAGATAATATCTGCTCCATTAGATTACTTGTGTCCATGCGTTCTTTCCTTTCCGTCTCGCTTGATTTGACCATCTTTTACCCGATTGGTTACGGCAGATGTTGTCATTTCTGCAATACGAGACATACTCAAACTGATTGATTGTTCGCCCCTTCACTCCATCCCCATTACAGAGACTTCTTCACTACTATGGGCTCGGCTGATTTCTCACAGTTCGTTGTTACTAGGCTGATGATACCTCTGTGAGACCTCCACGCTTAAGGTGCACGCTCTTTCCTCTCATCTATCCGCCACATTTACTCGTACTTCCAGCAACTTTTGGACTTCATCTCCTTTTGCAGACTTATCCGTATTTCCGAGCCTTATATGTGATTTCTGTCCGTCGGACCAAGAGTTTGCTTACAGCTTCCTTCAGATTCCACCTCACGATGGACACCCTTGCTGTTCGGCTATACACTTCCTCGTTGCCTAGGCGTGTTCGGGACTTTCACCCGTTAGAGCGCGCCCATGGCGCGCAAACAAAAAGACAAAGACTCAAATTCCCCCAGGGAATGTGGCGTCTTTGCCTAACTTTCAAATTATGTTCTTTATTTTGCACAACCTTAAATTATCACAATCTTATATAATTGTCAATATATCTTTTATTTTTTTGATTTTTTCAATTATCAGAACCATTATACTCTCCTGTTTTTGTACATTATATTGCACAAATCATTTTATTTTTCACCCATAATCTACAAAGAATGTTAGAAAGCTGACTGGAAACTCCGTACAGTTTTCATATTTATGAACTCGGTCAGATTCAAAACGAAATACATCATCCTCTGTAATCTGGGTTTCCTCATCATCGATCACGACTGTAAGCATTCCTTTGGATACCGCAATATATTCTCTGGTATGCTCTCCATGGGAGCCACTGACATACTCTCCTCCCGGTTCTATGTCGATTCGGTAGATTTCCACGGTCCGATTATCTTCATAGGGAAAACAGGTCCATACTTTATATTTTCCTACTACTTCTTTTGTAGGAACCAGCTCCTTTATAGAGACAAGACAGCTATCCATTGGCGGAGATTCTAACAGCGTATGAAATTCAATGCGAAGTCCACTTGCAATTTTACCTAATATTCCAATCGTTGGATTGGCCTCACCTCTTTCGATCTGAGCCAGCATACTCTTACTGACCCCCGTCTGCTCAGAGACCACATCTAGACTCATCTTCTTCGACTTGCGTATCCGCTTTAAATTCACTGAAATGTTATGCAATAAATAATCCATAATTTATACTCCTAAAATCTACCAAATCGTTTTTTCTTCTCACATCCATGGGTACATGCCAACTCCACAAGAGTCTCTATGGCTTTTACCCCCATGACCTTCTCGTCATTGACCAATGTCATAGGTACTCGCTGAATCTGATATCTATCCTGCATCTCCGGATACAGAGAGGCATCCACCATATCCGCACAAATCCATGGAGATAACATACACAACCTCTGGCAATCAATCACCATCTTCGGACAATGGTGACACGCCAATGATACAAATGTACGAAAATGCACCGGTTTTTCCAGTTTTTCTAACTTCTTGATCAAACGCTTTTCAATGGCCTGTCCTACACTTCCCGCATTATAGATCGCAAAAATAAATGAATTTAATTCCTGTCCTCCCGGCACTCCATAAAAAGCAGCACCAGTAAAGTTTCCATCCTCTAAAAAAATCCCTGATACCGGCCGCATTTCCGGATCAAAGTGCTGTTCTAATTCTTGGTTTTCGCCACAACAATACAAGCTCACTTCCACCATTGGATGCAAAGTGCCAATCGCCATCAAAAAGCATCCCAGTTCTTTTCCCTTTTCCTCTTCCGGATCCAATATCGCTATAATCTGAATCTTTCTTTCTAGCTTTTGAAATACCCCAGTAATCTGTCCTTTCAGTTCTTCTGTTAAAAGCCGGCTTTCTGCTTTTATTCCTTCCATCAGCAATCCCTCCTAAAGCATTCCGATCAAATCCAGACTTGGCATCAATGTCTCTTCCCCCGGCTTCCATTTTGCCGGGCAAACTTCATCTCCGTGTTCCTCTACAAACTGAGCAGCCTCCAGCTTACGCAGCAGTTCAGAAGCATTTCTTCCAATTCCGTTATCATGCACTTCATAGGCTTTTACTTTGCCCTGAGGATTTAAAATAAAGCTTCCTCTTAACGCCTGTCCCTCTTCCGGAAGATACACATCCAACATCTTAGCCAGCTTTGCTGTAGGATCCGCTAACATTGGATATTCTACATTGGCAATGGTTTCCGATGCATCCGCCCATGCTTTATGAACAAAGTGAGTATCACAGGATACAGAATAGATCTCACATCCGGCTGCTTTAAATTCCTCATAATAATCCTGAAGATCACTTAACTCCGTTGGGCATACAAAAGTAAAATCTGCTGGATAGAAAAAAAGAATAGACCAATGCCCCAAAAGATCTTTCTTCTTTACAGAACAAAAATCTCCATTATGATATGCCTGTACACAAAAATCTTCTACTTCCCAATTAATATAGCTCATACCTGTCTCCTTTCTTTTTCTTACACGTTGATCCTATTAGTTTTATTATATTGAAAATATTTTATTTCCTCAATAGGAATTCTTATCGAAAATATAGCTTTATTTTCAGTTGTTTTCATTGCTATTTCTCCCTAATTTATCTATAATAAAACTATGGAGAAGGCACAGTAAAAAGGAGGTTACGCATATGGAAAAAAAGAAAAATTTAGGTATTACCAATTTAAACGGCGTTACAGATGATGAAGATACTACTTGCGGCATCACAGATTTAAACTGTGTAGATGGACAAGATACCGGCAGCTACAGCATTACCGATTTGAATGCCGTAGACGATAAGGATACTACCTGCGATATTACTGATTTGAATTGCAATGAATAATCACAACCACCGGCTCAGCCGGTGGTTTGTACTTGCCCTATAAGGGCAAATTACCGGCACTAGAGTCTAAAGACTCATCGAATGGTTCGCCAACTGCAACATCATTTACCTATGGAGCCCTAAAGGGCTCATTTTATTTATTTGCTTTTACTGGCTCACCCGTAAACGGGTCAATATACTCTTTTAGTGTCATTTGATCATATTCTAAATCCTCTTTTAACTGATTTTGAATATACTCTTGTATTTTCTTTGCATTCTTCCCTACAGTATCTACATAATATCCTCGACACCAGAAATGTCTATTTCCATATTTATACTTTAAATTTGCATGTCGTTCGAATATCATGAGTGTACTTTTTCCCTTTAAATACCCTACAAAACTTGAAACACTTATACTTGGCGGAATCCTCACCAGCATATGTACATGATCTGGACAGATTTCTGCCTCCACTATTTCTACACCTTTTCTTTTGCATAGCATACTCAGAATATTAGCTATATCTTGTTTTAACTTTCCGTATGCCACTTTTCTTCTATATTTTGGTGCAAAAACAATATGATACTTACAATTCCATTTTGTATGTGATAAACTACTAATATCCATTTGGATAACCTCCTTTGATTTTATGTGGTTGGCGAACCAACATAATTATATCATTGGAGGTTTTTTACTGTAAGCTGAAGCAATGCTGACTCACCGGCTGAGCCGGTGGTTTCTTTGTTCCTCAAAGTTTCGTTTCTCTGCCTGAGAAACTCCACAATGATGAACAGGCTTAAAGCCTAACAACACAAAATACCCGCTTATTGCTAAGCGGGTATTCAGACTGTAGACAAAGCCCCGGCAAAAGCCGGGCTTTTCTACATTTATGGCCGTTTTTCTGGTATAATAGAAATATCAGAAGGGCGGTGTTTTTTTATGATGACAAAAAATTCAGATAAAAAAAGGGAACAGATGATAATGTTCTGTATGGATGACATGGTTCCCCAAAACCATATGCTGCGTTTAATTGATAAAGCCATTGACTGGACTTTTATATATGATCTTGTTGAAGAAAAATACTGCCCCGATAACGGAAGGCCAAGCATGGACCCTGTCATGCTGATCAAGATCCCCTTCATTCAATATCTTTATGGAATTAAAAGTATGAGGCAGACCATCAAAGAGATAGAAGTAAACGTTGCTTACAGATGGTTTCTCGGATTGGACATGCTGGATCCGGTTCCTCATTTTTCAACTTTTGGGAAAAACTACACGCGTCGTTTTAAAGATACCGATCTTTTTGAACAGATTTTTGCAAAGATATTGGAAGATTGTATGAAATTTAAACTGGTGGACACGGAACATATCTTTGTAGATTCTACTCATGTGAAAGCATGTGCAAACAGTAAAAAAATGCGTAAAAAAATTGCACATGAGCAGGCTCTCTGGTATGAAGAGGAACTGCAGAAAGAAATCACCAGAGATCGTGAAGCACATGGAAAAAAGCCTTTAAAAGAAAAAGATAGAAACGATCCTCCATCCAGCGGCGGAAACGGCGATATGACAAAAGAAGAGGAAATCCCGGAAGGTGTTAAAACACAGAAATGCAGTACCACGGATCCGGAAAGCGGATGGTTCCGTAAAGGTGAGCATAAACATGTTTTTGCTTATGCAGTGGAAACCGCTTGTGACAAACACGGCTGGATTCTTGGATACAGCATCCATCCCGGAAACGAACATGACAGCCGGACATTCAAAACATTATATGATAAGATAAAAATGTATTCACCAGATATGATCATAGCAGACGCTGGTTACCGTACACCAGCGATTGCCTGTGAATTGATGGAAGATGGTATCAAGCCTCTGTTCCCATATAAAAGGCCTATGACAAAGGAAGGTTATTTCCGAAAATATGAGTATGTTTATGATGAGTATTATGACTGCTACATATGCCCGGAAGACCATATATTGTCATATCATACAACAAACAGGGAAGGTTACAGAGAGTACAGGAGCTGCGGAAAAACATGTGCCAGCTGTCCAAATCTTCACAGATGTACGGAAAGTAAAGAACATATAAAAGTGGTCACCCGTCATGTGTGGGAAGGATATATGGAGAAAGCGGAGGATATCCGGCATACACTTGGCAACAAACAGATTTATGAGTTAAGGAAAGAAACAATCGAAAGGATATTTGGAACAGCCAAGGAACAACACGGATTCCGATATACACAAAGCATAGGGAAAGCCCGGATGGAAATGAAGGCGGGGCTTACTTTTGCGTGTATGAATCTGAAAAAGCTAGCCAGGATACTGGCACAAAGAGGACGAAGATTCTCAACTGCCTATACTATTTTGCGAGAAATAAAAGAAAAGTTATTTTTAATAGAAAAGTGGTGCTGGAGATTATCTCCAGCACCAGCTTTGTCTACAGTCTGAATACCCGCTTATTGCTAAGCGGGTATTTTTATTGAAAAGAGAGGATTAAAAATATATATGAAAAACTTTAAGTAAAGTATATCAGATTCATAAATTGATTCAATGTATAAACCATGAAAGTTTCTAAACATTTTCTAAACAGCTGATAAAAATCCTCTTTCCGGTTGCATCTGACAACCATCCACCAATTCCTTTACCGCTGCATCATAAGCCTTTAAATTCTGGCATTTTTTAATCTTTTTTAACTGCTTCTTTCCATCTGGAAACAAGCATCCAAAGTAATACCACAGCTCTTTCATTTTAAATAAGACATTACGATCTCCATTCATCCAGGTCGTGTAGCCCTGGCAAACCTCATCATGAAAATGAAGGAAATCTTCCTTTGACAGATTACTTTCTCCTCGAATCGCATTGCTAAGTGCCGGATTGGCAATGGCTCCTCTGCCGATCATAATCAAATCCACCTTCGGACACTGCTGCTTCCACTCTATATACCCTTCCCTGGAAAAAATATTTCCATTATAGCAGACTGGATTTTTACTTTCCTCCACGGCCATAGAAAAATATTCCATTCGCGGCTGATTTTTATAGAAATCCTTTTGAACTCTTGGATGAATGATCAGTTCTTCCATCGGGAACTGATTATAAATTTCTAACAGCTGATAAAATTCCTCCGGATCCTCTACTCCCAACCTGGTCTTTACAGAAATCTTCATATCCAGCTCCATAAAAATCTGGTCTAAAAAATCATCTAGCCCTTCCAGATCCGAAAGAAAACCTGCTCCCCGCCTTTTGGCAGTTACCGTCCCAGAGGGACATCCAAGATTTAAGTTTACTTCTTCATATCCCATTTCTTTTAGTTCTTTCGCTGCCTTCATAAAATGCTCCGCCTGATTCGTAAGAATCTGAGGAACAACATAAAGCCCCTCATTATGCTCTGGAAGAACATCCCTCTTCTCTCTTGGCATAAAAGCGTGTGCCTGATTGGGTGCAAGAAACGGCGTAAAGTACTTATCTATCCCACCAAAATACTTATGATGAGCATTCCGAAAAATATAACTGGTAATTCCTTCCATTGGAGCCAAATAAATCTTCATATTCTCTCCCATGCTTCTATCGATTATCCACTTTTTCCGGATAGAGATCATGATTTGCCAGACGGTTAAATGCTACTTCCTTCCATACAGTTCCTTCTTTCCCATAGTTGCAATATGGATCGATGGAAATCCCTCCTCTTGGTGTAAATTTTCCCCATACTTCAATGTATTTTGGATCCATCAACCGAATCAAGTCCTTCATGATAATATTGACACAATCCTCATGAAAATCTCCATGGTTGCGAAAGCTGAATAAATACAGCTTCAAAGATTTACTCTCTACCATACGCTCCCCTGGAACGTAGGAAATATAAATTGTCGCAAAGTCCGGCTGCCCCGTCATCGGACACAAACTGGTAAATTCCGGACAATTAAATTTGACAAAATAATCATTTTCCGGATGTTTGTTAGGAAATGTTTCCAGTACCTCCGGTGCATAATCATCTGCGTATTTTGTCTTCTGATTGCCTAATAACGTAACTCCTTCTAATTCTTCTTTGTTTCTTCCACTCATATTACTTACGTCCTTTCCAAAACTCCTTGATCTTATGCCCCACTTCTGCAAGTGTGACTCTTTTTCGATCCTGCCACTCAATTGGGAATAATCCTTCGTATTCCACTCCCAGAAAGCGATCATCCAGAAGTAGAATAACTCCTTCGTCTTCCTGAGTACGAATTACCCTTCCTGCTGCCTGTAGGACCTTATTCATGCCGGGATATCGATAGGCATATGCAAATCCCGGATATCCCTGTTTATCAAAATATTCCTTTAACAGATTCTGCTCGAATCCAAAACCGGGTAATCCCGTGCCGACTATTATAGTACCAATGAGACGCTCATTGGTCAAATCAATTCCTTCTGAAAAAATCCCTCCCATAACACAAAGTGCCATTAACGACTTTTTTCTTGATTTTCCAAACTCCTGAAGGAACTCCTCCCTCTCTGATTCCCCCATCGTCTGATTTTGTATAAGAATGTCCGCTTTTACGTCCAGCCCCATTTGATATATCAATTGGGCTGTTTGGTTCAGCATCTCGTAAGATGGAAAAAACGTAATATAATTTCCCTTTTTTCCATCCAGCACTGCATTCATATACCAGAAGATCTTCTCATATTCCGTTTTATTTCTTCTCGCATATCTACTCGTAACATCATCGGCAACATAAATGCTCCTTTTTTCTGCACAAAAGGGGGATGGAACATAGATTGCCTTTTCCTCCTCATTGCCGATCAGAAGATTCTTATAATAATTCACTGGCAGAAAGGTTGCTGAAAAAAGTATGGATGCCTTACTGTACGCAAAACACCTTTTTAACTGTCCCGATGGATTGATGCAAAACAGTTTACAATAAAATCTTCCTCCGGATTCTAATACATAGATTTCATATCCGTCATCCATAGTATCATAAATATTTAAATAATGCTGTACCTTAAAATATAACTCCAGCAATTCTTTTTCTTCATTTCCTGGTGCCAGTTCTTCCAAAAAGCGATCCGCTTCTGTTACAAATCTTACCAGCGCATAGGTAAGCTTATCCGTATCTCCAATCACCGCCTGGCTTCCCCACTGTTTTTTTAAATGGAGCATCTCTTTATTGCATCTTCTACATGCATGTTTCATACTTTTGGCATACTCAGGAAGAAGCTTTTGTACCTCCAGAAAATCTTCTTTACAAAGCATGGAACTGTACATGCCTCTGGCCCTGTCCACCAGATTATGAGCCTCATCAATCAGATAATACATCTTAAGGGTCTTTCCTTCTGCAAAAAAACGTCTCAGCTGAACCTTAGGATCGAAGACATAATTATAGTCACAGATAATACCATCTGCAAAATTAGAAGCATCCAAACTCAGCTCATAAGGACAGACCTCATATCTTTTTGCATAATCTTCTATCTTTGTCCTTGAAAACACCTCTTCCCCTGTAATCAGCTGATAAAGGGCTTCATTAATCCGATCGTAATGTCCTTTTGCATACGGACAGGTATCCGGATTACAATCCACTTCCTCCAGCGGACAGATTTTCTCCTTGGCTGTCAATGTTACTGTATGAAAACAAAGCCTTTTTTCTCTTAATCGCTCAAAGGTCTCCTCTGCCGCCGTTCTGGTAATGGTTTTCGCTGTCAGGTAAAAAAGCTTATCCATCTGATCCTCTTCCATCCGCTTTATAGCAGGAAATATGGTAGATATGGTCTTCCCAATCCCCGTCGGTGCCTGTACGAAGAGAATCTCTTCCTTCTTCAGCGCCTGATAGACAGATGCTGTCATCTTCCTCTGACCTGTACGATAAACAAAAGGGAAGGTAAGCTGTCTGATAGAATCATCCCGTTTCTTTTTCTCCTCATAGACATAGTCACTCCAGATAAAAAACTGCAGTTTCGCATCTTCCATCCATTGCTCTAGCTCTTCCATGGAAAGCTCCTCATAAAATCTTTTTATCTCCTCACTCTCCAAATGACAATAGGTCATCTGAATGCCGACTCTGGGCAAATGATTCTGCAGACCGTATAAATATCCATAACACATGGCCTGGGCCTTGTGTACATAGATAGCCTCTTCCATATCCTGTAGATTCTGATAGGTACCCTTAATTTCATCGATTACCCAGATATCACCTTTGGGAAAAATACCATCTGCCCTTCCTTCCAAAAGAATATCGTATTCTCGATGATGAAATACCTGCTTTAAGGACACCTCCTCTTTATATTCCACGCCCATAGACTTTTGAATCTTCTTGTGGATCCTACTCCCCTCCTGCATTGCATCCAGAGCTGCCTTCCTGCTCCCCTTCGCTGCAAGATCCCCGGAACGAAATAGAAATTCCACCAGCTGCCGGACGGAAATCTGTATTTGGTTGTCTCTTAGCTGAAGTATCATACGACTGGTCCTTTCTCTTTACTAATAAAATTATTATAATTTATCCCTCCCGGAAATCCAATATGCTATGTCTATTTTATAACATTTCTTGACTTCTGCAGCCCCATATAGTACCATAATATTAACAAGTTTCTGGTGCAGGAGGATGCTTCCTGTTGCACTGGAATAATCTACAATCAGCCTTTCTGATGCCCAAGGTATGAACAACCTGGAATAAAGATTGCGTAACGAATATATTGTTATGTTTATTTTGCGTACCAGAAAAGCTGGTGCGCATTTTTTATTACATAGGAGTCTTATATGGAAACCAAAATTGCATTGATCGGAATCATTGTCCATGACATCCGGGATACAGAGCGGCTAAATCAGCTGCTGCACGATTATCAGGAATATATCGTCGGCCGTATGGGAATCCCTTATTCCCAAAAGGGAGTGAATATTATTTCTGTAGTATTGGATGCTCCTGAAAATATCATCAGCAGTTTATCAGGAAAACTTGGCATGATAAGAGGCATTACTGTAAAATCCATGATTGCAAAAACCAAATAGTAGAAAGAAGGTATCAAAATGTATAATCCAGCATCAAAAAAAGCAGAAGAATTCATTAGCGATGAAGAGATTCGTGCTTCCCTGCAATTCGCAGATGAAAATAAAAATAACAGAGAACTGATTGACAGCATTATTGAAAAAGCCCGTGATTTAAAAGGACTTACCCATAGAGAAGCTTCTCTTTTGCTGATTTGTGAAGAAGAAGATCTGAATCAGAAGATCTATGATCTGGCCATTGAAATCAAAGAGAAATTCTACGGCAACCGTATCGTAATGTTTGCTCCTCTGTATTTATCCAATTATTGTATTAATGGATGTACTTATTGTCCATATCACTTAAAGAATAAGCATATTCGACGTAAAAAACTTTCTCAGGAAGAAATCAGACAGGAAGTAATCGCTCTCCAGGATATGGGACACAAGCGTCTGGCGTTGGAAACAGGCGAAGATCCAAAAAATAATCCAATTGAATACGTATTGGAAAGTATTAAGACTATTTACAGCATTAAGCATAAAAATGGTGCCATTCGCCGTGTAAATGTTAACATTGCTGCAACCACTGTAGAAAATTACCGCAAATTAAAAGAAGCTGGAATTGGAACTTATATCTTATTCCAGGAAACGTATAACAAAAAAGCTTATGAAGAGCTTCACCCATCTGGACCGAAAAAAGATTATGCTTATCATACCGAAGCTATGGACCGTGCTATGGAAGGCGGTATTGATGACGTAGGATGTGGTGTTTTATTTGGACTGAATATGTATCGTTATGATTTCTGTGGTATTTTAATGCATGCAGAGCACCTGGAGGCTGCATTTGGCGTTGGCCCTCATACCATCAGCGTACCTCGTATCTGTCCTGCTGATGATATTGATGTCAATACCTTTGATAACAGCATCAGCGATGATATTTTTGCAAAAATCGTTGCTGTTTTACGAATTGCTGTTCCATATACAGGTATTATTGTTTCCACAAGAGAATCACAGAAATCCAGAGAACGCGTTCTTCATCTTGGCGTATCTCAGATCAGTGGTGCATCTTCTACCAGCGTAGGCGGATATGTAGAGCCTGAAGCCCCAGAAGATAACTCTGCCCAGTTCGACAGAAGCGATACCCGTACTCTGGATGAGATTGTCAACTGGCTTCTTGAAATGGGATATATCCCTAGCTTCTGTACTGCATGCTATCGCGAGGGTCGTACCGGAGACCGTTTTATGAAGCTTGTAAAATCCGGACAGATTGCTAACTGCTGTCATCCAAATGCATTGATGACATTAAAAGAATATTTAGAAGACTACGCTTCTCCTGATACAAAAGCAAAAGGAGAGAAGCTGATTGCAGAACAATTAGAAAAAATCACAAATCCTAAGGTAAAAGAACGTGCAAAAGAATATATTGAAAACATTCACCTTGGCAAACGTGATTTCCGTTTCTAAACATGCTCTATAAAACTACTACTTTTATTCAATCATAGATAAGACTGCCACACTACTAAATTTTAGCTGTGTGGCAGTCTTATCTTTTTGAAAATATATTTTTTCCCTCTTTTTATAAAATCTTAGATAAAAATGTCTTTAATCTTTCATTCTTTGGATGATCGAAAACTTCTTCTGGCGTTCCATCTTCTGCAATCTTCCCTTCATCCAGGAATATCACACGATTTGCAACCTCTTTTGCAAATCCCATCTCATGTGTCACACAGATCATGGTCATACCGCTTTTGGCCAACTCTTTCATTACATCCAAAACTTCACCAACCATCTCTGGATCCAATGCAGAGGTTGGTTCGTCAAAAAGAATCACCTCCGGATTCATGGCCAGTGCGCGGCAGATGGCAACACGCTGCTTTTGGCCACCAGAAAGCTGTGATGGATACGCATTGGCCCGGTCTTCCAAGCCAACTCTCTTTAACAACTCAATGGCTTCTTTTTCCGCCTCAGACTTGGATTTATTCTGAAGCTTTGTTGGTGCAATTGTCAGATTTTCCAAAATCGTCATATGTGGAAATAAATTAAAATGCTGAAATACCATCATCATAGACTGACGTGTCTTATTGATATCTGTCTTCGGACTGGTTACATCTACTCCATCCAGATAAATATGTCCACCTGTTGGAGTTTCCAGCATATTCAGGCATCGCAGAAAGGTGGATTTTCCACATCCAGATGGTCCAATAATAACCAATACCTCTCCTTTTTTTATATCTGTGGTAATTCCGTTTAAAACATTGGCATTACCAAAGGATTTTTTCAGATCTTCTACATGAATCATTACATTACTGTCTTTCATCGTTCTTCAGTCTCCTTTCCAGGCGTCCTACCATTGTAGACAATCCTACAACAATAATCAGGTAAATCAATGCAACTGTAATTAATGGGAAGAATGCTTCGTATGTACGGCTTCGAATGAAATCCCCTCCACGGGTCAGATCCATAATTCCGATATAACCGGAAATAGATGTTTCCTTCAATAATACGATAAATTCATTTCCCAGTGCAGGCAGAACATTTTTAAATGCCTGTGGAAGAATAAAGTATCTCATAGTCTGTACATAAGTAAATCCTAAGCTTCGTCCAGCTTCAAACTGTCCTGGATCGATGGACATAATACCAGATCGAACGATTTCCGCAATATATGCAGAAGAGTTTAATCCGAATGCGATCGTCGCTACTAATACCTTGTTAATATTCGTAGCTGCGAAGATAACATAATAAATGATCAACAGCTGGATCATAGCTGGTGTGCCTCGGATAATCGTCAGGTATGCTTTCATGATCCAATTGATCAGCTTAGCTTTTCCTGTCATATCACAGCTGGATCTTATAATCGCGATGATAAATCCTAATACAATACCAATGATAACGGCAAAGAATGTAATCTGGATCGTAGTTAATAACCCATTTGCCAGGTATTTCCATCTTGCATCTGTAATAAAGTTATTCTTAATACTTTCAGATAAATCAAATGCTGTCGCTGATTTTCCATTTCGCACGATAATAACCTGTGTTGCAGTCGTATAAGGATCTGAGAAATTAATGTTCTTTAGACGATCCTCTGTTACCGTCATTCCAGCAACACCCATATCTGCCTTTCCAGATTGAACTGCGGTAATAATAGAATCAAACTGCATATCCTGAATCTCCAGCTCCATACCCAGCTTATCCGCAACGGCCGTTGCCATCTCCACATCAATTCCGACGATCTTACCATCTTCACGGTATTCATATGGTTCAAATTCGGCATTGGTAGCCATAACCAGCTTACCCTTGTATTCGATGCCTTCTGGTGATTCATATGGCTGTTTTCCTTTTGTACTATCCCCGATGTAATTTCCAATAATCTGCTTTAAGGTACCATCCTTCTTCAATTCATTCAAAGCCTTGTTGACTTTTTTCAATAATTGATCATTATCCTTAGCAATACAGATGGCATATTCTTCTTTTACAAAATCCTCCTCTAAAATAGACAGATCACGATTTCGTTCTACAAATGCTTTCGCTGGCTGTTCGTCAATGACAACACAGTCAATTTTTCCCTGCTTCAAAGCCTGCACAGCATCGGCACCCTTATTAAACTGCTGTATCGTAGCACCTGTTTCTTTATAATCCGATGCATATATATCACCTGTCGTACCTAACTGTACTCCAATAGTAGCCGTTTCTAAATCATCGACTTTTTTCACATTGGATGCTCCGACTTCACTTTTATCTCCACATCCCGTCAGCAGTCCTGCAAGCATGACTACTAACAGTAACAGCGGAAACAATTTTCTTAAGCGTTTTTGTTTCATGTTTCCTTTCATATCCTTTATCCTTTCTTTCTAATTTCGCATAAGGAAAGGCGCATTTGACCATACAATGCGCCTGCTCCTTTGCCGACCAGTTATAAAGTATATTTTATACCATAATGCATAAAAAGTCACGGATTAATTGGCCATTTATGCATGAAAATACAACCATTCTGCATCTACCTTTCTTTTTTCCATCTCTTCATAAAAGAGGACATCAACTCTAAAATAAAAGGCTCTTTCAAGCAAAACAACGTCATACCATACACTCCAAAAAAGATTATGGCCGAAATAAGCAGAGTAAGAAACGTCCCCATCTCCCATAATTTTACTGGCATGGATCCCATTCCTGCTAATAGCAAGGCAAGAAGTATGGATGCTTTTCGTAATTTTATGGAAAAATCCGGCACATAGTTTCTTGCCGCCCGGTACTGTATGAGTAAAACGGTTATTTCTGCAAAAACGGTACCGATCGCTGCTCCGGTGGAAGAAAATACCGGAATCAATACCATATTAATTACAAGATCTACCAAAGCACCTGCTGCCTCTGAATAAAGCACCATCTTCTCCTGTCCCAAAGGAACCAACATCTGAAGCCCTATAATGTTGGTAATGCCAATGAATAAAAGCGTCGGCATAATCACCTGCATCGGAAGAATGGCTCCTTCGTACGCAGTTCCCGATAAGAAGAAAATGCCCTCTCTCGCAAATAGGATAAAATACACCATTAGTGGAGTTGCTGCCAGGAATACAAATTGCAATGCTTTTCTTCCAATTCTCTGAAACTCCTCCATCTGGCCACATTGAATATAATAAGATGCTCTCGGCAGAAGAACCGCTCCCAGAGACGTTACAATACTGACCAGAATTGTCTTGATCTTTACAGCCGCATGATAATATCCCACATCTGCATCCGATGACATAAATCCAAGCATGACTGTGTCCAGATTGGTATAAATGGTGGTGGCACAGGACATAGCAAAAAATATTCCAACCGCCTTCATATGCTTTTTCAACTGTGGAGCCCTAATTGGTTTTCTATCAATATACCGCCTTGCATGAATAAAATTCAAAATATTGGATGCTGATGAAGCAAAGATGCTGATTCCACCATAGATCACATAATCCCCTTTTTCGTGTACCATCAGAAACATGGCGATCAATGCAATCAACTTAAAGAAAATAGAGCGCACAGCGATATACGTATATTCTTCCAGGGCTTTATAGAGCCACTCCATCCCCAGAGCATTGAATGCAATGGTCAGGCTGACGATCAGATAAAGTATCCTCTCTTCCCTGAGTCTTGGCACCAGACCAAGGACCAGAAAGAAAATAATATAGGAAACCACACACATGATCATATTAATATACAAAAGCTCATGTGTGGTCTGTGTCAGCTCCCGTCGGTCATCCCTCACTCTGGCACAGGCACGGATACCATAAGTCGGAATCCCCAGCTGCGCCAGCATGGCAAAATACGATACCAGAGAAGTGGCAAAGGATACCTTCCCCGTCCCTGCCGGAAGCAAGATTCTGGAAATGTAGGGAAAGGTAATCAGCGGAAAGAGAAAAGAAGACAACGTTAGGATGGCATTCATAATGAAGTTCACTTTTAATGATACGTTTCTTTGTTTCATGAAATCCTCCCATCTCTTTTTCTTGCCACTCTAAACACTTTCAATCGGCGGATGGAAAAAGAGTCCTCGAAAAAATCCTTTTATAATTACACCAATCCTTTTTCCTTTATTGTCCTTTGAACGAATCAACACCTTTGCACATTCTTTACCATATCGTAATAAAATTTTTATCCATGGAAATCCATTGTGATTTCGGTAAATATAAATTTTATTACGATATTCATATTCATATCTTGGAATTCTTTCTGCCAATGCTTCCGCAACTCCAATTCTCACATTGACAGACATCTTATGTATGATCACGCTCCCAGAACACATATAGGCATTCTTACATTGACTTAAACGCAGCGTATATTCTGTATCATCGCCATAGATAAAAAATTCCTTTATAGGTAATCCCACTTTTCTTGTACAATCCAGATTTACAAAACATCCTACAAAGGAGCACCGTTCAATGGGCAACAGTCCATTTTGTGTTGCCCTTAAATGATCATATACATTGGTCTGTATCGTATATTGATTCATTTTACATGGGGTTCCATCGGTCCAGAGAACCGTACTTGCCAAAAACGAAAAATCATCCTTTCCTAATAGCTCAGCAGCCTTCACTAATCGCTCTAACGCATCTGGCTCCGGTACTGCATCGTCATCCATCATCCAACAATACTGATATCCTTTTTTTACAATCTTCTTCAGCCCATAAGAAAATCCACCAGCACCGCCCAGATTAGCACCTGTATGATCATAATGGATTCTTCCATCATTCTCCATACAAGCTTCCACCAGTTCTCTGGTTCCATCTATACTGGCATTATCACAAATAAAATAATCAAACTTTCCATAAGTCTGTTTTAAAATAGCTTCGATATTCTCTTGTAACAATTTCTTTCTATTATATGTAACAACTAAAATAGCTATCTCATTCATAATTGCTCTGCTTGCTCCTTCTCCAAAATCCAATGCAAGATCCCTGCTACCCAAACAATTGCCTTATTTTTTATCGATTCTTTTTCCTTCCCATACACGATTCTACGACAGCTTGCCAAATTGGAGATCATTTGCCTTTTTTCCTCTTTGTACCCACTGGTAAAAATCGCCATATGAAGAGCTCTTCGGTTGCTGCAAAAAAAGCGGTATACAGCCGCTGGGTAAATATTCGGATATCTTTCTTTCACAAATCCTATAATTTCCTTGTTAAATGCAATCGCCTGCATCACACTGCTATCAAATACATGATTATCCATAATGCTGTTTTTTCGTAATCGATAATAATACAATATTTCTGGTAAATATACCGGCCTTTGACATTTGGCTAGTATCTTATATGTCGTTCCCAGATCCTCATAGATTTTACCTTCTGGGTATCGAATTTCCCGAAATAACTCTGCTCTGTAAAGCTTTGCCCACGGACTTACATCAAATTTATCCGCAAGCAGCATGGTCTCAATGGCCTGTTCTGGTGTTAAAATCTGTGGTTTTCTATTGTTCTTAACCACAACTGGCATATGAAAGTTTTTCACCGTCACAAATTGGCTGGCTACAAAATCACTTCCGTATTCTTCCGCTGTTTTCATCATCGTTAGCAAGCAGTCCTCAGATATATAATCATCTGCATCCACAAACATCAGATAGTCACCCTTTGCTATCTCAATTCCTGTATTTCTCGCCACGGCAGGACCCTGATTCTCCTGATGGATGACTTGAATCCGTACATCCATCCCGACATATTGTTCACAGATTTGGCTGCTGCCATCAGTAGAACCATCATCCACTAGAATCACTTCAAACTCCTGATAGGTTTGCTTTAATAGACTGTTGACACATTGATTCAAATATGCTTTTACATTGTATACAGGAACAATAATAGAAATTAGGGTACTCATATAAATTCCTCTTAAATATCTTTCTTTTTCATCTTTTGATTTTTATAGTTTCGATACCATATGATCAGCGGAGTTCTCCGCACCAGCTTTTTCATAAGAAAAATCGCTTTATATTTCCATCCATACCCCAAATATTTTCGTATCATATCCTCAAAGGACTTTTTCTCATAGTCCTTCCAGAATTCTTCATATAAATCTGGCTTTATTGTTGGATGCACTAAATTATGTTGGTACTTTAAGTACTCTCTACCATATGTTTCGACAAAGAATCCCTCCGTCTGCTCCTCTTGGCATAAAAGGTCCAAAAGCTCCTCTCCTTTTTTCGTATGGGAAAGAATCAAAGATACGCCTCGTTTTATCTGATCATTGGATAGGGAAATCAGCGTCTCAACTCCCCAGTAATCGCCCAGAGTCAAATCTCCCCATCGTTTCTCATTAGAAAATGGACATTGAAAGCACTTCCTTAAAATGCTATATCCCATCATATGCAGCTTGGAATAAATTGAAGTTTCTGCAGTATTAATCAGCTGCCTTCCATCTGCAAATTGTACATAGGCAGGATATGCCTTCCATCCTTCTGGTTTGTAACGAAAAAAATATTTGATCAATTTCGAACCAGATTTCTCCTCCAACCAGCTTTTATAAT
This sequence comes from Anaerostipes sp. 992a, assembly GCF_001940245.1. Taxonomy (GTDB): domain Bacteria; phylum Bacillota; class Clostridia; order Lachnospirales; family Lachnospiraceae; genus Fimousia. Next base: position 1,149,822 of record NZ_MJIG01000004.1, read on the forward strand.
CATTCCAGATTTCTTCTCCAGGAGTTCCGTGACAGATGAGATCAATAAAAATAATTTGATCCATTTGCATCTGATTTTTCAATAAAAACAACCGAAGCCTGTAAATTTGACAAGGTGTTCCAGAAAAAAGCACCCATTTTTTATTTACCAGTTCATGCAAAACTCGAGAAAACAGATCATCACACTGACTTTCCACATATTTTGCACCCTGAAACACATCACATTGATTGGCATTTTGCACAGCCACATGCCGAACCTTCATATCATCCTGCAAAGCTGCACCAACAAATACTACATTGCCCTTTCCATGACATTGCTCGAATGCTTTACAAAGTGCGATAAAAGCTCCTCCAGAAGAGCTTTTTAATACTTCTGATATTACATTTTGATAAGCAAATACTCTAGGCATCCGCATTCTCCTTTATTACACTTCTCAAATAATTTCTGGATAATTCCCGCTTCTCCCTTATGGATTGATCCACACGATTCCATGAAATTTGTTCTAATCCTTCCATATCTTCTACTATACTCCCATCATAAAGAATACGATTGGAAATGTGAAGCAGATTTTGAAAATCCATCAATCGATTCATCTGTGCTTTTCCCGTTTTGGGAAATATAAAAAATTCTCTATGATAAATACAGCTAAAAATCATACAATGATAGGAGTCGGTAAACACATACTCTGCATATCGAATTGCATTGATAAAATCCTGTGGAGATGCCTCCCATAGTTTGATATGACCAAATTTAAAATCATAAGGTTCAATATAATCTGCTTCTAAAAAAGGAATCGTAACAATTTTTAATCCTTTCCTTTTGGCAAATTCCTCAACCAACTGCCGTTGTCTCTTATTCCCTCTCAGCATGTAAGTAAATAAATACGGAAATTCAAATTTTCTATTTTCTGATAAACGATCCCACATCCTTACATCCACAAGCAGCGTAGGATCAAGTACTGTCAAACATGCATCTTTCTTTAGAATTCCATTGATCAATTTGGTACCGCACTCCTCACGACAGGAGACTGCATCAAATTGACTCAAATTGTGCCTTATGATCTTGGCCTGTTCCTCCGTAACCTGATCAACCCCAATGCTAGGTGCATAGGAAAGCTTAAACTTTGAATCCTCCGCAAATGTCAACCAGTACATACTGTTCAGAGGAGACAATACAGGATTCCATATTTGATCGCTCCCACAAACAAATCCATCATACATTTTATTTGCATCTACAATCGTATCTTCATTATATTGCTCTTTAGATATCTTCAGATTCTCATCTACGAACTTCTGAATATTACGATTTCGATTTCTTAATTTCTTTAATCCGAATTTCCATACAATTCTTTTCAAAGAAGGTATCAAACCAATGGTCCTAATTTTATCTGCCAGATTATCGAGAGATGCTATTTTTTTCCCATATTGACAGATAATCTCATACTCTATACAGCCAAATTCGTTTAAAAAGTTTTGAAGTGCATACGCTTGTAATATAGAACCATAGTTATTTCTCCACCACGTTAATCCTGCTAATTTCATCTTATTTTCCCTTATACTCTTTATAATAAGTCCAGTACAGTTTTCCCATCTGCTCTGCATTTTCTTTCATATCATAACCCGCTTCTCTGATTATTTTCTGCCATAGCATTGATCTACGGCTACGATTGGATTCTAAATCCTCAGCCGCTATCCTTTCTATTGTAGTCACCCAGGAATCAATATTTTGAATAGAAAGATACTCAATACTATGTGTCAGATTCACTTCTGCCGCCACAGTATCGGATACAAGACAAGGCAGACCAGATGCCTGCGCTTCAATCAGGGCCAATGGAAGCCCTTCAAATAACGATGGAAGTACGAAGATGTCCATCGCCTGTAAATAATCATATACGTTTGAAATTTTTCCCAGAAAAATTACATATTCATCCAAATGCAAAGCATGAACCTTAGCTTTTATATGATCCATTAACTTTCCATCACTGATTAATACTAATAAATAATTATGATTTCTTCTGATCAGCTCTGCAAACATATCAATCAGAAATTCATGATTTTTTTGCTCAAAAAAATTACCAACATGACCGATCACTTTCTGTCCGTTGGCATTTATCTTTTGTCTATAGAAAGCACGGCTTTCCTCAGCATAAGCATACTGGGACAATTCTATACCATTTTTAATTTCCACAAAGGGCTGATCACGAAACAGCCATTTACCGGCATCCTGTCCACAGGCAAATCCATGCGTATACAATCTTTTAAATACTGGATAAAATAAGCTATGCAGGAATAAATGAGAACAGGTTGTATTATGAGAATGCACAATTCTTATGGGAACCCCTGCAAGCTTTGCAATCAGTACCTCTGGAAGCATCATCGCACTATTGCCATGTATGTGAATCACATCATATTCCTGCTTTTTCAATAGTTTTTCTAACTGAATACAATAACGAAATGGATGCTTTCTTCTTTCATATACAAAAACTCTGGAATGATGCTTTTGAAATTCACATTGAAATTCTTCTTCGATCTCATTCAATGCAAGAATATCCATCTGCATATTACTCTTATCCATATTCCGATAATAATTCATAATGACAGCCGTTATGCCATTGATTCTGCTAAACTCAATTGTATTGATAATCAGTACTTTCATACTACCTAGCTTTTCTCCATCTGTTCTTGCTATCGTTTTATCCCTTCCAAATAATCACGTACAATGTTCACCATCTTCTTTCGTTGAGATACATATTGTGCAAAGGAATGCGTCCGACATTCTTTCAAAATCTTACCAAGGTCATCCTGTTCCCTACAAACAAGTACATAATTTAACTTAGAAAAGGTTTCAGCAATACCAATTTGATGATCATCTACATGTTCCCCATATTGAGGCAGCCGTGACACTACGATTACCGGTTTATGATGACTCAATCCACTGATGATACTGCCCACTCCACTGTGAGTAATCAGAATATCACATTGCTCCATGATCTGCTCAAACTTTTCTTTTTCCAAAAATCTTTTATATCGGTAATGCATCGGTACATAATCTGTATGTCCGATCTGAGCAAATACCTCTTCTTCTATAACCCCGTTTTCGATTAAATCATCAATCTTTTTCAGCAATCTATTTAATTGAAATTTTTGCGTTCCTACTACAACAAATATCATATATTCTCTCACTAAAAGATTCCGCCAGCATAAATTGCCTTTGGATAACACTTCAACATAGACTTCCATTGAACGATAAATAAATCCGCAAAAGGGTATACCAGCCTTCCTGTTAAAGATTTATTGTTGATTCGTGCAAAGGATTCTATAAAAATTATTTTCTTTTTGCTTAACTTCGCTAACACGCAAAATGGAAATGCAATTAACGCTCCTGTTGTAATGACCACATCCGGCCTTTCTTCTCTCATAATCTGAAAAGCCTTTTTAAACAGACGGATAAAATGCATCATAAAAAAACGTTCATGCCGATTAATCTGTGGAACCAGATAAATACTTGGCAATTCACTGCCCATAACCTGCTCTGTTTCCTCAGTGATATAGAAAGAATCGTTCTCCTCAAAAATATCTTTTAAGCACAACAACTCTTCCCAATGACCACCAGCAGATGCAACACAACACAGCTTTAATTTTCCATCATCCGCGTTATTCTTCATCCTCAAATACCTCATTCGGTGTATCTGCTACCTGACGAATCCGATTGCTGATTTCCTCAACCGTATCAGAAGGCTCATAGTCTTCCTTCGGATAGAGGAATTCATGAAGTTCTTTTGCGTTGCTTTCTAAAGTAACTGGAACTCCATACCATACGCCATCTATCTTTCCACCCCATAGACTAGTTGGAAATGCCTTCGTATCCACAATATCATATTTCGCCAAGTAATATAATATTTCTGTAACATCATCTGAATGATAATTCGTACTAATCTCATCCAGGAATTTATCCGCTAAATCCAGAAGCTGATCAGATTCCAGCGTCTTTGCCTTTTCAAAAATTTTAAGAAGAATCGTTCTTTGTCTTTCCGCTCTTTTATAATCTCCACCAGCTGTATAACGAATTCTTGTATAAGCCACTGCCTGAACACCATCTAATGTATAAGTTCCTGCTTTTGTAATATGGTCGGAATCTCTTTTTTCGATTTTGTTCAATTCATCTATATAACCATTGATGTATTTAGCCTCAGAATCTGTAATCTCCATCTCAATTCCCCCGATGTCATCTACCAATTCTGATACATTCATAAAGTTAATGGTAATATACTTGTCAATATCAAGATCAAAATTGCGGTTTACCGTATCCATGGCCAAATCTGGTCCACCAAAGGAATGTGCATGGTTGATTTTATCTAATCCATGATCTTCAATAGATACATACGTATCACGGAAAATAGAAGCCAATCTGATTTCTTTTGATTTGTGGTTTACATCCACCACCATGATGGAATCCGATCTGGTTCCCTTACCGAGATTCTTTTCTCTTGTATCTACTCCAAAAATTAAAAATGTCTCTGTTCCATCTGTTTTTTCTTTAATTTCTTCTGTAGTCGCTTCCGCAGTCGTTGCTTTTCCTTTATTCTGATCCTTATTGGTCTCTTTTTTTCCCTTACCTACTATATAAATGACTCCCAATACAATAATGAGAAGGATAATTAACAGATATTTTAGATACTTCGTTTTTTCTCTCATTTATACTTCCTCACTCTCTATCATCTTACTCCAATATATGGTCTGCTTATCTATATTCATATGCATTGCCATAATATTTCTTATAATAGCCTTGTTTTTTCACTTCAATCTTATTCAACACTGCTCCCAGGATTTTGACACCGGAATTTTCCAGCTGCTTTTTCACTGCTTTAATAAAACGTCTGCTTACTTTCCCCTGCTCTACAACTAAAATCGCTCCATCTGCCTTTGGTGCGATGACAGCTGCATCAATGACAGATCCCAATGGAGGAGTATCTAATAATACAATATCATATGTATTGCGCAGTGTCTCTAACATTTCCTCAAAATAATGATTTCCAAGTATTTCTGTTGGATTCGGTACAGAAGGACCTGCAAATATCATATCCATGCCATCCACTTCCGTGCTGTAACATACTTCCTCTAATCTTTTCTGTCCACTCAGATAATGAGATAATCCAAAAATCTTTTTTCGGTTCTCTGTATGCGCCCCTAATCGTCCAACAATGACAGATTTTCGAATATCACAGTCCACATAAATTACTTTTTGACCCGAAGCCGCCATAGATCTTGCCAAATTTAAGGTAACCGTACTCTTTCCTTCAGATGGAATGGAACTGGTCAACAAGATTGTCTTAATATCATCTCCACAAAACTGTATATTGGTTTTCAATGTACGAAGTGCTTCTGTGACACCATAATCTAATTCCTCTAATTTATCAAAAACTATTTTCTCCATCTTATTTTTTCCCCTTTTTCTTATTTCTTCTACCCTTTTGTTCTTTCACAGATGCACTATCCGGAATTTCTGCCAATGTATTCAATCCTAAATAACGTTCAATTCCTTCCGCATCTGCTAAGGTATCATTCATAAGATAACCAATGATAATCGCACCACTCATCAAAATGAAACCAACTACAAATCCAATGCAAGTATTTCTTCCAGTTCTTGGTGCCACCGGTTCATCTGCAATATCAGCCCATTCCAAAATATTCGGTGCATCCTGATCCATCCGATCTGAAATATAATCAGAAGAAACCTCTGCAAATTCGTCAGCAATCTTTTTCGCCTGTCCAGGATCCTCGTCAACAATCGTAATTTTAAGAATTCTTGTATCCGTTGGATTTTCTACAGATAAACAATCTAACATCTCATTATATTCCATATCCAAATCCAGATTCTTAATTACCTTTTTTACAACGAATTTTCCAGTGATTACTTCCATATAGTCTTGGGTCAGACTATCGCCCAACTGAATATCTGCAAAACTGCTCAAAGAAGTACTTTTGGGAAAAACATATAATTTGGCAGTTGCAGAATAAATTGGTGTCATTACATATATATTAAAGACTGCTACAATTGCCGCCATCAAAACAGACGACAGAAGCAACATTTTCCAGCTTCCCAATAGCAAAAAGAATAGTTCTTTTAAATCAATTTCAATTTCATCTTCGTACTTTAATTCCATTGTTTTCTCCTTATAAATATTCATTTTTTCGTAGATGTTCTGGATTTTCTATCAATAATGATATCATCTCTTCTTTTTCCAAATGCTCATAGATTACTTCCAATGCTTTTCGCATCTTCGGTGGTCTCCAATCCGGTCTATGACTGTCTGTCCCGATCAAATGAATTCCCTCTTCTTCTAAAAGAGATACCAGAAATCTCCTTGTCTCATCCCTCAAAAAGCTGTTGGTATTTGCCTGCATCAGAACTCCCATATCTATCAATTCAAAGATTCTTTCCCTGTCATCCAACAAACATTCAAACCGTTCCAAATGTGCTAAAATCGGACGATAACCTGCCATCAATAACTCTTGAAATGCCCGCTTCATTCTCTGATAGGAAATACCAATTGAAAATTCTACCAATACATACGCTGTACCCGCAAGTGTCAATGCTCTTCCAGATTGCAGTTCTTCTAAAATATCAGAATGATAAAACAGCTCATTACCAAGATAAAGCCGCACTGGATAATTCTGTTTTTTTATTTCTTCCTGTAACTTTTTATATTGTGCCTGAATCAAGTCTGAATCTGTCTTTCCCATAATATAATGGGGTGTCAACATAATATCAGTGACCCCTTCCGCTATCTCCACCTGTATCATCTCCAGAGAATCCTCTAAACTTCTGGATCCATCGTCAACTTCTGGAAGAATATGGCAATGCATATCCCACACAGGAAGGTTCCAATCGACAAATTCGGCTTTTTTTCTTTTCTTTGATTTTCTTTGCAAAAAACCAAAAAAACTCCCTTTTTCTTTCTTCGCCATATGTACTGATTTCCTCCCGTCTAACTATCTCTCCCGCTCTTATTTTCCTTTTAGTATTTACCACAGTATACACAATTACTAAATATTGTAGCATAGACCGCAAAAATGTGTCAAGATACGGGGGATTACGCTTTTATATCCATATTATTTCTTCTTTACTGCATGAGTAAAATATGTTTTTATTCCTCGTTTCAATCGTTTGAATAAAAATATATTTTCGACTGTCCGATATCCTCCTATATGATATGCCTTAATTATCTGATCATATAGCTTTCCCTTTGGCACTGGATGTCGTAATTGACTATTTCCAAGTACAATATCTTCTACTTTAGCATTTATCAGTGCAGCATCTATATTCTCTAAAAGCTCCTTTCCTTTTTTGGTATTTACCAAGACAGCTGAAATTCCTTTTTCCTCATCTAAACTACCATTATTAGATTTCAAAATATCTGGTTGGTATTTCTCAATTCCCCAATAATCTCCTATTGTTAAATCTGAACATCTTTCTGATTTTGCATAAGGACAATCAAAACAATTCTCTCTTTGTAAATTTCCCTCCATAAAAAACGTATAATACGAGGATTTCTCTTGTGGTAGATCTATCTTTTGCTTTTCACCATTTTTTAAAAGCACCACACTTCCATACTTTCCCCAGCCATAGCATTTATCCCGAAATTTAAAATCAATCACTTTTCCTGCATTTTTCTTTTCCAAAAATTTTATATAGTCTGAAAAAATTTGTTCGGATGGTGTTCCATGACAAATAATATCAATCGTATACAGATTGCTTTTATATTTATCAAACATCAATTTTATCTGTGAAACCTGACAAGGTGTTCCTGAAAATAATACTTTTTTTCCATTTTTCAAATATTTCTCTAATATTCTATATAGTGGCAATAAACTACTATAAACATACTTAGATCCATATAATAATGATAATTGATCTTTAGATGTCACTACCATATGCTCAGCTCTAACTTTTTTATCATATTTCATAACGGAACCACATACAACATTATTCTTTTTTATAAAATTAGTAGCAATTGCAGAAAAAGCACCCCCAGATGCCGATTGTCCCAATTCCTTTTTATTATTATTTACAAGTGCATATCCTTCTATTGCGGATGGGTAAACATGTTCCTTTTGAAATGCACATGTTTTTATGCACAAACGACATGAAATGCACTTCTCTGTATCAACCTTTGGATACACACCACCTGCATGTGCTGTCTTCATTGTTATTGCATTTTTCGGACAAATTTGCATGCATCCCCCACAACCACAACATGAATCATATGTATATAAAATTGTTTCATCTTTTAATTTATTATTCATTTTTGCAATATCCTCTTTTTTATAATATCTATTAATGTATCAATTTTAAACATTCTAAATATTAAACTCTTAGCATCTTCATAATATGGGCTATGCTTCAATACACTAATCAAAAATATATTTGCAATGATAACTGTAACAAACAATTTTATAAAAATAGTAAGCCATCCGTTTCCAGAAATAAAGTTAGTAATCATATACGTAATCGACGAAACAACAACAATAACCCCTGTATATTGAATAAGCTCAAAGGCATATTTTTTTGCCCCTCTTTTAAATATTAATCGAAATACATTATTGATAATCCATGGCAAACTAACCATACAAACACTTATAATTGTAGAAAGAACAATGCCATATAAGCCTATCATATTTACAAATATTATATTTAATCCAAGATTAATAATTCCTGAAATTAATGGTCTAAATCTATCTTCATGCCATATTCCACCAGCATCTTTATATACACTGATCATCATGACCAATTCATATACCCAAAAATAGATACAGAACAAAATGACCATAAAAAAATCCAATAACAACCTCTTTCCCATCCATAGCAACATAAATGGTTGGATTAATACAATAAAACAGCATATACAAAACCCATTCATCCATGTAGTTAATAATGTAAATACCTCGAACTCTCGATAATTTTGTTCTAAATCTTTCAAAAGCATACTATTTCCAACACCGGCAGTAATAGAAGTATATACGATTGCTACAAGACCAATAATCGCATTTATAATATAAAAATAATTTTGGTAAATTGCTAATACTTCAAGTCCCAAAAAGGCAGATATGACAATGGTATCAACCGAGTTTACAATTGTTCCACCCAACTTAGCAGTAAATAAATCTTTAATTCTTTGATTAATTGCGGCAATCTCACATTTAAGCAATCTTCCCTGCGGTCTATAATCTGGATACATCCGTTGAGATATTATAGCAGTTATAATATTGTTGAATATCTGAGTAATTAAAATGGCAAGAACATAATAATAATAATTTTTAAAGCAAATGAGTGCTAAAATTTGTAATGCATATTTAAATGTATCTGTAATAATAGTAACTTTACTTGATATATCGGTACGCTGATATGCTTGCAAAATACTATTTTTATATGCAAACAACCAATATGTAAATACTGTTGCCAGCAAATTCATCAAGTATAGATAATATACATTCATGTTAGCAGGAACATTGCCAGCAATTAAATTTGGTATAAATGGCAAAAGAATAAGACCTATGGCTAAAATTGCTGCTCCAATAATATTATAATAAATTTTATACAATCGCATTAATGCACATATGGTTAATGTATCATCCTTGACAATAGGCTTATACATCGAAAAAACCATTGCATTCCCAACCCCTAATTCTGCTAAATTCAACACCTGCAAAACAGATGTAAACAGGCTATTAAGTCCCAAATATTGCACACCGATTTCATACATAATAATTGTACGCATAAAAAATGGTAAGGCAATTTGATAGATCTTTAAAATCATTCCAAATATAATATTAAGGGAAGCATTTCTAGATCGCTCTATCTTCATTATATTACTCATCCTTCTTCTAAGCTTTGTTGTATAAAAATTTCTGAATATTCTTTATATTTTTGTAAATTTGCAAACACTCTTCTATAATCAATCTTTTTCTCCATCTTAAAACGGTTTCCAAACAATCGATCCTGAAGTTCTAAATATTCTAGTAGATCAATCATCCTAGCTGCACTATTCGATGTCTGAAAAGTAACAAATTGCTTTTTAAATAAAATAGAAAATACTGTTGCATGAAAAGAGTTTGTAATCACGTATTTTGCTTTATATATATATCCCATAAAACTTTCTGGACTACATCCATACACATTTTGAGCATTTTTAAACTCTTTTATTGTATCTTTATAAATATATATAATCTTTAATCCTCTTTTTTTGGCAAACTCTCTACACCACTTCTTCATCTCTTCATTATCCTCTAAATGATAATAAAAAATATAATCAGTTTCCATATCTTTTATATCTGCTATCTTTAAATATTCTTTTGGATCAAGAAGTAATGTAGGATCTACTGTACACATCACCTTATTCTTTGTATACCGTTCAACAAATGGTATTGTGCTCTCTTCTCTGACAGATATTGCAGTAAAAACATCTAAATAATTTTTTATTTCTGCTACATCACCCTCAAAACTTGCATGTGCTATACTAGGTGCATAGGCAATTCGTTTCTTATCTTTTTCAACGAATCCTAAAAAGAATGCCGGCACAACTCCTCCTGTGCAATCCAAATTCCATATTTGATCACTTCCACATATAAAGCAATCATATATTTGGTTTAATTCGCTCAAATTGCTTTTTTCGTTATATGTTTTTTCTGAAAGCATAAAATACTTTTTAGAAAATCTATCAAAGCAATTCTTTCTTTTGATATTTCGAAACAATCTTCTAACATCTCTAATAAATACTTTGGGATGGATTTTATATAAATGTGTTCTAAATAAATTGTATTGTTGAAAATCTCTTATAAGAATAAAATCAATTATATTTACCTCATACCCCTTTTGAGATAAATATGTCTGCAATGCATATGCTTGCAATGCTGAACCATAATTATATGATTTATGAAATGTAACAATCCCAATTTTCATTTTTATCACTTGATGCTAACAATAACATCCTATTCCTTTCGTTTTAATATCAGACTTTCTTTTACCTTTTTTATCCATATTCTAATTAGCTATACATTTTTATCATGATCCATGAAAAATATTGAAATAGGAACATTTTCATCCTATGTTTATATGATAACTCTCCATTTAAACCATGAATTTTATATAAAATTTCTTTAATCTCAGACTTTTTTCTAACTCCCTCTTTTCCCAGCAACCCCACTAAATCATTGGCATAAAAATTTCTAATATATTCCTTAAATTCTCCATCAAAAGGCTGGATCAGAAGCCACATTTCTTCTAATGCTTTCAAGTGTGTATATTCTTTCCAAACAGAAGAATCATTCATAGCACTGTTCTCCCGCTGCACATAATAATATATTGGATTATGAATATATGACACGCTGTTAGAACAGGTAAGATATTTTAAACAAAACAGCATATCCTCCCAAATCTTTATTCCTTTTTCAAAGCAGATATGATGCTTCACGATTACCTCTCTTCGAAAAGCTTTGTTCCATAAATATCCTCCAAAACCAGATTCCTCTCCAAGAAGATTTATGGCATCTAAAGATGAGAGAGAAATTGTAATTTCTGTTTCGTCAGAATGCTTTTCCAAAGTCCCTCCAGCGTCTATATAATAATCAGCACAGGATAAATCAGCTTTGTTTTGAATGAGACCAGACAATAAAGTACTAATATAATCTTTCGTTACATAATCATCACCATCAACAAATATAAAGTATTCTCCATTTGCCTCGTCCATGCCTATATTCCTTGTATCTGATACCCCTGTATTTTCTTTATGAATAACTCTAAATCTCTTATCTTTTTTTGCAAATTGGTCACATAACGTCCCAGTAGCATCTTTTGATCCATCGTCAATCACGATAACCTCAAAATTTCTATACGTTTGCTTCATTAAAGATTGTAAACATTTTAGTATATAGTTTTCTATATTATAGGCAGGTATGATAATCGACACCAGCCCCTCACTTTTTAATTCCTCTATACTCATATCAGCCTCTTATCAAACGATATCCTTTATTGGCTTGAAAGGAAAATATTCTTGCTATTCTGTAATATATATACTGGGCTCTACTAGAATATTTCTTTACCGCATTTTTTGTTTCTTTTTCCCTCAAAAATTTTTTAATGCTCTTTAACTCCATTTTATACTGAGTTTTTTCCTCATCTAAAAATGTATTCTGTACCATAGCCAGTGAAATAACAACTGCCATTTGTGCTCGAATCATTTCCTGATACTCTTTTTTCATCCCTTCTAAATCTTTTGCACGTTGTTTTAAGGCATGGTACCACTCTATTCTATTTTTTAACTTCACAATATTTGATATCGAATCTTCCCTTACATAATAATAATAGTACGCCTCTGGTAAAATACAAATACTGTCGATCTGCATTATAATCTTATGAGCAATCCTTATATCCTCAAATACCTTTCCTTCTGGAAATCGTATGTCTTTAAATATACTTCTAGGATAAAGGTTCCGCATAACATGACTAGTAAAAATTTTATTCTCTACAAGCAAATCTAATGCCTCCATATTTGAATAAATATGTTCTTCTTTAAACCATTTCATAGGTGTTGATTCTATGTCTGTTGCCTGTAACATACCACAACAAACCATATCTGCTTTTGCGGTATTCTTTATCAAGAAAGTCACCATATCCTTATGAATCCAGTCATCTGAGTCCACAAATAATAAGTAATCTCCTTTCGCAACATCAATTCCACTGTTCCGTGCCGCAGATAAACCACCATTCGTCCTATGAATTACCGTAATGCGAGAGTCTTGCTCACTCCAAGAATCTGCTTTTTTTCCACTGGAATCCTTTGAACCATCATCTACAAGAATAATCTCTAAATTGCGATATGACTGATCAACAATAGACTGTATACAGCGATCCAAATATTGTTCTATATTATAGACTGGTACAATGACCGAAACCATTTTTTCTTCTTTCATCTCTTTACTCCCTTTGTTGTGCTGCAACCTGTTGCACTTCACAACAGATTGCATTAAGCAAAGCAATATAAAAGAAAAACTGCCTGCCATAAACAATCTCTACCATCCCAATAAAAATATATTCATATAACATTGCAAAGCTAATCCATAATACAATATTGTTATGATCCATTTTGCTAACTGCACTATGTTTTCTTACAACAACTATCAAAAGCAATATTAAAAAGATCATTGTAACTAGCCCATAATTTATTACAAAATCCCAAAATGCATTTTGCGCATTGGCATACCAGATGCTAGTCGTTTTTACAATCGTATTTCCATATCCATATCCTAGCCACTTATGGGAGAAAAACAATTGAAAAATATAAGCATAGACTTCTAGTCTTCCTGTCAAAGTTGCATCCCTATGTAGTACGTTTACAATGAAATTTTGCAATGGAGTAATAGCTAAAATCCCCTGAAATAAAATTAATAAAACTGCTGATACAAAGAAACATAAAAAAAACATTGGTAGCTTGGATAGAACAGCCTTAAAAGGTGTATATAGTACAATCATACGTAATACCCAAAATACCCCTACCGCTAAAAGCACTGTCATACAATCTATATACTTACATATACCAATCATCAAAATTGTATAAATGCCCATTTTAAAGTTACTTATCCTATCCTTCTTTTCCAATATGACAACTAAGAAAAACAACATTAAATGTGCATATGCAACATCAAATTTATTTCCTAAAAAACAAGTTCCAATATCTTTTCCATTAATATTGTAAAATCGATTTGGCAATACGATCATCAAAATATCATTCATCATCAATGTTAAAACAAGATACCATTTTCCTGCATTTAACAATAGTCTGGTTGTTTTCTTCTGTCCCATAATGGCAGAGAACATAAATACTGTAAAAATGAGTGCTCCATAATAAATTGCTGCTCTCAAATTATACGAATCGACATGATTCACACGGGAAGACAATACAATACAAAAGACAATGCCTAAAACTAAACCCAGCACTTTCCAATGCTCTTTTAATATCATATCAATATGATAAAAACAATATAGAATCACAGGTAATAATAAAATATATTGCACTAACGTATAGATTGGCGATTTAAAAAAATCTATTGCAATCAAATCACAAAATAATAAAAAACTGAGTATAGAAATCAAATATACTTTAGATACTTTATGTATTGATATTTTAGTATTTATTTTCATTAAATAACATCCTTTCAAAATTTCTCACCTGAGTCTCAATATTAAATTCAGACACTTCTAGTTTATTCATCCATTTTTTATCAGATTCCTGAATCAATTGTTCTATCCTATCTGCCCAAAGATCTATTTTTTGATTCAACGCAAGAAATTCTACATTATCATTCACCTTTACAATTGGTGGAACAGTATCTGCTAATAAACAGGGCAGGGAGGCCGCCTGCGCCTCAAGTGCAACAATTCCCAACCCTTCGAATACAGATGGCAAAACAAAAATATCCATCATCTGATATAAATTTTCAACATCCATTCTGACTCCTGTAAAACTAACCTGTTTCATAAGCCCTTTTTCTTTTACTATTTTTTTGATTTCTTCTTCCAGTTCTCCCTGTCCAACTAAAAGCAAATGATATTGTGAATTTCTTTTAACAAGTTCTTCAAAAATATCTATTAAAAATTTATGATTTTTTTGAAAATGAAATCTTCCAACATGTCCAACAACAATGTTATTTTCCAAACCAAACTCAGATCTATATTTTTTCCGTAAAGCATCATTTTGTTTATATTTTTTTACATCTATAGCATTCGTAATGATTTTATAAGCCTCTCCTTGAATAACCGTTTTATCAAAAAACCATGGAGATGCTTCTTCCGAACATGACCAGAAATCTGTCGCAATCTTTCCAATCCTCATCTTGTTAAATTTATGAACACAGCTTTTGATAAACCCTGCATCATTATCTGAATTGTGACAATGAATAATCCTTCTGGTAATTCCATACTTTTTTGCAAAAATAAGATAATCAATATTGACCAAACTACAGATATTAACCCATATTGCAGAATATTTAAACGCATTTCCAGACATAAATGCCCTCAATTCCCTCTTAAATTTGAAATAATTATCTTTTCGAGCAGTTATTTTATAAATTTTTCCACCTAAGCTTTTTATTTCATCCTCGTAAGCAACTACCTGGCTATTGCATAAAAAGTCAAATTGTATCTTTTCCCTATTTATATTTCTGTAATAATTCATAATGACGCTTTCTACACCACCTGGGTTATTCGTCATTCCAAAAACTAAAATTTTATTCATACTATTTATTTACCAAATTTAATTTTGGTATTTCCCCTCAGTTTATTATAAAAATATGGTGCATATTTAGCTAAAATAAATGCAGCAACATGCTTTTTTGATGAATATCTGATACATTTCATTAACGAAAAATGCTGAATATCTTTTTTTAATTCATTAAATTTTTCGACATAAACCTTATGATTCCCACTTTTGATCAATTCTCCATAAATCCGGCATTCATCCGCAATACACATACATTCTGCATATGGTACTAATTCAGGTATAAACGTTTTCACCATATTTAATATCCTTTTAGCTACTATAACACTATCAAAATTTTTTTTTGAAAAATTTTGATTCATAACAGAAGAAGAATTTTGATAATAATGATAATAATTTTGTGGCATCAATGCAATTCGATCTGCTTCTAACAAACATTCACACAAAAATAATCGATCTTCTGCCACTTGAATTGTTGAAACAAATCTATGATTTTCAAGTAATTCTTTTCTATAAACTTTATTCACAACATGTACATCCATGTCTCCATGAAAATAATACTTTAATGCCGACTTTTTATCCACAACTCTATAAATATCCGTTATGGATCTGAATACAATTGTTTCTAATTCCGTATCAAATAAAATTCCTGATGCAACAACATCTGCATCTTCCTTCATGCCTGATTGGTACATTTCACTATAGAATTGTGGTTCAACCCAATCATCTGCATCAAGAAAAGCTACATACTTTCCTCTGGCTTTTTCAATACCCATATTTCTTGCATTTGATACTCCACCATTTTTAATATGAAAAATATGAATATTTTCATATTTTTTAGAATACTCATCTGCAATGCTTCCCGTCTTATCAATCGATCCATCATCGACTACCAATACTTCTATATGTTCAAATGCATTTTGGTTAATGACAGAATCTATACATCTATTTAAATACTTTTCCGCATTATAAGCAGGAATTATAACACTTACCCATATATCATTCTTCATCAATATCTTTCCTCAAACATCTCATCTACAATTTTCTCAAAAGCAGCATTAAATTTAGCATTATTGCTATGATTACCACTCTGCATGCTTTTGGTAATCCTATCATAATTAATGATTATATCATCGAGCTCTTCAATGTTAATAACCGTAAGAATATTCCTATTTCTATTGGCAACTTCCTGAGTAAAATATACCTGATGATCATTTACATGTTCATTAAACTTCTTTTGTCTAGGAACAACGATTGGAATTTTCCCTATCTGAAGCGGCATAATAAAACTTGATGGACCACCATGTGTAATTACGATTCTAGCCTCATCAATCAATTCCATCATCTTCTTATATGGATAAAGTCTCTGCCATGTGCAATATTTCGGTTCATAAGTACTATATCCCGTCTGGATAACTATTTCTTCATCAAGCAATTCTTCTCTCTTCATATCATCCATATATTGAATCAAACGATCAAACGGTTGCTCATGCGTGCCAACCGTAACAAAAATCATATTTACTCCTCCTTAAAAAATACTTCCCAAATTAATTGCTTTTGGATAAACTTGTTTCATCTCTTCCCACTCTACAATAAATTTATCTGTCACTGGATAACACATTTTCCCAGAAAGTGTAGGTTTATCTATTCGATCAAAGACTTCTATATAAATAGTCTTTGATCCCATGAGTTTACCAAGCCAAAAGAATGGGACTGCTGCTGCTGCACCAGATGAAATAATAAGATCCGGTTTTTCTTTGGGAAGAATTCTTATCGCTTTAAACGTATTAATAATCAAAGCCTTAATGCTACGATTACTCGGATAATAACAAGGATACATTGTTTCTCCCTGAAGAAGACTTCTGGCATCTTCTTTATCAAAAGTAACCCAAAATCGCTCCTTATCTTCCCAAAATGGTTTTAACATATATAAATGCGTTAAATGTCCACCAGAAGAACCTACGAAACAAATTTTTAATTTTCTTTTGTTGCTTTTTTTCTTGGTCATCCTACTTCCTTTCTATTTAAATATTCTTATATTCTTATTCTTTATCAAAAATCTTTCGATGCCAATATATACATCTACTTTAATTAACTCCTTCTTGTTTCAATACCACTTTCATAGTTCTACATAAAATCTTAATATCTAACCTTAAATTCCAATTCTGTATATAAGTAGTATCCAGTTCCACTACTTCTTCAAAATTTTTAATATTATTTCTCCCACTGACCTGCCATAACCCAGTAATTCCTGGTTTCGTTGCCAGCCTTGCTCGATGATGCAGTTCGTATTTTTCCCATTCATCTGGTGTGGGCGGTCTTGTCCCTACCAGACTCATTTCTCCAATCAATACATTAAAAAACTGCGGAAATTCATCAATGGATGTTCTCCTGATAAAATGTCCAATCCCAGGTTTTCCATTCTTTCTTCCGATAATCCGGGGATCATCCTTGATCTTGAACATCATTCCATCCTTTACATCATTATATTCCATCAAGTCTTTTTTTCGTTCCTCTGCATCCATGTACATAGAACGGAACTTATACATCTTGAATCTCTTTCCATTTTTTCCAATTCGTTCCTGTGAAAAAAAGATAGGACCTGGTGACTGTATATAAATCAATGGTCCAATTATGACAGTGAGTATGATGGTCAAAATGCTGCCCACCAGCCCTCCTGCAATATCTAGCATACGCTTTAAGAAGCTCTGTCTGTTTGTTGCAATATTCATACTATTAGTCAGAACTGTATAATCTCCCATATTCTCAACAATCTGTCTGGATGCTTTCATCAATGGACGATGAAGCAACGCAAAATGCACGGTAACCCCCATCTGATTGCATCCCTGAATCAGTGTCTGAGCCAGATCAATATCGTTAGGAAGACGAATAAATACTTCATCTACCCAATGACTCTTTACATACTGTAAAAAATTTTCCTGATTAGCGATTACCGGAATTCCCTCTAATTCTTCTCCACATAGATTTTTATCTACTATGCAAATTCCAGTAATTTTAAAGGAATCATACTCTTTTATCGTTAATGATCGAATACAAGATTTCACATTCTTATATGTAGTAACTACAACAAGTGCACGCTGAAATTGATTTTTCTTCTTTTTGATCAAATATCTTTTCCAACCACATCGTATACACCACATACATATCAATTCGATTCCCCACATGCTAAAAAAAATAATACGAGAAAAACGATTGCTGTTATGTGCCATATATAGATATAGTAATAATAAAACATTTACATAGGTAATATGCTTAAAAACTTCCTTTAACTCTACTAAATAACCTCTTTTTAAAATTCCCTTATAACTCTCATTAAAAAACATGACCACCAAATCAATCAAGCCAAGACAAATGGCTATATAACGATATAATCCTGCTTCTGGAAGCCATAGCCTGCCATGCCTGAATTGAAATGCAATCAAAAAGCTGATTTGGATAATCACAAAATCCAGAAGAATAAAATCCAGATGTTTGATCCAGCTTTTTAGATTCTTTCTGTACATTCCCTATCTAACTCCTACTTATGGTAAAAATCTCCGATTGAACAAATTTTATACCCATTGTAACATAGGATTTTAAAATACGTCAAGTTGTAACAGACCTTGACTTTCCATTCATTTTATGTTATGAATGAAGTAACTTATTTGCTGACGGAATCATGTGAATTGACACAGTGCAGATAAGGGTTTGATATGTCGACCGTCTGGGCAGTCCTATTATCTGGCTGTCCTTTTGTTATTTTAGAACATTTTAAAGGACAGCACCCATAAGAAAAGGAGTGCATATTATGAAAATGAAAGAATTATGGATTCAAAGTATTCTGGCAGGTATCTGCATTGGGATCGGAGGAGCTTTCTTCCTGGCCATCGACAACAAGGTCATCGGAGCCTTATTCTTTACTTTGGGTCTCTTCACCATCGTAACAAGAGGATTTCACTTATTTACCGGACGAATCGGATACGTTTTCGATAATCCGCCATCCTACAGCGCATCTTTGATCATTACATGGCTTGGGAATCTAATTGGTACCAATCTGGTATCTTTAAGCCTTACGTTTACCCGATCTGCTGCTGCTTTTCAGGAAAAAGCTGCCGGCATGTGTGACGTAAAGCTCAATGACAGCCTTGTAAGCGTCTTTATCCTGGGGATTTTCTGTAATATCCTGATGTATATTGCTGTAGACGGCTTTCGGAACAACCAACATGAGATTGGAAAATATATCGGTCTTTTCCTGTGTGTAGCTGGATTTATCCTGGCTGGTTTCGAACACTGCATCGCTAACATGTTCTACTTCGGAATGGCCCAAGTATGGTCTGTTCATACAGTGATCTGGTTACTCGCAATGACTGCTGGTAATATCGTCGGAGGGCTGATGATTCCTATTTTGGGGAGAATTTTAAAATAGAGACACCAGCACAAAAAGAGGAGCTGTGGTACACTTTCTATATGTACTACAGCTCCTTTTCTCTTTACCTAAAAACTCATTTCTTTCAGCCGGCAATCGGATTCCAGAGCTTAAAAATCTCTAACAGTCTCTGTCTATTCCCGGCACTCACCACAGTCGCTACGCTTTTAGTGGTTCGTGATAGAATATTTACGAAAAGCACAATCTTCCTCCATATATTGCCTTACTGAAATAATTGAGTTTTATCATTTAGTATGAAAACAAATAAAGTTTTTTGGAAACTAACGGAAAAAAGAAAATTTCTCCGAAAGCGACATGTGCAGGAGGAGAATTTTTCTTTTTCTACTTCACCTTCTTATACTCTGAATACCCTCCATTTACTCCTTTTTTCACCGCTCTGATCTTATAATAATACGTCTTTCCCTTTTTCAGATCTTTAGAATCATAATAGGTAATGGTGGATTGAGTGCTTTCCTTTGTTCCCAGCAAGACATATCCACTGGTAGCCTTTGTGCTTCGATAAACCTTATATTCCGATATGTAAGATAGTTTCTTCCATTTAACTGCTACTTTGTTTCCGGATTTCTTTACAGAGGTAATCTTTGGCACTGGCATCTTGGATGTTACCGTGCGATAACTGGATTTTGCTGTATAGAGTCCGTTCTTATCTCTGGCGCGAATCTTATAATAATATTTCTTCTTAGGAACCGCAGATGTATCCAGACAGCTTACTGTCTTTCCAGAATCTATAGTCTTGATCAACTTATCGGTGCCTGTACTGGATTCCGCCCGATAAATCTCATATCCAATGGCTCCGTCTGCTTTTGACCACTTTAAGGTCACTGGAAATACGGTATCTGTAATCTTTTTTAAGGATGGCTTTTTCGCACTTAACTCCGGCATTTCCCGATAGCCAAGATAGAGATGATTGACTGCCTGTGCCTGTGCCGATGGATCAAACCCGGAATAGCGAAGCACTTCCTTTTCTGGCGCTAAATACGCTCCATTTGGATAGTCGTCGTTTTTCTGATAGACATTGCTGGAATCTCTGGTCACATCAACGATAATCCATGCGCCATCCACATATGCCTCATTCCATACATGATCCTGCTTGTTGATATTCTTTTCTGTTTCCCATGTATTGCCTGGAATACTGATGGAATGACCACTTACGGTACGGCAAGGAATCTCCTGTGCTCTTGCCAGCGCTGCGAATAATGTAGAATAGCCATTACACACTGTCTTTGCTTTTTTGGTACTGGTCTCATTCTTGATCTGCTTATAGAGATCATATGGGTTTAGGGTACCACTGGAGGTCTTTCCTTCAAACAGTGGACGATCATAATAAACGTGACCGGCAATATAATCATGGAGTTTTAACAACTTTCCGTATTTGGTAGAGGCTCCCTTTACAATGCTGTCTGAAAAGTTTTTCAAGGCTTTTACCTCACTGCTGGTCAGCTTCTTTTTGGCATCTTTGGTCCATTTGGCTCCATTTCTGATTTCATAAGACATATCTGCCATGGAGGTATCGAGGTAGCATTTGGTAAAAGAAGTATCATTGCTTCGAATTCTCTGATTTTCTTTTATGATCTTGGTATATTCTTTGATAAATACTCCCTGATCCGTCACACGAAGGGGAATCCCTTTCATGTTTGGCTTATCCTTGTTATATGTGTCCCCTTCGCTTTTGATAAATTTTATGGATACGATGTATTCTGCTTTTTCGCAGTCGCTAAAATCCAGTGTTTTTATAAAGGTTCGATCTGCATCTGGAACACCGCAAGCTTGACTCTGGCTAAATTTATTTCTTCCATTTTTGTCTCGGACACAAACAAAGAATCCTGCATAGCTTTTCTGCGTCTTTCCGGATACGGTCATCTGCATACCATTCGTCACGATATCGCAGTATTCTCTGCTTCTCATCTTGGAGGCTTCTTCTGCACTATGATATTCAGTTACCAATGCCGGATTTTGTAAATCCTCTTCTTCTACCTTTCCCCAGACTGTGGTCTCCGGCGCCCATAACATTAGAAGCAAACATAGGCAGAAGCAGCCCCATCTTCGTAATCTTTTCATTTTTCCCTCACTTCCTTTCTCTTCTTTTATTTTACACGATACGCCCTTTGAGGCATAGAAAAAGTTTTTCTGGCATTCCTAAATTCCTTTTAAAATTATCTTGACTTTCAAACTATTTTAATATAAACTATTTTACATAGTATTTAATACTACTTTTATTTTTCATGTGCATACCTTGCACATGTTATCTCAATTACATACATGCACATATTCAAAAAAGGAGCTGCACTTTCCCAGTGATTTTTTCATTCACTGAGAAAGTACAGCTCCTTTTGGGAAACATTGAAAATCCAATGCAAATCTTGTATACTTTAACTGAAACTATGCTTGCAAAGGAGAAGAATTATGAAAACACTGATCTTAATTATCGTCTTAATTGCAGCCAATACCATCCAGGCCATTACCGGCTTTGCAGGTCCTCTGATCTCCATGCCCCCAGCTATCGTATTGGTAGGAGTCGACCAGGCGAAAGCCATTATTACTTTTATCGGATGGCTGGCTGCACTGATTGTTACCATTCAGAACTTTAAATATATCAAATGGAAGGAACTGGGCAAGATGATTCTTTTCATGTTCATTGGTATGTATCTTGGTATCCTATTGTTTGATGCTCTTCCACTGAATGCGCTCTTAACCTTCTATGCCATTGTTGTTCTTGCCATCGGTGCTAAGAATCTACTGTCTCAGACGCTTCGGAAGAAAGAACGTTCTTCACATAAGCTTCCAGTCCCAATTCTATTTCTGGTTTTGATCATTGCCGGCATGATGCAGGGAATGTTTACCTCCGGTGGTTCTTTTCTGGTCGTTTATGCTGCTGTCATGCTTACGGATAAAACTGAATTTCGTGCTACAGTTTCCACTGTATGGGTCATCCTGAATGTATTTCTCATGTACAACCATTTCCAGTGGGGCTTTTACACACCGGAAACTTTAAAGCTGATTGGCTTAAGCATTCCTCCGGTCTTTGCCTCCATTTATATCGGCAATCGGATTCATGACCGTCTGAATGCAGAAGCCTTCTTAACATTCACTTATGGCCTCCTTATCGTTTCCGGAGGAATTCTATTATTTACTTAAGGAAGCTCTGATTGCTTTTAATATCTGTATGATCGGGAAATTACAAAACGCCAGTCCGTATACAGTCAGAAGCTGGAACATGGTAAGTGTCTGTACCTTAAACAGGCTGTGCAGTGCTGGAACACATAATACCGCAGTCATAAGAATGGCCCCTATGAAAAAGGCTCCGAACAATGCCGGATTATTCCACATCTCTTTCTTCCCAATGACCGGATGGCTGGATTTGCAGTTAAATCCATGGAACAATCTTCCCAAACACAGGGTACCAAATGCCATGGTGCTGGCAAGCAGATGATTGCCATCCTGGTAACCGATCAAAAATGCAATGACTGTCATACCTCCAATCACAAGACCTTCGATTCCAATCTTACTTAGGAAGTCTCTGGTCAGGATCGATTCATTGACCGGCCTTGGCTTCTCTTCCATCACTTCTTTCGTATGAGGCTCAAGACCAAGTGCAATCGCCGGTAGACTGTCTGTCAGCAGATTGATAAACAGCAAATGCACCGGTTCAAATGGCACTGGTAAGGCCGCCAGAGAAGCAAAAAGCACCGTTAAGATTCCACCAAAATTTCCAGATAAGAGGAACTGAATGGACTGCTTAATATTCTTATATACATTTCTTCCATTTTCCACTGCTTTTATGATCGTAGCAAAGTTATCATCAGCCAATATCATGGACGCCGCGTCCTTGGATACTTCACTTCCGGTAATTCCCATAGCCACTCCAATATCTGCCTGCTTTAAAGCCGGAGCATCATTGACACCATCCCCGGTCATTGCCACGATGTTGCCCTTGTCCTGCCATGCCCGCACGATACGAATCTTATGCTCTGGAGAGACTCTGGCATAGACAGAAATACCTTCTACGAATTCCTGCAATTCTTCGTCACTCATATGCTCGATCTGGGCACCCTCACAGGCCTCTGATTCTTCTTTCAGAATGCCAATCCTCTTAGCAATGGCTGCTGCAGTCACCTTGTGATCTCCGGTGATCATAACCGGCTTGATGCCTGCACGGATGCATTCCTCTACCGCCTCCTTTGACTCTTCTCTCGGAGGGTCCATCATGGCGATCAGACCAAGAAAGATATCCTCTTTTTCATCCGCAAGAACAAGGTCTCGTTCCTCTTCCAGAATGCGATAGGCAAAACCCAGTACCCGCAATCCATGTCTGGAAAATGCCTGGTTGCATTTTATAATCTCTGCCAGATGCTTTTCTGTTATCTCTTCTATACCATGTTCTGTTTCGATCCATTTTAGTCGGGATAAGAGTACGTCTACGGCCCCCTTGGTTACCATAACTGCTTTTCCATCCATCGGATGTAATGTTGACATCAGCTTCCGATCGCTGTCAAATGGAAGTTCGGAGATTCTTGGATACTCATCTCTTACTTTCATACAGTCATAGCCAAGCTTGCTTCCCAAATTGATCAGGGCCGTTTCCGTAGGATCTCCGATTTCCTTTCCGCCAAGATTGGTAGCATCATTACAAAGCATACTGTGTAGTAACAGCTTCTTTTGCAACGGATCTTCCATGGAAATCTGACTGACATCTATTACATTTTCTCCTGTATAATATTGTTCCACCGTCATTTTGTTCTGTGTCAATGTTCCCGTTTTATCCGAACAGATGACAGATACGCTTCCAAGCCCTTCTACAGCCTGAAGCTTTCGGATGATCGCCTTCTCCTTTGCCATCTTCTGTGTTCCAAAAGAAAGTACAATGGTTACAATCGAACTTAAAGCCTCTGGAATGGCTGCCACCGCAAGGGCTACTGCGAACAGAAAGGCACTTTCGATGGATTCCCCACGAAAGACACTGACACCAAATAAAATGCCGCAAAAGATCAAAATGATCATAGACAGCTTCTGTCCAAACTGATCTAAGTTCACCTGGAGCGGTGTCTTCTTCTCAGAGGTGGACTTTAATAACCCTGCAATTTTTCCCATCTCCGTATTCATGCCGGTTGCCGTAACCAGATAGCTGCCCCGTCCATATGTGACAAAGCTTCCAGCATAGACCATATTGGTTCTATCTCCCAAAGGTAACTCTCCCTGCAATACCATATGCGTCTTTTCCACTGCCAGACTTTCTCCCGTCAAAGCACTTTCATCTGCTTTCAGGCTGGCAGACTCTAACATCCTTCCATCCGCTGGTACTGCATCTCCTGCTTCTAAGTACACTTCATCTCCAGGAACCAGCTGAGAAGATGGAACTTTTACGATTCTTCCATCTCGCAGTACCTTGGCTTCGGGACTGGATAATGCCTTTAAGCTTTTTAAGGACTGCTCTGCCTTTAAGGTCTGCACCGTTCCCAAAATTGCATTCATTGTGATGACTACCAGAATAACCAGAGTACTTTCCCAGTCTCCGAGAAATCCCGATACTATGGCTGCCAGAATCAGGATCATTACGAGAAAATCCTGAAACTGCTCCAGAAAAATCTGCATCTTCCCTTTCTTCTTTCCCTCCTCCAGCTCATTGGGACCAAATTTTTTCTGCCTCTCTAAAACCTGCGTGTTGTTCAGTGGATACAGGCCCCCGTTCATCTCTTTTCGGACCTCTGTCTTCGTCATTTGATAAAATTCCTTCATATTCTGCCCTCCTGCTCATCACCATCTTTTTTAAATCAATCAAAAATGTACAGCACATAGTGCCTTATGATGCAAAAAAAGACCAGGCTTTTATTGCATCACAAAAATACAATAAAAGTCTGGCCTTTTCATCACGATACGAACAGAAAGTCCCTTCTGTTGAGATTGACGACACCGTGAACGCAGCGCGCAGGCTACTCCCTTTTATTTACTAGTAGTATATACGCTGCCTTCTTTTTTGTCAACGATGTCTTTTTCTTTCTACTGTGCTGTCAATAATGCCTGTAAGGACTGAATAAAGCTTGTCATATTTCTATAACAGATAAAGCAGCAGATGACGATAATGACAATACCTAAAAGATTGTTGATGATACCGTTTTTGTACTGTCCCATCTCCTTAGAGTTTACGCAGTATAACAGGAAGAATGCGATCAATGGTAAGATGATAGCATTGGCTGCCTGTGCAACTAAGATCAGCTGAGTTGGGCTTGCACCAAGTGCGATCGCAAGGATTGCTCCTAATACGATGATGAATAACCATACGCCCTTGAATTTCATATCCTTTAAATCCGCTTTCCAGCCTAAAGAGCCGGTTGTTGCAAATGCTGCTGCCAAAGGAGCTGCGATTGCAGAGGAGAAACCAGCTGCAAGAAGGCCGATTCCAAGGAACCATTTTGCCCATTCACCCATAACTGGTTCTACAGCCAGGGCTAAGTCTGCGCCACTTGCAATTTCAACACCACTGCCGTACATATTTGCTGCTGCTGCAACGATGATACCCATGGATACTAATCCACCCAAACCGATGGAGATGATCGTATCCATTCTTGCATCTCCCAGGTTCTCTACTCCATTCCAGCGTTCTGCTGTGGAGGATGCATGTAAGAACAGATTGTAAGGTACTACTGTTGTACCAATCAATCCGATAACCGTCATTAAGTCATTTCCACCAGATTTTGGTGTTACTAATCCTTTTGCTACTGCACCCCAGTCTGGATGAGAAGCGATTGCTGTAATGGTAAATACAACTGCCATTAAGATAACGATTCCGGTTAATACTTTTTCAATGGCTTTATAGCTTCCGGACCATAACAGCGCGATTGCTAACAGTGAGATAACGATTACGATGGCCTGCATTGGTACTCCTGGAACTAAGGTTGTAAATCCCATGATACCGCCCGTAATATTTCCTGTTTCATAAGCAGAGTTTCCTACGAAGATTGCTACGATCACAAGAAGAATGGCAATGGTACGAATCGGACCGCTAGGCATCTTTTCACGGATATTTTCTGCCAGTCCTTTTTTTGTTACCAGACCCAGTCTGGAAGACATCTCCTGGAATACAATCGTTGCAATGGTTGAGAATAACATGGCCCATAATAAAGTGTAGCCACTGGTCGCACCTGCACGTGTACAGGTTGTTACCGTACCTGGTCCAATAAATGCTGCTGCAACTAAAGCACCCGGTCCAATGTTTTTCATTTTCTGAATAAATTTAGACATATCTAATTCCTCCTTTTCATCCACTATGATTTTTATCATAAAGGCTATGCTCGGATGATTTCCTACTCCATCTGACAAGCCTTGATGAACTAGCTATACGATGTCCTTTAATGGACAGATTGTGATTCCTTCTGATTCCAGTGTCGCTCTGATCTTTTTTACAAAGGCCAGTGCTTTTTCCCCATCTCCATGTACACAGATAGAATCAATCTTCACTGGAATTTCCTTTCCGGTAATCGCAGTGACGCATCCTTCCTTGATGCCTTTGACAACTCTCCAAATCGCAATCTCTTCATCCGTTATCATTGCACCTGGTTTGGTACGGGCAACTAAGGAACCATCCTCTTCATAAGCCCGGTCTGCAAAGAACTCTCTTGCCACCCTAAGACCCATGTCATTGGCAGCCTGAATCATTTGACTTCCAGAAAGTCCGAGTAAAATAATATTTGGATCAAATTCATAAATGGCTTCACAGATGGCTTTGGAAAGCTCATAATCTTTTCCCGCCATATTATATAAGGCTCCATGTGGCTTCACATGTGAAATTTCCATGCCCTTACTCTTACAAAAGCCGTATAGAGCACCCAGCTGATAGGTTACATAAGCCTTCGCTTCCTTTGGCGATACATTCATATTTCTTCTTCCAAAGCCCATCAAATCTGGAAATCCAGGATGTGCACCTACACAGATTCCCTGTTCCTTTGCCATGGAAATTGTCTGATCCATGACAATGGGATCGGATGCATGATATCCACATGCCACATTGGCAGATGAGATCAATGGAATTACCTGCTCATCCAGTCCAAGGGTATATCGGCCAAAACTTTCTCCCAGATCACAGTTTAAATCAACTTTATACATATCATTCTCATCCTTTCAAATCTACATTTTTCACATCTGTAATCAACATATGCCCTGGAGAATGAGTAATTACAAATTCTGGCTTCACGTTCATCAGAACAGACTGTGGAGTAACCCCACATGCCCAGAATACTGGAACCTCTCCATCTTTGATCTCGACCGGATCTCCAAAATCTGGTTTATTAATATCCTTGATACCAATGGCCGCAGGATCGCCGATATGAACCGGTGTACCATGCACCTGAGGCATCGTACCGCTTACAGTAACTGCACGTACAATCTGATCATATGGAATCGGTCTCATACTAACGGTCATCGGACCATGAAAGATTCCCGCTGGAACCGTCTCAATATTGGTAATATACATTGGAACATTGCATCCCATCGTGTTATGACGCATCTCAATTCCTGCTTCGATCAGCTCGGATTCGAAGGAAAAGCTGCATCCGATCAGAAAGCTTACCAGGTCATCTCTCCAGAAATCTTCCACGCTGGTGTATTCACCCTTTAATTCTCCTTTTTCATAAACCCGGTACTTTGGAAAATCCGTAGCAATATCGCAGTTCTTTGCAATGTATTTCAGTTCTCTGCTTCCCACATCGCTGACCTCCAGAATTGGACATGGTTTTGGATTTCTCTGTGTGAATAAGAGAAAATCATAGGCTAACTCTTTTGGAAGAATCGCCAGATTGGCCTGAGCATATCCCGCACACATTCCTGAAGTCGGTACAGTAATCTTACCTTCTCGAATCAACTTTCTTACTTCCCAGGGCTTTGCATTTACATAATCCATAGACTTTCCTCCTTGCTATTCCTTATAATTCAATAAATCTTCAATAAATCCGGTATCCGCTTCTCCATCGCAAAAGATTGGATTCTTAAAGATCAGATACTGAAAGTTTACATTGGTATCAATCCCTAAAATTACCAGTTCTTCCAGGGCTGTACGCATTTTCCGAATGGCCGCCTTACGGTCTTTGCCATGAACAATCACCTTGGCGATCATAGAATCGTATTCGGATGGAACCTGATATCCCTCATAAATAGCAGTATCCACACGCACGCCATTGCCGCCTGGAAGATGAACATGTTTAATAAGACCAGGACAAGGGATAAAGTTCTTTTCCGGCATCTCTGCATTGATCCGGCACTCAATCGCATGTCCGCGAAGCTCAATATCCTCCTGCTTTACAGAAAGCTCATAGCCCATTGCAGATTCTATCTGCATCTCGATCAGGTCCAGTCCAGTGACCATCTCTGTTACTGGATGCTCTACCTGAATTCTGGTATTCATCTCCATAAAATAAAACTCTCCAGACTGATCTACAATATATTCAATGGTTCCTGCGCTGCTGTACCCTACGGTCTTGGCAGCCAGAATCGCCATCTCATTCATTTTCTTTCTTGTTTCATCGTTAATAGCTGGAGAAGGAGATTCTTCGATCATCTTCTGATGATTTCTCTGTACGGAACAGTCTCTGTCCCCAAGCGCAACCACGTTGCCATGCTTATCTGCCATAATCTGAATCTCTACATGTCTTGGCTTCATGATGCACCGCTCCATGTACATGGTATCATCGGCAAATGCATTGACTGACTCTCTCTGTGCCGTATTAAACTGAAATTCAAAATCCTCTTCCGAATGAGAGATTCGCATCCCCTTTCCTCCGCCTCCAGAAGAAGCCTTGATCATGACTGGGAATCCGATTTCCTTGGCAAACTCCAATGCCTTCTTAGATTCATACACCGGCTCTTTGGTTCCCGGCACTACAGGAACCCCTGCTTCCATCATGGTCTTTCTGGCCTCAGATTTATTCCCCATACGATCAATAATCTCTGGATCAGGTCCGATAAAATCAATCCCATTCTCTATACACATACGCGCAAATGCACTGTTCTCTGATAAAAATCCAAATCCTGGATGAATGGCGTCAGCACCTGTATTCTTGGCCGCCATAATAATCCGTTCCATATTCAGGTAGCTGTTTTTTACAGGACCTTCCCCGATGCAGACTCTCTGATCTGCCAGCTTTGTGTGAAGGGCATTTTCATCTTCTTTTGAATACACTGCTACGGATAAAATTCCAAGATTCCTCAGCGCACGGATGATACGAACGGCGATTTCTCCACGATTGGCTATTAATACTTTTTGATACATACGATTCCACCTCTTTTACGCCTTAATCTTAAATAATGGCTGTCCGTATTCTACTTTCTGTTCATTGCTTACAAGAATCGCCTCGATCTCCCCGGCATAATCGCTTTCAATCTCATTCATCAGCTTCATGGCTTCTACAATACATAAGGTCTGTCCCACTTCAACTTTATCGCCAACATTGACAAAGGATGGAGCATCTGGAGATGGCGCACTATAGAAGGTGCCAACCATTGGGGACAATACATATAATTCATCTTCTGCCTCTTCTTCTGCCACAGGTGCCTCCTGGCTGGAAACAGCGGAAGTCTGCACTACAACAGCATCTGCTGCGGTCGCTTTTTTCAGTACGATCTTATCGTCTCCTTCCTTTAAGGAAAATTCCACCAAAGAAGAGTCTTCCATCAATTCCATCAATTTTTTTACTTTGCTTAAATCCATGGTTCTACCTCCATTGTTTCTTTCTCTTTATCAAATAATTTTGCTAATCGTTTTGCTGTCAGGCGGGGATCTAACACCTCTTTACAAGGATGATGAATCTTATTTCTCATCTCATCGAATTCCTTAATCTCCTGACGATACAATTCCTGTGCTGTTTTTACAGAAACCGGATAGAAACGAATCTTATTGCCAGGCTTCCTCTGTACAAGCTTCGGAATATCTACGCCAATGACTGTGGCAATCTTTGTGTAGCCTCCGGTTGTCTGCCTGTCGGCAAGCATAATGATCGGTTTTCCATGGGACGGCACCTGAATCGCCCCAAATGGAATCCCATCCGAAATAATATCTGCGCTTCCCTTGTGAGCAATATGTGGTCCCTCTAATCGATAGCCCATCCGGTCGGCATCTGCTGTTACTGTATATTCTTCTGTAAGAAATGTCTTAATTCCTTTTTTCGTAAAGGCATCCTCCTGCGGTCCCATGACCACACGAATGTCTACCTCTTCCTTTCCAAAATCGTCCGGCTCCAAATGTCTGGAAAGAAAATACGGCAAATACCGCTTCTTTGCCCGGAACCAGATCTGGTCATTCTTCTCTATCTTTCTTCCATGAAATCCGCCTACACTGCATTTTGTATTGGTAGAACGGCTTCCCATCACGTTCTTCACATCCAGACGACTGGAAATAGCCAGATAACCCCAGCATCCTGTCTCCGCAAAGCCGATTTCCAGCAGGTCTCCTTTGTGAACATAAACTGCTGCATACATATGGATCGGCTTACCATTGAGTTTTGGAGAAAACTTCCCTCCTGTCATCGCAATGATCGTATCGGAAGTAAATCGAATCGTCGGTCCTACCATGGAAAATTCAATGACTGCTTCATTTTCCGGATTATCCACCAGTAAATTGGCAATCATAAAGGATCGGCGATCCATAACGCCGGATACAGAAAATCCAGATTTCTGATATCCAGTACGTCCAAGATCCTGTACCGTAGTGAACAAACCGCTTTTTTCAAATAAAATTCCCATCTATTCACCCTCCTCCAGAATCTGATATTCATATTGTCCCTGTTCTTCTAACTGTCTGATCTTCTCAAATTCTTCCGGTGTAATCGGAACAAACCTGATATAATCACCTGCCTCATAAAGAATCGGTGGTTCTCTGTCAGGATCATATGGCCTGATCGGTGTTGTTCCAATCAAACGCCAGCCTCCAGGAGAATCCAATGGATAGATTCCCGTCTGTGCTCCTCCGATCCCCACAGAGCCGGTTGGAATCCGAATTCTTGGGTTGGACAATCTCGGTGTCTCCAGTCGTGGGTCCATTCCTCCTAAATAAGCAAAGCCGGGAAGGAACCCCAACATATAAATCAAATAATTTCTATTAGCATGAAGCTCGATTACTTCTTTTTCTGTCATATTGCCATACTCTGCAACATCCGCAAGGTCAGGACCATATTCTCCTCCATAACATACTGGAATCTGGAAGATCCGAACCTTCTGTGCATCACCAGCATCATCCACCTTCAGCAATCTCTCAATAATCTCCTTCATCTCATCATATAAAAGAAATCTAGGATCATAATTAATCAACACTGAACGAAAGGTGGGAATAATATCCGTAATTCCTGTAATCTCTTCTTTCTTCAGTACATTGGTAAAATTTCGAATTTTTTGGTTAATCTCATCACTGATAACATC
Organism: Anaerostipes sp. 992a; assembly: GCF_001940245.1. Lineage (GTDB taxonomy): Bacteria > Bacillota > Clostridia > Lachnospirales > Lachnospiraceae > Fimousia. The sequence continues at coordinate 1,181,936 of NZ_MJIG01000004.1, forward strand.
ACCGAATTCCACATCAACTGCGGAATCTCCACATAAAAGTATTCTGGGATATTTCATAATTGTTACCTCTCTCCATAAGTAAAAGCAAAAGGCGTATGATCATAAATGTCACACGCCTTTGTGAGCTGAACCCTTATTCATAATTCTACAAAAATACTCATAAGTTTTCAAGAGTTTCTTGATTTTTTTTGAAGTTTTTTAATGTTTTCTTAATATTTTTTGATTGATCACAGTGCCATCCTTATAATAAGTTTACACTGAAGTAACGTTCTGCACGGTCTGGCAATACTGTTGCAATCACTTTATCCTTACCATATTTTTTGGCCATTTGTTTTGCTGTCCAGATATTGGCTCCAGAAGATGTTCCACAAAGGATTCCCTGTACTCTGGTCAGTTCTCTGGCAGTTTCAATGGCATCTTCATCGCTTACTTCTACAATATCCGTAATGATAGTCGTATCTAAAATTGCAGGAACGAATCCATCTCCAATTCCCTGTATCTGATGAAGTCCTGGCTGTTGCCCCAAAAGAGCAGATACTCCCTTTGGCTCTGCTGCTACAATCTTGGTATCTGGATTGATTTCCAACAAATATTTTGCAATTCCAGCCATGGTTCCGCCACTTCCCACACCAGAAACAAAAATGTCAATTGGTTTTCCAAGCTGTTTTACCAATTCTGGAGCAGTGGTCTTATAATGAGCATCCGTATTGGCTGGATTTTCAAACTGCTGCGGTACAAAATAATCTTCGGAAGATGCTGCGATTTCCTTTGCCTTTTGTACAGAACCATCAATGCTTAATTCTGCTGGAGTCAGCACAAGCTCTGCTCCCAGCCCTCTGATGATCTTCTTGCGTTCTTCACTCATGTTCTCAGGCATTACAATGATTACCTTATAGCCCATGCGCACACCACAAAATGCCAGTCCGATTCCAGTATTTCCAGAAGTTGGTTCTATAATGGTCATACCCGGTCTTAATTTACCTGCTTTTTGGGCTTCAAGCAACATATTTTTCGCTACACGGTCTTTGATGCTCCCCCCTGGATTTAAAAACTCTGCTTTTGCATAAATCTCGCATCCGGTGCTTGGTTTCAGACTGAGCAGAGGCGTATTCCCAATTAAATCTAAAATATTTTCTGTATACATCCTTTCAAACTCCTTCTTCTATATTATCAGTACCTTTTATTATAACGAATATTTTTATCAATAGAAAGTTATTATTGCAATATTTACAATTTATTTTAGAAATGCTAAAATGAGTTGAATATGTGTAATAAAAATGTATGGAGGTATTATTTTGAAAAAAGTCGCTATTGTAACGGATAGTAACAGCGGAATTACCCAGAGTATGGCAAAGGATTACGGTGTTTTTGTACTTCCTATGCCATTTCATATTAATGGAAAAACCTTTTATGAGGACATCACTCTGTCACAGGATGAATTTTATGAATATTTAAAAGGAGATGCGGATATTTCCACATCTCAACCCTCCCCTGGTGATGTTACTGACCTCTGGGACAAGCTGCTTACATCTTATGATGAAATTATTCATATCCCTATGTCCAGTGGTTTAAGTGGAAGCTGTCAAACAGCGATGATGCTGGCCGAGGATTATGAGAATAAAGTATGGGTTGTCAACAACCAGAGAATTTCTACTACCATGAAATCCTCTGTTCTGGATGCCAAAGCTATGGCAGATAAGGGCCTCTCAGCAGAAGAAATTCATAAGAGGCTGACCGATACGAAATTTGATTCCAGTATCTACATTATGCTGGATACTTTAAAATATTTAAAGAAGGGTGGACGAATCACTCCTGCGGCTGCCGCACTGGCAACCTTATTAAAGATCAAGCCGGTCCTTCAGATTCAAGGCGAGAAACTGGACGCCTTTGCTAAGTGCAGAACCGTGAAAAAGGGCCGTTCTACCATGTTAGATGCCGCAATCAAAGATTCTGCAGAACGTTTCGGTGGAATTGATAATGTCAGACTGAATGTGGTCCATACAGAAAATCCGGATGCAGCCATAGAATTTAGAAAAGAACTGTCTCAGGCCTTTCCAGTGACCGAAGAGGATATTCCAATCGATGTCTTATCCTTAAGTGTGGCTTGTCATATCGGACCAGGATGTCTGGCAGTTACTATCGAAAAGAAGATGGAATATTAAGGTTTTATTATATTTATATACCATAAAAGGCAATTCTAAGCCTTCTACAAGAATGCTTTCGAATTGCCTTTTTCCGTCTTACGCTTCCTGTAAGCCATATGCTTCATGAACAGCATTCATGGCTTTTTCCATATCGTCTTCATTTACCAGTACGGTAACTCTGATCTCAGAAGTAGAAATCATTCGAATATTGATGTCATGCTGATATAAAGCCTGGAACATATTAGCAGCTACTCCTGGATGTGCCAGCATTCCTGCACCTACTACAGATACCTTTGCTACTTTTGTTTCCACATCGATTTCTTTATATTTCGCTCTTGGGAAGTTATTCTTGATTACTTCTACCGTTTCATCTGCAGAATCCTCTGTTACTGTAAAGGAAATATCCTTTGTACCATCTCTACCTACAGACTGTAAGATGATATCCACATTAATATTATTTCTTGCTAATAAATTAAATAATTTAAAAGCAATACCTGGTTCATCATGAAGTCCCATAACTGCGATACGAGCAGCATTTTTATCACCAGCAACACCGCTGACTACCTTTTCTTCCATAGAGGTAGCTTCTTTTACTGTCGTACCTTCTGCAGTATTCAAGCTAGAACGTACAACCAGCTGTACTCCATGTTTTTTGGCAAGTTCCACAGAACGGTTATGAAGAACACCAGCTCCTAAGGTTGCCAGTTCTAACATTTCATTGTATGTGATTTCTTTTAATTTACGTGCATCTTTTACCTTACGTGGGTCTGCTGTGTATACACCTTCTACGTCTGTGTAAATCTCACATGCATCTGCACGAAGTGCTGCTGCCAGAGCAACGGCTGTCGTATCAGAACCTCCACGTCCCAAAGTTGTATAGTTGTTATAATGATCAATTCCCTGGAATCCAGTTACTAAAACAATCTTTCTCTGATCCAATTCATGATGGATACGTTCTGTATCAATTCGTTTTAATCTGGCATTTCCATATTTATTGGTAGAATGCATTGCTACCTGAAATGCATTTAAAGATACGGCAGGTACTCCAAGTGCATCCATAGCCATAGCCATTAAAGCAACAGAAGTCTGTTCTCCTGTGGTAAACAGCATATCCATTTCTCTTTTGGATGGATTTGGATTGATATCCTTTGCTTTTGCGATCAATTCATCTGTCATTTTACCCATAGCGGATAATACAACTACAACATCATGTCCTTTTTTATAATCTTCAATACATCTTCTTGCCACATTAAAGATTCTTTCTTTATCTCCTACTGATGTTCCACCAAATTTTTTAACGATTAACATTAGTTTTGTATCCTCCTAAATTTCTAATAAGTGATTCATTAATTCATATCCATTTTGTACATAGATTCCAGAAGCCTTACCGGCTGCTTCACTGTATTCTGGCTGTCCAGAAGCTTCTTTACGGCTATCGAATAAGAGGTATGGAACCGGATTGGAAGAATGTGTACGAATGGCCAGTGGGGTCGGATGGTCTGGCATAACCAGCATACGGTAATCCTCTCCCATCTTCTGAAGCTCTTCCTGCATTCTTGCAATGACTTTCTGATCCAGATATTCAATCGCTGTAATCTTGTTCTCCATATTCCCCTGATGTCCCATTTCATCTGGTGCCTCTACATGAATATAAACAAAATCACTGCCTTCCTTCAATGCCTGGATCGCTGCCATGACCTTACCTTCATAATTGGTATGAAGACCTCCATTGGCACCTTCCACTTCCATATTGCGCATTCCTGCTCCCACAGCAATTCCTTTTAATAAGTCAACCGCAGATACCATGGCACCCTTTTTGCCTGTCTTTTCATAAAAACCGCCAAGAGAAGGTTTTGTTCCAGCCCCCCAGAACCATAAGGAATTCGCCTTATTAAGTCCCTTTTTCGCTCTCTCTACATTGATTGGATGATCGTTAAGAATTTCATAGCTTTTCTTCATCATATCATAGAGATCCTTTTGCTTTGGAAGATATTGTCCAACGGTCTGTCCTAATACATCATGAGGAGGAACCAGGTCCACTACCTGTCCATGCTTCCAGATGGTCAGATGACGATAGGAGGTTCCTGCATAAAACTGATAGGTCTCATTCTGCATCACCGGCTTAATCGCCTCGATCAGCTGTGCAGCCTCCTCACTGGAGATTTCTCCAGAACTGTGATCCAAAATCTTTTTATCTTCATACTTTTCTTCTTCATCACTTAAGGTTACAATGTTGCATCTTAGGGAAATATCTGTGTCTTCCATCTCTACTCCGATACTCAACGCTTCTAACGGTGAACGCCCAGAATAGCATGCAGAAGGATTATATCCCATTACTGCAAGATTTGCAACATCACTTCCCGGATTCATTCCTTCCGGTACTGTATGCACCAGTCCAATTTCAGATACTGGAGCTATTTTATCCAACGCAGGTGTATGTGCTGCCTGAATTGGAGTTTTTCCATTTAGTGCTTCAATCGGCTCATCTGCCATTCCATCGCCTAAAACTACTACATATTTCATAATCCTATCCTCCCTGGAATTATTTTGCATTCATTCTGATCATGCTGATCACGGTTTCAAATGCTTTAATCTTTTGCTGATACTCTTTTTCCTTCATCAGCGGAGTTACAAATGCAACCTCTCCTTTTACATCTTCCAATGTAACATACGAAACCTTGCCGAATGCCTTCTCTATCTCTTCCCTGGATGTTTCCTCTTTCATTCTTACAAAGAACTGATGCTTAAATTCTCCTGTGCTGGCCAATTCTAATTTATCCTGACTCCACAATATCGGAAGAGTATTACCAAGATTTCTTGCAGCCTCTACTACGTCAGCCGTTACTGCACTGGCCGTAGGAAGCTTGCCTGCTCCTCTACCATAAAACATCAGATCATCTACCATATTTCCATTGACAAAAATAGCATTAAATACATCTTTTACACTATATAGCGGATGGTTCTGTCCAATCATCATCGGGCATACCATCGCATAAACCTTTCCATCAGCCTTACAGCTTGTTCCAAGCAGCTTAATGCTCTTATTCATGGCCTTTGCGTATTTAATATCCTTGTCCGTAATCTTTGTGATTCCTTCGGTATAAATATCTTCAAAATCAACCTGTCTTCCAAATGCCAGCGATGTTAAAATCGCAATCTTGCGGCATGCATCATATCCTTCTACATCTGCTTCCGGATGACGTTCTGCATAGCCTTTTTCCTGTGCATCTTTTAAAACAGAATCAAAATCCAGCCCTTCATCACTCATTTTGCTTAAGATATAATTGGTGGTTCCATTTAAAATTCCAGTGATTTCTGTAATCTCATCTGCAGATAAAGAATGATTTAATGGACGGATAATTGGAATTCCTCCTCCAACACTGGCTTCAAAGAAGAAATTGGCATTATTTTCTGCTGCCAGAGCAAGAAGCTCAGCTCCGTGTTTAGCTACCAGCTCCTTATTGGAGGTACATACACTCTTTCCTCTCTTTAAGCACTGAGAAACCCATGTATAGGATGGCTCTATACCGCCCAACACCTCTACAACGATACTGATTTCCGGATCAGATACGATGGTTTCAAAATTGTGGCAAAGCACCTCATTAACCGGATCATCCGCTGGAAATTCTCTCTTATCCAACACATATTTTACATGCACTTTTTTTCCTGCTTTTTTACTAATCATTTCATTGTTGGTCTTGATTACTTCAAATACCCCGGAACCAACCGTTCCATATCCTAAAATCGCAACATTTATCATCTGTTTCCTCACTCTCTGGCAATAATTTTCACGCTGATTATTCTCTCTAAATGTTCTACTTCATCTAACATCGCCGATACATCCGTAGTAATAGACAGTATATCCACACTTAAGGTCAGTATTCCAATTCCGTTAATTGGAATACTCTGATGAATCGTCAATATATTCGTATGATATTTTGCAAAAATATTTAAAATTGTAGAAATAATACCAGGACAATCCCGAATCTCTATGACACAGGTAATATTTCTCCCTTTCTTATTATCGTGAAATGGAAAAATATCATCCTTATATTTATAATAGGAACTCCTGCTGATTCCTACTTCTGTCGAAGCTTCCTGCACTGTTTTTGTCGGATCTGCATCCAGTATTTTCTGAACTTCTACAACCTTTAACAGCACCTCTGGAACTGCTTTTTGTTTTATGACATAATATTTTGTATCTTCAGACATCCTTTCCTCCTTTGTCTTTGCGGGAAATACACTTGTCCGTCACCAAAAGATATTACCACGTTTCTACAGGATTCGCAAGTTTTTTTTCATATTCTCTTAATCTTCCTGCTTTGTCTGCTTTAAATTCTCCCATTTCAGATACGCATTAATGAAATTATCCAATGCTCCATCTAAAACTGCAGATGGATTTCCGCTTTCCTCATTTGTCCTATGATCCTTCACCATTGTATACGGCTGCAGCACATAAGACCTGATCTGGCTTCCCCATCCATTGTCCATCACTTCACCGCGGATGCCGGATAATTCTTCCTTCTTTTCCTGCTCCTTCAATAAATACAGCTTTGCCTTCAGCATCTGCATAGCCTTTTCCTTATTCTGATGCTGAGAACGCTCATTCTGACATTGTACCACCGTTCCTGTAGGAAGATGGGTAATACGAATGGCAGAATCCGTCTTATTAATATGCTGACCACCAGCACCGCTGGAACGATACGTATCAATCCGAATCTCATCATCCGCAATTTCAATATTAATATCCTGCTTAATATCCGGCATAATATCACAGGACGCAAAGGATGTCTGTCTCTTTCCTGCCGCATTAAATGGAGAAATGCGTACCAGGCGGTGAATGCCTTTTTCTGATTTCAAATATCCATATGCATTCTCACCAGAAATCAACATTGTCACGGATTTGATTCCTGCAACTTCTCCATCCAGATAATCTAAAATCTGTATCCTGAATCCTTTTTTCTCGGCCCATTTATGATACATACGATATAACATACTGACCCAGTCACAGGACTCTGTTCCTCCTGCTCCCGCATTCAGACTCAAAATTGCATCTTCCTTATCATATTCTCCCGAAAGCAGCGTACTAATACGAAGATTTTCAAAATCCTCTTCAAATTTTTCTAACATTTCTTTGACTTCTGGAACCAGCTCCGGATCTTCTTCCTCATAACCCATTTCGATCATGGTCTCGATGTCGTCTTTTTCTTCCTGCAACGTTTCGTAAGATTCTACCACATCTTTTAGTTGTTTTAACTCTTTCATAACAAATTGGGATGATGTAACATCATCCCAAAAATCTGGTGCTTCCATTTGTGCTTCCAGCTGATCGATCCTCTCCTGCTTTAAATCTAGCCCCAGGGATTCTTTAAGCTCACAAAGCGGTTCCTCATATCCGCCAATCTTATACTTAAACTGATCTAATTCTACCACAATATCTGCTGCCACTCAAAATATAGACAAATATACCCATATCGAGATATTGAAAGTTTTCACAAACTTTTCTTACTGCTTCATCCTGTATGCTTTTGCGATTACAAGTAATACGCTACTCACAAGTTCTTGTACAGTCCACAGTCGTAAATTCCCGACTAAAGCCATCGGTACATGCCTACAAACGCTTGTTTTATGCTATTTTGTAGGATATTGCATCTCTTAAATTAAGGCTTGCATTATAATCTCTATCAGCATGATATCCACATTCACAAATATATTCTCTATCAGAAAGTTTTAAATCTCTCTTAACACAACCACATTCATGACATAACTTACTTGATGGATACCATCTATCTACAATTCTTAATTCAATTCCCAGTTCTTTGCATTTTGCTTCAAGTTTTGTTCTAAACTCATAGAATTTCTGTGAAGCAACTGCTTTAGACAGATGCTTATTCTTCATCATTCCTTTTACATTCAAATCTTCAATGGTAATATAAGATGGTTTGGTTTTCACTATCTCATTTACACATTTATTGATATAATCAGCGCGAACATTTTCTATTCTATGATGAAGTTTCTGTACCTTTAAGACTTGTTTTTGAATATTTTGTCTAGTGGCTTCTCCTTTCATTTTATTGTTGCGTTTCTTTAAGTCTTCGTATTTCCTCGATAGACAACGCTGTTCTCTTTTTAATTGTTTCTCTAATTTTCTTATTCTTTCAGTTTTATTGATATTTTTCTTTGTAATACCATTACTAATAACTGCAAAATTTTTAAGTCCCAAATCAATCCCTAATCCAAAATCATTTAATTGTGGTTTATTCTGATCAGGAATCTCTATTAAAACTGATACATAATATCTCCCAGCCTTGCAGGAGACTGTACCACTTTTGATCACATATCCTTGCTTTGTTGTTGGAATGTAACCCTTTTCTTTTAATTTGACACATCCAAGAGTAGGGATATTAATTCTATGTCTTTCACAGAAGCAGTCTTTTGGATTATTTTTCACAAAATACATTTTCACATCTGACTTATTCTTTTTTTTAAATCTGGGAAATCTACTCTGCTTTTTAAAAAATCTAGAAAAAGCAGTGTACGCATTTTCCATGGATTTTTTAACTGACTTAGAACTCACATCTTTTATCCATAAATATTCCGGATGATTGGGTAGAAATTCATTATTAAGCCAAACACTAAAAGATTTTGCCGTCATAAATTTTTCGCCTTTGTCGAGAAGTTCTTTATTATGAGCAAGGTAAAAGTTATAAATAAATCTACAAGTTCCAATTGTTTTATTTATCTTTCGTATCTGCTCCTGCGTTGGATTTATTTCCGTTTTGTAACTCTTTCGCAATTTCCTCATCCTCCTTTATCTAATTTTTATACTTGCGAAATCCATACAATCTACAACTGAACACATGTAATATTGATATAATATCTTCTGTTAGTTGGAGTACGATTTGCTTTGAGAATTCCATCTCTGTCCCAACGTTGAAGAGTTTTTACTGACACTCCAAGTAATTCAGCAAAATCTTTTGGTTTATAATTTGTGATATTTGATGTGTTCATAAATAATTCTCCTTTCTTTATAAACACATTGTATCACATATAAACACATTTATCTGTATTTTTAATTGCTTAACAATTGCTCCTTTATATCTCTATCGCTTGGTTTATTTTCCTCTTCCACAGCAATGCTTATATTTCTTACCACTTCCACAAGGACATGGATCATTTCGTCCAACCTTCGCATTCTTTCTGCGATATGGCCCCTTGGAACTTTCTTCATCCTTATTGGTTCCGGTAATTTCTGGAGTCTCTTCCTTTTCTACTTTCTGTTCCACACGAACATGGAATAATGCATTAGTAGTATCTTCCTGAATGGATTTTGTCATCTGTTCAAACATATCAAATCCGGCAAATCGATATTCAACCAACGGATCTCTGTTACCATACGCATACAAACCAATTCCCTGGCGAAGCTGATCCATATCATCAATATGATCCATCCATTTACGATCAATGATATTCAACAGAATGATGCGTTCGATCTCTCTCATATCCTCTGGGTCAAATTCCTTCTGTTTCTCCTCATAAAGGCTTAATGCCTGTTCTTTTAATCGGTCTGATAAATGAGCCACTCCTGATTTCTTATCTTCTTCTGTCAGTGCAATACCGCCAAATGGAATGATGCGGCATAATTCACGGTTCAGTTCTGTCATATTCCACTCTTCTACCGGAACATCATCGTTACAGGTTGCTGTTACGTAATTTTCCACTGTATCAGTAATCATATTTCGAACAACTTCCTGCATATCTTCTCCATCTAACACTCTGCGACGTTCTGCATAAATAATCTCACGTTGTTCATTGTTAACCTGATCATATTCTAACAGATTACGTCGAATGGAGAAGTTATTATTCTCAATCTTCTTCTGTGCCTTTTCAATGGTATTGGTAATGGTCTTATGCTGAATCTCTTCTCCTTCTGGAATGCCCAGCGCATTATAAATACCAATCATACGCTCAGATCCAAATAAGCGCATCAGATCATCTTCCAATGATAAATAGAACTTGGATTCACCTGGATCTCCCTGACGTCCAGAACGTCCGCGCAGCTGATTATCAATACGTCTGGATTCATGACGTTCTGTACCAATGATCTTCAGTCCGCCAACTTCAGCTACTCCATCCGCAAGCTTAATATCCGTACCACGTCCTGCCATGTTAGTAGCAATAGTAACTGCACCCAGCTCACCGGCATGAGAAATGATTTCCGCTTCCTGTTCATGGAATTTTGCATTCAATACATTATGTGGGATTCCACGTCTCTTAAGCATCAGACTCAGTTCTTCAGATGCCTCAATGGTAATGGTACCAACCAGAACCGGCTGTCCCTTCTCATGGGAGCTTACGATTTCATCCACAACTGCATTCAGCTTCTCTGCTCTTGTCTTATAAATAGAATCTTCATGATCAATTCGGATTACTGGCATATTCGTAGGGATTACAATAACGTCCATACCATAGATTTCTCTAAATTCCTGCTCTTCTGTTAATGCTGTACCCGTCATACCAGCTTTTTTCTTATATTTATTAAAGAAATTCTGGAAAGTAATCGTAGCCAGAGTCTTAGACTCTCTCTTTACCTTCACATGCTCTTTGGCTTCAATGGCCTGATGAAGTCCATCAGAATAACGTCTTCCCGGCATAATACGTCCAGTAAATTCATCTACGATCAATACTTCATCGCCCTTTACCACATAGTCCTTATCTTTGAACATCAGATTATGTGCTCTCAGTGCCAAAATCATATTGTGCTGTAATGCTAAATGTTCTGGATCAGCCAAATTTTCAATATTAAAGAACTTCTCTACTTTCTCCACACCTTGTGCAGTCAGCATCACATGCTTATCCTTTTCATTTACAAGGAAATCTCCATCTTCCTCTACAACTTCGTTCATAATCGCATCAATTTTGGAAATCTCTCCATCAGAGCTGCCTCGTTCCATCTGACGTGCCAGCATGTCACACATCCGATAAAGATCGGTAGACTTTCCACTCTGACCTGAAATAATCAATGGTGTTCTCGCTTCATCGATCAATACAGAGTCCACCTCATCGACGATGGCATAGTTCAATTCTCTCTGTACCAGACGAGATTTATCATTGACCATATTATCTCTTAAATAATCAAATCCCAATTCATTGTTAGTAATATAAGTAATGTCACATCCGTACATCTCCTGACGCTGTTCGGTATCCATATCGTTGGTAACTACTCCAACAGACAATCCCAAGAATGTGTGAATCTGTCCCATCCACTCCGCATCACGCTTTGCCAGATATTCATTGACAGTTACAATATGCACACCTTTTCCTTCCAACGCATTCAAATATGCAGGCAACGTAGATACCAGTGTCTTACCTTCCCCAGTCTTCATCTCGGCAATACGTCCCTGATGAAGGATAATACCACCGATCAACTGTACACGGTAATGTCTCATATTCAACGTTCTCTTGGCTGCTTCACGAACTGTCGCAAATGCTTCTACTAAAATATCATCCAATGTCTCTCCATTGGCCAGTCTTTCTTTAAATTCAACAGTTTTATGTCTTAACTCATCATCTGTGAGTTTTTCCATCTTCGGTTCCAGCTTTTCAATCTGATCTACCTTGCCAGAGATTCTCTTAATCTCTTTTTCACTATGGCTTCCAAATACCTTATCGAATAAACCCATATATTTCACTCCTAAATAAAAAATTCTATTTTTCATTCTAACATCTCTCAAAATTGCCGTCAATGCGCGGAATGTAAAACAATTATAAACTTTTTCCCACTGAGCCATGCAACTCAGAAAATAAATGGTTCAATCATGTGCTTGCAGATGATTGAGCCTGTTTTTTTCTGTGGTATAGGGCGAAGCCCTAAAGCGAGAAGGTGTTTTACACCTTCGAGATTACATGGCTCACTTCTCTTGGATCATAGGGCGAAGCCCTAAAGCGAGAAGGCGTTCTGCGCCTTCGAAATTGCATGGCTCTTTTTGCTATAACAAAAAGAGCCAGCCTCGTGTATCAGCACGAAACTGGCTTCCTCTTTTCTATGATCTGACTTCTTAAAATTCTGGTTCAATCAAACCAAATGTACCATCTTTTCTTTTGTATACTACATTTACTTCAAATGTATCTGCATTGCGGAATACGAAGAAGGTATGGCCGATCAATTCCATCTGTACACATGCTTCTTCTACATCCATAGGCTTAATCGCAAACTTCTTGCTACGAACAATTTTGATCTCTTCATCTTGAGCATCGTCATCTACTTCAAAGAATTCTTTTTTAAATTCTGTTCCAGATAATTTCTGATTCATTAATTTTGTCTTATATCTGCGAATCTGACGTTCGATAATATCAACAACTAAATCAATGGATACATACATATCTGTACTATCTTGCTCAGCTCTGACAACCTGCCCTTTCATTGGAATTGTTACTTCAATTTTCTGTCTATTTCTCTCAACACTCAAAGTAACAAAAATCTCTGCATCTTCAGAAAAATATTTGTCCAGTTTACTCAATTTATGCTCTATAGCTGAGCGAATTCCTTCTGTTACCTCGATGTTTTTTCCACTAATAATAAAACGCATATCAACCAGCTCCTTTGTCTTAAGATAGATTTATTATACCATATCCAGTTGATTTTTCCAATGATTAACCATCCATGAATATTTTTCTTTAAACTTTTTTCACATTTTATTATTTTCAATCAATTTTATATTTTTTTTAATATTAAGAAAATATAAATTCTTTGTTAAAAACTGTTTTTTATTACATTTACACAAAACATATGTTTCTTTTCTCCCAAAAAGATATCCACGAAATTCGTGCCTTTTTTTGTGGATAATGTGGATAACTTTGTGTATAACCCATTTTTCCCTTAAAAAAGCCATTTTTCTATTTATACAAACGTGGATAACAAGTGTGCAATATCTGAATACTTTACCTTCATGCCTTAATCTTAGAGATTTTTACTAAATTCCTATTTTTTCTTATATTTTTGAATTTTCAGACTATTCCATTTCATTTTTCTACAATTTCGACGAATCCACTATTGAATTCCCGCCCCGCTTTCCGTTATAGTAATACGTAACGCATATGAAATTATAAACGAATCGGAGGAGACCTATATGGAAAATAATATGACCCAGGGTTCTACCGCAAAGCATCTTCTGTTCTTTGCAGTCCCTGTTTTTTTAGGAAGTTTATTTCAACAATTTTATACTATGGTAGATACCATGATCGTCGGACGTTTTGTCAGCGTAAAGGCCCTTGCTGCTGTTGGAGCCACCAATTCCATTACCTTTTTGACCATCGGCTTTATCATCGGAATTACAACCGGATTTGGTATCCAGATTGCCCAATCCTATGGAGCTCAAAATATTCCCCAGTTAAAAAGAGCCATTGGCTCCAGCTTTATCCTCGGAGGTATCTTTTTGATCCTTATGACCATCGGTGTCACCGCAGGACTGAAATCGATTCTGAACCTTTTGCACACCCCTGCAAATATTTATACGGATTCCTACCGTTATATACTGATCTATACTCTCGGACTGATAGGCCCGATGGTATATAACTTGATTGCGTCCATTTTACGTGCTTTGGGAGATTCCAAGACTCCTTTGTATTTTTTAGTTTTTTCTTCTATATTAAATATTATTTTAGACTTAACCTTTATATTAAAATTCCACTGGGGTGTAGCAGGCGCATCCTTTGCCACAGTCTTATCCCAGCTGGTATCTGGCATTATGTGTTTTCTCTATGCCACCAAACACTATGAGCTATTAAAATTAACCAAAGAATACTTTATTCCCGACTTTTCTCTTTGGAAACGAATGATGAGCATGGGAATTCCTATGGCACTGCAATATTGTGTCACTGCCTTAGGTGCCATGGTTCTCCAGACAAAAACAAATGCATTTGGCTATATTGCCGTAGCTGCATTTACCGCTGCCAACAAACTGGAATCCCTGTCTGTACAGCCTTTCATTGCTCTGGGTAGCGCGGTTGCCACATACACTGGACAAAATCTAGGTGCAGGCAGATTCGACCGCATCCGCACGGGAGCAAAGGTAGGCTTTCTATACACTTTGGTCATCAGCCTGGCATTAGGAATCTTCATCCATCTTACCGGAAGCTCTATTGTACAGCTCTTCTTATCCACAGATACTCCAGAAGTAATTCCTCAGATTTTGGAATATGCCCATATGTATCTGCTACTGATGATTTTATGCTATGTTCCTCTCGGAATGATCTTTTTATATCGAAATGCCATGCAGGGAATGGGAAATGGCTTTATCCCTTTCTTAGGTGGAATTCTCGAATTGATCTGCCGCTCCATCGCAGCTCTCTTTCTGACCGGTCCGTTTGGCTTCTGGGGAATTGCAGCAGCAGGTCCTCTGGCATGGATCGGAGCAGGAATTCCGCTTTGTATTATTTATCATATTGATATCAAGCACAGAGAGCAGAAATCCCTAGTAGAAAAATAGAACAAAGCGCCATACGGATTTCCCGTATGGCGACTTTCTTATACGATTTATTCACTTTCTTTTTTCTTGATCAACAAATCTATCGCTTCCTGTTCGTTATATCCCAATTCCTTCATATCTTCTAAATATCTCAAAATCACCCCTGCTGCTATCTCCGTACGACATCGCTCAATCCTTTGAGGATCATCTGTAACACACCTGCCCGTAGTACGATTGGTTACAATCAGCCCTTCCTGGTCCAGGGCTGCAAGAGCTCTCTGCATGGTATTCGGATTCACTTCCGCTTCCTTAGCCAGATCACGAACACTGGGAAGTTTATCACCACATTGATATTCTCCCGACACAATCTGCTTCCCCAGCTGTTCTTTTAGCTGTATCCAGATTGGGCGGTCGTCACTAATCTTCCATTCCATCTCATATCCCTTCTTTATTCTAAATTCAATTTTTTTGTTAAAATAACCTCTGTAACAATATGATAAACCAAAATCTCACATACAGTAATCAGCAACAAAATCATCCCTTCGACCGGATATTCCATAGAAAAATAATCGATCCATGATGTGGCAAACCCCATCACCATAGACAATCCTATATATGCCACAAATGCACATGGCAATGCATATCGGTTACTTAGATGGCCAATCGCCATGGCTGCATATGCATGGTAAATAGTTGCCAGCAACTCTAATATGGATAGTGCAATTCCATACGCTCCCCATTGGACCATTACAGAGATCTCGGGCTCAAACTCCTGCATCATTCTATTCACCATCTCATTCCAGTCTGATCCAACCGCACCCCTGACAATCATATAAGCCACAAGCAAATATACCACCATGCTGCCTATGCTGATCATCAATGCACTGACTGCCTTGGATATAATTAACATTCTTTCAGAAACTGGCAATGTAAACATCAGATATCCCTCTTCCTTCAATAGCCCATGCCAGAATCTCTGTATTACGAAAATAACATTCATAACAAATATTGCAGTAAACAAAGCAAACAGTATAACGATAAAAATATTAAAAACATCTGGTCGTTTTATAAATATCTGTATTGAGAATACTCCTCCGAGTATCAATACAGATATCCACAACGGTATCATGGTCTTAGCCATGGACTTTAAATCATACTTTATCAACTTTCCAAACATCTTATTGCCCTCCCCCATAAACATCTGCCTTAAACATCTCACGGAACAGGCTGTCAATGGATTTTCCCTTTTCTTCTCTCAGATTATCCACCTGTTCATGTACCAAAATCTTACCTTTTTGAATAAAAATAACTTCATCCAGAATCTTTTCAATATCCGCAATTAAATGGGTTGAAATGACAACCGTGCCATTTTCATTATAATTATTCAAAATCGTATCCAGAATAAAATCTCTCGCTGCTGGATCAACTCCCGCAATCGGCTCATCCAATAAATATAATTCTGCTTTCCGACTCATTACCAGAATCAACTGTACCTTCTCTTTATTTCCTTTTGACAGCTTCTTCATCTTGTCATTCATGGAAATTCCCAATGTCTGACACATCTCCTCCGCTTTTCTCCTGTCAAAATCCTGATAAAAATCTTCAAAAAACTCCATCAGGTCCTTTACCTTCATCCAATCTGCAAAATACATCTTATCTGGCAGATAACTGACCTTCGCCTTACTATCAATTCCTGGCTTATTGCCACAGATCAGGACTTCTCCCTGCGTTGGCTGGAGCAATCCATTCAACACCTTGATCAGTGTTGTCTTGCCAGATCCATTAGGTCCCAGCAAACCAATAATCTTCCCACTTCCAATGGTCACTGATACATCTGTCAACGCTTCCTTACTTCCATACTTCTTCTGTAAATGACTGCATTTCACTAATTCTGCCATACCCTTTTCCTTTCTTTATGTAAAACAACAATTAAGTATTATTGTATTAATCACTTAATACAATAATATAATAATACAATTGCAGACATTTGTCAATGGATGAAAAACAAAAAACCCAGGACCAAACGTCCTGGGTTGATTCTTCAAACTTATGTAATTTACTTAATAATTCTTCTTACGCAACGCACCTTACGATATCCTGCATTGTTAGAAATCTTAATTCCTGTCTTTTCGTTACTTGCATGTACGATCTTATTGTTACCAATATAGATTGCTACATGTCCGTAATAACAGATCAAGTCTCCTGGTTTCTTATTAGACCAGCTTACTTTTGTTCCTTTGCTCGCCTGACCAGAAGAAGAATGAGGCAGGCTATATCCAAAATGTTTATACACTGACATTGTAAATCCAGAACAATCTGTTCCTTTTGTTAAACTACTTCCTCCATATACATATGGATTACCAACAAAACGCTTTGCATAGTTTGCAACATCTGTACCAGTTACTGGTTTTTTCTTTGTTGTATACTTCTTTGCCACATATGCGTATTCACCGTTATATTTAATCTTATACCAGTAATTATCTACCAGTGTATAACAGGTTAATTTCTTACCTTTACTGAACTTTGTCAAGGTAGTGGAATTCTTATCCGCTTTTGCCTTTACTTTTACGCTTGCTGTTGTGTATCTTGTATATGCTGCAGATGCTTCCTTTTCATTAGAAAATACCAACACACCTGCTGTCATTAAAAAACATAATATAAATGATAATATTCTTACTGCTAATTTACGATTCATTGTCTACTCCTAACCAATACTCTTCCTAATCTTTTGTGTTCCCTTTTTTAACTGTAATAATAATACCACACTTTGCAACACTTGTAAATAGTTTTTTCACATATTGTAATATTTCTGTAATAGTTTCTTGACATAAATATCGATTTTTCATAATAATTAAGTCATATTTATACGAATTAGAGCAATATAAATAAAAAAAGCGCATATTTTGCGCTTTTTTCAACTTATTATTATTGTAATAATTACTTCACAATTCTTCTCACACATGCTACTTCACGGTAGTTTGCAGGAGAAGTTGTCTTAATTCCTGTTTTTTTACTGCTAGCATGAATCACCTTATTATTACCCATATAGATAGCTACATGTCCATAATAACAGATCAAATCTCCGGCCTTTTTATTAGACCAGCTTACCTTCGTACCAGCACTTCTCTGGGCACTTGAAGATCTCGGAATCTTATATCCAAAATGCTTGTAAATGGATTGTGTAAATCCAGAACAATCTGCTCCTTTTGTCAAGCTGGTTCCTCCATATACATACGGATTTCCCAAAAACTTCTTCGCATAATTTACAACCTGCTGCCCTTTTGATACGGTTACTTTCGTCTTAGATAAATACTTTGTTGTTACAAAACGATAATATCCGCTCTTCTTCACTACTGTCCAGCTTCCACTTGTGCCATAACAGGTAATCTTCGTTCCCTGTGAATAAGAACCTACAGATGTAGATCCAGAAGAAGGGGTCTTTCTGATATTCACACGACTCTTTACATATCTGGTATAAGAATCTGTATAGTTTACTTTTGGTTTTGTCTTAGACAAATATTTTGTCTTAACATATCCCTTCTTCCCTTCGAAAGAAACCTTAGTCCAAGAGCCAGAAGTCTCTGTACATGTAACTGCGTCCTTCCAAGAATACTTCCCAAGAATAGAAGAAGAAGCGGATGCGCTTTTCCTAATATTAAGAAAATCTACAGTTACATATCTTATGTAGGAAGCAGATACTTCCTGTTCCTGTGCAGTAAATACAACCCCAACCATCATCATGAAACATAATACAAATGATAATATTCTTATGGGTATCTTTCTAATTACTAATCTTTGTTCCATATTTTTCCCACCTTTATCGTATTATTGTTTTTTATTCTTTGCTCTTTGAACTGTCCTTATAGTAACACATCAGAAACTATTTGTAAATAGTTTTTTCTTATTTTTGTAATATTTTTGTAATATTTAAAATTTCTTTATTAATTTAGACATTCTTAATATAGAAAATGCGGGTTTCTTTGACTATGGGATAGTGAGTGAGAACGAAATCATTCCAATCAGCAATCAAGCTACGGAGCTTCCAAATCTGATACATGTTTTCTTGTTTTACACCAGGGCAGACGAAAATCTTATCTCTCGTCCAGGGACAAATGGCTATGTAAGCAAGCTTCCAGCCATTTGTCCTTATGGACGACCAAAAGCACTGCTTTTGGTAAAGATTTTCTGCCTGAGAAAACATGTAAGCTCCTCCGCAGATTGCTTTACCGGAATGGTTTCGTTCTTTGTAGTGTATTGATTTCTCCCATATTCGTGTGGAGAAACGGAGTGTGGCAAAGAAGAAGGCTTTTTCATAGACCATATCCCCGTTTTCCCAACCTATATAGATGCAAGAAAATACAATCGAGTAGGAGGAATTTCTCTTGATTGAGAAATTCCGACCTCTCACACCACCGTGCGTACCGTTCGGTACACGGCGGTTCAATCAACTTAACAAGTAACACACCTTTCGGTGTAGTAATCTAACATTGAGACTAATCCGAATGAGGTTAGTCTCTTATTGCTTATAGCTTGGCATACATCTGAACCTCGACATACTCTTGCGAACCCTTTAGCGTAGGATGTTCGCTTTGCTGCCCATTGGGGCACGCCTAGTTTCATTAAATTCTTTGCCCTGTTTTGTGGTGTTTTCCATTGTTTCCATATACACATACGAAGTCTGAATCGGATATGTTTATCCATTTCTCTGCACAGATGTTTCATACTCCCTATCTTGAAGTAGTTAACCCATCCTCTGATAAGTTGATTGAGTTTCTCCACTTTGTAGCTGTTGCTTACACCCCAGCTACGACAGGTGAGTTCCTTCATCCTCTTCTTGAATTTCTCAACTGATTTTGCATGTGGCTTCGCCTTGTATTGGTGTGCTCTTGAATCAAAATAGAATCCAAATCCAAGGTATTTGAGTCCTTGCGGTTTATCCACTTTACTCTTTGTCATGTTGACCTTAAGCCCTAGTTTCTCCTCAATGAATCGAGAGATATTTCTCATTACTCGATTTGCAGACATTTCACTCCCAACCATAATGATACAGTCATCCGCATATCTCGCGAAATTGAGCCCTCGCTTTTCCATTTCTTTGTCAAGTTCATTGAGCATGATATTCGCTAATAGCGGAGAAAGATTTCCTCCTTGCGGTGTTCCTATTACAGAGTTTTCATACTCATCATCAATCATAATTCCACTGACAAGATACTTTCTCACAATGGAGATGACATCTCCATCCTTGATTGTTCTTCCAATTAAGGTCATCAGCTTGTCATGATTTACTGTGTCAAAGAACTTTTCCAAGTCAATGTCTACAATCCAATCATTACCATCATTCATCATATCAAGTGCTGTTAGGATTGCTTGTTGTGCACACCTATTCGGTCTGAATCCATAACTGTGGTCATGGAATTGTTCCTCATAGATTGGTGTTAGTACCTGTGCAATGGCTTGTTGTACAAATCTGTCTGTTACCGTTGGTACTCCTAGGTTTCTGACACCACCATCAGGCTTTGGTATCTCCACTCTTCGTACTGGTTGAGGTTTGTATTTTCTTGTCCTCAACTGTTCCTTGATGATTTCGCCGTTCTTTGCAAGATGTTCCTTGAGTTCTGTGTACTTCATTCCGTCCACTCCCTCTGCACCTTTGTTTCGTACGACTTGCAGATATGCTCTGTTGAGATTATCACTAGATAATATCTGCTCCATTAGATTACTTGTGTCCATGCGTTCTTTCCTTTCCGTCTCGCTTGATTTGACCATCTTTTACCCGATTGGTTACGGCAGATGTTGTCATTTCTGCAATACGAGACATACTCAAACTGATTGATTGTTCGCCCCTTCACTCCATCCCCATTACAGAGACTTCTTCACTACTATGGGCTCGGCTGATTTCTCACAGTTCGTTGTTACTAGGCTGATGATACCTCTGTGAGACCTCCACGCTTAAGGTGCACGCTCTTTCCTCTCATCTATCCGCCACATTTACTCGTACTTCCAGCAACTTTTGGACTTCATCTCCTTTTGCAGACTTATCCGTATTTCCGAGCCTTATATGTGATTTCTGTCCGTCGGACCAAGAGTTTGCTTACAGCTTCCTTCAGATTCCACCTCACGATGGACACCCTTGCTGTTCGGCTATACACTTCCTCGTTGCCTAGGCGTGTTCGGGACTTTCACCCGTTAGAGCGCGCCCATGGCGCGCAAACAAAAAGAACGGAAATATTCCAGCAAGGCAATATTTGGAGGAGCTTCTTACAATCCCTTACATGGTTTGCTCTCTGTCAGAAAATCTTTGCAGAAAGCAACGCTTTCTGCCGCCCATCAGAGCAAATGAGGAAAAGCTTGCTTAAGAATCATTTGCGGATGGGCGGCATATAAGATTTTCGTCCGGTCCCTACCACGAGAGCGCTAAAAGCGAAGCGGCTGTGGCGAGTGGCAAAAACGCAAAGCATGTTAGGGATTGTTAAGCTCTGGAAACCTGATTGCCGGCTGGAATCATTCCGTTCTCATCGCTTGCATCTGTATTCCAGAAAACCCGCATTTAGCAGATTACAAAAAAAGAAACCACATACATCGTACATGATTTCTTTTACCCCATTTATTTGTGAACTATTTATTATTTTACAATTCTTCTAACGCATGCTACTTCACGGTAGTTTGCAGGAGAAGTTGTCTTAATTCCTGTTTTTTTACTGCTAGCATGAACAACCGTATTATTTCCAATATAGATTGCCACATGACCATAATAGCAAATCAAATCGCCAGGCTTTTTATTAGACCAACTTACCTTTGTACCAGCACTTCTCTGATCTCCAGAAGTTCTTGGAATGTTATATCCAAAGTGCTTATATACAGACTGTGTAAACCCAGAGCAATCAGCTCCCTTTGTTAAGCTTGTACCACCATATACATATGGATTTCCTACAAACTTAAGAGCATAATTTGCCACTTCTTCACCTTTTGTCACTTTAATTTCACTTTTGGATAAGTATTTTGTTAATACGAAGCCTTCTTCACCATCTTTCTTTACAACTGTCCAGTTTCCACTTGTACCGTAACATTTGATCTTATTCCCTCTGCTATAGCTTCCTAAGGATGTAGAACCGGTAGAAGGTGTCTTTCTAATCTTAATACTTTCTTTTACATATCTTGTATATGCACTCTTATATGTAACAACTGGCATATCCTTAGAAAGATATTCTGTCTTAACATAACCTTTCTGTCCATCAAAAGAAACCTTTGTCCAGGAATCCTTTGTTCCAACGCAGGTTACTTCATCCTTCCAGTAATATTTTCCAAGAATGGAAGAAGAAGCAGATGCGCTTTTTCTAATATTTAAAAAGTCAACGGTTACATATCTTGTATATGCTGCACTGACTTCCTGCTGATCTGCAATTACTAAAACCCCTGCGAATAAAATAAAACACAATACAATTGATAATACTCTAGAAAATAAATTTTTCTTCATAATTACTCCTTTTTTACTGTCCCTCACTCCAACATTTAATATATTATCACAAGAATTAATCTTTGTAAATGTATTTTGTAACAGTATTTTGCACTTTTTCGTGAACATTCGTAATAATTCCGTAACTATTTTCCAGAATATTTGGGGTTATGCTTTATATTTTACTGCTGTTCCATACTTTTGGCTTCAGAAGACTTTTTCCCATCTTCTGAAACCTTGTATCCTCATTAAACACCTTCCATAAAGGGGAAAGTCAACATTTTTTTCATTTTAAGAAAAATTTATCCCTGTGCGCGAACCACTCCGGGTTTTCGATAAAAATATACAGACATACACGTTGCGATGCTCCATCCAATCGGCCATGCACACCAGATTCCAACAGATCCAAAGAATCTGGAGAAGACAAAAGCAAGTACAACCCTAAGAATCAGATCTGTAAATGTAGCTGTCATAAACTGGCGCATGGCTTGAGCTCCTCTTAACACTCCATCCGTAATCAGCTTTGTGGCAACCACAACATAGAATGGTACGATAATGCGAAGAATCTGCATTCCCGTCTGAACGGCTGCACCTGTTCCTTCATCCATAAAGAGCAACATCAGCGGTTTACTTGCCGTCAAATATAAAATAATAATCGGGACTGACATAATATATACCATCTTTAATCCTGCACGATAGCCGGGACTGATCCTATCCATTTTCCTGGCACCAAGATTTTGAGAAATATAACTGGACATTCCATTTCCCAGCGTGGTAAAGGATGTAATCACCAGATTGTTTAACTTGATCGCAGCAGAATATCCCGCAATGACGGCAGGTCCAAATCCATTTATGACACTTTGAATCAGAATATTTCCAATGGATATAAAGCTCTGCTGTAAGATACTAGGTACTGCAATCCTGGAAATCTTGATCAAAATATCATAGGAGAACCATACCATCCTTTGTTCTATAGGCATCTTTCCTATTCTTTTCAGTAAAATGACCAATGATAAGATGCAGCTTACTCCCTGACAAAGAAAGGTCGCCCATGCGACTCCATCCACTCCCATTCCTAATGCTGTTACAAACAGATAATCTACAATTACATTAGAAACAGAGGAAACGGCCAACAGATAAAACGGCGTCTTAGAATCCCCCAATGCAGAGAAGATTCCTGTTGCAATGTTATAATAGAACAGAAAAAGCAGTCCCGCCGTATAAATTTTTAAATATAAGAGAGAATCTGCAAAGATTCCAGTTGGTGTATGTATCACTTTTAACAATGCAGGCGTACAAAAAAATCCAAATATCATTAATGCAAAACATAATACACCGCTTGCAATCAACGCTGTGGATACAGCTGTCTTTAATTCCCAGATTTTTTTTGCTCCAAACAACTGGGAAATAATGACCGAGCATCCAATATTACATCCGACCGCAAATGCCAGATAAATCAATGTAATCTCATAGGAGTTTCCCACTGCTGCCAGTGCATTCTCACCAACAAACTTTCCTACCACCAAACTATCTGCAATGTTATATAGCTGCTGAAAAATTACGCTTCCAAACAAAGGAAGTGAATATCTCCATAATATTCTCTGGGGGTCCCCCACAGTTAAATCTTTGTTCATGTTCCTTTACTCCATTTCTCTTTTCCACAGTCATTACTGTCTATCGTAATAATCTTTTCCATCACTTGGCTTAAAATATGTACGGATGTGTCCGTCTGTGGATACAATAACGATTTCATTGCTTTTCTCCAGATAATAGACATCATCTCCATCCTCTTCTTCATACTTATGCAGCACATCCTTAGACTGAATCACACGATTAGCCCCTTCCAGATATTCTTCCTTTGTGTCATATCCGAATTCATCTCCGTGCTTTTCAAAATGTCCTTCCAGATTTTCTTCAGAACGGAAGGTATACGTAATCTCTACCTTTTTTTCGTTCTTATCTTCTGTTGTCTGCTCTACAGATGTATCACCGATCAGGTTGGATAAAAAGGGAATATTTCCCGCCTGAGAGCCAAAAACGGCGATAATAAACAAAACCACAAGAGTAATCAGTCTTTTTTTCATTGCTGTTGTATTATTGTTTTTCATACATAACCTCCTAAAACCATTTTGTAATTTCATAACTTAGCGATTTATTATAACATAAAAAGCACAGTCTTTTCACAAAGACTGCACAGACTGTAGACAAAGTTTGTGCTGGAGATAATCTCCAGCACCACTTTTCTTTGAAAAATGACTTTTCTTTTAATAACCGCCAAATATTATGGATGGTTGAGATTCTTTCTTCCCTTTTGGCCAGTATCCTGGCCAGTTTTTTCAGGTTCATACATGCAAAAGTAAGCCCCGCTTTCATCTCCATCCGGGCTTTTCCTATGTATTGTGTATAACGAAATCCATGCTGCTCTTTGGCTGTTCCGAAAATCCTCTCGATTGTCTCCTTTCTTAAGTCATATATCTGTTTATTGCCAAGTGTATGCCTGATGTCCTCTGCTTTCTCCATATATTCTTCCCACACATGGCGGGTGATCACTTTTATATGTTCTTTGCTTTCCGTACATCTATGAAGATTTGGACAACTGGCACATATTTCTCCGCAGCTTACGTATTCCCTATAACCCTCCCTGTTTGTCGTATGATAGGATAATATATGGTTTTCCGGACATATATAGCAGTCATAATACTCATCATATACATACTCATATTTTCGGAAAAAACCTTCCTTTGTCATTGGCCTTTTGTATGGGAACAGCGGCTCGATACCATCTTCTAACAACTCATGGGCGATTGCTGGTGTACGATAACCGGCATCTGCTATGATCATAGCCGGTGAATAGATCTTTATCTTGTCATAAAGTGTTTTGAATGTCCGGCTGTCATGTTCATTCCCCGGATGAATGCTGTATCCCAGGATCCAGCCATGTTTATCACAAGCTGTTTCCACTGCATAGGCAAAAACATGTTTATGCTCGCCTTTACGAAACCAGCCGCTTTCCGGATCACTGATACTGCATTTCTGCGTTTTAATTCCTTCTGGAATTTCTTCTTCCTTTGTATTATCACCGCTCCCGCTGCCGGATGGGGGATCATTTTTGTCTTTTTCTTTCAAAGGCTTTTTCCCATGCGCTTCACGATCCCTGGATATTTCCTTCTGTAGTTTCTCTTCATACCAAAGGGCCTGTTCCTGTGCAACTCTTTTTCGCATTTTTTTGCTGTTTGCACATGCTTTCACATGAGTGGAATCCACAAAGATCTGATCGGTGTCCACCAGTTTAAATTTCATGCAGTCTTCCAATATTTTTGCAAAGATCTGTGTCCTTAAAACGGCGTGTATAGTTTTTTCCAAAGGTTGAAAAATGTGGTACCGGATCCATCATGTCTAATCCAAGGAACCATCTGTAAGCAACGTTTACTTCAATCTCCTTGATAGTCTGTCTCATACTTTTAATTCCATAAAGGTATTGAATAAAAGGAATTTTGATCAGCATAACAGGATCCATGCTGGGTCTTCCATTATCAGAACAGTATTTTTCTTCTACAAGATCATAGATAAAAGTCCAGTCGATGGCTTTATCAATCAAACGCAGCATATGGTTTTGAGGAACCATGTCATCCATACAGAACATCATCATCTGTTCCCTTTTTTTGTCTGCATTTTTTGTCATCATAAAAAACACCGCCTTTCTGATATTTCAATTATATCAGAAAAACGGTCGTAAACATAGAAAAGCCCGGCTTTCGCCGGGACTTTGTCTACAGTCTGCACAGTCTTTTCACAAAGACTGCACTTTTTTTCATTTTATTTTACTGCCATCGGTTTTAGACCATGCCATTGGCTACTTTGTATTTATAAAGCATTTCTGCATGATTTTGCTCTTCCACCTGAATATCTGCTAATAACTTTCGAACAGCAGAATTGTCAAATCGAAAAACATCTCCGTTATATTCTGAAGATACCATTTTTTCTGTGCCAATACAATCGGTCGCCAAAAAGCAATCATCCTTTTTATCCTGAGACTCTCCCATTCCACTATAGGTGGCTTTTGGATGATAATCTCTTCCACTGGTGTCATTACAATTGCAAGTCGGTACACTTCCGGAAAGTACCTGTTTAAGAGAATCGTGATGCTGTTTTTCACTCTTATGCAGTTCCATAAACAGATCTTTTAACACTGGGTCCTTGGCTTCTCCACTATATTTCTTATATTTGTCCATACAGTTTTGCTCCTGTGTCTGCAACTCTCTGAGCACCATTGTTTCTTTTTCGTTTAATACCATGTAACTCTACCTCTTTTCAAATAATTTGATAGAAGTATTATGAACTAAATTGGAAGATTTTATACTATCTCAGTTATTGTAAGTCTATTTTATTATAAACCATTACTGTCTTTTCCTTGAATTTTTGAGGTTTCGTATGGTATATTATTATCAATATTTCATTTTTTACATTTTATTCCAATCATTTCAAGTAAAGGAGGTATCTATGATGTATCGTCACAAACTCATCCTCTTAAGAAACACATATCTGCAGGAAATACACACTTTGGAACAAGAGATTACCATGCTACCTACGGAATCCTTTTTCATTTGTAAGAATGGCTCTTATTCTAAATGGATCCAAACCTTAAATGGAAATCAAGTAACCATTCCTAAGAAAAATCGAAAACTAGCAGAAAAATTAGCTTATCGAAAATATGCCTTATTACGAATCCATGATTTAACTCAAGAAATAAAGTCAATTGATAAGTACCTAAAATCTCCCCCACTACGAAATGGAAAATCCTCTTCTTTACTTAAAAATCCACTTTATACAGAATTATTATCTCCTTATTTCCAATCTCTCGATCAAGAGCTATCCAATTGGTCTAAGATGACATATGAGCATAATCCACATCATCCAGAATATGCGACACTAAAGAGTCCATCTGGACATCTCGTTCGTTCAAAATCTGAATTACTAATTGATATGGCATTATTCCAGCATCAATTACCATTTCGATACGAATGTCAGCTTCTATTAAGTGGAATTGCTTTTTATCCTGATTTCACCATTCGTCACCCAAAATCCGGAAAAACTTTTTACTGGGAACATTTTGGTATGATGAACAATCTTAACTATTCAAAAAAAACTTTTGAAAAATTACAAATTTATAATAACCATAACATCCTACCTGACTTCAACTTGATTACCACATATGAAACAACAAATCATCCACTAAATCTTGATGTCATTGAAAATAAAATTGAATTCTTTTTTTCATAATTGGGCGTTTTTCTCTTTTTTTTCATCTTACGTCCATTTAGAGAACCATTTTCTTATTTTAACTTACTTTTTGGTCGTAAAATATTCTTATTTCTTAAAAACGACCACTATTCTCTACTTTCTTGGCTGTTTTTATTATTTTTCCATTTTTTACGACCATTTTTGCCTTTTTCCCTTTGGAACAATGACTTTTTGGTCGTAAAACTCTTTTTTCTCTAAATGCGGCCATTTTCCAATAGGATTTATGCTCTGTAAAATCCTAATATAAGAAAACCCCGGAAAACCTTGATTTTCCGGGGTATGTTGCAAATATTCTCTGTAAGAAATTATCTCTTTGAGAACTGTGGTGCACGACGTGCAGCTTTTAAACCATATTTCTTACGTTCTTTCATACGTGGATCACGTGTTAAGTAACCAGCTTTTTTAAGGATTGGACGGTAAGCATCAGAATCTACTTCTAATAATGCTCTAGAGATACCATGTCTGATAGCTCCAGCCTGTCCTGTAAATCCGCCACCTTTTACGTTTACTAAAACGTCATATTTATCTAAAGTATCAGTAGCAACTAATGGCTGACGTACTACTACTTTTAATGTTTCTAATCCAAAGAAATCATCGATGTCTCTTTTGTTGATCGTGATTTTACCTGTACCAGGTACTAAATATACTCTTGCAACACTGCTTTTTCTTCTACCAGTTCCGTAAAATTTTGTTGTAGCCACTGTATTGTCCTCCTTATATTAGTATTTGATTTCTAATGCTTTTGGCTGCTGAGCCTGCTGTTTGTGTTCTGGTCCAGCATAAACGTGAAGTTTCTTGATCATAGATCTTCCTAAAGGACCTTTTGGAAGCATACCTTTTACTGCAAGGTAGATAACGTCTTCTGGCTTTTTCGCCATTTTTTCTCTTAAAGTTGTTTCTTTCATACCACCAACGTAATCAGAGTGATGATAATAAATCTTCTGATCCATCTTCTTACCTGTTACTTTGATTTTATCAGCATTGATGATTACTACATAATCACCTGTATCGATGTGTGGTGTATAAATTGGTTTGTTTTTACCTCTTAAGATTTTTGCAACTTCAGAAGCTAAACGTCCTAATGTATGTCCTGTAGCGTCAACTACATACCATTCTCTGTTAATTGTTGATGGGCTAGCCATAAAACTTTTCATGGTTGTTCCTCCTTAAATTGTTAATCAAATAATAGTTCATAGAATCCCATCCAGGCATTCTCCATCCAATGCCCTTCGGATTTTTGTATATTGAAAATATCCCGCCGGGGCTGTGGCTTGATATTGTTCGTACTTGTCACAGTTTAATATTATATAACACTGTTCCCCGTGTGTCAATGATTTTATGATTGAAAAGTCAAAATGTCAATAGGTATTTACACTAATTACAAATATTCTATTCCAATCAATTTCAGTCCCTTCGCCGGTACCTTCGGCCCTGCTTTCGTCCGGTCCTTTGCATCCAAGATCTCCTGAACATATTCCGGCGGATATACACCTAAGCCTACTTTAATCAGCGTCCCTACAATAATCCTTACCATATTGTATAAGAATCCGTTGCCAGAAACACGGATCTTCACCATAGATCCTTCCTTCGTCACATCCAGATCATAAACCGTTCTCACCGTTGTCAATTGCTGTCCTCTGGAAGAACAAAAACTTTTAAAATCATGTTCCCCTTTGATAATCTCCGCAGCCTTTTGCATCGCTTCAATCCTGAGGGGAATAAAAACAAAATGGCTGTATCGGCTATACAACGGATTTTCGAATTGGGCATTATAAATCTGATATTCATAGGTTTTTCGGCTATCACAATGTCTTGGATGAAAATCATCTGCCACCTGACAGGAATGCTGTACCACGATATCCTTAGGAAGCCGTTGGTTTAATGCATAACTTAGCTTCTCGCCTGGAATCGTTGTCTCTGAATCAAAAACCGCTACATTTCCCAATGCATGAACGCCTGAATCTGTTCGACTGGCTCCAATGACTTGTATATCCTCTTTCAACAGTTCTCTGAGCTTCTGATTGAGTACACCTTCCACTGTCACTCCATTTGGCTGACTCTGCCAGCCACAATAATGTGTTCCATCATATGCAACGACTAATTTAAAACGCTTCATCCTCTATCTCCTGTTATCTATCGTATCACACGCATGCCAATCATAACTGCCAGATATATTCCTACAATGGCATATGCGATATAATCCCTTTGTTCATAAATCAGCGGCTTCATCTTCGTTCTTCCTTCCCCGCCATGATAACAACGGGATTCCATCGCCATGGCCAGATCATTGGCTCGACGAACTGCAGATACGAACAGCGGCACCAGAATCGGCACTACGCTTTTCACCTTCTGTATCAGGTTTCCCTGATCAAATTCGGCTCCTCTTGCCATCTGCGCTTTCATAATCTTATCCAGCTCCTCTGTTAAGATAGGAATAAATCGCAAAGCAATAGCCATCATCATGGATATCTCATGTACTGGTATCTTTAGCTTCTTAAGAGGCTTTAACAGCTTCTCCATGCCATCTGTCAACTGATTCGGAGTTGTAGTCAATGTCATCAAAGAAGAACCAAGAATCAAGAATACCAGACGAATTGCCATAAAAACAGCCGTCTGAAGACCTTCGCGTGAAATATCACAAAATCCAAAATCAACGATGACTTCCCCTGGAATAAAGAACATATTCAATACAACGGAAAAAATCAAAATCGTAAATACTGCTTTTAATCCTCTTACCATATAAGAGAAAGGAACCGTTGAAATTTTAACCATAACCGCCAGAAATACCCCTGCCAAAAGGTAAGCTGCTATGGATTTCCCAATAAATAACGAAATAATATACAGGACTGTTCCAGCCACCTTCGTTCTTGGATCTAAGCGATGGAGGAAGGAATTTCCTTTATAATATTGTCCAAGTGTAATTTCTCTTATCATAATGTCTGTTTCCTCTTCAGCACTTTTAGAATCTGATCTTCTGCTTCTTTCAGCGTAATTGCGGTTACTTCTTCCTCAAAGAATCCCCGCTCTCTTAAGTCCTCCATCAAATACATATAAAATGGAACTGCCAGCCCAATTTCCTCTAATTTTTCTTTATGCTTAAAAACTTCCTTTGGCACATCATCATAGAGCAAACAACCCTGGTCCATAACCAGAATTCGATCCACATAGTTAGCAATCTCTTCCATAGAATGAGACACCAAAATAATTGTGATACCCTGATTTTCATGAAGCCGTTTTAATAATTCCAGGATTTTATCCCTTCCGATGGGATCCAGGCCAGCAGTTGGCTCATCCAGGATAAAATATTGTGGATGCATGGCAAGAATTCCAGCAATGGCGACACGACGTTTCTGTCCCCCAGACAATTCAAATGGAGATTTCTCATAGTATTTCTCGTCCATTCCCACCATCTGGAGCGCCTCCCTGGCTCTCCCCTTCACTTCCTCCTGAGAAAGTCCCAGATTCTTTGGGCCGAAACAAACATCCTCAAAAACCGTTACTTCAAAAAGCTGATGCTCTGGATATTGGAAGGACAATCCCACCTTTCCTCTTAATTCTTTTAAGGAATATCCTTCTTGATAGATATCGCTTCCATCAAATAATACTTTCCCTTCATCTGGCTTTAACAGGCCATTCAAATGTTGAATCAGAGTTGATTTTCCTGATCCTGTATGACCAACGATTCCAATAAACTCTCCCGGTTTAATTTCTAAACTTACATTAGAAAGGGCCTTTCTCCGACTGGAATCCCGATATTGATAACTAATATTTTCTAATTTAATTGACATAATGCTTCCACCAATTCCTCTTTTGTCATAATTGTCTCTGGCAGAGGAATTCCTTCTTTCCGCAGCTCATATGCCATGCTTGCTGCATGAGGAACCTCAAGTCCATAGGATTTTACCGTTTCTACCTGAGAGAATATCTCCACCGGTGTCCCGCTCATGACAACTTTGCCATGATCCATAACAAACACTTTATCTGCGTCGATTACTTCATCCATCTTATGCGTAATCAGAATAATGGTAATTCCTTTTTCCCGATTCAATTCATGGATGGTCTTAATAACATCTTCTCTTCCTTTTGGATCCAGCATGGCTGTAGGTTCATCCAGGATAATGCATTCTGGTTCCATGGCCAGAATGCCTGCAATGGCAATTCTCTGCTTCTGACCGCCAGAAAGATGATTGGGAGAAGACATACGGTAAGCCATCATCCCTACCGCTTCCAGACTTTCTGCCACTCTGCGCCAAATATCTTCTGTAGGTACTCCAATATTCTCCGGTCCAAAGGCCACATCCTCTTCTACGATATTGCCAATAATCTGATTATCCGGATTCTGCAATACAATTCCTGCATTCTGCCGAATGTCCCAGATGCTGGACTCATCATCCGTACGCATTCCCTTCACGTAGACAGTCCCTTGAGCTGGCTGAAGTAAACCATTTATATGCTTGGCAAGAGAAGATTTTCCAGAACCATTATGCCCCAGAACTGCAATAAACTGCCCTGCTTCTACTTCCATATTTACACCTGCAATGGCTTCTATAGTTTCTATTACATTGCCATCGTCATCCTTCCGAAAATAGCGATGGACCAAATCTTTTATTTGAACGATACTCATTTCTTTTACCTCATATCTGAAACTTCAGTTTCCTAGTAATCAAGTATAGCATAACCTTGCCAGCTTTGCCAAGTCGCTTATGAAATGTCGCCTTCTTCGAAACGCTTTTGTTGCATAAGAAATTTGTAATAAAAAGAAAAAGCCATGGAAAAATATAAATACTTTTCCATGACTCTTGATTTTTCTTAATTATATAACAGCTTATACTAATTCAAGAAGAACTTCCATAGCTGCGTCACCTTTACGCTGACCAATTTTAACGATTCTTGTATAACCACCGTTACGTCCAGCATATTTTGGTGCATATTCATCGAATAATTTCTGTGTTAAGTCTACTTTCTTTGTATTTGCTTTTCTACCAGCTGCAGCTTCAGGAACTTCAGTTACAGGGTATAAAACTTTTAACATCTGTCTTCTTGCATGTAAACGAGAAGGCTGATCTTTCTTGATTTCTTTCTGAACAGTTTCGTATACAGTAACTTTCTTACCATCTACAACTTCTTTCACTCTCTTACCAGCTGCATCTTTCTTAGCAACTTTAGCGTCAACTGTAACTGTTTCAAAGTTATCTTTTTCTTTTACTGCTAATGCGATTAAGCCTTCAGCAATTTTACGAACTTCTTTTGCTCTTGCTTCTGTTGTAATAATCTTACCATTGTAGATTAAGCTTGTTACCTGTCCACGTAATAATGCTTTTCTCTGAGAAGATGTTCTTCCTAATTTTCTGTATTTTGCCATTGTATTGACCTCCTATGATTTTTCGCTTTGCTTACTTAGACCTTCGGCTTAAGCGGGTCTATATTGTATCTATTATTCTTCGCTAGAATTTAAGGATAAACCTAATTCTTTCAATTTTGCTAAAACTTCTTCTAATGATTTGCGTCCTAAGTTACGAACCTTCATCATATCTTCAGGAGTTTTGTTTGTTAATTCTTCCACTGTATTGATTCCAGCTCTCTTTAAGCAGTTATAAGAACGAACAGATAATTCTAATTCATCAATGTTCATTTCCAATACTTTTTCTTTTTCATCATCTTCTTTTTCTACCATAACCTCTGCAGATTTTGCATTTTCAGAAAGGTCTACAAAAAGGTTCAGATGTTCGCAAAGTACTTTTGCTGCTAAACTAACTGCTTCATCTGGAGATAATGTACCATTTGAGAAAACATCTAAAGTTAATTTATCGTAATCTGTAATCTGGCCTACACGTGTATTCTCAACCATTAAGTTGACACGCTCTACTGGTGTATAGATAGCATCTACTGCAATCTCATCGATAGAAGCATCTTCGCGTTTTCCTTTGTCAGCACCTACATATCCACGACCATTTGTAATGGTAAGTTCCATGTCTAATCTGCTGTCCAGTCCGCCGCTTAAAGTAGCAATTACCAGATCCGGATTTAAGATTTCGATATCACTGTCTACGTTAATGTCCCCTGCCGTTACGACACCTTCACCAGAGAATTCAATATATGCTGTTTTTGGTTCATTAGAAGTGCTATTATTCTTAATAGCTAATTCTTTGATGTTCATGATGATCTCAGTCACATCTTCTTTTACGCCTGGAATGGAACTAAATTCATGTAAAACGCCTTTGATCTTTACAGCACTTACTGCTGCACCTGGTAAAGATGACAGCATAATTCTTCTTAAAGAATTACCCAATGTTGTACCGTATCCTCTTTCTAATGGTTCTACAACAAAACGTCCATAACGATTATCTTCGGAAATTTCAACAATCTCAATTCTTGGTTTTTCAAATTCAAACATTCCCGGCCCTCCTTGTGGGTTTCAGTGTTATTGAGGGTGTTACATTACCAGAAAAACTGCCCAGGGCAGTTTTGGTATAGTCACAAAACCGAACAGCCGACAGAAGAAACTTCTGCCAACTGTTACGATTAATTTTTTATTATTTAGAATATAATTCGACGATGAGTGTTTCGTTAACTGGTACGTCGATTTCTTCTCTTGTTGGTACTTCTTTCACGATACCTTTTAAGTTTTCGTGATCAGCTTCTAACCAAGCTGGAACTAATCTTCCATCTGTTACTTCCAAGATATCTTTATATCTCTGAGAACCTTTGTGTTTTTCTTTGATTTCGATCACATCGCCAACTTTTACCTGGTAAGATGGGATATTAACTGTCTTACCATTTACTAATACATGTTTGTGGTCAACGATCTGTCTACATTCTTTTCTTGTTCTACCATATCCTAAACGGAACATAACGTTGTCTAATCTTAATTCTAATAATGTCATTAAGTTAGGACCTGTTAAGCCGCGCATTTTATCAGCTTTTGCATAGTAGTTTCTGAAAGGTTTTTCTAATACACCATAGATGAATTTTGCTTTCTGTTTTTCGCGAAGCTGTAAACCATATTCGCTTAATTTTCTATTGGATCTATGTGCATTTCTATTAGATTTTTTATCAATTCCTAAATAAACTGGATCTAAAGCTAAAGATCTACATCTCTTTAAGACGGGAGTTCTATCTACTGCCATTCTTTACAAACCTCCTGATTATACTCTTCTACGTTTTGGTGGACGACATCCGTTGTGAGGAACTGGAGTCACATCCTTGATGCTGACTACTTCCAAACCACAAGCCTGAAGAGCTCTGATAGCAGCTTCTCTTCCTGATCCTGGTCCCTTAACCATAACGTCTACTGTTTTTAAACCATGTACTAATGCTGCTTTTGTTGCAGTTTCAGCAGCCATCTGAGCTGCATATGGTGTAGATTTTCTAGAACCTCTAAATCCTAATCCACCTGCACTTGCCCAAGAAAGAGCATTTCCTTCAGCATCAGTTAATGTAACGATTGTATTGTTAAAAGATGACTGAATGTGAGCCTGTCCATGCTGAACATTTTTCTTCACACGTTTTTTTGTCACTTTTTTAGTAACTTTCTTTGCCATTAACTCTAACCTCCTATAAGGTATACTTCATTTATCTATAAACTATTTCTTCTTGTTTGCTACTGTACGTTTTGGACCCTTACGAGTTCTAGCGTTTGTCTTAGTTTTCTGTCCACGAACTGGAAGACCACTTCTATGACGTTTTCCTCTATAACATCCAATTTCTTTTAATCGCTTAATGTTCATAGCGATTTCTCTACGTAAATCACCTTCTACTACCTGTGTTTCGTTGATGACAGCACTGATTCTTTTTACTTCGTCATCTGTTAAATCACGAACACGTGTATCAAGGCTAACATTTGCTTCTGATAAAATACGTCTAGAACTTGTAAGACCAATACCATAAATATAAGTAAGTCCGATTTCTACACGTTTATCTCTTGGTAAATCGACACCTGAAATACGAGCCATGTTTTTTCCTCCAAAATTAAATTAAAAATTCAATAATAATAATGATTCATTTAGATTAAAGCAACAATCTACGTATCCGCGTACGGTGAAATGTCATACGTATCTCATTCTTTAACAGTGTTTTGTTTCATTCATTTTTATATAATATCAGCACGAACAACACCTCCCGGTGGTTCACACTGCAGCCGCCTATGTTAAAAATAATTAAACATGAATAAATTACACAACAAAAGCAAGGATATTGCTTTTATCTACAATATGAAAATATTGTTCATTATCCTTGTCTTTGTTTGTGTTTTGGG
Source organism: Anaerostipes sp. 992a (assembly GCF_001940245.1). GTDB lineage: Bacteria > Bacillota > Clostridia > Lachnospirales > Lachnospiraceae > Fimousia. Next base: position 1,217,555 of record NZ_MJIG01000004.1, read on the forward strand.
TTTTCGCAAATAATTCTAATTGAGCCTTTTCTCTTAATTACTTTGCATTTTTCGCAGATTGGTTTTACTGATGCTCTTACCTTCACTTCACTCTCTCCTTTCCCAAAAACGTTCGGATTCAAGTATATCATATAAAATCCTGGATATCAAGATTTTTTTCAAATTTTTTTATTTATCTCTCCAGATAATTCTTCCCTTTGTCAGATCGTATGGAGATAATGCCAGTGTTACCTTATCACCAGGTAAAATCTTAATGTAGTTCATTCTTAATTTCCCACTAATGTGAGCCAATACGATATGTCCACCTTCAATTTCTACTTTGAACATTGCGTTTGGAAGTTTTTCTAATACTACGCCTTCGATTTCAATTGCTTCTGATTTTGCCATATATAATCCTCCTTAGATGCAGAAGCCTGCATGGCACCTACTTTTTGTGCAGATGCCGATCCAGCGCTTCATTTATATCATCGTCTGTAATCTTACAATTATTATTTAGTTTCTGTTTTACCTCATCGTCCATGCAGCATTGAATCTGAACATGTCTTTTCTTCTTCTTTTTTGGCTCGTCGATCTTTTTTGTAATACCATTTACCAAATATACATATTCATCATCGGCGTTCCATATGATATAAGTCTTGCCTTTATCATGTCCTGCCTTTGATACTGCATAATAACCAATTTTATAATCCATCTTTCCTGCCTTCTCTATTTTGTCAGAGATAAGATTTCATATCCGTCTTCTGTAATCAATACTGTATTTTCATAATGTGCAGACAAGCTTCCGTCTGCAGTAACGACTGTCCAGTCATCGTCCAGCCAGCATACATCATAATGACCTGCATTTACCATCGGCTCGATTGCAAGGGTCATTCCTGCCTTTAATTTCATTCCTTTTCTTCTTCCCGCAAAATTTGGAATTTCCGGAGCCTCATGAAGATTGCTTCCGATTCCATGTCCTACAAGATCTCGAACAACCGAAAATCCATTGGCCTCTACATACTTTTGAATCGCTCTTGAGATATCAAATAAATGATTGCCCTCTTTTGCATATTTTAAACCTTCAAAAAAGCTTTCTTTGGTTACTTCTATCAGTTTACTGGCCTCTTTGGATATTTCTCCAACTGCATGGGTCCGGGCTGCATCCGAATGATACCCTTTATAGATCACCCCTGCATCCAGGCTGACAATATCACCTTCGTCGATGATATGATCCTTTGTTGGAATACCATGTACTACTTCATCATTTACCGATACGCAAATGGATGCCGGATAGCCCTGATAGTTTAAAAAAGAAGGAATGCAGCCGTAGCTCCTTATAATCTCCTCACCCAGTCGGTCAATATCCAATGTGGACATCCCAGGCTTTATGGCCTTGCCAAGCTCCTCATGGGTAATAGCAAGAATTCTTCCAGCCTCTCTCATTAATTCAATTTCTCTTTCGGATTTGATCGTTACTGCCATATTCTATGCACCTAAAATCTTTACAACATTTTCAAATACTACATTAATATCAAGTGTACCATCCATTTCTACCAGGCATCCTGCCTTTTTATAGTAGTCGATCAATGGCTGGGTCTGTTCATGATAAACATCTAAACGTTTCTGAACAGTTTCTGGTTTATCATCGTCACGTAAGATCAGTTTTTCGCCACATACATCACATACGCCCTCTGTCTTCGTAGGGTTATAAACAAGATGATAGGTAGCTCCGCATCCTACACATGCTCTTCTCCCTGACATACGTTTAATAATATGATCATCTGGAACTTCAATGTCCAATGCATAATCAATTTTATCCTCGCCCAGTGCCGCATCTAACGCTTCTGCCTGTGGGATGGTACGTGGAAAACCATCCAGGATATAGCCTTCCTTACAGTCTTCCTTCTGAACACGGTCCACAACCAGATCAACGACCAATTCATCTGGAACTAACAGTCCCTGGTCCATATAGCTTTTTGCTTTTTTACCAAGTTCTGTTCCGTTTTTAATATTTGCTCTAAAAATATCACCCGTAGAAATATGAGGGATTCCATATTTCTCGGAAATCATCTTTGCCTGTGTTCCCTTTCCTGCGCCAGGGGCACCCAACATAATTATTTTCATTTAAAAGTTCCTCCTACTTCCCTATATGCACAAATAAGCTGTAGGACTCCTACAGCTTAGTGTTTATGCATTAATCATTTAAAAATCCTGTATATTTACGTACGAGGATTTGAGATTCAATTTGCTTTTTCGTTTCAAGGATAACACCAACAACGATAATCAATGATGTTCCTCCAAATGAAACGTTGGCACTGAATACTCCATTAAAGAAAAATGGAATAACTGCCACAATTACTAAACCAGCTGCACCAATGAAAATAATATAGCTAAGCAGACGGTTTAAATATTCCTGTGTTGGTTTTCCTGGACGGATACCTGGAATAAATCCCCCTTGCTTCTTCATGTTATTTGACACTTCAATTGGATTGAATGTAATGGATGTATAAAAATAAGCAAATAATATTACTAACAGAATATACACAACAAGACCTGCTGATCTTGCTGGATGATCCATATCAAACCATGAAGATGAGCTTAAACTAACTAGTATCTTTCCGATCACTCCATTATTCTGATAATGAAACAGATTTTGAATGATCAATGGAAATTGTAAGATTGATGATGCAAAAATAATTGGGATAACACCGGCTGTGTTAACTTTTAACGGAATATGGGTGGATTGACCTCCAACCATCTTTCTTCCCTGAATTTTTTTTGAATACTGAATTGGTATATGACGTTCTCCATCACTTAAAATAATGACAAAGACTGTCGTAAATATAACAACTCCTGCGATAATTACTCCCGCAATCAATGCTGGTCCGATTTGTTTGCCTTTCATGAACTGTTCATAAAGGACATAAAAATCGTTTGGCATTCTTGAGACAATATTGACTAACAGGATAATGGAAATTCCATTACCAATACCGCTTTCTGTGATTCTTTCCCCTAGCCACATTACTAATACTGCCCCTGATGTCAAGGCAACGATCATAGTAATGATAGATAACGCATTATAGTCAGCTCCTAAGGTACCCTGCTTTGCAAATGCAATGGCCATACTTCCACTCTCGATCAAGCCCAGAACTACGGTTAAATATCTGGTAATCTTATTCATTCTCTTACGGCCATCTTCACCATCTCGATGCATTTCCTCCAATGCAGGAATCGCAATGGTCAGAAGCTGCATAATAATAGATGCCGTAATATATGGTGTAACATTCAAAGCAAAGATTGACATAGATAAGAAAGAACCACCTGTAAATGAATTCATTAAGTTAAATGAATCTCCTAATGTACTCTGCAGATACGCGCTCACCTGAGCGCTGTCAATACACGGAATCGGTAATTGACAGCCCAGACGAACCACTGCCACTGCGAACACAGTAAACAGAAATTTCTTCCTAAATTCTTTAGTCTTCAGAGCCTTCACTAGCGTATTAGACATACTAGATCACCTCAGCTTTTCCACCTAAAGCTTCAATTTTTTCTTTTGCAGATGCACTGAATGCATTTGCCTGAACTGTAAGCTTTTTCGTTAATTCTCCATTTCCAAGAATTTTAACTCCATCTTTTGGATTAGAAACAACACCTGTTTCGACTAATGTTTCAACGGAAACAACAGCTCCGTCTTCAAATCTTTCTAATGCTGATACGTTAATTCCAACGATTGTTTTAGAGTTTCTGCATGTGAAACCACGTTTTGGAATACGTCTATATAAAGGCATCTGTCCACCTTCAAAGCCTGGTCTTGTGCCACCGCCTGAACGTGCTTTCTGTCCTTTGTGTCCTTTACCAGCTGTTTTACCATTTCCAGAACCATGTCCACGGCCTCTTCTAAAAGTATCGCTGTGTTTTGATCCTTCTGCTGGACGTAAATTTGATAAATCCATCGTAGCACCTCCTTATGAATTAAATTTCTTCAACTTTTACTAAGTGATTCACCTGTTTGATCATACCTCTAACGCAAGCATTATCTGGCATTTCTACAGTCTTGTTCACTTTCTTCAATCCTAAAGCTTCTAATGTCTTTTTGTGCTTAGGAATTGCTCCGATTGGAGATTTTACTAAAGTAATGTTTAATTTTTCTGCCATGATTCACTACCTCCTAACCTAATAGCTCTTCTACAGTTTTACCGCGAAGTTTAGCTACTTCTTCTGGAGTTTTTAATTTAGTTAATCCTTCGATTGTAGCAAGTACTACGTTCTGTTTATTGTTTGAACCTAAACATTTGGAACGGATGTTTTTGTAACCTGCAAGATCAAGTACCGCACGAGAAGGACCACCAGCGATAATACCAGTACCTTCTGGAGATGTCTTTAATAATACAGATGCACTACCGAATTTACCAATAAAGTCATGTGGAATACTTCCGTTTTCATCCATAGGAACCTTTACTAAATGTTTAATTGCATCTTCTTTTCCTTTGCGAATCGCTTCAGGAATTTCAGCCGCTTTACCTAAACCAGCACCAACGTGTCCGTTTTTATCACCAACAACTACTAAAGCTGCGAATCTCATGTTACGTCCACCTTTTACTACTTTGGTAACACGTTTGATTGATACAACTGTTTCTTCCAGCTCTAAATTGCTGGCATCAATGATTGTACGCTTCATACTGTTTTCCTCCTATTAAAATTCTAATCCAGCTTCTCTAGCTGCATCTGCTAATGCCTGAATTTTTCCCTGATATACAAAACCGCCTCTATCGAAAACAACTGTTGTAATACCAGCTGCAATTGCTTTTTCTGCAATTACTTTTCCTAAATATGCTGCTGCTGCAACATCATTGGTTTTTTCTAATTCAGCTTTTACATCTTTCTGTAATGTAGACGCTGAAACTAAAGTATTACCAACTGTGTCATCAATAATCTGAGCGTACATATGATTGTTACTTCTAAATACAGCTAAACGTGGTCTTTCAGCTGTTCCGCTAAAACGGTTACGAATTCTTAAGTGCTTTTTTGCACGAATTTTACTTCTTGATTCTTTCTTAACCATTGTATTTCACTCCTTTAATTATTATTTACCAGTCTTACCAACTTTACGTCTGATTACTTCATAATCGTACTTAATACCTTTTCCTTTGTATGGTTCAGGTCTTCTTAAGTCTCTGATTTCAGCAGCGTATTGGCCAACTTTTTCTTTATCGATACCTTTGATGATGATTTTGTTCTGTCCTTCCATAACAGATTCAATTCCTTCAGGATCTGTCATAACTACAGGATGTGAAAAACCAAGGTTGAAAGTGATCTCTTTTCCTTTTTTAGAAGCTCTGTAACCAACACCGTTGATTTCAAGAACTTTCTGGTATCCTTCAGTAACACCAGTTACCATATTTGCGATTAATGTTCTTGTTAAACCATGTAATGATTTCATTTTCTTTAAATCATTAGGTCTTGTAACAACAACCTGATTATCTTCAACTTTAATTTCCATTTCAACAGGTAAACATTTTTCTAATGTACCTTTAGGACCTTTTACAGTCACTTTGTTTCCTTCTGCAACCGCTACTTCTACTCCTGCAGGGATAGCGATTGGTAAACGACCTATACGAGACATAGGTATACCTCCTTAAATTGTCGGAAAGAGACTTGTGCTCTTTCTGTTTTCAGAATCTTTTTTAATATATCATTTATATATTTATATAAAAACCTTTTTTTGTGAAATCCAGATAAAATTTATCTGAATTTCAACAAGGTTTTCATTCTACCAAACGAATGCTAATACTTCTCCGCCAACGTTTAATGCACGTGCTTCTTTGTCTGTTAACACACCTTTGTTTGTAGAGATGATTGCAATACCAAGTCCACCTAATACTTTAGGAAGATCTTCGCAGTTTGCATATACACGAAGTCCAGGTTTAGAGATTCTCTTAAGACCTGTAATAATCTTTTCGTTTTTATCTGCACCGTATTTTAATGTGATTACGATTGTATTAAAACCATTTTCTTCAACGATTTCAAAGCCTTTGATGAAACCTTCTTTTTTAAGGATTTCAGCGATAGCTAATTTCATTTTTGAAGATGGAACTGAAACTGTATCATGTTTAGCAGTGTTTGCATTACGGATTCTTGTAAGCATATCTGCAATTGGATCGCTCATTGTCATTGTAAATTGCCTCCTTCCTGAATTTACCAGCTTGCTTTTTTCACGCCTGGGATTTGTCCTTTGTATGCTAATTCACGGAAGCAAATTCTGCAGATTCCGTATTTTCTTAAGTAAGCATGTGGACGACCACAAATTCTACAACGGCTGTATTCTCTAGTGGAGAATTTTTGTTTCTTCTGCTGTTTAATTTTCATTGCTTTTCTTGCCATGATAGATCCTCCTAACTATTTTTTATATGGCATACCGAATAAAGTTAATAATTCGCGGGCTTCTTCATCAGTATTTGCTGTTGTAACAAAAATGATGTCCATTCCTCTTACTTTATCTACTTTATCGTATTCAATTTCTGGGAAAATTAACTGTTCTTTAATACCTAATGCATAGTTTCCTCTTCCATCGAATGCATTAGGGTTAACACCTCTAAAGTCACGTACACGTGGAAGTGCTAAGTTGATTAAACGATCAGCGAATTCATACATTCTTTCGCCTCTTAATGTTACTTTACATCCGATTGGCATACCTTCACGTAATTTGAAGTTCGCAACAGATTTTTTAGCCTTTGTGATCACTGCCTTCTGACCTGAGATTGTTTCAAGATCTTTGATAGCAGCATCTAATACTTTTGCATTATCTTTTGCTTCGCCAACGCCCATGTTGATAACGATCTTATCTAATTTTGGTACCTGCATGATGTTGCTGTAACCAAACTTTTTGTTCATAGCATCTACGATTTCGTTCGTATATTTTTCTTTTAATCTACTCACCTTGAATGGCCTCCTCTCTAATATTAATCAATAACTTCGCCTGTTGATTTAGCGATACGTACTTTCTTTCCATCTTCGACTTTGTATCCAAGTCTTGTTGCTTTTCCATTGTGTACGTACATAATATTAGAAATATCAATAGGAGCTTCCTGGCTTACGATGCCGCCCTGCTGATTTGCCATTGATGGTTTCATGTGTTTAGAAACCATGTTAATGCCTTCAACGATAGCTGTATTGTTTTTTCTATTAATAGCAATTACCTTGCCTTCTTTATCTTTATCTTTACCAGCGATAACCTTTACTAAATCGCCTTTTTTAATTTTGATTGCTGACACAGTTACACCTCCTTATAATACTTCTGGTGCTAATGAAACAATTTTCATGAATTTCTTGTCTCTCAGCTCTCTAGCTACTGGTCCAAAGATACGTGTTCCTCTTGGGTTCATGTCATCTTTAATAATAACTGCAGCATTTTCATCAAATCTAATATATGAACCGTCTTTACGACGAGCACCTTTTACTGTACGAACAACAACGGCTTTTACAACATCACCTTTTTTAACAACACCGCCTGGTGTTGCATCTTTAACAGTAGCAACGATGATATCGCCGATGTTAGCATATCTTCTTGTAGATCCGCCTAAAACTCTAATGCAAAGTAATTCTTTTGCACCAGTGTTATCAGCAACTTTAAGTCTTGACTCCTGTTGAATCATGCCTAATCTCCTTCCTCTGATAAGTTATGAAATTATTTTGCTTTTTCGATAATTTCTACAAGTCTCCATCTCTTATCTTTAGATAAAGGTCTTGTTTCCATAACTTTTACTCTATCTCCAATGTTACATTCGTTATTTTCGTCATGAGCTTTTAATTTGTAAGTTCTCTTAACGATCTTATTATATAATGGATGTTTTACATTATCTTCGATTGCAACAACTACTGTTTTGTCCATTTTATCACTAACAACTTTCCCGATACGGGTCTTTCTCAGATTTCTTTCCACAACAAATTCCTCCTTCCATTAAGCATTTGCTTTTTCAGTGATTGCTCCCTGAATTCTAGCAATATTTCTTCTAACTTCTTTGATTCTGCTTGTATTGTCAAGCTGATTTGTTGCGTTTTGGAATCTTAAGTTGAATAATTCCTTTTTAGCAGCTACTAGCTCATTGTTTAATTCTGCAACTGATTTTGCTTTTAAATCTTTAACATATTCTTTAGTTTTCACTGTTGTCACCGCCTTCTAAATCTTCACGAGAAACGATTTTACATTTTACTGGCAATTTATGAACAGCAAGACGTAAAGCTTCTCTAGCTACTTCTTCGGATACTCCAGAAATTTCGAATAATACACGGCCTGGTTTCACTACTGCTACCCAGTATTCTAAGTTACCTTTACCTTTACCCATTCGAGTTTCAGCTGGCTGTGCAGTTACTGGTTTGTCTGGGAAAATCTTGATCCAAACTTTACCACCACGTTTGATATAACGAGTCATAGCAACACGGGCTGCTTCGATCTGATTAGATCTGATCCATGCTGGTTCTACTGCTACGATACCATATTCACCATTTGTGATTCTATTACCACGCATAGCTTTTCCTCTCATAGAACCGCGGAACTGTTTACGACGTTTTACTCTCTTTGGCATTAACATTACTGATTTCCCCCTTCCTTAGCTTCTTTCACTGGAAGTACTTCACCATGATAAATCCATGTTTTAACACCAACTTTACCATAAGTTGTGTCAGCTTCTGCAAATCCATAATCAATGTCAGCACGAAGTGTCTGTAATGGAATATTTCCTTCGCTGTAGAATTCTGTACGAGCCATATCTGCTCCACCTAAACGTCCAGATACAGAAGTTTTGATTCCTTTTGCTCCGGCTCTCATTGTTCTCTGCATGCAAGATTTCATTGCACGTCTGAAAGAGATACGGTTTTCTAACTGTGCTGCAATGTTTTCAGCAACTAACTGAGCATCTTTGTCTGGTCTTTTTACTTCTTTGACATCGATTAAAACTCTCTTGCCAGTCATTTTTACTAACTGTCTTTTTACTTCTTCGATTGCAGAACCACCTTTACCGATTACGATACCTGGTTTTGCTGTATATACGATTACTTTTACTCTATTAGAAGCTCTTTCGATCTCGATCTTAGCGATACCTGCGCTATATAATTTCTTTTTCAGGAAAGTTCTGATTTCGTTATCTTCAACTAAGTTATCAGCAAAATCAGCTTCCGCATACCATCTGGAGTCCCAATCTTTGATAACTCCGACTCTTAAACCATGAGGATTAACTTTCTGTCCCATTGTTGCCTCCTTATCTTTCATCAAGCACGATTGTAATGTGACTCATACGTTTTTCGATTCTATAAGCTCTACCCTGTGCTCTAGGTTTAATTCTCTTCATTGTAGGTCCTTTATTTGCATAACATTCTGCAACGTAAAGGTTTTCTGGATTCATACCGTTGTTATTTTCTGCATTTGCAATTGCAGATTTTAATAATTTTTCTATTAAGCTTGAAGCGTATCTTGGATTGTAAGCTAAAATACCAAGTGCTGTCTGAACATCTTTACCTCTGATGGCATCTAATACGAAGCAAGCTTTAGTAACAGACACTCTAGCGTAAGATAATTTTGCTGATGGTCTGGTATCTTTATTTGCATTTCTTTCTCTTTTAATCTGGGATCTATGTCCTTTAGCCATGGATGAAACCTCCTTTCAATTTTCCTTATCGACGTGATTTCTTTTCGTCTTTTCCATGTCCTCTATAAGTTCTTGTAGCAACGAACTCTCCGAGTTTGTGTCCTACCATATCTTCTGTTACATATACAGGTACATGTTTTCTTCCATCATGAACAGCGATTGTGTGTCCAACGAAAGATGGGAAAATTGTTGAACGACGAGACCAAGTTTTGATCACTGTTTTTTCACCTGTACTATTCAATGCATCTATTTTCTTAAGCAGGCTTGCATCTGCAAAAGGCCCTTTTTTAAGTGAACGTGCCATTCGGTTACCTCCTATTATTTAACGTTTTTACCGTCTCTTCTTCTGATAATCATCTTATTAGACTGTTTGTTTTTCTTACGAGTTTTTAAACCAAGTGCTGGTTTACCCCAAGGTGTACATGGACCTGGACGACCAATTCCAGTCTTACCTTCACCACCACCGTGTGGATGGTCATTAGGGTTCATAACAGAACCACGTACAGTTGGGCGGATACCCATGTGACGTTTACGTCCTGCTTTACCGATGTTAACAAGTCCGTGTTCGATGTTACCAACCTGGCCGATTGTTGCTCTACATACAACAGGAACCATTCTCATTTCTCCAGAAGGTAAACGAAGTGTTGCGTATTTCCCTTCTTTTGCCATTAACTGTGCAGAGTTTCCTGCTGAACGAACTAACTGTGCGCCTTTTCCAGGGTGCATTTCAATGTTGTGAATTTCTGTACCAACTGGAATATTTTCAAGAGGTAAGCAGTTACCTACTCTTACTTCAGCTTCAGGACCATTCATTAATTTATCTCCAACTTTTAATTTGTTAGGAGCAATGATATAAGCCTTTTCACCATCTGCATATGTGATCAATGCAATGTTAGCTGTTCTGTTTGGATCGTATTCGATTGCTACAACTGTTGCAGGAATACCATCTTTATTTCTTTTGAAATCGATAATTCTATATTTTCTTCTTGAACCGCCACCGCGATGTCTTACTGTAATTTTACCCTGATTGTTACGACCAGCATTTTTCTTTAAAGATACTGTTAAAGATTTTTCAGGAGTATCCTTTGTGATTTCCTGGAAATCTAAACCAGTCATCTGTCTTCTAGAAGGTGTATATGGGTTGTATGTTTTAATTCCCATTTTGATCTCCTTTCATTTTAAACGAATTTATTGTCACTCTTTCGTGAGTATAAGTTACTTTAATTTTACAGACCTTCGAAAATTTCGATATCTGCACTATCTTCTGTTAAGAATACGATAGCTTTTTTTGTTTTAGCAGTTTTTCCGTAAACCATTCCACGTCTTTTTGTTTTTCCATCGCAGTTCATTGTGTTTACTTTTGCTACTTTTGTTCCTTCGAACATTTTTTCAACTGCTTCTTTGATCATGCTCTTATTTGCTTCTGGATGAACTAAGAAAGTGTATTTCTTTTCTACCATAGCGTTCATGCTTTTTTCTGTTACGACTGGTTTCAGAATAACGTCATAGTATTTTAAACTTGCCATTATGCATACACCTCCTGGATTTTTTCTACTGCAGCTTTAGAAGCAACAACTGTGTCGTATTTTAAGATATCATATACGTTGATTGTGTTTACTAAAGCAGTTTTTACAGTTGGGATATTTCTTGCAGATAATACTAAGTTATCATCTTTTTCTCCCATAACTACTAATGCTTTGTTTGCGTTTACTGCGCTTAACATAGCTACTACATTTTTAGTCTTGATTTCATCAAATTTGAATTCATCAATTACTACGAATTTATTTTCATTTAATTTTGCTGTTAATACGGATTTAAGAGCTGCTCTCTTTTCTTTCTTGTTCATTTTTACAGAGTAGTCTCTTGGTTTTGGAGCAAATACAACTCCACCACCTGTCCACTGTGGAGCACGGATAGATCCCTGTCTTGCGTGACCTGTTCCTTTTTGTCTCCAAGGTTTTCTACCACCGCCACGAACTTCTGAACGAGTTTTAGCACTCTGTGTTCCCTGACGTTTATTTGCAAGCTGGCTTACTACTGCCAGATGCACTAAATGTTCATTTACTGGAGCTGCGAAAACTGCATCGTTAAGTTCTAACTTATCAACTTCCTGACCAGCCATATTTAAAACAGATACTGTTGCCATCTGTAAGTCCTCCTTCCTTCAGCCAATTAAGCCTTTACTGATTCTTTTAACACTACTAAAGATTTTTTAGGTCCAGGTACAGAACCTTTTACTAAGATAATGTTATTTTCAACGTCAACTTTTACTACTTCTAAGTTCTGGATTGTAACCTGTTTTGCACCCATTTGACCTGGCATCTTTTTACCTTTGAATACTTTACTTGGGTCAGATGCAGAACCGTTAGAACCTGCGTGACGATGATACTTAGAACCATGTGTTTTAGGACCTGTTGATAATCCGTGTCTCTTGATACCGCCAGCAAATCCTTTACCTTTAGAAGTTGCTGTTGCATCAATTTTGTCACCTTCTGCAAAGATGTCTGCTTTGATTTCCTGTCCTACTGTGTATTCTTCTACGTTTTCAAATTTGAATTCTTTTACGAATTTCTTTGGACTAACGCCCGCTTTGTCAAAATGACCTTTTAATGGTTTGTTTGTTGCTTTTTCTTTTTTGTCAGCATAACCAACCTGTACTGCACAGTAACCATCGTTTTCTACTGTCTTGATCTGTGTTACCACACATGGACCAGCCTGTAATACAGTTACTGGAGTTAACACGCCGTCTTCATTGAAGATTTGAGTCATTCCGACTTTGGTTGTTAAAATCGCTTTCTTCATTAATATTTCCTCCTATTTAATCTACAGCGGATTTTAAAATTTGGCTTTCGCCTGCTTAAAATCATCCTAGACGCTATGAAAGCTTAGGGGGTTCCCTATCTATCTCATAACCCTTAAGGATTGTTGCCTATTTCTGTTTCATCTTGATATCGATGTAAACACCAGCTGGCATTTCTAATCTAGATAATGCATCAACTGTTTTCTGAGTTGGTGTGATGATATCGATCAATCTCTTATGTGTTCTCTGTTCGAACTGTTCTCTGGAATCTTTGTAGATATGTCTGGATCTAAGAATTGTTACTACTTCTTTCTTAGTAGGCATTGGTACAGGACCACTCACCTTTGCTCCAGTTTTCTTTACAGTTTCGATGATGCTCTTTGCAGATGCATCGATTAATTGATGATCATACGCCTTCAATGTGATTCTCATTACTTGACTTGCCATAAAAAAAGTCGCCTCCTTTTCGTACTTTCGGTACGACAAGCGGTGACTGTACACTCCTCCGTGTGTGTCGTAAGCTTCACACACTGCGTCTCTGCTCTCTTTAGCAGATTGTATTCAGTACAGTGACTTGTCGCCAGTTTTCAATAACTTGACATTCGCTCCACGGAAAACCTGCACAAAACCTTACGTTTTTTCATGCAGCAACCTCGCGCTTCTTCGCTATCATGTCACAACAGTCTTTAGTATAAAGGAAAACCACGCAAAATGCAATAGAAAAATTGTATTTTTTTTCGAACACTAACAAGCCAAGCAGCTTCCCACCTCCAAAGAGACTATGTAAAGGTTTCTGCTCTCTGACAGAAAAGCGGAGCAGACAGATATGCTGTCTGCTGCACATCACAATAAATGACTGTAAGCTTGCTTGCAGAGTCATTTATTGATGGGCAACACGACGCTTTTCGTCAAATTTTTCGTTGCTCACGATACAGGAACCTACAAACCTGCTTGCAATAGGCTATTTAGAGGTGGAAGATATTCGGCGACTAGCCGAAAGCGAGACGGAGCACCGCGGAGTCGAGGTTCTGCTTGGCCAACTTCATATAAGAACTTCATTGGTCGTATAGTAAAAAAAATAACCATCAGCAACCAAAAAACCCCTATTATTTATCAGACTTTCACTTTATTGGTCGTCTAACCTCACTTTACCATCCATACGACCATAATTCCGTTAATTTTTGGTCGTAAAATCCATTTTTCATCCCAAACACACCAATTCAGATCTTAACTCTTATCTTTCTATCATCCAAATGGTTGCTATTGCAAATCATTTTATAATTACAACCAAATTTCTGCAAATGCCTTTCTACCTATTAAATAGTTACTTGCTCATCTCACATATCTGATAATCTTTCGTATTCTGAAGTTCAAAATCTACTCCATCTGTAGTATATACATTCCGATCTTCACCAATAAACACCGCTTCCGCATTGTATTCATCTAAAATCTTGAGACTCTTCTCCATTCCCAGTACAAAGCACGCAGTAGATAATCCATCACTATCAATTCCAGAATCACAAACGATCGTAACAGAAATCAATCCGGGATTTGAAGGATATCCGGTAGCACTATCCAGAATATGATGATACCGTTTTCCATCTTTTTCAATATACTTCTCATAATCTCCAGAGGTTGATACAAATTTATCACCTTTTACATTGACCACCCCTACCATTTCACCAGTTTCTCCGCGTGGATCCTGCACCCCAACGCTCCAGTTTTCTCCGCCCGGCTTTTCTCCATATACACATAGACTTCCTCCTACGGAGATAATGGCACCAGTAACTGAATCCTGATTCTTCAGATAAGCCATAGCCTTATCTGCGCCAATCCCTTTTCCTACTGCGCCCAAGTCCACCTGCACCTGATCCGGATCTGTAGTCACATTCCGTCCATCTATGGATATCTTCTTATAATCAATTTCCTGCATGGCTTTCTTAATTTCTGATTCTTCAGGAACTCTGGCATGATCTCCTCCAATGTCCCATAATTGAGCCAGAACTCCAACCCCTGGATTCAAAGCCCCATCGGTATCACTGGCAATCTGAAGCGAACGCTCCAGCCATGCAGCCACATCCTCGTCCACTTCCACCGCTTCTTTGGAATGATTCATCGTATAAATCTCACTATCCTCTTTGCGCCACGAAATCTGCTCTTCCTCTATTTTCTTTAAAAGCTCGATTATGTCACCGCCTGCCTTCTCACAAGCATCCGCCTGCCCATAAAGTACTTCAGACACCGTCGTTCCCATGGCAAAATCCGTATTCGTATATTTAGAAGCCTCCAATTGCTTTCCACAACCAGCCAGAACGAGCAGACACCATACACTGATCATCACACCTGCGATCCATCGCTTCATTTCCGTCACTCCTCTACTTACTCCATCTTCCGCTGGCTCCACACGGAAGCACCAAGCCATTGCTGCTTACCGGCAGTCCCACTTCGTCCGCCTGAACCTTTCCGCCAAATTTCGGAACAATTTCTGTTCCCATCATATAGGAAAGAACTGCTGGCTGAAGTCCAGTTGTATAGCTGTTGATCAGGAAAAACAATGGATCATCTGATAAAATCTTTGTACATAATTGAACAAATGGATAGATCTTCTCCTCAATCTTCCAGATTTCCCCCTTCGGTCCTCTTCCATAAGAAGGTGGATCCATGATAATTCCATCATAATGATTGCCACGACGAATCTCTCTCTCTACAAACTTCACACAATCATCCACCAGCCATCTGATCGGCGCATCTTCCAGTCCAGATGCTTTTGCATTCTCTCTCGCCCAGGTAACCATCCCCTTAGATGCATCTACGTGAGTCACCTTGGCTCCTGCTTTTGCCGCAGCAAGTGTTGCCCCTCCAGTATAAGCAAAAAGATTCAATACTTTAACAGGTCTTCCTGCATTTCTAATCTTCTCAGAAAACCAATCCCAATTCGTCGCCTGTTCCGGGAATAATCCGGTATGCTTAAAACTAAATGGCTGCAAGTTAAATGTGAGCCCTTTATATCCAATCTGCCATTTCTTCGGCAAATCAAAAAATTCCCATTCTCCTCCACCACGTTTACTTCTATGATAATGCGCATTCGGCCGTTTCCATCCCCTTAATTTCTTCGGTGTATTCCAAAGCACCTGAGGATCCGGGCGAACCAGAATATAATCACCCCAACGCTCTAATTTTTCTCCACTTGAAGTATCCAACACTTCATAATCATTCCATCCATCTGCTATCCACATAATCGTTCCTCTTTCTATTTCTTCTATCATCAATTTTTCGGAAGCCTTTTAATAATTTCTCCAACCACAATTCCAATCAGCACCCCTGCAGTCGTTCCAGAAAGCAAAAGCACCGGAAAATAATAAATCAATCTTCCCGTCTCCAGCACTAGTATTGCCACAACAAGCTGACCAACATTATGACTGACACCTCCAGCCACACTAACACCTATCGGACTAAATCCTCCAATCTTTTTAAGAAGGATCATCAGTGTAAGACTTAGCATTCCTCCTGCCATACTGTAAAGAATCATCATCAGATTCCCAAACAGAAATCCAGACAAAAGAATTCTGGCAACAGAAATGGCATACGCTTCCTTAGCACCTGCCATGTACAATAATACCATAATCACACCATTTGCCAACCCGATCTTCACGCCAGGAATCCCAATCTGAATCGGTATCAGCATCTCCACATAAGAAGCCACAAGTGCTAATGCAAGAAACAATCCTCCCTGCGCTGTTTTTTTCACCATAATTACTTTTCTCCTTATTATGCAAGACTTCTGATTTATTATAACAAAAAAGAAGTAGAATTGCACTCTACTTCTTTCTCGTTAAGGAATGATTATATATGATGACTTTTATTGTGGATATAATCCCATACTAAATACAAAGGCGATTACTACTGCTAAAGGTCCTGTGATCACACGGGAATATAATACCGCTGGTACACCAAGCTCGATGGTAGAAGATTCTGCTTCTCCTAAGGATAATCCTACTGGTACGAAGTCTCCACCAACCTGTGCATCGATAGCAAATAATGCTGGTAATGCATACTGAGCTGGGATCGCGCCTGCACCGATCTGATCACCAAGCAATACTCCTACCAACTGCGCGATTACTGCTCCAGGTCCTAATACCGGAGATAAGAATGGCAATGCACAGATAAAGGAAATCGCAAGCATTCCTGGTAATGTAGAACATAAAGGTGAAATTGTCTTTGCAATGACATTACCTAAACCGGAAGCTGAGATAATACCTAATAATGTGGATGTAAATGCCATGAATGGAAGAATATTTTTAATTACCATTTCAATAGAATCACGTCCTGCCGCAAAGAATTTATTTACGACTTTACCAATTCCAATACCTAATCTTGTAATAAAGTTAGCACTTGATGCAGCTTCTTCTTTTGCAGCTTCCTTCTTAGCCTGAACATCTTCTTTTGAAGGAGAAGTGCTTGCCACTTTGCTGACAGCTGCAGCACCTTCACCCGCTAAAGTTATTTCTTTTTCTGTTACACCAGAAACATAGATGTCTTCTTTGATAAATGCTGCCAATGGTCCAACTGCACCAACCGGATTCAGGTTAATCGTAAAAATCTTTTTCTTAGGATAAACACCACATCTTGCAGTACCACCGCAATCCACGACTGCAATCAATACTTCTTCATCTGGAACATTATTCTTATATCCATCAATTGCTTCACATCCTGCAAGCTCTGCAACCTTAGCTGCTACTGGATGAATCCCACCACCTGCAGTAACGCACAATACTTTATTGCATTTATCATCTGGTTTTACTGTTAATGGACCGCCCCATCCACCGGCACCGGCTGTAATTGTAACTGCTTGATAACTCATCTTACTTCCTCCTCTTAATTTCCTGCTTTGCTAGATAATACTGCATAAATTCTTTCCGTTAATAAACCACGAATCAGAATCACGATCAGACCTACGATAAAGTAACGAACTGCCAATTCTCCAATCTGAAATCCCAGCTTCTGAACGCCTGCGGCAATACCCATATATACGAATAATTCACCAGCATTTGCATGAGGGAACAAACCAGTTACTGGATGTAAGAAAGATACACAGGCATCATAATATGCCGGTTTATATTTTTCATCTACAAAACGTCCAAATGTATAACACATTGGGTTTGCCAGACACAACACTGCGATCACCGGCAAAATAAGATATCTGCAAAGAAAATTTCCCGTAATCTTAGAACAGAACTTTTCCACTCGATCTTCCCCAATCAATTTGATCACTGAATTTACTGCTGTCATCAGACAGATTACCGATGGGATAATCCCTGTTACCCACCCTGTTAAGGTTGTTGCTCCTTCATTGAATACACTCATGAAGGCATTTGCGAATGTAGAAATTGCTTCCATATTCTCTTCTCCTTTCAAATATACATGAATTTCCTTCTTTTTCTTTTTGTGCAACTACTACAATGCCTGGGCCTCTTACGGCATTGCAATAGCCTGCATGTGTTAATTAATGTAATATCTAAGAAATATTAGAATTACACCCAATCAGTTACTACTGATCATTACAAATCTAATTTTATCAATATCTTGCTTAAAGTCAACCGTATTAAGTTGAAATAATGTATAAGTGTATTTTTTATAAATTCTATATATACATTTGTATAAAATCTATAGATTATAGTTGCATTTTCTCAAAGAAATCAATATTTTTTATCCATTTGTATAAATAAATTCATTTGTATAAATAGATACTATCTTTTCCTCAAACACTACCGTATTTCATAGGATTTTTTACTTTTTTACTATAGCAATATATATAAAAAAAGAAATTTCCTATTCCATAAAAAATCAGGCATTTCCCGGGATAATACACCAGAAAATGCCTGCCAACACGGACAATCCTTTATTCTATTTTAGGAGAAAATGGCCAACAACCACCTATTATTACTATTTTGTTTCAAATACAGAATAGTAATGTTTTAAACAGCTCTGGATACCTGCTTTGATAGCAGCTCTTAAAGATAGATAGTCTTTTGCTTTGCTTTCGTCTGCAGATGCCATTGCAGCAAGATATAAGTCTGTATAGATATTTACTTTAGAGATTCCTTCTTTCGCACAGCGGTTTAAGTTGTCATCTCCAGAGCCAGATCCTCCATGAAGCACCAATGGTACATCGGTTGCCGCATGAATCTCTGCGAGACGGTCAAAGCTGATCTCTGGGATTGCTTTTGCCTTGTATACTCCATGTGCCGTTCCGATGGAAATTGCCAGAGAATCACATCCGGATTCTTCACAGAATTTCTTTGCCTCTTCTGCAGTTGTGTACAGTGCATCTGTATCATTCTCATCGAAGTTGCTTGCAACGTGTCCGATCTCTGCTTCTACGGATACATCCTTTGCTTTGGCATATTCCACCACTTCCTTTGTGATAGCAACATTTTCCTCAAAGCTCTTCATGGATGCGTCGATCATAACGGAAGTAAATCCAAGATCAATGGCCTTTTTACATGTTTCTACACTCATACCATGGTCTAAATGCAGTACAACCGGTACAGATGCAGCATCTGCATATTTCTTTCCAACCAGCGCAGCATCCTCCAGAGTAAGGTTATCTCCCAAATGTGCTTCTGCCACACCGACAATCAGAGGCAGACCTAACTCTTGTGCTACCCCGACATGATATTTGATGCTTTCCATATCCAATACATTGGCAGATGGAATGGCATAATGTCCTTGCTGTGCTTTTTTAAATAATTCTTTAGAATTCACTAACATTGTTCAAACCTCCAAATATTGATATTCATCCTTTCTACAATATCCCCCTGTTATTTTACGCCATAATGCTTTAATAAGATTTCTTCTGCTTCTGCATTCCACAATCCATTATGAGCATCACAGCTATCTGCCAATTTAGCATAAAGCGGATCTGTCTCTCCTAATTTACGGAAATCTGCAATTGCAGTCAATGGCATTTCAAACTGTAAGTAAGTCAGCTTCTTTCCTCCTGGAATTTTTGGAAGATTCATGGTTGTATCTACAATTGTATCAATTCCTCCTACATGAGTGATCATAACCGCAGGTTTAATCAACCCTTTTGCTGATTTATCAACAACCTCTTTAATATCAGAAATCAGACTTCCAGTACAGCCAACATAATGATGTTTTGCATAATGAACGTTATACAGGTTCACTTCTCCTGAAAACTGACTATCTGCAGGACCGGCAAAAATATTCAAACATCCATCTGTCGCAAGAATCTTATCTGCCACTTCTGCCATAGAACGTACTGGTGCATATACAAACACATCATCATATCCTTTGCCACCAGTAAGTTCCATCAGGCCAGCAACTTGATCTTCCATATTTGCTGTATTTACATAGAGAAGTTCAATTCCCTTTTCTGCAGCTTCACTTACCGGAATCACCTGTGCTGCCCGCTCCAGACGTTCATCACTGATTTCTGTAACTACCACTCTTTTTGGTTTATTTTCCGTAGCCAATGCATAGCTGATTGCACCCAGACCCATAGGGCCACAGCCTCCCATGATGATCAAGTCCCCGCCTGCTTTATTTCCGATGCTATGTTCGTAGCTTTCCGGTATGGTATGGAACATGGAATGGAACCCTCCGATACAGCACGCCATCGGTTCTGCAATAGATGCTTCAAAGTATGATCCTTCATTATGCATCAAACAACCTTTTTCAATAACATCTCCTGGAAAGATCGCATAAGTGGATGCCCCTCCAAAATATGGATAAGAATATCCTGGCGTCTCCATCTGTCCTGGAATCTGTGGCTGCTGTGCAAATCGGTCTCCCGGCTTGAACTGATCTGCCCACTTTGCTCCGACTTTGACAATATCACCGGAAAATTCATGTCCAATAATAATTGGATTTTCCGCAATTCCTTCCGGCACTCGTTTATGCTTTTCTCCCTGTTTCACTGTTTTATAAGTAGACATACAAATACTATCACAAATAATTTTTACTAAAATTTCATCATCTTTGATCTCTGGAAGCTCAAATTCTTCCAAACGAATATCATCAACACCGTATAATCGAACACCTTTTGCCTGCATAATATCCTCCTACTTTACCTGAATTTTCATTTATTTTCATTTCTATGGTTAAATATTAGCATATATTTTCATTTTCTGCAACCAGTATTTTCATTTATTTTTATTTTGTAGGCTTCCCATTCCAAAATTTAATCACAAAAAAAGAAGGAGACAAAGCTCCTTCTCTTTATAATAAATACCTTCTAAAAAATCTCGATCATTGCACCAGAAACCAGATCAGCTGCTGTAATAGGATCATCTCCTTCTAACATAATGCATCCTGGTCTTTCTGCTTCTGGACCACCTTTAAAGTCAACGGTACAATGTCCCAATCCTCTTAATGTTTCATTGGCTTCTGAACCAACCGCTGACACATTGAAAACTTTATTGGCGATTACAAATGTATCACCGGTTTCCACATCAGCCAACAATTCTGCCGGTTCATGAAGAACACACAATTCTGCAAGTGCAGGTGGTGCATCATTATTAAAAATAATAATAAAATTTGTTTCCGGATCCCCTAAAAATGCAAATGCATCTGGTCCATTTCCTGTGATTTTAGATCTAAATTTCATTTCAGTCACCTCATATTTATGCTAATTTTATTGTGGATATAATCCCATACTGAATACAAAGGCGATTACTACTGCTAAAGGTCCTGTGATTACACGGGAATATAATACGGCTGGTACACCAAGCTCGATGGTAGAAGATTCTGCTTCTCCTAAGGATAATCCTACTGGTACGAAGTCTCCACCAACCTGTGCATCGATAGCAAATAATGCTGGTAATGCATACTGAGCTGGGATTGCGCCTGCACCGATCTGATCACCAAGCAATACTCCTACCAGCTGTGCGATTACTGCTCCAGGTCCTAATACTGGAGATAAGAATGGTAATGCACAGATAAAGGAAATTGCAAGCATTCCTGGTAATGTAGAACATAAAGGTGAAATTGTCTTTGCAATGACATTACCTAAACCGGAAGCTGAGATAATACCTAATAATGTGGATGTGAATGCCATGAATGGAAGAATATTCTTAATTACCATTTCGATAGAATCACGTCCTGCTGCGAAGAATTTATTAACAACTTTACCAATCGCAATACCTAATCTGGTAATAAAGTTAGCACTTCCTGCTGCTTCTTCTTTCGCTGCTTCTTTTCTTTCTTGCATTGCTGTTTTTTTATCGCCGGAAGCTGCTTTGGATGCTCCCTGTGTACCTTCTCCAGCAAATACAACATCTTTTTCTGTTACACCAGAAACATAGATGTCTTCTTTAATGAATGTTGCTAATGGTCCTACTGCTCCAACTGGATTTAAGTTTACAGTAAAGATTCCTTTCTTAGGATAAACACCACATCTAGCAGTACCACCACAGTCTACAACTGCAACTAACACTTCCTGATCTGGTACATTATTCTTATAACCATCTACTGCTACGCCACCAGTCATATCAGCAATTTTCTGTGCTACTGGATGGATTCCGCCTCCGGCAGTAACACATAAGATTGTTTTACATTGATCTGTTGCCTGAACGGTCAAAGGTCCGCCCCAGCCACCTTGTCCTGGATTTAATGTAACTGCTTTATAACTCATAATCTAACCCCCTTACGCTCTTTTTGCCAGTATTGCGTAAATTCTTTCTGTAACGATTCCACGAATCAGAATTACGATCAAACCTACGATAAAGTAACGAACTGCCAAATCACCAAGAGGGAATCCCAGTTTTTCAACTCCTGCTGCAATACCCATGTAAACGAATAATTCACCGGCATTTGCATGAGGGAATAAACCTGTTACAGGATGTACAAAAGATACTGCCGCATCATAATATGCTGGTTTGTACTTTTCTTCTACAAAACGTCCAAACGTATAGCACATTGGGTTTGCCAGACAGATAACTGCTAATACAGGCAATACCAGATAACGACAAATAAAGTTTCCTGTAATTTTCTGACAGAAGTTTTCCACTCTGTCCTCACCAATCAACTTAATGACTGAGTTAACCGCTGTCATCAGACAGATTACTGTTGGGATAATTCCAGTCACCCAACCCATTAAAGTCTCAGCACCTGCATTAAATACGCTCATAAATGCATTTGCAAAAGTAGAAATTGCTTGCATTCCTACCCCTCCTTCCAATATTTTATTATAACGTTGCTCTCTATGTAATAAGCTCTCCGTCACCGAAAAAATGCTTGGGCCTTCATCGTTCCGGTGCCCTTGGGCTTTTTACACCACCCTATAAGTCATCGATATCAAAATCATCATCTGATGCCGGGATTACCTCCGCTGAAGTCTCCTCCCCTTCTCCAGCATGACTGAATCTCATCTCAAGCGCTTCCATCGCCTGAATATGTCCTTTATAAAACTTCTGGCGCTTTTTCGGCATCGCCCGAAATTCCTCCAGATAATCATAGATACTTTCACCGACCATCGGACGATCCAGTATCTTCTCCATTGGTTTAAAGTGGGCCAATAATGTAATCCCTTCCATAATCTCGCCGCCAGTAATAATCCCTTCACTGTCGCAACCGATAATCACAATGTTCCCACTAGATAATAAACGACTTCTCTTTTGTCCAATCCCCAGATTTCCCAACTGTCTGCATCTCTGAATCGCTTTTTTATAGCCACGAATCTGAATAATCGAACCAAATGACTGTAGTGTAAACAATACAAACATCAATAGAAAAATCCATTTAATTCCTTCCATTTTTTCCAGTCTTTCCTTCCTAGTTAGCAATTTATACAAAACAGCATGTGAAACACACTCTGTTTTTGTTGAATCTATATATTATTTTACTATATTCTTGCTGTCTGTCAACCTTTTGAGGTTGAAAATATGTATAAGTACTTTTTTAAGAACAATTATTGAATGTTTTGTTCATAAAACTATGCTTTTTTATTTATCTTGCGTGATACCTTCTCTATTTTTCAACTTATCCCGATATTTTCCATAATATCCAGCACTAATTTCATCCTTTTTTGGTGTATGATAGCTTGATAACATATTATCAATAGCCTGCTCTATTTTCTGGGATACCGTAGGCTTGATTCCACGTTCTCCTTTCATAAGACAAATAATCCTATACGCCTTTGGATTCTTTTTGGCGTACACCAAAACAAACACTGACAAAATACCTATGGTAAACATCCCACAAGCCATCTGAATCCAGATACCACTCATCTTCTCTTTCTCTTTTTTCACCTGAGCATAGGATAAAAGGGATGTTTTCCCCGTTTTTATCTCATAAAGAACCTTCTGTCCCTTTCTTGAAAATCCATTCCCTTCTTCCGATAATATCTGCACCTGTTTTTTTGTATCTTTACATAATTTCAGACCATCTAAATCAAGTTTCTTCGCCATGCCACGTTCTATAACAAATGTATGCTCATCGTAATCTAGCATGATCGTTATATCTCCGCTTCCAGATTCCGTTATTTTTGTAACGATTCCTGTATCTCGCAAAAGCTGGCTTTGCTCTGGCATCTTTTGAACATATGCATAAATCAGCATCAGACCACCGAGAACAAAACTAATGATAACAAATAATTTCCATCCAAATACGGATGCTTCCTTCACTTTTTCTACTTCTTCATCCGTCCAGGCAGAATTGCTGTGATATTCCTGCAGTCCCTCTCTGCCTATATTTAAAATAATAGCAATTCCATAAATTCCACTGGCAATCAATATGCCCCACATATTTCTAATCTCCTTTATCCCGCACCTTTTCTATAAATTGTATTGTTTTTCATCACATGAAAAAGTTAAAAAAATTTCTTATGTAACGAAAAAGGACATAGTACAAACTATGTCCCCTATTACACTTATATTGTTATGTACGAATTAATAAATCTCAATAGTTGCACCAGCTACTAAATCATTCGCTGTTACCACTTCATCTCCCTCTAACATAATGCATCCTGGTCTTTCTGCTTCTGGACCACCCTTGAAATCAAGTGTACAATGTCCTAAACCTCTTAATGTTGCATTCGCTTCAGAACCAACTGCAGATACGGTAAATGGCATATCAGCGATTACAAAAGTATCTCCAACCTTTACGTCTTCTACTAATTCTGCTGCTTCATGTAGTACACATAATTCTGCTAATGCAGGTGGTGCATCGTCATTAAAGATAATGATAAAGTTAGTCTCTGGATCCCCTAAAAATGCAAATGCATCTGGTCCATTTCCTGTAATTTTTGAACAATATTTCATATTGCTCCTCCTTTCTACTATTAGCCAACATCCTTATTTAATTTTACCTTCTTATATGTAGCCTGTCAATATGAGATTGTGAAATTTTACTAAATAAAGTGTATATTTTTTCTATTTCTAATGGAACTTTATGTTCAGAATGCTGAAGTTTTTTACTTCATTCATATTTTCCCAGAAGCATCAAAGGTCACTTCCAGGCGATGAAATGCCCAAAAAGGGCCAGGAACATTCTCCCGGCCCTTACACGGATGAAACTTTCTTCTATTTTGTTTCGAATACTGAGTAGTAATGTTTTAAACAATTCTGGATACCTGCTTTGATAGCAGCTCTTAAGGACAGATAGTCTTTTGCTCCACTTTCGTCTGCAGATGCCATTGCTGCCAGATATAAGTCTGTATAGATATTTACTTTGGAGATTCCTTCTTTTGCACAGCGGTTTAAGTTGTCATCTCCAGATCCGGATCCTCCATGAAGTACCAATGGTACATCGGTTGCCGCATGAATCTCTGCGAGACGGTCAAAGCTGATCTCTGGAATTGCTTTTGCCTTGTATACTCCATGTGCCGTTCCGATGGAAATTGCCAGAGAATCACATCCGGATTCTTCACAGAATTTCTTTGCCTCTTCTGCAGTTGTGTACAGTGCATCTGTATCATTTTCATCGAAGTTGCTTGCAACGTGTCCAATCTCTGCTTCTACGGATACATCTTTCGCTTTGGCATATTCCACCACTTCCTTTGTGATAGCAACATTTTCCTCAAAACTCTTCATGGATGCGTCGATCATAACGGATGTAAATCCAAGATCAATGGCCTTTTTACATGTCTCTACACTCATACCATGGTCTAAATGCAGTACAACCGGTACAGATGCAGCATCTGCATATTTCTTTCCGACCAGAGCAGCATCCTCCAGGGTAAGGTTATCTCCCAAATGTGCTTCTGCCACACCAACGATCAGAGGCAGACCTAATTCTTGTGCTACTCCAACATGATATTTGATGCTTTCCATATCCAATACATTGGCAGATGGAATGGCATAATGTCCTTCCTGCGCTTTTTTAAATAATTCTTTGGAATTTACTAACATGAAAAATCCTCCTATTCACCAATAATAATAATCTTACATTTACGTTCACGCTCACGTGTACGGTCAAAGTCTACAAAATATACATATCCTGTAGATCCGACTCCCAATTTTCCTTCGTCGACTTCTAAGGTTGCACTGGACCCTAAGATGGTAGATTTCAAATGGGCATCACAGTTTAATAACGCAGTACGATCTCCACCCGGAAGATAATCTGCTGCATTCGGCCAGGATTCCACATCTAAGAAATGAGCTTCACCTGGATACATGTATCCGCCTGCTGGTGGCATTTCTGTCTGATTAGGAATGATTTTCTGTAATGCTTTATCTAAATCGATCTGAAGAAATTCTGTTCCATCCTCGATGGTATCATGTACAAATTCTTCAAAAAATACAGAGCATGTTGTATGAGGAGAAATAATCGTAACGATTCCATTTTGAATATTACTATTTGTAATCGCTTCTTTTACCTGAGGGGTAATATTGATAAAAGTAGGTGTGGTACCATGTGATTTTAACTTAATTGTTTCTTTATATACAGCCATCGTTCGTCCTCCTATTTACTATTTACCTGTTCGTTCGTTATAAGCTTTTATAATCGCTTCTGCCATCTCTCTTACACGTAATGCTGGTGATGGTGCATTTAAGATACCAGAGGTACATCCCGTTCCATCAGAACCAGCTTTTACAATCTTGTAGCAGTCTTCTGCCGTGCTTACTCCAGAAGCGATCATTGGCTGAACATTTGGATTGACTTCCAGCATCTGTTTCACTGTTTCAACCATATAAGAATCATCTGCAATCTGTCCGGTTCCGATTAAGTCTGTAGGCTCTGCAATGATAATATCAGGATCCATAATCGCAACTGCCTTTGCTTCTGTCGTGGAATCTGCACATGCAATTGCAATAATTCCCAATTCTTTGCAGCGTCTGATCGTCTTATATAATTCGCTTAATGTTTTTGGATTTTCAGCGTGGTTAATAAAGGTCGCTTCTACTCCAGCTTCTTTTAATGCTTCTGGAAGAATTTTCGCCATCCCGCGTCCAGGAGTCAGAGAATCCATAGACTGTGCACAGATGGTCAAATGCTTTGTATTTTCCTTAATCAAACGAACGTCTACTAATGGACATGTAAAATAGATCTGGATTCCTGTATCTTCTGCTACTTTATCTGCTGCTTTTGCCAGTTCCAGGCTGGATTCCCCATACAAATAATTTTTAGGATTTACAACCAAAAATGGTACTCTTGCTTCTGCCATAATAAATATCCTTTCTCTCATAAATCGAATAGATTCATAACAATGGTAACAATTTCTCCCCATGATTCTAAACAAGTACGCCGCAAAAGGCGTACTTGTAAAGATAAATATCAGCTAATTAGAGCAATCTCTTATAATAAATTTGTTTTTCCGTACATTTTATCCTGTTCCTGACGTAACTTATAGATTAATGTTGTCTTGTCAAGATCGATCATATCTAATGTAAGAAGCTGTCCTTTTTTACAATCTTTCTTCATAACAGCACCTTTTGTTACAAGACCAAATGGTACATACATATTCTTGTCAGATTCTTCAGCAGAGCAGATAGAACCGTGTGTTGTATATCCACCAATACCATCGATTACCTGTCCAGCTTTTAAGTCAACTTTCGCACGTGTAATACATTCAGATACTAAACCATCGATTGGTACACATGTTGTTTCCTGATCAATGACTAACTTAGCAACTGTTAATGGTGTTTCTAAGTTACATAAGTGATATGGACGGTATAATGTCCAAAGTGGTCCAGGACCCATGCTGTGGTATCCCATCTGGTAAGCGATTTCATCGTTCGGTGTAGAAACAGTTACGAATACTCCAGGAGCAACTCCGTTAACATATTCAACTACGCCATGTTTATTTAAGATACCGCCATCTTCTTTTAATTTAAAGATGTCATTTAACTGTTTGATACCTTCTGTACCAGGAGCTGTTTCTGGTCCATGTCCACCGATAACATCTGGAACTAATCCTGTGTAGTTAGACATAGCAGTCATTTCTACCATTGTCTTTGTACCATCTTTGAATGCACAAAGCATTTTTGGAGACATTTTTCTTCTTGTAGCTTCTTCTAATACAGTATCTGGGTTACAGTCATAATCAAGTTTGTTGTTTTTACCTTTACCCATTACTTCAACATTCATACCCATTGCTTTTGCAAAGCAGTATAATTCCATAACGGCACCTGGTTCATCCCCTGCAGATCCTGTGTATAATACACCTTTCTGTTCTGCATATTTCTTCAGGTAAGGTCCAATAACTACGTCTGTTTCTACGTTCATCATTACAACGTGTTTTCCGTTGTCCATAGCATCTGTAGAAACTTTTGCTCCAACATCAGGTACACCTGTTACATCAACAACAACTTCTACAGCGTCAGCCTGAGTAACGATGTTAGAATCAGCTGTAGCAACATATTTTCCAGCTTCTAAAGCAGCATTTGCTTCTGCTACTGTGTTACATACTGCAATATCTTCTTTTGCTACGCCTGCATATTCAAAAGCATGTACAGCGTTCTCAACAACAATATCAGATACAACTGCTGGTTTGATACCATTCATTAATACCATCTGAGTTGTCATTCCACGACCCATCTGTCCAGCACCAACGATACCTGTATTGATGATTTTGCCTTCTGCCTGTCTTTTGATTAATTTCTGATCCATATTAAGCATACCTAAAATTCCTCCTTGCTTTTAAAAATCATTTTACTACTCTATGCCAAGAACCGCATCCTAAAAAGGCCCAAGGGATTTGTGTTCCTAAACATCTTACTATAACATCTTCTGTGCACAATCCACATCGGTAATCAAAATATTGATAAATTGTGCACGGATCGCTCCTTTGATGGCATTGACCTTTTCCACTCCACCGCCAATTCCTACGCGGTTTTCCACTTTCTTTAACTGGTCCAGTGGAATACTTGCCACCTTGTCATTAAATTCCCGGAAAGGTTCCGTATTGCCTTCTTTATTGAAATACCGAAGTGCAATATCACCAACCGCTCCTCGCTCTACAAATTCATCCAGCTTTTTCTCATCAATGTATCCAGCTGATACCATAGTAGAACCGCCTCGCTCAGGAATTCCAATTCCCATGACTACACTATTTAACTTTTTAAAATAGTCATATATATAATTCACAGACTTTTCCTGAAGGAAGCCTTTCATAACTTCTTCATTGGAAAATACTGCTGGAGCCAAAAATTGAACATATCTGCCACCAAACTTTTGTGCAAAGCTGGCTGCAATCTGATTGGCCTGCACATCAATCTTGCCCATCTTGGTCTGGCTGATGCCTCCAAACAAAGGAACAAATAAAAACTGCTTGTCAAACTCATACTGCTTCTTAACATTAGCTACATTATATAAGGTATAGCCCATGGCCAATCCAATGGTGTCCCCATCCTTAAACAAATGTGAAAGATATTCAAAGCTTGCTTCACTCAATCGCTGTATTCTGTCCTCATATGTATCCAACGGCTGATTATCTACGATAATGACTTCTTTCAAACCATATTTTCTTTCCAAGTCCTTCTCCATCTTACCGTAATCAAAATCAATTGGATTGATCACTTCGATTCTGACAATTCCCTGCTCGCGTCCAAGTTTGAGCATCCTCGAAACTGTGGCTCTAGATAATCCTAAGGAATCGCAAATGCTTTGTTGGGTCATCTGATCTGTATAATATAAATCACAACATTTATAAATCAGTCTCAAATCATCAACTATCTTTTTCATTTCCTCCTCCAATCTATTGTTGTCCACACATTTTCATTATTTATGTTTTCTTTGATGTCTTATCCTTACAATGTTATTGTAACAAGTCATTTTTACATTGTCAAACATTTTTATTGAATAAATGTATAAGTATGTTATTTATACATTTGATTTATACATTTGTGCAAATAAGTAGCGGGAATATGAGAAAGTATAGTTCTGTCCTATATCTATGGTGTAAAATTTCATTTCATTCTTACAATATCTCTGTGCAGAGAATAATACTACATCCTTTCTTTTCTTTCACTGTAAGAAAAAGAAGCCTTTGGTTTTATTTTCCAAAGACTTCTTCTTATTTTTCATAAATTCACGGACCTTCCACCATCAATCACATAATTACTTCCAGTAATCCAGCGGGCTTCCTCTGAAATCAGATAACAGACAAGCTTTGATACATCTGCTGCCGTTCCAATTCCCATTGGATACTCCTTTGCAGTTTCCTCCAGAAATTCCTCATACTCAAAATGTTCGATCAACTGGTTCTTTACCTGAAATCCCGTATTGATCATTCCGGGATTCACAGAATTTACCCGAATATAGTATTTTGCCAATTCCTTTGCCAGAGACTGAGTCATCATATCCACTGCAGCCTTGCATGCGGAATAGGCCATACAGCCTCCG
Source organism: Anaerostipes sp. 992a (assembly GCF_001940245.1). Classification (GTDB taxonomy): domain Bacteria; phylum Bacillota; class Clostridia; order Lachnospirales; family Lachnospiraceae; genus Fimousia. Next base: position 1,247,783 of record NZ_MJIG01000004.1, read on the forward strand.
GTAATCTTAGAAGCGATGGAAGAGATATTCACAACACATCCATATTCCGCATGTTTGATCAGGCGAAGCAGCTTCTTTGTTACTCGAAATGGAACATGAACATTCACATCGAACATGTGCTGCCACTGTTCCTTTGTAATCTGCTCAATCCCTCCACCTGCCATAATTCCTACATTATTAATCAGCACATTCACATATCCGTAACGATCCAGAAGATAATGATAAACATCCGACAGTGCTTCTTCCGTTGTAATATCCCCCTTTAGAAAGACTGCTTTCTCTGATGCCACCAACTTTTTTGCTCCTTCTATTCTTGCTGCATCTCTGGAGATCGATACCACTTCATATCCCCTTTCCAGAAGATCCTGTACGATAGTCAGTCCAAGACCTCCTGTTCCTCCGGTAATAAATGCAACTTTCTTCATAGAACTTAACACCTCTTCTTTATTTTTTTAATACTTCCAATAAGAACTCCCACACACGTTTTACGGAAGAGATAGACATCCGTTCTTCTGTCGTATGAATGTCATCCATATCCGGTCCAATAGAAACACAATCCAGGCCTTCCATCTTCTCTGCAAACAATCCACATTCCACACCAGCATGAATTGCCTCTACCACAGGCTTTCTTCCATATAATCTCTCAAACACTTCTATCATATCTTCTCGAAGCTTAGAATCCGGATTATACTGCCATCCCGGATATTGGCCGCTTACTTTCATTGTTCCATTCCATTTCTGAAGGATCTCCCTCATTTTTGCGATCAGCTTTTCCTTCTCTGTATCTACAGAGCTTCGAACCGCATATCCCATGCACATTTCCTCATCTTTTAATAATGCAGTTCCCATATTCAATGAAGTTTCTACCAGATCCTCTATGTCCTTACTCATAGCCTGAACACCATTTGGCATCTCCTTAAAATACTGAAGAATAGATGCAAACCCTTCTTGGGTTACAGCCTTATAGGTTCCCTCTGCTTTTTCCTCTACGATCACTTTGATCCCAGGATCAGACTGTCCAAATGCTGCCTTTATCGTCTGGTTGTATTCTTCCAGAGCTGCATAAAATGCCTGCTTTTCGTCTGGTTGTATTAGGATTTCTGCTTTGGTCTCTCTTGGAATCGCATTATCCTTATCTCCACCAGCAAAGGAAACCAGGGAAATTCCACACTGCTGTGCCAGATGATCCAACGTTATCCCCAAAAGCACATTGGAATTGGCTCTTCCTTTGTTGATTTCTGTTCCAGAATGTCCACCGATCAGTCCTGTCACAGTAATCTCACAAAGTTGTCCTTCCATCTCAGCTCTCTGTACCGGAAGAGAAACTGCCACAGAAGCACCACCCGCACATCCAGCTAAAAAGACTCCTTCATCCTCAGAATCCAGATTGATCATTCTGCGCCCTTTACACATAGAAACATCAATTCCCGTTGCACCGATTAGTCCAACTTCCTCTCCTGTTGTCAAGATCACTTCCAGTCTTGGATGAGGAATCGTATTAGATGCCAGCAGCGCCAGACCATATGCTACAGCAATCCCATCATCTCCTCCAAGAGTTGTTCCTTTCGCCTGAACATAATCTCCATCGATTTCCAATTCTAATGGATCATTGAGAAAATCAATCTCATAATCCGGTGTCTTCTGACAGACCATATCCAAATGCCCCTGAAGAACAACCGTCTCTTTGTCCTCATAACCTTTTGTTGCTTCTTTTATCATGATTACATTCTTCTGTTCGTCCTGATAAGCAGTAAGCCCATGGTCCTTAGCAAATTTCATACAATAATCGCTGATTTTTTCTTCCTTGTAAGATGGATGAGGAATCTGACAGATCTCCTCAAAATAATGAAATACTTCTTTTGGTTCTAAATGTGATAAAACACCCATATGACATCCTCCTAATATGAATAAATTCAATCGCAGACTTTCTATCTGCCTTTTCTTTCTATTATAACCCGATTTACACAATTTTTAAATGAATAAAAATTTACTATCTTTTTCTGTACTTTCCATATATAATATTGGAAACGAGAGGAGCATTTTATGTATTATTATCATTTTCATCAATGGTTATCATTTTTTTATTTTTACTGTTTCTTCGGATGGTGCTTTGAATCCACCTATGTCTCCTTAAAAAGCCATAAATTCATCAATCGTGGTTTTATGAAGGGGCCCTGGCTTCCTCTATACGGAAGCGGTGCCATCTGCGTCCTTTTTATCACTCTGCCATTTCAGCAGGACTGGCGCCTAGTCTATCTGATCGGAGCGCTAGCTGCCACTCTTCTGGAATATGTGGTCGGAACTGCTATGGTATCCTTATTCAAAGTACGCTATTGGGATTACAGTAACCGTAAAATACAGCTTCATGGTCATATCTGCCTATCATCTACCATCGCCTGGGGCTTTCTAAGCCTTCTGATGGTTTACGTTGTACATGAACCAGTGGCTGACTTTATTCTCAGCCTAAACAACGACCTTGTTATGGCCATTACCTTTTTCATTACGGTCTTCATGGTTTATGATTTCACCAACGCATTCCGCCAGGCTATGGATTTACGTGCTTTGATCATTCAGGCAGAAAAAATCTGTCTGGAGCTTGGAGATCGACTGGAACTCCAAAAAGATCTACTCAAGGCAAATGTGGAGGATCGAATGACTATTATGAATGCACGCATCGACTATATCCAGAATTATTGGAATGATCAGCTGGAAGATAAGAAAAACGAGATGCAGACTGCATTAAATGAACAGCTTATCCAGACCGAAGAACAGCTGGCCAATTTTGAATGGATGATAGAAAAAGAAATTTATGATTTGAAAAGCCGGATGGAAAAAATCAGAGAGCGCATGCTGCTTCCTGCTTCCCGACCGCTTTTACAAAATCCCGGTGCAAAGTTTACGACTTTAAAGAAAGAAACAAAGATATTAAAAGATCGGTTAAAAAGAAAATAGGCATGTAAAAAGGGAGCAACATGCTCCCTTTTATACATACTTCCATACTATAAATCAATTTACCTTATTGCATTGAATGCCGTTACTCATTCAATAATAATTTTACGCTTCCATAAATTCCAGCGTCATTTCCCAGTGTTGCCAAAACGACTTTTGTTTCTTTACATGCATGAAATGCATATTTTTGATAACCAGCTTCAATAGAAGCGCGCAGGATTTCTCCCGCTTTGGATACACCGCCTCCTATGACAAATACCTCTGGGTCACAAACACAGGAAATATAAGACAATGCTTTCCCAAGCTTATCGCCTGTATCCTCTAAGATTTTCTCTGCCAGCTTATCGCCTGCTTTTGCTGCATCTAATACATCCTTTGCCGTGATGTTTTCTTTTTCTCTCAAGAGAGATGGAAGATCGCTTTCTTTTAATTCCTTTTTGGTCATACGAACAATCCCTGTAGCAGAAGTAAACTGTTCCAGACAACCTGTGTTGCCGCAATTGCACGCTTCTGTTTCTGTATCTGAAATTTTGATATGTCCGATTTCGCCGCTGGCACCATGCACACCTGGAAGAACTTTGCCACCGATGACCATGCCGCCACCGACACCAGTCCCAAGTGTTACCATCACACTATTTTTGGCTCCTTGGGCCGCACCCTTCCAGCATTCACCAAGAGCTGCCACATTGGCATCATTGCCCGCCCTGACGACCAATCCAGTCTTATTTCTTAATTCATATTCTAATTCAACATCTTTCCAGCCCAGATTCACACATCCACGCACAATTCCTTTTTCATCTACTGGACCTGGAATCCCAATTCCTATTCCCAATACTACATCTTGAGTAATGGATTGTTCCTGCATTTTATTCAGAATAGTATCTGCAATATCATCTAAAATATTTGCGCCACTATCTTCTGTTCTGGTAGGAATCTCCCATTTTTCAATCAAGCTTCCTGTAATGTTAAATAAGCCTGCTTTAATTGTTGTGCCGCCAACATCAATCCCGAACGCGTATTGCTTCATCTTTTCCTGACTCCTTCTTTTTATCAATTTTCTTTTCTTGTTTCTTTTTCTTCTTCTCTATCGGCTTTTGAAATTTAAATACTGCTGCACCATACGCAGGCAATGGATATGCAAAGGAATACTCATGTCGGTCTGCAGAAATTTTTTCTGTCCGATAAATGGATTTTTCCATATTCATTCCACTTCCACTGTATTTTTGATCATCACTATTTAAAACCAATTCATATTCCGTATCTTTATATGCCCCAACACGATAGTCTGTATATGCCACTGGTGTAAAATTGCAGACAAATAGCAGATGATCTTTTCCGTCCTCCGAATGCCTTTCAAAACTAAAAATACTTCTTGTATTGTCATCGGCATTGACCCACGTAAATCCTTCTTCTTTACAATCCAGCTCATACATACATGGGTGCTCCCGATAGAGGTGAAGCAATTCTTTCATATAGGACTGCAAATTTCGATGAAGATCATATTGTAGCAAGTACCAATCCAACTCTCTTTCTTCGCTCCACTCTCTTCCTTGTCCAAAGTCCTGTCCCATAAATAGCAGCTTCTTTCCAGGATGCCCTGTCATATATGTGTACGCTGCCTTTAGATTGCCAAATTTATCCCAATCCGGCATTTTGCCAATCATTGATTTTTTCAAATGCACAACTTCATCATGAGAAAGTACCAAAATATAATTTTCTTTATATGCGTACATCATACTAAAGTTCATCTTATTATGATGATATTGCCGATAAATGGGATCCATCTTCATATATTCCAGGAAATCATTCATCCATCCCATATTCCATTTAAAGGAGAACCCAAGCCCTCCATCCTCGGCTTTTCCTGTAATTTTCGGCCATGCCGTTGATTCTTCTGCAATAATCATTGCTCCACTTCCATCTTTTGAAATAATCGAATTCAAATGCTTGATAAATTCAATGGCTTCCAGATTACGATTGTCCCCAAGATGATTTGGCTTCCACTGTCCAGGTTCACGACAAAAATCCAGATACAGCATAGAAGCAACCGCATCTACCCTAAGTCCATCAATATGATATTCTCGGAGCCAGTAAAAGGCATTGGCAATTAGAAAGTTCCGAACTTCATTTTTACCATAATCGAAAATCTTTGTTCCCCATTGTGGATGATTGCCTTTTTGATAATCTGCATATTCATATAAACAGGTTCCATCGAACTCTGCCAATCCGTGGGCATCCTTTGGAAAATGTGCCGGTACCCAATCTAAGATCACTCCAATGCCATGTTCATGAAGATAATCCACCAGATACATAAAATCCTTAGGACTTCCATGGCGTGAAGTTGGTGCGTAATAGTTGGTTACCTGATATCCCCAGGAGCCATCAAATGGATGTTCTGCAATTCCAATCAACTCCACATGAGTATATCCCATTTCCAATACATAATCGGTGAGAGAATGGGCAAATTCTTTATAATTATAAAATCCCTGTGGATTTTCATAAGAAAATGGATGCTTCATCCAAGATCCTGGATGTACTTCATAGATGAACATCGGCTCTTTTGTCATATCCTTTTTCGCCCTTTCAGCCATCCATGTTTCATCTTTCCAGTCAAATCCCTGAATCGAAGCCACTTTGGATGCATTGCCTGGTCGCATCTCACAGCTTGTGCCGAAAGGATCTGCCTTTAATACATCATAGCCATGACAATTACAAACACAATATTTATAAAGCACGCCTTCTTCTAACCCTGGGATAAACACTTCCCAGATGCCTAGTGGATCCTTCTTTTCCATCGGATGTGCCTCTCGGTTCCATCCATTGAATTCTCCTACTACACTAACATATCTCGCATTTGGTGCCCAGACTGAAAAAAAGACTCCTGTCTCTCCATCCATTTCTGCGATATGAGATCCTAACTTTTTATAAATATTATAATGTCGTCCCTGCCCAAACAAATATTGATCTAATTCTGTCATTTTAAATTCATTTACATCAGCCACTTCTCTCACCTGCCTATCTTCCATAACGCTTTGTAATAGAACATAATTTCCCGATTAACTCATCAGAAAACTCTCCTTTTTTTAATCTCCATCTCCAGTTTGTCCCAGTAGTAGAAGGTGTATTCATTCTTGCCTCATTTCCATAACCAAGAAGATCCTGCATTGGAATCACACAAAGCTTAGATACACTTCTCATCGCTGCACAAACCATAGGGAGATGCATCTGATCATCTGGAGTAAAATGGTCACACAGATAATCACGTACCATTTCTTTTTCTTCTTCTTTTAGTCCCTCACAAAACCATCCAATGACCGTTTCATTATCATGCGTTCCTGTATATACAACACTGTTCTTCCCATAGTTATGAGGAAGATAATCTGCTGCACTTCCAGAATCTCTGGAATCAAAAGCAAATTCCAGCACTTTCATACCAGGATAACCAGTATCGTTTACCAGCTTACGCACGGTATCCGTTACATAACCCAGATCTTCTGCAATGATTTCTTTATCCTTAAATAATTCTAATGCCTTTTGGAATAATCCAATACCAGGTCCCTGTTCCCAATGTCCATCAACCGCTGTTTGGGCTCCATATGGAATGGAATAATATTCATCAAATCCACGAAAATGATCAATCCGAACCGTATCATACATAGAAAAGCAAAACGCCAGACGTTTCATCCACCATTCATAATCCGTTTCTTTGTGATAATCCCAATGATAGAGAGGATTTCCCCACAACTGTCCAGTTGCAGAAAATCCATCCGGCGGACAGCCAGCCACTGCAACTGGTCTTCCCTCTTCATCAAACTGAAACAGCTCTTTATTCGCCCATGCATCTGCACTATCAAAGGATACATAAATTGGAATATCTCCAATAATCTTGATTCCCTGTTTATTGGCATACGCTTTCAAATCCTTCCATTGTCTGCGGAATTCAAACTGCATAAACTGATAGAATAAAATATCCTCCTTCAGTTCCTCTTTCTTCCTATCCAATGCCTTCGGATCTCGAAGCTTCAAATCCTCTTCCCATTCACTCCATGCTCTGCCATTATGCTGATTTTTTAATGCCATAAACAATGCATAGTCTTCCAGCCACTCTTTTTCTATTTCTAAAAATTGTTTAAACTCCTCATTCTGAATCATATGACTTCTTGAGTAGGCTTTTTGCAAAAGCCCGTATCTGCCTTCATATAACTTTCCATACGCAACAAACTGCTCCTCTTGTCCAAAGTCAACTGCTTCACACTCTTCCCTGGTCAACCAGCCATAGGAAACCAGCCGATCCAGATCAATATAATACGGATTTCCGGCAAACGTAGAAAAGGACTGATATGGAGAATCACCAAATCCGATCGGTCCCAAAGGGAGAATCTGCCAATACTTCTGTCCCGCTTCTTTCAATTGATCCACAAATTCATATGCTTCTGCTGAAAAACACCCTATTCCATATCTGGATGGAAGACTGCTAATGGAAAGTAACACACCACTTGCTCGCATAATTGTTCTCCTCCTATTCTTTTATCTCTATTTTAATCCCAAAATGATCAGAAATTACCGACTCTTTTTCACCAGAAAAAACAACCTGGGAAGATACTACATGAACTTTCTTACGAGACCATATATAATCAATTCTCATTCCGACATTCTCTCCATCTTCCCAACCATCAATAGTTCCTGGGACTGTAATTCCATCATCTCTTTTTTCCGCAATTTCATAAGTGTCTATCCACCCTAAACTCTTAACATAATCGTACCCTTCACCACGAACATCTGCTTGACTGTTAAAATCTCCCATCAAAAAAATATTTTCCTTCTTTTCGGAAAGTATTTCCTGGATTCTATCCATCTGTGGCACAAAAGATTCGTCTTCATCCTTCCACCATCCCATGTGAACGGAATACACCCATACCGGCTCATCTTCTATCAACAGCTTAACCCCAATCATTTTTCGTGTCTTCCAATTATAAAAATCCTGCAAACTGGAAATATAAAATTCCTCTGCTTCTAATACGGGATACCTGCTGATAACAGATAACCCCTCATCGTATTGATCATATCCAAGCTTTGCACAGCACCACGTAAAGCTATGCTTCACGCCCATTTCCTCTAACTTTCTTGAAATCAGAAAAGTACAGTTATCCTCTTTGATCACTGTATCTTCATAACAGGATACAAAGGAGCCTAAAAGCTCCTTTGATACCTTTGGTGCTGTGTGAGTCTGACTGCTCTCCTGAATCGCAATAACATCAATTTCCTGTTCTATAATATATTTGGCAAAGAGGTCTATATTACGATGGTACTTTTCTTTCTCCTGTTTTCTTGAATGACTATGTATATTCATTGTTAATGCTTTCATTGATCGCACTCCTGACTTCTTAGCTGTTATAAAATATCATTGATATCGGATTTGATAATATCTGCCTTTGGCCCATAGATTGCCTGAATGCCATTGTCCTTTTTCACAAGTCCCATAGCTCCCTCTGCTTTCCACGCATCCAGATCTGCCACCTTTTCCACATCTTTTACTGTTACACGCAATCGGGTCATGCAGGCATCTACTAATTCAATATTCTCACGACCACCTAACAATGCAATAATCTTTTCTGCTTTATCATTGCCCATTCCACCGCCAGAAGAAGTATTTCCTTCTTCTTCTTCGTTTTCATCTGTATAATTACCCAGACGTCCCGGTGTCGCAAAATTAAATTTGCCAATCATGAAATATGCAACGGCATATCCAATCACAAAGAATACAACTACACAGATTACAAAATTAATAATATCTCCGGAAAGTCCTGCTTTTAGAGACATTGGAATACGTGTGATAAATTCCAGATTTCCAAAAGAATGCAATCTTAAGTGAATAATACCAGCCATAGCAAATGCGCATCCTTGTAATATTGCATAAACAATATATAATGGGAGTGCTGCAAACATAAACATGAATTCTACCGGCTCTGTTACACCTGTTAAAAATACTGCTGCTACAATAGAGATAAACATGGATTTATACTTTGGCTTTCTATCTGGCTCTACTCTACGATACATCGCAAGTGCAACTCCTAATAAGAGTCCTGTCGCACCAATCATCTGACCTACTTTAAAACGAGCTGGAGTTACAGTTGTTAGCAATTCCTGATAAGCTGCCATATTGCCAGCGCCTTTTAAATTGATCAAATCTGTTACCCATGCAAGCCAAAGTGGATCCTGTCCAAACACCTGTGTACCGGCACTTGTACCAGTTAAAATTGTATAAGTACCACCAAAAGAAGTATAGTTCATTGGAATCGTCAGCATATGATGCAGACCAAATGGCAGAAGCAGACGTTCCAGTGTGCCATATACAAATGGTGCTAAAATCGGTGAAGTATCTGAAGAATTAGCGATCCAGATACCAAAGTTATTGATTCCTGTCTGTACTACTGGCCATACTGCACTTAAAATAATTGCGGTTACTGCTGAATAAAAAATTACTACCAACGGTACAAAACGTTTTCCATTAAAGAAGGATAATGCATCCGGCAATTTTCGGAAATTGTAATATTTATTAAATGCATTGGCTCCGACAAAACCAGAAATAATACCTACAAATACACCCATATTCAGGGCTGGTTTTCCTAAAATATTGACAAAGTAATCTGCAACCAGGATTTCCTGCCCAAATAATGTATGAGTGACTGCATTCGGATCTGCTAACATAGCAGAATTAACACCCAAAACTGCACCTGTAATAACATTGATCAAACAAAATGCGATCACTGCAGCAAAAGCACCACCTGCTCGTTCTTTCGCCCAGGAACCACCGATAGCAGCAGCAAATAAGATATGCAAATTGCTAATAATTGCCCAACCAATTTCTGCAATAGTAGTACCAACTGTATTTACAAAAGAAACATCACCGCCTACGATTACAATCAGGTTTCCAACACTGATCATCAATCCGGCCGCTGGCATTACTGCAATAACGGTCATTAATACCTTTCCAAGTTTCTGTAAAAAGTCAAAATTAATTGGGAATTTCTTTTTTGCTTTTTTCGGTTCCGCTGCAGTTGATTTGCCCTGTTCTACTTTCGGCGCCTCCACCTTCGCTTTGGAACGGATCAAAACATCTTTTGCTCCAATCTCTCCATATTCAAAGATCATATCTTCCGTATTAATACCGCTACATACAATAACAGGTGTGATCGTTTCTACATTCTGTTTCTTGAGATACTCTAAATCAACCTCTGCGATCAGATCCCCCGCTTTTACTTTGTCTCCAACCTTTACTTTTGAGGTAAATCCTTTTCCCTTTAAAGATACTGTCTCCAGTCCGAAATGGACGATCATTTGAATTCCATCCTCTGTCTCAAAACCATAGGCATGAAGTGTATCTGTAATCGTAGTGATTTTACCATCTACCGGACTATAAATCTTTCCTTCTTCCGGTATAATACCAACACCATCACCTAATACTTTTTGTGCAAAGACTTCATCCGGCACTTGTTCTAATGGAATAACCTTTCCTTTGACCGGAGCTAAAATTTTTCTTTCTTTCATTTTAACCCTCCTAAATTCGTTTGCGTTTTTGCATTATATTTGCGTTATCTTTGCATTAAATATACTACTTCTCCTGCTCTTCTTCAACCTGTTTCTATATTTTTTCGTTATTTTCTACATTTTTACCAATGTTTCGAAGTTATTTTTATGCAACTTTTCATTCTTTTCCGAACTATCAGCGCAAGAAATAATGCAATTTTGCATAAACATATTGTGTTGACTTTTCCAATCAATTTTTTTATAATAATTTTAATCTAAATAACATTCACCACTTTAGAAATGTGAGTCTTCTCCAACGAGATAAAGACATTTCTATTAATATACACGATAAATGGAGGCATTTTATGAACGTTACAATTAAAGAAGTTGCAAAACTCGCTGGTGTTTCTCCTTCTACTGTATCCAGAACATGCTCTGATCACCCGTCCATCAGCGCACAAACAAAGGAAAAAGTACGCAAAGCTATGCAACAATTAGGATACGAACCAAATAATTCGAATCTCTCTGTTCAAAATACAAAAACGATTGGCATTATTCTTCCAGCATCCCAATCAGATACTTATGAAAACTCTTTTTATTTAGAAACCATGAGAGGCATTAGTTTATTTTGTAATCAGAAACATTACGCATCTACTCTGATTACCGGATCCACTCACGAAGAATTATTAAATGCCATAAAACATATGTCAAAAGAAAATCGTCTGGATGGTGTAATCCTGCTATATTCTCACAAAGAAGATCCCATCATAGACTTCCTATATGAAGAAGGAATCCTGTTTGTACTGGTTGGCAAAGCTGAAAAATACACCAACGAAACCATTTATATTGATAATGACAACATTCTGGCAGCCAAAGAGGCGACCAATTACTTACTCAACCTTGGGCATAAAAAAATTGGATATCTGGGAAGTGAGAAAAGTCGCATTTTCTCTTCTGACCGCAAATCTGGCTATATATTGGCACTAACAGAAAATAACATTCCTCTCCGACAGGATTATTGCATTGAATTGGCTTCTATTCCAAAGGAACAGGTAGAAGAATTATCCCACCTTCTTTCCATGGAAGACCGACCTACTGCCCTTGTCGTCAGCGATGATATCTTTGCCATGGTATTAGAAAAAACTGCTTACTCATTACATTTGAAAATCCCTGAGGATTTATCCATTGTCTCTTTTAATAACTCACTATTTGCGAAGCTTACCACCCCGCAGCTTACATCCATCGATGTGAATTCCAGACAATTGGGAATCGAGGCCGCATCGCAAATCATTAATCATATAGAAAACCCAGATCTTCTGGCTACAAAAATCATCGTTCCTCACTTTATGGTGGAACGTATGAGCTGCGCTCCTTATCCAACAAAATAGTGATTCTATACATAGACAAAAAAGCAGATAACACTCCAAATACTACCGAGTTTATCTGCTTTTTCTGTTCTTTATGAATTTGTCAAATGCTACTGATACTTTTTGATATGCTGTTGAATCAAAGCTTCATCTTCAAAATAGTTGATCTTCATAGCGGCCTTTACTTCTTCCAGTGTCTTAGCCGCTGTCTTCTGCGCTTTCTCACTTCCAGCCTTTAAAATATCGTATACATACGCAATGTCCTTCTCATACTCTTTTCTTCTGGCTCTGATCGGTGCAAGTTCTTCTTGGAGCACTGCATTCAGGAAGCGTTTTACCTTCACATCTCCCAGACCGCCACGAGTATAATGCTCTTTTAATTCATCCAGATTTGCATATTCTGGAAGATATTCTGCAAAATGCTCATCTTTACAAAATGCATCCAGATATGTAAATACCGTATTTCCTTCTACCTGTCCAGGATCCTGTACGCGGATATGATTTGGATCCGTATACATACTCATAACCTTCTTCTGTACTTCTTTTTCGTCTTCCGCCAGATAGATACAGTTTCCTAAGGATTTACTCATCTTCGCTTTACCATCAATTCCAGGTAATCTTAGGCAGGCTTCATTATCTGGAAGCAGGATTTCTGGTTCCACTAAAGTCTTTCCATACACAGAATTAAACTTACGCACGATTTCCTTGGTCTGCTCTAACATCGGCAACTGGTCCTCTCCTACTGGTACAGTGGTTGCTTTAAATGCAGTAATATCAGATGCCTGACTGATCGGATACGTAAAGAATCCTACCGGAATACTTGCTTCAAAGTTTCTCATCTGAATCTCAGACTTCACCGTTGGATTTCTCTGAAGACGGGATACGGTTACCAGATTCATATAATAAAATGTCAGTTCTGTCAACTCTGGTATCTGAGATTGAATGAATAACGTAGATTTCTCAGGATCCAATCCACAAGATAAATAATCCAGTGCTACTTCAATGATATTCTGACGGATCTTCTCTGGATTATCGGCATTATCCGTAAGTGCCTGGGCGTCTGCGATCATAATATATATATCATCAAACTCACCTGAGTTCTGCAATTCTACTCTTCTTTTTAAAGAGCCCACATAATGTCCTACATGCAGTCTTCCTGTTGGACGGTCCCCCGTTAAAATAATCTTTCCCATTGTATATTTTCCTCCTAATTAGAATGCCATAATACTTTTTCCGACTCTGGCATTTTCTATATTTATAAACATATTAAAATATATTAGTCTTAAAAAATATTATATCATAAGAATGGTTTTCCGTAAAATGCAAGTTTCTTTGACTATGGGATAATGTGTGAGAACGAAATCATTCCGGTCAGCAATCAGGCTACGGAGCTTCCAAATCTGATACATGTTTTCTCTTGTTCTACACCAAGACAGACGAAAATCTTATCTCTCGTCCAGGGACAAATGGCTATGTAAGCAAGCTTCCAGCCATTTGTCCTTATGGACGACCAAAAGCATCGCTTTTGCCAAAGATTTTCTGCCTGAGAAAACATGTAAGCTCCTTCGCAGATTGCTTTACCGGAATGGTTTCGTTCTTTGTAGTATATTGGCTTCTCCCATATTCGTGTGGAGAAACGGAGTGTGGCAAAGAAGAAAACTTCTCCGAAAGCGACATATGCGGAATGTTAGAACAACCTGTTGGCTGGATTCTATCACCAGAACTGCTTCAGGCATCGAAGATGACTGTTTTCCATAGGACAGTTGGTAGGGAAGTTTACTTACCTTTCCAACTGTTATGGAAAAAAGGAAGGCAGTTCGTCTTGTGCCATGCCAAGCCCGACTAGCGGAGCGGATTAGGGTTTGGCTCGGGGTAAATCCAGACAGCTTTGGTTGTTCTTACGTTCTGGCATCCTAGGCGCAGGAGGAGAAATTTTCTTCTTCATTTAGTCCTCAAAACCCGTATTATATAGACAATAAAATATCCCGATGCTTGAAGTGCTCCTTTCAAACGACAGGACCCTTCAAACCACCGGGATAACCAAAATCATATCGAGAAAAGGATCGATTCGATCACTTTTCACTAATTATTTTTCTCAGGTTTATTCACAAAGCGGATAAACTGATAACTTTCCAAAATCTGAAAATACTTTACAATTCGCGGATATAAAGGCTCTGCTTCTTCTCCAAAACGCTCCTTCTGCAAAGCAGCCAGTTCCATAACCGTCTTTTTGCCATCGATCAATGGCCAAAGATGGGTTCCCTGAGCATCCAGATGTACCTTTGTATAGCGCGGTTTTCCAAATACCTTTTGTGCTATCCGATTAAACAAACCTGTATTTTCAATCTCTAATACGACCCGTTTTTTAAAATCTGTACTCCATCGAATCTCTGGAGATCTCTCAGGAATCAGATCCAGATAATTTATCTGCGGCTCTTCTTTTCTACGTCTCATTGTTGATTATTTCTTCTTTCTAAAAGAGAACTTCACTAAGCATAAGATCATCACTGCCATCAGGATTACACCACCGATATTTCCAAGGAATACTTTTCCGGAAAGATCCATGTTGATACCTGCAACAGTCAGAAGGGCAAGCGCAATACCTACCAGACCTTCTCCAGCGATCATACCAGCTGAGAATAAGGTTCCGTTGGTTGCCTGTTCTTCTTTCACTTTGTCAGATACTTTCTTACGTCCATCCATAACAAGACGTACTACACCACCGATCATGATTGTAGCATTTAAGTAAATTGGCAGATATAAACCGATTGCAAATGGCATTACAGGCACCTGTAAGATTTCAAGACCAAGTGCAAGGAATACACCAATGAATACCAGGTTCCATGGAAGATTTCCGCCCATGATACCTTCTACGATCATCTTCATTAATGTTGCCTGTGGTGCTGGAACTTCTGCTCCGCCATATCCCCATGCTGCATTCAGAAGATATAATACTCCACCAATTGCAAGAGCCGCTGCAATAACACCGATCAACTCACCGATCTGCTGTTTCTTAGGTGTTGCACCAAGTAAATAACCAGTCTTTAAGTCCTGAGAAGTATCACCTGCGATAGCTGCTATAATACAGATGACAGATCCAATTGCGATAGCACCTGTCATACCTGTGATACCTGTGTCACCGGTGGATTTGATCACAATCGTAGCAATTAACAACGTAGCAATCGCCATACCAGATACTGGGTTATTAGAACTTCCGATCAGCCCTACCATACGAGAAGATACGGTTGCAAAGAAGAAACCGAATACTACGATGATCATAGCACCCAGAATGTTAACTGGAATTGCAGGTACGAGCCAGATGATAACGATCATCAGCGCGATACCAAGAAGTACGATATTTATTGGTAAATCCTGAGCGGTACGTGCTGTACTTGTATTCTTGCCACCCTTCATGCTCTTTAAGGAGTCACGGAAAGTTGTAATGATCAATGGCAGAGATTTGATTAGGGAGATGATACCTCCAGTAGCAATGGCACCTGCACCGATGTATTTTACATACGTAGACCAAATTGCTGCTGCTCCACCTCCAGCATAAAGCTGAGCGACCGTAACACCTTCTGCTGCTGGATATAAAGAGATATTAGCTCCAAACAGACAGATCAGAGGGATAATAACCATCCATCCAACCAAAGAACCTACGAACATATAAGATGCGATCTTTGGTCCAACGATATAACCAACACTGACAAGTGCTGGATATACTTCCATACCAATTTCACCTTTAAAGGAACGGAATGCTGCACATACATCTGCAGGAATCACTTTGATACCGTCAACAAGGAATTTGAAAATAGCTGCAAATCCCATACCGGAAAATACAGTGGATGCATTCGCTCCTCCTTCTTCTCCCGCAAGAAGAACTTCTGCACATGCAGTACCTTCTGGATAAAGCAGATTTGCATGTTCTTTTACAATCAAAGCATTACGCAATGGAATCATAAAAAGAACCCCAAGAATACCACCACAAAGAGCGATCAGAGTAATTTCTAAGAGACTAGGCATGTCACAAAGACCTTCCTCTGCCCATAAAAACAGTGCTGGCATTGTAAAAATAGCTCCGGCTGCCAATGATTCACCGGCAGAACCGATCGTCTGTACCATATTACTTTCCAGAATAGAGTTTTTCTTCATGAGTACACGAATAACTCCCATGGAAATAACTGCTGCTGGAATAGAAGCAGAAACAGTCATACCGACGCGAAGTCCCAGATAAGCATTCGCTGCTCCGAAGACTACTGCTAAAACAACCCCCATGATAATAGACGTAATAGTGAATTCTGGTGTAATTTTTTCCGCAGGAATATACGGCTTAAAATCATTGTTATCTTTCATTTCTTCTTCTCCTTTTCTTTTTTCACCATTTCCTTTATTCATTTTTTTGCGGCCTATGCCACAGAGTTACTATAATTTTTACTGAATATCACATTTCTCTTTTCAAGTGCAAATCTTACATGAAGCATTCTAATTTTAGGAAAAAGATTGTTATACACCAAATTGAATTGAAAGTAATAGCCAGATAAAAATGATTTTGTGGAGGCATGAAGCCTCCAATATGGAACTGCTTTTGAATTACAGAATTCAATCTAATATTATACACTAATTCAACAAAATATACAAGCCAGAAAGGGGATTTATTGTGAAAAAATTATCAACAAAGCGGATAAATGTGCATCCTCTGGAGGTTTTTGTTGGATAAGAAATTTCAGGAATTTCTTATGCAACAAAAAAACCGTGGAGCCGTCCGGATTCCGGTTCGTTCCACGATTCTCATTTTCTTAATGACAGCTATGTCCACATCCACCCTTGTGGTGTCCATGTTCCCCACAAGCTTCTCCTTCTGCATGGGAATGATGGTTACACATGGTATTAGGATCATACACCAATTTCCCCTGAATAAAAGATGCCACCTGTTCGTCTGCATCTCCTACAGCACCTGGATATAATTCGATACCAGCCTGCGCCAGTGCATTTCTTGCTCCGCCGCCAATGCCACCACAGATCAGCACTTTAATATCCTCATCTGCCAGAAGGCCTGCCAGTGCGCCATGTCCCTGTCCATTGGTATCTACAATTTCAGAAGAAACAATCTTTCCATCTTCTACTTCATATACTTTAAATTCTTTCGTATGACCAAAATGCTGAAATACTTGTCCATTCTCATGTGTTACTGCAATCTTCATTCTATGATTTCCTCCTTCTCCATTCCTTGGTGGACAAGATGGTTGGCTGATGCTTTGTCCCGCCAGGCAATCCTGCATACACAGCTCATAATCCCCGCCTGCAATCTGAATCGGCATTCCTTCCACCAGGAATCGGGCTACTTTCTTTCTCGCTTCCGTATATATGGTCTGAACCGTTGCCCGTCCCACCTGCATTTGCTTCGCACACTCTGCCTGGGTATAGCCGCAATAGTCCATAAGGCGGATGGTTTCATATTCATCCACGGTCAAAAGAATCTTATGTTCTGCTGCTTCTCTCCCATTTGAATAAAATTCTCTGTTTAACGGCATGCGACATACACGTCGTCCTTTTCTCGGTCTTGCCATAGATACCTCCGCTCCTTATGTCATTATTATAGTTTTATTATTGGCATATGTCAATAATATTGTCTATTTTGTCCCATGCATCAGTTTTCCAACAATCGTAAACACTACAAACATGATAATATTGATGCACACAACTGTAGCACCTGATGGTGTGCTGTATACATAAGAAAATATCATACCCGTAAGAAAGCAGCCTACGGACAACACCGCCGCACTGATCACCACAGATAAAAATTTCTTAAATACCTGCATGGATGTCAATGCCGGGAAAATAATCAGACTGGATATAAGCATCGCACCCATCATCCGCATCCCAAGCACGATAGTAATCGCTGTTAAAAGAGCGATGATCATATTATAGATCTTCACCTTTGTTCCTGTCGCCTTTGCAAATGTCTCATCAAAGGTAATAGCAAAAATCCGATTGTAAAAAATCAGGAATAAGATGAGCACTGCAATGCTTAACACCACACTTAATCTGGCATCCTCTGTGCTAACCGATAAGATGCTTCCGAACATATAATTATACACTTCCATATTCATGCCCGTGGTCATGGATACAGTCATAACTCCAATGGCAAGGGCACCACTGGAAATCATGGCGATGGCTGAATCCCCTTTAATTTTTGCACTTTCACTAAGCTGCAAAAGCAAAAAGGCAGCTGCCACTACTACAGGTATGGTAAGTTTTAATGGTGCCACTCCTAAAGCCGTAGCCACAGAAAGCGTTCCAAATCCTACATGGGAAAGTCCATCCCCAATCATAGAATAGCGTTTTAATACCAGACTGACTCCTAAAAGAGCCGCACACAAAGATACCAAAAATCCAACCAGAAGTGCTCTGGTCAGAAAAGGATATGATAACATTTCCTGTAATACACTAATCATCGTCTTCCCCTCCCATCCATACTTTTCCAACCTTGGATCGCTCATATTCCTGTGTCGTTCCAAAGAATACCTGTGTCTCAGCCAGCTGCAGAATATGTGTCGCCTCCTGCACCGCCATATCAATATCATGGGAAATCATGATGACTGCGATCCCATGCTTCTTGTTAAGTTCCCGAATACAACGATACATCTCTCTGGTCGTTGCCGGATCCAATCCAGTCACCGGTTCATCCAGCAGAAGTACCTTTTGTGTTGCACAAAGAGCTCTTGCCAGTAACACTCTCTGCCGTTGTCCTCCAGACAATTCCTGATAGCTTTGATTCTTCAGATCCAAAATTCCCATCATTTCCATCTTCTCAAGAGCTGCCCGCTTATCCTTCTTCCCAAAGAAGATCCGTCCGCCCAGACGATTCAGCCTTCCAGAAATAACTACTTCATAAACACTGGCTGGGAAGTTCTTCTGTACTTCACTTTGCTGTGGCAGATAACCGATTTCATTCTTCTTTAACCCATCGGAAAGGATCAATTCTCCCTCCATCGGGGATATCAGGCCAAGAATTCCCTTCATCAATGTGCTTTTTCCTGATCCATTCTCCCCAACAATACAAAGATAATTTCCTTCTTCTACTTTAAAATTCAACTGATCAACTGCTGCCTTTCCCTCATATCCAAATGCAGCATTTTTACATTCAATGAAAGCCATTTAATTCAATGCCTCCTTTAAGACTTCTACATTCTCCCACATCAGATCCAGATATCCGACTCCATCCTCAAACTGTTCCTTTGAAATATTATGACAGGCGTTAAACTGCCGTTTGACTGCTCCTGTATCTTCACAGATGGTGTCTGCCATATCCTGATTGGAAAGCTCCACATGCAGCACCACCGGAATCTCCTCTTCCTTTACTTTATCAATTAGAAATGCCACTGTCTTGGCACTTGGTTCCGTATCCGAAGCACATCCTGGAAAAGCGGCATAATAGTCCAGTCCATATTCCTCCACAAAGTAACGAAGCGGAAACCGATCGCCGAAAATCAGTGTCTTTCGCTTGGCATGATTTACAACATCCCAGAATGCCTGATCCAGCTCCTGAAGCTTTTTCGTATAAGCATCTGCATTCTTTTCATATTCCTCTTGGTGCATCTGATCTGCCTTTTTAAAGGTCTCACACAAAGCTCTTGTAATCTTTATGGCATTGGCCGGAGCTGTCCATACATGCTCATCGTACTCGGCATGATCCTCATGGGCATGCTCTTCCTCTTCATGATCATGTCCTTCTCCCTCCATACCTTCTACTGTCTCTTCTTCATACAGCTCTACACAGTCCATCAGCTTTACGACGGTAACATCACTGTCGAGATCTTTTAATACATCTGATACCCATTCATCGGATTCTCCGCCGGTATAGACAAAGACATCACATTCCTGAATCTGTATCATCTCCTTCGGCGTTGGCTCAAAGGAATGAGCCTCTTCTCCAGGCGACAGCAGCATACTCACCTGTGCCGCATCTCCAGCTACATTTCTTGCAAAATCATAAGGTGCAAAATCTGTAGCCACAATTTTGATTTTATCAGAATCTTTTGTTGTCTCCTCTTTGCTGCATCCAGAAAAAACACTGGTAAGAAGCAATAAAATGCTAATGAAAAATACTATTCTCTTTTTCATGATCCAACTCCTACTCTTACTTTTCTTCACACTCACTGCATATACCATACAGAATGGAATTATGGCATTGCAGACGAAACCGATGGTGCTCCATCATATGCGCTTTGATTTCCTCCATAAATCCACAATTCAGATGAATGACCCGTCCACATTTCACACATTGCATATGTAAATGTTGATGACAGGTGTTCTCCTCTTCGATATATTGAAAGACCGCTTTCTTCCCCTCTTCATTCTGGTATTTCATCACCTTTCCTTCTGAAACAAGCTTATCCAGATAGCGATAGATGGTGCTGACATTCACCAGTTCTTCCTGTTCCTTCAAAAAATCCAATATATCAGAAATACTTACGGTATGTTCTTTTTCCTCTATTAAATATTGCAAAATCAGTTTTCTGCTTTTTGTCTTATATTCTTTTCTTCCCATATTTTCTCCCTGATATTCCTACCTTTTGTATACACTTTGGCTATTATAATGTGAAAAAAAAGAAATGTCAATAAATTTGCAAACCATTTGCATTTTATGAAAAACTTTTTCAATTACGAAATAAGAAAGAACACTGTTCTCTCCCCTTTCGGTTCAAAAACAGTGTTCTTTCTTATCGTTCTTTTTTATAAACAGATTTTAATCCACTGGTCATAGCCGGATATACCTGCTCGATCTCCTGATTGATTGCCTGCATCTCCAAATCCAGCCTTGCACTTTCCTCTGCACATTTTTTCAGTCTGGCTTCCATATCATTGACATTGGCGATGTCCTTCTTGTATCGAAACTTGTGCTCCAGACTGGCCCAGAAATCCATGGCAATGGTTCGTATCTGTACTTCTACCTGCATATATTCTTTGTGGTCCGCAAGAAAAATCGGTATCTCTACGATGAGGTGCAGACTTCGATAGCCATTTTCCTTCGGATATGTAATATAATCCTTCTTGCGGATCAAACGGATATCGTCCTGCTTCAACAGCACCTCCGCAATCCGATAAATATCATCTACAAAAGAACAGATCACCCGTACTCCTGCAACATCATGGAGATTTTCATAAATACTATCCGCTGATATGGGCCAGTGATTTCTGCGAAGCTTCTCCACAATGCTTCCTGGCGTCTTGATCCGACTGGAAATCCGCTCAATGGGATTTCTCTTATGCCGTACGCTAAAATCCTCATTGAGTACCTCCAGTTTGGTCCGCACTTCCTTAATAGCACATTTATACTTCATCATCAGAAGCATAAATTCCTGTGATTCCTGAATGTAAATCGCAGATTCCTGAATTACCCGGTATTCCTCCGGATGATTCTTCTTCTCTTCCATCTTTGTTGTCATATTTATAATTCCTCAGTTGTCTTTTCTTCTTCTGTCGTTGTTGTCTCGTCCTGTGATTTCTGATCTTCTTTCTCTGACTCTACTGGTTTTATGTCAAAGTACTTCTCGCCATTCTTTAATCCACCACGGAATTGTGCAAGATCCGTTACTGTCACCAGCTGATAGCCCTGATCGATCAATTCTGGTACAATTCGCTTGGATGCCTTCAGCGTAGACTCATATAAGGAATGCATTAAGATAATATCTCCATCCTTAATATTGGTCGTTGCCTTACGATAAACAGATTCTGCATTTCTGGACTTCCAGTCCAGAGTATCCACCGACCATAGAATAATCGGCGCATGAATGTTCTTCTTCACGGTTTCGTTGACTGCCCCTTCTGGCGGACGAACCAGAATTGTCTCTGCCTGCTCTCCAAACTCTCTTAATTTACGATCACACTTATTCAACTGATTATGCATCCCACTTACTGATACTCTGGTTAAATTCTGGTGAGTATATGTATGGTTGGCCAGCTCACAATAAGCTTCTGTAATCGTCTTTGCCTCTTCCTCAAACTCATTCATTCGATTTCCCACTTCAAAAAATGTAGCAGCAGAATCATGTTTTTTAAATAGCTGAGCAAAATCATCGGTAAACTGAGATGGCCCATCGTCATAAGTAATGGCTACCATTGGCTTTTCTCCATCTACTGTTCTTACGACTGCCCCGGTATCATCCGTATAATAAATCTTTTTCTCTTGTATATAGCGTCCGATGACCACTTTGCCATCTTCTCCGTAGTAATAGGATTTTCCATCCTTCTTTACCCATTCATTCTTTTTCTTTCGTGCTTCTTCTTTTCGTCTTGCCTCTTCCTGTGCCTGCTTCTTCGCTTCCGCTGCCTTAGCTGCTTCCGCTCTAAGGTAGGCTGATCTTACCTGATAGATCACCATACCAAGCACCAACACCAGTCCAATATAAAGAACCATACGAACCAACTTCTTTTTCTTCTTCATCTTTCCCACTAAATCCTCTCTAGTTTTCTCCATTTTCCTGATCTGTCGGTGGGAAGTCCATATAGACCTGTCCATCTTTGGCACCACCGCGGAACTCGATCAAATCGGTAACCGTTACCAACTGATATCCCTGTTCCTTTAGTTCAGGTACGATCTTTTCCACTGCATGATAGGTAGATTCATATAAAGAATGCATCAATATGATATCTCCATCCTTAATATTCGTCGTCGCTTTCTCATATACGGATTGTGCATTTCGTATCTTCCAGTCCAGGGTATCCACAGACCATAAGATAATCGGCATCTTTACTGTCTGCTTTACCGTATCATTGACACCACCACCCGGTGCCCGAAACAGGATACGATCCGTCTGACCTGCTTTTCTTAATACCTCATTGCATTTTTCCGTCTGAGTAGTTATCGTATCAGCTCCCACCTTGGTGAGAATTTGATGAGAATAAGTATGATTTGCCAACTCACTATAGGAATCAGCCACCGCCTGTTCTTCTTCTTCATACTCTGCGATACGCTCTCCCACTTCAAAAAAGGTTCCTGCACAGTGATACTTCTCCAGTACTTTCACAATATCATCTGTATACTTTGACGGTCCATCATCGAAGGTTAAAGATACCATCGGCTTCGTACCGTCAATGGTCCTTGTTATGGCTCCTTTATCGTCCGTATAATAAATCTTCTTCCCCTTAACAAAACGCCCAATGGTAATATTGCCGTCTTTTCCATAATAATAAGACTTGCCATTCCTCTTTACCCACTGATCGCGCTTGATCTTTGCCTGAGCTTCTTTCTGCTTCTCGAATTCCTTTGCTGCAACCCGCTCTTTATGAATCACCTGAATCTTTCTCAACCCAAGAACCACCAGACATAGAATTACTGCACACACACAGATACGAAGCAGCGATTCCTTCTTAAACGAAAATCCACTTCCTGTATTTTGTGCAGCTTCCAGACGTGCCCTCTCTTGGGCTTCTCTCCGTCTTTTTTCTTCCGGCATTATGATCCTGTTCACTTCAGGCCTCTGATAATGAAATTCTTTACGATGACTCTGCTGAAATTCCATTCCTTTTCTATTCTTTTTCTCTTCCATAATGAACCCTATCCCTCTTCTAACCTTGCGTTTTCCTCACCGAGTACTTCGACAAATATCTACAAATCATACGAAATTATTATAGTCTATTCCATTAATTTTGTAAACAAATTGGCCATTACAAAGGTATTAAATTCATCTTACAATTCTAAAGGCGTACTTCAAATCTGTTAAGAAAATCCATACGCCTTTCATTTCATTTTTTTATTGAATAAAATCCTTCCTTCTGACAATTGCCAAGGAAATCACAGCACCAAGGATCCAGATTAAATATCCAGCAACGACCGCTCCGATCATAATCTCATTCATATGCCTTTCCATCCAGAATAATACTTCCACCCAATCATTTCCCACCTTTTCCATCAGAAAGCTAAATCCAAAATACATACAAAAGCCAGGAAGCATCATCATAATTCCGGCAAACTGCTGGCTCTTTATCCTTCCGATGGCATAAAACAAAAGATATTGCAGGGAAATGGTAATCATACCGAGTCCGAAGCAAAGTGCGATCTGGAAAAAGGCTCCTTCCTGCATCAGATTTCCTTTCAATGCCACCAGAAGAATGGTAGCCAGAACCATGACCAAATTCAACGAGAACCCAAACAAATATCTGCCCCATACCCGTTCACTTTTTGTCACTGGAAGCAAATAGAGAAATCCTGCTTCCACTCTCTGTTCATACAGAAATGGCTGGGCCGCCATAATAACTCCTGCAAAGGTCAGATACAGGGTCCCCATCACATCAAAGGCTTCCGTTCCTCTCATCATAAAAACTGCGATTGGAAAGAAAAGTAGAATCAATGTCAACTGAAACTTACATCTTCTCATATCTACCAACATCATCTTACCTGCATGCATTCTCTTTCCCTCCATTCTTAATATAATGAAGCATAATATGATCAATATCTGCAGGTTCTATGGCAAACATACTGCCAAACCCTTCTGCATCCCGGCTCCGTAAAAGCCCTTCAAATCCATATGCTCCCTGAATCATCCCAATCATCTTCCTTCTTCTTCCTTCGTTAAGATCTGCCACATCTCCCCGTACCATCACATAGGATTCTAATAGCTCTTCTTTGGTCTGATTGAGAAGAATCTCTCCTCTATGAATAAATACAATATAATCGGCAATCTGCTCTAAGTCATCCAGCACATGAGTGGAAAAAAGGATGCTATGCTCCCCATCCATAATATATTCCTGAAGCATCTCTATGACCTCTGCCCGCATAACCGGGTCCAGACCATTCGTAGCTTCATCCAAAATCAATATACTGGTATCCCTGCTGAGTACAGAAGCAAACATCAGCTTCACCTTCATGCCTCTGGAGTAATTGGCAATCCTGGTCTTGGCCGGAAGCTTCCAGTTCTCCACCATCTGATCAAACTTATCCTCCTGAAAGCTCGAATACATCATCTTGCATACTGCCTTCACATCCTTGAGCCGAAATGTTCCCGGGAAGTAAGACTCATCTCCGATAAATCCAATACTTTCCAAGTATCTCCTTGTATCCTCTTCATAAGTAATCCCACCAATGGATACCATTCCCGCATCCTGATGACACAGATGGGTAATCAGATTCAACGTGGTCGTCTTCCCCGCTCCGTTCTCTCCGATATACCCCATGACAAACCCTTTTGGAAGGCAAAAGGATACGTCCTTTAACTGAAATTCCTTATAATTCTTACATAATCCTTTCACTTCTAATGCATTCATTCTTCCATCTCCTTCCAAAGACTGGATACCAGATTATGAAACTCCTCTTCCTCCATTCCAATATATTGAGCTGTATGGATGGCTGTCATAACCCCCTCCTCAATCCGCATCAGATAACGCTCCTTCATAACCTCATTATCCTTCGGCAGTACAATGCTTCCTTTGCCCTGTACTGAAGTAATATAGCCTTCCTTTTCTAAATCATTATAAGCACGGGTGGTGGTAATCACACTGACCCCCACTTCCTTTGCAAGCTTTCGAATGGATGGGAGTATGGTTCCTTCTTCAATCTGGCCATTTAAAATCTGTTCCTTGATCTGCTCCCTGATCTGCGCATAAATCGGAAGTTCGGATTGATTTGATATAATAACTTTCATTGGTTCACTTCCTTTATAAAGTATATACTGTATATATTGATTATATATACAGTATATACTTTTGTCAACAATTTTGAAGAAAAAATCCACAACCGCATTCATGTATTTTACAAACAAATATATGTAACTTATTCCATTTTATTGAATCATCATTATAAAATATGGTATGTTTGGATTAAAAGAAGGAGGGTGTAAGTAAAATGAAAGTCAAGATTCAAGTGAGTGAAAAAAATTATCAATGGGCTTCTGAAACAATGCTGGCATGTGGTTTTGAACTGGATGACGATGCCGGTTATGGCAGTTGGAAAAAGAGCTGGATGCGGCAGAATTTCTTAGGATCAGTCATTCGGTCATCATAGCAAGGAACAAGGTCATAAAGATAAAATCCGCTTTATCACAAAAATTTCATTTGTAGGAGGTGTTCCATATGTTAATATTCTTGCTTCTTGGGTTATTTTTATCAGCGATGGTATTTTTGATCACCTATAACGCTCTATATAACCATCACATACAAAAGAATTGGAAGAATGGAGCATTTATTGGACGTCGATGGCCTTCTCCCCACTTTCTCACTTTAATCTTTATTATCGTCCTCCTATTTTTTGGAATGCTGTTCTGCGTCTGTAATCTCTACAATCCAAACCAGGAAGAGGATACCATCATATCTGAAATAAACGAATACTCCGCTAATGAGCTATCCCGTCAATATCCCGATCTATATGCTAATGCTATGAAAACAGGAAGCCTGGGCGGATATGAAAAATATGAGAAAAGACAACATGATTTTCATTATGTCTATTACATCAGTACGGAAAAATACGATCCTATGCATCCCTCACTCATCCTATTCATTGAATATCTGGGGGATACCTCGTATGAATACTATACCAGCAGGGAAGATTTGTATGTGGGCAAAGGAAACCATCATGGACAGGGACAGACCATGACCGCTTCTCCCTATTATTGCGTTATCGTAAATGGAAACCTTGACAGCTTTGAATACATGGATTATGAAGCTGCTTTTTACACAGATGAAAAACTGCAGGAAGAGGATTTTGACAACGACAGCTATGAACATGCTGTCGTTACAGAGAAAATCCGGCTGGAAAGGAGGATTCCATGACAGAAGCACTCGTATTATCAACTATGGCAACTCTTGTATGTCTTTTACAATCTATTTAATAAATCCATACAAATTCAATGGCGACAAACTAACAAAGTCTTTAATGATATCCAGAGTAGGTAAACGTAAAAATAAGATATGATATTAATGCCCTATAATTTAAGGTTGATTCATAAAAGTTTCACATCTTACGTTTCTTTATTTCTAGGATAAAGTACCATTTTTACTACATGATAATGAAATGGATCTGGTTATAGTATCCACAGCGGTACCATCTACGTATTTTTTTGCAGTTGCTTTAGAAGTAGCAGTATTGCCTGATCTGGTGGCAGATGAGTTAGTAATCTTCCAGCTTGAGCTTGGACATGTGGTAGTTACGGTCGACTTAGTACATTTAGAGGAGACACCTTTTACATAAGAAAATGTACCATGTACGGTCACAGACCACATAATAGTTCCAGCGCTATTTTTATAGGCTGCAGTTTTTCTGCCACTTTTTATTTGTGTAGTTGCAAGAAGTGAGATGGGTGAAGTGGATTCTTCTATTGTAATCTCGATATAATCTCCGTTATTCAATTGGATTACTTCTATTACTGGATTGGAATTAGATTCCGTTATGGGTGATGCAGTGATAAAAGTTGTACAAGACATAATAATAAAAAATGCCATGATGATAATCTGGTTTATTGTTTTTTTCATAATACAAATTTCTCCCCTTATTCTTCTTCAATGGTGGTCTCTATTTCAGTAATCGTAGCATTTTCTGCTGCTCGATAACTTTGATAAATCAGAGCTCCTCGATAAACACAAAGGATAAGAAGCATTCCTACAATCACAGCCAGAGCATTGCGGATATAACGGGATTTTTTCATATGAGATAATAAGTAATCGTTATCTACATGTTGAAAATAGCTTTCTACCACATCTTTTGGAGTACCGATGTATGTAAGCATTTCTTCATAAGAATTGCCTGGAAACTCCTCCACATATCCCTCTATCTCCATCTGAAGATGTTCTAGATATTCTTTTTCTTTTTTCCCTTTAAATGGGAATATAGTAGTTACTTCTTTTTGAAAGCGTCGGCAATAAGCCCTGGCGTTCTGTGATGTCATGTTATGAATTCTCCCCTTTTTGTAATAGTATCCCATCATAATCAAGAACGGATTGGATACCAGCTACTAGTGCATGGTATTCCATCAACATTTTATTCAACTCATCATATCCCTCTGGTTCTAGATGATAATACACACGTTTCCTTTTCTGCTTGATGATCTTTTCATAATCTGTGATATATCCATGTTCGATCATGCGGTATAGAATCGGATATAGGGATGAAACCCGTGTATTTATGGTGTTGTTGGAATACTTGTTGATAATTTGCGTAATCTCATATCCATAACAGTCGTGTCTGGATAGGATATGAAGTATAAGCATATCTAGCTTATAAAGGTTATGAGCTGCCATATTGATAATACTCCTTTTAAAAGATTATAATGTATAATCTATTTATAAACAATATATTTTATAAAAATATATAATTGACAAATATATATAAGAAGAATATAATTAAATTAGAAGAAAATGTAAATTTTGTAGAAAAGAAAAGGGAGTGATGATTTATGGAAAAATAAAAAATCCATACAAAACAAATGGCGGCAAACCAACATCTGAGAAATCAGATGAATGTAATGTATGAGAGACTTTAATGATACTATTAATATGGCAAGAAATTAAAAGGAGATAGGCATGATAATAAGTGACAAAAATATATTTAAGAGTATGTATAATAGGGTAACTGTAATGTGTGTGGTGGTTATACTTTTATTTGCTTCCAATGTTTATGCAATTAGTTTGGCAGACAGTTTTTCTGGATCTTCGTCTTATTCGTATGTAAAAAGGGTAACAGGGGGAGATGTATGGAAAAAGACAACTACAGCCAAGACTGTAGGATACAATAAAAGACATTATGTTAGAGCGTATATTGGAGGATCATCATCAAGTGCATCTGGAGCTGTTGCAGATTCTGGAAAAGTATATAGTAGTGGTGATGTAACCGCAAAGGCTTCCAACACGAAAACGATTTTTGACAATTTAAATAAACCGTATCAATTGTATTTTAAAACTGGGTATGCCAAATATGGACATTAAAATGAAAGTCTTAAAAAGAAAAAAAGCGACAGTGGAACTATTTGTATTGTTTTTGTTATTTCCAATCCTTCTGATTCTCATGTTAAATCACATTACCATCAGTGAGACATTAGCCAGCATGGATTCAGGAGCATTTGGAAAGGCATATACATATCTGTCACTGTCATCTGGAGATAAAAAATTTCAGAAAGCGATCAACGAAGCAAAAAACCTAAAAAGCTCAGTTGCGGTCACAGCAGATAGGAAGAAAGATGGATATACAGTAAGGGCCATATATTTTAATAAGAAATATGTGAACCTTCCTATGAAAGAGGGACGATTTTTTCGAAAAGAGGATTTTAAAGAAGATCGTTATGTAGCTGTTTTAGGAAAAAGGCTGGAATTCATCACATATACAAAAGATGGAAAACGATATCTTGATCTGGAGGGAAAAGAGTTTGAAGTGCTTGGTATTCTCGGGTATGAAGAGGATACTTTACTGGATGATTATATCTTTGTTAATGGATGTATTTCAGATGAGATTATGGAGACATCCATATGTGTACTGGATTATTTGAAAAAGACAGATTATGAAGCTGTAAGGGACAAGATGGTTTCCGGACTGGAAGGCAGGGGAGTCCATACAGAAGAACTGACTGGAGGAGAGAATTTTTTTGAATCTGTAGTTCCCAGTTTTATGTATGGGAGAAAGTTTATCATGATGTTCCTTGCCCTGATCCTGTGTGCTGTATTATTATCTTCCGATTGGCTTCAGAGTCAGAAGGAAGAGATTTATGTACGGAGGCTGCTGGGAGCCGATGACAGGTCGATCATCCTGCTGTTTTTGAAAAGATTTGGGATTCTGTTTCTGCTGACATTTACTGGTGCCATTCTTTATTGTGGCGTTTTCTATCCGAGTTATTGGAACTACCTTATGGCAGGCTATCTAGCTGCAACCATCGTACTACTTCCGTTTCTATTATTTTCTATGATCGGGCTTCTTAAGACACCATTGGAGGAGGCATTAAAAGGATGAAGTATCTATTTATGATCAAAAATGTAACAAATCTGATTCGGAGGCATCCTATCCTGGTATGTATCATGATTGTGCAGGTGGCCATTGTTCTATCTCTGGCTGGGCTTATGACAGAGGATGGGAAGAGACTGGAGACCAATGCAGAAGCCTATGCAGAAACTTATGGAAATAAATATTATTATACGGTAAACGAAGGGACTACAGATCTATTCTACTATACATATCTGGAAAAAGAGAATGAGGAAGGGTTTCATACTTTAAATAGGATGAAGCAGGCTTTCTATGAGGAGTCGTCTTTTCGATATATCAGTATCGCACATCAACCGGTGGATTTGTGGGGAAAAGAGATGAATCATAAATTTCTCTATGGATATGAGTCTGGAGAATATGAAAGCAGTATTTCAGAGGAGGAAGATACTACAAGATATTTTATAAAGTCCCTTCAGGTTTCAGAGGATTTTTTTGATGAATTTGACATCAAAGTGGAAAAAGGCAACGGATTCAAAGAGTCTGATTATGTTTATAAGAGAGGGAAACCCATACCGGTCATACTGGGATCAGATTATGAAGGCTCTCTTCAGATTGGTGATACATTAGAGGGAGAGTATCTTTTTGAAAAAACAGAATTTAAAGTAGTGGGGATGCTCTCAAAACAATCCTTTTACTATGATACTTTATCAGAGTCTTTGGAATCCACAGCACGATATATGATCATACCTGTCCAGGAATCAGAGCAGGCCACGGAGCATGCAAAGATTATGAATCTTCAGCAGATAGCCGGTGTGATCATTTCAGAGCAGGGATATCTGAAAGTGAAAGAACAAGTTGATAAGCTTATCGAAGAAGAGAAAGCAGAGGATTTCGGAGTGTATATCAAAGAGCCAGAAGATGGAGCAGCATCTATTCTGGATGATTATTCATCCATGACAAAAGAAGTGGAAAAGCAATTCATGGTCATACTTGGCATTACTCTTCTGTTCGTCTGTCTTTCAACCATATACACATTATATGGATTTATGAAAGAGGAAAGAGAACGGTATGGGATAGAAATGTTGTGTGGTGCTTCTGTCTGGGATATCGTAAGCGATATCATGTTGTTGGATATCATCATTATGACGGCGGGAGTAATGGTCTCATTGGCAGTCATGGGTATCTGCCAATGCAGCATGAAAAATGTTATCTGGGTCATACTGATTGCCATTGGTATTATATTGGCTGAGACTATTTATATGATGTATCAATTACTGCATTTTGAGGTAAAAGACCTAATAGGAGGAGCAGAATAATGGCATTTTTGGAGCTGAAAAACATTAGTAAACGATATGGAAAAACGGAAGAAACGAAGGTCCATGCACTAAAAAGCGTAAATCTGAAGATAGAAGAGGGAAGCTATCTTGCCATCATGGGCAAGAGCGGATCGGGCAAATCCACATTGCTCAATGTTCTTGGAGGGCTTACAAGACCAACGGATGGAGTTTATATTTTTAATGGAGAGAATGTTTCTAATCTGAGCAGAAGTCAGGGGGCTGTCTTTCGAAATCAAAATATAGGATTTGTAGTACAGAATTTTGCGCTGATCCACAGCATGACGGTAAAAGAGAATGTCCGTCTGCCATTGATCTATGGATCCTATAGGAGAAAAGAGATTGATAGACGCGTAAAAAAGATTCTGGAAAAGATGGAATTAGCAGATAAGATTCATGCATATCCATCGGAATTATCCGGAGGACAGTGCCAGCGGGTCGCGATTGCCAGGGCAATGATTGCGGAACCAAAGCTTATATTGGCAGATGAACCCACAGGGGCTTTGGATCAGGAAACTGGAAAAAGGATCATGGATCTATTTTCCGAACTGAATGCACAGGGAACTACCGTGATTATCGTAACCCATGATAAAGATGTGGCGACAAGATGCGGGCGGAGACTCTATATGGAAGATGGGAGTGTATTTGAATAAATATATCTATAACTATGAATGAGAAAATTCCAAATCTTGCACAAAATAAAAAAACCCTCTGAACCATTTAATGGCCATTATCGTTTCCGGTTTTCTCCGTGGATATAGAGGGAAAACCATTGATTTTGCTCAAGTAAGTCATCTACACAGAACGACAATCGCCCATTTGCTGCATTGTGGATGATACGATTGCTTCCCATGTCAGGCCCTTGTCACAGGCTGTGCATCCAATCGAAGTCGCGTATTTCCATCAATCTCATTTAAAAGGCTGTCAGCCTTGTGACCGTTGGCGGTGGTGAATTCTACGTGTATCGTTATGAAGGGAAACTCAACGGCATTTCAAATGCGGCGGTAATCTTCAGTTATCCGAAGGGGTTATTTGTGATGACAATCATGGTTGGTATAATGCTTATACTGTGTTCTTGTGGAACGAGTGAGTCAGTTGCTAAATTAAAAGATATTCCGATTCAGTCAGAATGTATTCTATTTGATTACTAAGAACTGAAGGAGACTTCTAAGTTGATTCTAAAAGCAAAAATTATGGATGATCTTTCGAAAGAGAATAGTGTAATAGAAATGGATGCCCAAGACACTGATTCTATATCAAGTGCTTATAGTTTGAGAAATATAGAACTTTTGGAGATCTATGGAGGGGATAATGCTGATCAATTTCAGCCAGGTGATAAACTGACAATTATAAATAATGCAGCAATTCATGATAATAATTATATCCATATAGAGGGATATGAAAAGCTAGAAAAAGCAAAATTGAGAAAACAGGAGATTAAAGTTGATTCAAGTGATATTTCTATCAATTATATTCAAGAGTTATCCAATACAGTCCTTGTTGAGATTCTGAATTCTGATTTATTGTAGTTCGGGTAACTGGAGTTAATGAAATGGAGGAGTGATGATTTATGGAAAAATAAAAAATCCATACAAAACAAATGGCGGCAAACCAACATCTGAGAAATCAGATGAATGTAATGTATGGACGCTCCAATTATAGCACTAAGAAAAAGAAAAGTATATTACCAAATACTTAGAGTTATTATAAAGGAGAAAATATATGAAAAGATTTTTAGGAATAATATTAAGCGTTATCATTTTATCAGGAAGTATTGCTACAGAGGCATTTGCTGAAGAACCCTCCTATGAAATCCAATCTATTAATGAACTAGAAGAAATTTTAGATGAGGCATATCAAGATGAGAAAATGAGTCCATCTGAAAAAAATAATATTATTGAAAGAACGGAGCCTAAAGTTATAGAAGAACTTTGTTGTAAAAAAATTGATGAAGCAATTGAAATAGCAGAAGATATAGATATTGAATCTATTATGAATGAAAACAAAAGCGAAATACAATATGGACGAAAAAAATTAGATATTGATGATAATTATGAAGCTTATATTGAATTTGAAGATGGAGAAGACAAAACAATAGTTGGGACAATAATGGATAAATTAATTTCTCCAGCATATGCAGCAACAAATGGTGAAAAAATGTGGAAGTCCTATGGAAATAGATACTTTACAGCAAAAATTACCGTATCAGTTGGTGTAGGAATTGGTACATGTTGTCTAGAAAACCACTATAAGCTTAATTCAAAAGGAATTGACGAAAACTTTGGAGATGCATATGTTAAATGGTCTGCTAGTACAGGTATTACAGGTTCTCTTTCTCCTATAGGAGTATATATCACAGATTCAACAGCCAGAACAGTTGGAAAATCAGATGTAAATATGTATGCCAGATTTCAGCTTGATAACTCTGGTGCTGGTACACAAAGTCAAACTACCATCAAACTGTCAACAACAGTTAAATACCTTGATAAAGACTCAACAAATAAAAAAATCAAAGTACAACATTCTTGGAAATAAAGTTACTTGAGAAAGGAGGATTCCATGACAGAAGCACTCGTATTATCAACTATGGCAACTCTTGTATGTCTTTTACTATCCATTTTGATGCTAGGTATCGTTGCCGGAATTATTATTTTTATTCTAAAAAAGATGGATCGTAAAAAGAACGATAAATAATTATATTAAGAATCCTTTTCTATAGATGGTAGAATTTTTTGCATTTTTCTGATATGCTTTATTCAGCGAAAGAGCGCGATAAGAATTTATCGGACTGCTGAAAAATTCTTTTAACTTTAAGAGAAAAGGAGAACAACCATGACTTTAGACGAGATCCGTGTGCAAATTGATGCCATCGATACACAAATAAAACCATTATTTATCCAGAGAATGGCCTGTGGAAAAGGGGTAGCCGAAGCAAAGGCGATGACCGGAGGGGATGTTTTCGTTTTAGAACGTGAGCTATCCATCATTAAGAACCGGGCATCTGATGTGGATCCTGCCATTTATGATGAATATATTGCTTTTTTAAAACACTTAATGAGTCTCTGCAGAAGATATGAATATGGATTTTTAACTGATATGCAGGAAATGGTTCTCACTGACAACTTACATACTGCCGGACTAGATAGAACTACTCCACACACACAGGTAGCAATCACCTTTACCTGTGACATTGCTTCCAGTGACCTGAACATGCATATGAATATGATAAAATTAAACAAAGTAACCATTCAATCCATGAGTCTGGAAACAAAAGGGGAAAAGCAGGTAATTACTATGACACTGCTGGGCAATGTTAATGAAGCTAATATGAAACAGTTGTTATGCCAGATTGGAAAAGAAGCTTCTGATTTTGCAATTACTGCTTTATTATCATAAAACGCTCCTCTCTTTAACCAGAGGACACACATATACAAAAAAAGGGCCGCCATATCTGGCAGCCTTTTTTCGTATATGATCTTATTTTTCTTTCATAACGCTCATATATGCTGGACGAATGATCTTATTCATTCCAATCTGTTCCTCAATACGATGTGCACTCCAGCCCCCAATTCTTGCCATGGCAAAAATCGGTGTATATAATTCTTTCGGGATTCCCAGCATCTCATATACAAATCCACTGTAGAAATCCACATTAGGGCTTACACCCTTATAAATCTTTCTCTTATCTCCAATTAATTTTGGTGCAATTTCTTCAATGCTGTTATAGAGGAACATGTCATCCTCTTTGTGCTTTTCTGCTGCAAGCTTTTCTACAAATCCTTTGAAAATCACTTCTCGCGGATCGGACAGAGAATATACGGCATGGCCCATTCCATAGATCAGACCCTTATGATCAAAAGCTTCCCCTGCCAGTATCTTAGCCAGATAGTTTTCAATCTCTTCTTTATCTTTTATATCATGAACATTTTCACGAATGTTATCCATCATCTCCATAACCTTTAAGTTAGCACCACCATGTTTTGGTCCTTTTAAAGAAGACATCGCTGCTGCCATAGCCGCATAGGTATCAGAACCAGATGAAGTTACCACTCTGGTAGTAAACGTAGAATTATTTCCTCCCCCATGCTCCATATGAAGCATAAGTGCAATATCCAAAACCTTTGCTTCTAACTCTGTATACTGCTGATCGGCGCGCATCATCATCAGAATGTTCTCAGCTGTTGATAAATTAGGATCCGGACGATGAATGAACATACTCTTCATATTTTCATAATGGTCATATGCCAGATATCCATATACCGCTAGCATAGGGAAAATACTGATTAGCTGAATACACTGACGAAGACTGTTTTCTACAGTTGTCACATTGGCCTCCGGATCATAAGATGCCAGTGTCAGAATACTTTTCGTCATAGAATTCATAATATCCTTCGTCGGTGCTTTCATAATGACATCTCTGGTAAAGTTGGTAGGAAGGTTTCTGCTGACTGCCAAAATCTCACAAAAACGCTTTAACTCTTCCTCATTTGGCTTTTCCCCAAATAAAAGAAGATAAGCGGTCCGTTCAAATCCAAATCCTTTGACCTTGGCCTCTTCTACCAATTCCTCGATGGGATATCCGCGATACCAGAGTCTTCCTTCACATGGTACCTTTTTCCCATTGACATTCTTAAATGCGATCATCTTAGAGATATTCGTCAGGCCGGTAAGAACTCCTTTCCCGTCCTGATCTCTCAGTCCTCGATTCACTCCATATTCTTCAAATAATTTGTCTGAAATGACATCATTCTTTCTACATATTGCTTCCTGCTCCTTGGCATAAGCTAAGATTTCCTGGTATTTCATTCTGCCATCTCCCCTTTTTGTCCGTCCTCCAGCTTCTTCATCTCATCGTTCATGATATAATCAAATTCTCCAACCAGGCTTACCATGGTCATAAACCGTTCTTTTCCAAATCGCTTGATCACCTGTCCATAGAAATCTTTTAAAGTATGCTGCTGCTCCCCAATGGTATCATTGCCATTCTTGGTAATCTGTATGTAAGTTCCTTCACTTCCATCACCATCGTGGGTCCAGCTGATCAATCCACGCTCTTGAAGATTCTTTACGATCTTGGTTACTTCCTTCATCGGAATCTGTAGCTGCTCAGCAATTTCATTCAAATATAACTTTTCTGCGCCTTCTGTATGGTCCATCAGCTTTGCAATGATCCACATTGCAGCATAATCTATCACAGAAACCTGTGAAAATAATTTTTCTAATGTCTCTTTTGTTTTTATTCCAGCAGGAACAAAACGTCTTGCCATTTCCATTTTCTTTTCCATACTATCATCCTTTCTGCCATACTATGACGGATTTGATTATACTCCGTGTCCACCTTGGCAGACACCTACAAAATGCTGTTTAATTTTAAACTATCTTACCACATTATTACTTTAAGTCAATGGTGTTTAGAATAATTTAAGAAAAAGAAAAGAAATGGATTAGATTCCATTTCTTAAAGAATTTATAAATATTTATTCAGGCTATCCTCAATATTTCCATTGATCTTTTCAGCAATCTGTACCATAAAGCGAATTTCTTCTTCTGAAATCCCCTGAAAGGTAATGCTTCGGATCTTCTCATGAATCTTCTCCAGCTCCTGTACGATCCCAATGGCTTTTTCTGTCAACAGAATGTGTTCATACCGTCTGTCCTCCTGATCCTGAAGAATCCAAACCAGTTTCTGCTCCTTCATACGGTGAATGGACTGAGAGATATGTCCCTTCGTGAACATTCTTAGTCGATTCAAGTCCTTAGCCGTATTATGCTTCTCATCCCATTTTGACAAATAGTATAACAGCTTCATATCGATCTTTCGAAGTCCATACTCCTTTTGCAAAGGCTCTATCAACTTCTCATATAACTTTCGCATCTGAATTCCATTTAACAATAATTCGATGGATTGTTCCACGTCTCTTCCCCCCTAAGTTTATATTTCACTTAGGAAACTATACCACCAAAAAATTTTCCTTTCAATAGAAAAAGAAAATCATCCTAACTGATTTACATATTTAACTTTCAAATAACCCTTACTCTACCTTCATCATACGATACCCTACTCCGATATGAGTCTGTATGTATTGAGGAGAGGAAGGCTCAGATTCAATTTTTTTACGCAAGGTTGCCATAAATACCCGAAGGGATGCAATGTTATTTTCCCAGCTGTTTCCCCATATTTTCTGTGTGATAAAAGTATGGGTCAATACCTTTCCCACATTTTGAGACAACAGACATAATAATTTATATTCGATTGGTGTCAGATGTAGCTCCTCATCTCCCAGGAACACGCACCCTGCTGCATAGTCGATTCTTAATCTTCCATTGGTAAATACGGAGGCTGCTGGCTGACTGCCCTGCATCGCCGCAAGCCTTCTCTGCACCACCCTCAGACGGGCCAAAAGCTCCTCCACGGAAAATGGCTTTGTCAGATAATCATCAGCACCTGCATCCAGAGCATCAATCTTATCCGTGTCTTCGCTTCTGGCACTGATGACGATGATGGGAAGATTGGTCCATGTGCGAATCTTCCTGATCACATCTACTCCATCCATATCCGGCAGCCCAAGATCCAGAAGCATAACATCCGGATTATGCGTAGATGCCTCCAAAATGGCCGATTCTCCATTGGGCGCTGTCAGATACCGATATTTATGAGCTTTTAACGTTGTCGTAATCAGGTTACGCACTGGCGCATCATCCTCTACGACTAAAATTTGCAATTTATTCATCTATACTTACCTCCTCTGCAGATAGTGTAAATCGAAAAATCGTTCCTCGGGGTTTATGATCCAAAACCGTAATTTCTCCTCCATGTGCATCGATGATCGCCTTGCATAAATATAAACCAAGCCCCATGCTGCGGCGACTGTCAGATGCCTGATTGGTGCCCGTATAAAACATCTCAAAAATATGTGGTTTCGCCTCATCAGGAATCCCCGGTCCCTGATCTTTGATCTCCACGATCACCTGTCCCTGATCCTTTTTGACAGAAATTATTATCTCCGATCCTTCCGGCGTATATTTTACCGCATTGTCTAAGATATTGATCATCGTCTGAACGATCAGTCTCGGATCCATTCGGGCAAGAATCAGTTCATTGGTACTTTCTACCCTGATCTGATGCCCCTTTCCTTTGATATGACGAAGTGCCTCCTCAATGGCCTCGTCGATCAGCTCTGCAGACATATGAATCTGCATCCTCCCTTCCTCAATCCTAGTGACATATAAAAGATTTTCCACCATATTGATCAGCCACATGGCATCCTCATAAATGTCTCCATAAATCTGGACCTTGGTCTGTTCATCGAAACAGTTTCCATTGGAGAGCAGATTACTGGCATTTCCAGAAATCGATGTCAGCGGTGTTCTCAGATCATGGGAAATACCTCTGAGAAGGTTGGCCCTTAACTGTTCATTTTTCGCCAATATGGCCGCTTCCTCTTTTTCTCTGGCATTCTTCTTATTTTCCAGTGCCAGGGCACATTCTCCTAAAATGGAAAGAACGATACTATTCTCAAATGCGTCCAATGGGTTGTTCTTCGCCTCAATTCCAATCACGCCATAGACATTACTATTGACCCGAATGGCCAGATACAGCCACGGAAGATGAGAATAATGGTCCGTTCCGGCCCCTGCATGCTTATTATGCTGTAGTGTCCATAAGGCTGCTTCCTTTTCTTCTTCTGAAAGACACTCCTCCTGTCCCTTTCTTCGGCTTTCCTTGGATAGGTAAATATGAGGTTTATCTAGATTTCCCTTTTCATTACGCAGCATCGTCACCATATCCCGGTCCAAAAGCTTTAAAAGCTGATTTGCCGTTGCCGTCATAATCTCTTCCCGACCTTTTGCCTTCTGAAGAAGCTGATTGGCATCGAATAAAAGCTTCGTCCGATAAGCAAGACTTGCCAGCTGATTGGCATGAGCCTTTTGCTTCGCTGCCAAAGATCCAGTGATAAATGCTGCCAGAAACATAACTATAAAGGTTACTGGATATCCTTTATCATAGGCAAACAACGTATATCTTGGTTCTGTAAAAAAGAAATTAAAGACGATCACACTAATAATAGAACTGGCCAGACTATATCCCCGATAGGTCGTAATCACGGCTGTAATTAGTACACTTAAAATATATACCATAATAATATTAGCTTCACTAAAGCCAAATCGATGAAAAACAACCCCAACACAGGTGGCGGCAAATAAGGAAATAAAGCATTTTATAATATCACCAATGGAGAAAAATCCATCGTTCTTCCCTCTTGCCTCTTCAACAAGATAAAAACTTCCAGTCTCTCTGTCGGGAATAATATGAATATCTGCATTCGGTGCATAATCGATCAACTGATCGGTAATGGTAGGCTTAATCAAAAGCCTCCTGCGACGGACTGCACTTCGGCCAATCACAATATTAGTCACTCCAGATAACCTTGCAAATTCTGAGATCTGATAAGGAACATCATCTCCATAACAGGTCTCCACCTTGGCTCCCAGTTGTTTGGCCAGAAGAATATTCTCATTTAATCTTTTTTTATTTTCCCTGCTCATGGATGCAAAATCAGGTGTTTCTACGAAAAGGGCCGTAAAGTCTCCCTGAAAAGCCCTGGCCATTCTGGATGCTGTCTCAATAATTCTTGCATTGGATGGAGCGGAAGACAGACAGACCAACACATGTTCTCTTCTATGATTTTTCTCATTCATCTTTGATTCCTGCCATTCTATCCTTATGTTAATGAACCCAGGCATTCGAAATCAACGCCTGGGCTTCTGTTCTTATTATATCATTGGAATTCTTTGGAGCCAACCTTGAAAAAATGCCTTTTAGATATGAAAACACTTCTGTACATCCTTATAATTTCCAAGCACCATCATCGTCTGTCCCTGTAAAAGTGTATAATCTGGTCCAATCATAAAATCAATTTTTCCATCTGTCTTAATTCCCATAATATTGATACTATACTTCTTTCGGATATCCAGCTGTCCAATGGTCTTTCCAATCCACATATCCGGTATAGATACCTCAAAAATCGCATATTCTTCGCTTAATTCAATATAATCAAAAATATGATCCGAGCTATATCGAATAGCAGTCCAGCTTGCCAGCTGTTTCTCCGGATAGACTACCTCATCTGCTCCATTTCGCAGCAGGAATTTCTTGTGTACATCTCTGGTTGCTCTTGCTACTACCAGCTGTCCTCCCAGTTCTTTTAAAAGAGAGGTTGTTTCCAAAGAACTCTGAAAATCATCTCCAATAGCTACAATACAGACATCAAAATTGCGCACCCCTAATGATTTTAAAAATTCTTCATTGGTACTATCCCCAATCTGTGCGTTGGTGACATAAGGAAGAACAACCTCCACTCTATCTTCCTTTTTATCCACCGCCATAATCTGATGTCCCAGTTCATTTAATTTTATTGCAATATGCTTTCCAAATCGTCCAAGTCCGATTAATAATATTGATTTCATTCTTTCATCCTCCTATGCCACTTTCTTCTATCCTACTGTAATCTTCTCCTGTGGAAGTCTTGAAAGCTGCCGTCTCGTACCAGATACTGCTGCAAATACCAATGTCAGACCTCCTACTCTTCCAAAGAACATTAACATGATCAGGATTACCCTGGACACAACTCCCAATGTAGGTGTGATTCCCAGCGTTAACCCGACGGTTCCTATGGCAGATCCTGCTTCAAACATACTGGTCAACATGGGAATCTCTTCAATTCCACTGATAATAATGCTTCCCATTAAAAATAAGACCAAATATAGCATCAATACGGTCACTGCATATTTTATCGTATCTTCTGCTACTCTTCTGCCAAAAAAGTTTGCGTCCTCTCTTCTTCGAAAAACTGCAATTGCTGATGCGATCAGCACTGCAACGGTCGTTGTTTTCATTCCACCAGCGGTAGATCCTGGAGAACCTCCAATTAACATCAGAAGGATCATGATCATCTTACCTGCCTCACTGAGCAT
The DNA here is from genome assembly GCF_001940245.1 of Anaerostipes sp. 992a. Classification (GTDB taxonomy): domain Bacteria; phylum Bacillota; class Clostridia; order Lachnospirales; family Lachnospiraceae; genus Fimousia. Next base: position 1,288,834 of record NZ_MJIG01000004.1, read on the forward strand.
AGTCAGATCTGCCGTGTTAAATCCTGCTGTCCTCGGCGTTACTGACTGGAATAAAGCGTATAACAGACGTTCAGATGTAGAACATCCGCTCCATATACCTTTGGAAAATTCACAAAAATAAAAATATACGGCTGGAAAGACAATTAACATGGATGTTACCAGCAAAATCACTTTCGTCTGCATTCGATATTTTCGAATATGCCATTTATTCACCGCAATATCTTCCCAGGTTAAAAATCCAATTCCTCCTGTGATGATCAACATCATAATGACCACATTGATCACCGGCTGCGTTGCATAAGACGTAAGGGAGGAAAACTGCGCTTTTTCTCCCATCAGATCAAACCCGGCATTACAAAACGCGGATATGGAATGGAAAATGGCGTATAAGATTCCTTTCAAAGGTCCAAACTCCTTACAAAAGATTGGAGCCATAATTGCCGCTCCAAACAGCTCTATGGAGATAGCCGTCTTCAAAATAAAGTTAGTCAGCTTTACAATACCACCTACCTGAGGCGCAGATATGGCCTCCTGCATGGTACTTCTCTGCATCAATCCAATCTTTCTTCCAGAAATAATCGCAATCAAAACAGCCATGGTCACAACGCCCATTCCTCCAATCTGAATCAATAAAAGGATGATCGTCTGCCCAAAGGCAGACCAATACGTGGCAGTATCATGTACCACCAGTCCCGTTACACACACGGAGGACGTAGCGGTAAAAAGCGCATCTAAAAAAGGCGCTCCCTCTCCTGTTTTTGTAGACACAGGAAGCATCAATAAAATACTTCCTAATAAAATAACAAATAGGAAGCCAAAAATAATAATTTGAAAAGACGATAAATGCTTTTTCCTATTCTTTTTATTCATCACACCACTCTCTCTAAATCTTAATATTTCTTTTTTTCATTCATTATCCCATGAGAATAATTAAGCTTGCATTAATAAGACACTTTTCGTATTAAGACCGTATTAAGACTAATAAATTCTATTATTTTCAAAATATCAGATTTAGGATATACTAGAAGGCAGATAAATATAACAGAAATGGAGGAATCATATAATTATGAAGATTGTATTTTTAGATGCAAAAACCATTGGTGATGATATTGACTTATCCAAATTCGATTCTCTGGGACAAGTGATAAAATATCCAAATTCCACTCCAGAAGAAGCACTTCTTCGTACCGAAGATGCTGATATCGTAATTGTCAATAAGATAGAAGTAAATGCCTCTACCATTGGAAATGCCAGTCATCTGAAACTGGTTTGTGTTACTGCAACTGGAACAGATAATCTGGACAAGGACTATCTTGCCGAGAGGGGCATTGCCTGGAGAAATGCAGCTGGATATTCGACCGAAAGTGTCGCTCAGCATACTTTTGCCCTGCTTTTCTATCTTCTGGAAAAGCTTCGTTATTATGATGACTATGTAAAAAGCGGCAGCTATATCAAAAGCGATATTTTTACCAATCTGGATGAAGGCTTCCATGAAATCGCAGGCTCCACCTGGGGCATCATCGGACTTGGCAATATTGGCCGTCGAGTAGCAGACATTGCCAGGGTCTTTGGCGCAAGGGTCATCTATGCTTCTGCTTCCGGCAGTGCACCTCAGGAAGGATATGCGCAGGTGGATCTGGACACATTATATGCCCAGTCTGACATTATCTCTGTGCATGCACCGCTCAATGAATATACAGAAGGTCTGATCAAGAAAGAAGCCTTTTCCAAAATGAAAAAGACCTGCATCTTCCTGAATCTGGGCCGTGGCCCAATCGTAGTCGAAGCAGATCTTGCAGACGCATTGAAAAATAATCAAATCGCTGCTGCCGGATTGGATGTTCTCTGTGAAGAGCCAATGGCTGCGAACAATCCTCTCTATGCCATTCAAGACAGCCGCAAGCTGATCATCACTCCACATACCGCCTGGGCAAGCATCCAGGCCCGCAACAAATTAATGGATATTATCCATCAGCATATTGCCGATTTTCTTGCCTAGTACATGATCAATCAATGATTTTATATTTTCTTAAAAGCTCCACTCTCTGCTTGCCAAGCTGTATACTTTCTGCAGCTTGATTCTGATTGCTGGAGTTTTTATTTTCTTTATAATAATGCCAGATGCGGTTCATCCAGGCAACAGGCAGAAGAAATGGATATCGATTCAGATAAGGATATCTTCCAGAAATACTCTTGGCAGCTGGAAAGAGTGATTTTCTTAAGGATACCTTGGCTTCCTTGCCCTTTTTATCGGCGGCAACCGCATTTAGCGTAATGGTGCTGCTATGCTTCCGGGCCATATTATTATCCCCAAAGACACCTCCATCCAGAAGATCTGCAAGCAACGCCTCTGGATCCGCCTGAATTCTTTTCCATTTTTTTACTTCATATGGCTTTAACGGCCAGACTCCTAAATATGTTTTTCCAATCTCAAACAATGCCTTTATAAAATAAAGCGCTCGCATTCTTTCACATTTCTCATACACGATACTCCAGTCAATGACATCTTCATACTTCTTTGCAAACAGCACAATGTCACCAACCTGACGAATACCAAATCCACTGTGAAGAAAATGCTTAAAGGCATGGGCAATGAGATAGCTCAAGTGATCCGTATATCCTAACGTATAGATGGTAACCCCATCGATTTCCATAGGAATCTTTCTTGTCTGCACATCAGCAAACAACTCATTAAAATTACCATATGCATCTGAGCTTTCGGAAAACAGGTCCTTATGCAGTTCCACAACGAGACATCCTTTTGAATGATAATATGAAACTTCAAATTCCTTTTCTATTTCCTTATCGGGCTCCACATATGCCATGCCCCATTGACGCATGGCAGCATCTGTCCTCTCAAAATCCTCCCATCCGATCAGAAAATCCTCATCATTGGAAATCCTATCATCTGGAATCGGATACAAAGAGCGGCAGACAACTCCCTTCACGATCAGTGGACAAACTCCATCTTCCATCAGCTTTTGATACAATAATTTCAGTTCCTCTGTCCGCCTTACCTGCAAGATGGTCTGGCGAATGGATGTATTCTTAATCTGCATTAAAATGGCAGGGTTCACTTTTTTTAAAGATTCACACTGGCAGACTGTCTCATAAATCAATGGCAGCAGGCTGTGCTTACCCGCCAGTTTAAAGAAAGCCAGCCACTGTTCATCGCTGATTTCCTCTTTCCAGTCTATCTGATCACCGCGTAAATGTGCGGCAAATGCCTGTAGCAGCATTTCATTTATCGTCATATTGGTAGCTCCTTATCATTATTTTCCATCTGAGAATGTCCCCGACATATTTACTCTTGTCACAATTCTAACGGTTCTTTTCCGGCTTGTCAATTTTCATAAGGAATAAATAGCTGTTTGGTGTTGCCCTAAGCATAGAAATATCATCTTCGACATCTGCACCCTTCTCTACCAACTTTATATTGCACCTGTGTTTTCTAGCTGTTATAATCAGGACATGGGTGCTACCATAACGGTAGGCGGTTAGTCCTTCTCCAGAGGGACTGTGACCCTCTGATTACATAGAAACCTGTAAAGGAATCCAGTGGAAAGGAGGGCTAAGCCAATGAGTATTGTGGACTTCATTACAGTCGTGAGCTTCGGCATCACCTGCTTTTGTGCCGGATACACATTCGGCAAAGATAATAATAAGACACAAAAATAACCGCCCTGTCTGCAAACTAAGCGGTTACTTTTATAATCAGTAAATATGTGGACTAACCGTCTATCGGTAGCACTCTTTTTCTATAATTATATTAGCACGCATCTGTGGAAATGTCAAAAATTTTCTTAATCTTGTAACTCCCCATACAAACCTAAATTTATCACTTTAACACCTTTTATTTATTCGTTTTCTTTTTCCTTTTTCATGTATCACACCTCCAAATCCTGATTTCCAGTTCATCAAAACTATTATCTAAAAATGGAAGTTCCATAGAATCTCCCAACACAAAGGACATATTATCCAAATGCTTTTTGAATTTTTTCTTTATTACTAGATTTCATTCTTATAATGCACTCCCTTTTTTCGGTATATAATAACTGCCCATATCTATATGTTCCAATACCAGTAATTTCACCCTCTTTGCACGGTCAGACTTCCGTTCGTTCCGACAACTCTGTGGCACGAAATAATAATGGATATAAAATTTGTGTCCGACAACTCCATCTACTGTTAGTGCAGACATTTTTCCGTCTGACATATGGTATCATTTTTTAATTTTAAATTTATCTGTCCAGAAAATCTTTCATCAAATTTTTCATTGAAAATCTGTGAGTAATTTTATTCTCAAGATACAGAAAAACCCCAGAAACACAAGGTTTCTGGGGTATCTTACGTTTGGACATAAGTTATCTTACGATAACAAATCTATATTCAGATTGTATTATTCGATAATTGTAGCTACACGTCCAGATCCTACTGTACGTCCACCTTCACGATATCAGACCGGTGTATTGCGGTATACGAATAGTGATTTTTTATGTGATTTGTGTGGAAAAATCCGGATTTTCCGTTGTGTCCGTGTGGTTTTCCGGAATTTTTGTTATCATAGTGTTATCACTGTATTTTTAGTTTTTCTGGCATATTTTTTCTTACATTCGTAATCTCTTTATTTAAATCTTTTATATATTCTTTACACACATCTATATATAATCCTGTTTTATATTCTGGTTTTTCCAAAAACTGTAATTCAATTGGATACTTTGTAATCTCCGTAAGTAACTTTACAAATATACTTTTCAAATTATTTTGACTCTCATCATCATTAAGACATACTTCTGCAGCTTCTTCAAAGCCAAATACTAAATAATCTTTATTTTCTCTTTTCTCCAAATGTACATTAATCACTTTGCTTTCCTGATTCATAAATATCCTTCCTATCATAAAATGCATTTTTACCGCCCTCAAGAGTATGCATACTTTCTTGAGTCCAGTTTTTAGTGTCTGTTTCATCATTTATATTTCTAAGTTCATCATAAAAAGGATTACCAATATACGTTTTATATACTCCATTCTCATGAGTTCTTAGTATACTAATATACGGAAGTGTGCCAACTGCAATATTAGCATTATGTGTTGCTATAATTACTGTTTTTCTCCGTTTTGCAAGATCAGTTAACCTCGGAAGTATATTAGATGTTATATATGAATTTCCCATTCCCAGCTCCGGTTCATCTAAAATATATACATCACTTTCTGAATCCAATAATTTTTGCATCAGTAGAATTCCCCGTTCTCCATTAGACGGTCTGTAAATTTCTCCATTTTCTAATGCAGTTTCTTTAGATACTCCTATAAAAGCTCCTATATCTTTAATTCCATCATCATAGAATTCTTGAAACTTTAATACTTCTTCTGATATATTCTCCACTAGGATAACTTTCTTTATCCCATCTATTACAAGTTTACAATTTCTTAATACAGTTATTCCCTGTTTAAATTCATCTGTACGTGATTCTTTGGTTAGCATTCTGTATCGTGTTTGAATATAAATATCACCTTTTTCCTCAAGGTTTCCCAAATATTCTTTTTCAACCTTATCCGCAGCAGAAAATGCACTACATATTTCCTCTACATTTTCAAACAACTTAAACCGCTCCATGGCAAAATCATAAAACCCTACACTGCTCGGTTTAGATATTGTGTCAGAACATTTGTCCGCTATTGCTTTTATCTTATCAATGCTCCAATTTGTAAGTTTAATACTTTTATCACTGTTCCACTTTTGCATTTTTGCATCATTTATATTTTCACATAATTTTTCCAATAACAACATTAAAGTTGTACTGTCTTGCTCATCTAAATATTTTCCTATATCAATTTTTTCAAATGTAGATTCTGTGAATTCTTTCAAATATTTATAATCGGATTCAAGTTTTCGGTCACGCATTCCCTCCTCTATATGTACACACTCTGTTATTTTCATTCTCCCTTTATTTTTATTGTTATCTTTTGTTTCCATCCAACTTATATATTTTTCAAAAGATGTTGGTAATTCCTCTTTCCAGTTATAAATGTCGATGAACTGTTGTCTCATACTATCCAATTGAAGCTTCTCGGGTGTGGCTATTACATCATTAACTTTTAACATTTTTGAAAAATCTGCATCTTTTTCATTGCCTTTGTAACTTTCCATTGCAATTCCATTTTCGATATAATATTTCTTCAAAGATTCAAGGATTTCGGTTTTTCCCGTTCCCTTCTGCCCGAAAATAATATTAATATCTTCATAAAAAGGTAATTTAAAGTTTACTCTTTTATATGGCGATACAGGAATCTCCTTTTTTCGTTTTTGATTGAGCAATGTATCTATAATTTGTACATCCTTTTTCGCTAACAAGCAAAATTGCTCAAATGTTTGTACTGGCAATCTTATATCTGCAAACTTGCTGTTTTCATACTTATCCCAATCCTGTACATCACTTCCTATAATAACACTATAATCAAAATTGGAAAAAACTCCAAGACTTCGATAATCAGATGTTTCCTTAAATAATCGACTAGAATCGGGTAATAATTCCCCTAATTCCTGAATATCCTCATCTGAAAGTTTAGGTTCTTTATGAAAATGTGGTATATAAATACAATCACATTTTCCTAACATTTCATATACTTTTTTCACACTAATTTGAAATGTATTTACATCTTCATCTTTAATCAATTCCTGTACTTGAGTATTAAACAGCTCAACATTTTTAGGATTAGCGATTACTATCAAATGTCCTCTTTTACAATTTCCCTTTTAATCTGCTTTTCCTATAATATCAAGTTCTACTCCCGGCCATATATCACAATATCCTTCTGTAACATCTTTAAATTCTTTGTACTGCGTATAATCAAATTGATTATGATTTGTTATTGCAACAATTTTAACCTCCGCTTCAATAACCTTCTGAAAGAATTTATCCTTGGTAACATTTCTTGTATAAGCATCTCCTGTTTTTACCTTCTTTGTATGACAATGTAAATCAATTCTCATAATTGCCTCCCCATCTCAGGCAGGTATAAATGTTTTTAATCTATAACCATACCCCATTCATCCCAAAATCCACCATTTTTTAAGCCTTGTAAAATATTTAGCATACTGTATTTTTCTATTCAGATACCATCTTAATTTGCACTATCTATGCTAACCGAAACAACAAAGTGCTTGACATTCACAAGTGTTTGCTGTTTACACTTCGGACAGTAGAGTGGAAAGTTCTTTAATTCGGTATCTTCTTGCATTATCGTTCGGGTTTTATTTCCACAGATAGGACATAGAACCCATTTTATAGTTTCCATATTTTTCTCAATCCTTACTTCTAAATATTATCCTACTAAATTTATAAAATTTATCGCAACGGTTTTTAAGTTTTTGCTTCTTGATTACTTAACGGCGGAAAAAGAATGTTTTCACATAGGGCTGTTGTTTACATGTCATTTTTTTGTTTTTTTAATTCTATACCCACCAGTACAACAGATAGCATAAACGCTGAAAAATCAGCAACAGGTCCCGCAAGCAATACTCCCATAATTCCGAAACGAAGCGGGAGCAGCAGGGTAAGCGGAATCAACACAAAGGTCTGCCTTGTTAATGCCAACAGAGCACCTTTTAACGATTTTCCTATTGCGGTAAAAAAACTGGAAGAAAGCAACTGCACACCATTTACCAACACCATGAAAAGATAGGTACGCATGAACAAAACAGCAAATTCAAAATACAGCTCGTCCCCATCTCCGAATAGCGAAATGATAGATTGCGGGAAAAATTGAAATGCGATGAAAGCAATTGTGGAAACAACAAGGTTCCATTTTACCGCAAGCAGGTAAGCCTCCCGTACACGATGGTATTGCCTTGCCCCATAGTTGAAGCCGATAATCGGCTGTGTTCCCTGCGAGATTCCTACAACAATCGCAAGGATTATGGCATTTGTTTTCATAACGATTCCGCAAGCAGCTAATGGAATATCTGTTCCATATTTTGTTAATGCGCCGTAATAAGTCAACGAATTGTACTGAATGATTTGAATCACGGTAACTGCAATCTGGTTTGAGCTGCTGCTGATTCCCATGCTGCAAATTTTCATACTTTCTTTGATGTCCAATAAAAACGACTCTTTTTCAAAATGGATTGTTTGGAAACGCCATAGATAACGGAGTGCGAGTATGAAGGAAAAAATTTGCCCAATAACTGTTGCCCAAGCTGCGCCGGCAATCCCCCAATCGCAAGCAAAAATAAAAATAGGGTCAAGAATGGTATTGATAATAGCTCCCATAACCATGCAAACCATTGAATACTTTGGTTTTCCATCTGCTCGAATCAAATTGCTCATACCATTCGTTACAATAAGAAACGGCATTCCAATCAATGTTATGCTGGCATACTGCTTTGCATATGGAAATACATCTGTCGTTGCCCCAAATGCCTTTAGGAGCAAAGACAGAAAAGCTTCACCAACCAACAAATAAATAATTCCGAAAATCCCCATCAGAACAATACCATTTCCCGCTGCTTTGGCGGCAGCTTTCGGCTCTTTGCGTCCAAGACAGAGGGAAACACGGGAAGCACTGCCAATTCCAACCAGCAGTGCAATAGCAAGGCAGATGGTAGAGAACGGGTAGGCAACATTGGTTGCTGCATTTCCCAGATAACCGACCCCTTGACCAATAAAAATCTGATCCACAATATTGTAGATTGAGCCGACAAGAGACGCCATAATACTGGGAATGGCAAAATCTTTCAACAGTTTTGAAATTTTTTCATATCCTAGGGGATTCTCAGTCATTAAATTCATCCCCCTTTCTTTCTATACGGAGTTCCGCTGTAATATTTTCACCTGCCTGAATCAGCAAATCAATAAAGAGGTTTTTATCAGATTCCCTGAAGCCTTGCAATAAAAGAGCTTCTGTCTTTTCACATACCGTCTGTATCTCATCAATTACAGACAGCGCACGTTCCGTAGGATACAGCTTACACGTCCGCTTATCCTTATCATTTGGGGAACGCATAATCATTCCCTGCTTTTCTAATGCCGCAACTGTCCGTACAATATTGCTCGGATGAACATAAAACATATCCATTAAAGAATCCTGTAAAATGCCAGGCGAACGACAGATTTTAATCAAAAACATATATTGGCTGTTGTTGATTCCAAAGGGGGCAAGCTGTTTATCCAAATAGATTTTGTAAAATCGGTCTGTTACTGAAAGCCATTTTAATAGTTTCATAGATATATTCCTCCTAACCACCAGTATTATAATACAATATGCGTGCGCACGCAATTACTTTTAACATTATATCTGCCGCTTTGTCCTCCTAAACACAAATCAATTCTACATCTATAATCTCTACTGCTCTGCTACGAATATTATTCATTTTCCTAACCCATTCCATCTGATCCTGCATCTTCAGTTTTTCTGTCACGCCCCACTGCTCAGCCATCTGTTCCACCAGCATTTCAACTTTTTCTCTCGCTTCTTTATCGACCTGATTCAAATGCTCCGTCAATTTCCCGGTAAGTACCAGATACTGATACCTTGCACTCCTGTGTTCCTTCAGAAACTGTTTTCGCATTATTCCATATTTCCCATATGTAGGTTCTTCCTCATTGATTTCCAGATCCGGCAGATAATAATCTCCATGCAATGTGTAGCTCAGTCCGTTCTTTTCATCATAAATCTGTTTCTTCATATTCTTACAACTCCATTCCTCTGTATTTTGCTTTGTTCTTTTTTATCTGTGCATTGTATTCTTCACTTTGTTCTTTCGCCCATGGTATGCGATCACTTATTTTTTTCGGCATTTGTTCTTTCTGCTTTTTCGCTTCAAGTTCCGCCTGCATCCGGATATCGTCCTGCACCAGTCGTTCTACCATATCTTTCCCCAACATGCGTAAAAGTCGGTTATATCTGTCTGCAATTCCCTGCAGAATTTCTTTCTCACCGGATAATTTCTGATAATCCTTCTGAACTTCTGCCAGTTCCTTTTTAGTGTTCTCGTGCTCCTGCTTTTTCTTCTGAAACTTACTTTTCCACTTATCTCTTTCTCTGGTAAGTTCTTTAACCTGTGCAGCCATCGCACCAATTTTATTCTTCATTTCAATGAACAAGGGTTTTATTTTCTTATCCCGATAAGTTACCGCACGTTCCAATGCTGTAGCTTCCGGCAAAAATGTTTTGATCATTCCATATTCTTTTATTTCCTTACTGACATTATCCATCACCGGTTGCAGGAATTCTCTTCTGTCCTCCAGTTTTTTCAATTCCGTTTCTGCTTTCTCAGCACGTCTTTCCGCTGTTTCTTTATCTTTCTGGAACTGAATTTTTTCTTCTTCCAGTAATTTAATATCTGCCCTTGCGTCCGCAATCTGAGAAGTCAATCCTTCATTCTCCGCTGTCAGATATTCCTTTTTCTGTTCCAGTTCCTGCACTTCCTTCTTACGCTCTTTCTTCTTGAAATTGTAAACATCCAGATGCTCTTCATGTGTACCTTTCTGTTCCCATTCAATTCCATGTTGCTTTGCGATTTCTGCCAGCACTTCTTTTTCATGATTTATCCACTGATTCAGTTCTGTATCATGCTTATTTCCACCTTGGAATCCAAGACTTTTCAATGCCTGCTTCAGTGAAACTCTGGTATCCATTCCTTTTCCCTTCCAGTTGGTCACATAAGGAACAAAGTCAATATGCAGATGCGGAGTAGCTTCGTCCTGATGCAGATAGCAGCTAAATACCCGAAGTGTCGGATTCCGCTTCTGGAAATCTTTCATATATTCGTCCAATACCTTTACAGCCAGATTTCCTTCTGTTGTTCCCACTGCCACATCCTCTCGATTTCCAATCTGGAATATCACTTCATGGAACAACTTTTCCTGTTTGCTCTGTCGGATTTTTTCATAATAATTTGCAATCTGCCGGTCCTTTCTTTTCCCGACATTGTATCTCTCCACAGCATCGTTAAACAGTTCCTTATAAACTTCTTTCAGATTCTCATTCTTATAACAAATGTTCAGTTGTACTCTGTCTGGATTTACATTTTCTGCTACAAAATCCCGTCTGTTATGAGCCAGTGAACCGGCACCGATCATACCACTGATTGTCCGTTTTATCATAAATTTTCTCACCTCTTTTCTGTTTGAGTGCCAGATATGGCACATAATTTTTATTTACGCCAGACATGGCGATATTTAAGAACCTTTCGCCGGATACGATATTTAGGAACCTTCTCGAACATTAGTAGTTCGAGAAGTATCGGGGACAAGCCCCTCTTTTGTTACTTTTGTCAAAAGTAACGCAAAAGCACTTTCGACAGCCGTACCGTCCATCAAAAGTCCCCTTGCGCCCTGCCGGGGGCATAACGTCCTTATGGACGTCTGTTCTGCATCGACCGAAGTGAATCGTAGATCTGTTTATTCTGGTATCCTCGCCTGCACATATTCCAGATCTCCACAATAAGGTGTCCCAACCAGATACCATTCTCTTGCTAGATTCATCTCCATTCTGGTCTGTACCCATTCATCATCTACCAGCACTTCCAGTCCTTCTCCACAGTGAAATCCTGTATCAATCCATAAATCTGATGATAATAATCCATATCTTCCATTGCTGCTGTTGTATCCTAATCTTCCCTGTTTCATTATTTTCTGCTCCTTTCCTGTCTGTAAACGTAATTTGTAAACGGAGCTTAAAAGATTTTAAAAGTTAACTTTTTAAGTTTTTCCATCAAGTTCCGTTTACATCGTTTACAATAATCTTTACTCAAACGGTATTTCCAACTGTTCCGGTACTTCCATAAATCCGTCTTTATCTTTCTTCACAGAATCTTCCATACGTTTCCATGACCGCTGTATTCCATATTCCTTTCCGAACCGATGTGTACCATGTGGTTTCCAGCCTACAATCGCATTGTTCATAATATTGGCAATTTCTTTACCTTCCCACTGTTTCATTTCTCCGGTTCGATGTAACGCTTCATCGAACAGAATTCTTGTACATACATAATCGTCATCACAGTCATCAAGAAATGCCTGTATGATTCCGGCATTGGTATCCTCCGGCATAAATTCTTTCTGCAGACGCTTTGCCTCTTCTTCAATTTCCTTTGTAAATCCTAAGAACACTTTTCCCTGTCGATACAGTACCATTGCCTCTGCCCAGGCCTGTTCAATATAAGCTTTGCTCTCTGTTTCATTATCCAGAATATGAACTTCTGCTTTTGACATATCTGTCATCACCGGAGCAAATCGTCTGTTTCCGGTTCTGTCCAGAGGAAGGAAATTCAGATCATTTGATGTTCCGCAAAATACACACTGTCTCGGTCTGTCTTCCGGGTGAACTTCATAAGGCACTTTATAAGTTTCTTTCTGTCTGCTCAGAAACGATTTTATCTGTTCGATATTCTTTGCTGTGATAGTTGCCTTCATTTCTCCCATTTCGATAATCCAGTGGTTCTGCAGTTTTCTATAAATATTTTCATCGTCCAGATGATCCAGATTGTCACTGAACCATTCTTCTTTTATCGCCAGATATTTGAAAAACGTAGACTTTCCGGCTCCCTGACTTCCCACCAGGCACAGCATAATGTCATATTTTATTCCCGGTTCATAAATTCTTGAAATCGCTGCCAGCATGTGCATTTTCATTACTCCGATTGTGTATTTGCTCTTTTCTGCTCCCAGAAAATGCGGAAGCATATTTTCTATTCTTGGAACCCCGTCCCAGACCAGACTTTCCAGATAATCTCTGATTGGGTGATATTTATTTTCATTGGAAACAATATCTACTCCTGCTTTGATCACACGCTCACTTGTCAGTTCATAATTTTCTTCCAGATACATTTTCAGATTATTTTCATCAGTATCTGTAACCGTAGGACTGTTATTTCTCCGTTCCCAGGGCACCTCTTTTACAATGTCCATTCTTCCGGAAAGCTCATTTCGTTTAATCGCTTTTTTCAGTACCGGATCATTTTGAAGTACGGTTACACAATTTCTGATTGTCTGCTTTGTTCTTCCCTTATCCGTATGCTCCAGCATATTATTGACATCTTCTGTTGTAAGCATCTCCTCGCTCACAATAGCTTCTAATTCCATCAATGACTTCTCTCTGATATTCGTTAATTCTTTCTTCAATTCTCTCAACCTCCTTCCTCTTCATCTTGAAAAGCTCTACAATTTCTTCTCCTGTTCCAAACATCAGCACGTCCAGATAGTCATTTATCTTTCTTTCGTTTGCCAATGCCTCCGTAAATAACTCGTGCCACTCTTCATCTGATTCTGGTCTGTAAAACTCTTTCCAGAACTGAATCCATTTCAGATATCTGATCAGCACGTCCGTTGCATATTTCAACCACTGCTCCAGTTTTTCTCTGATCATCACAACTTTAGATTGCTTTTGTTTTAAGGGAGCCCTGTTTCGGGGCGTCCTTTCGTATTTGCTTCTGTTTCCGACTTTAATATCCAGTCCAAAATCTTCTACCAGCTTTTTTGCAGCTTCATACTGTGATAATCCAAATAACCTTGCTGTAAAATCTATCGCATCACCGCCCACTCCACATGCAAAGCAATGATATATTTTATCTGCCTTCATACTTGGGTGTCGGTCTTTATGAAACGGGCAACACGCCATTCCATTTCTTTTTACTTTAATCCCATAATGCTCCGCAGCCTGTCTCGCTGTCACACATTCTTTTACCTGTTCAAATAATGTCACTTATACCTCCTGCCCTTCCGGGCAAGTCTCTGATGAACAGATATTCGGGAATTGTTGTATCTTTCAATTCGTGATATACTGAATCTGCCAAGATGGTATATCAGTGAATCTGATTATCAGAGAACTTGCTCAGATATTTTGTCTGGGCTTTTTCTTTTTGTCTTTCAGTAGTCATAGCTCCACTCCTTACACAAATCTCCTTGTAGGAATAATAATGATTTCAAATTTGCTTCCGTCTTCTAATTCAAGAAGAATCACATAATCTGAATCTCGATCGGGTAAAATGGAACTTATCTTCAACTTTTTACTGTAGTTAATTGCATCGAATATTTTTCCGACTACTTTCTTTGTTTTCATTTGCTTCTTTTCCTCCGTATTAACGTTTATTGTCCAGCATCTCAGCAACTTTTTTCTGCTGTGACGGGTACAGATGCCCATAAGTGTTTAATGTCATCTGAATGTCTTTGTGCCCCAGCCTTTCCTTGATAATCAGTGGTTCTACACCCTGGTAGATCAGATATGCCACATGGCTGTGACGGATATCGTGCACTCTGATTGGTTTTACACCGGTCAGTGCTTCATATTTCTTAAGACGTTTCTGCAGTGTTCTCGCCACAATCGGGAACAACCGCTGATCTTCCGGAAACCCATAATGCTTCTTTGCATACTCCTGTACCTCTTCCTTAAGAAAATTGGGAATGTCAATAGTACGGACCGAATTTTCTGTTTTTGGAGTATCAATCACATCTCTTTTCCTGATCCGGTTATAAGTCTTATTGATATGCAGGAGATTTCCACTCATATCAAAGTCCGAAAGACTCAATGCCAGAAGCTCTCCTTCCCTGATTCCTGTCCAGAACAAGATTTCAAATATCAGATAATCTTCACTCCCCGGCTCAATCCCGGCGATAAATCTGTCATATTCTGCTTTCGTCCAGAATTCCAGCTTATTAGCATCTGATTTTCCCATCTTTTTTACTTTTTTGCATGGATTTTCCTTCAGATTGTAAATTTTCTGTGCGTGGTTGAATAATGCATTTAACTGATTTTGAATCATGCGCTCATAAGTCTTGCTGTATCCTTTTTCCTGAATGGTATTCTGCCACTGGATAATCTCTGCTGGTGTAATCTCATTCATTTTTCTTGTTCCAAAATATGGAACAATGTGCTTGTTCATCATGTGCTGCTTATTTCGGATTGAATTTTCTTTCAGTTCATTCTTTTTATCTTCAAAATAGACTGAAATAAAACTGTTCATCTCCATTTTCATATCCGCCGCAGTCTTTCTTATGAATTCCTTTTCATAATTCAATGCTTCTCTCTTTGTCTTGAACCCTCTTTTCAGCTTCTGCGTTTTCTTTCCTGTCCAGTCAATATAACGGAAGCTCACATACCAGGTTCCCTGTGTTTTGTCCTTGTAAGCTGACATCTTAACTCCTCCTTCATACTGCTCTCTGAGAGCATCCATAAAATTTTGTTTCCCAGTAGGGACGTGGAATCTTTCCACGAACTGCTACATATCCTTCCTTTGCCAGTTCATCATTGAGCTGCTTCAGAATAGAATATGCTTTACTGCGTTTCACACCTAATTCTTCCATGACATCATCAACATTCATCATATAATTAGTTCTCATAGTGTCCTCCTTTCCAGTCACTTTTGTGACTCTGACGTTGTTCTCTTATAATAATTCACTTTTGTGAATTTGTCAATAAACATTTGCGAATTTATTTTTTCAATTCCATGCATATTGGTTGCGTATCAGCAATTTGTTAAATCTCACTCTTTTGTATCATTCACTTTTGTGCTAGAATAGAAGCACAAATATTATTAAGGAGGCAGCATGTTATGGTAGGTAAAAAAATCCGGGCATACCGGGAATTCAGAGGATACAGTCAGATACAGTTAGCCGAGCTGTCCGGCATTAACGTAGGTACGATCAGAAAATATGAACTTGGAATCCGAAATCCAAAACCGGATCAGTTAGAAAAGATAGCAACTGCGCTGGGATTAAATGTAAGTGTTTTTCTGGATTTTAATATTGAAACAGTCGGAGATGTACTCTCTCTGTTGTTTTCTATTGATAATTCAGTGAACCTCTCACTTGCCGAGACACCTGAGCAGAAGATTTCACTGACTTTTGATAATCCTACAATGCAGGACTTTTTCAGGAAATGGTGTCAATTTAAAAGTGTCTATGAAAAGGAAAAAGCTGAAATATTAGCTATTGAAGATGAAGATAAAAGACAGGAAGAACTGGATAAGCTCAACGCTACCCAGGAAGAATGGAAACTGCGTGCTATGGGAACTACGATAGGTTGCCATACTATCGTTAAGAAGGGCACTGAAGGCAATGACATCAAGACATATGATCTGACTTAATTTTGTGCATAAGAAAAAGAGCTCACGAAGAGCTCTTTATTTTTGGTGGTCTGGGGGAATTGCTTATTATTCCATGCTACCATTACACCATATCGCCGCAAATACCCAAACCTACTAATAAGATTTCTTTTTTCATAATATCAATTCCTTTCTTGTAAATGCACTTTTCGATGTCATATACTATTCCCGAAATCATAGAACTCAAAAGAATTCCTAATATGGTGGCGATATCTGGAATCGAACCAGAACCTATTGCTAACTTAATTATAGTGGTAGTATAGCATTGATTTCAAATTTGTCAATCAACTTTCAAAATTTTGTTATCATTCTGTTATCACAAACGGTTGTCAGGATACTCTCCCGGCAACCGTTTTTCTACGCTGTTCGTTATTCTTTTCCGCCCTTTTATATATTTCCAGGCAACAGAAAAACCCGTAGAACCGAAGTTCTACGGGTATCTTACGTTTGGACACAACGTTATCTTACGATAACAAATCTATATTCAGATTGTATTACTCGATGATTGTAGCAACACGTCCTGATCCTACAGTACGTCCACCTTCACGAATAGCGAATGTTAATCCCTGATCCATAGCGATTGGGTGAATTAATTCGATAGTCATTTCTACGTTATCACCAGGCATGCACATTTCTGTACCTTCTGGTAATTCGATAACACCTGTGATATCAGTTGTTCTGAAGTAGAACTGAGGTCTGTAGTTGTTGAAGAAAGGAGTATGACGTCCACCTTCATCTTTTGTTAATACGTAAACCTGTGCTGTAAATTTTGTGTGGCATGTGATAGAACCTGGAGCACATAAAACCTGTCCTCTTTCGATTTCTTCTCTTTTGATACCACGTAATAAAGCACCAATGTTGTCACCAGCCTGACCTTCGTCAAGAAGTTTACGGAACATTTCGATACCTGTTACAGTTGTTTTCTGAGTTTTTTCTTTGATACCAACGATTTCTACTTCTTCGTTTAAGTGGATAACACCGCTTTCTACTCTACCTGTAGCAACAGTACCACGACCTGTGATTGTGAATACGTCTTCTACTGGCATTAAGAATGGTTTATCTGTAGCACGCTGTGGGTCTGGAATGTATTCATCAACAGCGTCCATTAATTCCATGATCTTGTCGCCCCATTCGCTGTTAGGATCTTCTAATGCTTTTAAAGCAGATCCCTGGATGATTGGACAATCATTGAAACCATATTCTTCTAACTGTTCTGTGATTTCCATTTCTACTAATTCAAGTAATTCTTCATCGTCTACCATATCACATTTGTTCATGAATACTACGATGTAAGGAACACCTACCTGACGAGATAATAAGATGTGTTCTTTTGTCTGAGCCATAACACCGTCTGTAGCAGCTACAACTAAGATAGCACCGTCCATCTGAGCAGCACCTGTGATCATGTTCTTAACGTAGTCAGCATGACCTGGGCAGTCAACGTGAGCGTAGTGACGTTTAGCTGTTTCGTATTCTACGTGAGCTGTAGAGATTGTGATACCACGTTCTCTTTCTTCTGGAGCTTTATCGATGTTTTCGAAATCTACTGCAGCGTTACCTTCTACTCTTTCAGAAAGAGTTTTTGTGATAGCTGCTGTTAATGTTGTTTTACCATGGTCAACGTGTCCAATTGTACCAATGTTACAATGGGGTTTGCTTCTGTCAAACTTTTCTTTAGCCATTTTTATTTGTCCTCCTTAAAATAACCGCCCCTACGGGCATAATGAATAATATAAGATTTAGAAATCAAAGCCCGCAAGTTCTCCTTAGTAAAGAAGAACTGGCTTTCTTTGATTATATTTCATTTATTGTAGTTTTTCAACCTATTTTTTTATTCAAAAATCGAGTGAAAATCCTATTTTGCTTTTTCAGCGATAACTTTATCCTGTACAGATTTTGGAACTGGTTCGTAGCTGCTGAAGAACATAGAGTAGTTCGCACGTCCCTGTGTCTTAGAACGTAAGTCTGTAGAGTAACCGAACATTTCAGCAAGTGGTACATAACCTCTTACCATCTTACCTCCGCCGATATCGTCCATACCTTCGATACGTCCACGACGAGAGTTCATATCACCAATTACATCACCCATGTATTCTTCTGGTGTAGATACTTCAACCTTCATGATAGGTTCCAGTAAGATAGCTCCAGCTTTCTGCATAGCTTCTTTGAACGCCATAGAACCAGCGATCTTGAATGCCATTTCACTAGAATCGACATCATGGTAAGATCCATCATATACAGTAGCTTTGATACCCAGTACAGGGAATCCACCTAAGATACCAGCCTTAGAAGCTTCTTCGATACCTGCACCAACTGCTGGGATGTATTCTTTTGGAATTGCACCACCAACAACAGTAGATTCGAACTTGAATAATTCTTCTCCGTTGGCATCCATTGGTTCAAAGTGAACTTTACAGTGACCATACTGACCACGTCCACCAGACTGTTTTGCATATTTACTATCAACGTCAACTGCTTTTGTAAATGTCTCTTTGTATGCTACCTGAGGAGCACCAACATTTGCTTCTACTTTAAATTCACGAAGCAGACGGTCAACGATAATCTCCAGATGAAGCTCACCCATACCAGCGATGATTGTCTGTCCAGTTTCTGTATTTGTATGAGCACGGAATGTAGGGTCTTCTTCTGCAAGTTTTGCAAGAGCTTCACCCATCTTGCCCTGTCCAGCTTTTGTCTTAGGTTCGATTGCTAATTCAATAACTGGTTCTGGGAATTCCATAGACTCAAGAATAACTGGATGCTGTTCATCACAGATTGTATCACCTGTTGTAGTAATTTTGAAACCTACAGCAGCGGCGATATCTCCAGAGTATACTTTATCTAATTCTTCACGTTTGTTCGCATGCATCTGTAAGATACGGCCAACACGTTCTTTTTTATCTTTTGTAGCATTTAATACATAAGAACCGGAGTTCATTGTACCAGAGTAAACTCTGAAGAATGCTAATTTACCTACGAATGGGTCTGTCATGATCTTGAATGCTAAAGCTGAGAATGGTTCTTCATCAGAAGAAATTCTTTCAACTTCGTTTCCTTCTAAGTCAACACCCTTGATAGCAGGGATGTCTGTTGGAGCTGGCATATATTCAAGAACAGCATCTAATAATTTCTGAACCCCTTTGTTTCTGTAAGCAGAACCACAGCAAACTGGAACAGCTTCACATTCACATGTAGCTTTTCTTAATGCTGCCTTTAAGGATTCTACAGAAGGTTCTTCTCCTTCTAAGTATTCCATCATTAAATCATCATCTAATTCGCAGATTTTTTCAATTAATTCTGTATGGTATAATTCTGCATCATCAGCCATGTCTTCTGGAATATCAACGATTGAAATATCTTCTCCCTTATCATCATTGTAGATGTAAGCTTTCATTTCAAATAAGTCGATGATACCTTTGAATTCATCTTCTTTACCGATTGGTAACTGAAGGATGATCGCATTCTTACCTAATCTTGTTTTGATCTGATCTACTGCGCCGTAGAAGTTAGCACCTAAGATATCCATCTTATTGATGAATGCCATTCTTGGTACGTTATAAGTGTCAGCCTGTCTCCATACGTTTTCAGACTGAGGTTCTACACCACCTTTTGCACAGAAAACACCTACTGCACCATCAAGAACACGAAGAGAACGTTCTACTTCTACAGTAAAGTCAACGTGACCCGGTGTATCGATAATGTTGATACGATGTTCTTTTGCGCCTTGTTTTGGTTTACAGTTTTCCTGTAAAGTCCAGTGGCAGGTTGTAGCAGCTGAAGTAATTGTGATACCTCTTTCCTGCTCCTGTTCCATCCAGTCCATGGTAGCAGTACCTTCATGAGTATCACCAATTTTATAGTTTACACCAGTATAATATAAGATACGTTCTGTCAATGTTGTTTTACCAGCATCGATATGAGCCATAATCCCAATATTTCTGGTTCTTTCTAAAGGATATTCTCTTCCAGCCAAGGTTTTTTCCTCCTATTTTAGTCAAGCCAAAAGCAAAAACTTTCTTACTCCAGAGATTAGAATCTGTAGTGAGCGAAAGCTTTGTTTGCTTCTGCCATTTTGTGCATATCTTCTTTTTTCTTTACAGATGCTCCTGTATTGTTCATAGCATCTAAAAGTTCGTTAGCTAATCTTTCTTCCATTGTCTTTTCTCCTCTTTTACGAGAATATAAAGTAATCCAACGAAGAGCTAACGCCTGTCTTCTATCTGGTCTAACTTCGATTGGTACCTGGTAAGTAGCTCCACCAATACGTCTTGCCTTTACTTCTAATACTGGCATTACGTTGTTCATAGCTTCTTCAAATACCTCCAAAGCAGGTTTTCCAGCTTTTTCTTCGATACGAGCAAATGCTCCGTATACGATCTTCTGAGCAACTCCTTTTTTACCATCTAACATGATGTTGTTGATTAATTTTGTCACAACCTTGTTATTGTAAATTGGATCTGCTAATACATCTCTTTTTGCGATATGTCCTTTACGTGGCACGTTTCTTCCCTCCTTAATAAATTTCTTAAATCATCGGTACTCATTCATCTTCACCTTATGTGAAGTGCTTGTTCGTGCTCGGACTGCGATCTCTATCATACCTGCAACAACAGGAAAATATTGCTATTCCGGCACAACTATACAAGGTAGCATAAGAATTTCTTATGCTGCTTTGTACCAATTATATCTGCTCTTATTTTTTAGGTCTCTTAGCTCCGTATTTAGAGCGAGCCTGACGTCTGTTAGCAACACCTGCTGTATCAAGTGTACCTCTAACGATATGGTATCTTGTACCTGGTAAGTCTTTTACTCTACCACCACGGATAAGAACAACACTATGTTCCTGTAAGTTATGTCCTTCACCTGGGATATAGCTTGTTACTTCGATACCGTTAGATAAACGAACTCTGGCAATTTTACGAAGAGCAGAGTTAGGTTTTTTAGGAGTTGCTGTTTTTACTGCTGTACATACTCCTCTTTTCTGTGGAGAAGATGCATCTGTAGATTTCTTCTTTAAAGAGTTGAACCCTTTCTGAAGAGCTGGTGCAGTTGATTTCTTAGCAGTTGTCTGTCTTCCTTTTCTAACTAATTGGTTAAAAGTTGGCATTCGTTTCACCTCCATGCATATTTTCTACTGTTTGTTGCTTACTTTTAAGCGAATTATGCGCTACTACACGCATTTTTAAATTCTACTTTGTTTTTCATCTTTTGTCAAGTATTTTTACTTACTCTTTTCTTAGATTTTTCCAATTTAACAATTGCCCTTCTACTTTTTTAAATTTTTTTCTTTTTCTCTTGACTTCTTTTGCCTTTTCGATTATGATTCCTCCACCTTAAGGCAAATGATTACCGGTTGAGCAATTGCTCAACTACCTAAAATGAAAAAGGAGCTCCTCATATGACAACGCAAAATTTACGTTTTCTTGCAAAAGCAGCCAATTTATATTACAAAGAAGGTCTTTCTCAACAGGAAATTGCCAAACGTCTTGGTACCTCCAGGGCATCCATTGGCCGGGCATTAAAATATGCCCAGGAACAAAACTATGTCCGTATTGTATTTGATTTTCCTTCTAACTCACATTTTCATATTAATATAGAGCGTAAGCTGGAGGAAAAGCTAAACCTTCACGAAGTTATCATTGCAGAAGATGCGTCCGGCGATGTGGGATTTCCAATTGCTGATGAAGCGGCACTTTATCTGGCCCGTACCATAAAAAATCATTACTCCATTGGTATTACATGGGGCCGGACGATGAAAGCCATCATTGATGCATTTGATCAAAGTGGATTACATCGAAACTTGAAATTTTCCGATGTGGAAATTGTTCCTTTTACTGGAACTGCCATGCCTGCCACTGCAAATGAAGATGAGCTGAGGCTGACCTATTCCTCTTACTTATCATCCAAATTTGCCAGTATTTTACGTGGGAGAAGCTATCCATTTCCAGCACCTTTGTATGTGCGCAATAAAACAGTAAAAGATATTTTACTAAAAGAGCCAGAAATTGCTGGGATTCTAGAGCGAGGAAAAAACTGCAACATGGCAGTTTTCGGTATCGGGCTTATCGAAGAAGGTTCTTCCATCACTGCTTTGGATCCAGATCTTTCCGCTTCTATATTAAAGCTTTCTGAACAGGGAGCCATCGGAGAAATCATGGGCCATCCATTTGATAAGAACGGTGTTCTGGTTCCCAATGAGATTTCAGAAAGAATCATCGGTATTTCCCTGGAACACCTGAGAAATATCCCGCAGCGAATTGCCGTTGCATATGGAACGCAAAAAGCCGCTGCCATATATGCTGTCTGCAGATCAGGACTAGCCAATACCCTGATTACCGATGCCCAGACGGCCTTTCAATTATTAGAATTATTATAACCCAAACCAGCCTCTTTGAATCAAAAAAGATTCAAAATAATAGAAAGGATGATATTATGCAAGACTGGCTTCATTTAAAAAACAAAGTAATTATTGTAACCGGAGGGGAAACCGGAATCGGAAATTCCATTGTGAAAAAATTACATTCCTTATCCGCCAAGGTTGTTTCTGCCGACGTTAATGCCACTGCCGGGATCACAGATGACCAGATTCTCCATGTACCATGTGATGTGAGCAAAAAGGAAAGTGTAGATGCTATGGTTCGTACTGCAGTGGACACTTTTGGAAAAATCGATGTACTGATCAACAATGCGGGAGTAGCAAGACCCGAGCTTCTGGTGGATGTCCGTGGCGAAAATCCAAAATACGAAGCCTCTGTGGATTCTTTTGATTTTATCTTCAATATCAATGTAAAAGGTGTATTTTTATGTACCCAGGCTGTCGTAAAACAATTTCTGGCTCAGGGAAACGGTGGCACGATCGTGAACATGTCCTCCGAATCCAGTATGGAGGGTTCTGCAGGACAAAGCATTTACGCTGCAACCAAAAATGCTGTAAACTCTTTTACCCGTTCCTGGGCAAAAGAACTGGGAAGTCAAAGTATTCGCGTGGTTGCCATGGCTCCTGGAATCTTAGAAGAGACATCCATGCGATCCCCTGCTTACAATGAAGCTCTTGCTTATACAAGAAATACATCCGTAGACAATTTGACCCCTGATTATTCTAAGAGCATTCCTCTTGGACGCCCAGGATATCTGGAAGAAATCAGCGATTTGGCCGCTTACCTGGCATCTGACCGTTCTTCCTATATTACTGGTACCGTAGTAAATATTACTGGAGGAAAATCCAGAGGATAATACCCTTAAAACTTTATGAAACCAAAAACTGCGAATTATATTATATAAGGAGATTTATTATGGAATTTTATTTAGACAGTGCGAATATCGAAACCATCCATCATTATGTATCTAACTATAACGTAAAAGGGGTTACCTGCAATCCTACCATTATTATTAAAGACGGAGGTTCTATCAAAGAGCTGGTAGAGCAGGTACCAAAAGATCTGGAATTATATCTTCAGGTTCTTGCCCTTGACCATGAAGGAATCATCGCAGAAACAAAATATCTTATGAGCCTGAGCCCAAATATTATCGTAAAGATTCCTGGTACTCCGGAAGGATTCATTGCCATCCGCAAATTAAAAGAAGAGGGAATCAAAACATTAGCAACTGCCATCTATTCTGTTAACCAGGCATTGATGGCTGCCAACTGTGGTGCGGCTTATGTGGCACCTTATGTAAACCGCATGTGCAATCTTGAAGTAGATGGAATCCAGGCAACCTTAGATATACAAAGAGTATTTAAAGAACAAAATGTAGATTGTAAAGTCATTGCAGCAAGCTTCAAAAGCACTGCTCAGGTAAAAGAACTGATGGTAGAAGGAATTGGTGCCGTAACCATTGGAGCTGACTTATTCGAAAAAGTGGTATACAACAAAGATGCTGTTATGGCTGCACAGGAATTTAAAGATGCCTGGGAAAAAGCATATGGAACCACCAACCTGATCACTGATTAAGCAAATACCTAATATAACTTTTTAGATAAAATTATGTCGGGATCTTCAGGCTTCCTCTGCCTGAAGAAATTCCGGCATTTTTTCTCTAGATCAATCCCTGTGCCTTTAGCATTTCTTCTATAAATTCCTGATCATATGGACAATGACATTCTCCCAGTTGAATCGACGGCTTGGTCTTTCCATGGAAATCACTGCCACAGGTCACCATGATGTTGTATTCCTGTCCTTTTTTATAGAAATAGTCTACCGTTGCCTCATCATGGTAATTACTAAAGGCCTCCACGCCATCCAGTGCCACTTCTTCCATCATCTGATCAAATACCTCATATTTCCCTCTCAGATTTGCCCCCGGATGAGCCAGTACTGCCTTACCGCCGCAACGATGAATCTGATCTACTGCCTCTGCAAGAGATGGATAGATCACCTTGGTATAACATGGTTTTCCCTGGGAATAGTAGTCCCAGTAAAAATTCACATAAGGATTCCCACTTCTGTCTCCACCTTCTCGGTAAGGCTTTAACAGAGGATGTTCTCTATACTCTTCCTTTCCCAGCAGCACTTCTCCGAACATCTCTCCCGTATAGACGCCGTTGTCTGAAAGCTGATCCAGATCTTCCTTTGTCACATCAAAACCCAGCCCTCTGGTTAATTCCATCTTCTTTTCTGATAATTTCACTTCCTGCTGATAAATATCATCATTCAACTGTGTAAAATACGGTTCCTGTTCATTGATTCCATAGCCGACCACATGAAAATTCCTGTCATGAAAGGTACAGTCAATTTCAATGGCCGAAATATAAATCATTCCAAGTTCCTTTGCTCGTTTTCTTCCCTCTGCTATGGCTGCCACCTGATTATGGTCTGAAATCGCCATAATCTGAATCCCCTTTTCATGGCACATGTCTACCAGGCTGGCAGGTGTATGTTCGCCATCATCACTATACAGGCTGTGCATATGTAGATCAATATAATGTTTCATACTTATACCTTCCTTACTTGTTTTATTTTAAAATGGTTTCTCTGTATATCAATGGATGCCTCCATCAGGCCTTTTAAAATATAAGATTCCATATCCTCCTCGATAAGAAGTTCCGGAAAATGGTTCCTATCTATATATTTTTTTAATTCTTCTGTTATTTCCGTAATTTCAAACCCATAAAAAGAACAGATTGCTATGGTTTTCGGATTCAAAATACAGATCAAGGCCACTAGCTGATGAATTAATAGTTCTTTCGCTGATCCTCTGTCCTCTGGCTGTCTGCCAAGACAACTTGCCAAGTATCCAACTTCTCCGGCAAATAATGTATTGCCACGATACAAGCAATGATTCAACATAATTCCACAACCCGAATACATACATTGCGGCTGATAAAGAAACACCAGACTTTCTTCACCCTGATGATATCCGACGACCGCCAGATTCACATCATTTTCTACCACAACCTTTACATCCCATTTTTCTTCTAATATGGTCTTGAGATTTTGCTTTTCCAATGTCTTAATATCGCATTGCCCTATGCTCCCATTCTGATCTACCACTCCTGGAATACTGACAGCAATGACTGAAACAAAAGAATCCTGGGCCATGATCTCATCCAGCATTTGATATAAATATTCCAGCTTAAACTCCTGAAATTCTCCCCAATTTGTTTTTATAATTTCTGAATAAAGATTCCGAACTTCAATGATTACCTGAACATATTTTCCATTTTTGATATCTATGAGACAGCTATGCTGATAATCTTTATTCAGCTGATATTGTTTACCAGGTCTTCCTCCGGTTGACGCATAGCATGCTTTTTGCATCAGAAATCCCTGTGCCTCCATTTCTTTTAATATGGTCGTACAGGTTGTCTTAGATATCCCTGTCTCTTCCGACAAAAGCGCCTTGCTACCTTCGTGATGATCATAGAAATAATCCTTGATTTTCTGAACATGAAACTGCTTTAGGTCATCTGATTTATACGCCATATGCCCTCCTTTCTCACTTTCGTCGTATGTCGTTGAAAGTATTTTATCATAAGAGTACAAAAAGTTCAACAACAACCAGGCCCACTAAAAAGAAAAGGCAGACATAAAAAAAGGATTGTTATCCCAAATATCTCATTGGGACAACAATCCTTTGTTATTTCTTATTCTTCATCTAAGATAATTTCTTCCATTCCTTCTTCGCTGAATGTGATTTCTTCCTCTTCATCCAAATCGATTTCATCGAAAGACATTGTATCATCCAAATCCGTAGAAAGCTTTACATTACGGTAACGCTTCATACCGGTTCCGGCTGGAATCAACTTACCTAAGATAACATTTTCTTTTAATCCTACCAATGGGTCTACTTTACCTTTGATGGCTGCTTCTGTCAGAACTTTCGTTGTTTCCTGGAAGGAAGCTGCAGATAAGAAGGAATCTGTTGCAAGAGAAGCCTTTGTAATACCAAGCATTACCTGTTCTCCAGTTGCAGGTTCTTTGCCTTCTTCTTCTAATTTTGCATTGGTTCTGTTGAATTCGAGAATATCAACCATTGTACCTGGTAAATAATCCGTATCTCCATTGTTTTCAATGCGGATCTTTTTAAGCATCTGGCGAACGATAACCTCAACGTGCTTATCGTTGATATCTACACCCTGCAGACGGTATACACGCTGTACCTCACGGATCATATAATCCTGAACGGCACGAATACCTTTGATCTTTAAGATATCATGTGGGTTAACAGAACCTTCTGTCAACTCATCACCAGCCTCTAATACCTGTCCATCCTGTACTTTGATACGGGATCCGTAAGGGATCAGATATGCTTTGGAATCTCCTGTTTCTTTATTGGTTACGACTACTTCACGTTTCTTCTTCGTATCCTTGATCTGAACAACACCACCGAATTCGGTAATGATCGCAAGTCCTTTTGGTTTACGAGCTTCGAATAACTCTTCGATACGAGGAAGACCCTGTGTGATATCATCACCGGCTACCCCACCAGCATGGAAAGTACGCATGGTCAACTGTGTACCAGGTTCTCCGATGGACTGAGCTGCGATAATACCAACTGCTTCTCCGACCTGTACAGCCTGACCGGTTGCAAGGTTGGCACCGTAACATTTTGCACATGCACCCATAGTGGATTTACATGTTAACATTGTTCTGATCTTAACTTTTGTATATCCTGCATTTACAACCTTCGCTGCACGTTTTGCAGTGATCATATGGTTTGCTTTGACAATGATATCTCCAGATACTGGATCTGCAATATCTTCTGCAGCCACACGTCCTGTAATACGTTCTTCCAGGCTTTCGATGACTTCCTGTCCATCCATAAATGCTTCTACATACATTCCTGGAATTTCTTCTCCATCGCCACAGCAATCTGTCTCACGAATGATCAGATCCTGAGAAACGTCTACCAGACGTCTGGTCAGATAACCAGAGTCAGCGGTACGAAGAGCGGTATCGGACAATCCCTTACGAGCTCCATGAGCGGAAATGAAGTATTCCAGTACGTCTAATCCTTCACGGAAATTAGACTTGATCGGCAATTCAATGGTACGTCCGGATGTATCGGCCATCAGACCACGCATTCCGGCAAGCTGTTTGATCTGCTGGTTGGAACCACGGGCTCCAGAGTCAGCCATCATGAAGATGTTGTTATATTTATCCAATCCTGTGATCAGCTTCTCAGTTAGTAAGTCATCGGCTTCGAACCATGTCTTAACAACTGCTTTATAACGTTCTTCTTCTGTCAGCATACCACGTCTGTATTTCTTCGTGATTAATTCTACTTGTTTTTCAGCGTCGGCAAGAATCTGTTTCTTCTCTTCTGGTACGGTCATATCAGAAATAGATACAGTAAGTGCACCACGAGTAGAGAATTTGTATCCTAATGCCTTGATGTCATCTAAGACTTCTGCTGTCTTGGTTGCACCATGGATGTTGATACATTTATCAAGAATCTGTTTTAACTGTTTCTTACCAACATGGAAGTCTACTTCTAATTTTAATAAGTTTTCTTCCTTTGTACGATCTACAAATCCTAAGTCCTGTAAAATGATTTCGTTAAATAACAGACGACCCATAGTACAGTCGATCATACGTGTAATTGGATTCCCTTCAAGGTCAACACCTTTTCTTCTTACCTTAATACGGGCATGAAGGGTAATCTCTTTGTTTTCATAAGCAAGATATGCTTCGTTGGTTGATTTGAAGCATTTGCCTTCTCCCTTATCACCTGGTTTTTCCAGTGTTAAGTAGTAAATACCAAGAACCATATCCTGAGAAGGTACGGCTACCGGACCACCATCGGATGGTTTTAACAGGTTGTTTGGTGATAATAACAGGAATCGACATTCTGCCTGTGCTTCTACGGATAATGGTAAATGCACAGCCATCTGGTCACCGTCGAAGTCGGCATTGTAAGCCGTACATACCAGTGGATGCAGACGAATTGCCTTACCTTCTACTAAAATTGGTTCAAATGCCTGAATACCAAGTCTATGCAGTGTAGGAGCACGGTTTAACATAACCGGATGTTCCTTGATAACTTCTTCTAACACATCCCAAACTTCTGGCTGAAGCTTTTCTACCATCTTCTTAGCAGATTTAATGTTATGTGCCAGCTTCTTAGAAACCAGTTCCTTCATAACGAATGGCTTGAATAATTCGATCGCCATTTCTTTTGGAAGACCACACTGGTAAATCTTCAAGTCTGGTCCTACTACGATTACAGAACGTCCTGAGTAGTCAACACGTTTACCCAGTAAGTTCTGACGGAAACGTCCCTGTTTACCTTTTAACATATCGGAAAGAGATTTTAATGCACGGTTACCAGGTCCGGTTACCGGACGACCTCTTCTTCCGTTATCGATCAGGGCATCCACTGCTTCCTGAAGCATTCTCTTTTCATTACGAACGATAATGTCTGGAGCACCTAATTCAAGAAGTCTCTTTAAACGGTTATTTCTATTAATAATTCTTCTGTATAAGTCATTTAAGTCGGAGGTTGCAAAACGTCCTCCGTCTAACTGTACCATTGGACGGATATCTGGAGGAATCACAGGAACAACATCTAAGATCATCCATTCCGGTTTGTTATCGGAATTTCTGAAAGCTTCTACCACTTCCAGACGCTTGATGATTCTCGCACGTTTCTGTCCAGTTGCATCCTTTAATCCGGTTCTTAATTCTTCAGATTCTGCATCCAAATCGATTTCCTGAAGCAGACGTTTGACCGCTTCTGCACCCATTCCTACTTCGAAATCTCCGTTGAATTTGTCATAGGCTTCTCTGTATTCTCTCTCTGTCAGAACCTGCTTGTATGCAAGCTCTGTATCTCTTGGGTCTAATACGATATAAGACGCAAAGTATAATACTTTTTCTAAGGTTCTTGGTGAAATATCAAGGATCAATCCCATACGGCTAGGAATTCCTTTAAAGTACCAGATGTGTGATACTGGTGCTGCAAGTTCGATATGACCCATTCTTTCACGACGTACGTTGGCTTTCGTTACTTCTACGCCACATCGATCACAAACAACGCCTTTATAACGCACTTTTTTGTACTTACCACAATGACATTCCCAGTCCTTGCTTGGTCCAAAGATTCTTTCACAGAATAAACCATCTTTTTCTGGTTTTAATGTTCTATAGTTAATTGTTTCAGGTTTCTTTACTTCTCCTCTTGACCATTCACGGATCTTTTCAGGAGAAGCTAACCCGATCTTAATTGCATCAAAGTTCATTGGTTGATCCATTTGTTGATTGCTGATTTCAGACATTCAGGCTGCTCCTTCCTATATATCTATCTCTGCCAGCGGGTTTTTCATCATCCTATAATAAAGATGCATCTTCCTCGCCATCTTCCAAGTTTCCTTCTTTAAATCCTAAGTTCCCAAGTGATTCTCCATCTTCGTAATTATTAAATGCAGGATCTCCTTCGATCATTGGTTTTAATTCGTCAGGCTCTGACTGATAGTCTACGCTTTCTGGAATTGCTACTTCTGTTGCATCATCCTTTAACACTCTGACATCCAATGCCAAGGATTGGAATTCTTTTAATAATACCTTGAAGGATTCAGGAATACCTGGTTCAGGGATGTTATCTCCCTTAATAATTGCTTCATATGTTTTTACACGACCGATCACATCATCGGATTTTACAGTTAGGATTTCCTGTAATGTGTAAGAAGCACCATAGGCTTCCAGTGCCCATACTTCCATCTCTCCGAATCTCTGTCCACCGAACTGAGCTTTACCACCAAGAGGCTGCTGTGTAACCAGTGAGTAAGGGCCCGTAGAACGAGCATGGATCTTATCATCTACTAGGTGGTGCAGCTTCAGGTAATGCATGAAACCGATGGTTACTGGATTATCGAATTCTTCTCCAGTTCTTCCGTCACGAAGCTGAACTTTACCGGTTCTGTCGATTGGAACACCTTTCCACTCTTTTCTGTGCTCTCTGTTCTCATACAGATAATCCATGATATCATCATTTACTTTTGGTCCCCAGATCTCGTTAAATTCATCCCAGCTCTTATTCGCATAATCATTGGCCATTTCCAGAGTATCCATGATATCGTACTCGTTGGCACCATTAAATACTGGTGTTGCAACGTTGAATCCTAATACCTGAGCAGCTAATGATAAGTGGATTTCCAGGACCTGTCCGATATTCATACGGGAAGGTACACCCAATGGATTCAATACGATATCCAATGGACGTCCATTTGGTAAGAATGGCATATCTTCTACTGGTAAGATACGGGAAATTACACCCTTGTTACCATGACGACCAGCCATCTTATCTCCTACGGAGATCTTTCTCTTCTGCGCAATATATACGCGGACTGTTTTATTTACTCCAGGAGGCAGTTCGTCTCCATTCTCTCTTGTAAATACTTTTGTATCCATAACAACCCCATATGCACCGTGAGGTACACGAAGGGAAGTATCACGAACTTCTCTTGCTTTTTCACCGAAAATAGCACGAAGAAGTCTTTCTTCTGCTGTCAGCTCTGTCTCTCCCTTAGGAGTTACTTTACCAACTAAGATATCACCGGCACGGACCTCTGCACCGATTCGGATAATACCATTCTCATCTAAGTCTTTTAATACATCTTCGCTTAATCCAGCCAGATCTCTTGTGATCTCTTCCTGACCAAGCTTTGTATCTCTTGCTTCTGCTTCATATTCCTCAATATGAACAGATGTATATACATCATCCTGTACCAGACGTTCACTTAATAATACGGCATCCTCGTAGTTATAACCTTCCCAGGTCATGAATCCGATCAATGGGTTCTTACCAAGAGCCATCTCACCATTCGAAGTAGATGCACCATCCGCCAATACATCACCGGCTTTTACTTTATCGCCTACATTTACGATTGGACGCTGGTTCATACAGTTACCCTGGTTACTTCTTGCAAATTTGATCACATGGTAAGTATCGGTTGTTCCGTCTTCTGTACGGACGATAATCTCTTTACTTGTAGAGCGTTCTACAACACCGTCATGTTTTGCAATGATACATACACCGGAATCGAACGCTGCCTTTGATTCCATACCTGTTCCAACTACTGGTGCTTCGGTACGAAGAAGTGGTACTGCCTGACGCTGCATGTTGGATCCCATCAGCGCACGGTTAGCATCGTCATTTTCCAGGAAAGGAATCATGGATGTAGCCACGGAGAATACCATCTTAGGTGATACGTCCATTAAGTCAATCTTTGTTTTTGGGAATTCCGTTGTTTCTTCACGGAAACGACCAGAAACACTTGTATTTACAAAATGTCCTTCTTCATCCAAAGGCTCATTCGCCTGAGCTACGATAAAGTTATCTTCTTCATCTGCTGTCAGATAGACAACTTCGTTGGTTACTACCGGATTTTCCGGATTGCTCTTATCCAGCTTACGATAAGGCGCTTCGATAAATCCATATTCATTGATTCTTGCGTAAGTAGCAAGTGAGTTGATCAGACCGATGTTTGGACCTTCAGGTGTTTCGATTGGACACATTCTACCATAGTGAGAATAGTGTACGTCTCGAACCTCAAATCCGGCTCTGTCTCGTGACAGACCACCAGGTCCCAATGCGGACAAACGTCTCTTGTGTGTCAGCTCAGATAATGGGTTGTTGTGGTCCATGAACTGAGACAACTGAGAACTTCCGAAGAATTCTTTCACTGCTGCTGTTACTGGTTTGATGTTGATCAAGGACTGTGGTGTGATCGTTTCTACATCCTGTGTTGTCATTCTCTCACGAACAACTCTCTCCAATCTGGACAAACCAATACGATACTGATTCTGTAATAATTCACCTACTGCTCTGATACGTCTGTTTCCTAAGTGGTCGATATCATCCACATTGCCCAGACCGTATTCTAAATGCATATTGTAGTTGATAGAAGCTAAAATATCTTCTTTTGTAATATGCTTTGGAATTAATTCGGAAATATGCTTTTTGATTGCATCTTTTAATTCCTCGCCTCTATATTCATTCAATAAATCTTCAAGTACAGGGTAGTAAACGTTCTCATGAATTCCGATTTCTTCTGGATCAAAATCAACATATGATGCTAAGTTAACCGTCATATTAGACAGTACTTTGACATTTCTCTCTTCTGTCTGGACAGTGACAGATGGGATTGCTGCATCCTGAATCTTTGTTGCAATTTCTGCAGTCACAGTTGTTCCTGCTTCTGCAATGATCTCTCCTGTTGTCATATCAACAACATCTTCTGCTAATACAGAATTCACAATTCTGCTCTTTAATGCTAACTTTTTATTAAATTTATAACGTCCAACCTTTGCCAGATCATAACGTCTTGGATCGAAGAACATACTATTGATCAGACTTTCTGCACTGTCTACAGATAATGGTTCACCTGGTCTGATCTTCTTATATAATTCCAGTAAGCCGTCCTGATAATTGTCTGATGGATCTTTTTCAATACTTGCGAGAATCTTTGGTTCTTCTCCAAATAACTCCTTGATCTCTGCATTGGTTCCAATTCCTAACGCACGAATTAAAACGGTAATTGGTACTTTTCTTGTTCTGTCAACACGAACATAAAATACATCGTTAGAGTCTGTTTCGTATTCTAACCATGCACCTCGGTTAGGAATGACTGTAGCAGAAAATAATTCTTTTCCGATCTTATCATGTGAGATCACATAATAAATACCAGGAGAACGAACTAACTGACTGACAATAACTCGCTCTGCACCATTGATTACGAATGTACCGGTCTCTGTCATTAACGGTAGATCACCCATAAAAATATCGTGCTGCTTAAATTCATCTTCATCCTTATTATATAATCTTACTCTCACCTTCAAAGGAGCTGCATATGTTGCATCTCTTTCTTTACATTCCTCGATTGAATATTTCACATCGTCTCTACATAAAATAAAATCAACGAATTCCAGACTAAGCTGTCCATTATAGTCTGCAATTGGAGAAATGTCTTCAAAAACTTCTTTTAATCCTTCGTCTAAAAACCACTGGTAAGAATTTTTCTGAATTTCGATAAGATTAGGTACTTCTAAGACATCGTCCTGTCTTGCGTAGCTAACTCTGCTTTTTGTCCCAGATTTGACTGGGCGGATTCTGTTCTTTTCCATCGACGTTTTCACCCCTTGTAATGAAATGTTGTTATCGTTTTACATATATCCACAGGCGTAATTAGCCATTATGATACAGATTAATATATTATCATAATTGTCAAGAGGCGTCAAGGAAAAAATTTATTTTTTTATTCTTTCTTTATATTTATAAGGATTGCCAACAAAAGATTTCTATTTTACTGTTACCGTACAGGTGCCTATCTTATAGCCTCCCGCCTTCATCGTAATCACTGTCTTTCCTTTTTTCTTTCCCGTTATCCGCAATGTGGTCACATTGTTTTTACATGTCTTTTTCACAGATATGATCCCCTTTTTGCTGGTGCTATAAGTAACCTTTCTGCAGGTGTTTTTCACTGTGACAGTTGTTGATGCTCCCTTTTTTACCGTCGTTTTGGACTTACTAATGGTAGGCTTTTCCACCTTTACCGTACATTGATACTTTCTACCGTCATATTTAGCAGTAATGATGGTACTTCCTTTGGAAATACCTTTTACCTTTCCTGCACTGTCTACAGATGCAATAGACTTATTCCCAGAAGTCCAGGTGATATTCTTTGTAATCCTTACCTCTTGTCCATTACAGTGACGGTATACCTTCAACTGCGCACATTGCCCTTTCGATACGACCTTATATGTATTATTCAGACAATGATAATCATTATGATGGTTATGATGATCCTCATCATGATGATCTCCATGCGCCCAAACTGTTACTGGAAAAATC
This sequence comes from Anaerostipes sp. 992a, assembly GCF_001940245.1. Taxonomy (GTDB): domain Bacteria; phylum Bacillota; class Clostridia; order Lachnospirales; family Lachnospiraceae; genus Fimousia. The sequence continues at coordinate 1,323,230 of NZ_MJIG01000004.1, forward strand.
ATTGTGATCACCAATAAACTTAACATAACTTTTTTCCAAAATTTTTTCATATTGTTACCTCCTTCGAAAACTTTTTATCTCCTGCTTCATCTCTTTTGTTACTCTATAAGAATCACAAATTTTCTGTATGGCTTTATTCTGAGTAAAATCATCCATGTAATTCTTATGCAAAAATTTATACGTTGGCTCTGGATACTTTACAAAGCAGACAGATACCGCCCAGGCAACTGCCATCTTCACATAATAACCATCATGCTGAATCCGATCGCACCACTGAAGCACTCTTTCTATATAAGTATGATCAATAAAATGATCCAGCATACAGACCACTGCAAACCGAATAGAATATTCTTCTCCTTTTTTGATGCATTCCTCCAAATATTTCCACCAATATTCCGGATTCTTCTTCATCCATTTATACGTCATACAGCAGCTATCACAAACAGCCCAGTTATCAATATGACAGAGAAATCGCTCCAGCCATTCCTTCCGTTCTTCGTCTGTCAGTTTGGCATAGCCAATGACAAGCCCGTATATCATGATTTCCTCATAATAAATCTGATCTCTTTTGGTAAGCAGAGCCTGTTCTATCTCCTCCAGATACCTTACTGGCTCCTGTTTTGCGATCTCTTTTGCGATCTGACGCAGCTTAGGCAGACGGACTCCAAGCATATTTCTGGCTCCAGGCACAATCTTTTCGTTAAACTTTTTATAATCTGTCTCTGAAAGAGACTCCAACTGCTCTCGTATTGTATTCATGATTCTTCTCCCCCTCAGATAATGGATGACTACTATAAATGTGAGAAATGAAAACCTAGCAAAATACCTCCATCATCCGCTCCTCTTCGAACTGTCTGGAATATAGATCATAATAGTAACCCTTCTGCTGAATCAGCTGTCTATGATTACCCTTTTCCAAAATCTTACCGTCCTTCATGACCAGAATCACATCCGCATGACGAATGGTAGACAGACGGTGTGCAATGATAAAAGAAGTATGCCCTTTTAACAATTGACTGGTTGCTTTTTGGATCAGCTGCTCCGTCCATGTGTCAATGGAAGATGTGGCCTCATCTAAGACAAAGATTGCCGGATTGGCAAGAATGGCTCTGGCAAAAGAAATGAGTTGCTTCTCTCCGGTTGACAGACGGTTGCCTCCTTCTCCTGCATTGGTATCATATCCCTGCTCCAGCTTCTCAATCACCTGATCCGCCCAAACACTCTTTGCTGCTTCCTCCACCTCCTGATCGGTTGCATCCAGTCTTCCATAGCGAATATTCTCCCGGATACTGCCAGAAAACAAATGAGGATTCTGCAATACATATCCAATCTGACTATGCAGCCACAACTGTGACCGTTCCCGATAATCTCTTCCATCGATGAGAATTTCTCCAGACACCGGTTCGAAGAACCTGCCTGCCAGATTCACAAGCGTAGATTTACCAGCTCCTGTCTCTCCTACAATGGCTACCGTAGAACCAGCTGGTATCTTTAAGGAAAAGTGCTCTAAGACATTCTCTTTTCCATCTGGATAACGAAAGGTCACATCCCGAAATTCTATGTCACCCCATATCTTTTCCCAATTCTCCTTTTTGGGATGTATGGAATCCCCATACTTTTCTATTACCTGCAAAGAGTCCGTAATATTCGGTTCTTGCTCCAATAGATTTACCACCCGCTCAATATTGGCCTGACAGGAAATCAAATCTGACAAAAGTCTTGCCAGCTGCTGAATCGGTTCAAAGATACCAACTGCATAAGATAAAAACACCGATAATGTTCCCAATGCGATTACCTGCTCCTGTACAAAATATCCTCCTCTGGCCAGCACAAATGCAGTGACGGTAGAGCTAAAAAATAAGATCAGCGGCATATAGATCGCCGTAAGCTTGGCAAGCGTCATGGAACTACACTTCATCTTATTCGTAATTTCCTGAAAGGACTTATGATTCAGGTCTTCAATGACCATGGTCTTACTGGTCTCTACTCCCGTAATTCCTTCATTATAGGCTCCCGTAATCTCTGAATTCGTCTCCCTTACTTTACGATTCCAAACCAGCATTTTCTTCTGAAACACTGCAGTAAGCACTGCGATCAAAGGGACCACTAATAAGATTACCGCTGCCAGCCTTGCATTCAACAAAAACATAATTACAAAAACTCCTGCTACATAGACCAGGGCCCAGAACATATCTACCAATCCCCAGGCAAGCACAGACGCAATCTTTAGAGTATCACTCATCACTCTGGCATGGATATATCCTACCGGTGTTGTATTATAATAGGAAAAAGAAAGCTTTTGAAGATGGACAAACTGTGCCCTCTTCAGATCCTTTCCCACATTCATTTCAATGTGAATGGCTGCCCGTACACTGAAAAATACACATACGGTCTGTGTCACGATCACCGCTGCATATACAAGTGCAAATATACGAATGCCTTTCAACGTATCCGGCACAATGAAATGATCGATGGCATAGCTTTGAAATAACGGCACCAACACATCCACCGCTACCAGCAACACATTGAGACTGATGGTGGTAATAAAATATTTATAATACGGACGAAAGAAGGGCAGCATCTTTTTCCACATTTTCAAGCTAAATGATTTCGGTTCCATCTACACCCCTCCTTCTAATAATCTTCGGTCATCCTGATTCATCTGAATATCATATATCTGACGATAAATCCCCTGCTGCCCAATTAGCTGATGATGCGTTCCGATTTCTTCTATTTGTCCATGATTCAGCACCATAATCTGATCTGCTTCCATCAACGTAGTGATCCGATGGGAAATCAAGATTACAGTAGCATCCTTCATCTTTTGCCTCAATGCATGACGGATATCAGAATCTGTCTTGGCATCTACTGCAGACAGCGAATCATCAAATACCATAATTGGAGCCTTAGCGAGAAGCATTCTGGCAATGGCAATCCTCTGTCTCTGTCCACCGGAAAGTGTAATTCCTCTCTCCCCTACTACCGTATCATACTGATCCTTAAATGCCATAATCGCATCGTCTATACAAGCTGTTTTGGCAGCCTCCCGAATCTCTTCCATAGAAGCATCCGGATTTGAGGCAGCAATATTCTCCCGTATCGTCCTGGAAAATAAAAACGGTTCCTGAAGGACCATCCCTATGTGCTTTCTTAACCACGGTTTTGGAATCTCGCTAATATCAATTCCTCCAATATGAATACTGCCTTCCTCTAATTCATACAGTCGATCTAGCAAATGAATGATCGTGGATTTTCCACTGCCAGTCCCTCCTAAGATTCCAAAGGTACTTCCTTCTGGAATGGAAAACGTCAGATTATGAAGAACCTTCTTTTCTTTTTCATAACCAAAAGAAACATTAGAAAACCGAATATCCAACGACTCAGGAATTTTCCCCACTTCCTCCATCGTCTCTTCAAGGGAATTTAAAATATAATTTACTCTGTCAAAAGAAACGCCTGCCTTACTCATCTCTGACAAGATCCTTCCAAGTCCTCTGATAGGCCAGACTAATGTGGTATTATAAGAAGCAAAGGCTACAAACTGCCCTGCTGTAATATCTCCATGAACGGCTTCGATGGCTCCTAATACGATGATAAAGATAACCTGAAATCCAGTGATCAGGTCACCGACTCCCCAATATAACCCAGATAAAGTTCCAAGCTTAATCCATAATCTGGCATAATTTAAGTTCTTTTCATCAAAACGATCAATTTCAAACTTTTCCCTTCCAAAAGCCCGCACAACCCGGACGCCGGTTGCATTCTCCTGGACCACTGTGGAAAGCTCTCCCTCTGCCTCATCTGCCACCGTAAAGTTCTTCGCGATCAAATGAAAAAAGACTCCGGAATACGCTGCTACGATCGGCACAAAAGCCAATGCTACCAACGATAACTTCACATTCATAGAGACCATCATCGTAAAAGAAATCCCAATGAGAAATACCGTACGAAATACCTCCAGCACCTGGGTCACTACGAAATTCCGAATCACTTCCACGTCTGCTGTACATCTCTGGATAATATCTCCTGTCTGATTCTCTCCATGCCATTTCATTGGAAGACGCTGTACATGAAAAAACAGCGTATCCCTCATATTTTTTGCAAAACCTTCCCCGGCCTTCGCTGTATAAGTACGATAGAAAAAGATAGAAATTCCATTTAAAAATGCAATTCCGATCACTGCCAAAGATAAGATCCATAAATGCTCTTTTAAATAACTCACACCATTCTCTGCCAACACAGAATCGATGGTAAAGCTAAAAATTTTTGGAATCCATGAATTTAATATGGTTGATACAAAGGACGCCACAAGTACGATCAGAAAATACCATCTGGACGCTCTGGCAAATCTTAGGATCAACCCCAATCTACTATTTTTCTTCATCTTTTCTCTCCTCGATTGAAACTGTGCTTCTATTATACACAATCTTATCAAAACTGACTACTCACTACCGCAAAGCTACCAAGTGATTATTTGTTTGCTCACAACAGTTCTCTCTCATGCATAAAAAATCCCTACTGAAATAACACAAGCATTCCAGTAGGGATTTTATCACATGAATGACTCTTATTTTATTTTGATTTGTTGATTTTCTGGATAGGCTCTAAACGCCATCCACTCTTCTCCCTTATTGACATCAAGCTCGATAAAGGTATTATCATAATAAATATCCAAAGAATATAGCTTTCCACTTTTCGTAGTTACTCTTCTCGTATATCCATATTTTCCACAAATCTCTTTGGATAGACTACTTCTATCTACACTTACCACACCATGATCCACATCCAGATTTATCTTAAAGCAATCTTTCTTTTCTCCAATCTGAACACAAGAACATTGAATTTTATCAAAGTCAAGTGAAAGCTTCCAAGTATTACTTTCCGGCATATGAGTCAAATCCGAAACCATTTCATATTTATCGGAGATTTCTTCTGGTATTTCCTGATAAAGCTGTCCATTCTGGATTTTTAATATTCGAGGCATCGTCAGACCATGAATCCACATATCCTCAGCGGCATAAGGCAAATTTTGCACGCCGCATCCAAACCAGGCAAACATCATCGGGGCTTTATCCTTCCCATAAAATACCTGAGGCGCATAAAAATCAAATCCTTTATCAATTTCATCGTAACACTCTACCTCAAATCTCATCTCCTCCAGATTCAGATTCCCGATAAAGTATAAGCTTGAAAATTCATTATGATAACGATCCCCTTCTGGTTCTCTTCCCATTAAGGATAAGAAGAGTACATCCTTGCCATCCACTTGGATATAAGAAGGACATTCATACATATATCCCATATCAAATCCATCGACGCATACATCAATCAGTCCCTGGTACTTCCATGATGTAAGATCTGTACTTTGATATAATAGCAGCGCTGCCTTTCCATCTAAAGTACCGCCACCAAGAAGCATATAATAGCATCCATTTTTTGAGAACACAAAAGGATCTCTGATCTCTCCGGTTAATCCATCTGGTGTTTCATCAATAATCGGATTGTTTTCATATTTATGTACGCTTCCATCCGGCTCCATCCATGCCATCGCCTGCTTTGGAATTTTGCCCTGTTCACTCTTATAGTTAGCTGTATAGAATAAATATAATTTTCCATCTGCCTCTATTGAGTTTCCAGAATAGCATCCATTCTTTTCATATTCCTGGTCTGGAACCAGCATCTCCTCTGACCACTTAAAATCCAAAAGATTTTCAGATTCTACATGTGCCCAATGTTTCATTCCATGCTCTGGGCCAAATGGAAACCACTGATAGAACACATGATACTTTCCCTGAAAATAAGCCAGACCGTTTGGATCATTCATTAGTCCACAGGGAGGATGTATATGAAATTTCGGATGTCTTGGTGTATTCCTGCAATAATTCATCAGTTGAGTGATATAGGATTGGTGCGTTTCATTTAATGCTGTATATTTTTCAACTTTTAAAAACTCCATATTATTCTCCAACAATATCCTTGCCCGCTGAAACTTTCATTCCTGTGCGGAATGTCACTGGGCTTTGATTTCCTTCTTCGGTTTTTACAAATACCACAACTGGATTTAAACCTTTTTCTTCAATTTTTTTCTTATTGAATGTTAATAACTTTTCTCCAGCTTTTACCTGATCTCCCACTTTTACAAAACACTGAAATCCTTCTCCATTCATATTGATCGTATCAATACCTACGTGAATTAAATATGTCATATTATTTTTCACACGAATTCCTACTGCATGATTACTTCCTTCCATAACAGTACAGATTTCTCCGTCTGCAGGAGCAACAATGGTTTCGCTTTCTGGAAGAATACCAATTCCATCGCCTAATACCTTTTCAGAAAATACACCATCTTTGATATCAGCAACTGGGATAACTGTTCCATCTACAACCGCTTTTACTGAAACCTTTACATCTTCATCTACAGAAGCTACTTCCTCTTCTTCTTCCTCTCTTGGAACTCCTTTTGCTTTATCATAAATTAAAATAAACACAATTGGAAGAATGAATGCGATCAGGTTTCCAATAACATAATATAACAATTTATCTGGAACCACTAACAATAGTCCAAGTACTCCAGTAAGCCCCTGACCAATAGCACGAACCCCTGCTAATTTCATAAATGCTCCACCGCATCCAGCTCCAAGACAGGCACATACAAATGGAATAATAGAATATTTTAAGTTTACAGCAAAGATTGCAGGTTCAGAAATTCCAACTAAGGTAGGAACAAAACTTGACATAGCGATGTCTCTGTCTTTTGATTTTTTCTTTGCCAGAAGGTACATACCGATTGCTCCACCACCCTGTGCAATAATGGATACGGACCAGATTGCCTGAATATAGTTGAATCCTGTTGTTGCGATTAAGTTTGCTTCAATTCCCTGAATTGCCTGATGGGTACCGGTTACTACTAATGGCTGAAGCATCGCTGCAAAGAAAAATGCTCCTAAGAATCCTAATTTGTTGTATAAAAGATCGATCAACCCTGCTAATCCATTACCAATCACATTTCCAACTGGTCCAAATACGGTAAATAATGCAATATTTGCAAATAAAATAGTAATTGTAGGAACCAGTACAAAGGAAATGACCTGTGGCACATATTTTTGTGATATTTTTTCCACTTTAGACATAAACCATGCTGTTAAGATTGCTGGGAATACTCCGCCCTGGAATGCAACCTTAGCAATTGCCAAAGGACCAAAATTCCAATAGTCTGCAGTGGACGGATCTAAAACAAATGCATTTCGATTCATCAAATCAGGGTGAATCATAACGATACCTACTAAAATACCAAGAATCGGGTTACCTCCAAAGCGCTTTACTGCACTATACATAACAAGGATTGGTAGATAATCAAAGGTCGTAGCAATAATTCTTAAGAAGTCTGCAATGTCTGCGATCAATGGACTCTGATCAACTAATGCACCTTCTAATCCAAATAATCCTTCTGCAGTTAATAAAGCTTTAATTCCAATAATGATTGCTGCTGCCACAAATGCTGGAATGATCGGAATAAAAATATCGGAGAAAACTTTAAATCCCTGTTGAAGTTTTCCCAGCTTACTTACGCCTTCTGCTTTGGCTTCTGCCTGAGATAATTCTTTTGCTCCAGTCAGTTCTACAAATACATCATACACATTATTTACTGTTCCGGTTCCAAAGATGATCATCAACTGTCCACTGTTAAATAAAACACCTTTTACTCCTTCAATGTTTTCCAATTTCTTTCTATCGTATTTTGTCTCATCATTTAAGATTAAACGTAATCTTGTTACACAATGGGTAGCACCCTTAATGTTTTCCTGTCCACCAATATGAGCGACTACTTCGCTGGCTATTTTTTTATAATCCATCTTCTTTTCCTCTCCTCTACTGATTAATCTCTGTTGAAATCTTAGTTCCTCTTGTTTTGATTGCTCCATTCATAACTGTTATGGAGAGAGCATTTCCTGGTCTATCACATAATCTGACGTTCAAGGCTGTTCCGTTCACATATAATGTAGCAATATCATTATCCACAATAAGCTGAATATGATATTCCTCTCCTGCATTCAGAGCAATCGGTCGCTCCAGTCCAATATTGAAGCACTGATACCATGGATAATTTGGACACTTGTTGAACACAATACGATTTTCTTCTACATAAAACCGATATTCATAAGATACTCCTGTCTCCAGATCCTCGTAAAATTTAATAGAAATTTCTCTTGTTCCCTCTTCAAAAGTCAGATACGTTTCCAGTGCTGTCAGAACGCCTGCTTCCTCACATAAAACACTTTCCTGTTTTATGTCAATCGTTTTCATACATGGGTTAAATAAATCCTTCCAGCCACTGAATGCTTCCATAACAGAATCTAATGGTTTTACTCCCAATGTTCCATCCTCTCTTTGGAATACTTCATGTGGTACGAAGGTTCCACCCCATAAATATGAATTTTTATCATCATCACCATCTCTTGTTGGTACCCATCCAAATAATACCCGGCGTTTGCCATCAAAAGCAGTTCTTCCGGCATAATATGCTCTTCCATCGAAAGAATCATCTTTTGGTGCGATCCATGGTCCGTATAGACTCTTACTCATACGATAATGAATCTTATTACCATCGCTGTACTCTGAAAATACCAGGTACCACCAGTCACCCATTTTGAAAATCTCTGGCATCTCAAACATGGTAAAAATTCCTGGTGACCAGAAGTCTCCTTGAAATTTCCATTTTTCTAAATTTTTTGATGTAAAAGAAACCAGTCGTCCTGTTTGCTTTCTCTTATCTTCCCCTTTTCTGGCACCCAGAATCAAAAGATACTCCTGCCTCTCTTCATCCCATAGTACAAAAGGGTCTCTCCAGTTTCGTCTATCATAACCACTCTGTGGTGGGATTTCCAATGCTTCTTTGGACTTTTCCCAATTGATTCCATCCTGACTGGTAGCATGAAGCAATGTCTGAGAGGTTTTTCCTGCTTTTAGGAATTCTCGATTATATCCAGTATAAAAGGCATGGAAACATCCCTGTGCTTCAAACACACTTCCCGCATAGATAAACTGATCTGCTTCTTCATCCGTTCCTCTTTTCAGGCTCTCTCCATAATCTTTATATGTTACAAAATCTTTTGTTGTTGCTAATGCCCATCCAAACGGCTCTCCAAATGGTCCTGGATTTCTTGTGTCTCTCTGATGATATACATAAAAGCTGCCATCTTTTCCATAAGGCATGATATCTCCTACCCAGACACCGTCTGGCTGATAATACAATTGATACATGATTTCCTCCTTCCTTTTTCATTATTATATGTCAATCGTTTTCATATGTCAATCGTTTTCACGCAGATTTTTCACCAAAAACCATTCTTATTTTTTGTGCTATTTTGACAATTATGTTCTTGAAATTGCCTCTTACATCAAAAAAAGAAGAAATCTTTCGATTTCTCCTTTCCCTTTTTATGTGGTTTTTCCTTCTAATAGCCGAACCGGGAGATTCAGACAACTTTCTACTTTTTTCCCTTCAATCAAATCTATTAATTTTTCTACCGCAACTCTTGCAATTTCATTGGATGGCTGCTGTACCGTTGTCAGTTCTGGAACAAATTGAAGTACTTCTCTTGTACCATCTATTCCTATCACCTTTAAGTCCTCCGGAATTCGAATTCCTTTCTGCTTTGCAATCTGCAAAACAATCACAGCCAAGGAATCATCTCCGGCGAACACTCCATCGATTTCTGGATGTTGATTCAGCATATCGTACACCAGCTTCTGTTTCTCTACATACTCCTTTACAAATGGGACTTCCAACACCAATGGTTCATAACCTTCCTTTTTCATCTCATCCAAATAAGCCTGACTTCTTTTATTACCAGGCATTCTCAATCTGCTATCCCCACGGATACATAAAATCTTCTTACATCCCCGTTCGATCAGATGTCTCGTTGCAAGTCTCCCTGCCTCATAATTGTCACAAGATACCACAGGTATATTTTCTCCCAAATATCGATCGATTCCAACAACCGGCATATGAAAACTAGAATATTCCTCTACCACTGCATTATGAGTTCCCACAATCATTCCATCAACCTGATTCCTTCTTAACATGTCAATATACTTCTTTTCGGTATCTAGTTGGTTCTTGCTATTGCATAAAAGCATCTTATAATTTTTCTCAGAAAGATAATATTCTATCTGCTCTACAATAACACCATGAAATGGAGAAGTTACCGTCGGCACGATGACACCAACAAAATATGTCCGATTATTTAACAATGCCCGTGCGATTTCATTGGGATAGTATTGAATTTTTTCCATAGCTGCATATACTTTTTTTCTTGTCTCTTCACTAATATATCCTCGATTATTTAAGACCCTGGACACAGTAGTCGGTGATACTCCTGCTACCTTTGCCACATCTTTTATTCCAGGTTTCATATCATCACTTCCCCACTCTTTTTTCTAGCATAATCTATCATACTCTTTGAATTTAGAAAAATCTATGAAAGCGCTTCTACAAAGGATTTTGTAATCAGCTGCGGTCTGGTAATAATGGAACCAACTACCACACTGAATGCACCTAATTCAATGACTCTTCTCGCTTTTTCCGGTGTATTAATATTGCCTTCCGCAATCACACGGTGTTTCACCTTCGCTACAATTTCTCTTAGGATCTCAAAGTCATTTTCCTCAATGCGAAGGTGTCTGCTTTGCTCTGTATAACCCACCATAGTCGTTCCGATAAAATCAAATCCCAGCTCATCTGCATGTAGTGCTTCTTCTATCGTAGAACAATCTGCCATAAAAAGCTGATCTGGATATTTTGTCTTCACTTCATGAAAGAAATCATCCAGACTCTTTCCACCTGGCCTTTTGGAAATCGTTGCATCCATGGCAATGATCTCTGGTCCGGCTTCCATAAGCTCATCTACTTCCTTCATAGTAGGAGTAATATAAACATCACACCCTTCATAATTTCTTTTTACAATTCCAATAACCGGAAGGTCCACCTGTGACTTGATTTCTTTAATATCTTCTTTTGTGTTAGCACGAATTCCATATGCACCGCCTTCTTTGGCAGCCAATGCCATCCTTCCCATAATAAAGGAAGAATGAAGTGGTTCTTCCGGCAAAGCCTGACAAGACACGATCAACTTTCCTTTTAACCCTTCGATTCTGCTATTCATTCTTCTTCTCCTATTCTTCCATTTTAGCCAAAGCTTCTTCTGTCAATTTAATGGCATCTTCGATACATCCTGGACAGCTTCGCAATACTTTTCCAGTTTCCATTCCCTTTAAATCCTTACATATCGTAGACCCATTCATATCGCGGAACTTTGCTACCAATTCTCTTACTGTCTTCATCGTTGCCGCTTTGGAATCCGGCTGTCCTAAATTAGCTGTACTGTTCTTCATCCCGATGACCATGGCTGCTCCGGAAAGTGCACCGCAGACTCCCTGCATATCTGCCATTCCAGCTCCAAATCCCTCTGTTAATTTAAATACGGTCTCTTCATCCAGACCCATCTCATCGCAAAATACGCATGCTACCGCCTGACTGCAGCTATACCCCTTTTTATGTTTTTCGTCCCCTAGGCTAATACGACTCATACCATATCCTCCTTGTATCTTTATCCAAAATTTTTAATCTCTTCTGATAAAAGATAACACTTTTTTGTGTTTGGTACAAGCCTAAACCTCAGATCCTTCCTTTGATTTTTCCACCGTCCTATGTGATGACAAAGCTTTTCTTTATTGTTATACTGAAAGAATGACCGATATCCCACAGAACTCGCCCTTACGGATTGAAAGGAAATATAGAAAGGATGAATACTTGTCAACTACCCATGACCGAAAGGTCATGGGCTTGTAACTGCCCAGTCGTAGTAACGGCTTACGCCTCCGACCTTTTAACCCCGATAGGTATATTACCTCCCGTGGCGTTACATCACAGGGTGGTTGACAGCACCCTTTGTAGCAAAGTTTACTCTGTTACAACTATATTCGGTACTTGGCTATCTGCGAGATAGTTTATTCCCATACGATACAGATTCATAGCTCCAATACGGTCATCATTCGATTTATAGCCACAATTCTTGCAAGTAAACAGATGTATTTTTTTGTTACGGTTCGACTTTTCAGTATGTCCACAAATAGGACAACACTGGCTCGTATAACGAGGGTCAACCTTAATGACAGTAGACTGGTTCTGTTTGGCTTTGTAGATTAGTTTCCGTTCAAGGTCATAGAATGACCATGATACAGAAACATAGCGGTCTTTCGTTTTCACACGCTCTGTAGCATTACGAATGCCTGCCAAATCTTCCAAAACAAAGAGCGTGTGCTTCGGGTTTGATTCAACAAGTGCCTTTGATACCTGATGGTTGATATCCTGCATCCAACGGTTTTCTCGCTGACCGATAGCTTTGATTCTTCGTCTTGAAGATGGAGTCTGACGTATTTGAAGCTCTTTACGAAGTTTGGAATAATTAGCACGTTTCTGCTTAATAGCCTTACCACTAACGAATCCGGACTTGTGGGCACTGTTATAGGTCGCAACAACAAAGTTAATTCCTCTGTCGATACCTACAACATTACAGATGTCAGAAATATTGCTTTCCTCGACATCATAAGTTACTGGTATGTGAAGATAATATTTACCATGTTTGTTTACAAGCTTAGCAGTGCCAAACTTGTAGATGGTATGGTCAAAATATTTAGACATACCATCAGCAAAATATGGTAACTTAACACGACCATTCAGAGTGTTCACTGAAAAGCAGTTTTGCGTCAAAGAATAATCTCTGTTCCAAACCAAATCATACTGTGGTTTTTTGAACGAAGGCTTAATCCATTCATTCTGATTTTCAAGGATGGTTTTATATCTCGCAATAACAGTCTTAAATACAGACTGAGTCATTTGCGATTTAAGACCAAACTTTTCTCGGAGCGTAGAATATAACATTTTGTTAAGCGAAAACTGTTTCAAATCGTGTGTACGGAATACATACTCTGAAACAAAGTTGCAGGCATCACGATATACAGACATGGTTTTATCAAGCAAAACCTTATCTGTATCATCTGCGACTATTTGAACTTTTGCTGTGATAGTCATCTGTTCCATAAAATGTACTCCTTTCATTGATATTTCACTAAATGTATTATATAATAATTATTAGTGAAAATCAATATTTGAGGTAAAGTTACGGATAACAGATATAATCGTCATAACAGACGTAAATACAGCTTAAAGGTGCATATAGTTTTGGTAACAAAATACCGAAAACAATTACTTAAAGGTTCTATCGCTAATGATGTTAAACAAAAGATATTCGATATAGCCAATACTCATGGTTACCAAATTATAGCTATGGATACAGACAAAGACCATATACATTTTCTGTTAAGTTACGATACCACGGAAAGAGTTGCGACATCGTTAAAATTGTAAAGCAGGAAACAACACATTACCTTTGGCAGAAATACAGTCCGTTTCTAGCCAAACAGTATTGGAAGAAAAAGATATTTGGGTCAGACGGATACTTTGCATGTAGTATTGGCGAAGTATCATCAGCTACAATTCAAAAGTATATTGAAAGTCAGGGTTAATGGCTAAAGATTTACAAGGCTCCTCCCACCGCCTAAAGGCAGTGGGTTTCCGCCTACGAAAACGAAAGGGGTTAATTTATGAAAGCACTTGCACGATATGGAATCAAACCAGGAGGATATCGTATGATCGATATCCCTGTCCCGGAATGTGGAGATAACGATATTCTCATCGAAGTAAAAGCCGCCGGCATCTGTGGCTCCGACCGAAAACATTATGGCATAGAAGCCGATGTAGATCAATTCAATTCTGTCCGCGGGCATGAATTCTCTGGAATCATCGTAAAAACAGGAAAAAATGTTGTTGATTGGAAGGTTGGACAGAGAATCGTTTCCGATAATACCAGTCATGTGTGTGGTACCTGTCCATCCTGTGATGCAGGAGATTTTATTACCTGCCCGGAACATGTGAATCTTGGACTGGATCACAGTCCTTATGGAGGCTTTACCAAGTATTGTCTCATTCCTGGAGAAATTCTTGCCATTCACAAGCACGCCATCTGGGAAATCCCAGAAAACGTATCCTATGAAGAGGCCGCTATCATGGATCCTATCTGCAATGTATACCAGGCCATTGCACAGCGTTCCAGCTTCCTGCCAGGACAGGACATTGTCATCATCGGTGCCGGTCCCCTTGGTATTCTGGCAGTTCAGATTGCCCGCATTATGGGTGCTGTTAATATCGTTTTAGTCGGCCGCCCAGGCGATGAAAATCTCCGCTTTCCAATCGCACGAAAGTTCGGTGCCACTCATACCATTGACAGCAAAGCAGAAGATGTAGTAAAACGCTGCCTGGAAATCTGTGGACGTGACAACTTAGGCCTTGTTGTCGAATGCAGCGGTTCTGCCATTGCCATGCAACAGGCCATCGCCATGCTCCGCCCAAATGGCCAGATCATCCGTGTTGGAAAAAGCACACAGCATCTTGATTTCTCCATCAACGATGTTTCCTCCAAAGCTCTGAGTATCATTGGACATGCCGGTTACGACTCCATAACATGGCGAAATGCCCTGCGGCTTTTAGCCGCCGGTAAAATCGATTTAAAATCCATTATTACCCATGAGCTGGGGCTTAGCCAATGGGAAAAAGGATTTGAATTGATGGCAAAAAAAGAAGCCATCAAAGTCATTCTTCATTATGACTATGATGATGAAGAATAAAAAAAGCTTATCTGTATATTAAGAGGAAGCCTCCATATACTATTCTCAATGGATTTTATGAGATATAAAAGGAGGCTTCCATGAAATTTTTCAAATATACTTGGCTTGCAAACTTGATATTCGATATCCTTGGATGTTTATTCATTGCCATCGGCATCCATGTCTTTATGGAGCCTGCCCATATTGCTCCAGGCGGAGTCTCTGGTATTGGAATTCTGCTAAAATACCTATGGAACCTGCCAGTAGGACTAACCACATTTCTATGCAATATCCCTTTGCTTTTCTTCGCATGGAAGCTTATGGGAAAAACCTTTACTCTAAGGACCCTTCAGACCATTTTCATCAGTACCATCCTTTTAGACTCTGTCGTCACACCCTATGTCCCTGCCTTTTATGGGGATCGTCTGCTCTCTTCCATCTTTGGCGGACTTCTTTCCGGAGTCGGTCTGGGTATTGTCTTTTTCCATGGATCTACGACTGGTGGAACGGATATTTTATCTTATTTTCTGAAACGAAGATTTCCCATACTGCCTACTGGTCAGGCCCTGCTCATTATCGATGCCTCCATCTTGCTGCTTTCCATGGTGGTCTATCGCGATCTGGAATCCGGACTATTCGGTACCGTTGCCCTCTATGCCCAGATGAAGGCCATCAATGGCATCATCTACGGTATGGATCAGGCCATCATTGTACTCATTATGTCTTCCAAAGCTCTGGAAATATCTGATTCTGTCATTACAAAAATGTCTCGTACTGCCACCCTGCTATATGGTATGGGTGCCTACAAAAAGAAAAGTTCCTTTACTCTTCTATGCATCATCCGCAGGCAGGAGCTTGCCCATTTAAAAGAAGTGATTCTAGAAACAGACCCCTCTGCTTTTGTGACTATTGCTCCTGCCAACCAGGTGTTGGGAGAGGGATTTCGTCCCATTGATAGTGAGTGAGAACGAAATCATTCCGGTCAGCAATCAGGCTACGGAGCTTCCAAATCTGATATATCATTCTTTTTATTTCTTTGTTCCCATATCATCATTCTTAAACTGCGTATAGGTTCTTGGCTTATAAGTACCACCAGAAAAGCTACAATAACGATACATACAATCCACCATATAATTCTTTTGATTTTCTGATGTCTTAGATTCTGCACTGCTAAGAGGATAGGTCACCTTCATCACATATACATCATCCTCATAAGCACGTACCAAATAATAGTAATAGATGTCAGAATCAAAATTATTCTTTGCTGCAAGAATCAGCTTTCCGGTATCTGGAGAATAAATAATCTCATCATATACATTCATGCTATTTTTAGCAGAGCTATAATAGCCTTCAATGGCCTCACTGGCAGAGGTATACTGGTTGTCTTCTTCATAAATCTCAAAAGCAGATACATCATCATCCCCAGTGAAGGAATAGCCACCATCAATTTTATATACTTCATTGTAGAAATTTTTCGGATAAGCAAAGGAATATCCCTCATCTGCCTCATAGACGATATAATCACTTGGTGATAATGGTGCACCGTAATCGATAGAATCATCTGCATAAACAACTGGCAGCCCATCATCCTGTCCCTCGGCAGTTCCCTCTGCATGTTCCGCATCATCGTCATGAACCACATCATCCCCATCATCATCGGCTGTGCTTGGTTCTGCCGTTGTCTGCGTTGTTTGTAGATTATTATTTTCTGTTTCTGCAAAAAACAGCTTCCATATAAAAAATCCAGCCACCGCAAGGGCAATCAACAGCAAAACGATCAAAATAATCTTTTTCGCGTTACCAGAATCTTCCTTCTCCTCTTCATATTCAAGGTCATCTTTCTCTTCAAAGACCGTTTCCACTTCTTCGTATTCTGATTCCTGCTCTACCGGTTCTTCTACTGTCTCATATTCCATTTCCTCTGTCTCTACCGGACTTCCACAATATGGACAAAACTTAGCCTCATCAGAAATTTTCTTCCCACATTCTCCACAAAACATACTACTCTCCTTTTCTACCAGTCTTCATTCAGCTCATCTAATGCCTCACGGAGCGTCCGCCTTGCATCTGCAATGGCTGCTTCGTCTCTGGTATTTAATACTCGTTCAAATTCCCTTAATTCGTATTCGATTTCCAGTCTGGTCTCTCCCACATTCTCCTCATACATCCGTTCTCCACGAAGAAGCAATAGCTTATTCTCTTCCTGATCTCTTGGATGAATCTTTAGATAAGATAGCTCCTTCATTCTGGCCTCAATCTCTTCATCGGTCATATCCACATCCTGGTTTTTTACGATCATGCGTTTCACCTCTCCTGTAGAAACAACCTTTACCTCCACTTCCAATAATGAATTAATATCATATGTATAGGTAACATCTACCGCTTCCGCTCCAGCTTTATTAGGCGGCACCTCAATCTCTAGCCTTCCCAGAGAGACATTATTGGCTGCAAATCTACTTTCTCCCTGAAGAATATGAATGCTCAGCCTTGTCTGCTGATCGTAGATCGTATGGAACTGCTCCGTTCTGCTGGCAGGAATAGTGGTATTCCTTTCAATAATCGGTGCAAAATGTCCGGATTCATACTTATCATCTCCCCGTTCAATGGCCACCTCTGTTCCCAATGTAAATGGACAGACATCCGTAAGGATCACTTCCTTGATCGCTTCTTTTCGCTCCTTCATAGCAGCCTGAATGGCAGCTCCCAGTGCCACTGCTTCATCTGGATGAACACTGGTATCCGGCATCTTCTTAAACAACTTAGCTACATACTTTCTCACTAATCGAAGCCGTGTTCCGCCGCCGACCAGAACGATCTCATCAATATCAGATACTTTAATCTTCGCATCTGCCAAGCTTTTCTTCACCGGCCTTTTAATACGGTCCAGCAATGGTTCACATCGCTTCTCAAATCTTCCAGCTGTGATCACTGCCTGTTTCTTCTCTTCTCCAATCTGGCAGCTCATGGTATAGCTGTTCTCGGTGGCAAAGCTTAACTTGCACTGCTCTGCCTGCTTTCGAATCATTCCCAACACCTTACTGTCCAGTTCTTCTTCAGAAAGACCCGTATCCTTCAGAAACAATTCCTGAATAACTCTGGTAAAATCTTCGCCTCCCAGGTAATTATCCCCTGCAACGGCACGCACCTCTAAGATATTCTGAAATAACTCCAGAATCGATACATCAAAGGTTCCACCACCTAAGTCAAATACTAAAATCTTCGTATTGGCATTCTTCTGGTAAAGTCCATAAGCAATCGCTGCAGCAGTTGGTTCACTGATGATTCTTTCAACTTTCAGCCCTGCCAGCTCTCCGGCACGTTTTGTTGCCTTTCTGCGTGCCTCATTAAAATATGCCGGCACACTGATCACTGCTTCTGTAATCTCTTCTCCCAGATAGGTTTGGGCATCCTCCTTTAAGCTGCGCAATACAAAGGAAGAAAGTTCCTCCGCTGTAAAAGAACGCTTGCCCAGCTGATAGGTCTTCTGGCTTCCCATATCTCTTTTAAATACACTGGCTGAGCTTTCTGGATACAGAATCTGCCGTTCCTTTGCCGTCTCGCCTACATAAATCTGTTCTTCCTCATCAATACTGACAACGGAAGGAGTCATATTCTTGCCCAGACGATTAGGAATAATCTTTGGTCCATCTTCTGTAAAATAAGCAGCCAGGCTATTGGTCGTTCCTAAATCAATTCCTATTATCATTCTTTAGTTTCTCTCTTCTAGTTTATTTTTGAATTGCCACACTTCCCCAAGATTCCGGTCCTGTGCCAGAATTCTCCGGCAAAGCTTTAATGCCTCCTGATCCTTATGTTCCATGGCAAGTAACACTGCCTCCGCAAACTTCTCTTCATAACAAAATCCATAAGAACAGAAATAGCACATCGGCCTTTCCTGCAGTTGAAGCAAATACTGCCTTGCAGTATCTATTTCACCACTATAATAATACATCATTGCAATATTATAGTAAACATACTTTTGATATTCCTTTTTCCGGAAGAAATCCTCCATGGAACCATAATATTCTGCAATCTTCTTCTCCGCTAAGCGACACATCTTCTTTGCATCCTGTTCTTTTCCCATTTTGGAAAATACCTCTACCAGCCTTACATAAGGTTCCTCTTTGCACAGACCACAGGCTTCATAATAAAACTTATAAGCCTTCTTAAAATCCCCTTTCTCTTCCAGATAAAATTCGCCAATCTGACAATACACATCTCCTGAATAAGAGAACATAAGCTCCGCCTGCTTTAACAGCTTTCTGGCTTTCAAACGGTTTCCATTATAATAATACGCCTTTGCCGCTTCGGTAAGCAGATGGTCCTTCACCCCTTCCTCCATGGTCATAGCCTTCTCATAATACTTAGCGGCATTTTCATAATCATTCATTCTCATATGAATCCAGGCTATCTCTTCCACTACTTCCACTGCCTGTCCATCAATCTTAAGACATCTGGCATAACATTCTAAGGCCTTATCAAACTGTCCATCTCTCTCATAAATCGGTGCCCACCAGCGGTACAGGGAGAACTTCTGCTGCTGGGTCACAGCCTTTTTCTCCGCCTTGCAATAATATTCAATTGCCTTTTTATAATCTCCCATCAATCGATATATATATCCCATACTGCTAATGGCATACAAATCCTCCGGTTCCAGCTCATAGGACTTTCGAATATCCATAAAAGCCTTAGAAAGCTGCATATCTTCGATATATAAATACGCTCTTTCCCGATAAAAATATGCATTGGCAACTACCTCAAGCTGCGCATTGGCATGAACCAATGCCTGATCAAAGTCCTGTCTTTCTCTATCCCTGGCAAATCTTCGCATATACAGATTCATTAAAGAATTATGTACGTATTCATGCCGTTCATGTGCTCTGGCCCCCTTTTCCATTGCATCAATGGCCTTATCGTCCTCTCCCATAGCTTCATAAGCACTTCCCATATCAATCCATGCATCGGAAAGAGACGCGTCCAGTACCAATACCGTCTGATATCTCAGAACGGCTTTTTCATATTCTCCAAACTTCTGATACATATCTGCCAAAAGCCACTGATACTGTGGCACTTCCTTATCGGCCTTAACCGCTTTTTTTGCATATCGTAATGCCTCATTGGCATAGTCTTCTTCATTCTCTGTCTCAGACAGACGATCATAGATGATTCCAATCCGATAACAGATCGCACCTTCCTTATTGGCAAGCTTTGGGACCAGCTTCTGCATCTTTTTTGCAATGGAAAGCAATTCCTCCTCGCTTGTTGCCTGCAGACGATCATATTCCAAACGGTAGAAGAAAAACTCTGGATCCTGAACCCGATTCTTCTCCGCCATCTGTATCATATTCTTAACCTCGCTTAACATATTGAAGTTTAAAAGCATGCGAATTACCATTACATAAGGTTTCCCCTGATCCGGAGCCAGTTCAATGGCCCGGTAAAAATCATCCATCACCTGTTGTGCCCGGAATAAATGGTAGTTGGCCTCCTGCCGATACACATAAGCCGGATAGAAAAATTCACTGATTTCCAGTACGATATTAGCCTCTTTGATACAACGTTCGTATTCCTTCCTTTTTAGAAAGGATTCCATGCGACGTTCTCGATACATCATCACATCAATCTGCTCCGTATCCAGCTCCAACGCCCGCATAAAATATTCCTGGCTGCGTTCCTCCATATCCAGTTCCAGACAATGCATGGAAGCAATAAAATGTGCATATCCATACCGTTTGCTTTTTCTCTCATAATCTTTTTCATTTCCTGTCAGCTTCTCAATGTTGGAAATCCAGATCTGGGTCATCTTAAATCCTTCCTCATAATCCCCGGTCTCTAAGAGAACTCTTGCGATCAGATTATAATAGTCAAATTCAATTTCGCCTTCTGGCTTTAGCTTCCGAAGTACCTTCAGAGACTGGTCAAACTTCTGATTCTGATAATAGCACCATGCCACGTCCATCTGCTTATCTTCCCGATCCTTCCATTGGCGAATCAATTCTTTATTGATCTCCACCATGGCAAGACAGATGCGCTCATCTGGAATCTTATCCTCCAGCACATCCAGGCAGATCTTCTTCGCCTGCTCATATTCTCCCAGCTTCTGGTGAATCTCCACCAGCTTCCTGGTTGCCCCTTGATGATCCTTTACTTGTGAAAGTACCTGCTCAAATACTTCTTTGGCTTCCTCATATTTCCCCTGTCTGCATAACAGCTCTCCTTCTAATTCCGTCAGAAATGGATCTTCATAAAGTTCCTCCCGAAGTTCCAAAAGAAGCTTCTCCCAACGAGGATCTTCTTTCGCCAGATAGTACTTTAAGACCTCCATCTTGGCATATGGATGCGTAATTTCAGAAGCCTCTACTTTCTCTACCAGCGGCTTGGCCTCTTCATACTTCTCATCATCCATCAACGTCTTTAGCATGTTGATATTCTTCATGTAAGCATCATAATCCCCATCCACAGGACCTTCATACAGTTGATAATCGTAGTAATCCTCATTTTCCCCGCGATATTGAATATAAGTAATAAAGTCATTGGAAATCTTCTCTGCGATCATTTCCCGTTCTTCTTCAAATTCAAAAACATCCCATACTCTCTTCCATACAAACTGTGGAAGAAAATAATGTCCCATTAAAAAACGGGTGATCTCCAATCTGGCTTCCTCTGCAGTATCCAGATCTGTACAGATTTCATTTTCAAAAATCTCTTCCCACTCATCTGCATCGATTCTTCGATAAAAGTTTTCATAAATCTGTTCTATCTCATACATCCACTGCTCCAATGGATTTTTCTTCTTTTTGGCCTTTTTTGCCCAGCTTACGGCTTCTTCATAAGCCTGTCTTAATTTCTTAAATCCTTCCGGATCCTCTTCCGGATTTACGGACACCAGCTTCCCTCGATATGCCGTCTTTATGACATCCTCATCGCTGGTGGGTGTAATTCCTAATATATTCCACATAACATTCTGCCACTCAAAATATGGACAAATATACCCATATCGAGATATTGAAAGTTTTCACAAACTTTTCTTACTGCTTCATCCTGTATGCTTTTGCGATTACAAGTAATACGCTACTCACAAGTTCTTGTACAGTCCACAGTCGTAAATTCCCGACTAAAGCCATCGGTACATGCCTACAAACGCTTGTTTTATGCTATTTTGTAGGATATTGCATCTCTTAAATTAAGGCTTGCATTATAATCTCTATCAGCATGATATCCACACTCACAAATATATTCTCTATCAGAAAGTTTTAAATCTCTCTTAATACAACCACATTCATGACATAACTTACTTGATGGATACCATCTATCTACAATTCTTAATTCAATTCCCAGTTCTTTGCATTTTGCTTCAAGTTTTGTTCTAAACTCATAGAATTTCTGTGAAGCAACTGCTTTAGACAGATGCTTATTCTTCATCATTCCTTTTACATTCAAATCTTCAATGGTAATATAAGATGGTTTGGTTTTCACTATCTCATTTACACATTTATTGATATAATCGGTACGAATATTGTCTATTTTATGATGAAGTTTCTGTACCTTTAAGACCTGTTTTCTAATATTTTGTCTAGTGGCTTCTCCTTTCATTTTATTGTTGCGTTTTTTAAAGTCTTCGTATTTTCTCGATAGACAACGCTGTTCTCTTTTTAATTGTTTCTCTAATTTTTTTAATTTTGCGGTTTTATTTATATTTTTCTTTATAATACCGTTACTGATAACTGCAAATTCCTTGATGCCTAGATCAATTCCTAATCCAAAATTATTTAATTTTGGTTTTTCTGTATTTGGAATATCAATTAAAACAGAT
This sequence comes from Anaerostipes sp. 992a, assembly GCF_001940245.1. Taxonomy (GTDB): domain Bacteria; phylum Bacillota; class Clostridia; order Lachnospirales; family Lachnospiraceae; genus Fimousia. The sequence continues at coordinate 1,345,770 of NZ_MJIG01000004.1, forward strand.
ACATAATATCTTCCAGCCTTGCAGGAGACTATACCACTTTTAATCACATATCCTTGCTTTGTTGTTGGAATGTAACCCTTTTCTTTTAATCTTACCCATCCAAGAGTAGGGATATTAATTCGATGTCTTTCACAGAAACAATCTTTTGGATTATTTTTCACAAAATACATTTTCACATCTGACTTATTCTTTTTTTTAAATCTGGGAAATCTACTTTGCTTTTTAAAAAATCTGGTAAAAGCAGTATACGCATTTTGCATGGATTTTTTAACTGACTTAGAACTCACATCTTTTATCCATAAATATTCTGGATTATTTAGTAGAAATTCATTATTTAGCCATACACTAAAAGATTTTGCTGTCATAAATTTTTCACCTTTGTTATAAAGTTCTTTATTATGGGCAAGATAAAAATTATAAATAAATCTACAAGTACCGATTGTTTTATTTATCTTTCGTATCTGCTCTTGTGTTGGATTTATTTCCGTTTTATAACTCTTTAGCAATTTCTTCATCCTCCTTTATCTGATTTTTATACTTGCGAAATCCATACAATCTACAACTGAACACATGTAAGATTGATATAATATCTTGAACTAATTCTTCATTCGGTGAAAGAGTTTCATTGATTTACAATAATACCTTTTGCATTACAGAATTGTTTTAAAAACTCTACTTGATTTTGTAGATCATCTTTTTGATTTCTTGTAGAAACTCTTGCATATATTACTGTGTCCCTTATATCATTCTCTGTTTGGATCCCTTTGAATTGTAAATATTGATCATAAGTATAATATCTTCTGTTAGTTGGAGTACGATTTGCTTTGAGAATTCCATCTCTGTCCCAATGTTGAAGAGTTTTTACTGACACTCCAAGTAATTCAGCAAAATCTTTTGGTTTATAATTTGTGATATTTGATGTGTCCATAAATAATTCTCCTTTCTTTACAAACACATTGCATCACATATAAACACATTTATCTATATTTTTAATTGCTTAACAATCGCTCCTCTATTGCTCAAAAAAGGAATTCAGCGCTCCTCCTCTACTATCGCTTTGGTATAAAGTTATCAAAAATAAATACCTGAAAGACCTCTTTTGCTCGATCTAACTGCTTTTGATTTTTGATCGTCCAGGCCACATTTTCCACAGAATACAGCTTTCGACATAAGCGATAAGAAAATTGGCTGGCATATTTATGATTATAAGCAATAAAATCCGGCTTTGCCAGAAAATTCAGTAATAAATTGGTCAAGATGAATCTTTCCACTATATTTCTTTCTATTCCATCTTTAGAACAAATCGTTGCCAACTGTCCCCGTAACACCTCTGGCTGATGAAACCGATACCAGGCAACTACCAGCGGATGAAAAGATTCTATGCAATATGTTCCTTTATAGCCTTGCATCATTTCTGCCAGTGTCCGTGCTGTCTCAATACAATCTCCCTCTGGCTTTATCTCAATAATCAATGGCACCCGTCCATCTACCATATTCAAAACATCCTGAAACAGAGGGATCTTTTCTTCAGATACGGCAAGGGAATACTGCTTAAGTTCTTCAAACGTATGGTCTACCACCGTTCCTTTCGCCTTACACATCCTTTTTAAGGTCCCATCATGAAAAGCCACCAGCTTATGATCTCTTGTCAGCTGCACATCCAGTTCAATCCCATATCCCCGCTCTACTGCTTTTCCAAATGCAGCCATGGAATTCTCCGGTGCCTCCCCTTTATTATCAAAAAGCCCACGATGTGCGATATATACCTTTCGAAAAGGCTCCATCTGCTCTCTTCTTCTGGTATTCGGCTTTATAGCCAATAAATACAAACACAATACTACAGCCACGGTTATAAATATCATTAACATTATTTCCTCCTACGATCACTCTATTTTTAAGTCCGCCTTGGCAGATGTCCTTTGAAACATTGTATGTCCTTTTGAAAAAAATTACAACTGTGAGAAAGAATCTCTCTTTGAATCGTAGAGCAGAGTTTCTTATATATAAAAATTGAATTTGATAATACGCAAGTACATGGAGATGTTTTCAAAAATTAAGAATCTCCCATAGAATATCACTTGCTGAAAAACACTGAATTCTATGGGAGATTCTTATTGTACGATGGAGAGGCTAAAAATCTGGTATTAACCGACAGCCCCATTTCTCATGCTTTTTATGGTAAATATCGATGGATGCGATTATCCTTCAATGGTAATATATTGCTTTTCTTCTTTTGGTTTTTCTTCCTTCTTTGGAATGGTCAATGTAAGGATACCATCCTTAAATTCACCTTTGATATCGGCTTCTGTAAGATTCTCACCTACATAAAAGCTTCTCTGGCAGGCTCCGGTAAATCTTTCCTGACGGATATATTTTCCGGTCTTTTCATCCTTTTCTTCTTTCTTCTCTTCTTTCACTGCATGAATGGTCAAATATCCTTTTTCAAGAGCTACTTTGATCTCATCCTTCTTATATCCTGGCAAATCCATCTCCAGCTGATAAGCATCCTCTGTCTCTCTTACATCCGTCTTCATCAAATCATTTCTCTTTGTATAAGCCTGTTTCTCTGCCTTCTTCCAGTCTCTGTCTGTGTAAAATGGATATCCAAAAAAGTCATCAAATAAATCTTTTCCAAAAATGCTAGGTAACATAATCATTCCTCCTATTTAAAATCTTATTACTTTCTTATTCTGTCCAAAAATCCCTTTTATTAAAAGGGAGATCACTACTATCCTTCAATCGTAATATATTGTTTTTCTTCTACCTTCTTTGCCTCTTTCTTAGGTACGAACAGCTTTAAGGTTCCATCTTCAAATTTGGCTTTAATGTCCTCCTGACCTACTTCTTCTCCTACATAAAAGCTTCTGCTGCTGGATCCAAAGTATCTTTCTCTGCGGACATATTTTCCTTTCTCGTCTTTTTCATCTTTATTCGTATTGGCAGTTGCCTGAATAGTTAAATAGCCATCCTTTAACTCTGCCTTCACGTCTTCTTTCTTTACACCAGGTATATCCATAGTAATCGTATATCCTTCTGGCTGATCTTCAATATCAGTTTTCATCAAATGGTTCGTTCCATTACTTCCAAATGGAAATTCAAAAAAGTCATCAAATAAATCTTTTCCAAAAATACTAGGCATCATCATAAAACATCTCTCCTTTTCTATTCAATCATGATATCTATTATTTTTAAAACTTGGATCGGGAAGCGGTATCTGGATTCCATCTTGATTACCCTCTTCCTTTGTTCTAGTTGTAATATAACACTTATTATTAGCACTGTCAAGAGGTGAGTGCTAATTTTTTTAAATTATTTTTTACTTAAATGAAAATTATTGACCATGTGGTCAATTTATGTTATTTTATTACCGACCACCTGGTCAATAATTATAAGGAGTTATTCATGAAAAAAGAAGAAAAAACAAAACAGACTTATCAGAAAATATTACATGCTGCAATCATGGAATTTGGAACTAAGAATTACGAAAATGCTTCTTTAAATTCCATATGCCAGAATTATCAGATTTCCAAAGGACTAATCTATCATAATTTTAGAAATAAAGATGACTTATATTTATGTTGTGTAAGGATCTGCTTTCAGGAGCTGACCCAATATCTGAAGGATTTAGACTATCAGGCAGCCACTATGAAAGACAGTATCCAAATTCTCTTACAAGCTCGTCAACAGTTTTTTAAGGAATATCCCTATTATGCCAATATCTTTTTTAATACCATATTGCAGCCTCCAAGACATCTGCAAAAAGAAATCAAAGAAATTCGCAGAAAATTTGACTGTTTCTATAAAGAATGCTATGAAAAGCTGCTATCTAAAGCTACATTGCGTGAAGGAATTTCATTGGATATGGCAATTGAATATTTTATAATTTTTCAAGAAATGTTTAATTGCTATTTTCAATGTAAATCCTATGAAAACGAAGATTTCCATTCATTTATTAAGAATCATGAGCTTAATATTGCTCCGGTATTAGATATTATGTTATATGGAATTACTGATAAAAAATAACTTTATCGATCAATTATAAAACAATAAAGGAGACGAATTGTTATGATGTTTGTAATAGAATTTTTCTTATCCATTTTTATAGCTGTCATAATCGGCAGACTGGTATCAAAGCTAAAGCTTCCATCTATTCTTGGATGGCTAATAGCTGGTATGATTTTAGGTCCTCATGCTTTATCTTTTCTGAATCAGCAGCTTTTGGATGCCACTTTATATGAGATAATAGTGCATATTCTCGAGTGTTCCGTGGGCTTAATGATCGGTACGGAATTAGTGTGGAACAAAATCAAAAAATCTGGAAAAGCAATTGTTCTGACTACCCTCACTCAGTCCATTGGCACCTTCCTTCTTGTTTCTTTTACTTTTGGAATCGTATTTTCCCTGATGAATGTTCCGACCTATCTGGCCTTCATCTTTGGAGGTATTGCCTTGGCTACTGCTCCTGCTCCTGCACTTTCTATCGTACGGGAATTTCAGACAAAAGGTCCTGTCACCAATACGTTAATTCCTATGGCAGCCTTGGATGATATCATTGGATGTGTTGTATTTTTTACAACGATAGCCTTGATCGCTGGAAAACTCTCTGCTGGAAAAATGCCACCTTATATGATTCCTCTTATTGCCATCCTCCCATTGATAATAGGAGCTTTTACTGGCATACTAACTGGTTTTTTATTAAAAAATACCAGAAGCTATACCAATATATCTTTTCTCATTTTGATATCAGGTATTTTGTTATCCTCCGGCATGGGATTTTTTATTAATTATTTTGTCCTGCCAAAACCAATGATGAATTTTATGTTAATCGGCATGGCTTTTTCCGCTGCTTTTTCTAATATTATAGATGAAGAACAACTGCGTGTCCTCATGAAGATGTTTAATCCAATCCTAGGATTTTCTATGATCGTTGTAATTTTGAATCTAGGTGCACCACTTGACTATCATTTAATTTTCGGTGCAGGAATGTTTACCGCCATCTACATTATTTCCAGAGCGATTGGCAAATATTTCGGTGCATTTTTGGGTGCTGTAATCACCAAGTCTCCAAAGACTGTAGAAAAATTTCTCGGTCTTACTTTACTACCTCATTCTGGTGTCTCACTGGTCTTTACCGGTATTGCTGTCTCTGTATTAAAGGGCCCATCTCCAAAATGTGCTGCTATTATACAGGGAACGATTGCTGCTGCCGCCGTGATAAATGAAATCATTGCTGTCATAATGGCGAAAAAGGGCTTTGAATGGGCTGGAGAACTGAAGCAAATAGGAAATACTACCTCTTCCACTTCATAATTTTTTATTCTATAATCACAACCACCGACTCAGCCCAACAGCAAAAGCCAGTTTAAATGGCAAAACCCCATTTGAACTGGCTCAATTACTATTTAAATCCTGTTATTTGCTTTCCTGATTCATTCCATATTATATTTATTCGCCTCCAAATATCCCACTCTTATTCTCATAAGAAGTATGTAACATCTTCTCTGCTAATTCGCTTAATGGCTCTCCATAAAATTCACTATATACTTTTTCAATATCCGGATTTTTATGGCTTAGACGCAGTTTCATAGACTGATCTTTTTTATACAGACTTTCCATGCGAGCTTTTCGAACTGCATCCTTATCTTTCATAATGTCTTTCGGCTGACCGCCTCCACCAATACATCCACCCGGACATGTCATAACCTCTACAAAATGATATTGCTTTCCTGAAGCAGCCATCTGATCAATAAATTTTCTTGCATTTTCTGTACCATAGATTACTGCTACATGAATGTCCTTATCCAGAATTTTCACCGTTGCTTCCCGTATTCCTTCATATCCACGTACTGGCGTATAATTGAGAAGAGCTTCCGGTGCTGGTTCTTTGGTAAGATATTCATATGCCGTTCGAAGTGCCGCTTCCATCACTCCTCCGGTATTTCCAAAGATTACTCCTGCTCCGGATGCTTCCCCCATAAAATCATCATATTCACTACTTTCTAAGGATGTAAAATCAATCTGTTCTTCTTTTGCCCATTTTGCCAGCTCTCTTGTAGTGATAACCATATCCATATCACGGAGTTCTTTCTCTCCATGATATTGAGCTGATGCACACATTTCCTCTCTTCGGATTTCAAATTTCTTAGCCGTACAAGGAGTCAATGCTACATTGACAATTTTCTTTGGATCAATTCCCATTTTCTTGGCAAAATATGTCTTAATGGTCGGTCCCTGCATTCCAATCGGACTCTTTGCAGAAGAAATATTAGGAAGCAGATCTGGATAATATAACTCTACAAATTTTACCCAGGCCGGACAACAACTTGTAAATTGTGGAAGTGGCGCTGTTTGCTTTGTAATCCGCTCAATCAACTCGCTGGCTTCTTCTACAATTGTAAGATCTGCCGCAAAATTAGTATCTAACACATAATCAAATCCTAATTTTCTCAGCAGTGCTACCATCTGATTCTGAACAAAACTGCCATCTGACATTCCAAATTCCTCCCCCAATGCCGCACGAACAGATGGAGATGTGCTAACGATCACAACTTTATTTGGATTTTGAATAGATGCCTTCACATTTTGATATTCATATTTTTCTGTAATACTATCCACCGGACAAACATTCGCACACTGTCCACAATGAATGCAGATTGCCTGATTCTTGGTCTGTTCCAATGTATAGGTCCCATGCACTCCTATTGGATCTGTACACACACCCTTGCACATTCCACATTTAATACATTTTGATTCCTCACGAAAAATACTTGGATTATCCTGTTCAATCGGTACTCGAATATCCATTGACATATGTTTCATATTGATTCACCTTTCCCTTCTTACATATTTTATTTATATTTCTTTTATCTTACCGATCACTCCAGTCACCAGCTGTTCAAACTGATCCTTCACCCGGTCTGCTGCTTCCTGAACTTCCTTATGATTCAATGGCTGATCTAAGATTCCTGCTGCCATATTGGTGATACAGGAAATTCCGCACACCCGCATTCCCATATGGTTGGCTGCTATGGCTTCACACACGGTACTCATGCCTACCGCATCGATACCCAACTTGCGAAACATGCGAATTTCAGCCGGTGTCTCATAGCTTGGACCAGAGCACTGTATATAAACACCTTTTTTCAGATCTATCTGTTGTTCTGACGCTATTTTCTCAATAATATGGCACAAGCTTCTGTCATATACCTGGCTCATATCAGGAAAACGCACACCTAACTCTTCCATGTTCTTTCCCCGTAATGGATTTGGGACTGCGATCGAGATATGATCTTCGATCATCATCAGATCACCTGGCTGAAAGTCTAAATTCACGCCTCCCGCTGCATTGGTCAGAATAAGAATCTTTGCTCCTAACATTCCCATTAATCGAATCGGGAGCACCACATCTGAAATATCGTATCCCTCATAATAATGGACTCTTCCCTTCATCATAACAACTGGAAATCCCTCAATATAACCAAATAGGAATCTTCCATCATGACCGGCAACGGTCGACACTGGAAATCCTTCGATTTCTGAATAAGCCACCTCTGCTTCTACTTTCATCTGCTCCGCATAGCCTCCCAGGCCGGAACCAAGCACAATGGCCGCTTTTGGAATAAATGCAGTCTTTTCACGAATCTGCTCCTTACAGTCCAAAAGCTTTTTGTATCCTTCTGATTTTATTGTATTGCTCATGATAACCAACACTCCCTTTCCATCCTATTGATTATCTTCATCATATGCCAAGACTTCTTCTCCGTCAATGTGAATCCTGCTGCATAGAACGATTTTCCAGATATTCCATAACTTCATTCATATTCTCTTCCGTAATCGGATATGGATAGTGGCGCACATCGGACATATGCGGAATCTGCTCCATCACCGGTATAAATTTCTCCGGCGTGATATCAATATCCTGAAGGCTAACTGGCAGTCCAAGCTTACGATTGAGCTGATAAATCTTTTCAAACTCTTCCATTTGTCCATCATACAACAGTGCGATCAACACTCCAAATCCTACCACTTCCCCATGGAGATGCTTTTCTTCAATGACCGGATAAGCCGTCAATGCATAAAACACTGCATGAGCAAGACCACTATTATAATCTGGTGTAAAATCTCTTGTTAAAAGAATGGATGCAATGGCAGTAGTCACTACAATGGCCAAAACTACCTGCTCCAGCTCATAGGAACAAATCCCTTTTTTATTATCTTCATATGCCTCTTTACCATATTGAAGCAATGGATCTAAACACATCTGACTGACCGCCACTCCAAGTGCCGTAAAATGCTCTAACTGTTCCCCTCTGGATGAAATCTTTGCTTCATAATATTTGGCATAGGTATCCCCGATTCCTGCCCACAGATACCGCTCTGGTGCATGTGCCATCACCTCTGTATTGATAAATGCATGCTTTGGTGGATGGAGAAAGAAATGAGGTTTTAGGAACGTACCATCCTCATGATACATAATGGAAACAGAAGTACACGCTGCACAATTGGATGCAATGGTCGGAAACGTAAAAATCGGCTTTTCCTCCTCGATACATAGACATTTGCACGTATCCAGGGCTTTTCCTCCTCCCACTGCAAATACCATGTCTGCCTCCTGATACAACTTCTGCTTTCGAAGCTCTTCCACCGCCTGATAGGTACAGTCTTTTCCATAGAGTATCGATCCTATGATCGTCAATGAGCTGCTACTGATGGCTTCTCTTATTTTCTCTTCTGCCGCTTTCCGTGCCTGTTCTCCTCCAATGATCAGAACCTTTTTCCCATATGGTTCACAAATTGCAGGGATGTGTTCGTATACTTTTTCGCCAATGGAATAACTCGGTAAATTCATTTCATAATTATTAAGTCTCATGTCTTTATACCTCCTGTGTTATCAATACTCCCTTTTTTACCTTATCCAAAAGATAATGAATGATAAATGGAAGTACAATGACTACGATAGTTGCATATCCGATATAAGAATATCCGGTTTTCACTAATGGAATCAGACCAAACTGCGCAATACCAAATGCCAGAAACGTAAATGCCAATGCAGTTATCGTTGTATACCTACGATGCTTTCCCTGTGAGATCTGTGTCTGCTTCTTTTCTATCTGATGAACGCTTCTTTCTACAATTCCTGCGATCATATTGACTCCTGTCGAAACTGCTCCAAGAACGATCAGAATAGAAATGATTGGTGTTAAAACAGACGCACCCACACCAGTCTGAACCAATAAAAGCATTGGCACGGAGTAATCGCTAAGCTGTGGAAGATGGGCAATTGCCAGTAATCCTAATACTGCCAGTTCCATGACTGCTGCATCGATGATAAACATATAAATCATGGATTTTTTGATTTCTTTTTCATCTTTTACATTTCTTGTATGCTGATACATTAATCCAATTGCGGTTAACTGAAAAACTCCATAGATACACGCCATCCGAAAAGACTCACCCAGGGAACCATCTGACTGAGAGCCGACTGCCATCGTTCCTGCTGCCATTTTCTGGATAGAGTCTATAATAACCCCTCTCTGCACAACGATATTTGGTATTAGCACTGCCAATAGCCCTACTATGATCAGTATGGATAATGCAGAAGAGCATTTTCTGACCAGATCTGTTCCAAACAAAGTGATTGCAAAGATAAATGCACCGATCATCAATGTACAGATAATATACGGAATTCCTGTCAGTGCATTTAACGTTGCTCCTCCCGTCGCAAATGCAACTGCTGGTGCCATACATACCATTACAAAATATTCGATTTCATATAAATTGGAAAAAAGCTTTCGAAACCGTCCATAAAAGCTGTCAGAAAAGCTGCGGTAATCATACGTGTGATGTCTATGAGCATATTTCATCCCATAGTAATAGAATAACGATAGCAGGGCCTGTGCAACAATGGGCATGATCAGTGCCCCGATGCCAAAGTTAATAAAGTATTGATAAATCTGTGCTCCAGAGGCAAATCCTCCTCCAAACTGTGTCGTAAATCCAACAAATGCAATTCCTAATGCCAATGAATGTGTATTTCTCGTTTTCATTTTCATCTTCCTTTCCTTCCATAATATATGTTCTCTTACTACATCTGTGGAACAGAAATTTTTTTATTAAGGAATTCGAGGAATTTCTTATGTAATAAAAAAAGCTCCTGTCCCTGAAAAACTGGGACAAGAGCTACAAATCCACTCCTGCGGTGCCACCCGTATTGACATAATATCTATGCCCACTCATTGCATACCATCATATGCATTACTTGTTAACGAAGCATCTCCTCCGTCTCGCCTACTAAGCACAATCGCTGCCGTTGGGTCCGCCCTCGTAAGTCCATTCACAACAGTGTTCTGTATGCCTCCCACCAAACGGCATCTCTCTGGACAGAATCAGGCTGTTCCTACTCCTCTTACTCATCGGTTTCATCTTGTTCTGTATTTTAGCACTTTAATTTTATAAAATCAACTAATTTTTCCATCTTTTAAAACTTTTTTCTGAATAATGGTATAATAAGATGCTGGGGTCAAAAGTCATGCTTTTTCATGTAAGCATGAACAGCATGACCTTTTGACCCTGGTATCATAATAATTGTATACAATATCTCAAAGGAGAATCACATATGAAACATACAACATTTGGATTTATTTATATTTTTATGATAATTGCAATTTTTCTGAGTGGATGTCTGCTCTGCTTTCACCTGTCCTCTTCAAAGATTTCAGATTCTGAAAATATCACCGTTGCCTGCATTGGTGACAGCATCACTTTCGGTTCCGGTGTTTTCAAAACCCGGCAGAAAGATGCCTGGCCTTCGCTTCTTGAGCATCGCTTTGGTAAAAACGCTACCGTCCTCAACTATGGCATCCGAGGTGCAACATTGCAAAAAGAAGGAAACCGCCCCTACAAAGATTATGTAGACTTAGACAGCGTCATGAATGAGAAACCAGACCTTTTTCTCGTCATGCTTGGCACCAATGATTCCAAGCCCATCAATTGGAACAAAGACCGCTATGCCAGACAGTTGGAAGAGCTGATCGAGAAACTAAACCGGGGAGACTGGAAACATCAGATTGTCCTCCTTGCCCCTCCCAAAGCATTTCCAAATCCCAAAACTGGTGCTATTCTGGCATCCATCGACAATACTGTGATCAAGAATGAGATTCATCCCATCGTGAAATCTACGGCAAAGAAATACCATCTTCTCTGCATAGATTTGTATGAAGCGACAAAAACCCATCCTGAATATTACACCGATGGGGTTCATCCAAATAAAAAGGGTAATCGGGCCATTGCCAGATTTATTTACGCGAAGATTTCAGAATATAATGGCTGGTAGTTTTTATCCACAAAATTTTTTCGAACCTTTGTTTGTTTTTCTATTGTCTGTTTTTTCTTTTCATGCTATAATAAGGCAAAACATATGTTCGAGGTGTGATATGGAAATACTGGCAAAAGATTTTTCTTTACAGGAGAAACTGAATATTTTAGCAGATGCTGCCAAGTATGATGTGGCCTGTACCTCTAGCGGATCCGACCGCCGGGGCAAGAAGGGCTTTCTTGGCAACACTGTTGCTTGTGGTATTTGCCACAGCTTTGCCTCTGACGGGCGATGCATCTCTCTGTTAAAGATTTTACTCACCAATGAATGTATTTTTGACTGCAAGTATTGCCTGAACCGGGCAAGTAACGATCGTCCCCGTGCTACCTTCACCCCTGAGGAGATCTGTACGCTGGTAGTAGAATTCTATCGAAGAAATTATATTGAAGGACTGTTTTTAAGCTCCGGTGTTCTTAAGAGCCCAACTTATACTATGGAACAGATTTATCGAACCATTTATTTGTTAAGAACCCGGTATCATTTTCGTGGATATATCCATGTAAAAGCCATTCCTGGTGCTCCTGAAGAACTAATTACCAAAGTTGGCTTTCTGGCTGACCGTATGAGTGTGAATATTGAACTTCCAACCAAAGAAAGCCTCAGGGCGCTGGCTCCTCATAAGAAGCCAGAGAATCTGATCAAACCCATCCGACAGATTCAGAACGGTATTATAGGGCATCGGCTTTCCATTGGAAAAAGTCCTCAGATGGAACGTTCTACAAGCAATCGTTATTTAAGGCATTCTATTTTTGAAGAAAATCCTTATCAGCGTCTGGAAACTCGCCAGACCGTTCCTTCTGTTGGGAAGTCCATGCCCCCAAAGCTTCCGAAGGACACCTCCTTTGTGCCGGCTGGACAGAGTACACAGATGATCATCGGTGCCTCTGGAGAAAGCGACCTACAGCTTTTATCGACGACTCAGAAGCTATATCAGCAATATGATCTTAAGCGGGTCTTCTTCTCCGCCTACGTGCCTTTGAATGAAGATTCTGCCCTGCCGACCCTCGATACTGCTCCTCCTCTGCTTCGTGAGCATCGACTTTATCAGGCAGACTGGCTGCTTCGCTTTTATGGTTTTCATGCAGATGAACTATTATCCACGGATCACCCCAACTTTAATATTCTGCTGGATCCTAAGTGTGACTGGGCACTCCGACATCTGGAATTATTTCCTGTCGAAGTCAACACTGCCAGTTATGCTAAGCTCCTACGAGTACCTGGAATTGGAACCAAATCCGCCCAACGAATCGTAAAAGCACGAAAGCAGGGCTATTTGGATTTTAGTCATTTAAAAAAGATAGGTGTTGTTTTAAAGAGAGCCAAGTATTTTATTACTTGCAATGGGAAAATGATGTATCGGATTCCTATAGAAGAGAATTTTATTACCAGACAACTGACAGGGGAGGATTCCAGACAGGCATGGGCGATCGAGCATCCGCAGACCTATCGCCAATTGTCTCTTTTTGATGATTTTCACTTTTCAAGAGGGACAACCACTGAGGATTATCAGAAATCCATCTCCGGTCAGATCTGATTTTAGCTTTATCGCTCACACATGAAAGGGATGGTATTAGGAGAATATGATGGATGAGAGAAAGACAGTGTTTACCTGTAATGATCAATTTGAAGATATGATGACCTGCATTTACGATGCATGGGCTTCCAGACTTGGACATTCCCATGTCCAGCTGAGAACTGAGCCCATTGGTAATCTGGAGCTTTTTTGCGACTATCGCCATGTGGAAAAGGACTCTGCCAAAGCAGCAAGTGTTGTTCGTTCCATTCAGAAGAAGATTTCCATGCGTGCTTATATGATGATCTATCGTGCTGCCATGTCCGATCAGGATGACAAATTAGATGCCATCTACCGTTTTCTTGTGGTTGGCTTTTATTATGGTGCTTCCATCATCAATTATTTGCAGGAGCCAACTGTAATGCGGATATTGGAACTGGACCGGTCGGTCAGTAATGAAGCACATTCTCATCGAGAGTTTATCCGCTTTTCCAATCTTCCTGGAGATGTATTGGTCAGCCATATTTCTCCGAAAAGCAATGTGCTGACACTGACTGCCCCTCATTTTGCGGACCGACTTCCTTCTGAAAACTGGATGATTATTGATGATACCCGCTATACTGCTGTAGTGCATCCAGCTGATCAGGATTATTATCTGACTACACTATCAAAAAAAGAAATGGACCATCTCTCTCAATTGAGGGATGACCCATTTGTTGATCTTTGGAAAGTTTTTTTCAAAAGCATTGGTATCGAACAGCGAAAGAATCCTCGCTGTCAGAGGAATATGCTTCCACTATGGTATCGCAAACACATGACGGAATTTCACTAATTCTGATCTTCTAATATCCTGTGTACCAACTGGACTAACGTTTCGTGTTCGTTTAATTCCGGTTGCTCCAGCACCCGTTCCAGAAGAAGATTCAGAATCCTTCCCATCTCCTTACCTGGCTTGATTCCCAATTCCATGAGACCTCTTCCGTCCATTGCAAGTTCCTTTAAGGTCAGGCATTCGTTGTCTGCCACGATTTCATCCAATAGAAGTCTGGTCTTTTCCAATATCTCCAGCTTTTCCTCCTGTTGATAGTCACTTTGTGCCATTATATCGGCTCTTTGTACTTGAAAAAGAAGATAACACATCTGCGTTCCAATCTGATTAGCCAGACGCCGAACGCCTTTTTTATTGACCTGTTTAGAAGAAGAAAATCTCCAGTCATGCCATTCCACTAAAGTCACGACTTTCTTTACGGTATCATTGTCAAATTTTAGTCTCCGTAACACCTGTCTGGCAATCTCCTTACTGCGCAGTGGATGCCTGTTAAAATGATCAATGCCTTCCTGATCGGTTGTTTTACAATCCGGCTTTCCGGCATCATGTAAAAGCATTGCATAACGAAGCACCACATCTGGTTCCACTCCACAAATGCTATGAAGCGTATGCATTCCCACAGAATATTTATGATGCGGATTCCTCTGTGGTGTTTCCATCATGCGATCCCATTCCGGTAAAATAATTTTTGTTATACCAAGCTCATAAGCCATAACCAGGAATTCCGGATGAGGAGAGACAAGTATCTTCGTCAATTCCTCCCGAATCCGCTCAGCACTGATATCCTTTAGAAATTCCCTTTTTTCAACCATGGCCTGCTTTGTCTGTTCTTCAATGGAAAAATCCAACCTCGCCGCAAACCGTAATGCCCTTAGTATCCGTAAAGCATCTTCATCAAATCTCTGTCTGGCTTCTCCAACACATCGAATCACTCCAGCTTCCAGATCCTCTTTGCCTCCGTACAGGTCTATCAAACCTTCCTGTTCGTTATATGCCATGGCATTAATGGTAAAATCCCTGCGTAGAAGATCTTCTTTCAAACATTTGGTAAAGACAACCTCTTTCGGCCGTCTATGGTCCTCATAGGTTCCATCGATTCGATAGGTCGTTACCTCATAAGGCTCCCTTCCCATCATGACCGTTACCGTCCCATGCTCAATTCCTGTATCAATGGTATGAGAAAAGAGTACTTTCACCTGCTTAGGAGAAGCCGATGTGGTGATATCCCAGTCCTTCGGTTCTTTGCAAAGCAAGGAATCTCTTACACATCCACCTACAATATAAGCTTCATATCCATGTTCCATTAAGGTGTTAATTATGAAATTGGCATGTTGCGGTATTGTTATCTTCATTCTTATCTCCCCTGATCATCCCTCACTTTAGTATGCTTTTCCGAAGTAAACCATTTTCTTAGCTGGTTTTCCACAATGAACACAGACATCTCCTAAATGTTCCTGTTCAAATGGCATACAGCGAGTCGTTGCTCCTGTTTCATCTTTGATTGCTTCTTCACACTCTTTATCGCCACACCACATAGCTTTTACAAATCCCTGTTTTTCTTCGATAATAGAACAGAATTCTTCCCAGTCATTTGCTACGTGTGTATTATCTTCCACATGTTTTTTCGCTCTTGCAAGCATATCGTCATGCATCTGATCCAACACTTCCTGAAGCTTCGTATCTAATTCATCAATAGAAACAAAGATCTTCTCTCTTGTGTCACGGCGTACAATAACTGCCTGATTCTTTTCAATATCCTTTGGTCCGATTTCTACACGAACTGGAATACCCTGAACTTCCTGTTCGCTGAACTTCCATCCCGGACTCTTATCAGAATCATCTACTTTTACACGATATCCAGATTTTATCAGATTCTGGCGAATCTCTTCTGCCTTCTCCAATACACCTGCTTTTTTCTGCATGATCGGAATAATCATAACCTGTGTTGGTGCAATTCTTGGTGGAAGTACCAAACCAGAATCATCCCCATGTACCATAATAATTGCTCCGATGATACGTGTAGACATTCCCCATGAGGTCTGATGTACATACTGTAATTTATTATTTTTATCTGTATACTGAATTCCAAAGGCCTTTGCAAATCCATCTCCGAAGTTATGACTGGTTCCAGACTGTAATGCCTTTCCATCGTGCATCAATGCTTCAATCGTATACGTTGCATGTGCCCCTGCAAATTTTTCCTTCTCTGTCTTTTGACCTTTTACCATTGGGATTGCCAACACTTCTTCACAGAAATCTGCATACAGATTTAACATCTGAACGGTTCTTTCCTCTGCCTCTTCTGCAGTTGCATGAGCAGTGTGTCCTTCCTGCCATAAGAATTCAGAAGAACGTAAGAATGGACGAGTTGTCTTTTCCCATCTTACTACAGAACACCACTGATTATATACTTTAGGAAGGTCACGGTAAGACTGAATGATATCTGCATAAAAATCACAGAATAAAGTCTCAGAAGTAGGACGTACACACAGACGTTCCTGTAATTCATTGGCTCCTCCATGTGTAACCCACGCAACCTCTGGTGCAAATCCCTCTACATGGTCCTTTTCTCTCTGTAACAAACTTTCTGGAATGAACATTGGCATTGCGACATTTTCCACTCCGGTTTCCTTAAATCTACGGTCTAATTCCCTCTGAATATTTTCCCAGATGGCATAACCACGTGGACGGATGATCATACATCCCTTCACGCTGGAATACTGCATCAATTCTGCTTTTTTTACCACATCTGTATACCATTGAGCAAAATCCTCATCCATTGGTGTAATCGCTTCTACTAGTTTTTTATTTTCTTTTGCCATATCTCTTTCCTCCATCTTTTTCTTTTACGGCAAAGGGTATTTCAATCTTAAAAATTGAAAAACGCCGAACACTTCCATCCCCCATAGGGACCGAAATCGTCCGGCGGTACCACCCTGATTAATTCAAATCATGAATTCACTCATCTGATCCGTAACGCTGACCTGCGCTGCCGTTTCCAGCAGAGACTCCAAGGCAGGTTCCATAAGGATCTGCTGGAAACTTCACACCTCCTGGTTTCCTCTCTGATAACAAATACTCCTATGTACTATCCCTTTTCACAGTCAACTTTTATTTTAAAAGAAGAACTCCTTTTTGTCAACTTTTGAAATTCCCGATTCTTCTCCACCAATCCATGCATTTTCAAAAAAGACAAAAAGTTTTTCTGTATCGGGTTGACTTTTATCATCCTGCGTACTATAATCACTTTATTGCGTTGAAGTGCTACACTTCATCACATTAAATATTAGCAGTGAGGAGATGAATTTATGAAGCTTACCATGCAGACTGCTTCTGCAGAATATGACATTATTCTGGAACGTGGCTGTATCAATCGGATTTCTTCTTTTATCAATTTAAATAGAAAAGTCTTTATCTTAACCGATGATAACATCCCGGATCGATGGGTAGACACTGTTCAGGCACAGTGCCCAAACTCCACGGTCTATCGTGTTGCCAGTGGAGAAGAAAGCAAGAGCATGCAAACATATGAAAAAGTATTAACAGCCTGCCTGGAATTCCATATGAGCCGAAAAGATCTGTTGATCGCCCTTGGCGGAGGTGTGATCGGAGACCTGGCTGGATTCGTTGCAGCAAGCTATATGCGGGGAATTGATTTTATGTCTATCCCTACCACAACTCTTTCTCAGATTGACAGCAGCATTGGCGGAAAGACTGCGATCAATTTAGGAAAGGTTAAAAATATTGTAGGAGCCTTTTATCATCCAAAACTGGTCCTCATTGATTTTGATACACTTTCTACCTTACCAGAAAGACAAAAGATCAATGGATTGGCAGAGGCCATCAAGGCTGGTCTGATCCGTAATCCTGCACTCTTTGAGCTTTTCGAGCGAGAGGATTATGAAGATCATCTGGAGGAAATCATCTATCAGTCTCTTTGTATGAAGAGAGACGTTGTTCAACAGGATGAAAAAGAAAGCAATCTTCGAAAGCTATTAAACTTTGGCCACACAATTGGTCATGGAATTGAAGCTTACTACAATTTGGAAAAATATCTGCATGGAGAATGTGTTGCCATGGGTATGTTTTATTTTATTACTTCTAAGGAATTAAAACAACGCCTAAAGAAGATCTGTACCCGTATGGGACTTCCGATTACAGATGATTACGATATTCAAAAAGTATATGAGATTACGACCATGGACAAAAAGGCGGCAGATGGAATCGTTTCCACCGTATGGGTTGATGAACCAGGAAAAGCCTATATTAAGGACCTTCCTCAAACAGAGCTTTTGACTTTATTAAAACAGGGGCCATTTTAGTATGGCTTAGAACATCGACTTGAATTTAGAAAAAAGGAGTATTCACAATGGTAATTACATTAAAGCAAAATGCTGAACAGCAATATATCAATCAGTTACACAAAGAAATCAAAGACGCCGGATGCCGGATTCATGCCTGCATCGGTGATTTATATACAGTATATGGTATCGAAGGCGATACCTCTAAATTAGATGAAAAAACAATCAAAGCAAACAAGGCTGTCAAAGACGTCGTTCGTATTGTAGCACAATACAAGTTGGCCAATCGTCTCTTCCATCCAGAAGATTCTGTCATCGACGTGGCAGGAATCAAAGTGGGTGGCAAATCCCCTCTGGTCATGATCGGAGGTCCCTGCTCTGTAGAAAGCGAAGAGATGGTTTGTTCCGTAGCGAAAAAGGTAAAAGAAGCCGGTGGCTGTATGCTCCGTGGCGGCGCATACAAACCACGTACCAGTCCATACGCATTCCAGGGAATGGGTACTGCTGGAATTATGGCAATGGTGGAAGCAAGAAATCAGACTGGCCTTCCGATCGTCTCTGAGCTTATGAGTGCTGATAAGATTGAAGAATTCGAAGAAAACGTGGATTTGATTCAGATTGGTGCCAGAAACATGCAGAACTTTGAATTATTAAAAGAAGTTGGAAAGCGCACGACCAAACCAGTTTTATTAAAACGTGGTCTTTGCAATACCATCGATGAATGGATCATGTCCGCAGAATATATTATGGCAAATGGTAATCCACACGTCATCCTTTGCGAACGAGGCATTCGTACCTACGAAACAGCCACACGTAATACGCTGGACTTAAGCGTTATTCCAATCGTAAAAGAAAAGACTCATTTACCGATCATCATTGATCCATCCCATGCAACAGGTGATTGGAAGCTGGTAGAAGCTGTTTCTCTCGCCGCTGTCGCTGCCGGATGTGATGGACTCATTATTGAAGTTCATGAAAATCCTGATCAGGCCTGGTCTGATGGTGCCCAGTGTCTAAAACCAAAAAAATTCCAGACATTGATCGAAAAAGCAAGAGCCATTGCTCAGATTGTAGGAAGAGACATCGCTTAAATCGATTTTTTAAACCCCGTGTCCTCAAATTTTATGGACACGGGGTTTCTTTGTTTGCTTTATCTTACAATTCTTCTTACACCCCATACACTGCGATAATCCGCTTTGGAGATGTGAATTCCAGTGCTGCTGCTTCCAGCATGAACCACCTGATTATTTCCAATATAAATTCCTACATGTCCAACTCCATCGATCTGATTATAACAGATCAGGTCTCCTGGCTGCTTATTAGACCAGCTGACAGCTGTTCCATATCCTCTCTGATCTATGGAGTTATGTGGAAGAGAATATCCAAAATGGGCAAATACTGCCTTGGTAAAGCCAGAACAATCGGCTCCATTGGTCAGACTTTCTCCGCCCCATTTATAGGGATTTCCCACAAACTGTACTGCATAATTGGCAACATCCTTCCCCGTTACCGTGCTTCCTGTAGAAGGTTTAGAGGATGATAAATACTGAGTACATACATAACGATAATAGCCATTATACTTAATCTTCGTCCAATCTCCACTTCTTCCATAGCAGGTCAGCTTTGCCCCTTTGCTGTAAGAGCCTACTACCGTTCCACTATAGGATGCTGTCTTACGCACATTTAAAGTACTTGCCGTCACATATCTGGTATATGTACTTCCCGTTGAACTTTCTCCAGATGATGGTTTGCTGCTGGATAAATATTGTGTGGCTACATAACGATAATAACCATTATACTTGATCTTCGTCCAGTCTCCGCTTCTTCCGTAGCAGGTCAGCTTTGCCCCTTTGCTGTAAGAGCCTACTACCGTTCCACTATAGGATGCTGTCTTACGTACATTTAAAGTGCTTGCCGTCACATATCTGGTATATGTACTTCCTGTTGAACTTCCTCCAGATGATGGTTTGCTGCTGGAAAGATAACTGCCGGATACATATCGATAATATCCATTATATTTTACCTTTGTCCACCCATCTACTACTCCATAACAGGTGACCTTATCTCCTTTATAATAATATCCGACAACAGCTGCCTTTCCAGATGCTGTCTTTCTGATATTTAAGGAGCTGGCTGTTACATATCGGACATAAGATGCCGCAGTATCTTGGATTCCCATTGCCATGGTCATACCCAGGACCATGCATATACTTAACGTATATATCAGAATCTTCTTCCATAAACTTTTTCTCATAATTCCTCCTAAACACATACCGTATTTTTACCGACCAATTTATTTTATCATAAATCATGGATTTTGCAATTACGTATCGTAATATTTTTGTAACAATTTTGATTTTTTCGTAATATTTTGGCAGTTTTTCCCAATCATTCGAGGCCGTTTTCAAACAAAAGTCGAATCAGACACCTTAGAATTCCTCTGCATCCAAAAGATCGAAAGCCTCTCCTTCTGGTTCTGTCTTAAATACCATCCTTTTCCCCGTTGTCGGATGTTCAAAAGAAATCCTCGTTGCATATAAACCAATCTGATGATATTTCTTCTTTGCCTTCTGGAATTTCGGATTATACTTGGTATCTCCCCAGATACCTGCACCTGCCTTGGCGCACTGCACACGAATCTGATGGTGTCTGCCAGTTAACAGATGAATCAACGCATACGTATAATCCCCCTGATCCGTTTCTAAAATATCCAGCACCTCATATTCCAGAACTGCTTCTTTGGCTCCCTTTGTTCCCTTCTTTACCGCCTTAGAACAATTGGTCTTTCCATCCTTTAAAAGATAATTGGTAAGACTTCCTTCCTCCGCTGGAAGAAATCCAGTTAGCACAGCCTGATAATATTTATCAAAGGTTCCATCCTGCATCTGTCCACTTAAGGCTGCTGCTGCCGTCTTCGTTCTGGCAAATACCATAACCCCTCCTACCGGGCGGTCTAAACGATGGACTACGAATACCTGTGGCTCTGTTTTTAATTTTTCTCTTCTTACAATTTCATTCTTCAGGTAATTTAATACGCTCAAATCTCTGGACTTATCATTCTGTACTGGCATTCCCTGCGGCTTGATGCATACGATAATTTCCTGATCTATGTATAAAATCTCTGGTTTTTTACAATTTTTTCTCATACTCTCTTCCTTTTCTATCATTCATTTTCGAAACATAACAATTTCTTTCCTTCCCAAATGCCTCATCAAATACGATTTCTTTGACAAAACATAAGAATTATAACTTGAATACCACAAATGTGCAACAACAAAAACTTGTTCTATAATGAAAAAAAAGCTTATTCAAATGTCCTCACCTAACATCTGAATAAGCCTCTTTTTCATTTATTTTACGATTCTTCTTACACCCCACACACTACGATAATTTGCGGCAGAAATATGTATTCCTGTGCTGCTGCTTCCAGCATGAACCACTTGATTATTTCCAATATAGATTCCTACATGCCCAACTCCATCAATCTGATTATAACAGATTAAATCTCCTACCTTTTTGTTGCTCCAGCTGACTGCTGTTCCACAGGAACGCTGACTGATCGAACTATGTGGCAGGGAATACCCAAAATGTGCATAGACTGCTTTGGTAAATCCGGAACAATCTGCCCCATTGGTCAGGCTCTCTCCTCCCCATTTATACGGATTACCCACAAATTGTACCGCATAATTGGCAACCTTTGTTCCCGTTGTGGAAGAGGAACTACTGCTGGATGATGGCTTACTGCTGGACAAATAACTGGTATATACATATCGATAATAACCATTATATTTTACCTTCGTCCAATTCCCGCTGGTTCCATAACAAGTAATCTTTGCTCCTTTTGTATAATGTCCCACTACTGCTGACGATGTGGATGTACTCTTTCTTATGCATAATGAGCTTGCTGTTACATATCTGCTATATGTTGCGTATACGGTTTCCATCTGTGTAATCATAGGTAAACTAAATGCAGAACATATACTTAACATATAGACAAAAATCATACAAAAAAATTTCTTTCTCATAGGCCCTCCTTTCTCTTTATTACCTCTTTATTATATGTCTATATTTTAAATTTGTCAATATTTTTGTAATATTTTTGTAATATTTATACTATTTATGTAACATTTATAAAGACCTTGCTCCTTAAATAAAACGTTCACCCAAACATCTTTGCATTTACCCTTTTATAAAAAACACTATCGTGTAACATTTGTTACAGATTTCTCCATTTTTTTATAGTATACTAAGGATAACAAAATGATATAGAATGAAAATATATTTTATGAAGAACAGGAGGAGACGGTTATGGGACAGAGATTTTTTGTGTGTGAACATTGTGGTAACATGATTGCTATGGTAAAGGATAAAGGCGTACCTGTTATGTGCTGTGGGCAGAAGATGACAGAGTTAGTTCCTGGTTCCGTAGATGCCGCTGTTGAAAAACATCTTCCGGTCATCGCTGTTGATAGTAACAAAGTAACTGTTACCGTAAGTTCTGTAGAACATCCTATGGCAGACGTTCACTATATTGAATGGATTTCTATCGAAACAAAACAAGGCAATCAGAGAAAGACTTTACAGCCAGGTGATGCACCTGAGACAACATTTATGCTCAGCGATGGAGATGAAGTTATTGCTGCTTATGCTTACTGCAATCTTCATGGACTTTGGAAAACAACTGTATAACCGAATTTATGTAATAAAAAAGAGCGATATCCGCTCTTTTTTATTTTGAAATGTTTCTTCTTAAATTTTAAATCGATATCCAACACCCCAGATGGTTTCAATATACTGAGGTTTGGATGTATCAAATTCAATCTTCTCACGAATCTTTTTAATGTGTACGGTTACCGTTGCAATATCTCCAATGGATTCCATATCCCAGATTTTATTAAATAACTCTTCTTTTTTAAATACCCGGTTTGGATTACTAGCCAGGAAAGTAAGCAGATCAAATTCCTTTGTAGTAAAGGCTTTTTCTTCTCCATTTACATATACCCGACGTGCCGTCTTATCAATCTTGATCCCACGGATCTCGATAATATCGTTTTCCTTTGCATTGGTTCCGACCAACCGTTCATAACGTGCCAGATGTGCCTTTACTCTTGCTACCAGCTCGCTTGGGCTAAATGGCTTGGTAATGTAATCGTCTGCCCCCAGGCCAAATCCATGAATCTTATCAATATCATCCTTTTTGGCAGATACCATAAGAATCGGGATATCCTTCTGGGCACGAATCTTCTTACAGATTTCAAATCCATCCATCTCTGGAAGCATCAAATCCAAAATGATCATATCGTAATCTTCAGCCAAGGCTCTTTCCAGTCCACTCTTACCATCGGTCTCAATGTCTACTTCAAAGGAGCTCAATTCTAAATAATCCTTTTCTAGTTCGGCAATGCTCAGCTCATCCTCAACAATCAGTATTTTACTCATATTCTTCATCCTCCTCAGTCACTTTATTTAATGTGAAATAAATCGTAGTTCCGGTATGCAATTTGCTGCTGGCCCATATATGTCCGCCGTGATCCTCAATGATCTTCTTGGAAATCGATAGTCCCAATCCACTTCCACCAGAACTGCTTCTGGACGCATCGGCCCGATACAAACGGTTAAAGATGTTCGGCAAATCCTTGGCGCTGATTCCAATTCCATCATCTTCAATCTCTACCTGCACATAAGTCTCCATCTCCTTTAAACGGATATTCACATGGCCTTTGTTCTTTGCCCCACTATATTTGCAGGCATTACTGATAATATTCATGATGACCCTCTTAAGCTGTTCTGGATCCGCCATAACGAAACAATGCTTTTCACAGTAATTAAAAAATGCAAAGTCCATATTTTTCTGTTCCAGATCAGAACCGATCTCATCCATACAATCATTAAAATAACTTTCGATATCAATCTTTGTAAAATTATATGGAATTGTATTACAGTCAATCTTGGAAGCAATGGATAATTCATTCAACAGCCCATCCATATCATTGGCCTTATTATAAATTGTGCGAATATAACGTTCCATCTTCTCTGGTGTATCCGCAACACCATCCATGATCGCTTCCGAATATCCTTTGATTGCCGTAAGCGGAGTCTTCAGATCATGAGAAATATTGCTGATCAGCTCTCGTGTCTCCTCCTCATATCGCAGTCGGTCATTGATGGATTTCTTAAGCTCTGCTCTCATCTCATTAAAAGACACACAAAGATCACCTATCTCATCTTTATTCAGTATTTCCACATCTGTATCCAGATCACCTTCCCGAATACGATCCGTTCCATCCTTAAGCAGATTGATCGGACGTACAAATTCATAATACATATACCATGTAAGAAGGGAACTTGTCATAAATAAGATCAGCACAACAGATAAAATGAGCTGAAGTATAATCTTGCGGAAATGAGGAGTAATATTATCCAGATTGGTCAATATAAAGATTGTTCCCGGTTCCGAATCACTAAATACAAAATCCTGTTGCTTGATCAGAAAATTCTCCGGTTCCCCAATTAAAATTCCACTGTCTTCCGAACTGATCGTGGACCCATATTGTGGCAGCATACTTTCCACCTCTGTATGCTTTTCTTTCGTCCCCCGATAGATGATCTCATTGTTTTTTCGAATGATCAGATAAGAATCCTTTTTTTGTAAAGCCTGATTCACTTTTTCAATATAATCCGGATTCTCAAAAGTCTCCGGTGCCTCCCGTGCAATTCTCTTAATCTCTTCAAAAGTATCACTGGTCAGAGCATTCATCGTCTGGGTCGTATTCACGAAACTGTCGATCGTGCCACTCTGACTGCCAGTACTATAAATAGATTTGGTATATGAGAAACTAAGAATGGCGATTGATATTACAATCAGGGTCAATGGTAATACAATCGCCGGTAAAAATATAATTCGTATTTTATGCACTACTTTCATACCGCTTTTCCTCCTGAAGGTCCTATATGATAAAACAAACTGCTCTCCGCATCCCGCAGACAGCAGTTTCTATTTTTTCGTATCTGCTCTTTCTCATATTATACCATAGGAGAAGAGTGCATTTCATAAATTTTCTATAAAGTAGCCATAAGGATTTGTAAAAATTTATCTTTTCCTGTCCGCTTAGGCCTGTTCTTGGAGAATAAAGTCCAGAAGCTGATCGGCAACCTCCTGCTTTGACATCCGTTCCAATGTCTTTTCCTGATCCTTGGTAATAAAGGTCACCACATTGGTATCCGTTCCAAATCCAGCTCCTTCTACCTTCAGATTGTTGGCAACGATCATATCCAGCTTCTTTTTCGCAAGCTTTCTTCTGGAATTTTCCAGCATATTCTGTGTTTCCATAGAAAATCCACAGATAAACTGGTCCTCTCTTCGATGCCCTGCCAAATACTGTAAAATATCTGTTGTGCGCTCCATTTCAATGGACATATCTCCATCTTTTTTCTTAATCTTCTCATCACTTACCTTGGCTGGACGGTAGTCTGCAACTGCAGCTGATTTGATGATCACATCCTGTTCTTCAAAATGATCTCTCACTGCTTCAAACATATCCTGTGCACTGACAACAGAAACTACGTTTACAAATGGAGGTGGCGTAAGATTCGTCTGTCCACTCACCAGAGTAACCTCTGCACCTCGAAGCATTGCTGCTCTGGCAATGGCATACCCCATCTTTCCGGTAGAATGATTGGTAATAAAACGCACTGGATCAATGGATTCCCTGGTTGGACCAGCTGTTACTAATATTTTCTTTCCAGCCAGATCCTTTGGTTTGGCAATTGCCTTTTCGATATACTCTACTAACACCTCTTCACTCGGAAGCTTACCTGCTCCCACATCTCCACACGCCAGACGGCCTGCTGCCGGTGCAATGATCTCATAACCGTAATGCTCTAATTTCTTTAAATTATCCTGTACAATCTGATTTTGGAACATATGGGTATTCATGGCCGGTGCGATGATCTTTGGTGCATCACATGCCATAATGGTCGTAGTCAGCATATCATCTGCAATTCCATTGGCGATCTTTCCAATTACATTGGCAGATGCCGGTGCGATCAGCATACAGTCCGCCTGCTGAGCCAGAGATACATGTGCCACATGAAATTGAAAATTACGGTCAAATGTATCCACCAGACATTTATGATTGGTCAATGTTTCAAATGTTACCGGTGTAATAAAATTGGTCGCATTCTGTGTCATGATCACATGCACATCACAATGCTTCTTAATTAACATACTGGCCACATTTGCCATCTTATATGCTGCGATACTTCCAGTTACACCTAATACTACTGTCTTTCCTTTTAACATGATAATCTCCCAAAAAGCGGCGCTTTATGCAGGCGCCGCTTTACTTCTTAAACAATGTTCATTCAAGTCCGTCAAGACGTACTTGGTGAGTTTCCTACATATCCTCTAGTCTACCATGTTTTTCATAGTTTGTGATACGTGAAATATGGTTTTCATCATCTACAAATAAGACTTTTGGTTTATGAGCCTTTGCTTCTTCTACTGTCATATCCGCATAGCACATGATGATAATCTTGTCTCCTGTAGAGACACATCTTGCAGCAGCACCATTTAAGCAGATCATTCCGCTTCCTCTTTCTCCTGCAATCGTATAAGTCTCGAATCTGCTTCCGTTATTTACGTCTACGATATGAACTTTTTCATATTCTAAAATTCCTGCTTCATCTAACAGATCTTCATCTACAGTAATGCTTCCTACATAATCAAGCTCTGCCTGTTTTACGGTCGCACGATGAATTTTTGCTTTTAACATATTAATCTTCATGATCTTAATCTCCTATTTATCGAACGAAAAGTTATCGATTAATCTTGCTTTTTCATTAATATAAACTGCAATGGCTGTTACAATTGGTCTATCAATCACATCGATCGGCTGCATAGTCATGGCATCTACCACTTTCACGTAATCGATACGTGCCATAGGCTCAGACTGAATCTTTTCCGTCATGGCTGCCACAACCTTCTTAGCATCTGTCTCACCATCTTCTACCATCTTCTGTCCAAGGAAAATGCTCTGGCTCAATACTAAAGCTGCTTTTCTTTCTTCTTCATTCAAGTAAGTATTTCTGGAGCTTTTTGCAAGTCCATCTGCTTCTCTCACGATTGGGCATCCGATGATCTCTACATCGATGTTCAGGTCTTCCACCATACGCTTGATAATAGCAAGCTGCTGAGCATCCTTCTGTCCAAAAAATGCTTTATCTGGCTGTACAATGTTAAATAATTTAGAACATACTGTACATACGCCTCTAAAGTGTACTGGTCGTGTTTTTCCACATAAGTCTTCGGTCAGGACATTCATATCCACATAAGAACAGAAATGTGGTGAATACATTTCCTCTGGTTCTGGATGGAAGATCATATCTACACCAATGCTTTCGCATAATGTTGCATCCTTATCCAGATCTCTTGGATAAGATGCCAGATCTTCATTTGGTCCAAACTGCATTGGATTTACAAAAATACTTGCAACCACCTTATCGCATTCTTCTTTTCCTTTTTTCATCAGGCTTGCATGTCCTTCATGAAGATATCCCATAGTAGGAACCAGACCTACGGTCAGTCCTTCTTTCTTCCATGCCTTTACCTGTTCTCTTACTTCCTTGATTGTAGAAACAATTTTCATTTTCTTAATCTCCTAAATCTATCTGTCACAGTATCTTAATACAATTTTTCAATGACTTCTTCCTTAATTGTGTAGCAGTGTTTGTCCTCTGGGAATTTCTGTTCGCCAACCTCTTCGATATAAGAAGTAAATGCTTCTTTCATAATGCTTCCCAAATCTGCATATTTCTTAACAAATTTCGGTGTAAAATCACTGAACATTCCAAGCATATCCTGATATACTAAAATCTGTCCATCACAATCCACGCCTGCTCCAATTCCGATAGTTGGAATGTGAAGTGCTTCTGTTACCATCTTAGCAAGCTTTGCTGGAATTCCTTCCAGAACAACAGCAAATGCCCCAGCCTCTTCCACTGCTTTTGCGTCTTCCAGTAACTGCTTTGCTGCAGCTTCGGTCTTACCCTGTACTTTAAATCCACCAAAGGCATTGATGGACTGAGGGGTCAATCCGATATGAGCCATAACTGGAATAGAAGCATCTACGATTGCTTTGATATGAGGTGCTACTTTCACACCACCTTCTAATTTTACTGCACCAGCACGTCCTTCCTTCATCAGACGACCTGCATTGACAACTGCATCATACACAGAAGTCTGATATGACATAAATGGCATATCGATAACGACCAATGCATTTTTTGCTCCTCTTGCTACAGAAGAACCATAACGGATCATATCTTCCATTGTTACAGAAATGGTATCTTCATAACCAAGCATTACGTTACCAAGAGAGTCTCCTACTAAAATTCCGTGAATTCCTGCTTCATCCTCCAGCTTTGCAGTAGAATAATCATATGCAGTTAACATGGAAATCTTTTTGCCTTCGTCTTTCATCTTCTGAAATGTTGATACTGTATTTTTCATTTTACTCTTCCTCCAATAATTTTTTCAATTCACATTCATCTCTGTCTGGATATTTTCTTCCAGCAACCTGTAAAAGCATCTTCGAGCACTCCTGATACACCCTTTTCTGGTCTTCCTCCAGCTCTGCCAAATGCTTCTTCACGGTCGTCACATCATTGCGTTCTACCGGCCCTGTTAATGCCTTTGTCGTTCCAACTGACAGTATATTTTCCATATTGCTAAGCGCCAATGGCTTTAATGCCTGTAAAGCTTCTTCCTCTTGAAATTGACATTTTTTTAACAGCCTTACTGCGATCTCCATCAAAGCAACTACCTGATTGGATGCCATTACTGCCGCCGCATGATACTTGGTCTTATTTTCTCCATCTAAGGCCTTTACTGGATTTCCAAACCCTTCAAATAAGGAAACCAGCTCCGCCCTTTTCTCCGGACTGCCTTCCACAGTAAAAAAAGCGGTCTGCATCATTTCATATGGAATTGTCTTACTGTTAAATGGAAACATTGGATGAATGGAATACCCATAAGCACCTTTCTCATGGATTCCTGAAAAGACCTCAGCGGACATTGCACCACTGCAATGACAAATCAATTTGCCTTCAATTGAAAAACTTTTTACCTGATTCCAAACTCCCTCAATCTGTCCGTCTGGAACCGTAAGAAATAGAGTATCACACATTCTAACAATTGCTTCTATTGTGTCAAACTGTGCTGTTTCTGTTAGCTTTGCTGCCTCAACCGCAGATTCCTTTGTTCTGCTGTAATACCCGGCAACTTCTATATTGTTGTGAATGAAATATCTACCCAGAGAACATCCAACATTCCCTGCTCCGATAAATCCAATCCTCATTCTATCACCTTCTTTCAGGCGATACTCTAAGTCTTATTCCTATTGGATATAAGCTTCATACTTTGAAAATAAATTATGATCACTGGTACAGTTTCTTTTCAGAATACCATCCAAATGTAAATATATCAAATCATTGTGAAAATGTAAACAAATTTTAATTGAAAACTATGTTTATTTTTTTATACATAAAATTCCATTTTCTATCCGCCGCAGTGCGATCCCCACGGAGTGTTTTTATGGAATAGGAAAAGGATGTTGCTAAATTACAACATCCTCTTTGCTGTCTATAAATATTTTTTCAAATCTTCTACTTTATCCAGCTTCTCCCATGGAAGATCTAAATCATTTCTTCCAAAGTGTCCATAAGCTGCTGTCTGCTTATAGATCGGTCTTCTAAGATCTAACATCTTAATGATTCCTGCTGGGCGCAGATCGAAGTTCTCTCTTACCACTTCTACTAATGTTTCTTCGGATATTTTTCCGGTTCCAAAGGTATCTACCATGATGGAGGTTGGCTGAGCAACACCGATGGCATAAGATAACTGGATCTCACACTTATCTGCTAATCCTGCTGCTACAATGTTCTTTGCAACATAACGTGCTGCATAAGCTGCAGAACGGTCAACCTTTGTACAGTCCTTTCCAGAGAAAGCTCCACCGCCGTGACGGGCATATCCACCATAAGTATCTACAATGATCTTACGTCCGGTAAGACCTGCATCTCCATGTGGTCCACCGATGACAAATCTTCCTGTCGGGTTAATGAACATCTTTGTATTCTCATCTACCATATCTGCTGGAAGAACTGGACCAAATACATACTTTTTAATGTCTTCATGAATCTGTTCCTGTGTAATATCCGGATCGTGCTGTGTAGATAATACCACTGCATCTAATCTGGATGGTTTTCCTTCTTCATCGTATTCTACGGTTACCTGTGTTTTCCCATCCGGACGAAGATAAGGAAGTGTTCCATCCTTACGTACTTCTGTCAGTTTTCTTGCCAGTTTATGAGCAAGTGAAATTGGATATGGCATATACTCTTCTGTTTCATTTGTTGCAAATCCAAACATCATGCCCTGATCTCCAGCACCAATGGCTTCAATCTCTTCGTCGGACATCTTATGTTCCTTTGCTTCTAATGCCTTGTCAACACCCATAGCGATGTCGCTAGACTGTTCATCAATGGCCGTCATAACTCCACATGTATCTGCATCAAAGCCAAATTTTCCTCTTGTATATCCAATCTCTCTTACTGTATCGCGTACGATTTTCTGAATATCCACATAAGCATTGGTTGTAATCTCTCCCATGATCATCACAAGCCCTGTAGTTGTACATGTCTCACATGCAACACGACTCATTGGATCTTTTTCTAAAAGCGCATCCAAAATGGCATCAGAAATCTGATCACACATCTTATCCGGATGTCCTTCCGTAACAGATTCTGACGTAAATAATAATTTTTCCATACGTATCATTTCCTTTCTCAAACTAATCTTTTGCTCTATAAGTAATTCGATGAATTTCTTATGTAACAAAAAGTCCGGTATGATTACCGGACTCCTACTTGCATCTACAAGTTCTTATTGCTCCGCTTTTTTGCGGCTCCGGCCGGCACCTTCCATCTCTGGGGTTGCCGCGACTTCACAGGCCCTTGAACCTCCGTCGCTCTTAATAAGAAACTATCTATTTACTTTTCTGGCATAATTCCTGTCTTCTGACTTCGTACAACCTCAATCTCCACAATGATGTCTTTGACCACCTTCGCCACACGAAGTGCACATCCATCAAAATACACACAAACTCCTTTACGAATTTGTTCGGATGTAGAATACTTACAGAACACATCATACAACGTATCATCCTTATTGTCAAACGGAAGATTAACATTCATAAGCTCATTGACCTTTCGAACCGGTTCTTTCGGTGAAAATGTCATATGTTCTACATCATCATACGGGAAGAATAAAAATCTTCGTATTGCAAATAAAATCGCAATACATCCAATGGAAACCATATTCTGCACCGGAGTTGTATGCTCTACGATCATCTGTCTGGCTACTGCAAAGATCAGTACCTCTACAATGATCGCTGGTGAATGCTTACAAAGCATCTTAATAAACTCAATTCCGATGACCAGACCAAATCCCATGTTGATGAATCCAGTTAAATCCTCAATATCCACTGGACTTCCTACAAGCAACTCCTTCAATTCAAATACCAACACCGCCGTATAAAACAATATAGCGACAATGATAATAATGGAAATCATCAGCTCCAGCCATTGACTGAACTGATATACTTTATCCTTTAAATATCTTCTTCTCCCCATATATACTCTCTCTTATCCTACCTGAAGAATAAACTTCTGTAATTCTTTCTCTGTCTCAACCAGCTGAATCTGTCCGCCCAATTCGCGCAGCTTCTCGCTGAACTTCTCATAACCTCGATGAATGTATCCAATACTGTCCACCTGCGTAATGCCTTCTGCAGCCAGTCCTGCAATGACCAATGCCGCTCCTGCACGAAGATCAGGTGCACTTACTTCTGCTCCTGTATACTTCTCTACACCTGTGATCAGGGCAGTATTCCCCTCTACCTGTATCTTAGCTCCCATACGGGTAAGCTCATCCACATAACGAAAACGATTCTCAAAAATACTTTCGGTAATCACACTGATTCCTTCTGATAATGCCAATGTGATCGCCATCTGTGGCTGCATATCCGTTGGAAATCCTGGATATGGCAGGGTCTTGATCTGCGTTGGTTTCAGGCGCTTGGTTGCTACCACACGCACTGCATCATCAAATTCCTGTACTTCCGCACCAATTTCCACTAATTTAGCAGTAATTGCCTCTAAATGCTTCGGAATTACATTCTTCACCGTAATGTCGCCTTTGGTAACAGCCGCAGCTGTCATAAAGGTTCCTGCTTCAATCTGATCTGGAATGATGGAATATTCACAGTTTCCAAAGGATTCTTTTCCATTGATACGAATCACATCGGTTCCTGCTCCACGAATATCTGCACCCATACAGTTTAAAAAATTGGCAACATCTACCACATGTGGTTCCTTTGCTGCATTCTCGATTACCGTATTTCCTTCTGCACGGGATGCAGCCATCATAATATTGATCGTAGCACCAACAGATACCACATCCATATAGATGTGTGTCCCGATCAGACGCTCTGCTTCTGCCTTGATCATACCATTTTCAATAACAACATTTGCTCCAAGAGCTTCAAATCCTTTAATATGCTGGTCAATCGGTCTCGCTCCGATGGCACAGCCTCCTGGCAGAACAACCTGTGCTTTTCTAAATTTTCCCAATAACGCGCCGATCAAATAATAGGACGCACGAATCTTACGGATGTATTCATTATCAACGATACCATCCGCTTCCATTCCTTTGCCTGTAATCACAACTTCATTCTCATTTACTCTATTAATGCCTGCGCCAATTCCTTCCATGGCCTGTAATAATACATTAATGTCTCTCACATTTGGCATATTATCAATGTGGCAACATCCATCTGTCATAATTGCCGCTGCTAAAACTGGAAGTGCTGCATTCTTAGCTCCGCCAATGACTACTTCTCCGACCAATGGATTACCACCCTTAATTACGTATTTTTGTTCCATTTTACACCTCAATATATACTTATCTATCTATCAATAATCGATTCTACTCGCTTAATTTCATATAAAAATTTACATACTAAAACATTTATATTATAGCATACAATTTTTTTTTGTAAACTTTAATTTACTTTAACTTTTAAACTTAAAGATTCTGTAATACTTCCTCTAATACTTCTCCAATCCCAAGCCCATCTACATTTATAGACACATGGGCATACTTTTCATAAAGCGGAGTCCGCTCATGATACAGATCTCTCAATGTTTGTCCTTTCTCAAATACGACTCCTCTCTTTGTTAGATCTCCCAGACGCTTCTCCAACTCCTGGTAAGATAATTTCAGATAAACAACTTTACTGATGGAAGCTAAATGCTCCATTGCCTTTGCTCCATATATGACGCTTCCCCCAGGCGCAATTACCGTCTTATCCACCTGAACGGATGCATTGACTCTTTCCTCAATTTTTTTAAACTGATCTAATCCTTTTTTGGCAATAATCTCACGAAGGAGCATCCCTTCTTCATTCTGGATCAAAAGATCCGTATCCAGAAAATCATAGCCAAGTGCTTTTGCCAAAAGCACACCAATGGTACTCTTACCTGCTCCAGGCATTCCTAATAATGTAACGTTATTCATTATGATGTTCCCTTTCGCTTTTTCTTTTTTCGCTTCTTTTTTCGAACAGAATATCCGAAACTTCCGATTTCCTTACCTGTTTCATAATATCCACCATGAGAATATACCAGCGGATTGGATTTTGACAAATGAAACTTTCCATTTTCATCCATCAGCCCATCCTCCACATTCACATTGACAACCTCTGCCAGAAACATATGATGGGAGCCAAGCTCTTTTACTTCTGTTACTTTACACTCAATATTTACCGGACTTTCTGCGATCATCGGTGCATTAACAACTTTCGCCTCTTCTTTCGTCAGGTTCATCTGCTGGAATTTATCCAGATCCCGTCCCGAACGTACTCCACAAAAATCCACAGCCTTCACAAGATTCTTTGTGGTCAGATTGATCACAAACTCACCCGTCTCCTTGATTATCTGATAAGAATGTCGCTCTGGTCGTACTGAAATGTACGTCATCGGAGGATTGGTATAGATCGTTCCCGTCCATGCAATGGTTATAATATTGTCTTCACCATCTCCGCCACGGCAGCTTACCATCACTGCCGGCAGCGGATAGATCATATTACCCGGTTTCCAAGAAACCTTCGCCATATTAAATTTCCTTTTTCATGCTCTTTACTAATTCTTCTTTTTCTTCTTCTGTAATACTTCCCTGTGGCCATGTTACCTGCACCTGATCTCCCTCATAACGTGGAATCAAATGGAGATGAAAATGAAATACGGTCTGCCCTGCCACAGTTCCATTATTCTGAAGAATGTTCATGCCGTCACAGTTTAACACCTTCTTCATAGCTCTTGCAATCACAGATGCAAGAGAGAATAGCTTTCCTGCTGTTTCTGCATCAATTTCATAAATATTATCATAATGCTCCTTTGTCAGAATCAATACATGACCTCTCGTTGCAGGTCCAATGTCTAACATGACCCTAAAATCTCTGTCTTCAAATATAGTTGCAGATGGAATTTCTCCATTTGCAATTTTACAAAAAATACAATCTTCTTTTTTCATTGTTCTGTTCCTTTCTTTTCTAATACTATGACAGATTGTTTCGGAATCTGCAAGGTCAAAGAATATGGAAATCCATTCCACCCTTCTTCACCAGTGAGAATCTGTCGATTCTCATAAGAACCTAATCCACCATATTCCTGTTCATCACTAGAAAATACCTGTTGATATTCTGCCTTCTTTGGAATTCCCAGCTTAAATGACTGATAATCCATCGGTGTAAAATTGCAGATAAAGATCAATTCTTCTCCTGTCTCCGTCTTTCTTCTAAGGAAGGATACAATCTCACTTTCTCCTACCTGTGTCAACCATTCCATAGAATCTGCATCATAATCTGTCTCATATAACACTTTATGTCCCCGATAAAAATACATCAGGTCTCTGATATAATTCTGAATCTTTTCATTGGAAGCTTCTCCCAAAAGATGCCAGTCTAAGCTCTTATGGATATCCCAGTTATTCCACTGTGCAAAATCCTGTCCCATAAAAAAATGCTTTTTCCCCTGCATTCCGATAATAAAAGCATAAAAGACACGCAGATTGGCAAATTTGGCAAAATAATCTCCCGGCATTTGTGAAATCATGGATCCAATTCTTTCGTTAAATCGATGAGAGATTTTGATGATCTGCTGTCCGGTACTGTTAAGCTTCTCAAAACGATTGACCAGCTGATTCTCCAGCTCCCGCTGTGCATATTCTTTTTTCTGTACGTGATGAATCAATGGATCAATATGATCTCCTGCCCATTGAAATGTAGACTTAATTGATTTTGGGAGCTTTTCTGTGATTACGATACATCCGCTTTCCTCTCCCTCGATCATCTCCGTAATTTCTCTTAAGAAGGCTCTTCCTATCTCATTTTCCTGGTAAGCATCCTCATATAACAGGCTATCCAAAGCTGCAATGCGAAAACCATCTATATGGAATTCATCCATCCAGAACCTGGCATTGGCGAACATATAATTTTTCACCTGATTTTTGGAATAATCAAATGGAACTGTATCCCATTTAAGCAACGACGTCTTCTTCTGATCTGTTGTCTCGAACAGGGCTGTTCCATCAAATTCACTAATTCCTGCTCCATCCTTTGTCATAGCAACTGGCGTCCAGTCCAAAATTACTCCAATGCCATTCTGATGAAGATAATTGATCAGAAACTTCAGACTATTGGCCGTTCCGAATCGTGAGGTCGGTGCATAAAAGCCAAAGATCTCATGTCCCATGCTTTCTTCCTTCAGATGCTCTATGATTCCGAGCAGTTCTACATGGGTATATCCCATGCGTAGTACATAATCCGTCAGCTGATATGCCAATTCTTTGTAAGATAAATATTCTTCTCCGTGGCTTCCCTTTCTTCTCCAGGAACCCAAATGTACTTCATAAATAGCTACCGGACTTTGCTGAATATCTTTTTCCTTTCGTTCCTCCATCCACGGCTTATCACTCCACTGAAAGCCGCTCAACTCCGTAATAACCGAAGCATTCTTTGGTGCAACCTCGAATGCATTGGCAAATGGATCTGATTTTAAGAATACCTCTCCATGAGGCGTCTTAATCTCATATTTGTAAAGCATTCCTTCCTGCACGTCTGGGAGAAATAATTCGAATATCCCTCCTTTGTCCCTTCGGATCATGGGATTCATTCGTCCATCCCAGTGATTAAAATCTCCAACCACACTGACTCTCTTAGCATTCGGTGCCCATACTGCAAAATGGACACCGGAAATTCCGTTGAGTACCATTGGATGGGCTCCTAAATAACGATAAACATCCATCCATTCTCCAGCTTCCCAAAGTTCCAACTGTTCCTCCTTCAGCTGAAGCTGAAAGGTATATGGATCCTTTTGCTTTACTGTACGGTCATCCTCTAAAAGTATGCGTATATTATATGGCTTATCTTTTTGATGTGGTACAAATGCAGAAAATATATTGGTCTTTTCTACATTTTCCATAGAGTATACCTCATCCATGAATTCAAGCTCTGCCTGCTTCCCATATGGATGATAAAAACTAATTACCTGACCGCCTTCAATAAAATGTCTCCCTAAGATTTCCTGTGGGTGATCACTATCTCCAAAGCGTAGATAATTCACCTGATCTCTTGTCAATACTTTACCAACTTCTGGTCTCATAATACCACCACCTTATTACTCATTCTACCACCTTATAAATCATGGTGCAAACTATGAATGTGTAAATTAAAATATCCCTTTGTCATGATCTATGAAAAAAGCCACTTTTTACACATAAAAAGCCACCCTTTGAAATATATGGATTCGTTCAAAAGGGTGGCTCTTATTCTTCTTTATTCAATTCTTTTTTCCTTTCGTAAATATCTATTCTCGAAGGCTTTTCTTTCAATAATCTTTTCCATACAACCTGTTTTTGCTTAATGTTTAAATAAAATACTACGTATTACTCTAAACTTTTCATATTTTAATATGAATGAATTTTAATTATTTACCTTGCCCTATGCACTTCGATCTGTATTAATGAATACTGGACGATTCTATATCTTAAAGGTGTACCGTATGGAATATACAATTCTGATTCATATTAAATTTAAACTGTGATTCGACTGTTCCCACCGGTATCTCCTCCTTTCCTTTCTTCTGGTTCTTTTCTTCTTTTATGTATAAATCATAGCAAAATCTTCCCAAATTGTCAAGTATATTTTTATATTCACGCCATTTATTTTTTCTTTTTTTCTTATTTTTTATAATTTTCTGAATATTCAGCAATCTTATTGTAAAGAATATGGAGGAATCTGTTTTCAAGGATTTTATAAATCCTACACACTTTCGTCACATTTCCTACTTATAATAATACTTGTTAGAGCTTTTCATATAATAACTTTTTAATCATTTTTCATTAAGGTTATATGAATCCTCTCCCCCCTCAATAGGCAGCTCAGAAGGGCTGCCTTCCTTTTACACAATCCAAAAAAAAATTACACAATCTAAAAAGTAAAAAGCTGACCGCACGATTGCAGTCAGCTTTTTATATTTCTACTCTTCCTTCCAATGCTCTTAAAAGAGTCACCTCATCAATATATTCAAGATCGCCTCCTACAGGTACTCCACTGGCTATCTTGCTAATCTTGATTCCAGTAGGCTTTACAAGCTTGCTGATGTACATCGCAGTTGTCTCACCCTCTAAGCTGGAATTAGTCGCAAGAATCAGTTCCTTTACGTCTCCCTGAAGACGAGCCATCAATTCCTTCAATCGGATATCATTTGGTCCAATCCCCAGCATAGGAGAAATCGCTCCATGCAGCACATGATACACCCCATTGTACTTTCCTGTTTTTTCATAAGCAGCCAGATCTCTCGTATTCTCCACTACCATGATCGTACTGTGATCCCGCTTCTTGCTGGAACAGATCGGACAGATTTCCTGGTCTGTCAGCGTACAACATTCTTTACAATAACGAATGTTCTTCTTCGCAGATACGATCGTCTGAGCTAATCGGGTCACCTGTTCTTCTGGCATATTCACAATATGAAATGCCAGCCTCTGGGCTGATTTTGCTCCAATTCCGGGAAGCCTGCTAAACTCCTCTATCAGATTGGTAATTGCCTCACTATAATAATCCATTAGAACGGAAAGCCTCCGCCCATACCAGCTGTGAAACGACCCATCTTAGCATTGCTGTCTTCTTCCATTTTCTTTAATGCATCATTAACCGCAACAATGATCAAATCCTCTAACATTTCCACATCATCCGGATCCACAACCTCTTCCGCAAGAGAAATAGATAATAATTCTTTCTTTCCTGACATCTCTACTTTTACAACTCCGCCTCCAGCTGTTGCTTCATATACAGATTCCTCCAGCTCTTTCTGTGTCTGTTCCATCTGTTTCTGCATCTTCTGTGCCTGTTTCATTAACTGATTCATATTTCCCATGTTCATTCCACCTGGGAATCCACCTCTTTTTGCCATGTTCCTTCCTCCTTAATCGTCTTGAAATTCAATTGACATATTAATTTTACTTAAATCAAAATAATCCCGGTTCTCTACCTGTGTCTTCGCCATCAGCTGACAATCTATCTTTACTTCTCTATGAACCAGATTACTAATTTCTTCTTCTAATTGCTGTAAGCGTTCTGCCCGTTGAAATGTCGCCTTTCCATCTTCTCCATCTGGGTTGTTTGGAAATAAGAGACAGAGCTGTCCGGTCTCTTCTTTTACCACCATCTTGGCGAAATTCACCAGATACTTCATTCTTGGTGGTAACTTCCTTTTAATCTTATCCCATCCGGCTGCAATTTGCTGCAATTCCTTCACCGTTGCTAGCGAAAAACGCTTATCTAATTCTTTGGCCACATCCACCTGTATCATTTCCTCTTCCAATTCAATGACCGGTGCTTTGCTTACTTCCTTTTCCACTACCGCAACTGGTCGCTCTTCCAATTCCTGAATCTTTTTTTCCATCTGACGGATACGATCCAGAATGCTATCATAGTTTTGTTCCATCTGAGGTCTGCAAAGCTTGATAAAAGCAACCTCGGTCAAAACCCTTTTGGACGTGGAATATCGGATCTGATTTAAAAGCTCTGATAGAACACGAATGTATCTCATAAGAAGCTGATCATCTACCTGATCTGCTTCCTGCTTCATGAACAGCAGATGATCGCTGGAGATATCCAGTGTATCCTCCTTCACTTCTCCGCTTTTCATCAGCAGCAGGTTTCTCAAATACCACATAAAGTCAGTAACAAACTGGGCCAGATCCTTTCCCTGCCAGATAATCTCTTCTATAAAATTCATGACGCCTGCTGCATCCTGTGCCAAAATGCACTGTAAAAGTCTTTGATAGATTTCAATATCTACTGCCCCGAGTACATCCAGCACTTTATCATAAGTAAGCTCCTGTCCCAGGTAAAATGCAATGCATTGGTCTAAAAGGCTCAGTGCATCTCGCATAGAACCATCTGCTGCCTTTGCAATATAGCGAATGGCCTTTTCTTCTACCTTTACCTGTTCCTTTTCCATCAGATCCATCAGTCTGGCTGATATGGTATCAATGGAAATCCTGCGAAAATCATATCTCTGACATCTGGATAAGATCGTAATCGGTATCTTATGGGCTTCCGTCGTTGCCAAAATAAAAATTACATAAGAAGGAGGCTCTTCCAGTGTCTTTAATAATGCATTAAAGGCCCCAATAGAAAGCATATGAACCTCGTCAATGATATAGACTTTATACTTTCCTTCCGTTGGAGAATAACGCACCTGCTCCTTAATATCCCGGATATTATCCACTCCATTGTTGGAAGCGGCATCGATTTCAATGACATTCATGGAACTTCCTTCTGCAATCGCCTGACAGCTTTTGCACATCCCACATGGACTTCCATCCACTGGATGCTCACAGTTTACTGCCTTTGCAAAAAGCTTTGCCACTGTTGTTTTTCCAGTTCCACGGGTTCCACAAAATAGATATGCATGACCAATCCGATCTGCTATCAGCTGATTTTTCAAGGTTGTCACAATGTGTTCCTGTCCTTTGACATCTTCAAATTGATCAGGTCTGAATTTTCGATAAAGAGCCATGTAAGACATCCTTTTTTCCTCCTTTACCATAGGTATTTTACCATAAGTGTATGGATTGGAAAAGGAAAAAAATCATCGAACTTTTGTCCATGATATTCGTTGAATGGGAATTTTTTCTCTGATAAACTAAATCTATCAACAATAAAGGAGTCATTACATATGAAACATACATCCCAGTCACTTCCAACCCTGTCCCATGAAATCAATAACTATCTTACCATTATCTATAGTCAGCTGCAACACATCGAACATTTATATAAGTATCTTTCCAAAGATGAACATTGGCTACAGATGAAGGAAGACTTTTCTTCTATCTTTCATCTGCTGGATCAGGCATTGGAGGAAGAGAGTCTGGCCTGTACTACCGCAGAATCTACCCTTTTATCTGATTTTCTTTTACGTCTTTACCATTCCTGGCTTCCTCGCTTATCCGAACGGCAAATACGTTTCTCCATACCATCCGAAATTGAACAGGTCAGCCTTCCTGTCAGCGAATATCAACTGGAACATATTTTTCACAACATTTTAAATAACAGTTATGATGCCATCTGTCAAAAAGAGTCTTCTGGAACTTATACGGATTTTATTTCCATCGAAACAGAGCTTCATTCCAAGAGTCTCCAGATACAAATTCGTGATTCTGGATGCGGCATGAACCAATCCCAGCTTGCCAAAGTGTTAAATCCTGGCGTTACTTATAAAAAAAATGGTCATGGAATTGGTCTTCCCTTCGTTCTGGAAATCATGGATTCTATCGGTGGTCAGTTAAAGATACTATCATCACCTGGACGCGGAACCATTGTCATTCTGAACTTTCCTCTAGATCATTAATTTTATGGAAAAATGGAGCGCTGCTCCATAGACAATCAATCTATTTTGCAACGCTCCTACGTTTACTTAATTTTACATTTTTTCACATTAGAATATTTTCCATATATTTTCTTTCCATTTGAGGATTTTTTAATGCCTCGGACCTTTGCATAATAGGTCTTTTGACTTTGCAAATCAGTCACCGTGACCTTATTAATTTTTCCATATGTTCTACTGCGCGTATTCTTAGCAAAGCTCTTATCCGTACTCATGACTACCTGGTATCCAGAGCAATGGCTATCTTTCTTCCAGACTAATGACACCTGCCCTTTTTTGCTACTACTCATTGTAAGCGATTGCTTGATTAGTACTGTAGCTGCTTCTGTCTGATAGGAAACACTCATGACCAATAATACATATAATAAAACCACATAATAACTCTTTTTAGACATAAATAAGCCCTCCTGTTATCACAAACTCTTTGCGATGCATATGACTGCTCATCAACAGTGTTTTGTTCTTACTTACGTCCGGACGTATATACACAAATGATGTCTCATTTGCTTTATCTATGATCAAGGAACGTCTTCCTTTATTTTCATGAATATTGTTTTCAGAACAGAAAAGGAGCCAGGAAAATATCTTTTTCCTGACTCCCATTCGTCCTTCGCTAAACCCTTTTATTTAGCGGCAAATATGTCGTTTTAATTCAAATACCTTTAAAGACCCATCTCGATTCTTTCTTATCTCGACATCATTGCCTTTATTCAGTATCCCTCGTATCAATTCTAAAATTTTTTTATCTTCTATCGTCATACCATCCCTCCTATGTAATAATTCCCCTTTCAATAATGCCCTTTTTAGAAAATATAGATTCCGTCACATCTTTGTTGATTCTCGGAATCTCATATTCAGAAATTACATATTTCTCAAAGGTATTAACCAATATTATTGAGAAAGCATCTTTCACAGCTACATTCTGAAATCTTTTTATCACCTCTTCAAACTCTCCTGCTTGATCGGTAATTAATGAGAATTTTATTCCGTGTTCAGCTGGACTATCCAGATAAGCTGCTCCAAACATACGGGATAACTTGTGCAAAATCGGTCGATGTTTTCCCGAATGTATATCGAATGCCCATAAGCTCAATCCTTCTCGTTTCACCGCATTG
This sequence comes from Anaerostipes sp. 992a, assembly GCF_001940245.1. GTDB lineage: Bacteria > Bacillota > Clostridia > Lachnospirales > Lachnospiraceae > Fimousia. The sequence goes on from NZ_MJIG01000004.1 coordinate 1,387,975, forward strand.
GTCTGAAGAACAAAATCGGCTTTATATGGCAGCTCTGGAATTTTAATCACATCTCTTTCTTCTGAAATGGCAATCGTATATCCACGAATCAAAAGTTCATTTTGAATGATCTGGCGTGCCGTCTTTTCCAATTCTGACATATTTTCTGCCCATTCCTGTTCAAATGAAGGCACAGATGAATCCAGATATATACCTCTTGCTGCTTCTTCCGCAGCTCCAAAAAATGTAACCATTGCCAATCCATACGCTTCTAATAGTTCTTCTAATGTCACTCCACTACCAGGAGCAACATTTTTTGCAATTGCATCTATCAAATCATCTGAGCATGGCTGATTATTTTTTTTATTCACCAATCGTGAAAGTGTTGATGGACTAACTCCGCATTCTCTGGCAAAAGCACTTAAAGAACGATCTCCTTTCGCTTTTATGATCAATTCAGACAACATATTTTTATCTGGTTCCCTAACCCGTACATAATTAGGAAAAGGATTCGTTGATTTCCTCCTCGCCATCTTTGTTACACCTTCCTTTCATGATTTTATTTTATCATATCGTTGCATATAAGCCAATATTAAGCAACGTTTTATATTATATTTTTTATGCAACATTATATGTGCTATGAATTACTTATGCTATAAAAAAACAACCATTATCGGTTAATATGAAATTTGATCCTTTTATAAAATATAAGGGCGGGGCATAGCTCATATGAGCCATGCCCTGCCCCAATTATGGCTGTCTATTTCCCGTCAGCCTCTTTCTTTTTGATTTGATCATTCAGCTTTCTTCGATAACAAATTCCTACAATAATTCCAGCAACCAGTCCTCCTATATGAGCCCAATGATCAATTCCTGCTGTCTGATAGCTGTGAAAGATGGAACCCAGAACAAAGAGAAAGATGCCTGGCCCCTGTATTCCTGTCATCCGTCCCCTGGTCTTAATTAAGATAACTGCCAGCATGCCCAGTACTCCGTAGATTGCTCCAGAAGCTCCCGCTGCCCAGGTAAGATCCGATGTGCCAATATCCATATAAAAGGAAACCATATTTCCTACCAGTCCTGTAGTCAGATAAGCCACCAGGTATCGAAAGGAACCCATATACTGTTCTACAAAGCTTCCCACTAAGAATAGTACCAGCATATTACTGACCAGATGCTCCAGATCAAAATGAAGAAACATGCTGGTTATCAGACGATAATACTCATGATTCAATAGAATATCTGTCCATATGGAAACACCCTTTTGAAGAACCCCTTCCCCCAAAAACATATATAAGCCAAAACAAATGCTGTTAATAAGAATCAGTCCTACATTGACCGGAGTCACATAAGTTCTCCAATCCACCTTCTTCTCTTCCTCCTGGGATTTTCGTTCTTCTATCATTCTTCTAGCTTCTTCTCCCTTTTGCACCAGGAAATCATACAGATATGAAAAATCCTGTTTCGCATCTTCATTCATATACAGCTTTCCAGATATCTCATCCTGTATCCATACGGTAAAGCTGTACTCTCCTGCAAACTGTTCCTCCATCAGCTTTCCATCATCTACGATCAAAATGCACAGCATCTTCACTGGTGCTTCGGGAAATATGGTATCTCTGGCTTCTAGCATCTTCTGGTCATATTCCTTTAAATGAATAGGCTCTTTTTTCTGATCTTTATGATAAGTCAAAAATACCATCTGCCTGTCATTCCCTCGTTCCAGCAGATAGACAGGCCCCATCTTACTCATATATTTCTTATACCCTGCTTCCTCAAGCAGCTGAATAAAACTTTGATACATTCCAATTTCTCCTATAATTTGGGGTCATTCATAAATGCCTTAGGATATCTTATCAATGGAATCCTCATCCGTCAATATGGTAGTGATTTCTTCGATTGTTGATTTTTGACGTATTTTTTTGATCAGATACAGAAAATTGGCTGCCAAAGCAGGTACTACAAGAAGAAAAATCTTTAGCTTCTGCCACATCCATCCATATTGAAAAATTTCCACAAACTGATATCCAAGAAAAAACATCAACATTCCACTGATTCCAATAGAAGCTGCGATTTCCCCATACCACTGTCTGGACTGCTTTCCCTCATAGCTTCCTTTCATGATTTCTGCATTCTTCTCTATCTCAAAAATTCCTTCTTCTTCCTCCTGCCATTTTTCTTCTGTTTCTTCCTGCTCTGCATTTTTCGTTATTTTATAAAGTTGTTCCGGCAATATTCCTCTGGCAAATTCCCCCTGAATGCCATATAAGAATTCTACCAACTCTCTATCCTCATAATTGATCCATTCTAAAAATTCTTCTGTTAGATGCTGCATCTGCTGCATCAAATCCTTCTTTCTCCCGGGAGAATAGCAAAAACGAATCTGCTCTTTTTTCTCATCATAAAAAACCACAGCTCCTTCCAAAAGAATTCCTTCTGCCGGCAACAGATATTCTTCAAGCTCTCCCACCGCTTCCAATATTTTTTCATAAATCAGCCTGTAATCCGATGTAGATGCCTTTGTATTTTTTAACTTCTGCTCCAAAGACAGATGTCCAGATGTCTGATAATAATAGTAGCTTTCATCATCTACCCTCCGGATCACAAAGGGCAATATGGCATAACATGCCTGCTCTTTGAGCATCCGCTCCTCATATGAAAATTCTTTTTCCCTTTTTACCACATAGTACGATTGAAAGCCTTCTCGTAAAAAATAATCATTCAATTTGCTGCCACCTCCGAATCTGTTCTGCCGGCATCCGTACCTTCGCCAATACTTTTTCCTCTATTCTAAATAGAGAGAATCCCCCTATTTCTATTGCTCCGATCACAGGGATTGGAATCTGTGAGGTCACTTTTCCCTCTATCACTCCATGTTTGATTTCTACCCATACCTTTGCCTGCTTTCCAAAGACAGAGCTTCTTTCCAGCTTTTCCTTGATGGATGTGCGCAACTTAGATTCGATTCGTCCGGTATCGTAATTCAATAAATAACTCAATTTTCTTTGATTCAAATAATCCAGATGATATTCGCCTGTCTCCAAATCTCCATCTGTCTTTACCACTTCTCCTGCCTTCTCCACTTCCTGGCATAAAATTCCTGCTGCCACTCCTGACTCAAATTCATAAAAAAAGAAAAATAAAATCAGCACGGTGGTAAATAAAACAATGGGCAGAATCATGGATGCCTCAACTGTAATCATTCCTTTTTCTATTTCCCGCATCTGCTGCATAGTTCCATTCCTTCCACTTCCCATATCGTCACCTTCCGTATCAATCTGGTTAATCCGCTGCAACTTAAAGAGGAATGATAACAGTCTCCTTCCTTTGCAACAAATAACTGATGTACCTCCTGTGCGGTATCCTTGATGCATTTGGCACATGGTTCATATTTTGTCTCCCCATTTAAATACTTTTCCACTTCTCCTCCATCTGAAATCTTTAACATAATATGACTGCATTGCATGGAAGTATGATACACTGTTCCATATTCCGTTACATATGCATATCCCTTTCCTGCTTCAAATGCAGTAGGCTGATACCCTGTAAATGCCTTTTGCGCTACCTTTTCTTTGATTCTAATTTTCTTCGTTCCTATAAATGGATAATTCAAAGAAATCTGATAGGACATGTGAAGCTCTATCTCATCCTGACCATTTGGAATCTGACTTCCTACAAAAGAAACATTTCCAATTTTAACAGCTCCTGACTGGGAACCTTCTCCTCCATATTTTTTTTGTAACGTCCTTGCCATCCAAACAGTTCCATGTCGATTCTTATGATTATAATAATATTCCTCCACTGCCATTTCTCTGACTGCTTCCACCAGACCATGATACATCCTTCCCTGTATCATGATCATTTCCCCGAATAACATGCTCGCCGTCATGGCAAATAGGAAAAGCGGAAGTACCAAACTGGCTTCTAATGTCATCGAGCCTCGCAAAGAGGGGAAGCAGCATGCCCTCCGTATCATTACTCTTTGGTAATTTCCTTTTTTCTTTTGTTCACACGAGTTAATACTTTTAACATTAGTGCAGGTGCATTCGCCTTGGAGAGAAGTTTTTTTATTTTTTAGTACAAAAGAGATTGAGGGCATGCTGTTTCACCTCCTAATAAACATAATTTCTTGTATCTTTTACTGTATAAGTGTGCTTGAAAAAGAGCGAACGAATCTTAGATTCTACTGTCATCTGATAAGAAAAATAACATTCCTGAAGCACAAAGTCTGGCTGTTTTATCTGAATCCTCTGTTCCATCAGGTCCATCATACGCATATATTTTTCTTTTTGATCAGATTGGAGCAACAATAAGATTTTTAAATAATCCTGATAAGAAATACCGGATTGATCTGATTTTGTTTCTGCGGATAGCTTTGCCAGGTTATGCAGGGAAAGCTGCCAGTTATCTTCCTTTTTGATCAATGGAATCTTATTTCCCTTTAACAGACCTCGCAAATCAATGACTGCTTCTCCATAGGCCCAGGCGGCCATAATCAGCATCTTGATTCCTTCCACAACAGCGGGAACCGCTGATGCAATGGTTCCAATCTGAACCGCCAACGCATATGCCTGAGCCTGCTTTCCACCATCGGAGAGCAAATAGGCATAATTTAAACCAAATCGTATCGCCATTAATCGATGTACGACAGATTTTAGATTCTCCGTATCCGTTGCTTTCCCGGCAATCAGATACTCCATCTCATATTGGACACCATCCTTGTAACGCTGTCCTACTGCATCCTGGAATACCTCAGCTGCATAAGCTGCTGCTAATCCCTCTGTAGCAAGATTCTTTCCTGCTGTTTTTTTCCCGTTTGTGGACAGATACTCTGCAACTGAATCTTTTTGGAAAAAATCAATCTTCTTCTCTTTGGTTCCATCCTTTTTTCCATACACAATGTTTACCGCCTGCTCAGAAATATTCTTTCCCTCTGGCATCACCAATGGCAGCAACCCTTCAGAAAGCAGCTTTTTCAATCCTTTTCTCGGATCCTGCACGGGCTGCTCCTCTACCTGTACCTCCTGGTCACTATCTTCCTCTTTTATGTGCTCAACCTGATTCTTTATACTGTCTGTCTCCGCCTCTTCTTTCACACCCGATAAGCTGTCTTTAATCTGATCTAACAGCTTTGCACTTTCTGCATATTTCATATACTCACGAATCTGATGCCTTAATACCTGTCCATCGCTTCCCGTGACAGCCACCGCGTTTGATATGTGAAGTACACTGGGAGCATTTCCAGTATGATAGGTCCAGTTCCTTTTTAATGATGCCTCCATTTTCGCCCCATATCTGCCATCAATGGCAAAGATATGGTACTGTTCCAGCAGCTCCTTATGATAATTAGCCTGCGCATATTCTCCAGCAGCTGCTTGTTGCTGTGCTATCCTCCCCTTCTGTATATGAAGATAGATTCCTTCCAGACACACACTCAGGATTAGCAGAAAACTTATCAACAACAGACTTAAAAAAATAGTTACCTGTCCACATTCTTCGTTTTTCATTTCACACTCCCTGCTTTTGAAGTAATCGTTTTGAAAATGTTATTTACAATCTTCTGAATCTGTGTCTGGAAAATAATGACCAGACCAATCAAAACGACAATGATCAAAATAACTTCTACCACTCCCATACCGGATTCATCTTCAAGAAATCGTCTCATCCTTTTCACCTCCCTTTAAAACTGCATAAATGCAGGTACCATTAACAGCAGCAATATATTTAAAAGCATTACTCCCATGGGCAGAAGCAACTTTGTATCTGCCTCTTCTCCCATGCGTTTTGCCTGCTCGCATCGATTGGCAAAAGCAATCTGTTCCTCTGTCTTTAATATATCCAGCATATTTTTTGAGCCCTTTGTCAGATTCTGCAGAAATAATGTCATTAATTTGGAATAGGATTTCATAGCCATCTTCCGGCTAAAGATATCAAATACCTTTTCCTGAGGCTCACCCAACTCCATCCGATGATAAGCATATGCCATTTGTTCATAAACATATCTTCTTGACTTTTGCATATCCGCTTTCTGCTTTTCATAATCTTGTACGATCTTCTTCCATGCAGAACGAATAGTAAATCCAGCTTCCAACAGTAAAATAAACTGCCATAAGATGTTGGAATATTCCAATTCTGATGCATGTCTCATCTCCTCCATCTGCTTTTTCTCATATTCCCACTGTCTAGCCACCAACAGGGGAATCAACAGTATAAGAAAGATCAGGAGCAGCATCCATGGATTCCTTCTTCCTTCTATTTGGACTTTCACTTTGGACAATGCAGAAGGAAGCTGAAAGAAATGGCTGGTTCGACTATTCTTTTCGATGTTCTGGATCCTTTCCCAGATGCCCCATGCTTTCTGTTCATTCTTTGTCCGCTTTTTTGGACAGATGATAATTGTATACACTTTCTCCTCCACACTTCCCTGATAAGTAAGAATTGCTTTTACATGGGTAATTATGTTATTCTTCTCCAGGTTTTCGTTATAGACCTTTCCTTCCATATCTACCATATTCTCATCCTCAAATTCCCATCGCACCTCCATAGGGCTATCTGGAATCTCCCATAAGAACGTAAGATCACTTCGCACCTGATTCAAAGAAACGTTTTCTCCCAGCATCCCCTTCTCCAGATAAGAAAATGCATCCTTAAATGCCTGCTTCTCTTCTTCCTTCGTATAGATTTCCTCGGATACCGGCAACTCATAGGTATAGGTTTCTCCTTCCACCTGTATCTCTACCCTCTCTGTCGTTTCTCCATCTCCAGCAGCATTCCTTTCAATTTCAATCGTTTTCCTTTGCATACCTGAATACCAGATTGCTCCAATCACACAAAAGAGCAGCAAAAGCAGCAGCACTACTACCATTCTCACTTCACCGACAACCTGTTCCCGAATCTCCTGCTTCATCTCCACCTCTGTGCCGATTGCATATCTTCGGATTCGTCCCTCCCTCTTTTGCCGGAAACGCTCCGGCAGACTTTCATAAATCCTCTCTGCCCAATTCATATCTACACCCCTATTTCTACAATACGATCTGCCAGTCTCCCTGCAGCTGCCATTGTGATCAGACTGATCGTCATACAGATTCGTCCTGCCATGGTTTCATACATAATCTCCAGATAAGCTGGATTAAAGATGCGAAGATAACAGATCAGCAAAAATGGTACTGCCTTCATGATATTCTTTTCCAATATACGTCCCGATAAAATGGTACGAATCTCTTCTTCCACCTGATTCTTCCTTGCAATCGTATCCACCGTCTTTTCCAATACCTGTATGAGATTTCCACCTTTTTTCTTAGCGGTTTTTAAAATAAATGCAAATTGTATCAAATCTTCATTCTCATACTTTTGCGCAAATTCTTCAAATATCTCCTCCATACTCTGATTCATTCGAAGCTTTCGTTCCATTATGATCAATTCCGGAAGAATGATGCTCTTTCCATTCGGATACATTAACATCATTTCCTTTTGAATGACCGGGATGCTTCGTTCTATGGAATAACCTGCTGACAGACAGTTCATCAACGATTGCAGGAATTCTTTACTCTCCTGCCGTAAACGAACTTTCTTCTCTTCTTCCCTACGTTTTCTCTGCTTCTGGTTCCATACATATAAATATGGCGAAAGCACCAGCCAGGCTGCCGGATGATCATAGAATACCATAGCAATCACCAATAGAAGGATACTGCCAGATCCCATGATCACCATAGTGTCTTTATCTGGAAATCTCATCTTCCCCTTCTTCAGATGACGGATATCTTTCCAATAGCTTTTCATATTCATGGAGCAATCCCCTTTCTTTTAGCTTCTGTGTAAACAGCAATGCCTGCTTCCTTATAAACTGCCCTTGTATTCTTCCGTTTTCCTCTCCGGTTTCCTGAAAACGATACAGGGTTCTGAGAAGGATTTCCCCATCCTTCATCCCTATGACTTCCGAAATCTCCACAATCCTTCTGGATTTATCGCGGAGCCTGGATATGTGGATCATCAGATCCAAAGCCGATGCAATCTGTCCCCGAATGGCACTAATGGGAAGATCCATTCCCATTAATACCATGGTTTCCAATCGAAGCAGCATATCCCTTGTGCTGTTTCCGTGACCAGTGGAAACCGATCCGTCGTGTCCTGTATTAAATGCCTGTAGCATATCAATGCATTCTTCGCCCCGTACCTCTCCTACGATGACTCTGGTCGGCCGCATCCTCAAGCTGGCTCTGATCAGATCCTTAATCGTAATCCGGTTCTCCCCTTCCAGATTGGCATTTCTCGCCTCGAGCCGCACCAGATTATCAATACCGTATAACTTCAATTCAGCAGAATCTTCTATGGTAATGATCCTTTCATCTTTTGGAATGCAATTGGAAAGTGCATTCAACATGGTGGTCTTACCTGCTCCCGTCCCTCCTGATATAAAGATATTCATACACCCTCTCACCATCAAAGAGAGAAATTCCATCAATTCTTCATTTAATGAACCAAACTTTAATAATTGTTCCATATTAGTAATATCTTTCGTAAACTTTCGAATCGTCACTGTGGAGCCATCCAGTGAGACAGGTTCCAGCAATACATGGACTCTGGAACCATCTTCCAGCCTGGCATCTACAATAGGCGAGGATTCATTGACAATCCGATTGGTTCTGGATACGATCTGCTGAATGACCTGTTCCAGTTTCTCTTTTGAAGAAAATCGTTCCTCTGTCCGAAATAATCTTCCATTCTTTTCAATAAACACCTTGTCATAGCCATTGATCATGATTTCCGTAATCGAATCATCCTCCAACATATCCTGGAGGATATCCAACTGTCGCAAAGAATGAAAAATCTCATTGCAAATCTGTGCCTTCTTATCCAATGGAAGATAATAATCCTGTGTCTCAGAAAAGACTGCCTGTCGAATCTGATTTCGAATCTCCTCATCCGAAATCTCTTCATTAAGATCGATCTGCCCCATTACGTGCTGTATGATCGTCTCCTTCATCCCAGATTCCCTTCCGGTATGAAGGTAATCTTGCTGCGTATTCCTGGACTCATCTGGTGTATCAATTGTAAAAATACCTGCATCTTCTGCCATCTCCGCCCCTCCTCCGATGTTAACAGTAAAACCTGATCAAACAGGTCTAAAATCTGAAAATCCGTCAGACTTCCCACTCCGATATCAAATATAACGCTCTGCTTTCTTTCTTCTCTTAACTTCTCAAACAGCCATTCATAGTCTGCTTTTTTCATATACCGATAATCCAAAAAGCATCGGGCCGATGGAAGCACCCGCACCCCATCCGACCATTGTAAATGCTGCTGCATCTGTTCACAGATATTCTCTTCTCTCTCTCTGACAAGAAATAACAGCTGTTCCATCCAATAATCCTTCGTCTCAAGGCTGCAGAAATCCTCCATTCCAAAATATATGCCATCCAATTCCTCTGCCTTCTTAAGCGCATAAGCAGTCTTACCAATTCCTCCTGCTGGTGAATACACGGCAATCATCTTTCCTTCTCCTGTTCCATACGAAAGATCCGGTTTCTGTCGTTCTAAAATCCTCTCTGCCAATAGCCTTGCAGAACTATAGCGATAAAATCCATCCTCTGTCTCTTCCTCGCAGATTCTGATCACATCTGTATCTTCCATATATGAGGCATCATCCGTCACTATACACTCAAATCCATGCTCCCTGCTTTCCTCCAGCAGAGAGTCTTTCTTTGTAAATACAGCTACATCCATATGCTTTCCATATCGGTCATTGAGATAGTTCATAAGTCTTCTACTATACTCTACATCCCGGTCATAAATTGCTATTCTTAATTTCTCCATTCGCATCCTCCTTTCCCTACGAAAGAATTCCTGTCAGAAATGACACCTTTCCGGTAGCATATGCTGATAGGAATACTGACAGCGAAGCGCAGAAGATCCCAATGGAAAAATGAATCTGATTCTCCTTGCTTCCTTCATAATCCCGCAACAGCTTTCCTGCCATCTGACAGTCTCTTAGATATCCCCTCAGATAGCAATATCTCGTCAGTAGGCTCTCACTCTTATACATCTTGATCAACGCACCAATTCCATTAAACAAAAAGCTCAGTATCATCACTCTCCAGATCTGTCCTCCCAGAAAAGTCCCAATGGCTGATAGAAGCTTAATATCTCCGGCTCCCAGCACTTTACAATAGAACAACACATACAGAATCACTATCGGCTCTGCCATTCCGATCACCGCACTCCAGATTCCACCCACCCCTAATTCCAGATAAGAAAAAAAGAATCCTGTTATGGCCATACAAAGACAAAGTACATTGGGAATCCGGTAAAATCTCCAATCGCAAATAGCTCCGAGCATCACATATAAATTTACTACCATCGCTGCCTCTCTTTCCAATTATTTCCTTTTTGCTGTGATGTAACTATACTATATTTGGAAGAATCTGTCAATTATATTTTCCTAAATTTTCCAAATACTATTGTATGAAAAAATGATGCAACGAAAAACCGGAGGACAACTCCAGGAATCTTCCTGAAGCAGCCTCCGGCATCTTTATATTCGCAGATTGCGATTATATTAAATTAATTATTTATTTCCCTCCAAACAACAAATACAAACATATCCCTTGTATATTTATATGAACATTTTAACATTTTTACCCACAATTTTCAACAATATATCCAATTTTTCGTTTAATTTTTTATATTTTTTCATTTATTTTTACAAATTTTCAGATTTTTTATTTCTCAGCTCTTACTTTATACATAGCTTTGTTCTACGGTTACGACCGCATTGTATTTTGGATGTTTTTCATGAATATTTTTTCTGATCTGCTCTTCGATCTCATCCTTTTCCTTCATCTGTTCCATCGGAATCACAACATCGAAAATAACATTGGAGCTTTTCTTGCCCTTTACCATACGGAAATCATGGAATTTCCATCTATCATCCATGGATTTTAAAATGGCCTTTACATCATCCTTAGCCTGGATTACATCCACATCATCGGTAACAATCGGATCCATATGAATGGTCGCCATGCACTGGAAGCGATCCATAAGATTCCTCTCGATGACATCGATTTCCTCATGAAGCTCTAGGATATCTTCTCTATGGGATACCTCTGCATGAAGAGAAATCATTCTTCTTCCCGGACCATAATCATGAACGATCAGGTCATGGATCCCCAGAACTTTATCGTAGGACATGACACATTTCTGGATCCCATCAATCAGATCCGGCTCTGGTGCTGCCCCCAAAAGTGGCTGAATCGTATCTTTTGCTGCCCCATAGCCTGCATTTAGAACGAATAACGCTACCAGGATTCCTACAAACCCATCAATATTTTTCCCTGTAAAATAAGTAACTAGCATACCGCCCAGAACTGCTGCGGTTGCCACACAATCACTTAAGCTGTCTGCTGCAGTTGCCTTCATGGCTTCTGAAGAAATCCTCTCTCCCAGTACCCGATTAAAATGCGCCATCCAGAACTTTAATAAGATAGCCAGAACTAAAATAGCAACAGAAAAAAGGGTCACTTGCACATCCTCTGGATGGAAAATCTTATCCACTGATGTCTTAAACAGCTCCACGCCCATGAACAAAATTGCCACCGCCACAAATAGTCCTGACAGATATTCGATTCTTCCATGTCCAAATGGGTGATCTAAGTCTGCCGGCTTTCCTGCCATATAAAATCCAATCAACGTTACGACAGATGAACCTGCATCGGATAGGTTATTCATGGCATCTGCCATAATGGATATGGCACCTGTCATCAATCCGGATATGAATTTTACAGCAAATAAAACCACATTACATAAAATCCCCACAGAACTGCCCAGAGTTCCATATCGCTGACGAACCTGTGGATCATGAATATTATCCTTATCAGGAACAAATTTCTTTACTAAGAATTCTATCATTGTTCTCTTCCTTTCGTATACTCTCTCAATTGTACTTTTATGGATTATATACTCAATTTCTGGGAAAATCAATACCACTCATTCCGTTTCCTCAGAGCAGACGCACCAGATAGAGCAGTACAATTCCGGGTATGCCAAGAACTCCACTGACTGCAGTTGTCATTGCATTCACTCTCACCCCCTGTCCCCAGCCAAAATGAATACAGGTAAGCTGAATACCATATAAAAGCAGAATACTAAACATCCCTCTTGCAATAACCATCAAGCTATGTCCCGGTTTTTTTAAGAATCCCCACAACAGGCAAATGACTGCAGGTACCCCTGCAACAAGCAGAATCATTTCATTTTGTGACATAAGAAAACCCCCTTTTTCAAGCTTATGCTCAAAAAAGAGGGTTCATGTGATATTATCTTAAGAAATCAAATAAGGATAAAAACCAGTTTTTCAGTTTGGTAAAAAATCCTTCATTAAATTCTATTCCCATACTTTCTAACTTATTATAAATATCCTTAGCCTGTTCCTTCAGCTGATCGATATCCAGATCCAGATCACTGATCTTCTGCATCAGCTCTTCAATCTTGGCACGGTCTTCATCGGATAATTTAATATTCAGTTCATTGGCAGATTCATCAATGATCGTCTCAATATCTTCTACCGATTCTGCACCCCGAGAAACAACCTTTTCTTTTACCAAGGCCATCAGCTGTTCTGCTTCCTCTTCACCGATGCTCTCTGCCACCTGTCCAGTTACGACCAGTTCCTGATTGGCTGCATCCAGATTCTCCTCAGACACCTTTTCCCCAGTCATGGATTCATAAGCCTTCATAGCTCCTACGAGAGCTGCTGTACCAGAGATATTAAATGGTCCAGCTACTGTGACCTGTGCATTTTCCATACCTGCAGTTGCCAATGCATTGCGGTACATCCCTTCCGTACAAAAAGAGATATTATAAGTCTTTACTTCAATGCCATCTCCGCCTTCTTTCACCCGAACAGAAGACAATGCACGGGAACCGATTACAGATTTCGACAGATATTCATCCAGATACTCATGCTCCTGCTTATTGGTAATGTATTCCACATCATAATCCTCAAGATTATCGATGTCTAAAAGCTTTAAAACGGTTTCCTTTTCTTTTTGTGATAAATCTGCTCCAAGAGATACATATTCTTTTTCTCCGCCCATGATACTGTCTGCAAAAACAGTCTGACTCATGACCATGATCATGCATAAAGCGGCAGATACTATTTTCCAGATTCTTTTCTTCATCCTTCGTTCCTCCTCATCCCTATGATGCTCTCACTATACCACATTCTCTTTTGTTAAATATGAACTTTTTCTGAATCTTTTCTTACTAAATAACAATCCTGCAAAAATCAACCACCCCAGGGCCGACAGCTTCCACCCCAGAGAAAATCCCGGAGGAGTATAAGTAAGCGTAAGGGCATATTCCCCTTTCTCCACATCCACAGCCAGAAAACCATCTGCCATCCGCACCTTTCTGATTTCTTTTCCATCCATAGTGACTTTCCAGCCTTCATCATATGGAATCGAAAAGAAGACTCTGCCATCTTCCTTGACATTGATAATTCCCTTAATCTGTCTACTGGTCTGTGAAAGCATCTCAAACTGGTTGCTTCTCATACTCTTTTTCAGAAAGCGAAGTGCTTCCTTATTCAAGCTAGCTGCCCGCATGGTAATCGTTCCAGTGCTTTCCTCTCCATCCTTTAGCCGAAGCTGTACGGAGACAGTATCTCCTTCTTCCACATTACCAATGGAAACTACCTGTGAATTCAGTCGACCGCTTTGCTGTTCTCTTCCATTAACATATATGGTGGTATGATCCACATTACCACAATCAAAATGCAGATACAGGTCCTCCGCTTCTTCTATATTAAAGACAAACGTCACATTATCCGAATGCTGCTTTTGGGCCTTTACAAAATAGCTTCCATCATGGTGACTAGTAATCTCACAGTCATTTCCAACCGGGTCTTCCACTTCCACTTCTTCATATAATTTCGGACAATCGTAGGCCAGAGCCATCAGATCATTTTGCACTTGAAATGGATCTTCATCATCATAATTCCATCTTCGAACCTTCTCATCCATCCAATATCCAATGGCCGTCGGCAGTGAATTCTGGTAAAGACTGACATTCTCGATTGAATACAAATACTCATAACCGGTTCGATACATGCGATCCCCATTGCGCACCAAAATGCTCTTTATTCCCAATAGAAGATCCGTTACCGGAGTTCCTCCTTCATACAAATATTCATTCACCCCTGTATAAAATCCCAGCTGATCCATAGCATCTACGGTGTCCCCCAATGCCGTAGACCCAAACATGGTCGCATTAGGAAGGGTATGCCAGATACTTTCATCTAACATTTTACTACTTAATAATTCCATCCGCTGTTCCACCGATGGATTCACCTGTTCCTTCAGCTTTTGTACTTCTTCGGTCTCTGCAAAATAATACGCCGTATCCATCTGCCCACTGCAATAAAATCCATAAATTCCATTGGCACACACCTCTGCTATCACAAGAATCGACAAAATCATCTTCATCTGACGCTTCCGCATCATAAGCAGCACTCCATAAACCAGAAGGATTCCGGCAGATAAAGCCAGCGGAAGCGGGCTTTCAAATTCTCCATACTGATACAGCAAGCCTACACAGGCCAAAAGGATTCCAAGCGATACCACTATCTTCCAGCGCTTCACCTCGATCCATTCCATATGATTCCACTGTTCCCATGCCAGAATCAATATCAGGAAAATATACACAAATGCAAAACGATTTGGTATCCCATATTGATTATGAAAACCATGCCATACATAATTTAGGATCTCTATCTGAAAGCTGACTGCCAAAAAGCCCAGTAAAAGCAGTTTTTTCAGTTTCTCCTTCCAGGAAAACTGACGGTCTAACACATATAATACTCCCAAAAGAAGCGGCAGGATTCCACAGTATAAATTGCCCAGTCCATCATCAACGGACATATTATAAGGCTCCATAGCTACTAGGTGGGTCGAAAAAAGCTCCACTGCCTGTCCGTAGGCTTCCCACTGTGGAAAGCTTAAATGAGCAGATGAAGTAGCCATCAGACCCTGATAAGCCGGCAGCAGCACCACTGCTGCCATAGCTGCCGCAAGCAGAGAGGCTCCTGCAAACCGAATCCCCTTTCTGATAAAGTCCTTGATCCCATCAAACCGATAACAACCATACCATAACACAAGGAACAGACATACCATAAAGGACATATAATAGTTACAGAACATGGCAGCAAAAAGACTGATCGTATATAGCTTCCATCCTTTTTGCTTCATAAGCCGATCCATTCCGATCAAAATCACCGGCAGCAGGATCATAACCTCCAACCACATCACATTCCAGTAATATCCAGTCATATAAGAGCTGAAGCAATAGCATATCCCAAGCGCTACATGACCAATACTTTCTTTCCCTTCCCGATAGGTAAAATACGAAAATCCTGCCAGAGAACATAAAGCAAATTTCAATGCAATGATAAAATTTAACGCCGGAATCAATGCCTGTTTGGACAAAAATCCAATTACCAGATTAAAGGGACTAGACAGATAATAGGCCCATAGGGAAAAGAAATTATATCCCAATCCCCCATTCCAGGAATAAAACAGGCTATCCATATTCTTTAGCTTTTCCTGATAATCTGCAAAAAAGGGCAGATACTGATGCAGTGCATCGACGATCATAAAGCTATTCTCTCCAAAAGGAGCCGATTCCGTCACCACCATAATAAAGATCATAACAAACAATGGTATGAAAAATGACAGAAAGGCATACTTATGCTTTTTTATACATTTCATTCTACTCAAACCTCCTATCTGAAAAAGAATCTCGCTTTGCGAGATTCTCCGCCTGAGGCGGGTTGCAACAGCAACATCTTCTCCTCCCCTAGAGCATCCAGCTATGTTTCCTATCATAACATATTTTCCATAAAAATGTTGTGTGATTCTATCGACTCTTCTATAATGAAAAAAGATACAACACCCAGATTCTTCGAAGCATACTGGAAGGTTATAGAATAGAAAGGATTTTCAAATGAAAAAAAAGATTAAAATGATTGCTTTAGATCTAGATGGTACCACATTTACCAACGACAAACGCATTACCCAACATACCAAGGATGTAATTCAAACAGCAATTGCCCAGGGAATCATCGTTCTCCCAAGCACTGGTCGCCAGTTTTCTGGTCTGCCAGAAGAATTTTTATCCATTTCAGGAGTTTCCTATGCGATTACTTCCAATGGAGCGGCTGTTGTAGATACAGCCACCGAAAAACCCATCTACACTAATTATATTCCCTACGAACTGGCTGCCTCCGAGATGGAAAAGTTTCTGCAGGAAGATGTCCTTGTGGATATCTATGCCAACGGAGTCTGTTATATTGAACAGAGCATGACTGCACGTTATGAAGACTTTCTTACCTCTCAGATTCAAATGGATTATTTTCATAAGACCAGGATTCCAGTAAAAAATCTTCCAGAATTTATTCGGAACAATCGCATGGATTGTGAAAAATTCCATATTCTATTCCGTGATGACACACTTATGAACCAGCTGCGTGAAAAATATAAAAAGGATTCCCGTTTCCTGGCAACCTTTGCCCTAAGCAACAATTTGGAGCTGAATGCCCCTACTGCAGATAAGGGAACTGCACTGCTCGCCCTTGCTGATCACCTTGGCATTCCCCATGAACAGACTATGGCATGCGGCGACAGCTTTAATGATGAGGCTATGTTAAGAAAGGCTGGATTCTCCGTGGCCATGGGCAATGCAGTGGCAGAAATGAAAGAAATCTGTGATGTTATTACCAAAACCAACGAAGAAGATGGCGTCGCTTATGCCATTGAAACCTACGTTTTGGATTTTTGATTTGAAATTTTTTCATTTCAATTTTTCATAACTTAATTATTTTCTTTGAAAACAAGCCATTTCTTAATTTTTTTAAGTTAATTTAAATTTTTTTTGCAATTTTCCAAACTGAAACTTGTAAATATAAATATTTTTATGTATAATAGTTGCAGGGCAACGGTGCTGGTCAAAAGCGTACAGTCCCGTACGCTTTTTCTATTTAGATTTTCATAAAAAGCACCTTTGTACAAATAACGGATATAAAATTGAGAAATTGAAGGAGGACACTCACATGTCATATGTTGATGAGGTAATTGCAAAAGTAATTGAACAGAACCCTGCTGAACCAGAATTCCATCAGGCAGTAAAAGAAGTTTTGGAATCTCTTCGTGTTGTTGTAGAAGCAAACGAAGAAAAATTCAGAAAAGACGCTTTATTAGAACGTCTTGTTAATCCAGAAAGACAGTTTAAGTTCCGTGTACCTTGGGTAGACGATAAAGGACAGGTTCAGGTTAACACAGGTTACCGTGTACAGTTCAACAGTGCAATCGGACCTTACAAAGGAGGACTTCGTCTTCACCCATCTGTAAACTTAGGTATCATTAAATTCTTAGGTTTTGAACAGATTTTCAAAAACTCTTTAACAGGCTTACCAATCGGTGGTGGTAAAGGTGGATCTGATTTCGATCCTAAAGGAAAATCTGACCGTGAAGTTATGGCTTTCTGCCAGAGCTTTATGACAGAATTATGCAAATACATCGGCGCTGACACAGACGTTCCAGCTGGTGATATCGGAACAGGCGCTAGAGAAATCGGATATATGTTCGGACAGTACAAACGTATCCGTGGATTATATGAAGGTGTATTAACAGGTAAAGGATTATCTTACGGTGGATCTTTAGCAAGAACAGAAGCTACTGGATATGGTTTATTATACTTAACAGATGAAATGTTAAAATGCAACGGCAAATCTTTAGTTGGTTCTACTGTATGTATCTCCGGTTCTGGTAACGTAGCAATCTACGCTACAGAAAAAGCTCAGCAGTTAGGTGCTAAGGTTGTAACTGTTTCTGATTCTACCGGATGGGTTTACGATCCAGAAGGAATCGACGTTGCAGCATTAAAAGAAATCAAAGAAGTAAATCGTGCAAGATTAACAGAATACAAAAAATATCGTCCAAATTCTGAATATCATGAAGGACGTGGCGTATGGACCATCAAATGTGATGTTGCTCTTCCATGTGCTACTCAGAACGAATTACATTTAGAAGATGCAAAAGCATTAGTTGCTAACGGATGTATCGCAGTTGCTGAAGGTGCTAACATGCCTACAACATTAGAAGCTACTGAATACTTACAGGAAAATGGCATCTTATTCGCTCCTGGTAAAGCAGCAAACGCTGGTGGTGTTGCTACATCTGCTCTTGAAATGTCTCAGAACAGCGAACGTTTAAGCTGGTCATTCGAAGAAGTAGATTCTAAATTAAAGAACATCATGGTTAACATCTTCCATAACTTAGATGATGCTGCAAAACGCTACGGTTTTGAAGGAAACTACGTTGTTGGTGCTAACATTGCTGGTTTCGAAAAAGTCGTAGATGCTATGAACGCTCAGGGTATTGTATAAGCCGATTAAAAAAATAAAAATTTTATTGTTTTTGATATCATTTCGTGATACAATAACAGTACAGACAAAGGTGTCACTTATATTTAAGTGGCACCTTTTTGTATATTTAGGGGGTAATCTTATGACAGAAAAGAAAGAAAAGACAAACGTACCAAAGACAGAAACAGAAGAACTCAAAGATTCCAAAAAAAAGGAATTGCAGATTGACTGGGCAGAAGAAGCCAGCCATGAATTGCAGGATTACATTGAAGAGCAGGGAATCTATATTCGTTATTGATGAAACATTTCTTTACCCAAAGCAAGGGGCATCGCGGTCTGATCCGTGAAGCCCCTTTTTCTATGTCTGATTTTTTCTTTTTCTCTTTTTTATACCTGGAATTTTCCTTCATTCTTCTCTTCCAGTGCACAGATCATATGGTAGAAAATCTCATTATACGGCGTTGGAACTCCCAATTCCTTCCCCATTCGAATCATATCCCCCGCAAATGTCTCCACCTCTGTCTTTTTTCCAGCTTCAATGTCTTGAAGGGTCGAAGGTTTTCCATGGGGAATCAGATTATGAATGTATTCCTGATGTGCGATCAGATCCTCTTCCGTCAGATTGATTCCCTTCTTCTGTGCAACGGCAATGACTTCTCTTGCAGAATTCTCTCGAATGTATTCAATATGCTGGCTAACTGCAAAACCTTTATACGGAGTCCCCAGTATCGCACATGTCTGATTCTCACTAACATTGGTCATATATTTCATCCACATGGTCTTTAACATATCCTCTGGAATCTCATAAGAAATACCAGCCTGATCAAACAGCTGCTTTACTGCCTTCACCTGCTCAGAAAGTACCTCATTTCGTTCCTCTCCAAAAGAGATTTTTCCCTTTTTCTTTGGATAGGTAATTCTTCCCCCCTGATTTAAAGACGGAAGGCGAATGATCGTCGTCAGAACCTTCTCTTTATAATACGCTTTTTTAATCTTTTCTTCGCTGGTCACCCCATTTAACAATGACATTACGATGGTCTCTGGTCCAATCTGATGCTTCATATCCAGAATTGCCTGGTCTAACTGAGTATTCTTAGTTGCGAAAATGGCAAAATCCGCATATCCTGTCTGCTCCTTCGGATCTACAATATGAAACTTATAATTCACATCGTTGATGAACACTCCATTGTTCTCTAAACGCTCTCTTCTGGCTCCTCCTGCGATGACCCGAAACTGATCTCCTAACTGTTCTTTCAATCGTGGTGCTACGAATGCCCCAATGGCACCCAAACCCACTAATGCAACTGTCTTAATCTCTCTCATGTCTTTTCTCCATTATTCTATAATATAGTAATTGATGTCACAGTATCCTTCGTCATCCTTCTTGCTGGTATTGGCTCCCGCCACAATCCCCTTGCTGGTATACTGCCACATATGATATTTATATGGGTAGCTTGGTCCTGTCTTTTCTACTCCATAATGAGCCACCCAGATCTTATAGTCCTTGATGGCACTGTGCTTAAAGTATCGCATCAGGTGAGATGCAGAGGAATATACCATTGGGGTATACCCTGCCTTCTTGATTTCTTCACAAAAAGCCACTGTAAGATCTGTGACATTCTTTCTTCCTGTGGCAAAGGTACACTTTTCTTCCACATCATAGGCAACTGGAAGCTTCAGATCTTCCGGCCCAATTCCATACTTATGTAACAATTTCAGACAAAATCTTGCCTCTTCCTTTGCTTCACGGACTGTGGTCGCATAGGAATAAAAATACACTCCCATACGCATATTATAATACTTTCCACTACGGTAATTCGTCTTAAAATACTGGTCCTCCGCCATTTCTCCAGTTCCTGCATCCCCACGGCCCACCCGCAGCATAGCATAATAAATTCCCTGCTTTTTTACTTTGAACCAATGAACCTTTCCATTCCATGCAGATACATCGATTACCTTTACTTTATCTCCATATTCTACACGAATACTCTCCTTTTGTATATAATAAACTCCGACAATCAGAAAAGCGACCAGCAGAAGCAGAATCTTTAGATGAAACATATTCTGCTTCTTTTTCCTTCTTCGCCTCTTCATGACACTCCTTCTTTCCTTTTCCTGCCCTTTGCTTTTTCTCCAATTAAAGTTATAATAATATTCAAGAATGCGATTGGCATTTTTAATATTAAAGACAGGAGCAAACTATGATTTCCATTATTTTATTCTTATTATCCGTTTTCTGTATCATTTACTACGGTATCATCATCGCCTACTCCGGCCCAAAGACCTCATTTATTGGTTTCTGGCCTGTGGCTGCCATGCTGTCTGCTTTCTTTGCAGTATTTTTGCAAAGCAGCTTTTTCCTAAGCCTGCCACATGTCATTACTCTTATTTTAAAGCTCTTTTTCATCACTGTCATCTTATTATTTGTGATTCTTTTCTTAAGAATTTCTGTATGTCGTTCTGATGCGGACATAAATGCGGATTATCTTATCGTTCTTGGTGCTATCGTTCGGGGAGAAACCCCTTCCAACGCATTAAAAGAACGAATCCAGACCGCCTTCGACTATCTAAAGACCCACGAGGATGCCATTGCCATTTTGACTGGCTATCGCAATCCTCAGGCGACGATTTCTCAAGGTGCGTGTATGCAAAAGGAACTACGCAGGCTTGGAATTCCTGCCTACCGCCTTCTAGTAGAGCCGGATGCCCGTACCACTTATGAGAATTTTCAATTTTCCAAAGACTATATGACCCGATTAGAACCAAAGACTGCTTTCATTACCAGTGATTTTCACTTATACCGTGCTAAAAAAATTGCCGCAAAATGCGGCTATAAAAATATCAAAGGCATCGGGGCCAAGACTCCGACACCTCTGATCCTTCACTGTTATATTCGTGAAGTATTCTCTGTAATGAAATTCTTCTTACATGCTTTGTAATTGTTTATTTTTCTATCTTCTCAAAATCAGCTGCACCATGCTTACAGATTGGACAGATAAAATCTTCTGGAAGCGGATCGCCTTCATAGATATATCCGCAGATTTTACATACATATCCAGTCACCTTCTTTGGTGCTTCTGGTTTTGGTTTGATATTCTTCTGATAATAATCATAACTTGTCGTTGGTACATCTGCCAAAACTTCTGCATCCGTTACATCTGCAATGAACATGGTATGTGTTCCCAAATCCAACGTATTGATCACCTTACCGCTAATATAGGCATTGGTATCCCCGGTTACATAGTAAAGTCCATTCTCACTGCGTGTTGCATCCTTATAATCAGCAAACTTATCTACATCTCGTCCAGATTGGAAACCAAAATGCTTAAATACATCAAAGGTTGCCTTTTCTGACAGTATGGATACATTAAATACCCCTGTCTTCATAATCATATCATGGGTATAATTCTGCTTATTTACGGTAACAGAAATGCGATTCGGTGTAGAAGTCACCTGAATGGCCGTATTGATCACACATCCATTGTCCTTCTCTCCATCCTTTGCTGTAAGAATATACAATCCATATCCTATCTTAAACATTGCTTTATTATCCATATGTGTTCCTCCTTTATATAAAAAATATTATGATTCGAAAAACATAAAAATCTTATTCCAATAAGAGCGAATCTGCTCTTCTTCTCCCATAAAAATCTCATGACCGGAATCCGGAAATACCTCCAGCCTGGCATGCTTTACATATGTTAAGAACTTATTCTGTCCCCCATTCTTCACCGTCATATCCCGACCTGCCTGGCACAAAAGCACATCTGCCTTTATTCGACTCGCCCATAAAGGACTGATGATCCGCCTGCATGCCCGAACGGCCTGATAGACCCATCCATAGCTGGAATCACAAGTCTGATATTCCTTATGTTCTTTGATATACTGACATGTATAGAGATATCTGGCTCTGGAAGCTGCACTGCTCTTTTCAAACCCTTCCGGCGTCTTATAAGACTTGGTCTTATTGAGATGATCATACTTATGCCCTCTTCGTACCTTAAAGCCTGCCAATACCCGCACAAAAAGCTCTGGATACCTGCCAAGCCGCATCTTCATCATCGGAGAGGACAAAACTGCCTTTTTCACAGAATTTGGATAAAGCTCCAGATAATATGCTGCCACAGCTCCTCCCATGGAATGCCCATATAGATAGATCGGCTTGTCCGCTGCATAACCCTTTACCACACTTTCTATCATATAATGTACATCGATGACATATTCCTCAAAATGGTCCACATGGATCAAATATGGGTCCTCTTCCACATATCGGTAAGACTTTCCATGCCCCACCTGATCCATCAAAAATACCCGATACCCATGCTGTACAAAATAATAAGCAGCTTCTTTATATTTCTCCATGCACTCTGAATATCCATGCAGCAAAATCACAGAAGCCTGAAATTCTTCCGGCAAAAATCCCTCATAATAAATCTTCCGCCTATGAATCCTTCTTGCATAACCACTGACCTTTATGCGCTCCAAATACGGAAGTACCTCTTCTCTCATGACCTTTTCATAGTTCTCTTCTCTTAAATACACAACTACTGCCACTCAAAATATGGACAAATATACCCATATCGAGATATTGAAAGTTTTCACAAACTTTTCTTACTGCTTCATCCTGTATGCTTTTGCGATTACAAGTAATACGCTACTCACAAGTTCTTGTACAGTCCACAGTCGTAAATTCCCGACTAAAGCCATCGGTACATGCCTACAAACGCTTGTTTTATGCTATTTTGTAGGATGTTGCATCTCTTAAATTAAGACTTGCATTATAATCTCTATCAGCATGATATCCACATTCACAAATATATTCTCTATCAGAAAGTTTTAAATCTCTCTTAATACAACCACATTCATGACATAACTTACTTGATGGATACCATCTGTCTACAATTCTTAATTCCATTCCCAGTTCTTTGCATTTTGCTTCAAGTTTTGTTCTAAACTCATAGAATTTCTGTGAAGCAACTGCCTTAGAGAGATGTCTATTCTTCATCATTCCTTTTACATTCAAATCTTCAATGGTAATATAAGATGGTTTGGTTTTCACTATCTCATTTACACATTTATTGATATAATCAGCGCGAATATTTTCTATTCTATGATGAAGTTTCTGTACCTTTAAGACCTGTTTTTGAATATTTTGTCTAGTGGCTTCTCCTTTCATTTTATTGTTGCGTTTTTTAAAGTCTTCGTATTTTCTCGATAGACAACGCTGTTCTCTTTTTAATTGTTTCTCTAATTTTTTTAATTTTGCGGTTTTATTTATATTTTTCTTTCTAATACCGTTACTGATAACTGCAAATTCCTTGATGCCTAGATCAATTCCTAATCCAAAATTATTTAATTTTGGTTTTTCTGTATTTGGAATATCAATCAAAACAGATACATAATATCTTCCAGCCTTGCAGGAGACTGTACCACTTTTGATCACATATCCTTGCTTTGTTGTTGGAATGTAACCCTTTTCTTTTAATCTTACCCATCCAAGAGTAGGGATATTAATTCTATGTCTTTCACAGAAGCAGTCTTTTGGATTATTTTTCACAAAATACATTTTCACATCTGACTTATTCTTTTTTTTAAATCTGGGAAATCTACTTTGCTTTTTAAAAAATCTGGTAAAAGCAGTATACGCATTTTCCATGGATTTTTTAACTGACTTAGAACTCACATCTTTTATCCATAAATATTCTGGATTATTTAGTAGAAATTCATTATTTAGCCAAACACTAAAAGATTTTGCTGTCATAAATTTTTCACCTTTGTTATAAAGTTCTTTATTATGGGCAAGATAAAAATTATAAATAAATCTACAAGTTCCAATTGTTTTATTTATCTTTTGTATTTGTTCCTGCGTTGGGTTTATTTCCGTTTTGTAACTCTTTCGCAATTTCCTCATCCTCCTTTATCTGATTTTTATACTTGCGAAATCCATACAATCTACAACTGAACACATGTAAGATTGATATAATATCTTGAACTAATTCTTCATTCGGTGAAAGAGTTTCATTGTTTACAATAATACCTTTTGCATTACAAAATTGCTTTAAAAATTCTACTTGATTTTGTAGATCATCTTTTTGATTTCTTATAGAAACTCTTGCATATATTACTGTGTCCCTTATATCATTCTCTGTTTGGATCCCTTTGAATTGTAAATATTGATCATAAGTATAATATCTTCTGTTAGTTGGAGTACGATTTGCTTTGAGAATTCCATCTCTGTCCCAACGTTGAAGAGTTTTTACTGACACTCCAAGTAATTCAGCAAAATCTTTTGGTTTATAATTTGTGATATTTGATGTGTTCATAAATAATTCTCCTTTCTTTATAAACACATTGCATCACATATAAACATATTTATCTATATTTTTGATTGCTTAACAACTACTCCTCCTGATCAGGTCCTCTCTCTCCAATCTTTTCATAGACAATATCATATAGAAAACAGTTTTCTTATATAAACTACTTCTATTTTAGCACTCTTTTTCCTATAAGCCAATACTTTTAAATAGGAAACAAACTGGGAAAAAAGCCTTATTTTATGGTATACTTAAGATACTGGATTTTGAAAGTATTCCTGGAGGTAATAATAAGCATGGTAGATATGAATGTATTAACTTTAAATCAAACCTATACTGCCAAACAACTGGCAAGTCTATGGGGCTATAAGAGTCATCATGCCCTCGTAAAGGGCGTATTTCACCCAAAAGGCTCCGATATCCTAATTCTTTTTGTAACAAAAGAACGCCAACCGGGAAGTACCCAGTTTAAGAATGAACTGCGTGGAAATATGATCAAGATCGAAGGCGCCGATAAACATGGGACTGATCAGCTTCTATTGGCTAATCAGGGACAGGATAAGGATAAGATTTATTTATTCTACCGTGAAAAGCATACCCTGCCATTTACCTTCCTCGGACGGGTCCATCTGGTACAAAGCTTTATCTACACAGATAAATCCAGTGAATTTGAATTCTTTATTGAGAATTTGGAATCCATCGAAGATGACATGGCACTTTTGGACTATGTCATTCATTATGATGAGAATCTATCTGCCAGTCTGGACGTGGTATGTCACTCCGCCAAGGATCTGACCTATCATCTGAAATGCGAACGGGATATTAATAATCGGGAACAGGTAACCAGGCTCCTTGGATACAGCTGTGCCATCTGTGGATTCAATTATGCCAAAGCCTATGGTAAAGACCTTGCAAAAG
The DNA here is from genome assembly GCF_001940245.1 of Anaerostipes sp. 992a. Taxonomy (GTDB): domain Bacteria; phylum Bacillota; class Clostridia; order Lachnospirales; family Lachnospiraceae; genus Fimousia. The sequence goes on from NZ_MJIG01000004.1 coordinate 1,413,601, forward strand.
ATTTTATCGACATTCATTATATTGGAGATGGGAAACAAGATGGGAATCCAGACATTTCCAAAGACTTTGTCCCTGTCTGCGCCAACTGCCATCGCATGCTGCATCACAAACGCAGCCATAACATCAGCGTCGAGGATCTTAAGAAGCGAGTAGCTTATTATAAAAAAGAGCCAGATTATGAACAACTGACTCTTTCTTTTGAATAACCACTATTCTAACGACACATACCCCGTCGTTTTCTTATAATATAGTACATGCTATGTTCCATAGCCATAACCTTTTCCAAAGGTACACTCTTAAATACCGACATCTTCATCTTATATTTAATCCAGAAGAAGGAATAGATGGAAAGCAGCAAGAATACAGCACCAGTCAGCAGCCAGATGGCATGCCGTTCTACCGGATCTGTGGAAATATTTAAGATCATGTAGACCGTTCCTATAATCCCGATCATAGGAATCACTGGTCCAAATGGAACTTTAAAGGTTCTTGGTGCCTTTGGAAGCCGTCTGCGAAGTACCAATACATCAATATGTGCAAATATGTAAGATACCATCCAGAATACAGAGCCCACCAGAATAAAAAAGCTGATCGCATCTGAGGAATCGTTGCTGATAAATGCAAAGATCAAAATTAAAATGCTGACAAACCAGACTCCGATATACGGAACTCCATTTTTATTGGTTTTCGCAAAACACTGCGGCATCATATTCATTTTAGCCATTCCCTGACAAATGCTTGATAAGCCATTGATTCCGGAATTCTGTGAGCTGATTACCGCCAATGCTGCAACAAATGCCATCCAGATTTTTCCCGGAGTTCCTAAGAGGTTCACTCCATACAGCAGATGGGGTGCCGGCGAATTGGCAAGCTCTCCCCAGTCTGTGTAATTATGAAATCCAAATACCAGAATGGATTGAACTACACAGATAAGAGCCAGTCCTAAAAACATTCCCAGCGGTACATTTCTTCTGGCATTTTTTACGTCCTTAGAAATTGGAATCACGTACTCTGCTCCGATAAACAACCAGAAGGCCACTGCTGTCATAGATGCAATGACAGAAAAATCAGTCGTCATATAGTATGGCTGAACTACCTTCGGTCCCGTTCCCATACCAATCGCTCCAATCACTCCCATAATTACCATAGATGCCACCATAAGAAAGGCCACTGCATCCTGGATCTTTGCAAACATATCTACCCCTTTTAAATTGGCGATCAGAAGAATGATCGTCATCACTGCCGTATAGACAAAATTGGGAATCGGCAGTGGAATGGTCTCGCCCATGGCATAGGCAAAAATGGATGCTTCTACACCAGAAGATAATACATTACAAAACAGATAGCCTCCTACCATAGAAATCAAGGTAGGAAATGGTCCAAGGCTTGCCAGTGTATACTGCGCCAGTCCTCCTGTCGTATTGGGCATCAACGCATTTAACTCTGATAAAGATGCAATGGTGGTCATATTGAGCAGACAGGCAATGACCATTGCAAAAATAAATACAATTCCAATGGTTCCCGCTCCCTGTCCAAGAGAGACCAGACAGCTGGTTGCAATGACCAGTCCCACAGAAACAGAGATAACACTACGGAGTCCTAATTTCTTTTCCTCCATGTAAATCCCTCCTTCTATAAGGCATCCACGCCTTCGTCACCAGTTCTGACACGGATCACATTATCAATACCGTAGACAAAGATCTTACCGTCTCCAATATGTCCTGTATAAAGCTCCTGCTTTACCATCTCTACGATTTCCTTGATATGTTCCGTTTCCACAATAATATTAATCTGCTGTTTCGGAAGCAGCTCCATCTCACTCGCTTCATCTACTTCATATTCTCTCGTTCCTTTTTCAACACCGCAGCCCAAAACCTGCATCACGGTCATACCTCTAACGCCTGCTTTACTAAGTGCTGCTTTTAAATTTGAAAGTTTAGACATTCCTGTAATAATTTCGATTTTTGATAAACTCATATGTATTTCCTCCTCTTCATACTGCCTTTTTTTATTTTTTATTAACATTGATCCCAAGATACTTCTCAGGTGTCATTCCTGCAAAACATTTAAAATCTTTTACCATGTGGGACTGATCATAATAGCCACAGTCTACGGCAATCTGATTCAGTGTCTGGAATTGTTCTCTATGTCCCATCCGATTTAATACATTCTGAAATCTTACAAACTTTTCAAACACCTTTGGTGAGATACCATGAATCTGCTTAAAGACCCGTCGGATATAACATGGTGAATATCCAGTTTCTTCACTCAATGTCTGAATCGTAATATTGCCTTTCTGTTCATAAATTCTGTTTCGGATATAATCCTCCAGAGAAAGAAGCACATTCGCATCGTTTTCTTTTTGAAGGGATTTCATATATTCCTTCAAAAATGTCCGGCTATGTCGGACAATCCCGCATTCTTCCCCAATCTGCTGCACAAGACTCCTGCCTATACTACTATTGTCCAGTTCCAAATCCTCATTGATCAGATCCCCAATCTCAACATCTTTGGGAAGTATACATTTTCCAGGCTGAAAGCTGACGCCAAAGTAGGTCGTCCCTTCATACAAAGGCCAGTCCTTTGCCTTTAGGACCGTCCCGCCTATATAAGTATGAATTCGATCCTTTTCAATACCAAATAACAGATCCACACTCCCATCTGGTACTGCCTGTAACTGCTTCTTATGATTTTCACAAATCTTAAATTCATAGAAATGAGAAATGCCATATTGTTTTACTACAATCTTCTCAAAATTAGTAGTCTTTAGTGGCATGTATGGCTGCAACAGCTCAATTTCTCTGCTTCTTCCTCTTTCCATAGAATCATTCCTTCCTAATTAAGCCATTTTAGGAACGTCCCATAATGGCAATTCCATGCCAATTCCTTTCTGCACTGCATTGCGATATACCTCGCCACCCCATGCAATATCTTCTACTGGCATTCCTCCAACAGAATAAATGATGATCTCATCTTCCTTTTCTCTGCCAGGGTGCTTTCCAGTCATGATATCTGCAATGTCAATAATATCTTCTCTTGCAATTTTTCCCTCATGCAGAAAATCTGTGAACTTGGAACCAATAATCTGAACCAGTTCATAGCTTGGATATGGGAATTCTTCTGCCCAGGCTTCATATAATTTATAATTATCAACTACTTTTTTGCACCGTTTTATAAGGAATTCCTCCTCAAATCTGGCTGCAGATGGCATACAGATCAAGGCTCCTTTCTTGACCCATGCCTCATCGATATATAAGAAATCTTTTTCCTTCACCGGTGCTGTTGTATTCACTCCCACAATATCGCTGTCTCTGACTGCCTCTTCTACGGTATCACACACTATGACCTCTTTGATCTGTGGGCATTCCTCCTTTACAAATGCGAGGAAAGAATCCATGGAACGTTTTCCTCTTCCCTTTACTTTTAACGTATCCAGCTTTGGACATACGCTGATAAACGCCTGAAGAGAGGTCTTGCCCATAACACCTGGTCCGATAATAGAAACAACCTTTGCATCCTTTCTGGCCAGATATTTGGCACCTACCCCAGGAATGGCTCCTGTACGATATGCACTGACCAAATTGGCGGACATTAAAGCAAGGGGTGCCCCTGTATCTTTATCATTTAACATCATCATCAAAATAGATCTTGGAAGGCCTTTCTGTTTATTTAACACGTTAGAGCCGTACCACTTCATACCTGCCATCTGATAATTTCCTCCCAGATATGCCGGCATGGCCATAAAGCGGCGGTCATCTGCATTGGCAGGCATTCCTGGAAATTGAGGATGGTCCGGAAAGCTGATCTGTGTTCCATGAGAATTATGATTGGTTCCTCCCATGACATAATCCCCTCTATTTAACGTCAGCAACAAATCCTCCATAACCTCCACGCAGCGTGGCATATCCGTGACACCTGCTTTTATCATATCCGGTTCACTTAAATATAAAAAACTGATTTTTGTATCCATCTTTTCCTCCTGACCGGCTGATATATGCATCTTTATTGATAATATAAAAATTTCTTATGTAATAATAAAAAGGGCATCAACAGTTTTCACTATTGACGCCTTTGTCATAGATACAATATATCATAACCTTTTTTTATTTTCTACCATAAATTTCACTTCATTTCGGAAGGGAACCCCCTCTGAAACGCTATTTCTAAATGACTGCGTGAAAGCGGTCATAACGAAATTCCTTCATATCTAAAAGTGTCTGTTCCTCCAATGCCATTTGTGACAGAAGAATTCCGACTACCGGAGAAATTCCAAATCCATGCCCGGTAAATGCACAGGCAAGAATCAATCCCGGAACCTCTTCCACTGGACTGATGACTGGAATACCATCTGCACAGAGATCCTCATAACCAGCCCATGTCCGTACAATTTTAGCATTGGCAAGCTTTGGAATATACTTCATGATTCCCCGGCAAATACAAGGTGCCGTAATGCTGGATGTGGCATTGGTTCCGTTGTCCTTATTCACGGACTCAAATCCAGAAGCACCTCCAAATACAAAGGAGCCATGATCCGTCTGATGTCCATAGAAGTCTGCATCTGCTGTTCCGAGCATCTGTGGAAACATCTTTGGTTCTGCTTCCGTCACCAGTGCTTCGATCAGTTCCTTTCGCATTGGAATATCAATTCCTACGGTTTCTACGATTTTACGGCTTTCATAGCCGGCAGCGACGATGATCTTCTCTCCTTCATAGACATTTTTCTTCGTAATGACTCTTCTGGCCTTTCCTCTCACTTTTTGAATCTGAACCACCTCTTCTCCTGTATAGAAGCAGACACCTAAATCTCTGGCTCTTTTATAATATCCAAGTGTGGCAATCAGCGGATTTGCATGTCCATCGGTAGGACACCAGCTGGCTCCAATGACTTCCTCAGAAAGATATGGATTGATGGCTCTGACTTCCTCTCCACTGATCATCTTAACATCCAGGCCACAAGCAGTTGCCCGATCGGTAAGTCCCTGAAGAATTTCCATATGCTTTTCTGTCTTTCCCAGTCTCAGATTCCCTTCTTTGTGATATTCTACATTCACGCCCAGTTCTTCCGATAATACCGGCCATAAATGCTCTACACTATACATGGCAAGAGGCAGTTCTCTTGGGTCTCTTCCTGACTGTCTCACCCCTCCGCCATTTCTGCTGGAACCTCCATTTCCTATGCTGTCATCTGCTTCTAACACAATAACGGAAGCGCCCTTTTTCGCAAGGTTATATGCAGCTGCACATCCAATGATGCCGCCTCCGATAATCACTACTTCTGCACAATTACTCATCTGCATCCGCCTCCTTTGCAAACACTTCCATTTCAATTGGTCTCATTGGAGATCTGGACGTTGCCGGTTCCAGTTCATCCGGGGATACCTGAAGCTCTGCTGCCACAATTCTTTTTACCAGCTTTGCACAGGTCTGTCCTTGGCAAAGTCCCATTCCCGTCCGTAGATATCTTCGAATCTCTGTTAAGGTGTACATACCCTCATGTACTGCTTTTCTGATTTCCCCCTTTGTAACCTCTTCACATCTGCAGATGAGCATATCATCATCTGGTGCTGCAACAAACGGCCCTATATCCATGGATCTATCATTTATCTTCTTCATATCTGACCTCCTGTAATTACTCTGCCTTATAGAATCTGACCCTCATACCCATCTCTTCTGGAACTTTAATCGTCAGTAGATTGGTATGATCATAAGCCTTGGATGTCTTCACTTCGATGACTGTGGCTTTACAAAGCTTTTCTCCATTTCTTCCCAGACCATAGCCCTCATCTCCTTTTTCAGGCAACGGAAGGAATTCATATGGCATGGTAATCAATGTAAAACCAGGTTCCACTCCTTCCTGTAACAGGAAGATGGCCTGTCCGGAACAGGAAGCCACACACAAACCACATCCAATACATTGTGCTGTCTCATCTACAGCCGGAAGAGAAGTAATCTTCTCTCCAATCTTGATGCAATGCTTTGGACATGCATCCTGACAAGGGTTACATGGAATGTTCTGCGTACACTCCATAACCGGATGGATTCCCACACGATGTGTCACTCCTGGATAACGTTCAATCTCATCATCTGCCACAAATCCCTTCTTTAACAAATTCATTGAGGTAAGAACGCCTTCCTCTGTTCGTTCTAAGATCTTTCCTCTGTTTTTCGGAGCAAACATTCCCTGTCTTAATCCTTCCAATGCACTGGTTTGGCAGCTCATATTTTCCTCCAACTCATCCCCATTGATGTACCCAAGGTAATGAGCCGCCGCAATTCCTGCCATTCTTCCTTCAATCATGGCTGAGCTTGCTTCTTCAATCCCAGATACGTCTCCTGCCACAAAGATTCCATCAATTGATGTTTCCCCATATTTATTACAGATTGGAACCTGTCCACCCCGTTTCGGGTTGTCCTCCATCTCACATCCTGCCATCTTAAGCAGCTGAGACATTGGTGATAATCCAACTGCAAGACAGATGGTATCCACATCGAAATGCTTTTCCGTTCCTTCCATGAATTGAAAATGTTCATCCACCTGGGCAATGGTAACTCCGGTTACTTCTGTCTCGCCCTCTGCCTTTACAATCGTGTGAGAAAGATAAAATGGAACTCCGGTTCTTGCCACTTTAGCTGCATGAACACCATAGCCTCCTACCCTTGGAGCTGCATCCACCAGCGCTACGACTTCACATCCTGCCTGAATCAATTGAAATCCTACGACAAGACCAACATTACCGGAACCTAACATTAAGATTTTCTTTCCCGGCTTAATCCCATGAAGATTCATCATGGTCTGAGCTGCTCCGGCTCCGATCACACCCGGAAGAGTCCATCCATCGAATGTAACCATGTTCTCTGCTGCTCCTGTTGCAACGATCACAGCATCTCCTTTATAGTGATGCACCTGATCATCGATTTGGACTACAATTTCCTTATCCATATATAATCCAACTACTGTGGCATTTAACACAACTTCTACGCCAGCTTCATCCGCTTCTGCTAATAGCTGCTGACCGATCACAAAACCTCTGACTTTTGCTTTGTGCTCCTTAGAACCAAAGAACTTATGAATCTGCTTAAATAGCTGTCCTCCTGGTTTCTCATTCTCATCAAAAACGATAACCTGAAGTCCTCTTTTCGCCGCCTCAATGGCTGCAGACAACCCTGCGGGACCAGCACCTACAATAACCAAATCATATCTTTTCATTTCCATTCCTCCCTACTGTTCTTCAAATGGCTCTGCCAGCACCCCATACTGGGTCTGTACTACCATACCTTCTTTTAAAGGAGTCACACAGGTTCTTACATTTGGCTTTCCATCAACGACCATAACACAGTCTGTGCATCTTCCAATGGCACAAAAGATACCTCTTGGTTCATGCTTCTTCTTTGTATATCTGTGAACCATAACACCAGCCTCTTTTAATGCCGCTGCAATGGGTTCTCCTTCAAAGCCCTCCAGCTTTTTTCCATCATAATAAAATGTGATTTTTTTTCCTTTTTTAAATTCTCCTAAAATTGGATGTTCATCAATTCTGTTCTGCATACAACCAACCTCTTTTCTTCCAGATTATCTCAAGATGTAACAAAAAAGAAAGATGCCCATACCTCTATGTATTGGACACCTTTGTCTGATCTTTGGCTATTCACTTTTGTTATCTTCTAACTTGTTCCCAGATTATCATAAAGAAAATGCCCTGTCTTGTAAAAAACGATACAAGACAGGGCGAATGACATCTTTCTATTATTTTTTCCTAATGCTGGCAGACATATATAAAATCAATGCTACTACGATCACAAGTGCCACTGGCGTTTCCAGACTCTCACGATACGCCGCATTCAATTCTCCCAATCCGGAATTGATAATGGCCAATACGATCATGCCGATCCAAAATCTCATCTTCTTCTTATCCATCTTTTGTTCCTCCTGATTATCTTTCGCTTATCGCTTTCTTCGTCGCGCCTGCTGTCTTTTTCTCCGTCTCGCTCTTTTAATTCTCTGCACATGAATAATACGAAGAATCACAGCAACACAGAGAATCACCAAAATGATCACACCGATCTTCACCCCTAAGATCACCCGATCCATGACTGTCGGTGCCTTATGATAAGAGATTTCTTCCCCTGAATGATCCACCTCTGTAGTCACTGCAGTCGTTGCATCACTTTTCTTCTCATAAGGAGAAAAATCCCCATTCTTTTCTACATATTTATAAAGCTTGATGGAATCCGAATAAGCAGTAGCAGAATTCTCACTTTTTAGAATCACACATGCCAAAACCCGGTGATTGATATTGGCATAGGTCACTAAAGTTCCGCCTGCTGTAGTCGTGTAGCCTGTCTTTCCACCCAGACATGGTTCGTAATAATACTCACTTCCATTTCGGATCATACGGTTTCCATTGATCCAGGTACGAACAGAATCATATTTATTGGTTGCTTCCAGATCATAACGAGTTGTTCTCATAATCTTTCGCAATGTAGTATTCTCATAAGCGGCCCTTGCGATCTTAGCCATATCTGCCGCAGTCGTATAATGATTATCATCGTGTAAGCCGCTGGCATTGACGAAGTTGGTATTGGTACATCCCAGCTGCTTTGCCTTGCCGTTCATCAATTCTGCAAATCCAGGCAAATCTCCCCCTACATAATAAGCCAGTCCATGTGCCACATCATTGGCAGAATGGAGCATCATCACATAGAGACTCTGCTCTACCGTAAGCACCTCTCCCGGCTTAATATAAGCTGCACTGCTTCCTGGCTCAATAGAATACAACGCCTCTTTAGAAAAGGTTACCTTCTTATCCAGATCACAACGTTCCAAGGTAATCAGTGCTGTCATAATCTTAGTAATGCTGGCCGGATATCTCTTTACCTCCGTATTCTTGCCATATAACACATCGCCGGTCTCCACATCCACTACAATCGCTGACTTTCCGATGATGTCTACTTTATTACTATTACTGTCGGCGGCTGTTTCAACTGGAAATACGGTTGTCATAAACATCACGAACAGGACCATTGCTATATATTTCAATTTTTTCATTCCTTTTCCTCCCATTTGCAATAGTTTATTATATCAGATTTCCATATGAAATTAAAGATTTTACCTTCAACAAATCGAGTAGGAGGAATTTCTCTTGATTGAGAAATTCCGACCTCTCACACCACCGTGCGTACCGTTCGGTACACGGCGGTTCAATCAACTTAACAAGTAACACACCTTTCGGTGTAGTAATCTAACATTGAGACTAATCCGAATGAGGTTAGTCTCTTATTGCTTATAGCTTGGCATACATCTGAACCTCGACATACTCTTGCGAACCCTTTAGCGTAGGATGTTCGCTTTGCTGCCCATTGGGGCACGCCTAGTTTCATTAAATTCTTTGCCCTGTTTTGTGGTGTTTTCCATTGTTTCCATATACACATACGAAGTCTGAATCGGATATGTTTATCCATTTCTCTGCACAGATGTTTCATACTCCCTATCTTGAAGTAGTTAACCCATCCTCTGATAAGTTGATTGAGTTTCTCCACTTTGTAGCTGTTGCTTACACCCCAGCTACGACAGGTGAGTTCCTTCATCCTCTTCTTGAATTTCTCAACTGATTTTGCATGTGGCTTCGCCTTGTATTGGTGTGCTCTTGAATCAAAATAGAATCCAAATCCAAGGTATTTGAGTCCTTGCGGTTTATCCACTTTACTCTTTGTCATGTTGACCTTAAGCCCTAGTTTCTCCTCAATGAATCGAGAGATATTTCTCATTACTCGATTTGCAGACATTTCACTCCCAACCATAATGATACAGTCATCCGCATATCTCGCGAAATTGAGCCCTCGCTTTTCCATTTCTTTGTCAAGTTCATTGAGCATGATATTCGCTAATAGCGGAGAAAGATTTCCTCCTTGCGGTGTTCCTATTACAGAGTCTTCATACTCATCATCAATCATAATTCCACTGACAAGATACTTTCTCACAATGGAGATGACATCTCCATCCTTGATTGTTCTTCCAATTAAGGTCATCAGCTTGTCATGATTTACTGTGTCAAAGAACTTTTCCAAGTCAATGTCTACAATCCAATCATTACCATCATTCATCATATCAAGTGCTGTTAGGATTGCTTGTTGTGCACACCTATTCGGTCTGAATCCATAACTGTGGTCATGGAATTGTTCCTCATAGATTGGTGTTAGTACCTGTGCAATGGCTTGTTGTACAAATCTGTCTGTTACCGTTGGTACTCCTAGGTTTCTGACACCACCATCAGGCTTTGGTATCTCCACTCTTCGTACTGGTTGAGGTTTGTATTTTCTTGTCCTCAACTGTTCCTTGATGATTTCGCCGTTCTTTGCAAGATGTTCCTTGAGTTCTGTGTACTTCATTCCGTCCACTCCCTCTGCACCTTTGTTTCGTACGACTTGCAGATATGCTCTGTTGAGATTATCACTAGATAATATCTGCTCCATTAGATTACTTGTGTCCATGCGTTCTTTCCTTTCCGTCTCGCTTGATTTGACCATCTTTTACCCGATTGGTTACGGCAGATGTTGTCATTTCTGCAATACGAGACATACTCAAACTGATTGATTGTTCGCCCCTTCACTCCATCCCCATTACAGAGACTTCTTCACTACTATGGGCTCGGCTGATTTCTCACAGTTCGTTGTTACTAGGCTGATGATACCTCTGTGAGACCTCCACGCTTAAGGTGCACGCTCTTTCCTCTCATCTATCCGCCACATTTACTCGTACTTCCAGCAACTTTTGGACTTCATCTCCTTTTGCAGACTTATCCGTATTTCCGAGCCTTATATGTGATTTCTGTCCGTCGGACCAAGAGTTTGCTTACAGCTTCCTTCAGATTCCACCTCACGATGGACACCCTTGCTGTTCGGCTATACACTTCCTCGTTGCCTAGGCGTGTTCGGGACTTTCACCCGTTAGAGCGCGCCCATGGCGCGCAAACAAAAAGAGAAGAACTTTCATTCTTCCCTCATTTTTTTGATTTGTCAAAATTTAAAATACACAACTATTTTCTAGACGCCTATCGATCCACTCGTAACTATTTCCCATTTTTCAGTCTTTTCATTTTTCTGTAAGATCCAACACCAATCATCTATTTCTGTATACTTTTCCTCAGTGCTATCTCCCCATGGACCTACAAAATATTCTGCCTGTATGGCTATCATGGATTTTTTATCCTTATACTCTAAGCTTTTTACTTCTTTATCAGAAAATTCCTCATTATAGTATACTTTATCCAGCCTACATCCAGAATATTCTTGCCTAAACTCTTCTTTTATGCAAGAAATCGCATCCTCCAGCTCTCCTTGATCATATTTCGAAGATGCTCCTATTTCAACATCTACTTTGTCAACTTTTCCATCTCCACTCCAGCTAATCAAATATACTCCTGCAACAAGGATAACCACAAGAAGTATCAGCTTTTTTAAATGCTTTTTCATAATAATGTTCCTCCATATTGTATTTCATAATATATAACAATACAAATATAATAAATGTCTCAAAAACTTTAATATAAAAGTTTTATGAACAAATACATTACCCATATACTAACATATTGTGTTAAAAAAAGACCGTTTTAACGCCAACGGTCTTTTTTTAGACGTAAAATATATCTTTACTTATCTGATTTCTCTATAAGATCAAGATATTTTTCTCTTTCCTCTTTTGGTATATCCAGCATCTCCATGGTCTGTTCAAAAGAAATACCATTCTTTGTAGATAATCGAAGGACCATATTGGCAACTGCCCGATTCTCTCCTTGTTGTCTACCTCTCTCTTCTCCAATTTCTTCGCCAGCTCTTTTACCAGATTCCCATCCGTCTTCATAACTCCACTGCTTTTCATTCTGGATATGTTCCTGTTCATTATATTCCGTTAAGATCATGTCCCGCACCTCTGCCACTCAAAATATGGACAAATATACCCATATCGAGATATTGAAAGTTTTCACAAACTTTTCTTACTGCTTCATCCTGTATGCTTTTGCGATTACAAGTAATACGCTACTCACAAGTTCTTGTACAGTCCACAGTCGTAAATTCCCGACTAAAGCCATCGGTACATGCCTACAAACGCTTGTTTTATGCTATTTTGTAGGATGTTGCATCTCTTAAATTAAGACTTGCATTATAATCTCTATCAGCATGATATCCACATTCACAAATATATTCTCTATCAGAAAGTTTTAAATCTCTCTTAATACAACCACATTCATGACATAACTTACTTGATGGATACCATCTATCTACAATTCTTAATTCAATTCCCAGTTCTTTGCATTTTGCTTCAAGTTTTGTTCTAAACTCATAGAATTTCTGTGAAGCAACTGCTTTAGACAGATGCTTATTCTTCATCATTCCTTTTACATTCAAATCTTCAATGGTAATATAAGATGGTTTGGTTTTCACTATCTCATTTACACATTTATTGATATGATCGGTACGAATATTGTCTATTTTATGATGAAGTTTCTGTACCTTTAAGACCTGTTTTCTAATATTTTGTCTAGTGGCTTCTCCTTTCATTTTATTTTTTATTTTATTGTTGCGTTTCTTTAAGTCTTCGTATTTCCTCGATAGACAACGCTGTTCTCTTTTTAATTGTTTCTCTAATTTTCTTATTTTTGCAGTTTTATTGATATTTTTCTTTGTAATACCATTACTAATAATTGCAAAATCTTTAAGTCCCAAATCAATCCCTAATCCAAAATTATTTAATTGTGGTTCATTCTGATCAGGAATCTCTATTAAAACTGATACATAATATCTCCCAGCCTTGCAGGAGACTATACCACTTTTAATCACATATCCTTGCTTTGTTGTTGGAATGTAACCCTTTTCTTTTAATCTTACCCATCCAAGAGTAGGGATATTAATTCGATGTCTTTCACAGAAACAATCTTTTGGATTATTTTTCACAAAATACATTTTCACATCTGACTTATTCTTTTTTTTAAATCTGGGAAATCTACTTTGCTTTTTAAAAAATCTGGTAAAAGCAGTATACGCATTTTCCATGGATTTTTTAACTGACTTAGAACTCACATCTTTTATCCATAAATATTCTGGACTATTTAGTAGAAATTCATTATTTAGCCATACACTAAAAGATTTTGCTGTCATAAATTTTTCACCTTTGTTATAAAGTTCTTTATTATGGGCAATATAAAAATTATAAATAAATCTACAAGTACCGATTGTTTTATTTATCTTTCGTATCTGCTCTTGTGTTGGATTTATTTCCGTTTTGTAACTCTTTTGCAATTTCCTCATCCCCCTTTATCTGATTTTTATACTTGCGAAATCCATACAATCTACAACTGAACACATGTAAGATTGATATAATATCTTGAACTAATTCTTCATTCGGTGAAAGAGTTTCATTGTTTACAATAATACCTTTTGCATTACAGAATTGTTTTAAAAATTCTACTTGATTTTGTAGATCATCTTTTTGATTTCTTATAGAAACTCTTGCATATATTACTGTGTCCCTTATATCATTCTCTGTTTGGATCCCTTTGAATTGTAAATATTGATCATAAGTATAATATCTTCTGTTAGTTGGAGTACGATTTGCTTTGAGAATTCCATCTCTGTCCCAACGTTGAAGAGTTTTTACTGACACTCCAAGTAATTCAGCAAAATCTTTTGGTTTATAATTTGTGATATTTGATGTGTTCATAAATAATTCTCCTTTCTTTATAAACACATTGCATCACATATAAATATATTTGTCTATATTTTTGATTGCTTAACAATCGCTCCTATATTAATCTTACTGACGGAACATGATCAACCTGACTTACTTAGTTAGGATATCAACAATAATATTCATTACTATAACTAGATAAATACACATTCTATACTCTCTAGTTTCTGGAACAAACCAAGTTAAAACCAAAAGAATAAGTGCTATAATTGATAAAATGATATTGATGATTTTAATCTTTTCTTTTTTCATTTTCTTTTCCTTTTATTAATTTTTATTCTAATCAGCATGTTCTTTAATATAAATACCAATTCCTACCACTGCTAATATGGTTATAAATCCGCTTATAATGCCACCATACTTATCGCAAAGATGAGGAAATTCAAAATACAGTATTATATCAATAAGAATCAACACATCTAATAAAATTTCTGCTAATTTTTTCATCCTGTTCTCCTTCCATATTGTATTTCATAATATATAACAATACAAATATAATAAATGTCTCAAAAACTCGTTTAAAATTGCTTCTACCAGATTTTTTGACCAAGAATAATTATCATTATAAACCTTAACTTTTAAAAAGACTGCCATTGTAAGAATTATGATGCCTATCGTCATAATCATCTTTTTGTTTACTTTTACCTTAGCCAATAATCCTGTATAATAATCATAGATCATCCCATATATTTCTTCTCCACATCACTAAAAGGTCCATAATAAATTTTACTTCCTGATTTTTCATATCCACGAACTTTTATATAATATGTCCTTTTTTTCTTTAGCTGTTTTCCTGTCATATATAGACAATCACTTGCTCTTCCAAGTCTTTTATATGTTCCATTTCTACTGGTTGAATAATAAACTTCAAATCCTCTGCACCAATTATCCGACCAGGAAATTCTAAATTGCGTTTTCCGATTGGTGATACCTAAATCCTTTACCTTTGAAGGAATTGCCCGTTTCGATATCTTCTTACTATAAGCCGCTTTCGTATTTTTCTCATTCCCGATTGCCTTTATACGATAATAATATACTTTTCCAACTGATGTCTTGCTGTCCTTATATGTTACCGTTTTATTTCCTTTTGTCTTACCGATTCTTTTATATTTTCCACTGGAAGAAGTACTCCTATAGATTCCATATCCATCCGCTCCCGCTACTCTGCTCCATGAAAGCTTAATCTGCTTATTCTTATATGATCGTGCGATCAAATTTTTGGGTGCGGTCAATCTTGGATAAGAACTTGACAGTAAATATATTGAATTATGTTTAATTTTATATTGTGCATAAAGATCCTCTTCTACTTTGACATTCTCATCCAAAATATCACCACTTCCATTCGAATAATAGGTAAGAATTAAATTATTATGAGAAGTCTGATACTTTTCATATAAATATTCATAATTTACTCTCATTTCTACTGTTCCCGGAAGTTCTCCATTATTGGCATACTGCATATATAGAATATATTTGTCATCTGCATAACCATATTCTTTACCCGATGTGCGCCTTACCTTAACAGTAAGATCTATATCCTTACATTTATTCTTTTTTATATTTTTTCCGTTAAATATCCACTGAACATCTTCATCTTCAAATACAAGAATCTTATCTTGTCCTGCAATAGCTTCAAATAATTCTTTTGCTGCTGTCTTTTCATATCTACATTCCAATACTACTGTTTGACCAGATTCCATCTCTTCAATCTTTTTCAACGCTGCAGATACATTACCCACACTTCCATAATAAACCGTATCAAAAGAACTGGAAATACTTATTTTTCTAGTGTCAAACTGCTCTTTGTCACTTGTGACTTCTATGGAATTATGCTTTCCATTTCGCCCATCCACTGTCATCTTGTATAATTCCCACTCTTCATTTCCAAAAAATGGGCTCACCGGAAAGGATAGCTTATGAGTTCCAGACTTTATCGGATCTTCACTTTTCCATTCAAGATATTTCATATCCCCATCTTCATTTTTTAGCCAAAGACAAATCTCATCTACTCCTTGTTCATCGCAGTTTATATCAACAACCGCTTTTAATAAATCCGGTGCTTGTATCTTTGTCTCCTCATATTGGAAAGACATAATCTCTGGAGTCTGATTGGCGGTATTTACTACAAATTTTGTATCAAATTGTTCCCATTCTGGAGAATCTATGTCATATCCAGCTACATTATCGTTATTATCGCTTACTTCGACGTAAATAATTTCATTTTCTCCTAATTTTGCATTTGAGATATCAACTTCCATTTTTATTTTTCCATTTATCTTTTTATCGTTTTCTGTAAAAGTATAAGAATCTCCCCATGAATTAGAATTTTTTCCAACGTCTATCGTAATATTATGAATTCCGCATCCCATCTCTTCAATATCTAGCTCTATTTCTAAGGGTTCAGACGCATCTATATCCTCAGACTGACAAATTTTCATTCCACGAAGGATAGGCGGATCTAAATCTTGATCTGGATTATCATCAAATGCTGTTTTTATTACATTCATTTCTTGTGTACTATTTTTTAATGCCGCATCACTCTCTTCCGTATACGAAACAATGTTACTACCACCATCATGAACGTAAATTCTTTTTAATTTGAATATCCCAGAATGTATCTTTTTCGTATTACAGAATTGCATTTTTACTTTGGTTTTTCCTGTAAACAAGATCCGATTTCCTGTGGTATCATAGTTATACGTTGCATCAAGCTCTTCTCCATAATCATTGCACATTATAATTTCAAATTTTGTTACTCCAGATTCTTCTTCCTCCAAATCCACTTCCACTTCTAATTGTTCTGTTGCATCTATTTGATCTGGATTACATATCTTTATGTAGTTAATCACCGGTGGTGTCTTATCATATCCTGCTGATGCCATTACAGAAACCGAAAAGTTAAAGACTAAAATTACTACCAAACATATACTAATCCATCTATTTTTATTTTTCATCATACTCTCCTCCATTGATAATAATACTTTCTCCATCCATAATTTCTCTCTCATCATCGTATTTTTCTTTTATTCTTATTGGTGAAAATATCATTTTTTCAATATCTTTTTTCGGTATTTCATAATAAATACTTCCACTATATGACCCATCACCATTTTTATCAGCAACTGCTCCAAGATCCGCATAGGTCATATCATTTTCATCTGAAAATTGGAATAAAAAGAAATCCTCATTTTTACTTTTCCACTGATATTTTACTTCCATATACCATATGTTTTCAGTCACTTCTGTGATTCGATAGTCTGTTCCATCTTTTCCGTGCTTCCATACCGAATCTGTTTTTCTTTTCTTTAAAGAATGGACAGACTCTATTGGAATTTGAATATTTAACGGCTCTTCCCACATAGAATCTTGTCGTTCTTCTAAAAAAGTAATTCTGCAATTCACTTTCTGTTTTTCTAACTTCTTCAACTTTTCTTTCTGCTTTGTTTCAAAGGAAACAACATAAAGCTTTCCCTCTGTTGAAACTGGCATATATACACACTGATCAAAAGAAATCTTCCATCCATTTGAAAGCTGCATCTTACAGGAATCCGGATATATATTTTCTGATTTTCCCTTCTTCTTAATTTCATATCGAACAGTAATTCCCTGATCTGTAATAACTCCATCCTTTATCCAAATTTTACTTCCACTTTTTGTGATTATTTCCTTATTTAGTACTATTTTATCCTGTTGTGTTTCTATTTCATAAATACAAGAAAAGTTATTATAAAAATTTTCAAATATATCCTTCACCGCAGCTGCAATGGGTGTCCGAAATAAAAATATTCCAATACAAAAAAGCAGCGCTGCTGTAACATAGGCTATCTTAGGTGAATATCTATTCCGGCTGTTTTTTTTATGTTTTTTCTTCCCTTCTTCTTGAATCTCCATCAACTGATTCAGCAATTTCTCCTCAAATCCTTCTTCTGCTTTCACATAGGACAACATATCACAATATTGATCTATGATTCTATCCACTACACTCCCTCCTTTTCCAAATAATCTTTTAATTTTTTTCTTCCTCTGGACATCCATGTTGTAATCGTTGATACCTGTCTATGAAGAATCTGCGCTATTTCTTTCACTGAATATCCTTCATAATAATACAGATACATCACTGCTTTATATTTATCTGGTAATATTTCTAATGCTTCCAATAAGCCATACTCATCTTTCTCAAATTCCGGAATATCATAGGTCAGTGGAATTTGTCCCCGTCTTTTTGTTGCTTTTATATAATTAAGAGAAGTATGAATTGTCACACGAATCAACCATGCTTTTTCATGTATTTCATTCTCAAATTTTGGTTTTTTTGTAATTAACTTTATCATCACTTCTTGTACAATATCTTCAGCATCAGGAATATTTTTGGTATAAGTAAATGCCAAACGTACCAATGAAGGCGTATATGTTTTAATAATTTGGCTTAATTCTTCTTTTGTGTACACTTTTTTCCTCATATTCTTGTTTTCCTTAATTCATAAATTTCTTTTCTGAATTCATTTCATATATTATACAATTGAACTTTTTAAAATGTCTCAGTACTTAAATTTAATTCATATCTTTCATCTATAGAAACTACGACCATTTTCAATTTTTATTTTTTCTTTTCCTATGATAGACTGTCAGTATCGAATATTAATTTCATGCATCTTTTTCTTTTTTTAATGTTTGTTTGTGTGAATACTCTTTTTCTATTGTTTTTTCAATAGTTTTTTAGATAAGAGCATGAATTAATTTCAAGTCTGTCTCAATGGACTTGGACGAGAAAAAAACACCTATCCGCCAATAGGTGTTTTTTTTCTAAAATTTTCCGGTATGATTTTTTGTTTTTTACATATATTAATTCCAAAGGAGGAATCATATATGAGATTAAAAACTTTTGATTGCATTGCTTTGACCATTACGATCATTGGTGCTGTCAACTGGGGACTGATCGGTTTCTTTAATTTTAACCTGGTCTCTTTTCTTTTTGGCAGCATGAGCTGGCTTTCTAGAATCATTTATGCTCTTGTAGGACTCTGCGGTCTCTATCTTATTACTTTTTATACTTCCAACGGAAATACGGATGCTTCAGGCCAATCATAAACTGTTCATAAGAACCCATTCAAAGGCGAGAAGCATTTCCATCTAATATAATAGCCCAATCTGGATGACTATCCTAATTGGGCTACTATTCTATGTTACTATGATTGAGTCAGGAATATCGAAGGATTTCACTTACGAACCAAGTCATAAACTGCTACTGTTCCCCCTACTTCACATGCTGCCAGAAGAAGTGCTTCACCAGAAGGACTTTTACCAGCAGGAACAAATTTCAAACCTTCAGGTGAATCATCTACTGCCACATCAGAAGAAAAATCACGAGAATTGATATAATTTATATAGGAAACATCTGCAGGATTGGTAATATCATAAGCCATCACACCACCAATACGCTCCAGTGTAACAAAAGCATAGGTTCTTCCTTTGATCTTACCAGATGTAACCGTTTCTGCTTCAGGTCCTTTTTTACCAGAACGATCATCGATTGTCAGATCATCATTGGAACAGTTGAAATATTCTGGTAAATATGCAGCTGTCTTTGCCTCAAAATCATTTCCGCTGTCAAAGCACTCTTTCAACCCATTCTTTGTTACCTTAAACATGGTAAAGGATCTTCCACCAAAGAGATAATCACATCCTTCATCCAGTCCATCATAATCCTCTGCATCAAAAAATACTACTTTTCCTTTTAACCCTGAATTATCAGCAGTGATTGCCCCAGTAGGTGATGTTTTATTTTTTCCAAAATTGCGCTCATCCTCATTCAGGTATTCTCCCCATTCTCTGGAATCACCTTCATTTGCAGTCAACAGATAATCTCTTCCCTTGATATTGACCAGAGAAACAGCATCTGGCATTCGAATTCCTCTTAAAGAATCATATGTCTGAGGTTTATATTCTTCATCCTTTTTATCAATATCCACTGCAACCTTTGAGTAATCTTCAAATCCAGTAGAAAAAATATTTTTAAATTTATTTGCTGATAAATCCAACACAGCAACTGCATTTGCTTCCTGTAGTGTCACATATGCAGTCTTATTGTTACATGCAATGTATTCTGGCTCCAAATCCACAGAAGGAGCAGTATCCTTCTTCAAAACAATGTTTTTATTTACAAGATCGCTACGTGCTCCTTCACTGTCATAAGCACCAAATCCTGTCGTTACAGCAGAATACCCCTTGGTTTTTATTACAGTAACAGATCCTGCCGGGTCCACAGTCCCATCACCGTATCCTTCCCGCGGCTCTCCTTCATTTGCAGTCAGAATTTTTTTCCCATCTGGTGTAAAAGTGATCATATCCGGCTGAACACCTGTTTCAACTATTCGAAGCAATGTAAGGGAGCCATTACTATTGCAAGTAAAAATTGCTGCCCTACCATTATCCGCATATCCTTCTGCCTGGATTGCCACTGCCAGTGTCTTTCCATCTGGTGATACTGCTACAGAAGTCATATCCCCATATGCAAAATTATCCTCTTCGACCAATTCTCTTACATTGATATCACGACCGCTCAAGGAAACAAGAGATTTATTAGAAGATATCTTTTTCATGGAAATAGCAGTAAGTACTCCTTTCTGTCCATTGACAGCATATGCATAGCCATTCTTATAGTTATAATCTACAATTTCCATAACACCGCCGTCTGCATTCGTCATGCCACTATCATATCTTGCAACCTGAGTCATGTTAAGAGAAGTGTTATTATTCTCAAACCCTGTCGCCTGGGCAGACTGCTTGCTGGCAGCTAATGTCTGTGGGCAAAAACTTGCTGCCATAACAAAAGCCAGCGACAATGCGCCTAACCGTCCACATAATTTTCTTTTCATAATGTTCTCCTTCTTTCTTATAAATTTCAATTACAATTAAATTTCAATTACAATTAAATTTTAATCATAATTATAGAGATGCATCATGAAACATACATGGGAATACTGTAAAATTTTTGTAAAATGAAGGCCGACGCAGGGGATTTTTATACAAAAGAACAAAGCAGGTATCATAGACTATGTACAAATCAAGGTCAGAATCTACTGCTCAAGCAATAAAAAAAGCGACCTCTAATTTCTTAGAAATCGCTTAAATAAAAGATTCATACACCATTAGGGATTCGAACCCTAGACAAATAGATTAAGAGTCTACTGCTCTACCAACTGAGCTAATGGTGCATATTTTTTCCAACGTTTTTCAACGCAAGATTTATTATATATGATATTCTCAAAGAATGCAAGTACTTTTTTATTTTTTTTTCAAAATTTCCTCCAATTCACATAAGGAACGGACAAAGCACTTCATCCTTGGATTCTCATAGGCAAGACGAATCCAAAAAAGCCTGCATTTTTTTCGCATGGAAAAACCTCTTTTTCTTTATTCTATTCACTGGTCTCCCGATATGCTACCAGACGGCAGATTGGTTTTCCTTCATTGACAAATCTTGTTTCATATTCTGTCATTACATTGCCTTCTACATATTCGCTATTATGAAGGTCAAAGGTATGATTCTTTAACTTCCATCCTGCCAGAGGTACCTGCTCCAATGAGAAATCAAATAAATCCCGGTTATCTGTCTTAAAGATCACTACTCCATCCTTTTTCAGAATCTGATTATATCTTTCAAAAAATTCCTTGGATGTAAGTCTTCTCTTGGCATGGCGGTCCTTTGGCCATGGATCTGAGAAGTTTAGATAAATCTGATCAATTTCTTCTTCTGCGAAAATATTCGGAATATCTTCGGCATCCATTCTGAGGAAATATACATTATCCCCTTCATATTCTTCTCTTTTTTCCAGTGCACGCACCAGTACGCTGGAATATTTCTCAATTCCAATATAATTAATATCCGGATTGTCCTGGGCAAGCTGCATTAGGAATTTTCCCTTTCCCATACCGATTTCTAGATGGATTGGATGATCATTGTCAAATAGCTCTCTCCATTTTCCCTTTTTCTCTTCTGCATCCTTGATCACATATGGATTGGCAGCAATCGTTTCCCTTGATCCTTTTACATTTCTTAATCTCATCTTCATTCTCCTTTGCATGGCATCTATTTTGCCAATTCAACCTATTTTAACATAGAAAAATTCAATTGAAAATGCCCCTGCGTTGACTTTTTTCGACAAGTTCTTTACAATATGAAGTATCATACAAAAAGGAGAACAGCCATAATGAAAAAGTTAAGTTTTTTTCTTGTCATGATTCTCACTCTGCGGATATTTACTTTTCATATCTATGCGGATGATCACGGCACTTCCATTTGTGATACAACACAGACCAATCAGCCCTCAGTAACAGCCAAATCGGCCATTTTGATGGATGCCAATTCCGGTGAGATCCTCTATTCCAAGAATATCAATACGAAGCGGTACCCAGCTAGCATCACCAAGATCATGACAACCTTAGTTGCCATTGAAAACTGCAAATCCCTCTATGAGACAGTTACTTATTCTGAACATGCCATTAACAGCATTGAACCTGGCAGCAGTCAGATTTATATCCTTCCTGGAGAGAAGCTCACGTTAGAGGAAAGCTTATATGCCATCATGCTGGAATCTGCCAACGAAGCCTGTAACGGTGTAGCCGAGCACATCGGTGGATCTATTGAAGGCTTTGTAGATATGATGAATGCGAAAGCGAAAGAGATTGGATGTACCAATACACACTTTATGAATCCCAACGGACTTCATAATGATGACCACTATGTAACTGCCCATGATATGGCATTGATCACAAAGACTGCACTTAGCAATCCTACCTTCCGTAAGATTGCTTCCACGATCAGCTACACAATCCCAAGTACCAACAAGCAAAAACAGCAGCGTCCATTATGGAACCATCATAAGATGGTGAAGAAGACCATGTTTAACTTTGACGGTGTAGAAGGCGGCAAGACGGGATTTACCGTTATGGCACGTAACACTCTGGTCACCTGGGCAAAGCGTGACGGTCTGGAATTGATCTGTGTCGTACTAAGAGACAATGGATATGAATGCTACGGCGATACCTTAAAGCTTTTAAACTACGGATATAAAAATTATAAGGCTTATACACCGCTAACTCATCATACCTTTGCTATTTCTGATTTTGAAAGTGAAAGCTCTGATCTTCTCATCGAGAATATAAAGACCTTCTCTCCATATACCCTGACCGTAGATGGAGATACCAGCTATTCTATTCTTATGAATAAATCTACCGATGCTTCTTCGATCCAAAAAGAAGTATCCTACGATGAGAAATCCAAATCTAATGTTTTTAACTTATATTGTAATAAGAAGAAAATTGGTTCTGTTCCATTTACCTTAACTATGGAAAGACCATAAATGCGGGTTTCTTTGACTATGGGATAATGTGTGAGAACGAAATCATTCCGGTCAGCAATCAAGCTACGGAGCTTCCAAATCTGATACATGTTTTCTCTTGTTTTACACCAGGATAGACGAAAACTTCTCCGAAAGCGACATATGCGGAATGTTAGAACAACCTGTTGGCTGGATTCTATCACCAGAACTGCTTCAGGCATCGAAGATGACTGTTTTCCATAGGACAGTTGGTAGGGAAGTTTACTTACCTTTCCAACTGTTATGGAAAAAAGGAATGCAGTTCGTCTTGTGCCATGCCAAGCCCGACTAGCGGAGCGGATTAGGGTTTGGCTCGGGGTAAATCCAGACAGCTTTGGTTGTTCTTACGTTCTGGCATCCTAGGCGCAGGAGGAGAAGTTTTTCTTCTACACTTAGTCTACAAAACCCAAGTTATCCTAAAAAAATAAGACTGTCACACAAAACGAAAATTTCATTTCATGCAACAGTCCATCTCTCTCCTAAGGAATAATCACCTTAACTGCTTTTTCAATAATTGACACTTCAATTGGAAGTCCATCTTCCAAGAATTCACCATCATAATCAATGGCTACATCCTCGCCTTCTACCAATTCAATTCTTATCTTCTTTGTCTGGAAATACTCAATATCCGGATGATTGTGGTGTTCTGCTGTCAATGCTTTAAACAACAGTTCTGGTGTATTTAATAACGTAACTTTCTTTAATACCAATACATCCAAATATCCATCCGATACCGATGCCTCTGGTGCTGCCTTATCAAATCCACCGACACTCTTGGAATTGGTAATTAAGAATACCAGTGCCTCCATCGTATCGGTAAGCTCTTCACTTTCGAATCTCAGTTTCAACTTTGGACCGATCATCTGCTTTGGAAGCTCAATGGCTCCTTCCAGATAATAAGCAAACTTTCCAAGCACTGCCTTATGATCTTTTGGGACCTTATATGCAATATCCGTCAAAAGGCCACCTGCCAGTACATTAATAAAATACTCATTATCCACCTTTCCAAGGTCTACTTCCTTGATCGTAAACTGCTCGATCATCTCTACGAATTTATCTGGTGTTTGAGGAAGCTGAAGATAGGTGGCAAAGTCATTGACCGTTCCAGCAGAAATAATCGCCAGTGGAATATCGCTCTTACTCAAATACAATCCACTTACTACTTCATTTAAAGTTCCATCGCCGCCAACAGCTACTACAAAATCATATTCTCCAGGCATCAGTCCCTGCACATGGATCTTGGCATCATCTTTTTTCTGTGTATAGAATACATCGATATGATTTACCATCTGCTTCATGACCAGCTTTGCAATGATCTCTTCTATCGTTGACATGATATTCTGCTTTCCTGAAGATGGATTAATTACAAATAACGCTTTCTTCATCCTTTGTCCTCCTAATTACTCTACCTATCCAAGAATTGTTCTAAAGCATAAGAATTCCTTTATTATACACCATGCAAAATGATATGTCTAACTATTTTACACGTCTTTCTCATCCTTTTTTCGCCCGTTCATCCCAGAATACACAGTCATCTCTACCAATGACTTTGGATGTAAATGGAGTTCCATCATTCTTCTTATAATGATTTGTGGCACGCAGAACATATTTAGAACCAATATACACAATCGGAACGTTAAAAAATACGATCAAAATATTTCCCAGATCGGAGAATGCCCACAAGTTGCCCAGCTCCAGACCTGCAATATTACACAAAATACCAAATGCTGCTACAAAAAGTGCAATCACCCTGACGCCATTAATAAATCCTTTATCCTTTCGAATCCGGTTGGCCGCAATCTCAGAGAAACTGATCATTCCAAGCAGACATGTATAAGCAAACATACAAAAACACAATGTAATCAAAAAGGTAATCATCGCATTGGCTGATGTTCCCGGTGTCAATACTGCAATAGATTCTGTGAACTTTGGAAGCTTGTCAAGTGCTGCCCATGCATCTGAACCAGGGCCCTCCCAGCAATGTGCCATAACCACAACAAAACCGGAGAGTGTACAGATAACTATGGTATCTAAAAATACTCCTAAAGATGCTAAAATCCCCTGTTCGCAAGGATGATTGGCATCTGCTGCTGCCGCTGACATGGTAATCGTACCCTGTCCAGCCTCATTAGACATCAATCCTCGTTTTACCCCTTGTGCCAGTACCGTACCAAACAATCCTCCGAAAAATGCATCCGGCTTAAATGCTCCTGTAAATACCGCACGGAAGAAATACGGCACAGAACCAATATTTAAAATAATCAATACAAGAACCGTTACGATATAAAGTACCGCCATCACCGGTACCATCTTATCGGTCCATTTAGTAACCTTTTTGATTCCTCCAAACGCAACCAACGCGGTAAGAACCACAATTGCTGCGCCTACCGCATAGTAAAAGGCAGAATCGGTTGGAATTGTCGTTCCCGTTACAATCTCTGCCATTCTTCCAACAGAAGAAACCACATTAAAGCCCTGTGCCGGAAGACAACAAAGGGCATAAAGGATATACAACAGCGATAAAAATACGCCGATCCATATCTGATTTCCCAACAATTTTCTTCCATAAAAAGGAAGTCCCCCAATAAACTCGTCATCCTTCTTTTCTTTGAATATCTGTGCCAGCACACCTTCCATATAAGCGATGGCCATACCAAAGAACGCAGAAATCCACATCCAGAATAAGGCTCCTGGTCCCCCAACTGCAATGGCACCGGTTACTCCAATGATATTTCCCGGTCCCACACGCATGGCGGAGCTTAAGAGAAACGCAGCCAATGGCGAAATCCCAGTCTCAACCCTTCTTTTTTGTGTCATAATTCCAATTCCCTTTTTGAAATAGGTGACCTGCATAAATCCTAATCGGAAACTAAAGAAAATCCCCGATCCTAAAAGCAAAATAATGGCAAATGAGAAATTGCCCAGAAGCGGAATGGATGAATACCATTCAAAGTTTGTTGGAAAATCCCATAAAAAATCTGATAATGGACCAACAAACGAAAAAATACCGTTAATAGATTCAAAAATACTTTGCAAACTTACCCTCTCCTTATTGTTTTTTTGCATCATCTAGCATTTCTATCATATCATGAAGAGATAGGCTTCACAATCCTGTTAGAACGACCTTTTTCATATTTTTATTGTTAATTAGTATTTTCCTGTAACTATTTACCTATATATAAATAGCTTATCATATTTCATAATTATTGAAGCCGAAGGACATGTATCAAAAGAAAAACCCCCTAAACCATTAAAAGCATTTTGGTTTAGGGGGTTTATTTTATATCTCTATTCTTCCCGATATTTTTATAGACTGTATTTTGTCCCACGTCCATTGCCAATAACTTTGATATAATCCTTTTCTTTTAAACGATCAATCAATCTTAAAGTCTTTGATTTCGTGTAGCCTATTACCTTCGCAATCTCACTGCTTGATAACTGTTCTCCGTTCTCCAGTGCACTCATGATTTTTGCTTCATCATTCGTTACATGATACTGATCTGTTATCACAGGTAATATCTCCATTCATATATTCTTCTGCTGATATCCCTCTGGGCAGGTCCCCTGGAGACTTAATCTCTATTTTATCAGAAAACATTGATATACGAATATGAGAATTTATACTCCAATCTCGATGTATCAAAGCATTTGCGATTGCTTCACGGTAAGCAGTTTCCGGGACTAAATCTTCTCTTGAATCTCTTTTTTCACTTTCCATTACTTCCTTTCATTGCTTTATATCCAATTAAGACAACCCATACATAGGCACATGTTTTTGGAATCATTAACATTCCCACCGGAGGCACCATATCTGCAAACAGTACTACCGGGATATAGCAGGCAAAACTTATGACTACTGCAAGCCACAGAAAACGGAAAGGTTTATCCTTCTCTGTCCTCACACTACGATAAAAAAGAATCACTATCACTGCACCAAGGATTGTAAACGGGATGTTTCGATAAATTCCCCATGATAGCGGTGCTTCTGCGCTGGTCCATGCATTTTGCGGCATCAGACATAGAATAACGTCATTGTAACGGATGTGAGCATTTTCCCAATACCGAGTGCCACTGTAAAATTTTTCAATCCGGTTGTACAAAGTGCAATTGCTCTTGGTATAAGATGAAATGCATCTCACAGCTTCTTTTGATGTAATACCTTTATATTACATGAATATTCTATTGAGCAGATTTCTATTATACTATGCAACGTTATTGTCAATTTGTCTATGGGTTTCGACCACGATGGATGGTTTAAATACGAACATAACCAGTAGACGGACCTGCACCTACTTTTGCGATATATCCACTTTTAACCAGTTTAGTCAGAGTCCTTTCCACAGTAACCTTGCTGATATCCGGGCATAGTTCCATGATTTCTTTCTTGGTAATTTTCCCCACTTTATTATCAATCACTGCCTTGATTCTGTCTGGTTTAGAAAGACTTCTGTTTCTTAAGTGTTCTACACGCCCCTCAAATTCGTTATATGCTTTCAGGATAATTCCCAAATAGTATTTTACAAAAGGCTCATAGCTGTTTTCATTTTCGTGCCATCCACTGGAACTTGCCTGCAATGCTTCATAATAAGTTTCTTTCGTCTTTTCAATCAACATCTCAATACTGACATACTTTCCAACAATATATCCTGCTTTATAAAACAGAAGAAGCGTCAGCAGACGACTCATACGTCCATTTCCATCATTAAATGGATGGATACACAGGAAATCAAGAATAAACATAGGTATAAGAATCAGCTTATCTATGTGATCTGCTTCCCACGCTTCCAAAAAATTTTGGCATAGTTCATTCATAGCTTCTGCCGTTTGAAAAGCAGAAACTGGAAGAAAACGTGCTTTCTGATGACCTTTTGCATCTGTTTCTGCAATTACATTATCTGAATTTTTATAACTTCCACCGACATTCCCTTGAGAATATGAGTATAAATCCCAATGCAATTGTAAAATAATATTTGGTCTTGGATTGATATACCCATAACTTTCATGGATTGTTGCAAGCACTTCCCGGTATCCTGATATTTCCTGTTCAGATCGGTTACGTGACTCTGCGTTCTGGCTTACTAATTCTTCCAAACGTTTGTCAGTAGTATAAATACCTTCAATTCTATTAGATGCCCCTGTACTTTGAATCAAAGCAACCTCAAGCAAGGTTTTCAATTCATCTATATTGGCTTCGAGAAACAATTCCTGCTTACCTTTATGTTCGTGTATGCTTCCAACCATCTGAACAATTTCAGGCTTTAACAACTGCTCAGGAGTTTTTATATAATCGAAACTTCTCATAGGAATCTCCTTCATTTCAATATTATCTCCATCATTTTACCATCAAATGATGGAGATAAAACTCTGATTTAGCATTGTCATTATTGGCATGGGAATATACATCCGTGACCATGCTGACCTGAGCATTTCCGGAATGTCCCTGAACTGCCTTGATATCGCCACCATTCAGTTTCAGTAAAAAAATGTCAAGATAAGAAAAAAGGCAAAAAGAAACCTCCATATGAAAGAAAAATCATACGAAGGTAATATGCAATAATTATTCTGTTTTTATTTCAATTTACCATATACATCATCATTCACAGGTTCTAACCATTCGTTCGTTCCTTCAACACCAGGTACTTCAATTGCATCCTTGCCCTCTTCCTGATAATAACCTCTTCCTGCAACGCATACAAGAATCTGACCGCCGCCTTGCTTTGCGTGATGGATATGCCAGTTATTTCTACATCCCGGTTCAAAAGTTACATTAAAAATTCCCACCTGGCTTGTTGAGATTGGCGCAAGATAACTTTTTCCAATAAAATACTGAAAAAATGCATCATTTGGCTCTCCGATAGGGAATACCATTTCTTTTGCATTCTGTAAATGAAATTTAAGTGATGAATCAGTAATTCCCGAAGACATTAGCGCTACCACGTCATTTTTACATCGATATCCTGATTGTTCCAATTCTCTCCGAAGAGTACATCATCATTAAAATGAGCAAACTCGGGAGCAAATTCACCGAGTGCTGCTTTTCCTGCTGTCTGTACAATTTTAGACATCTGTGTCAACCTCCGTTACATATTCTGCTTGAAAAAATCGTCCATTTTATGAAAAGGAATCACATCCAGATTATCATAAAGATCTGTATGGACCGCACCGGGAATCACTAACAGTTCCTTATTTTCTGTGTATTGACTATCCTGGATCATGGCATCATAAGCATCCTTTCCAAAATAAAAACTGTGTGCCTTTTCACCATGCATGATAAGCACAGCACTTCTTATTTCATTGCTGTATTTTAAGATCGGCTGATTCATGAAAGACTGGCATCCAATACTATTCCAACCATCATTGGAATTAAGACTTCTTGCATGATAACATCTGCCCTTATAATACTCACTGTAATCCTTTACGAAAAATGGCACATCCTCAGGAACCGGCAACGGCATACATCCGCCTCCTCTGGAATACTCGCCCATTTTATACTCTTTGGTTCTAAGAACATTCAAAGCCTGCTTTTTCTTAAATCTGGATTCCTCGCTGTTTTCAGAATCAAAATAGCCATTTGCATTTACCCTGCTCATGTCATACATGGTAGACACCACAGTGGCTTTCACTCTTGTATCGAGGGCAGCTGCATTCAGGGCCATTCAGGGCCATCCCGCCCCATCCGCAAATACCGATGATACCGATTTTCTCAGTATCCACACAATCCTGCACGGAAAGGAAATCCACTGCTGCCATGAAGTCCTCCGTATTGATATCCGGTGATGCCATATATCTGGGAATTCCACCACTTTCACCTGTATAGGATGGATCAAAGGCAATGGTAAGATATCCCCGTTCTGCCATGGTCTGTGCATAAAGACCGGAACACTGCTCCTTTACCGCTCCAATAAGTCTATCCAGCTAACAATCCCTCATAAATCTCTTTATCCAAATCCTTAAAAACGTTAAAAATAATCTTGATCTTACTACCCGTTTCTTCTTTATATTTCTTCACAGTATCAACTGCAATCTGCGCTGCTCTATCATTAGGGAAACAAAATACCCCTGTGGAAATACAGCAAAAAGCTATACTTTTCACATTGTTTTCATCTGCGACTTTCATGCACGATTCATAACATGATGCAAGCAATTTCTCATGGTCCTTTGTCAATTTTCCCTGCACAATTGGTCCGACTGTGTGAATCACATAATCACAGTTCAGGTTGAACGCAGGTGTAATCTTCGCCTGGCCTGCAGGTTCCTCAAAACCCTGTTCATCCATCATTTTCTGACAGTAATTGCGTAACTGAATTCCGGCATACGTGTGGATACAATTGTCTATACAAGAATGACAAGGCTGATAACACCCAGTCATTCCGCTGTTGGCAGCATTCACAATGGCACCTGCATGGAGCCTTGTTATATCTCCTTGCCATATGTACAAATCATCCTGCACCGGTGTCAGTTCTTCTATACGCACAATACCTCTTCTGGCATTTTCCTCCTTAAGATACTCATCCTGTATTTTCTCAAATTCTTTGGTGATCGGGGCTGCCCATCGGATATTCATAAGGGAACGCAGTAATTTCTTTTGTTCCTTTTCTGCTCCTGGAATTCTTATCCGATTTTTATATTCAGGTTGTTCCTCAAGAAGTGTATCTATCAGGAATCTTCTTCTCTCAAACTGGTTCATACTTTTCACATCCTTTTCTCGATTGCTCCGACTGGACAATCTGAAAAACAATTGCCACAGTGCAGACAGTTACTCTGGTTTATTTTAACATGTATAGTACTTATATCAATACATTTTTGAGGACATTTCAAATAGCAGAGCTTACATCCAATACATGTATCTGTAACAAAATATGTCTATAACAGAAAAATCAGAATTTACCAACTCGAAAAATTGGAATTTGAAAGGTTGCTGTGCTGAAGTATTCTATCTCAGAATAGTTCAGGATGATTCTCCAATGAATCGGCTTCTGTTATTTCACGAACTACATGGCATGGCACTCCCACTGCAAGCGAATTGGGTGGAATATCTCTTGTAACTACACTTCCCGCACCGATAACACAACCATCACCAATAGTAACTCCTCCGCATATGGTGACATTTCCTGCAATCCAGCAATTGTTGCCAATAGTAATTGGTTTGGCGTATTCTTTATCGGCAAGAGTGCCGTCCTGCTTTACATACTGATTTCTGTCCTGCCAACGAAGCGGATGTATAGGTGTAAGAAGTGAAACATTAGGACCCAAAAATACATTTTCGCCAATTGTCACAGGGCAACAGTCAACACAAGTAAAATTGAAATTTGCATAAAAATTTGTTCCAATGGATGTGAAGCAACCATAATCGAATTGAACAGGTCCTTGAAAATAAAAGGAATCCCCAGCTATCCCAAGTTCCTTTATAATTTCTGCACGCCTTTCATCTGTTTCAAGGAGCTCGTTGTATTCTTTACTAAGCCTATGAGCTTTTGTTCTAAGTGCCACAAGTTCTTTGTCGGAAGGGTCATATATTTTTCCCGCTATCATTTTTTCTTTTTCAGTCATCTTTTATTTCTCCTTTATATATCAGGTCAAACGAAATAAATTTTACTTAGCGTATACATTATCAACGCTGCTATGAAAATTTTGATTTGTCAAATTCATAAAATCGGAATTCTATTCTTCATCAGGCGCCTGTCCGTCATGTGCCAACCACTTACATTCCGTTAATTCCATATTTGTAAATGTAGCCTTAAAAGATGAATCTTCTGGGCTACAAGCATAAATTCCAAACTGTATTTCATCATTAGCCTTATACACATGGCAAATTCGCATCTGCTTGTACGTAATTCCATCTTCCGAACACTCAATACAATAATCATCCTCTCGTCTACTAAATCTATACCACATAGACTTGATTCCTGCATCTATTTCGGTTGTTGCCCAATCCGAATATCCATTATTAGTCACTACACTTCCTAAATGCTGAAATTCTTCGTTCTCATACTCAATTGAACCCTTAAGCCAGTTCTCGCTATCAAGGTACATTACAATACCACACTGGTCAAAACGCACCTTGCTCTCAAACTCAGTTTTAACTACGAAAGAAAAGAATTTCTCAGATGTTTTCATCTGAAGCACAGGAGCATTATCGTTCCTGAAATGATAATAAGTACGCTGCCACAAATCAGTATGCGGATTAGTAATTATCTCAATCTTGTCCTCTGATATTGAATACTGCTTAGGTTCTCTTGTCCATTTCCATTGTTCTTTATTTATCTTCATTTTCATTTCCTTTCAACGTAAAAATTGGAAGTTACCGATGTGCTATTATAAAATGGCTACTGTTATATGCATAACGAGAATAACTATAAGAAATATCGCTAAATGTCTGTGCATATTAAACCATTTAGATTTTAATTTGGTTCGTGCATAATAGGTCCGTGCCAAAAGGACAATCAGCACCCATAAAAGAACTCCCGATATATTTTACAAGAAGAAGAATACACATTGCAAGAGATATCCACCTAACGATGCCATTCCATCGTATATTCTTCTTCTGATGTATTGGCATCTATTTCCTGATTCAC
Organism: Anaerostipes sp. 992a; assembly: GCF_001940245.1. Classification (GTDB taxonomy): domain Bacteria; phylum Bacillota; class Clostridia; order Lachnospirales; family Lachnospiraceae; genus Fimousia. The sequence goes on from NZ_MJIG01000004.1 coordinate 1,446,297, forward strand.
AATTTTGAATCCGCAATGCTTGTAAAACATTACTGCTTTTGTATTTTTCTTATAGACATTTAAACTCAAAACTTCTCTTGTCTCCATGACTGTATGAAGCAATTCTGTTCCGATTCCTTTCGATTGTTCTGCTGCTTTTACAAAAATTCCTGCTATAAATCTTCTAATCATTTTCATGTTCCATTTCTTTTTTCTGGATGATTGCATCTCTGTCACTTAAGATAGCAAGCATCTCATCCACCAGATCCTCGATCCGGGGATTGCTTACCCGATACAACATTCACCCCTTTAATTTCGTAAATCTATTAAATCAGAATTCCTTCCAGATGATCCAGCTCATGCTGACAGATCTGCGCTGGCCAGCCGCTGAGCTTCTGTCGCTGTTTTTTCCAGTTCATATCATAATATTCCACTTCGATATTTTCATATCTTGTCGTTTTTCTCACACCGGTAAGAGACAGGCATCCTTCTTCTGTTTCATACGGAGTATCCTTACTCAACAGGACCGGATTAAACATCACGATATCTACAAATCCCATATTTACAATGATTACTCTCTTTTTCACACCGATCATATTGGCAGCCATGCCTACACAACCGGCACGATTTGCCTGTAAGGTGTCCTGTAGATCCTTTCCCACCTGCAGATCTGCCTTTGTAGCAGGTTCTGACTTTTGGCCCAGAAAGAACACATCTTTCATTATCGGTTTTACCATCTGTTACTCCTCCCTATCAAATCATTTCACATTCCAATTATAGCAACAAAATCATATTTCTACCATAGCGAGGTTTTTCTTTTCCATGTTGTATAAGGGGTTCTCTTTTCCCATACCCTCGATAACTGATTACTTTTGTGGCTGGAATTTCCATTAAGATATTCACAAAGTTCATACTTTTGCTCTGTGCACTTAAGATCAGGATTATTTCTTTTACAATATCCTGATATTTCATTTCTTTATCCTCCAAAATATAATTGATTATGGAGAGGCGAATATTATTATCCTTTTTAATGAAAACAAAATTTCACATAAATACTGGTCAACAAACGATTTCTTATAGCTCTCAATGATGGGGTTGGCAAAATATCATCTGAAAATTGGTATAAAAGAAGACCCGTAATGTCCAAAATCTTTGAACTTACGAGTCTTACTGCCGTTCCTTGCGGGAATCGAACCCACAGCTAACGCTTAGGAGAGCTCTGTGGTTCTGTCAATCCCTGTCAAGAACTGATATGTTTAGCCTTTTATTATCAAGGACTTTTTTTATTTTCGAATCAAATTCTGGTAATCTGAATACCCTTTCTGTCAAGACCAGATAAGACCTGAAAATTAGCAGATTCTTTGCAGCTGCTAACATCCGGGGAAAGCTCTGTTGTTACTGACAGATATCATCTTCCGGCTACCATCCCCTTACAAGCGGGAATGATAAACAATATTCAATTGACCAGATTTCTATTATTACTATACACCGTTATTGAAAATTTGTCTATGGTGTTTCGACCACGACAGCCGACTTAAATACGAACATATCCAGTTGCCGGCCCGGCACCTACTTTTGCGATATATCCACTTTTAACCAGTTCCGTCAGGGTCCTTTCTACAGTTACCTTGCTTATATCCGGACATAACTCCATGATTTCTTTTTTGGTAATTTTTCCTACCTTATTATCAATCACTGCCTTTATACGATCCGGCTTTGAAAGGCTTCTGTTCTTCAGGTGCTCTACACGCCCCTCAAACTCACTGTATGCTTTCAGTATAATTCCCAGATAATATTTTACAAATGACTCATAATTGTTTTCATTTTCGTGCCATCCATTAGAACTTTCCTGTAATGCCTCATAATAAGTTTCTTTTGTCTTTTCAATCAGCATTTCAACACTGACATACTTTCCGACAATATAGCCGGCTTTATAAAACAAAAGAAGTGTTAACAGGCGGCTCATTCGCCCATTTCCATCATTAAATGGATGGATACACAGAAAGTCAAGAATAAACATAGGGATAAGAATCAACTTATCTATTCGATCTGCTTCCCATGCTTCCAGAAAATTTGTACAAAGTTCATTCATAGCTTCTGGAGTCTGAAATGCCGGCACCGGGATAAAACGCGCTTTCTGATGACCTTCTGCATCTGTTTCTGCAATTACATTATCCGAATTTTTATAATTTCCACCAGCATTTCCTCCGGAATATGAGTATAAATCCCGATGCAATTGTAAAATAATATTGGGTCTCGGATTAATATACTCATAACTTTCATGGATAGTGGCAAGAACTTCCCGGTATCCGGATATTTCCTGTTCAGACCGGTTACGCGGTTCGGCTTTCTGTCTTACTAATTCTTCCAACCGTTTGTCGGTAGTATAAATACCTTCAATCCTGTTAGAAGCCCCTGTACTTTGAATCAAAGCAACTTCCAGCAGAGTTTTCAATTCGTCTATATTGGCTTCAAGGAACAATTCCTGTTTACCTTTATGCTCATGAATGCTTCCGACCATCTGAACAATTTCAGGTTTTAGCAATTGCTCCGGAGTTTTTATATAATCAAAACTTCTCATCGAAATCTCCTTCATTTTAATATTATCTCCATCATTTTACCATCAAATGACGGTGATATCAATTAGCATGATGGAGATATATTTTTAACATTCCTTTTAACGAAACCCGTTTTTCACTAAAATTACACTATTTTTCACTTCATTGTCTTCGCCAGTGACGTAAGAAGTGCTGCCATCTCAGGATTATTAAGGACCTTTGCAAGCAGCTCTGCATCCACGCCTTCCGGAACCGCTACCGTGTTTTGTGCTGTATTCGGATGCATCTGCGGATCCAGATCTTTTTTCTCATAAAATGCCTCTTCAAATAATTCTGCATTTTTCTTCCGGTCGTCATCCAGGATGTGGGAATATACATCCGTAACCATGCTGACCTGAGCATGTCCGGAGTCGCCCTGAACTGCCTTGATATCTCCACCATTCAGTTTCAGCTTATAGGTAACACTGCTGTGTCTGAGACTGTGGAAAACAACCGGTGGGAGATCATAGTCCTTAATCAACTGATTTAATGGCTTCCGGATCGCGCCATCCCCCAAAGGAAGACCAAACGTACTTGCCATGACCAGGTTATAGTCCATGTATTCATCTCCAAGAACTTCCTTTGTCTCATCCTGTTTTTCTTTCCATTCGATCAGCATCTTTGCGACAGACTTTGGAAGGAAAACCTTTCGGACACTGCTGTCTGTCTTCGGTGTTTTCAAAACACGGACTGTTTTATTGGTCTTGCTTTTTTCCGGAAATATCAGCAGCACATCTTTTGCATCCAACTCTTTTAAAGCGGATTTGCTCACTCGCTGGGATTCCTTATTGATAAACAGATATGCCCGGTTTTCCTCAATTGCTTCCTCCGAGATGTCCACACAATCCCAGGTAAGCCCCAGAAGCTCACTGATCCGGAGAGAGCAGGAGAAGGAAAGGTTCATTGCCAGCTTTAGCCGATCATCCTCACATACTTCCAGTGCGTACATCAGAGTTTCGGCAGTCCAGATCTCCCGTTTCTTTGTTTTATGTTTTGGTACGGTCGCATAGATACAAGGATTCTTCTCCATCAGCTCCCATTTGACAGCCTGTTTAAAACAGCTTCGGAGAAGTTTATGGATATCTCTGATGGTACTGGTAGATACATATTCATTCTTTCTTTTCCCAATTATAGGATTGACCACAGCCGGAGCTTTCAACAACCTCTGATAATATTTTTCAATAAAACGGGTATTGATCTCCGACAGTTTTTCATCCCCGATGATCGGAAGAATATAATTATTTATGAGAGAAACATTTCCATCATACGTGGATAATGCCCAGTTGTCCTTCCCATACAGAGCAACGTATTCTGCCAGAAGGTCCTTCATGGTTTTACACTGCGGGATTGTCATGGATCCCATTTCTTCTTTATACTCGATTTCTTTCTTGCGTTTCTTTGCCTCTGCCTTTGTAGCATAAGTTTCCCATTTCTGCTTCCGTTTCCCGTCTGCATCAGTATAGGAATAGATCACATTAAATTTTCCGTTTCGTTCTCTGATCGATGCCATAATCTAACAGCCCCTTTCTGTATTTCTCTTTTCCAGCCATGCTTCAAATTCTTTTCGTTTAATCCGAACATGATTCCTTATTTTTACAACCGGAAAATATCCTTTTGTGTACCAGACATTTATCATGGACCGGCTGACCTTTGCCATAAAGGCTGCTTCATCTATAGTAAGATACTGCAGATTGCCATTCCTTCCTCGTTCCCCGGTCTGTGCCAGTTTCTTTCTCCGATAATTCGCCAGTGCCACATTTTCTTCCATTGCCAGTTCTTCATAATCGTTCGCCGGATCCAGATGATATTCATCCTGTCCGTCCAGAAACTTCTGAAAGCTTTCCTTCGTGATTCTTTTTCGATCAGCGATCGTGACGAACTCAAAGAAATGCTGATACTTTTGACTATTCAGGATGCCATATACCTGATTTCTGGTGATTCCCAGCTGTCTGGCCATTTCCGGCATAGTGAGAGTAGCGGCCTCCATTTCCGCGTCCCTCTTTTTATCCTCCTTCGTGCGGTATCTGGACTGTCCGTCATACCATTTCTGAAATGCAGCTTTTGGTACACGTTTCCAGTAGTCCACAATCACGACTTCGATATTATTCCGCTTGATCAGGTCATAAACGACACCATCTGTAAGCTCCAGCATTTCTGCAAGTTCCGGAACAGAATAAGACCATTCTTTCAATTCCTTTCCCGGTTCTTCTCCGTTGACTTTATGATATTTAATCTGATTCGCATACCACTTTTCAAAACTCTCAATATTGACCCGCATCTTTCCGGCAATCTCTTTGGTCTCAAAAAAGTTTTTATGTACCAGCCAATACCGATCCGTCTTTTTAAGCCCCAGGAGCTCGCCCATCTCAGAAACACTCATCCATTTCTTTTTCGCAGAAGACAGCCTCTTGTATGGGCTGTTTGCTTTCACTTCCTTTATCAGTTCTTCGTATTCCTCGGTATTCTTTTTTCCCTTCTCATCCATGAAGCTTTCCTCCTTCTTCCCATACCATACCGCACTTTTTCAAAAAAATTTAGGATGTCGTTTTTTCATCCGGATAGGAGATTAGTTGGAAGATTCCGGCAGCTTATCCAGCCAGTCATCAAAGCTCTTTTTGGAAATACGGTACTTTCCGCCATCCAGCTGGATCCACCGGAACTCATTTTTCTTCAGAAGGTTATATATTGTCGGTCTGCTGACTCCAAGGATTTCCTGTAACTCTTTTACTGTATAACATCTTTTCTCTGACATATGTCATTACCTCACATTTCATCAATATAGAAGGTCAAATAAAAGTCCTTCTATATATCCAAAGATTCGGAGTGTCTTATACAACATGTTTTAGTAAAAAAATGTCAAGATGAGAAAAATTGGCAAAAAGAAACCTCCGTATGAAACAAAATCATACGATGCAAAAAGATTTATTATGTCATTTCTGAACATTAAAAGTATATTTGGAGAAATACACAAATTGGAATAGTTATTGTCGCAAAATAATCGAAGATTTTAACATCTCTTCAGTGATAATATAAACATTAATTTGTTCCTATAAAATCAGAAAACCACCAGTAGCCCTGCACTTTCTACTGGTGGTTCTTTTAATACGATGAATTATTTCTGTGTCTTTTTGAATACAATATTTTTCTTTCCTGTTCTACGAATCAATTCATCTTCTGTAATAACTTTTACCAAATTAATAATTTGTTTCCCAAGTGCCTCTTGATCATGGTAAAAAATAGTAGTCTTTACATTCTCAGCTGTAATTAATGTCGCTAAGATATCTTTGTCAGTCGGTCATTTTTTGCGGACAGTTCATACATGCTATCCTTTTCTGTTCTCTGCTCCTGCGTTTGCTCTCGTTTGATTTCTCCCTCCGTATCTTCTTGGCACAAGCAGGACAATACCTTGATGCACCAGAGCCCGGGACATATTCAACGCCGCACACCGTACAATTTTTAGCGGGCATTGCTGCCCACCGTTTTGTAGGTATGATATGTAATTCATCGACAAAGCCGATGAATTTATAGTAAATCTTGATTTCCTGCTTCACTGTTCCGTCTGCCATCTTCTCACGCTCCGAAACAAGTATCTTGTCTATGAGTGCGTTTATAACTGTTGCATCCAGTTCTTTTAAGCCTTGATAATTTCGGATAAGGGCGAGGAAGTCACGGATTCCCCGTGATTTCTCGTAGCTTTCATTAAGAGTTTCCGTCACCTCTTTCAGCCTTGCTTCAATTTCAAGCTGCTCTTTCTGGTATTTCCCCGACATCATCTCAAAATTCCGCTCGGTAATACGCTCCATGACCTTATCCTCGTAGAGAGAGGAAAACAGCCTGTCCAGTTCCGCAAGGCGTTTGTTCAGCTTCTTACGTTCTTTCTCTAATGCTTTCGCCCTGCTCTGGTCTGTTTCCGTGAGCCGCTTTTCTATGGCCCTGACCGCCTTTTCATCATTCACTGCCATATCCGCAAAACAGTTGATGTCGGCAAGAACGGCATTGAATAAATCCCTTGCTTCTATATTGTGGGCACTACACTCGCTTCTTCCGTTTCTTGCATAATTATTACATGAATACTGTACACAGTCGATAATCTCTGGGCGTTTCCTCCTGTGTACGTTCATTGCCCGCAGAGCACATCCGCAGTCCACACACTTGATAACGCCTGCAAAAATATTTACAAATCCTCCCTTGTTCTGTGGAAGCCTACGACTTGTAATAAGCTGTTGGACAATATCAAATTCCTCCTGCGTGACTATTCCCTCATGGGTATTGGGTATCACTTCCCATTCTTCGGGCAGCTTAGAGGGGCGTTTCTTGCTTTTCATATTGGCGGCAATCCGTTTGTAGCCTACAAGATTTCCCGCATATATCGGGCTTCTTAAAATGCTCCTCACGCTGTTCCCACTCCAAATATAGCGTTTGTCCTCGTTCCCCTCAAAATGACGTTCAAAGCCTGTTTCGCCACGCTCCGCCGCATAAGCGGCAGGGCGTAGGATATGCTGTTTATTAAGATGTCTGCAAATTTTGGCAACTCCATTCCCTTTTAATGCAAGGTCGAATATCTCTTTTACAACATGTGCCACTTTATCATCTATCAGCAGATGGTTGTGGTCGGCAGGGTCTTTGATATAGCCATAAGGGGCGGTAGTTCCCATGAATTTCCCCTGTTGAAACCTCGCCCGATATGCCGATTTTATCTTAACAGATATGTCAGCGGCATACATTTCGTTTAAAATGTTGCGGAAAGGCGTGATGTCCATAGCAGATTTATTCAAGGTATCTACGCCGTCATTGACCGCTATATACCTCACGTTATGCTCTGGGAAGAAAACTTCCAGATATAACCCACAATCAAGATAGTTTCTCCCCAGACGGGATAAATCTTTCGTAATCACGCAGTTTATCAGACCGCTTTCAATGTCTTTTATCATATTCTGGAAACTTGGTCTTTGGAAATTTGTACCAGAATAACCATCGTCCACATACGTTTTTGCTATGTGCCATCCCTGCTTTTTCACATAATCCGTGAGGATGGATTTCTGTGTCGCAATGCTCGCACTCTCGTTATCCGTACCATCGTCTTTAGATAAGCGGCAATAAATGCCGACTAAATAGATTTTCTTTTCTTCTTTGATTCCTGCCATACTGTAAAACCTCCGTATCTGTCCTATCTGTTTTCATGTCCCATTGCGTACATTCTAAGCGGACAGCCCCTCATTGTCGAAGGTGTCGCCCTCGGCAATCTTCTTCCGAATATCCTCGGAGATAATCGGGACAAACGCTTCTGTAACGGTCTGTGTGCCGACATATTCACGGCTGATTATCATCTGCACTGGTGCTTTTGGCACGATACGCTTTCTCTTTTTATCTGCTTTCTTATCCTCGCCCATACTTAAATCTTCCTTTCCAGACAGGGCAGGGAAGAGTTTGGAAATGTCCCCGCCCTGCCAATCAGATACCATTAATCCTCGCTGTTTAATTCTTTCTGTAATGCTTTAAGGAGTGCCGCCGCTTCATCAGCGTTCAGCGTGATTCCCTTGCCGCACTTTTCACGGTTCGGGGAAAAGCTGCGGATGTCATACTTCGGCTCTTTCCCATTCCATGAAATGAGATTGATTTCCTTTGTGTAGCCACTGTCGCCCGTAGACAATACTGCGATTTCCTTTACGATTTCATACTGGATTTCTCTCATTCTCCATACCTCAACTCTCTGTATTTACTTCCCGAAAAAAGAAGATTAGCGGCTGTCACGGTTGCGTTTCCTCTGCAACTCACGCTCCAAAAGTTTGATGATGGTTTCCTCCATCTGCTTCGGCGTTGTGTTCTTCGGAAAGTATTTTTTCAGCTTGCTTGTGTTGATTTTCAAGGTTTCTTTCTGGTTGCCCTTTTCCTCCGTCATAATCGCAAATATCGTATCCATGTCAAGCCGCCCGCTCTGGCTTAACTGTTTCATCCGCTGTGCCTGTGAGAGTGAGGGCGTTGCTTCTTCGCTCTCCATCGTGGCAAAGAGGTTTTCCTGCTCGTCTTTCTTCAAGAAGGACAGTTCCACCGCAGGCGTGAGGGCGATTTTCCCCTCGTCCACCATCTGCAAAATCGGCGGTATCAGTTCCGTCAGGCGGATAAAACGCTGCACGGTCATCCTGCCCACGCCGAAGCCCTGTGCCACCTTGTCGTCCGTCCGCAACTTCGTCACAACTTGTGACGAGGTTAAGTCTGTGCGGAAACCCTGCCGCTTCATGGCTTCGGATTTCATCTTGTAAGCAAACGCCCGCTCCGATGGCAGGATATTCTCACGCTGCAAATTGCTGTCTACAAGGGTGATGATGGCTCGGTCACGGTCTAAGGGCAGGACAAACGCAGGCACGGTATTTATCCCTGCAAGTTCAGAAGCACGGACACGCCGCTGTCCTGCAATCACTTCATAACCGTCCCCGTCCTCTTTCGGGCGTGTGATTATCGGCGTGACAATGCCAAATTCCTTGATGCTTTCCGCTAACTCTGACAGTGTTTCATCTTCTGCCACATGAAACGGATTGTCGGGGAACGGGTACAAGTCTTTGGTCTTTAACACCTTAAAATCCTGTTTCTTCATTCACATATCTACCTTTCTTTCGCTCTGCTTCTATGATTTTTCTGCAATTCTTCCAACACTTCGGGCGGTATTTTTGACAGCAGCCGCCCCATCTGCTCGTTGGTTCTCTGCAATTCAAATATCTTCTGATTCGCTTTCTGCACCTTTAGTTCCTGCTCGTACTTTTCATCACGCATACGCCCCGCATAGTCTGATTCCTGCCCAATTCTCTCTTTCAAACTGTCGATATACGCCTGCTGTTTCCCGATTTCCTTAGAGAATTTCTCCACGTCTGGCAGCCATGCAGAGAGTAAATCTAACGCTTTATCCCTTTTCTTCCCTGCGTTAAAGGCGTTGATGTCGGATAGGGCAGACACGATTTCTTCATACTGTTTATCAAGCCTGCCGCCTAATTTATAGAGCCATGTGGGGACGTGTTTCCGCTTGGTTTCCATTGAGGACTGCCCCCGTTCAAGCTGATTCCACCGTGAGGACATCCGCTCATGGTAGGCGGTCTGCCACTCGGATAATGATTTCTGGTTGCCTAAGATAGCTTTCGCTGACAGCTTATTGTCTGGCGTAATCGGCACAAAGCAGAGGTGCATATGGGGCGTTCTCTCGTCCATATGGACGACAGCGGAGAGGATATTCTGCTTTCCAACACGCTCCGAAATGAAGTCAAGAGCCGTCTGGAAATACGCTTTTTGTTCTTCGGGCGGTAACTGGTTCATAAATTCTGGTGAAGCTGTGATGAGCGTTTCCACCATCATCACGCTGTCTTTCCTTGTCCTGCACCCCGCTTCGGCTACCATGCGGTTAATCTCTTTCTTGTAGGTGTACTTTGGTGGTGCTATGAGATGGTAATTGTTTTTAGAGCGTTCCATATCTATATCTGGGTTGCTTTTGTAGGCTTCTTTCTTCCGCTCGTTGTGGCGTTCACAAGCCGCAACGCCGCCCGCTTTTCGTTTCTGGAAACGCAGGATTGCATAAGGCATAGGCGGATTCCTCCTTTCTTTCGGCGGGTGACCGTCCTTTGGGGTGACAGCGGTGACGGTGGTGACAGCAGTTTTGGGATACCCCCTGCCGACTGCCGCAACTGTCACCCTCACCCCCTGCATGACGGTCATGTCGATGATGACGGTGTTTTTGGGATACCCCCCTCGCAAGAGCCGTCACCGTCATGCCGCCATTCTTTTATCCGAAGCCGTAAGGCGTAGGATAGCAGGGCACAGCCCTGCCTTAAGGGAGTCCAGAGGGAACGTCTGGCACACGACTTTGCAGGGCAAAGTGTAGTGTGTTACACCCTGTAAACGCAGTCGGAAAAATCGGAATGATTTTTCTGACCGCAGGGGTGGTTTTACACGACCGAAAAGGGCGAGTAAATCTCACGCCTGCATTTTGCGTTTACGGGGTGTTCTCCCGTAGGGATGACAGCGGCAGGGTATCCTAAAATCACTGTCACCACCGTCACTGCTGTCACCCGCAGGGCAGAGCCGCCAGCTTTACATGGCTTTAAGCGTCAATGACAGTAACAGGGGGGTATCCTAATATCGCTGTCACCACCATCACCGCTGTCACCCGCCCTCCTTGCAAGGGCAATCCGCCTGCCGTCTTTCCTGCGGCTGTACTGGTAGCAGATACGGTTCTCGCTTAAAAATGTGGTGCGGTATTCATTCAGCCATTTCGTAATCACCGTGGGTATGGTTTCCGTTTCCCCCATAGCGGCTAACAGTTCCGTTGCCGTGCCTATCCATTCTTCCTTATCCCTCATAAAATCCACCAACCGAAAAAGGACATCTGGTATCGTTTCTTTCGCAAGCTGCTCCTGCGTTTTCCGCTCCACAAGCTCCCAACGGCAATCACGGAAACGCAGCGTGTATTCCTGATAAGGCGTGTCCCTGCCCGTCACATACAGCTTGGCGGTGTCAGACGCACGTTTCTCCTTTTCCAGAACAAAGGTAGCGTCCGCACTCCCCGTTAATCCTGTCGTCCCAGACACCTTGTTGAACACGTCGCTGTCATTCTGCTTTCGGATGTGGTGTACGACAATGACCGCCAGAGAGTGCCTGTCGGCAAAGTCTTTGATGAGGGAGATGTCCCCATAGTCGCTTGCATAGGCATTGTCTTTTGAAGCTGTACGGACTTTCTGCAAGGTATCAATGACAATGAGCCTGCTGTCTGGGTAATCTTTCAGATAATCTTCAAGCTGCACGATAAGACCGTCTGACAGCTTGCAGCTTGCCACGGCAAAGTGGAGCCGCCCGCTTGCTTCGTCCGTCAAACGAAATAACCTGTCCTGTATGCGGCAGAACGTGTCCTCAAGGCAGAGGTAAAGCACATCGCCCTCCATTGTCGGCATATCCCATAAAGGGATTCCCTGCGACACGCATAAGCATAGCTTCAGCATGAGCCAGCTTTTGCCTATCTTTTGTGAGCCGCAGAACAGCGATAAGCCTGTCGGGATAAGGCTGTCCACCACAAAGGATGGTTTCTCAAGCGGTTCATAAAGGAGCGTTTCGGCGTTGACTGTCTGTAACTTCTGCATGGCTTTCCTCCTTTCGGGCGGTGTCTTTGTTTTCGTTGCACATAGGCGTTGACCTCCTTAAAAATAGATTTACTCCCACGGAAAAAAGTGAGAGTATGTAATGCCGCCAATCCCACACAAATAAAAAACAGATTTCTTTTTCGGGCGGTGTCGGTCACGGTTGGAGATATTTCTTCAATTTCCGCCTTTACTTTCTCCTTTGCAATCGCAACAGATTTCTGTATTGCCGAAGCGGTGCAATGCTCCATAGCGGCGATTTGGTAAAAATTGAACTCATACTCGTAGTAGAGCAGGAAACGCCGCCTTTGTATCTCTGGAAGGCTCCCAACCGCCTTATAGAGCGTTTCATTCCGTTCTTCCTCAACCATGCGTTCATCAAGGCTCTTAGGCACACGCAACGCCCGTCTGTAAAGGGTTTCGTCCCATACCTCGTTAAACTCCCTGTGCCGCTCGTCCCATTAGAAAAGATTCCTGTTCCTGCGCTCCATCTGCCGAAACTCCATAAAGAACTGTTCCGACACTTCCAACTCGTGGGATTTGCCCTGCCCGTCCTTAAAGCTGATAAAATACCTTGTGCCGCTTTCCGTGGATTCCTCCCGAAGCGTGTATGCCTTAACCCTGTATGCCATCCTGTTGTCCTCCTGCAAATCGAGTAGGAGGAATTTCTCTTGATTGAGAAATTCCGACCTCTCACACCACCGTGCGTACCGTTCGGTACACGGCGGTTCAATCAACTTAACAAGTAACACACCTTTCGGTGTAGTAATCTAACATTGAGACTAATCCGAATGAGGTTAGTCTCTTATTGCTTATAGCTTGGCATACATCTGAACCTCGACATACTCTTGCGAACCCTTTAGCGTAGGATGTTCGCTTTGCTGCCCATTGGGGCACGCCTAGTTTCATTAAATTCTTTGCCCTGTTTTGTGGTGTTTTCCATTGTTTCCATATACACATACGAAGTCTGAATCGGATATGTTTATCCATTTCTCTGCACAGATGTTTCATACTCCCTATCTTGAAGTAGTTAACCCATCCTCTGATAAGTTGATTGAGTTTCTCCACTTTGTAGCTGTTGCTTACACCCCAGCTACGACAGGTGAGTTCCTTCATCCTCTTCTTGAATTTCTCAACTGATTTTGCATGTGGCTTCGCCTTGTATTGGTGTGCTCTTGAATCAAAATAGAATCCAAATCCAAGGTATTTGAGTCCTTGCGGTTTATCCACTTTACTCTTTGTCATGTTGACCTTAAGCCCTAGTTTCTCCTCAATGAATCGAGAGATATTTCTCATTACTCGATTTGCAGACATTTCACTCCCAACCATAATGATACAGTCATCCGCATATCTCGCGAAATTGAGCCCTCGCTTTTCCATTTCTTTGTCAAGTTCATTGAGCATGATATTCGCTAATAGCGGAGAAAGATTTCCTCCTTGCGGTGTTCCTATTACAGAGTCTTCATACTCATCATCAATCATAATTCCACTGACAAGATACTTTCTCACAATGGAGATGACATCTCCATCCTTGATTGTTCTTCCAATTAAGGTCATCAGCTTGTCATGATTTACTGTGTCAAAGAACTTTTCCAAGTCAATGTCTACAATCCAATCATTACCATCATTCATCATATCAAGTGCTGTTAGGATTGCTTGTTGTGCACACCTATTCGGTCTGAATCCATAACTGTGGTCATGGAATTGTTCCTCATAGATTGGTGTTAGTACCTGTGCAATGGCTTGTTGTACAAATCTGTCTGTTACCGTTGGTACTCCTAGGTTTCTGACACCACCATCAGGCTTTGGTATCTCCACTCTTCGTACTGGTTGAGGTTTGTATTTTCTTGTCCTCAACTGTTCCTTGATGATTTCGCCGTTCTTTGCAAGATGTTCCTTGAGTTCTGTGTACTTCATTCCGTCCACTCCCTCTGCACCTTTGTTTCGTACGACTTGCAGATATGCTCTGTTGAGATTATCACTAGATAATATCTGCTCCATTAGATTACTTGTGTCCATGCGTTCTTTCCTTTCCGTCTCGCTTGATTTGACCATCTTTTACCCGATTGGTTACGGCAGATGTTGTCATTTCTGCAATACGAGACATACTCAAACTGATTGATTGTTCGCCCCTTCACTCCATCCCCATTACAGAGACTTCTTCACTACTATGGGCTCGGCTGATTTCTCACAGTTCGTTGTTACTAGGCTGATGATACCTCTGTGAGACCTCCACGCTTAAGGTGCACGCTCTTTCCTCTCATCTATCCGCCACATTTACTCGTACTTCCAGCAACTTTTGGACTTCATCTCCTTTTGCAGACTTATCCGTATTTCCGAGCCTTATATGTGATTTCTGTCCGTCGGACCAAGAGTTTGCTTACAGCTTCCTTCAGATTCCACCTCACGATGGACACCCTTGCTGTTCGGCTATACACTTCCTCGTTGCCTAGGCGTGTTCGGGACTTTCACCCGTTAGAGCGCGCCCATGGCGCGCAAACAAAATGAGTGAGGGGATTTCCATCCCTCACCCAGTAGCCCGCAGGATGGCAGGCTGTTTTAGAAGCTATAAAATTTTCCGCAGCTTCTTCCGCAGATGGTCTAACCTCGCATAGATGGCACCAGTCGTCAAATGCACAAGCGGGGCAATCTCCTTTGTGGAATACCCCTGCATTTTCAGCAGGACGATTTTCAAGGTACGCCCGTCCACCGTGACTAATACTTGATAGAGATTTTCGCTCTCAATCTCTTCCAGTAACTCCGCAACCGTACCCACTTCCGCCTGCCGCTCCCTGCCTGCCATGTCCTCAAGATATTCCGCAACGTCATTCGTCCATCGGTAAAACCGCCTGTTGGAATTGAAGTCTGCCCTGTCCGCCATGCGTATCTGCTCAATGGTCGCTTCATCAACGCCGCACTCACGCAGCAGCTTTTCCTCCGCTTCTTTCCAGATACGCCATTTCCTGTCCTCCCGTCCGTGGTTGTATGCCATTCTTACTTCCTCCAATCAGAATTGATTGAGAGGGCAGAGAAAAGCCCCCTCATCTTCCCAAAGGAAAAAACAAGGGGGCTGAACGCCTTAAATTTTAATTTTCTATTATCTTTCTTAGTTTTATTAGGATTCTGGCTTTGCGTTTGTTTACAACGCTCTGGGTTATGCCCAACCTCGCCCCGACTTCACGCTCGGAAAGTCCGTCAAAAAAGATTGCCTGTATCAGCTCCTGTTCACTATCCGACAGCAAAGGCAGGGCGGCTTTCAGCCTGTCCACCATGACCGCATTGACAACGGTTTCTGCAATGTCCACCGCTTCATCAGTGATAAAGTCCAGAGGATTCCCCTCGCTGTCCGTAAATCCGTCGAGAGATAGCAGTCTATTCTTTGTATCTAATTTTTGCAGATAACGCCACCGTTCCTTGTCACGGTAGAAGTCTGTGTATTGCTCCCTCACGACTTCAAGCAGACAGCCTTGAATGGGGATAAACAGCTTGTCCATATAGGTCTGGTCGGATTCCCTGCAACGGCAGAACTCCGTGTAGGATAATTCCACATAGCCGCCACTTTCTCTGATATATACCTTTCTTGGTGCATATTTCACCATAAATACCTCCCATCTGAATTTTTGAAATGTAAAAAATCCAGATGGAGAGGCGGAGAACGACACCGCATATCAGAAACAGCCCTACGGCACTTTCCAACAAAAATCGACAAATCACAACCACCGGCTCAGCCGGTGGTTTGTACTTGCCCTATAAGGGCAAATTACCGGCACTAGAGTCTAAAGACTCATCGAATGGTTCGCCAACTGCAACATCATTTACCTATGGAGCCCTAAAGGGCTCATTTTATTTATTTGCTTTTACTGGCTCACCCGTAAACGGGTCAATATACTCTTTTAGTGTCATTTGATCATATTCTAAATCCTCTTTTAACTGATTTTGAATATACTCTTGTATTTTCTTTGCATTCTTCCCTACAGTATCTACATAATATCCTCGACACCAGAAATGTCTATTTCCATATTTATACTTTAAATTTGCATGTCGTTCGAATATCATGAGTGTACTTTTTCCCTTTAAATACCCTACAAAACTTGAAACACTTATACTTGGCGGAATCCTCACCAGCATATGTACATGATCTGGACAGATTTCTGCCTCCACTATTTCTACACCTTTTCTTTTGCATAGCATACTCAGAATATTAGCTATATCTTGTTTTAACTTTCCGTATGCCACTTTTCTTCTATATTTTGGTGCAAAAACAATATGATACTTACAATTCCATTTTGTATGTGATAAACTACTAATATCCATTTGGATAACCTCCTTTGATTTTATGTGGTTGGCGAACCAACATAATTATATCATTGGAGGTTTTTTACTGTAAGCTGAAGCAATGCTGACTCACCGGCTGAGCCGGTGGTTTCTTTGTTCCTCAAAGTTTCGTTTCTCTGCCTGAGAAACTCCACAATGATGAACAGGCTTAAAGCCTAACAAAGAAAAACCGCAAAGGCTCTGTGACCTTTACGGTTATAGGAAATAGTAATTCTATTGTATGGAGATTGTACTTCTACTTTCAAGGTGAGAAGTACCGTTGCACTGGCAGAAATTTTTTTAACTGGTTTCCTGCCGTTCTCTGATATGCTATGTATTGATAAATTTTGCTTCGTATGAGCAGATAGATAACTGCCCGAAAAAAGGACATAAAAAAATCCCTCCAAATTTAAAAACAAATTCAGAGGGTAATTTAGGGTATAACAAAATAACCCACCCGAATATCGTTTTTTTTATTTGGTGAGTTTGTTCTTTCAAATACGAAACAAAAAGAGCCGATGATTCGTGAATTGTTCCACAATTTCATCGGCTCTGCGTCTTAAGCGTCTGGCTCTTTGATGACAGTTATCTTCAAGTTGTCAACTTTAATCAATCTTTCTTGTCTGCATTTTGGACAATAAAGGGGATAATTCTCCAAAACAGTGTCCTTCCTAATTTTATTACGGGTTTTGCTCCCACAAACAGGACACAATATCCATTCGCATTTCATCATAATTAGTCTCTAATCCTTTCAAATCTCATTTTATATGACTTTTGCAAGCTGTTAAGCTAACTTGTGGAACATATGCCGAACCTTATCTATACGGCTATTCGGGCGGCGGGGTTGGCAAATAAATTTACCAATAGCTGGCTGGTATCCTTTTAACTCTGTCAAGCAGACTCCCTGCCCATTTGTGAAATAAGTTAAATCGTTCCTGTATTCTTGAATACATCTAGCAGGGATTTCTCCTTTCAGAATGACCTCGTCATTCTTTATCTGAGTACTTACAATATCTGCACAATACCTTGGAGCATCATGATACGCCCGTGAGAGATATTCCTGCGGTGCATAAATTTCAAAGTGGAGATATGGCTCTAATAGTTCTGTCCCTGCTTTTTTTAAAGCCTGCTCCAATACGATAGGGGAAAGCAGCCGAAAGTCTGCGGGGGTACTTACAGGACTATAATACAATCCATATTCAAAACAGATTTTACAGTCTGTCACTTTCCATCCATACAGCCCCTGCTCGCAGCCATAAAGAACCCCCTCCATAACCGCATTTTGGAACGATTGATTTAAATATCCAAGTGAAACTCTGCTTTCATACTGCACTCCGCTTCCAATAGGGAGCGGCTCTATGGACAACCCGACAGAAGCCCAGAAAGGATTTGGCGGGACTTCTATGTGGATGGTATATTCTGCTTTTCTAAGCGGTCTTTCCAGATAAATAACCGAAGGCTCTTTCATAGCCACGCCCACATGATATTTTTCTTCTAATAGCGAACAAATAACTTCTAACTGTACTTTTCCCAAAAAAGATAACATAATCTCATGTGTAACAGTATCAATGTCAAAATGCAAAAGAGGGTCTGTATCAGCAATCTCTGCGAGGGCATTTAACAGGGCTTCCCTTTGCTCCGGCTTTTGCGGCTCTACCGTTGTCCGAAGTAATGGCATGGGATTATCAATCCATGTTTTGTGAGGCAGGAGTTTTTCATTTCCCAGAATGTCGTTCAGTTTCAAAGTATCATCAGCTAAAATAACAATTTCTCCCGGACAGGCATGGTCAGCCGGGACGATTTCACCATTTGACGGAATACACATTTCTGTGATTTTTATTTTCTCTTTTTCAGATATTCTAATAACATCCCTCAAATGCAATGTTCCGCTATATATACGCACATAAACAAAACGCCGCCTTTTCTCTGAATATTCAATCTTAAAAACCTGCCCGCATAGTTCAGATTGACCTTCAGGCGTTGATGAATAAAATTTACTGGCAATTACTTCTATAAGCTGCCGAATCCCCAGATTGTTTTTAGCGCTTCCGTGATAAACGGGAAATAACGTTCCGTTTTGGAATCTCCTGTTTTCTTCCTGTTCCAGTTCTGACATTTTAAACGGTTTCCCTGACATATATTTCTCTAATAGTTCATCGTTTCCCATAATTACCGCATCCCACTGTTCCATATCGTCATTGTCCGTTACATTTATATGGGGATGCTGCCCAACCTTTTGCTTCACTATAATTTCCGAAGAAAGCTTTGCTTTCATTTCCCGATATACCATTGGCAAATCAATCCCCTCTTGGTCAATTTTATTGATGAAAAAAATTGTCGGAATCTTCATTATCTGTAGTGCATGAAACAGTATACGGGTCTGTGCCTGTATGCCATCCTTTGCAGAAACTAATAATACTGCTCCGTCTAATACGGATAAAGAACGGTATACTTCCGCCAAAAAATCCATATGGCCTGGCGTATCTATAATGTTGACTTTTACATCCTCCCACTGAAAAGATGTCACTGCTGTCTGGATAGTGATTCCCCTTTGACGCTCCAAATTCATTGTATCTGTCCTTGTTGTGCCTTCATCTACGCTCCCTAGTTCTGCAATTGCACCACTGGTATACAATAAACTTTCCGTTAATGTTGTCTTTCCTGCGTCAACGTGAGCCAGAATGCCTAAGTTAATTATTTTCATGTGATTTTCCTCCTATCAACACCCAAAAAAGGGCATAAAAATACCCAGTGATAAATACTCCTATCACTGGGTAAATAACTCCAATAGCCCCAAAACACTTATATGTTTTCGGGCATATAAAATTACATGATAAAAGTATTCTTAAACTGGGTACAAAAAACTAAGCCCCATATTAAAAGTGAAACGGGACTGCTACTTTTTGTTCCCACTATCAAATTGACAGTTTATTTAAGAATACCTTGCCGCATATTTATTAACTCCTTGTATAATACTGAATCTAATTATATTCCTTAACCCTTTATTTGTCAAGCTGACAAACTAAAGCAGAAAAAGCGGCAGGATTTCCCCCTGCCACTAATCATCTGTTTATGCAAAAATAATTTCCTTTTCCACAATCTCCCTCGCACAAGCCCTTATGTTATTGAGGCATCCTGTCCATTCTAAGGCGTTTTCTGCCTTTAGCTGTTCCGTTATGCCCTGTGCCTGTTTCATACCCTCTATGAGCCTTTCAAAGCGTTCCTGTGCCTGTCTGTTGATGTCGGCAAGGTAGGCGTTTAGCCTGCCGCTTGTAAGAAGATTGGTGTATGTAACTTTACGGTACTGTTTTAGATAATCTAAATGCCGTTGCCCCCAGATGCCTATTGCCTGTTCTTCTTCGGCGGGTACAGTTAAGCACGGTATCAAATAATCCCCTTGCCTTTCGTATTTGCCGCCCAGTTCCTCAAATAATGATTTTGCCATTGTCTGTTACCTCCACATTCTTTTTTATTTTGAATGTCCGCAAAATCCGTCCTACATCTGTCGCACACACAAGGCTGGCAACATCGTCCCTGGCCATGAGCTTTTTCAGGATACCGAACTGCTTCTTGGTTCCGGAAGAAACCTCATACTGCCAGTCAGCCGGGAAGATCGGCAGATCAGCATACGCCCACTTGCCGTATTTTGCATCGTAGGCTTCGGGCTGTGCCAACTCCACCAGATGGCCGACACACCAGCTGACAACATAGCCGTTGCCTTCGAGGTATCCATCTTCACGCTTGTTTGCCCCAAGCACCTTTGCGATACTCTGAGCGACTGAGGGTTTCTCAGCCAATACTAATTTCATTCGCATCTGCTCCTTTCCAAAAAAATAAGCAGCCACACACCGTAGTGCATGACTGCTATGTATGAAACTTATTCAATGTATTGTCTCAGTATTTCTTCCTCGTTTCCGATTATCAAATGACTTGATGATCGGGCTATTGCAGAATTGTATTCTCTTACAGCTTCCACCGAAACATCAATCTGTCTCTCTGTATTATCTCCGTTTATCACCAGTGCTTTTGTAGGTGATATAGGATAAAAAAATGTCAGCTCAGTAGTCTCAGCTAAATCATTATCGTAATCACATTTGAGGTTAATAATAGGTTGATCCGATGTAATAAATGGAATTGCTGTATTGTTATTAAGCAGTGCAATCGTAGTCTCTTTGCTCATCAACGAATATGCTAACGATGTTTGAATATGCCAAAAGAAAAATACCGACAGGTTTTCTAAATTCACCTTACTCAAGTCAATTCCGACTTTTGCAAAATCGAGTTTTTTGATTGAATCCCCAAACTGCTTCATCCAGCGCTCTTTTAATGGTAATGTTCTGAAATACTGGATACATATATCACTCAAAAAGTTGAACCGGTCATTTCTATCCAGATTATAGTAGAATCCTATTCCTTGCTCATCTATTATTCTGAAATACTTAACTAATTCACCCTCTATATCACAATAGAAATCTTCCATATTGTTATTCTTTTGAACACGAATAATCTGTTCGCACTTAGAGATTTCATGACGCAAATCATCAGGAATATTATTTTCCGTTCCAAATCGCTTTATCGCAGCTTGTTTCATTATATCAAGATTTTTTTGATTTTCAATCGGGAGAAGATAAGTCTCAATGAAAAACTTCATCTGCTCACGAACAACTGGACTCATAGTCTGCAAATAACAATCCAATAGCTTTTTTTCGTCTGAATTTAAGCTGTTGATTGTATAAAATGAATTTTTGAAGGCAATGGCTTCAGTTCCAGTCGGAAATAGCTTCTTTCTATCTCTCAGTACCCATACTGTATTGTTTTCTTTCCACTTTGATAAGTAAGCTTGAAAAACAAAATGATGTTTCTTTTTTACATTTTCTATCCTTTCCATGACTTTGCACCTCATATTCTTCTATGCTTTCTTTTTATTATAGCGGTTTGTCTCCCAACATCAAACCCAAATAAAAGAGCTATGTAAAAGCAGCCCGAAGG
Source organism: Anaerostipes sp. 992a (assembly GCF_001940245.1). Lineage (GTDB taxonomy): Bacteria > Bacillota > Clostridia > Lachnospirales > Lachnospiraceae > Fimousia. Next base: position 1,467,289 of record NZ_MJIG01000004.1, read on the forward strand.
CTGCCCCAGGCATCATGCCTGTTACGGATTATACCGGCTCGTTGTCCTCCTCGTCAGCGTCGAAGCCAACATCATCGTCGTCCTCAAAATCCTCGCTGTAGCCGTAGTCCTCGTCAACGTCTACATAATCAGCGTCAGGGTCAGGCTTTGCCGCTTCTTTTTCTTTCTTCTTTTCCTGCAACTTCTTAAATGCGAAGAAACTACCGCCGCCAGCAAGCGCAAGCAGAGCAAGGATAGCCGGAATCATATTGGTCTTAGACTTCTCCACAGGCTCAGGCTCTGTGACCTCAGGCTCCGGTTCCGTCTCGGTCGGTTCTGGAGTGGTCTCAACCACAGGCTCGGTGTACTTGGCAGCATCTTCCTCGCTCATCAGCATCAGTAGGTCGGCTTCGTCCACCTGATTCAAGAAGTGAACCGTCTCATTTCCTTCATCGTCACGGTCGATGATGATATAAAAGTAATTTCCGTTCTTTGTGACCGCAGTAATAAACTGTTTACCGGTTTTGTCAGGAGAGCCGACATCATCAACCAGTGTCAGATTGCCATCGGGAGTGAGGGCAGATTCACTGGCGTCTGCGCCGGTGTCCATATTCTGCATGAACATATTCATGAACATCATAAGCAGCGCCATATCCATTTCGCTGTTCTGCTCGGCTTCCTCAATCAGCTCCAGATAGTCGCTGTGAACATAGCCATTCTTTTCAGGAACCGTGATCTGATACCAGTCGCCATCAACACCGATCACCTTTACTTCCTCGCCGGGGCGAAGCTGGTCGATGATCTCATAATCCATGCCTGCACCGGTACGCACATTCAGACGGGAACCGTTCGTGACCACCTTGCCGGTACCCATGCCATCGTCCTCGTTTTCCCCGGTATCATACTTCCAGTCCTCGCCGTTAAAGGAGAATACCACCGTACCATCTTCATCCACAGATACGCTGTACGATACTTCTTCCGTTTCCTGCTCCGTGGTTTCCGCAGGGGCAGTTTCCACGGTTTCGATACCGGAAGCCGCTGTCTCATCAGTATAGGCGAGAGCGGTTGTCGAAAACACGCTCATGCAAAGCACAGCCGCCAGAAAAGCGGCACACAGTCTTTTACTCTTCATTCTGCATCTCCTCCTCGTTCATAGCATTGATTGTCTCAGGCTTCGGAGCCATATCCGCAGCAAACATGCGGAGAAGCTCAGAAAGCTGGTCAGGGGTCAGGTTCGCAGCGTGAACCATTTCATGGATTTCGGAGTTTTCCTCCTCACGGTATCTGCGTTCCAGGTCTTTTACTCTGGCATCCCATTCAGCCCGTTTCCTACGGGCTTTCTCAAGGTCTGCACCAATTCTGTCTAATTTTGCACCCAATAGAATGTCCTCCTTAATTTCGGATTCTGCCGAAGCAGTAAAAATGCTGTTGCCAGTAACTTGTTTCAATCGAAGCATAAGAGATCGGGTTTCCACAGTGAATCATCATTCCATTGCCGACATAAATACCAACGTGCGATGCACCGGAGGTATCATAAGTGCCTTGGAAGAAGATGAGGTCTCCAGGTTTTGCAGAGCTTCGAGGAATAATGTCACATACACCCATCAGACCGTTTGCGGTCAATCTGCCAACGCTCCAGCCATTGCCGCAGTTATTGATGACCCACGAAACAAAACCGGAGCAGTCAAAGGAAGTGGAGGGGCTGCTTCCACCCCATACATACGGGTATCCCAGATACTTCTCGGCTTCCCGGATCATGTTGGCAAATCGGGTATCCGTCAGAGCTTCGCCCGGAATGTCATAGTCGGTGTATTCGCCGGTGACTGCATAAATGTCGTCCCCAAAGATGTCCGGGCGGTTCCCGCTTGTCTGGAGAAGTACACGGTATCGCTCCATTTCATCCTCTGTCAGACCGGAGTTTCCGATTACACGGTTCAAGCCCTTGTTTACCAGCTTCACATTCAGGATATAATACTCATACTCAACCTCAACTTCGTACTCATATTCCTCTGTCGTGGTCTCGCCGGTTTCCGGGTCTGTGGATGTCGATGTGCCGGTACGGGTCTCTGTACGGGTTCGGATTTCCACTTCTTCTGTCAAAATCAGCTCATACTGCTGATCGAACAGCCACCGCAGAGTGCTTTGCACTTCCTCACGGGTGTAATCCTCAAACTTCACCGTCAGATATGCCGCCAGCTCATAGGGATTGTGGTTGATCTCATCAAGGTCATAACGGTATTCATCATAACCGCTGTGAGTGCGCTCAATGTTGTTGATCTGATTTCTCAAGGCGGCTTCCAGAGCCTTGTAGTCATTGTCTGCCCCGATGATGTCCTCGTCCTTGGCAGTAAAAGAAGTTCCCAGAATCACCTGCGTTCCACCCTGAAACATGGCAGCACAAGAGGAAAACATACTGGAAATAACCATAAAAAGCAGTCCCGCCACCAGAACAAGCAGAATGGCTTTGGAGTGCGTGGTACAAAACTCCGTGACTCTTTCTGTGATTGTCTTGGCTCCCTGGGCTGCTTTTTCCGCACCCTTGGCAGCTGTTGTCTTTGCCGTACTGTTACCGGCTTTAGCAGCTGCGTATTCTTTCTTGATTGCCTGTTTCTGCCGCCAGCGGGAAAACGGGTTGGAACCGGCATCCGGATTGTCCTTCTTGAACTTCTCATAAAGGGCATCCACATTGGCTTTATCTGACTTTTGCACCAACTTATCAGCCTTATCATGAGCTTTCAGCTTGTGGCTGTAGATGGCGTGATCGATGGTGTAGGCAGTGGATTCCACTGCCCTTGTCGTTTCCTGTGCGGACTGAACACCGACATTATCATCTTCATACTCCGATACCGCCCGATGCACCTTGGATGTGAGTGTCACAGCCGTACCACGGGTGGCAAGCTGTTTTGCCGAAGATGGACGATCCACAGCCACGCTGTTGTCTGCCTTGCCGAAACGGAGCTTTGCTTTCCGGGAACCGGCGGCATCCGTTTCCTGACGCAGCTTGGTTGCCTTCTTTTTGGAAGCCAGCTTATCCACCGCTTTTTCTGCTTTGTCAGCCGCTTTATCCGCACGGTCAGCAGCTTTTTTCACCTGAGAATCCGCAAGGTCATCTTCGGTGAAACGGAGTCGTGTCGGTTTCTTCGCCATGCCTTACGCCTCCTTTGTTGCCACCACCTCATTCAGCTTCGTGGTCATAATGCGGTAGAGTTCCGTATCGGTCGGGAACCGGTCAATAAACGGCAGGATCACATTGCCATAGAACAGAAGTCCTTCGCCCTCACCGGAATTGGTCACATAGGACAGCTGGTGGGGAGAGATATTCAGACGCTTTGCCAGAATCCCTCTGTCCTCGCTTGCCTGATTCAACATATAGATGAAGTCAGAGTTTTCGAGGATATTGGCAATCTCCGGGGAACGAAGAAGGTCTTTGACATTCTGGGTAATGCCAGTGGGCAAACCGCCCCATTTACGGAATCTTTTCCAGATTTCTACGGAGTAGGTGGCCGTCTGCTCCTCCTTCAAAAGCAGATGAAACTCGTCAATGTAGTATCTGGTGGATTTACCGGCACTTCGGTTGGCTGTCACACGACCCCATACCTGATCCTGAACAATCAGCATACCGATTTTCTTCAGCTGATTGCCAAGCTCCTTGATGTCATAGCAGACCAGACGGTTATTGATGTCCACATTGGTTCGATTGTTGAACAGCTTCAAAGAACCCTTTACATAGATTTCCAGAGCCGTCGCTACATGATGGGCTTCTTTCTCGTCCTGCTTGAGAAGTGCGTTATACAAATCCTCAAGAACGGGCATATTTTCAGGAACCGGATTGTCAAAATATCTCTGGTAAATCTGATGCACACAACGGTCAATAACCGTCTTTTCAATGGGCTGCAAGCCATCCTTACTTCCCATAATCAACTCGCAGAGGGAGAGGATAAAGTCTGCTTTCAGGGCAACAGGGTTATCATCCTCAGAGTAATTGATATTGATGTCCATCGGATTGATATAGTTGGTGCTGGAAGAACTGATCTTGATTACCTGACCTTCAAACTTGTGAACCAGCGCCGCATATTCTGCTTCCGGGTCGCAGATGATAATGTCATCATCCGTCACGAGGAACGCATTGGTAATCTCACGCTTTGCGGAGAAGGATTTGCCGGAACCAGGCGTACCAAGGATAAGCCCATTGGGGTTTTTCAGTTTCTTTCTGTCCACCATAATCAGGTTGTTGGATAAGGCATTCAGACCGTAATACAGGCTTTCGGCACCATTCTGGAACAACTCCTGTGTAGTGAACGGTACAAAAATAGCCGTGGAACTGGTAGTCAGGCCACGACGAATCTCGATTAAATTCTGTGCCAGCGGCAGACTGCTCATCAGTCCCTGTTCCTGCTGAAAATCCAGTCGGCGCAGGTTGCAGTTATGCTTCTGGGCAATACTCTGTGCCTGGAACACATTGTTTTCCAGTTCCTGCTCGGTGCGACCGGTATTCATCACAAGGAATGTCAGCATGAACATTCGCTCATTCTGGCTCTGAAGTTCTTTCAGAAGCGCTTTCGCATCTTTACCGTAGGTGGCAAGATCAGAGGGAATGATGTCCATATCGTAGCCGGAACGGACAGCCTTTTTCTGTTCCTCGATTTTGGAGCGGTCAAGCTCTGTGATGGTTCGCTTGATGGTCTTGATAGCCGCCGTCTGGTCAACCGACTGGATGTGCATGGTCACGATCTGGCTTGACTCCATATCCAGAAAATCAGCCAGCATTCGGTCAGAAAGGTCAGAAGCGATAATTTGCAGATAGGACATCGAACCGTAGATACTGCCCATCTGGAAGGTGCGGCTGGTCTTAAAGGCAAACGCTGTCGGCGCAATAAAATCCTTTACGGACAGTCCGGATTCCACAAGATACTTCCAGTCAAAGAAGAACTTATCGTTGTCACCCATGTGGAACATGGAGTGCATCAGACGAAGCCGTTCCTTGCCATTCATCGTGGATGCAATCACACCCAAACGGCGGAAGTTGTTGAGCAGGTCATTTTCGATATGGTTCAGTCTCGGCTTTGCCTGACGCATGGACTCTGCTTCGATGCCGAAAGTCAGATACTTGGTCTTGGTCAGACCGTTATTGCCCTGAGAAAGCTGCTTTTTCAGAATCTGACTGTACTCGGCACGGGAAGAATTGAAGTTGTCCTTTCGGAACGGGATACGGATGCTCTTTTCAAAGCTCTCCGCATCGGTGCTCATGTTCATAAAGGACAGCTCAAACTGAACAGAGCTGTCGAAGAAATTCAGGAAACTGCACCACTCATCGAAAATGGCGGTTTTATCCTCCTGCTGTGCCAGCTGATAGTTGATGTCCTGAAACTGAATGGTCTTGGTATAAAAACTGTCGGTGACTCGGCAGATGCCGTCCGGGAACATTCTCTGGAAGGGAATGGACTGCTGGGCGGTCTGGGGAATCCCATTGTCTTTCTTTGCCCGTTCTACAACAGCCTTAATTTCTCTCTGCTGCTTTCGATTCAGATTTGCAGGCATTTTTACTTCTCTTGCCTGCGGTTTCTTCTTGAAAAACAATTCGCTCAACCTCCTTTTCAAGTTGATACTGACGCACCAGAGCGTCGTAATAGTTGTTCGTCTGATAAGGTCGAACCTTGGGACGAATAAATTTTACCTGAATGAAATGTCCTGCAATGACTTCCAGCGGCTGACCGTCCTTTTCGTACATAGCCAGAAAGAACAGGGGAAGCATGACAATCATCATTGTCAGTGCCGCAAGGCTTACATTTCCTGTACCTTTGACCAAAAAGAAAATCGGCACCCCAATGAGTGCCGCAGAGCCGAAACAGATCAGCTGTCGTTTTGTCAGATTGAAGAACACCTTTGTTTTTACCCTCGTCAGGTCACGGGGTACGGGGATATATGCTGCCACTGAAAACCTCCTTCCTTAGTGGGCAGAGAACACGCCCTTTGCAAGAGAACCGGTCTTAAAGAGGGTGAAGCACAGAAGAACCGTGTATCCCATGACACCCCAGATCGAAGCGATAATGTCCTCGCTGAAAGCGACCGACTGCACCAGCACCGCATAGATGCCGACACAGATCATAATCAGGAACCCCTGGAACCCGATTGCAAAGAGTGATCTCAGATAGTTCTGCCCAACGCTGCTCTGTTCCCTGTTCCCGAAGGTGGCAAAAGGAATCGGGGCAAGGCTGACCATGAGGTAAATCTCAATCATCCGTCCGTAGACAATGACGAAGATCACGATTGCCAATGCCGACATTGTGACCTGAACAATCAGGGATTGCAGGAACAGCCCCAATAGCGGACCGAGATCCATTCCCATCAGCGTATCTTCCATTGTTTCAAGTGCCGCCGCATCTATGGCGGTGTCTCCCGCAATGATACCGGCGCTGGCATTGATAACGTGCTGTGCCACATCGAACACAGCCATTGTGATATTGAATGTGTTTGTGATTAACATGACCGCAACGAAGGTCTTGAACACCCACTTGAAAAAAATCCATGTCTCAAAATTCGCCAGATTGTTGTGGTCGATAATCATTTGAATTAGCTCGTAACAGGCGATAAAGGTCAGTATCAAGCCTGCTATCGGGATAATCACTGACTCGGAGATGTTGCGTACCATGGCAAAGACGCCCGGCGAGAAATTCGCCGGGGTCATGCCAACGGAGGTTGCTATCTCGCCAACCTGGTTGTTGACGGACTCAAACATCCCCGACAGATTTCCCATGATGGCTGAAACGAGCATTTCTTTCAGCCAGTCTGTGATCTGTTGGAGTATGCTGTCCAAAGGCGATTACCTCCTTTTTGCGGATTAACCAAAGAGACCGGAGAGCAAGGGTACGAGGGTGGTTCCGATGAGGGCGACACCGCCGCCTGCCATGAGCTGTTTCATCCCCAATTAGGTGTAAAAACTCTGCTCGATGGCGGGCGGCGGCGTACAAAAAATCTATATGGTGTTGTTAAGAGAACCGTCCCGGCGGGACAGGTCAGGCAGTGACCTGTTCCACCTCCGGGATGGGTTTGAGATTAAAATGAATTTCGATAGAAATGTGTCTTGTTTTATCTTCGTCAATGCGCTCATGCACAACGATTTCTTTGATTAAGCGGTTGAGGGTGGCTGCGTCCAGCTCTGTGATGTTGGCGTATTCCTGAATGGCTTCCACCCATTGTTTTGCATCATTGGCAAGCTGGACTTCATCGGACAGCCGCTTTCTGCCCTCGGACACTTTTGTTTTAAGCTCCGTCTGCTCGGTCTGTGTCTTTTCCAGCATGGTGTTGAAATTCTGCTCACTGATACGCCCTGCAATCATATCCTCATAAAGCCGCATGACCATTTTGTCCAGAACCTCAATCCGTTCCTCGTCCCTTGTAAGGGAGCGTTCCATTGCTTCCCGCTGTTCCCGCTGCTCGGCTTCACAGGTATTGGTCAGGCGGTCGGCAACCGCTTCCCCGTCCATCAGGGCAGCTCTGGCACATTCCCGGATTTTCCGCAGCACATGGCTGTAAAGGGTGTCATAATCAATCCGGTGCTGGGTGCAGTGGTTCTTTCCAAAGGCATTGTAGGTCTTGCAGGAGTAAATCCGCTGGGGATGTTTAGCGTTTGTGTAGCGTACCGTCAGCGACTTCCCACACTCGCCGCATTTTAACAGTCCGGCAAACAGGCTGATTTCATTGGTCTGCCCCGGACGCTGGCGGGATTTCAGCTTGTTCTGCACAATGTCAAAGCTCATGCTGTCAATCAGCGGTTCATGCTGTCCCTCCACCACAATCCAGTCCTCCGGCTTCTTTTCCCCAATCGTGCCGATTTTGAAGCGGTAGTCCTTTTTCTGGGAAGCAATCGCCCCGGTGTAGACGGGATTCATCAAAAGGTCTTTGATAACGGAGAAGTCCCACATATACCGCCCGTTTTCTGGGTCTTTCTTTTCCCATTTGGTGCGGGTATTGCGAAGCCCCCGTTCCCGGTTCCACCATGTAGGGCAGGGGATTTTTTCTTTCTCCAGCCGTCTGCGGATATAGTTCGGACCATGACCGTTCAGGGCATATCCGAAAATCAGCCGCACAATCGGGGCGGTTTCCTCGTCAATGAGCAGATGGTTTTTGTCCTCCGGGTCTTTCCGATACCCAAACGGGGCAAGACACCCGGTAAACTGTCCTTTCTGCGCTTTCAGAAGATAAGAGGAATGGACTTTCTTGGAAATATCCTTGCTGTACATCTCGTTCAGGATATTCTTGAACGGGGCAATGTCGTTGTTATCCCGCAGGGTGTCGATGCCGTCATTCATGGCGATATAGCGGACACCGTTTCTTGGGAAAAAGTCCTCAATCAAATGCCCGGTTTGCAGATAATTACGCCCCAGTCGGCTGAGGTCTTTCGTGATGACAAGGTTGATCTGCCTGCGCTCAATGGCTCTCAACATTCTCTGTAGGTCAGGACGCTCCATGTTAAGACCTGTGAAGCCATCGTCCTGATAGACTGCCACAACCTCCCATCCCTGCTTTTCGCAGTATTTTTCCAGCATATCACGCTGGTTTGCGATACTGGCACTTTCGCCTTGCAGGTCATCGTCCTTTGACAGCCTGCAATAGACCGCCGCACGATAACCCCCGGCAAGTGCCGAACCGATTGTTCTGTATTCCATTTCGTTCATCATAGCCATTTACCCACACAATCCAGACGGTATCTGGCTCTTTTGAACCTCATCTTCATTATAGCCTATATCTTTCTTTTTAGCAAGATATTCTTTTGCATTTGTCTTTCCGTATTTCTGGGAAATCAGGCTGACGAACACATCAGTGGCGTCAAGCTCCCCGTCAAATACAGTGGTCACATGAATCTCTGTTTTGTTTTTTGCCATAGGCAGTTATCCTCCATACATGAAAATAGCCAGACAGAGGGTGTCGGCAACGAAGTCCGGCAACGGACTTCAAAAGACCTTGCAAACAATCTCAATCTGGCGATGGTTACTATTTATACTTTTCTTTTATTTTTTTGTTGTTTTGGTTGTTATAAGGGAGAAAAGCCCGGAAATAAGGGGTTTTTCCCGGCAACCGGCTCGGCAACGGGATAACAACAGGGGGTGCAACGGGCTGTCCTTTTCAGAATGGAAGCTCCATCTGTTCTGTGACCTCCACAAAACCGTCCATCGTTTTTTCAGACGGGTTGCCGGAGTCCGTTGCCGGGTTTTCACGCTCCCAGCCCTTTTGTCTGCCATATTCGGAAAACATTCTTGGGTTTGGGAAGTACCGCCAGCTGGAAATGCACTGGTTCATAATCTCGTTGATTTCCCGGATTTCCCATTGCTTCGGCTCGTCAAAAGCATGGTTCAAGGCTTCCTTATAGAGCTGCTTGGAGCAGACCATGCTCCCGGTGTATTTATCAAGATACGCCTGTATCATCCCGGCTTTGGTGTCCTCCGGCATAAAATCCCGCTGGTGTTCTTTGAGATACCGCTGCATGGCGGGGCTGAAAGCCAGCTTGAACCTGCCGCTTTTATAAATCTCCATCGCTTCCGCCCACATCTGCCCGATATAGGCTCTGGAAGCGGCTTCATCCTCCAAAATGTGAACTTCCGCCTGCTCCGGGTACACCATGACCGGGATAAAGCGGCGGTTGCCGGAACGGTCAAGGGGCAGGAAGTCAAGGGCATTGGAAGTGCCGCCAAACACGCACTGACGGGGGCGGTCTGCCGGGTGGGTTTCATAAGGTATCTTGTAGACCTCTTTCTGCCGGCTTAAAAATGACTTGATTTCCTCAATGCTCTTGGCGTTGGCGGTTGCCATCATTTCCGACATTTCAATAATCCAGTGACCTTGCAGCTTGCGGTACACATTGTCATCGTCCAGCTTCCGCAAATCATCGGAGAACCACTCGTCCCGGACTGCCAGCAGCCGGAAGAAGGTGGACTTTCCAGCCCCCTGACCGCCTACCAGACAGAGCATGATTTCAAACTTGCACCCCGGCTGAAAGGCTCGTGAGATTGCACCCAGCAGGAACAGCTTCAACGCTTCATAGGTGTAATCGTCTGCGTCAGCCCCCAGAAAGTGCCGCAGGCAGAAGCGGATTCGCTCTGTCCCGTCCCACACAAGGGTATTGAGATAGTCCCGGATGGGATGGTACTTGTTTTCATTCGCCACAATCCCGATGGCGTTATCAATCTTTTTCTCATTGGTAAGCCCGTAGGTTTCTTCCAGATAAAGAAGCAGATACTTCATGTCCGTATCGTTCAGGGCGGTGCTTTCTCTGTGAAAACCGATGGGCTTTATGATGTCCTTGCGGTCAGTCAGGATGTTGTATGCGATAGCCCCTGAAAGCAGAGGGTCACGTTGGAATACGGTCAGGCAGTTCCGTATGCTCTGACGGACACCGCCTTTCTCGGTGGTTTCCAGCCCCGCCTTGATTTCCTCAACGCTCTGGGGCGGCTGCATGGCGTTCATAGTGTTTTTTAGTTCTTGCTGCGTCTGCGGCTGCAAGTTCTGCCATTCGCTGTTCAAGCTGTATCACATCCTTTCCGTAGTCCGTAATCAAATCCGCTTTTTCCTCTGTTTCCCCGAACAGCAGCACATCCAGCAGATATTCCACTTGGGCTTGCTTCTGTAAGGCTTCCACAAACCGGGGATGAAAGGCTTCCTCCGGGGAGTGCGGGGCGTAGTCCGTTCTCCATGCCATCAGCAGATGGAGATAATCGGCAAGAATACGGAAGCAGCGATTCTTTGCTTCCTGAAACTGTTCCTCCGGGGATTTCTGCCGGGTCTTGGGCTTTTTTACCTTTCCCGGCGGTTTCCAGTCCTCATAGGAAAGCCCGAAGTCCTGTGCCAGCTGTACGGCGGCTTCTTTCTTTCCCAGCCCATACAGGGCGGCGGCAAAATCAATCACATCCCCATCCGCACCGCAGCCGAAGCAATGGTAACGCCGATCCAGCTTCATGCTTGGGGTTTTATCGTTATGGAACGGGCAGCAAGCCATCCCGTTCCGACCTACATGGATTCCATAATACTCCGCAGCCTGTCTTGTTGTGACGGACTGCTTCACAGCTTCGAATACATTCAAATCTATCCCTCCTTGAAAATAAGAAAAGCACCTGACATTCTCTAATTGAAAATGGCAAGTGCCTGTTAAAGTTCCATATCCTGTTGTCTGTGTTTCTCCTGTGCCGGGGCGGTTCTTTGTGCTTTTTTCTCGTCAGTCTTATCCTGCAAGACTTCTTTGATGGGCTGCTTCTTGGGCGGCTCTTTGCTTTCCTCTGTGCCGGGTGTGGCTTTCCGTACCCAGTAGCGGATGTCCCGCAGCTTCTTCAAATCCTCCTGTACCTCGGTCAGTGGTACTTTCAGCTCTGCGATTTCGCTGAGAAGCGTTTCCTGCTCCTGTTGCAACTCATTTTTCGTTTTATCCTTATCGTCCGGGTGCTTGGCAAGGTAGTCAGCGGCTTTCTCATACCGGGCAACCTCCGGGTGTTCCTGTTTGAATTTCCCCTTTATTTTCTTAAAAAATATCTTCTGGTACTTCTCATAGACAGCCTTACATTCCTTGCAGTCTGTCCGGCTGGCAAGAATCCCGTCAATCACTTTGCTCCGGGCTTCCTTTGGCTTCATCTGATTGCGGTAATCTGCGGCTGATTTCCCGGAAGATTCCAGAAACGCTTCTAAGTCCTCCACAGTGGAAAGCCCCTTTTGCCGGAGATAGGACAGGGCTTCGCTGACTGCCTTTAAGTCCTGTGAAGTTCCCCGGTTCTGTCCAGCCCTTGTCCAGTCCTTCCGTTCTTCCTTTCGTATCTCCATATACTTCATCAGCAGATTGGGAAGAAGTGTCGCTTCCTCCGCCGCCTTTTGTGCAAGCAGCTCCTTCCGTTTTTCTCCCAGCTCGGTAATCCAGCCTTTGAGGTTTTGGATAAGCTGCCGGATGGACTTCATCAGGCGGTTGGCGGCTCTGATTTCCCGGTTCAGGTTGCCGATATTCGTCTGGATACCTCGCTTTTCCATCTGCCGGACAGCAGTCCCCTCATGGACAGTGGGGACTATATCAAGCCCCTGTCTGGCATAGGAACGCAAGTCCACACGCTCCGGGCGGTCATTGGCGTCCAGATAGCGGTTCTGGATAACCTCCCATTCATGCCGCCAGATTTCACAATACTTCTGGTCGTTCCAGTCCACCGTATCCTCCTTGTGGCTTTTCCACCTGCCGGACGGCAGCTTTATCCGTTCCCCATTCTCGTCAAGGTCATAAACCTTGCGGCTCTTGGGAAGCCATTTTCCATGTTCATCCATTGCCCGCATGGTCAGCAGGACATGGGCGTGGGGATTGTGTCCCGGCGGATGGGGGTCATGGATGGCAAAATCAGCAATCATGCCTTTGGAAACAAACTGCTGTTCACAAAACTCCCGTACAAGGACAGCGTACTGGTCGGGCGGTATCTCTCTGGGAATGGTAAGCACCCACCGCCTTGCAAGCTGGGAGTTCCATTGCTTTTCCACCGCTTCGGCGGCATTCCATAAAGTATTGCGGTCTGCATATTCCTGTGGAGCATTTGCCGGGAGCAGGATTTCATTGTGGACGATACCACGCTTTTCCGGGTAGTGCTTTACTTGCTGGTCGTATTCACAGAACAGCTTTTCGCCGCTTTGGTAAGCAGCGGCGGCAACCGCAGACTGCCGCTGGCTGCGCTGAACAATCGTGATTTCGTTGTGTGGACAAGGCATTTCGTGTCCCTCCTTTCGCTAATTGGTGGATGGGGTGGCGTTTTACCACCTCATTTTGGGCAGAAAAAAAGCAGGAGACCTTTTTCAGATTTCCTGCTCGGTGTGCCACTGTGTGAGCGGCGGGTATTTAGTTGTAAAAGTTCGGGACAAGTTGACCCGATGTAAAGCTAACAAACTGGAATTGCACCAAAACAATCTAAGACAACAACGCTGCCCTACTTGCGATTTTTTCTTGTACTGCGGAAACAGTTTCTTGAATGGAATAAGTGGTCGTATCTATAACATTCGATTCATATATTCCCAGATTGCAAAATTGCTCCCACATGGTTTCTACCAATTCGATATTTGTCTTTCGGTCTAACTTTGAGCGTTCAACAGCTCGCTTCAAGGTTTCTTCCTTACTTGCCCTTAAAATAATATAATGCACCTCATAATGTTCCCGAACAAGACTTTGCCACGGCTTTAAAAACCACGGTCCGATAATACCGTCAACAATTACATCATATCCACCACGAGCATATCGCTTCGCAGCTTCTAAAAACGCTTCAATGACAATCAAATTTTGCTCATTTGATTCCGGCAAATGCGGTGGTATTGCCCCTTTACTCAAATAATGATAAAAGTCATCTGTGTGCATATGCACAGACTTTTCCAAATCTGATTCTTTTGCAACAGCAGATGCCGTTGTAGTTTTTCCTGTCCCCGGCGCACCTGTGATTACAATAATTCTACCTTGATTCATCTATATTTTACCTCCACAAATTACGATTTTCTTAATTCTACAAACTGGAATTTGAGTCTCTGTAAAGCTGGAATTAACCCATACAATTATTTTAATTTAGAGGTTCTTACGCAATTATCCGTATTTTGTAATTTTTCAATACTGGAATGCCAGTGTAAATCAGCATTCTCCATTTTTATTAAAGCGAAAAACGTAAAATTGCGGAAGAACCAATTTAGATATTCACAATTTTACTTGCCACAGTATCTCGAAAAACACTGTCATGTTCTACCAGGAGCATGGTCGGGGCAAACTCCGTTATGAGTTGTTCAATCTGCATACGTGAGTACACATCAATAAAGTTGAGCGGTTCATCCCATACATACAAGTGTGCCTTTTCACAAAGGCTTTTCGCAATTAGGACTTTCTTCTTTTGCCCGCCAGAAAAGTCTTTAATATCCTTTTCAAACTGTACACGCTCAAAGTCCATTTTCCTAAGAATTGCCTTGAACAAACTTTCATCAAGGTTGTTTTCTTCTGCAAACTCGGAAAGGGTTCCACATAAATACGATGTATCCTGTGGCACATAAGAAATTACAAGCCCAGAGCCAAGTGTTACTGTACCCGTATAATCTATGGACTGCCCGACTACCAACTTTAACAGGCTACTTTTGCCACTGCCGTTCTTTCCATCAAGCACAATGCGTTCTCCCTGTCTTATTTCAAACGAAACGGGTTCACAAACTGAAATGCCATCATAATAAACTACTACATTCGATAATGATGCAAGCAAATCTGTATGGTAATTAAGCGGTTGTATCTTGAGGGCTTCTGCGGTTTCCATATTTTTCAGCAATGCTGATTTTTGTTCGATTGTCTGTTGTTGTCTCGCTTCTATAGATTTTGAACGCTTCATCATTTTGGCGGCTTTATGACCGACATAACCTTTATCTGCTGCCCCAATTTTGGAAGCTTCTACACGTTCAGACCATACTGCAGCGCGTTTTGCCGACTGCTGTAATCGTCTGATGTCCTTTTGCAAACGTTCGTTCTGAGCCAGTTCAAATTCTTGCTGTCGCTCAAAATTTGACATCCATGATGAAAAGTTTCCTCTTTGCACTTCGATATTCGCTCGGTTAATCGATAGAATATAGTCAACACAATCGTCAAGAAAGCGACGATCGTGAGAAACTAAGATGAATCCCTTTTTCTTTTTCAGATATGCCGCCACACTTTTTCTCGCTTTGGCATCCAAATGGTTGGTAGGTTCATCAATCAGTAGGAAATGCCCTTCATTAAGAAAAAGAGCGGCAATCAAAACCTTTGTCTGCTCTCCGTTGGAAAGTGTTTCAAAAGGTCGCCAAAGCACATCGACATCAACATCAAGATAAGAAAGTTCTCGCATAAGTTCCCATTCTTCCGCAAGTGGGCAAATCTCCTGCAATATATCCTCTGTAATACGATTCTTATCTGAAACGGGATAAGGAAAATAATCAAACTGTACGGATGATAGGATTTTTCCACTATACTCATATTTCCCAAGCAGAAGATTCAGAAAGGTTGTTTTACCTCGTCCGTTTCTGCCCACAAAACCAAGCTTCCAATCGGTATCAACCTGGAAACTGACATTTTCAAAAACATTATCATAACTTGTCGGATATGAAAACGTAAGGTTTTCAATTTTAATCATTGACATAAATATTATCCTCCTTTGCATGTCATACGATACAAAGTCGGTTCGGTGAATGTTTACTACGTATAGATTTCACCAAAAGGAACCGACACTATACGGAGTGAATCATGTGTAACTATCTGTTCTGCACTATTCATAAAGCACCTCCAAAACAAAATAAGAGCCACAAGAAAGTTTATCCTTGCAGCTCGTCATAGCATAAAATAACACCACTAAGCAAAAGTGGCAACAGCACTATATTGAGTAAGATAGACATATAACTTTCTTGCAATAGACACAATAATGCCAAAGTATAGCACTACCGCATATTTTGATTTTATTTGCAAGAAAAGTTAATCATCTTCCCACCTCTTTCTAAATTTCAAAATATTATACCATAAATCGCAGGCAAATACAAGTGGTTATAAAAATTTAACAAATCGCTTATAATACAATCATATAACTTTACGCATTCCTTACTGACCGTAAAATTCCGATTTATTGCTGACTTTATTATACTTTATTGCCTATCGAAAAGATAGCATATTTTATGAAACTTGTCGGCTGGGAACAGCTTGCAGCGCAAGGTCTCCCCAGATGGCAAGTCCACAAAAGGGTAGCTGGCGGCAGCCAGCGCAGGGGAAGCGTAGCGTCCCCTGTTTGATTTGGAGCAGACCATGACTGCGGAAAATCACAGCCCCCCGGCGAGGAGCCTTCGGAGAACGCAATGCACCAACCTTTGGGTGGTGTATAATTGCGCCCTTAGTAAACTAAGGGGTTTCCGGCTTCTCACGTTCCAGCAGTTTCTTCAATAGTTCCTGCGTGTCCTGCCTGTGAAAAATGAGTGTCAACAACAGCATGACATCATCATCTGTCAGGCGTTCCGGCTCTTGCAGAAAACTTTCCAGCATACCGCCACGAGTACAGAGCCGGTGTGTCCGTTCTTTTCGGGTAAGCTGCTTTAGCTGGTGCTGCAATGCCTTTTCATCATTGATGGCTTTCCGCAGTTTCTTTTCACTCTTTTCCAACTCTCGGTTGAGCTTTTCCAGCTTTGAGGTATCAGGCAAGGGCAGCGTCCTCCTTTCCCGGTATCAGCACATAAATCCTGTTTGGTTCTCCAACGCCCTGACGCACTCGCATGATCAGTCCGGCGGTTTCCAGTTCATTCAGAGAACGCTTGACCGTCATGGGGCTGCGGGACAGGACTGCGGCAATGGCTGTGACAGGGAAGCAGATAAACAGGATTCCGTTCTCGTCCTCCTGTCCGTTGGATAGCATAGCGTCCAACATCCGGCAGTACATGACCTTTGCGGTGCTGCTGACTGGAAATCCTGTCAACGCTCTGGGAAAGGGCATACAGGGCGGCAACGGTGTGCCTATCGTCATAAATTCAAAATTCATTCGGTGTGTTCCTCCTTTTTCTTTGCTCTTTTGGATAAATAACGGGGGCAGTCAACCACAACCGCCCGGAAGCTCTGCTTGCACCCATGCTTGCATTTCCGGCATAATTCGTTGTAAGTGACACGCCCCCGGTCATTGAGGTAAAAAGAAAGCTCATGCTTCCTCTTTTTGCTCATTCTCGGCATATTGCGTTTCCTCCCGTTTTAGTGTATAGTTTCGGGGCGATTTTCGGCAAAATTACGGTCATAGAGCCGTCTAAAATCTCCAGAAGTATCAGCAATAGGGTAGACTATCCCCCTATCAGATTGTCGTGTTTCGGTATCAGTTCGCCAGTTCTCCCCGGTGTCGTTCCTCCCCTGAATCTCACAGCGGCGTATTGCTCCCTTTGGTACGCTCGTTTCGGTCAGGGTTCCTCCATATCCCTGCCAAAAGTCATGGCGCTACATCGCCGGGGAAGCATATCCCACACAGGCTGGTCATTCGATTGGAATAATCCATCGATGAACTACCTGTATCATAGAACATTTTTGTGCCCTGTGCCGTATGTCCACAAAGTAGGAATTAAGGGTAAAAATCAGAAATTTCCACGATTGCGGAAAGTATGATATAATCCAGTTAAGCGGCAGTAATGAAACCGCCGGAAAGGAGCGTGCGCCCATGAAAGGAGCGACAAGCATACAGGAACGCCTTTGGGAACTCCGCAAGGACAAAGGCTTAAATCTGGAAGAATTATCAGAGCTGACGGGCATTTCCAAATCAGCTCTTGGCAGTTATGAAAAAGAGGATTATAAGGAAATCAATCATGGCAACCTTATCACGCTGGCAGACTTCTATGGGGTTTCCGTTGATTATCTGCTGTGCCGGACAGAGAACCGGGAGCAGATCAACACGCCACTAACAGAGCTGCATTTGAATGATGAGATGGTGGCACTTCTGAAAGGCGGTCGGATTAACAACCGTCTGCTCTGTGAGCTTGCCACTCATAAGGACTTTATCAAGTTTCTTGCGGACATTGAGATTTATGTAGATGGGATTGCCACCATGCAGATTCAAAACCTCAACGCCCTTGTCGATACTGTCCGGCATGAAATCATTGAACGGTATCGCCCCGGCGAAGACGACCCGCATTTGAAAGTGCTGCAAGCCGCCCATATCAGCGATGATGAATATTTCAGCCACATGGTTCTTGATGACCTCAATCTCATTATCCGGGATATTCGGGAAGCCCACAAAAAGGACAGCGAGAGTGCGCCCCAGACCACCGTTGCCGATGAATTGAAAGAAAATTTGGAAGCGGTTGAAAATTTCAAGGGCAGTCGGGATGAAAAGCTGGTTGTCCTTTACTGCAAGCAGCTCGGCATCAACTATAAAAATCTGTCAGACGAAGAATTTCGCTGGCTCATTCGGATTCTACAAAAATCAAAGAAAACAGGAACTCCTATCAGTCAAAGGAAAAAACGGTAAAGAAAAACCGCTGTTGCATGGTTGTGTTTGCTTCCATGTAGCAGCGGTTGGTGCTATACTTATTCAGTTAAAATTTCAAAGCGATAAAGTGGAATTTATCTTAGAAATTACAGCAATGTTATTTTGATAAACTTTCAAGAATTGAAATATCATGCTTATCTTTATCTCTTAATTCATAACCTGAATGGAAAACTCTTTGGCCTTTTAAGGATATACAAGGAATTGTTTTTCCTTCAAAAAAAGCACTACCAAAGTAATCTTTTTCAAACTCATACCAGCCACCCTCTAAATCAGCTTGTTTTGAAGTTCCGTCCTCACTTAAAACGAACGGGTGAATGTCTAAGTAACCAAGTTCATCACTATATAACTCTATTCTAACCGGTTTCCAGTCTGTATCAATTTTATAGCCCAGATTCAAAAGCACATTTAACAATTTTTCCGTATGTTGAGCATCAAAATTTATATCTATATCTCTATGAATTCTTGTTTGTTTACCAGCTAAAATATCTACACCCCATCCGCCATCCAACCAGTATGTAATTCCAGTATTTTCGAATAATTCTATTACTTTCATTAAATCTTCTTTTGTTGTTATTTCTTTTCTACCCATACAAAGTCTCCTTTACAACTTCTAATTTGTAATAATCATTCTACCATACCGTTATGAATAAATCATCTCATGTAAAACAATTTCTTCTGCCCGGTTGTGAATGTTATTGCAACGCTGCACCCATTCCATTTGACGGGTACGCTTCAATTCCTCGGTCACGCCCTCGGCAGCTTTCATCTGCTCCATGATGGTGTCTAACCGTTTCTGTGCCTGTTCGTTCAGGTCTGCAAGATATGTCCACAATTCCCCGGTCAGGGTCAATGTGTGTAATCTGGCTGGGCAGACTTCTCTTAAATATTCCCGGTGCATCCGTCCGTACTTTCCGATGGGGCGGTGTTCCTCCGGCAACTTCAAGTCCGGGATGTAGTAATCTCCAACAAGGATATAATCAATTCCGTTTTCTTTTATTCTTGGTTTCAATTCGCTCATGTTCCTTACCTCCTGTGGAAGCAGGCTCGTCTGGTACTAACTCAATCACATCGGTAATCTCACAATTCAGCGTTTCGCAGATACGGGCTAATGTATCCATGCTGATGTGCTTTCCCTCTTTGCTCATGTTGGCAATCATATTTGTTGTCATACCAGCGGCAAGCCTTAAATCCTCTTTTCTCATATCACGCTCTAACAGTGTGTGCCAGAGTGGTTTATAGCTGATGTGCATATTGTTTTCCTGCCTTTCTATCCATACCACCGGAGCGGCTGCCCCGGCAGGAACTTTTCTCTTATTATAGCACCAATCTTGTGAAATCACAATTTATTCTTGTAGCCTGCCGCTGATACCGTCTGGATTGGCTTTTCCTTTCTTTTTGTTCCCTTTAATTAGCCATGAACTGCTTCATGCCCTGGGACTTTGCACCGGGGTTGTCGTTGCCGTAGCCTTCGAGCAGGTTGATTGCACCCCAGATGCCGAGACCTGCGCCGAGGGCAATAACGAGGGTCTGAAGAACGGTTACTGCGCTGTTGAAAAATGCCATAAATTTTTCCTCCTTGATAGAAAATAGGGTTGGGAGCTTCTATCCCAACCCGTGATTGATTGGTTCTTGAGCTTCCAGCGGCTGATTAGCCAAAGAGACCGGAGAGCAGAGGTACAAGGGTAGTACCGATGAGGGCAACACCGCCGCCTGCCATGAGCTGCTTCATACCTTGGGACTTTGCGCCGGGGTTGTCGTTACCGTAGCCTTCAAGCAGGTTGATTGCACCCCAGATGCCGAGACCTGCGCCGAGGGCGATAACGAGAGTCTGAAGAACGGTTACTGCGCTGTTGAAAAATGCCATATACTTTTCCTCCTGATATTTGAATTGGATTTTGAAATGAAAAAAGCCCTCCACGATACCGGAGAACCGATCGGAGGGCAGAGACAACGGGACAATTTCATGCAATCATATCTATCACCACCACCTCTCTTAGCAAAAAGAAAAGCCCTGACCGAAGTTAAACTTCACTCAGAGCAAAATCCTTGTAGACCATTTCATTTTTACTGCGTTTTCTGCCCACACTTTCCGTAGGGGCAAGATCAGGGTAGGTCGCCTGTACCTTCTGTCTGCTTCTGCGAACGGTTTCAAATCCCGGAAAACTGTGATTGTCCAGTTCCTTCAAAAACACGGGAACCGGCATAGAGCGAATGTCGATTCCACGCAGAACCGAATAGTGTTCCAACACTTTCAGATACAGATGATTGTCTGTATTTCTTGCCTTGGTATCATGCTCCAAAATGTTCTTAACCAGAGCAGATACCGTTTTCAGATTTTCCAAATGCAAACCTCCTTTGTTAATCGGCATCGACAACTACAAATTCATCACCTGCCTTTAATTTCAGTCTGCGGCTCAGGAACTGCTCGATGTTGAACTCATTCTTTTTGTCGAAGTCTGATGTGTACTTATAGTTCGGATGCTGTGTCAGATCGTACTTGTCAGACAGAAACGGTCTCACACCACGTAGCTGCAAGATGCACTTACCACCATCCAGAACTGCCAGCTCATCCACGGTCGCAAGGTCTTTCCCCAGCTTTTGATAATTCATGCCGTAGGATGGGCTGTTACCTCTGGTATTTGAGGTGTTGTAGGTGTCGATGGTCTCTTTCCCAAGTGCCTGATTCAGTTCTTTCAACGTGGTCGGCTCAGAACCGCCAAGGAAAATACGGGAATCCATGTTGCCGATGATGGTGTCCGAATTGTCCTTGTAAATGGCTTTCAGCTGAGACTGTGCCTGAAGGACAAGGCAGGCAGATATTTCACGGCTTCGGATAGTCGCCACCAACTTTTCCAGATTGGGAATCTGACCGATATTTGCCGCTTCATCAATCAGACAGCGCACATGAACCGGCAGTCTGCCGCCATACACATCATCTGCTTTTTCGCAGAGCAGGTTGAACAGCTGGGTATAAATCATAGAGATCAGGAAATTAAAAGTCGCATCCGTGTCCGACATAATCAAGAACAGTGCTGTTTTCTTGTCTCCGAGGGTATCCAACTGCAATTCGTCATAGGCTGTAATGTCCCGGACTTCCTGAATATCGAAGGGAGCAAGTCTCGCACCGCAGGAAATCAGAATACTCTTAGCTGTCTTGCCGGCAGCCAGCTTGTACTTCTTATACTGGCGAACTGCAAAATGATTTGGCTTTTTCTTTTCCAGAGCTTCAAACATCAGGTCAACCGGATTCTGGAACTCCTCGTCGTCCTCACGCACCTCCATTGCGTTTAAGAACTCGATCAGAGTGGAGAAGTTCTGTTCCTCAACCGGCGCTTCATAGTGGATATACCCAATCAGGGCGCAGTACAGAAGGGTCTCTGCTTTCGTCCAGAACTCGTCACCGGCTTTCCCGTCGCCTTTGGTATTGGCAATCAATGTCGTCACCAGCTTCAGAATGTCTTTTTCTGAATGGATATAGGCGAACGGATTGTAGTGCATCGACTTCTTAAAGTTGATGGTGTTGAAAATCTTGATGTTGTAACCATGCTTCAACAAAGCATTGCCGCACTCGATGACAATGCTGCCTTTCGGGTCTGTGACAACATAGCTGGAGTGCATCTGGAGAAGATTCGGTTTCAGCCAGAACCTTGTTTTTCCTGAACCTGAACCTCCGATAATCAAAACATTTTTGTTTCTGGCATTAGCAGGATTCTTCGGTCGGTTGGACATCATCAGCCGTTCCGTTTTCGTCAGGATAATATTGTCCTCAAACTTTGGAGCGGTGAACGGCTCAATGTCTTTGGCTGTACCCCAACGGGCAGAACCATACTCCACATTGTGCCGGTACTTCTTGGCGTTTTTGCTTTTCAGATAAACCGCAAGTCGAAGCCCTGCGCCACAGGCAATTCCCACCAGCAAATCCAGCGGGTAAAAGCTGGGAAGTGGATTGCCCAGGGCAACCGGAAGGGCATAAAAAAAGCTGAGGATTTTTGCAGAAGAATCTGCACCCTCAGCCAATCGCCATGCTTCTCCAAAATTCGTTGCAAATAATCCCACCAGAATATATGGGATGTTCAGAATCAGGAGCTTTTTCAAATTGATTCTGTTCATCACAAATCACGCTCCTGTTTCTTTTCCCGAACCTTCCTGGGGATAGCTGCTACCATCTCTTTGAACTTCTTCAGCTGTGCCAGAACGCTCGGTTTCTTATCCTTCGTCAATGACCTTGCCTGATGTTCCTTGCAGATAGCATCCAGGGCATCTGCATCCTTGGAACGGACAAAGACAAGATAACGGGGAGGATCAACGGACTTATCTTTTCTTACGGCAAAGTCCACACCGTATTTCTTGGCGAGCCTTTCAAAATCCCGGATGCCATCCTTATCAATTTCCACATTGGTGGCACCCTGATTCTGTCCCAGCAGCTGTTTCACGGATTGCTTTCCGTGAACCGCCGTATCTCTGGTTCCTTTTCTCGCCTTGACCTTTTCCCGGTGCTGCAAATATTTGCGAATACCGGCAATGATACTTCGAGCAGTCAGCCTTGTCGTGCTGATTGCCAGATTTATCGTCCTGTTTTCAACTTCTTCCTGCATGAATCATCACCTCCTGCAAGCAGTAGAATGAGGGTCATCGTGCCATATCTCTGCGGTCGTAATACAGATTTCCTCTGGCAACATTGGCATGACTGATAATCTTGATGTTCCCGACTTTCTGGTTGTCCAGAGCTTTCTGATACCCGGCTTCACTCAGATACAGACGGTTTCTTTCACCTTTCCAGCCAACAGGAGATTCATTGGTCAGCACATCAAAGATAATCATGTGCTTTGTGGCTTCATCGAATCTTGCCAGGTCCATATAGGTGTGTCCCTGATACTCCTTGGCTCCTGCCTGTATCCTGCGGCGTTCCATCAGCTCTGCAATCGTTGAGCTTCTTTCCATGATGCCTCCTTACAGCGCATCTCGATCAGGGCTACTCTTGCGTGGAGCGGGGTCAGCCTTGATAGGCGCATCTTCTTTTTTGACCATATCATCGGGCAACGGCAAAGCCATGATACTGCGCCCCATGCGGACGAAGGTTTCAGGCTGATGGAAGTGTTCTTCAAACTGCTTCATCAGCTCCGGGGAAAGGGAGGAAAAATCCTCCTCACCCAAACCGACAACCAGAAAGTCACCGGCGATGATGTCGTAGATCTCGCCGTCTCCGTCCCGCAGCGCACGATTCAGGTCTTTCCCCATAATTTTTCCCTCATCGTGCATCACCAACGCAACCGGCTCATTAAAAGGGTAAACAGCTTCAATGTCGCCACCGACAGCTTTCTGCAAATCCTCCAAGTCGCAGCCGATCTGAACCTGCTGGGGATACATGTGGGGCTTTACCAGAAGAACCGTCATTGTCTCAGCCTGTTCCTGCTGAATTTCACGTTCCTCCGTAGTGCCAAACTCAACGCCGATAAAGTTCTCGGAGTCCAGAATGTACTCGGAATTGTAGTAGGCTGATCTGACCTGTTCTTCTGCATCAGCACGGGACTTGGCTTCCACCGTTACCGTCTTTTCCAGAGTCTCGGTGATCTTTACATCATATTCCTTCAAACTTCATTACCTCCATTTCCTCAGATATAAGAAAAGCGACCATCCATGAACCTGTTACAGTTCATAAATAGTCGCTTCATGTTCCCACTGGGGGACACACATAGATTCCAGTTCCTCGATCAGTTCCTCTGGGGAAAAGAACAAATCCTCCGCACTTTTCAATATCTTTTTGAAAGCCCGGTACTCCGTCACATAGCCGGTATCGTCAGACCCGATCAGCATTGACACACAGCGGACAATGGCAAAGTTCATATCCTCCATAAGCCACAATTCGGTTTCATAGGTGGTTTTGATTTCATCTAAAACCGCCTGTTCCACATCGGAAATAATGAGGCAGGCACGCTGGTCAAACAGTTCCATGCCACGGTAATTGAAGCATTTCTCATAGCCACCGGCTACGGAATACTGATATACCGTCTGTGCCGCACCTCTCAATGCGGTGCAAACCTCCGGCAGACACAAACCACCGGCATAGCCGATCTCATCTTCATCATACCCCTCATAATCTTCGGGAGAAAACAGCTCAAACAGCCAGTCGATTGCTTTGCTCATTTCGCTTTCGTTAAACATCGGGATTCACCTTACCTTTCCATAGATTTCTCTCGTTTCTTCTGCCATTGCTCCAGCAGCTGAATGATTTTATCCTCCATCTGCTTGCTGGTGTATGACTTCGGGAAGTATTTCCGCAGGGAGTCGGTTTTGAATGTCACCCTGTCCAGCTCGCCCTTTTTGACCTCATTCATAATCTCGCACATGGCATCCAGCGTACACTCTCCCTCCTGTGCCAGTTTTTTGATTCTCTGTGCTTGTGAAAGAGAAGGCGCAGCCTGGGCAAAGTCCATAGCAGAAAGAAAATCCTGCTGTTCTTCTCTTGCGAGATAGGAAAGCTCCACGGCAGGATTGAATTTAATCTGACCGTTATCCACCATATCCAGAATTTCAGGAATAAGCTCTGTCAGACGGATATACCGCTGAATCTGTCTGCCGCTATCCGAATCAGACAGTGCATCTCTTGACTTGTGGCCAACTTGTCCACAAGTTTGCCCTTGATGCTTTATTGCATCTAATTTCATTCGGTAGGCAAATGCACGTTCACTCGGTAAAAGGGTTTCTCTCTGCAAGTTGGAATCAACCATCAAGATGATGGCTGCATCATCGTCCATATCACGGACAATAGCAGGCATGGTTTCTTTCCCGGCAAGCTCAGATGCACGATGTCTCCTGTGACCGGAAATAATTTCATAGCCACCGTAAGGATCAGGTCGGACAATCGCCGGGGTAAGAACACCGAAGTCTCGAACACTCTCTACGGTTTTCATCATTTCCTCGTCATCCACCACCCGGAAGGGATGTCCCTCAAAGGGGTGCAATTCAGAAAGCAGGATTTCCTGCACTCGCTCCTGCTGGGCTTCGGCTCGTGACTGGTCGGTAGAGAAAATATCATCGTACCCCTTCAAGCTGATGTTTGCGCCTTTTTTCTGCATTGTTTAACACCTCCTTTGTCAGAACCCGGTAGGCATCAGCCACTTTGCCTTTGGGGTCGTGCTTAAAGATACTGGCTCCTTCGGCACTGATTTCCTCTGCACGAACAGAACGGGGAATGTCTGTCTTGTAGACTTTCAGCTTTCCTCCATAACTTTCCCGGATCAGATTGCTGATGTCCTTGGAATAATTGGTTCTGCTGTCCACCATCGTCAGAAGAATACCCTCGATTTTCAATTTTGGGTTGATTTGTCGTCTGACCTTGTTGATGGTTTCCAGCAGCTGTTCCAAGCCCTTTGCCGGAAGATATGCCGCCTGAACAGGGATCAGCACATTGTCGGCAGCTGCCAAAGCATTGACTGTCAGCATACCCAAAGAGGGCATACAGTCCAGAAGAATGTAGTCATAATTCTGCTTGACCGTATCCAGGTACTGACGGAGAATGGTCTCCCGGCTCATGGCATTGACCAGGGAAACCTCTAAGCCTGACAGTTCAATATTGGCAGGCATCAAGTCCACACCTTCCGGGTGATGAAGAATGCCTTCGCCGGGGGCAATCGGCTTTTCCATCATAATCTTTCCCATCATGTCGGAAAGGGTGGGAGACAAGGTATCCGGGAACGGATTTCCCAGACTGACTGTTAAAGAAGCCTGTGGATCTGTGTCTACCAACAGAACCTTTTTGCCCTCCATTGCCAGTCCCACACCCAAATTTTCCGTGGTTGTGGTCTTGCCCGTGCCGCCTTTCTGGTTGACTACGGCGATAACTGTCGCTTTTTTCGCCAATATTCATCACCTCGCATTCTTTTATGTGTGCGCTTCATGTTTACCACCTCCCTCCAAGTTTCCCCGAAGCCATATCATGCCTGACCTTTGCGTCATAGTGGGCGCTTATGGTGTAGGGGGCGTTGTATATCGAAGCAAGTAGATACTGCTTGATATTGCGAACATCGGTTGTGTTCTCTTTGAAAGAACTCAATACAAATCTGATGTGTTCAGAATCCAGTTTCATAAAACTGCTTTTGACAATTTCAATGGGCTTATCATCACTGGCAATTCGTATTTGCTTCCGATTACTGCACATGACTTCAATAATCAAATGCAGAATTAGATCGAGTATCTCATGGTCATACGGATAATCCTGTTTCAGATAGTCCATAGAAAGCTGTTCATAAAAATACTGATAATATCGGGTAAATTCGTCAGTCTCATCGACTTCCTTTCCACAAAAACCGGAAGGAAAGAAAGGATCAGTATCACTAAAATCAATATAATTAGTATCAGTATTATTACCTTGTGCTTTTGACAGTTCTTGAATTGTGTTTTTGACAACTCCAGAATTGTCCTTTTGACAATTCAAGAATTGTCTTTCCACAGAACCGGAAATGAAATTCTTTACATAGATCAGGTTCGGTTTCCCAAGTCCCTGTCGCTTGCGTTCTATCAGACCGCATTTCTTTTCCAGCTCATCCAGCAGCTTCACCGCTTTCTTTTCAGCACAGCCTAACGCACCTTTGAGTTCTTCTATGGTGAATATGATATAGACACGGCCTTCCTCGTCCAGCCAACCGTTCCGGGCTGAGAGGTTCATGCGGTCAAGCAGAATACCGTAAAGCAGCTTGGCATCGGTTGATACATTCCAGAAGCAATCCTCGGTGAATAGCACCTTCGGAACACGGTAGAATGCGAACATCTCCGCTTGCTGCCCATAGAAATAATCATACGTCACTCATCCTCACCACCTCTTTCTGCGGGAAATACTCTTTTTTCAGAGGGGTTCTGCGGAAAGTCGTATCCTTCAGTTTATACGGACATCTGACAAAATAGCAGAAGCGGTACTTCCATCGGGGTTGATAATACTCGCAGTCTTTGCAACATTTCGGCTTGTCACGGCGATTGCGTTCATACTCATACATATCAACGCACCCCCACTTCCTTCATAATCTTCCTGGTACACCAGCCGATGCAGGGATGATCCCGCCCATAAGGACAACCTTCACATTCCGACTTCGGCTTTGGGGATACGGAGATTAAGTAGTAACAATTTTCTTCGCCCAGACAGCAGCCCGTTTTATTGTTTTTCCAAAAATGACAGTAGCGGCAGTCGTTTGGCTTGTCTGGGGAATAGACGATTTTACTCAAAAATCAAACCTCCAATCTTTCAGATTTACCCATGAATTTTGGGCATAAAAAAAGAGCGTCTATCCATCCCCGATACAGGGGCAAATAGACGCTCTATGTACATGATAGTATTCAATTTTATTTCTTATAACGGCTTAGCACTCGGAACATCCGCCTTTTGAATTAGCAAGGTTTTTAGCACGTTTTTTCGCCTAATTAGCTGGAAGCGCATTTTCATTAGCAAAAACGGCCCTTTTTCTGCTAATGATTAGCAGAAATTTTTGTCTTATCACAGCAGTTCGATTTTTTAGGGCTTGTCAAAAATCAGAATTTGAAGTAAAATTTGAAAACATTATTTCGTCTCAGCAATCACACTGGAATTTGTTAAAAAAGCCGAAAACCCTTGAAAACAAAGGCTTTCGGCGTTGTTAGCTGGCGTCCCAAAGAGGACTTGAACCTCCGACCCCACGCTTAGGAGGCGTGTGCTCTATCCAACTGAGCTATTGGGACGTATTTATTTTTTTGTCAGCCTCCGTAATGATCGGACTCAGCTCCCAACTAAGGTTTTTCCAAGGTGGCCGTTGTAACGTAACCTTAGGAGGCGTTTGTTTTATCCGTTAAACTAAAGGAACCCATCAGCCGTCGTTTCAGACGGCTGTTTTATTATAATATATTTTTCAAAATTTTGCAAAACTTATTTGATTACTTCTACGCCACCCATATATGGTCTTAATACTTCTGGAATGACAATGCTTCCGTCTGCCTGCTGATAGTTTTCCATAATCGCTGCAGTAGTTCTTCCAATTGCAACACCACTTCCATTTAAGGTATGAACGTATTTTGCTTTGTCTTTGATATTATCTTTGTATTTGATGTTCGCTCTTCTTGCCTGGAATTCTTCAAAGTTAGAACAGCTTGAGATTTCTACATAACGGCCATAGCTTGGCATCCATACTTCGATATCATATTTCATTGCTGCAGTGAATCCTAAATCACCGATACAAATCTTAACGACACGATATGGAAGACCTAACATCTGAAGTACTTCTTCTGCATCATGTGTCAATTTTTCTAATTCTTCATAAGAATCTTCTGGTTTTGTGAATTTTACTAATTCTACTTTGTTGAACTGATGCTGACGGATCAAGCCTCTCGTATCTCTTCCGGCAGATCCTGCTTCTGCTCGAAAGCATGCAGTATAAGCACAGTGCTTGATTGGCAGATCTGCCCCATCTAAGATCTGTTCACGATACATATTGGTTACTGGTACTTCTGCAGTAGGAACTAAGAAGTATTCTTTTCCATCTCCTAATACCTTATATGCATCTTCTTCGAATTTTGGAAGCTGTCCAGTACCTGTCATACTTTCTCTGCTTACCATAAATGGAGGAAATACTTCTGTATATCCGTGTTTGCTTGTATGAGTATCTAAGAAAAAGTTCATGATTGCTCTTTCTAATCTTGCACCCAGATCACGATATACCGTAAATCTTGCACCAGAGATCTTTGCAGCTGTTTCTGGATCTAAGATTCCAAGATCCTTACCAAGATCCCAATGTGCTTTTGGTTCAAAATCAAATTTTGTGGGTTCTCCGAATTTTCTAATCTCTACATTATCTTCATCCGTTTCACCCTGAGGTACGCTTGGATGTGGAATGTTTGGAATGGTTAACATCCATGCATTTAATTCTGCTTCTACTTCATTTACCTGTCCATTTAATTCTTTGACTTCATCTGCTAATTCTTTCATCTCTGCAAGTACAGCAGTTACATCTTCGCCAGCTTTCTTCATAGCAGGAATCTGTTTGGAAACCTTCTTCTGTTCGCTTTTCTTTACTTCCATCTCTGCTAATAAAGCTCTTCTTCTTTCGTCCAGATCTTTAAATTTTGATAAATCGAAATCTTCATTTCTTGTAGAAAGTGCTTTTTCCACTTCTTCAAAGTTGTTTCTCAATAATTTTATATCTAACATAATTTCCTCCTAATCACTATGCTATTCATTATAGTATAGATGCTTTTCATTTTCAATATCCAAGTCCTTCGGAAGCCTTATCGTGCACCATTGATAGATTCCACTTCTTCTTTGGAAAGTTCGATCTCACATTCTCCATGTTTAATCTCTTTTCCGTAAATATAACTTCCATTATTACTGTGCATACAATTTAAAATATAACCATCTTTTTTATCATTTAACATGGATAATGCAAAGCTCAGCTTTCCACCCATATCTTTAAACGCATTGTATCTTACCATTTTGCTCTTGGAGATACAGTTATCTACTCGATCAGAGATATCCAGGATATCCAAATCCTGCTGCTGCTGTTTTAATTCAATGCTTTTCATCAACGTATAATTCTCTTTTACATTTTCTTCCAAGGATTTACCATCGCTGCCTGCCATAAACTGTGCATATTTTTTATTTAATTTAGACAGCTTAACGAATAGAACAATTACCAGCACAAAAAGCACTGCAATTACTCCTGCCAATGCCATAATGATAATCTCTAAATCCACTCCGTACATTCTTTCACCTGCCTTATCTTTGTAATAATTCAATAATTCTTTCTAAATCATCCTGCGAATAGTATTCGATTTCAATCTTACCCTTGTTATTTTTCCTGTTTTTGATCGTAACCTTATTCCCAAGAATCTGTTTTAGATTTTCCTCTATATCTCGATAGAGGTATTGATATTCATTTGGTTCTTTTTCCTCTTTTTTTGCAGGTTTTGCCATGTCTTTTACAAGCTTTTCAATATCTCTTACGCTTAAGGCTTCTTCATATACCTTTTTTGCAACAGAAATCTGTATATCCGGATCCGTAATGGCCAGCAGTGCTCTGGCATGTCCCATAGAAATCTTTTCTTCTACTAACATCTCCTGCACTTCTTTCGTCAGCTTCAACAGTCTTAAGGAGTTGGTGATCGTAGACCGGCTTTTCGATACCTTTTGTGCTACCTCTTCCTGTTTTAATTCAAACTCTTCCATCAAAGTCTTATAAGCCTGTGCTTCTTCAATTGGATTTAAGTTTTCTCTCTGAATATTCTCAATTAAAGAAATTTCTACAATTTCATTTTCTTTGTATTCCTTTACGATGACTGGCACTTCCAAAAGCCCCGCAATCTTGGCTGCACGCCATCTTCGTTCCCCTGCTATGATTTCATAATATTCGTCTTTCTTCTTTACAACAATTGGCTGAATAATCCCAAATTGTTTGATAGACTCTGCAAGTTCCTGAAGAGATGCATCGTCAAATGTCTTTCGTGGCTGATTTCGATTCGGCTCTATCTCATTAACGGAGATCATGACACCCTGATCCGACGCTTCTGAAGATGATTTTCTGCGTCTTCTCTGGGGCGGCTGAGGTCCAGTCTCTGGAATTAATACATTCAATCCTTTTCCCAATGCATTTTTCTTCTTAGCCGTCATACGATACCTCACTATTATTAATTACTTCATCTGCTAGTTGATTATAGCTTTCTGCTCCTGAAGATTTTGGAGCATAAAAATTAATTGGCAATCCATGACTTGGTGCCTCTGCTAATTTTACATTTCTCGGAATAATTGTCTTATAAATATTTTGATCCAGACAATCCTTTACATTTTCCACAACCTGAAGGGAAAGATTGGTTCTTGCATCATACATGGTGAATACAACCCCTTCAATCGTCAGATCTGGATTTAAACTCTTCTGAATCAGACCAATGGTATAAATTAACTGTGTCAAACCATCCAACGCAAAAAATTCACATTGAATTGGTACAATTACTGTATCCGCAGCTGTCATTGCATTAACCGTTAGTATTCCAAGTGCTGGAGGACAATCAATGATAATAAAATCATAATCATCAATCACATCTTCCAGTTTATTTCTTAAAATCTGCTGCATATCCTTCTCTGTCAACAATTCAATTTCAGCACCTGCCAGATTTCGATTGGCTGGAAGAATCGATAACTGCTTAAACAGATTCTTTATAATGCAATCCTCTACCTGGAATTCATCATCTACTAGCAAGTCATATGTAGTATTTTCTAATTCATTCTTATCAATACCAAATCCACTTGTCATATTTCCCTGTGGATCCATATCAATGGCCAGTACACTTTTATTCTTATCTGCGATACAGGATGCTAAATTAATGGCTGTCGTCGTTTTACCGACTCCACCCTTCTGATTGGCTATTGCTATTACTCTGCCCATAATCAGCCTCCTTTTTTCTCTGAACCTTATTATATCACATGTTTCACGTGAAACAATAGGTTTTGTTTAATTAAAATAGAATGTTTCACGTGAAACATAATAAAGTATTACACAAAAAGAAAAGCACCATCCTTGGACAGCACTTTTCTCTTCTTATATTATTCAATTTAACTTGAACGCTTTTACATCTGTTCTGGACATTCAATTCCAAGTAATCCAAGAGAATCTTTTAAGATTCCTTTTGCCACTGATAATAATTTTATTCTTGCATTGCATACCGTTTCGTCTTCCACAATACACTGATTGTCATGGTAAAACTTATTAAATGCCTGTGCCACTGCCATAGCATAACGTGCAACTACAGATGGTTCCAAACGATCTGCTGCCGTTTTGATTACTTCTGGATAGCGATTGATTTCTTTTAATAATGCAATGGATGCCTCATCGGTCAATACGCTACAGTCAATATTACCAGGTATTTGGGCTTCTGTCATCTGACGTTTTCTTAAGATACTTGCCGCACGTGCATAAGTATACTGGACATAAGGGCCTGTCTCACCATCGAAGTTATGAATCTTATCCCAGTCAAATACCACATCTTTGATTCTCTGATTATATAAATCATTGAACAGAATAGCCCCTACACCGACTTTATGTGCTACATCGTCTTTATCTGGAAGATTTGGGTTCTTTTCTGCAATAATTTCTTTAATACGATTTACAGATTCGTTTAAAATATCCTCTGCATAAATGATATTTCCTTTACGAGTGGAAAGCTTTCCACCCTTTAAGCTTACCAGCCCATATGGTACGTGTACCAGCTGATCCTTTGCCCATTCATATCCTAATAATTCAATGACTTTAAATACCTGTGCAAAGTGAAGCTTCTGCTCCAAACCAGTAACATAGATACATTTGTCAAAATCATACGTATCCTTTCTATATAATACAGCTGCCAGGTCACGGGTCGCATAGATAGAACTTCCGTCCTTTTTCATTACGATACATGGAGCCATATTATACTCATCCAGACGTACAATATAAGCACCTTCACTTTCTTCTAACAGGTTCTTCGCATTACATTCGTCGATCACGCGTTTGGATTTATCACAATAAAAGCTTTCTCCTGCGTAGGAATCAAATTCAATGCCTAACATCTCATACGTCTTTTTGTATTCTACTAAAGAGATATCCTTAAACCACTGCCAGATAGAAAGTGCTTCCTGATCTCCCTGTTCCATCTTAGTGAACCATGCTCTGGCTTCATCATTTAAAGAATCGTCCTTTTCTGCTTCTTCATGGAATTTTACATAAATCTTCATCAGCTCTGCAATTCCATTCTCTTCTACTGCTTCTTTGCTTCCCCACTTTTTATAAGCTACGATCAGCTTACCAAACTGGGTTCCCCAGTCACCCAAATGATTGATTCTTTCTACCTTATATCCCAGCTTTGTAAAAATTTTATATAAAGAATTTCCGATGATCGTTGTACGCAAATGACCTACATGGAATTTCTTTGCTACGTTCGGAGAAGAATAGTCGATACAGATCGTCTTTCCTTCCCCCATAGAGCTTTTTCCATAACCTGGCTCAGTGGCACGTTCCATTACTTGTTGTACGAAGATTGTCTTATTTACAAAAAAGTTCAGATATGCACCTTTTACCTCTACTTTAGATAGAAAATCCTGCTCTCCGATCTGCTCTGCCAGTTCTGCCGCAATCATATTCGGTGCCTTACGAAATACCTTTGCTAACTGAAAGCATGGAAAAGCAAAATCCCCCATATCTGCCTTTGGAGGTACTTCCAAAAGCTGCTCCACTTTTTCTACATCAAATCCTTCTATTTTCTCTGCTAATAATTCTGCAATTTTTGTTTTCATAAAAACCTTCCTTTTCTATTCTAATGTAATATGAATTTCAAAAGAATCTTCCTTCCACTCATGAACCGAATATCCCTTTGATAATTGTTGTTCTAATGCTTGCTTTTCTTCCTGTTTCAATGAAGTATCTGATACACATTCCAATACCAGCTTTGCCTTCTCTTCCACTACAGTTCGAAACAATATGTCAGATATTGTCATGTTTTCCAATATATAACGAAACAATTGTTTCCATCCGGTAAGGAATGCAAATGTCATCCAAATCTCCTGGTCCATTTCTTCTTCATCATATAGAAATTCCGTTTCTGGCAATGACCGCCTGGTATGCTCAGCCAGCTCATAAAATGCTGGAAAAAATGGTACTCGCTCTTCCTCTGCCTTCTCAGTCTCCTCTTCTTTCTTCTCCGGCATCTCCCGAAAAGCACTCATAAATTCTTTTAGCTTCTTCTTTTTTTCGTTTAGCTTCGCTAATTTCTCTTCACATGCCTGAAGCTGATTGCCTGCATCGTTTAACTGCAGGTTTTCCTGTGTCAGTTCCTTACTGTAATCATATCCATGCAGCACCAACGGAGAGAACAATTGTCGTTTTTTTTCTTCTTCCGCATGAAAATACAAGTTCTTCTCTGCCTTGCTTTGCTTTGTCTGCAGGCTGTATTTCTGCTGCACCAGTTCTTCTTCTTCTTTTACACACTTCATATATTCATGAGACAGATATTCACACAACTCTTCCCTCATATTTTCACTTCCCTTCTAAATAATAAACGATAAATCGGCAATTGAAAACCCCAAAAACCAATTGTATCTACAGCTCATTTATCATATAATAAAGCTATATACGAGAAAGGAGCTTCATTATGGAATCAAAACACAAAAAAATAACTAAACTATCCATTCTGATTATAATTCCCATTCTTTTGATCAACTTATTTAACCAGATGATTATTAAACTGGCAAATCGAAAATCCGTTCTGCCAACCAAAGATGGAATGTACTATGACTGGCGTTTTGGTAAACTTTTTTATACCTGCGAAGGAGAGGGTTCTCCAATTCTGCTGATACACGAGTTATCCTCTTATGGATCCTCCATCGAATTCCATGAACTGATTCATCAGCTATCAAAAAAGCATACGGTATATGCTCTGGATCTTCTTGGATGTGGCCGTTCTGAAAAGCCAGCAATTACATATACTGCTTATCTGTATGTGCAGATGATCAATGATTTTATTAAGGATGTCATCAAATCAACCACTGATGTTATGGTATCTGGAAAGTCATCCTCTATCGTAATGATGGCCTGCTGCACGGAAGAATCCTATTATCACAACATCATGCTGATCAATCCAGAGAATGTATCCAAAGGTAATCGAATACCTAATTCCAAGCACAAATTATTAAAATATCTTTTAGAGTGCCATACCATCGGTACCTTGATCTACCTCATGGTCCACACGAAGGAAGGCATGATGTACAAAGCCAGACAGATATTTTCTTCAAGACATGAACATCTTGCTCACCGGTATGCTCCATATTTCTATGAGGCAGCACATTTGTCTGGAAGTAATGCCAAGTATCTGCATGCCAGCTTAAAGGCTCATTATGTAGATACCAATTTTATTCACGCTATTAAAAATGTCAATAACAGCATTTATATGGTTCTAAGCGACAACGAACCAGACTATATGAATACCATTGAACAATATCAGGTACTCAATCCAGCCATTGAAGCATCTGTTATCGATGATTCTTATCATTTTCCACATTTGGACCAGCCGAAAGAAATCTTGTCCATCTGTGACATTCTTTTCTAAAGTGGATCTTTGGAAGGCATCCCCGCTTTTCTCGGAAATCTTTTTGGGGTTGCCTTTCTTTTTTTTATTTTTACAAAGGTTCTTTCAATATCGGTACCTGGAATCTGGAATTCCTCTACGCTCTCAACCTTTCCGCCCAGCATCCCGATGGCATGTCCTGCCTTTTTTAGTTCTTCATCGATATTTCCGGACTTATAAGGAATAAAGTATCCCCCTTCCTTTACATAAGGAATGCAGTATTCGGATAAGGAGGATAAATTAGCAACTGCCCTGGATACACACAGATCAAACTGTTCTCTTAACTTTCCCGGCTTTGCATAATCCTCTGCTCTTCCATGGATCGTCTCAATTCCAGTCAGTCCCAACAGATCAATGACTTCATCTAAAAACTTGATTCTTTTATTCAGAGAATCCAACAAGGTGATGGTCAGATTTGGAAATGCAATCTTTAACGGAATTCCTGGAAATCCTGCTCCAGTCCCAAGATCCAGTACCGTAAGCGGCTTTGTCAGATCCATCTTGGCTGCCAGTCCAAGACTATCGATAAAATGCTTATCGATCACTTCTTCCTTTTCCGTAATCCCAGTCAGATTCATCACTTTATTCTTCTCAATAAGATATTCATAATACTTCTGAAATTGAAGGCATTGTTGTTCCGTCAGAGAAATGCCAAGAATTTCAGCTTTTTTTCTTAATTGTTCCATATGTTCTCCCAATTTGATCATTTCTTATGATTGATTTCTACGATATTGTTCCAGATAGACGAGCAATACAGAAATATCCGCAGGAGATACTCCAGAAATTCTGGATGCCTGTCCAATGGAATGAGGACGGATCTTACTAAGCTTCTGGACTGCTTCCTTTCTAAGACTTCCCACCTTTTCATAGTCAATCTCCTCTGGTATCGTCTTAACTTCTAACTTCTTAAACTGCTCTACCTGCTTCATCTGTCTGGAAATATAGCCGTCATATTTGATATTAATATTAACCTGATTTACCACATCGTCATCCAGCTGCGGTCTTTCTGGATCAATGGAAGCCAGATCTTCATACTTTAACTCCGGACGTCGGATCAGTTCTCCTAATGTCACTGCTGTCTTTAAGGTTGAGCTTCCCAACTGCTCTAACAATTCCTGCACTTCTTTGGACGCTCCGATCTTCTTTCCATTGACTCTTTCCACTTCTGCTTTGATCTGCTTTTCCTTCTCTAACAACGCTTCATATCGTTCCTCATTTATCAATCCCACCTCATGTCCAATCGGTGTCAATCGCAAATCTGCATTATCCTGACGTAACAACAGGCGATATTCTGCTCTGGATGTCATCATACGATATGGCTCATGAGTCTCTTTGGTAACCAGATCATCGATCAGCACGCCAATATAAGCTTCGGAACGTTTCAGAATGACCGGCTCCTTTCCCTGAAGCTTTCTGCACGCATTGATTCCTGCGATCAATCCCTGTGCTGCGGCTTCTTCATATCCTGAACTTCCATTAAACTGGCCACCACTAAACAATCCATCTACCGCTTTAAATTCCAGAGACGCTTTTAACTGCATTGGATTGATACAGTCATATTCAATGGCATATGCATTTCTTACAATTTTAAC
The DNA here is from genome assembly GCF_001940245.1 of Anaerostipes sp. 992a. Taxonomy (GTDB): domain Bacteria; phylum Bacillota; class Clostridia; order Lachnospirales; family Lachnospiraceae; genus Fimousia. The sequence goes on from NZ_MJIG01000004.1 coordinate 1,503,959, forward strand.
ATTTTCCAGTCCCTTTACAGAACGATACATCTTATATTGAACATCCTCCGGCAAAGAACTTGACATACCACCCACATACATCTCATTGGTATATTCTCCTTCCGGCTCAATAAATACCTGGTGGCGGTTCTTATCTGCAAATTTTACTACTTTATCCTCAATGGATGGACAATATCTCGGTCCTGTTCCCTCAATCGCTCCAGAGAATAATGGAGACCGATGCAGATTCTCCCGGATAATATTGTGGGTTTCCTCATTGGTATAGGTCAGCCAGCAGGAAATCTGTGGTCGCTTAATATCCTCTTCCTTATTGGTAAAACTGAATGGAACAATATTCTCATCCCCAAATTGTTCTTCCATTACATCAAAATTAATACTTCTCTTATCAATTCTGGCCGGTGTTCCTGTCTTAAAGCGATACATCTCAATTCCCAGAGATTTTAAGGAATCGGTCAGATAATTGGCCGCCTGAAGTCCATTTGGCCCTGTAGCGTTGCTGACCTCTCCATAAATACATCTGGCTTTTAAATAAGTTCCAGTCGCCAATACGACTGCTTTGGCATGATAAATCGCACCGGAATATGTTTTCACGCCGCACACCTTACCATCCTCTGCCAGAATTTCTACTACCTCTGCCTGTCTAAGAGTCAGATGTTCGGTATTCTCCATGGTCATTCTCATATGTCTGGAGTATTCCGCTTTATCCGCCTGAGCACGCAGCGAATGCACCGCCGGCCCTTTTGATTTATTGAGCATCTTAGACTGAATATAGGTTTTATCAATATTGATTCCCATCTCTCCGCCTAAAGCATCGATTTCCTTTACCAAATGTCCCTTGGAACTACCACCAACGTTAGGATTACACGGCATCAAAGCCACACTATCCATGCTGACAGTAAAGCAAATGGTCTCAAATCCCAGTCTGGCACACGCAAGAGCTGCTTCACAGCCTGCATGTCCTGCACCTACTACTACGATATCATAAGTTTCTTCTAGCAATGCCATGTCTTCTTTCTCCTTACTATTTGCCCATGCAAAATTCACTGAAAATCTCATTTACCAAATCTTCACCCAGAGATTCTCCAATGATATATCCCAATGCTTCATACGCATTCATCAGATCAATGGAATAAAAATCCTCCGGCATATCATCCATAATGCTCTGCTCCACCATGGAAAGACTCTCCAATGCCTCATTTAACGCATTTTTGTGTCTCATATTTGTAATATAAATCTCATTATTAAAGCTTAAATTTCCCTGGAAAAACATATCCTTTAAAATCTCATAAAACTTGAGAATTCCTTCCTGAGTTTTTGTAGAAATCTCAACCGTTTCCTTTAAAAGCTTTTTCTTCATCCAATCTGCATCGATCTTCTTATCCAGATCAGACTTATTTAATAATACGATGACCTTTTTCTCCCGGATCATGTCCATGATAATGTCATCGTTATGGTCCAGTTCTCTGGACATATCTACCACATAAAGCACCAGATCCGCAGATGCAATGCTTTCTTTGGCTTTATCTACTCCAATCTTCTCTATGATATCTTCGGTATCCCGAATTCCTGCTGTATCAATGATATTTAGCGGAATTCCATGAATATTAATGGATTCTTCCAGCGTATCTCTGGTAGTCCCTGCAATATCTGTAACAATGGCTCTCTCTTCTCCCACTAAAATATTCAAAAGAGAGGATTTTCCTGCATTTGGCTTTCCGATAATAACGGTCTTAATTCCCTCTTTCAGAATCCGGCCATTATCCGCAGTATCAATGAGAATCGTTATTTCCTCTTTTAATTTCTTCACATCCACAAGCAGCTGCTGCCCATAACCATCAATGGTCATGTGCTCCGGATCATCCAATGCCGACTCAATGGCCGCAATATTATGGATGATCACCTTTCTGATTTCCTCAATCTTCTTTTTTAGAGAACCTTCCAGCTGCTTTAAAGAGCTTTCCAGAGCAAATTCATTTTTTGAAGAAATCACATCCATCACCGCTTCTGCCTGTGATAAGTCAATTCGTCCATTTAAAAATGCACGTTTTGTAAATTCTCCCGGCTCTGCTGGACGAGCGCCATGCCTTATCACCGTCTCCAGAACCTTTTTCATGACCGTCACACCACCGTGGCAGTTGATTTCCACTACATCTTCCCTCGTATACGTATGAGGTGCCCGCATGATCAGACAGATACATTCATCTATCTTCTTTTCTCCATCATAAATATAACCATAATGAGCCGTATGAGAATCTACGGATTTCATATCTTTCTTTTTGGCTGGACGAAAGACCTTTTCCATAACCTGACAGGCTTCATCCCCACTGATTCTGACGATTCCGATTCCTCCATCTGCCATAGCAGTAGAAATCGCCGCAATTGTATCATTTCGAAACATAACCTAATCTCCTTTCTCATAGTCTGCTCTTCTATATTACAAAACATCAAAAGTAATTTTCTATCATTATAAGAAAAGGGCTGCCATAAGGCAACCCTCTGTATCATTTAATTACGTCTTTCGTGATTTCTGTCGTTTCTTTTTAACATGATCACTACTTTTCTATATGGATCTTCGCCTTCACTCTTTGTACATACGTATCTGTCATTCTGTAATGCAGAATGAATAATTCTTCTTTCATATGGATTCATAGGTTCAAGTGAAACGGATCTTCTTGTACGCTTAACCTTGTAAGCAATGTTATGCGCAAGATTTTCCAAGGTCTTTTTTCTTCTTTCACGGTAATTTTCCGTATCTAACTGAACTTTTACATAGTTCTCACTGTTCTTGTTGACGAACAGGCTGATTAAATACTGTAAGGAATCTAAGGTCTGTCCTCTTTTTCCAATTAAGATTCCCATATCATCGCCGCTTAAATTGATATCCATAAAATTATTTTCTTCATCAAACTTAATCTGACACTCGGTCTTTACTCCCATGGCATCAAATAATTCATTCAAATAATCGGTAGTGATATCTAGCAGTGATTCTTTTTTTATAATTTCAATGACTGCAGGCTTTACGTTAAAAATTCCCAAAAAACCTTTATTGCCTTCATCTACAACTTCATATTCCAGCTCACTGCTTGGGATTCCAAGCTCCATAGCTGCATTCATCACAGCATCTGACACCGTTTTCCCTTCAAAACGTGTATTTTCCATTCTAGTTACCTCCCTTTTTACTATCCAACTCTTTTACGATATTGGCTTTGGAAGCAATAGAACCGCCTTTCGTGCTGTTAAATTTTGCATCAAGATTTTTTGTATTAATATTAGCTGCACTTTTGACTTTGCTATTAGATGCCTGTCCAGCCTGGGCATCTGCAGTTTCTGCTGTGCCCATCAATTTATCTGTAAGAGATGGTTTCCCTTTTTTCTTTGCTTTCTTCTTTGCGTATTTCTTACGCTGCTTTTCAATAATCTTATCCATATCTGCACGATCATAATAGAGATTCAGGCAAACCTGCTGGATTACCTGGAATGCTGCGGATGCAGCCCAGTAAATACCAATCGCTGCTGGCAATGTCACACACATTACAAATGACATGATCGGCATGAACATCATCATATTCTTAGATGTTGCTGCTGCAGGATTGCTGTCATCAATATTTCCCATAGATACCTTTGCAGAAAGATACTGTGCTCCTGCTGCAATAATTGGAATCAGTAAATATGCAGAAATACGGAATCCTGGTGACTGTGTAATATTAATTCCAAATACAAAATCATTCATATGCATCAGCTGATCCACATTAGCTGAAATAACATCTGCTGCTCCAGGAAGCTTCTGTGCAATCATATCCCATGCTTCGTTTGGCAGATGAGATAAATAAGATACCACATCTGACACTGCCGGATGAGCATCCAGAGTGTAACGGGATGTTAATTTTACTGCTTTTCCAATTCCCTGAAGCGTTTTTACATAACCGCCCTGTGCCATGATCGGTTTTGCAACCACTTCATAAGCCTCATATACTTTCGGAATATAAGTAGGGATATCCATAACAACACGATACAATGCCAGTAAGATCGGCATCTGAATTAATAATGGAAGACATCCGCTGGTCGGACTTGCTCCATACTTTTCATATAAAGCATTCATCTCTTCCTGCTGCTTTAACATAGAAGCCTGATCGCGTTTGTTACGATATTTCTTCTGAATCTTATTCATCTCAGGCTGCATAATCTGATTTACCTTTGTAAATCTCTGCTGATTTAATGTTAATGGGAATAAAATAATCTTGGTTACTAATGTAAACAAAATAATACTCAGACCAATATTCTGAATTCCACACATTTCCAGAATATCATAAATCCACTCAATGATATGCCCAAGTAACATGGCGATCGGACCTAAAATTCCGCCGCTGCTTGATGCTAACATCATAAGTATACTACCTTACCTTTCTTATAATCAGGGAACCGGATCATATCCACCCGTTGCAAAAGGATTACATCTTAAGATTCTCCAGGCAGCAAGAGCGCCGCCCTTTATGAGGCCATATTTTTCAATCGCCTCAATGGCATATTGTGAACATGTGGGTGTATACTTACAGGTTCCTCCACCTTTCATTGCTGATAAATATTTCTGATAAAAGCGAATACAACCTAATGCTGCTTTTTTTATCATAATTTCACTTCTTTACTATTTTATGGAGTCCGGCCAAATGAAAAAACGACCCTTTCAGATCTTCATATCCTTTTCCTTTCGCCCCTCCCCTGGCAATCACTACGATATCCAAGCCCTGAATAAGTTCTTCCTTATTCAACCGATATACTTCTCGGATGACTCTTGTCAATCGATGTCTTACCACACTGTTTCCTATTTTCTTACTAACTGATATACCTAATCGGTTTTTCCCCAGTCCATTCTCTCTAATGTACATGACCAGTTGTCGATTGGCCTTTGACTGGCCCTGATGATAGACCAAAGAAAAATCTCCAGACTTTTTTAAAGATTCATATTGTTTCATTTTTACACCCTTAAAAACAGAGAAAAGAAAAGGTCACAAAAGTTTGCGACCCTAAGCTGATAATTTATTTCTTCCTTTTGCTCTTCTTCTAGCTAATACTTTTCTACCGTTAGCAGTGCTCATTCTTTTTCTAAAACCATGAACTTTAGATCTCTGTCTCTTTTTTGGCTGAAATGTCATTTTCATAATTCAGGCACCTCCTTATTATTTCTATTTCGATATTTACTATAATCCTTTTTTATGTCATAAAAACACCACTCCCATTATATAAATTTCAATGGCTTTCGTCAAGTAAATCTTTTATTTTTTTCTGTCAACAGGATATCTTGTGGTTAAACACAAAGTTATCCACAATTTGTGGGTAACTTGTGCATAACTTTACAAAAGCCTGTTGATTTTTTTCTGCACTCTACCTATAATCCCTATATTTTCTGCCGTTTTCGACTGTTTATATGTGAAATCACGTTTTCCACATGGTTTTTCTGTCAATTGGGTTTCTTCTTATTATAATATATCCACATGCTATAAACTTATCCACACTATCAACTTGAAATCTATCCACTTTTGCTTTATTATTAGTATAAAGTACTATGTAATTTAGAAAGGGTAAGTGGATAAATACCTATGGAAGAAAAGATAAAAGAGATATGGGACCAGGTTCTCACTCAATTAGTTCAAAAGTATGATATAACCGAAGCTGCTGCCAATACCTGGATTCGTCCGTTGCAGGTATACAAGGTTTCAGATGGTAAAATCACCTTTTTAATGGATAAAAAATACGACAAACGAGGGGTGGAATTTATCAAACACCGCTTTTACGATCTTTCCATCGGATTGGCTATCCAGGACTTAATCGGTGTGGAATACACCATAGATATTTGTCTTTCAGATGAAGTAGAAATTGAGGAAGCACCTGCTCCAAAGAAGAAAGAATCTGCAGCAGATATCCAGAAAAGCCAGATGCTTTCCAATCTGAATGAACGTTATACATTTGAAACTTTTGTCATTGGTAAAAATAACGAACTGGCTCAGGCAGCCAGCGTAGCAGTTGCCGATGCTCCGGGCGAGACATACAATCCTCTATTTTTGTATGGGGGTGCCGGACTTGGAAAGACTCATTTGATGCATTCCATCGCACATTACATTATAGAACACAAAAAAGGAATGAAAGTTCTATATGTTACCAGCGAAAAATTTACGAATGAATTAATTGATTGTTTGAAACACAACAAAAATGAAGAATTTCGTAACAAATATCGCAATATTGACGTTCTCTTAATCGATGATATTCAGTTTATCATAGGAAAAGAAAGTACACAGGAAGAATTTTTCCATACGTTTAATTCATTATATGAAGAAAACAAGCAGATTATTATCTCTTCCGATAAACCTCCAAAAGATATGCAGATTTTAGATGAACGTTTCCGTTCCCGTTTCGAATGGGGTTTGACCGCAGATATTCAACCTCCAGACTATGAAACCCGAATGGCAATTTTAAATAAACGGGCGGAACTTGACAATATTAATATTGATACAGAGATCATGGAATACGTTGCCAATAATGTAAAATCCAACATTCGTGAACTGGAAGGTGCATTAAATAAAATCTGCGTTTATTCCAAACTTAAGAGAAAACCAATCGACCTTGAATTGGCGCAGGAAGCGCTAAAAGACTTAATTACTCCTCAGGGTGAACGGGAAATTACACTGGATCTGATCGTAGATATCGTTTGTGAGCATTTTAATATCTCCTTAGCCGATATCAAATCCAGAAAAAAGAGCCAGGAAATCGCTTATCCACGCCAGATTGCCATGTATTTATGCAAAAAACATACAGATAAGTCCCTAAAGGCAATCGCTGCAGTGCTTGGAAAACGAGACCACTCTACCATCATTCATGGTTATCAGAAAATTGAAAACGATCTGCAGAACAATACAGGTCTGCAAAATACCATTGATGTTTTAACCAAGAAAATCAATCCAAATTAACCCCTTCATCCCTTTTCACAACCTAATGTTAAAAGGCTGTTGATAATATGTGGATGAGCAAAAGGGCCTTTTGGGGGTGTGGAAAAGCTTTTAGTTATCCTTCAAAAAAATGAGTGATTTCAAGAAGTTATAAACATTCATTTTTTTGATGATTTCTAGCTTTTTTTCACTTATAAACATTTCGACACCCCCTACTACTATTACGACGGAAATTAATAAATATATATAGTATAAAATCACCCGAAAGGAGTTATTCACATCATGAAAATTGTGTGTACAAAATCAAGTCTGCTGCAGGGAGTGAATATTGTTCTAAAAGCAGTCTCCAATAAGACCACTTTACCAATTTTAGAATGTATCTTATTAGAAGTCAGCAATCAAACAATCACGTTAACTGCCAATGATATGGAACTTGGTATTGAAACTGTAATAGAAGGAAATGTATTAGAACCTGGGAAAATTGCATTAAATGCCAAGTTATTTTCCGAAATTGTGCGAAAATTACCGGACAATGATATCACTATTACAACAAATTCCAGCCATCAGGCAGTGATTACCTGCGAAAAATCGAAATTTACCATTTCTGGTCAGGGGGGTGAAGACTTCCCATTACTTCCGGAGATTGAAAAGCAACAGTCTATTACCATATCTCAATTTATGTTAAAAGAAGTAATTAGACAGACAATTTTCTCAATTTCTGATAATGAGAGCAACAAATTAATGACTGGAGAATTGTTTGAGATTTCTGACGATAATCTAAAGGTGGTATCTTTAGATGGTCATCGTATCTCTATACGAAATATAGAACTAAAAGATTGTTATGAAAATATCAAAGTTGTCGTTCCTGGAAAAACACTCTCTGATCTGAGCAAGATCTTAAATGGTGGAACAGAAGATGAAGTCCATATCTATTTTACCAATAAGCACATTTTATTTGAATTAGATCAGACAATTGTTGTTTCACGTCTGTTGGAAGGGGAATACTATAATATCAATCAAATGCTTTCTACCGATTACGAGACAAAGATTCAGATCAATAAAAAGGAATTTTTAAATTGTATTGACCGTGCTTCCCTGCTGATTCGGGAATCTGACAAGAAGCCGATCGTCATCAATATTCAGGAAGACAGCATGCAGCTTTCCATCCAGTCCTTTATTGGATCCATGAAAGAGGAAATCTACATCCGAAAAGAAGGAAAGGATCTGCTGATCGGATTTAATCCAAAGTTCCTGATGGATGCGTTAAGAGTTATTGACGATGAAGTTATTGATATTTATCTGGTAAATCCAAAGGCTCCTTGCTTTATCAAGGATGCCGCGCAATCTTATGTATATCTGATTTTACCGGTAAACTTCAATGCCGCAAATATTTAATGAGGTGCAAAAATGGAATTGATAAAATTAAGAGATGATTATATTAAACTGGGACAGGCATTGAAAGCGGCCGGTCTGGTGGAATCTGGAGTGGAAGCCAAGGAAGTGATCCAGCAGGGACTCGTTATGGTGGATGGAGAGATTGAAACAAGACGAGGAAGAAAGTTATATGATGGAGCCGTTGTACAGTTTGATGATATGACGATCCACATTGAAAAATAGAACATTATGTATATCAGATCACTGGAACTTAAGAATTACAGAAATTATGAGAATCTGGCTGTGTCCTTTTCTACGGGCAGTAATTTATTCTTTGGAGATAATGCGCAGGGAAAGACGAATATTCTAGAATCCATTTATGTAAGTGGAACCAGTAAATCCCATCGTGGCAGTAAGGACAAGGAGCTGATCCGTTTTGGAGAGGAAGAGGCTCATATCCGATTGATTCTAAATAAAAGAGATGTGGATCATCGTATTGATCTGCATCTGAAGAAGAAAAAGACAAAGGGGATTGCCATTGATGGGATTCCTATTCGAAAATCCAGCGATTTATTAGGCATGCTCAATATTATTTTCTTTTCTCCAGAGGATTTATCTATTATTAAAAATGGCCCAGGAGAGCGCAGGCGATTTCTGGATATGGAACTTTGTCAGCTTCAAAAGATTTACATGTTCCATCTTGCGCAGTATAATAAAACTTTGAGGCAAAGGAATCAGTTGCTTGCGCAAATTGCATTTCAGGAGGATTTGGTGGATACTCTTGAGGTCTGGGACAGCCAGCTTGTACAGTATGGAGCATCGATCATTGAGAAAAGAAAAGCATTTATTGAGGAATTGAATGAGATTATCGGTGGAATTCATCAGAAGCTGACCGGTGGAAGGGAAGAGATCATTGTTACATATGAGAACCAGGTAGATGCGAACGCTTTCATGGATCAGCTGAAAAAGCGAAGAGAGATGGATTTGCGATATCGGAATACCGGAACAGGTCCACACAGAGATGATATTAAATTTATGGTAAATGGCATTGATGTAAGAACGTATGGTTCTCAGGGACAGCAGCGAAGCGCAGCCTTATCTCTTAAGCTGGCTGAAATTGAGTTGGTAAAGAAAAAGACCAAAGATAAGCCGGTGCTGTTGCTGGATGATGTTCTTTCAGAGCTTGACAGCAACCGAAAGAGATATCTATTGGAGGGCATTCAGGATATTCAGACATTTATTACCTGTACAGGACTGGAAGAGTTTGTGAACAGCCAGTTGGCCATTGATAAAATGTTTTATGTTAAAAACGGAAAGATTGTAAAAGAAGAGCAGGAGGCAAGCCATGAGCATGGAAAATAAAAAAACAGCGGAATATGGTGCAGACCAGATTCAGATTTTAGAAGGGCTGGAGGCCGTAAGAAAAAGACCGGGAATGTATATTGGCAGTACTTCAGAAAAGGGTCTGCATCATTTAGTCTATGAGATTGTAGATAATGCGGTGGATGAGGCACTGGCCGGATATTGTGATACCATTGAAGTGATCATTCATAAAGATAATTCTGTTACGGTAAAAGATAACGGTCGTGGAATTCCAGTAGGAATCAATAAGAAAAAAGGAATTTCTTCTGTAGAGGTAGTTTTTACGATTCTGCATGCTGGTGGAAAATTCGGCGGTGGCGGCTATAAGGTGTCTGGAGGACTTCATGGTGTTGGTTCTTCTGTTGTAAATGCTCTTTCTGAATGGCTAGAGGTAGAGGTTCACACAGAAGGCAAGATTCATAAGCAGCGTTATGAACGGGGAAAAGTCTGCTATCCGTTAAAGGTCACTGGTGACACTGACCATAGAGGAACCATCGTACACTTTAAACCGGATGGAAAGATTTTTGAAACGACGATCTTTGATTTAAATACCCTGGTGCAGAGATTGCGGGAGACTGCATTTCTGACCAAGAATTTGAAGATTCTTTTAAAGGATGAGCGTCCAGATGAGCCGGTAGCACATAAATTTCACTATGAAGGCGGAATTAAGGAGTTTGTCACTTACTTAAACCAGAATAAAGATGAATATTATCCGGACGTGATCTATTGTGAAGGAATGAAGGATCAGGTCTATGTAGAGGTGGCATTTCAGCACAATGATTCCTTCAATGAGAATATTTACAGCTTTGTAAATAACATCATCACACCAGAAGGAGGAACACATCTGTCTGGGTTTAAAAATGCAATGACTAAGACCTTTAATGATTATGCGAGAAAGAATAAGCTGTTAAAGGATTCAGAAAGCAATCTTTCCGGAGAGGACATCAGAGAAGGCCTGGTAGCGATCATCAGCATTAAGATCGGAGAACCTCAGTTTGAAGGACAGACCAAGCAGAAACTGGGCAATAGTGAGGCTAGAGGTGCTGTTGATAGCATTGTCAGCGAGCAGCTGAAGATTTATCTGGAACAGAATCCTACCGTAGCAAGAGCAATCTGTGAGAAGGCTGTATTGGCACAGAGGGCCAGAGATGCAGCAAGAAAGGCCAGAGATCTAACCAGAAGAAAGACGGCACTTGAGACGGCAGCATTGCCTGGAAAGCTGGCAGATTGTTCGGAAAAAGACCCTTCCAAGTGTGAAATTTATATTGTTGAGGGAGATTCTGCGGGAGGTTCTGCGAAGACAGCCAGATCCCGTGCGACCCAGGCTATTTTACCACTTCGAGGAAAAATTCTGAATGTAGAGAAGGCAAGGCTGGATAAGATTTTGGTGAATAACGAGATCAAAGCCATGATCACAGCATTTGGAACGGGAATTCATGAGGATTTTGATATTTCCAAGCTGAGATATCATAAGATCATCATTATGACCGATGCCGATGTAGATGGAGCGCATATTTCTACGCTTCTGCTCACCTTCTTCTATCGTTTTATGCCAGAATTGATCACGGGCGGACATGTATATCTGGCACAGCCGCCTTTATACCGGATTGAAAAGAATAAAAAGGTCTGGTACGCTTATAGTGATGATGAACTGAACCAAATCCTGACGGAGATTGGACGTGATCAGAATAACAAGATTCAGCGTTATAAAGGGTTAGGGGAAATGGATGCAGAACAGCTTTGGGATACAACCATGGATCCAGAGAAGAGAATCCTGCTTCGAGTAAATATCGACGAAGAAACGGAGTCTGAGGTAGACTTGACGTTCAATACACTTATGGGTGATAAGGTGGAACCAAGACGAAAATTTATCGAAGAAAATGCGAAATACGTTAAGAATTTAGATATTTAGTGGAGGAAGATTTACATGGATGATAGTAATATTTTTGATAAAGTTCATGAGATAGATCTGAAGAAGACCATGGAAACTTCTTACATAGACTATGCCATGAGTGTAATTGCTTCGAGAGCACTTCCAGATGTACGTGATGGTTTAAAGCCGGTACAGAGAAGAATCCTATATGCAATGATTGAATTGAACAACGGTCCGGACAAGCCACATCGTAAATGTGCCCGTATCGTCGGTGATACCATGGGTAAATACCATCCACACGGAGATAGCTCTATCTATGGAGCACTGGTAAATCTTGCCCAGGAGTGGTCTACCCGCTATCCACTGGTAGATGGACATGGAAATTTTGGTTCCGTGGACGGAGACGGAGCAGCTGCTATGCGTTATACGGAGGCACGTCTTAGTAAGATTTCCATGGAGATGCTGGCGGATATTAATAAAAATACGGTGGATTTCGCACCGAACTTTGACGAGACAGAAAAAGAACCCCTTGTACTTCCAGCACGTTACCCAAATCTTCTGGTTAATGGAACCCAGGGAATTGCAGTAGGTATGGCAACGAATATTCCACCTCATAATCTGAGAGAGGTTATTGATGGCGTAGTAAAGATCATTGATAATCAGGTGGAAGAAGACAGAGATACAGAGATTGAGGAACTGTTAGAAATTATTAAGGGACCGGATTTTCCTACCGGAGCTACGATTTTAGGAAGACGGGGGATTGAAAGTGCTTATCGTACCGGACGTGGCAAGATTAAGGTGCGTGCAGTTACCAATATTGAACCAATGGCCAATGGAAAGCAGAGAATCATTGTTTCAGAGCTGCCGTATATGGTAAACAAAGCACGTTTGATCGAAAAGATCGCAGAATTAGTGAAAGATAAGAAAATTGATGGAATTACGGATTTAAGAGATGAGTCTGACCGTTCCGGTATGCGTATCTGTATAGAGCTGCGCCGGGATGTCAATGCGAATGTTCTTTTAAACCAGCTGTTTAAGCATACACAGCTGCAGGATTCCTTTGGAGTTATTATGCTTGCACTGCATAATAATGAACCAAAGATCATGAACTTGCAACAGATGCTGATGTATTATCTGGAGCATCAGAAGGATGTTGTGACCAGAAGAACCAGATATGAATTAAATAAAGCGCAGGAAAGGGCACATATTTTACAGGGCTTATTGATTGCACAGGATCATATTGATGAAGTCATTAAGATCATTCGTGGAGCAGCTAATATTGCAGCGGCAAAAGCGGAATTAATGGAACGTTTCGGATTGACCGATGTACAGGCACAGGCAATTGTTGACATGCGTCTGCGTGCGTTAAATGGTTTGGAACGGGAAAAATTAGAGAAGGAATATAAGGAACTTCTCGAACGGATCAAAGCCTTGGAAGAAATTCTTGCCGATGAAAAGGTGCTTTTAGGAGTGATCAAAGAAGAAATCCTTCTTGTAAAGGATAAATTTGGTGATGAAAGAAGAACTTCCATCGGGTTTGATGTAGATGATATTTCCATAGAGGATATGATTCCAAAGGAAAATACGGTAATCACCATGACCAAATTAGGTTATATCAAACGTATGACTGAGGATAACTTTAAAGCACAGAACCGTGGCGGTAAAGGAATTAAGGGTATGCAGACATTGAATGAGGATTTCATTGAAAAGATGTTCATGACTTCTACTCATAATTTTATTATGTTCTTCACAAGTAAGGGAAGGGTCTATGGATTGAAGGCCTATGAAATTCCAGAATCCGGGCGTACAGCCAGAGGAACGGCCATTGTTAATCTGCTTCAGTTAATGCCGGATGAGAAGATCACGGCGGTCATTGATGTGGATGGATACCGGGAAAACGGTGTTCTGTTCATGGCTACGAAGAAGGGCCTGGTTAAGAAGACGGTAGTCACAGAATATAGAAATATCAGGAAAAATGGACTTGCAGCTATTGCATTAAGAGACGATGATGAGTTGATCGAAGTAAAATTCATTGAAGAGCCTACAGATATTTTCCTGGTTACCAAGATGGGTCAGTGCATTCGCTTTGAAAAAGAGGATGTTAGAAGAACTGGACGTGTTTCCATGGGAGTATTAGGCATTCATCTGTCAGAGGAGGATGAGGTCGTTGCAATGCAGACAAGACAGCAGGGAGAAGAACTGCTGATCGTATCTGAAAAAGGTATGGGCAAACGTACCATGATGGATGAATTTAAGACACAGAAGCGCGGTGGTAAAGGTGTCATCTGTTATAAGATCTTAGATAAGACCGGATATGTAGTAGGTGCCAAAGCGGTGGAAGAAGAGGATGAAGTCATGATGATCACAACAGATGGAGTGATTATCCGTACCGAAGTTAATCAGATTTCTATGCTTGGAAGAAATACATCCGGAGTAAAGGTTATGAGTGTGAAGGATGATACTGCAGTTGCAAGTATTACGCGTGTTTTAAAAGAAGAGCCAGAAGATGAGGCTGAGAATGAAACAATCATAGAGGAAGAATAAACGGGAGGCTGCCATATTGTGTGGCAGCCTTTTGGTGCTAATTTAAGGAGTATTTAAGTGATGAGAACAATTCATACAGATGAGATTATTAAAAATATCAAGGAGATGTGCATAGAAGCAAATCTTGAATTATCCGAAGATATGAAAAGAAAACTTAAGAACGCAAAGGAACAGGAAACGGGACGTCTAGGCGCCCAGATTCTGAATCAGTTAGAGGAGAATATGGGTATTGCCAAAGAAGAGAGCATTCCAATCTGTCAGGACACGGGAATGGCAGTGGTATTCTTTAAGATCGGGCAGGATGTTCATATTGAGGGTATGAATGTGACCGATGCAATTAACGAAGGAGTACGACAGGGCTATGTAGAAGGATATCTGCGTAAATCTGTAGTTAAGGACCCAATTGAACGGGAAAATACAAAGGATAATACCCCTGCAGTGATCCATTATGATATGATTCCAGGAGAGCAGATTGAAATTACTGTGGCACCAAAGGGATTTGGAAGTGAGAATATGAGTCGGGTGTTCATGTTAAAGCCTGCCGATGGTCTGGAAGGGGTAAAGGCATCTGTTCTTCAGGCCGTAAAGGATGCAGGACCAAATGCCTGTCCTCCGATGGTGGTTGGAGTTGGTATGGGAGGAACTTTCGAAAAATGTGCCTTTCTTGCTAAAAAGGCTTTAAGCCGTAATACAGAAGAACCTTCTTCCATTCCATATGTAGCACAGCTGGAAAGAGAACTACTCGAGGAAATCAACCAACTTGGCATTGGACCTGGAGGGCTTGGAGGAAACACGACAGCACTTGCCGTAAATGTAGAGACGTATCCAACTCATATTGCAGGACTTCCATTAGCTGTTAATATCTGTTGTCATGTAAACAGACATGTATCCAGAACAATTTAGATGAGCTAGAAGCAGTAAAAGCCAGGAGGAAAGAAAAGATGAATCAAAATATTACAGCACCATTATCTGATGAAACGATCAATGGTTTAAAAGCAGGAGATTATGTTTATATTACTGGTACCATTTATACAGCACGGGATGCTGCACATAAGAGAATGTATGAGAATGGAATTCCAATTGATCTAGATCATGATATTATCTATTATCTGGGACCTTCGCCAGCAAAAGAGGGACAGATTATTGGTTCTGCAGGCCCAACAACCAGCAGCAGAATGGATAAGTATACTCCTTATATGTTAGAACATGGTCTGAAAGGAATGATCGGAAAAGGAAAGCGCTCACCAGAAGTCATTGAAAGCATGAAAAAGAATCAGGCAGTATATTTTGCTGCAGTAGGCGGTGCAGGAGCTTTATTATCAAAATGTATTAAAAAGGCAGAAGTAATTGCTTATGATGACCTGGGAACGGAAGCAATCCGTAAATTGGAAATAGAAAATCTTCCGGTCATCGTTGTCATCGATAAAAATGGGAATAATCTGTATGAGACAGCGGTAGAAGATTTCAAAAAGGGAAATGCTGATCAATAAGTTTTTTTGGTATGATCTGCAGATAGAGAATGGAATTTATCGGCAGATCATACCGGGTTTTTACGAGTTCTGATGTGAAATTGTAGAAAAAAATAAAAAGTTGAAAAAAAGTATTGACATGGCAGCTGTTTTTTGCTATTATTATCAAGCGTCATGTTGACGTAACAACTAAATACCTAATAAATTTAGGCATTGGAGAAGTACTCAAGTGGCTGAAGAGGCGCCCCTGCTAAGGGTGTAGGTCGTTCGCGCGGCGCGAGGGTTCAAATCCCTCCTTCTCCGGTTTTTGCTTTAAAAGGTATTGACAATCACATCGGGAGATGATAAGATATAAAAGTTGTTGCAAAATGATGCAAATAAAAAATAAAAAGTTCTTGACAAACGGAAATGGTTTTAATAGAATATAAAAGCTGTCGCAAATAACGACAGAAAACACGGTCGAAAAAAGTTGAAAAAACTTCTTGACAAAAGAAAAAGATCGTGATAAAATATAAAAGCTGTTTCAAAAAAACAGAATCGAACATTGAAAACTGAACAATCACAGATCCTTGAAAATTCAGATGAGATTTTCACTGTCTTTTGAAAAAGACAGACGGACGTTGAAGAAGATTCAACAACCTAGAACAGTAAAAGGGATAAATAGCCGAGTGTTATTTTGACCGGATTGAAACTTTAACATGAGAGTTTGATCCTGGCTCAGGATGAACGCTGGCGGCGTGCTTAACACATGCAAGTCGAACGAAGCGCTCCGGACGATTCTTTCGGGATGAGACTGGAGGGACTGAGTGGCGGACGGGTGAGTAACGCGTGGGTAACCTGCCTCATACAGGGGGATAACAGTCAGAAATGGCTGCTAATACCGCATAAGCGCACAGTACCGCATGGTACGGTGTGAAAAACTCCGGTGGTATGAGATGGACCCGCGTCTGATTAGCTGGTTGGCAG
>NZ_MJIG01000005.1 GCF_001940245.1 Anaerostipes sp. 992a
AATACAAAGGAAGAAGAAATTCCAGAAGGAATTAAAACGCAGAAATGCAGTATCAGTGATCCGGAAAGCGGCTGGTTTCGTAAAGGCGAGCATAAACATGTTTTTGCCTATGCAGTGGAAACAGCTTGTGATAAACATGGCTGGATCCTGGGATACAGCATTCATCCGGGGAATGAACATGACAGCCGGACATTCAAAACACTTTATGACAAGATAAAGATCTATTCACCGGCTATGATCATAGCAGATGCCGGTTATCGTACACCAGCAATCGCCCATGAGTTGTTAGAAGATGGTATCGAGCCGCTGTTCCCATACAAAAGGCCAATGACAAAGGAAGGTTTTTTCCGAAAATATGAGTATGTATATGATGAGTATTATGACTGCTATATATGTCCGGAAAACCATATATTATCCTATCATACGACAAACAGGGAGGGTTATAGGGAATACGTAAGCTGCGGAGAAATATGTGCCAGTTGTCCAAATCTTCATAGATGTACGGAAAGCAAAGAACATATAAAAGTGATCACCCGCCATGTGTGGGAAGAATATATGGAGAAAGCAGAGGACATCAGGCATACACTTGGCAATAAACAGATATATGACTTAAGAAAGGAGACAATCGAGAGGATTTTCGGAACAGCCAAAGAGCAGCATGGATTTCGTTATACACAATACATAGGAAAAGCCCGGATGGAGATGAAAGCGGGGCTTACTTTTGCATGTATGAACCTGAAAAAACTGGCCAGGATACTGGCCAAAAGGGAAGAAAGAATCTCAACCATCCATAATATTTGGCGGTTATTAAAAGAAAAGTCATTTTTCAAAGAAAAGTGGTGCTGGAGATTATCTCCAGCACCAACTTTGTCTACAGTCTGAGGAGAAAATCCAATGATTTTCTCCTTTTTTTGTTTGCGCGCCATGGGCGCGCTCTAACGGGTGAAAGTCCCGAACACGCCTAGGCAACGAGGAAGTGTATAGCCGAACAGCAAGGGTGTCCATCGTGAGGTGGAATCTGAAGGAAGCTGTAAGCAAACTCTTGGTCCGACGGACAGAAATCACATATAAGGCTCGGAAATACGGATAAGTCTGCAAAAGGAGATGAAGTCCAAAAGTTGCTGGAAGTACGAGTAAATGTGGCGGATAGATGAGAGGAAAGAGCGTGCACCTTAAGCGTGGAGGTCTCACAGAGGTATCATCAGCCTAGTAACAACGAACTGTGAGAAATCAGCCGAGCCCATAGTAGTGAAGAAGTCTCTGTAATGGGGATGGAGTGAAGGGGCGAACAATCAATCAGTTTGAGTATGTCTCGTATTGCAGAAATGACAACATCTGCCGTAACCAATCGGGTAAAAGATGGTCAAATCAAGCGAGACGGAAAGGAAAGAACGCATGGACACAAGTAATCTAATGGAGCAGATATTATCTAGTGATAATCTCAACAGAGCATATCTGCAAGTCGTACGAAACAAAGGTGCAGAGGGAGTGGACGGAATGAAGTACACAGAACTCAAGGAACATCTTGCAAAGAACGGCGAAATCATCAAGGAACAGTTGAGGACAAGAAAATACAAACCTCAACCAGTACGAAGAGTGGAGATACCAAAGCCTGATGGTGGTGTCAGAAACCTAGGAGTACCAACGGTAACAGACAGATTTGTACAACAAGCCATTGCACAGGTACTAACACCAATCTATGAGGAACAATTCCATGACCACAGTTATGGATTCAGACCGAATAGGTGTGCACAACAAGCAATCCTAACAGCACTTGATATGATGAATGATGGTAATGATTGGATTGTAGACATTGACTTGGAAAAGTTCTTTGACACAGTAAATCATGACAAGCTGATGACCTTAATTGGAAGAACAATCAAGGATGGAGATGTCATCTCCATTGTGAGAAAGTATCTTGTCAGTGGAATTATGATTGATGATGAGTATGAAGACTCTGTAATAGGAACACCGCAAGGAGGAAATCTTTCTCCGCTATTAGCGAATATCATGCTCAATGAACTTGACAAAGAAATGGAAAAGCGAGGGCTCAATTTCGCGAGATATGCGGATGACTGTATCATTATGGTTGGGAGTGAAATGTCTGCAAATCGAGTAATGAGAAATATCTCTCGATTCATTGAGGAGAAACTAGGGCTTAAGGTCAACATGACAAAGAGTAAAGTGGATAAACCGCAAGGACTCAAATACCTTGGATTTGGATTCTATTTTGATTCAAGAGCACACCAATACAAGGCGAAGCCACATGCAAAATCAGTTGAGAAATTCAAGAAGAGGATGAAGGAACTCACCTGTCGTAGCTGGGGTGTAAGCAACAGCTACAAAGTGGAGAAACTCAATCAACTTATCAGAGGATGGGTTAACTACTTCAAGATAGGGAGTATGAAACATCTGTGCAGAGAAATGGATAAACATATCCGATTCAGACTTCGTATGTGTATATGGAAACAATGGAAAACACCACAAAACAGGGCAAAGAATTTAATGAAACTAGGCGTGCCCCAATGGGCAGCAAAGCGAACATCCTACGCTAAAGGGTTCGCAAGAGTATGTCGAGGTTCAGATGTATGCCAAGCTATAAGCAATAAGAGACTAACCTCATTCGGATTAGTCTCAATGTTAGATTACTACACCGAAAGGTGTGTTACTTGTTAAGTTGATTGAACCGCCGTGTACCGAACGGTACGCACGGTGGTGTGAGAGGTCGGAATTTCTCAATCAAGAGAAATTCCTCCTACTCGATTATTACATAAGAAATTTTTCGAATTTCTTACAGAGAAGACAATGTCTGAAGGGCATTGTGCTCCAGGATTTTTGTAAAATGTTCTTCAAAATATGCGGATGCACCATAACTATATGGGATACGCAGACCGAATTCAGAAAGAATATTGCCCATCTGATGGAAATCTTCCTGACAGTGTTCGCCTCGTTCCATAACCAGATAATAGAAGTTATCTTCCGGATCTTTATATAAGATATTCTCACCCTTGTATATGGTGCAGATCTTCATAGCTGCATTAATGGTCTGTGCCAGTGATGGGAAGCGATAGATTCGATGAGTTTCAGGCAGAGCTTCTTTTGCATCCTGCTTCTTTTTCTTCGGAATTTCTTTATCCAAATGTGTTCTTTCCAGAATGCGTCTGGTCTCTTTTAACATCGTATCCAGAGTGTAGGTGTCATCGTCATCTGCTGATTCATCATCAGAGATAGAGTCATCATCGCCATCTAGATTCAAGTCGGCAAGTGCTTCTAAAGGTTTTATATATTTTGAAAATTTATCATCAAGTTCTTCAGGATTATCCATTTTTGTAATAATGAGAACCAGTTTTTCAGAAGAAACCGGGATTGCTTCAATCATTAATGGAATATCTTCAGCTTCAAATCCAACTTCATCGGAGGCCTGAGCCATCATATCACGGAAAAGATCCTTGGCATTATCAGTACCAAAAGCTAATTCATTCAGAAGCACCTGATGTTCTTCCAGGTCTGATTTTGTCAAAATACATCGAATCTGATTTTCACTAATTCGTTCGATTCTCAATTTCCTCACATCCTTTCCTAAAGGTTAAAATAATACCATCTTATTAGATATAGTATAATGTGTGATTTTCGATGTGTAAAGCATTTCTTTTAAATTTCCAAAAAATTACAAATAAGAATTGCAAAAATTTACAATTATAGGTATAATAGGAGTTAGGAAGAAGCGCTGACTTTCTAGTACTATTATATGCTCAAATTTGAGATTGAAACCAATATATTATCACAGGCACCTTTGGTCTTTGCCGATAACCAGAAGGGAAGAGTGACAGGGAGTCGTACTTCCCCGGAGGTGAGAGGACATAGTGATGAAAAAGGAAGAGATTTATCATAGCGGCCAGTTGACTGATTTATATGAATCAGGACTGCAGATTCAGGTAGAGGATACGATGGTGAATGAGGAGAATCTGCTGCAGATGAATCGACTTGTCCGCGAAGAAGACTGTTATATGAAGGATTTTATTGAGAATGCAAAGGGGGAGATTTGTAAGGTACACTATATAAAAGTAACAGAACATTAATACATAGCCCGTATAAGCCATACTGAATTTACTTTATTTATGCCGCAGATGTTAATCTGCGGCTGTTTGAATATACTCTATAATGCCAAGGTGTAACATCCAGGCGATTTTTTTTTGGTAATCAGTATCCTTTAGCCAGGAGGCCTCCTCTGGATTGGAGAGAAAACCACATTCTACAATAACGGTGGTATAAGGATTGTCACGGAACAGATAATAATCGCTGTTTGCCTTGGGTAATCGATGGTTGGAAGGATCCATTTCCAGGAGCCTTTTTTGTAGGATTTCGGCCAGCTTTTTACTCTTTTTCATATTCTGACCATAGAATACCTGGGCACCGTGGGCGGATTGTGCCGAAAAGCTATTTTGGTGAATGCTGACGGTGGCAACTGGATTATTTTGAAATATAATTTCCTTTCGATTGGAAAGATCGGAAGCTTTTGAGTTGGTTGTAGAAGTGGACAGACCTTCATCGATTTCTCTTGTCATGATAACTCGTACATTGTTGACCGTTAGATATTGCTTTAGATATTGGGCAATTTTTAGGTTAATATCCTTTTCCAGAAGATTGCCAATACCAACTTTGCCGGGATCACTTCCCCCATGTCCGGCATCGATGACAACCGTAACAGGATCGGATGGCTTCATTAAAGTAGTGACCATATGATATCCCTGCCTGGAGCAGAAGAAGGAAAGTAACAGGAGGAAGATGGGAAAAATGATTCGTTTCATGAAAACCTCATAGAGATTGTTTTTCTTCAATATATGTTTTTCTATATGGGAAATATTCTTTTTCATTGTTCGGCATGATATCCTATGCTATAATATTTAATGGAAGGGAATGCTTATGTATACAAAAGTAATAAAAATAAATCAGGAACATATTGATAAAGCGGTATTGGAAGAGGCAGCTGACTGGATAAAGAGGAAAGAACTGGTGGCGTTTCCTACGGAAACGGTGTATGGATTAGGTGCCAATGGCCTGGATCCGGAAGCATCTGCCAAGATTTATGCAGCCAAGGGAAGGCCTTCTGATAATCCGCTGATTCTTCATATTTCAGATATGGATGAATTGGAGCCTTTGGTACAGGAGATACCGGGAGCTGCCAGAAAAGCGGCAGAGGCATTCTGGCCGGGACCGATGACAATGATTTTGAAAAAGTCAGAGATCGTTCCACTGGAGACGACTGGAGGATTATCTACTGTGGCCATTCGCATGCCAGATCATCCTATCGCACGGGCTTTGATTCGGGAAAGTGGATGTCCC
This sequence comes from Anaerostipes sp. 992a, assembly GCF_001940245.1. Lineage (GTDB taxonomy): Bacteria > Bacillota > Clostridia > Lachnospirales > Lachnospiraceae > Fimousia. Next base: position 5,344 of record NZ_MJIG01000005.1, read on the forward strand.
ATCGCAGCGCCAAGCGCGAATACATCTGGAAAGCCAAGTCCGACCAGGGCAGAGCATGTATTTGAAGATATGAATGGAAGAATTCCATGTATTTTAGATGGAGGAATGGTCGGGATTGGGATTGAATCTACGATTATTGATTTTTCAGAGAAGAAGCCGGTGATTTTAAGACCTGGCTTTATTACACCGAAGATGTTTGAGGAAGTCATTGGAATGCCGGTTGCTATTGATCCGGCCGTGATGGGTGGAGGTGCCAAGGGGATTGCACCAAAGGCACCAGGTATGAAGTATAAGCATTATGCGCCAAAGGCGGAACTGGTGCTGGTGTCCGGAGAAGAAGGGAAGGTGATTTCCTATATTAACCGGAAGGTCACAGAGGCCCATAGAAAAGGAGAAAGGATTGGTGTGATCGCAACGGATGAAACTGCTGACCGCTATCAGGGGGATGTTGTTTTATCCATTGGTACAAAGAGTTGTGATAGTACCATTGCCTATCATTTGTACGATGTGCTTCGGCGATTTGACCATGAAGAAGTGGATATGATTTATTCACAGGTATTTGAAACAGGAGAGAATGGATTTGCCATTATGAACCGGTTGACAAAGGCAGCTGGTTACGAAAGGATTGAGGTGTAAAGGAGGAAGAGGTTGAAATATATTTTTGTTAGTACCAATAATACTTGTCGAAGCTTTATGGCAGAAGTTGTATTGCGACAGAAGGTAGAGGAGAGTGAACTGGATTCTGTGGAGGTCAGTTCCAGAGGTCTGGTTGTATTATTTGAAGAGCCGGTCCATGTAAGAGCTGCCGACATTGTGCGTCAGCATGGATATAAGATATATGATTTTTTATCCTCCCAGCTTTTGCAGGAAGAGATAACGGACGATACCATTATCATTACTATGACGGAGGATCAGAAGAAAAAGGTTATGGAAAACTATGAGGGATTTTTAGAAGTCGCAACCATTTATGAATATGCAGGTGAAATTGGCGACATCAAGGACCCTTATGGAAAAAGCCAGGAAGAATACGAGTGCTGCTTTTTGCAAATACAGCAGCTTGTAGATAAAATATGGAAAACAAGATTTTAATATTCATTTAGGAGGAAGAAGACATGATAGCAATTGGCTGTGATCACGGCGGATACGCATTGAAACAGGAAATTATGGAACATTTAGAGGCAAGAGGGCTGGAGTATAAGGATTACGGATGTTATAGCGAAGAATCTGTGGATTATCCAGTATATGGAAAAGCAGTAGCCAACGCAGTTGCTTCTGGAGAATGTGAGAAGGGAATCTTGATCTGTGGAACTGGAATTGGTATTTCCATTACTGCGAATAAGGTAAAAGGAATCAGAGCTTCTCTTTGCGGTGACTGTTTTAGTGCTCAGGCAACAAGAGAACATAACGATGCTAATATTGTAGCTTTGGGAGCCAGAGTAACCGGCCCTGGTCTTGCGATCAAGATTGTGGATACATTCTTAGATACACCATTTTCTAATGATGAAAGACATATCAGAAGGATCAAGATGATCGAAGAAGATTAAGAATATATAAGGCCAGATGTCTTAAGTGGGCTTCTGGCTTTTCTTTTGTTACATAAAAATTTTGTGTGATGAAAATAAAACAAAAGGATGAATGGAGAGAGATTATGAATCATAAAGAAAACAAAAGTCAATATTCCAGTCCATATGATTTTTATGGGAAGATTCCACTGGGACAAGCCATCATATTAGGATTGCAGCATGTATTAGCCATGTTTGTTGGAAATCTGACACCGCTTTTGATCATTACTGGTGCCTGTGGCATGGGAGTGGGAAGTGAGTTTGCAGAGGTTCAGGTGGCATTACTTCAGAATGCCATGATCATAGCAGGCGTAGTTACTTTAGTGCAGTTATATGCCATTGGACCAGTCGGTGGAAAGGTTCCGATCATTATGGGAACCAGTTCTGGATTCATTGGGGTATTTAGCAATGTAGTGAACATTATGGGTGGAGGAATCTTAGGATATGGAGCTATCATGGGAGCATCCATGATAGGCGGTATTTTTGAAGGCGTGCTGGGATTTTGTCTGAAGCCTTTGCGTAAGTTTTTCCCACCAGTTGTTACTGGTACCGTAGTATTATCTATTGGTTTATCCTTGATCGCAGTAGGAATTTCTTCCTTTGGAGGAGGAAGCAGTGCTGCTGATTATGGTTCTATCGAAAATTTACTTTTGGGAACCATTGTGTTGATCGTGATTATTGCATTAAAACATGGAACAAAAGGATTTACCAGCTCATCCTCCATTCTGATCGGAATTATTGTAGGTTATATTATTGCTGCGATCATGGGAATGACACTTCCAACGACAGTTATGAATGCGGAAGGGCAGGAAGTAGCCAAGTCATGGGTATTAAACTGGGATAAAGTGGCACAGGCAAGCTGGTTTTCTGTACCGAAGTTTATGCCAGTCAAACCGATCTTTGATATTAGAGCCATTGTTCCGGTATTAGTGATGTTTGTGGTAACAGCAGTAGAAACCGTTGGCGATATTTCCGGTGTCATGGAAGGTGGAATGGGACGAGAAGCAAGTGATTCAGAATTATCCGGTGGAGTCATTTGTGATGGACTTGGTTCTACGGTTGCAGCATTCTTCGGAGTGCTTCCAAATACCTCTTTCAGCCAGAATGTAGGTCTGGTTACGATGACTAAGATTGTCAATCGATTTGCTCTGGCGTGTGGAGCAGTCTTCCTTATTTTGTGTGGATTATTGCCTAAATTAGCGGCATTGATCTCTATTATGCCACAGAGTGTTTTGGGAGGAGCAGCCGTCATGATGTTCTCTTCTATCGTAGTAAGTGGTATTCAGTTGATCACAAAGACAGAAGTAACAGGAAGAAATATTACGATTGTGTCTGTGGCACTGGGACTTGGATACGGAATTGGAGCCAACAGTGCAGTATTAGCAGGGCTTCCTGATATCATTCAGTATGTATTCGGTGGTTCTGGAATTGTACCTGCGGCAGCAGTAGCATTAGTGTTGAATATTATTCTTCCAAAAGAAGAAAATCAAAAATAGCAGAAAATTGGAGGGGATATTCCTATGCTGACATTTAATCAGTATCGAAAGGTGACTAGTTTAGAAGAAGCTTATGAATTAAATCAGAAAAAAGCCAATAAAATCATCGGAGGAATGCTCTGGATGAAAATGGGTGCAAGAAACATCGGCACTGCCATTGATCTTTCTGGTTTGGGTCTGGATAAGATTGAAGAAAAGGAAGATGAATTTTCCATTGGTTGTATGACCAGCTTAAGGGATTTGGAATTACATCCTGGGCTGGATGCTTATACTGGTGGAGCGATGAGAGAAAGTCTTCGTCATATCGTAGGCGTTCAGTTTCGAAATGTGGCAACCGTAGGAGGAAGTATTTTTGGACGATTTGGTTTTTCAGATGTGCTGACTATGTTCCTGGCCCTGGATTCTTATGTAGAATTGTATAAGGGCGGAATTGTTTCCATGGATCAGTTCGCTGCCATGGAAAGGGATAATGATATTCTGGTAAGGGTCATTGTGAAGAAGACTCCATTATCTGTGGCATATTTAAGCCATCGGAATACAAAGACGGATTTTCCTGTTATCGCATGTGCAGTGGCACAAACGGAGCAGGGAGTAAAGGCCGTCATTGGGGCAAGACCATATAAAGCCTGCATTGTTTGGGATAATGACGATATTCTAAAAGAAGGGATCAGTCTGGAGAGTGCCAAAGCCTTTGGAGAATATGTGGCAGATCATGTGAAAACTGGTTCTAATATGCGCGGAAGCAAAGAATACCGAAGTCATCTGATCAAAGTATTAGTACGACGTGGTTGTCAGGTGTTAGGAGGGGAACAGAATGCAAATTAAATTAGAGCTGAATGGAAAAAAGGTAACTGCGGAAATTGAAGCAGATATGCTCCTTTTGGATTTTGTCAGAACTCAGGGCTGTTATAGTGTAAAAAGAGGCTGTGAGACTGCCAACTGTGGTCTGTGTACGGTATTCCTGGATGACAAACCGGTATTATCCTGTTCTACTTTGGCTGCCAGAGCTGATGGAAGGAAGGTAACTACGTTGGAAGGACTTCAGGAAGAAGCTGCTGAATTTGGTGCGTTTATTGCCGATCAGGGAGCAGAGCAATGCGGATTCTGCAACCCGGGATTTATTATGAATGCATTGGCACTATTCCGTGAGAATCCATATCCAGATGAGGAAGAGATCAAAGAATATCTGGCAGGGAACTTATGCCGATGTTCTGGATATGAAGGACAGTTGCGGGGAATTTTAGCTTTTTTAGAATATAAGAAGAGTAAGGAACAGAAAGGGGAGTAGCAGATGAAAGTGGTAAATCAGCCAATTCGTAAAAAGGATGCTATGGCACTGGTAACAGGAAAGCCAGTCTATACCGATGACCTGGCACCGAAGGACTGTTTGATCGTAAAGCTTTTAAGAAGCCCTCATGCCCATGCATGGATTGAAGAGATTCAGACAGATCGGGCATGGAAGGTACCTGGCATTGAAGCTATCTATACCTATCAGGATGTTCCACAGAAAAGGTTTACTATGGCTGGACAGACCTATCCGGAGCCAAGTCCTTATGATCGACTGATCTTAGATCAGAGAGTTCGATATGTAGGAGATCCAGTGGTGATCGTAGCTGGAGAAACAGAAAAAGCCGTAGACAGGGCATTAAAGATGATTAAGGTGAAATACAAAGTATTAGAGCCGATTCTGGATTTTCATGATGCCAAGGACAGCGATATTCTGGTGCATCCAGAAGACAACTGGAAATCTTTATGTCCGGTAGGAGCAGATAATAAGCGGAATTTATGTGCTTCCGAAAAGGATAGTTATGGAGATATTGACCGGGTATTTGAAGAATGCGATGTTGTAGTAGAAGGAACCTACCATACCAAGGCAAATAACCAGGCCATGATGGAGACTTTCCGGACTTATACTTATATGGATACGTATGGACGTTTAAATGTGGTAAGTTCTACGCAGATTGTGTTTCACTTAAGAAGAATCCTGGGACATGCTTTGGATATTCCAAAGTCAAAGATCAGGGTTATGAAGCCTAGAATCGGTGGCGGTTTTGGTGCGAAACAGACCTCAGTAGCAGAGGTGTATCCGGCTTTTGTTACCTGGAAGACCGGGAAACCAGCCAAGATCATATATACCAGAGAGGAAAGTCAGGTTCAGGGATCTCCAAGACATGAGATGGAGGTTACCTGCAAGATTGGAGCCATGAAGGATGGGAAGATCCGTGGAATCAGTGTCTATACCTTATCCAATACGGGAGCATTTGGAGAACATGGACCTACGACTGTAGGGCTTTCCGGCCATAAGGCGATTTCTTTATATGGTGATCTGGAAGCGTATCGTTTTGATTATGATGTTGTCTATACCAACGTAGAAGCAGCAGGAGCATATCGTGGATATGGAGCGACACAGGGAATCTTTGCAGTGGAGTCTACCGTCAATGAACTGGCAGATAAGCTTCAGATAGACCCGATCCGCCTGCGGCAGATGAATATGGTAAAAGAAGGAGAGAAGATGCCTTCTTATTATGGAGAGACAGCTAACAGCTGTGCCTTGGATCGTTGCGTAGCGAGAGTCAAGGATATGATTGGTTGGGAGGAGAAGTTCCCATGTAGAGTTGTGGGAGATCATAAGGTACGAAGTGTGGGAATCTCCCTGGCAATGCAGGGTTCCAGCATCTCCAATGTGGATGTTGGTTCTGCCAACCTGAAATTAAATGATGATGGTTTCTATGTGCTTGGTATTGGAGCAGCAGATATGGGAACCGGATGTGATACCATATTGGCACAGATGGCAGCAGAAGTGCTGGAGTGTGATATTGACCGGATTGTCACGGTAGGAGCGGATACGGATATCTCTCCATACGATTCTGGATCTTATGCATCCAGTACCACCTATCTGACAGGAAAAGCAACAGAGGAAGCCGCAACAGAGCTTCGTAGAAGAATTGTGGAAGCAGGTGCCAAAACACTCGGTGTAGAGGCAGATCAGGTAGAGTTTGATGGCGACTTTGTTCGTTGTCTGGAAGATGGACGGGAGATTTCTCTTGTGGATCTGGCGACCGCATCCATGTGCAATAATAATACAGCTTTTCAGGTAACTGCTACCAAATCTTCCCCAGTTTCTCCACCGCCGTACATGGTGGGTGCAGTAGAAATCGAATTGGACAAAGAGACGGGGCATGTGGAAATCTTAGATTATGCAGCGGTGGTAGACTGCGGCACGGTAGTCAATCCAAATCTTGCCCGGGTTCAGACAGAAGGTGGAATCGTTCAGGGAATTGGTATGACGCTTTCAGAAGATATTACTTATAGTAAAAAAGGAAAACTATGGGAGAATTCCTTTATGCAGTATAAGATACCAACCCGGTTGGATATGGGAAAAATTCGTGTGGAATTTGAAAGCAGCTATGAACCAACAGGACCATTTGGGGCAAAATCCATCGGAGAAGTTGTCATCAATACTCCTCTTGGAGCATTGACCCATGCCATTTATAATGCCACAGGCATTCGATTCCATGAGCTTCCAATTACTCCGGAGAAGATTGCCATGGGAATTTTAGAACATGAAAGTTAAGATGATCTATCTGGCGGCTGGAAACAGTCGCCGGTTTTGTATATCCGAAGGAAAACGGACCAACAAATTATTATATCCATTTCATGGAAAGCCACTGTATCAACACGGACTGGATGCACTGATACAGGCTACCGAGCAAATGGAAGACACGAAAATCTATGTGGTAACGCAGTATAGGGAAATCTATGAATATGCAAAAGAGAAGGAAGGACTGATCGCAGTGTTTAGTCCAGAAAGCCGACAGGGCATGTCTTATACGATACGAAATGGATTAAAAGCTGCTGGCCAGGAAAAGGAGTCGTGCTATTACTTGTTTTTGACAGCAGATCAGCCGTTTATTACACCAGATACGATAAGGGGATTGATAGATGGGGTCAGAGAACAGGGAAAATCATTGGGGACCGTGATGTGCGATGGTGTTCCTGGCAATCCTGCCATCTTTCATAACCGATATTATGGTGAGCTAATGAAGCTTACCGGAGATCAGGGTGGAAGAAGGATCTTAAAGGTTCATCCAGAAGAAGTCTGGCAGTATCAGATGAAAAATCCCAAAGAGTTAAAGGATTTTGATTATTTTGAAGAAATGCTTGAGGAGAGCAGGTGAAAAAGCATGAAGATCTATGTGGCAGGATCAGGAGGAAAAACCTCATTGATCCACTATCTGGCAGAACAATATAGAAGAAAAAGAAAAAAAGTGTTGATTCTTACCACCACTCATATGATGGAAGAAGAGGGATGTCTGATATATGAAGATTCCCTGGAAGCATTTCATAAACAGATAGAAGAGATGCTTTGCAGGAGGGGTGTGGTCCAGGCAGGAAGAAAAGCACCAGGTGGGAAAATCTCCTGGATTGGCAGAGAAGCCTATAAGGTTTTAGAAGGATGTACAGATGTAACATTGATAGAAGCTGATGGCTCAAAGGGATTGCCGGCTAAGATGCCCAATTCCACGGAGCCGGTCATCCTGCCAGATGCCGATGAGATTTATGTAGTTTTTGGGCTTTCTGCTCTTGGAAAAAGGGCAGGAGATGTGTGTCATCGGATACAATTGGCAGAGAAAATCATAAAACCAGAAGAGATTTTGACAGAAGAAGCGGCTGCTCGTCTTCTAACGGAGGGCTATCTGAAGCCTTTAGAGGAACAATATCCGAAATCTGCTATAAAATTGGTTCTGAATCAGGCAGATTGTGATATAGTAAAAGAAAAAGGAGAGCAAGTTGCAAAAGAAACCGGGTATCCGGCATGGGTGGCCAGCTTGCGGCAGGAGTGTAAGGAATGAAGAAAAGAGAAATCTATCAGCTGCTTTGGAAGACCTTAAAGCAGGAAGAGAAAGCATCTACAGCAGTCATTACAAAGGGGAAAGATCAGGGAAGTAGAGCCGTATGGAATCCGAAGAAGGAGCTTTTGGGAACTTTTGGTCAAGCAACAGAAGCTTTATGGCAACAAGTAGTAGAGGAAATGGATGGAAAGAACGGTCTTAGGATGATCAATGGAGAAGAAGTGTTTGTAGAATATTTGACCAAACAGCCGAAGCTTGTCGTGTGCGGCGGAGGTCATATCTCCAAACCAATCTGTCAGATGGGGAAAATGCTTGATTTTCATGTGACCGTCGTAGACGACCGGGAAGAATTTGCTAATGAGGAACGATTTTTCATGGCGGATCAGGTCATTTGTTGTGACTATGAGGAGTTGCTTCATAAAGTGCCGTTTGCACCGAATACCTACTATATTGTTGTAACCAGAGGACATCGGGGAGATGCCTGTTGTGTCAGACAATTGCTTTCCTACCCATGCACCTATCTTGGGATGATCGGTAGTCGAAAAAAGGTGGCGATTACCAAGGAGAAGCTAAAGGCAGAGGGATTTACAGAAGAAGAGATTATGAGTCTCCATGCACCAATTGGGCTGAAGATCGGTGCGCAGACGCCGGCGGAAATTGCAGTGGGCATCCTGGCAGAAATCATCCAGGTGAAGAATGAAAAGGCAGATGGAGTCATGGAATCGGCAATCGGCCAGCAGCTGGAACAGGAAATGGCAGAAGGGATGATGCTTACTATCGTAGAAAAGAAGGGATCATCTCCAAGAGACGTGGGAAGCCGGATGTGGATATGTGCAGATGGACATATGGAAGGAAGCATCGGCGGAGGCAATGCGGAATATATGGCGATACAGGAGGCAATGGAGAATCTGAAAAAGGAGCATAAGCAGCAGATCTGGCAGCAGGTATTTGATATGACGAACCGGGAAAGTGCCAATACGGGAATGATCTGTGGCGGGACTGTAAAGGTTCTGTTTGAGTATTTGCCAGTGAAAGAATGAAAATGAAGAAATCATATTGAGAATGACGCATAAGGTATGCTATAGTAGAAGAAAACTTGTAATACAAGTGATGAGAGGTAAGGAGCAATTCGTATGCAATTATTAAAAGACAGAATCAGAAAAGATGGAATTATCAAGCAGGGCAATGTCTTAAAGGTAGACAGCTTTTTGAACCATCAGATGGATATTGAATTATTTCAGGAAATTGGAAAGGAATTCAAGAAAAGATTTGCCGGTGAGGAGATCAATAAGATTTTAACCATAGAAGCATCAGGAATCGGAATTGCCTGTGTGGTGGCACAGGAATTTGGAGTGCCGGTGTTATTTGCTAAGAAATCAAAGACAAAAAACATCAGTGGAGAGGTTTATACAAGTAAAGTAGAATCTTTTACCCATGGAAGAATCTATGATATTATCGTCTCTAAGGATTTTCTTGGAGAAGGAGATAAGGTATTATTGATCGATGACTTTTTAGCCAATGGAAAGGCATTAGAAGGTCTGGCTGCATTGGTAGAGGAATCCGGAGCCGAACTGGTGGGAGCTGGTGTTGTCATCGAAAAAGGCTTTCAGATTGGCGGAAAGCTGATCCGAGACAGAGGCATTCATCTGGAATCTTTGGCTATTGTAGATGATATGGACTGGAGAAGTGGTAAGATCGTATTCCGGGGAGAGGAATAGTTATGGATTACGATAAGCTGAAAGAACAGAGAAATCACCAGGGTGGCCATGCACAGGATATGAATATGAAGATTCTTGAAGTAGGGCTGGGAACTGCAGTAGGAAGAATGGAGATTGAGGATCGGATGCTGAATCCATATGGAGCCATCCATGGAGGCGTGTTATTCTCTCTTGCAGATACGGTAGGAGGAACAGCTGCATTAAGTCGAGGATTTTACATTGTAACTTCCACAGGAACCATCAATTACCTACGCGGGACCAGAAGATCCAGAGTCATTACGGCTACGGCAGAAGAAGTCAAAGCGGGAAAGACGCTGAGTATTTATGACGTTTCCATGAAGGACGAACACGATCGTCTGGTGGCCAAGGCAGTGATGACCTATTACAGCCTGGGAGCGGCCATTGGGCAGGATGAAAAAATTGATTATTAGAAAGTTTTAGAAAAAAAGATGGAGGGAAATTCCCTTCATCTTTTTTGCAGATTATACAACAAAACCACTTGATATGGTAAATGTTAGTCTATGCTTATGATAATTTTCCTGATGCATTGCAGTGCAACGTTACTATTTTTGTTTTGGTTTGTGACACTCCATAAGATTGTGCCGTCAGAAGACTTATAAGTTACTGTTTTTTTACCACTTTTACTGCTACTTCTTTCCAGTAGCATGGCTTCTTCCAGTATTGTTTCATAATAAGTTCCATCATCTAAATATTCAATATTTACAATAGAATCTTCTTCTAATGCATATATATTCGTGGATGGTAACCCACAAAATACCAGACATAAAGCTCCTGTTAAAAAAATTTTTTTAACATAATCATTCTCCCTCTATGATCACTGTCTCTTCATATGCAATATGTTCCTTTTGTGCTTGATGGTAATCACAGTAGGCCAGATAATAACAATATCCGTTGAATAAGATTACAGATGCGAGAATAAATGTCAGGCAACTTCTTATATATTTTTTAATCTTCAGATGATGGAATAAATAAGATTCATTGATCTCTGAAAAATAATCAGATATGACAGAAGATGGGGCACCAAATTCTGCGACAATATCATCATAGCACAGTGTATCTTTTTCTCCGGAAAATTCCATTATATGCATCTCTAATTCTTTTAGATATTGCTTTTCCAGCTTCCCATGAATAGGAAAAAGCACTTTTACCGATTTTATATATTCCTTCACTACTTTACTCATAATTCCCCTCATTCATTTTCTTGTGAAATTTCAGGTTCCTTAAGGTTGATTGATAAGATCTTGTGTACACCTGACTGCACTTTATGATAATCATCGAGTAGAGAATGAAAGTAAGTAATCCCATCTTCCTCTAAATGATAATATTTTCTCATCAATCTTTTTCCGGCAGGCTTCTGATAATCGGTTACATATCCTTGCTCTACCAATCGGTATAGTATGGGATACAATGCACCTTCGGTTACTGTAATCAAACCTTCGGATTGCTGCTTGATCTTTTGTGTCATCTGATAACCGTAGCAATCTTCCGTATTTAACAGTGATAATAATAATAATTCAATAGTTCCCTTTTTAAAAGAATTTTTATTGGCCATATAAACATCCTTTCTTCAAAATATATTATATATTAATATGAAAGAAAATCAATATATTAGAATCTAATATGATATTGACAGAAATTGTTATTATTGGTAATATTATTTTATAAAGAAAGATGTTTGAAGAATGAAGGTTTTATTTATTGTGCAAGGGGATGATGCTTTATGGAAAAATAAAAAATCCATACAAAACAAATGGCGGCAAACCAACATCTGAGAAATCAGATAACTGAAAAAAATTAAAGTAATACTGTCAATGATTGCTATAATTTGTGTAGTTATAATCTTAGGGGTATATATTGGTCAGAAAAGTATAGGTGCAAATACGTTTACTGGTAAATATACAACAGGTAATTTAACGTGGAAATTTGCAGGATCGTATTCTAAAACAACTCAGGAAAAGTTGATTGCATATCCAAAAAAATGGTCTGCTCTTTCAAGTAACTTAAATTTAACGAAGGAAGGGGATAGTTACAAATATTCAAGATTCAGAATAAGATACAATTTAACCAAACCACCTCTTGTGGGATTGCTGGGACAGACATTTCTTTTTACAAAAGAGGGGAGTGAATTGGGAATTAATGATCGTTGGTGGAAAGTAACATGTTCGGTATATAAAAATTCATCTGCAAGTTCAGTCAATAAACATGCTACATTAATTCATGAGGCAGGTCATGCTTTCAGTATGGCTCATTGTAGTCATAGCGAAAAACAGCATATTATGCATCAAGGATTAAAAAGTTATACTGCAGTATCCAGTTATGAAAAAGATGAGTTGAGAAAGAAATGGGGAAAATAGATGAAAAAGAAAGTATTTGTGATGACAATTATGGTTGGTATCATGCTTATGCTGTGTTCTTGTGGAAAGAGTGAGTCAGTTGCTAAATTAAAAGATATTCCGATTCAGTCAGAATGTATTCTATTTGATTACCAAGAGCTGAAGGAGACTTCTAAGTTAATCGTAAAAGCAAAAATTATGGATGATCTTTCGAAAGAGAATAGTGTAATAGAAATGGATACCGAAGACACTGATTCTATATCAAGTGCTTATAGTTTGAGAAATATAGAACTTTTGGAGATCTATGGAGGGGATAATGCTGATCAATTTCAGTCAGGTGATAAACTGACAATTATAGATAATGCAGCAATTCATGATAATAATTATATCCATATAGAGGGGTATGAAAAGCTAGAAAAAGGACAGATATATATTTTATATTTAAGCAATGATACGGCTAGTGGTGACTATTCAATTATCAGTGCTAATAATGGAAAAGTGGAGTTCGATAAAGTGAATCAGTTGGAAGGCGATGAATTTGAAATTGCTGTAAAAACTCTAGTTGAATTTGAGAGCGATGCTACTGAAAACGAAAAACAGGAACTACTAAACTCCAGTGTGGAAAAAGCAGAATTAGAAAAAGCAAAATTAAAAAAACAGGAGATTAAAGTTGATTCAAGTGATATTTCTATCAATTATATTCAAGAGTCATCCAATACAGTCCTTGTTGAGGTTCTGAATTCTGATTTATTGTAGTTCGGGTAAATGGAGTTAATGAAATGGAAGAAGTGATGCTTTATGAAATAATAAAAATCCATACAAAACAAATGGTGGCAAACCAATATCTGAGAAATCAGATGAATGTAATGTATGAGAGACTTTAATGATACTATTAATATGGCAAGAAATTAAAAGGAGATGGGTATGATAATAAGTGACAAAAATATATTTAAAAGTATGTATAATAAGGAGGCGGGAACAATTTTATCAAGGTCAATGTGCTGTTGTAAGAGGGACAGAAACTGAAGTTTGTCAGATTCATAAATTTCCTGGCAATCTGAAAAAATATCTGCCAAAGAAAGCTGATTGTATAAAGGCTATGGCGTTTCACAAATGCCTAGTAAACAAATTAGAAATTGAGGTGAGAATATGAAGAAACATATAGTACTGTAATAGAAATGGAGGATGACATAGATTCATCTATAAATACATTTTCTTCATTAGAAAATGAAGAAAATAATGTATTTTGGAAAGCTACAGTAAAAATAGTATATACAATTTCTGGTGAATATGTGCAATTAACAAAAGTTACTGGGAGTTGGGTGCAATTAAGGGGAGCTACTACTTTATCCAATAGAAGGGTTTATTATGGACAAAGTTATCTAGCTTCAAATAGTGCAACTGGTTCCAAAAAGCCATCTAAAAATAGTTTTTCATATTCAACTGGTTTTAAAAAAGGAAGATATATCTATAATAAAAGTGTTATTGGAGCAAATACAACAGCAACTATTACATTATCAGGAGGAAGCAAAAGAACAATTGAAGCAAGAGCAGATAAAAATTTATAAAACAGATTTTATAGTTCAGTGATAGGAGGTGTCTGATAAGTTGATAATTCTGATTGCCGGTGGAGTATTGATAGGTTTTTTGTTGATTACATATAATCAATTTACACATAAAAAGGAAAGCAATGATAGTTTTTTTGCGTATTTACGTGTTTTCCCCAGAGTGCTTGTTTTTGTCTGTACCATTATAGTTCTTGTGAGTGGAATAGTGTTGGATCTTCGTGATCGATGTGTTACAGAGCATATAGAAACAAAAGGAACATTTAAGAAAACGTTTAAAATGGAAGAATATTCCCAAAAAGAGTTTAAACGGCGGTATCCGGATCTGTATAGAGCCACTATGAAAATGGGGAAACTTGAAGGATATCGTAAATATCAAAAAGAGCAAAATGATTTTTGTTATACTTATTATATCAATACGGGAAAATATGATTCCGCACATCCAGCACTTCTTTTATTTGTTGAATATTTGGATGATATCGAATATCAATATTATACAAATCGGGTGGATTTTTATATGGGAAAAGGAAGGCACCATGGATATGCAGAAACAATGGATGCTTCTAAATGCTATTGTGTCATAGCGAATGGAAATCTGGATCGTCTCGAATACATTGATTATGAAGCTGCGTTCTATACGGATAAAAAGCAGCAGGAGCAGGATTTAGAAGAGCATCACTATAAAGGTGCAGTGAAAATAGAGCAGATACGTTTACAATTTCATTAAGAGTGATATTTGGAAGGGAGTTTCATCAATTTCCTTCCTTTCTTTTTCTCATAGCCATAAAATTACAGTGGATATATTTTGGTATAAATGCTATAATATGCAAATGAGGATCAAATGAGGAAATAGTAAAAAATCATAAAGAACCTCTCTATATGTGGGTGAATACTTCCGAGAAGGAGGAGCATGATGAAGAAGAATCATACGGTATTAAAAACGTTATCATTGGTGACCCAGTTGGGGATTACGATGCTTACGTCTATTTTCATGTGTATGTTTGTCGGGCTCTGGCTGGATGAGAAGTTTTCGACCCATTTTTTTATTCCTTTTTTACTGTTAGGGATAGGAGGCGGTGTCCGGGGCTCCTATACTCTAATAAAGAATGCAAGTGATGAAGAAAAGGAGTCAGACAATGATGAAAAGAAAGCTTAGAGAGATGAATGAGACCCTGTTAGATTTGGTGATCGGAGTCATAATCTTTGGAGTGGTGGCTGGAATTTTGGGTATGATAATAACGAAGGGAAACATCTGGTATTTGCTTGGAGTAATCGCAGGTGTCTGTGTTTCTGTTGGAATCAGCTTTCATATGCTCTATTCCATTGAAGGGGCATTGGATATGGATCCAAAGACGGCGAATGGCTACATGATGAAGCGGGCATTGTTTCGTTTTTTCGTTATGGCTGTGACAGCAGTAATTGCCATGAAGATTCATTTTTCCTGTTTTCTGGGGGTTATCGTTGCATTATTGGGGATAAAAGTATCCGCTCTTATGCAACGATTTACGAATCATTATATTACGAAAAAAATAATAAAGTAAGGAGGAGATGCTATGGGATTTTGTATGGCCAATCTGATCTCAGGAATGAGCGGCATGTCAATGTTAGCGGATAATGATGTGGATTTCATGGTCCATTATCTGGTTCCGGTCAAGGTATTTGGTCAGCAGGTGTGGATTACCACGACCCATGTTACGACGTTGATTGTTGCATTGACCATTCTGATCTTTGCACTGGCAGCCAGAAGAAGCATCCTAAAGGGATATGAAGTGCCCAATGGATTTCAGAACTTCATTGAGTTTCTGGTTGAGACATTGGACAATGTAGTGCACAGCAGTATGGGGCGTCATGCCAAGAACTTTGTCAACTATATTGGAACGATCATGCTGTTTATTTTTATTTCCAATATATCCGGACTCTTTGGCTTAAGACCGCCGACTGCCGATTATGGAACAACACTGGCACTGGCATTGCTTACATTTATTCTGATTCAGTACAGTGCCATTAAGACGAGTAAGTTTCGAGTTATTACAAACTTATTCAAGCCAATTCCGTTGTTGTTCCCGATCAATCTGATTGGTGAGTTTGCAACACCATTATCACTTTCACTGCGTTTGTTCGGTAACGTTATGGCCGGAACGATCATGTTGGGATTGTGGTATGGTCTGCTCCCTATTTTTGCAAAATTAGGGGTGCCGACATTTTTACATGCATATTTTGACTTGTTCTCAGGAGCAATTCAGACATATGTATTCGCCATGTTGACGATGGTATTTATTACAGATAAGCGTGATGCTTAGAAAATGAATATTTAAGGAGGAAATTACTATGAGTAATATTACAAACGAAGGTTTAGTTTTAGCATGTTCAGCAATCGGAGCAGGTTTAGCATTGATCGCAGGTATCGGACCTGGTATTGGACAGGGATATGCAGCTGGACAGGGTGCTGCAGCAGTAGGACGTAATCCTGGTGCAAGAGGGGATATTACATCTACCATGTTATTAGGACAGGCTGTAGCAGAAACAACAGGTCTGTATGGATTGGTTATTGGATTGATCTTATTATATGCAAATCCATTATATGCAAAATTAGGATAAGAGATGACACGATCACAATCCAGAAGGAGGCCAAAGAATGGATGGAAGAATTTTTGGCTTGGATTTACAGTTAGGCTTTGATGTCATTTTGCAGGCCATTTGTGTGCTGTTATTATTCATTGCTCTTTCCTATATTTTATTTGAACCGGTCAAGAAGATTTTAAATGACCGTCGGGAAAGAATTATGAATGAGCAGGCAGCTGCGGCAGCAGACATGAAAGAAGCCAGTAAGTTGCGAGCAGATTACGAAAGTAAGCTAAAAAATATTAATAAAGAAGCTGATCAGATTCTTGCCGATGCCCGCAAAAAAGCAATGAAAAAAGAGGAAGAGATAGTTGCCCAGGCGAAGGAAGAGGCGGCTCGTATTATTTCCCGTGCCAATGCGGAAGTAGAATTAGAGAAGAAGAAAGTCAAGGATGAAGTAAAGACAGAGATGATCGCAGTGGCAACTGCAATGGCTGCCAAGATCATTACCAAATCCGTTGACGCAAAGAAACAGGAAGCTCTTATTGAAGAAACATTAAAAGAGATGGGTGATCAGACATGGCTAGGCTAGTGAGCAAGACATACGGAGACGCGTTGTTTGAGCTGGCCCTGGAAAAGGATATTATTTCCGAGATGAAGAAAGAAGTCCTGTCTGTAAAGCAGATTTTTGAAGAGAACGATGAGCTTCTCAAGCTACTGAATCATCCAAAGATTATGGGTGAAGAGAAGATCAAGATCATCGATAAGATCTTCAAAGGAAAAGTCAGCGATGATATGATGGGATTTTTAACGATTATTGTGAAAAAGGGTCGTTATGATGAAATCCTTAACATCTTCACATACGTGGAAAACCGTATGAAAAAATATGAAAAGATCGGTGTGGCAAAAGTATCTGCACCGATGAAATTAACAAAGAAGCAGAAAGATGCGATTGTAAAAAGACTGTTGGAAATTACAGAATATGAGTCATTTGAAGTGGAATATGAAGTGGATGAAAGTCTGATCGGAGGACTTGTGATCCGCATTGACGATCGTGTGGTAGACAGCAGTATTAAGACGAAGCTTGCCAATATGGCAAAGGCTTTGAATCAGATTCAGTTAGCGTAATGATCCCAAACAGATGATTTGAGGGTCATTAGAACAGAGAAACAGGAGGTGCAGGAAGGCTCCATGAATTTAAGACCAGAAGAAATCAGCTCTGTGATCAAAGAGCAGATTAAGAATTATTCTACAAAATTAGAAACTTCTGATGTTGGAACTGTTATTCAGGTAGCGGATGGTATTGCACGTATTCATGGTCTGGAAAGTGCTATGCAGGGGGAACTTCTTGAATTCCCAGGCGGCGTATATGGCATGATCTTGAACCTGGAAGAAGATAACGTAGGTGCAGTATTATTAGGTGATAATAAGAACATTAATGAAGGAGATATCGTAAAGACAACGGGACGAGTAGTAGAGGTTCCAGTTGGGGATGCGATGACAGGACGTGTTGTCAATGCATTGGGACAGCCAATTGACGAAAAGGGTCCGATCGAAGCAACGAAAACAAGACCGATCGAAAGAGTGGCTTCCGGGGTTATTTCTCGTAAAGCAGTAGATACTCCTCTTCAGACGGGTATTAAGGCAATTGATGCCATGGTTCCGATTGGACGTGGACAGCGTGAGCTGATCATCGGTGACCGTCAGACAGGTAAGACGGCCATTGCCATTGATACGATCATCAATCAGAAAGGCCAGGGGGTACATTGTATTTATGTTGCCATTGGTCAGAAGGCATCTACCGTTGCCAATATCGTAAAAACATTAGAAGAATATGGTGCGATGGATTATACGACTATCGTAGCATCTACCGCCAGTGAGCTGGCTCCATTACAGTATATTGCTCCATATGCAGGCTGCGCGATTGGAGAAGAATGGATGGAGAACGGAGAGGACGTACTGGTCATCTATGATGACTTAAGTAAGCATGCGACTGCGTATCGTACCCTTTCCTTATTACTTCGTCGTCCACCTGGACGTGAGGCTTATCCTGGAGATGTATTCTACTTACATTCCAGATTATTAGAGCGTGCAGCAAGACTTTCTGATAAGTTAGGAGGAGGATCTTTGACCGCTCTTCCAATTATTGAGACACAGGCAGGTGATGTATCTGCTTACATCCCTACCAATGTAATTTCCATCACAGACGGGCAGATTTATCTGGAGACAGAGATGTTTAATGCTGGTTTCCGTCCGGCGATCAACGCAGGTCTGTCTGTATCCCGTGTAGGTGGTTCTGCTCAGATCAAGGCGATGAAGAAGATCGCAGGACCAATTCGTACCGACCTGGCACAGTATCGTGAACTGGCAGCATTTGCACAGTTTGGATCTGAATTAGATGCAGATACCAAGGAACGTCTGGCACAGGGAGAACGAATCAAAGAAATCTTAAAACAGCCTCAGTATCAGCCAATGCCAGTAGAAAAGCAGGTTGTAGTCATTTATGCGGCAACAAGAAAATACTTACTGGATATTGAAGTAGCTGATATATTGGATTTTGAAAAAGGATTATTGAGCTTTATCGATACCAAATATCCTGAAATCTTTGCGTCCATCCGCGATACAAAAGTAATTTCAGATGAGACGGAAAAGCAGATGGTAAAAGCCATTGAGGAATTCAAACAGGAATTTAAGAAGTAGAAGGGATGTGAGGAAAGCATGGCGTCCATGATCGATATCAAGCGTCGAAAGGAAAGTGTTACGAGTACCCAGCAGATCACCAAGGCCATGAAGCTGGTATCTACCGTTAAGCTTCAGAAGGCGAGGGCGAGAGCTGAGGAATCGAAGCCTTATTTTGACAAAATGTACGCCACAGTAACATCAATTCTACAAAAATCCGGCAACATTAAGCATCCATATCTGACGGACAATGGTTCCAAAAAGAAGGCAGTCATCGTAGTGTCTTCTAACCGAGGCCTTGCCGGAGGATATAACAATAATGTGGCTAAATTGTTGACAGAAAGTAATCTGAACAAAGAGGATGTGGATATCTATGCTGTTGGGCATAAGGCTATGGAGGTGTTGGATCGGAAAGGGTATGCGATCATAGCGGATCATTCTGATATGATTGAAGAACCTAATTACGGCGATGCCATGGCTTTGGGTAAAGAGGTATTAGACCGCTATGCCGCAGGTGAGATCGGCGAAATCTATCTTGCCTATACCAGCTTTAAAAACACCGTGGTACACATTCCAAAACTAGTCAAATTACTGCCTGTAGAATTTGATGAAACAATGGTGGAAGAAAAAGAATCAAAGACTCCTATGAACTACGAGCCGGAAGCGGAAGAATCATTGGATATGATTATTCCAAAATATGTTTGCAGTTTGATCTATGGTGCATTTGTGGAATCCCATGCAAGTGAAAATGGTGCCAGAATGCAGGCTATGGATTCTGCTACCAGCAATGCGGAAGAGATGATCGCCACATTATCCCTTGCATATAACCGTGCCCGTCAGGGAGCAATTACACAGGAATTAACAGAAATCATTTCCGGTGCAGAAGCATTGAATTAGAGATGATTTTAACTATAAGGAGTGAAAAAATGGCAGAACAAAATATCGGGAAGATCACCCAGATTATCGGGGCCGTTTTAGATATTAAATTCAGCGAAGGAAAGCTTCCGGAAATCAACGATGCGATTCGCATTACGAGAAAAAATGGAGAGAAGTTAACCGTTGAAGTAGCCCAGCATCTTGGTGATGATACAGTCAGATGTATTGCGATGGGACCGACAGACGGATTAGTACGAGGAATGGATGCGGTCTCCACAGGGGCACCGATTATGGTACCGGTTGGAGAAGCAACCCTGGGACGTATCTTTAACGTATTAGGAGAACCTATCGATGAAAAGCCTGCACCGGAGGGCGTGGATTATCTACCAATTCACAGAAAAGCTCCTACATTTGCAGAGCAGGCAACAGAGACAGAAGTATTAGAAACAGGAATCAAAGTCGTAGACTTACTTTGCCCATATCAGAAGGGTGGTAAGATCGGTCTGTTCGGTGGTGCGGGAGTAGGTAAGACCGTATTGATTCAGGAATTGATCCGTAACATTGCAACAGAGCATGGTGGATATTCTGTATTTACTGGCGTTGGAGAACGTACTCGTGAAGGGAACGATCTATATTATGAAATGACAGATTCCGGGGTTATCGAGAAGACAACCATGGTATTTGGTCAGATGAACGAACCACCTGGAGCTCGTATGAGAGTTGGTCTTACGGGACTGACGATTGCGGAAAACTTCCGTGATCAGGGTGGTAAGGATGTGTTATTATTCATCGATAACATTTTCCGTTTTACACAGGCAGGTTCTGAGGTATCTGCATTATTAGGACGTGTGCCAAGTGCGGTAGGTTATCAGCCAACCTTGCAGACAGAGATGGGTGCTCTTCAGGAACGAATCACATCTACAAAAAATGGTTCCATTACATCCGTTCAGGCAGTTTATGTACCAGCCGATGACTTAACAGACCCGGCACCGGCAACGACATTTGCCCATCTGGATGCAACGACCGTATTATCCCGTGCAATCGTAGAACAGGGTATTTATCCAGCGGTAGACCCACTGGAATCTACTTCCCGTATCTTAGATCCTCGTATTGTAGGGGAAGAACATTATAGGGTTGCCCGAGGCGTTCAGGAAATCTTACAGCGTTACAAAGAACTACAGGATATCATCGCAATCCTTGGTATGGATGAATTGTCTGAAGATGATAAGGTGATCGTAGACAGAGCCAGAAAGGTACAGAGATTCTTATCTCAGCCATTCTTCGTAGCAGAGCAGTTCACCGGTACGGTTGGTAAATATGTTTCCTTAAATGATACGATTCAGGGATTCAAAGAAATTCTGGAAGGAAAGCATGACGAGATTCCAGAAGGTATGTTCCTGAATGCGGGAAGCATTGATGAAGTTGTAGAACGTTTCAATAATAAGTAGGTGATCTTATGGCGGAGAAACAGTTTAAACTGGAAATTATCTCTCCTGATCGTTCTTTTTACAATGGAGCTGCAACGATGATCGAATACCGCACCACAGAAGGTGAGGTAGGGGTCTATGCGGGGCATATTCCAATGACACAGATTATTGCACCAGGAGTACTTACGATTACGGAAGGTGATGGCACGAAGAAACAGGCAGCGTTAATGTCCGGATTTGTAGAAATCCTTCCAGAGAAGATTTCCATTCTGGCAGAAACGATAGAATGGCCGGATGAAATCGACAAACAGCGTGCACAGAAAGCGAAAGATCGTGCAGAACAGAGATTAAAGTCAGGAGATAATTCCCTGGATATGGTCAGAGCAGAACTGGCCCTGAAGCGGGCACTGGTTCGTCTATCATTCAAATAAGAAGGGAGTTGTCGGTTCATTTGAGCCGATTCCCGTCAAGAAATAAAATCAAAAAAGATAATATTTTTACTGCCAGCAGGGAAATCCTGCTGGCAGTTTTTTGGTTACATATTATTGTCCCAGTGCGGGAATGACCAGATCCTTCTTTTCTCCGTTGATTTCACAGTTGAATAGATATACAGGCTGATAATAGCCTTTTGTATCCGGAGAATAGGTCAGAGAGATGCCATTGATATTCAGTTCATGTATCTTCAAATTATGTGGACTGATCTGAAAGTATCCATCTACCAGTTTCTGATAGGCTTCTGTTTCACTGATGATCGTTTCTTTGGCATAGACGGATTGCTGTACCAGTTGATTGTCAATGGAATAGATCGCTCCATTCTTGGATGTAATACAGGTCAGAGTACCAGAAACATCACCAAGGGAATCCACAGAACGCTGGACGGTCCATTGATAAACTCCCTCTGATGGTTTGCTAAAAATGGCTTGTTCCGGAATTTCAATGCCATATTTTCGCAGGCGGCTTTTTACTACCTGTGTTCCAATGTCGCCCCAGACAGGCTTTCCCTCGGATTGTACATAGTGATATTCATAGCTGCAGTCTTTCAGATACACAGTAATATTATGATTTCCGCGATAACTGATGATGGAATCTTCATAATAAGAATAGCGGGAAGTTCCTTCAATTCCCATCTGATCAAACAGATTGGAAGCAAAGAGACAGGCTTCCTTTCTTGTACAGCCGTTTGGTACAAAAACAGGGACAGAAAGCTGCTTGTTCTGAAGCTCCAGATCATTTTTTAAGGATACGATGGAATCCGATAAAGGAACCTGGTAAGTATAATCAATTGGAAGATTTCCATAGGGCTGTTGGTCATAGCGATAAAAAATTCCTAAAAAAATGCTGATGCATAATAATAGAGGAACAATAGATGCCGTCATTCGCAAAGGCTTCCAGCGTATCTTCTGAAAGGCCAGCCAGATAAAATGAAAGAGGCAGTAGCCTAACAGTACCCCCAAGGTGTTATGGAACAGATCATCCACCTCACACAATCCTCTCTGGGTTATTCGCTGACTCAGCTCAATTCCAAGAGAAAAGAGAAATCCTGCTCCCGCAGTACGCCATAGCCGGCGGAATTTTTCGAACAGCAGAGGGAGCAAGGTTCCCAGTGGTGAAAATACCAGAATATTAAAAATAATCAGCTGCCAGTTCCGGATAGAGAAAGTGTTCCATGCCTCACGGTAGGAACGGAATAAATTCAGATCGATCTCTCCATAGGTTTCATTTCTCGTAAGAAATGTAAGGTATATAATAAATATAATATTCAATATAAATAAAAATCCTAGGAGTAGTTTCCAGGTTTTTAAATCTTTTTTTAAAATAAATCTATATAAAACAAAAATGAGAGCAATGATTGCCAGTGAACAAGGAATTGCAATAGGCAGAAATACTCTCATTTGTGCCAGTATTGTATCAAAACTCATAATCATTTCCTTTACTTTTATTTTGTAAATATAGTATAGCATAATGAAAATGAAATTAGTTACTTTTCTATGAAGCAATTCTAAATAAATTCCTAAGACTGTGTTACAATTTTTACCTATAGTCTAGCCATGTGTAAGTTTATGTACAAAAGATTTTTTCTGCGGTATAATATTACTAGTAAAATCATATGCAATAAAAGGAGAAAAGAATAAAGATGTATAAATGCTGTATTTTTGATTTAGATGGAACTTTACTAAATACATTGACGGCACTTTCCTATTGCAGTAACAAAGCATTGCGCAAATATGGCCTGGGAGAAGTGCCAACAGAAGAATTTAAGTGGATGGTAGGAGATGGCTATCGGAATCAGATCAAAAGAGCACTGACCTATTTAGGTGATAAGGAATTGATTCATTGGGAAGAGGCCTGTAAAGATTATATGGAGATCTTTGGAAAAGAAAGTATGTACGGAGTGCATCCATACGAAGGAATCCCAGAGATGATCGAGCAGCTAAAGAAAAAGAATATGAAGCTTGCAGTCTTATCAAATAAACCGAATCAGCAGGCAATCATGAACATTGAAACGGTCTTTGGAAAAGGATACTTTGATGCTATTGCAGGACAGATCGATGGTGTACCAAAGAAGCCGGATCCAAGCGGAGCACTTCGGATTGCAGAGGAATTTGGAATCAGACCAGAAGAGTGTCTTTATATCGGGGATACCAATACGGATATGAGGACTGGCATTGGAGCTGGAATGACCACCATCGGTGTATTATGGGGATTCCGCCAGAGAGAAGAGCTGGAAGCTTTTGGCCCGGCGGCGATCATTGAACACCCGTCTCAGCTTGTCGATTTCATAGAATCTGATCTGCAAACGAAAAATGTTACAATTTAGGTACAAATCATTACATTTCACGTATATAGGATGTATTCTAATTTTCCCTTTGCTATAATTAGGAATTAGAATACATCCTTTTTTATCATATAGGACTTTGTTCCCAAAATAAAAAAGGAAATAAAAAGATAAGGAGAAGAATAATGGGAAAAAAGAAAAGAAGAATACTCAGTTTGATTCTTACGTTGACTATGGTCTGCAGTGTGCTCATGATGCCAACTTCGGTACAGGCAGATCCTCTGATGTCTTTGAAAGGGGATTATGATGCAGTCAGCCCAATTACCATTCAGGATAACAAAGGAAAGATCAAGGGTTCTATACCGGAGGGCGAATCTGAATTTACGATTTACTTCCGGTTAAAAGAGCCAAGAGAGATAGAACTGATACCAAAGATTCAATATACAAGCAAGGACACGGAATATAATAAGCTTATTGGAGATTTGGAAAGTACGGCTACGCTTTATCATGATGGAAAAAAATATCGATGCTATCAGAAACTGGAGGGAAATGATCCATTTTCCAAGCTGGAGAAGAAGACAGCAGTGCTTACGATGAAGAATCGGACCAGTGCGGTACAGGCATATTGTTATTTTAAGCAATTGTTACCGGCAGGAGAGTATGAACTGGTGTATTCTATGCCAGAGCAGGTTACTATGGGAGCCAGGGTGTTGTTAGAGTATAGTTTTACTGCTCTGAAAGAGGCACATGATTATTATGGAACCATGATCGATAGTAATACACAAAAAACAGCCAGAAAGATAAAGGTTCCATATAATTATGAAGATGATATGTCTCATATTGGTATTTTGACACATGAGAAAGGAGAGGTCTACTGGTATAAGATGGTGCTTCCAGGGGAAAGAAAATTTACTTTTGATCTGGAGTATGCTTTGTATGACAGCAATAAAAGAATTAAGATTGCAGTTATCAATGCAGCTACAGGGAAGATAGAGAAGACCTATGTGGCAAAGACCACAGGAGAATGGGATTTTGGAGAAGGAATCATCGAGGGGATGTATGACAATGGATCTTTTTGGGATAATACCGGTCTTTTATTAAAGAAAGGAACCTACTATGTTAAGATCACAGCTGATGAGACAGATACAGATGCAAGCTTTACATTCACTCCTTATGTCAGCAGAGCACAGGAACCGACGGTGACTTATTGGGCACTTGGCAAGAAGGTCGTAAAGGGAACCTGTCAGGAACCTGGCGGACGAATGTATGCATTGATCAATGGAAAGAAATATAAATCAAAAGAAAAGATAGGTTCTGATGGAAAATTTTCGATTTCTATTCCAAAGGTGAAAGCGGGAACAAAATTCGATGTTTATGTTATTGATGCAAAAGGATATTATGGCAATGCAAAAACAGTTACCGTACAAGCCATTCCAGCACCTCCGAAGGTAACTGCCTGCAAGAGTGGAACGAAGAACATTAAGGGGAGCACATTTGCTTATTCAACAGTAACTGTTACTTATAATGGCAAAACATATAAAGCCAATACAGGAAAGAACAAGAGCTTTGTGATCGCAACAGATACCACATTGAAAAAGGGTAAGAAATTTACCATTAAAGTACGTAGAAGCTCTGGTAACGTGTCAAAGACGAAGACATATACGATCAAGTAGAAAGGAAGGTCGACATGAAGAAACAGATGGTATATAAGTGGCTTTCCGGATGCTTAGCCCTGATCATGCTGGCAGGCTGTATCAGTCTTGGAAGCGAATCCACCGTGTCCGCCAGGAAGAAGTGTGATCAGCTTCCTGAAATGACAGAGGAACAGATTCAGGCAGCACAGGAGAGCCTGGAAGAAGATGATTTTACAACAGAAAGCGGAAGTTACATCGATGCAGCAGCCATAAAAGATGATAACTTGATAGAATTGAAGGGAAAGGCACAGCCTGGAGAACATATCTATACGGTAAAGATGAATTTGACCAAAACAGTAATTTTGTTAGGAACACCTATGATCCAGTATGCACAGAAGGACGTGAAGGACAAGACAAAGTTTACTTTAGAAAAAGAAGGCAAGGTTGTTTCTTTGTATCAGATATATTCTGGAGAAACGCCATTTGATGAACTGAACGCAAAGACAGATTCTATTATGCTGCCAAATCATGTAGATGCCAACACGCCATATTATATGATAGAGCAGATTTTAAACCCGGGCACTTATACATTTACGTTTGAGATCCCAGAGAAGGCGACGGATGGAGCGAAGATCTACCTTGGTCTGGAAGGTAGTGTTATGATTGATGAGGAACAGGCCGCTAACACGAAGGCAACAGCCAGAGAGATTCCGGTTCCAACAATTAATAAATATAATCATATGACATATGATGAGGCTTTCAGCAGTGGAGCTGGATATATGGCAGGAGAAGAGAAGGAATACTGGTATACATTTACGCTTCCGGCAGACAGATATGTGGAATTGGATATGACATGTATTGTCTTTAATACGAAAAAGACGGCAGTCTTAACGTTATATTATCCGGATGGCACGGAAAAGGTATATAAAGGAATTGTGGAAACAGACAAAGATGCAGACGGAGAATCTGATCTGATTTCTCTATCTAATATGGAATTTTCAAAAAAACTGAAAAAGGGAACTTATTATATAAAGGTGACACCAGGGGATCACTTAGGTGACGGACTTTTTCAATTGGATGTGGACCTTCCACGTGCAGCGATACCGAAAGTGACCTATTGGGCACTTGGGAAAAAAATAGTAAAAGGAACAGGGGAACCGGGCTCCAAGGCTTATGCTAAGGTGAATGGAAAGACCTATTATGCCAAAAAGAAGACTACATCGGATGGAAAATTCTCTATTCCGATTCCAGCAGTAAAGGCGGGAACGAAGATTGCGGTCAGAGTAAAAGATAGTCTGGGAGTATCCAGCCGTTCCAAAACGGTTACAGTGCGAAAAATTCCGAAGAAACCAACGCTGACTGAATACAAAGCCGGAACGAAAAAAATCAGCGGAAAGTGTGTTTATGATGGCACAGTGACCATAAAATACAACGGAAAAACTTATAAGGTAAAATCCAGCAAAAAAGGAAAATTTACAGTAAAGACAGCAGCATTAAAATCAGGTAGAACAGTGAAGGTCTTTGTAAGGGACATTTCCGGAAATGTATCAAAGACAAGAACTTATAAGATTAAATAAGAGACAGAGGTGGAATGATGAAGAAAGGAATGCGGATCATAGCATATCTGATAGCCGTAGTCATGATATTGACTGGGCTATTTGGATGGGGCAGCAGTGAGGTACAGGCTGCCGTCAAGAAGGAAACCATGACATCTGCACAGAAGATGCCATTCCAGAAGAATCGAAAGAAAGCCTTTGACACTCCATCCGGATATGTCATTGGAGAGAGTGTTTTCGATAGAAATGAGGTGAAAGGTGTTGTGAAGGAGGGGGAGACGGTCTATGAGATGGAAACGACCCTGGCAGTGCCTCATGGAGTTTCTATGTGGCCTCTGGTAAATTATAATAAAACGGACGATGAGGAATATAATGCATCCATCGAGGATCTAACTTCTGATTTTCAGATTACGAAGGATGGAGAGCCTGTGGAATTTTATCAATACGATGATCAGATCAGTGAATTTGATGAGAATGATCAGAGGGTTTCTCAGATGAAGTTAAATGATTACGTAGATGGATATGTGACAAGCTATATAGCAAATGCAATTTTGAATTCTGGAACGTATAAGTTTACTATTACTTTGCCAAAAGAAGTAACAAAAGGAGCGAGAATTTATTTTCTGACCACAGGGGTGACCTTGAATGATAAGTATATCAGTCTGAATCGTCAGAATACAAAAGAAGAAGCGATAAAGCTGAAAGTACCAAGAGACGGTTATGATGATAAACTCCTTATAGGAATCTTTCAGCAGGGAAGCAGCAATACATTCTGGTATAAATTCACATTACCAGCCAAAAGATATGTCATCTTTTCTACAGAAGGTATGCAGTTTACAGAGGATACAGCTTTTGATCTGACACTATATCAGCCGGATGGAACGACCAAGGTATATCATTCCGATCCAAACTATAATAGCACCAGTGAGGACAATGGTGATGGATGGTATTGGACCGGTGCTGGAATCAAAAGAAGATTAGAAAAAGGAACCTATTATGTGAAGTTACAGGCGACGAAAGATGTGGATGGATATTATTTTGCAGGGGTGGATCTCAGAGGACCAGCTTCTCCGAATGTAACTTACTGGGCAATTGGGAAAAGGATTGTAAAAGGAACGGCAGAGGAAGGCTCCAGAGCATATGCAGTGATCAATAAGAAAACTTATAAAGCAGCTAAGAAGACGGACAGTAAAGGAAAATTTTCCATTAAAATACCAAATGTAAAAGCAGGGACCAAGATTAAGGTTTATATCAAAGATGCAGCCGGAGTAAAGAGTTATTCTACGGAGGTGGTCGTGCGAAAGATTCCGAAGGCACCAACAGCTACTTTATATAAAAAGGGAACAAAAACCATTCGAGGAAGAGCATTGGCCTATGGAACGGTAAAGATCGTTTATAATGGAAAGACTTATCGAAAGGAAGCGAATTGGAATAACAGGTTTACCATAAAGACCAAAGATACCTTAAAGTCTGGAAAGAAATTCCGTATTTCCGTGACAGATGAATCTGGTAATGTATCTAAGACAAGAACATACAAAATTAAATAATTAAGAGGAAGGGCTTCTCTGTATGCATGCCATATGGAGAAGTTTTCTTTTCGTTGCAATTCAATGATAGGACAGGTATAATACCTGTATTGAATGGAAGTTTTCTATAACAGGAGAAGTAAAGAATGAGAAAGAACATGACACAGGAAATGGCGGATCAGATTGGCTGTGAATATGAGATCATTCCTCCGATGGATGAGGCCAGTCAGGTGCTGAAGGTTTATGAGGAAGCCAAAGAAGACGGAAAGCAAAAGGGCTATGTTCCGATACTGGTGGTACCAGATCAGGAGCTTTTGAATAGAATGAAAGAGGCAGAAGAACCAGAATATTATTTGAAGGAATATAAAAAACACGATGGAAAAGAAATCCTGAATGGATATCTGGCAGAGATCAAAGCATATCTGGAAAAGCAGGGCGAGCCATGGGAAGAAGTGGTCAGTGATGTGGAACGAGGGGAAGGCATGAATGAATTTATTGGATTTATGCCGGATGACTGGGATTCTACTTTGGAAGTGATTCTTGCTAAAATACCGACGGAACATCCATGGGAGGTATTTGCCTGGGTACCCATGGGAGGATGGAATGAGTGCCCGCCTACGGAATACATTATGGCAGTGATGAAATACTGGGTGGAGACATACGGTTTGGAACCGGTGGTTATTGCACAAGATATGATTGAAGGAAGAGTGCCGCAAAGACCTGAGACTGCACAAGAGGCAGTTGCCATTGGAGAAGAGCAATATGCATTTTGTCCGGATATCGTAGAGCAATGTTGTGGCGATGCGACGATAGGACAGTTAGCGGATACTCTGATGAAATCAGATGTATGGTTTTTTTGGTGGGATTAGAAAAGACAGAAATGGGAGAAGTAGAAATGATATTTGAAACACATGCACATTTTGATGACGATGCATTTAAAGAGGATCGGGATGCATTGTTATCTTCTATGGAAGAAGGAGGAATTACGACCATTGTCAATATTTCTTCCGACAAAAAGAGCATTGAGGATACACTTGCCTTGACTAGAAAATATCCGTTTGTCTACGGAGCAGTGGGCATTCATCCATGTGATACGGAAGGATTAACGGAGGCGGACCTTGCATATATCCGCAATGCCAGCCGTCAGGATAAGATTTTGGCCATTGGAGAGATTGGGCTGGATTATTATTGGGACGAGCCAGACAGAGCTATTCAGAAAAAATGGTTTGAGGCCCAGATGGAATTAGCAAGGGAAGAGAAACTTCCAGTCGTGATTCATAGCCGAGACGCGGCGAAGGATACGGTGGATATGATGAAGGCATTAAGGGCAGAGGACATTGGTGGAGTCGTACACTGTTATTCCTATTCCAAGGAGTTGGCCAAGACATTTCTGGATATGGGATTTTATATTGGAGTTGGAGGCGTTGTGACTTTTAAAAATGCAAGAAAGCTGAAGGAAGCAGTAGAATATATTCCTTTGGACCGAATCGTATTGGAGACGGATAGTCCATATCTGGCACCGGAGCCAAATCGGGGCAAGAGAAATTCCTCTTTAAATTTGCCTTATGTTGCGCAGCAGATTGCTGATTTAAAAGGAACCTCTTATGAAGAGGTGGTAATGGTAACACGAAAAAATGCAGAAACACTTTATAGAATGGGATAAATGATGATGAATGATAAATTAAGCAACCCTCAGAAAACCATAGAAATTATTAAAAAATATGACTTTGCATTTCAGAAAAAATATGGGCAGAATTTTCTGATCGATGCCCATGTGCTGGATAAGATCATTGCTGCGGCAGATGTGGGACCAGAAGATTTTGTTCTGGAAATTGGTCCTGGAATTGGAACTATGACTCAGTATCTGGCAGAACATGCAAGGGAAGTGGCAGCGGTAGAGATTGATACGCATCTAATTCCTATTCTTGAAGATACGCTGCAGGACTATGACAATGTGACGATTATCAACGAAGATATCTTAAAGCTGGATATGAACGCATTGGCTCAAGAAAAGAATCAGGGAAGACCGATCAAGGTCGTGGCCAATCTGCCATATTATATTACAACCCCGATTATCATGGGCTTGTTTGAAAGTGGAGTTCCGGTGGAAAATATTACGGTTATGGTACAGAAGGAAGTGGCAGACCGCATGCAGGTTGGACCTGGAACGAAGGATTATGGAGCACTTTCTCTGGCTGTCCAATATTATGCCGAACCGTATCTGGTAGCCAATGTACCTCCAAATTGCTTTATGCCAAGACCGAAGGTAGGATCTGCAGTTATTCGTCTGACCAGACATAAAGAAAAGCCGGTACAGGTAAAAGATGAAAACTTCATGTTCCGCCTGATACGTGCATCCTTTAATCAGAGAAGAAAAACACTGCAGAACGGACTGAATAATTGTGCAGAGCTTGCGGTAACCAAAGCGCAGGTAGTGGAAGCCTTAGAAAAGATGGGACTTCCAGCTACGGTACGCGGAGAAAAGCTGACGCTGGAACAATTTGCCCAGCTTAGTGACTTATTGTCATGATCCAATAACCAAAATTGCCGGTTTTTAAGTTTTTTTTCGGTATAGTAATAAATTCGGGAAAGCCAAATAAATGAGCGACGAAGTTTCGCTGATTGCTGAAGACACCAGGGATGCCAACATAATAGCTGTTGGTCAGTTTCTTTCGGCCAAGTACAAGATGTCCATAGCTTTGTACCTGCATTTTCAAAAATCCATTGCCGCTTAAATCCTTTGGCAGGAAAGGTAAAGAAGGAATATCATCAAAATGAATTTTAATGCAGTCAGAATAATCTGGGGTCAGAACAGGCTCAAGCTTTGGAAAATGTTCCCATACTTCATCAGGAGAAGGGAGGACTTCTTCTTTTGTAGAGGAAGACGTTGATGGCAAGGTCTCCTTGGATGTAGCTGCTTCAGATGAAATATCTGCTTCTTCAGGAAAAGGAGTCTGTTCATGAAGAGACAGAGCTTCGATATATTCTTCCAGCTGTGGCGGTCTGGTATGTGGCTTTTCAAACAGACGGAGATTGATGGAATTTTCCTTCCATTGAGATCCGTAAAAATGGTGATCGTCATAATAGAATAGAATACCATCCATATCGATCAGAGGCGGACAGTTCTGAAACACCTCATCGGTACGGAAGGTTTCCTTATATTCATAATGACGGGGAACCTCTTTGATTTCATCCCACGGAATGCCAAGCATTTTTCCGTGGTCATAATAATAAAAGTAAAGGGTTAACAGAGGAAGACTTTGTGCGGTATTCAGGGTAAAGGAAATCTTTAGCTGCTGATCTCTTGTTTCTACACGGGCAAATCCCACATTGTTACCCCGGATTCCATTCTTGTATTCGTAGAGATAGGATACAATACGCTGATATTCGGACAACTTTCTTACTCCTTTTTGCTTTTATTTTATGAAGTGGAGAAGGAAAATATGTCTTTATGAAGGAGTAAAACTTATGACACAAGAGGAACGATATATGAAAGAAGCCATGAAACAGGCAAAAAAGGCATATGCCATCGGAGATGTACCCATTGGATGTGTCATCGTCTATGAGGATAAGATCATAGCCAGAGGGTATAATAAAAGAAATAAGAATAAAACGACATTGGCCCATGCGGAACTGCTGGCCATGGCAAAGGCAAGTAAGAAGCTTGGCGACTGGCGGCTGGAAGGCTGTACCATGTATGTGACTTTAGAACCATGTCAGATGTGTGCAGGAGCCATTGTGCAGGCACGAATTTCCAAGGTGGTGATAGGGAGTATGAATCCAAAAGCCGGCTGTGCAGGCTCTATTATCAATCTTCTCCAGATGAAGCAGTTTAACCATCAGGTGGAAATGGAAACGGGAATTCTGGAAGAAGAGTGCTCAGAGATGCTGTCTCAATTCTTTAAAGAATTAAGACAGAAGAAAAAAGCAGAAAAACTAATTGACAAAAAAGCAGAAGTTTGATACTATGTGAGGGTATGTTATGAAAACTTCATTTCATAGAGTGAGGGTTGCCCGGTATTGGTGACGTTGAAGCCTTGGTCTCATGCAATAGAACCTACGAACCGTGTCAGGTCGGGAACGAAGCAGCACTAAGTAGAACATTCTATGTGCCATGAGGTGGCCTGGGTGGAGTCACCTTTACCGGGCAGCTCTTACAATTTGCATAAATGATAAGACAGTTAACAGAGGTAAAAAATCCCAAACGTTTAAGAGAAAAGTGGGCAGGAGAAATTTTTGAAATGGGTTTCTTTTGTCTGCTTTTGCATTTATGGGAGAAAAGCATTGATTTGCAAATGGTTGTGAAATGAGCAATTTAAATGTTAATTTTTTTACAGATAGTGTTTTTAATCCAAGAAGGAGAGATTGATTCGTGGAAAAGTCTTACATGAAAATCATTAATTATGTGAAGAGGGAGATTTTGGCTGGGGCATTAAAACCAGGTGATCAGTTACTACCGGAGAGGGAATTGGCAGAAATTCTTGGTGTCAGCCGTAATTCTGTAAGAGAGGGATTGCGCACACTGGATAATATGGGGGTTATTAAGAGTTTTCACGGTTCTGGAAATTACATTGCGGGGAATTTTGAAGAGACATTAACGGAAGTTATGACATTCATGTATATGTTAAAGGATATGGATTATGATCATATTACAGAATTCCGTTATGCGTTAGAGTGGCAGGCGATGAACCTTGCAGTACGTCAGGCTACAGACCAGCAGAGACAGAAGATGCAGGAATATTATAAGAAGTTGATTACAGCGGATCGGGAAGAGACTCGGGTAAAATACGATAAGGCTATCCATTATCTTCTGGTACAGGCTTCAAAAAATGATTACATGATATCAAACTACAAAGCGTTAAATAATATTATGGATCGTTATATTCCTACGATGCGAGGCAAGATTATCGAGGGTATGAAAAGTGATGAACGTCTGATCAATGCTCATAGAAGAATTGTCGAAGGCTTCGTGGAAGGAAATTATCTAAAAGGACGTCAGGGGTTAAATCTTCATTTTCGTTATATTAAGGAATATAAAGATTATGAGGAAGTGCACAAAAATGGAATGGAATAATCGTCGATATTGTACAAAAAATATAAAAATATTGACAGAAAAAAAGAAAGGTACTATAATGTAATTATCAGATTGGTAGGACCAATAAAGGGATTACACTTCGAATTATTTTTTCGAAATAATTGGTATGACCAATTTGTTTTGGAAATGCTTTTTATAAGCCATTTCAATTTCTTACTTAACATCTATATAAAACCAAGAAGAACGGCGGATAAAGAATTCTTTATCCGCCGTTCTTCTTTGGTTGTAGTTGTAAATGTATAGAAAGTAAAATTTGGGAGATACTTTTTGAATAAGGAGTGTGATAGGAATGAAGCGATACCAGATATGGTTTCTGATTCTGCTCTGGTCCATGGTCTTTATTCAGGGATTCATGAATCTTACTGCAAAAAATGATTATAAGTTGATGGAAGCATTTAAAGCCAGTGAAAGTATTCCGATTGAGGGCAAGGTCATGGTATCTGGTTCATTGGGAGAAAAGAAGCTAAATCAGAAAACCAGGAGAAATATTTTGAAAAAACTGGCAGAACAGGCTGGTTTAACGAAGAAATATACCATCGATACGGTTAAAGAAGATAATGTGGAAACTATGATTTTGAAAAAGGAAGGAGAAGATGGTGGAGTCTGGTTTCGGATTTCTTCGGTGGACAACAGGAATTATCTTTCTACCGAGGTTGCCATTGAAGATGTGGAAGAAATCTTTGGAATGAGAGAGAAACTGGAATCTATAATGGAGGAAAATGGTATTGAGACGGAGACCAGTCTATATGTACATGGAAGTTTTAAAGGAATTTTAGATCGAGATGAGAAAGACCAAGTAGAGGAAAAACTCCTTTCCATATTAGAGGCAAAAGTAGCATTGGAATATAAGGATGAATATCGGGACACGATTTATTGCTATAGCCCGTTGATTTCTGACTATTATGAACGGGATGGAAAAAGGCTGAATATTCAGATGATCATAAGTTATGATGAATCCAATGAACAGACACAGCTGTATCTGGCAGTTCCATTCTATAATGGAAACTGACAGAACGAAGGCTCTGTGAACCATTTTTTTTCTTTTTTCATATAGTATATCAGAAGGAATGAAAAAAGGAGAAAGAGAATATGGAACGGGAGCAGACATTTCAGAAACTTCCTACATTTGAAGAAATTGAACAGGGGATCTATCATCGGGAAGACGATTTATCCATATGGCTTCCCGAGCGGTTTATGACGGATGAAAATGAATATGAAGATGATATTTTATATTTAAAGCGGATGTATCCGGGTATTGCCAAAGAAATTGCAGAGTTTGTAGAGGATGAATGTGATAAGATGGAATATGCAGGAAGCATGATGTTTGATCAGTATCCGGATAAAGTTTCCGTTATGAAGCTGGTAGGAGACATTTATGATAAAGTAAAATACCACGATGAGAAATCACCTTATTTAAAGCATTTGGTTCAGGTTATGCTTTGTGATGAAATGCATCATAGAAGATGTCGATATCGTAGAAAAAGAAGATATTTTTTCTGAATAAATACTTAAGATTTGTCGTTTTCAAAAAAACAGATTGAACATTATAGAAAAACCCATTACAATTATTTATATCCAGGCTGGGCCTGAATTTTATAAGGAAAAGGTGATGTAATGGAAAAGTTTCTTGCATTGGTTGAGGAAAGTTTAAATATAGATTTAGTATCCATCATAATCAGTAATCCAAGACAGGCGGGGGAGATCACAAAGATCAAAATCCGACCTGTCTTAATTAAGGATTGCCTGTATTTTCAGGCAGAATCCTTTACCAAAAGGCAGGCATTTCATAAAAATCTGACCAAAGAGGGCATTATGGAATTGTTTGAAGGGTATATTCGCGATTATAAGCAGATGGAAATTGTTACAAAGACACAGACCATTCATGGGCTGATCAGCAAAAAAGGCAAAATTACAGTAAAGAGAAAAAAGATCGGAGGCTGTCAGAAGAGCCTGTCTCATAATCGTAAGAAAAGGTATATCATTGATGAAGGGACAAAAGTACAATTTCTGATTGATTTAGGTGTGATGACAAAGGAAGGGAAAATTGTCCGGACCAAATACGATAAGTTCCGCCAGATCAATCGTTTTCTGGAATTTATTGAGGATATTCTTCCGGACTTACCAAAGGGAAGAGAGCTTACTATCATTGATTTTGGGTGCGGAAAGTCTTATCTGACCTTTGCCATGTATTATTATTTAAAAGAAATGAAGGGATATGATATCCGAATTATTGACCTGGATCTAAAGGCAGATGTTATCGCCCATTGCAACCAGCTCAGAATTAGATATGGATTTAACAAGCTGGATTTTTACGTTGGAAATATTGAGAATTTCGATGGTGTAGATGCGGTGGACATGGTGGTGACTCTCCATGCCTGTGATACGGCAACGGACTTTGCGCTTCATAAAGCGGTCAAATGGAATGCGTCGGTAATCTTATCTGTACCATGTTGTCAGCACGAGCTGAATCAGCAGATCGGCAATGAGAGTCTGGCGCCAATCATGGATTATGGACTTCTGAAGGAGAGAATGGCTGCACTGGCAACCGATGGGCTGCGGGGAAAGCTTCTGGAGATGGAGGGTTACCGAACCCAGCTGCTGGAATTTATTGATATGGAGCATACACCGAAGAACATTCTGATTCGTGCAGTGAAAGGTGGAGAGAGAGCGAAGAAGCAGACGGAGGAATATAGAAATTGTTGTCAGCTGCTTGGTGTGAAGCCAACATTAGAAAAGTTGTTATGGGAAGGAGAGGACATACGTGGATAATAAAAAGCTGCTTTCAGGCATAATCTTTGGATTGGTATTTCTTCTGTCGGTAGTATTCTTTAATTACATATTTGTGGGAAGGAATAGCAGAGCAGTAGCGGAGACCAGCGAAGCTTCATTGCCGATCCTGTCTATTCAGGTGGGAGAAAATCATATTAATAATATGCATGGCTATACAGGTAGTATGGACAAGAATCTGCTCAGGGATTCTATCGTGCCGTTAGAGACCAGCTATAGATTTGACGTTATTATTAGTGAGGTGACAGAAGGAATTTCTTCTGTATCCTATACGATCTATGAGACGGATAATGAAACAGTCAGAGAAAGTGGAATTGCATCCTTTCAAAGATCAGATAAGACGACTAAAGCGGCAGTTACCTTAAAGAAGAAGCTGCAGCGGGGAAAGGTCTATCTGATGGAACTTACCATCGAGAATGAAAAAGGGGTAGAGGTCCACTATTATACCCGGCTTAAATATGGAACAGAGCTTCATTTTACAGAATGTATGGACTTTATCCAGAAATTCCATGAGGCTGCACTGGCAGGGGATACGGAAGGTGAGCAGTATGTCACCCAGTTTATTGAGCCCAATGCATCCTATCAAAATAATAATCTGTCTAAGGTGGACATTCAATCCAATAGTGATGTCATCTGTTACGCAGGTATGAAGCCTGTGGTAGAGAAGTCCTATCCTCCAATGGTGAAGGAAATTACTGAGGACTTATCATCTGTGGAGATGAGAAGTATTCTTTCTTATGAAAACAGTAAGGGAGAAAAGCGGTACTTTATGGTAACAGAATATTATAAAGTCCGTTATTCTGTTTCCCGTATGTATCTGCTGGGATATGAAAGAACTCAGGAGGAATATTTCCAATACGATGCAGTAGATGGTGGCAAAAATCGTTTTCTTATTGGAACAACCGGAGGAAGTGATAAGGATCTCCATACCCAGAATGACTGCGAGATGGCGGCATTTGTTCAACAGGATCAGCTGTGGTTTTATGATTTTCAGCAGGATGAGATGGTTCAGGTGTTTAGCTTTATTGGAGAGGATTACCGGGATGTGCGCAATAATTATGATCAAAATCAGATCGATATTTTGAATATGGATAAGAATGGGGACATGATTTTTGTTGTATATGGATACATGAACAGAGGCGTTCATGAAGGAGAGAATGGAATCTGTGTATATCGATTTGATTATAAGGAACGGGTTAATGAGGAAGTGATGTTCATACCGACAGAGGTTCCTTATGAAAATATGAAAGAGGCACTCTCAAAGCTTGCTTATCTGAATAAAGAAGATGTATTCTATTTCTATTTGGATGGAAGCATTTACAAAGTGGATGCTTCCGATAAGGACTATGAGGTTCTGCAGACCAATGTAGAAGCAGATACTATCGTTTCTTCTGAAAAAGGATATTTGGCTGTTTCGGATGGGGATAGCATTACGATTACCAATATGGAAAACGAGAAGCAACAGACAATTACATGTGGCGACAAGGAACAAATCTGTGGGATCGGATTTATTGAAACAGACTTTATCTATGGGATTGCCAATAAATCAGATGTACAAAAGAAATCGGATGGAAGTATGACCATTCTGATGAAGGAAATCAAGATTGTAGATAAAGATTTAAAGGAGATTAAAAATTATAAAAAATCAGGCGTCTACATTCTCTCAGCGTCTACAGAGGGCAATGTGGTTAAGATGACCAGGGCAACCCGACAGGGAGGTAAGTATAAGAAGCTGGTAGATGACTATATCCACTATAAAGAAGATAAGAGTGAGAAGATTATATTTGAATATAGCTATGATTCTAACCTTTATAATCAGTTGTATATGACCTTTCCGACTTATGTGTATGTCACGGATGAGCCAAAGCTTACAAATACACAAGAAAAGGTATCCGGCAATTATAAGACCATTGATTTTGCCAGCAATGAATCGAGACAGAAGGAATGCTATGTATATGCCAAAGGAACGCTTCAGGGAACTTACACCAGTGTAAAAGAGGCAATCGATGCAGCTAAGAACGGCGCAGGCGTTGTAGTAAACAGCAAGCAGAACTATATCTGGGAAAAAGGAGTGGCAAAAGAATATGCCAAGGTGCCGAATGTCAGTATTGTAAAGGCTAAGAATAAGGAAGAGTCTTTTGCAGCCTGCATGAAGATGCTGTTAAAGCTGAATGCGGACAATACTTCTTATGAAACGCTGGTAAAAGAAGAAGGCGAGCCGATGGATATTTTAAGTAAATACTTTAAAGAACGGGCTGTGAACTTATCCGGCTGTTCTTTGGAGGATGTGGTCTACTATATCAGCGAAGGAAGACCATTCATCGCCAAACGTGCCAATGGAACCTATATTGTAGTTATGAGTTATAACAGCACCAAGCTACGATATATTGATCCGGTCAAAGGAGAATCTATTCAGGGAGAACGAAAGGCGTTGGAGAAGGAATTTAAAAAAGGCGGAAACGAATTCTACAGTTATACAGAATAAACATAGAAAACTCAATTATTTCGGTGGACAATCGGATTTTGGAAGTTCCTATATAGATTGCTTTACTGAAATAATTGAGTTTTATCATTTTCTGATCACTTATATCAAATGTTCTGGATTTAATCCCTCCAGTTCTTCTAAAACAAATCTTCCATCTTTACGAATGAGAACATCGTCAAAATAAATTTCCCCACCACCATATTCAGGAGTCTGTATGCAGACCAGATCCCAATGGATGGCAGATGCGTTGCCATTGGGAGCCTCATCGTAGCAGTTTCCTGGCGTAAAATGGAAGGAGCCACAGATTTTTTCATCAAAAAGTGTATCCTTCATTGGATTTGTAATAAAAGGATTAACACCTAAGGCAAATTCGCCAATATAACGGGCACCATCATCTGTATCCAGAACTTGATTAAGCCTTTCTGTATTATTGGCAGAAGCCTGTATGATCTTACCATTTTGGAAGGTGAGGGAGATATTCTCATAGGTATATCCCTGAAAAACAGCAGGAGTATTATAGGTGAGGGTTCCATTGATAGAATCCCTTTTTGGTGCTGTGAATACTTCACCATCTGGGATATTCATCTCACCAGCACAAGGAATGGCAGGAATTCCTTTGATAGAAAACCTAAGATCAGTGCCAGGCCCTTTGATATGAACCTGATCAGTGCGATTCATCAGGGCGACCAGAGGTCGCATAGCCTGCTCCATTTTAGAATAATCCAGATTGCATACCTGAAAATAAAAATCCTCAAAGGCTTCCAGACTGGTATTTGACAGTTGTGCCATAGAGCTGTTTGGATAACGGAGCACTACCCATCTTGTTTTGGGAACACGGATTTCATGATGGACGGGTGTGGAGTAGAATGTGTCGTACAGAGCGAGCTTTTCAGCTGGAACATCTGCATATTCAGACACATTTTCGGCGCCACGGATGCCGATGTAACAATCCATTTGAGACATGGTAAGAGCATCTGATCTGGCCATCAGCCTGAGCTGTTCTTCTGTACAGCCAAGGAGCATCTCCCGATGAACCCTTGGGTTGGTATAGACAGGATAAGCGGTTCCTCCTGCAAGGTATATTTCTTTTATGATCTGGCGCACCAGAGATTCTGTATCGCTTCCGGTATAATGAACCTGAACCCGGTCTCCAGGACCTACTTTGCAGGAATAATGAACCAGATTTTTTGCTAATGTAAGAATTCTTTCATCCATATATGATAACTTCCTTTCCAAATGTAGTATGTATATTTTAACATCAAATTATGCATGTGGGTGGATAAATCGAACTTTGTAAGGTGGATTCTAAGAAAAAAAGTGGAATGTGAAATGGAAATAGGGTATAATGAAAACAATGTGAAAGGGGTGTCATTATGAAATTTATCCATGCAGCAGATATTCATCTGGGTGCAGAGCCAGAGAAAGGAAAACCCTGGAGTAAGACCCGCAGGAAAGAGATACGGGAAAGCTTCCAGCGCCTGATCGAAGTGGTGAATGGAGAAGATGCAGATTTTTTGTTGATCAGCGGAGATTTATTTCATAAACAGCCCTTAATTCAGGATTTACGGGAATTGGACTACATGCTGGGAAAGCTTGTACGTGCAAAGGCGGTGATCATTGCCGGGAATCATGATTATATTGGGGAAAATTCGCCATATCTGTCATATTCCTTTGAATCCAATACGTACGTACTGACGAACCGACAGATGGAGTGTCTTTATTTTGAAGAAGAGAAAACCTATGTATATGGCTTTAGCTACTGGTGTCAGGAGATTACCAGACCTTGTTATCAGGGCGTAAAGCCAAATGGACAGGAAGGAATCCACATTCTTTTGGCACATGGTGGAGATGCAAAGCATATTCCCATTGACTTTGAGGAGTTAAAGTGGTCAGGCTTCGATTATATTGCTCTGGGGCATATTCATAAGCCGCAGATGATATATGAGGACTTAATGGCATACCCGGGATCTTTGGAACCATTGGATGCCACGGAGACAGGAATGCATGGATATTTATTAGGAGAGATTACGGAAGAAAAACAGATTGTAACATTTGTACCATTTGCGTCCAGATGTTACCAGAAAGCAGAGGTCGTGTTATATGATACAATGTCTGAAGAGGAAATCTATGACATCATAGAAACAGAGTTGTCCAGAATGGGAACCGAGAACCTGTTTCGGCTTGTATTGACAGGAAGTGTAGATCCGAAGATTCATTTGGATCTTACGGATTTGATGGAAGAGTTTATGATTGTATCCATCGAAGACGAGTTGATGGCTTTTGGAGATTTTGACGAGATGTTAAAGGCCAACCAGGATAATCTCATAGGAGCGGTGATGAAGAAACTGCGAGATGATCCAAAGGCACTTTCTTATGCAATGAAGGCATTGCTTTCCACTGCAGATTAGAGAGGGAGATACATGGAGATCAAAGCGTGTACAATTATGGGTTTTGGGAAATTTCATAGAAGATCTTTTTCATTTTCTGATGGCATTCATGTTATTTATGGGGAAAATGAGGCAGGGAAGACAACACTGCGTACGTTTCTGGTCAGCATGTTGTTTGGCATCGATCGAAAGAGAGGGGCGGCATCCAAAAAAGATGAATTTCATAAATATCAGCCTTATATGGGAGGAATTTATGGAGGAAGTTTGGATTTTTCCTTTCAGGGAGAGGATTACCAGATTCAGAGAGACTTTTCCAATGGGAAGGACATCGTTATCTATGAGACCGCTATGGGGAAAAAGGTGCTAGAGGGACAGGAGCCTTCGGGGAACCTGTTCTCTATGACGAAGGAGGGATTCTTACAGACTCTCTGTATTAGTCAGGGTGCTATGAAGACAGATAAATCTTTAAGCCAGATGATAAAGAATTATATGGCGAATATGAGCCAGAGCAAAACGACGGATGTGAATGTGGAAAAAGCCATTTCCTATTTGCGAAGGGAAATCAGGAGATCTCAGAAGGCTCCGGTCTATGATGAACTAAATCAGATCAGAGCTCAGATCAGAGATTTGGAAGACCAAGAGGAAGAATTTCAGGCAATTTTACGAGAAGAGAGAGAGATAGAAGGGCGTCTGCATCAAAAAGCAAAGCCGCAGACCTTATTAGAAAGAATAGTAGAATGGATTCGCAGGATTTTTGGATTCCCAGATAAAAGGGCATTGGAACGTCAAAAATGGGAGTATCAGCTTGAGATTCTGAAGATAAAAAAAGAACAGATACAAAAAAAACAGGAATTTAATGAAGATTTAAGAATCAGGTTTGAGAATCTTAAAAAAGAAGCAGAGGAAACAGAGTATAATAGAAAGGCAATGGAAGCGGCCATGAGAGCGATTATGGAAGCTTCAGAGGAAATTCATAAGGAATTTGGAAGCAGTTTCCATGAGAAAGTATCCTCTATTATTGCAGAAATTACCAATGGTGCTTATGAAAAGGTCAAAATCGATGACTCTATGGGAATTGTCGTAGAGAAAGATGGATCTTTTCTTGATATAGATTATTTAAGTACAGGAACTGTCGAACAGATATATTTTGCAGTTCGTCTGGCGGCCGCAGACTTGTTATTCCCCGAAGAGGAATTTCCTATGATTTTGGATGATGTATTCGGGAATTTTGACGATGTGCGGCTCCGTAAGACGTTATCCTATTTGTCAAAATCTCATGGGCAGATTGTGATATTTACATGCAGAAAAGAAGTGCTTGCAATGTTAGAGCAATTAGGCTGCGATTATCAGAAGACAGTGTTATAAGCCCTATAAGTATGGGGAGCATGAAACTTCATGTAAAGGAAAGAATGGCAATATAATACGAGGTGAAATTATGGCAGAAGAGAAAAAGGTCAAAAAAAAGAAGATAAAACAAAAGTCAAAAAAGAAGACCCTGATCAGCCGGATCGCATTTGCTGTACTGGCAATCTTTCTGGTCGTGGGTATTGGCGTGGGAATCAAGCTTGGGATTACGCTGCTTGAGATGAAGAAAGAGGCAGTGGAGCTGGTTTCCGGGGCAACCAGGGATACCTTTAAGGCGAATCAGACCACTTTGGTGTATGATACCAATGGAGAACTGATCACCAAGCTAAAGGGAGAAAAGGATGTTTATTATTTGGAGTATGGTGAGATTCCACAGAAGGTAATCGATGCGGTTGTGGCTGTTGAGGATAGCCGATTTTACGATCATCATGGAATTGATTTAAAGGGAATTGCTCGTGCAGCAGTAGCACTGGTCAAGAATAAAGGTGAGATTCATGAAGGAGCCAGTACGATCACACAGCAGCTGGCCCGCGGTATTTTCCTGAATAATGATGTCACCTGGTCGAGAAAGATCAAAGAAATGTTTGTTGCTCTGGAATTAGAAAAGATCTATAGTAAGCAGGATATTCTGGAATTCTATCTGAATAATATTTATTATTCCAATGGGTATTATGGAATTCAGGCTGCGGCACAGGGATATTTTAATCTTAATGCGGATGAGCTTTCCTTATCACAGATTGCATATCTTTCTGCAATCCCAAATGGTCCAACGATGTATAATCCGTACAATCATCCAGAGGCAACTACAAAAAGACGTAATAAGATTCTAAAGGATATGCTGGAAGATAACTATATCTCACAGAGTGAATATGACGAAGCTATTTCTAAAAAAATTAAGGTTGTGAAGAAGAAAACAACGGAAACGCATGATTATGTGGAGACTTATGTTATTCATTGTGCTACGGAAAGTCTGATGAAGGACAGTGGATTTGAGTTCCGGTATTCCTTTAATAATGACAGTGATAAGGAAGCCTATGAAGAGGAATACAACAAAGCT
Organism: Anaerostipes sp. 992a; assembly: GCF_001940245.1. GTDB lineage: Bacteria > Bacillota > Clostridia > Lachnospirales > Lachnospiraceae > Fimousia. Next base: position 49,104 of record NZ_MJIG01000005.1, read on the forward strand.
TATGCTACGTGTAAGCGTACGCTGTATACGGCAGGTTATCGCATCTATACCAGTATCGATTTTGACAAGCAGGATGAGCTGCAAAGTGCCATCAACAGGAATCTGGCTTCTTACACAGATACAAAAGATGGAGTATATAAGGTACAGGCTGCTGGAACCTGTATTGACAATAAAACAGGCAAGGTAGTAGCCATTGTGGGTGGGCGTTCTCAGGATAATCTGGAAGGCTATACGCTAAATCGGGCTTATCAGAGTGCAAGACAGCCGGGAAGTGGTTTGAAGCCGCTTCTGGTATATGCACCAGCACTGGAGAGAGGATATACTCCTGGTTCTACCGTGGATGATAGTCCAATGAGCAGTAGTGATCCTCATAAGGTTCGAAATTCAGGAAACAGCTATAGAGGAAGTATTTCTTTAAGAGCAGCTGTTATGAAATCCAGTAACGTGGCAACCATGAGACTTTATGAAAGCCTGACGCCAAAGACAGCTCTTTCTTATCTGGAGAAGATGCATTTTTCTCATCTGGTGGAACGAGACTATAAGTATTATACGACCTGTCTTGGTGGTATGACTTATGGGGTTACCACAGAGGAGATGGCTGCAGGATTTGCTACGCTTGCAAACGATGGAGAATATCGGGCCCCAACATGTATCGAAGAGATTACTGATTCTTCAGGTGCATTAATCGTAAAGGGTTCTACAGGAACGAAGAAGATTTATTCCAAGAGTGCGGCCAATATGATGACCGATGTACTGGAAAGCGTTGTTACCGGAGGTACTGGAAAGGGTACGAAGATCAATGGCTTTGATACGGCAGGTAAGACAGGAACTACCAGTGATTACCGAGATGGATGGTTCTGTGGATATACACCATATTATACAACGGCCATCTGGGTAGGAAGAGATGATCATAAGATTATGTATAACCTTCATGGCAATACGTACCCTGCGTATATCTGGAAGGATTTTATGGATGATATTCATAAAAATTTAGACAGTACCGAGAACTTTAAAAATTATGATGGTGGGGAATCCTCCATACCAGCTTCTACACAAAAGACGGAAGCCAGCACGGCAAAATCATCTGATACTACAGCGGCTTCCACAGAAGCAACAACGACGGAGGCAGCAACTACAGAAGCATCAACCACAGAGGCGCCGACGACGGCTACGCCGCCAACGGAAGCACCATCCGATACACCGTCTGATGAAGATGGAGAATAAAAAGAATTGTTAAAGAAAAGAACATCCTTGATGAAACCAGTGTTTATAAGATACTGAACATTTTATCAAGGATGTTCTTTTTATAATGTATTTATGTAGGAGAATGGCTTAAGTGAAGAAGCAAACTTCTCCTCCTGCGCCTAGGATGCCAGAACGTAAGAACAACCAAAGCTGTCTGGATCTACCCCGAGCCAAACCCTAATCCGCTCCGCTAGTCGGGCTTGGCATGGCACAAGACGAACTGCCTTCCTTTTTTCCACACTCCGTTTCTCCACACGAATATGGGAGAAGCCAATATACTACAAAGAATGAAACCATTCCGGTAAAGCAATCTGCGAAGGAGCTTACATAGCCATTTGTCCCTGGAGGAGAGATAAGATTTTCGTCTGTCCTAGTGTGGAACAAGAGAAAACATGTATCAGATTTGGAAGCTCCGTAGCCTGATTGCTGACCGAAATGATTTCGTTCTCACTCACTATCCCATAGTCAAAGAAACCCGTATTTTTAGGATTTATCCGAATAACTTTTCAAAGCGATTCATTGCTTCTACTGTACTTTCGTAGCTTCCGAAAGCAGTCAGACGGAAGAAGTTCTTTCCATTTTCGCCGAATCCGGCACCAGGAGTTCCAACAACCTGGATGTTTTCTAATAAGTAATCAAAACATTCCCATGCTTCCATTCCGTTTGGACATTCAAACCAGATATATGGAGAATGGATACCGCCAAAGAAGCGAATACCTAATTTGGTTAAAGTATCAGCGATTACTTTTGCGTTTTTCTGATAGTATTCGATGTTCTTTCTGCATTCAGCAATTCCCTCTTCAGAGAAAACAACAGCAGCACCATGCTGAACGATATAAGAAGTACCGTTGAATTTTGTACATTGTCTACGGTTCCACATCGCATTTAAGGACATTTCTGTACCGTTAGAAGCGGTAAATACCAGTTCTTTTGGAACAACGGTATAACCGCAACGTGTTCCGGTGAATCCAGCAGTTTTAGAAAGAGAGCAGAATTCAATTGCACATTTCTTAGCACCTTCGATGGCATAGATACTTCTTGGAAGCTCAGGATCGGAAATAAATGCTTCGTATGCAGAATCAAATAAGATAATAGCGTTGTTTTCTAATGCATAATCAACCCATTCTTTTAACTGCTCTTTGTTGTAGCATGCTCCAGTTGGGTTGTTTGGAGAACAGATATAGATGATATCTGCATGTTGATTGTGGTCAGGCATTGGCAGGAAGTTGTTTTCTGCATTTCCTGAAATGTATACAATGTTATTGTGACCGCACATGATGTTAGAATCTACGTATACTGGGTAAACAGGATCTGGAATGATGATCGTGTTATCTGGTCCAAATAAATCTGTAATATTACCAGTATCACTCTTTGCACCGTCAGATACGAAGATAGCATCTTCATCAACGTCTACGCCATTTTTCTTGTAATAACTAGCAATGGCAGCACGAGTATCTGCATATCCCTGTTCTGGTCCATATCCCTTGAAGGTTTCAGAAGAAGCCATGGCATCAACGCCTTCGTGTAAGGCTTTGATTACGATTTCTCCTAAAGGCTTTGTAACATCACCGATTCCTAAGCGGATGATTGGTTTATCCGGATGCTGTTCTGTATATGCGGCTGTTCTATGCGCAATTTCAGAGAATAAATAACTGTCTTTTACGTTTAAGTAATTTTCATTTAATTGTGGCATTGTAGTAATTCCTTTCTCTTTGATGATATTATATTAAGATGTTGGGGTCAAAAGCCTTTGACCCCCTGATACCTACGGATTTCTCCGCGTTTCACGCTCACGAAATCCTAAAAACATTCGAAATCCACTCATTTTTCTACGAAAAATGGCTACTTTCTCATGTTTTGTGGGTCCCAAAGTCATGCTTTTTCATGCAAGCATGAACAGCATGACCTTGGTATCATATTAAGAATATATCCATATTCTTGCATAAAAGCGGCATGCCTGTCGCAAATGCAACGGGCATAAACCGCTTTTCGTCCTTGAAAATACAATATGCTAGAAAGAACGTTTTCCGTTCTTGTATTCTTCGATACGGAGTTTGATTCTTTCTGTTGGATCTAAAATATCGCTGATGGATGCATCATGGTTCATGTTGTCGATCAATAATGCAATGTATTTACTTACATCAGCGCTTACATACCATTCTCTGTCAAATAATTCAGGAATCTGGTAAGTAAGATTGGTTGTAATGACTTTGTAGATGGTTCCATCTTCATAGCACTTATCAAAGCTGTCTAATCCGTTTGTGAAAAGACCAAAGGTAGAGATGCAGAAGACGCGTTTTGCTTTTCTGCGTTTTAATTCTCTTGCTACATCGATCATACTTTCACCGGAAGAAATCATGTCGTCGATGATGATAACATCCTTGCCTTCTACGGAATCACCAAGGAATTCATGAGCAACGATCGGATTACGTCCATCAACGATGGTAGAATAATCACGACGTTTGTAGAACATACCTACATCAATTCCCAGTACATTGGCAAAGTAGATAGATCTCTGCATTGCACCTTCATCCGGGCTGATGATCATCATATGCTTGTTGTCAATCTGCAGATCGTCACAGCAGTTTAATAATGCTTTTACGAACTGATACGTAGGCTGAACGGTTTCAAATCCATGAGATGGAACAGCGTTTTGAACACGTGGATCGTGGGCATCGAAGGTAATAATATTATTTACACCCATGGATACCAGTTCCTGAAGCATAACAGCGCAATCTAAAGATTCACGGGTTGTTCTTCTGTGCTGACGGCTTTCATATAAGAAAGGCATGATGACGTTGACATTGCGGGCTTTTCCGCAGGTCGCAGAAATCAGTCTTTTTAAATCGCTGTAATGATCATCTGGGGACATGCGATTCATATGTCCGCATAATTTATATTGAATGCTGTAGTTTAGTACATCCACTAAAAGGTAGATATCAGAACCACGCACAGATTCTTTTAAAAGTCCTTTTGCTTCACCGGAGCCAAATCTTGGGCATGCGGCATCTAATAAATAGCTGTCTTTTAAATAGCCGTCGAATTCAATGCTATCGTGTCTTTCTTGATTTCTTTTTGTTCTCCAGTTTACAATATGCTTATCCACAAGTGCTCCAAGTTCTTTACTGCTTTCTAAAGCAATAATTCCTAATTTGCCGACAGGAATGGATGTATACTTGCTATCATTCAAATTCATTGGTAAATCTCCTTTTTTGTAATCTGTAATATATTCATACCTTTTATAACATTTTCTGCTTGTATTCGTCAAGTTTAATTGGCAAATGATTTCTTAATTCGAATATCATCGCCATAAATTTTACATATCAAGTAATTTTCTGTAATTCTGGATACCACTCGTTCCGAATAAGCTTCGGTTAATTTAGAAAGTGATAAATTGGTTGATATAATCGTTGATTTCTTTCTCAGTAGTCGTTCGTTGATGCATAGGAATAGCTGAGAGGCAACAAATGCGTTGGTCAGCTCTGTTCCCAGGTCATCAATAATTAGTAAGTCACAGTTTAAAATATAGTCCATTGTATACAGATTCTGTGTTTCTTCCTTGCGGTGAAAACGATGATTTTCTAAAATCTCTACCAGCTGGAAGGATGTTAGATAAATAACCGTATAGGCTTCGTCGATCAGCTCCTTGGCAATACAGTTGGTAAGAAAGGTCTTGCCAACGCCTACACTGCCCTGAAACAGGATGTTCTGCCCTGGATTTGACGAAAAAGTCTGGATAAAATCCATGCATTTTTCCACAATGGATACAATGTTCTGCCGTGGAGTTGGCAGGTTAGGATACATAGGCTTATTATCGTAATATTCATAAGAAAAGGTCTGGAAATTCTCTTCTTGCAGCTTTTTTTCGATATTCGATTGCTGGTAAGCCTGACGGACAATGGACTGCTTTAAGCAGCGGCATTTTTCGCCATTGACGTATCCGGTGTCCTTGCATAGGGAGCAGTCGTAAATAGGATTTAAGTAATCAGGCTCATATCCGTTGGAGACCAAGAGTTCGACCTTTTTCATGGACAGCTCCAGATTCTCTATTTTAAGATCCTTAAGAACCTGGTCATCCTTATGGAAAAGCAGAGCCTTTCCGGCCTGTATGGAATGTTCCGCAATAGTATCGTCAATGTTCTTAATCTCCGGAATGGTCTGATAGATCTCATCCTGGCGCTTTAAATGCAGAGCGTGATTCCGCTGGCGGGTCTGGTCATAGGAACGCATGATCTGTTCGAACTGCCATGTGGATAAGGGCATTGCTTCCATCCTCCTTTCTACTATTGATTGATTTTCTGAATATAGCGCTGTTCTAAAGCGTCAAAATCATAAGAGCGCTCCTGAAAATTATGTAATTTTGGCTGCTTTTTCTGTTCAGGAAGAGCCCCTTTGACTGGAGTGGTATTCTTCTCGTAGGAAGCCAGCTCGGTCTGGGATTTGATGCCGGCCTTCTTCCAGGTTTCCAGTATCTTATTGGCATATGGGAAGCTTGGCTTACCAATCGCTGTGATGGTACGTCTGCAGGCTTCTAAAACCATATTAAGAGAGAAATCATCCTTATGCAGCCATTTTTCCATGAATTCAATCTGCGCTGGTGCAGGAGAGTGATTCAGTCCCATGGTCTTCATGATCGTATAATAATCCTTTCCATAAGAATGAGCCTGGCTCTTGGCTTGCTGCAGTGTGAGGATGTTCTTCTGATGCCAGTCGATTGCCACCTTTTCCATATAACGTAAGCTATTCTTGTGATTGCTGACACAATATTCGATCAGGTATTCGATCAAGTCCACAGGAAGCTTCAGATCGTCATAAATATAAGAAAGGGAATTGATTTCTGGATTAGTCATAGGATGCCCTAAATACATTTCGGTGATGTATTTTAAATGGGAAAATCCTTTGTCATTCTGTTTCTTTCTCATATCTGCCGGTGTCAGTGTAGATTTGGCAGGAAGCGGCTTGGAAGTGGATACAGGTGCCTCCTCTTTGGAAGCAGCGGTCTCCTGTTCTGCACTGGATATCAGGATCCCTTCTCGTTCCCAATAGGAAAGCGCACGCATAACATCCCGTTCTGTCATATCCAGACGATCGGCAATGACTTCAGGAAGAGGGTTTTTTCCTGACTGAAGAAGTCGTAGGATCATAAGAAATACTTTGATATATTCACCGTTTGCCTTTGTCATATAAGTATCAATAAAATGATTGGATATGATCGTGGTATCCGGTTCTACTTTACTGGATAATTCAATGGGTTTCATGGGTTATCTCTCCTTTATAATGTGTTACGTTTCCCTGTTTTCCTACTATAACATAGGATGAAAAAAAAGAAAACCAAAGGGAAGGTTGTGTAAAAATCCACCAGATATTATGTGAAAAGTGTGGATAATGTGGACAACTTTGTGAAATACACGAATATATCGTAAATAGGAGCAATTTTATATTTCACAATGAGTGTGGATAAATAAATAAAAAATCCACAAAGTTATGAACGGATAAATTGTGCATAACCCTGTGGATAATGTGGATAAATATTTACTTAAGCAGGTTTTCTCCGATATCTACAACATTTCCGGCACCCATAGTTATCAACAGATCACCGTTTTTACATGTTTCTAATAAAAATTTTTCGATATCAGAAAAAGCGGAAATATAATGAACATCAACATCATATTGCTTCATTCGTTCAACAATATCTTTAGAATGAACCTGTCCAAGATCCTTTTCACGGGCTGCATAAATATCGGTTAAAATTACATGGTCGCTTAAGCTTAATGCTTCTGCAAAATCATCTAAAAAGGCGATGGTTCTGCTATAAGTATGTGGCTGGAATACACACCATAATTCGTTGTGTGGATATTTCTGTGCAGCTGTTAAGGTAGCTGTGATTTCTGTTGGATGGTGTGCATAATCATCAATAATGGTAAAGCCATTTACCTTTCCTTTGTATTCAAAGCGGCGCTTCGTACCAGTGAAGGCAAGAAGACCTTTCTGGATATCTTCTGTAGAGATGTCTAAATATTTTGCAACGGCAATAGCGGAAAGGGAGTTCATAATATTGTGAATTCCATTTACGTGCAAATGAATATGATCCGTTATGGTTCCATTTTCCATTAAATCATAGGAACCATTTCCCTGTTCGTCATAGGCGATATTAGTAGCATAATAGGTTGCATTCTTATTGTGGATGCCAAAGGTAACAATGCTTGCTTCTACGCCCTGTTTGATCTGGTCGGCACAGTCCATATCGCCATTTAATACGAGGAGACCTTCCTTTGGAAGTTTTTTTGCAAATGTATGGAAGCTTTCTCGGATCTCTTCAATTCCGCTGAAGAAATCCAGGTGATCTTCTTCTACATTTAAAATAATGCTGATTGCAGGGTTAAAGGAGTGATAGCTGTTCGTGTATTCACATGCCTCTGTTACCAGAATGTTGGATTTCCCAACACGGATATTCCCACCGATGGCATCTAAGATTCCACCTACGCTGATGGTTGGATCCATATCAGCGGCTAAAAGGATATGGGAAAGCATAGAGGTTGTTGTTGTCTTTCCATGAGTGCCAGAAACTGCAATTGGATACTTATAGTTGTCCATCATCTGTCCAAGAAGCTGTGCTCTGGTCAGTGCTGGAATCTGGTGTTCTCTGACCGCCTTTAATTCTGGGTTATCTTCATGGATGGCAGCGGTATAAACGACAAGATCGATGTCGTCTGTAATATTAGAGGCTTTCTGTCCAATCATTACATTGGCTCCAAGAGAAGATAATTTCTTTGTCATGTCGGATTCGTTCATATCAGAACCGGATATAGTAAAATGTTCTTCCAATAGAATTTCGGCAAGACCGCTCATGCTGATACCGCCGATTCCAATGAAATGAACATGGATCGGTTTTTTAAAATCAATGGTATACATAGTTTTATTCATTTCCTTTCCTATTAAATTAAAATGCATCCCTTCCTTCCCTTTTAGAAGGAAAATTCTGTCCCCAATAGAGGTAGAGAGTATGAAAAGTGCAGACTCGAAAGCCAATGCTTTCTTCGCTTGGCCTTTTCAAAGAATGACTCTGCCCGAAATAGAGGTAGAGAGTATGAAAAGTGCAGACTCGAAAGCTGATGCTTTCTCGTTACGCTTCGCTCGTCAAATCAAAATCAGACAGAATAAGCCCAATTATGCAAGCATATTGGGCTTATTTCTGCTGATTTTGGCTTGACTCTGCCCTTTTCATACATTATAGAATAAAAAGTATGAACTTTCAAGTTAGACGCATTGCGAAATCGGTTCAAATCGTTTATAATAGGATGTGAAAGAAATGTTGGATAATATGTCTAAATGAAGTGGGGAAATAGGAATTATATATGGAGGATTTACCAAATAGTTTAGCGAATATTGTAAAAAGTATGAGCGGGATGAATAAAAGTTCGTGAATGAATTTGTACTTTTTTTATGTTTATTATTCACAATTTCTATAAACAATGTTATAATTAATATCATGCGACAAAAGGGGTGAATACGATGGTAAAAAAAGAGATGATCGCCATGCTATTAGCAGGTGGACAAGGCAGCAGACTTGGTGTTTTAACTTCTAAAATTGCAAAGCCAGCTGTTGCATTTGGTGGAAAGTATAGAATTATTGATTTTCCACTTAGTAACTGTATCAATTCAGGGGTGGACACAGTCGGTGTGTTAACACAGTATCAACCACTTCGATTAAACCAGCACGTAGGAATTGGTATTCCTTGGGACTTAGACCGTAACGTAGGAGGGGTAACTGTACTTCCTCCATATGAAAAGAGCGGAAGCAGCGAATACTATTCTGGAACAGCGAATGCTATTTACCAGAACTTAGAATATATGGATTATTATAATCCAGATTATGTATTGATCTTATCTGGTGACCATATTTATAAGATGGATTATGAATTGATGTTAGAAAACCACAAACAGAGTGGAGCTGCTGTTTCTATTGCTACGATCGATGTACCAATAGAAGAAGCAAGCCGTTTTGGTATTGTAGTTACAGATGAGAATAATGTAATTACAGAATTCCAGGAAAAACCAGCAAATCCAAAGAGCACAAAAGCTTCCATGGGTATTTATATCTTTGATTACAAGCTGTTAAGAGCTGCTTTGAATGAATGTGCACATATTCCAAACTGCGACTTCGGTATGCATGTGATTCCTTATTGCTTCGAAAACGGTAATAAGATTTGTGCATATGAATTCCAGGGATACTGGAAGGATGTAGGAACTTTAAGTTCTTATTGGGAAGCTAATATGGAATTGATCAGCCTGATTCCTGAATTTAACTTATACGAAGAATATTGGCGCGTATATACAAAGAGCGAATCCATTCCACCACAGTTTATTGGTAAGAATGGTAAGGTTTCCGGTTCTATCGTAGGTGAAGAGACGGAAATTTATGGGGAAGTTACAAATTCTGTTATCGGTTCTGATGTAGTGATCGGTGAAGGTGCAGTCATCAAAGACTCTATCATTATGAATCATACAAGAATTGGCGATAATGCCGTAATTAATAAGGCAGTCATTGCAGAAAACTGTGAGATTGAAGACTGTGTAGAATTAGGTGTCTTTGAAGAAGCTGACAACACCGTAGCTCCACATATCTACAACAACGGATTAGTAGCTGTTGGACAGAATTCTTATATTCCATACAAGGTTAAAGTTGGTAAGAATGTAGCAATCTTTGGTAAAACAACACCAGATGATTATCCAGACAGAGTACTTCCGAGTGGAGAATATTTAGTAAAGTAAGGTAGGTGGAACAGGCATGAAGACAATCGGAATCATTTTAGCAGGCGGAAATAGTAAAAAATTAGGAGCACTTTCTGAAAAACGTGCAGTTGCTGCTATGCCAGTTGCAGGAAGCTATCGTGCAATTGACTTTGCTCTGAGCAACATGAGCAATTCAGGTATTCAGAAAGTTGGCGTTATCACACAGTATAATTCAAAATCTTTACATGAACATTTAAGTTCTTCTAAATGGTGGGATTTTGGACGTAAACAAGGTGGTTTATACACATTTACACCAACATTAACAAATGAAAACGAATTCTGGTATCAGGGTACAGCAGATGCCATCTATCAGAATATTGACTTTTTAAAGAAAAGCCATGAACCTTATGTAATCATTGCAGCAGGGGATGGTATTTCAAAAATTAATTATAACGATGTTTTAGATTTCCATATTTCTAAAGGTGCGGATATTACACTGATCGTGAAAGATTTAGAACCAGGATGGGATGATCTGAGCCGTTTTGGTATTATTGAAACAGATGATGAATCCAGAATCACAGGATTTGAAGAAAAACCAGAAAATCCAAAGACAAATACTGTTTCTACAGGTATTTATGTTATGAGAAGAAGACATCTGATTTCTGAATTGGAAAGATGTGCGGAAGAAGGCAAATATGATTTAGTAAAAGACATCATTTTACCAAGTATGGAAGATAAGCGTTTATTTGCTTTCCGTCTTAGCGGATATTGGAGAAGTATCTCTACATTAGAGGCTTACGACAAAGCAAATAAGGATTTCTTAAAGAAAGAAGTAAGAGACTACTTCTTCAAGAATTATCCAACAATCTACACAAGAGTAGAAGATCTTCCACCTGCAAAATACAACACTGGATGCGATGTTAAGAACAGCATCGTAGCAAGCGGTTGTATCATCAATGGTACAGTAGAAGATTCTGTATTATTTAGAGATGTATATATCGGAAACAACTGTACGATCAAGAATTCTATTATTTTAAATGATGTTTATATTGGAGATAATTCTGTAATCGAAAACTGCATCGTAGAAAGTCGTGATACGTTAAGACCAGGAACCACTTATCGTGGAGAAGGCGAAATCAAAGTCGTAGTGGAGAAGAACGTAAGATATATTTTATAAGGCTTGACGGTTGACAGGAGGGTTACTTCATGCAGATTACAGACGTGAGAATCAGAAAGGTAGCAAAAGAAGGTAAGATGAAAGCTGTCGTTTCAATTACCATTGATAATGAATTTGTTGTTCATGATATCAAAGTAATTGAGGGAGAGAAAGGATTATTTATTGCAATGCCTAGCCGAAAGGCTGCGGATGGAGAATATCGTGATATTGCTCATCCGATCAACTCTAAGACCAGAGAGGTTATTCAGACGATGATTCTTCAGCATTATGAAGCAGCTCTTATTGAGGAGCCTGCCCAAATATAAAAAGGAAAAGAAGGTGTCGTAAAATCATCAAAATAGATGATTTTGCGGCACCTTTTTTGTCACACAAGAAATTCTTTGAATTAATGTAAATCCAGGATTTTGTAGACTGTATACAATTGGGTGGCCCAATTTTTAAGAATGTTAAAAAGCCAATAAGCGTATATTTGGTTGCTTTTTATAAAAACAGGACAGAAAGTTGTTAAAATCGATAAAAATCAAATAAAAAGCTTGAAATTTTTAGATATTATGGTACAATTAAAACATAAACAAATTGGCTCACCCAATAGATAGGGAATTTTAAAGATGATAGTAAAAAACTTGTAAGAGATGACGTGGGAAGGTGCATCTTTAAAAATCGCCCTAATTGGTTGGACCAAAAAAATATTAGGTCCTAATTGGTTGGATCAAAAAGTTAAGCCCAATTGGTTGGACCAAAATTAGAAAAGGGGGAACTTATTGTGCTATTCTTAAAATTCATACTTGCGATGCTGCCGATTATATGGCTGATTGTAGCGTTGAGCGGATTAAAAATGGCAGGTCATAAAGCATGTGTTATTGCTTTAGTGATTACGATCGTATTAGCAGTCGGTTACTGGAAATTAAATTTCATATGGACTATGACTGCAGCATTAGAAGGAATTCTAAATGCATTATGGCCGATCTGCCTGGTAATCGTTGCCGCACTTTTCACCTATAATCTTACGTTAAAGACGGGTGCCATGGATTTAATCAAACAGATGCTTGCTGGTGTTTCATGTGACAAGAGAGTGCTGGCGCTTCTGATTGGTTGGGGATTCGGAAACTTCATGGAAGGTATGGCTGGATTTGGGACAGCTGTTGCGATTCCGGCATCCATGTTGGCAGGAATTGGACTGGATCCAATGAGTGCGGTTGTAGGATGCCTCGTAGTGAATTCAACACCGACAGCATTTGGTTCTGTAGGTGTTCCAACCGTAACACTTGGATCAGTAACCGGACTTGATGCGATTCCACTTGCAGGAAGTGTTGCATTGATTCAATGCATTCTTACATTTCTTTCACCATTCCTAATGGTTTGTATCTGTGGAAAAGGAATCAAAGCCCTAAAGGGAATGATTCCGACAACATTGGTGGCAGCATTATCCTTTACCGTGCCTTGGTTCATAGCAGCACAGGTAATGGGACCAGAACTCCCAGACATCATCGGTTCTATTTGCTCAATGGTATGTATTATTATAGCAGCGAAAATCTTTAACAAAAATCCAGATTCAGAATATTCTATTCAGGTTTCTGAGAAGAAAGAAAAGACTGGTATAGCGCTTGGTGAAGGCGTAAAGGCATGGAGTCCATTCATCTTGATCTTCATCCTTTTGATGATTACATCAACCTTATGTCCACCAATTCATGATGCAATTGCAGGTATTAAGAGCCAGATTGTCGTTTATGCAGGTGAAGGTGGAAACACATTAGGATTTAGCTGGGTGAATACACCGGGAATTATGATCTTTATTGCAGCGATCATTGGCGGATTCGTTCAGGGGGCTAAAGTTGGCGAGATGGTCACAGTACTGTTAGAAACATTGAAGAAATATTGGAAAACAATCCTCACAATTTGTTCTGTTATGGCAACGGCCAAAATTATGGGATATAGCGGAATGATTTCTGATATCGCACAATTGTTAGTAGTAGTGACTGGGTCCTTCTATCCACTGTTTGCACCATTGATTGGAGCGATTGGAGCATTTGTAACAGGATCAGGAACCTCTACCTGCGTTCTTTTCGGAGGACTGCAGAGTCAGACGGCGGTATCCTTAGGTTTGAATCCATCCTGGATGGCAGCAGCGAACGTCATGGGCGCTGGAATTGGAAAGATGATCTGCCCACAGGGGATTGCAATCGGAGCTGGAGCGATCAATGCGGTTGGTTCTGAAAGCAAGATTTTAAGTGCAGTATTTAAGTATTGCCTATTGTACGTAGTAGTCGGAGGTATCATTTGTTATGTTGGCTCTTTGATGGGCTTATAGACAAAGATACTTATAGTAAAAGAAAAAATAATAACTGAAATATATTATTTTAAGGAGGTAACGAAATGTATAATCAATTAACTGCTGAAATTATTGAACAAATCAAGGCTGTTTCTGATCATGTTTTTGTAGGAGAAGAAATCAATCCTGATTACGCAAAAGATGAGATGCCTATCTATGGTACAAAAATGCCAGAGTTAGCTGTACAGCCACGCTCTACAGAAGAGGTAGCTGCAGTTATGAAGATCTGTTATGACAATAATATCCCTGTTACACCACGTGGAGCTGGTACAGGACTTGCTGGTGGAGCAGTACCATTATATGGCGGTGTTTTGATTGATATTTCCAAGATGAATAAGATTAAATCTTACGATATGGAAAACTTTGTTGTAGAAATTGAAGCTGGTGTGTTACTGAATGACTTAGCAGAGGACTGCTTATCACAGGGAATGTTATATCCACCAGATCCAGGTGAAAAGTTCGCATGTGTTGGTGGTAATGTTGCTACAAATGCAGGTGGTATGAGAGCTGTAAAATATGGTGCAACCCGTGATTATGTAAGAGCTATGACAGTTGTACTTCCAACTGGTGAAATCACTCATTTAGGAGCAACCGTTTCCAAGACATCATCCGGTTATTCTTTATTAAACTTAATGATCGGCTCTGAAGGAACATTGGGAATCATTACAGAATTAACATTAAAGATTATTCCAGCACCAAAAGCAGTTGCATCCTTAATCATTCCGTTTGAAGACCTGAATACAGCATTATCTACTGTACCAAAATTTAAGATGGCACATATGGATCCACAGGCTATCGAATTCATGGAACGCGAAATCGTTCTTGCATCTGAAAGATATATTGGAAAATCTGTATTTCCTCAGGAATTAGAAGGACAGCAGATCGGAGCTTATCTGTTAGTAACATTAGATGGCAATTCTGAAGATGAAGTAGATGCACTGATCGAACAGGCAGCTGAATTAGTATTAGAAGCAGGTGCTATGGATGTTCTTGTAGCAGATACTCCAGCGAAGATCAAAGATGCATGGGCAGCTCGTTCTTCCTTCCTGGAAGCTATCATGGAAGAAACAAAACTGTTAGATGAATGTGACGTAGTTGTACCAGTTAATAAGATTGCAGATTATCTGGATTTTGTTAATAAGACTGGTGAAGAATGTGATCTGATCATCAAATCCTTCGGACATGCTGGTGACGGTAACTTACATATCTATCAGTGCTCCAATGATTTAACAGAAGAAGAATTCAAGAAACGTGTAGATAAGTTCTTTGACATTATCTACAAGGAAGCAACAGATGTTGGCGGACTTGTTTCTGGTGAACATGGAATCGGTTCTGGTAAAGTAAAATACTTAGTTGACTCTGTAGGAGATACCAATATGGCTCTTATGGAAGGTATCAAACGTGTATTTGACCCTAAGATGATCTTAAACCCAGGTAAAGTTTGCTATCGCTTATAAATCTTATCATTAAGTGTATCTAATAATGTCAGGCGGCATTTTTAGACCGCCTGACATATATATAAACTGAAAAATAATAGGAGGAACTATAATGAATATTTGTGTTTGTATCAAACAGGTCCCTGACACTAACGAAATCAAGGTAGATCCAGTTACACATACTTTGGTTCGTGCTGGGGTTCCTAGTATTGTAAACCCTTTTGACACTTATGCACAAGAAGTTGGTGTACGTTTAAAGGAAAAACTCGGAGGAAAAGTGGTTGTTATTTCCATGGGACCACCACAGGCAAAAGAAGCATTAAAATCTTGTCTTGCAGTAGGAGCAGATGCAGCTTATCTGATTTCCGGAAGAAAATTCGGTGGATCTGATACATTAGCAACAAGCTACATTCTTTCTGAAGCAATCAAAGCAGTAGAAGAAAAAGAAGGATTGAAATTTGATTTGATCCTTTGTGGTAAACAGGCAGTGGATGGAGATACTGCTCAGGTTGGTCCTGAAATCGCAGAACATCTTGATCTTCCACAGATTACATATGCATTAGACATTATTGAAGAAGATGGCGAAATTCAGGTAAAACGTGAATGTGAAGCTGGATATGACATGATCGCTACAAAATTACCAGCAGTTGTAACAGTTGTTAAATTACCTTATGAACCTAGATATCCAACTATCAAGAGCAAAATGGCTGCTAAGAAAAAAGAAATTCCAGTATTATCAGAAGAAGATATTCCATCTATCGATCTTGCTTGCTGTGGTTTAAAAGGTTCACCTACAAAGGTTAAGAAGACCTATACACCTGTAAGAGAAAAGAATGGTGTGAAATTAGCAGGTATGCCTGCAGAAGAAGCAGCAGAACAAGTAGTTAAGCTCATTTATGATGCTAAAATTCTGTAAGAGGAGGACGTGAAATATGTGTAATCTGACTGATTATAAGAATATGTGGGTTTTTATTGAAACCGAATGCGGAAAAGCAAAAAATGTTGGATATGAATTATTAAATGTAGCAAAACCTTTGGCTGAAGAAAAAGGTTGTGAACTGGTTGCAGTAGTAATCGGTAAAGACATCGAAGGTGTAGCAAAAGATGCCATTGCTTATGGCGCAGATTCTGCAATCATCGTAGACGGACCAGAATATGAATACTATACAACAGATGCTTTTGCAAATGCAATGGTAGCATTAGTTGAAAAATACAAACCAGAAACATTAATGATTGGTGCAACAAATAATGGCCGTGATATGGGACCTAGAGTATCCTGTCGTTTAAAAACTGGTTTAACAGCTGACTGTACAGAAATTGCAATTGATGAAGAAACAGGTAATATTGCATGGACACGTCCAACCTTTGGTGGAAACTTAATGGCTACGATTATGTGTCCAGAAAACCGCCCACAGATGGGTACGGTTCGTCCAGGTGTATTTAAAAAAGGTGCTTATGATGAAGCTCGCACAGGAGAAATCATCAAAGAAGATATCCACACAGCTCCAGAAGATATCCGTACACGCTTAGTAGAACGTGTTCAGGAAGTTGCAGAATCTATCAACTTAGAAGAAGCTGAAATTATCGTATCTGGTGGACGTGGAGTTGGATCTGCAGAAAACTTTGCATTGTTACAGGAATTAGCAGATGTATTAGGTGCTACTGTAGGATGCAGCCGTGCAGTTGTAGATGCCGGATGGATGCCTCATGCACATCAGGTTGGACAGTCTGGTAAGACTGTTGCTCCTAAATTATACTTTGCAATCGGTATTTCTGGTGCAATCCAGCACGTAGCTGGTATTTCCGGATCTGATACGATCGTTGCTGTCAATAAGGATGCAGATGCTCCTATCTTTGATGTAGCAGATTATGGTATCGTTGGAAACTTAAATGAAGTTGTTCCTGCATTAACAGCTGCATTTAAAGCACAGAAAAATTAATTGATTAGGAAGATAAGCTTTGTAGAGAACTCTCAATCAAGGAGGTTGAATTATGAATTTTAGACAAGATGAAGAACATAAAGAGATATTGGAAATGGTACATGATTTTGCAGTAAACGAAGTAAAACCTTTGGCTGCTGAAATCGATCAGACAGAAGAATTCCCAACAAAAAATGTTGAGATGATGGCTGAAATGGGATTATTAGGAATTCCATTCCCAGAAGAATATGGCGGATCAGGACTTGATACATTAGCTTATATTCAGACTGTAGAAGAATTAAGTAAATACTGTGCTACTACAGGAGTTATCGTTTCTGCCCATACATCATTATGTTGTACTCCTATTTATCAGTTTGGTACAGAAGAACAGAAACAGAAATATTTACCAAAATTATGTTCTGGTGAATGGCTTGGTGCATTCGCTTTAACAGAGCCTAATGCAGGAACAGATGCTGCTGGACAGCAGACAGTTGCAGTTGATGCCGGTGACCACTGGGTATTAAACGGATCTAAGATCTTCATCACAAATGCTGGTGCAGCTGACGTATTCTTCGTATTAGCAATGACAGACAAATCTCAGGGAACAAGAGGAATCTCTGCATTTATCGTAGAAAAAGGATTCGAAGGATTCTCTATTGGTAAACATGAAGATAAGATGGGTATCCGTGCTTCTTCTACTTGTGAATTGATTTTTGAAGATTGTATCGTTCCAAAAGAAAACTTAGTTGGAGAATTAGGTAAAGGATTTAAATATGCAATGATGACTCTGGATGGCGGACGTATTGGTGTTGCTGCTCAGGCATTAGGTATTGCAGAAGGGGCAATTGAAGAGACAGTAAAATACGTTCAGGAACGTAAACAGTTCGGACGTCGTATTTCTCAGTTCCAGAATACACAGTTTGAGTTAGCTCAGATGAAGGCAAATACAGAAGCTGCAAAACTTCTTGTATATCAGGCAGCGTGTGCAAAAGATGATCATGAACCATTTACACATAAAGCAGCTATGGCTAAATTAGTAGCAGCTCGTAACGCATCTGATGTTACTCGCCGTTGCTTACAGTTATATGGTGGATATGGATATACAAAAGATTATCCAATCGAAAGAATGATGCGTGATGCAAAAATTACTGAAATTTATGAAGGAACTTCTGAAGTACAGATGATGGTTATCTCTGGATGGATGGGAGTAAAATAAAACGATAGTCTCAAGTATAGGGGAGGCGAACATTTTATGAATATGAAACTACCATTTTCCACAACGGGAATGACATTGACATTGGATGATGATCTGGATTATGAAATTCTTGAATCCGCAATTGCATCAATGCCAAAAAGTGAAAAAAGTGAAGATGAATTAGTGCTTGAAGCAATGGCAAATCCCATTGGATCACCAAAGCTTTCAGAGCTTGCAAAAGGGAAAAAGGACGTTGTGATCATATGTTCCGATCATACACGACCAGTCCCTAGTAAACATATTATTCCATTTATGTTAAAAGAAATCAGAGAAGGAAATCCGGATGCGGATATTACCCTTCTGATTGCTACTGGATTCCATCGCGAAACAACGAGAGAAGAGCTGGTTCATAAATTTGGAGAAGAGATTGTAGATTCTGAAAAAATTGTTATCCATGACAGTCGTGATATGGATGCGATGGCTAATATCGGAGTGTTGCCATCAGGTGCTCCACTGCTGATCAATAAGATTGCTGCCAAAGCAGATCTGCTGGTTAGTGAGGGATTTATTGAAACTCACTTTTTCGCTGGTTTCTCTGGAGGACGTAAGAGTATCCTTCCAGGAGTATCCAGCCAGGTAACAGTATTAGGAAATCATTGCGCTAAATTCATTGATTCTCCTTACAGCCGGACAGGAATTTTGGAAAATAACCCAATTCACAAAGACATGGTTGCTGCAAGCAAGATGGCAAATCAGGCTTATATTGTGAATGTAGTTATTGATGCAGATAAGAAGGTTGTTCATGCTGTAGCTGGGGATGCTACGGAAGCACATGTAGCTGGATGTGAATTCCTTCAGAAATATTGCCAGGTTGTTCCGAAAAAGGCAGCTGACATTGCAATTTCTACCAATGGTGGATATCCTTTGGATCAGAATATGTATCAGTCTGTAAAGGGAATGACTGCAGCAGAATCAGCAGCAAAAGATGGTGGTATCTTAATTATGGTCTCTAACTGTGGAGATGGACATGGTGGAGAAGGATTTTATGAAGCTCTTAGAGATTGCTCCAGCCCTGCAGAATTAATGGAAGAAATTATGAAAGTTCCTCAGGATCAGACAAAACCGGATCAGTGGGAATATCAGATTCAGAGTCGTATTCTGATGCATCATAAAGTTATTTACGTATTATGCGAAGAATATCGCAAGATGGCACAGGAAATGGGCTTTGAGGTAGCAGCTGATGTGAATGAAGCATTGGCAATGGCATTAAAGGAAACCGGAAGAGATGCTCATATCGCAGTAATTCCAGATGGGGTTTCTGTTATGGTAAAACAGCCGGAAGCTTAATACAATAAGATATTATAACGGTTATTTAGGAGCTGTTGCGAAAGAAAGTGAAAGAATTTTACTTCTGAAGCACAGCTCCTTTGTTGTGGTTTTTTTGCTACATCTTTCTTGAAATAAAAGATGGGATAGCGTATAATAATCCATATTGTATACAGTGAATGATGATTAAGATTTGAGGGAGAATCTATGGAAGCTTCAAAATTAAACCAAAAAACATATCAATATGTGTTTGAGTATTTTTCTGAACAGATCCTATCAGGGAAATTGAAACTGAACGATCGGATCCCTCCGGAAAGAGATATTGCTGAGAAATTGGGAGTCAGCAGGAATTCTGTCCGGGAGGTTATGCATATGCTGGAGATCACAGGTTTGATTGAATGCTTGCAAGGCAGTGGCAATTATGTAAGGTGTCATCCGGAAGAGTATATGATGAAGTCTATTCATATGGTGATGTCTCTGCTAAAAATCGATTATACAGAAATCTTTCATATTCGATGTGGATATGAATATACAGCTCTGAAATTAGCAATGGAAGTGGCGACAGAAGAGGAATTAGAAAGGCTGCATGAGGTTTTGGTGCAGATGGATCAGCCGATGGGTGTAAAGGAAAGTGCGAAATTGGATGTAAAATTCCATGATATTTTAACGGAGGCTTCTCATAATCGCATGTTGATTTTGTACACCTCTATGATTGGTGATCTTTCTGATCAGTTTATTCACAATCTGCGTGCCAGAATACTGGTGGATAAGCGTCGTGCAGAATTGTTGCGAAAATCCCATTGGGAAATCTATCATGCATTGCTGGAGAAAGATTATGCTGCTGGAAGAGCGGCTATGGAGAAGCATTTTGAAATTGTCGAGGAACAGGTTATTAAAATAGAAGGAAAAATGGAAGAATAATAAGAAAAACGTGGGAGACTCAAGTTGCAGTTTTCCCACGTTTTGTGTTATCTTATAATAGCTTGAAAATTGGTTTTAGGAAAAGAAAGAGGATCAGAAAGGAGATTGCTATGAAAGTAATTGTAGGTTTGGGAAATCCGGATCCAAAATATCATGGAACCAGACATAATATTGGATTTCAGACGATAGATTATTTATCAGATAAATATGGTATTTCTGTAGATATGAAGAAGCACAAAGGCTTGATTGGAAAGGGTATTATTGAGGGACAAAAGGTGCTTCTGGTGAAGCCTATGACATACATGAATCTTAGTGGGGAATGTTTAAGACAGGTCATGGATTATTATAAATTAGAGCCAGAAGACTTTATTGTAATCTTCGATGATGTCAGCCTGGATGTTGGACAGCTTCGGATTCGAAAAAAAGGAAGTGCAGGTGGGCATAATGGGATTAAGAGTATCATTTCCCATTTAGGAAGTATGGAATTCCCAAGAATTAAGATCGGGGTCGGAGAAAAGCCAAAGGGATATGATCTGGCGGATTATGTATTGGGACATTTTACGAAGGATGAGTTGGCAGTTTATGATGAATGTATGCCGGAGATTGCTGGTGCGGTAGAACTGATGGTCTGGGATGAGATCGATAAAGCGATGAACCAGTATAATAAAAAGGTAAAATAATGTTGCAATAAAGGGGGAAGCAAAATGCAGACAATCATGAATCCTTTAAAGGAATATCAGGAATATGTGAATGTAAAACAGGCATTGAAGAGCAGGCAGCCCCAGGTAGCGGTAAGTGGCTGTATCGATGGGCAGAAATGTCATCTGATACATGGATTAAGTCAGGAACACAAGAATACGGTCATCATTACCTATAGTGAGCAAAAGGCCCGTGAGCTGGCGGAAGAGTATCGGTTTTATCGAAAAGAGACCTGTTATTTTCCAGCTAAGGATTTGCTTTTTTATAATGTAGATATTCATGGAAATATGATTGAGCGGGAACGTCTGGCGGTACTTCGGAAGTTGATGGAGGGCGTGCCGATTACAGTTATAGTTACAGTCGATGGACTGATGGATCGATTGATTCCATTGGAGGAATTAAAGAGCAAGCGGATATATCTTACGGCCGGAGAACGTATGGACGTCGATGAGATGGCGGGAAAGCTGGTGGAATTGGGATATGAGAAAACTGGTTTTGTCGAAAATCCGGGAGAATTTGCCATTCGTGGAGGAATCTTTGACATCTATCCAATTACGGAGGACTGCCCATACCGCATCGAGCTATGGGATGATGAGGTTGATTCTATCCGAAGCTTTGATGTGGAAAGTCAGCGTTCCATTGAAAATATGGATGAGGTATGGATTTATCCAGCAACAGAAGTTCTGCTATCAAAGAAAGTAATACAAAAGGGGCTGCAAAAGATTGAAAAAGAGCAAAAGGAATATGCAGGTATTCTGAAAAAGGACATGAAGACAGAACAGTATGCCAGAAGTTGTAGAGAACTGGAGCGAGTACGGGAAGAACTTTGTGAATTGGGAACATTGATAGGCGCAGATGCATATCTGCCTTATTTTTATGAAGAAACGGTCTCATTTTTGAGTTATTTTTCCGGAGAAGATACTTTATATGTGATGGATGAGCCTAATCGGGTAGAAGAGCGGGCATATGCATTTACCAATGAATTTCAGGAAAGCATGAAATCCCGTCTGGAGGGAGGCTATATTCTTCCTAGCCAGACCCAAAGAATCTATACCTTTGGAGATGTGATATCATGGCTGAATCAGGAACCAACGGTTTATATGAGTATGCTGATTCAGAAATATTCCTTTGCATCGGTGAAAAAGCAGTTTTGCCTGGATGTAAAATCCATCCAGCCCTATAATAATAGCTTTGAACAGCTGGTCAAGGATTTGAAGGCTTATAAGAAAAAGAAATATCGAATTCTGGTTTTATCTCCATCCAGCACGAGAGCAAAAAGATTTGCCGGGGAAATCCGTGATGCAGGCCTGGAAGCGGCATATCATGAACAGCTGGATAAGGATCTGATGGATGGAGAAATCATGGTGTCTGCAGGAAAACTGAAGAATGGATTTGAATATCCTGCACTTCGGTTTGTGGTTATATCGGAGAGCGATGTGTTCCAGATGAAGAAGCAAAAGAAGCGAAAGAATAAGAAGCTTCCAAATGGAATGCGGATCAAGAG
Source organism: Anaerostipes sp. 992a (assembly GCF_001940245.1). GTDB lineage: Bacteria > Bacillota > Clostridia > Lachnospirales > Lachnospiraceae > Fimousia. The sequence goes on from NZ_MJIG01000005.1 coordinate 71,588, forward strand.
TTTTGCGGATATTTCCATTGGGGATTATGTGGTACATGAGAATCATGGAGTTGGAATATACCGCGGTATTGAAAAAATCGAAGTAGATAAAGTGGAAAAGGATTATATTGATATTGAGTACAAAGGAGGCAGTCATCTCTTTATGCTGGCGTCTCAGTTAGATTTGATTCAAAAGTACGCCAGTGCCAATTCCAAAAAGCCAAAGATGAATAAATTAGGCGGCAATGAGTGGAGCAGTACGAAAAAGAAGGTTAAGGGCAAGGTCAACGCCATTGCTAAGGATCTGGTAGAGCTTTATGCCATCCGGCAGTCAGAAAAAGGGTTTGCCTGTGATCCGGATACGATCTGGCAGACGGAATTTGAGGAGCTATTTCCTTATGATGAAACAGAAGATCAGTTAAATGCCATCGAGGATACGAAACGGGATATGGAAAGTGATAAGATCATGGACCGTCTGATCTGTGGAGATGTGGGATACGGAAAGACAGAGGTCGCCATCCGTGCGGCATTTAAGGCGGTGACCAATAGCAAACAGGTGGTTTATCTGGTCCCCACCACGATTCTTGCTCAGCAGCATTACAATTCTTTTGTGGAACGTATGAAGGATTATCCGATTCGCATTGAGATGATGTCTCGGTTCCGGACACCTGCACAGCAAAAAAAGACGATAGAGGGCTTAAAAAAAGGCAGTGTTGATATTGTAGTAGGAACGCATCGAGTATTGTCTAAGGATATAGAGTTTAAGGATCTGGGACTTTTGATCATTGATGAAGAACAGAGATTTGGAGTGGCCCATAAGGAAAAGATCAAAAAATTGCGTAAGAATGTGGATGTACTTTCTCTATCTGCTACGCCAATTCCAAGGACTCTTCATATGAGTCTGATCGGGATTCGGGATATGAGCGTCTTAGAGGAGCCACCAGTAGACCGGAGGGCAATTCAGACTTATGTTATGGAGTTTAATGAAGAAATGATCAGAGAGGCCATCCTAAGGGAATTAAATCGGGGTGGTCAGGTCTATTATGTATACAATCGAGTAAATAATATTGAAGAGATTGCGGCTATGATACGAAAACTGGTGCCGGAAGCTGTGGTGGAATATGCCCACGGGCAGATGAGCGAGCGAGCATTGGAGAGTAAAATGTTCCAGTTCATGAATGGAGAAATAGATGTGCTGGTATCTACGACGATTATCGAAACCGGACTGGATATTTCCAACGTGAATACGATGATCATCCATGATGCCAATCGGTTGGGATTATCGCAGCTCTATCAGCTGAGAGGACGCGTTGGGCGTTCGAACCGGACAGCATATGCATTTTTAATGTACAAAAGAGACACCATGCTGAAGGAGACAGCAGAAAAAAGACTGCAGGCAATTCGGGAATTTACAGACTTGGGATCTGGATTTAAGATCGCTATGAGGGATTTGGAAATCCGTGGTGCAGGAAATCTGCTTGGAGAAGCGCAGTCTGGTCATATGGAAGCCGTGGGTTATGACTTATACTGTAAGATGCTCAATGATGCGGTGCTTCGGTTAAAGGGAGAGGTCAAAGACGAGGAAGAATTTGAAACGGTAGTAGATCTTCCTATGAATGCATTTATTCCTGCCAGCTATGTGAAAAATGAATTCCAGAAGCTGGAGCTGTATAAGCGTATTTCAGAAATTTCCTCAGAAGAAGATTATGAAGAGATGGCAGATGAATTGATCGACCGGTTTGGGGATATGCCAAACTCGGTTACTAATCTCCTTACGATAGCCTTACTAAAAGCCGATGCCCATAGGGCATATCTGCTTGGCGTGGAGCAAAAAGGAGATGTGGTATATTTTAAAATGTATCACAAGGCAAAGGTGGATGTAGATCGAATTCCAGAGCTGTTGGAACGGTATCGCAATATTATGAAATTTAAGGTGGAGGAAAATCCTATCTTTTGTCTGAATTTGTCAAAAAAGAAAAAGAAAGAGCAGCTGCCATTGATTCGCCAGATTGTATCCGAGATAAATGGTTTGATAGAGTAGATGTTTTGTAGTATAGTAATAGCATATGAAAAACGGAAAGAGAGTACAGACCAAAGAGAGAAAATGGAGGTTTAACATGAAGAAGTTAAAGAAACTGGCAGCAGTTTTATTAGCTGGTGTTATGATGTGTACGGCACTTACGGGATGTAGTATTGGAAATACAGCGTTTAAATACGGCGACATTAAGGTAAGTATGCCAGAGGCGGTGTTGTATGCACAGGTGCAGCAGTGTGTTGCTGAGAATCAATATGGATCTTATTTTGGTGAGAATATGTGGAGCTCCAAGATACAGGAGGGAGTGACCATGGAGGAATCTGTGAAGAAAGACACCATTGACCAGATTAAGATCGTGAAGATATTTGCTGCACATGCAGATGACTATAAGGTATCGCTGACAGAGGATGAGAAAAAAGCGGTAGAAGAGCAGGCCAAAGCATTTGCAGAAGGAGAGATTGGAAAGAAAGCTATGGAAAAAGCAGGTGCGGATGAAGAACTGGTTTCTGCTATGTATGAAGAAAATGCCATAGCGAATAAGGTGCAGCAGGCCATTATCGATAAAGTAGATACGAAGGTAACGGATGAGGAAGCAAAGGTATCTACCGTATATAAGCTGGTGTTTGCGATCAAGAAAACAGATGCCGATGGAAAAGAAGTTACACTTTCAAAAGCGGAACAGAAGAAGCAGGAGACAAAGGCAAAGAAGGCTTATCGAGCTCTGAAAAAGGGAGCGGATATTACAGCGCTGGCACAGCAGTATGATATTACAGATGGAGCGGAAGAAAGCTTTTCTGCAGGCAAGTCTTTGGGTGGAGAAACATTTGAAAAAGCAGTAGACAAGCTTAAGAAGGGTGAGTTTACTCCTGTTATTAAAGATGACGAAGGATATGTGATTGCCAAACTGACAACAGATATGGATGAGAAAAAGACGAAAGAAAACAAAGAGACGGTATTACAGGAACGTCAAAATCAGGCGGTGAAGGATCAGTATAATAAGTGGACAAAGGATCTGGAAAAAGATTGGGATTATGAGAAAGATGTCAATAAGAAGTACAGAGAAGACCTTACATTTACGTTTGGTGAGTTTACTTCTACTGAAAGCTCCACGACGGCTACTACAACAGAAAAATAGAATGAGGAACATCCTTGAGGGAATCAGAGTTTATAAGACTCTGAGCATTCAATCAAGGGTGTTTTTTTACATCTGATATATTTTTGTGGGATACAATAAATATGGGTTTTGTGACTAAGTGAAGAAGAAAATTTCTCCTCCTGCGCCTAGGATGCCAGAACGTAAGAACAACCAAAGCTGTCTGGATTTACCCCCGAGCCAAACCCTAATCCGCTCCGCTAGTCGGGCTTGGCATGGCACAAGACGAACTGCCTTTCTTTTTTCCATAACAGTTGGAAAGGTAAGTAAACTTCCCTACCAACTGTCCTATGGAAAACAGTCATCTTCGATGCCTGAAGCAGTTCTGGTGATAGAATCCAGCCAACAGGTTGTTCTAACATTCCGCATATGTCGCTTTCGGAGAAGTTTTCTTCTTTGCCACACTTCGTTTCTCCACACGAATATGGGAGAAGCTAATATGCTACAAAGAACGAAACCATTCCGGTAAAGCAATCTGCGAAGGAGCTTACATGTTTTCTCAGGCAGAAAATCTTTGGCAAAAGCGATGCTTTTGCCCGTCCATAAGGACAAATGGCCGGAAGCTTGCTTACATAGCCATTTGTCCCTGGACGGGAGATAAGATTTTCGTCTGTCCTAGTGTAGAACAAGAGAAAACATGTATCAGATTTGGAAGCTCCGTAGCCTGATTGCTGATCGGAATGATTTCGTTCTCACTTACTATCCCAGAGGATTTTCGCAGACCAGGACATATGTTTCCTTTATTGGCTAAGAAGAATGGTGTTTTAGAGCGAAATGGACATACCGAAGCAACGGTGGATCTATGACAAAACCTCCATCAGTACACACATAATCAGACAGATGGCCACAAAGACATAAAAGGCAATTCCAGTCAGCTTGTAATTTGGGCGTTCTTTATACGCCTGACGTTCTTTCCAGGATTTGATTTCTTCCCAGTTACCATTTAGAGAGGCAATCTTTCGGAAAGCAAGAGAAGCAAGAAAGCATCCGATGGTAGCAATTGGCAGCATTACGGCAATACTTCCAAGGGTCTCAGTAACGGTCAAAGTTGAATTTGCGGATTCCTGTGCCAGCTGGGGAAGGACATTAGACAGTTTCTGTTCTACCCATACCATACACACGGAAGTGGCATTAAAGGTAAAATGCATCAGTATAGGCATAAACAGGCTTCCAGAGGCTTCCAACAAGAGGGATAGGAAGATTCCAAGCACAAAAGCATAGGAAAACTGATTAAAGTTCATATGCATCAATCCAAAACACAGAGAAGAAAATAAAATGGCCTTGATCGGGCGCTGGTTTCGATATTGTCCGTAGATAAGACCTCGGAAGGTGAATTCCTCCAGACAGGCTGGCAGGATTGCCATGGAGAACAGTGCATAGAGGAATCCATCTGAAGCAATAAGCTGGGTCAGTGCGCCATCGATATGATTGGCTGCAAAGAGCATACTGATCATATTAACGATGGAGATCAATGGCCATAGACAATAGGTCATTAGGATGGTCAGTGGGATACTGAGAGGGTGGAAACCAGTAATCTTAACGGAAGACAGGACAGGCTGCCTGCTAATAAGAAGGTAGAGGATTCCAAGTACCAGGGGCAAAAATTTTGTCATTCCTTCAGCAATATTTTCTGCAAAAAGAAAAGGACCAAACAAGCCGATGATCAGGTATAGAATCAAATAAAGGATTAGAAAATAATTGATTTTATGTGGATTTTTTTTCATGTGAACACTCCTTATATTTTATGGTTTCGTTGGAGAAGGCTCCGACTTCTATAGATGTAAAAATGAAAAAGGCTATTCATACGAATAGCCTCATATAATTAATTCTTCTTTTGGATCAGAAGATTCAGCCATTGCTGCTGATCGCTTTTTCCACGAACATCGTCGGTGGTCCATAAATCTTTAATCTCAAATTCCGGAAATTTCTCCATGATCTTTTTCAATTCTTTTTTGGAATATTCAGCAAAATAGCGCTGATTGATCAGACCTTCAAAGTCTCCTTTGTGAACGGACATATAGAAAATGCCGCCGGGATTCAGTGCCTTGGAGATCTTCTTCAACACTTCAGGCAGTTCTTCCTTCTCCAAATGGACAAGAGAGGCGCAGGCCCAAATGCCGTCAAAAACTTCTTCGAAATCCAAATCTTCATATTGCATATGTAACACGTCCAAATCCGTATGGATGCTGGCAAGAGAACACATCTCTTCAGAACCGTCCAGAGCAGTCACATCATAGCCCATATTCAAAAAGGTCAGACTATCACGTCCTGATCCGCAGCCCAGATCCAGAACAGAGGCACCTTCTTCCAGGTAAGAAGTAAAAGGCTCTATTAAGTGTGTTACATCAAGGTTTACTGTATTCTCAAAATAAATGCTTGCGTATTGATTATAATACTCATTCGAGTCCAAAGTCGAACTCCTCCTTTAAATAAAATAAATAATGTTCATATTATAACATATATTATCCAGAAAACAATAAAAATAAACGAAACGAATTCTTAAATCTTGCGGATTCCGCGAGGGGTAATTTCGATGCGTCCTTGCTTCAATAATCGCCCTACACCTCGTTTAAAGGCGTTTTTGCTTAAGCCTAATTCTCGCTGGATGACGGCTGGATTTGCCTTATCGGTAAAAGGCAAAACGCCATCGTAGCTTTCAATTGTCTCCATGATCAGCTGGCAGTCGGCATCCATCTGCAGATAAGCCTTTTCGCGGAGGCTTAAGTCCAGTTTGCCATCTTCTCTGACACGAACGACCCGGGCGTTTACCTGGTCGCCAATATAGAGTTTCTTATGAAGCTCCTTCATAGGGATCATACCGTGATATTTGTCATCAACAGCTACAAATGCCCCTAAATTTTCATTCATATCATAGATTCTTCCAGTGACATGATCGTCTTTTTTGTATGGGCTGTCTGAAGATAAGATGCTGTAGATCTTCATAGAGGCGCAAAGACGCTGGCTCTTGTCTACATATAGAGTTACCAGATATTTTTTTCCTTCGCGTACGGTCTGTGTCTGCTCTTTAAATGGCAGGAACAGGTCTTTCTCCAGTCCCCAGTTCATAAAAGCACCGATGGAAGATAAAGAAACGACTTCTAATTCTGCCAGTTCCCCCAAAGTCAGTTTTGGTGAATTGGTTGTTGCGATCAGTCGGTCTTCGGAATCCTTGTATACGAATACATCGATGGCATCCCCCATCTGCATTTCTCGAGGAACCTGTTTCTTAGGCAGGAGAATGGAATCCTCTCTTTTTCCAGGTTCATCATTTAAGTAAACGCCGAAGGACGCTCGTTTCACCATATAGAGTGTTTGAATTTTACCTAATTCTATCATGCTAGCTCCTATTCTTTTTCATTAAATTCTACAATAACATAAGGAATGCCTTCTTCGTTACACAGGCAGACGGTGCAGCTGTGTTCAGAGAAAGAAATCCTTGGATATATTATGTCGTGCAGGACGGCAGCATGTTTATATTCTGCTCGAACCTGTCCGATTACAAAACCTTCCGGCAGGTATTCTTCCGCCAGGTCAATGTATTGTGCGTTATTGACGTGATGATTTGTGTCAATATGTGTCTTCATAATCTGGAAACAGTCGGATTCTTTATATTCCTTTGGAACTCGGATTTTGCGGGGAGCATATGCCATAGGAATCCGTGGCTCTATTCCGTAGACTTCCATATCCTCCTGGTCTGCTTTTACCGGAGCGAGTGTCTGTGTATCGGTATATACCCAGATGGAATTGGCATAAGCGATGCGGCAGCCATTGGAGTCCTGAATATCGAAATTACGATATCCATAGATGCCTTTCCAGTCATAGGCCCATGTTCCTACAGAGATTTCTTCTCCAAAAGAAGGATAACGATCCACGATGATCTGCCATCCCAAAAGCAACCATGCCCGATGCTTTGTTTCTAAATAGTGAAAGCCAAGACCGATATCTTCTGATTGGAATGTGGAGCAATCCTGAAAATATTTGACAATCTGTGCAATATTTACTTTTTCATCGGCGGCGATCTCACTATAGCGCACCCGTTGTTTGATTCTGTATTCCATAAATAAATATCCGTCCTTTCTTTTTTATCGGGAGAATGTATTCCAGACGAAGCTATTATAAACTATTACAGCATTTTTTTCTAGAGAAAACTAAGAGTTTCCTGTTTTTCGACTTTGTTCTTGAAATAGACGATAATATATGATAAAAAGACAGTAACAGAAAGGACGGTTTGATAAGATGTATACATTTGAAGATTTATTGGAGATCACAAAACGCTTAAGAGCAAAGGATGGATGTCCATGGGACCGGGTGCAAACCCATGAAAGTCTGAGAGGCTGTATGATCGAGGAGGCCTATGAGGTAGTAGAGGCCATTGACTGCAAGGATGATGAGAATTTGAAAGAGGAACTGGGGGATGTGCTTCTTCAGGTGACGATGCATTCAGAAATCGCTTCTGAAGAGCAACGTTTTTCCATAGAGGATGTGATAAATGACATTTCCGAAAAGCTGATTCGCAGACACCCGCATGTATTCGGGACCACAGAGGTTAATTCAGTGGATGGAGTGTTGAAGAACTGGGAGGAAATCAAGCAGACGGAGAAGAAGGAAGCAACACCGTGGGATGGATTGAAAAGAATACCGCTCTCTCTTCCGGCATGTCTGAGGGCACAAAAGATTCAAAAGAAATCAGAAAAAGCAGGATATTCCTTTGGAGAGTTGCAGGAGATCAAAGGGAAGCTGTCAGAGATGTTAAGTGAAGAAAAAATGACGGAAGAACAGATGGGAGAATTTCTCTTTTTGACAGTGCTGATGGCGAAGAAAAACGGATTTGATGGTGAGAATCTACTGGCTGAATATAATAAGGATATAATAAGAAAAATACTGGAAGAAAATGGTCAGTATGATGGAAATTATTAAAAATTGTGAATTCTTCAAGTTTTCCTTGACTTTTCACTTAAAACCCTTTATAACAGATTATACAGGTCACAAAACGGCTTGTTTGGCGGGTTATGATAAACCATTCGTGTAGTAAATTAGGAGGATCATTATGAACAAGACAGAATTAGTTGCAGCAATTGCTGAAAAAACTGAATTATCTAAAAAAGACGCAGAAAAAGCAGTAAAAGCTTTTACAGATGTAGTAGCAGAAGAATTAACAAAAGGTGGTAAGATCCAGTTAGTTGGATTTGGTACTTTCGAAGTATCCGAAAGAGCTGCAAGAGAAGGAAGAAACCCTAGAACAGGTGAAGTTATGACAATTCCAGCATCTAAAACACCTAAATTTAAAGCTGGTAAAGCATTAAAAGATACTGTAAATCAATAATTTGTAAACAGTGAAAGCTGTCCAATTTTCTGGGCAGCTTTTTTTCATTACATAAGAAATTTTTGTATGAAGGGAGAGTTCTATGAGACTTGATAAATTTTTAAAAGTGTCCCGGTTGATCAAAAGAAGAACGGTTGCTAACGAAGCCTGTGATGGTGGACGTGTTATGGTAAACGGGAAAACAGCCAAAGCCAGCACAAAGGTAAAGGTTGGAGATGTATTGGAGATTCAGTTTGGAAATAAGACGGTAAAGGCAGAGATTCTTAAAATTGCAGATACGACCAAGAAGGAAGAAGCCAAAGATATGTTTCGCTATTTGTGAATAAATCCTTTTCCCACCTAATATATTAGGATATAGAAATGGAGGGAAAAGCATGGAAGGACATAAAGTAAATCTTTGGAACCGCAATAAAGGTACGATTACCGGAGTAAAAGATGTGGTTTCCTTTGATGTGGCGGAAATCATTCTGGAAACAGAACTTGGGATGCTATCCATTAAAGGAAATGATCTGCATGTAAAAAGACTTACAGTGGAAAAAGGAGAAGTGGAGATCGATGGCAATATCGATGGATTTCAATATACCGACCACAAAGAAAAGAATGTGAGTGGAGATGGCTTATTAAGCCGGCTGTTTAAGTGATGGACGAATCCATATTGGTACAGATCAGGATCTTTTTCTATGCGATTTTCTATGGAGGTCTTTTGATTGCACTTTATGATGGCTGGAGGTTTTTCTGGTACTGCTGGAGAAAACGGGGGAAGAAGAACCAGGTGACCGATATGATTTACTGGTCCCTGGCTGGAATTGCCCTTTTCCTTTTTGTAGAATGGGAAAATGAGGGAAATATCCGCGGATATCTGTTCTTAGGGTGGTTTCTGGGAATGCTATGTTATTGGAAGGTGCTGCGGCGTCTTATAAAGAGATTGTGGAATCGGATGGCAGGACGGTTGAAAAAAATCAGAAAAGCAGTTAAAATAGCAATAGAAAGAAGGTGAGAACATGGCACGAAAGAAAAATGATAAATATGCAAAATATCGTAGGAACAGCAAGGAGAAGAGAAAGAAAAATCGTCTGTTTGCCGGAATTGTGCTGGTGATTCTCGTTGTTATGATATTGATTCAGCTGGGTATGTACAGGGAAAAGCAACGGCTGGAAGCTCAGAAGAAAGAAGTTCAGCAGCAGATTTCTGAGGAAGAGGATCGTACCAAGGAGCTGGAGAAGAAGAAGGAATATATGGATTCCAACGAATATATTGAAAAGATTGCCAGAGAGAAATTTGGACTTTTTTATCCGGATGAATATATTTTGGAAGAAGAGTAAAAAAAGTGTTGACAAAGCACGAAAAGGTTGCTATAATCATATTCGTTGAGTTCGGCGATGTAGCTCAGTTGGCTAGAGCACACGGTTCATACCCGTGGTGTCGGCAGTTCGAATCTGCCCGTCGCTATTTGGATAATGAGCGGTATAGATAGAGGTCTATATCGCTTTTTCTTTTTCTAAAGTAAATTTTTTGACAAAAAAGTTCCCTCATATTTCCTATAATGAAAGCGATAGCCTTCAGGAGGGAGAGATTTTTGTGGGTGGAAGAAAAAAAGAAAAACAAATTTCGGATGAATTAACGTATAGAGTGTTGCATCAGTTGGGCAAAATGGAGCATATGTTTTCCTGGTTATCCCGCTGCTATCTGGAAGAACAGGTTTCGGTGAAGGAATGGAGAAGGGAAAAGCTACGTCTGGTGTTGGAAGAATTGGACAGAAAGTATTGTTATCGGTGCTCCAAGCGGGAAATGTGTCAGAAGAAGATTGAAAATGCCATGGAGCATAAAGGGGTTCTGGATCAGGAGGATGTGGTATCCTTCTTAACCTGTCATGGTGGTCCCGATATGATTCGGGAAGCCAATCAGCGTTATCAGGCAGGTCTACAGGAGATTATGCTGGAACAGCAGAGAATGGTACATCAGAGATTTTTTGGAAGACAGTATCAATCTGCGGCCAATATGATCAGAGAGTGTATGATGGGACTGGAAAAACAGGATCAATACGGGAAACAGGCAGATTCTTTTATAAAAAAGCAGGCAAAAAGCTCTGGTCTTGAGATTGGAGAGTGCTTCCGGAAGGAGCAGGAAGGACATCTGGAGATCATTCTGTGCTTAAGATGCAGGAAAGGTGAGAAAACAGCCAGAGAGGTAGGAAGAATCCTTTCTCAGATTCTGCGAAGGAGAATGAAGCCACAGCCAAGATGCAGATCTGTGGTAGGAGAAAGCTTTCTCTGGATGGAATTTATTGAGGAACCAAGGTTTTATGCTCTTTCTGGAGCCATGCGTACAGCTAAGCAGGGAGAGGCAGAATGTGGGGAGCAGTTTGCGATGGAGAATATCGGGGAGGACTGCTTTGTGGCAGCTATTTGTGATGGCCTGGGAACCGGAAGGCAGGCCGGACAGGAAAGTAAGAGGATCATAGAATTGTTGGAAAAGCTGCTGGAGAGTGAAATCCTTCCAGAAACAGCTGTAGAGATGGTAAGATCCTCCATGCTGTTTTCCTCCTGGCATGAACGGTATGTGACCTTGGACTGTCTTATACTGGATCTACATACGGGGATTGGAAAACTGTTGAAATTGGGAGCTGCAGAAAGCTTTATCATTCGTGGCAGGATGGTGGAAGTAATCGCAGGGGATGCCCCTCCGGTGGGGGTTTTCATAGAAGGGAAAATAGACTTTATTCGGAAAAAATTTAATGATGGTGATAAGATCATAATGGTATCGGATGGGGTTTTGGATGAATTTGGTGGGAGAGAAGCGTTTGTGCAGTTTTTGAAGCTCCAAAGGGAAAATTGTCCTCAGAAGATCTGCAATCTGATTATGGAGAAAGTCTCAAATCAAAAGGATGACTGTACGGCTCTTGCAATTGGAATTTGGAATAAGTAAAATAATACTATGGATAAGATTAAAAATTATATAAAAAGGCATAATTTAATAAACAAAGAAGATAAAATTGTCATTGGATTTTCTGGTGGACCGGACTCTTTGTATTTGATGTTGGTTTTACTAGAATTGCGACAGGAGTTTTCCTTATCGTTGGCAGCGGTCTACATCAATCATCAGCTGCTTGTGGAGGCGTCTCGGCATGAAGCGTTTGCCAGAAGGTTTTGTGAGGAACATGGGGTTCCTTTTTATTGTTATCGCAAAGATATTGCTTCCTATGCGGCAAAAGAACGGTTGTCGATAGAGGAAGCAGGAAGAAAGTTTCGGTATGCTACATTTTATCATGTTTTGGAGAAACTGCATTATGACAGCATCGCAGTGGCGCATCATCGAAATGACCTGGCAGAGACAGTCCTTTACCGTATGGCAAGGGGGACGGGATGGAAAGGGATGGCAGGCATCCGCCCAAAGCAGAACCGGATTCTTCGTCCGTTGTTATGTATGACCAAGGAGGAGATTCTAAAGGAGCTTATGAAAAGGCAGCAGACCTATAATGTGGATCCTTCCAATGAGGATACGGTCTATGCCAGAAACCAGATTCGCCACAAGGTCATTCCGGAATTGTCCAGAGTCAATGGGCAGGTAACAGAGCATATAGCGGATCTGGCAGAGCAAATGGAAGAGCTGGGCGTGTATCTGACGGATCAGATTCAGGGGGCATGGAGTTCCTGTGTCATATGTGATGGTGACAAAAGAAGGATATGTATGGAATCGTGCAGGAAGCTTCCTGTTTTTTTGCAGAAGGAAGTATTAAAACGGGCATTAGCAGAGGTGGCAGGAAGTGAAAGAGATTTAAAGAGAATCCATGTAGAGCAGCTGCTTAAGCTGATGGAAGCACAGAGTGGACGGGAGATGGATTTCCCTTATCAGATCAGGGCAGTGCGGCAATATGATGAATTGGTCATCGGAAAGAGGGAAGAACCCCGTGAGGAAGCATCCATCCGCCTTCAGGAAGGCAGCCAATGGATCGGATTTGCCGGCGGATGGATGAAGGTGGAGATTTTTCCAAAGAAAGATGAAGAGTTTTCGGAAAAAATGTATACGAAAACATTTGACTATGATAAAATTAGAAATCATGCAGTGGTAAGAACCTGGCAACAGGACGACTATTTTGTAATGAACGATAAGGGACAGAGAAAGAAGCTGAATCGATATTTTATCGATCAGAAAATCCCAAAGGATCAGAGAAAGAAAATTCCTCTTGTGGCGGATGAAGATCATATTATATGGATCATCGGCGGAAGAATCAGTGGGGAATATAAGGTGACTGGTGCAACGAAATGGGTGCTGCAATTAACATGGACACGAATGGAGGAATGAGTATGGAACATAAGATTAGTGTATTAATTTCAGAAGAGGAAGTGGATGCGAAGATTCGTCAGCTGGGTGAGCAGATCAGCAAAGAATACGAAGGAGAAGCCGTGCATCTCGTATGTATTTTAAAGGGAAGTGTATTTATTACCTGTGAGCTGGCAAAGAGAATCACAGTTCCTGTAACGATGGATTTTATGTCTATTTCCAGCTATGGTGATGGAACCAAATCCTCCGGTGTCGTAAAGTTAGCCAAGGATCTGGATGAGACGATTGAAGGAAAGAATGTGATCGTTGTAGAGGATATTATTGACTCTGGACGTACATTAAGCTATCTTTTGCCGGTCCTGAGAGAGAGAAAGCCAAAGAGTCTGAAGCTGCTGGCATTTTTGGATAAGCCGGACCGTAGAGTGAAAGAAGTTCCTGTTGATTATACAGGATTTGAGATTCCGGATGAATTTGTTGTTGGATATGGGCTTGACTATGCACAAAAATACAGAAATCTTCCATATGTTGGAATTGTAGAAGTATAGTCTGATAGAATGATACCAGGGTCAAAAGGGCATGCTGTTCATGCTTGCATGAAAAAGCATGACTTTGGGACCTGCAAAACATGAGAAAGTAGCCATTTTTCGTAGAAAAATGAGCGGATTTCGAATGTTTTTAGGATTTCGTGAGCGTGAAACGCGAAGAAATCCGTAGGTATCAGGGAGTCAAAGACTTTTGACTCCAACATCATAGAATATTATTGTATTAAAAGGGGCGGTGCTCAGTTGAGCATCGCCATATCAATGAAAGGAAGGGAGCGAAGCAATTTGAATCGAAAAGGAAATGGCATATACTTTCTAACCCTGTTGATTGCGGTCTGTCTGCTTTATTATCTTGGAACCGGTGCAAAGACTACAGATGCCGGATATACGGAGGCTCAGTTTTACAAAGACCTTCAGAATGATAAAGTGAGTGAGATCGTAATTGAACAGAATCAGGAAGTGCCGACAGGAAATATATTGGTAAAGATTGGAGATTCTCAGAAAGAATTCGCGGTCAGCGATGTGAATGATTTTCAGGAGGAATTAAAGGCTGTAGAGCCGGATGTAAAATACAGTCTGAAAGGCATTGATCATTCCATGGACTGGATCGTGAATCTGGTTCCGAATCTTCTGTTGATGGGAATGCTGATCTTTATGATGGTCGTGATCATGCGTCAGAATGGAGGAAACAGCAAGATGGCCGACTTTGGAAAGAGTCGTGCAAAATTAGCAAAGGAAGATAGCATAAAGGTAACTTTTGCGGATGTTGCAGGTCTGGATGAAGAAAAAGAGAGTCTGCAGGAGGTAGTAGACTTTTTAAAGGCGCCTGGCAAGTATATTGATGTAGGAGCCAGAATTCCAAAGGGGGTTTTACTTGTTGGACCTCCAGGAACCGGTAAAACTTTAATTGCCAAAGCAGTAGCAGGAGAAGCAGGAGTTCCTTTCTTCAGCATATCTGGATCTGACTTTGTAGAGATGTTCGTAGGAGTGGGTGCTTCTCGTGTTAGAGATTTATTCGAGGAAGCGAAGAAGAATGCTCCGTGTATCGTATTTATTGATGAGATCGATGCGGTCGGAAGAAGACGTGGAAGTGGTCTTGGAGGCGGACATGATGAAAGAGAGCAGACTCTGAACCAGTTACTCGTAGAGATGGATGGATTTGGTGTCAATCAGGGAATTATTGTGCTTGCGGCAACCAACCGTGCGGATATCCTGGACCCTGCCATCATGCGTCCGGGACGTTTTGACCGTAAAGTGGCTGTAGGACGTCCAGATGTGAAAGGGCGTGAGGAGATCTTAAAGGTGCATGTACGCAAAAAACCATTGGGTGACGATGTAGATTTGCATGAAATTGCAAGAACTACTGCCGGATTTGTCGGTGCAGACCTTGAGAATCTGATGAATGAAGCTGCGATCAATGCAGCGCGGGAAGAAAGAAGATTTATCCGCAAGCAGGATATTGATGTAGCATTTATTAAAGTTGGAATCGGAACAGAGAAGAAGAGTCGTCTGGTGCCGGAAAGTGAGCGAAGAATTACAGCATATCATGAATCTGGTCACGCGCTGTTATTTCATTTGCTTCCCGATGTAGGACCGGTTTATACGGTATCTATTATTCCTACGGGAGTAGGAGCTGCTGGTTATACCATGCCTCTGCCGGAAAATGATAACATCTTTATGACAAAGGGAAAACTCCTGCAGGATATTATGGTTTCCCTTGGGGGGCGTATTGCAGAAGAGTTGATTTTTGATGATATTACAACCGGTGCATCTCAGGATATTAAACATGTGACCGATACAGCTAGAAGAATGGTGACTCAATATGGTATGTCTGAGAAGCTGGGGCTGCTCCATTATGGTTCTGATGATCAGGAAGAAGTATTCTTAGGAAAGAATATCGGACATGAAAAATTATATGGCGAAGAAGTGACATCCCTGATCGATAGAGAAGTTCAGAACATTGTGGACGATTGCTATAAAAAAGCAAAAGATTTAATTGTGGAAAATATGGACAAGCTTCATAAATGTGCAGAACTTTTATTAGAAAAAGAAAGAATCAATCAGGAAGAATTTGAAGCGTTGTTTGATTAAAAATGTATAATTTTATCTTTGAAAAAATGAAAATGTAGTAAAAAATGTAGATGGGAAAAAGTTCCATTAACGATTTGCACAAAAAATTTTTTTAAAAAAGTTAATGTTTATGCACACTTTTTAAGGTCTATATGTATAATAATACTTGTAACCCCCCCCAATACATTATATAGTTTTTTGCTACACCCAATAAGTAACAAAATACCTTCTCCAAAAAGGACAGCTTAACAGCTGTCCTTTTTACGTGAAAGAGAAGGAACCAGTACATCCCAGTTGAGTATTAGATTTCCAGCAGAGAAAATCAGCATATACTATAGTATAGAAATGGCTTAAATATGGGAAAAATTCGTTGTTTCAGGTTGTGTATACAAGAAAGTTATATTAAAATATTACATATTAATTGAAAAAGGAAGTTTGGAATATGAAAAAAGTTTCAATGGCAGAAAAACTTCACGCGTATATATTTTATAGAAAACCATTGGTTCGTACGGAAGCTTTTTTTTCTGACAATACCAGATTTTATCAGGAACCGGAAGAACCAACGCAGTATGATGATGTGACCATTCGATTTCGAACGATGAAATATAATGTGGATGAAGTATATATTATAGTCAATGGAGAAAAGCAGCTTATGACCCGGGGAAAGACGGACACGTATTTCGATTATTATGAAATCGTCATTCCGGCAAGTGAAGAGCGCCTGGATTATTATTTTGAGATTCATGTTAATGACAGTTGTTTATACTATGATCGTATGGGAACGGTAAAAGAAGTCAAGGATGAATATCAATTTTCCATTGTCAAGAATTTCTCAACACCAAAATGGGCGAAATCTGCGGTTATGTATCAGATTTTTGTGGATCGTTTTTATAATGGTGATCAGAAAAACGATGTACTGGAGAATGAATATATATACATCAATGAGACAACGAAAAAAATCGATAACTGGGAGAAATATCCAGCAGCCATGGGTGTCCGGGAATTTTACGGCGGAGATCTTCAGGGAGTAATGGAGAAGCTGGATTATTTAAAAGAACTGGGTGTAGATGTGATTTATCTGAATCCAATCTTTGTATCTCCATCCAACCATAAATATGATATTCAAGATTATGATTATATAGATCCTCATTTTGGTAAAATTGTAGTGGACGAGGGTGATCTGGTGGCAGATGGCGCTAAGGATAATAAAAAGGCCAGCCGCTATGTATCCCGTGTCACAGATAAGCGAAATCTGGAGGCCAGTAATCAGCTGTTTGCCAAGCTGGTGGAAGAAATCCATAAGAGGGGCATGCGCGTGATTTTAGACGGTGTGTTTAACCATTGTGGTTCTTTTAACAAATGGATGGACCGTGAACGGATCTACGAGGGAGTAAAGGGCTATGAGGAAGGGGCGTATGTATCCAAAGAAAGCCCATATCATACTTTCTTTAAGTTCTATGATGAAGAAGGAAGGTTTTGGCCGTATAATTCATCTTATGACGGCTGGTGGGGGCATGATACCCTTCCGAAACTTAATTATGAAGGTTCGGATAAATTGTATCAATATATTCTTAAGATTGCGAAAAAATGGATTTCTCCTCCATATAACGTAGATGGATGGCGCCTGGATGTGGCTGCAGATCTTGGATATTCCCACGAGTTTAACCATCAGTTCTGGAAGGACTTCCGAAAAGCGGTGAAATCTGTCAATCCGGATGCACTGATCCTGGCAGAGCATTATGGCGATGTGGCTCCTTGGCTGCAGGGAGATGAATGGGATACGGTAATGAACTACGATGCCTTTATGGAGCCGATTACGTGGTTCCTGACCGGAATGGAAAAGCACAGTGATGAATATCGGGAGGATCTGGATGGAAACTATAAGACGTTTTCCGATGCTATGAAGCATCATATGTCAAGATTCCACTATCCATCCCTTCAGGTGGCTATGAATGAGCTGTCCAATCACGACCATTCCCGTTTCCTGACCAGAACGAATAAAAAGGTTGGAAGAACTCAGTCTGTAGGTCCTGAAATGGCCGATAAGGGTGTATCCAAGGGAGTGTTCCGGGAAGCTGTTCTGATGCAGATGACATGGCCAGGAGCACCAACCCTTTATTATGGAGATGAAGCCGGTGTGACCGGATGGACAGATCCGGATAACCGAAGAACTTATCCGTGGGGAAAAGAGGATGTGGATCTGATCTTATTCCATAAGAGTATGATTAAGATTCATAAGAAATATCCAGCCTTTATGGAAGGCTCCTTAAAGTTCTTGTATGGAGAGAAGAATATCTTCAGTTATGGAAGATTTACCGATGATGATTATGCGATTGTTATTATCAATAATAACGATGAAGCCAAGAAGCTTACGATTCCCGTATGGCAGATAGGAGTGACCGATGATTATCGGATGCAGCAGATCATGCTGACGGTAGAAGAGGGACATACAGAGGATATCGTGAATTATCCGGTAGAAAAGGGAGCGATTACGATTACGATGCCGAAGCATTCCGGCACAATCCTTCATGGAGATAAATTGAAAAAGAACATAGATAACTAGATGAGAGCAGGGATATTGCCAGAGTGGATGGTGGTAGCCCTGTTTTCGTATGATGTCGGATGAGAGTCTGGGATGAGAAGAATGTAGGGGGTATGTTTAACGTTTGGTCGCAGGAGGGTTATTACTTGCAAGAACGACCATTTCCGATTGCAGATAATAGGGAGTTATAGAAAAATTGGGCTTTTTCAACTAAAAGTTGAATCAAGAAATGGCTCTATTTGGCGGTGTGAAGAAAAAAATTAAAAAAAATAAAAAAAGTACTTGCATTTTGTTTGGGGTTCTAGTATAATTAACAACTGTCAGATGGTTCTTGGATGGATTCCCGAGTGGCCAAAGGGGGCAGACTGTAAATCTGTTGGCAACGCCTTCGAAGGTTCGAATCCTTCTCCATCCACTATCCTTTTAGGATATGCCGGCGTGGCGGAACTGGCAGACGCACAGGACTTAAAATCCTGCGGGACTTATACTCCCGTACCGGTTCGATTCCGGTCGCCGGCATTTGTCCGATGACAAATCCGTGCGGGTGTAGTTCAATGGTAGAACACTAGCCTTCCAAGCTAGATACGTGGGTTCGATTCCCATCACCCGCTTTGCTAATTTTAGCAATCACAATTTCATATGCCCAGATAGCTCAGTCGGTAGAGCAGAGGACTGAAAATCCTCGTGTCGCTGGTTCGATTCCGGCTCTGGGCATTCTATGCGCGAGTGGCTCAGTTGGTGGAGCACGACCTTGCCAAGGTCGGGGTCGCGGGTTCGAGTCCCGTCTCGCGCTTTTTTTTATGGAATAGGAAAGTTCTTTTTTATTACACAATATCCTGAAAGCAGTTTATAGAACTTGTTTTCAGGTTTTTTAATATGGTCAGATGGATGGAGAAAATATGAATTGGATATTGAGTGGAAAGAAGGAGAGGAAATCAAACATTCCCAGTTGACGATAGAGAAATAGAATATTATAATATTACAAGAAGTTTTGGTAACAGAAAAAGGGGTATCCGGCAGGATGCCCTTTTTCTATAGGAATGGCGGTTTTACGCCAATAGGAGAAGGTATATGAGGAAACAAAAGATACAGTTACAGGGATGTCAAAATACAAGAGATTTGGGAGGAATGGTGACAAAGGATGGAAAAAGGATTAAGGAAAGAAAGCTGATCCGAAGTGGTGCTTTATGGAATGCCACCAGTAAAGATTTAGAATGTCTTACGATGCAGCATGATTTAAGGACCATTATCGATTTTCGTACTTTGGGTGAGATGGAGGCGAAACCGGATCCGCATATGAAAGGGGTCAGCTATTATAAGAACCCGATTTTGGAACGATTTGAAGAAGAAGGAGAGGGAAAAAAACAGCCTTCTGGTAATCCTCTGCAGGAGGCGGTTGACCGGGCTGCCGGACTTCCGGATGATGCCAAGGGCTTTATGATCTCTGTGTATCCTCAGCTGGTGCGAAATGAGCATTGTGTCAATGGTTACAGGAAATTCTTTCATCATTTGCTAGAGCAGGAAGAAGGAGCCGTTTTATGGCACTGCAGCGAGGGGAAAGACCGTGTGGGAGTAGGAACCATGCTCCTCTTATCTGCCTTGGGAGTGGATATGGAAGAAATTAAGAGAGATTATCTGTATACGAATCATTGTATTTATGATGAGGTGACCATGCTGTTAGGCACAGTATCCAGATTGGTATCTGATCGGATGGTGGAAGAAAAGATCAAGTACATGCTAACGGTATCACCGGAATATTTACAGAGCGTATTGGATGCCATTGCTGAGGATTATGGAACGGTAGATGGCTTCCTGAGAGAGGGACTTGGATTGTTAAAGGAAGACTTTAAGATCTTAAGAGAGAAATATCTGGAAGGATAGGAAGGGAAATTAGGATATGAAACTCCTGTTGTGTGCATTAAATGCAAAATACATTCATTCGAATCTGGCGGTATACAGCCTGATGGCGTATGCCAAAGGGGCTTCTATGGAGCTTAAGCTGGCGGAATATACCATCAATAACCGAACAGAGGAGATTTTAAAAGAGATTTATAGGGAAAAAGCAGATATTGTAGCATTTTCCTGTTATATATGGAACATTGAGCAGGTTTATGAGCTTGTGAGGGAGCTTCATAAGGTGGCGCCTCATATCTCTATTTGGCTGGGAGGACCGGAGGTTTCCTATGATGCCGGAAAGGTGTTAAGGGAGCATCCGGAAGTTACTCTGGTCATGATGGGAGAAGGCGAAGAAACCTTCCGTCAGCTGACCGAAAGCTGGGGAACGGGAATGGAACTGTCTGCCGTCGATGGAATTGCATATCGACAAGGTGAGGAAATTCATTGCAACGCTATGCGTCCTCAGATGGATATGGACAAGATTCCATTTGTATATGAAGATTTGGATCAATTTAAGAATAAGATCATCTATTATGAAACCAGCAGGGGATGCCCGTTCTCCTGCAGCTATTGCTTATCATCCATTGATAAGAGGGTGCGTTTTCGAAGCTTTTCCCTGGTGCAGAAGGAACTGAAACATTTTCTGGATCATGATGTGAAGCAGGTCAAGTTTGTCGATCGTACCTTTAACTGTAATCATAAGCATGCCATGGAGATTTGGGAATATATTACAAAGCACGACAATGGGATTACCAATTTTCATTTTGAGGTGTCGGCAGATCTGTTGAAGGATGAGGACATTCAGCTATTTGAACGGATGCGCCCTGGGCTGATCCAATTGGAGATTGGAGTGCAATCCACCTATCAGCCTACCATTGGAGAAATTCGCCGTACGATGGATCTGGAGGCGTTAAGGAAGCTGGTAGCAAGGGTAAAAGCACTGGGGAACATTCATCAACATCTGGATTTGATCGCAGGACTACCCCTGGAAGACTATGAGACATTTAAAAAGTCCTTTGATGAAGTGTTTTCTATGCAGCCGGATCAGCTGCAGTTGGGGTTTTTAAAGGTCTTAAAGGGCTCTTATATGCATGAGAAATCAAAGGATTATGAGATTGCCTATAGAAGCCGGGCTCCCTATGAGGTGTTGAAGACCAAGTGGCTTTCTTATGATGAAATTTTGAAGCTGAAGGAAGTGGAGGAGATGGTGGAGCTCTACTATAATAGTGCCCAGTATACCAAAACTCTGCCATATCTGCTTACGTTTGCCAAAGGGCCATATGCGTTCTTTCGGGAACTGGCAACCTTTTATTATCAGAGAAATCGGATTGGGGTAAAGCATTCCAGATTATCTTATTATGAACTGTTAAGGGAGTTTGCCCTTTTTGCCTATCCAGAGGTGGAAGAGGGAGTTTTGGATCAGCTTCTCATGTATGACCTGTATTTGCGGGAGAATATCAAGAAGAGGCCACAATGGGGAAATACACAGGTGTTGGAGAAGAAGGCGGCGACCAGATTCTATCGGATGGAAGGCGTAGAGAAGTATTTTCCACAGATGCAGCCATATGACTCTAAGCTGGCAGCGGGAAATTCCCATGTAGAGAGATTTTTTATTGATGTAGATACTTATGAAAAAAAGGACTGGTGGGCATTGTTTGATTATCACACCAGGAACCCATTGACCTATGACGCAACGGTAAGAGAAGTGAAAGGAATCGAAGATGGATCAGGAAAGAGTATTGGAAATCTGTAAGATACTGAATGAAACATATACAACCGAATATAAATGTTATTTAAATCATGAAAATGCGTGGCAGCTGTTGATCGCAACTATGTTAAGTGCTCAGTGTACGGATGAGCGGGTCAATCAGGTGACGAAAAAACTGTTTGTCAAATATCCAAGCATTGAGGCGTTTGCCAACGCGGATGTGAAAGAGTTGGAACGGGATATTTATTCCACTGGGTTCTATAAAAATAAGGCGAAGAATATTATCGCCTGTACGAAAAAGCTGCTGGAGGAATATGGTGGAGAGGTGCCAAGAGAATTAAAGGATCTGACTTCGTTAGCAGGAGTTGGAAGAAAGACGGCCAATGTGATTCGAGGAAATATCTATCATGAGCCGAGTATTGTGGTGGATACCCATGTGAAACGGATTTCCAGAAAGCTGGGGCTTACAAAGGAAGAGGATCCGGTAAAGATTGAATATGACTTGATGGAAAAGCTTCCGAAGGAGCAGTGGATCTTGTATAATATTCAGATCATTACACATGGGAGAAATGTTTGTATTGCCCGCAGGCCAAAATGTGGGGAATGTACTTTAAGGACCGTCTGTCCTTCCTGTGAGGTGTAATCTATGTATGAATATGTGGCGTTTGACCTGGAGACCACCGGGTTATCCGAGGAAAACGATGAAATGATAGAAGTAGGTGCAGTGAAGATTCGAAATTGCAAGATTGTGGGAAAGTATAATCAGATCATCAATCCACATCGCCCTTTGACGTATCAGATTATTCAGCTGACTGGCATTGAACAGGAGCTGGTGGACCGTGGGAGAGAAAAGGAAGAGGTTCTGAAAGAATTTCTGGATTTTTGTGATGGATATCCACTGTTGGGACATAATGTGATGTTTGATTACCGATTTATGAAGACAGGTATGAACCGATTAGGTCTTCCTTTTGAAAAGAATGGTGCGGATACCTATATGATCGCCAAAAAGCTGCTAAAGCAGCAGGTAAAGAGCAAAAGTCTGGGAAGCCTGTGTGATTTCTATCACTATACCAACCAGGCGGCGCACAGAGCTTATCATGATGCACTGGCGACGGCTGTCATATATGAGAAAATGAAGCTGCAGTTTCCTGACGAAAAAGAAGTGTTTTTACCAAAACAGCTGCAATTTAAGCCTAAAAAGACCTCTCCTGCTACAGAAAAGCAAAAGCGATACTTGAATGATTTGCTAAAATATCATAAAATAAAGGGTACCATTGCTTTTGAGTCTATGACGAAAAGCGATGCATCCAAGCAAATTGACCAGATTATTTTAAAATATGGAAGGATGAAATAACATGGCTCCAAGAAAAAAACAGAAATTTATAACAGCAGTGGCACTTTTATTAGTTGTAGTAATGATCCTTGGATCATTATCTTCTGCATTTTTAGCTCTATAATATTTCGGAGGGATGTCTCTCTGCGTTAGGTATATAAAGTGCCAAGGAGGAATTTTGAGAGCTTAGAATTATGGAAAGGGAGAAGAGAATCGAATGAATCAGCGTAAAAAGATAGGGATTGGTATTGCGGCGATTGTAGTAGTGATTGCAGCAATACTTGTATTTATGTCCACGTCTGTAAATTCTGCTACAAAGAATGGCAGGATTTTAAGCAATGTATTTGTGGATAGTGTTAATGTAGGTGGTATGTCAAAGGAAGAGGCAGAGGATGCCTTAGAAGATTATCTGGACACAGTAGAGGAGAAGAAGATTGAACTGAAAGCAGATCAGAAGACAAAGACCATCGCTGTAAAGGATATGGGAATTGACTTTCGGGAAGAGAAAGCAGTGAAGGAAGCGTATGGAGTTGGACGTGAGGGTAATATCGTATCCAGATACTTTGCTGTGCGCAAGCTTAAGAAAGAAGCTCATGTAGTGAAATTACAGGCGTCTATTACAGAGGCGCAGGCAGAAAAGATTTTAAAGAACAATGAGAAAGCATTGATCGTAAAGACGCAGAATGCATCTTTGACACGCAAGAATGGAAAGTTCAAAATTATCGATGAAGTCGAAGGAAAGACGATTGTTTATGATAAATCTGTTAGTACGATGCAAAATGCCATTGCTGATCAATGGGATAAGGATAATTTTGCGATTAAAATATCTGTAAAGAAGGAAGAACCAAAGTATAAGGCTGAAGATTTAAAAGATGTGACAGATGTACTTGGAACGTATGCGACTTCCTATGGATCCTCCGGTTATTCCAGATGCCGTAATGTGGAGAATGGATGCTCTAAGATCAATGGAACTATGCTGTATCCAGGAGAAACACTTTCTGTATATAAGAAAGTATCTCCATTTGACGCAGAGAATGGATATTATAAGGCTGGATCCTATAGCGGCGGTGAAGTAGTACAGACATATGGTGGCGGAATTTGTCAGGTGTCTACCACCTTATACAATGCTGTTTTGCGTTCAGAGCTTAAGGTAACAGAGCGTTCCAACCATTCGATGGTGGTAAATTATGTTCCATTATCTGCAGATGCTGCAATTGCAGGAACTCATAAGGACTTTAAGTTTAAGAATAATACGAAGACACCAATTTATATTGAAGGTGAGACAAGTGGAGGTATGATTCGCTTTACGATTTATGGAAAAGAGACAAGGGCGAAGAATCGTACCATTGAATTTGAATCTAAGACGATTTCCGTATCCTCTCCTGGAAAGGACATCGAGACCAAGGATCCTACTTTGGCGGAAGGCAAGAGAATCGTAACGCAGTCTGCACATACTGGCTATACTGCAGAGCTGTGGAAGGTAATCTACATCGATGGAAAGGAAAAGGAACGTATTAAAGTAAATAGCAGTCATTATAATTCTTCTCCGCAGAGAGTTCGGGTAGGAACGAAGAAGAAGGAAGAGGAGAAGAAGACAACAGAAGAGAAGGATAAGAATGAGCAGCAGGGTACAACAGAACAGAAGACGACAGAGGCCACGACTGCTGCAACTACGGCGACACAGAGCAATAAAAATGATAATGATACCGAAGAATAGAAGATGCTTTTAGAGGAGCAAAAGAAGATGAAACTTGGAAAGATACCGGAATCTGTATTAAAGCGTTCCGTATTAAAACAATTGAAAAAGGGTAACGAACAGGTTCTGGAGGGACCTGCAGTTGGAGAAGACTGCGCTGTTGTCGAGTTCAATGACGAAATCATCATGTTCTCTTCTGAACCGGCCACGGATGTCTCTGGTCAGGCAGGTGTTCGAGCGGTTCATGCTGCGGTGAATAATCTGGCTGCCAGCGGTGCAGCTCCAGTTGGCATTATGGTAACGATTCTGATGCCGGCAGATACCAGGGAAAAGGATTTGAAACGGTTGATGCATGAGATACAAAGAGAATGCGATCGGCTTGGGATTTCCGTCCTAGGTGGGCATACAGAGACCACGGATGCAGTAAATCGTATTGTTGTTTCGGCAACAGGAATTGGGAGAGGGGAAAAAGGACAGATCATTCGGGCAGGAGGAGCCAGACCAAATGAGGATATCATAATGACAAAATACGCTGCTATGGAAGGGACCGGGCTGATTGCCAGAGAACGGGCCGAGGAGCTTCGGACACGATATAGCAAGGATTTTGTTCAAAATGCACAGGATCTTCTGTGTCATATTTCTGTGATGAAGGAGGCAGAGATTGCAGGAGAGTATGATACAAGTGCCATGCATGATATAAGAGAAGGCGGGGTCTATGGTGGGCTCTGGGAACTTGCCGCCGCCTCCCAGGTGGGTCTGAAGGTCAATCTTGATGCCATTCCCATGAAACAGGAAACAGTAGAAGTTTGTGAATTCTTTGATCTGAATCCTTATAAATTGACATCCAGTGGCTGTATGCTTATCGTGACACCGCGAGGGAGAGATTTGGTACAGGCACTTTGTGAAGCTGGGATTCCTGCAGCGATCATAGGTAAAACCACAAAGGATCAGAGCAGGATCATTATCCGGGAAGGGGAAGAAGGATTTTTGGAGCCACCGAAGTCAGATGAACGGTTTAAAATATTGAATGGTATATGATAGGAGAATTGAAAGATGAGAACAGCGATTTTGAAACTTATGGAAAAAAACAGTCGTATTGATTTTCAGGATGTAGCAGATATGCTGGATACAGATCTGGAAACTGTCAAGAAGACAGTAAAGGAAATGGAAGATGAGCATATTATCTGTGGATATCATACGTTGATCAACTGGGACAAAGAAGAGGAAGAAAGAGTAACGGCCATGATTGAAGTAAGAATTACTCCTCAGCGTGGACGGGGCTTTGATAAGATTGCAGAAAGAATTTATAACTATCCAGAGGTTAAGACAGTATACCTGATGTCAGGAACCTATGACCTGATGGTTATTTTGGAAGAAAAGACCTTAAAAGAGATTTCGCACTTTACTTCTAATCGTTTGGCAGTCATCGATTCTGTTATTGGAACAACGACTCATTTTGTGTTAAAGAAATATAAAGATCACGGAACCATTCTGGCAGAGCCTGTAGATGAAAGAATGGCGGTGACTCCATAATGAAAAACCTATTATCAGACAAGATCGTAAACATCGCACCGTCTGGAATCCGAAAGTTTTTTGACATCGTTAGTGAGATGCCGGAAGCAATTTCTCTTGGTGTGGGAGAACCGGATTTTGATACACCATGGAAGATTCGGGAAGAAGGAATTTATTCGCTGGAGCGTGGACGGACCTTCTATACATCCAATTCTGGCCTGGTAGAGCTTCGGCAGGCCATTTGTGATTATTCCAGAAGAAAATATAATCTGGACTATAATGAAAAAGAATGTCTGGTCACCATTGGTGGAAGTGAAGCCATTGATATCGCTTTTCGTGCCATCTTAAATCCAGGTGATGAGGTCATCGTTGTACAGCCTTGTTTTGTATCCTATGCACCTTGTGTGATTTTAGCGGGAGGAACACCAGTATATTTGAATCTGAGTGTGGAAAACGGGTTTAAACTGACCGTAGAAGAGCTGGAAATGGCTGTTACAGATAAGACGAAAGCTATTATTATGGCATATCCCAATAATCCGACTGGAGCGATTATGACAAAGGAAGAATTGGAGCCGATTGCAGACTTCATTAAGGAAAAGGATCTGGTCGTGTTAAGTGATGAGATTTATTCTGAACTTACATATGGATGTGATCATACAAGCATTGCTTCCTTTCCAGGTATGAAAGAGAGGAGCATTGTGATCAATGGATTTTCGAAAGCGTTTGCCATGACTGGATGGAGATTGGGATACGCTTTGGGGCCAGAAGAAGTTATGGAACAGATGACCAAGATTCATCAGTTTGCCATAATGGCAGCACCGACCACCAGTCAGTATGCAGCAATTCAGGCAATGACGGACTGCGATAAGGAGGTCGAGGAGATGAAGGAATCCTATAATCAGCGCCGCAGATATCTGATCAAGGCGTTTGAACGGATGGGACTTGAATGCTTTGAGGCGAAAGGGGCATTCTATATGTTTCCATCCATTAAGGAATTTGGACTGACTTCTGAAGAATTTGCGACAAAGCTTTTGGAGGAAGAGGAGCTTGCAGTCGTGCCGGGAAGTGCATTTGGCGAATGCGGAGAGGGATTCATACGTATTTCTTATGCATATTCTATTAACGAGTTAAAAGAAGCATTGTCAAGAATAGAACGCTTTATTACAAGATTGAGAGAGAAGAAGTAAGATGTTAAATATAGTATTACATGAACCGGAAATGCCGGCGAATACGGGCAATATCGGCAGAACCTGCGTAGCAACAGGTTCTGTCCTTCATCTAATCGAACCCCTTGGGTTTAAGATCAATGACAAGACGGTAAAACGTGCCGGACTGGATTACTGGGATAAGCTGGATGTGAGAACTTATATCAATTATGAGGATTTTCTGGCAAAGAACCCAGGAGCTAAGATTTATATGGCTACCACTAAGTCCAAACAGACGTATACCGATGTGCAATATGAGGATGGCTGCTACATTATGTTTGGAAAGGAAAGTGCAGGAATTCCAGAGGAAATCTTGCTGGAGAATAAAGAGAATTGTATCCGCATACCGATGCTGGATCACATCCGATCTTTAAACCTGTCCAATTCTGTAGCCATTGTTACTTATGAGGCACTGCGTCAGCTGAATTTTGACCATTTTCAGATGGAAGGACAGCTGCATCATTACGAATGGTAACAATTTATAGATAATACAATATAGATTGTGGTGGAAATATTAATTATATTTATAATTGACAAAAGATGCCGCATATTATAAAATATCTCTATAGCATGTGATTAGGCAGGAATCTAACACACACATTCTAGCTTTTAACAGCACGCTAAGTCACAGATGCTATCGTATCCAAATAGTGTGTGCATTTTAAGACATTCACTTTTAGGGTATGCCCGTTTTTTCTTATTAGTGTTTTATATTTGAAAAAGTCCCTAGGATTGGCTTGGGTAGCCGTTTCTGGGGACTTTTTCTTTGTTGGTGATACTATTGTGGTACTAATAAGGGTTTTATTTTTTATTGACAGCTTTTGTGGCATTACATATAATATACTTAACAAGGAATCGGTAACCATGGTACGGATGGCCACCCGGTTTTCAAGTTACAATTTCGTAAATAGAAATAGCGTCTCTACTTTTCCAGGGTGAGGGCGCTATTTTTTGTGGTTTAAAACTAGCGTAATTACTGCACATAGCATAATTACAAATGTAAATAAATTATCATATGTAACATACATGGCATTGGCTCCTTTCTATAATTAGAGGTGGCCAAAACATACGCCCTACCGATACCTTGGTAAGTATATTATATGATTAAATTGAGTGTAAATGACAGCTTAAATCAAGATCTTATAAGCAGATGATATTAATCTTTCTGCTCCAGTGCCACGAAAAACATTTCATATAGATCGTCTTCACCTTCTAGCATCGGGGAATTTTCCCCGCCGCCATTGGTACTTCGCTTCATGGCAGCGTAAAATTCTTCTCCTGCAGTTACCAGTTCCATTGGATATAGTTCATATCCCAGCTCCCGGCATTTTCTGCAAAAGGCAAAGACAGGATCAGGATCCTTTTTGGTTTCTAACAACATATCCTTTAGCTGGGAATCGTGCATAGCACGTTCCTGTAATGTTTCCAAGATTTCAAATACATCCATTATGTTATCCCCCTGATTTCTACTTAAAACTTACAATGGTTACCCCCATGTCTCCTTCTCCAAATTCTGCCAGGTGGAACTCTTTCACGTATTTTACTTTTCTTAAATACTGATGAATTCCCTTTCGTAAGGCACCAGTGCCTTTTCCATGTATCACGCGCACCTGAGGAAGGTTGGCAAGGTAAGCATCATCTAAATATTTGTCCAGCTGGGCAGTTGCTTCATCTACGGTCATTCCCAAGAGATTGATCTCTGGAGAGATGGTTGCAGCTTTGTTCATGCTGGTACGGCCTTTATTCTTAGAGCGTGTATTGGCACGCTGTTCTTCTTTCAGAATTTCTTGTGCGCTTTTTACGATTTCTAAGTCCTTAATATTGACAAGGGAGCGCATCATTCCCATCTGAACATACAGGTCACCTTTGGCATTTGGCAGGGTTACAACTTCCCCATTTAAGTTTAAGCTGGATACGAAGACGGAATCTCCAATGTGAAAATCTTCTTTGCTATGTTTTCCCTTCGATTTTTTGCCCTTGTATGCCAGATCCTTTTCCAGTTTATTCATACGGCCGCGAAGATCACTTCGTTTGGCTTCCATTCGTTTTGTATTCTTTTGTTCTGGATGTTTTCCCCAGCTGTTGTATTTCTTAATGGCTTCATCGGCCACTTCCTTGGCTTCTGATAAAATATTATGAGCTTCTTCTCTGGCATCCTGTAACAGCTTGGCACGTTTTTCCTTAATATCATCCTGCTTTTTCTCCAGGCTTTTCTTCAGGGCTTCGATTTCCTTCTTATAATGATAGATTTCTTCCTGTTCTTCTTCGATGATTTTTCGGCTTTTCTCCAAATCGGCCAGCAGAGATTCAAAATCCTGAACAGAATCATCAATCTGGGCATTGGCTTGTTCAATAATCATTGGATTCAGTCCTAACTTCTTTGAAATAGCAAAGGCATTACTCTTTCCAGGAATCCCTACCAGAAGACGATAGGTTGGACTTAAGGTTTCTACATCGAATTCGCAGCAGGCATTCTCAATTCCAGGAGTGGAAAGGGCGAACATCTTAAGCTCGCTGTAATGGGTCGTTGCCATGGTACAGATACCTCTTCCAAGCAGATTGGTGAGGATGGAAATTGCCAGAGCGGCACCTTCAATTGGGTCCGTTCCACCGCAAAGCTCATCCAACAGGACCAGGGAATGCTCTGTTGCCTGGTCTAAGATGGATACGATGTTGGTCATATGAGAGGAAAAGGTACTTAAGTTCTGTTCAATACTCTGCTCATCTCCGATGTCGGCAAAAATCTGGTCAAATACTGTCAGGCGGGAACCCTGAAATGCAGGAATATGAAGGCCTGCCTGTCCCATCAGGGAGAATAAGCCCACTGTTTTTAAAGATACGGTCTTACCGCCAGTATTTGGACCGGTGACGATGAGCATATGAAAGTCTTCTCCTAAAGTTAAATTGATTGGAACGACTTTCTTCTTATCTAATAGAGGGTGTCTTCCTTGTTTGATTTCAATGATCCCCTCTGTGTTAAATTTTGGTTCGCTTCCATCATAGGATTTGGCATATTTTGCCTTTGCAAAGATAAAATCCAGCTTGGCGAGAATTTCAACATTATACTGTAGATTTTCTGATTCAAAGGATACCTGTTCACTTAAGGCAGCCAGGACCCGTTCGATTTCTGCCTGTTCCTGAATCTCCAGTTCTTTTAATGTGTTGTTGAGCTGTACTACGGACATTGGTTCGATGAACAGGGTGCTTCCGGTAGAAGACTGATCGTGGATCATACCAGGGAAGCTGCTGCGGTATTCCGCTTTGACTGGAATACAGTAGCGACCATTACGCATGGTGATCAGGCTGTCCTGCAGCATGCTTTTGTTGGATGAGGAGTTGACGATGGATGCCAGCTGGCTGTGGACCTTTTGATTGGTCTGCTTGATATTTCTTCGAATCTGTTTTAAGGCAGAAGAAGCATCATCGCTGATCTCATCCTCCGCAAGAATACAGCGGCGGATATCCAGAAGCAATGGAGTCATGGCAACCAGTTCGTTGAACATGCCATCTAGAGAATCATAGCCGTCTGCTTCGTAATCGCGGCTGCTGTATTGCTTGGCGTTATTGGTAATTTCCAAAATTCTTGCAATATCTAACAGTTCTCTTGCACTTAAGGATGCCTGTACATCCAGGCGCATGAGAGAAGGGGTGATATTGATCAGACCGGCAAAGGAAAGACTTCCATATTGGTATACTCTGGCAAGAGCGTCCTTGGTCTGTTCCTGTGCAGTTTCAATCTCCATCAGGTTGGTAGATGGAAGTAGCTTCTTACACAATTCTTTTCCCATTTCAGAGGAAGCGTGTGACATTAGCTGTTCGATGATTTTATGATATTCTAAAATTCTTAGTGCTTTTTCGTTCATATTTTTCGTCCTTTCAAAGGAATCACAAGATGAATCGTGAGATGAGACACCTTAAATTTCCGTTCATGAGATTGATTGTAGCATATTCGATATTGTTTGTAAATTGGCATAAACACTTGTATTTCTTTGGAAAGAGAATGGTTTTTTTGATTCCTTCAAATCACTAGATTTTCCCATGGGGTTGTGTCATAATAGAGAGATACCAATGGTATTTTTGGATTGATGGTGCACAGTAATTGATGATAAAAGAAAGAAGGAGTTCGAATATGAATTTTTATATGCCAACCAGAATTTTTGCGGAAAAAGGCAGTGTGAGAAAGAATAAAGAACAGCTTCAGAAGCTGGGAAGCTGTCCGTTGATTGTAACCGGCAGACATTCCTCCAAGATCAATGGATCCCTGAAGGATGTCGAAGACAGCTTAAAGGAGCTGTCTATGGAGTATTATATTTTTGATGAGATTGAAGAAAACCCATCGGTAGAGACCTGTGAGCGGGCGGCTGCCTACGCATTGGAAAAGGGCTGTGATATGGTCATCGGTGTAGGAGGAGGATCTCCATTGGATGCATCCAAAGCCATTGCCTTATTAATGAAGAACCCGGATAAGGACGGAGAGATTTTTTATAAAGCAGAAGAGCTTCCGTGGGTACCGGTAGCTGCAGTTCCAACCACAGCAGGAACTGGTTCTGAGGCGACTCCATATGCCATTTTGACCGTACATAAATGGAAGACAAAGAAGTCCATCAGTCATCGGATTTTCCCTGATGTAGCATTTGTGGATGCGACGTATTTGACATATACGAGTAAACGTGTTTTAATCAGTACGGCT
The DNA here is from genome assembly GCF_001940245.1 of Anaerostipes sp. 992a. GTDB lineage: Bacteria > Bacillota > Clostridia > Lachnospirales > Lachnospiraceae > Fimousia. Next base: position 103,553 of record NZ_MJIG01000005.1, read on the forward strand.
GTGGATGCGCTTGCTCATCTGGTAGAAGGGCGTATCAATGTAAAATCCAATGCATATAATCAGATGTTAAGTGAATATGGCATGCAGCTGTGGGGACAGGCAAAGGAAGCATTGCGAAAGGAGCAGCCATCCCAAGAAGAGTATGAGCTTTTGATGGAAGCGTCCACGATTGCAGGAATGACCATTTCTCATACGGGAACATCACTGCCGCATGGCATGAGTTACTATTTGACCTATGAACAGGGAATTTCTCATGGAAAGGCAGTCGCAATATTCCTGGCAGCTTATATGAAGGAGAGCCAGGATGAAGAATTGATCAATAAGATTACATCCAGACTTGGATTTGCAGATATGGATGAGATGGCAGCATTTTTAAGGGAAGTGTTGGGAGAAGTAACCATATCCATAGCAGATGTGGAACGCTATGCGAAGGAGCTATCTTCCGATGCCAAGCGTCTGTCCAGCACTCCATATAAGGTGACGGAGGAGACGTTGCTTCGCATGTACGAGGCTTCTGTTACCATAAAAGAATAGAATGATACCAGGGCCAAAAGGTCATGATGTTCATGCTTGCATGAAAAAGCATGACTTTTGACCCCAACATCATAGAATTGTAGAAATAGGAGATTTAATATTATATGAGACTTATTGCAGAAATGAGAGAAGGGGACATGATCTCTGACGTGTACCTTTGTAAATCAAAACAGATCTTAAAAACCAAGATGGGAAAGAGCTATTATGCGCTTTTGCTTCAGGACCGTACGGGAACTCTGGATGCTAAGATCTGGGAGTTAAATAATGCCATTGGACATTTTGAAAGCATGGATTATATTCGTGTAGAAGGTCAGATTACCGTATTTCAGGGAGCGAATCAGCTGAATATCCGCAGAGTCCGCAAGGCAGAGGAAGGAGAATATACACCTTCTGATTATATGCCATGTACCGATAAGGATGTAAAGAAATTGTATAAAGAGCTTCAGGAAATGATCCAAAGAACGAAAAATCCATATCTAAAGAAACTGGCAGAAGTAGTTTTCGTAGAAGATAAAGCATTCGTGAAGGAATTTGTTCAGCATTCTGCTGCCAAATCCGTTCATCATGGGTTTATGGGAGGACTGTTAGAACATACGGTATCTGTTGCCAGAATGTGTGAATATTATTGCACCCAGTATACCGAACTAAACCGGGACCTTTTGGTAATGTGTGCACTGTTCCATGACATTGGAAAGGTGGAGGAGCTATCCGCGTTCCCATATAACGATTATACCGACGAAGGTCAGTTGGTAGGTCATATCGTTATGGGAACTATAAAGTTGGACCGCATTATGCAGACGATACCAGGATTTCCAGTAAAGCTTGGAAATGAAGTAAAGCACTGTATTCTGGCTCATCATGGGGAATTAGAATATGGTTCACCAAAAAAACCAGCACTGATGGAAGCACTGGCTCTTTCTCTGGCAGATAATACAGATGCTAAGCTGCAGACATTCAGGGAAGCTCTGAAAAAGGAAAATACGACAGACAGTGAATGGATGGGATATCAGCGTTTATTTGAAAGCAATATTCGTCCAACCTCAAAATAAATTGGAGTACATTATGGAATTTGTGAAAAATCAGATCGTAACACTGACAATTGAAGATATGGGAACCAATGGAGAGGGAGTCGGCCGTGTGGACGGCTTCACTCTTTTTATAAAGGATGCAGTCATCGGAGATGTGATCGAGGCAAAAATCCTAAAGCTTAAAAAGAATTATGGCTATGCCCGTATTGAAAAAATCCTGGAGCCGGGTAAGGACAGAGTAGAACCTGTATGCCCGGTTGCCAGACAATGTGGTGGATGCAGCCTTCAGCATCTATCCTATGAAAAGCAGCTGGAATGGAAGTTTGATAAGGTAAAAAACTGCCTGGAACGCATTGGAGGTCTGGAACATATCGAAGAGAAGATGGAGCCTGTCTATGGCATGGAGGATCCATATTATTATCGGAATAAGGCCCAATTTCCTGTGGGTACAGACAGGAATGGACAGCTGATCACTGGATTTTACGCTGGACGGACCCATTCTATTGTAGAAAACACCCATTGCTGTATCCAGGCTAAGATCAATCAGCAGATTTTGGAGATGGTCATGGAATACTGTCACAGAAATCACATCACTGCTTATGATGAGAAGAATCATAAAGGGGTGCTGCGCCATATTTTAACAAGAGTTGGATTTCAGACCGGTGAGATTATGGTGTGTCTGATCGTCAATGGAGGAAAAAAGAAGCTTGTCAATCTGGGGCAGCTGGTAGATGATCTGAAAGCCATCTCAGGAATGACAAGTATTACGTTAAATATCAATAAAGAAAAGACCAATCGGATCTTGGGAGATAAGATCATTTCCATCTGGGGACAGGATTATATTACGGACTATATTGGAAATGTCAAATATCAGATCAGCCCATTGTCTTTCTACCAGGTCAATCCGGCACAGACGGAAGTCTTATATGGAAAGGCATTGGAATATGCCAATCTACAGGGAGAAGAAACGGTATGGGACCTGTATTGCGGTATTGGAACCATCTCTTTGTTCCTGGCACAGAAGGCGAAAAAAGTATATGGAGTGGAGATCATTCCACAGGCCATTGAGGATGCCAGACAAAATGCAAAAATCAATGGATTTGACAATGTGGAATTCTTCGTCGGAAAGGCGGAGGAAGTGTTGCCAAGGGAATATGAGAAGCATGGTGTCTATGCGGATGTGATCGTGGTAGACCCGCCGCGAAAGGGATGTGATGAAACTCTGTTAGACACCATTGTGACAATGGCACCAAAAAGAGTGGTGTATGTCAGCTGCGATCCAGCAACGTTGGCCAGAGATGTGAAGATACTGGGAGAAAAAGGGTATCAGGTAGAGAAGGTCAGTGTGGTGGATCAGTTTGGACATACCAGCCATGTGGAGTCGGTAGTATTAATGTCAAGAAAAGATAAATAAGAGCCAGAAAGTGGCGTATTTCCGGGCTTTTTCGGGTATGGGCAACCTTCCCGAAAAGCTCGGTTCTTTTATATGAAAACATATCTACTGTAAAAACAGTCATAGGGTTTAGGCAGTGGATTAGATGTTAAGAAAGGAGGAAAATGCATGAATGATTCAGTGTGGATTTGGCCATCCTCGGATATGAATTTTTAGAAAATCGATAACGATACAACTTCTGTGACAATTAAGTGGAATCGAAATTATTTTGAAGATTATAAGACCTTAGCATATCAGTTCTATGAGTGTGGATACAAAACATTTGAAGAAGTGATTGGTAGCGGAGATGATAACGTTAAATCAGATATGTGGTTTTTAACAGGTATATTCTTAGTTCGTCATAGTCTTGAATTAGGATTGAAGGCTTTATTATGCAGAGTTTTATCTCGAAAGAGAGATATTGAAGATGCTTTTGAAGAATGCTGTCATGATGTTTCTATGTTATTTCATAAATATACTGACACGGGACTTGAAAAATATCTGACTGATGAAGAGGAAGAATGGTTAGTTAAGTATTTGTATTCTCTAGAAGAGGTTGATAAAAAATCTGATATGTTCAGGTTTCCTTTTGAAGATGAATTTCTTTCTAAATACAGGGACAAGTTTTTAGATAATGTGAACGTTGCTAATAATTTGCTACAATGCTTTGCGTTAATAAAAAAATGTATTGAGAGAGGAATTGTTATTTATGGCAAAGAATCTCAGACGAAGGTTTTTATGTTAAAGTTACAGGGTATTCTGAGGTGATTGATTATATTTATCAGAATCAGGATATTACCAATGAAGATAAGCTATATCCTCTAATCTTTATGTTTAGAAATACGATTGAATTATGTTTGAAGCGGTTGTTCTATAGTAGAGTTGATAATGGTGTACCGCTAAAAGTATTTAATTCAAAACGAAAAAGCCATCTTATAAAGAAGGATTTGTGGAAGAACGTTAAACCGGTAATCGTAAAATATGCAAATGATTCGAGTGAAGACCTAACAACTATTGATATTGTTGAGGGGTTACTTGATGAAATAAATGCATTAGATAAGAGTGGTGATAATTTCCGTTATCCAACATCGTACAGTTTGGAATATCGTTTTGACGATAAAAAGTTGGATATTAGTAATGTGTATAAATACCTAAAAGCAATAATCAATTTTCTTGATAGTTGCGATTCAATGCTAGATGAGCTTGCAGATTACGAAAATGAAATGTGTGCAGAATATGAATCTGAAATGAGAGCGAGCATGGATTGGTATTAAGATGCTTATTGTTTGCGAAATTTACAAAGTCTATTTATAGAAACGATAGGAGGTTTACAGATACATGGAATACATAGGAATAGGGATTATGGTTGCTGCAGTAATTGCGATTGGAATAATCCTGTATACAAAATTAAAGAAGAAAGATGGGACACCATCTGATACCACAGGCGATATTAACGCCTCATTTGTTAAAGATAAAGGAGCACTTGCTGAAATCCATCAGGCAGATAAGTTAGTAATTCAGATGGAGATGCTCCCAGCAGAGGCGATTAAAGATGAAAGTAGACTGGTAAAAATCACTGATAGCAAGGTTCTGGCACATGTTAATAATCTGGTTCCGGGTTTGGCTCAAGCTGGCAATGCAGTGAATAATGCAGCACAGGCAGTGAAGGCTGCCAATGGAGAAGTCTTATATCGCGCCATAATACCAAGCATATCACATTCCAGAATCAGGAAGGAAAGAAGGTACGTGACAGCAATTTATGCAAAACTTTTCATCTGGACATCAGCAAGGAGGGACTAGAGAATGAATTTAATGGAAATTACGAAAGAATACGAGCTGAAGCAGAACAAACGGAGCAGAGAAAGAACTTGTCGGATACTACCAACAGGTGGAAGCAGCTTGCACAGGACCAGGCAAAGACATTGGAAACTGTGATAACAGAGAGAAACGAGTTACAAGTGAAATATCAGAAGATGAAAGAGTTTATACTGGAATTTCAGGAAAGGACACACAATTTGAAGATGGAAAAACAGAAGCTCTTCTTCAAGAATCACGAAATGCAAGAAGAAATTCGGAAATTAAACGTCGAAATTCAGCATCAGATAATCGAACTGTCAGAAACGCAGAAGTTAAATCAATCACTTCAGCAGAGCAACGACGACTTGAGGAGCAGAAACGGATTGATGAGCAGGAAAGAGCAAGAGCAGCTAGAAAAAGAAATAAAATTACAATCAGAGAAAATAAAAGAAATAAAAGTTTTTTGTGGAATCGGATATATTATGGTGATTGTATTTGCTGTTTGTATTATTGGAATATATTTTCTATAACTTAGCAATACAAAAATGCGATATTTCAGACTTTAAATATGATTTTAAATATATAAGATTGCTGAAAACGCATTCCTATGATATGATAATAAATACGAGTATGAATAACAATATGAACAATTATTTTTGAGAAAATAAGATTGAGGTGAAGAAATGGCAATTAGTTACAAGAAGCTGTGGAAATTGCTGATTGATAAAGACATGATGAAAAAGGATTTGCGTGCAATGACAGGTGTCAGTACGACAACAATGTCTCGATTATCTAAAGATGAAAATGTGAGTACTGAAATTTTATCAAAGATTTGTTCTGCTTTGAGCTGCGATGTTGGAGACATCATGGAGTTCGTTCCTGATAAAAAAGAGGAACAGTAAGGAGGTACGGTATTATGGATCATTCTTATCCTTATATTGCGTCTCTGACCAGAGAACCGTTCCTTTTCTATGAGATGCGTTCCACCGCAAAGCTAATGGCAGAAGGAAATTCAGATGATACGATTGTAAAACAAATTGTAGAAAAGAATCTTTTTCAGTACCCAACGGAAAAATCTATCACACGAATGGCAAAAGCCTGCATCAAAAGGCTTCGTGCGCTGGAAGATGATACGCTGGTTTTGGCGATTGCATCACAGCCGACTGATGTAGCAAAGCAGATTTGTCTGTATGCGTTGATGAAACAAAGCCGACTGGTCTGGGAATTTATGCTGACAGTCATTGGCGAGAAGTACCGGTTAAGGGACATGTCTTTTGGTAAGATAGATTTGAATGCATTTTTTATGCGTTTACAGGAACAGAATGATGCCGTAGCATCCTGGAGCGATACTACAATAACAAAGTTAAAACAGATTATTGCCAGAGTGCTTGTGGAGACGGAGTATCTCGACAATCTCAAGGCAGATCATTTGAATCCAGTATGGCTGCATCCTGTTTTGGAGAATGCCATCAGAAGCAATGGCGATACGGCGGTACTGCCAGCGTTTAATTGCTTTTCATACACATAAGCGTACAACGAAATGCTCCAGTGAAGCATTTCGTGTAGGAGGTAGCCAATGAGTGACATAAAAGAACGCCTGGACAAAGTTCGGGCATTGATTCAAGAACCTGAGTTTCTGGAAGGTAAGGGACTCAGCAATGAAGTGAATATCAGAATCTTCTGTTATGAACCGGAAAATGAAATGGTTGTTCGGCATTTTGTAAATCAGCTGGAAACTGATCAGTCCTTAGATTGTCATTTGAAGGTTTGTAATTTATATAAAACATTTCTCTCCATCTGCGATGATATGGACATCACAGATGCAATTCCCGATATGGAGGAAGCTGACGGAAGTGCCTATCTTCTGGAACAGCTTAATTCAGCAATCGGTAATGGAGAGTTCATTGAAAAAATTCAGTATGAGCCGCATGAACCGGGCGATGTACTGATGTTGACGGGTGTGGGCGAGGTGTTCCCGTTTATGAGAATCCATACATTACTGGAAGCCTTGCAGCCGTATTTTTCCGATGTTCCGATTCTGGTGATGTATCCGGGTGAGTTTGATGGTCGTCATGTAAAACTATTCAATCGTCTGACACCAAATGATTATTACCGGGCATTTAATGTGATTGATTAAGGGGGATAAAGCCATGATGATTCGAGATATGTTTGCAGATGACATCAACCGCAAAATCAATGGTGTTATTAAAGTTGACCAGGCTGCTGACGATGTAATCGAGCAGGAGTTAAATGAATATGTCATCACCAGAGAATTGAAGAAACATTTCATTACATTCTTCAATTATTACAGTGATGCTTTTGACCAGCCGACTGCTGATATGGGCGTTTGGATTTCGGGTTTCTTTGGAAGTGGTAAATCCCACTTCCTGAAAATACTTTCCTACCTTCTGGAAAATAAAGAGGTAAAAAGCATCCGCAGTGTAGAGCGTTTCCGTAAAAAATTTGAGGACGACCCGGCAACCTTTATGCTAATTGACCGTGCTACCAAAGGACAGACAGAGACGATTCTGTTCAATATTGATATTGAGGGATTCAGCAACAAAGACAAGACGGCTGTCCTTCGTGTTTTTGCAAAAATGTTCTATAACCATCTGGGATTTTACGGCGAAAACCTGAAAGTCGCCATGATGGAGCGTTATATTGCCCAGCAGGGTAAAACCGAGGAGTTCCGCAGAGTTTTTGAAGAAAAGAAAGGCAAGTCCTGGCTGGAAATGCGTCGTGCCTTTGCTTTTAATGGCAAATTCATAATTCCGACACTTATGGAAGTTCTGGATATGAGCGAGGACGATGCGAAGGCGTGGTTTCATGATAAAACTGCAACAGAAATTTCTATCGCACAGCTCGTGGAAGATATGAAAGCCTATGTGGATACCAAGCCTGCGAACTTCCGTCTGCTGTTTATGATTGACGAGGTTGGTCAGTATGTCGGCACAGATACCGATATGCTTTTGAACCTCCAGTCTCTGACCGAGAAAATCGGAAGTGAGTGTGAAGGAAAGATTTGGGTGATCTGCACTGGACAGGAAGCCATTGATGAAATCATCAAAGTTCGTGCCGATGAGTTCTCCCGTATTCAGGCTCGTTTCAAAACAAGACTGAGCTTATCTTCTTCCTCTGTGGATGAAGTCATTCAGAAGCGTATTCTGAAAAAGAAACGGTCAGCAGCCAAAGAACTGGAAGGTGTTTATGAACAGAATGATTCAGTCCTTCGTAACCTGTTCAGCTTCAGCGGCTCTATTCTGGATATTAAAGGCTACTCCGGTCCGAGAGAATTTACAGAGAACTTCCCGTTCGTGCCGTATCAGTTCATCATCATGCAGAAGGTATTTGCGGAAATCCGGAAGCATGGAAATTCCGGTAAGCATCTGTCCGGCGGTGAGCGTTCCATGCTGTCCGGTTTCCAGGAAGCTGCACAGAAAATTCAGGAGAAGGACGAGTATGCACTCGTGCCGTTCTTCCGCTTTTATGATACCGTACATACTTTCCTGGACGGTTCTATCCGCCGAGTGATTGAGCGTTGTCAGAAAGCTGCTGACAATGGGGATGGTATCGAACAGCAGGATGTAGATGTACTGAAACTTCTGTACCTGATTCGTTATATTGATGATATTCCTTCCAATCTGGACAATATAGTTATCCTTATGGCAGATGATATTCGTGTAGATAAGATTATCATGCGAGAAGCTGTCCGTGGATGTCTTGATCATCTGATGAGCCAGAACTATATCGCCAGAACCGGCGATACTTATAACTTCCTGACCGATGAAGAACAGGATATTCAGCGTGAAATTCGAGATACCAATGTGGATACTGCTTCTATCGTGGAGCGTATCGCCCAGATGATTTATGGCGATATTTTCACGACCAAGAAGTTCCGTTATGGAAAATATGACTTTGCTTTCGATCAGATGGTGGATGGTATTACTGTTGGCGTGGCAACAGGCGGTATGCGTCTGCGTTTCCTGACAGTTGCTACCGATGCCATTGAAAAAACGGACTACCGTCTGATGGCAGAATCCAAAGGAAATGAAGCAATCGTTGTTCTGGCTGATACGCCTTACTATGAATCTCTGGAATCTGCCATGAAGATTCGCAAGTATGTAAAGCAGAGAAATGTAAGCCAGCTCCCGAAGAGTGTGCAGAAAATCATCAGCGACCAACAGGATGAAGCCGGAAAATATGAGCTGAGTGCTATGACGGAATTACAAAATGCCATTGAAGGGGCACAGTTTTATGTAGATGGGGAACATCTGGAAATCAAAGCTGGAAATGCCAAGAGTAAGATTGACCAGTCTCTGGAATATCTGGTTGCTCATGTATATAGCAAGCTCGATCTGATTACAGAAAATGCAGGCAGTGATGCAGATATTATTGCAATCTTAAATGGTACAGTGACCATGCTCCCTGGCATGGAGCCGAACCGTGATGCTGCTTCTGCCATGGAAGAATATCTGGAAATGCAGGATGCAAAGAAACTGCCGACTTCTATGGCAGATGTGCAGAGCAAATACAGTGCAATTCCGTATGGCTGGAAAGAAATCGACATTGCTGCTGTTGCGGCACAGCTGATTTATTCTCAGAAAGTGACCATCAAGTATGCAGGCAATACTATTCAGCCAGATGATCCGAAATTGCCGGATATGCTTCGTAAAAAGAGTGAGATTGGCAAGACTTCTATCAGCAAGCGTAAAACCATTTCCGCTACGATGATGCGAGATGTAAAAGCAATGCTCCGTGAGTATTTCGACATCATGGATGTGCCAGACGATGAAGATGGTCTGATTCGTTTTGTGACCGAGAAATTTACAGAGCAGCGTGATTACTATGCTTCCCTGGATGCACGTTATGATGGACATAAATATCCGGATCATGCATTGGTGCAGGAAGCCATTCATCTGATGGACGATGTACTTTCTCAGAGGAAAGACAATATTGCCCTGATTGAGCGTGTCCTGAAAAAAGAGGATGCTCTTTTCGATAACAAAGAAGCCATGAGCAACGGCATTGAAAACTTCTTCAAAACCCAGGTAACAGTATTCGACCATGCAGTGCAGTTTGAAAAATCTTTGCATGATGACCTTGACCGTATTGCCGAAAATGAAGAAGCACATAAGGCACTGAATACCATTCGGCTGATTACCATGGTTCGGACCGGAAGCAAGTTCAACTATAACAGGATTCGTGAATTGAATCCGCTGATGGATACCGTTCGTATCGCCCATGATAAGATGCTGGAAGAAAAACGTGCCGAGGTTCTGGAAACCGTTCGTCAGTGTATGGAAGCAACACACATTGCCGCAAATGGCGATTCCAAGGCATCTCATCTGATTGAAAAATCAGACCGGTACTTCAGTCAGTGCAAGGAGAAAATCGCAGAATTAAAGAGCCTTGCCCTTCTGGATGCTATGTTCTTGCCGATGTGCCAGTACAAGGATGATACAGTCAGCAATATCGAGTCTGTTCTGACACCGCCTGCACTGAAGCCGCAGGTACAGCCGACACAGCAGGGAAAAGAAGCTGCTCCGGCAAAGAAGAAAGTGGTTCGTGCCTATAATCGTCAGGTTGTATTCCAGGCAAAGACCTTACAGAGCGATGCGGATATTGATGATTATGTAGAGAAGATTCGTTCTCAGCTGAAACAGTTGCTGAAGAATTGCGATGAAATTAAGCTGAATTAAGGAGACGAAATATAATGTTTATAGGTATGTTGGCGTTTCAGTTATCAGGAGCATTAGTGTTGCTTTTAAATTGCATGAAGGGTGGAAAAGAAGCGGTAATTAGAAACTGTTTTCCAGGAACCAATGTTGTTGAACGAGATGAGAACAATAACTGTAAAATAGAGAAAGAAAAGCTACAAAAAAGTGCACATAATATTTATTTGAATATTATAGCTTTTGCGGATTTGGTTGTTGGTTATATACTTGCAGCTTTTAGCCCGACAGCAGACTCTCAAACATCTGTAATCTTGATGGAGGTTATTGTACTTACTTGTGCTTTACTTGTTATTGAATATTATCTGAGCCGTTTCTGTGCAAGAAAAATTTATGCACAGGATGCTGTAATTCCATTTGAGAATTTGGATGGTGTGGACACTTTTCCTAAAGGGCAGGAAATTAATGATATGTTCAATGATGCGTTTAAGGAGTGAGGAAAATTATGAACAAGAATGAGATTAAAAAGTTTGCTGTTTGGGCAAGAACAGAGCTGATCGCCCGTGTTTCTCTGAAAGGTGTGGGATACGGTATTAAAGAGGACGAGCAAGTTTCCGCTGCAGCTGACAGCGTGGGCGGCAAAGTCCTGACTGACAATGAAAAGAAACAGCGTCAGGCTCTCATTGCCGAGATTAAAGATAAAGGATATAAGCAGGTCATGGAGGAAGTTGCCTATACTTGGTTTAACCGTTTCTCTGCCCTGCGATTTATGGAAGTGAACGGCTATCTTCCTTCTCATGTGCGTGTATTCACAGATGAGGAGAACAACTTTAAGCCGCAGATTATAACCGAAGCCATTCATCTGGATTTGGATGGACTGGATATGGAAAAGGTCTATGAGCTGAAAGAAACAGAAAAGACCGAAGAATTGTATAAATATCTGCTGATTGTGCAGTGCAATGCCCTGAATAAGATTCTGCCGGGAATGTTCCAGAAGATTGCGGACTATACCGAGCTTCTTCTGCCGGATAACCTGCTGAGAGAAGGCAGTGTCATCCAGCAGATGATTGAGCTGATACCGGAGGACGACTGGAAAGATGCTGTCCAGATTATCGGCTGGCTGTATCAGTATTACAACAGCGGGAAAAAGGATGATGTTTTCGCTGCTCTGAAAAAGAAGGTGAAAATCACAAAAGAAAATATTCCTGCGGCTACCCAGCTTTTTACACCGGACTGGATTGTCCGTTATATGGTAGAAAACAGCCTTGGTCGTTTGTGGCTGGAGGGACACCCGGATGCCAAAGAGCAGCTTCTGCCGACAGAGGAAGAACAGTCTGCCTATGCAGCCGGAAAACGTGACCCGGAAGATACCAAATGGCACTACTATCTGGAAGAAGCAGAGCAGGAACCGGATGTGCAGGCACAGCTTGCTGAAATTTGCAAAGAATATGTAGCATTGACGCCGGATCAGCTGAAAGTGATTGACCCATGCTCCGGTTCCGGTCATGTCCTTGCCTATATGTTTGATGTGCTGATGAAGATTTATGAATCTTACGGCTATACCACCCGTGAAGCAGTGGCAAGCATTGTAGAGAATAATATCTATGGTCTGGATATTGATGACCGTGCGGCACAGCTTGCTTACTTTGCGGTGATGATGAAAGCCCGTCAGTATGACCGCCGCTTCTTTAGTCGTGGGATTCAGCCCCATGTGTATGCCATTGTGGAGAGCAACCATGTGGACAAGTTTGCCGTGGAGTATTTCTGTAATGGGGATGCCAAGCTGAAAGCGGCAATGGATACGATTATCAGCGAATTGCATGATGCAAAAGAATATGGCTCTATTCTGACGGTAACACCGCAGGATTGGTCTGCCTTGTATGATCGTTTTGCAGAAATCGTGGAGGACATCAATATGTCCCGTGATGTGGCACTGGCAGAATTGTTGCCGCTGGTGCAGGTGGCAGAAGCACTGGCACAGAAGTATGATGTGGTGGTGACGAATCCACCATATATGGGAGCATCTAATATGAACCCGAAGCTGAAAGAGTTTATTAAAAATAATTACGCTGATTACAAAAGTGACTTCTTTTCTGCGTTTGTTATTCATGCTTCACAAATGACAAAACGGAGTGGCTACTGTGGTTTCTTTACACCTTATGTGTGGATGTTTATTTCTGCATATGAAAAAATGCGGAATTACTTGTATAATCGAACTACTATTGAAACACTGATTCAGTTTGAATATTCTGCATTTGAAGAAGCAACGGTTCCGGTATGTACTTTTGCCTTTAAAAATTGTCATGTACAGAAAAAAGGATGTTATTTGCGCTTAGTAGATTTTCGTGGAGGTATGGAAATCCAGAGGAAAAAAACGTTGGAAGCAATCAAAAATCATGACTGCGGATTTTATTATGAGAAAAATAGCGATAATTTTTCTAAAATTCCAGGAAGTCCGATAGCGTATTGGGTATCCAATAATGTTTTTAATAGTTTTACAACTCTCAAACCGATTTCTTTTTATGGAGAAGCAAAAGCAGGAATGACAACAGGAAATAATGAGAGATTTTTGAGATTATGGACTGAAATAAGTAATACGAAAATAGGATTGGGATGCAAAAATAGTCATGAAGCGGCTGAATCAAAGAAAAAATGGTTTCCATATAACAAAGGTGGCGGGTATAGAAAATGGTATGGATTGAATGATTACGTGGTCTTGTGGGAAAATGATGGTTACGAAATAAAAAATGCAACAGACAAAGGAAGAAAAATTGCCAGTGTAAGAAGTGAAAGATTATATTTTAAAAAGTCTATAACGTGGGCAACTTTGACTTCGTCTGCGATTTCGTGTCGATATTCGGAACCTGGACATTTATTTGATGATAAAGGTTCAAGTTGCTTTATCTCTGATAAAGAATATGACTATGTACTCGCATTGATTAACTCTTGTGTTGGAAACTACTTCTTAAATCTTTTGAACCCAACGATATCTTTTCAGTCTGGCAATATTGGTGCATTGCCATTAAATGAATTGTATTTTGGAGATTATCAGATAAAAATAAAAGTTGACAAAAATGTATATCTTGCAAAAGAAGATTGGGACTTGTTTGAAACATCATGGGACTTCCATCACCATCCACTTCTTCGCAAAGCTTCTACCATTGCAGAAGCCTTTGATCAGTGGCAGACTGAATGTGATGAACGTTTTAACCAGCTCAAAGCCAATGAGGAAGAACTGAACCGTATCTTCATTGACATTTATGGCTTGCAGGACGAGCTGACACCGGAGGTTGAGGATAAGAATGTGACCGTCCGCAAGGCAGATCTTAGTCGGGATATTCGCTCTTTCATCTCCTATGCTGTTGGCTGTATGTTTGGTCGTTACTCTCTGGATGTGGACGGACTTGCCTATGCAGGCGGCGAATGGGATGCAAGCAAATATGCTTCTTTTGCTGCTGACAAGGATAACATTATCCCGATCTGTGACGATGAATATTTTGAGGATGATATTGTCGGTTTGTTCGTGGAGTTTGTGAAAACGGTTTACGGTGCAGATACGCTGGACGAAAATCTGAAATTCATTGCCGATGCACTGGGCGGTAAGGGTCAGCCGAAGGATGTGATTCGGAAGTATTTCTTGAGCGACTTCTATTCTGACCATTGCAAGATTTATCAGAAACGCCCGATTTACTGGCTGTTTGACAGCGGCAAGAAGAATGGCTTTAAGGCTCTGATTTATATGCACCGTTATCAGCCGGACACCATTGCTCGCATTCGTACTGATTATGTGCATGAACAGCAGGCTCGTTATCGTACTGCTATTGCTGATCTGGAACAGCGTATTTCCAATGCTTCTACCGGAGAGCGTGTAAAGCTGAACAAAAAGCTGACCACCTTGCAGGCACAGGATACCGAAATCAGAACTTACGAGGAAAAAATACATCACCTTGCCGACCAGATGATTTCCATTGATCTGGACGATGGCGTGAAGAAGAATTATGCAATTTTCCAGGATGTTTTGGCTAAAATAAAGTAAAGGAGGGGTAGTTATCGAACCGAAAAGAAAGAAGTCTGTTCTCTTGGGGAACGGAGTAAATATACAGTTTGGCGGAAAAGCCTATTCAAATAGGTTTATTTTGTCAAGAATTATCTTTAACGCGCAGTGCGATAAGTATGATAGTCTTTTTGAAGGTACGTTGTCTGGAAGTGAAATCGAACAGATATTTCGTGGACTTCTTCCTACTGCAAATGCTGTACTTGATAAAAAGTATGATAAAGTTAATGTTGATGACGAAGTAAAAAAAGCTGTGATGGAGTTTGAGGCACAAAATGCAGAACGCAGTAAATTTGAGCATTATTATGAGATTCCATTGGAAGATTGGTTTCTGTTACTTCGATTATTCTTCTTGGATAATCCGGATTTAAGTGATATGTGGAAAGTATCAAAACAAGGATTTGAATGGATGATTCTGGATGCTATCTACAATGATGGTAAAATTCAAGAAATTTATCAAAAAATGAAAAAGCCTGTCAAACGTTTTTTTAAATCGTTTGATTCGATATTTACATTGAATTACGATAATAATATTGAAAGGCTGACCAATAAAACAATTTATCATCTACATGGGGATTATTCTGTTCTTGCAGATTCTGAAAATTCTGAAACAGTTCAGGGATTTTTGAATAAGCAAAACGGAAAAATCGTTATGAATCCAGATTATCCGCAATGTTATTGTAATGCGCTACTTAATTTTAGTGGACAAAATAAATATAAAGAAGCGCAGGATAAAGTGAAAGGAATTGAAGTTCTTCAAAGACTAAAGCAATTACATGACACGGATGTGGCGGGATTTGAGATAATGAGAGCAGGTGTAGAATCAGAAAAAGCTCAAATTATAGATACTTATATCAAACATCCAGAACTGAAAATTGCCACGGATTATCATTTTGGGGAACTTGAAAAACTTTCAGGTGAATTGCATATCATAGGACTTTCACCGCAGAATGATAGCCATATATTTGCTTGTATTGAAAAAAGCTCATTAGATAAGATTGTTTTCTATTCATATGGTGAACCACCAAAAACATTGCCATTGACTAAACCATATGAATTTGCGGATATTAAGCAGTTATGGAAGTCGTTAGATGCGAATCAGCCACAATATAATTGTGGTAGAAAGTATCCGGATTCTGATGAAGCTAAGAAGTTTTTTGAACTTTTTAATGCATTATCCCTTGATCCGATTACAAAAGAAGAAATCGAAAAAGAGGCAAATTCGATTCCTGAATACATGGCGATTCCATTATGCAAAGAAGCTATGAATTGGATGAAGGTTCAGAAAACACCAAGAAGTGAAGAAGAACTTATTAAACAGTTTAGAATGGTTAGTAGAATTGCTTTAAGAGAAGGAATTTATCCATCTGCTTTTTATTTGATTTTAATAGATAATTTTTCAAAATTGTCGTAAAAGGAGGGCTTGCGTGTGATGACGGATGAAAAAATCAAAAATCCTACCATGAAAGCAAACCCGATTTTGCTTCAGAAAAAATATGTCCGTGTCATTGAGTGCTTTGCCAAACAGCAGGGACTTTCACTGGATGAGGCGTTGGGATTGTTTTATCATTCCGAAGTCTATCAGTTAATGCGTGACGGTGTTTCTGATATGCACTGCATGAGCGATTTGTATCTTGCTGAAGAATTAAGACTGGAATATCAGATGAAATAATAAAAAGGCTATGCACAGCATAGCGAATTGAGAGCGAGGTGTGATGATGACCATAGAAGAAATTCTTGCAGGAGAATCGAAGAATGTGGAGTTCAAAGAGGACCTGCCGGAGAAAAGTATCAAATATATGAAGTCTGTGGTTGCCTTTGCAAATGGAACCGGAGGAAAAATCATTTTCGGAATTGCTGATAAGACCAGAGAAGTGGTCGGTTTTGACAAGGAAGATGTGTTCAAAAAAATGGATACCATTGCGAATGCCGTATCAGATAGCTGTGAACCGGCAATTATCCCGGATATTACTTTACAGACCGTTGATGGTAAGACTGTTATTGTGGCAGAAATTTCTGAGGGTAGGCAGCGACCCTATTATATCAAGGCTCTCGGCAGAGAAGGTGGTGTATATGTCCGTGTTGCCGGAACCACCCGTCTTGCTGACGAGTATATGATAAAAGAGCTGCTGTTCGAAGGTAGCAACCGTTATTTCGATCAGGCTTTATGTACGGGATTGACGATTACAGATGAAGATATTGATGCTCTTTGTAAAGCCATGAAGGAACAGGCAGTCAAAAACGCTCATACAGAGGAACAGAAAGCGTCTATTAAAGATGTTGGCAAACAACAGCTTCGTTCTTGGGGTGTTTTGATTGAGCGTGATGGGAAAGATTATCCGTCCAATGCTTTTGCTATTTTGACAGGTAACGGAGGACTTCATGTTGCAACGCAATGTGGCGTGTTCAAAGGTACAACGAAATCGGTATTTGTTGATCGTCGGGAGTATACCGGTCCGATTTGGGAACAGATAGATGAAGCATTTCAGTTTGTTCTGAGAAATATTCATCTGGGTGCTACGATTGTGGGCATTTATCGCCAGGATATTTATGAGATTCCACCGGATGCTATTCGTGAGTTAATCATCAATGCAATGGTGCATCGCAGCTATCTGGATCATGGTACGATACAGGTTGCAGTGTATGATGATCGGCTGGAAATCACATCTCCAGGTAAACTACCAATGGGACAAACCCTGGAGCGTATGAAAGAAGGATATTCTAAAATCAGAAATGAAGCTCTTGCTCATGCCTTTGCTTATATGAATCTGATTGAGCATTGGGGAAGCGGCATTCCGAGAATTATTGATAAAGTAAAAGCTGCCGGACTGCGGGAACCAGAGTTTATTGGTGGCGAGGTCGATTTGCGTATCAATATCTATCGAGGTCAGATTGACGGCACTGTTGACCTCAATTCCCCCAATACTGCCGTTAAACTGCCGTTAAACCGCCGGGAAACCGCCGATAAAGTGCCGGCAAATGAACAGGAACAGCAAATTTATAAATATGTATCGGAAAATGCCGGCATTACAACAGCACAGGCAATGAAACTTCTTGGTATCAAACAGCGTAGAACCAGAGAAATACTGGTTAA
Source organism: Anaerostipes sp. 992a (assembly GCF_001940245.1). Taxonomy (GTDB): domain Bacteria; phylum Bacillota; class Clostridia; order Lachnospirales; family Lachnospiraceae; genus Fimousia. The sequence continues at coordinate 121,164 of NZ_MJIG01000005.1, forward strand.
AATGGTTGAAAAAGGATGGCTGAGAAAAGAAGGTGCTTCAAGAAGCACAATTTATGTAAAAAATACGGAAGGGAGATAATGCAGCATGGATACAGACAAAGTAATACAAGACTTGAACCGCAGATTTGCTGCACCTCTGCCGGAGTTTTATCAGCGTCGTATCATCTTCTGGTACGATGAAGATAAGGAATTTGAGGACAAGCTGGACGAAGTGGTTCTGGAAAATGCAAAGGTGATTGCGCTGACTGGCAATAATGCGTTTTCTGTAAAAAAACTGCTTTCAGTAGATGATTTGACCACAAACTATCTGGTTTATAGTCCTTTAGCATATAACCGCTTGGATGACAATTGGCTTTTGGATGTGGAGCTTTACAGTGAGGAGTTCCGGGCAGACCTGATTTCTATCTGGATGGATGAGATGGGACTTGTATCAAATCCGGCCATGCGGAAACAGGTTAAAAATTATCGTGCTTATTTCAATGCGAAAGACCGCCGCTTGAAAGTCAGCACACAGAATAAAGTTCCGGCAATTCCGGCACAACTGCACATGGCTGTTATGGCGGCAATCTGTGGATTGAAAGACGCACAGCCAAATCAGATTTTACGCAGTGTGTTCCGTGCAGGACTGGACTTAAATAACAATGGAATTTATCAGGATTTCGTAAAATATCATGCAGACGGTGCGTTCTGGGCAATGGTTCGCCAGAGATGTGGCTTTGTAGAGGAAGAATCTGATCTTGGACGACTGGCAATTCATCTGCTGTTGACCTCTGCTACCCGTACTATGCGGCAGGAATATCTTGCCGGACTGGACGGTTTTATTTCTATGCCGCATCAGGCATATTGCTATGATTTTATTTCTGAATGGCTTCACAGCGAGGATATTCAGCAGTTATATGATGTGGCACGGTATGTTGAAGATGAAGCCTGTTTGCATCAGCGGTTTGAGAAGCTGACAGTGGATGATCTGGCAGCTACGGAGTGTTTTCCGTGCATTAATGAAGTGATTCTGACAAAGCTGATGACAGAAATCAGCGACTATATCATTGATGTAGATACCATTACTTCTATGGTTGAAAAGCGGAGAACCTGTGCATGGTATGAGCCATTTGAAAATTTCTATGACGGTATTTTGCAAGTGGCAAATATGCAGAGCTTCTTCAGGGAGCATTCTGCCGGATTCCATACCGCAGAAGCAAAAGGCATCTGGAAAGAATACACAGAAAGCTATTATCAGATGGATACCTATTACCGTTTGTTCCATCTGAGTTTCCAAAAGAGCCTGGAGACTTCCAATATTCTGTTGGACGATTTGTTTAAGAACGTTGTCGATAAAGTGGAAGGTCTTTATACCCATTGGTTTCTGGGGGAACTGGGCAATAACTGGTCGGATGTATGTGCGGATGAACTGGCAACCTACGGTAAGGTTCTGGAAGTCCCTCAGCAGGAAGAATTTTATCGTTCCCGCATTAAGACCGCAGATACCAAAGTGTTCGTAATTATTTCGGATGCTATGCGTTATGAAGTGGCAGCTACGATGGCAGAACAGCTTCAGAGAGAAACTCAGAGTAAGGTGTCCATCAGCAGTATGCAGAGCATCTTCCCTTCTATCACAAAGTTCGGCATGGCAGCATTATTGCCGCATAAAGAACTGACGGTAGAAGTTCAGAACGATATTCTGAAGGTTCTGGCAGATGGACAATCTACGGCAAGCACTTATCGGGATAAGGTTCTGAAATCAGAAGATCCGGCGAGTGTTGCCCTGAAATATAATGACATTATTGCTATGAAGCGGGCAGAGCGAAGTGCTTTGGTAAAAGGTATGGATGTAGTCTATATCTATCACGATACCATTGATGAAGCAAGCCACACTTCCGATACCGCTGTTTTTGCCGCTTGCGATAAAGCAATTTCAGAATTGAAGAACCTTGTGCGTATTATTGTAAATGAATTTGGCGGCACGAATATTCTGATTACTGCTGACCATGGATTCCTTTATACATATAGTCCGCTGAAGGAAGAAGACAAAGTGGATAAGAAAGGTTTTTATGATGTAGACATGGTAAATTCCGACGCAATTAGAAAAGAAAGCACAAGAAGATGTGTGGAATATGGCAGACGCTATGCGATTATGCAGAAGGGCGTGCAACCAGACTATTTGCTGCCTGTAAAAATGCTGGATGGAAATACAGATTATGAGGGATTTGCTCCAAGAGAAAATATTCGAATTAAGATGAGTGGCGGTGGCATGAATTTTGTGCATGGCGGTATTAGTTTGCAGGAAATGGTTGTTCCGGTGATTGAATACCATTATCTTCGTAATGATTCTATGGAGTATAAGCGTAATAAGCAGAAATATGATACAAAACCGGTAACAGTCAGTCTGCTGTCCGCAAACCGTAAAATAAGCAATATGATTTTCTCACTGAACTTCTATCAGAAGGATGCAGTGGGAGCAAACCGTGAAGCAGTTACTTATCAGCTTTATTTTACGGATGAAAATGGCAAGCAGATCAGTGATGTCCAGAAGATTATTGCGGATAAGACAAGTGATAATGGAGCAGAGCGTACTTTCCGTTGCCAGTTTAATTTGAAATCGCTGAAATACAGTAATACCGATACCTACTATCTGGTTATTGCAAACGAACAGGGATTGCAAATGCCGCAGCGTGAGCCATTCCAGATTGACATCGCCTTTGCGGTGGATGAGTTTGATTTCTTTAGTTAAGTACCGTAGGAGGATGGAAAGATGGAGCAATTTACAGAGGGTGAAAGCACCCGTGAAGAAATAAAGAACAAACTCCGCCAGAACTTTGACGGTAAGATTGTTCGGAAAGATCTGACAAAGAAAATCAAGGAAGGGGCAAATGTTCCAGTCTATGTACTTGAATTTTTGTTAGGTCAGTATTGCAGTTCAGATGATGAATCTGTCATTGAAAAAGGTGTACAGAATGTAAAGCGTATTCTTGCCGACAATTTTGTGCGTCCGGATGAATCGCAGAAGATTCTTTCTCAGCTGCGAAAAAAAGGCAGTCACACAATTATTGATATGGTGACTGTCCGTCTGGATATGAAAAAGGACTGCTTCTTTGCTGAGTTTTCCAATCTGGGAGTCAGCAATGTGCCGATTGCAGATGAATACCCGGAAAAATTTGACCGCTTGCTCTGTGGTGGTATCTGGTGCATTGTTCAGCTGGATTATGAGGTCGAGGGCGATAATAACTTTGGAATTGAGGATATTGATGGAAATCCGCTTCGTTCCAAACAAAAGAAGCAGAAAGATATTTCACCCATCAGTATTCGTAAGCTGACACCGATTCAGATGCCGCATATTGATATTGACGAGCTGAAACAGGGACGAAAAGCCTTTACCAAAGATGAATGGCTGGATATTCTTCTCCGTTCAATCGGCATGGAACCGGATGAATTTACATATCGTGAGAAATGGTTGCTTCTGACCCGTATGATTCCACTGGTTGAGAATAATTTTAATCTTTGTGAGCTGGGACCGAGAAGTACCGGTAAGTCCCATCTCTACAAAGAGATTTCTCCGAATAGTATTCTGATTTCTGGTGGACAGACCACGGTTGCAAACCTGTTTTATAATATGGGTCGCAAAACTGTTGGACTGGTCGGATTATGGGATTGCGTTGCTTTTGATGAAGTTGCCGGTATCAAGTTCAGAGATAAAGACGGTATTCAGATTATGAAAGACTATATGGCATCTGGCTCTTTTGCTCGTGGCAAAGAAGAAAAGGCTGCTACTGCTTCCATGGTCTTTGTTGGAAACATCAATCAGAGCGTGGATGTACTGTTGAAAACATCCAGTTTATTTGACCCATTCCCACCGGAAATGGGAACAGATACAGCATTTCTTGACCGTATGCACTGTTATCTTCCGGGATGGGAGATTCCAAAGTTTCGACCAGAGCACTTTACCAATGATTATGGTTTTATCAGCGATTATCTGGCAGAGTTTATCAGAGAGCTTCGCAAGGAACAGTATGGGGACGCACTTGACCATTACTTCCGTCTCGGAAAGAATCTGAATCAGCGTGACACCATTGCGGTTCGCCGTATGGTGGACGGTTATCTGAAGTTAATGTATCCGGGTGGTGAGTTTACAAAGAAAGAACTGGAAGAAGTCATTCAGATTGCATTGGAAATGCGCCGTCGTGTGAAAGAACAGCTGAAAAAGCTGGGCGGTATGGAGTTCTACGATGTGAACTTCTCTTATATTGACCTGGATGATATGTCAGAACATTATGTCTCCGTACCGGAACAGGGCGGCGGTAAGCTGATACCGGATGGCATGTGTAATCCGGGACAGGTATACACCGTATCCAGAGGAAAAAGCGGTATGCTTGGTGTATTTCGTCTGGAAAGTCAGATGCTTCCGGGAAACGGCAAAATTGAACGGACTGGCTTAGGCAGTGACTCTAAGTGCAAAGAAGCTGTGAATACAGCATTTAACTATCTGAAAGCAAATGGAAACCGAATCAGCGGTTCTATCAGTACCTCAACCAAAGACTACATCATCAATTATCAGGATTTGCAGGGAATCGGCATGACAGATAAGCTGGCACTTCCTACCTTGATTGCTCTTTGCTCGATTGCATTGGGAAAACCTGCTGTAAGTAACCTGGCAATATTGGGCGATATTACAATCAGTGGAACAATGATAAAGGTGGATGAGCTTGCTAATACGCTTCAAGTGTGCCTGGACAGCGGTGCAAAAAAGGTACTGATTCCAAGTACCTCCTTTGTGGATTTCGCAAGTGTTCCGGCAGATCTGATGAGTGCATTTCAGCTGATTCCGTACCAGAGTGCGGAGGATGCTGTGTTTAAGGCGTTAGGAGTAGAGTAAGCATATAAGCTAGGAGGGATAAAATGTTTGAAGCAGGGCTTGAATTTTTAAGAGCGGATTTTCATCTGCATACACAAAAGGATAAAGAATTTTCATATAGTGGAGAACCAAATGATTTTGTAAAATCATATGTTTCAGCACTAAAACAGGCAAACATTTCTGTTGGAGTTATTACAAATCATAATAAATTTGACAAAGATGAATATAAAGCATTGAAAAAGGCAGCAAATAAAGAAAAAATATTTATATTACCTGGTGTAGAATTGACGGTTAAAGAAGGTTCTAATGGTATACATACTCTTATTGTCTTTAATCCCGATGAATGGTTAGAGAATGGTAATAACCACATTCAAACATTTTTGACGACAGCATTTGCAACAATATCTAATCCTGAAAATAGAAATACAAAATGTTGTTATGATTTGAAAAATACGTTGGAAAAACTTGAAGAGTATGGAAAAGATTATTTTGTAATATTTGCCCATGTTGACCAAGGCAGTGGCTTATTTAACGAATGTGGAGGAGGTCTTTTAGAATCACTTTCAGGGCTTGCTCCGTTTAGAAAACGAGTTTTAGGAATACAAAAATCGAGGACAAGAGATAATATAAATAAATTTAATCGTTGTTTTGGATATATTCCGGCTCTTATAGAGGGATCGGATCCTAAATCATTGAAAGATATTGGAAAAGGCGATAAACAAACATATTTAAAAATTGGAGAATACTCATATGCGGCGATTAAATTTGCTTTACAGGACTATAAAAGTAGAGTTGCTGAATCGTTACCGGAAAGAAGACATGGGTATATTGAGTCTATAAGTTTTCAAGGTGGAAAATTTGATGGACAGACTATCAGATTTTCATCAGAGCTTAATTCATTAATCGGAATTCGTGGAAGTGGAAAATCATCTGTGCTTGAAGCAATTCGTTACATATTTGATCTGCCGTTGCAAACAGATAAAGAATATAAAGAGTCATTGATAAAAAACATTTTTGGCTCAGGAGGAAAAGCAACTTTATCTGTTGTTGATAAACATGGCAAACGTTATACTATCAGCCGTATATATGGTGAACAAAGTAATGTTATAGATGAAAATGGAATCGATTTAAATATACAACCGTCAAGTTTGGTTGATGGTATTCAATATTTTGGACAAAAAGATTTATCAAATAGTGCTGATCATGAAAATGGGCTCCTTGAGAAACTTGTTGGTGGAAAAATTGGAAAAAGCACAGAAATAACATCTTGTGTGAGCGAATTGGCAACAGCAATTTCTGAATTGATAGATGCCAATAAAATTCCAGAGCAGATTGAAGAATGCAATATTAGAAAATCTGAAGTTGAGCATAAAATGTCTATTTACAAAGAGAAAGGCGTTTCAGAAAAATTAAAAAAACAAACCGGGTACACAACAGATAAAACAAAGCTAGATTCTGTAAAAGGAAGAATTGATTCGACAGTACGAGAGTTAAAACAGTGCTATGACAAAAATAAAGATGTGGCTTTGAGCTTGCAAGGTGTAGAAAGTATTTATAATCCTGATATTATAAAAAAGGCACAGAATATCTTGAGTGTGATTGGAAATGAAATCACAAAAATTGGAGAAGCTGTCAATCAGATAGAGGAAAGTTCTTCAGAATTTGCGACTGTAATAACAGATTTATCGAAAAAAATAGAAGGTCTTTCAGATGAATTTGCTGAGATTAAACGAGAAATTCAAGATGATACATTAGATATCGACGGCTTTGTCAAAATGACAGAAGAATTAGAAAAACATAAAGAAAACTTAAAGCAACTGGATGAACGGGCTAAATCAAGAAAGCAAATAGAAAGTATGTTCAAGAAAGCGGTACGCGAAAGAAATGATATATTGTTGGCACAGTTCAATGCATATAAACTTGAAATCCAGAAGATTAATGAATCGCAAAGCGAATTAAACATTACTATTGATTTTAAAGGCGACAGAGAGAGTTTTAAATCACAGATGAAGGCTGATTTTAGAGGTTCAGGTATTTCTGAAATAAAGTATCAATCGTTATGTGACACGTTTAGAGATTATGTGGAACTTATAGAAGATTGGATATTATGCGACGGTATAAAAATTAAGGAAATTATTTCAGCCTCAGAATATACAAAGCTTGATAAAAAATTGCAAGATCAGTATTCAGACCTTTTGAAGAATCAAGTTCCAAATAAAGTAGAAATATATTATCATGAAAAATTATTACGACACCATTCAATAGGTCAGCGTGCATCGGCGCTTATATTATTTATACTTATGCAATCTGATAATGATATTATTCTTATAGATCAACCGGAAGATGATTTGGATAATAAAATTATTTACGATGAAGTTATTACTGCAATTGCAGAAAAGAAACAAGAAATGCAATTTGTTTTTGCTACGCATAATGCTAACATTCCGGTTTTAGGGGATGCTGAGAGAATTTTTTATGTTGAATATCAAGATACAAAAATCGATATAGCACAGGGAAATATTGATCTTAAAGCTACACATAAGCAAATTGTTGATATCATGGAAGGCGGAGAGGAAGCATTTGATAAAAGGCAATTAATTTATACTTCGTGGAAATAGGATGTATAGCTGATGTTTGGATTAGGTAAATAAGTATATTCCATATTGGGCATAATTTAGTTTCGCTAAGTTTCACTTATCTAAGCAGATAAGTGAAATTTAATAGAATAATATGTAAAAAAGGCACTTTATAGTGCTTTTTTCATGGCTATAAATGGAAAATAGAATAAATTTAAGTTTTGCTAAGTTTCACTAAGTTCTACATTTGCAGATCGCCATTGTTTTTTAGGCTTATATTTTCCGCACCCATCAAAAGTCTGTGACCAGTTGATTTTCCATTCAAAATATTCATCTCTGGTAATCTCACCTGACTTCAATTCTTCTTTTCTGATTACCCATTCTTTCATAAAATCATTGAGAACCCCATAATTAAACCACATGCCGACAGGAGGATAGCAGGCCAGTTATCTGGATCATGGTAACGGACAGCGGTTTGCCCCTTTATCACCCCAGCCAAAAGCAGCACCGAGTTCTGCTTGTGTCATATTCCGGAATGTCCGGATTTTTGAATGCCGACACATGTGGAGACTGTGGTGAAGCTTCTGAATGTATAAATGCAAAAGCTGCACTGCGACACATAACAAGGGAAAAAACTTCCCTTTTTTATCAGACAATAACAAAGCATCCGCTGTTTTAAACGGATGCTTTTGCAACATATCTAAAACTTAATTACTTTTGGTTCATCTGTAAAAGAACTAATCGTAGCAATACCATTTTCAAAATAAAATACTGTCATCAGGTTATCATCAACCGTATACATGCTGCTTAAAGAAGCTTTATTTGCTTCCATCATTGCCACTCTTGCTTCGCGTCTCACATCTTCTTTTACATTGCCAGTTACACGAATCCATGTTCCTTTATGCATTGCACAAATCTCGACCATGGAATTTTTCAGCATTTGCTTATAAACTTCTTTTTTATTGTTTGTTACAATATAAAGCTTTCCTTCAAATTCGGCAACTGCCCCAAATGGTCTTACACGAGGCTGTCCAGTCTCCTCACTGGTTGCCAGGTAGAATGTACCTACTGCTTTCAAATACTCCAATACTTCGTTCATACAAAAATGCTCCTTTCAAATGTTTCTTGACGAAATTCTTTTCTACGCTTACTATTATATGTGTTAAGAACATTTATGCAAGTACGATATTTTATGATACCAGTATCAGAAAGGATACCAATATGGCAAAGAAAGAATTATTTGGTTTATGCCCATATGTTACATCTCAAAAAGTTCTAACCGGAAAATGGTCTATATATATCCTATATCTCCTATCCGATGGAGCAATCCGTTTCAATGAACTTCAGAGAAAAATGCCGGAAGAAATGACGCACACGACGCTTTCTAGACAATTAAAAAAGCTGGAGAAGGAAGGCCTGATCATTCGAACAGAATACGCTCAGATTCCTCCTAAAGTTGAATATTCCCTGAGTGATATTGGGGTAAAATTTAAAAAAGTTCTCAACGCTCTTGGAGAATGGGGTGATGAATATATTGAATATATAAATAGCCAAAAGTAAAATGCAATTACTTGACCATATATTTCAGACGCTATATAATGTATCTGTATCTGATACAAATACGAATTAGAGAGGATATTTCTGGGTTGTATTACAATGGTGCAAGTATATGATCAGGAGGAAAAAGAATGGATACTAAATTTTCTGTTGCTGTACATGTGTTGATTCTGATTTCGGAGGCTTCCACTCCGTTGAATTCGGACCAAATGGCAGGAAGTGTCGGTACCAACGCCAGCTACGTTCGCAAAATACTGGCACTGTTGAAAAAATCAGGAGTGGTTAACAGTCACAGAGGAGCTCGTGGTTATACATTGACCACAACTCCGGAACAGATTACATTGCTTAGGATTTATCAGGCAGTTATGGAAAAAACGCAAATTCATCTTTTGGATGTTCATCAGAATGCCAATGACCAGTGCGTGGTAGGTCGCCACATCGGACCAGTACTAAATGGAATGTTTGAGGGTATGGAAGATGCCTTTGCCCGAATGCTTTCGGAAAGAACTCTTGCAGACTGCATTGCAGCTATACGGGCAGAGATGGACCATAATGTACAGTCTGACGAAAGAAGATGTGAAAAAATTATGAATCAAATATAGGAGGATATAGATTTATGAATGTTGTAGAGATCGTATTCAGTCCCACAGGTGGTACAGAGAAAGTCGCTCATATTATCAGTGGACATTGGAAGGAAAGCGTGGTAAAAATTGATCTGAGTGATTACAAAACTGATTTTGCCAAGTGTAAGATTGAGAAAGAGGATATGGTTTTAATCGCCATGCCTTCGTTTGGAGGAAGAGCTCCTGCCGTGGCAATAGAACGGTTGAAACAGATGACAGGAAATGGTGCAAAGTGTACGCTCGTATGTGTATATGGAAACCGGGCTTATGAAGATACCCTTGTGGAGATGGAGGATGCGGCCAAAGAATGTGGATTTCAGGTCGTTGCAGCCATTGCTGCCGTAGCAGAACACTCCATCATGCCACAGTATGCTTCAAACAGACCGGATGAGTCTGATAAGAAACAGCTGATCCATTTCGCTGATCAGATTGCAGGCAAGGATGGAGAGGTTGTTTCTATTCCAGGAAATCGCCCTTATAAAAAGGCCGGTGGAGCCGGACTTGTTCCAAAACCGACCAAGAACTGTGTGAAGTGTGGAATGTGTGTAGAGAGATGTCCTGTACAGGCGATTAATTCGACTGGTTATACGACGGATTCGAAAAAGTGTATTTCCTGTATGCGTTGTGTGAATCAGTGTCCTGAAAAAGCAAGAAAGGTCAATGGTGCAATGGTATCTATTGCTGCTTTGGCAATGAAAAAGGCATGTTCGATCCGAAAAGAAAATGAGCTGTTTCTGTAATGAAAAAGGATATGAAGACGGACAAAAATAGTACATAATAATAGTGAAAAGGAAAGAGTTGAAAGAAATGGATTTATTGCAAGCCATACAGGAAAGGCATTCTGTAAGAGTATACACAGAGCAGAAAATTGAGGATGAAAAACGGCAAAGATTAAGTGCATTGATCAGGGAGTGCAATGAGGAAAGTGGATTGCATATTCAGATACGTTATGATGATCCAAATGGGTTTGAATCAAAGCTGGCACATTATGGAAGTTTCCGCAATGTGAATAATTATATTATCCTGGCAGGAAAGCCTTCGGATAGTCTGCAGGAAAAATGTGGATACTATGGGGAAAAGATTGTTCTTGAAGCCCAGAGAATAGGACTGAATACCTGTTGGGTAGCATTGTCTTTTAATAAGGTGAATGTAAAAAAACGAATTCCGAATGGTGAAAAAATGGTGTTAGTCATAGCCATAGGCTATGGAGAAACACAGGGGAAATCACATAAGAGCAAGAAACTGAAGAGTGTCATGGCAACAAAAGGTGAAATGCCGGAGTGGTTTCAAAAAGGGGCAGAGGCAGCACTTCTTGCTCCAACAGCAATCAATCAGCAGAAATTTAAAATGGGAATTAAGAATGGAAAACCTGTCATTCGTATAGCGGGCATGGGACCGTATACGAAAATAGATCTTGGAATTGTGAAATATCATTTCGAGGTAGCATCTGGACATAAGGTTTGTTAGGAGTAAAAGGTATGACTTATATATGGAGCTATCCAACACCGGATGGGTTTACAGATCTACAGATGAGCAGCGATGGAGAGTATCTGACTGGACTGTGGTTTGAAGGGTCAAGGGATGCTTCCAAACATTTCATAGATGGTGCTGAAAAGAATCTGGTTATCTTTCAGGAGACCTGTCGTTGGTTAGATTGTTATTTTAGCGGAGAAAATCCGGATTTTACGCCTTTATATAAAATAGAAAATCTGACTCCATTTCGGCAGGAAGTGATTGAAATCATGAACACCATTTCATTTGGCGATACGTTGACCTATGGGGATATCGCCAAAATGATCGCGAAAAACAGAGGACTAAAAAGGATGTCAGCTCAGGCAGTAGGCGGAGCGGTGGGATGGAATCCAATCTGTATTATCATTCCATGCCATAGGGTTGTTGGGGCCGATGGAAGCTTGACAGGATATGGGGGAGGTATTAAGAATAAGGCTACATTATTAAAGCATGAGAAAGCGGGAGATAAAATAGAATTAGATGTAATAAAGAGGAGTATAAATAAGATATAAACTCAGATAAAAACGGAGTGAGGCTAGAATGGTCTCGCTCCGTTTTTTGTATGTATAGAAATGTGATTTGTTCTTGTAAAACAAAGGATGACAACGTTTGCATGAAATACAGGGTAAAAAAGGGAAAAAATAGGAAAAAATGATGCTGTAACGAGAAAAAGTATTGGAAAATGGAAGAAATGAAAGGGATTTGTGACAACGTTTTCTAGTTTTCCTATTTAAATAGTAGGTTATAGAAGCTATAATGCAAATACGTAAAATCAATGAAAGAAAAAAGAAGAAAGAGGGAGAAAGCATATGAAAAGAAAAAATATAATCGCAATTGGTCTTATAGTGATTTTAGCACTTACCAGTCTGACTGGATGTGGTGCAGGAAGTAAAGAGGAAAAGAAGAGTGGATCTTCCGATAAGGTATCGATCACAAATGTATCTTACGATCCGACAAGAGAGTTATATGAAGAGTATAATAAGATTTTTGCAAAGCATTGGAAAGAGGAAAAAGGACAGGATGTAGAGATTACACAGTCTCATGGAGGTTCTGGTAAGCAGGCACTGGAGGTTGCCAATGGATTGGAAGCAGATGTAGTGACACTGGCTCTTGAGTATGATGTAAAAGCGGTACAGGATGCAGGATTGATCGAAGATGGATGGGTGGATGAATTTGACAATGACAGTTCACCATATACATCTACCATCGTTTTCCTGGTTCGAAAAGGCAATCCGAAGAACATTAAGGATTGGGATGATCTGACAAAAGATGGAGTAGGAGTGATTACACCAAATCCAAAAACATCTGGAGGAGCGCGTTGGAATTACCTGGCAGCATGGGCATATGCAGATAAGCTTTATAATGGCAATGAGACAAAGATCAAGGATTTCATGAAAAAATTATATCAAAACGTGTTGGTATTGGATTCTGGAGCACGAGGAGCAACCACATCCTTTGTTGAAAATGGACAGGGAGATGTATTGATCGCCTGGGAAAACGAAGCTTATCTATCTGTAAAAGATTATCCAGATGATTATGAGATCATTACTCCAAGCATCAGCATTTTGGCACAGCCTTCTGTAGCAGTAGTAGATTCCGTTGTAGACAAAAAGGGTACTCGTGATGTGGCTACTGAATATCTGAATTATCTGTATTCTGATGAGGCACAGAGAATTGCAGGAGATAATTATTATCGTCCTTCTAATGAAAAGATTCTGAAAGAATATAAGGATGTATTTGATCTTGATATTAATCTTGTAACTATTAAGGACTTTGGTGGATGGGATAAAGCACAGAAAACACACTTTGCAGATGGCGGTGTATTTGACCAGATTTATGAAGAATAGTAAATATTTAAGGAATAGAGGTAGGATAGTAGAATGAAGAAAACTGGAAAACGGGTTATCCCGGGATTAAACCTGACCATGGGAGTAACCATTGCTATGCTGAGTATAGTAGTGCTGATTCCGCTGGCATCTCTGGCAGTGTATTCTTCCAGCCTTGGTATGAAAGAATTTTTTCAGGTAATAACCAGAGAAAGAGTGTTATCCAGCTTTTATGTAAGTTTTATTACAGCATTTGTGGCATCTGCTGTCAATGCTGTTATGGGATTGATTCTGGCATGGGTTCTTGTCAGATATGATTTCCCTGGAAAACGGCTGATGGATGGAATGATAGAGCTTCCTTTTGCACTGCCCACGGCCGTAGCGGGTATTGCGCTGACATCACTTACGTCCGATCAGGGGTTGGTAGGAAAATTTTTCGCTCAGTTTGGAATCAAAATTGCATATACCAGAATTGGAATTACCATCGCCCTGGTGTTCATCGGTATTCCGTTTGTAGTTCGGGCCGTACAGCCGGTACTGGAGAAGCTGGATGGTTCTTATGAAGAAGCTGCTATGGTCCTTGGGGCGAAGCCGGCAGTCATATTTAGAAAAGTAATTTTTCCAGAGCTGATGCCTGCACTGTTTACAGGAACAGGACTGGCATTCGGACGATGCCTTGGCGAATATGGAAGTGTTGTATTTATTGCTGGTAACAAACCTTATTATACGGAAATTACTCCACTGATCATTATGTCAGAGCTTCAGGAATATGACTATGCCAGTGCCACATCCATCGCTCTGGTAATGTTGTTTGTTTCATTTTTGATTTTGTTTGGAGTGAATGCAATACAGGCACATAATTCAAAGCGGATAAAAGGAGGAAATAGCTGATGGAAGCAGAAAAAAAAGAACAATCCCAGCTGGTAAAGTGGCTGCTTATAGGAATCAGTGTTCTGTTTTTGGTGATCATGCTGGTACTTCCCCTGTTTGTTGTGGTTACAGAGGCACTTCGAAAAGGATGGGAATTTTATGTATCTGCGATTACAGATGAATATACGATAAAAGCGCTGATACTGACCATAGAAGCTACAGTGGCTGCAGTGATCTGCAATACTATTTTTGGCCTGTGTGCTGCATGGGCTTTGACTAGATTTCATTTTCGTGGCAAAAAAATATTGACCACATTAATTGATATTCCGGTAACCGTATCACCGATCATAGCAGGTCTTATTTATATCCTGGTTTTCGGAAAACAAAGTTTTCTATATCCTTATCTTCAGCAGGCAGGAATAAAAATCGTGTTTGCTGTACCGGGAATCATACTTGCAACTATATTTGTTACGTTTCCATTTGTCTCCAGGGAATTGATACCAGTATTGGAATCAATAGGGACAGATGAAGAAGAGGCAGCAGCACTAATGGGGGCAAAAGGGCTTACCATATTCCGTAAGATTACCTTCCCTCATATTAAATGGGCGTTTCTCTATGGTATTGTGCTCTGTACGGCAAGAGCTATGGGAGAGTTTGGTGCAGTATCCGTTTTGTCAGGCCACCTTCGGGGTGTGACCAATACACTGCCCCTTCATGTAGAGATATTATTCAATGAATTCCAGTATGTACCGGCTTTTGCCGTATCCTCCATTCTTGTAATTTTGGCGGTAATTCTTCTGGTAATTCGAAGTATTGTAGAATATAGAGGAAAAAAGGAGACATAAGCAGATGTATGTGGAACTAAAACATATTAATAAGACTTTTGGTACATATAAAGCATCCAATGACGTAAGTTTTGGTATCGAAAAGGGAAAATTAATTGGACTTCTGGGACCAAGCGGCAGTGGAAAGACGACGATACTTCGTATGATTGCCGGACTGGAGCATCCAGATAGTGGAGAAATCATTATTAACGGAAAAGTAGTCAATGATATTTCTGCCAGCGCCAGAGGGATTGGATTTGTATTTCAAAATTATGCGCTGTTTCGTTATATGACGGTGTATGACAACATTGCGTTTGGATTAAAGGTAAAGAAAGAAGATCCTCATAAAATAAGGGAGAGAGTTTCTGAGTTGATCGCTCTGACAGGGCTAAAAGGTCTGGAAAAGCGGTATCCTAGCCAGTTGTCAGGAGGACAGCGGCAGAGAGTCGCTTTTGCAAGAGCATTGGCACCAAATCCACAGCTTTTGCTTCTGGATGAACCATTTGCAGCCATTGATGCGAAAATCAGACAGGAATTGAGAAGCTGGCTGAAAGAAATGATAGAAAAACTGGGAATTACCAGCATTTTTGTGACTCATGATCAGGATGAGGCCATTGAGGTAGCAGATGAGATCATTATTACCAATCAAGGAAAAATTGAGCAGATGGGAACACCTTTGGAGGTATATCAGAATCCAACAACGGCATTTACAGCATCCTTTTTCGGGCAGACATCCATTGTAGAAGAATATCGCAAGATTCACTATTTTGAATCCATGGAAGGGGCCCATCGTGCCATTGTACGACCTGAATTTATACGGGTTACAAAGAAAAATGAGTCTCAGATTTATAAACGTTCTGCCATGGAAGGAATTGTGGAAAAAATTTCTTTCCGAGGCAATAATCTGGAATTGAAGGTGCGTATCAATGATATGGTACTGACCGCCAAAAGAGGACTGGAGGAACAGCCTGTTGAGGAAGGTGAAACCGTGGATGTCTTTGTCTACAAGCTGTTTGTGATAAAAGGAGATCAGGCCTTCCTGCTTCAAAACAGTTCTATTCGCGAAGAATCATTGGTTATTTAAAAGAAAGAGATTTGAAAACATGAGAGAAAAGTTACAGATTGAAAGAATAGAGACAGACGTTCTGATTGTAGGTGGTGGTACAGCAGGATGTTATGCAGCATTGACGGTGGCCAGGAATTCTGGGAAGCGTGTGTTGATCGCAGAGAAAGCAAATATGAAAAGAAGTGGCTGTCTGGCCGCAGGTGTCAATGCGATCAATGCCTACATTGTCAAAGGGCGTACGCCGGAGGATTATGTTGATTATGCCACCAAAGATGCAGCTGGAATTGTACGAAGAGATTTATTGTTGTCAGCAGCCAGACGGTTTAATGATGTGACAGCAGATATGGAATCCCTTGGACTTGTCATATTAAAGGATGAAAATGGAGATTACGTAGCCAGAGGAAACCGAAATATTAAGATCAATGGGGAAAACTTCAAACCGATTTTGGCAAAGGCCGTTGCAAAAGAAGAAAATATTCAGGTTCTTAATTATGTAAATATAACGGATTTATTGGTGGAACATAATCAGGTATACGGTGCGGTAGGATTTTCCATTGTGGATGAAAAAGCTTATATCATAGAGGCTAAGGCAGTTTTGGTCGCTACAGGTGGAGCGGCAGGGCTGTATCGTCCGAATAACCCTGGTTTTTCCAGACATAAAATGTGGTATCCGCCGTTTAATACTGGTGCCGGATATGCCATGGGACTGCGTGCAGGCGCAGAAATGACTTCTTTTGAGATGCGTTTCATTGCTCTTCGGTGTAAAGATACCATTGCTCCAACTGGTACCATCGCTCAGGGAGTAAGAGCCAAGCAGGTAAACTCCAAAGGTTTTGTATATGAAGATAAATATGGGATTACAACCAGCGAACGTGTCTATGGAACCGTAAAGGAAAATCAATTGGGGAATGGCCCTTGTTATCTTCGCACAAGTGTAATAACGGAGGAACAGGATCAGCAGCTTTTAAAAGCATATCTGAATATGGCTCCAAGTCAGACATTAAAATGGATCGAAAGCGGCAAAATGCCGAGTGAACAGGATGTAGAAATTCAGGGAACAGAGCCGTACATCGTAGGTGGGCATACGGCCAGTGGATATTGGGTGGATACCCACAGGCAGACGACAATAGATGGGCTTTACGCAGCCGGAGATGTAGCTGGAGGCTGCCCTCAGAAATATGTAACGGGAGCTCTGGCAGAAGGAGAGATCGCAGCATTGTCAATTCTGGATAAATGGAAGACTGCAGAAGAGATTCCACCGACAGACAGTATTCAAAAGCAGGCAGATGCAGTAATACAGGAATATGAAAAAATCCGAAATACGAATACTCCGGTATTTACCACAGAAGAGCTGGAAGAAGCCATGCAGAAGATCATGGATGAATATGCAGGAGGTATTTCCTCTTATTATCAATATAATGAAAAGCAGTTGAATCTGGCAGATGAGAAGATTGAACAATTATTGAAATTGTCAGATGAGATAGGGGCTTCGGATATGCATGAGCTGCTATTTGCTTACGAGTTGAAGGAAAGACTTCTGGTATGTAAAGCATTGATTGCTCATTTAAAAAACAGAAAAGAAACCAGATGGCATTCCTTTAATGAAAATCTGGACCATCCGGACACGGACAGCCGATATTTCAAATATGTAAACTCCAGATTGGAGAACGGGACCATCCACATACAGTTCCGGGATATTGTAAAGGAGGATACTTATGAGCATAAAGATCAATAAAGAAAAATGTGTAGGCTGCAAAAAGTGTCAGGAGGTATGTCCAGGCACCCTGATCGCGATAGAAGATCATAAAGCAGTTATAAAATATCCAAGAAACTGCTGGGGCTGTGTATCCTGTGTCAAGGAGTGCGCAGCAGGAGCTATTGATTTTTACCTGGGAGCAGATATAGGAGGCACAGGAAGTGTCATGAATGTTACAAAAAGCGGAGATTTCCTCCATTGGAACATTCGAAAACCAGATGGCAGTGAAATCGTCATCGATGTCAATCGAAAAAACTCCAATCAATACTAGGATTGTAAAAGAAAAACTTGAAAAGCAGGAGGACAATATGAGTGGATTATCACATTTAGACGAATTAGAGGCAGAAGCCATTTATATTATACGTGAAGTGGCGGCAGAATGCGAAAACCCGGTTATGCTGTATTCTATAGGAAAAGACAGTTCAGTAATGCTTCATCTGGCCTTGAAAGCATTTTATCCGGAGAAACCGCCATTCCCATTTCTTCATGTAAATACAACATGGAAATTTAAAGAAATGATCGAGTTTCGTGATAAAACAGCCAAAGAGCTTGGCATTGAAATGCTGGAATATATTAATGAAGACGGAGTGAAGCAGGGCATCAATCCATTTGATCATGGCTCCGCTTATACAGATATTATGAAAACACAGGCCTTAAAACAGGCTTTAAATAAATATGGTTTTACGGCGGCATTTGGCGGCGGACGCCGAGATGAAGAGAAAAGCCGTGCAAAAGAAAGAATCTTCTCCTTCCGTAATGAATCTCATGCCTGGGATCCGAAAAATCAGCGTCCGGAGATGTGGAAGTTATATAATACTGAGATCAACAAAGGAGAGAGCATTCGTGTATTCCCAATCTCCAACTGGACAGAGAAGGATATATGGCAATATATTAAGAGGGAAAATATTCCGATCGTTCCCCTTTACTTTGCAGCAGAAAGACCAGTGGTAGAAAGAGATGGAAACCTGATTATGGTAGATGATGACCGTATGAGGCTGAAGCCTGGAGAAGTGGTAGAAAAGAAAAAGGTACGGTTCCGTACACTGGGATGCTATCCTTTGACAGGTGGTATTGAGTCAGAGGCAGATACCCTGGACCAGATCATTGAAGAGACATTAAGCTCTGTAGAGTCTGAGCGAACCAGCCGTGTCATTGATAAAGACGGCGGGGCAGCCAGCATGGAAAAGAGAAAGAGAGAGGGGTATTTCTAATGAGTGGATTATTGAAATTTATTACGTGTGGAAGTGTGGATGATGGAAAATCCACATTAATTGGACATATTCTTTATGATTCAAAGCTTTTATATGCGGATCAGGAAAAGGCTTTGGTACTGGATAGTAAGGTGGGATCCCGAGGAGGTGCCATTGATTATTCTCTCCTTCTGGATGGACTCATGGCAGAAAGAGAACAGGGAATTACCATCGATGTAGCCTATCGTTACTTTACGACAGATAAGAGAAGTTTTATTGTAGCGGATACCCCGGGACACGAAGAGTATACGAGAAATATGGCAGTGGGTGCATCCTTTGCACAGTTGTCTATTATTCTTGTAGATGCTACTCAGGGCGTACTGGTACAGACGAGACGCCATAGTCGCATTTGTGCACTGATGGGCATCAAACATTTTGTATTCGCAGTCAATAAAATGGATTTGGCCGGTTACAGTCAGGAACGCTTTGAAGAGATCAAAAAGGATATTGAAGAGCTGTCAGAAGCATTAAAATTGCAGGATGTGACAGTAATTCCGGTAAGTGCTACGGAGGGTGATAATGTAACACAAAAATCGGATAATATGCCATGGTATACCGGAAAAGCACTTCTTGATCATCTGGAAACGGTGGATGTATCAGAGCAGGAAGAGACTTCTTTCTATATGCCTGTACAGCGTGTATGCCGTCCAAATCATGAATTCAGAGGGTTTCAGGGACAGGTGGAAAGTGGCAGTGTCAAAGAAGGACAGACCATTGTCACATTACCGAGCAGAGAGACTGCTACGGTGAAGAAGCTTCTGGTAGGCAGTGACAGCAAAAAAGAGGCTGTGGCGGGACAGGCAGTAACCATTCAGTTGGATAAGGAAGTGGATGTAAGCCGTGGCTGTGTATTGACAGACGATGAGGAACTTCCGGTAGTGAAAAGCTTTACTGCAACATTTTTATGGATGGATGATGAGAATCTGGCAGTGGGCAAAGAATATCTGGTCAAATCTTCGACAAAGAGGATACCGGGATTTGTAAAAAAGATTCTTTACAAGATTGATGTGAATACAGGAGAACATATACCGGCAGATACGGTTGAGAAAAATGAAATTGCCGTATGCCAGGTGGAATTAACAGAAAAAATCGTACTGGATGTATTTAAGCATCATAAAACGCTGGGAGAATTGATTCTGATCGACCGTGTCAGCCACATGACTTCTGCCTGCGGTGTGGTAGAATCGGTAGATACTTCTGAGGAAAAGCCATATTTTGAAAAAGACGATATCAAGATTGGTGGATATATCTTTGAGGAGTTTTATTTTAATCTGGATAATGCCATGATGACGAAAGCAGATGCAGATAATCAGACATATCATCCAGGTGATGTGGTACCATCTGAAGGTGATAGCTTCAAATACCCGGATTACTTTGATATTATTTCTGTGAAAGCTAAGGCAGCAGTATTGATCCGTGATAAAAAGATTCAGGATATCATAAAGCTTGAAGAGTATCAGTTTGGTGGACTTCCGGTTCTGGATGAGAGAGGATTTGCGCTGACCATTAAGAATCAGAAAGAGCTGAAAGAGTTTTTGGCAGAGTTTGAAGAGACAGAAGAAAAGAACTTATCCGAGTTTCATAATAAATGGTCCCGATTTGAGACTTATAGAAAGATCGTGTGCACGGATAATTTCTGGATGATCTAAATGCGGGTTTTCTGGAATACAGATGCAAGCGATGAGAACGGAATGATTTCAGCCGGCAATCAGGTTTCCAGAGCTTAACAATCCCTAACATGCTTTGCGTTTTTGCCACTCGCCACAGCCGCTTCGCTTTTAGTGCTCTCGTGGTAGGGACCAGACGAAAATCTTATATGCCGCCCATCTGCAAATGATTCTTAAGCAAGCTTCTCCTCATTTGCTCTGATGGGCGGCAGAAAGCGTTGCTTTCTGCAAAGATTTTCTGACCGAGAGCAAACCATGTAAGTGATTGTAAAAAGCTCTTCCCAATATTGCCTTGCTGAAACACTTCCGTTCTTTTTTATAGTATTGCATCTATATAAGTTGGGAAAACGGGGATATGGTCTATGAAAAAGTTTTCTTCTTTTCCATGTTCCGTTTCCCCACACGAATATGGGAGAAGCCAATATACTACAAAGAACGAAACCATTCCGGTAAAGCAATCTGCGAAGGAGCTTACATGTTTTCTCAGGCAGAAAATCTTTGGCAAAAGCGATGCTTTTGGTCGTCCATAAGGACAAATGGCTGGAAGCTCCGTAGCCTGATTGCTGACCGGAATGATTTCGTTCTCATTTATTGTCCCATAGTCAAAGAAACCCACATTTATGCTACTACTTGCTATCGTTATTTTTAAGCAAATCAAGATACCTATTTCGATGTACTTCCGGGATATCCAGCATTTCCATAGCCTCTCCACAGCCTTAAGATGTAATCCAGGTCACGGTAAGGCATATTGGGATTGATGGTAGACCAAAATTGTTTTCAATACAAAAAGTAAGATATGTATAAAATTTTGAAACGTTTTCAATGAAAATACTGGAAATTTATTCAGATATTTGATATAAATATAAACATAGCTTACTTATAGGAATTATATGGAAAGAGAGGCACCAGGATGGCCACACTAAAGAAAATAGCAGAAATCACAGGAGTATCCTTATCTACGGTATCCCGTGTGTTGAACAATCCAGATTATCGATGTTCATCACCGGAAATAAGAGATAAAATCTGGGAAGCGGCCATGGAATTAAAATATGTACCAAACAAGGCAGCAAAGAATCTGAAGATGGGAACAGGAAATCAGATGGAAAAGGCATACTATATT
Source organism: Anaerostipes sp. 992a (assembly GCF_001940245.1). GTDB lineage: Bacteria > Bacillota > Clostridia > Lachnospirales > Lachnospiraceae > Fimousia. Next base: position 142,657 of record NZ_MJIG01000005.1, read on the forward strand.
GGTGTAATCATGACCAGGCCAGAGGCGGCTCAGACAGATTTATTTTATTCAGAGCTGTTGAGAGTGATAGAAACCGAAGTACATCGTAATTATTGCATTTTATCCAAGGTGTGGTATGCTCCCATTTTCTCTGATAAGAAGAGATGCAAGAGAGAAAATCTCAGTAAGATCGTCAAAGACATGAAAAATGAGACAGATGAAAAGATGGATGGTGTGATCGTCATTGGAAAGTGTGAGGCAAAAGCACTGGACTACATTCAGGATGGCTTTAAAAATGTAGTAAATATCAATCGAAATCCAATCGACCATACGGTTGATGAGGTGGTCTGTGATGGAGAAAAGATAGCAGCAATGGCAGTAGAGCATCTTATTGCACTGGGGCATAGAACCATTGGCTATGTGGGAGTATGTCAGGATGAAGCCAGATTTAAAGGATATATGGAGACATTAAAGAAACATGAGATAGAGTTTCATCCATCGTTTGTCTATGAGACAAGACCAACAGAAGCAAAAGGCTATGAGGTTATGGAGAAGATATTAGCGTCTGATGCAATGCCAACTGCCCTTTATTGTGCCAATGATATTATTGCTGTGGGAATATTAAAGAATTTAAGTAGACCACAAAACAGATATATTCACATTTCAGTCATTTCCAGTGACGACATTGAGCAGGCCCAGTTTACAAAGCCGATGCTGACCACAGTTGCGTTGCCAAAAGAGGAAATGGGTAAATTTGCTATGTTTTTGCTTTTGGACAGAATGAAAGGAAGACATAAGAATAAAGTAAAGCTTGAACTGAATGGAGAATTGATTCGCAGGGAAAGCTGCGGAAATGTTCAAGATTTGATTGATTATTATATATAAGAGAAAAGGGGTCAGGATAAACATGGATGATAAAGTGGATTATGGATCACTAAAAAAGGTAGCAGCAGTTTCAGAAAAGTACGGGAAGGGATATGTGCATCTCACTTCCCGACAGGGAGTTGAAATTCCGTTTATTTCATTCAAGGATATAGACCGTGTAAAACAGGAGTTGGCAGAAGGAGGATGTCAGCCTGGGACCTGTGGACCTCGAGTCAGAACCATTACTGCCTGTCAGGGGAATCAGGTCTGTCCAAGTGGAAATATTGATTCTTACCGAATTGCCAGCTTGCTAAATGACCGATACTTTGGCCGTGAGCTTCCCCATAAATTTAAATTTGGCGTTACCGGATGTCAGAATAATTGTTTAAAGGCCGAGGAAAATGACATCGGAATCAAAGGAGCCATGGATGTAAGGTGGAAGCAGGAGGAATGCATCACATGTGGGATTTGTAAAAAAATTTGTCGGGAGCGGGCGATCTCGATGGTAAATGGAGCGGTACAGGTGGACTATGACCGGTGCTCTTATTGTGGACGATGTGTAAAATCATGTCCTGCGGATGCAGGGGAATCAAAGGAAGGATTTCTGGTATCGTTTGGAGGAACTTTCGGTAATCGTATTCGGATCGGACAGCAGCTTTTGCCGTTGATCACTTCGGAAAAACAGCTATTTCGAGTGATAGATGCTGCGATTTCATTTTTTGAACAATATGGCCAAGAAGGAGAGCGATTTGGAGTCACAATAGATCGCATTGGACAGGATGTATTTTATGAAGTTGTGAAAGGAGCATACAATGGGTGAGTATGTAACAGATGCAGTGGTTGATATTACAGATGTGGTGTGTCCGATTACTTTTGTGAAGGTGAAAGTGGCATTAGAGGAGCTGAAGAGTGGGCAGATATTGGCGGTTCGTATGAAGGACGGAGAGCCAGTGCAAAATGTACCAAGAAGCGTTAAGGATGAAGGTCATAAGGTTTTAAAGCTGTTATCCAATGAAGATGGAACGTATACGTTGATCGTAAAAAAGGAAGAGGGTGAGCACTGATGGGTTTTTCCAATGAACAGCTGGAACGTTATTCCAGACATATCATTCTAAAGGAGATAGGAGTCAAAGGACAGAAAAAGCTTCTGGATGCCAGAGTTCTGATCATAGGAGCCGGCGGTCTGGGTGCGCCGGCGGCTATGTATCTGGCAGCAGCTGGAGTGGGGACCATAGGCATCGTAGATGGAGATGTGGTAGAACTGTCTAATTTGCAGCGTCAGATTATTCATACGACCGCAGATGTAGGAAAGGCAAAAGTACAATCAGCCAAAGAGACCATAGAGACCATGAACCCGGATATTACCGTGCATACCTATCAAACCTATGTTCATTCCCAAAATATACTGGAATTGATCAAGGATTATGACTTTATCATCGATGGAACGGATAACTTTCCTGCAAAGTTTTTGATCAACGATGCCTGTGTGATGGCAAAGAAACCATTCTCACATGCAGGAATCTTGCAGTTTCAGGGGCAGCTTATGACTTATGTTCCGGGAGAAGGACCATGTTATCGCTGTATTTTTAGAGATCCGCCTCCAGAGAATGCGGTTCCTTCCTGCAAAGAAGCAGGAGTGATCGGTGTTATGGGAGGTGTGATTGGCAGCCTTCAGGCTATGGAAGCAGTGAAATACATTGTGGGAGTGGGAGAACTGCTGACTGGCTGCATGCTCACTTATGATGCACTAAAGATGAAATTCCGCAAGGTGGAATTGCCAGAGCATGTGCCAGACTGTCCAGTCTGTGGGGAACATCCTACAATTACCCAATTAATAGATTACGAACAAAAAAGTTGTCGGATTCTTTCTGAGGGTAAAAACTAAGGCGAGGACAGCAAGAATGCGGATGATATTCTTAAATTTTTTGTTCCAGACATGTCTTAATGTCATCTTTCGCATTGCTGATCGGCCTTAACTGAAAGGTATCGGACATATATTGAAGCACATTAGGACTTAAGAATGCAGGTAGAGTCGGCCCCAGGTAGATATTCTTGATTCCAAGACTTAATAAGGCCAGAAGATCTGCCACTGCCTTTTGCTCATACCAAGAGACGATCAGCGATAATGGAAGTCCGTTAACATCTGTGTCAAATGCATCGGCCAGAGCAGTTGCAATGAGAATGGCGGAGTAAACATCATTGCATTGGCCAATATCCAACAGTCGTGGAATTCCTGCTATCTCTCCAAAATCCAGCTTATGAAAACGATATTTTCCACAGGCGAGAGTGAGGATCACACAATCCTCAGGAACCATTTTGGCAAATTCTGTGTAGTAGTTGCGACCGGGTCTTGCTCCGTCACATCCACCGATCAGGAAGAAATGACGGATAGTTCCATTTTTGACTGCTTCTACGATTTTATCTGCGTAGCTTAAGGTGGCATGGTGTCCAAAGCCAACTAAAATTTCATGGACATCTTGATCCTCTGGAAATCCTTTCAGTTCAATGGCTTTTTGAATGATATTGCTAAAATCCTTCTCACCATTTTCCTTTTTTTCAATATGTTGTACCCCTTCCCATCCGACCACATTGGTACTATAGATGCGGTCTTTATAGGTAGAGCGTGGGCGCATCAGACAGTTGGTAGTCATGAGAATACATCCAGGAAGACTGTCAAATTCTTTCTGCTGGTCCTGCCATGCACCACCGAAGTTACCGATTAGATGAGGATATTTCTTCAGTCCATCATAACCGTGACAAGGAAGCATTTCTCCATGTGTGTAAATGTTCACACCAGTACCCTGACTCTGTTCCAGGAGCATTTCAAGATCTTTTAAATCGTGTCCAGATACGATGATGAAAGGTCCTTTTTTTATGTGGACATTGACTTTATGAGGAGAAGGATTTCCATAAATAGCAGTATTTGCTTCATCTAATTTCTTCATGACCTCAATGGCCATTTCACCAGTACGCATGGTTATACGAATAAGCTCTTCTACAGACAGCTTATCATCGGTAATGTCTGATAATGCTTGAATATAAAAATCATCTACTTCATTACTAAAATATCCTAATTCGCGGGCCTGATGTCCATAAGCACTGATGCCTTTTAAACCGTATAGAATGGTTTGGCGTAAAGAGCGAATATCCGGATCTAAGTTTTTATCATACATAATGCCGGCCAAAGGAGCAGTCTTTAGCATTTCAGCTTTCGTTTTTGGCAGTTGGTACGTGGCATGAGCTGTGTGGGAAGCAATTTCACCTACCATGCTTTGTAGATCTTCTTTGATTTTTTGAGATTCTTGTAACAACCCTACATGTATGTCCACGTCAAAGTTTACATTGGTAAGGGTAGTAAAAAGAACATTTTCAATAAAGCTTACGATGGATTTATCCATATGCTGTCCTTCGTCTATCAGCACTTTTCCGTAGCAGCTGATGCCCTTGATTTGAAAGATTAATAAATCCTGTAGATTGGCGATTTCTGGGGTTTTACCACAAACCCCCATCTTGGTGCAGCCTTTTTGGTTGGCTGTCTGTTCACATTGATAGCAAAACATTTCGTAATTTAAATCCATATTGTTACCCATAACGTGCCTCCGCTTCTTTTTGCTTAGTATGTGCTAAAAGAAAAAGAATATACAAAAAGTAGGGTTTTATAAAGATTCTAAAAATTATTGAAAAACGATAATTATTTCAGTATAATGGAATCAAGAAATTATTGTTTTTCAATAATTTTTAAAGAAGGAGGATAAATATGAGACGTAAGATTTTTCTAGGGATTCTTATCATAGAAGCAGTGTTTTGTTTGGGATTTTCAATTCTTCAGATACATTGTTCAGATGTATTTTCTACTATGGTTGCATTTCCTTTTGAACAGATAAGGTGGGGACTTAGACGGCTGTCTTTATCTGGCCCAAGGGGCAATATGATTGCAATTATACTATATGTTCTTATTTGTTTCATTCCATTTTTTTGTTTTTTGATTTTAAAGAGAAAGGATAGGGAGAAGGCAGTGGATTTGTTTTTGCCCATATTAAGTATTCTAATGGTTTTCGTTGTCTATTATATGATTAATCCGGGGCTATTTCACACCAATATACCTGATGGAGAAAAGCTGATCCTAGGCAGTACCTTTTATGCTGTGCTTTTTGGATATTTGATCTTACGGGTATTAACAATGTTTGCATCAGCAGATATGAGACAACTTCAGAAGGGGCTTCATCTTTTGTTCTATATTATGATCATGTTGCTTGTTTATGCAGTGTGTAAGGAATGCTTTGGCAGTCTGCCAGCGTCCATTCAGAGTGTGAGAGAGGCCAATGAAGGATTAGCAATAGAGGTCGGTGCGTTCTATACCCAGCCTAATATTAGAATAACAATTTTGTTCTTAGTGGTTCAATGTATAGTGAATGTCATTCCTTATTGTATGGATATTATGATTGGTCTCTTTGGAATGAAAGGATTGGAGGAAGTAATGATAGATCCTTATTCTGATCAGGCAGTTGCTATTTCTATAAAAATCGGAAAGTAAAGCTAAAGAAGGACAATGACCTTTTTATTTAAAAGGGGAAAGTGGTAGATATGGGAATTCAAGTTTGTTTGGAAGAGGTATTAAAGGAACGTGGAATGACATCAAAGGAGCTCTGTAAGCTGGTGAAGATTACAGAGGCTAATTTATCTATATTGCGAAGTGGAAAGGCAAAGGGCGTGCGTTTTCATACCATTAATCGAATCTGTTATTATTTGCAGTGTGATGTGGGAGATATATTAAAGTTTGATGGAAATCTGGAGGTGGACGATAATGAGTAAAAAGGGATTCATAGGAATATTGATATTTTGGATGTTGACTGGTCTTACTGGTTGTTCTCTTGCAAAAGAAGAGGCCAAAAGCGAGAAATCACAGGACCGGCTTATTGGTGCGCTGATTACACAGGAATATCTGGATTTATTTGATCTGGACGCATATCTGGATGACCATGCAGAGAAACTGGTTGAAAATAAAGATTTGATGGTGGAAGACTCTGATCAGTATGAAGACCGGATCTATGCCAAAATTGATAAGCATGACAGTCAGGATCCTTCTGAATGGGAGGTATCCTTTCCTGGAATCGAAGGTATCAGGTTCTTTTCTCCGCTTTGGTCAGATCAAAATGGAGAATCCTATCATACGACAGAATATGATGAGGAAATTTGCGATGCGGAAAGTAACTATAATATAGAAAATGACCACGAGAATCTGGAGCTGTCAGGGTCTGTTTATTTTCTGACGGATAAAGAGAAGGATGGAATTTCCTATTATGTAAATCCTGTTTATCAGACCGAAGATGGTAAGATTTACGTTATATCAGGACAGGGCAGCACTACCAGTGGAGCATCCGAAGAGGGTGAGACTACGACACTGACACTGACAGATCAGGTGACATTAACAGAGAATCAGAAAAGCAAGATAGAAGGTGTCACCGTTAAGGTTACTGGAATTTTAGTAAAGAAGCCAACGAAGATTACGCTATACCAGATGAATCAGGATCATCAGGTGATAACATCAAATTCTTATACTCCGGGAAAGCTGCCAGAGAAGCTAACTGCAGAAAAAGATACTGCATACTTTTTGATCGAAACACAACAGATGGATCAGGATGGAAGAACATCCATTCAAAGGGAACTATACGAGCAGAAAGAGGACCAGGATGCATTAGAAACGCTGGTTCCTTTGAAAAATGGTCTGGTATCCAAACAGTATACGGAGGTTCTCTGGGAGGAGTGATGTAATATGATATTTTTAAATTTTGGCCGTAATATGATAATTGTTTGCAATAACATCCATTTTGTTTGTAGGTTAATAGAAAATTATAGATAAATTGGATGTTTTAAACTAAAAAGTGCATATTACGTCCAAAAGTCAATTGAATTTTGGGTGTATTGATGACAAAGTAGGTTTTAGCGGCCAATAAAGCAAGATTTTTATATAGAATGAAAGATTTTTGGTCGTTATACAGTTCTTTTTTTGATGTACGGCCAATGGAAATACTTTTTTAATTTTCCTCTTGACATAAAAAAATATAGGTGTTATATTACAAATAGAACAGATGGAATAATAATAAAAATTCGTCATATCGGATTTTCCGATATGCTTGATCGTATAGAGAAGTATTAGCATGGAGGTGGTAACATTGGCAGTAAAGAGAGATTATTACGAGGTTCTTGGAATTGGAAGAGATGCAGATGAAAAGGCGATAAAAAGAGCATATCGTAAACTGGCAAAGAAATATCACCCGGACACCAATTCCGGAAATGCTGGTGCAGAAGCAAAATTTAAAGAAATCACAGAGGCATATACCATTTTAAGTGATCCAGAGAAAAGAAAACTGTATGATCAGTTTGGCCATGCGGCCTTTGATGGCACTGGTGCAGAATCCGGAGCATATGGGTATGGTGGCGGACCACAGGGAAGCTATCAGGAATTCCATTTTGAAGGCGGCGATATGGGTGATATCTTTGGTGACATTTTTGGAAGTATGTTTGGAGGCAGAAGTCAGAGAGCCGGCAGAAATAGTCAGGGATTCTCTGGATTTTCCGGAAATAGCTTTCATGATGGTTTTTATGAAAGTGGCTTTGGAGGAAGAGGATTTGCCCAGAAAGGTTCCGATGTTGAGGCAGAAGTCTCCATAAGTTTTGATGAGGCCGTATCCGGCTGTGAGAAGACGATTCGACTGCAGGATCCAAATGCAGGTGGAAGAGTCCAGTCTCTGAAGGTTCGAATACCGGCAGGCATTGATGACGGAAAAAGTATTCGGTTAAGAGGAAAAGGAAGGCCTGGAAGTGGCGGCGGTGAGCCGGGAGATTTGATGCTGAAAGTTCGCGTAGGAGCAAAAGCAGGTTTTGAGAGAAAAGGAATGGATGTGTATACAACGGTGCAGATTCCATTTACGACAGCGGTATTTGGAGGAGAGGCAGTAGTTCCGACTCTGTATGGAAATGTTATTTGTAAGATCCGGGAGGGAACCCAGTCTGGAAGTAAGATCAGACTTCGTGGAAAAGGAATTGTATCCATGAAGGATTCTTCTGTACATGGAGATCAGTATGTCACCGTAGCAATTCAGGTACCGCAAAATCTTAGTCCGGAAGCCAAACGAAAATTAAGGGAATATGAGGCAGTAACCGGGCAGAACCGGAGAAGATATTCCGCATAAAAATTTGACATAGACGATAGAAAAGAAGAAGTACTTCAATATCATTTGTAGAGAGATGGTGTTGAAGTACTTTTTTTCATTTAAAAACAATTGACATTTTAACTATAGATGATATAATAAAAACAAATATATGAATAATTGTTCATATATAAAAGGATTGAAACGTCTTATGGATGGAAAGGAGATTTCGGTATGAAGAAAACATATAAGATTGACGTGGATTGCGCAAACTGTGCAAACAAGATGGAACAGGCAGCAAAGAAGACAGCAGGCGTGAAGGATGCTACTGTAAACTTTATGGCTCTTAAGATGATCGTGGAGTTTGAAGAAGGACAGGAACCAAAAGCAGTGATGCAGGAAGTATTAAAGAACTGTAAGATAGTAGAAGACGACTGTGAGATTTTTTTCTAAGCGGTTTGTGGCACATGGCGGCTGATCATAGACAATAAAAGGGTATGACCAGTCGTTTTGTGTTTATAGGCATTAAAAACTATGAGAAAGATAAAGGTGTAATCATGAATAAAAAGCAAAAAAAGGTATTGATTCGAATTCTTGTATCAGCAGCATTGATGGTGATACTGACGCTGCTTCCGCTGGACGGTTATCTGCGACTGGGATTATTTTTAATTCCCTATCTGATCATCGGATATGATATTTTGAAGAAAGCGTTAAAAGGAATTAAGAATAAACAGGTATTTGACGAAAATTTTTTAATGGCGGTCGCAACGGTGGGAGCTATTCTGTTGGGCGAATATACAGAAGGTGTTGCCGTTATGCTGTTTTACCAGATTGGAGAATGGTTCCAGAGCTATGCGGTTGGGAAAAGCCGTAGAAATATCAGCGATTTGATGGATATTCGACCGGATTATGCCAATGTAGAACGTGAAGGACGATTAGAGAAGGTGGATCCGGATGAAGTGGAGATCGGTACCGTTATTGTGGTACAGCCGGGAGAAAAAATCCCTATTGATGGTGTGATCGTAGAAGGAAAAGCAACATTGAATACCAGTGCATTGACTGGAGAGAGTCTTCCAAGAGAAGCCAATGTGGGAGATGAGGTGATCAGTGGGTGTATCAATATGACTGGAGTGTTGAAGATTCAGACCATAAGAGAATTTGGAGAATCCACAGTTTCTAAGATTCTGGATCTGGTGGAGAATTCCAGTTCGAAAAAATCCAGATCCGAGAACTTTATTTCCAAATTTGCCCGCTATTATACACCAGCGGTGTGCTATGGTGCATTGGCATTGGCAGTACTTCCACCACTAGTTCGTCTGTTCATCCTGCAGATGCCTGCTCAGTGGGGCAGCTGGATTTACCGGTCATTGACCTTCTTAGTTATCAGTTGTCCATGTGCTCTCGTTATCAGCATTCCCCTTAGTTTCTTTGCAGGAATCGGCGGAGCCAGCAATGCAGGAGTATTGGTCAAAGGATCCAATTATCTGGAAACGCTTTCTAAGACAAAATATGTGGTGTTTGATAAGACAGGTACACTGACCAAAGGAATCTTCGAGGTGAGTGGTGTACATCATAATAAGGTGGAAGAAGCGAAGATCTTAGAATATGCAGCTTTGGCAGAAAGCTTTTCCAACCATCCGATCAGCAGAAGCTTAAAAAATGCCTATGGAAGACCAGTGGATCAGAGCCGGGTAACGGATGTGGAAGAAATCAGTGGCAATGGTGTTATAGCCAAGGTAGATGGAGAAACTGTGGCAGCAGGAAATGACAAGCTGATGAAGCGATTAGGTATTTCGTTTATGGAGTGTCATCATGCCGGAACCGTGGTTCATATTGCGGTAAATGGAGAGTATGCAGGGCATATTCTGATTTCTGATGAGGTTAAGGAACATTCCAAAGAGGCGATCCAGGCTTTGAAAAAGGCAGGGATCAAGCAGACCGTCATGCTCACTGGCGATGCCAGAAAAGCGGCTGTACAGGTAGCAGAAAAGATTGGTGTGGATCAGGTATACAGTGAACTGCTTCCTGCGGATAAAGTGGCCAAGGTAGAGGAGCTTTTGGAACGCAAAGGCGAGAAAGAGAAGCTGGCTTTTGTTGGTGATGGTATTAACGATGCACCAGTACTTTCCAGAGCAGATATCGGCGTAGCCATGGGAGCGTTAGGATCCGATGCGGCCATTGAAGCTGCAGATATTGTTTTGATGGACGATGATCCATTAAAAATGGTAAAAGCAATTAAAATTGCCAAAAAGTGTTTACGGATTGTATATGAGAATATTTACTTTGCCATCGGTATCAAAGTAATATGTCTGATCTTGGGAGCGGTGGGAATTGCCAATATGTGGCTTGCCATTTTTGCAGATGTGGGAGTTATGGTAATTGCAGTATTGAATGCAATTCGTGCATTATTTGTTAAGAATTTATAGTTTTTTATTGCAGATTATAGTTTTTTAAGAAAAAAATAGCGAAAATAGAATAGAAAGCAGGTATAATATGACGGAAAAAGAGAAGATATGTTGCGATTCTGTGGAAATTCATGAAGATTTGCTGCAAATTGTAAATGAAACTATGCCGGAAGAGACAGAATTGTATGATCTGGCAGAATTGTTTAAAGTATTTGGAGATTCCACAAGAATCCGTATTTTATTTGTATTATTTGAAGCAGAGGTTTGTGTCTGTGATCTGGCACAGGTACTTAACATGACTCAGTCTGCCATTTCACATCAGCTTAGGATTTTAAAGCAGAACAAGCTGGTCAAAAGCAGAAGAGAGGGAAGATCCATCTTCTATTCTCTGGCAGATGATCACGTACGGACCATCATTGCTCAGGGAAGGGAACATATTGAAGAGTAGATGGGAGCGAAGATAAACATACAGCGTGCTTCCCGAAAGGATGCCAGGGATATCCACGAGGTAATGAAAAGGGTACATGCGCAGATGGACAGAAAGGATTTGTACGTAGTCGATGACCTTCCTTACATTGAAGAATGCACGAAGGATCATGGGATGGTGTATAAAGCAGTGGATTTGGATGGAAGTATAGTTGGATTCTTGATTGTCTATGTTCCTCAGGAAGACGATGGACATATGGGAAAGTACGTTAATATGGAGAAAGAAGAATATCATAAGACTGCATATATGGATTCTATCGCAGTCTTGCCGGAATATCGTGGCTATGAATTGCAGAAGAAGCTGCTTAGCTATGCAGAAGAACAGGAAGAGATGCGGATGTACAGGCATCTTTTTGCTACAGTATCTCCGGATAATCCGTACAGCCTCTATAACTTTCTATCTATGGGATATGAGATCGTATGCAGAGATAGAAAGTATGGAGGACTGGAACGGTATATTTTATATAAGAATCAGTTCCAGTAAAAGGACGATCGCACAGCAGGATACGGAAACCTGGAATAAGCTGGCACCAAACCATGCAGATATAATTCCCACCCCTAAAGCTACTGCTCCGGCAATGGGAGACTGGGTTGCATAAAGAATTGCCGGAAAGGTCATAACGGCCAGGGTTATGTAAGGCATATAGTATAAAAAGGACTGAAGAAACGGACTTTTGATCTGTTTTCGAATTAAGGTCAGCGGTAATACGCGGATGATAAAGCTGACGGCGGCCATAATGGCAATGTAAATATAAATATTATGCTTCATGATCAGTATCCTCCTGTTTGATCGGAAATAAAAGTGCAGCAATGGCAGAAAGTGCCACAGTCAGTATAATTGTACGGGTACCATCAGACAAAGTGGACAAGTATGGTAATAAAGTAGAAGCGTAACTGGAAGCAAAGCTTAATAAAACAAAAACGCCAACTACTTTATTGGCCCTGGATGGTGGGATGATGATGGCCAGGAACATGCCAAAGAGGGCAACACTTAGAGCACTGACAATTCTGAGTGGAAGCAGGTTCCCTGCGATAATGCCAAGTGCGGTTCCTACTGCCCAGCAAGGGGCTGCAATGGCGATGGCACCATAGGAATAATAAGGATTTAGTTTACCAGGTCGTGCGATCGCAATGCCAAAAAGCTCGTCGGTGACATCAAAGCCTACCAGAAGGCGGTGAAGCAGAGAGGTTTCCGGAGAGAATTTCTGGCTCAATGCGCAGCTCATCAGTAGATATCTGGCATTGGTGATCAGGGTGATCAAAGCGATCTCCACATAAGCAGCATCTGCGGCAATCAGAGTCAGTCCGGCATATTCACCAGCGGAAGCATTGTTCAAAAGACTCATTAGGAAGCCCTGAAAGGGTGACAAGCCTGCATTTCTGGCAGCGATTCCAAGAGAGAAAGAAACGGCCAGATAACCAAGTCCAATGGGAATTCCATCCAGGAATCCTTCTTTAAAGACAAATCGCCGCTTTGGAAAGGCGGCAGACCGGATGTTATCTTCCGGACCAAAAGTATCATTTGTATTCATATCGATAGGCTCCTTTTCAAATAGTTTTAAAAGGGAACAACCCTTTGAAACGTTATATTCTGTTATTTATTATATCCACTGAATTGACATTAGTAAAACGAATGATTATAATGACTTCATAAGAAAAAGAGATGGGGTGAAATACATGCTGTCCAGATATGGAATCTTCTGTAAGGTAATAGAACTTGGCAGCTTTACGAAGGCTGGCCGACAGCTTGGGTATTCTCAGAGTGCAGTGAGTCAGACTATAAAATCGTTGGAAAAAGAGCTTGGCATCCTTTTGATCGACCGAAAAAAGGATGGAATCCAATTAACTTCAGATGGAAAGCAGTTCTTTCCCTATATTCAGTCTGTTTATCAGGCTGAGCAGTCGCTGCATCAAAAGAAGCTGGAGATGCAGGGACTGCTGGACAGTACGATTCGGATTGGTACTTTTACCAGTGTAAGCCGGAATCTTCTTCCGCGCTTGATGAAGGAGTTCAAGAAAGAATATCCGGCAGTGAATTTTGTTCTGCAGCAGGGGGAATATACCAGTATTCCAGGTTGGGTTAAGGCCGGAACCATTGATTTCGGGTTTGTCAATGCGGATGCAGTTTCGAAAATTGATGGGAGGGTTTTATATAAGGATGAGATGGTGGCAGTGCTGCCCAAAGGACATGCTTTAGCCAGATGTAAGGAGATTTCTTTAAGGCAACTGTCAGAAGAACCTTTTATACTCTTAGATGAAGGGGAGTATAGTGTACCCATGTACGCATTTGAACAGGAGAATTTAAAGCCCAATATTGAATATAAGGTATATGATGATTATTCTATTCTGGCCATGGTACGTCAGGGATTGGGAATATCCATCATGTATCGGCTTGTATTGGATGGATTTGAGGATGGCCTGGAGATTCGTCCAATTCTGGAATGCCCAGAAAGAAAGGTAGGGCTGGTCTGGAATAAATGGGAGACGATGTCCGTGGCATCTCGAAGATTTGCGGAGTTTATCATAGAGCATCTGTCAGGAGAGCAGACAGATGGCTTGACGGAGAAAGATAACATTTGATACACTTTGAAGCATATCAGAGTTTTATGAGGAATAGAAATACAGGAGGTATCTTATGGAGAATCAGGAAAAGAAGCATAAGCGCCGCGTGCGATATTCGGGCACCCATCCACGCAGCTATAAAGAAAAATATAAAGAACTTCAGCCCGAGAAATATGCAGATACCATAGCAAAGGTGATCAAAAAGGGTGGAACGCCTGCCGGCATGCATATTTCCATTATGGTGAAGGAGATTTTGGATTTCCTTCAGATTCAGCCAGGACAGAAAGGTCTGGATGCTACTTTAGGATATGGTGGCCATACGAAGGCAATGTTAGAGCAGTTAAAGGGGCAGGGCCATATCTATGCACTGGATGTGGATCCGATTGAATCGGAAAAAACCAGAGAACGACTTGCCAAACAGGGATATGGAGAGGACATTCTTACCGTGAAGCTGACCAATTTTGCCAATATTGATCAGGTTGCGGAAGAAGCTGGACGTTTCGACTTTGTTTTAGCTGACTTAGGTGTTTCTTCCATGCAGATTGATAATCCGGACCGGGGCTTTTCCTATAAGGTTGAGGGACCGTTTGATCTTCGTATGAACCCAAGGAAAGGAACCAGTGCAGCACAAAGGCTTCTGGAGGTAAGTCAGGAGGAGTTAGAAGGCATGCTGATCGAAAATTCTGATGAACCATATGCGGCGGAGATTGCGGAGACGGTCATGTCCAGAATTCGGCGAGGACAAAAGATCGAGACTACCACACAGATGAAAGAAACCATAGAAGAGGCATTGTCCTTTATACCGGAAAAGGATCGAAAAGAAGCGGTAAAAAAATCCTGTCAGAGAACGTTTCAGGCATTACGTATTGATGTAAACAGTGAATTTGAAGTGTTGTATGAATTTCTGGATAAGCTTCCAGATATTCTGGTGCCAGGAGGAAGAGTAGCGATTCTAACCTTTCATTCCGGAGAAGACCGTCTTGTGAAAAAGGCATTTAAGCAAATGACCAAGCAGGGAATCTATAGTGAAGTATCCAAGAATGTGATTCGTCCATCTGCAGAGGAATGCAGAAATAATGGAAGAGCCAGATCCACAAAGCTGCGTTGGGCTATCAAAGCATAGGGGGGACATAGGATGAAGATTATATTTGATGTAGATGATACCATTTATAATTTAATGCAGCCTTTTTTTGAGGCTCATAATGAAATCTATGGAAACAGGACGGATGCAGATTGTGAGCAGTTATTTATGGCTTCCAGGATCTATAGTGATGAGGCCTTTTACATGCACGAAAGAGGAGAGATTACAGCAGCAGAAGAATTTGCCTATCGTATTCGTAAAACCTATGCAGATGTGGGAATTCAGGTATCTGATCAGGAGGCAGCCTTTTTCGAAGAACGGTATCGTTATTATCAGCAACATATTCATGTACCGGAAGGAATAGTAAGGATTCTTGATTATTGCAAGGAGAAGGAAATCACCATTGGAATTTTGACCAATGGGAAAAAGCAGAATCAGGGAAAGAAGATAGAGGTATTGAACTTAAAGAAGTGGTTTCCGGAAGAGAATATTTTTATCTCCGGAGAGATCGGTTTTACCAAGCCGGATGTAAGAGCATTTGCAGCAGTTCAGGAGGGATTGAACTTAAATCCAGAGGAAACATGGTTTATTGGAGATACCTTTGAAGTGGATGTAATTGGAGCAAAAAATGCCGGATGGCACGTAGTCTGGTTTAATCACAGACACCGTGAGATGCCGCTGGGCGAGATTGAGCCAGATGTGGAAGTGAATACAGAAGAAGAGCTGTACGATTTCATTGTTCATCTGTAGCATATCTGGTTTCTTAAGATTTCCTAACATTTCTTGACAGAAGCATCCGTATCAAATGAGACAGCAAGACTTTTATTGTGGCATAGGTCATGATAAATTTAAAAAAATATCTATGAAATTGCATTGAATTATGGTTATAATTATGAATTAGAGGAAAAAAGATATTTCATTTTGTTGTTAATTCAGGGAGAGGTTTCTTACGGAAAACAAAGAAGCAGAAAGGGGAAATTTCAGTGGAACAAATGAAGAATATGGGGGAAGAGCTGATTCAAGATATGAAAAATCAGTTACATCAGCAGGAGTATGCAGAATGGGAAGAGAAGGAAGTAGTCTACTTGTATTATTCTTTAGGAGAATTGAACGAGTTGTTGGGAACAAAAGCAACGGATGGTTTTGAAATGGTCCATTTGTTAAAGATGAATCTTCCAGACCGATGTGAACTGGGGAAATTAGGGGTTCACATTCATATGGGAAAGGTGGAGATCAGCATTAACAGGTTGTGAAAATGTACTAAAAACAATAGGAATAGATTGTAAAATACATAAAAAATAAGTAGATAATATTGACAGAAAAAATAAGGTAGAGTATCTTAATATAGGATGTGAATACGTATTCACATATGTAGGATGAGGTGATAATATGATTACAATGGCAGAGATTGCCAGACTTACAGGAGTGTCCCAGCCCACAGTATCCAGGGTACTGAATGGAAATACCTCTGTAAATCCTGAAATTGTTAAAAAGGTTATGGCCTGTGCCAGAGAGCATAATTATCAGCCCAATATGATCGCACGAAGCCTGAACGGAAGTAGGACCTGTCTACTGGCGGTCATTGTTCCAGATATCTCTAATCCATTTTTTGCTGACATTATTAAGAATCTGGAACATGAGGCAGAAAAGGAAGGATATAGTATTTTGATCTTTAATTCTGAGTATAGTCAGAAGAAGGAGAGAAAGTGTCTGGAGTTGATTCAGCAATATCGGGTAGATGGATTATTTTTGGTGCCGCTTCGTACGGATGAAGAGGGGATTTGTCCGTTTCGGCAGCTGACGATTCCGTGGCTGATTATTACCAAACATGCCGAAGGAGTTCATTCGGTATTTATTTCCCATAAAAAGGCCGGTCAGGTGATCGCTAGACATATGACTGAAATTCCAGTACAGAAGTATATCTTTGTGGGAAAGAAGACAGATTCCAAATATATCGGATTTGTTCAGGGTCTACGGGAACAGCAGGTTGACATAGAAAAGAATCTGATAGATTTCTGGGATATGGATAAAGAAAAAATGTTGGAGCGACTGGTATCATTTGTTCAGAGAGAAATTCACAGAGTAGGGATTTTTGCTTTTAATGATGTAGAAGCATTGATCGTGATGAATGCCCTTTTGGGAGCAGGTGTTGATCTTCCAGGGAAGGCAGTACTGGTGGGATTTGATAATACCTTTATCAGTCAGAAGATGATTCCTGGAATTACCAGTGTGGATCAACATATTGATGAGATGTGCCAAACAGCAATAAAAGAATTATTAGGACTGATGCATCATGATGGAAAGAAGACGGTACGGCATATAGAAATCGAAGCAGAGTTGGCAGTAAGGGCCAGTTCTAAAATAGAAGAACAATAAGAGCAGGAACATTGAGACATCGATGTTCTTCATCTTTGTGTGAATACGTATTCACACAAAGATATCAAAGCCTAAAGGAGGAAAAGGAATGAAACAATACGATGTAACCGCACTAGGGGAATTATTAATTGATTTTACGGAAAATGGGATCAGCGCGCAGGGAAATCCTGTATTAGAGGCCAATCCAGGAGGGGCACCATGTAATGTCCTCTCTATGTTAAATCGTCTTGGTCATAAGGCTTCTTTTATCGGAAAGATTGGTGATGATATATTCGGTACGCAGTTAGAACAGGCGTTGGAAGAAGTAGGGATTGATACAAAAGGTTTGAAGAAAGATCAGAAGGTTCACACTACACTTGCTTTTGTACATACACTGGAAGATGGAGACCGTGAATTTTCTTTTTATCGAAACCCGGGTGCAGATATGATGCTTTCTGAGGAGGATCTGGAAGAAGAGTTGATTCGAGATTGTAAGATTTTTCATTTTGGTTCCCTGTCTATGACAAGTGAGCCATGTAGAACAGCTACGAAAAAGGCTATTGCAATGGCAGAAGAAGCCGGAGTATTGTTATCTTTCGATCCAAACTTACGAGAACCTTTGTGGGAGACCTTAGAGGATGCAAAGGAACAGATTATGTATGGATTAGAGCACTGTCATATTTTAAAGATTTCCGATAATGAGATTCAGTGGTTCACTGGATTGGAAGATTATGATGCAGGAATTGCAAAGATACAGGAACAGTTCCATATCCCATTGATTTTATTATCTCTTGGAAAAGACGGAAGCCGTGCTTATACCAAAGATTTACGTGTAGAAACAGAAGCATTTCTTCAGGAAAATACCATTGAGACAACAGGAGCAGGAGATACCTTTGGCGCATGTATCCTCCACTATGTATTAGAACATGGATGGAAGGAATATGGAGAAGAAGAGCTTAAGGAGATGCTTACCTTTGCCAATGCGGCAGCTTCGATTGTCACAACGAGAAAAGGAGCACTTCGCGTAATGCCTCAGAAGGAAGAAGTGGAAGCTCTGTTAGCAGAAAGAACAAAATAATAAACCGTAGAAAAGAACCAGTAAAAGGAGTGCCAGGAAGCTTTTTTTACTGGTTTTTTTATTATATGTGTAAAGAATTCAATAAAAATGGGTTGCAGAATTTGACGTTTTACAGTAATATGGGTTAAACTTAGCATGAAATGGACTTTGGAAATTAAGTAGAAAAGCAATAATCGAAAAGGAGATGAGATTATGGCGATCAATCATAGAAAATGCGCAAAAGAAATTTTTGACTGCTTGGGTGGAAAAGAAAATATTGTAAGTATTACCCATTGTGCCACTAGATTGCGTCTTGTAGTTGCAGAATATGACAAAGTAAATATGGAACATATGGAAAAGGTGGATGGAATCAAAGGGATCTTTCGTAATAATGGACAGATTCAGCTTATCATCGGAACTGGTTCTGTAGAAAAAGTTTATGAAGAATTCTTAAAGATCAACAAACATGCATTGGTCAATAAGAAAACAATTTTGGAAAAAATGATGCAGTTGCTGGGCAATATCTTCATCCCGATTGTTCCTGCTATCGTAGCAGCTGGGTTGATGATGGGATGTTTGGATGTATTACAAACGGTATCAACGACTTTTGCAGGAAGTGACTGGTGCGATATTTTAAGCCTGTTTGCGAATACTGCATTTTTATTTCTGCCCATTTTAATTGCCATATCGGCGGCCAAGGTATTTGGAGGTAATATCTATCTTGCAGCCATTATTGGAATTATTATGGTACATCCAAGTTTGATCAATGCCTGGGACGTAGGAAAGATGGCTTCTACAGAGATTCCAACCTGGAACATTTGGTTCTTACGTATCCGCCAGATAGGATACCAGGGACATGTGATACCGGTTGTTTTGGTCGTGTGGTTGATGAGTAAACTGGAGAAGCAATTGCATAAGCGGATACCAGAAGTTGTGGATTTATTCGTGACACCACTGTGTACGGTAGTCGTAGGAGGATTTTTGGCTCTGGGTATTATAGGACCGATCTTCTCTTCAGCAGAGAATTCTATCGTACATTTGACAGAATATCTGATTGCGGGCGGCAATAAACTTGGAAGTATGATCATGGGGACCATATACCCGGTGACTGTCGTGACAGGAGTTCATCACATGTATAATGTGGTGGAAACAGGTATGCTGGCCAAAGGACTCAACACATGGATGCCTATTGTGTCTGCAGCTAATGTGGCACAGGCAGCAGCCTGTCTGGCAGTAGGAATGAAGGCGAAGAATGGAAAGACAAAGGCCGTGGCAATTCCATCTGCGATATCAGCGGCACTTGGAATTACAGAACCAGCAATCTTCGGTGTGAATTTAAGGCTGATAAAGCCATTTTTGTGTAGTATGATTGGAGGGGGAATTGGTGCCTTTGTTGCAGCGGCTCTTCATGTGGGAGCGACCTCCTATGGAGTATCCGGAATCCTTGGTTTTCTCATTACCTGGGGCTTTATGTTCCAATATGGGATCACGATACTGGTTGCATTTGCCAGTTCTTTTGTTCTGACATGGGTAGTCTGGAATGAAAATCCACAGGAATCAGATGCGCTGTCTGTAGAAAATATCCTGGATGTGGTTCAGCCGGAAGCGGCAGCAGAACGGAAAAGGGAAAAGGTGATCTATGCACCGGTGAAAGGAACGATCATTCGAAGAGAAGATTTTTCTGATCCCATTTTTGCATCTGGTGTTCTTGGAGAAGGAGTGGGAATCGAACCGGAGACGGGAATGATCGTAGCACCATTGGATGGAATGGTTACCTCTGTTACCGATAGCCTGCATGCGCTTGGTATTTCTGGCCCTCAAGGAATGCGGGTGCTGATTCAGGTAGGTGTAGATACGGTAAACATGAAGGGAGAAGGATTCCAGCTTTTTGTGACTGAGGGAGAGCAGGTAAGGGCAGGTCAGAAGCTGCTCAAATTCGATATGAATAAGATTCATGAAGCAGGATATAGTACTGTAACGGCCGTGCTGGTTACTAATAGCGAAGAATACGAAAGCTGTACGGTGGAGAAGACAGGGCACACAGAGGTTATGGAAAAATTAATAACGGTGCAGTAAGGATCATCAATTGACAGACGGCTTTAGATTTGATAGAATTCAGATGATATTAGGGAGTAGTTCACATTCTAATAGAATGTTATGCATCACGTCATCACGTCGATAGAGACCGGGATGTATACTGAAAGAAGAACGAGACTTTTATCGCATTTTTTTGATGCGATAAAAGTCTTTTTTACATTAAAAAATTTCTAATGGAAAGGAAAAGAGATATGGAAATTTTAATTCAATTTGTATTGCTGGTTGGTGGATTTTCATTGTTAGCAAAGGGGGCAGACTGGTTTGTAGATGGTGCTGCAGGAATTGCAGAAAAATTTGGGATTCCACAGCTGGTCATCGGGCTTACGATTGTGGCTATGGGAACCAGTGCGCCGGAAGCAGCTGTCAGTATTACAGCGGCACTTAGAGGAAGTGCAGCCATTACCATTGGAAATGTGGTAGGAAGTAATATTTTAAATGTATTGATTATTTTAGGACTTACAGCGGTAATTACTTCTGTGTCTGTTGCAAAGTCTACAGTAACATATGAGATTCCATATATGATCTTTATAACATTACTGTTAATCGCATTTGGCTACACCGGAGGGCAGATAACATTGATAGAAGGTGTTCTGCTATGGGTATGTTTTCTCATTTATCTGGCCTATTTGTTTAAAATGGCAAAGGAGAATAAAGAAGAAGCAGAAGATCAGGCTCAGGAGAAATCCATTGCTAGATTATTTGCACTAACGGTGATTGGACTTGTCGGTATTATATTGGGAAGTGATGTTACGGTGGATGCAGCGACAGCCATTGCCAAGGCAGTTGGCTTGAGCCAGAGATTTATTGGCCTGACCATCGTGGCATTGGGAACCTCACTTCCTGAGCTGTTTACTTCGGTATCAGCGGCAATAAAAGGAAAAGCAGATATTGCCATTGGAAATATCGTAGGAAGTAATGTTTTTAATGTGCTCTTTGTTGTAGGAACCACAGCATTGATCACACCAGTGGTATTTATGCCTAAATTTGTGATTGATACATTGATCGCAGCGGGAGCAGGAGTTCTTTTATGGGCTTGTGTATGGAAAAAACAGAAATTACAAAGGAGTCATGGAGTAATCATGCTGATATGCTATGGAGCATATTTTGCATATCTGTTATTATAACTTAGTAGAAGATGTTAAAGCCTCCATGTGAATAGGAGGCTGACTTGAAAAAAGGTATGAAACAGGGTGTAGGAGGATCAAGATGAATGTAGAATTTCCGATGAATGAGTATGAATATAAGAGTCCCAGCTATGAACAAAAGGAACGAAAAAAGAGCTTTGTCATTCATGAAGAACAATGTGCTAGAGAAAGTAGATATGTATATAAGGATGGAATCTATTATTCTAAAGAAAAGGAAAAAGATGAGATTTCTTTATTATTTACCGGAGACCTGCTCTGTCAGGAAGGGATGCTTTATGGATATCGGAAGCAGGGAGATGATTATGATTTTAAACTGGGATTTGATTATGTAAGACCCCTGTTTTGCGCAGCCGATTTTGTAGCAGGAAATCTGGAGACACCGGTTTCTGATCAGGCTCCATATCGGGGAGAAATCTTAAGCCATGAAGGGCCGTTTTATTGTAATGCGCCTGTTGAATACTTAGAGGCGTTAAAGTATGCTGGATTTGATATGCTTACAACTGCCAATAATCATACGATTGATGCAGGAGCACAGGGAATCTATGATACGATTGCCAATATAAAAAAGTTTGATTTTATTCAGACAGGAACCTTTGTAGAAAAAACAGATAAGTTTGTCATTGTAGATATTTGTGGATTTAAGATTGGATTTACTGCTTTTTCCAAGACATATAATTCTATGCAGGTGAATCTGACTGTCAAAGGAAGAATGACCCTGCTGAATACATTTACAGAAAAAAGGGCCCAAAGTGTATACAAAGCAATGAAAGAACAGGGAGCGGAATATACCATCTGTTTTCCACACTGGGGAAAGGAATTTTCTACAGAAATATCCAAAAACCAGAGAAAGATGGCAGAAACTCTCGTAAACATCGGATATGATATGATTGCGGGAGCCCATGCACATCTGGTGCAGTCATTTGAGATGATAGAAGGCAAGCCTGTGGTATTTTCTATGGGAAATCTAATGACCCATTTAAGATTGAGTGAGTTCCAGAAGGATACCCAGTATCCGGTAATCTGTAGTCTTCGTCTTAAAAGAGAAGGGGGAAAAATTCTATCAAAGGTAGAGTTTATTCCATGTAGAATTTTAAGCTATGTTGATGGTGTTCCCTATAGGGTGGTGCCATATGATCGGAATCTGACCATGCCGAAAAATATCTGGGATCGTCTTAAAGAGGTTCCTAAAATCATACAGGGCTTTTTGAAAACAGGAGAGGAAGTCCTTGATCTGGAATATCCAGTGGATGAAGAGGCAGTACAGAAATTAAAGCAGATGGAGCTTAAGCACAAAGAACGGATAGAAAGTATTGCAAGAAGGAGAAATCAGGTAAGATCTAAAAAAGAAAATGAAGCAAGAGTAACGGAGATATTAGCACAGCACGGATTTTTGGATGAGGATCGAAAAGACATCATAATTAGAAAAAGTGGTGTGTATCAAAAGAAGGAAAATGAAATTCAAATGACCATCGTTACTTCAGAAAGTCAGGTGTTAAAGCTCGAAAAAGCGATTGATGGAATTCCGGTAACTTCTGTTGCGAATAAAGAACAGGGAAACGATATTACCCGGATCTTATATATTGGAGATTCTGTCCGGGAAATTAAAAAAGGAGCATTTCAGAAATTTTCCAGACTGGAAAGTGTCAGACTCTTTAAGGGCCTGGAAGTGATCGAAGGGCAGGCTTTTATGGAGTGCCAGAGACTGACGGGTGTTATTCTTCCAGGCACATTAACGACCATTGGAGAGAAGGCTTTTATGAATTGTACCAGCCTGATGAGTGTTAAGATTCCGCCAAGTGTAACTAAAATCGGAAGGAAAGCATTTGCCGGATGTAAGAAGCTGACCATTTATTGTGAGAAGAATTCTTACGCTTACCGGTATGCTAAACTTCGTCGCATACCGGTAAAAGTAATGCCACTGTCCCTGTAGGAAAAAGCGGTTTCTGCAAAGATGAGTGTTTCGTTAGTTATGAACGCCATCTGACGAGATAGATGATTCCTACAAGGTCGAAATCGTATTCCATTGTAAGTTATGTCCTTTCTTTTCATAAATTTTATCTTAACAAAATAAACAATAGAAAACAACATGTGTTATAATATCAATCAGATAATTCGGAGCCGCTTTCTGAATATTTCGAAATAATAAAGCAAATGAGGGATTATTATGTATACAATTATGAGAATGAATGGAGGACCGCAATGAAGATTGAAACGATTTGGGCCATGTACTTTAGTCCGGTTTCCACTACTGGACAGTTGGTAGAAGCTATGGCAAAGAAAGCATCGAAAAAGCTGGGAAATGTTTCGGTAAAGGTCTATGACTGGACGCTTCCGGAGGCAAGAAGGCGAGTGCCCTCATTGGGAGAGAAAGATTTTGTATTTTTGGGAACGCCGACGTATGCTGGAAGAGTTCCCAATAAGCTGATGCCTTTTATCAGGGATAGATTAAAGGGCAATGGAGCTCGTGGAGCAGCAGTTGTCACTTATGGGAATCGCAGCTATGATGATGCATTGATTGAATTATATGATCTTATGAAGCGGAATCACTTCCAGATGACAGGGGCGGCAGCATTTGTCTGTCAGCATGTATTTTCAGATCAGCTGGCCAGTGGAAGACCAGATAAAAAAGATAGGAAGCAGGCAGAAGAATTTGCTGTTAAGGCAGTTTCAGGAGAACCAGGACCAGAACTTGATAAGAAGATACCAGGGAATCGTCCAGTTGGACCATATTATGTACCAAAGGGGGAGGACGGAAGTCCAGTCCGGTTTCTGACTGCCAAGCCGGTTACTTCTGAAGAATTTTGTGACCGTTGTGGAAAGTGTGCCAGCGTTTGTCCTATGGGCTGTATTTCCAAAGAGGATGTGACAAAAACCACTGGCATCTGCATTAAATGCCAGGCATGCATTCATAAGTGTCCTAAGGGAGCAAAATTTTTTGATGATCCGGCGTTTTTGAGTCACAAGAAGATGCTGGAGCAGCATTATGCAAAGCAAAAGTTAAAAAATGAGATTTATGTGCTATAATCGTTAGCAGAAATGTACTTAGGAGGAAGAAGATGCTGTCATTTGAAAGTGATTATACAGAAGGAGCACATCCGAAGATTTTAGAAAAGTTATGTGAGACCAATATGGAGAAGCTGCCTGGCTATGGAAGTGACCCATATTGTGAAAGTGCAAAGAATAAGATTCGAAAAGCTTGTGGATGTCCGGAAGCGGAAGTTATGTTTTTAGTAGGTGGGACTCAGACAAACGCGACGGTCATTGATGCCATGTTAGAAAAATACGAAGGAGTCTTGGCCGTACAGACAGGACATGTCAGTGTCCATGAAGCAGGAGCCATTGAATATACCGGACATAAGGTTTTGGAACTGCCTTCCCATGATGGGAAGATGGATGCAGAGGAGCTGGAAGAATATCTTCAGAAGTTCTGGCAGGATGAAACTCATGAACATATGGTATTTCCAGGCATGGTTTACCTGTCCCATCCGACGGAATATGGAACGCTTTACAGCAGGGAGGAACTGAAAGCAATTTCTGTTGTATGCCAGCAGTTTCACATTCCATTATATCTGGATGGAGCACGGCTTGGATATGGGCTGATGAGTCAGGAAACCGATGTGACCCTGCAGGTGGTAGCCAAATATTGTGATGTATTTTATATTGGAGGAACTAAGGTTGGAGCACTGTGCGGAGAAGCGGTGGTATTTACCAAAAAAAACATGCCAAAATATTTTATGACCATGGTAAAGCAGCATGGGGCGCTTCTGGCAAAAGGACGTCTTCTAGGGATTCAATTTGACGCATTATTTACGGATGAATTATATTTTAAGATTAGCAAGCATGCTATCTTAATGGCACAGCTGCTCAAAGAAGGATTTCAGGAAAGAGGATATGAGTTCTATCTGGAATCTCCAACGAATCAGCAGTTTATCGTATTGGAAAATGAAGAAATGGAACGATTAAAGGAAAAAGTTTCCTTTGGCTTCTGGGAAAAAGTCGATGACAAGCATACCGTTGTCCGTTTTGCAACCAGTTGGGCTACCCAAAAGGAAGATGTGGACCGTCTGATGGAAGTGCTGGAAGAAAATAAAAAATAGAAATTAAAATGCCTTTACCTGCATCGGGGATGCGTGTAAAGGTATTTTTGTATAAAAAAAAGATGATTTGAGAATCCTAATGCCAGAAAACCGAGAGAAAGGAGATAGAGGATGGCAGTTATAAAAGTGGCAAAGGATCATTTTGAGCAGGAGGTCCTAAAAGCAAAGCAGCCGATCATTTTGGATTTTTGGGCAGCCTGGTGTGGCCCGTGTCAGGTACTGATGCCGGTAATGGAAGAAATTGCGCAGGAGGAGAGGCAGATAAAAATCTGTAAGATCAATGTGGATGAGGAACCGGAATTAGCCAGGAGATATAAGATCCAGACTATTCCAACGCTGGTATATATAAAGGAGGGGGAGATTGTAGACAGGATGTCTGGGGTAAGATCCAAAGGTGAGATTGTAGAGATCATAGAGAGGAAGCTAAAGTCATGATGGAATATGATATCGTTATCGTCGGAGCTGGACCGGCAGGACTTTCTGCAGCAATTTATGGAAAAAGAGCAGGGAAAAAGGTTCTGATTCTGGAAAAGCAAAGCTATGGAGGACAGATCATAAATACGCCAGCGG
The DNA here is from genome assembly GCF_001940245.1 of Anaerostipes sp. 992a. Classification (GTDB taxonomy): domain Bacteria; phylum Bacillota; class Clostridia; order Lachnospirales; family Lachnospiraceae; genus Fimousia. The sequence goes on from NZ_MJIG01000005.1 coordinate 168,506, forward strand.
TGGAAAATTATCCTGGAATTCCAATGATTTCTGGCTTTGCATTTGCATCTGCACTGTATCAACAAGTGGTAGATCTGGGAGCAGAGATCAAGTATGAAAAGGTCAATGGGATAGCAGAGGAAGGAAATTTTAAAATCATACAGACTGATCAGGCATCTTACAGGGGAAGGACAGTGATTCTTGCTACAGGAGCCAGAAATCGTCCTTTAGGACTGGAGGGGGAACAGGAATGGATTGGAGCAGGGGTGTCCTATTGTGCTGCCTGCGATGGAATGTTTTACAAAGGAAAGACAACCGCAGTCGTTGGAGGCGGCAATACCGCATTGGAAGATGCGCTGATCTTAAGTGAATATTGCAGAAAGGTATATCTGATCCACCGAAGAGATACCTTCCGCGGTGAAGCAGTGCGCCTGCATATATTAGAAGAAAAAGACCAGGTAGAGATTTTGCGAGACAGTCAGGTTACAAAGCTTCATGGAAAGGATCGATTAGAAGGGATTACCGTTATTCATCATAAGGAAGAGAAGACACGGGAAATCTCAGTGGATGGATTGTTTGTAGCAATTGGACAGATGCCGGAAAACGATGCTTTTTACAATGTTGTAAAACTGGATTTTGCCGGTTATATTTTGGCAGGAGAGGAATGCAGGACAAGTACTCCTGGCATTTTTGCAGCAGGAGACTGCAGGACAAAGGAAATCCGACAGCTGACCACAGCGGCAGCTGATGGCACAATAGCAGCATTACAGGCATGCAGTTATCTGTATAAACATTTTTCTTTTTTGTAATGATAAAATAACCCCAGCGGAGTTTTGACAAACTTCGCTTTTTCTATTATAATGGCAGAGACAAAGGAAGCGTATTGTATTTTTTTATAACAAATATTTGGAATAAAACCCATTTTCTGGTTTTGTTTAGAGGAGAAAATTATGTTTAAAAGTGTAAAATACGTTCTGGATGAAAACCTTAATAATCTTTATCGAATTTATTCGATTGCGAAATATGAATTATTAAGTGATATGCGAGAATCCAATCTGGGGTTATTTTGGAATTTTGCACATCCACTGATCCAGATCGTGACTTATTGGTTTGTATTTGGACTGGTATTCAATAGAAAGGATGTGGATGGCATTCCTTTCATTCAATGGATGCTTGGAGGTATGGTCGTATGGTTTTTTATCAATCCATGTATTACGAAGGGATGTAATGCCATTTATACCAAGCGGAATGTGGTAACGAAGATGAAGTTTCCGGTCAGTATTCTGCCTGCCACGGTAGTGTTACAGGAATTATTTAATCATCTGTGTATTTTGATCATAGTAGTACTCTTTATGATGGTTCAGGGAAGGATGCCAAGTATATATTGGCTGGAGCTTTTGTATTATATGCCGTGTGCATTTATTTTTGCCACGTCATTAAGTATGCTGACTTCTGTGTTGAATATGCTTGCCAGAGACGTAAGAAAGATGATCCTGGCATGTATGAGGATGCTTTTGTATCTGACACCAATCCTGTGGCCGATCGACCGGCTGAAGGATTATAAATTGATTACATTTATCGTAAAGGTAAATCCGATTTATTATATTGTATGTGGTTACCGAGATGCATTCTTCTACCATAGGGGACTCTGGCCTTATCATAAACAGATGTTGGCCTTCTGGGTGATCACTCTGGTGATTTTTGTAATTGGAAGCTGTATGATGTTCAAATTCAAACGTAAGATTATTGATTTGATTTAAGAGGTGTGGGATGGTAGAAAAAGAATATGCGATTAAGTTTGATCATGTATCAAAGATCTATACACTAAAATCTAAGCAGAATAAACAGAAGAAGAAACAGCAGTTCTACGCACTGAAGGATATCAGCTTTGAAATTCCGAAGGGAGAGGTTGTTGGAATCCTGGGGACCAATGGATCAGGAAAGTCTACCATGTCTGTTGTTCTGGCAGGAATCTCCGAGGCCAATGAAGGAAGCATGATCGTCAATGGGGAACAGGCATTGATTGCCATTAATACCGGATTGAACGGCCAGCTGACCGGGATGGAGAATATCGAATTAAAAGGAGCACTCTTAGGACTTCCGAAAAAGAGGATTGAGGAGATCAAGGACGGAGTAATTGAGTTTGCAGAGATTGGAGACTTTTTATACCAGCCGGTTAAGAAGTATTCCAGCGGTATGAAGTCCAGATTAGGATTTTCCATTAATCTATGTCTGGATCCGGATATTATGATCGTAGATGAAGCGCTGTCTGTAGGTGACCGTGGATTTGCGAGAAAGTGTCTGCGCAAGATGAAGGAGCTGAAGGAACAGGGAAAGACGATTATCTTTATTTCCCATTCTTTAAAGCAGGTGCAGGACTTCTGTGATACAGCCATCTGGATTGAAGGTGGAGTTCTTCAGGAATATGGTCCGATTGATGAAGTATGTGCTCACTATTCGACTTATGTAGAATTTATGAACTGCTTAAAGCCGAAGGAGAAGAAGAGACTTCAGGAACGAAAGTTTGAACGAAGAATCATAAAAGAGGATAAAAGGACCTTTTTCCAAAAGTTATTAAATTAAAGAAAAAACTAAGCTGTATGAATGATTTCATACAGCTTCAGACTGTAGACAAAGTCCCGGCGAAAGCCGGGCTTTTCTATGTTTACGACCGTTTTTCTGATATAATTGAAATATCAGAAAGGCGGTGTTTTTTATGATGACAAAAAATGCAGACAAAAAAAGGGAACAGATGATGATGTTCTGTATGGATGACATGGTTCCTCAAAACCATATGCTGCGTTTGATTGATAAAGCCATCGACTGGACTTTTATCTATGATCTTGTAGAAGAAAAATACTGTTCTGATAATGGAAGACCCAGCATGGATCCTGTTATGCTGATCAAAATTCCTTTTATTCAATACCTTTATGGAATTAAAAGTATGAGACAGACTATCAAGGAGATTGAAGTAAACGTTGCTTACAGATGGTTCCTTGGATTAGACATGATGGATCCGGTACCACATTTTTCAACCTTTGGAAAAAACTATACACGCCGTTTTAAGGACACAGATCTTTTTGAGCAGATCTTTGCAAAAATATTGGAAGACTGCATGAAATTTAAACTGGTGGACACCGATCAGATCTTTGTGGATTCCACTCATGTGAAAGCATGTGCAAACAGCAAAAAAATGCGAAAAAGAGTTGCACAGGAACAGGCCCTTTGGTATGAAGAGAAACTACAGAAGGAAATATCCAGGGATCGTGAAGCGCATGGGAAAAAGCCTTTGAAAGAAAAAGACAAAAATGATCCCCCATCCGGCAGCGGGAGCGGTGATAATACAAAGGAAGAAGAAATTCCAGAAGGAATTAAAACGCAGAAATGCAGTATCAGTGATCCGGAAAGCGGCTGGTTTCGTAAAGGCGAGCATAAACATGTTTTTGCCTATGCAGTGGAAACAGCTTGTGATAAACATGGCTGGATCCTGGGATACAGCATTCATCCGGGGAATGAACATGACAGCCGGACATTCAAAACACTTTATGACAAGATAAAGATCTATTCACCGGCTATGATCATAGCAGATGCCGGTTATCGTATACCAGCAATCGCCCATGAGTTGTTAGAAGATGGTATCGAGCCGCTGTTCCCATACAAAAGGCCAATGACAAAGGAAGGTTTTTTCCGAAAATATGAGTATGTATATGATGAGTATTATGACTGCTATATATGTCCGGAGAACCATATATTATCCTATCATACGACAAACAGGGAGGGTTATAGGGAATACGTAAGCTGCGGAGAAATATGTGCCAGTTGTCCAAATCTTCATAGATGTACGGAAAGCAAAGAACATATAAAAGTGATCACCCGCCATGTGTGGGAAGAATATATGGAGAAAGCAGAGGACATCAGGCATACACTTGGCAATAAACAGATATATGACTTAAGAAAGGAGACAATCGAGAGGATTTTCGGAACAGCCAAAGAGCAGCATGGATTTCGTTATACACAATACATAGGAAAAGCCCGGATGGAGATGAAAGCGGGGCTTACTTTTGCATGTATGAACCTGAAAAAACTGGCCAGGATACTGGCCAAAAGGGAAGAAAGAATCTCAACCATCCATAATATTTGGCGGTTATTAAAAGAAAAGTCATTTTTCAAAGAAAAGTGGTGCTAGAGATTATCTCCAGCACCAACTTTGTCTACAGTCTGAAGCTGTATGAATGATTTCATACAGCTTTTCTTATTACATAAGAAATTCCTCGAATTTTTTATGTAATAAGACCACTCCGTGAGGATCGCGCTGCGGCGGATAGGAAGATGTCGCAAGAGCAACCCGCCGCAGGCGTAGAATCCTGCTCTGCAGGATTCTTTTTTATCACATATCTTTACTTTAGTATGCTAATATGCTATTATGTTAGCAGAATTATTTAGCGTGAAGGCGGATACTTGTGCCTTACAGGGAAAACGGAGGAAATAAGAGATGAAGATGAAAAAAATATTAGCTCTTCTTTTAGCATGTGTGATGGCTTTTTCATTGGCAGCATGCGGAAGCAAAGAAGATGCGAAGAAAGATGACACTGCAAAGGAAAGTTCCAGTGATTGGGAAGCAATTAAGAAGTCTGGCAAGTTAAAGATTGGTATTACTATATATGAACCAATGAACTATAAGGACGAAGATGGTAAGCTGATTGGCTTCGATACAGAATATGCAGAAGCAGTATGTAAGAAGCTTGGTGTCGAACCAGAATTTATTGAAATCAACTGGGAAACAAAAGAGACGGAATTAGAATCTGGCAACATCGACTGTATCTGGAATGGATTTACCATCAGAGATGATTTAAAGGAACAGATCACATTCTCTAATCCATATATCAAGAACAAACAGGTTGTTGTTATCCAGAAGAAGAATGCAGATAAATATACAGATGCTAAGAGTTTAGAAGGTGCATCCGTATCTGCAGAAAAAGGTTCTGCAGGAGAAAAGGTAGTAACCGATGAAAAGGCATTGGGCGATGTAGAATGTGTGACTGTGTCTAAGCAGACAGATGCTTTAACAGAAGTAAAAGCAGGAACTTCTGATGCAGCAGTTCTGGATTATACACTGGCATCTTCTATGGTTGGCGAAGGAACAGATTACGATGATCTGATGATCGTTGATGGACTGGAACTGGCAGTAGAAGAATACGGAATTGGATGCCGTCTGAATAGTGATCTGGTAGATCAGTTGAACGACAAGACAGATGAATTAGTTAAGGACGGAACATTAGATAAAATTGCTGAGAAGTATGACTTAAAGGCATCATTAATTTCTAACCAGGAATAAGAAGTAACAATAGTATAAAAAGAGATCAATAAGCAACGAGGTGAGTACGAGGCAGTTCTTACCTCGTTGCTTATTGGTGATTAAAGTGAGGATGTATTTATGAGTTTGTATAATGTAACATTAAGACTTCTGGAGGGGTTTTCTGTTAGTTTTCAGCTGTTTTTTGGAACACTGATCTTTGCGATCCCTCTTGGACTGATTATTTCTTTTGGCTCTATGAGTCGGTTTAAGCCTCTTAGATGGCTGGTCCGTACATATGTATGGATTATTCGTGGAACACCGTTGATGCTGCAGCTGATCATCGTATTTTACGGGCCTGGGCTGATGTGGAATGCCACTGCTTTTTCTCGTATGAATGCAGCATTTCTGGCATTTATCATTAACTATTCTGCCTATTTTTCAGAGATTTTCCGAGGTGGGATCGAGGGTATTCCACGGGGACAGTATGAGGCAGGACAGGTTCTTGGAATGACCAAGACACAGATTTTCTTCCGGGTAGTATTGCTTCAGGTTGTAAAGAGAATCGTCCCTCCAATGAGCAATGAGATCATTACGCTGGTAAAAGATACCTCTCTTGCCAGAATTATTGCAATTCAGGAGATTACATGGTTGGCACAGGAGTATATTGCCAGTCAAGCGATCATTTGGCCACTGTTCTATTCAGGAGTTTTCTACCTGGCGTTCTGTGGTATTTTGACACTGTTGTTTGGATATATAGAAAAGAGATTAAGTTATTTCAGGGTATAAGGTATGGCAACATTAGAAGTAAAGAATATTAGTAAAAGTTTTAAAGAGACAAAAGTATTAAAGGATATTTCCTTTTCCATGGAAAAGGGAGAGGTAGTAGCGATCATCGGATCTTCTGGAAGCGGTAAGACCACACTGCTCCGTTGTCTGAATTTCCTGGAAACACCGGATAACGGACAAATTCTCGTGAATGATGAAGTGTTATATGATGCAGAAGATTCTGCTACGAAATCAGAAGCGGAGATCAGAAGAAATCGTCTGCATTTTGGTCTGGTATTTCAGTCCTTTAACTTATTTCCTCAATATACAGCAAAGGGAAATGTTATGCTGGCAGAGCAGCTTCTGGCAAAGAACAGACCAGATTATAAGAAACGGAAGAAGGAGATTTTGACAGAAATCGAAGAAAAAGCCATTCGTATATTGTCTAAGGTGGGACTTCAGGATAAGATGAATAACTATCCGCATCAGCTTTCCGGTGGACAGCAGCAGCGTGTGGCGATTGCCCGTGCACTGGCGCTTAATCCGGACATTTTATGCTTTGATGAACCGACATCCGCATTGGATCCGGAGTTAACAGGAGAGGTACTTCGGGTTATCAAGTCTCTGGCAGATCAGGATACGACCATGGTCATCGTAACCCATGAAATGGATTTTGCAAAGGACGTAGCTGACCGGGTATTATTCATGGATGGTGGAGTGATCGTGGAGCAGGGGCCACCAGAAGAAGTGTTATTAAATCCGAAAGAGGAACGGACCAAGCAGTTCTTATCACGAGTGCAGAGTATATAACGTTTTGGAATTGTAAAAAAATGAAAATCTCCTAGCCCATAAAGAGGATTTATGATAAAATAATAGTACTATATATTGTACCTAAAATTTTATGCGAGGAGGGTGAAACATGACAGTAAAAAAGGCATATGAAAATAAAGATGGCGTATTTATTGAATTTTATACGAATGATGAACTTTATTGTGGAGAGATATTAACGATTGACGGTAAAAACTATAATTCTGGTGAACACGTATTTGAGATTGTAGAGATCGATGCTGGATTAGAGAAATGTAAAATAACTGCACAGTATTTGAAGAAGGTGGATGCACCAGCAGAAGGAAAAGCGGCTAATATTACCGGTTCTCTCAAGTTAAGAAATGCAACTGGATGTTATATATACAAATTCCAGAACACAGGACAGATGTAGAATCAAGACACAAGGCCAGTGGTGATTATTACCGCTGGCTTCTTTTATTGCTAAGGAGAAGTATGTTATCAAAAAGAATTAGAACTATGACACCGTCCGCTACGAATGTATTGTTTGCCAAAGTGGCACAGCTTAGGGAGGCAGGCGAGGATATTATTTCTTTCAATGTGGGAGAACCTGATTTTCAAACACCCATAGAGGTGAGGGATGAGTGTAAAAAAGCGTTGGATGCAGGCAAGACCAAATATGCTCCTGTATCAGGGATTACCCCATTAAAAGAAGCGATTTGTGAGAAGTTTTTAAAGGACAATCGAATTGAATATGAGAAGGATCAGATCTGTATTTCTACGGGAGGAAAACAGGCAGTGTATAATGCAGTGATGGCTGTATGTGATCCGGGAGATGAGATCTTATTGCCTACTCCATGTTGGGTCAGCTATGTGGAGATGATCAAACTGGCACAGGGAATTCCAGTTCTGATACCGCCAGGAGAGGATTATCAGCTGGATTTTCATGCATTGAAGAATCGTATTACAAAAAAGACAAAAGCGATCATGATCAATACGCCCAATAATCCTACAGGTGTCTGTTATACAAAAGAAGCGTTGTTGGAGTTGGGGAAATTGGCTGTAGAGCATGATTTTTATATTATTTCGGATGAAGTATATGAGAAGCTGGTGTATGATAACAACCGTCATATTTGTATTGCAGGACTTTCAAAGGAAATTTATGACCGTTCTATTATCATCAATGGATTCTCAAAGTCACATGCAATGACTGGATGGAGAATTGGCTATACAGCAGCCTCTAAAGAAATCAGCAGGGGGATTGCTGCGCTACAGGGACATATTACTTCCAATAGTACGACTTTTGTGCAATGGGCAGCATTGGAAGGATTAAAAACCTGTGATGATTCGGTAGAGTATATGCGGAAAGAATTTGAAAAGCGCAGAGATTTTATATATGAGGCTATGAATCAGATTTCGGGTATCCATTGTACAAAGCCGGAAGGAGCGATTGTTAAGCAATCAAAAATACAGACAAATATGTTTATATGTGATACAATGTGTTTATAAAGAAAGGAGAATTATTTATGAACACATCAAATATCACAAATTATAAACCAAAAGATTTTGCTGAATTACTTGGAGTGTCAGTAAAAACTCTTCAACGTTGGGACAGAGATGGAATTCTCAAAGCAAATCGTACTCCAACTAACAGAAGATATTATACTTATGATCAATATTTACAATTCAAAGGTATCCAAACAGAGAATGATATAAGGGACACAGTAATATATGCAAGAGTTTCTACAAGAAATCAAAAAGATGATCTACAAAATCAAGTAGAGTTTTTAAAACAATTCTGTAATGCAAAAGGTATTATTGTAAATCAGTGTATTGAAGATTTTGGTAGCGGATTAAATTATAATCGAAAAAAATGGAATAAATTATTAGATGAAGTTATGGAAAATAAGATTAAAACAATAGTAATTTCAAATAAAGACAGATTTATTCGATTTGGATATGATTGGTTTGAAAAATTCTGCGAAAAATTCAATACAAAAATAATTATTGTAAACAATGAAACTCTTTCACCGAATGAAGAATTAGTTCAAGATATTATATCAATATTACATGTGTTCAGTTGCAGATTGTATGGATTTCGCAAGTATAAAAATCAGATAAAGGAGGATGAGGAAATTGCGAAAGAGTTACAAAACGGAAATAAACCCAACGCAGGAACAAATACAAAAGATAAATAAAACAATTGGAACTTGTAGATTTATTTATAATTTTTATATTGCCCATAATAAAGAACTTTATAACAAAGGTGAAAAATTTATGACGGCAAAATCTTTTAGTGTTTGGCTTAATAATGAATTTCTACCCAATCATCCGGAATATTTATGGATAAAAGATGTGAGTTCTAAGTCAGTTAAAAAATCCATGGAAAATGCGTACACTGCTTTTTCTAGATTTTTTAAAAAGCAGAGTAGATTTCCCAGATTTAAAAAAAAGAATAAGTCAGATGTGAAAATGTATTTTGTGAAAAATAATCCAAAAGACTGCTTCTGTGAAAGACATAGAATTAATATCCCTACTCTTGGATGGGTCAAATTAAAAGAAAAGGGGTACATTCCAACAACAAAGCAAGGATATGTGATCAAAAGTGGTACAGTCTCCTGCAAGGCTGGGAGATATTATGTATCAGTTTTAATAGAGATTCCTGATCAGAATAAACCACAATTAAATGATTTTGGATTAGGGATTGATTTGGGACTTAAAAATTTTGCAGTTATTAGTAATGGTATTACAAAGAAAAATATCAATAAAACTGAAAGAATAAGAAAATTAGAGAAACAATTAAAAAGAGAACAGCGTTGTCTATCGAGGAAATACGAAGACTTAAAGAAACGCAACAATAAAATGAAAGGAGAAGCCACTAGACAAAATATTCAAAAGCAGGTCTTAAAGGTACAGAAACTCCATCATAGAATAGATAATATTCGTACCGATCATATCAATAAATGTGTAAATGAGATAGTGAAAACCAAGCCATCTTATATTACCATTGAAGATTTGAATGTAAAAGGAATGATGAAGAATAGACATCTCTCTAAGGCAGTTGCTTCACAGAAATTCTATGAGTTTAGAACAAAACTTGAAGCAAAATGCAAAGAACTGGGAATGGAATTAAGAATTGTAGACAGATGGTATCCATCAAGTAAGTTATGTCATGAATGTGGTTGTATTAAGAGAGATTTAAAACTTTCTGATAGAGAATATATTTGTGAATGTGGATATCATGCTGATAGAGATTATAATGCAAGTCTTAATTTAAGAGATGCAACATCCTACAAAATAGCATAAAACAAGCGTTTGTAGGCATGTACCGATGGCTTTAGTCGGGAATTTACGACTGTGGACTGTACAAGAACTTGTGAGTAGCGTATTACTTGTAATCGCAAAAGCATACAGGATGAAGCAGTAAGAAAAGTTTGTGAAAACTTTCAATATCTCGATATGGGTATATTTGTCCATATTTTGAGTGGCAGCTTTTTATCTGATGCCGGATGTAAGCAGCTATTTTGGGAAAATGGCCTGTGGACGGAAAATAAAAACTGTGGATGATCTTTGTATGTATCTGCTGGAAGAAGCTAAAATTGCAGTTGTTCCGGGAAGTGCGTTTTGGATTCCAAGTGCCGTTCGATTTGCATATACAGATTCCATGGAACGATTGGAAGAGGGAATGGAGCGTTTTCGAAACGCTATGGAAAAATTACAATAGGATACATAGGCAGTCTTTCCTTGATATGGAAGGACTGCCGTATTTGTTACATAAGAAATTCTTCGTGAGGATTATTCTTTTTCATTCTCAAAAAAGATTGACAAAATTTTCCAAATAAATTATAATACAACTACATCAGAAAGGAGGAGATGTTATAGAAGCAAAGCTATTAACAGAGGAACAGTTTGGGCCGTTATATCCACTGATTCTGGATCATCAGATTACGGATATTAACTGGAATGGCAGACAACTTTGGATCGACCATTTAAAGCGCGGCCGATATCGTTCGGATATGACTTTAGAGACATCATTTATTCAGCAATTCACATCTCATGTGAGTAATGTTGTCAGTCTTAATTTTAATAAGCATATCCCTCTTTTGGAGGCAGAATCCAATGGCCTCCGCATTTCTATTATTCATGAAGCTTATGCCAGAAGCGGCAGGAGCATATCAATTCGAAAATCACCACCAGTCAAGCGTTTGAATGATGAATATATGATTCAACAGGAATATTGCACAAAGGAAATGCTGATATTCTTAAAGAACTGTATTCGGGCTCATATGAATCTGATCATCTGTGGTCAGGTCGGAAGTGGAAAGACAGAGCTGCTCAAGTATTTGACGGGGCAGATTCCAGCCTATGAAAGGGCGATTACCATTGAGGATAATTTAGAGATTCATTACAGTACCATTAATCCTGGAAAGGATTGTGTGGAGATTAAGGTGGATCCAGATCACTTTTCTTATACACAGGCCATTAAGGCTTCTCTGCGGCAGCTCCCCACGTGGATCTTGCTTTCCGAATCTAGAGGCGATGAGGTGCGATATTTGCTGGAATCTCTGACTACGGGCCATTATTGTCTGACGACGATGCATACCGATGATGTTCGTAAGATTCCGGAGAGAATCAAGAATATGGTTTCAGACAGCCATGCAGCCATCAGAGCAGGAAAGGAAGTGTTTATCTTTCTGGACATTTGTATTCTGCTTCGGAAGAAGGTGGATGGAAATGGGAATATCGTCAGATATATTGATCAGATTGGATGTCTCTCTTCACTGGAAGGGGGAAAACGGCAGGAAATCATTCTGCTTGCAGAGGATGGAAGGTTCGTAAATCATCAGATTCCGGCAGATGTCATGGGCAAGTTTGAGAGAAATCAGATTTATCATCCATTTGAGACAGAAGAGAGGTGAGCGGATGAAAAGAAGTTCCTGGAAATATCTTAGATTCCGACATCTGCAGACCAGAATCGAAGGATATGGATACCATTATTCTTTTTCCAGATATGCATCCATGTTGGCAGCAGGAAGTGCAGCGGTTATCGGAATCGGCAAATTAAATGGATTGGAGACCGTATTTATAGGAATATTAATGGTGGCCCTTTTGGGAGTGATACCGATACTGGTATTAAAGCAGTTTGCCTATTTGTATGATCAAAATCGTTTTCAGGATCTGGTTCGTTATATGGAGCAGATGATTTATTCTTTCCAGAAGCATCCGAAGATTATTTCTGGTCTGGAGGAGACGGAGGGGCTTTTGGATGGAGAGATTCAGTTACAGGTCCGAAAGGTCAGAGAAAGAATTGAGATGTCTCAGGCCATTACGTATAAGGAAGCGTTTTATCCCATAGAAGAAGCATATCCATGTGAGCGGTTAATGGAAATGCACGATTTCTTTATCAAGGTGGAGGAAATCGGAGGTGACTATCAGAATGCGTTAGCGGCAATCCTGGAAGACCTTAAGATGTGGACAGAACGGACATATCTTTTTCAGAGGGAACGGAGTCAGATGAAGAAAAAGATCATATGGAGCATTTTATGTGTCATGCTCTTATGTTCGGTATTATTTCGGCTTATGGCAGGCAGTTTGGAAATGATGAAGACTATGGATTCTTTCTTTTATCAGATGGGAACGACAGGGATTTTGCTAGGATTTTTATGCTTATTTGTTTTCTCTCAATGTGCATTGACCGGTACATGGCTGAAGAGGACAAAAGAGATTTCAAAGGAGCAGATACAAAAGGACTGGAGCCATATAAAGGAAGCACCAGGACAGTATCAAAGAGCGCAGAAGCGTTTACAAAGGGAAGTGGAAAAGCAATTTCCAAGGTGGCTTCGAACGATGATCTTAGGCCTTCAGACCGATAATGTATACCGGGCTATCGTAGAATCAGCGGATGATGCACCTTATGTGCTGAAGCTTCCGTTAGAAATTCTCATAGAAGAGCTAAAGGAAGATCCGGTATCCATGCGGCCATATGATCATTTCCTAAAGGAACTGCAGGTTCCCGGAATCCATTCCGCTGTAAAGATGTTATATGCTTATACAAATACGGGAACAGAAGAGGCGAAGGAACAACTTGGCCAGATCATAAAACAGAATATTCAGCTAACGGATCGGGCTGAGCGTATTCAAAATGAAGATGAGATTGCCAGGTATTTTATGCTCTTTTATGTTCCGATGTTCCTGGGAACGGCGAAAATTATGCTAGATATGTCCATGCTGTTTCTCGTAATGTTTTCGTTATGGGGAAAGATGTATTGAGAAAGAGGGAGGAAATTTAGATGAAGCATTTTTTAGAGGAATATGGAGAGACGATTTTTTTTCTTCTGTTGGCACTGACCATTGTAGCAGTTTATCGTGGACTTGTGAATCTGTCTTTGGTGTGAGGAGGAATTTTATTGAAAGAAATCATAGAAGAATATGGAACGTATGTAGCAGTGCTTTTTGTAGGAACAGGAATGCTGATTGGGTATCGACAGGTGGTAGAGTGTCTGAAAATGGCAACCTTGGTCTTTTTGGAGCAGCTCTGCTGAGGAGGAAGAAAATACGATGAAAATATGGATCGGTGAATATGGAAGATTGGTGGTTATGGTATGCTTGGGAACCTGTCTGCTGGTGTTTCTTCGGGGAGCTTTTTTGAATCAAATGAGAGAGAGGATATCCATCGGAGATGCTCCTGTAAAATCGGATCGGCCGTCTATCTCCTATGGAAGTGTACCGATTTTAAAAGGACTTGATAAGAATGGAAAGGCATTGGCACTAAAAATACCAGCAGGGGCCAAGTTTTCCCCATTGTATACAGAGGATATGATTCAGGTACAGGCAGTGGATGAAAAGGATGGGGATATTACGGACCAGATCCAGGTTTATGTCGTAGGAGAGAAAGCTGTAAAAGAACGGTTGACAGGTAATCTGGATACTTCGGGAAAGAAGCGGCATTATATCTTATCCTATGAAGTCACCAATTCTTCTGGCTTTTGGACAGGAAAGCGAATCAGTGTATTGATTACGGAAAGTGGAGGGAAAGGATGAAGCTTCCAATGTCCATGCTTTTTGGCACTATTTTATTGCTGATGACAGTGTTCGTTTTGATCGGGTGCAATCAGATTGCCTATAATACCAAAAGGGCGTGGAATTATTATGAGAAATGTGTACAGGCAATGGAAGACAGTCATTTTCAAACAGAGGTAATGGAAGAAGTCATAAAGGCGGGAAAGAAAGAGGGATACGAGATTCTGATCTGGGAGGACGGCGCCTATGAAGAGGTAAAACGGTATCGGATTACGTTGGTTTATACCATCCGCCTGCCGATACTTTCTTTGGAAAAGCAACGGGAAATCAGTGGATATGCATTATAGGAGATGAAGATGAAGCTTGGGCTGGAGACAATGATTGGAATGTTATTCTTATTAACAGGAATACTGTTCTCCTTTTCCGTCTATCACGCAGGGGTGAAAGCTTCTGATGCCAAGCAGTACCATGCGTGGGTAATGGAACGGCTGGAAGGGGCAAAATACGCCAAAGTGGTGAAGGAAGCGTGTATAGAGGAAGCCAGAGAACAGGGATATCGGCTTATCTTACAGGAAGAAACAGAAGATGAAAGAAGAATAGAAAAGGTGAGTCTGTGCTATAGTGTGGAGCTGCCATTTCTGGAAGAAGAACAGCAGTATCAGGTAAGTGGATATTCCCATATAGAGGGGAGGTGAGAAGGATGAAAGAGTTCATGGCAGAATATGGATCAGTAGTAGTAACCGTTATTATCGTATTAGCAGTCTGCGCATTTGTGGGGGCGGTATTTACTCCACAACTTCAGACCGCCCTTACAGATACCCTGAATACCTTTTTTAAGGAGTCAGGAGCAGTGCATAGCTGATGAAAATGGAGGTGCAATATGAAGCAGATGATTTTGGGAGGGTGCTGTCTTCTTCTGGTGATATATGCCGTATATATCAATGCTAATTTTACTGGAATGGCTTCTAGAGAAGTGGAGATATCGATGGCATTGTCACATGGAATCTCCCAAACATTAGAAGCTCATAAAAGTGAAAGATTTTCATCAGAGGGTGATATGGAGAAGTATTTTTACAAGGTATTTCAGGCACAGGTGATGTCGGATGGGAAGCTGGAGATTCATATAATTACCTCGAATTGTCAGTACGGCCTGCTGGATGTTGAGGTAACCCAGTATTTTCAGACATCGGATCAGAAGGAAAGGAAGATTACAGTTCGAAAATGTGGAATTATCGAAGAATAAATAAGCTGGCATTGACTGCTCTGGCTGGAATCGTCCTTGTGGGCAGCTGTTTATTGGGGGAGAACAAGACAGTAAGTGCAAAGGAGATATATGTGTGTAGTACGGAAGAGGAACTTTCCAGAGCAATTACCTACAGTAATCAGCACAAAGAGACATGGGTTTCTATAAAGATCCCTCGTATGATTGAAATCTCAAAGGGGTATGAGATCGAGGGGAAGGTGAGGATGTTTGCTTTGGAAGACTCACATGGGAAAATCAGGCGAAAAGGATTTGAGGTTTCTATGTTCTCGATTACTGGAAGGCTACAGTTGGGCAGTGCTTCTGAGGAAACCTGGATCGAAATCGATGGAGGAGCCAGACAGGGAGAACGGGGAAATGCGGCTGTAGAAGTAAAGAACGGTGGAAAACTGGAAATGCTTCAAGGGTGCAGGATTCAATATAATTATAACAAATCTGAGGATAAGGAAGTATTTCCAAGAGGTGGCGGTGTTCTGGTAAAAAGCGGCGGAACATTTATTATGAATGAAGGACAGATTCATGACTGTTGGTCTAAAAATACGAAGATTCTGGATGTAAGGGAGAAAAATGCAGCAGTGGGAGGTGGAGTGGCAGTGGAATCTGAAGATGAAAGTCATTATGGGACTTTTCTCATGTATGGTGGTAGGATTTACCATTGTGCCTCCCAGCAGGGCGGAGGAATCTTCTCTTGTGGAAAGTTTCTAATGGACGGCGGAGAGATTTGTGAAAACTATGCGGATGTAAAGAGTCATGGTAGTGAAGGCTGTCGGGTTTCTTATGAAGAATGTGCCTATAATACTGGAGGAGGAATCAAACTTCAGGGGTATTTGGATGAAAGTTCTCCAAGGTTATATGCCAGAACGGAGATTACAGGGGGAAATATCTGTCATAATGAAGCGTATAATGGAGGTGGGATCCGAATCACCAATGGAGCCAGATTAAAGATTACAGGGGGAGATATATTCCAGAACCAGGCTGCAAACAGAGGAGGAGGACTGGATATTGGAAATGGAAAATATGAAAAACGAGCGGTGACGGAAGTTCAGATCACAGATGGGAGCATTAGTGGATGCCAGGCGAAGCGGGGAGGCGCCTGTGCGGTCTCCCATGGAAAATGTCATCTTCTTGGACTTCAGGCCGGTGCGAATAAGGCAAGAGAAGATGGCAGTGGGATTTATCTTTCAGCAGATGGGAAGCTATATCTTCAAGGGACGACTTATCTGGCAGAGGACGATGATATTTATCTTATGAAGGATGCATGGATTCGTTTATCCGGGGAATTGTCTGCTGATGGAAGGGTCGCAACGGTCAGCATGGCAGAATCTCAGTATCAGGCGGGAAGAAAAGTGGCAGAAGTGATCTATGATGCCAGTGGCTCTGTGGGATTGTATGGAGATACCAGGACGTGGAGCGGAGAACATCTGGTCTTAAAAGATAACACGAAGGGGTGTTCCCTTTTGCGGCCGGGAGATTATCTGAAAGCTTCCAGAGTAAAAAAGGAACAGGAGATCAGTCTTGCAAAAGCCGATATTTTTATATCTGAGAGTTACCCGGTTCGATATAAAAGGAACAGGGAGGAAGAGGTCAGAGAACTGCCAGAGGATAGTGTAAAATACTGGTATGAGGATTATCGGATTTCCAAGAAGATACCTGTAGCGGATACGGGAAAATTTTCTTCCTGGAATACAAAGTCATCCGGTGGGGGGAAACGCTATTCTGCAGAAAGCCTTTATGAAGATAATCAGTCATTGACTTTATATGGAATCTGGGACTATGGGATGAAGATTGTAGTGAAGGATACGGCTGTATTTTATGAAAATCAGATTGTTGGAAAGAAAGAGTTGACGGGGAGCATTCTTCGTCTGGAGGATCAGGAGGATGGAACGATCAAGGACGCAGAAAGCATTGACCGGTGCGTTTCTGTATGTAAGATTAGCTATCAAAAGGCGGAGAATGGGTACCAGCCGGTGGATCAGGTGTTTCCGAAGGGAATGCAGGAGGAAAAGATGGATACATACTTCATGAATCTGAAAGAGGAAGAAAGGGTCGGCGTAACGGTACTTTTTACTGCCCAGGATCAGGCAGGGAATGTAACAGAAAAAGAAGCCTTGATAAAGGTGTGTTATAATCATCCGCCCGATATTCAGGTCTCTGATTATTCTTATTATGACTTTGAAATTGCAGATCAATGGGAAAAAGTGAAAAAGGAGTTGGAAGGAAATGGAGAGGTGAAAGATCAGGAAGATCAGATCTTGTGGAAGCGAAATCCACAGATTTCAATAAAAAAACCGGAATCGTTTCATCAGGATGATTTCCGGATTCCGGCTATGTACAAAATTATCTATGAAGCAAAAGACAGTCTGGGAAAGATTTCCCAGGCACAGGCGGTGGTCTATGTGGCGGATAGTAATCCATATGGAGATGGTATGCAAGGCTGTGTTCGTTTTATCAGTCAGAAATACCTGTCTACGTTAAAAAACAACAGTCCATGGAAGACCAATCCCGAGCAATACCAGTTATTGCAAAAAAGTCTGACTTCTACAAAAAAAGACGCAAAAAAGACAATTACGATTCCGTAAAGTAATTAGCTGCAATGCAGTACCACGGTTTGACCGGACAGGGTCTTTGGTACGTCGATGACTCTCTGATTTGAACTTCCACGCCAGTGGAGCTTGGTATCATTTTGTGCATCTATATAGTTTCCATCTACCACAACATCTACAAAGTTCATGATCGGCAGAGTCGAAACCTCTTCCCATTCAAATCCAGTGTAAAGCCAGATGGTCTTATGGGGAAAGCGTTCTCTGACTTCCTTTGCCAGTTCTGTAACAGTCTGGCAGTTGGCTGGATGCAGAGGGTCTCCACCGGATAAGGTCAGACCGGCAATATAGTCTTTCTCCAGTTCGGTAAATAGCTCTTTTCTGGCATCTTCATCAAAGGGAATACCACCTTTGATATCCCATGTAATCGGATTATGACAGTTTTTGCATTTATGAGTGCAGCCAGCTACCCATAGGACTACTCTTAAGCCATCTCCATTGAGCATATCGTCTTTTGTTATGTTATGATAATTCATGGTTATCGTCCTTTCAAAATTGTATTTTCCGTACTAGTATAAAACATAAAAAAACCACAGTCAATGTCTTGCATAGAAATCAGATAAGTGATATGATAAGATACGTGTCTGAGAAAAGGCACAATATGATGTGGAAATGAAAGGAAATAGTCACAAGATATAGTGATTGGAGAATATAAGCGAAAGGTGAGGGATTATGCGGATTGAAGATGTTCGGGTGATTAAAAAAGACAATACGAAAGAAGTATTTAATGTTCAAAAAGTGGTAATTGCAGTTAATAAATCTGCATATCGTGCTCTGGTCACATTTACGGAGGAAGAGATTGATTTTATCTGTCGCTTCGTGGAAGAGAAAGTGTTGGAATTGAATAAGCCAGAGGTTCATATTTCTGAAATGCACAATGTAGTAGAGGGAGCTTTGGAGCAGACCAATCCAGCAGTTGCAAAAAGTTATCGGGATTACCGCAATTATAAGCAGGATTTTGTTCAGATGCTGGATGAGGTATATAAAAAGAGCCAGTCCATTATGTATATTGGGGATAAGGAAAACAGCAATACGGATAGTGCTTTGGTTTCTACCAAGAGAAGCCTGGTCTTTAATGAGCTGAATAAGTCCTTATATCAGAAATTTTTTATGACGACAGAGGAGCTTCAGGCGTGCCGGGATGGTTACATCTATATCCATGACATGTCAGCAAGAAGAGATACCATGAACTGCTGTCTATTTGATGTACAGAACGTATTAAAGGGTGGATTTGAGATGGGAAATCTCTGGTATAATGAGCCAAAGACCCTGGATGTAGCCTTTGACGTGATCGGAGATATCGTCTTAAGTGCAGCAAGTCAGCAGTACGGTGGTTTTACAGTTCCAAGCATTGACAATATTTTAGAACCATACGCACAGAAGTCATATAAACGTTCCATGGAACGCTATGTATCCTTAGGATTATCCGAAGAAAAAGCCAGAGAAGAGGCCTTGAAAGATGTGGAACGGGAATTCAGACAGGGCTTCCAGGGACTGGAATATAAGTTTAACAGTGTATCTTCTAGCAGAGGGGATTATCCTTTTATTACGATTACAGCGGGAACTGGAACAAAGCCATTTGCTAAGATGGCTACGAAGATCATGTTGGAAGTGCGTAAGAATGGACAGGGCAAAGAAGGGCATAAAAAGCCGGTTCTTTTCCCAAAACTGGTATTTTTATATGATGAGAATCTTCATGGACCTGGCAAGGAGATGGAAGATGTATTTGAGGCTGGAATTGAATGCTCCAGCAAGACCATGTACCCAGACTGGTTAAGCCTGACTGGAGAAGGATATGTGGCATCCATGTATAAAAAGTATGGAGAAATTGTCAGTCCGATGGGCTGCCGGGCATTCTTATCTCCCTGGTATGAAAGAGGAGGAATCGATCCTGCAGACGAGAATGATAAACCAGTTTTTGTAGGCCGATTTAATATTGGAGTTGTAAGTCTGCATCTGCCAATGATTTATGCAAAGGCACAGCAGGAAAGCAGAGATTTCTATGAAGTTCTGGATTATTATTTGAACCTGGGAAGACAGCTGCATCTGCGTACTTATGATTATCTGGGCGAGATGAAGGCATCTACGAATCCACTTGCTTATTGTGAAGGCGGATTCTTAGGAGGTAATCTGGGACTTCATGATAAGATCAAACCGGTTTTAAAATCAGCAACAGCTTCCTTTGGAATTACCGCACTCAACGAACTTCAGCAGTTGTATAATAAAAAATCTCTGGTAGAGGATGGAGAATTTGCTCTTGAGGTCTTAACTTATATTAATAAAGAAATCAATCGATTTAAAAAAGAAGATGGAAGGTTATATGCCATCTATGGAACACCAGCAGAGAATCTGTGCGGGCTTCAGGTGAAGCAGTTCCGTAAGAAGTATGGAGTCATTGAGAATGTTTCTGACCGGGAATATGTAAGCAATAGCTTCCATTGCCATGTATCAGAGGACATTACTCCGATTCAGAAACAGGATCTGGAAGGAAGATTCTGGGATTTGAGTAATGGCGGAAAGATCCAATATGTCAAATATCCGATCGATTATAATAAAGATGCTATCCGTTCACTGGTTCGCAGAGCCATGGGCAAAGGATTCTATGAAGGAGTCAATTTGTCTTTGTCTTACTGTGATGACTGTGGTCATGAAGAACTGGACATGGATGTATGTCCGAAATGTGGCAGCAGAAATTTAACTAAGATTGACCGCATGAATGGATATCTCTCCTATTCTCGTGTAAAGGGAGACACCAGACTGAATGATGCCAAGATGGCTGAAATTGCAGAACGAAAATCTATGTAGGAAAAGAACAGGTAATTATTTAGAAAGCAGCCTTCCCGCTGTTTGAAAGAGAAAGCAGCAGGGAAGACTGCTTTTTATGATGGGATTGTAAAAAGCAGTTGACAAGACGTTTGGTTATATGCTACATTAATATAGCTATATTTTAGCAATGGAAGAGGTCTTTTTTTACGTATGGTAATCCATAGGTAAAAACACTCCGCAAGAATTGCGCTGCGAAGGAAGAATATATGAATATATATATGAGCCATCGCAGGCGGAGAATCTCGCAATGTGGGATTCTTTTTTAATGCCCAAAATTGAAATTAAGTAATGGAGGTGGAAGTTGTGCGCACAAGAATCACATTGGAATGTACAGAATGTAAACAGCGTAACTACAATATGACAAAGGATAAGAAAGCTCATCCAGATCGAATGGAAACAAAAAAATATTGTAGATTCTGTAAAAAGCATACAATGCACAAAGAAACTAAGTAGTCAGTTGATTTTTTAAATGAGGTGAAACAAATGGCAGAACCTAAGAAATCAGGAGTCTTTCAGAGAATTGCACAGTGGTGTAAAGGGCTGAAAGCAGAGTTTCAAAAAATCATTTGGCCTGACAAAGAAAAAATCTATAAGGAAACTGTTACAGTTGTATCTGCAACAGTATGTCTTGGAGTAGTCATTGCCTTATTTGATTTGGTACTACAGTATGGCATGAAACTACTCGTTGGTTAGAAGGCAAAGGTGATCGTATGGCAGAAGCAAATTGGTATGTAGTTCATACCTACTCAGGATATGAAAACAAAGTAAAAGCCAATATTGAGAAGACAATTGAAAACAGAAAATTACAGGATGAGATCTTAGAGGTCAGAGTACCGCTTCAAGAGGCAACAGAGATCAGAAACGGTGTGAAAAAACAGGTTTCTAAGAAGATGTTTCCAGGATATGTTCTTATTAATATGGTAATGAATGATGACACCTGGTATGTAGTTCGTAATACAAGAGGTGTTACAGGCTTTGTTGGCCCAGGATCAAAACCAGTACCGTTAACAGAAGCAGAGATGCGTCCGCTTGGAATCGAAGATGAACCAGAGGTTTCCATCGATATTGAAGTTGGAGATGAAGTTATCGTTACTTCAGGTGCTTGGGAAGGCACAGTCAGCGCTGTTAAAGCGATTAATCCGCATAAACAGTCAGTAACTATTGAAGTAGATATGTTTGGACGAGCTACTTCTGTAGAAATTGGATTCTTAGATATTAAGAAGAGTAACTAATAGGAATGTCTGCACAATAGAGAAACGAAAGAGAATGCAGACAGTGGGAGGGAAATCCCCGCAATTACCACAATAATCAGGAGGTGCGCTATCATGGCGAAGAAAGTAACAGGTTATATTAAATTACAGATCCCTGCAGGAAAGGCAACACCTGCTCCACCGGTTGGACCAGCTCTTGGACAGCATGGTGTAAATATCGTACAGTTTACAAAAGAATTTAATGCTAGAACAGCTGATCAGGACGGAATGGTTATTCCAGTTGTTATCACAGTATATCAGGATAGAAGCTTTAGCTTCATCACAAAGACTCCACCAGCTGCAGTATTGATCAAAAAAGCTTGTAAGATTCAGTCTGGATCTGGTACACCAAATAAAGTAAAAGTAGCTACTATTTCTAAAGAAGACATTCAGAAGATCGCTGAATTAAAAATGCCAGACTTAAATGCAGGAAGCCTTGAAGCTGCTATGAGCATGATCGCTGGTACAGCAAGAAGTATGGGTGTAGCTGTAGAAGAATAGGCATTGAACACTTAATGAAAAATGGCGAAAGCCGCATTAGGTAACTTTAGAAATGAGTCATAGACAGGTGGGAGGGTAGCTCCCGATAAGACCACAGGAGGAATTTAAAATGAAAAAAGGAAAAAGATATGCAGAAGCTGCAAAATTAGTAGATAGAGCAGCTACTTATGAAGTGGCAGAAGCAATTGATTTAGTAAAAAAATCAGCAAGTGCAAAATTTGATGAAACAATCGAAGCACATATCAGATTAGGTGTTGACGGACGTCATGCTGATCAGCAGGTTCGTGGTGCGGTAGTATTACCACACGGAACTGGTAAATCTGTAAAAGTTTTAGTATTCGCAAAAGGACCAAAAGCAGACGAAGCACAGGCTGCAGGTGCAGAATACGTTGGAGCTGAAGAATTATTACCAAAAATCCAGAAAGA
The DNA here is from genome assembly GCF_001940245.1 of Anaerostipes sp. 992a. Taxonomy (GTDB): domain Bacteria; phylum Bacillota; class Clostridia; order Lachnospirales; family Lachnospiraceae; genus Fimousia. The sequence continues at coordinate 191,216 of NZ_MJIG01000005.1, forward strand.
AGGCTGGTTAGATTTTGACGTAGTTGTTGCTACTCCAGATATGATGGGTATCGTAGGTCGTTTAGGTCGTATCCTTGGACCAAAAGGATTAATGCCTAACCCTAAAGCTGGTACAGTAACAATGGACGTTACAAAAGCGATCAATGATATCAAAGCTGGTAAAATCGAGTACAGATTGGATAAGACAAACATTATCCATGTTCCAATTGGAAAAGCTTCTTTCTCAGAAGAACAATTAGCAGACAACTTCCAGACTTTAATAGATGCAGTTATCAAAGCTAAGCCAGCAGCTGCAAAAGGTCAGTATTTAAGAAGTGTAACAATTACTTCTACAATGGGACCTGGTATCAAATTAAATACAACAAAATTAGCTTAAGCTTAGTAAAAAAAGAGGATTGTTACGGGGCGGTAACAATCCTCTTTTTATATGTCAAAAAGTGCAATAAGTAACGTGTCTATAATTAACTGCGTTAGGAGTAGGGGGTAGAATAAGCAGTAATAGATGGTTCTTCTTTTTCCATATCAGGTCGTATACGGAGAAAAGAATGCAGGTAATTCTTAAATGCACTTCTTGCCTGCTGATAATGCGTTCTTCCGATTGGAATAAAGGTATGATCGGAAAGCTGCAAATTTGTACGTGTAAAATTAGTTATATGAGCCAGATTGACCATATAGCTTCTGTGGCATACGATGAAATTATCATTTAACTGTTTGGAAAGCTCTGAAAAATTGGCAGAAGTCTTAAAAGTGCCATCTGTCGTTATGATCATTGTAATTCTTTTCGAGCGTTCTAAATAAAAAATATCCTTCTGTGCCATAATGGTATATGCACCATTGAAGGATACGACCAACTTATCTGTATCCTGTGTCTCTATATTGTGATATGCAGCATCCAAAGCATCCGTCAGATAAAGATTCCATTGGTCTTTCAATAAATAAAATGCGTGTCTTGTGCTGTAAGCCCTGCAAATGGCTTGACTATCCCTTGTGTTAAAAATAATCTGTGTGTTAGCATTCACATGATTAATGTAATCTGCAATCTCAATACCATCTTTTGTACCAAAATGAACTTCTATAAAAACGATATCGTAAATACAGCCCTTGCGCTGTATCTCCTTTAATAAGGAATCCGGTTTCTTCAAAATAGTAATAGAAGCATTAGGGTCATAGCCCTGAACGAGCTGATATAAAGATTCTCTGTCATCTTTGTTAGAATCGCAGATGGCAATCTTGTACATAATCATTCCTCCCCTGTGCTTTATGTAGTTCGAAAGAGAACTTTATGCTAGTTCTCATCGTTATAAATAGGATACCATAAAATGGTAAAACTTAGGAAACTGTTCATTACCTAAAAGCAGTTGTTGGTGCAATATTTCCCAGATATGAAAGGGAGAAAAAAGAATTTAATGCAAAAAAGTGTTGACAAATGATAAAAATAATGATATTTTAGTTAGGTAAGACTGCCGAAGACAGTAGGTGCTCATGGAGCGTAACGTAGAACAACCTACCGAGGATATGAAGTTTTAGATGATTAGTATCGCTCTTTGTCTACAGGTATGTGGAGAAAGAGCTTTTTTTATCCAAACAGGCGGCACTACACCGAAACAAAAATTGTATAAGGAGGTGCACCAGAGAATGGCAAAAGTAGAATTAAAACAGCCTATCGTTGAAGAAATTAAAGAACTTTTAGACGGAGCTGCTTCCGCTGTATTAGTTGAATACCGTGGTATTACAGTAGAAGACGATACAAAATTACGTAAAGAATTAAGAGAAGCAGATGTAATTTATAAAGTATATAAGAATACAATGATCCGTTTCGCAGTTCAGGGAACAGAATTCGAACCATTAACAGCTGATTTAGAAGGACCTACAGCGATTGCAGTATCTAAGGATGATGCAACAGCTCCAGCAAGAATTCTTGCTAAATATGCAAAAGCAGTAAAACCTTTTGAATTAAAATCAGGTGTTGTTGAAGGAACATACTACGATAGAGATGGAATCAAGGTTATCGCTACTATCCCTTCAAGAGAAGAATTACTTTCCAAATTACTTGGAAGCTTACAGTCTCCTATGGCTAACTTCGCTCGCGTGATCAACCAGATTGCAGAAGCAAAAGAAGAAGCTTAGGAAAGATCGGAACCATAAGGTTCGTGATGTTAAATAATTAGAAAATTAATGGAGGAAATAAGAATGACAACTCAAGAAATTATTGAAGTTATTAAAGGCTTATCAGTATTAGAATTAAACGAATTAGTAAAAGCATGTGAAGAAGAATTTGGTGTTTCTGCAGCAGCAGGTGTTGTAGTAGCAGCAGGTGCAGCAGGCGGAGATGCAGCTGAAGAAAAGACAGAATTTGATGTAGAACTTACAGAAGTAGGAGCAGCTAAGGTTAAAGTTATCAAAGTTGTTCGTGAAATCACAGGTTTAGGATTAAAAGAAGCAAAAGCTGTTGTTGATGGAGCTCCTAAAGTTGTTAAAGAAGCTGTATCTAAAGAAGAAGCTGAAGAAATCAAAACAAAACTTGAAGAACAGGGTGCTAAAGTTACAATTAAATAATTTGATTGTAAAATCCGGAATTCAGGAAATGAATGACGCATCAGAAACCAGAATGGTTTCTGATGCGTTTTTTTGTTACATAAAAAATTTTTTGAATTTCTTATGTAACAAAAAACTCTGTGAGGACCGAACTGCGGCAGATAAGAAGATGTCGCAAGAGCGACCCGCCGCAGGCGTAGAATCCTGCAGAGCAGGATTCTTTTTTTCTGTTGATTGGAAAATAGTATGAAATCATGTATAATATTGATTAAAATATGAAAAGGAGTAGGAGTATGATAAAAGCAATTATCTTCGATATGGATGGCGTTTTGATCGATACGGAAAAACATTTTGTCAAAGCGTGGCAGGATGCAGCTCATGAATGCGGAGTAATGGAATTTGGCTTAGAGCATGCTCTGATGTTGCGCAGTATGGCTGCAGAATTTGCAGAGCCTGCAATGAAGGAAATCTTTGGAATAGATTTTCCATATAAAGAAATAAGAACAAGAAGAAAAGAACTCATGGAGCAGCGTCTGAAGGGACGGAACATCGAGGCAAAGCCAGAGGCGGAAGAAGTGTTACGAGCATTGCAGATTCATGGATACCGATTTGCTATTGCAACGGCCAGTGATTTTGTTCGTGCAGTCCGGTACTTGACTCAGGCAGGGTTGATAGAGTATTTTGATCGCAAGAACATCATCTGCGCCACGGAACTGGAACATGGAAAGCCGTATCCGGATATTTATTTGTATGCTTGTGAAAAATTAGGTGAAAAGCCAGAAGATTGTGTTGCCATTGAGGATTCGCCAAATGGCATTATGTCTGCATATCGGGCAGGAACGAATGTGATCATGGTTCCTGATCTGACACAGCCGGATGAAGAATTATCAAAGATGCTGACTGGTAAGATAGGTTCGCTGGGAGAACTCCTGAGCTATCTCAATATAGAAGAACAGGGAGAGAAAAGATGACAAAAGCAATTGTATTTGATATGGATGGAACCTTGATTGATACAGAGAAATTTTTGGTGGAAGGTCGGGTAAAGGCCATGCATGCGTTGGGGTATCATGACTTTACATGGGAAGATTCCCTGTATTTTCGAAGCCTGCCGCCAGAAGAAGTGGAGAGGATTCTAAAGGAACGATATGGAGAAGGATTTCCTTATATGTCCGTGCGATTAAAACGCAGGGAGATGGCAAAGCAGTTGCATGAAGAGTTTGGATTTGATAAAAAGAAGGGCAGCGATAAGGCCTTAAAGGTATTGAAGGCAAGAGGGTATAAGATTGCTGTTGCAACAGCCAGTGATTATGAGAGAGCAAAAAGGTATTTACAGAAGGTAGGGCTGTTTGAATATTTTGAGCCAGAGAATATTATCTGTGCTACGGAGCTAGAGCATGGGAAACCATATCCGGATGTTTATCTGTATGCATGCAGGCAGTTAGGGGAGCGTCCGGAGGACTGTATTGCCGTAGAGGATGGACCATTTGGAGTAATGTCTGCATATCGGGCAGGAATGCAGGTGATCATGGTTCCTGATCTGACACAGCCAGAAGAAGAACTTAGGAAAATGCTATATAAGAAGATCGACGGCTTGGAAGATTTGATCGATCTTTTTGAATAAAATACGAAAAGAGGGATTGGGTTATGCCAGGGTATATTATGCATATGGCAGAAGCGAATTTGATTATGAGTAAAATGCAAAGGAAGCAGACAGCAGAATGGAAAAGAGATTTTATTGCTGGTAATCTGCTTCCTGATACGAAGAAAAAGCTTGCGAAAGTAACATCACATTTCTGGGATCCGGCGACAATGGACCGGATGGCTATTAGTCCGGATCTTTCTCGATTTTTGCATAAATATGAGTCTATGCTTGAGAATCCGGTTGTGCTGGGCTACTATGCTCATTTATATTTGGATGAGCAGTTTGTAAAAGCATACTGGCCACAGATGGCAACCTTTTATGATAATGCCGGAAGAGTTCGAGAGAAAAAGGAGAATATTACGAAAGTAAGAATTGGAAAGAGTGGAAAAATAGTTTCCAGGGATGACTTCTTTTCTGGTGCCTATTATTATGGGGATTATTCAAAGCTGAATAATTATTTTATTGAGAAGTATCAGATCAATCTGAATATGGATTATACGAAAATCGATGACTGTCCGGTTGTGGAAGTAGATAGCAGGGATCTTTATCAGGTTATGCAGGAGCTGTCTGCAATTATGAGCCTTTGTGATCGGACAAAGGAGGATCAGATTCAGGTATTTTCCAAAGAGAAGTTATGTCAATTCTTAGAAGAGGTATCTGAATCTTTTGTGCAGATGATCTGTTAGATACCAGAAGGGAGAATGGACATGGAGCTTATAAAAATCATACAAAAATATGAGCCGTGGAATGAGGAAGAGAAAAAAGACCAAAAGATATTTTTAAAATATTTACGACAGTTTCCGGACATTCTAACAAGAGAAAATGAATTTGCACATGTGACCAGCTCATCCTGGATTGTTAATCAGGACAGGACCAAGGTGCTCATGGTCTATCATAATATTTATGATTCCTGGTCCTGGACGGGAGGACATGCAGATGGCGATGAGGATGTTCTTCACGTGGCTATGAAGGAGGCAAAGGAGGAGACAGGTATTCAGACGCTTGTACCGGTGAAGGAAGCACTTTTTTCGCTGGAGCTTATTTGTGTTCATGGGCATTGGAAGAGAGGGGCGTATGTATCTCCGCACATTCATTTGAACACCACGTTCTTATTAGAGGCGAAGGAAGGAGAAACACTTCGAATCAAACCAGATGAAAACAGCCAGGTTGCCTGGATTCCCATAGAGCAGGCGGTGGAGGTGTCTAATGAACCATGGATGCAGGTCATTTATCAAAAGTTAAATCAGAAGTTGGAGGAAAAACAATGGTAGAAGCAAATATTCATCCCAATACATGGATTGCAGATGATGCGACGGTAAAAGGGGATGTAGTCATTGGGGAAGAAGTAAGCATCTGGTACCAGGCGGTGGTCCGTGGTGCGTCCAGGCAAGATCATAATGGAAGGATTACGATTGGAAGGAGAAGTAATATTCAGGATGGATGTGTCCTCCATGTGGATGTGGATACACCGATGGAGATTGGAGAAGGTGTTACAGTAGGGCATAAGGCGATTCTTCATGGATGCAGTATCGGGGAGAATTCTTTGATCGGAATGGGCAGTATTGTATTAAATGGTGCTCAGATCGGCAAGAATTGTATTATTGGAGCTGGTTCCCTGGTGACACAAAATACCGTGATTCCAGACGGCTATCTGGCCTTTGGAAGTCCAGCCAGGCCGATTCGTCCATTGCGTCAGGAAGAAATTGAAGACAACCGGGCCAATATGGAGCATTATGTGCAGGAAGCGAAAGAATTTTACAATGACTGTGATATTTGATATAATGGTAAAAATAGAATGTACGAGGGACAACCAAAAAAGAAATAGGGTGTAAGTAGAAGTATTTTAGGAGGAAAAATTATGAAGAAAATTTTATTTGCGGCATCAGAATGTGTACCATTCATCAAAACCGGAGGATTAGCGGATGTATGTGGTGCGTTGCCAAAAGAATTTGACAAGAATGAATGGGATGTAAGAGTGGTAATTCCAAATTATGAATGTATCCCAAATAAATATAGAAAAGAGTTTAAATATATTACGCATTATTATACGAATCAGGGAAGTGTCAATAACAGCGTTCATGTTGGGATTATGGAATATGAGATGGACGGCATCAGATATTATTTTATCGATAATCTGATGTATTTTGGTGGTTCCACACCATATACCAACGATATGAAATGGGATATTGAGAAGTTCAGCTTTTTCAGCAAAGCGGTATTATCCATTCTTCCAATTATTAATTTTAAACCGGATGTGATTCACTGCCATGACTGGCAGACAGGACTGATTCCTGTTTATCTGAAGAATGAATTTTCTGCAAATTTATTCTATCATGGCATTAAGACGGTTATGACGATTCACAATCTTCGTTTCCAGGGAATCTGGGATATTGAAACGATGAAAGCGATTACTGGTCTGGATGATGGATTATTTACAGCGGATAAGCTGGAATTCTATAATAACGGAAATATGCTGAAGGGTGGATTGGTTTATGCAGATGCCATTACTACAGTAAGTGATACATATGCAGAAGAGATTAAGACGATGGAATATGGAGAAGGTCTGCAGGGTATCTTAAATGCAAGAAGTCATCAGCTTACAGGAATTGTCAATGGAATTGATTACGATTCCTACAATCCTGCAACCGATGAGAACTTATTTGTTAATTATACGAAGGACGATTTCCGTAAGAAGAAATTTAAGAACAAGCTAGAGCTGCAGGAAGAATTAGGACTTCCAGTGGACAAGAATAAGTTTATGATTGGACTGGTTTCCAGACTGACGGATCAGAAGGGATTGGATCTGATCGAAGCAGTGATGGATGGTATCATTGATGAGAATACACAGTTTGTTGTTGTAGGTACTGGACAGGAACAGTATGAAGCTATGTTCAGACATTATCAGAACCTGTATCCTGATCAGGTTTCTGCAAATATCCTCTATTCCGATAAGCTTGCCCGCAAGCTGTATGCAGCTGCAGATGCGTTCTTAATGCCATCCAGATTTGAGCCTTGTGGATTGACACAGCTGATCTCTTTCCGCTATGGAACAGCACCAATTGTTCGTGAAACAGGTGGATTAAAGGATACGGTCATTGCTTATAATGCAGAAGATAATAGTGGAGATGGATTCTCATTCGTAAACTATAATGCAGAAGAAATGCTGTATGTGATCAATCTTGCTAAGGAACTGTTCTTCGACAATAAGAGAAGATGGAATCAGTTGGTAGAACGTGGTATGAACAAGGACTTCTCATGGGGTGCATCTAAAAAACGTTATGAAGAATTATACAACCATCTGATGGCAGTACGTGCAGAAGAGTTGAGAATGCTGGAAGAAAAGCGCGCAGAAGAATTAAGAATTATGGAAGAAGAAAGAAAGCGTGCAGAAGCAGAAGCAAAGGAAGCACTTGCTAAGAAGGAAGCAGCTGAGGAAGAAGAATAAGGAAGATTCGGATTTTAGAATAAGATATACCGGTCTGGCCTTTTGGTCAGGCCGGTTTTGTCTGTTATCGCTTAGTAGGAGATGCCCCGCCACTATGTAGCGGTGGGATAAGAAACAGGAGGAAGAGAATATGCCAGGAAAAAGAAGTGATTATTTATCTTGGGATCAATATTTTATGGGAGTAGCCATGCTATCTGCACAAAGAAGCAAGGACCCCAATACTCAGGTAGGAGCCTGCATTGTCAATAAAGAGCACAAGATTCTATCTATGGGATATAATGGCATGCCAGTAGGATGTGACGATGAGGATATGCCATGGGAGAAATGCGAAAATCCATTGGAATCCAAATATCTCTATGTCTGCCATGCAGAAATGAATGCGATTCTTAATTATGGAGGAGGAAGCCTGAAAAATGCCATTCTTTATGTCACTTTATTCCCATGTAATGAATGTGCCAAAGCAATCATTCAGACTGGCATAAAGGAAGTAGTGTATTTATCTGATAAATATGCTGAATCTGACTCTACCATTGCATCAAAAAGAATGTTTGATATGGTAGGGGTGAAATATCGTGCTTTTGAAAAAGAAGAGAAAGAGATTCGTTTAAAGTTATAACTCAATACAGAGCATGGACTTGGAATAAGGAGTAAGAGCTTAAATATGGACATTATAAAGAAATTACAGGAAGAATTAAACATTCGTTACGAACAGGCCCAGGCAGCGGTCAGATTGATGGATGAAGGGAATACGATTCCTTTTATTGCACGTTATCGAAAGGAAGCAACCGGGTCTCTCAATGATGAGGTACTGAGAAATCTAAGTGAGAGACTGAGTTATTTAAGGAATTTAGAAGAACGTAAGGAAGCCGTATTAAAAAGCATTGAGACACAGGGCAAGCTGACAGCGGAATTGAAAAAGGAGATTCAGGATGCCCAGACATTGATTGCCGTGGAGGATCTGTATCGTCCATACAAACAAAAACGGAGGACCAGAGCGATGATCGCCAGGGAAAAAGGATTAGAGCCGCTGGCCAATCTGATCCTGCTTCCGACGATAAAAGGAGAAATCGAAACAGAAGCAGAAAAATTCCTGACAGAAAAGGTGGCAACCATAGAAGAAGCCATTCAGGGAGCAGAGGATATTATTGCCGAAGGGATTGCCGATCGTGCAGATTTTCGTACTTACATCCGGAAGTATACATGGAATCATGGAACGATCATTTCTGTAGCTAAGGATGAGAAGCAAAGCTCTGTATACGATATGTATTATGATTTTGAGGAAGGCGTAGCGAAAATTCCGGGATATCGAATTCTGGCTATCAACAGAGGAGAAAAGGAAAAGATTCTAACAGCAAAGATTCAGGTGGAAGAGGAACGGATCTTAGGATATCTGGAGAAAAAGCTGATTACAAAAGACTGTGTAGCCACCAATGCACTGATGAAAGAGACGATTCTGGATGCCTATAAGCGTCTGATCGCTCCCGCCATCGAAAGGGAGATTCGATCAGAATTGACCCAGAGGGCAGAGGATGATGCCATTAAGGTGTTTGGAAAGAATCTAGAGCAGCTCCTGATGCAGCCGCCAATTGCCAACCAGGTCGTTTTAGGCTGGGATCCGGCATTTCGTACTGGATGTAAGCTTGCTGTGGTAGATGCTACAGGCAAGGTGTTAGATACGGTGGTGGTATATCCTACCGCACCTCAGAATAAGGTCAAAGAGGCGAAAAAGACGGTAACGGATATGATAAAAAAATATGGAGTGACATTAATCTCCATTGGGAATGGGACAGCCTCCAGAGAATCTGAGCAGATCGTAGCGGAGATGCTAAAGGAGAATAAACTTCCAGTTTCTTATATTATTACCAACGAGGCAGGCGCATCTGTATACTCTGCCAGCAAACTTGCCATGGAAGAGTTTCCAAACTTTGATGTCGGACAGAGGAGTGCGGCATCCATCGCGAGAAGGGTACAGGATCCATTGGCAGAATTGGTAAAGATTGAACCAAAGGCCATCGGTGTGGGACAGTATCAGCATGATATGAACCAGAAGAAGTTAGAAGAAGCCCTGCAGGGAGTCGTAGAGGACGCGGTAAATGCAGTAGGCGTTGACTTAAATACTGCTTCTGCTTCTTTGCTGGAATATGTATCTGGCATCAGTAAAGCAGTGGCGAAGAACATTGTATCCTATCGGGAGGAGCATGGAAAATTTACCACCAGAAAACAGCTGTTAAAGGTTGCCAAGCTAGGACCAAAGGCGTACGAGCAGTGTGCTGGATTTTTAAGAATTTCAGAAGGGAAGAATCCGCTGGATGCCACAGGGGTACATCCAGAATCCTATGAGGCTGCAGAGCACCTTTTGGAAAAGTTGGGATATGAGCTTAACGACCTTACCAAGAATGGACTGAGCGGTATTTCCAAAAGGGTAAAAAATAAAAAAGATCTGGCAGCACAGCTAGGAGTTGGAGAGATTACCCTTGCAGATATTGTAAAAGAATTGGAGAAACCGGGAAGGGATCCAAGAGAAGAGATGCCAAAACCACTGCTTCGCCATGATGTCATGGAGATCAGTGATCTAAAAGAAGGCATGATCTTAAAGGGAACGGTGCGCAATGTCATAGATTTTGGTGCCTTTGTGGATATCGGTGTCCATCAGGATGGGCTGGTCCATATCTCCCAGATGGCAGATAAATTCATCAAGCATCCGATGGAAGTCGTATCGGTAGGAGATATTGTGGATGTCAAAGTTATGAGTGTGGATGAGAAGAAAAAGAGAATTCAGCTTACGATGAAGGGAATATAATGTGCATAGGGAACCCTCTTTTTATACAAAATTACCATAATAAATAAAACTAGTCATATTGTTTTTGAATAAAATAAAGAAAGTGTAGAAAAATAAGATTTAAAATGCAAAAAAATATACATTATGCATAATAAAATTTGATATTCAAACCAAATATATTGACAAAATAAATAAAAGTTGCTATATTGAGATTAACGTACTGCAGGGGGGAAACTGTAGTAAAGGTATTTTACATTTTGAACTGTAAACAGTTATTTAGAAAGGAGAATCAAAATGAAAAAGTTACTTGCCTCATTATTCGCGATCGTTATGTGCGTTGGTCTCTTAGCTGGATGTGGTGGAGAGAAGAAAGCAGATGACAGTAGCAAAAACAGCGACAAAAAAGGTTCTGTTTATTATTTAAACTTTAAACCTGAACAGGACGAAGCTTGGCAGAATCTTGCAAAAGCTTACACAAAAGAAACCGGTGTGAAAGTTACCGTTGTAACAGCAGCTTCCGGTGAATACGAAACTACTCTTATGGCAGAAATGGGTAAATCCGATGCGCCTACATTATTCCAGGTTAATGGACCAGTAGGTCTTGAAAACTGGAAAGATTACTGCTATGACTTATCTGACGCAGAAATCACGAAGAATCTGACTTCTGATGCTTATGCATTAAAAGATGGTGATAAAGTAGCTGGTATTGCTTACGTTATCGAATCTTATGGTATTATTGTAAACAAAAACTTATTAAAAGATGCTGGATACAAAGTAGAAGATATCAATTCTTTTGCAAAATTAAAGGAAGTAGCAGAAGATATTACAAAACGTGAAGATGATTTAGGATTTGCTGCATTCACATCTGCAGGTATGGATGGATCTTCTGACTGGAGATTCAAGACACACCTTGCAAACCTTCCAATCTATTTTGAATATCAGAAAGATGACATTGGAACAACTGATGCGATCAAGGGTACATACTTAGATAATTATCGCGATATCTGGGATCTTTACATCAACAACAGTACATGTGAACCAAAAGATCTTTCTGCTAAGACAGGTGATGATTCCCGTAATGAGTTCCTGAAGGAAAAAGCAGTGTTCTTCCAGAATGGTTCCTGGGAATATGCAAACTTAACAGGTGACGATAAGTTTAAAGACGAGGATCTTGCTATGATTCCTATCTATATTGGAGTTGGAGATGAAGAAAATCAGGGTCTCTGTACAGGTACAGAAAACTACTGGTGTGTAAATAACTCTGCATCAGAAGAAGATATCCAGGCTACATTAGATTTCATTAACTGGTGTACATCTTCTGAAAAAGGTACAAAAGCTATGGCAGAAGATATGGGATTTGTTATTCCTTTCAAAGATGCCGTTGAATCTCAGAATTTATTCGTAAAAGAAGATGCTAAAATGACTGCAGATGGTAAAACACCTGTATCATGGAACTTCCCTACAATGCCATCCGAAGAATGGAAGAATGGTGTAGGATCTGCTCTTACTGCTTATGCAGCAGATCAGACAGATGCCAACTGGGATAAAGTTGTAAAAGCATTTGTTGATGGATGGGCTGAGGAAGCTGCAAAATAATAAATATCAAGCATAGATTTAGAACTTGTAACTATTTGCGGGGAGCAGAGAAAGTCTCTGCTCCCCTTATTTAATACTTAAAAGATTAAGTATTCATTTAAAAGAAAGAGAGATGAGCTGCATGGAAAAAGCACTCAAAAGATGGTTTCCGCTGTTTGTTCTTCCGACACTGGTAGCATTCATTATCGGATTTATTTGGCCATTTATTCAAGGTGTGTATTTATCCTTTTGTCAATTTACCACCATTGATAGAACAACCTTTGTAGGCGTTCAAAACTATGTGAATGCTTTTCAAGATGCAGAGTTTGGTTCTGCATTTCGTTTTACTGTATCATTTGCAGTCGTTTCTACAATTCTGATCAATGTATTAGCATTTCTTTTGGCTTTGGCATTGACACAGAAGATGAGGGGAACCAACATATTCCGAACAGTATTTTTTATGCCAAACTTAATCGGTGGTATCGTACTTGGATATATTTGGCAGATTCTGATCAATGCTGTTCTTTCCAATCTGGGACAGCCACTGTTGGCTTTAAATTCTAAAGCAGGTTATTGGGGTATCATTATCCTCATGTGCTGGCAGCAGATTGGTTATATGATGATCATTTATATTTCCGGGCTTCAGAATGTACCTGGAGATCTGATTGAAGCAGCATCTATTGACGGTGCCACACCGCTTCAGACATTATTTAAGATTAAATTGCCGATGGTTATGCCATCCATTACGATTTGTCTGTTTCTTACGATTACAAATTCATTCAAGCTGTTTGACCAGAACCTGGCATTGACAGCCGGTGAACCCGCTCATGCAACAGAAATGCTGGCATTGAATATTTATAACACATTCTATTTCCGTGCAGGTCCACAATGGAAGGGAATTGGACAGGCAAAAGCAGTAATCTTCTTTGTTCTGGTAGTTGCGATTGCATTGATCCAGTTAAGGGCAACACGTTCTAAGGAGGTGCAGCAATAATGAAAAAGAAAAATGGAATTGGATTGTTAGGCACGATATTCTTTTCAGTACTGGCCGCTCTTTATATGTATCCAATTGTAATGGTAGTGCTCAACTCCTTAAAGGTAGAGACAGCAATTAGTACCTCCGGTGCTTTTGAGCTGCCAACAGGGGAAACTTTTGCCGGACTGACCAATTTTGTATCTGCAATCAGTTCTCAGGGATTTTTAAAGAGCCTTTTTTATAGTGTGTTTATTACGGTAACTTCTGTAGGATTGATTTTATTATGCTGTTCCATGTGTGCATGGTATATCAATCGTGTACACAATTTGATTTCCAAGTTAATGTACTTGCTTTGTGCGTTTTCAATGGTAGTACCTTTCCAGATGGTTATGTTTACCCTATCCAATACAGCAGATAAGCTGGATATTTTTGGACTTCGTTTCAATAACCCATACACGATCTGCTTTATTTATCTTGGATTTGGTGCAGGCCTTGCGGTATTTATGTTCTCTGGTTTCATGAAATCAATCCCTCTTGAAATCGAAGAAGCAGCAATGATCGATGGCTGTTCTCCACTTCAGATTTATTTTAAAATTGTGTTGCCGATCTTAAAACCTACGATGATCTCTGTAGGCGTATTAGAAGCAATGTGGGTATGGAATGACTATTTACTTCCAACATTGGTGCTTGATATTAAGAAATATCGTACGATCCCTATGTTGATTCAGTACTTCCGTGGAAGCTATGGAAAAGTAGAGATGGGACCAATGATGGCATGTATCGTTATGACCGTATTACCGATCGTTATTATTTACATTGCAGGACAAAAACATATTATTAAGGGAGTTCTGGATGGTTCTGTTAAGGGCTAAACAGATGGACTGAAAGGGAAGGAGTTTTTACACATGGCAAGTGTAACATTGAAAAATATTAGAAAAGTTTACCCAAACAATGAAAAAAAGAAAAAATCAAAAAAGGGTGAACCAGTAAAGAAAACAAATCTTAAGGTTACAAAAGAAGGCGTGTTGGCAGTCGATGATTTCAATCTTGAAATTGCAGATAAAGAATTTATTGTGTTAGTTGGACCATCTGGTTGTGGAAAATCTACATTGCTTCGTATGGTTGCCGGCCTGGAGGAAATCAGTGGTGGCGATTTATTTATCAATGATGTACATATGAATAATGTTGCACCGAAAGACCGTGATATTGCCATGGTATTTCAGAGCTACGCTTTATATCCCCATATGACCGTATATGACAATATGGCATTTCCATTAAAACTTCAGAAAATGGACAAGGCTCAGATTGATAAACTGGTTCGTGAAGCCGCAGAAACTCTGGATATTACGCAGTATTTAGAACGAAAACCAAAGGCATTGTCTGGTGGACAGAGACAGCGTGTAGCAATTGGCCGTGCCATTGTTCGTAATCCAAAAGTTCTTCTTATGGATGAACCATTATCCAATCTGGATGCAAAACTTCGTAATCAGATGCGTGCTGAGATTATCAAGTTGCGTAAACGTATTGATACAACATTCATCTATGTTACACACGATCAGACAGAAGCGATGACACTTGGTGACCGTATCGTAATCATGAAGGATGGTGTGGTTCAGCAGGTAGGAACCCCTCAGGAATTATTTGACCATCCAATTAATCTTTTCGTAGCTGGATTTATCGGAATGCCAAGAATGAATGTATTTGATGCAGAGCTGATAAAGGATGGCGGCAAATATGCAGTAAAAATGGGGAAAGTAGTAGTTGATCTTGATGAAGAAAAGCAGGCTCGTCTTGCAGCGAAAAGGGTGGAACCACAATCCATTACGCTGGGTGTACGTCCTGAACATCTAACATTGGAAAGCACGGGTGGTCCTATGCTTCATGGAACCGTAGATGTGTATGAGATGATGGGCAGTGAGATTCACTACCATGTAACAGTAGAAGGAAAAGATGTGATCATTATTGTTCCAACGATTGGTATGAAGGATGTTGTTCCTATGGGATCAGATATTCCATTTACCTTTGGTGGAAATGTAGTTCATATTTTTGAGAAAGAAAAAGGAACGAATCTGGAATTTTAAGAACGATGAAAGTTATCTGAATCATCCCAGAGTCAATCCACTTTGTTTTTTCCATAACAGTTGGAAAGGTAGATAAACTTCCCTTCCAACTGTTGTATGGAAAATCGTTTGCCTATGATTCTTCAATACTTAAGATCTTATAGTTGGCCTGACCCTCCATAGGGCTGTATGTAAAGGTAATCTTCGTATCCGGTTCCATCTCGGAAAGGGTATCTAACAGATCTTCATCTTCAATGAGCAGAACCATGTATTTGCCATTATCTAAGTTTACTTCACAGGAATTACTGTCTGCAAGGCCGTTGAAGGTGCCGGTTGCAGTCATAACATTTTTCTCATCTTCCTTTGTAGCAGTGGTTGGCTGTGATTCTTCCTCTTCTCCATTCGCGTCTTCATCTACAACATCAGAGATTTCTTCTTCCGTGGATGCTTCTTCTGTAGTTGTATCTGTGCTGGCTTCTTCTGTTGTTACAGCTTCCGTAGTCGCCTCTGTTGTAGCTGCAGGAGTTGTGTTATCGGCATCTTCTTCTTTTTTGTCACATCCTGTTAACACTGCCAGAGACAGAACAGTGAGAAAACAGGCTGTCAATAATCGTTTATGTGTCATCTTATCTACCTCCATCTTCATAAAAATACAAGGAGAAATAAATAGTTTCCCCCTTCAAGACCTGTTCGTCAGTCCTGATGTATAATTCAGTATAGCCCATTTGCCTTGAGAAAACAAGTAGCATAACTTTCCACTTCCTTTCATAAAATGAAAGAGTAATTATGGTGGGAGGAGCAGAAAAATGCAGGAAAAGCAAAAGGAATTGATCGATCAGTACGATATGGAACTGCTCCATGTGAGAAGAGGAAGGGGCGGGCTGGTCTGTGAGGATCGTAATGGACTTTATGATCTTCAAGTCTGTGATCTGTCCCCGAAAAGGCTGGAACAGGCTTTTGAGATAAAGGAACAGTTAATACAACAGGGTTTTTTATATGTAGATCAATATTATCGTAATCGGGAAGGGGAGTTGTTAACCTATGACCGGTATCAGACACCTTATATTATGAAACGGCATTTTGAGGGAAGAGAGTGCGATATTCGAAGCAAAAAGGATATCCAGACAGCTGGAGAACAGCTGGGAATTTTACATGAATTCTTGAAGAAGATTCCGACGGAAGGATATCCTCGAAAAAAAAGCCGACTGGATCTTAAGACAAAGGAATTGATACGGACAAAACAATATATTGCCAGAAAAAATGAAAAAAAAGAATTTGAAATGTTATTTTATCAGTACTTTGATCTGTTCTGGAAGGATGTAGAGCCGGCATACGAGGAAGAGCCTTATGAACCATCCCTGTGCCATGGAGCTTATCACCAGCATCATATGCTGATGCTTCCAGGACAGAGAATGGCTGTCATTCAGTTTGAGCATTTTTATGTGGGGAATCAGCTAGAGGATGTCTTTTATTTAATGCGAAAGATTCTGGAGAAGAATCAGTATGATTTTAGTTATGCGAGAAAGCTTTTAGACGCCTATGAAACAAAAAGGAGATTAAGTATGGCAGATTATCGAAGCTTATACCGGATGCTTTCCTATCCGGAAAAATATTGGAAGCTGGCAAATCAGTATATGAACCATCGAAAAAGCTTTCTTTCGCCTAAATTAACGGAAAAACTACAGGATGCGGTAAAACTACAGGAGAAAAAGGAAAAATTCCTTCGAGATTTTTGGTTATTTTATCTACAAATGAAAGATGTTTCACTTTAATTTTTAGGCGAAATGTTATATAATAAAAACAGGCAATTTTTAAGCGCTGTATTGTGTTAATCCCTAAATATAGGTAGCTAAAATAGCTGATAAAGAGGAAAAGTATAAGAATAAGTAGGAGGAGATTTGCGATGGGATACAAAGAAACTTACAATGAATGGCTGGAGAATCCATATTTTGATGAGGCAACAAAAGAAGAGTTAAAAGCGATTGCTAACGATGAGAATGAGATTAAGGAACGTTTTTATGCGGATTTAGAATTTGGTACAGCTGGACTTCGTGGAATTATCGGTGCTGGTATTAATCGTATGAATATCTATGTTGTACGGAAAGCGACACAGGGTCTGGCAAACTATATTATTGAGCAGGGAGGACAGGACAAAGGAGTTGCGATTGCATTTGATTCACGTCGTATGTCTCCAGAGTTTGCAAGTGAAGCAGCATGCTGTCTGGCAGCCAATGGAATCAAAGCATATATCTTTGAATCTTTAAGACCAACACCTGAATTATCCTTTGCAGTACGTGAATTAGGATGTATCGCAGGTATTAATATTACAGCCAGCCACAATCCACCAGAATACAATGGATATAAAGTATATTGGGAAGATGGCGCACAGTTTACACCACCTCATTCTGATGGAGTAACGGCACAGGTAAATGCAATTACTGATTTATCTTCTGTTAAGACTATGGATAAAGAAGCTGCAATGGAAGCTGGATTATATGAAGTGATCGGAGATGCCATCGATGACAGATACATCGAAGAAGTAAAGAAGCAGGTATTCAGCCAGGAAGCAATTGACAAAGCTCAGGATCAGATTAAGATCGTATACACACCATTACATGGAACAGGTAACATTCCAGTAAGACGTGTACTGAAAGAAATCGGATTTGAACATGTATATGTAGTACCAGAACAGGAATTACCAGATGGTGAATTCCCAACAGTAAGCTATCCAAACCCAGAAGCAGAAGAAGCTTTTGCATTAGGACTTAAGATGGCAAAAGAAATCGATGCAGATTTAGTACTTGCTACAGATCCAGACGCTGACCGTCTTGGTGTATACGTAAAAGATGACAAATCTGGAGAATATATTCCATTAACAGGTAATATGTCTGGTTCTTTATTAGCAGATTATGTTGTTGGACGTAAGAAAGAAGCTTATGGCGGAACACTTCCTGAAGACAGTGCTATCGTTAAATCTATTGTTACATCTAATTTAGTAGATGCCATCGCGAAAGGCTATGGGGTAGATCTGATCGAAGTATTAACAGGATTTAAGTTCATTGGACAGCAGATGCTGAAATTCGAACAGACAGGAAAAGGAACTTACTTATTTGGTCTGGAAGAAAGCTACGGATGCTTGATTGGAACTTATGCAAGAGATAAGGATGCAGTTTCCGCTTCTGTTGCTCTTTGTGAAGCAGCTGCATACTACAAGACACAGGGCAAGACATTATGGGATGCTATGATCGACATGTACGAAAAATATGGCTACTATCTGGATGCTGTTAAGGCAATCGGTCTTGCTGGTATTGAAGGTCTTGCTAAGATCAAAGCAATTATGGAAGAATTAAGAAGCAATGCTCCAACAGAAGTTGGCGGATATAAAGTATTATCTGTAAGAGATTACAGCAAGGATACGATTACAGACGTTGCAACAGGAGAAGTAACTCCAACAGGTCTTCCATCTTCTAACGTACTTTACTATGATATGGAAGATGGCGCATGGTTATGTGTACGTCCATCTGGAACAGAACCAAAAGTAAAATTCTATTATGGAGTAAAAGGTACAAGCTTAGACGATGCAAAAGAAAAATCTGAAGCATTAGGTGCAAGTGTACTGGATATGGTTAATAAGATGCTTTAATCCTTAGAAATGAAATAATATGATATAAAAGAAAGTCCATTTATGGCAGTGCCATGGATGGACTTTCTTTTGTGTTAAAATAACCATCTGCTGCATATATTATAGAGAAGTCAGAATAAGGTGCGGTCTCTATGAAACAGATGCTGATTCTTTTATGCTGTATCAGTATACTGGTATTGTCAGGTGGATGCGTGGAGAAAGAAGAGAAAGAAAAACGACAGAACAGGGATTTTACAATCTGTACCGTGGAACAGACTCCAGATGAGGTAAAAAAAATAATCGAAAATAAGAAAAAAAATCCGTTTCAGTTTACATACAGTTTACAGGAGTATATGTATATTGTAGTAGGATATGGGGAACAAAAAGGAGGAGGGTACAGCATTGAAGTGGTGGAATTTACAGAAGACAGGGAGCATGTTTATGTTAATACCAATCTGTTGGGCAGCGATGACACTGCCGGCGAGGAGCTCCATTCCTATCCGTATATTGTAATAAAATGTGTAAAGCCGGAGAAAAATATTATTTTTTTATAAAAGCAGGAGATAAATTGCTTTATTTCCATAAATTTTAGAAATGTTTTATTGATTTTATATTGCCAAAAACATATAATGAATACTATGCATACGTCCATCCGGGAGAAAGGGCGTGCTTTATGTGAAGACAAGGAAGAATATTGTCTGTATTAGATATAGGAGGAAAGAAGTTGAACGATAATAAAAAACGAAACGATAAAAAGAATTCGGACCAGATTAGGATGATCATTTTCGTTGTCGTGATTACTTTGATTTTGACAGCCTTTGTAAATCGCTGTATTACAAGATTTAATAAGGGAACAGAAACGGAAATTTCATATGACAGATTTGTGACGATGCTGGAAGATAAAGAGATTAAGTCAGTTACCATTGAGGATGACCGCTATGTGGTAGTCCCTAAGAATCAGGAAAATCCTCTGGTAAAGACTACTTATACGGTTACCAAGGTGACAGACTGGAAGATCGTGGACCGATTAAAGGACTCTGGAGCCAAATTTAAGGCAAAGGCTACGGATGGTTCGGCAGCCCTTACCAATATTTTGATTACATGGGTACTTCCGTTTATTCTGCTATATGGCTTCTTCTATCTGATGATGAGGAATGTCGGAAAAGGCGGAGGCGGAGTTATGGGTGTTGGAAAGAGCAATGCCAAGCTTTACGTTGAGAAAAAGACAGGTGTTACCTTTGCGGATGTAGCTGGCCAGGAGGAAGCGAAGGAATCTCTGACAGAGATGGTAGATTTTCTTCATAATCCAGAAAAATATTTAAAAATTGGTGCTAAGCTGCCGAAGGGTGCTCTTCTTGTAGGTCCTCCGGGTACTGGTAAGACGTTACTGGCAAAAGCAGTGGCAGGAGAAGCAGATGTTCCATTTTTCTCTTTATCCGGCTCTGATTTTGTAGAAATGTTCGTCGGAGTGGGAGCATCCCGTGTGCGAGATTTATTTAAGCAGGCACAGTCCATGGCTCCATGTATTATTTTTATCGATGAGATCGATGCCATTGGAAAAAGTCGTGATACCCGTTATGGCGGGGGAAATGACGAGCGTGAGCAGACATTGAACCAGCTGCTTGCGGAGATGGATGGATTTGATACATCAAAAGGATTGATCATCCTGGCAGCGACCAACCGTCCGGAAGTTCTGGATAAGGCTCTGCTTCGTCCGGGACGTTTTGACCGAAGAGTCATCGTGGAGCGTCCAGATTTAAAAGGACGTATCGAAACATTAAAAGTACATTCCAAGGATGTATTAATGGATGATACGGTTGATCTAGAAGAAATTGCGCTGGCAACCTCTGGAGCAGTAGGTTCCGATCTTGCCAATATGGTAAATGAAGCGGCTTTGGCAGCGGTTAAGGCAGGACGGCATGCAGTCAGCCAGAAGGATCTGTTCGAGGCTGTGGAAGTGGTAATTGCCGGTAAAGAAAAGAAAGACAGAATCCTAAGCGAAAAGGAAAAGAAGATCGTGGCATATCATGAGGTTGGACATGCCCTTGTTATGGCACTTCAGAAGAATTCTGAGCCGGTACAGAAGATTACCATCGTTCCGAGAACGATGGGAGCACTTGGTTATACGATGCAGATGCCAGAAGAAGAGAAGTATCTGTCTTCTAAGGATGAGATGCTGGCAGAACTGGTTTCTTTCTATGGAGGACGTGCTGCAGAAGAAATCAAATTTGATTCGATTACCACAGGAGCATCCAATGACATCGAACGTGCTACCGCTCTTGCAAGAGCTATGGTTACACAGTACGGTATGTCTGATAAATTCGGCATGATCGGTTTGGAAAGAGTCAGTGGACAGTATCTGGATGGCAGAAGAGTACTGGAATGCTCTGAAGTGACCGAAGCAGAGGTCGATAAAGAAGTCATGAGAATTCTAAATGAAGCATACGAAAAGGCCTTGGAATTGATTCGTGGTCATATGGATATTTTAGACAGAGTAGCGGATTTCTTATGTGAGAAAGAAACGATTACCGGGAAAGAATTTATGAAAATTTTCCATGAAGTGGAAGATAGCAAACAGAAAGAAGAATAGGGAATTTTTGCAGGATTTCCCATATGGAGAGGGGATTGTATAAGCCAATGCTTAGCAATCCTCTTTTTTTTGTATAGATTTGATTTTTTGGGACATACTAGAAATACGTACTTTTATACAGGAGATGGAAAATTTTTCTTCAAAAGTAATATTGTGAAAAAATAGTTTCAATATTTTGAATTTTCTGAAAATATATTGACGGAGAAATTGTGTTTATGATAATATAAACATATAAAATCCAACAGTCTGCACTGAATTGGGGTGGTATCATGACGCAGCAGGAATTACAGTTAATACGTCGTTCGATCAAGCAGCATATTGGTGATCGAATTAAGCTAAGTGCAAATCAGGGACGCCATCGATTTGAGACATCAGAAGGAATTATATTAGAGACGTATCCTAATATTTTTGTTGTTCAGCTTATCAGCGATAAGCCAGAACAGAATAATAGAAAAGTTTCATTTAGTTATCAAGACGTCATTACCCGTGATGTCCGCATGGTTCTGCTGTAGAAGATGCAGCAGGCATAAAATCCCTCTGCCAATCATACATTAGTATATGAAAGGCAGGAGGGATTTTTTTTATGGAGATTTTTGAAAAGAAGCTAAGGACTACAATGGTAAAGGCAGTAAAGCAGATACAGATTACGTTAGATGAAGATAAAAATGTACCGGATATAAAAATAGATATTGAAAAGATTATTCTGACCAAGGGGAATATTAAAATTCAGGAATCAGAGGTGATGGTGGATCGTATTCGCATCAATGGACAGTTAGAGGGAGAGATTCTCTATTCCGGCAGTGATGGAAATACAAGGACCAGTGTGATGGACTTTCAGTTGGAGTTTGAAGAATATTTTCATATGGAAGGTGTTGTTCCCACTGACCATGTCTCCATGATACCAGAGCTGGAGGATCTGAACATTACATTGATCAATTCCAGGAAGATAGGAATTCGGGCAGTATTGAATTTTCAGATTTCTGTCACAGATGGAAAGGAGATAGAGGCCATTGCCAGAGTAGAAGGTGACGGCGTGCAGATGTTACATAAAACGCTGTCCATGACCCAGCTGATCGTCGATAAAAAGGATATGGTAAGGCTAAAGGAGGAAGTGGTATTGCCTGCCAATAAACCGAATATATACGAACCATTATGGAGCTATCTGGAGTTTAAAAATGCGGAAAGTAAGGTTTATGACCATAAGATAGGTGTTCAGGGAGAATTGCATATCTTTCTGCTGTATTTAGGAGAGGAGGAGCATGTCCCTCTGCAATTTGTGGAATGGGAGCTTCCGGTGCGAACAGAGCTGGAATGTTATGAATGCATGGAGGGAATGATCGGATACATTGGATTTCGTGTGACAAGTCGGAATCTGGAGGTGAAGCCAGATCTGGATGGGGAGACCAGAATCCTGTCTGCAGAGATTGGCCTGGAACTGGATTTGAAGGTATATGAGGAAGAAGAAATTCAGATTTTAGATGATGTTTATCATTGGAAAAGAGAGATGATTCCTCATTATGAGGATGTATCTTTTGAACGTCTTGTTGCCAAAAATGCAGCTAAGATGAGGCTAAATCAGAGAGTTCCATTAAAACAACAGCAGGGAAAGGTGCTGCAGATCTTGTATATGGACGGAAGCTGTAAAATAGATGAGATGGAAGTCGTAGAGGGTGGCGTTCTGGTGGAAGGAGTTCTGGACGGAGTGATCCTATATCTGACAGCAGATGACAATGTTCCTGTAAACAGTATGTCCGTGGTAATTCCGTTTTCCTATAAGGTAGAGGCAAAGGAAATGAAGGAAGACGATCATTTCAGCATGCATACAGCTTTAGATCAGCTGAATGCGGTATTTTTGGATGGGGATGAAATGGAGGTAAAGGCGGAAATTACCTTTGACATGATCGTATTGTCTCCAGGAACGGAAAAAGCGATGGTGCAGATAGAGGAAAAGGATCTGGATATGGATAAATTAAATGAAATACCTGGCATTGTGGGGTATATCGTAAAACCGGAAGATACGTTATGGCAGATTGCCAAGCAATATTATACTACAATAGATTCCATACGAAAATTAAATCAGGATCTGGGAGAGGAGGTAAAGCCAGGAGACCGGATTTTGATTATGAAGGAGATTGAAGAAAGCCTGGATTGATAAAGCTTTTTGCAAATAGTATAATGAGAAAAAGGCGATAATAAAAGAGAAGGGAGGATAAAGCAGAAATCTCTTGCAAATAAAAATTGAATTGACTATAATAGTGCTGTATACATAATACTGCACAAAAATTTGTACAATTTATGATTAATGAGGAGAAGCAATGAAAGAGTTACAGTTACGAGCATACGGAAAAATCAATTTGGGGCTTGATGTTGTGCGGAGAAGAGAAGACGGATACCATGAACTCCGTATGATTATGCAGACGGTAGGATTGTTCGATGGATTGACCATGAAAGTGATTCCAGAGAATGAGATTCGTCTTACCACCAATTTGTCTTTCCTTCCTACGAATCAGAATAACTTGATCTATAAAGCAATTGCGCTTCTAAAGGAAGAATTCGGTATTAAAAAGGGCATTGAAGTCAGATTGGAGAAGAGGATTCCTGTAGCAGCTGGTATGGCAGGAGGAAGTTCCAATGCAGCAGCAGCTCTGGTTGGGATGAATCGTTTGTTTCGATTAGGGTTATCGCAAAAGCAGCTGATGGAGTACGGAGTACGATTGGGAGCAGATGTTCCCTATTGTGTCATGAGAGGAACAGCATTATCAGAAGGAATTGGAGAGATTCTTACGCCCCTTTCTCCTATGCCGGAGTGTTTTATTCTTCTTGCGAAGCCGGGAATCAGTGTTTCTACAAAATATGTGTATCAGAATCTGAAGCTGAGTGAGAAGATGCATCATCCAGACATTGATGGCATGGTGAAGGCTATCAATGAAGGAAATTTAAAAGGGATTACAGATCGTCTGGAGAATGTATTAGAAACGGTTACGATCAAAGAATATCCAATGATTGAAGAAATTAAGCAGTATATGATCGGGCAGGGAGCGATGAATGCTTTAATGAGTGGAAGCGGTCCTACGATTTTTGGTATTTTTGAGAAGAAAAGTACAGCGAAAAAGGCATTGGAAGGCTTACATCAGTTTGATTTTATCAAGCAGGCCTATGTTGTTGAGCCTTTTAATATAAGAAAAAAGTAATGGGGAGGACAAAAGAGAATGAATGATAAGCTGAAAGTAAACATGAACGAATATTTGCCACTTCGAGATGTAGTATTTAATATTTTGCGTCAGGCTATTATTACTGGCGAATTTGCACCAGGAGAACGCCTGATGGAAATTGCGCTTGCAGAACGCCTGGGAGTGAGTCGGACGCCTGTTCGTGAAGCAATTCGAAAGCTGGAGCTGGAAGGTCTGGTCGTTATGATTCCCCGTAAAGGTGCAGAGGTTGCACGGATTACAGAAAAGGACTTAAAGGACGTATTGGATGTGCGTTGTGCCCTGGAGGAATTGGGTGCATCCTTAGCAGCGGAAAGAATTGACGAAGAAGGAAAACGAAATTTGAAAAGAGCATTGATTGCATTTGAAAAGGCCATTGAACTGGGGGATACTGCGGAGATTGCAGATAAGGATATGGATTTCCATGATGTAATCTTTGATATTGTCGATAATCCTAGATTGACCAGCATTGTCAATAATCTGAGGGAACAGATTTATCGTTACCGATTGGAATATGTTAAGGATTTTGATTATCATGATACATTGCTTCGGGAGCATCGTCAGATTACAGAGGCAATCTTTCATCATAATAGTGAAAAAGCACAGAAGATTATGAAGGCACACATTTATAATCAGGAAATTACGGTTATTCGGAATATAAAGGAATAGAATAGGACAGAAACGAAAGAATTTTGGGAATTATAAAGATAACATTGTGAGAAAAGGATGAGAAGCATGAAAAATTATAAGGGAATTGTATTTTTGGATTATGATGGTACCACAGTAGATGAGGTGGACAGGATTAAAAGCGCAACACCAAAGACTATTGAGTCTTTGTGTAAATTAAAGGAAAATGGATATTTGACAATGCTCTGTTCTGGGAGAACAAAAAGATTCTTAGAGCAGGATATTGATTCCTTCCAGGGAGCGATTACGTGCAATGGAAGCTACACAGAGGTGGAAGGAGAGATATTGAGGGATATCTTCATTCCGGATGAACTATTATTTCGGGTCATCGATGAATATTTTCCGAGGGATACGATCATTCAGATGGATACACAGGAGGTAACCTATTATCTGCATTCTGACGCAGAATTTTTTAAGAGCTTCTGCCGGCTGTTTAATCTGCCGGAACGCTGGTTTGCGCCATGGAGATTTCGAAAGACAGAGAATCATATTTCCAAGCTGGTTATGAATTATAAGACACCAGATGTATTTGAGGACTTTAAGCGGGAGTTTGCCAATGAATTTGAATGTGCCAAGCATGTGAGAGAGAATTTCTTTGATATTACCCTAAAAGGTGTGACAAAAGGGGATGCAGTTACAGAGCTGATTGAAAAACTGGGAGTTGATCGGAAGAATACGTATGCTTTTGGAGATGCAGATAATGATGTGGAGATGATGAAAGCCGTTGGAACAGGCATTGCCATGGGGCGCCATAGCGATGCGGTAGGGGAAGTAGCAGCTATGGTAACAGGTACGGTAAAAGAAGAGGGGATTACTCAGGCGTTGATCAAATTAGGATTAATTGATTAGTTTCAGTCTTTCAAAAAGCATTAAAACAGAAAGGGATCGTGTGGATGAATGCAATAGAAATCAAAAAGATTGTGGATAGACAGCGAAGCTGGTTTGAGACTGGGGCAACCCTGGATGTTGAAAAGAGAATTGCTACATTAAAAAGATTGAAAGGCTGTATTTTAAAATACGAAACGAAAATACAGGAAGCCATTGAACTGGATTTAGGAAAAAGTGGTTTTGAAAGCTATATGTGCGAGACAGGACTGGTCTTAAGTGAAATCACCTATATGTTAAAGCACATCAGGAGATTTGCCAGAGAAAAGACGGTCTGGACGCCTCTTGCCCAGTTTCCTTCCAGGAGCTATAAAAAGCCTTCTCCTTATGGCACTGTATTGATCATGAGTCCATGGAATTATCCTTTTTTACTGACCATAGATCCATTGGTGAATGCTTTGGCGGCAGGAAATACAGCAGTGATAAAACCAAGTGCCTATTCCCTTCATACCAGTAAGCTGATCAAGGAACTGATCGAAGAATGTTTTGATCAAGAGTACGTAACGGTTATCACGGGTGGACGTGAAGAAAATACCTATCTGCTTCAGGAGAACTTTGATTATATTTTCTTTACTGGGAGCCAGGCGGTGGGAAAAGAGGTTATGCGTCTGGCATCCTGCCATTTAACACCGGTTACGTTGGAGCTGGGTGGAAAGAGCCCTTGCATCGTGGAGAAAAGTGCCAATATAAAGCTGGCAGCAAAAAGAATCGTATTCGGCAAATATTTAAATTGTGGGCAGACATGTGTGGCGCCAGATTATATTTACTGTGATGAGGCCATAAAGCCACAGCTGATTGCAGAGATCAAAAAGCAGATTCGAAAACAGTTTGGGAAAAACCCTCTTTCCAATCCGGATTATGGAAAGATCATTAATGAGAAGCATTTTCGCAGAGTGGCAGCCCTTATGGAAGAAAGTAAAATTATCTATGGCGGAAAAAAGGATCAGAAGTTGCGGAAGATTGAACCTACAGTCATGGATCATGTGACTTTTCAGGATGCAGTAATGCAGGAAGAAATCTTTGGACCAGTCCTTCCGATTCTCACCTTTCGTTCTCTGGATCAGGCAATACAAAAGATGAATGCGATGCCCCATCCATTGGCTTTGTATCTGTTTACTGCAGACAAAAGGGTGATTCAGAAAGTAACTACGCGCTGTAGTTATGGAGGAGGTTGTATCAACGATGTGGTCATTCATCTGGCAACCAGTGAGATGGGATTTGGCGGAGTTGGTGCAAGCGGTATGGGGGCTTACCATGGAAAGGACGGCTTTGATACCTTTACGCATTATAAAAGCATGGTGGATAAAAAGATATGGTTGGATCTGCCGATGCGGTATCAGCCATATCGAAACATTTATGAAAAGATGGTTCACATATTTTTGAGGTGATGATTGTAAGGAAACGCAATTGTTTTGTGTTGATTTTATACATAATTTTTTCATTTCTACTCATACTAACTCCAAGGATAAAGGAGTTTGTATGCAGATCAAAAAAGAAATTTCAGATGAATTACAACAGAATATAGATTATTTGGAGCAGAGATTTGCCAAATGCGCTGATATTATTAAAAAGCAGTTTTCTATCGGTAAGTACCGAGGGTATCACGTATATCTGATGTATACGGATGGACTGGTAGATGCTGTTATGATTCAGGATTCCATCATACGGCCATTGCTCAATGAGACTTTGGAGGATTATCCAAAGTCTGTGGAGGAGTGGGTCATTGAAAGTGCGGATCGAAAACAGGTTTTTGATATGGAAGAGGCGATTATCAACATTTTAGCAGGCAATACACTGCTATTTTTTGATGGATGTGATTTTGCCATTCAGGTGTCTAGTAAAAAGTTTCCGAATCGGGGGATCCAGTCTCCAGAACAGGAAGTGTCGATTCGTGGGCCGAAGGATAGCTTTAATGAGAGCCTGCGGTTTAGTACGGCACTGATTCGGAGAAGAATCCGGGACACAAGGCTTAAGGTGGAACAGATGCAAGTCGGGGTACGGAGCAAAACGGATATCGCTATCTTATACATGGAGGATCTGGTGCACGAAGAAATGTTGGCAGACATCAAAGAGGATATAGAGCAGCTGTGTGTAGATGGGATTTTAGATGGAGGGGTGTTGGAACAGTTTCTGGAAAAACGAACGAATACGCCCTTTCCACAATATCAACATACAGAACGGCCTGACAAGGTGGCAAGTGGATTAATGGAAGGGAGAATTGCCATTGTTGTGGATAACTCCCCTGGAGTTCTGCTCCTTCCAGTAACGTTAAATGTATTTTTTCAGGCAGCAGATGATTATTATAATCGCTGGGAAACGGCGTCTTTCGCCAGAGTTCTCAGATATATTTCTGCTATGATTGCAATTGGACTTCCAGGACTTTATATTGCTATTGCTAACTTTCATACGGAAGTATTGCCCACCGATCTGATTCTTTCTTTTGCAAAGGCAAGGCAGGGAGTGCCATTTCCGGTAGTAGTAGAGGTGCTCATGATGGAATTGGCTTTTGAGCTTCTGCGGGAGGCAGGAATCAGGCTTCCGGGACAGCTTGGAGGAACGATAGGGATCGTAGGTGGGCTGATCGTAGGGCAGGCGGCTGTGGATGCAGGATTGGTCAGCACCATTGTAGTTATCGTCGTATCTTTAACAGCCATTGCTTCCTTTTCGGTGCCAAGTGAAAGTTTTCGAGGAGCATTTCGACTTTTGAAGTTTTTTATGATGATTGTTTGTGCAATCTGGGGTTTATATGGGTATTTTCTGGGATGGCTTGCCATTGCGATTCATTTGTGCAGCATAGAAAGCTATGGAATTCCATATTTGGCTCCTACGGTACACGGAGGGGAAGAAAAAGATTATGTTCTTCGGATGTCATGGAAGAAGATGAAGATTCGTCCGTCATTTACCAAAGAGGGTGCCAGAAGAAGGCAAAAATAAGGGGGGGAATGCCCCGCGTTCTAAGGGAGAGAGGAAGGATATGATTTCAAATCGTCAAATGAAACGAACACTAATGATCGAATTATTTAGCACTACAGGACTTTTTTTATCTGCTATGGCGCAGAATCTTAAACAGCTTTCTTTGGGTATGCTGGCAGCAGCTTTGTATGCCGTTTATTTTTTATGTATAGGGAATCATTATCAGATTTCCCAGGTAGGAAGAATCCGAAAGACTGTTTATACGGTACGATTTTTTCTATATGCCTGCTTTTTGGGAACCTTGATGAAGCTGCTGGTTTCTAAAATGCTGTTGGGAGGTGGAAGTGGTTGGTTCATATTCTTGCCGGTATTCCTTCTGTCCATTTATGCCAATCGAGGAGGAAGAGAAGAGAGAGCCCGATTGTTAGAGTTGCTCTTTTGGTTCGTCTTTCTGCCTCTGTTCGTGGTCTTGATTCTGGCAGCGAAGGATGTTCATCTGGAATATTTGATCCAAGGTGGGTTTCATGCAGAAAAAAGTATACAGGTATTTGTGTGTTTTTCTTCTTTGGAGATTTTATTATTTTTTACTGGGGAAAGAAGGGAGAAGGTCAAGGCGCTGTTCTTTGTATTTGGATTAAATCTTCTTATATTTATCGTTACCATTGGTATGTATGGAGCAAAAATGGCAGAAGCCAGTGATCTTCCTGTAGTCACTATGATTCAGATGGTCCGTTTTCCCGGAGGTTTTGTAGAACGTCTGGATATTTTTATGCTGGCTTTCTGGATTTTAAGTCTGTTTGCGATCTTTAGTGCCTATTGCTTCTATGGCACCTTTTTTTGGGGAAAAGGGAAAGGATCATTCTGGTTGTCTTGTCTTTTTTATGGAGGGGTCTTGGCCATTGTTTCCTGGAATCAGCTGGATCTTCAGACGCTGATCGATTTCTTTCAGACCTATGTGTTGTGGCTGGATCTTCCATTGGCTGTGATCCTGCCTCTTTTGAATACAAAAAGGCGAAAAAGGGCGGTGGTAGTCACTATGTTATCTACGCTGCTTTTTATTGTAACCGGATGTGGTCCTAAAAGGGTAAATATTGAAGAACGTGCTTATGTATTAGCCATAGGAGTGGAGGCAAAAGAGGAGCGTTGGAAGGTCAGCTTCTTCCTTCCGGAAAATGAACGGATAGAGACTGAGGGGAAAAGCTGGGAGGAGATCAAGAAGGAATTTCAAAGAAGCAGTGATAAAGAACTGGAGCTTGGACATCTAAAAGCGGTGATTCTGGGAAAAGGAGTGGAAGCAGAGGATTTTAAAGAGCAATGGAAGAACGAGCAGGATTATGCAAAGACCGTATTGTTGTTTACTACGCAGGAGCCGATAAAGGAATTTGAAAAGATTGATGAAAATACAAGGGATTCTCTGGGAAGCTTTCTCGTAGAACTGGCCGAACGGAACAAAAAAGAAATCACCATTGGGGACTATTTTGCAGGAAGGGGAAAGATTCCTGATCTGAGTATTAGAAAAGGAATACCGACCCTCTGATAGGAACAATATTTCCTATTTTAGCTGGCATTATTTTATGTTAAGATAATGTCAGAAAGAAGGAGTGAGGAAAGATGAAAGCGGTAATGTATGGCGCAGGCAACATTGGGCGAGGATTTATTGGAGCTACCTTATCTCAGATTGGCTATGAGGTCGTGTTTGTAGATGTCAATGATCAGGTGATCGAGGCGATGAACCGAGATCATAAATATCCACAGGAGATCGTAGGACCGAATGCCAGAACTAATTGGATCACGGGAATCCGTGCAGTGGATGGCAAGGATCCGGAGGCAGTGGCAGAGGAGATTGCAACGGCAGATCTGATGGCAACCTCCGTTGGGGTTAATGTTCTGGAGAAGATCGTTCCCAATATTGTAAAGGGATTGGTCAGAAGATGGGAGAGAGATTCTGAAAGCACACTGGATCTTTTGATCTGTGAGAACCTGATGAATGCCAACGAAATTTTAGAGGCATGGATTTATGAAGCTATGCCAGAAGAATATAGACCTTTGATGAAGAAGAATCTTGGATTGGTGGAGACTTCCATTGGACGTATGGTTCCGATTATGACAGAGGAGATGCGAAAGGGAGATTTCTTAAGAATCTGTGTAGAAGAATATGATTATCTTCCGGTAGACAAGGATGCTTTCAAGGGACCGATTCCTCAATATGAAAAATTAGTTCCATATTCTCCATTTGGATTTTATCTGGAACGAAAATTATATGTTCACAATATGGCGCATGCCATGACAGCCTTTTTGGGAAATATTGATGGAAAAGCTTATATTCATGAAGCCATTGGTAATATCTATATTCGCAAGATCGTACAGGGAGCCATGACAGAAAGTGCTATGATGATCTCTAAAAAGTACGGAGTTTCCTATGATAGGCTTCAGGCCAATATCGATGATCTGTTGTACCGTTTTCAAAATGCGGCATTGGGAGACACCACAGCCCGTGTGGGAAGAGATCCAATGCGTAAATTAAAGCCGGAGGATCGCCTGGTAGGAGCGGCCAGAGGATGTGAAGCACAGGGGATTTTACCGGTACATCTGTCATTGGGAATTGCAGCGGCTTTATATAATGTGACTAAGACAAAGGAAGAAGCCATTGACTTAATGAAAGAAAATGCCCAGATTACGGCCAGCGAGCCATTGGGAAGAAGAGTACTGGCTTTTTATGAGGATCTACAGAACAACAAGAATCATTTTGACAGACTGATTTCAAAGATTGACTGTATAACAGTAGAAGAACGAGGAAGTCTGGCATAGCTTTAGAAAGAAGAATGCCAATGGTATTCTGAAATAATAGATACAAATAAATAGAAGAAAAGGAGAAGAACTATGTTAATTTTAATTGATGATGCAGATTTAACCAAGATTGAAGGATTTTTTGCAAAATACCCATATGATGGAGTTACAACAAACCCAACGATTTTAAGTAAGACAGGCAATCCTGATCCAATGGATCAGTTAAAGAAGATCCGTGCAATTATGCCAGAAGGAACAGACTTACATGCACAGGTAATTTCAACAGAAACAGATGATATGGTACGAGAAGCAGAACATATGGTAGAAGTTCTTGGAAAAGAACATATGTACATTAAAGTTCCTGTAACTGCAAATGGATTAAAAGCAATTTCTATTCTTTCCAAAAAAGGAATTAACGTAACAGCAACTGCAATCTATGGTGTAATGCCAGCATTTATGGCTGCAAAAGCAGGAGCGAAATTCCTGGCTCCATATGTAAACCGTCTGGATGTATTAGGATATGACGGAGTTGGGCTTGCAATTGATATTCATACAGCGGTAAAAGCAGCTGGATATGAAGCAGAAGTATTAGGAGCAAGCTTCAAAAACTCTCAGCAGGTACTGGATATGGCCAAAGCAGGCATTGGTTCTGTAACCATCGGATCTGATGCTTTAGAAAAACTTGCATATAATGGTATTGCAGAAGAAGCTGTAAAAGTATTCATCAATGATTTTGAAGGATGCTGCGGCGAAGGCAAAACAATGTTAGATTTTAACTAAAAGTGGTTTGAAAGAATCAGAACCTGGGAATCCTTATGGTATAAGGAGGACAGGGGATTGAAAAAAACAATGATAAGAGGATTCCTGGTGTGTCTGGGAATCCTTTTTTGTATTTATTTTTATGAAAAAAGAGAGCTACAGGCAAAGGATAGCAATGAATATGAGGATTTTACCGATTTGCCATTGATACGGTTTCATATACGGGCGGAAAGTAATGAAAAGATTCATCAGGAAGAAAAGATGGCAGTGAGAAAAGCTGTGCTTGAGTATCTGCGAGAAGAGCTTCCCGATAATCAAAACAAGGAGGAGGTCAGGCATCTGGTCTTAAAGAAAAGAGACCAGTTAGAGCAGATAATTCTGGATACATTAAAGCCGTATGGAACTAAGCCATCGGTTTCCATCTATTTTACCAGGGAGTTTTTCCCGATACGAAGATATGGACAGATCGTCGTTCCGGCGGGAATGTATGAATCGTTAAGAATTGATCTGGGGAAAGCCAAGGGAAAAAACTGGTGGTGTGTATTATATCCTGGATTTTGTCTGATCGATCCGGAACACGTATTGGTCGATCCAGAGGATCAGGAGAAGCTTCAGGCCATATTTGGCGATGAAGCTGTCTCTGTGAAATATAAAAGCATTGGGTTCTCCAGAGGATGGAAGCGGTTTTTCTCAAATAAATCCAGTGGTTCGAAGAACAAATACCCAGAAGGTCAGACTGACAGAAGAAAGCAGAGTGGCCATAACGATAATACTGGATGTAAGGACAGCATCGTTGCTCATATTTTTTGCCATAATATAGCAGCTTACGGTGGTAGGAGAGCCTAGCATGATCAAAATCGCGATCATGGATTCTCCATGGAAGCCCAGATACATGGCAATTGGCAAAAAGAGCACTGGAAGGACAAAAAGCTTGATCATGGTAGCGACCATGGTTGGCTTGATCTTAGCCAGTGCTTTTCTGCCCTCAAATCCGGCACCAACTAAGAGCAATCCGAGAGGGGTTGCAGTGACTGCCAGATTATTGATGCACTTATCAATGACGTTTGGAAAATCAATGTGCAAGAATGAGAAAGGAAGTCCGGCAAAGATTCCCAGGATAATTGGATTTTTTAAAATATTGATGATGGCCGTTTTTATGCTCCCATTCTCATTTCCATTTCCACGCATAGTCAGTACCAGAACCGAATATATATTATACAGGGGAACGCTGGCGACGATCATAAGCGGACCGACAGTAGAATGTCCATATATATTTTCTATAAACGCAATACCGAGGATGGCAGCGCTTCCGCGGAAGGAAGCCTGTACAAAAGCACCGATCATAGATTTATCCTTCATAAATAGCTCCGTAAAAAGCCAGATTCCCCAAAACATAAGTGATGTGACGATCATGCAGTATAATACATATTTTAAATCAAATACATTTTGGATATCCGCGCCGGAAATATCCCGGAATAAAAGTGCAGGAAGGGCGATGGAAAAGACAAATTTATTTCCTGCGGATAAAAAACCGTCATTCAGCATGCCCCTTTGCCGTAGAAACCAGCCGATAAAAATAACAAAAAAGATGGGAATGGTTGAATTCAAACTAAAAAGAAAGTCGTTCATAATATGTTCCTCCAATGGTTCTATTTTTATTCTGAATGTTCATCATAGCTTATCATATAGTAATTTTTTGTTCCATGCAAGGAAGAGGAAGAAATACTACATTGAAAAATCCCTATAGATGGAGTAAAATAAGGGTAAAATGTAACCATTTATTTTAGAAGGAGTAATATTTATGAAGAAAAATATAGTTGTATTATTTGGGGGAAATTCATCCGAGCATGATGTTTCCTGCGTATCAGCGCAGACAGTTATTAAGAATATTGATATAGATACATATGATGTCATACTGGTAGGTATTACAAAAGAGGGAAAATGGGTTTTTGTAGACAGCATAGATGCCATTGCCGATGGAACATGGAGAGAATCCAAAGTTGGTGCTGCGATTTCGCCAGATACAACGAAGAAAGAATTGCTTTTATTTAAGGATGGTACATATGAAAGCAAGAAGATAGATGTGGTATTTCCGGTTCTTCATGGACTTAATGGAGAAGATGGTACTGTTCAGGGATTACTGGAGCTGGCAAAGATTCCATATGTAGGCTGTGGTGTTTTGGCATCTGCGGTATCCATGGATAAGGTCTATACAAAGGCTATTGTAGAAAAGCTTGGTATTCGTCAGGCAGCATTTGTAGATGTGCGTCTGGAGATGCTGGATGATATGGAAGAAGCAATTATGGAGATTGAGGATCAGCTGGATTATCCAGTATTCGTAAAACCATCCTGTGCCGGTTCTTCTCAGGGAGTATCCAAAGCTCATAACAAAGAAGAATTAGAAGCAGCTCTTAAGCTTGCGGCGCAGCATGACAGAAAGATTCTGGTTGAAGAGACCATTGTTGGACGAGAAATCGAGTGTGCAGTTCTCGGAGGCAGAGATGTTAAGGCCTCTGGCGTTGGAGAGATTCTGGCAGCAGCAGAATTTTATGATTTTGATGCCAAGTATAACAATGCAGAATCCAGAACGGTAGTAGATCCAGATCTTCCAGCGGATGTTGTAGAAGAAGTCAGAGATGCTGCAGTGAAGATTTTTAAGGCAGTGGATGGCTTTGGCTTATCCAGAGTCGATTTCTTTGTAACAAAGAAAGGAAATAAAGTCGTATTTAATGAGATCAACACATTACCTGGATTTACAGCGATCAGCATGTATCCAATGTTATGGAAGGCAAGAGGAATCGAAACAGATAAGCTGGTAAATCAGTTGATCGAATTGGCTTACGAAAGATTTTAGAAGAAATATTATGACAAAAGAAGTATTGGTACATGTATCTGGAGTGCAGCATGAGGTGGAGGGTGGTGAACCCGTCGTATTGGTGACTTCTGGTACATACTATTATAAAAATGATAAGCATTTTCTGCTTTATGAAGAGATAGACGATGATGGCATGGTATCCAAGAATGTAATCAAGATTGGTGCCAACGAGGTATCTGTCATTCGGAAAGGAATTTCCAGCAGTCATATGGTATTTGAGGAGGGAAAGGAGAATCTGACCTACTATGATACACCATATGGAAGTATGTTGATGGGGATTACAACATCAAGAATCACATTTTGTGAGAAGGGTTCCGGTTGTATGGAACTGGAGATTGATTACGCCTTGTCAGTAGACGGTAATCACATGTCAGATTGCAATATCCAGATTGTGGTTACGGCAAAATAACAAGAGGAAGCGGGGAGATTCCACGCTTCCTCTTTGTTTATTACGTAATAAACACCTTCTGGGAATGCACATTTGCTCGTTTTGTTAAATCCAACCACCATCCAGCCGGATGATCTGACCAGTCAGATATTCCGGTGCCGTAGCAATGGTATAGAGCATTCGGGCAGCTTCCTCAGGATGTCCCATTCGATCTGCCGGGATTTCTTCTGTAATTGCGGCTTTATCTTCTTCAGAAAAGCAGGCATTCATTTCGGTGTCGAACATGCCCAGCGAAAGGGCATTGACCTGTATATGGCTCGGGGCCAGTTCCTTGGCCAAAGCTTTTGTAAAGGCAATGACGCCTCCTTTGGAGGCAGAATAGCCAACTTCACAGGATGCACCCACTTCACCCCAGACGGAAGTTACGTGGATGATTCGACCAGATTTTTTTGAGATCATATGGGGAAGGATTTCCTTTGAACCGTAAAAAAGTGCATTCAGATTGGTATTCATCATGGAATGCCATTCTTCCAGGCTCATGTCGGTCAGAAGCCCTACGTAGGAGAGCGCAGCATTGTGGATGATACAGTCAATGCTGCCGAAGGCAGACAGGGTTTTGTCAGTGACTTCCTTCCAAAAGGCAGGATCACCGGTGTCACCAGGAACGGAGAGGACGGAGATACCTTGGGAAGTCAATGTTTGTCTGGCTGTTTCCAGAGCGGTCAGGTTATGGCAGCAGTTAATGACAACCTGCCATCCATGGCTTCCAAAATAATTGGCAGCAGCATATCCGATACCACGGGAGCTGCCGGTAATGATTACGGTTTTCATGATTTAAGATTCCTTTCTGTATGACTTGATGATAATTATACCAGAGGCGGAAAGGAATGATAAGGGAGTGTTGAAATAAAAATCAAGATTTGTTATACTGAAGTGTAGCCTATATCAGTAAAAGAATGGATAGGGTACGGGAATGAAGCAATTATGACAGAAGGGAGAAACTATTTTGAAAACTCAGCCAAAGAAAAAGATGGTAGTTCGTATAATCGCAGCAATTTTGATTATTGTATTAGCAGGGGTTGCGTCTTACCATGGATCAAAAGCATTATTTACTCATAAATTCAGAAAAGACAAAGAAAAGGCAGAACAAAAAGAAAAAGAAGAAGCAGCTAAGAATATTAAAGAGAATTATATTTCTGTAATTCGTGTTGGAAAGTGTACAGTACTTCGAATTTTAAATACAGAGAGGAATAAACTGTCTTTTGTTTTAATGAGACCAGACTCTGATTTGTTTACCTATGATGAAGAAGGTACAGGAGAAGAGA
The DNA here is from genome assembly GCF_001940245.1 of Anaerostipes sp. 992a. Lineage (GTDB taxonomy): Bacteria > Bacillota > Clostridia > Lachnospirales > Lachnospiraceae > Fimousia. The sequence continues at coordinate 228,268 of NZ_MJIG01000005.1, forward strand.
TGAAGAAGGTAGTTAACAATATTGAGAATGCATACGGAATTGCAGTGGATTCTTATGAGGACTATACACAGGAAGGATTTATTGAACTGATCAATGAAAGTGATTCTTTTGAATGTGACCTTCCATCCGCAGTATCCTTTAAGGATAACAATCAGATGACAGTCAATCTGGAAGCAGGACAGCATATTTTAAATGGAATTCAGTCCTGGGGAGTGGTAGCCGGATATGGTACCTATGATTCCTGGGAAGCTTATATGAGCAATCTGAAGGCATTTATCAAAGGATATACAGGTGTTCTCTTCGATGACGCAACCAATGAATCTATGAAAGAATACGCTGAGATCGTATTTGGAGAATGCGAAAGTGATAAGACGGTAGCAGATGTTGAGAGTTATCTGCCATACTATGCAGATGTCAAGGCAGAAGATATTGATGTGATCGAATTGAGCGGAGAAGAAAAAGGCGATCAATTCCAGATTGATATTAATGAAGCAAAATCTATAATCACAGATATTACGGAAGGAAAGGCCGTAAGTACAGAGAAGAAAGCAACTACGGAAAAAGCAACCACAGAAGAACCAACTACAGAGGAAAAGATTTCTTCTGAGGGAAAGAATATCTATATTAGAAATGCAGCTTACATCAATGGACTGGCAGGAAAGTGGAACAAAAAGCTTCAGAGTGAAGGTTATAATATTGGAAGTGTAGATAACTATTATGAAGCAACTTATGATCAGACCATTATTCGTGTTACGAAAAAAGGAATGGGTGAAGATTTAAAGAAGAAATATTTTAAAAATGCGGTCATTAAAGTAGGAGATGTAGAAGGAGACGCAGATATCTGCATTTATTTGGGAAAAGATGCGGATACACTGGACTAGAAGAATATAAGGAGATCAATACACTATGGAAATTCAGAACAACCACGAATTGATTCCTGTTCTGGGAATTACTGTCGATGCGGTTTCTGTTTCTCGTGCAGTTGAAATATCCAAAACTTATCTTGATAATGATTATTTTAACTTTGTTTTATTAGCTGGTGCCCAGTTGGCCATGAAGAGTCAGGAATCCAAGGAGACGAAGCGCTTTACGGATATTGCCAATCTGATTCTTCCAGGAGACCATAATGTGGAAGAGGCGATCGACAAGACTTGTGAAGGCAGATTCCAGGAGGAATACTTAGATCGAATGCTGATGTTGATTGCAGAAGAGGAACGGGGACTTTGTGTTTTGTGCGATACACAGGAACAATGCGACAGAGTAGCCGTTCATCTGGAAGCGGATTATCCAGGATTAAAGGTCAACGGCGTCATTTTTGAGGACACAGGGGAAGAAGGAATGGAAGCCCTTGTGAATACAATTAATGGATATTTTCCCGATTTGATATTGCCATTGGTTTCAATAGAAAAGCAGGAGAAATTATTATTGGCCCATAAGGAGACTCTAAGTACTAAGCTATGCATTAGTTCAGAGACGATCTACCAGTACATTTTTCAAGAAGAAAAAGGCGAAAAAGATTCGCCTGTGCTTGTAAAATGGTTGATGAAGCGTTTAAGACTGGGAAAAGAGGCAGTGGAAAGTGAATTTCGGCAGAAGCTGAAAGAGGAACGGGGACAGGAGAAATAGGGAAAAGATACAATCCCTATGAAAAAGTTAATCTTAATATTTGGGAAGAATATACAAAAGTAGATTGCATTATTTGTATAAAAAAGAGAGGAAAATAAAAATCTTCTCTTTTTTTTTTGGTAAATATGCTGTATAGTAATAATAGACATGGAAAGGAAGTGAAAACATGATATCAAATCAAATTTTACAGGATACGGTAGATGGGATTAAAGCCATTTCCAGAACAGATTTATGTGTAATGGATACAGAGGGGAAGGCACTGGCCAGTACGATCGCTGATGTCAGCGGATATGTGGAGTCTGTGTTGATTTTTGCCCAGTCATTAGCGGAAAGTCAGATGATGCAGGGGTACCAGTTTTTTAAAGTGTTTGATGAGAATCAATTAGAATATATTATTTTAGTAAAGGGCGAATCTGATGATGTCTATATGGTTGGAAAGCTGGCGGCATTCCAGATTCAGAATTTGCTAGTTGCTTATAAAGAACGATTTGACAAGGATAATTTTATTAAAAACCTGTTATTGGATAATCTGCTATTGGTAGACATTTATAATCGTGCCAAGAAGCTGCATATTGAAACAGATGTGAAGAGACTGGTGTATATCATTGAGACAAAGCGGGATAAAGACAGCAACGCTTTAGAGACTGTGCGAGGATTGTTTGCAGCGAAATCCAGAGATTTTATTACAGCAGTAGATGAGAAGAATATTATTTTGGTTCGTGAAGTAAAGCAGGGAGAGGATTATGATGACTTTTATAAGACAGCCAATGTAATCGTAGACATGCTAAGCAACAGTAATCTGCCAAAGGTTAATATTGCTTTTGGTACTGTTGTGGATGAGATCAAGGAAGTATCCCGCTCTTATAAAGAAGCTAAGATGGCATTGGCTGTTGGAAAGATCTTCTATGAAGATCAGAACGTTGTGGCATATAGTCATCTTGGAATTGGACGCTTGATCTATCAGCTTCCGCTGCCATTATGCAAGATGTTTATTCGTGAGATTTTTGAAGGAAAGTCTCCGGATGATTTTGATGAAGAAACATTGGCGACGATCAATAAGTTCTTTGAAAACAGCCTGAACGTATCTGAGACCTCCAGACAGCTGTATATTCATCGTAATACGCTGGTATACCGCCTGGATAAGCTGCAGAAGCAGACGAATCTGGATCTTCGTGTTTTTGAAGACGCCATTACCTTTAAGATTGCACTGATGGTTGTAAAATATATGAAGTATATGGAAAGTATTGAATTTTAGAATTCGATCGGATTTGCTTTTACAGGTATAGGTGTTGCTTATACTGCATAAAATGTATCGGGGGAGGGATTTTTCGCGCGAAAAGTCCCTTTTTGTCGTGGGGGTTCAGTTTGCCAATAGAGATAAAGGAGATTGATTATGAAAAAAGGAAAAATAAAGGTGCGAAGCCTGATTAAGGATATTCTGATTCTTCTGTTGTTGGTTGTGTGCATTATGGAAGGGATCATGTTGAAGGTTTTTGTGTTTAGCAGCGATGATGGAATTGCGAGAAAATCCAAGCTAAAACAGCTAAAGACTGTGATTGATGAATACTACCTGGGTGAGGTGGATGAAGAACAGCTGAGGGAATACAGCTATAAAGGAATGATTGCAGGATTGGAAGATCCTTACTCTGTCTATTACACCAAAGAGGAATATGAGGATGTGGAGGAGTCTTCGGAGGGTATTTTTAGTGGAGTTGGTATCGTGTTGACACAGGACATGGAGACAAAGGCCATTACAGTGGTAAAGCCAATGAAAGATGGACCGGCACAAAAAGCCGGTATTAAAGCAGGGGATATCCTGACCAAAGTAGAAGGCGAGGAAATTTCTTCTGATGAGGATTTAAGTAGTGTAGTGTCCCGTGTAAAAGGAAAGGAAGGGACCAAAGTTACACTTACTTTTTCTCGGGATGGAAAAGAAAAGGATTATACATTAACAAGACAGGAAATCAAGAATCCAACGGTAGAATATGAAATGCTGGAAAATAAAGTAGGTTATATTAAGATTACAGAATTTGATGAAGTGACAGTAGAACAATTCGATGATGCACTGAGTCAGTTGGAAAATGATGGGATGAAAAAGCTGGTGTTGGATTTAAGAGATAATCCAGGGGGCTTATTGGATGCAGTGGTAGATATTGCCGATCGGATCCTGCCAACAGGTATGATCGTATATACGGAAGATAAGAACGGAAAGAAGACAGAATATGAAGCCAAATCTGCAGAATGCGTTGAGCAGCCTATTGCAGTGTTGATCAATGGCAATAGTGCCAGTGCTTCTGAGATTTTAGCTGGTGCGATTCAGGATTATAAGGCAGGAACACTGGTAGGAACTACCAGCTATGGAAAAGGAATCGTACAGAATATCTTCCAGTTGGGAGACGGCTCTGCCGTTAAGCTGACCATTGCCAATTATTATACACCAAAGGGTAGAAATATTCATAAGAAAGGCATTGATCCAGATGTGGAAGTGGAATTAAAGGAAAGTCTGAAGGATGAGATCGAGATTAAAAAATCCGAGGACAATCAGCTTCAAGAGGCATTGAAAGTGTTAGAGAAAGAATGATCATAATATTTCAGGAGGCCGTCGCCCTAACGGAAATTTCGTTGGGGTGGCGGCCTTACTTTGTCTTAGTGACAGTTGGCAAAAAGCAGCGATATGACATGCTGGCAGAAACACCAGATAGATCATTGGTACATATACTATAGTCAGAAGGCTTATCCTTCGGGATTCTTCTTAAATGATAGGAATGAAGAAAGGAAAGTAGTATATGGAATTGTGTCAATACCCTTATCAGGGAAAAACACGGTATTTCACGATAGAAGCCATTCAGATTCCCATTGTATACAATAAATATGGGGATCATGATCCAGTTTGTGATTCAGGAATTAATGTGGGGTATAACGCAAGAGAGCAGACCGTTGGAATCGGAGAGAGCAAACGTTATTTCTGGCGGGCTGACCGGGAATATGGAGCATGTATTTTACAATCCTTTGGAGATATGAGAAATCATAGGTATCATGGTCTATTTGGTGCAGTGATTGTCGAGCCAGCTGGAGCAGAATGGTATGAAAACTTTACGAAAAAGACCAATCCTTTTGCCGAACAGGCGGTTATAACAGCGCCGGGGATGGAAAGCTTCCGTGAATATGTGCTTTTTATCCAGAATGGAATCCGTCTTTTGGATGCACAGGGAAATTTGATTCAAACTGCTAGGGGCCTGTAGATGCAGAGGATACGGGAGAAAAAGGTGATAACTATTGTTCAGAACGGTTTGCCAACCGGCTTATGAGGGATAATAGGGTGTGGAAGGTGTTTAGCAGCAGGGTTCATGGAGATCCGGTCACGCCTGTGTGGAAAGCTTATCCTGGTGACCGGGTAATCTTTCGGACGATGATGCCAGCAGATAAGCCTAGAAATGTATCGTTAGCCATTCATGGACATTTGTGGAGAGAACAGCCCAAAGATGCTTTCTCAAGAGAAATGTGTTTTAAAGAAGTCTATCAGGTGTAGATGCAGGGAAATGTGCGGAAGGATATTAAAATGTATTAATAAATAGTAAGTGGAAAGTATAGAACAAAAGTTCGATTGTTCTGTACTTTCTTTTTATATTCTGTTATAATCTAATCTAGTTGAAGGGATAATAAAAAGGAGGAACTCATGGATAAATTCGTATTACACTCCGAATATCAACCTACCGGCGATCAGCCGCAGGCTATTGCAGAACTGGTACAGGGATTTAAAGAAGGTAATCAATTTCAGACCTTATTGGGTGTGACAGGCTCGGGTAAGACATTTACTATGGCCAATATTATTGAACAGATGAATAAGCCAACGCTGATTATTGCGCATAATAAGACACTCGCAGCTCAGCTCTATAGTGAGTTTAAGGAATTCTTCCCGGAGAATGCGGTGGAGTATTTTGTGTCCTACTATGATTATTATCAGCCAGAGGCTTACGTTCCATCTACAGATACGTATATCGAGAAGGATTCTGCTGTAAATGATGAGATTGATAAGCTGCGCCACAGTGCTACCGCAGCCCTGATTGAAAGAAAGGATGTCATCGTGGTATCCAGTGTGTCTTGTATCTATGGGATTGGAGATCGTAAAAGCTACGAAGAGATGATGATTTCTCTGCGTCCTGGAATGTTAAAGGATCGCGATGAGGTCATTGAGCAGCTGATCAATATTCAGTATGTGAGAAACGAATTGGATTTTAAGCGGGGATCTTTTCGGGTAAAAGGAGATGTGCTGGAAATCTTGCCGGTATCCACCTTTGAAGATGCCGTTCGTGTAGAATTTTTTGGTGATGAGATTGATCGAATCGTACAATTTGATATTTTGACCGGGGAGATGAAGAAGACGTTGAATTTTGCGGCTATCTTCCCTGCGTCCCATTATGCAGTGCCAGAGGAGCAGATCAATCATGCCATTGAGACCATTAAGGCGGAACTGGCTGAGAGGGTCACATATTTTAAGGAGAATGATCAGCTGTTAGAAGCTCAGAGGATTGCAGAGCGGACGAATTTTGATATTGAGATGTTGAAGGAGACAGGTTTTTGTTCTGGGATCGAGAATTATTCCAGACATCTGGCAGGCCTGGAGCCGGGAGCCACACCGAATACACTGGTGGATTTCTTTGGGGATGATTTCCTGATCATGGTGGATGAATCCCATATTACAGTTCCGCAGATTCGTGGCATGTATGCCGGAGACCGTTCGAGAAAGACCACGTTGGTGGATTATGGATTTCGACTGCCTTCTGCACTGGATAACCGTCCATTGAATTTTGAGGAATTTGAATCCAAGATCGATCAGATGCTTTTCGTATCCGCCACCCCCAATGTCTATGAGAAGGAGCATGAGCTGCTTCGGGCAGAGCAGATCATCCGCCCTACTGGTCTGTTGGACCCAGAGGTGGATGTGCGTCCGGTGAAGGGGCAGATAGATGATCTTTTATCAGAGATTTATAAAGAAACGCAGGCAGGGAATAAGGTATTGGTGACCACTCTGACCAAGCGGATGGCAGAAGATCTGACCGATTATCTGAGAGAGAATGATGTGAAGGTTAAGTATCTGCATTCTGATATCGATACTTTAGAAAGAATTGAGATCGTAAGAGATCTTCGTATGGGAATTTTTGATGTTTTAGTGGGAATCAATCTGTTACGGGAGGGACTGGATATTCCAGAGATTACCTTAGTGGCAATTTTAGATGCAGATAAAGAAGGATTTCTTCGTTCCGAGACTTCTCTTGTACAGACGATCGGGCGTGCGGCACGAAATGCCAAGGGAAGAGTTATCATGTATGCGGATAAGATGACGGATTCTATGAATGCCGCTATTAGTGAAACCAGACGAAGAAGAGAGATTCAGGATGCCTATAATAAAGAGCATGGTATTATTCCGCAGACCATTAAGAAGAGCGTACGTGATCTGATCAAAGTATCGGATGATACCCCTGAAGCAAAAGAAGAGGCAAAAGAGGTCGAGTCCATGAATAAGAAGGAGCTGAAAGAGGCCATTGCCAAGTGGACTAAGAAGATGAATCAGGCTGCAGCAGAGCTGAATTTTGAAGAGGCAGCCAGATTAAGAGATGAATTAAAGGAATATAAGATTGCTCTTCGAGATTATGATTTATAAACATTAAGAGAGATAGATGGAGAAAAGGATAGAATGAAGAAAGAAGTAATAAGCATTCGAGGTGCCAAGGAGCATAATTTAAAGAATATCGATCTGGACATTCCACGGAATCAGTTTGTGGTATTGACAGGATTGAGTGGGTCAGGAAAATCCTCTTTGGCTTTTGATACCATTTATGCAGAGGGTCAGAGAAGATATATGGAATCATTATCTTCTTATGCAAGGCAGTTTCTGGGACAGATGGAAAAGCCGGATGTGGAGAATATTCAGGGACTTTCTCCGGCAATTTCCATTGACCAGAAGACAACCAACCGAAATCCACGTTCTACGGTCGGAACCGTTACTGAAATATACGATTATCTTCGACTGCTATATGCCAGAATCGGAGTACCTCATTGTCCAAAGTGTGGAAAAGTCATCAGCAGGCAGACGGTAGATCAGATGGTGGATGCCATTATGAAGCTGCCGGAACGGACCAGATTTCAGCTGTTGGCACCAGTGGTAAAGGGAAGAAAGGGACAGCATATAAAGCTGCTTGAAAAGATTAAGAAAAGTGGGTTTGTTCGTGCCAGAATTGATGGTAATCTGTATGATCTGTCAGAGGAAATCAATCTGGATAAGAATAAGAAGCATATCATTGAGATTGTAGTAGACCGTCTGGTTGTTCGGGAAGGAATCGAAAAGCGTCTGGCAGATTCTATCGAAACAGTGCTGGATCTGGCTGATGGTCTGTTGATCGTAGATGTGATCGGTGGAGAAGAGATGCATTTTAGTCAGAGCTTTTCTTGTCCGGATTGTGGTATCAGTATGGAGGAGATTGAGCCAAGAAGCTTTTCCTTTAATAATCCTTTTGGGGCCTGTCCAGACTGCTTTGGTCTTGGGTATAAGATGGAATTTGATTTGGAGCTGATGATTCCGGATCCATCCATAAGTATTGCAGATGGAGCCATTACTGTTATGGGATGGCAGTCTTGTACTGACAAAAAAAGCTATACAAGAGCAATTCTGGATGCCCTTGCCAAGGAATATGGATTTGATCTGCATACGCCATTTAATGAGATGAGTGAAGAGGCAAGGAATATCATTCTTTATGGCACAGATGGACATTCTGTTAAGGTATATTATAAAGGGCAGAGAGGAGAAGGGGTCTACGATGTTGCCTTCGAGGGGCTGGTCAAGAATGTTCAGAGAAGATATCGGGAATCCTCAGAAAGAATGAAGGCAGAATATGAGGCCTATATGACCGTCACACCGTGTGATACCTGCCATGGACAGAGATTGAAGGCGACTTCTCTTGCGGTAACGATAGGAGGATTAAATATTGCACAGCTCTGTGATATGAACATTGGGAAGATTGCACAGTTTTTTAACGAGGTGCAGCTGACGGAACGCCAGCAGCTGATCGGAGCTCAGATTTTAAAGGAAATTCATGCGCGCATCGGATTTTTGATAGATGTGGGATTGGAATATTTATCCTTATCCAGAGCGACAGGAACGCTGTCAGGGGGAGAGGCACAGAGAATCCGCCTTGCCACTCAGATTGGCAGCGGCCTGGTAGGGGTTGCCTATATCCTGGATGAACCAAGCATTGGCCTTCATCAACGGGATAACGATAAGCTGATCAGGACACTTAAGAATTTAAAGGATCTGGGAAATAGCTTGATCGTAGTCGAGCATGATGAGGATACCATGTTGGCAGCAGACCATATCGTAGATATTGGACCAGGAGCTGGAGAGCATGGAGGAGAAGTGGTTGCCCAGGGAACTCCGGAAGAGATTATGAAGGCGGAAAATACCATTACTGGAGCATATTTAAGTGGTAAGATCAAAATTCCAGTTCCGACAGAGCGCAAGAAGCCGACGGGATTTTTGAAAGTGTTAGGAGCCGCTCAGAATAATTTAAAGAATATCAATGTGGAGATTCCGCTTGGTGTAATGACCTGTGTAACAGGTGTATCTGGTTCTGGAAAAAGTTCATTGATCAACAGCATTGTATACAAGCGTTTGGCCAAGGAATTGAATCGTGCCAAGGTAAAAGCAGGAAAGCACAAAGGAATGGAGGGAATCGAGCAGCTAGACAAGATTATTGCGATCGATCAGTCTCCGATTGGACGGACGCCAAGATCCAATCCTGCCACTTATACAGGAGTATTTGATCAGATCAGAGAATTGTTTGCTATGACCAAGGATGCCAAAGCAAGAGGATATAATAAGGGGAGGTTCAGTTTTAATAAAAAAGGCGGACGTTGTGAAGCCTGCAGTGGTGATGGAATTATTAAGATCGAGATGCATTTTCTGCCGGATGTGTATGTACCATGTGAAGTCTGTGGTGGAAAAAGATATAATCGTGAGACATTAGAAGTAAAGTATAAGGGCAAGAGCATCTACGACGTATTAGATATGACGGTAGAAGAGGCATGCAAATTTTTTGAAAATGTACCGAGTATCTATCGAAAGATCAAGACGTTAAATGATGTGGGATTATCCTATATTCGTCTGGGACAGCCATCCACGACTTTATCTGGAGGGGAAGCACAGAGAATCAAGCTTGCTACAGAGTTGAGCCGAAGAAGTACTGGAAAGACCATCTATGTACTGGATGAGCCTACGACGGGACTTCATTTTGCTGATGTTCATAAGCTGGTAGACATCTTAAGGAAGCTAAGCGAAGGTGGCAACACAGTTGTTGTAATCGAGCACAATCTGGAGGTAATCAAGACGGCAGATTATATTATTGATATGGGTCCAGAGGGCGGAGATGGCGGTGGTACCGTAATTGCCCAAGGAACACCAGAGGAAATCTGTAACGTAGAGAAGTCCTATACAGGACAGTTTTTGAGGAAATATTTGAAGAATTGATAAACAATAAAATTGGCTCTTCGCATATAGAAGCGAGAGCCAATTTTGTTATTCCATCTGTTTTCCCAGAAGAATGGAGCCGGTTTTGGCGATTGTCAGAGCCTCTGCATCCTCTCGATCGAGGATAACAATGCTTCCGATCACATCTCCTTGACTGAGGATGGTGGCTGCTATATTTTTTTTATAAGGAAGTTCAAATCCATCTACGAGAGATGGGAAATCAGAAGATAAGGTTTTCGTGGAACCAACCTGTCGTTCCTGAAGAAAGCCTTCCAAATCTTCATGAATCATTTTTCCTAACAGGATTTTCTTATCCGTACCAGCAGCTGCCAGAAAGGTGTCATGATCGCTGACGCCTACGGTGGCGTTTAAGATCTGAGAAGCAGATTCACAAAACTGCTGTGCCAGACCGCCCATTTCTCCAATAGGGGAATATTTTTTTAAGATAATCTCGCCATCCCGGTCGGTAAAGATTTCCAGAGGATCGCCTTCTCGTATTCTTAAGGTACGCCGGATTTCCTTGGGAACAACTACGCGTCCGAGATCATCAATACGACGTACGATTCCAGTTGCTTTCATAATCAAAATTCCTCCATTTCTGGAAATAGTATTTGTGAAAAGAGGAGAATTTATACGCAATGTAGAATAAAAGATATGGCATTTTTAAACAGGGGTTGTACATTGACTTATTGAAATTACATAACTATAATGAGACTGATCAAAAAGATGCGGGTTTTGTGGATTAAATGAAGAAGAAAATTTCTCCTCCTGCGCCCAGGATGCCAGAACGTAAGAACAACCAAAGCTGTCTGGATTTACCCCGAGCCAAACCCTAATCCGCTCCGCTAGTCGGGCTTGGCATGGCACAAGATGAACTGCATTCCTTTTTTCCATAACAGTTGGAAAGGTAAGTAAACTTCCCTACCAACTGTCCTATGGAAAACAGTCATCTTCGATGCCTGAAGCAGTTCTGGTGATAGAATCCAGCCAACAGGTTGTTCTAACATTCCGCATATGTCGCTTTCGGAGAAGTTTTCTTCTTTTCCATGTTCCGTTTCTCCACATGAATATGGGAGAAGCCAATACACTACAAAGAACGAAACCATTCCGGTAAAGCAATCTGCGGAGGAGCTTACATGTTTTCTCAGGCAGAAAATCTTTACCAAAAGCAATGCTTTTGGTCGTCCATAAGGACAAATGGCTGGAAGCTGGCTTACATAGCCATTTGTGAATGGACGAGGGATAAGATTTTCGTCTGTTATGGTGTAGAAAAAAGGAAAACATGTATCAGATTTGGAAGCTCCGTAGCTTGATTGCTGACTGGAATGATTTCGTTCTCACTCATTATCCCATAGTCAAAGAAACCCGCATTTAGCAGAAAAAATAGGAGATCATAGCATGAAAAAGTTAAAAGAACAAATCTGCACGGAACTGATCCAATTTGTAGAGGAAGAAGAAAAAGAAAGAAATCAGAAGAGATGGAAGCAGCCTTTGGTCGAATTTGCAGATGCATACCATCCATATGTTAGAAGATTAAAGGAAATTGTCCATTCAGAACATCAGATGCCAGAGGAAGTCCTAAAAGATGCAAAGACTGTGTTGGTATATTTCCTTCCATTTTGTGATTGGGTGGCAAAAAGCAATGAAGGAGATGGGTTGGCATCCTCAGAATGGGCAAGAATTTATGAAGAAACCAATGCATTTTTCTTGAAAATAAACCAACATATGATAAAGTATATCGAAGGACTGGGCTATCAGGCCAGGATGGCACCAGAAGCATCCGTTTTCTATCGGGATGAAGTGATCAGTCATTGGTCTTTTCGGCATCTGGCATATGCAGCCGGTCTTGGAACCTTTGGTATGAATAATATGCTGATTACCGAATATGGATGTGCGGGAAGATTAAATGCCCTGGTGACCAATCTGCCGGTGGAGACAGGAAGCCCGCAGAAAGAGGAAGCCTGTCTTTATAAAAGAAACGGAAGCTGTGGACTGTGTATCAAACGATGTCCTTCACAGGCACTGACCGACAAGAAATTTGACCGACATAAATGCTTTGCACAGTGTCTGAAAAACGCTGAAGTACATACACAGTTTGGCAATTCTTATGCAGATCAGGCAGGAGAAGAGGCGGTAGATTCCGGATCTGAAGTGTGTGGAAAATGTCTGGTTCATCTTCCATGTACATCGCGCAGGCCATAAAAGAAGACGACATGCGTGAATTTAACAGCCTCTGGAAAAAGAAGATAGCAAAATAGAATTGGTTAGGTTATAATAGTTTCAATGAAGAAAGAATAATAGGAGTGATTTTTAAGTGAAATTTACGACAAACATAAAAACCAATGAATTATTTCAGTTTCTTTTGCGTCATTCTTATGCAGGGATCAGCGGAAAAGTTGGTTTGGTAATTAGTTTAGCAGCAGCAGTGATGTTTCTTCGGGGAATTCCTGACTTTGCTGGAAATGAGACCAAGATGATCGTACTTGGATTCCTGGCGCTGTTATTTACCGTAGTGAATCCAGTTATGCTGTATACCAGAGCAAAGAAGCAGAAGCTTATGAATCCAGCATACAAAAATGCAATGGAATATGAATTAGATGAAGAAGGTATCAAACTTTATGCTGGTGGACAGGAAGGCGGTATTCCATGGAATCGGATTATAAGAATCAAAGAAAGTGGTTCTCTTTATATGCTGTATACTACTAGAATTAATGCATTCTTATGGCCAAAGAAGGATATGGGAGCCAGAGAAAAGGAAATCATGGATTATGTATTGGAGCATATTGATTCGAAAGAGGTTCAGCTGCCGAAAAGAATGAGAGGATAAGTATGATTATAGAAAGTTTTGATGCAAAGGACACCTTTGAGCTGGGAAAGAAACTTGGTATGGAAGTAAAACCAGGACAGGTGTTATGCCTGTATGGGGATCTTGGTGTTGGAAAAACGGTATTTACTCAGGGATTTGCTGAAGGTCTGGGAATTGAAGAGCCAATTAACAGTCCAACCTTTACCATTGTACAGGTGTATGAAGAAGGAAGAATGCCGTTTTATCATTTTGATGTTTATCGCATCGGTGATGTAGAGGAGATGGATGAGATTGGTTATGAGGATTACGTTTATGGAGATGGAGTATGCCTCATTGAATGGGCCAATCTGATCGAGGAAATTCTTCCGTCCCATTATATGACCATTACCATTGAAAAGGATCTGGATAAAGGATTTGATTATCGAAAAATAACCGTGGAGGAACAATAGATGAAATTATTAGTATTAGATAGTTCCGGACTGGTGGCATCTGTTGCGATAATGGAAGATGATACCTTGATCGGAGAGTATACAATCAACCATAAGAAGACACATTCTCAGACGCTTTTGCCTATGCTGGATGAGGTGGTGAAGATGACAGAGACCAATCTGGATGAGATCGATGCCATTGCCATTGCAAAGGGACCAGGTTCCTTTACTGGGCTTCGGATCGGCTCTGCTACGGCCAAAGGACTGGGGCTGGCATTGAATAAGCCAATTGTTGCAGTTCCGACTGTCGATGCCATTGCCTATAATTTATATGAGACCAAAGGATATATTTGTCCGATCATGGATGCACGTAGAAACCAGGTATATACAGGAACATACCGATGGGAAGAAGATCAATTTCAGGTGATCGAAGAGCAGTGTGCCAGAGGAATTGAGGAAACCGTAGATGCGGTCAATCAGTTGGGAGAAGCAGTCATCTTTTTAGGAGATGGTGTTCCGGTATATAAGGAAATAATCAAAGAAAAAATTCAGGTTCCGGTTTCTTTTGCGCCAGCCCATGTGAGCAGGCAGAGAGCAGGCGCTGTAGGAAGTCTTGCAATGAAGTATTATCAGCAGGGAGAAATCCAGTCTGCCAGAGACCATGGACCAGAATATCTTAGAAAGTCCCAGGCAGAAAGAGAGCGGGAAGAAAGAAATGCCCGTTAGATTTTATGAAGAACGAGATTTTTCTCAAATTGTATCATTAGACCGGATTTGCTTTTCCAGTGCCTGGAATGAGAAAAGCTGGAGAGAATCTCTGATGATGGAGCAATACCAGTGTTATGTTTTGGAGGAAGAGGAGCAATTGAAGGGGTTTCTCCTGACATCAGCAGCACTGGATGAAGGAGAAATATTAAAAATTGGTGTGATGCCGGAAGAACGTGGCAGATCCTGCGGGGGAAGTCTTCTGCTGGCGGCTTTTGAACAATGGAAGAAGCAGGGAGTGGAATCTGTTTTTTTGGAAGTCAGAGATTCAAATCAGGCAGCCAGAAGACTGTATGAGAAGTTGGGATTTGAGAAACTAGGAATCAGAAAACGATATTATAGTCATCCAACAGAGGATGCACTTATTTACAGGAAAGTAATTCGTTAATAGCATTTACAGCAGATAACTTTTGGTTGTCAGCAATTCCCACTAGAATTGGGATTTCAGTGTAGATATAATGAAGTTGTGAAAAACATCGAAATTTGTATTTTTGATGGTATCATAGAATAGAATCAGGAGGAGTATTTTATGAAACAGATTTATATTTGCAATGGCTGTGGGAAGAAGATCAATGGAAAAGAACAGGATTTTTTACATGTTCAAAAAGAATGGGGATATTTTAGCAGCAAGGATATGGAGCTTCATGAATTCTATCTTTGTGAGGAGTGCTATGATAAATTACTTTCTGTTCTGGAGATTCCTGTAAAGATAGAAGAAGTAACAGAGGTATAAATATGTTAGATATATGTTTGCTGGGAACAGGAGGGATGATGCCCCTCCCCTACCGCAGGTTGACATCGTTGATGGCCAGATGCAATGGCAGCAGTGTATTGATCGATTGCGGTGAAGGAACCCAGGTTGCGATTAAAGAAAAGGGATGGAGTGTAAAACCAGTGGATGTAATCTGCTTTACACATTATCATGCCGATCATATTAGCGGATTGCCGGGACTTTTATTGACTCTTGGTAATGCGGAGCGAAAAGAACCAGTATTGATGGTGGGTCCGAGGGGGCTGGAGCGGGTAGTCAATGCACTGCGGATCATAGCACCGGACCTTCCTTTTCCGATTCAATTTTTAGAATTAAGTGAGAATAGCCAAACCATACCGATGGATGGCTACGAAATAGAAGCATTTCGTGTACAGCACAACATTGCCTGCTATGGCTATAGTATTAAGGTGAACCGTGCTGGTAAATTTGACGTTGAGAAAGCAAAAGCCAATCAGATTCCTATGCCGTATTGGAGCCGTCTGCAGAAAGGGGAAACGATAGAAGCGGATGGAAGGATCTATACGCCGGACATGGTGCTGGGGGAGACAAGAAAAGGTCTTAAAGTTACCTATTGTACAGATAGTCGTCCAGTTGCCAGTATTTCTGAGCATGCGAAGGAAGCAGACCTGTTTATCTGTGAAGGAATGTATGGAGAGGAAGGCAAGGAGAAAAAAGCAAGAGAATACAAGCATATGACATTTTATGAGGCTGCACATCTGGCGAAGACAGCCGGGGTAAAGGAGATGTGGCTGACCCATTACAGTCCTTCCCTGGTTCGTCCAGAACCATACATGGGGAAGGTGAAGGAGATTTTTCCAGCCGCAAAACCAGGAAAGGATGGAAAATCCATCACGTTGCTATTTGAGAATGATTAGTGCTTTAGGAGAAACAAATGGAAGAACAAGTAAAAATATTAGCTATTGAATCTTCCTGCGATGAAACTGCGGCAGCAGTGGTCGTGAATGGAAGAACGGTGAAATCAAATATTATTTCATCTCAGATTGAATTGCATAAGTTATATGGAGGCGTAGTTCCGGAAATCGCATCAAGAAAACATATTGAGAAGATTAATCAGGTCATTGAGGAAGCATTAGAAACGGCAAATGAAACATTAGATACTATCGATGCAGTTTGTGTGACTTATGGACCGGGACTGGTAGGCGCTTTATTAGTAGGAGTGGCAGAAGCGAAAGCAATTGCCTACGCGAAAAATAAGCCGTTAGTTGGCGTACATCATATCGAAGGACATATTTGTGCCAATTATATCGAACATCCGGAACTGACACCTCCATTTATGTGTCTGGTTGCATCCGGAGGACACTCTCATCTGGTAAAAGTAGTAGATTATGGAGAATATGAGATCATAGGACGTACCAGAGATGATGCGGCCGGGGAAGCCTTTGATAAAGTAGCAAGAGCCATTGGACTTGGATATCCAGGAGGACCAAAGATCGATAAGCTGTCCAGAGAAGGAAATCCAAAGGCCATTTCATTTCCCCGTGCAAAAGTAGAGGGGGCACCAAATGATTTTAGCTTTAGTGGATTAAAATCAGCAGTATTAAATTATTTGAATAAGTGTAAAATGCAAGGAGTAGAAGTTGATCGAGCGGATGTGGCAGCTTCTTTCCAGGAAGCGGTCGTAGATGTTTTATCCGATCATGCTGTTTCGGCAGCATTGGAATGTGGTATGGATAAAGTGGCAATTGCTGGTGGTGTTGCATCGAATCAGGCATTAAGAGCAAAAATGAAAGAAAAATGCCAGAAGAACAATCTGAAATTTTATTATCCATCTCCGATTTTCTGTACGGATAATGCAGCAATGATCGGAGCAGCGGGTTATTATGAATATAAAAAGGGAGTCAGAGATGGACTAGATCTGAATGCAGTTCCAAATCTGAAAATTGGTCAACGTTAATACAGGGATATTTTTATATACCTGTAAATCGTTCAGGGAGGATTTACAAATGAAAAAGAAAGTGATTGCAATTGTATTGGCTGCCGGTGAAGGAAAAAGAATGGGGAGCGGCATACCAAAACAGTATATGATCATTAAGTCACGTCCGATGGTATATCATTCATTAAAGACCTTTCAGGAAAGCGATGTGGATGAAATCGTGTTAGTGACTGGAGCGGACGAGATAGAATATTGTCAGAAATATATCGTAGAAAGATATCATTTTACGAAAGTAACACAGATTGTGGCAGGAGGAAGTGAACGCTATGAGTCTGTTTATATGGGATTGCAGGCGATTGAGGATGCGGATTATGTTTTAATTCACGATGGGGCACGTCCCATGATCAATAAGAAAATTGTATCTGATTCCATTGAGGGGGCTATGAAATATGGAGCCTGTGTTGTTGGTATGCCTGCCAAGGATACGATCAAGGTCATTGATGAGAATGAATACGCCAAAGAGACTCCGCCAAGGAAGACACTTTGGGTAGTTCAAACACCACAGAGTTTTGAATACCAGTTGGTAAAGAAGGCTTATGAACAGTTGATCAATGTGGAGGATACTACAGCTACCGATGATGCTATGGTAGTAGAAAAATATAGTGGTCATAGGGTAAAGTTGATTGAAGGATCTTACGATAATATTAAAGTAACAACACCAGAAGATGTAAGAATCTCCAGAGTATTATTCAAAACGAGAAAAATCTTTCATGTGCTACATGAAATTCATGATAGGATTATCTGGTTCCAAATGAAACTCTATCTTTTGAAGAAAAAAGAATAGAGATAATAGTTTATCTGAAAAGAAATAAAAAAATTAAAAAAGGTGTTGACAGATGAAGACTCTTTTGGTATTATATCAAATGTCGCTGATGAAAACACAGTTGAGAAAAGTTGGGAAACTTAAAAAAGGTGTTGACAAGTGACGAAAGATATGATAACATATCGAATGTTGCTGAGAGGTAACGGAAAAAATAAAAAAGTTCTTGACAAAAGTTGAGAGATTTGATAAAATATCTAAGTCGCTAGCGGTTAACAACGATAGCGTATGGAGAGGTGTCCGAGTGGTTTAAGGAGCTAGTCTTGAAAACTAGTGATTCCGAAAGGGACCGTGGGTTCGAATCCCACCTTCTCCGTTGGTTGTAAATTTCATATTGCAACACATTTAGTTCGCTTGGAGAAGTACCCAAGTGGCTGAAGGGGCTCCCCTGGAAAGGGAGTAGGTCGTTAATAGCGGCGCGAGGGTTCAAATCCCTCCTTCTCCGTTGGATTTTTTCCAAACTGCGAACATCGAACATTGAAAACTGAACAATCACAGATCCTTGAAAATTCAGATGAGATTTTCACTGTCTTTTGAAAAAGACAGACGGACGTTGAAGAAGATTCAACAACCTAGAACAGTAAAAGGGATAAATAGCCGAGTGTTATTTTGACCGGATTGAAACTTTAACATGAGAGTTTGATCCTGGCTCAGGATGAACGCTGGCGGCGTGCTTAACACATGCAAGTCGAACGAAGCGCTCCGGACGATTCTTTCGGGATGAGACTGGAGGGACTGAGTGGCGGACGGGTGAGTAACGCGTGGGTAACCTGCCTCATACAGGGGGATAACAGTCAGAAATGGCTGCTAATACCGCATAAGCGCACAGTACCGCATGGTACGGTGTGAAAAACTCCGGTGGTATGAGATGGACCCGCGTCTGATTAGCTGGTTGGCAGGGTAACGGCCTACCAAGGCGACGATCAGTAGCCGGCTTGAGAGAGTGGACGGCCACATTGGGACTGAGACACGGCCCAGACTCCTACGGGAGGCAGCAGTGGGGAATATTGCACAATGGGGGAAACCCTGATGCAGCGACGCCGCGTGAGTGAAGAAGTATTTCGGTATGTAAAGCTCTATCAGCAGGGAAGAAAATGACGGTACCTGACTAAGAAGCCCCGGCTAACTACGTGCCAGCAGCCGCGGTAATACGTAGGGGGCAAGCGTTATCCGGAATTACTGGGTGTAAAGGGTGCGTAGGTGGTGCGGCAAGTCAGAAGTGAAAGCCCGGGGCTCAACTCCGGGACTGCTTTTGAAACTGTCGGACTGGAGTGCAGGAGAGGTAAGCGGAATTCCTAGTGTAGCGGTGAAATGCGTAGATATTAGGAGGAACACCAGTGGCGAAGGCGGCTTACTGGACTGTCACTGACACTGAGGCACGAAAGCGTGGGGAGCAAACAGGATTAGATACCCTGGTAGTCCACGCCGTAAACGATGAATACTAGGTGTCGGGGCCGCAGAGGCTTCGGTGCCGCAGCAAACGCAGTAAGTATTCCACCTGGGGAGTACGTTCGCAAGAATGAAACTCAAAGGAATTGACGGGGACCCGCACAAGCGGTGGAGCATGTGGTTTAATTCGAAGCAACGCGAAGAACCTTACCTGGTCTTGACATCCTCCGGACCGGCCCGTAACGGGGCCTTTCCTTCGGGACTGGAGAGACAGGTGGTGCATGGTTGTCGTCAGCTCGTGTCGTGAGATGTTGGGTTAAGTCCCGCAACGAGCGCAACCCTTATCTTTAGTAGCCAGCATTATGGATGGGCACTCTAGAGAGACTGCCAGGGATAACCTGGAGGAAGGTGGGGATGACGTCAAATCATCATGCCCCTTATGGCCAGGGCTACACACGTGCTACAATGGTGGTAACAGAGTGAAGCAAACCCGCGAGGGGGAGCAAATCACAAAAATGCCATCTCAGTTCGGATTGTAG
>NZ_MJIG01000006.1:0-45000 GCF_001940245.1 Anaerostipes sp. 992a
AGATAGGAGAAAGGTTTTGGAAAAGCCTGCCGGAGAGGGTGAGAGCCCCGTATCCGAAATCAGGAGCCAGCCAGCAGGATCCAGAGTACCACGAGACACGTGAAACCTTGTGGGAATGAGCGGGGACCACCCCGTAAGGCTAAATACTACTTAGTGACCGATAGCGCATAGTACTGTGAAGGAAAGGTGAAAAGGACCCCGGGAGGGGAGTGAAAGAGAACCTGAAACCCTGTGTTTACAAGCTGTGGAACTATTTTAAAGTAGGACCGCGTACTTTTTGTAGAACGGTCCGGCGAGTTGCCACTGCTGGCAAGGTTAAGTGCCAGAGGCACGGAGCCGAAGGGAAACCAAGTCTTAATAGGGCGAAAGTCAGCAGGGGCAGACCCGAAACCGGGTGACCTATCCATGTCCAGGTTGAAGCTGCCGTAAGAGGCAGTGGAGGACCGAACCCACATCCGTTGAAAAGGGTGGGGATGAGGTGTGGATAGCGGAGAAATTCCAATCGAACCCGGAGATAGCTGGTTCTCCTCGAAATAGCTTTAGGGCTAGCCTCATGATAGTCTGCTGGAGGTAGAGCACTGAATTGCCTAGGGGGCGTCAAAGCTTACCAAAGCATATCAAACTCCGAATGCCAGACAGATGTTTCATGGGAGTCAGACCATACGAGATAAGTTGGATGGTCAAAAGGGAAAGAGCCCAGACCACCGGCTAAGGTCCCAAAGTGCGTGTTAAGTGGAAAAGGATGTGGGATTTCGAAGACAACTAGGATGTTGGCTCAGAAGCAGCCATTCATTCAAAGAGTGCGTAATAGCTCACTAGTCGAGAGGTCCTGCGCCGAAAATGTCCGGGGCTGAAACACGACACCGAAGCCGTGGAATCACGTAGTGATTGGTAGAGGAGCATTCTTAAACGGTGGAAGCTGTACCGGAAGGAGCAGTGGACGGTTAAGAAGAGAGAATGCCGGAATGAGTAGCGAGAAAGAAGTGAGAATCTTCTTGGCCGAATATCTAAGGTTTCCAGAGTAAAGCTGATCTGCTCTGGGTAAGTCGGGGCCTAAGGCGAGGTCGAAAGACGTAGTCGATGGATAACAGGTTGAGATTCCTGTACCGCATGAAATCAGAACTGTGGGGACACAGACAGGAAGAGGGAGCCGGGAATGGAAAGTCCGGTCCAAGCGAGGTAGGAGTACCGATGGCAAATCCGCGGTGCGATCCGAAGACGTGACGGGGAGCGAACATAAGTAGCGAAGCCCTTGCCCCTGGCTGTCAAGAAAAGCCGCTATCGTATTT
Organism: Anaerostipes sp. 992a; assembly: GCF_001940245.1. Taxonomy (GTDB): domain Bacteria; phylum Bacillota; class Clostridia; order Lachnospirales; family Lachnospiraceae; genus Fimousia. The sequence goes on from NZ_MJIG01000006.1 coordinate 1,290, forward strand.
CATGTGCCCGTACCGTAAACCGACACAGGTGGATGAGGAGAGAATCCTAAGGCCGACGGGAGAAGTGTTGTTAAGGAACTCGGCAAAATGGCCCCGTAACTTCGGGAGAAGGGGTGCCTGCGAGAGCAGGCCGCAGAGAATTGGCCCAAGCAACTGTTTAGCAAAAACACAGGTCTATGCAAAACCGCAAGGTGAAGTATATGGGCTGACGCCTGCCCGGTGCTGGAAGGTTAAGGGGAGGGCTTAGAGCAATCGAAGGTCTGAACTTAAGCCCCAGTAAACGGCGGCCGTAACTATAACGGTCCTAAGGTAGCGAAATTCCTTGTCGGGTAAGTTCCGACCCGCACGAAAGGCGTAATGATTTGGGCACTGTCTCAACAACACACCCGGTGAAATTGAAATACCAGTGAAGATGCTGGTTACCCGCGCCAGGACGGAAAGACCCCATGGAGCTTTACTCTAGCTTGATACTGGGATTCGGTACTGCATGTACAGGATAGGTGGGAGACGTGGAATCATGGACGCCAGTCCATGAGGAGTCGCTGTTGGGATACCACCCTTGCAGTATTGGATTTCTAACCAGCAGCCGTGATCCGGCTGGGGGACAATGTCAGGTGGGGAGTTTGACTGGGGCGGTCGCCTCCGAAAGGGTATCGGAGGCGCTCAAAGGTTCCCTCAGAATGGTCGGAAACCATTCGCAGAGTGCAAAGGCAGAAGGGAGCTTGACTGTGACACCGACGGGTGGAGCAGGTACGAAAGTAGGACTTAGTGATCCGGTGGTATAAAGTGGGATTGCCATCGCTCAACGGATAAAAGCTACCCTGGGGATAACAGGCTTATCACTCCCAAGAGTTCACATCGACGGAGTGGTTTGGCACCTCGATGTCGGCTCATCGCATCCTGGAGCTGTAGCAGGTTCCAAGGGTTGGGCTGTTCGCCCATTAAAGCGGTACGCGAGCTGGGTTCAGAACGTCGTGAGACAGTTCGGTCCCTATCCGGCGTGGGCGCAGGAGATCTGAGAGGAGCTGTCCTTAGTACGAGAGGACCGGGATGGACGGACCGCTGGTGTATCTGTTGTCGTGCCAACGGCATAGCAGAGTAGCCAAGTCTGGAAGGGATAAACGCTGAAGGCATCTAAGCGTGAAGCCCCCCTCAAGATGAGATCTCCCATTCTTCGGAAGTAAGACCCCTTGAAGACGACGAGGTAGATAGGGCAGGGGTGGAAGTGCAGCAATGCATGGAGCTGACTGTCACTAATCGGTCGAGGTCTTAACCAGAGAATGGCTGTAGAGATGTTTGAACGTACAGGAAGAGATGGAAGGTTAAGAAGATATCTGTATGTAGTTTTTAGGGTACATCCTAAAGATAAGGCCAAAAGCAGAGTGCTTTTAGTCTTTTCTATTATACGGCCTAGTGGCTCAGTTGGTTAGAGCGCCGCCCTGTCACGGCGGAGGTCGAGGGTTCGAGTCCCTTCTGGGTCGTTTGAAAATTTTATATTTTCTAAAAATGGGATCATAGCTCAGCTGGGAGAGCACCTGCCTTACAAGCAGGGGGTCACAGGTTCGAGCCCTGTTGGTCCCATTCATGCCGTCGTGGCTCAATTGGCAGAGCAGCTGATTTGTAATCAGCAGGTTATCGGTTCAAGTCCGATCGTCGGCTTTTTTTTGTGCTAAAGCGCAAGATTATGGATGGATTCCCGAGTGGCCAAAGGGGGCAGACTGTAAATCTGTTGGCAACGCCTTCGAAGGTTCGAATCCTTCTCCATCCATTTTTTATAGCGCGGGATGGAGCAGTCTGGTAGCTCGTCGGGCTCATAACCCGAAGGTCGTTGGTTCAAATCCGGCTCCCGCAACTCATACAAAATAATAAAAATTGTTTTGTACGCCCAGATAGCTCAGTTGGTAGAGCAGAGGACTGAAAATCCTCGTGTCGCTGGTTCGATTCCGGCTCTGGGCATTCCATTGAATGCCGAAAGGCATAAATGTTAATATAGATATGGGTGTGTAGCTCAGTTGGTAGAGCACTTGACTTTTAATCAAGTTGTCCGGGGTTCGAACCCCCGCACGCTCACGAAAAAGCCTTAAGGAATGTTCCTTAAGGCTTTTGTTATTACATAAGAAATTCTCTGAATTTCTTATGTAATGGTAATATTAGATTGGAATAAAGACTTTGAAATAATGGGTTTCCTTCGGCTCATAGGCGATTTTTATGCGTATGGCATAGGCATCGCCATGGTAGTCAGAAGAAAAATTTTTATAAATCTGATGGATACGACGGACAAGTTCGCCGTCGGAAGTATAATTTTTTGTGCATATAGACAAATAGGCCACAAAAGCCTTTTGCTTCTCTCCTCCGATGGTTTGAAGATCCGGTCGTTTTTCTAAAAGTTCTTCTGGAAAATATTTTTTTTCAATGATCTGTCCCCAATAAAACATATTAGAAGAGCCTTCCATGGTTTCTTTTGGTAGGCATACACAGGATTTGGCATAAGGAAGGTAATCAATGAGATTTACATTATTTTTCTCCATTTGATAATCATCCAGATATTCCAGCTGCTTTGTCTGAGCGAGAAAATAATGGGGTGGAAAATTACAGATAAACCAGTCGTTTAAGTTAGCGTCTAAATAGCGGAGTTCTTTATAATAGGATTGAGTCATCTGTTTTTTTTTCAGTAATTCTTCAATTACCAGATCAATATCATCCATATGCTTTAATAACATATCATTTATTGTATCGCTGTTTGCAATTTTACATAAAGTATTCAATTCTTTTACAGAAAATCCAAGATTGCGGTACTTGATACATTCATGAAGATATGTACAGCTATTTAGATCGTAAAATCGGTAATTGGAATGGCTGTCTCGAATAGAAGAGAAAAAGCCTTCTTTTTCGTAGTATTTAATGGTGTGGGAGGTGACTCCGGCAAATTTAGCCAGAGTTCCTATTTTCTTTTCGTGCATAATAACTCCTATATTAATTTATTTATGTTTGATTTGTTGGAAAGGTAAAAAGACTGAAACGAAATTTGTTTCAGCCTTTTTACTCGTGTGTGTTAAATTTTAAGAAGAAAGTCTTAAAGTGTTATCTTCAGCTTTTATTATAAAGCTGAAACTAAGGGTTAAGTCAAGAAAAAAATGGAATATTTTTCTTATTTTTTTCTTAATGGAATTTCGGGAATTTTCTTGAAAAAAGACAAGTCTCTGATAGGATTGCAGGTGTACGTTACAGTAAGATACATTTTAATAAGAGCGTGGGGTATGTTCCTAAGTAGAGAAGCCCAGGTAAAATTTTAGGGAAAAGAAATGATTTGTTTAAAACCTGTGCCTAACACTTAGGTTTGAAATGACAAAAAGAAAAGTTGGTGTAGAAAAAATAGGCGGAGAATGAGAAAATAGAAAAAAGAAAGGAAAAGGATTATGGGAATGATATATGAGAAAATAAAAAGGCATAGCCAGAAGGAAGATTATCCTTTTCATATGCCGGGACATAAACGAAGAGGATTGGATATCTTTGACGGGGTACATCCATATGAAGTGGATTTTACAGAAATTGATGGTCTGGATGATTTGCATGCGCCGGAGGAGATGTTTCGTGCATCCATGGACAGAGCCAGAAGTTATTATGGCACAAGAGAGACCTTTTATCTGGTAAATGGAAGTACGTCTGGGATTATGGCCGCAATTGCATCAGTGTGCCAGCTGGGAGATACGATCATTATGAGCAGAAATTGTCATAAGTCTGTGTACATGGCAGTGGAGCTATTGGGATTAAAGCCAGTTTACCTTTATCCGAAGGTTGAGGAGGAGAATGGATTGGTCACGCACATTTTTTGTGGAGATTTACAGACAATTGTGGATAACCACCCTGATGCAAAGGCTGTTATGTTAGTAAGTCCTACGTATGAGGGGATGACCATGGATGTGAAGGCAGCAGCTGATATTACGAAAACGGCAGGAATGACATTTATTGTAGACGAAGCGCATGGAGCTCATTTTCCATTTCTAAAAAAGAGAGAGGAAAGATATTTACAGTTTCCAACAAGTGCAATAGAGTGTGGAGCAGATTTGGTCATTCAGAGTCTTCATAAGACGATGCCTGCACTGACGCAGACAGCATTGCTTCACGTGTGTACGGAAAAGGTGTCCATACGAAGGGTACAGGAATGCATTGATTATTTTGAAACAACCAGTCCATCTTATCTGTTAACAGCATCTATAGATGATGCCATATCTTTTGGAATCGAGAAAAAGGAGAAATTTGAAGATTATGCACAGAGGCTGTACTGGCTCAGGGAAGAATTAAAGAAGTTGGAACATCTTTCCCTTGTACCTGTAGATGATCCTGGGAAACTAGTAATTTCTACTTCAAAAACAAATATGACAGGAAAACAATTATATGATATATTATTAAATAATTATCACCTTCAGATGGAAATGGCGCAGGAGACTTATTGTCTGGCAATGACCAGTGTCTGTGATACGCAAGAGGGATATGACAGGCTGATACAGGCATTGAGAGAGATTGACAGAAACCTGGTTACCAAAAGACCGGTTGTATTCTCCAAATGGATGATGGAAAATGAGCTGGTTTACGTTCCAAATCGGGCGAGAGCAATGGAGATGACGGAGAACTTGATTGAAGAAAGTGAAGGAAAAGTAAGCGGTGAATATGTTTACTTATACCCTCCAGGAATTCCGCTGATCGTTCCGGGCGAACGGGTGGACCAGGCTTGCATTGATAAAATCAGAGAATATGAGAAAAAAGGATTAAAAGTCCGGGGAATGGCTGATCCAGATGGGAAGACGATAAAAATTATCAATGAGCAATAGAATAGAGGAGAAAGCATGTCAGGTTTATTTATTACGATGGAAGGAGCAGATGGAGCAGGAAAATCTACTCAAATTGAGAAATTAAAAGACTATTTATCGAATAAAGGATATGATATAATATTATGTAGGGAACCAGGCGGAACTGTCATCAGCGAGGCAATTCGGACAGTAATTTTAAATCGAGAATTTACGGAAATGGGGAATATGACGGAGCTTTTACTATATGCATCAGCGAGAGCTCAGCTGGTGGAGGAAGTGATCCGTCCGGCATTAGAAGATGGTAAGATCGTTATATGCGACCGTTTTGTGGATTCTTCTGCAGTATATCAGGGAGTTGCGAGAGGAATGGGCTCCCAGCTGGTTTATGAAGTGAACAGGTATGCAATGGGAGATACGGTTCCGGATATTACGATCCTTTTAGATATTAAGGGAAAAGAAGGCATTCTGAGAAAGAAGAAGCAGGCTCAGTTAGACCGGATGGAGATGGAGTCGGCCGCATTTCACGAGAAGGTTTCCGATGGATATCGGATGTTAGCAAAGGAACATCCAGAGCGAATCCATATGATTGATGGGACACAGACCATCGAAGCAATTCACAGCCAGATCATAGAGGTTGTGGATGCTATATTAGATACAGAATAGATTGGAAAGGTTCTGTATTAGATTCATGGAAAAGAGGCGAGATAATATGTGTAATTTTCAAAATATTATAGGACATGAACAGAACATAGAGCATTTAGAAAAAGCGATTGCAGAAGGAATGGTTTCTCATGCCTATATTTTTAATGGGGAGGAAGGAATAGGTAAGATGACCGTGGCAAAAGCATTTGCGAAGGCATTATTGTGCGAGCAGAAGAACAGCTGCGGGCATTGTCAGTCCTGTATACAGATTGATTCTATGAACCACCCAGACGTTATTTATGTTACTCATGAAAAATCAGTGATTACGGTGGATGATATTCGTGATCAGGTAAATCATACCATTGCAGTAAAGCCTTATAGCAGCGAGTATAAGATTTATATTATTGATGAAGCAGATAAGATGAATGTAATGGCGCAGAATGCTCTGTTAAAGACTATTGAAGAGCCACCAGAATATGCAGTGATCATTTTGCTGGCGGACAATAAAGATACATTTCTGGAGACCATTCGTTCCAGATGTATTCAGTTGAATTTTGGACCATTAAAAGAAGAGCAGGTAAGAGATTATATTCGCAAGCATTATGGAGAGAATAATAGCAAAGAGGATCTTGCAGCAGCATATTCTATGGGCAATATAGGAAAAGCCATTAAGGTAATGGAATCACAGGAATTTGAAGAGATGAAGAATCGCTGTCTGAATATGCTGGCACATATTAAGGAATGGAACATTCATGAGATCGTGCTTTATCTGAAACAGATGGATGATTACAAAGACCGAGTATTCGAGTTTTTAGATATTATTACGATCTTCTATCGGGATATTCTGATCCTTAAGGTAACTGGTCTTCCGAATAAGACGGTATTCAAAGACAAGTATTCTCTGATGAGAAAGCAGTCTGTATACTTAAGTTTTGAAGGAATTGACCGCATTATCAAAGAAGTAGAAAAAGCAAAGGTAAGATTGAATGCCAATGTAAACTTCGATGTCACATTGGAGCTTCTTTTGTTTGCAATGAAGGAGAACGGAACAAAATGGTAGAAGTAATAGGAGTCCGTTTCAGACAAAATGGGAAGATTTATTTTTTTAACCCCAATGATCTGAATATTGAAGTGGGACAGAATGTGATCGTAGAGACTGCCAGAGGCATTGAATACGGCAAGGTTGTCCTTGGAAGAAGAAAAATTAAGTCTGAAAAGGTTATTTCCACATTAAAATCAGTGATTCGGATTGCAACGCCCGAAGATGATAAAATTAATGAAGAGAATAAGAAAAAGAGCAAGGATGCTTTTAAGATCTGTCTGGAGAAAATCGAAAAGCATGGTCTGGAGATGAAGCTGATCGATACAGAGTATACGTTTGATAACAATAAAGTATTATTTTATTTTACGGCAGATGGAAGAATCGATTTTAGGGAATTGGTAAAGGACCTTGCTTCTGTATTTAAGACCAGAATCGAATTGAGACAGATTGGAGTCCGGGATGAGACAAAAATTATGGGAGGCATCGGTATCTGTGGAAGAAGCTTATGCTGTCATACCCATTTATCTGAATTTGTACCAGTATCCATTAAGATGGCAAAAGAACAGAATTTATCCTTGAATCCGACTAAGATTTCAGGTGTATGTGGCAGACTCATGTGTTGCCCGAAGCATGAACAGGAAACATATGAATATCTGAATAAAAAGCTTCCGAATATAGGAGATCAGGTCAGAACCAGCGATGGCCTTAAGGGAGAGGTGCAGAGAGTGAATGTACTTCGCCAGAAGGTAAAGGTGATCGTGGAAGATGAGAATGGTGAAAAAGATATTCACGAATATAAGATCAGTGAATTGCATTTTAAGCCAAAACGTAAGAAAAAGAATAACCAGACTGTTCAGGATGCAGAGTTAAAGGCATTAGAAGAACTGGAGCGTAAGGAAGGAAAGTCAAAACTGTAATGAAGATAGAGAAGATGCCAGAGGAAAGGCTAGATGATTTACAAATCAAAGGTTACCGGATTCTTCAGAAAAAAGAAGGATTTTGTTTTGGCATGGATGCAGTACTGCTTTCTTCTTTTGCTAAGGTGAAAAGAGGAAAAAAAGTTTTGGACCTTGGAACGGGAACCGGTATTATTCCGATTCTGATGGAGGCAAAGACTGCAGGAGGACATTTTACAGGATTAGAGATTCAGTCAGAATATGTACAGATGGCAAGAAGAAGTGTCAGGATGAATGGGCAGCAGGATAAGATATCCATCGTAGAGGGGGATATTAAGTCGGCGGTAGAGATTTTTGGACAGGATTCGTTTGATGTGGTCACATCAAACCCACCATATATGGTGGATCAACACGGAAAGCAGAATGAGAATGAAGCGAAGGCCATCGCCAGACATGAGCGGCTGTGTACATTAGAAGATATTATCATACAGACAAAAAAGCTACTGAAGCAAGGCGGTAGCTTTTTTATGGTTCACAGAACGTATCGTCTGGCAGAGGTTATGTATCTGATGGTCAGAGAAGGACTTGAGCCCAAACGTATCCGTATGGTGCATCCATATGTCAATAAGGAACCAAATATATTTTTAATTGAAGGATTAAAAGGCGGAAAGCCGAGAATTCAGGTGGAGCCTCCGCTGATTGTTTATAAAGAACCAAATGTATATCAGGATGAGATCTATGATATCTATGGTATGGAAAGGTAAGGGAAGATATGGCAGGGCAGTTGTATTTATGTGCCACACCGATTGGCAATTTAGAGGATATTACTCTTAGGGTATTGAATGTCTTAAAGGAAGTGGATCTGATTGCGGCAGAGGATACGAGACACAGCATTAAGCTTCTCAATCATTTTGGTATCAAGACAAAGCTTACCAGTTATCATGAATATAATAAAGTGGATAAGGCTGTGTATCTGGTACGCCAGATGCAGGAAGGCATTAATGTGGCTTTGATCACAGATGCCGGGACGCCAGGAATTTCTGATCCAGGGGAAGAACTGGTACGTCAGTGCCATGAAGCGGGAATTGTCGTTACCTCTCTTCCAGGGGCCTGTGCCTGTGTAACAGCATTGACGATTTCTGGACTGCCAACGCGAAGATTCTGCTTTGAGGCGTTTCTTCCAGCGGATAAAAAGGAGCGGAAGGCAGTGCTAAATCAGCTCAAAACGGAGACAAGAACCATTATCCTATATGAAGCTCCACATCGCCTGAAAAAAACCCTTCAGGAGCTAAAATCAGAGCTTGGAAACCGGAATATGACCCTTTGTCGGGAACTTACGAAACGACATGAGGATTATAAGAGAATGACGATCCAGGAATTGATCGATTACTATGAAGGGAAAGAGGTTCGGGGTGAATGCGTACTGGTGATCGAGGGAGTTACCTTTCAGCAGCTGGAGGAAGAAGAACAGAAAAGCTGGGAGAATATTTCTATAGAGGAACATATGGAGAAGTATTTATCCCAGGGCTTGTCCAAAAAGGATGCCATGAAGCAGGTAGCTAAGGACCGTGGAGTGGGAAAAAGAGACATTTATCAGGCATTGCTTGATTAGAGCAGACGTGAGGCTGTATCGCAGCCTTCTTCTTTTTGCATTGTCTGCATTTCTCATGGAAATTTGATACAATAAAAAAGGAAGGCAGATCAGCCTTCCTTTTCAAGTTTTAAGAAAACGACAACTTCTTTGTAAAGTTGTGCATTATTCGGAAATAGTGAATCCAGCAAGTCTTGCCAATTCTTTGATTGAATTCTTAGAAACTTTCTTACCTTTATATTCAACAAGGTCTTCCATGTCTCCGGTGAAAATGTCGCTAGGATCATACTTTTTCAAGATGATCTTATCGTCATCTACAAAGATTTCTAATGGATCACGTTCATTCACGTCAAGATTCCTTCTCAATTCAATCGGTAAAGTAATACGACCCAACTCATCCAATTTTCTCACAATTCCAGTACTTTTCATACCAATACCTCCTAAAACAAACGAAACATAAATACTACTTTCAAGGTAACATATATAGTTTTCAAAGTCAAATATTTCAGAAAAATTTCATATAATGGTAAGAATTTCATAAAATGGTAAAAAGAGAATTGGAGAATATGACAGAGTGATTACATATATTTGGTCTGGAATGATTATCTTAAGTGTGATTTGCTCAATTTTTACTGGGAATATGCAAAATCTATCGGAAGGAATTTTGGATTCTGCCAGAGAGGCCATTGATCTTGCTGTCTATATGGCAGGCATTGTGGGGCTTTGGACTGGAATGATGAAAGCAGCAGAGAGTATTGGTTTTCTAAAAAAGATAGAACAAATGTTACTTCCGGCTATACATTTTTTGTTTCCTGGTTTAAAAAATTCTCAGGCAACACAATATATAGCTACCAATATGGCAGCCAATATATTGGGGCTTGGCTGGGCAGCCACGCCAAGTGGATTAAAGGCTATGAAATGTCTTCAGGAATTAAATGGAGGGCAGAATACAGCCAGTGTGGAGATGTGCACTTTTTTGATTCTTAATATTTCATCATTGCAGTTGATACCGGTCAATATAATTGCCTATCGTGCCCAGTATGGAAGTGTGGATCCAACGGCCATCGTGGCACCCGGGATTGGGGCGACAGCAGTAAGTACGGGAGTGGCGATTGTGTTTTGCAGGTGGATGCAGCGAAAATGATAGTTTCCAAAGTTGATAGGAGCAATGAAAATATGATAGGATGAATAGTAAAAGTAATTAGTAACTTGGAGATGAATGTATGAAGAAATTAGTTTTTGGAATTCTTGCACATGTAGATGCAGGAAAGACCACATTATCGGAAGCATTGCTCTATACCTCCGGAAGCATTCGCAAGATTGGACGGGTGGATAAGAAGGATGCGTTTTTAGATACATATGAGCTTGAAAGGACAAGAGGAATTACCATCTTTTCTAAGCAGGCAGAGATGAAGTTTGGCGATACCAGCATGACTTTGCTGGATACGCCTGGACACGTGGATTTTTCTACGGAGATGGAGAGAACATTACAGGTGCTTGATTATGCCATTTTGGTGATCAGCGGGGCAGATGGATGTCAGGGACATACGGAAACCTTGTGGCGGCTTTTGGCCAGATATCAGATACCGGTATTTCTATTCATTAACAAGATGGATCAGCCGGGAACAGACAAGGAGAAATTGCTTTCCCAATTAAAAAGCCGTTTGAGTGACGGATGCATTGACTTTAGTGATACGGATTCAGAAGAATTCTATGAAAGTGTTGCCATGACAGAGGAAGCGCTGTTGGATTCTTTTCTGGAGAATGGAAGTTTACAAAGAGAGCAGATTATAGAGGCAATTAAAACCAGGAAAGTCTTCCCATGCTTTTTTGGTTCTGCCCTTAAGCTGACCGGGGTGGAAGAATTCTTAAAAGGGATTGATGAATATACCGGGGAAATGGAGCATAAAAAGAAATTTGGTGCAAGGGTATTTAAGATTGCCAGGGATGAACAGGGCGGACGATTGACCTATCTTAAGGTCACTGGAGGTAGCTTGAAGGTCAAGGATATGCTGCGGACAGAGCGATTTGAGGAGAAAGTGAATCAGATCCGCATTTATTCTGGAGCACGGTATCAGACGGTGAATGAAGTGCTTCCGGGAAGTATTTGTGCCGTTACAGGTCTCACGATGACACGGGCCGGGGAAGGGCTTGGATGTGAAGAAGGTGAGATGGCACCGATGTTAGAACCAGTGCTGCATTACCGGATCGGATTGCCAGAGGAGTGTGATCCTAGTGTTATGCTTCCCAAGTTAAGGATGCTGGAAGAAGAGGATCCACAGCTTCATATTACCTGGAATGAAGAGCTTGGGGAAATCCAGGCACAGATTATGGGAGAGGTTCAGATTGAGATTTTAAAAAATCTGATCCAAGAGCGGTTTGGCGTAGATGTGACCTTTGATACTGGAAATATTGTATACAAAGAGACCATTGCAAATATCGTAGAAGGTGTGGGACATTTTGAACCGTTGCGTCATTATGCGGAGGTACATCTTCTGATGGAACCAGGAGCTCCAGGAAGCGGTCTTGTAATCGGAACAGACTGTAGCGAGGATATGCTGGATAAAAATTGGCAAAGATTGATCCTGACCCATTTATGTGAAAAGGAACATAGAGGTGTTCTGACTGGAGCGGCTATTACGGATCTAAAGATTACTTTAATGGCTGGGAGAGCTCATCAGAAGCATACAGAAGGCGGAGACTTCCGTCAGGCTACCTATCGTGCGGTCAGACAGGGACTGATGCAGGCAGAATCGGTGCTGCTAGAGCCATACTATGAATTCCGCATGGAGATTCCGGAGTCAGAGGTGGGCAGGGCCATGATGGATGTGGAAAGAATGCATGGAACCTGCAGCATTTCATACGATGAGAACGCCCAAAATGGGGTCAATATGACAGTTTTAACTGGAAGTGCACCAGTTGACTGCATGAGAGGGTATCAACAGGAATTTACGGCATTTACAAAGGGCTATGGACGGCTGTTTCTAAGACTGAAAGGCTATGAGCCTTGCCATAATCAGCAGCAGATCATAGAGGAATCTGGATATGATCCGGACAGAGATCTGGAGAATCCAACGGGCTCTGTCTTTTGTTCCCATGGAGCTGGCTTCGTGGTTCCATGGAATCAGGTGAAGGAGTATATGCACTTAGAAAGTATTTTGGAGAGAGAAGCAGAGGTGGAACAGAAAGTGGTTCCCGTTAGAAATAGTATGGAGGAAGGCGACAGATGGATTGGTGAGGACGAAATCGAAGCCATCTTCCGACAGACATTTTATGCAAATAAGACTGATAAATCCATACCCAAACGTGCATTTAAGAACCGAAAACCAGATACTTATGCCATGGCACAAAATTATAAGGGAAGTACGAGAAAGCGTGTTCCGAAAAAGGGAAAATATCTGCTGGTGGATGGATATAATATTATCTTTGCGTGGGAAGAACTAAATGAACTGGCTTCGGAAAATATTGACAGTGCCAGGGACAAGCTTTTGGATATTTTGTCCAATTATCAGGGCAGCAGGCAGGGAGAACTGATCGTTGTCTTTGATGCTTATCGGGTAAAGGGGCATCAGACGGAAATTTTTGATTTTCATAATATTCACGTCGTCTATACCAAAGAAGCGGAAACAGCAGATGCCTATATTGAGAAATTTGCCCATGAGAATGGAGAAAAGTATGATATTACGGTAGCCACATCGGATCATCTGGAGCAGATTATCATTATGGGACAGGGATGTCAGCTCATATCAGCAAGAGAGCTGCTCGCAGATGTAAAACGTCTGGAAAAAGATGTGAGAGAGCAGCTGAGTATGCAGGTTCCGGAACGAAATGTGATAGGGAAGATCGATATAGAACTGAAAAAGGATTAATGATAGGAATTCAAAAAGCTATCTGGTTGGATGTAGAAGTGTTCGCATTCTACATCCGATCAGATAGTTTTTTTGTAATAAAAAAACATAGTAAGTACATAAATTACAGTAAAAGTGCAGGAGGCAGAAAGTATATGATTTCCTATATTTCTAGCAGCTTGATCCCCATTCTTTTTTTTATGATTGTTTTTTATGGATGGAGAAAAAAGCAGGATGTTTATCAGGAGTTTTTAAAGGGGGTGGGAGAAGGATTTAAAATTGTATTGGAGATTGCTCCAACATTGATCGGTCTGTTCATGGCGGTCAACATGGTTCGTACTTCAGGTGCCATGGAGGTAATGTTAACGGTATTAAGGCCAATTGGAGAGGCGGTGAAGTTTCCTGTTGAAGTCATTCCGGTGGTGGTGGCAAAGCTGTTTTCCTCTTCTGCCGCCACCGGAATTCTTCTGGATCTTTATAAGGAATATGGTGCGGATTCCCTGATTGGATTTACAGCATCCCTGATCCTGAGCTCTACCGAAACGGTGTTTTATACCATGTCAGTTTATTTTATGTATGTTGGGATTAAAAAAACAAGATGGACATTGCCGGGGGCATTGCTTAGTATGATGGCTGGGACCATAGCCAGTATTTTGATTGGGCAGGCTGTATTTTCTTAAGTAAGGGTATGATTTTTCTTTTCAAAGAAAGACGATAGAACGAAATCATTAAAAGAATAAAAAGTGAAATGAATATAATTCATTTGTAACATGAAAAGAATTTTGGTATAATCGGATTTGCTCACATGCAAAAAATGGTAAGAAATTGAAAAGGATAAGGAGAGAGAAGATGAAAAACTGTGTAGAGATCAGATGGCATGGCCGTGGCGGCCAGGGAGCCAAAACTGCAGCACTGTTACTGGCGGATGTTGCATTCCAGACAGGTAAATATGTGCAGGGTTTCCCGGAATATGGACCAGAACGTATGGGTGCACCGATTACCGCATATAACAGAATCAGTGACGAAGTTGTCCGGGTTCATTCCAATATCTATGATCCAGAATATGTTGTGGTAGTAGATGAAACATTGTTGGAAACGGTAGATGTAACAAAAGGATTAAAGGAAGAAGGAGCCATCGTTATCAACACGGCGAAACCAAAAGAAGAGATTCTCCCTCATTTAAAAGGATATAAAGGGAAAGTATATACGATTGATGCCCGCAAGGTATCTGTAGCTTGCTTAGGAAAGTATTTTCCAAACTCCCCAATGCTGGCTGCAATTGTAAAGGTAACTGGATTGATGGATGAAGAGTTGTTCTTAAATGAGATGAGAGCATCCTTCCAGCACAAATTTGCAAGTAAGCCGGAAGTAATCGAAGGAAATATGAGAGCACTTTCCATGGCATTAGAGGAGGTTCAATAATGGCAACAGATATCAGTAAATTAACATTGACTGCAAGATGGCAGGATCTGACTACAGGAATGATGATTCATGCCGGCGGAACATCAGAAGAATTTAATACCGGAGAATGGACATCCGTAAAGCCTCATGTAAAAGAAGAAGACTGCAGACAGTGCTTATTGTGTGCACAGGCATGTCCAGATAGTGCGATTCCGGTAAATAAAAACGAACGGGTAAAGGTTGACTTAAAACATTGCAAGGGTTGTGGAATCTGTGCAAAGGTGTGTCCGTTTGATGCAATCGAAATGGAGGGATTATAAAATGGCAAAGAGAGATCGTTTATCAGGAAATGAGGCAGTGTCCTACGCATTACGTCAGATTAACCCGGATGTATTTCCAGCGTTTCCAATCACGCCTTCTACAGAAATTCCTCAGTATTTTGCCTCCTTTGTAGCAAATGGACAGGTGGATACGGAATTTATCCCAGTAGAAAGTGAACACAGTTCCATGAGTGCTGCCATTGGGGCATCTGCAGCAGGTGCACGAAGCCTGACTGCGACTTCCTCCTGTGGATTGGCTTTGATGTGGGAGGAGCTATATGTAGCAGCATCCAACCGTCTTCCGGTAGCACTTGCTTTGGTAAACCGTGCATTATCCGGGCCGATCAACATTAACTGTGATCATTCGGATTCTATGGGAGCCAGAGATTCTGGCTGGATTCAGATTTATGCAGAAAATAATCAGGAAGCATATGATAATATGGTACAGGCCTTTCGCATTGCAGAGCATCAGGATGTTCGTCTGCCGATCATGATCTGTCAGGATGGATTTATCACCAGTCATGCGGTTGAAAATATTGAATTATTGGACGATGGGGATGTGAAGAACTTTGTAGGAGAATATGAACCGGAGAATTACTTGTTAAATCCGGAATGCCCAACAGCAGTAGGACCATATTCTGTCACAGATTTCTATATGGAAGCCAAACGTGCACAGGCAGAAGCTATGAAAAACTCCAAACAGGTGATCTTAGATGTTGCAAAGGAATTTGCACAGATTTCTGGAAGAGAATATGGATTATTTGAAGAATATCGATTAGAAGATGCCGATTATGCAGTTGTTATGATCGGATCTGCAGCAGGGACCACAAAGGATGCGATCGATCAGATGCGGGAGCAGGGCAAAAAGGTTGGTTTATTAAAGCTTCGTGTATTCCGCCCATTCCCTGCAGAAGAAATTGCAGAGGCTTTGAAAAATGTAAAGGCGGTGGCAGTGATGGACCGTGCAGACAGCTTCAGTGATCATGGTGGACCTTTGGGAGCAGAGGTTATGGCAGCATTGTTCAGAAACCGTTCTCAGGCATATGCAATTAATTATGTATATGGTTTAGGCGGACGAGATGTTCGGGTGGAAGATATGGAACAGGTATTTGAGACCTTAGAACAAATCGCAGCAACAGGGGAAACAGGCGATACATACCGTTATATGGGTGTCAGAGAATAGGAGAGGAAACATGAGTTATAATTTTAAAGAAATCATGAGCAGACCAGAACGTCTTGCTCCAGGACATAGAATGTGCGCTGGTTGCGGCGGAACCATTGCAGCAAGAAATGTATTGCGTGCCCTTCATGAAGGAGACCATGCAGTAATCGGAAATGCTACTGGATGTATGGAGGTATCTACCTTTATGTATCCATATACAGCATGGAAGGACAGCTATATTCATAATGCATTTGAAAATGCGGGTGCGACCATCAGTGGAGTAGAAGGTGCCTACAATGCATTAAAAAGAAAAGGAAAATTAAAAGAGGACGAGACTTATAAATTCATTACTTTTGGTGGAGATGGCGGAACCTATGATATTGGATTTCAGTCTTTATCTGGAGCGGTAGAGCGAAATCATGATTTTGTCTATGTCTGCTATGATAATGGTGCTTATATGAATACAGGGATCCAGAGATCATCTGCCACACCAATGTATGCAGATACAACAACAACACCGGTTGGATCTGTCAGCAGTGGAAAGCCACAGAATCGAAAGGATCTGACGAATATTTTAGTAGAACATGATATTCCATACGCAGCCCAGACCACTTTTGTACAGAATTTTAAGGATTTACATATCAAGGCGGAAAAGGCTATTTATACAAAGGGAGCTGCATTTTTGAATATTATGGCTCCATGTCCTCGTGGATGGAGATATCATACGCCGGATATTATGGATATCTGTAATCTGGCAGTGGAAACCTGCTATTGGCCGCTGTTTGAAGTAGTAGAAGGGGAGTACTACTTAAGTTATGAACCAAAGAAAAAGCTGCCAATTGAAGATTTCTTACGGCCACAGGGAAGATTCAAACATTTATTTAAAAAGGGCAATGAACATCTTCTGGAAGAATTTCAGAAGGAAGTAGATAGAAGATGGGAATCTCTTTTGAAAAAATGTAAATAAAAGAAAAATATGGAGCTCTAATGGGGAAAATCTCCCTGTTAGAGCACTTTTTTTGGGTATACACTGAAAAATCCCTATGTTATAATATTGCAAAGAGATGCCTGGGTGGGTATTGAATGAAAGAGTGTTGGAACAGAACAGGATAGAACGGTGAGATATGAGTCAGAATAAGGAAAACATCAATAAACTGGTGGTAAATATATTTAATAACATTATGCAGGAAGAAGAGAGTGCGCTGATCGTAGGCGAATTTAAGAATATTTCTGTCAATGATATGCATATCATTGAAGCCATCGGCATGGATGAACCTAAGAATATGTCGAAGATTGCATCTATTCTTAATATTACAGTAGGTACGCTGACGATTGCCATTAATAATCTGCTGAAAAAAGGATATGTGGTCCGAAGGCGAAGTGAGAAGGATAGAAGGGTTGTCTTTATTTCTTTATCCGAGCTTGGAGAACGGGCATATGAGCATCATAAGAGGTATCATAAGACGATCGTGAAGCGTCTGACGGAAGATTTAGACGATGAGGAAGTAGTAGTTCTGCAGAAAGCGCTGAGTCATATGTCGGAGAAGTTAGAGAAGTAAAGAATCTATATGACATTGAGAAAGAGGCAGAATATCTAAGGTGAATACAGTGGAAAAGAAAGTACGAAAAAGAAAAAAAGCTACAATGGCAGACGTGGCAGCAGCAGTGGGAGTATCTAAGACAACCGTTTCCAGATATCTTCATGGGGATTACGAATTTATGTCTGAGGAGACTCGAAAAAAGATACAGACCGTAATTGAAGAGTTCAATTATAGACCTAATCGGGCTGCACAGAATTTAAAAGCGGATCGATCAAATTGCATTGGTTTTACAATCGCAGATATAGGGAATCCATTTTCTTCACTTCTGATCAAGGGAGTACAGGCAGAGTGTAGAAAGCGGGGATGCCAGCTGTTGATCGCAGACGCTGATAATAGTCTGGTTCAGGAAAAAAAGAATATTGAATCCTTTTTTAATGAGCAGGTAGATGGTGTGATCATTAATTCTG
Organism: Anaerostipes sp. 992a; assembly: GCF_001940245.1. Lineage (GTDB taxonomy): Bacteria > Bacillota > Clostridia > Lachnospirales > Lachnospiraceae > Fimousia. Next base: position 19,008 of record NZ_MJIG01000006.1, read on the forward strand.
TAGGCAATAATCGGGATTATATACAGGAAATTTCCCAATCGGAAGAAAATAAACCCATTGTTTTGCTGGATAGGACTTATCAGCCGATTTTTTGTGATAGTGTTGTTAGCAATAATGAGGCAGTTAGCATAGAGATGATGCAGGAATTAGAGAAACAGGGATGGGAGTATATCGTATTTCTTACCGAGTCTGTAGAAGGAATCAGTACGAGAGCAACACGAAAAGAAACGGTAGAAAGATTTCTTTCTGACAATCATAAATTGGATGGACAAATCATTGTTCTTGGAGGAGAAAAGAAGCTGGATATTATGGCGAAGCTTGCCCAAATTATCAGCGTTCATCCAAGAACATGTTTTTTTGCAAATAATGATGAAGTATTGCGAAGAATTATCTCGTATTTATATCATATGCAGCAGGAAATAGGAAGAGATGTAGGAGTTTGTGCTTTTGCAGATGAAAAATGGGCAAAGTACAGTGGACCAGGAATCACCTGCATTGAGCAGCATCCATTTCAGATGGGAGAATCAGCTGCTGATTTATTATTTCAAAGAATTGAGAAAAAAGAAAAAAGAGAGTTTATTTATCGTGAAATCAAGGCAGATATCTGCCGTTATGATTCTACACATTTAAAATAAGCAAAGAATACACAAGCATTTTTGAGATGACAGGGTTGTTACACTAAATTTTAGGGTAACGACCTTATTTTTTTGCGTGTGTCTTTTTGTATTAGTAAAAATGCATAAAAAAGAGGGGATAGAAATAGGGATTGCAACGGAGTTCTTTGTGGAAAACACCAAATTTAAAAAGACAGGTTGACAAAAGTGAGTCCTGGAATTATCATAAAGTTAAGTTAGTTAACCGGTAAACTAAAACGATAAACGGAAACGGTAAACCAAAAGGGAATAAAGAAAGAGGAAAAGGGAAAAATGAAAGATGGATCAAAGAAAAAGAGTATAGGAAGTGTAGTGTATGATGATCTGATGGGAGGGCTTCGGCCGATGATTCCATTTGTAGCAGGCGGTGGAATTTTAATGGCCATATCGTTTATGTTTGGAATGCGGATTGGAGATGATTCAGTCAATCAATTTGCAAAGGTGCTTTATGAAATTGGACATGAGAATGCAATGCTTTTGATGATTCCGATTTTTGCAGGATTTATTGCACATACCATCGCAGGACAGGATGCACTGGCACCGGGAATGATTGGTGGAATGATTGCAAAAAGTACAGGAAGTGGATTCCTAGGAGGAATTGTTGCAGGATTTTTAGCAGGATATCTTGTTAAATTGTTAAATAAGCTTTTAAGCAACTTCCCAGAAGATTTTCAAAGTATTAAAAAACTTTTGATCATTCCTGTTATCAGTACATTTGTCATTGGAATTGTTATGCTGTGTGCTGTTGCAGTACCAATGGCATGGCTGAATCAGGGGTTGACCGGCTTTATTGATGGACTTGGAACAAAGAATCTTGTACTGACAGGAATGGTAATTGGAGGAATGATGGCTGTGGATCTTGGTGGTCCAATTAATAAGGTGGCATATACATTTGCAGTAGCAGCAATCAGCAATGGAAACTATTATCCAATGGCGGCAGCTATGGTGGGAGGAGTGGTTCCACCTCTGGGAGTGGCACTTGCAACTACGTTGTTTAAAAGTAAGTTTACAAAAGATCAGCAGATTCAGGGAAAGACATATTATTTATTAGGAGCAAGCTTTATTACGGAAAGCTGTATGCCGATCGCACTTACGGATCCGGTTCGAATGATTCCGGCTGGAATCATTGGTTCTGCAGTAGCAGGCGGATTGGCGATGCTGTTCCAGATCTCACTTCCTGCACCTCACGGAGGAATCTTTGTTACACCGGTTGTTGAGGGAGCATTGACTCAGAAGTTATTATATTTAGTTGCTATTTTTATTGGAATGGTCGTTTCAGCATTGATCATAGGATTTACAAGAAAACCATTAAAGACAGGAGAACAGTAAGATGAGACAGGAATTAGGAATTAATCTTTTAGTATATAAAGAACAGCTGGAGAAAGGTATGCCTCAGAGCAGTCTGCTGAGAACAATCAAAGAGCAGGGAATTTCACTGGCAGAAGTAAGAAGAGAATACATTCTGGATGAGGCGGAGAGAATAGCGATTTCAAAAGCAGCAGAAAATTTACATATGGATCTTTACTATTCTGTGCCAGAAAAAATCATGGAAAATGACAGCCCCAATGAACAATTGGGTATTTACTTAGAAGAAGCAAAATGCATGAATGTAAAAAATGTCAAATTTAATATTGGAAGTCTTTATAAGGCTACCAAGGAAGGGGTAGAAAAATTAAAGGAAATCATAGAGCTGTATGATATGACCATTACGATTGAAAATGATCAGACAGAGGAAAATGGGACCTTCCAGTGTACGAAAGAGGCAATAGATACAATACAAAAATTTAAACTGCCAATTGGTTATACGATGGATTTAGGAAACTGGTATTGGCAGAAGGAAGATCCTGAACAGGCATTTGAGGAGTTAAGTGATCAGATTTCTATCTTTCATTTAAAAAATATTGCATTTTTTAATGAAAAACCAGAAACGGTCATGCTAGAGAATGGCATCATTCCATGGAAATCTATGATCGGAAAATTGGATGACAGTGTAAAAGTGTTTTTAGAATATCCAATTTCTATGAAAGAGGTAACAAAGCAAATTGAGGTTGTAAAGGAAGCAGAATAAGGAGAAAAAGGTATGTGTGAAGTTTTAACAATTGGAGAACCTATGGTAATGTTTTTAGCGGATACGAAGGAACCATTGAGTCAGGTAAATCATTTTACAAAGATGATCGCAGGGGCTGAATTGAATGTGGCAATGGGATTATCCAGGTTGGGACATAGTGTCTCTTATATGACACAGGTTGGCGAGGATCCATTTGGTGAATATATCAAAGATTTTTTGAAAAAGGAACAGATTGACGATAGTTATGTAAAGATGACATCAGAAGCACCTACTGGATTTCAGATCAAAAATCAAGTAGATGCCGGAGATCCGGAAGTAATCTATTTTCGAAAAGGATCAGCAGCTTCAAAAGCCACGAAAGAAATGTTACGAGATGTAGATTTTAGCGGAAGTAAGGTACTTCATGTTACAGGAATTTTTCCAGCATTAAATAAAGAAACACGGAACATGACAAAAGAGTTGATTGAAATGGCTCATCAAAATGGATTGACAGTAACTTTTGATCCCAATCCACGTCCTGTGTTATGGAATAGCGAGGAGGAAATGATTCGGGAGATCAATCAATTGGCATGTATGTGTGATATTGTAATGCCAGGGTTCCGGGAAGGAAAGTTATTTACTGGACTTCAGACAAAAGAAGAAATTGCTGATTTTTATCTGAATCAGGGTGTAAAAAAAGTAGTGATAAAGCTTGGAACATCAGGATCTTATTCCAAAGAGCAGCTAGAAGATGGATCTTTTAAGGAAAGTGAAGAGGTATGCTTTAAAGTACCGGTTGTGGATACGGTTGGTGCAGGAGATGGATTCGCAGCGGGAGTGATTTCTGCGACTTTGGAAGGACTGGATGATCAGGAAATTTTAGAAAGAGGCAATGCTGTTGGAGCAATGCAGGTAATGAATTTAAGCGATAATGAGGGATTGCCGACAATTAGTGATTTGCAAGAGTTTTTAAAAACATACCAGAAAAAGAATTAGGAGGTATTATGAAATTACAAACAGCCATTGATCGGGTTTCCTTTGACCAAGCAGAAGAAATGGTCAGAATTTTTGCAGGAAAAACGGATATTATTGAAATCGGAACATCACTGATCAAGGATTATGGATTGCTTTCTTTAAAAGAATTCAACAATTATAAAAAGGATACGCTTCTTCTGGCAGATTTAAAAACATGTGATGAAGGGGTCTATGAGTTTCAACAGGGATATGAACAGGGATTTGATATTTTAACAGTCATGGGAAATTCATCCAGAGAAACATTAGAGAAGTGTTACCACGTAAGCGAATCTTACCAAAAGACAATGCTTATTGATCTACTAGAATGTTCGGAAGAAAAAATTGAGGAAATCGCAGATTTTGAAAATGCGGTATATTGTCTCCATACATCCGTGGATAAAAGTGGTGTATCAGATCCAGTAGAAGAAATTCGTAGATTTAAAAAGAGATTTCCTCAGGTTAGACGAATTTCCATAGCAGGTGGAGTTACATTGGAGGCTTGTAAAGAAATTAAAAAAGAAAAGATTGAATGGGTGATCGTAGGATCTGCTATTACAAAGACCAATGATATGGAGAGAGTATTAGAACGGTTTAAGGAGGAACTACAATGAGATTGATTGATGAGATTATGAATGAAATCAAAGATGTTATGGATAAACTGGACGAAAGTCAGCTGGAAAAGGCAATGGATTTATTGAGTAAAGATAATGCTATATTTGTAGATGGGGAAGGAAGAAGTGGGTTTCAGGCAAGGGGATTTGCCATGCGTCTTATGCACATCGGATATCAGCCGTATGTCATGGGAGAGACCATTACACCGGCATTAAAACAGAATCAGGTGTATGTGGCGATTTCCGGATCTGGTAAGACCAAAAATACAGTCAGCAATACAGCTGCGGCTAAAAAGCTGGGATTAAAAGTAATCGCAGTGACCAGCAAGGAAGAATCAGAGCTGGCAAAGTTGGCAGATTGTGTGATTAAAGTGCCGGGAAGGGTAAAAGGTGATCAGGGAAATACGTCCATACAATTATTAAGCTCTCTGTTTGATCAGTCTGTGCATATCGTATTGGACGAGTTATGTCTCATGCTAAGCCGAAGAGATCATGTATCGGATGAGATGGCAGCTGGAAATCATGTCAATGTAGAATAAACAAAATAAAAATGATAAAAAAGCTACAGTACGAAAGACTGTAGCTTCAGACTGTAGACAAAGTTTGTGCTGGAGATAATCTCCAGCACCACTTTTCTTTGAAAAATGACTTTTCTTTTAATAACCGCCAAATATTATGGATGGTTGAGATTCTTTCTTCCCTTTTGGCCAGTATCCTGGCCAGTTTTTTCAGGTTCATACATGCAAAAGTAAGCCCCGCTTTCATCTCCATCCGGGCTTTTCCTATGTATTGTGTATAACGAAATCCATGCTGCTCTTTGGCTGTTCCGAAAATCCTCTCGATTGTCTCCTTTCTTAAGTCATATATCTGTTTATTGCCAAGTGTATGCCTGATGTCCTCTGCTTTCTCCATATATTCTTCCCACACATGGCGGGTGATCACTTTTATATGTTCTTTGCTTTCCGTACATCTATGAAGATTTGGACAACTGGCACATATTTCTCCGCAGCTTACGTATTCCCTATAACCCTCCCTGTTTGTCGTATGATAGGATAATATATGGTTTTCCGGACATATATAGCAGTCATAATACTCATCATATACATACTCATATTTTCGGAAAAAACCTTCCTTTGTCATTGGCCTTTTGTATGGGAACAGCGGCTCGATACCATCTTCTAACAACTCATGGGCGATTGCTGGTGTACGATAACCGGCATCTGCTATGATCATAGCCGGTGAATAGATCTTTATCTTGTCATAAAGTGTTTTGAATGTCCGGCTGTCATGTTCATTCCCCGGATGAATGCTGTATCCCAGGATCCAGCCATGTTTATCACAAGCTGTTTCCACTGCATAGGCAAAAACATGTTTATGCTCGCCTTTACGAAACCAGCCGCTTTCCGGATCACTGATACTGCATTTCTGCGTTTTAATTCCTTCTGGAATTTCTTCTTCCTTTGTATTATCACCGCTCCCGCTGCCGGATGGGGGATCATTTTTGTCTTTTTCTTTCAAAGGCTTTTTCCCATGCGCTTCACGATCCCTGGATATTTCCTTCTGTAGTTTCTCTTCATACCAAAGGGCCTGTTCCTGTGCAACTCTTTTTCGCATTTTTTTGCTGTTTGCACATGCTTTCACATGAGTGGAATCCACAAAGATCTGATCGGTGTCCACCAGTTTAAATTTCATGCAGTCTTCCAATATTTTTGCAAAGATCTGCTCAAAAAGATCTGTGTCCTTAAAACGGCGTGTATAGTTTTTTCCAAAGGTTGAAAAATGTGGTACCGGATCCATCATGTCTAATCCAAGGAACCATCTGTAAGCAACGTTTACTTCAATCTCCTTGATAGTCTGTCTCATACTTTTAATTCCATAAAGGTATTGAATAAAAGGAATTTTGATCAGCATAACAGGATCCATGCTGGGTCTTCCATTATCAGAACAGTATTTTTCTTCTACAAGATCATAGATAAAAGTCCAGTCGATGGCTTTATCAATCAAACGCAGCATATGGTTTTGAGGAACCATGTCATCCATACAGAACATCATCATCTGTTCCCTTTTTTTGTCTGCATTTTTTGTCATCATAAAAAACACCGCCTTTCTGATATTTCAATTATATCAGAAAAACGGTCGTAAACATAGAAAAGCCCGGCTTTCGCCGGGACTTTGTCTACAGTCTGAAGCTACAGTACGAAAGACTGTAGCTTTTTGGTATTTATAGCATATTATGCTTCTAATTCTCTAAGAATCTTTTCCAATGCTTCTAATGCATCAGCAGGAAGTTTATCAAATCCACCTTTTTTCTTGCTTCTTTCTTTTACGAAAGTAACACGATCCTGCATTCTTGCTTTCAATGTTTCTACATATTCTGGATCGTCGAAATCAGGAATGAATCCATCCCATTCTAATACTTCAATATCAGAGATTGGACCGAAAGGCTTGAAGTTTGCTTTTCCTTCGATTACCTGTTCGATAACCCCTAAAGTATCTTTTGGTTTTATATCTTTGCCCATGAATTCGCCAGTATTTAAAATATAGCAGTCTACATTACGTTCTTCTACCAGCTTTTTGAATTTTTCATAGTCATTAGCCAGTGGATATGTACGGAATGGGTTTGCATATGGTTCTACAACTAATTTATTAGGGTCAACACCAGGAGCAAGACGTTCTGCACTGGAACGTTTTGTTGCAAGAGTAGCCCCCATAACAGATGCCAGAGAGGCACCATTTAATTTTACCAATGGTGGAATGGTTGGGTCTTTCATGATCCAGAAGATGCCGTTTACTGGAGCATTGATGCGGTCTACGCGGTTTGGAGACCATAATTTGGATTTGATGGCACGTCCATTACCATTACGGATATCTTCTGTAACCAGAACGACTTTACCTTCAGAATCGATGGTTGCAGAGCAGTTCTGAGCAGTCAGAAGGAATTTATTATCTTCACATCCTGTTGGATAGTCTGCTGTCTTATCGAAGTAAGTTGGTTCCATAGCGATGGAAGATGCTGTATCTGTGTTGATGATAAAAGCATCATCATGCAGTACGGTTACAGGATATTTGCCATCATGCTTTGCATGAGTGATGGTAGATTTACCAGATCCTGATAAACCAAATACAGAAGCTACATAGGAGCTTCCATCAGGAAGTGTATATTCTTTCTGTCCACCGTGGCAGGAAGCATAGCCATTTCGGTTTGCAATTGCCCAACCGATGGTCAGAGTTCCTTTTTTATGTTCTCCGAAGTACTTCATTCCCAATAAAGCAGCACAGTTTGTATCTGTGTTGAAGTAGGTCAGTCCCAGAGGATGCTCTGGATGAGACCACTGAGGATTAGAGAAGATGTAGATATCTGGTTCATTTGCAATCGGACGGGATTCCTTATACATTTTGGAATATCCAGAAGAGAAATACTGGAAGTTTAACATCCAGGAGTATAAGATGTTCTCTTCTCCTTCCGGAATCAGAAGATGAGCCTTTACCATGAATTCAGGGTCAAGTCCGATGATAACTTCAGCATGGTATAATGTCTTCCAACGGGTATCATAGACAGCATCCATTAATTTCTTATCCAGATCATCTGTGTCTACACCATTGGCACCGGCAATACGTCTTGCAGCAGCACAACGGCCAGTTACAGAACCGTCATTGAATAGTAATACCTTTGCATCTTTTTCCAGACCAAATTCTTCTCCTTTGTAAACAGGCATATCGGTTACGATAGTACCTGGAGAGTTCTTTGCTAAATTATAAGCCTGTTTTAAAGAAGTTACTTTCTGAACATTGTTTCCATAAAAAGCGGCTTCAATGATAGAACGTGTTTTTGAAAAACCGATCTTACCAGCGCCGATTTCGTCATGAGTATAATTTGCTTTTGTTGACATAATTGTTCCTCCTAGTTCACATCTATATATCAGATTGTATTTCTTGAATGAATAATAAACTTTATAAAACTTCATAACCATATTTGAAAAACTACTCCAATATTATAGTGTATTTTGGCAAATGTGTCAATTCGGATGCTGAGTTTCAATCTTGGTTTGTGGGAAAGTTTGTAAAATAAGAAAAATCACAGGGACCATTTGTGAGAAAGCTACAATAAAAATCCTCATAATTGTTTGTTTCTTTGGCTATATTGTCGTAATGTTGCTTTGTTGACAATATTTCTAAAAAACCAATATAGTAAGATAAGTAATTACCGGGTTCGGCCAGAATACTGTCAAAGATATCTTCCGATACTTCTTCTTTTTCCAATCCCAGATGGGATAAAAATTTAGTGACATTTCTTTTGTTCCATCCTTCATAATGTACACCAAGGTCAATGCGAGATGGAATTGCCAGATTTAAGATATGATTAATCTGAAAAAGTCGGGCAATAATAGCACTATCCTTCCCATAGTCTAAAAATGTATAACTAAGATTTTCTGCATAGGTGGCCCATCCTTCCACATAACCGTTATAATCGCAGAGTGTGTGAATGGGATGGTCCAGATGGCTATAAAAATATGTGATCTGGTACAAATGACCAGGATAACCTTCGTGGGCCAGGACACTGTAAGGAGACGTAAGGGAGGAAAGGGAAAATTGATTTAAATAAATGGTATTATCGTGAAAGGAATCGATGGAAGGAATCATGTAAAATGCGGGGCTCACGTAAGCTTCCAGACAGCTTGGTACAGTTTTTACCTGAAAGGATACGTTTGCAGGAGTAGGAAAATCTTTTGAAAGATGATTGCGCAGCCAGCTTAGTATGTCTTTTTCAGTAGACGGTACAAGCTCTGAAAGGTCTGTATCTAAAAAGCGGTCATAGGAAGCTGGATGGAGATATAGGATTTCTTCCAGTTCGTCATAGCAGTCGGAGATATTGTCTTCGGTCATTTGGATCATCTGAGCAGGACTACGATCGGAGCCGGTGAGGGCAGCAGTCAGAGCTGCATAGTATTCTTTTCCTCTATCATAATAGCAGAGCCCAAGATCATTGGTTCCGGTCCCCTTTAACGAAAGAAGATTTTGCATCAGTGTACGGTAGGCTGGCAGAACGGTATGGAGAATGAGGGATTGGTTTCTTGCAGCATATGATTTTTTCTGCTTTGGGCTGAGGGAAAGGGAGGATATCCGTTCATCAAAGGTGGTAATAAGAGGCGTTTTTTCTTTTTCCTTTAAGAAGGCATTCATCTGAGAGATAATCTGATCCAAAATACGATCACAGACAAATAATCCTTGGGCAGATTTTTTCTCTTCCTGCTCAAAAAGCTGGTGGAAGTAATCGGGAATCTGTTCAAGCAGGGCAAAATAGGTCAGAATATCCTCTTCGGTCCGGAGTGGATATTCACATAAGGTCACAGGAAGCTGGGCCTGGAGACCGGTAGTCGGAGAAAAAACTGTTTGATAGAGAGGAAACTGGGCCAGATTCTTTTGTCTCGTCAGGTAATCTTCTAATATGTGATAAAGTTTTTTCTGTTTTCTATTCAGGGATGAAGAGGAAAAAGAATGAAGCTTTTTTAATTCGTTTTCGTAGTCATCAGCATCAGAAAAGTAGGAGCCGGACAGGCTGGGAGCGGAGGCATGAATGCCGTATTTTTCTGGAGCAGATAAGCGATAGTGAAGAGTAATGCTGTCTGCGCTTACCCAATCTTCAAAGAGTTGGTCCAGATAGCCGGTAAAATCCTTTTGAACACCAGAAGTAGGTTCCTTTGCCCCGAAGAGAAAGGATACGACGGTCATAGAACCAATGCTGATAAACAGAATAAAGAAAAAACAAAATAAATGTCGCTTCATAATTAAAGAACCTCGATCATATTCTTTTTAGAAAAGTCTTTCTACAAATAACTATGAAAAGAAGGAAAAAAGTATGTGGAAATCTTTTGGAAAGGAGGGATTGGTCCATTGACGATTAATCGTGCAATGTACTATAATAAAGGATACGATAAGCCATAGGTGCTTAGAATAATTGCCTATGAAAAGAGAAAGACGGAGGAAAATGATGAGTAAAAAACCGTATTATATGACGACAGCGATTGCATATACATCTGGGAAGCCTCATATTGGAAATACCTATGAGATCGTTTTGGCAGATAGTATTGCAAGATTTAAAAGATTAGAAGGATATGATGTGTTCTTTCAGACAGGTACGGATGAACATGGACAGAAGATCGAGTTAAAAGCAGAGGATGCAGGAATTTCTCCAAAGGAATTTGTGGATAATGTATCTGGTGAGATCAAGAGAATCTGGGATTTGATGAATACTTCCTATGATAAATTTATTCGTACAACAGATGAGTATCATGAAAAGCAGGTTCAAAAGATTTTTAAGAAATTATATGAAAAAGGGGATATCTATAAAGGATATTATGAAGGACTTTATTGTACTCCTTGTGAATCCTTCTTTACAGAATCTCAGTTAGTAGATGGCAAGTGTCCTGACTGTGGACGTGAAGTACAGCCAGCTAAGGAAGAAGCTTATTTCTTAAAATTAAGTAAGTATGCAGATCGTTTGATCGAACACATTAATACCCATCCGGAATTCATTCAGCCAGAATCCCGTAAGAACGAGATGATGAATAACTTCCTGCTTCCAGGACTGCAGGATTTATGTGTATCCAGAACTTCTTTCAAATGGGGAATTCCTGTTGATTTTGATGAAGGACATATCGTATATGTATGGCTGGATGCGTTGACCAACTATATTACTGGTATTGGATATGATGCTGATCATGAAGACGGATCTGAACAGTTTAACAAGTTCTGGCCGGCAGACTTGCATCTGATCGGAAAAGATATTATCCGTTTCCATACCATCTACTGGCCAATTATCTTAATGGCATTGGATCTGCCTCTTCCAAAACAGGTATTTGGACATCCATGGTTGTTACAGGGAGATGGCAAGATGAGCAAATCCAAAGGTAATGTATTATACGCAGATGATTTGGTTGATTTCTTTGGTGTAGATGCTGTACGTTACTTCGTACTTCATGAGATGCCATTTGAAAATGATGGAGTGATTTCCTGGGAATTAATGGTAGAGCGTATGAACTCTGATCTTGCCAATACACTTGGAAATCTGGTAAATCGTACTATTTCCATGTCTAATAAATATTTTGATGGAATCGTAGAAGATAAAGGTGTGGAAGAAGAGGTAGATGCAGACTTAAAAGCAGTCGTAACTGGTACAAAAGCCAAAGTAGTGAAAAAGATGGCAGATTTAAGAGTTGCAGATGCGATGACAGAAATCTTTACGTTATTTAAACGATGCAATAAATATATCGATGAGACAATGCCTTGGGCTCTGGCAAAGGACGAAAGCAAGAAGGATCGTCTGGCAACTGTTCTTTATAACCTGGTAGAAGGAATCTGCACAGGTGCAGCACTGTTAGAACCATTTATGCCAGAGACAACCGAAAAGATTCTGGCTCAGTTAAATGCAAAGAAGAAGACATTTGAAGAACTGGATACATTTGGCTCCTATGTGAATGGAACAAAGGTAACAGAAAAACCAGAAATCTTATTCGCACGTCTGGATGTAAAAGAAGTGATGAAGGAAGTAGAAGAGCTTCAGAAGAAACAGAAGTTAGAGGCAGAAGGCCCATTCATCGACATAGAACCAAAACCAGAGGTTACCTTCGATGACTTTATGAAGATGCAGTTCCAGGTTGGAGAGATCATTGCTTGTGAAGAAGTGAAGAAATCCAAAAAGCTTCTTTGCTCTCAGGTAAAGATTGGATCTCAGGTAAAACAGATCGTATCTGGAATTAAGGCACATTATACACCAGAAGAGATGGTAGGCAAGAAGGTAATGGTGCTTGTCAACTTAAAACCAGCCAAGTTAGCAGGAGTATTATCTGAAGGAATGATTCTTTGTGCAGAAAACGAAAAGGGTGAATTAGCCATCGTTGGACCAGAGAAGGATATGCCTCCAGGAGCAGAAATCTGCTAGAATATATAGGATTATAAAAATAGGAGTTTCGCATAAAAAGTGAGATTGGATGGATGTTACTTTTGGGGCGAGGCTCCTTTTTTATGGAATAGGATATTTCTTTTTCTATTCCATAAAAACACTGCGTGAGGATCGCATTGCGGCGGATAGGAAGGCTATGAAAGCAGTATTCATTTGAATTGACAGATGTGAAAAAATAATTTAAAATGGTGTATATACAACAAAAGGAGGTAAGCATGAAACCAAAAGATCTGCCTTGTATTTGTATCAGACTCAGGAGAAGCAGTCAGGCCCTTACAGCTTTGTATAATCAGGCTCTGGAAGCCAATGGATTGACTATTTCCCAGTATCAGTTGATGGAGAAGATTACAAAGAATCCTGGGTGCAGTACCAGCCAGATTGCCAATGAGGTACATCTGGAAAGGTCAACTCTTGCGAGAAATCTGTCTAGGCTTGCGGCAGAAGGGATGATCATGGATGCTTCACTTAAGGGAAAACGAAACAGTCAGTGGCATTTGACCCAGCAGGGAAAGGATGCATTGGAGCAGGCACAGGAAGGCTGGCAAAGGGCACAAACAAGAGTATATGAGGAGATAGGGGAAGAAAAAATGGAGACATTTCTGGAGGTTATGTCACAGCTACAAAACATTGGAGAACAGGAGGAAGTCAAATGATTTACAAAAGTGCAGAAATAGAAGCAAAAGCAGCAGTGGAGATTGGAATGCACATGTGTGCAGCAGCCAGAACAGCACCAAAGGCCAGAGGAATCGATTACATTGAGACCATGGTTTTATCAGGGGAAGAAAAGGATCAGCTGGCTGCAAAGCTTAAGGAGATGGGAGAGCAGCAGAACATTGCTTTTTATGTCCGGGATGCAGGAAATCTTCTTCAAGCTCAGGCACTGGTATTGATTGGTGTGAAAGAAGGAAAACGTGGTTTGGGAGAGGGATGTGGTTATTGCCATTTTGGAAGCTGTGAGGGATGCAGTAAAGCAGGAGGAACTTGTGTCTTTGACAGTATGGATCTTGGGATTGCCATTGGATCAGCAGTATCTGTAGGGGCAGATTTGCGGGCAGATACCCGTGTGATGTATTCCATTGGAAAAGCAGCCATTGCGATGGATCTGTTTGAGGGAAAAGCACAGGTAGTCATGGGAATTCCAGTGTCCATCAGTGGAAAATCACCATTCTTTGATCGGAAGTAAGGTTTCTCTCTTCGAAAGGATATATGCGGAATATTAGAACAACCTGATGTCTGGATAGATTCAGACATCAGGTTGTTCTTACGTTCTGGCACCCTTATTCTACATAAAAAACATAGGAATCTTTTCTAGGAGCAGCTTCTGGTTCTTCTCCGTCTATATATCCTAAGACACAATGTCCGATTCCTTCATAATCACCTTCAATACCCAGGGATTTTAGGAGTTCTTTTCCTTCTTCGGATTCAAATTCTTCTTTTGCACGGTGAATCCAGCAGCTTCCAATGCCACAAGCATGGGCTGCGTTCATAAGATTGCCCATGACAAGACTTCCATCATAGGTATAAGTTGGGCGTTCTTTGTTCGCTAAAACGATGAGTACCACAGGTGCTCCATAAAATGGATCAGAATCGGTTCCCATGATTTTGGCATTCATGGCAGAAAGTTTATCTCGAAGTTCTTTATTGGTTACCGCAATAATAATTGGAGACTGCTTTCCCATTCCAGTAGCAGCATAAGTACCAGCTTTCAGAATGGTATCCAGTGTTTCTTTTGGAATCATATCAGATTTATATTTACGAATACTTCTTCTGGTAATCATATTGTTGATAATTGTTTCCATTTCATTATTACCTCCATATTTATTTTACTAATTCGTCGATCAATCCCATAATAGTTGCAATCGGATCAGCCAGTTTGCTTTGTTCCATTGCGTGTACATAATCTGCTCGTTTTTCATATACAGTATTTACTGCATTTAACAGGCTTTCTTCCGTAACATCTTCTTCCTGAAGCACAAAGCTGTAGCCCTGCTTTTCGAAGGAAGCAGCATTTAAGATCTGGTCTCCACGACTTGCCTGTGCGGAAAGAGGAATTAAGATATTTGGTTTTCTTAAGGCCAGAATCTCGCAGATGGCATTGGCACCAGCACGGGAAATCATAAGATCCGCACATGCAAATAAGTCCCTCAGCTCATCTTTAATGTATTCAAACTGTACATAGCCAGAAGTGCCCTCTAAGGATTTGTCCAGATTGCCATTTCCACATAAATGAACAATTTGGAATTTTTTTAATAAAGTATCCAGTTCTCCTCTGACTGCATTGTTGATGGCTACAGAGCCTAAGCTTCCGCCCATGATCAGAAGAACTGGTTTTGTATGGTCAAACCCACAGAACTGTAATCCCTTTTCTTTATCTCCCTGGAACAACTCTTCACGGATTGGAGATCCGGTGAGAACAGCCTTTCCTTCTGGAAGGTGCTTTAAGGTTTCCGGGAAGTTACAGCAGACTTTAGAAGCACTTGGAAGGCTTAGCTTGTTAGCCAGACCTGGAGTCATATCGGATTCATGGATAATGACAGGAATGCCTTTATGTTTTGCAGCTAAAACGACAGGAACTGTAACAAAACCGCCTTTGGAAAAGACGATGTCTGGTTTTAATTTACGCATGAAAGCTCTGGCTTCAAAATATCCCTTCATCACTTTAAATGGATCGGAAAAGTTTTTAAGATCAAAGTAGCGGCGCAGCTTACCAGAAGAAATCCCATAATAAGGAATGTTGATATCTTCGATCAGCTTGCGCTCCATTCCTTCGTAAGAGCCGATATAACGAATATCGAAGCCTTTTTTCTGCAGTGCAGGTACAAGAGCCATATTAGGGGTTACGTGTCCGGCAGTACCGCCACCGGTTAAAATAATTCGTTTCATAACTACCTCCTAATGCTCTTCCTGATAGCGTTTTAATGCAAGTGCCAGCTGATCAGGGCAGGAGGTACCGCGAAAACCACATTGAATGCCGGAAAGCTTGTCGATTACTTCATTGACTGGAAGTCCTTTTGCCAGTGCAGCTACTCCCTGCGTATTTCCCTGGCATCCGCCAATAAATGTAATATCTTTTAAAATTCCGTCTTCTACTTCAAATTCAATAGAACGGGCACAGGTCCCTTTTGTCTTATAAATCATAGAGAATCGTCCTTTCTTGTATACAATCATTTGGTGTGAAGCAAAAAGGTTCTTTTATGAATCCTGCTTCAACGGACATTATAGCATAGATTTTAGAAATAAAAACAGCGAATTGGGGATTTCATGATTTTTTATCACCAGCTGGAAGCTTTTCGCTTCCTATGCTATACTGAAGAAGGTTAAATATGAGTGATAAAACACAGGAGGAAATGTATGGAATATATTGGAATTATCGGTGCGATGCCTGAAGAGGTAGAGCAGCTGATCGGGCAGATGACAGATAGCGAAAAAAAGACAATGGCCGGTATGGATTTTTATAACGGAAGCTTATGGGGAAAGAAAGCCGTGGTTGTAAAAAGTGGCATCGGCAAGGTGAATATGGCGGCCTGTACACAGATTCTGGCAAGCATCTATGGCGTGGATGCACTGATCAACACCGGTGTGGCAGGTGGACTTTATGGTCCGATCAATATTGGAGACATTGTCATATCTTCGGATACGCTGCAACATGATATGGATGCTACCGGATTTGGATATGATCTGGGAGTGATTCCGCAGATGGAGCAGTCTGTTTTCTATGGTGACCAGAACTTGATCGCCAAGGCGAAGGAGGCATGTGAAGAGGTCAATCCGGAGATTTCCGTATATGTAGGACGGGTATTGAGCGGTGATCAGTTTATCAGCTCTGATGAGAAGAAAAATGATCTGATTCAGCAGTTTCAAGGATACTGTGCCGAGATGGAAGGAGCGGCGATGGCCCAGGTGGCATATTTGAATCAGATTCCTTTTGTAGTCATCCGTGCTATTTCTGATAAGGCAGATCACAGTGCGACAATGAATTACAATGAATTTGAAGAACAGGCAATTATACACACAGTTCGACTGTTAAAGGCGATGTTTGCAAAATTATAATCCACATTTGACGAACGAATTTTAATGAGAAACAACTCTCTTCTTTTTATAATGAAAGTATCTCAGGCCAGAGAAATTTCTAAGACGCATTGGAAGCGTTATGTAATAAAGAAGGGAGTTTTTTTATGTTACAGAAAATCATGGAACAGTCATTTTGGGCATTTGCCCTGGAAGCAGCAGTGTTGATCGGAGTTCTGTCAAAGATAGGTATTCTCATACATTATAACAGGCTGATTGGCGAGTCAGAACAGATGGAGAGAGTACATACCAGGTGGCTAAAGTCATTGAAAAAAAGATTTGATGGATATGGGCAGTTAAACTTTCGGGTGGAAAACCCGGAAAACTTTGTGGATAAATACATGGAAATGGACCGCATTTGTGGATTAAAAAGCAGAGTGTTTTGTAAAATTCCATTGGTATGTGCTTTGATCATAGGACTGGCAGCGTGTCAGGGAAAAGAAGACTGGATCTTTGGAACAGGAATGAACCTGATGATGGTATTTTTCATCATGGAGCTTTTGATTGATTCGAAAGCCGCCGTCCCTCTTGTCAGAACGAATCTGTTGTTATCCATCGAAAAGGGAATGATAAATAAGAAGAAGGCGGCAGTAGGAAAGCCGATGCGTCAGAGAAGAAGGATGGAAGAAGAGGCAGCGGTGTCCAGAGAGGAAAAGCTGTCTCAGGAGGAAATAGAGGTGTTTGGACAGATCTTGAAGGAATGGTGGGAATTTTAATGAAAAAAAGAACCTGGCTGATCATGGTACTGGCAATCTGTCTGACTGGGTGCGGGCATACAAAAGAGATGGAAGTGCAGCAGGAAGAAACCTCTTTGCAGGAGGAGAAGACGACGGAAAAGGTACCGGCAACAGCCAATGATTCTGTAGATTTATCAACACTATCCAATCAGAAGCAGTCCTGGTGGCTCAAACGCATGGAGAATCATGAGCAATCACAGGCACAGCAGGAAATCAATCTGTCAAAATACGATGCTTATTACGTGGATACCAAAAACAAGAAAAAGAAGGTGATCTATCTGACCTTTGATTGTGGATATGAAAATGGATATACGGAATCAATTCTGGATACGTTAAAAAAACATAAGGCCTGTGCCATGTTTTTTGTGACCCAGACTTATATCAGGGATAATGTGGATTTGGTAAAGCGTATGAAGAAAGAGGGGCATCTGGTAGGAAATCACACAGTCAAGCATCAGAGCATGCCCGAGCTTTCGCAGCGGGACATTAAGGAGGAGCTGATTACCTGTGCGGATTATTGCAAAGAAGCGACAGGATATGAGATGGACCGCTTTGTTCGTCCGCCTATGGGAGAATACAGTGAACGGACCCTTCAGATTTGTAAAGATCTTGGCTATAAGACGATTTTCTGGAGTATGGCATATATGGATTATGATGTGAATAAGCAGCCGGGAGCGGACTACGTCATTGACCATTTTAAAAAGTATTATCACAATGGTGCCATTCCACTTATGCACAATGTATCCAGCTCTAATGCTGAAGCATTGGATACCGTATTGACCAATTTGGAAAACGAAGGATTTACCTTTGGCAATCTCAACAATCTTGGTAAGATTAACGTTGAATAAATATCAAAGGTCTGATAAAATATGACTGTAAAAGAGCCAGAAGAGGGAAAACAGGCAAAATCACCAGCGAAAGGCCTGTAAGAAAAATAGAAGGACAGAAGAAGAGGAAATAACAGATGAAGAGAATTGCACAGTTTCATAAAGTAAGCTTTGAGCAGTTTTATGAAGGATGGACCGATTGTTTTGGCACTTCTTTCGAAGAAGAAGTCAGACGAGTGTATGAATTTATCGAGCTGCCAAAGAGAGCAACCAAAGGCTCAGCAGGCTATGATTTCTTTAGTCCGTTGAGTTTCAAACTGAAACCAGGTGAGACTATTAAGATTCCAACCGGTATCCGGGTGTGGATGGAAGATAACTGGGTGTTAAAGTGTTATCCAAGAAGCGGACTGGGATTTAAATATCGACTCCAGTTGAATAATACAGTAGGGATTATCGATAGTGATTATTATGATTCTGACAATGAAGGTCATATTTTTGTAAAGCTGACCAATGATTCGAATGAAGGAAAAGTGGTTTCCATTGATGCCGGTATGGGGATGATGCAGGGGATTTTTGTAGAATATGGAATTACTCTGGATGATGAAGCAGATGCCGTTCGCAATGGAGGATTTGGCAGTACAACACAATAGAGAATGTAAAGGTTAAGGAAGCACTGTTCATCGGTGCTTCCTTTTGTATTACCGATTGGATAATAGAAAACAGCCACCCGCGGTATGAGGACGAGTGACTGCTTCCCTGTACGATATTAATACATATAGTAATTCGCAAGCCTTTTATTACTGGAATTGAATGTTTCGTTGCGGCTCCGAAAAAAGTGAAGAGAAATACATGTAAAAGATCGTTCTGTAACCTCTCAAAGTCAGATAAATCTGCAATTGGATAGTCTTGAAATCATCATTTATTTCTTTTATCAAGATGTTGCATCCGTATCCAACTTGAAAAGCACAACATGCTCCTTCAAATTCAAAAATGAACAATCAAAAGACCCTGAACTCCTATCAATTGTCGGCTTTATTGTTGTTTTTCAAATATTTTATCCATGGTTTGTTATTTGGTGATTTAGTTGGTATATATGTTTGTGTATGGATAAAACCCATGAAAGAAAATGTATACAGAATTCTTTTGTCTTTTTTCTCTTCATATAATAAATCCATGATAAGAGAAGAATATTAGAAAAAATTTTAAAAAATTTTTCAAAGGTTTTTTGCATAAAAAGAATCGATTCTACGCCTTCCATAAGAAAAGCTGCAGTCATGAAAGACCACAGCTTTTGGTTAGAGAACAAAATTATTGTGATTAATTGAATAGTTACATCATTGTTTGTAATCCAAATGGATTAGTTATAAGTTCTGGTACAGTTTAACGTATCTGTTTCGATTACCTTACCACTGGAATTGTAAATAGTAATGGTGTTGCGGGTACGATACTTGTAGCCCTTGGTTACGTAATAGGAACCAGAGTTCATAGCACCAGTACTGCTAGAAGTTTTTGTTTTTGTATAAAGTGTTTTCCAAGTACCACTGCGATAGCTTTGCAGTTTAGTGACTATTTTCATGGAATATGAAGTACTTCGAGTAGTTACAGTGGTAGCAAAAACCGCCTTTCCGCCTGTCTTAAAGTCCAAACTCATACCAACTGTAGAAATGGCATTCCATCGTAAGTAAGGGCTTGGATTTAAATCTTCATATGTTACTATTTCTTCTGTTCCGTCGTCATATTCTCTTGTCCATACAGTATCATCTATAGTAGTATCGCTTGGTTCTGAAAAGTCAATAGTAGTTGTTGTGTTATCATCTTCAAAATCTTCTGGAGTTGTATCGTCGGCAGATACTGTTACACTAAATAATAATACAAATGTTAGTAAGAGACAGAGACATCTTTTTAAATACTTTCTTTTCATTTTTTTCTCCCTTTTGTTCTCTACTAATTAAATTCATTGGGAAATAAAAATATTATAAATTAATTAATAGATTGAACGATTTTATAGCATTCATGTTTTTCAAGGTTACTGGTAAATGTAAAAATATAATTGTTGTAATACCATAAAAAGTCGTGATTCATATTTATATAGTATGTCCTATTCAAATATTTAATTTTTTTATAATTCTGAGTATCCATATATTGATCAAAGTCATCTTTTAATATTGTGATATTGAAAAATAATTTATTATTTTTATAAACAAAAAGTTTTTGTTCTAAATTTTCATCATACTCACTATCCACCAACTCAAATCCCTCCGGCACATAATCCGGCAGATATTTCTGGAACTCATCCTCTTCTTCCAGCTCTGTAATCTTTACCTTTGACTTCTCTCCATCCTGACTCGGCTTAAAGAAGAAATTATAGATCGGTTCCTTCCATGCGGTGACACGGCTGATGGAAATCATGCCGATGAGAAAGAACAGAGCAACGGCAGCAGCAATTTTTGGAAGTGTTCGGCGACGGCGTCTTCGAGACAGCTTCTTGTATTCAGACTGGAACATGGCATCCATAGAGTCTGTGAACGATTTCGATGGTTCCACTGCATCGTCAAAGGAGATTTCATCCAAGTCGTATAGCTCATCCATAGAATCCGTTAACAGGTCATCTAAAATCTTATCCTCAAAGTTATCTGTCTGCTTCATCATGAAATCCCTCCTTTATGAGTATCTGCTTTAGCTTTTTGCGGATGTAATAGCATTTTTGAATGGCTGTATTTTCTGAAATACCAAGAAAATCACCAATTTCACGAAATTTATATCCATGGTAGTAGTGCAGATATAGTATGGATGCATAGTCATCTGGTAGTTGTTTCATTGCCTCGCGAACGATCGTTCTTTCTAAGTATAAGAACTCTGGATTAGTGGAGGATTCAATTGGAGGTAAGGATAGATCGTTCATGATCTGATCAACATCAGCTATCTGGGAGAGCTTCTGTTCCTTCTTTTTCAATTTGTAAGCTTCATGTTTCATGATGGAGTAAAGGAAGCGGAAGGCTACCTTATCGTCGTAAGTGGCAAAGTCATGTCCGTATTTGATGACGCGTTCAAAAGTGGTCTGAACAATGTCTTCTGCAATCTGTTGATTTTTAAAATAGTGTTTTTGTACTTCTGCGACCAGAATTTTACCGTATTTGCGGTAGGCAGTTTCGATTTTCCGGATACGCAATAATTCATCTTTGTCTTTATCCTTTGTGAACAAAAAAATATCCCTCTTTTCTATAAGTTTTGTTGGCCTCAAGGCGTATTCATGTAATATTATAGAAAAAGAGAGATTTCAATTATACTATGATTGTGGTTAATCTTCTTCAATTATCTGTATTTCAAGGTAATCGAAATCAATGGATTCGATAAAGTTATCACTGGTAAATCTGGTTTTGCTGTGGTAAAGAAAATCCATTTTCGTAGATTCTAACCACATCGGCTTTTCTAAATCAAATTCATAACAGATATCTTCCAAAGAAGCATATACTTTTTGCGTTCGTGTCATAGTTGTATCTTCATATGTGATGACAGTATCCTTTATAAGGCGATTCTGCTTAAATAGTTTACCCCACATTCGGAACATAAGGAGTCCTCTCTTTCCACCATTCATGATTCTCATCATTTTATTCTTTAATTTCAGTATATCTGCTTTTTGGACGGTTGTAAAGAAAGGAATCTGTGATATAATGAGGTGACATGTTAACAGACAAGACAAAAGAAAGGCAATAGATATGACAGGAGAGGAAAGGAGAAGGCAGCTGATAAAGGAGCTTGAGATATCAGCCAAACCGATGCCAGGAGCAGTGCTGGCTAGGAAAATGGGAGTGAGCAGACAAGTGATCGTACAGGATATGGCACTTCTTAGGGCTTCTGATAAGAATATTATCAGCACTACCAGGGGCTATCTTCTATATAAAGAGGATAAGAGCAAAGTAAAGAGAGTATTTGAGGTGGCGCATAACAGAGATCAGATCTGCGATGAACTATATGCCATTGTAGATAATGGTGGAAGGATGCTGGATGTATCGGTAACGCATAACGTATATGGCAGTATTACTGCGGATCTGATCATCCAGAATCGAAGAGATGCGGATGAATTTATTAGGAAGATTGAAGAGCAGAAGACGGAGCCGCTGTTTGCATTGACCAACGGAAATCATATCCATACGGTTGAAGCAGAAAGTGAGGAGACACTGCAGAGAATCGAACATGCATTAAGAGAAAAAGGATTTTTAGTGGAGGAAGATAAATGATAAAGAAATGGTTAAATCGGGTATTTATTGATGGATTATCCGGAATGGCGATGGGGCTTTTTGCCACGCTGATCGTGGGCACCATCATCAGTCAGATTGGAACGATTGTAGGAGGCGAGACTGGAAATTATCTGGTCATGATGTCATCTGTGGCAAAAGTGCTTACAGGAGCTGGAATTGGTGTGGGCGTGGCACATAAATATGGAGAATCTCCATTGGTCACGGTATCTGCAGCCAGTGCAGGTATGATCGGAGCATTTGCCAGTAAGCTTTTGGCTGGTGAGGTGATTGTGGAAGGAGCTCTGCATCTGACAGGAGCAGGTGAACCGCTGGGAGCATTTATTGCAGCTTATGTAGGGATTGAGCTGGGACATCTGGTATCTGGAAAGACCAAGCTGGATATTTTGGTTACTCCTATGGTAACCATTTTACTGGGCGGCATGGTAGGCTTGTTCGTAGGACCTCCGATTTCACAGTTTATGGCCCAGTTAGGTGCCATGATTCAATGGGGAACGGAGCAGCAGCCATTTTTAATGGGAATCATTGTGTCCGTATTGATGGGGATGATCTTAACTTTGCCGATCAGTTCTGCAGCTTTAGGTGTAGTATTAAATTTATCCGGAATTGCAGCAGGAGCAGCTGCCGTAGGCTGTAGCACACAGATGGTAGGATTTGCAGTAGCAAGCTTTAAAGAGAATAAGTTTGGAGGACTTGTGGCTCAGGGAATTGGTACATCCATGCTTCAGGTTCCCAATATTGTGAGAAAACCACTGATCTGGGTTCCGCCTACATTGGCCAGCGCCATTTTGGGACCAGTTTCTACGATTGTATTAAAGATGACCAACAATGCCATTGGATCTGGAATGGGAACAGCGGGTCTGGTTGGACAGATCATGGGCTATCAGACCATGGTTGGAGAAGGACTGGCATCCAAGGTTGTACTTATCGAAATCATAGTGATGCATGTGATCGCACCAGCCATTTTAACCTATGTGATCGCAGAATTTATGAGAAGAAAAGGTCTGATTAAGGATGGAGATATGAAGCTTGATCTTTAAATAGAAAAAACCTTTTCAATCCCGTTTGCAATAAAAGTTGCCAGATGGACCACCTGGTGAAGGCGTGTGCTCTGGATGATGGAATAGTTTTCTTCTCCAAAACAGTCTACAATGCCGGTAATGGCAATCTGGCCGAAGGAAGGCAGGGATTTGTTCACACCTTTTCCCGGATGAAGGGCATGATTGGACAGGGTCACATATCCCACATGTCCGGGGGTGCCGAGGCAGGCATCGATAACGATAATATAAGGAGAGGGAATCCCATCCTGAATATTGGTCAGGGTTTCCGTTAAATTAGCGGCATGAACGGGATGAGAAAGATTACCAAAAATAAAAGGAAGCCGGGAGGACAGCTGTTGTTCTAGATAGTGTCCTACCAGAGGACCAAGACAGTCACCGGTAGCCCGGTCTGTACCGATACAGACCAGGACTAAGGTTTGGCTGTCTTTTTTTGTTTTTTTTATAAAACGGAGCAGCTGTTGGGAAAAATCATTTAAAGCGGATGCCTGATCCGGATGAAAGTATAGGGTCTTTTTCATTAGAATACCTCCACAAATCATTGATACGTCATTAGTATTTACGTAAGAGGAAATTTTAAACAGAAAAAATGTCGTAAAAATCAGATAAAATTTATAAGTTCCTCGACGGAATTTGGCAAAGGCTCCAAAAGGATTATGATATGCTCCTCATAAGAATAGAAAAGGGGTGGAAAATCAGTGAAATTGCCAAAAAACTTTCGTCAGATTGGTGAAGCAGCAGGACTGACTAAAATTTATATAGAAGATTATGTAATGACATATTTATCTGCAATTACAAAAGACAGTAGGACTTATGTACGGGGAGCCATTTTATTTGGGGAGATCCAGAGGGAGGACAGCTTTACTTATGTATTTGTCAAAGGGGCCATGGAGGCCCAGAATATAGAGCTGGATCTGGATGAAACGGTATTTGATGATGAAGTGTGGAAGAAGATCTATGATACGAAAGAGCAGTATTTTGGACAGGCCCAGGTAGTGGGGTGGTATTTGTGCAGGATGGGAATGTCCGTCCGGTTAAATGACAAGATCAAGAAAACCCATTTTGAGAATTTTCCTGGAGATGGGAAGATTTTATATGTGAGAGATCCTCTGGAGGAAGAGGAGGCCATGTATGCGTATCGGGGGCAGGATCTACTGCGGCAAAATGGATATTATATTTATTATGTTAAGAATAAGGAAATGCAGGAATATCTGATTGATAAGCGGGAGGAAAATAAAGCAGCAGCATCTTATGAAAGGATGCTTGAGCAGAAGCGGGATGAAAGAATTGTGCGGCAGTCGCGGAAAAAGCTGTCCCAAAAGCGCAGAGGGGCCGGGCAGGTATTGGGAAAGGCCGTTGCTGCAGCGTTCCTTATGTTTTTTATGGGTGCATCGGCCACCTATCTTCTATTTGGAGGAGATATGATCTCTGATCAAACAGTTGCTGTCATTTCCAACAGGCTCCGACAGGTTGGAAAACGGACAGAGAAGGAAAATGAGTCTGTATCGGCGGTATTTACCTCTGATACCGCGGCAGAAGAGGAAAGTGGTACGGACGGAGAAAAGACCGAAGCCATGACTGGAAAAGATATATATACGGTACAAAGAGGGGATACTTTAACGAAGATCAGCAAGGCTGTTTTGGGTTCCAAAGATTATGTGGAACAGCTTATGGAGGAAAATAATTTGCAGGCAGGGGATTCCATATATCCAGGACAGGAATTGAAAATTCCAGTGATAAAATAGAAGCGTTGTGTTATAATAGGGTCACTTAATGAAGTAAATGGATTATGAATGTACCAATGCTAAAGGGGAATACAGATGGAAGAATTTTCAATTTATGTAAACAGCGCAGAGAAAATAGAGCGTGCCAGCAGACGTAAGAAGCTGTATTTTAGATACAGGATTTTACTGGCTGCAGTGATGATAGTAGTTCTGCTTTCTGCATTATGGGCTTATCAGTATAGAGAGTTTCAGACATATTCTAAAGTTGTGACGGTGTCAGACGAGGGGAGCACTAAGAAGAATATGGAGGTTTACAAGGATGGAATTGTAAAATACAATGAGAATCAGGTGGCCTATTATAACAGCAGTGGGAAGAAGATCTGGTCAAAAAAGTATTCAGTAAAAAATCCTGTGGTTAAGGTTTGTGGAGAGTATGTTATGATCATGGACAAGAATGGCAGCCAGGTGTATGTATTTAATGCAAAGGGAAAGAAGTATTCTTTTCAAACGGCATATTCTATTACCGATGCAGAAGTTGCAGAGCAGGGAGTCGTTGCAGTGGCACTTTCTTCCCAAAGTACCAATTATATCGAGATGTATAAGTTGTCTGGAGAGAAGCTGGTGAGTATTCAGACCAGCATTGACAAGAATGGATATCCATTGGATATTACCTTATCACCGGATGGCACCATTTTGTGTGCCAGCTATTTTATTGTAGATGGAGTGACGACGAAGAATCGGCTGACTTTCTATGATTTTAGTGAGGATGGTGCCAAGACAGAAAATATATTGGGTGGATTTGATTATGAGGATACCATTGTGCCGACAGTCACATTTCTTGGAAAACATACGATCTGTGCGTTTGGAGATGACCGAATCTCCATTTATCAGATTGGAAGCAAGCCTTCTTTAAAGAAGGAGATTAAGGTCAATGCTACAATCAAGAGCATTGCTTATGATGAGAATCACTTTGCCATTGTCCGCGAACATGATGTGGATGAAACAGAGGGAAATTATACACTGGAGATTTTCAGTAAG
>NZ_MJIG01000007.1:0-12500 GCF_001940245.1 Anaerostipes sp. 992a
AAAGAGTTCTTATATGCCGCTGCTGATCAAACAGCAGAGAATAACACATGTACCTTGAAAACTGCATATAGATATATATTAACGAAGAGATAATATAGGTCAATGAATCTATACTAACAACAAGACATCTAATCAAACAAACGAGGGATCGGAAGATCCCAGGATCTTAGAAAAGATCCGCGCAGCCCATTGTTGTGACGCTACACAACGATGAAGGTTAAGATAATAAGAGCGCAGGGTGGATGCCTTGGCACTAAGAGCCGATGAAAGACGTGATAAGCTGCGAAAAGCTGCGGGGAGGAGCAAATATCCCATGATCCGCAGATATCTGAATGGGGAGACCCGGCCAGGAAGACCCTGGTCACTGCATGGTGAATCCATAGCCATGCAGGGGGAACCCGGTGAACTGAAACATCTAAGTAGCCGGAGGAAGAGAAAGAAACATCGATTTCGTAAGTAGCGGCGAGCGAACGCGAAAGAGCCCAAACCGGAATGCGTGCATTCCGGGGTTCGGACTGCATACGGTATTGGCAGAAGATAGGAGAAAGGTTTTGGAAAAGCCTGCCGGAGAGGGTGAGAGCCCCGTATCCGAAATCAGGAGCCAGCCAGCAGGATCCAGAGTACCACGAGACACGTGAAACCTTGTGGGAATGAGCGGGGACCACCCCGTAAGGCTAAATACTACTTAGTGACCGATAGCGCATAGTACTGTGAAGGAAAGGTGAAAAGGACCCCGGGAGGGGAGTGAAAGAGAACCTGAAACCCTGTGTTTACAAGCTGTGGAACTATTTTAAAGTAGGACCGCGTACTTTTTGTAGAACGGTCCGGCGAGTTGCCACTGCTGGCAAGGTTAAGTGCCAGAGGCACGGAGCCGAAGGGAAACCAAGTCTTAATAGGGCGAAAGTCAGCAGGGGCAGACCCGAAACCGGGTGACCTATCCATGTCCAGGTTGAAGCTGCCGTAAGAGGCAGTGGAGGACCGAACCCACATCCGTTGAAAAGGGTGGGGATGAGGTGTGGATAGCGGAGAAATTCCAATCGAACCCGGAGATAGCTGGTTCTCCTCGAAATAGCTTTAGGGCTAGCCTCATGATAGTCTGCTGGAGGTAGAGCACTGAATTGCCTAGGGGGCGTCAAAGCTTACCAAAGCATATCAAACTCCGAATGCCAGACAGATGTTTCATGGGAGTCAGACCATACGAGATAAGTTGGATGGTCAAAAGGGAAAGAGCCCAGACCACCGGCTAAGGTCCCAAAGTGCGTGTTAAGTGGAAAAGGATGTGGGATTTCGAAGACAACTAGGATGTTGGCTCAGAAGCAGCCATTCATTCAAAGAGTGCGTAATAGCTCACTAGTCGAGAGGTCCTGCGCCGAAAATGTCCGGGGCTGAAACACGACACCGAAGCCGTGGAATCACGTAGTGATTGGTAGAGGAGCATTCTTAAACGGTGGAAGCTGTACCGGAAGGAGCAGTGGACGGTTAAGAAGAGAGAATGCCGGAATGAGTAGCGAGAAAGAAGTGAGAATCTTCTTGGCCGAATATCTAAGGTTTCCAGAGTAAAGCTGATCTGCTCTGGGTAAGTCGGGGCCTAAGGCGAGGTCGAAAGACGTAGTCGATGGATAACAGGTTGAGATTCCTGTACCGCATGAAATCAGAACTGTGGGGACACAGACAGGAAGAGGGAGCCGGGAATGGAAAGTCCGGTCCAAGCGAGGTAGGAGTACCGATGGCAAATCCGCGGTGCGATCCGAAGACGTGACGGGGAGCGAACATAAGTAGCGAAGCCCTTGCCCCTGGCTGTCAAGAAAAGCCGCTATCGTATTTCATGTGCCCGTACCGTAAACCGACACAGGTGGATGAGGAGAGAATCCTAAGGCCGACGGGAGAAGTGTTGTTAAGGAACTCGGCAAAATGGCCCCGTAACTTCGGGAGAAGGGGTGCCTGCGAGAGCAGGCCGCAGAGAATTGGCCCAAGCAACTGTTTAGCAAAAACACAGGTCTATGCAAAACCGCAAGGTGAAGTATATGGGCTGACGCCTGCCCGGTGCTGGAAGGTTAAGGGGAGGGCTTAGAGCAATCGAAGGTCTGAACTTAAGCCCCAGTAAACGGCGGCCGTAACTATAACGGTCCTAAGGTAGCGAAATTCCTTGTCGGGTAAGTTCCGACCCGCACGAAAGGCGTAATGATTTGGGCACTGTCTCAACAACACACCCGGTGAAATTGAAATACCAGTGAAGATGCTGGTTACCCGCGCCAGGACGGAAAGACCCCATGGAGCTTTACTCTAGCTTGATACTGGGATTCGGTACTGCATGTACAGGATAGGTGGGAGACGTGGAATCATGGACGCCAGTCCATGAGGAGTCGCTGTTGGGATACCACCCTTGCAGTATTGGATTTCTAACCAGCAGCCGTGATCCGGCTGGGGGACAATGTCAGGTGGGGAGTTTGACTGGGGCGGTCGCCTCCGAAAGGGTATCGGAGGCGCTCAAAGGTTCCCTCAGAATGGTCGGAAACCATTCGCAGAGTGCAAAGGCAGAAGGGAGCTTGACTGTGACACCGACGGGTGGAGCAGGTACGAAAGTAGGACTTAGTGATCCGGTGGTATAAAGTGGGATTGCCATCGCTCAACGGATAAAAGCTACCCTGGGGATAACAGGCTTATCACTCCCAAGAGTTCACATCGACGGAGTGGTTTGGCACCTCGATGTCGGCTCATCGCATCCTGGAGCTGTAGCAGGTTCCAAGGGTTGGGCTGTTCGCCCATTAAAGCGGTACGCGAGCTGGGTTCAGAACGTCGTGAGACAGTTCGGTCCCTATCCGGCGTGGGCGCAGGAGATCTGAGAGGAGCTGTCCTTAGTACGAGAGGACCGGGATGGACGGACCGCTGGTGTATCTGTTGTCGTGCCAACGGCATAGCAGAGTAGCCAAGTCTGGAAGGGATAAACGCTGAAGGCATCTAAGCGTGAAGCCCCCCTCAAGATGAGATCTCCCATTCTTCGGAAGTAAGACCCCTTGGAGACGACGAGGTAGATAGGGCAGGGGTGGAAGTGCAGCAATGCATGGAGCTGACTGTCACTAATCGGTCGAGGTCTTAACCAGAGAATGGCTGTAGATGTTTGAAAAAAGTACTTGATTATAATTTAAAAATGTGTTAATATACTATATGTAGTTTTTAGGGTACATACCCAATAATCCTCGATAGCTCAGTCGGTAGAGCGCGCGGCTGTTAACCGCGTTGTCGTAGGTTCGAGTCCTACTCGGGGAGTTTTTTCGGCATCAAGGCTTTGGCCTAGAAGCTGGCATATATATTATATGGCTCCTTGGTCAAGCGGTTAAGACATCGCCCTTTCACGGCGGTAACACGGGTTCGATTCCCGTAGGAGTCATCATGGCGCCGTAGCCAAGTGGTAAGGCAGAGGTCTGCAACACCTTCATCACCAGTTCAAATCTGGTCGGCGCCTTTTTTGCTTTTTATTTTAAATAACGCGGGATGGAGCAGTCTGGTAGCTCGTCGGGCTCATAACCCGAAGGTCGTTGGTTCAAATCCGGCTCCCGCAACTCAGAAGCGTTAGGAATTACAGGTATGTGGTTCTTAGCGTTTTTTATTACATAACAAAAATCCTTCGGGGAGCACAGGCTGTCTTTGATGAAACCCGGAGATCGTTGACAAATTTTAATAGTGTGATATATTTTTTAGCAAAGAGGCAACAGATGGGGCTTCTTTGCTTTTTTTATGGAATAGGAAAAGAAAAGGTGAAAAGAAAGATAAATATTACAAATCGGATGATCATTATAAGTGCATTTTTTATGTTTTCTATGATTCTTGGTATTACAATAATTACCAATTATTACGTAGGAAGTTGTAGTAATAGAGTGTCTAAGGCACAAAATAATAGATATGAGTGGGCAAGACTGGGAGAAGAATTAGGCAATACATCTGATTATCTTACCAATGAAGTGAGACAATATGTAATTACTGGAGATTATTCTCATTTTTATAATTATTGGAATGAGATTTATGAAGAACAGCGCAGAGAGCAGATTATCGAAGAACTACAGCAATGTCATTTGACAAAACGTGAAATGAATCTGTTGAGGAAAGCAAAAGGCTATTCGGACCAATTGGTTGAGACAGAAGAAGAAGCCATGCGTTTAAAAATGGAAGTAACAGAAATTGTGGTAAATCATAATGATAAAATGGAGCATTACAAGCAACGTCTTATGAAGGAAGAGCTTCCAGAGCAGTATCAGGACCTTTCTGATTATGAACTGTCCCAAAAAGCGGTAGAGCTTTTATATAATGAGCATTATGAAAGGGTAAAATCATATATTATGACGCCAATTGGGGCATTTCAGAATAGCATTGATCGACGTGTGAATGAAGAAGTAAAAAATACAGAAAGTCGATTAAAAATGGCATTAAGAATACAAAAGATGTGTGAAATGCTTTCTTTATGCTTGATTGGGCTGTGGATGTATTTAATTGAGCGGCTATATGTATCTCCGATTCGTACATATACACAGATTATTTCTGATAAAAACAGCAGAGAGGCTTCCGATATTCAGGAACTGAAAATTTCCCCATCTGGTGTTTATGAAATGAAGTTTATGGGAGAAGAATTTAACAAACTTTCAAATATTCTGCAAAAGGAATTGATACTGCGAAAAGAAGCAGAGAATAGAATGCGCATAGCGAGAGATCGGGCAAATGAGGCAAGTCAGGCCAAAACAGAATTTCTGGCCAAAATGAGCCATGAGTTTCGAACACCTTTGAACTCAATGATAGGATATTTATATCTTTTGGAAAAGAGCCCAATGACCAGAGAACAGGAAGAGTATTGTCAGTCTATGAAAATATCTCTGGAGGGGTTATTAAATTTGATCAATCAGGTGTTGGATCTGTCTAAGATTGAGGCTGGACAGATGGTATTTGAATATCGGCAAATCAATATTAGAACCATTATAAAAGAAGTATGTGTTGTTATGAGACAGACAGCAGAAAAAAAGGGGCTGAAATTGCAAATTACAATTGCAGAAGAAATACCAGAAATGGTATTAGGGGATGCATTTCGTCTGAAGCAGGTTCTAATGAATTTAATAGGAAATGCCATTAAATTTTCCAGCCATGGACAGGTCTTAGTGGATGTCAGATTGAAAAAAACAATGAACCATCATTGCATTATCTTTTTTGGAGTCAAGGATCATGGAATTGGAATTAGTGAGGAAGGGAAAAAAGTCATATTCCAGGATTTTGTGCAAAGCGATAGTACGATTACCAGAAGATTTGGTGGAACAGGGCTGGGATTGCCAATTGCAAAGAAGATTATCAAAGAATTTAACCATGGCAAGGATACGTTACATGTGGAATCAGAAGAAGGAAAAGGATCCTTTTTCTATTTTACTATGAATTTTCAGGTTGTAGACAAGACAATTCAATTGGAGGAGGCAGAGGAGAAAGAATATAAATTCTGTGGGCAAAAGATTTTATTGGTGGACGATCATGAAATGAATTTGCGTGTAGAGAAACGAATTCTTCAGAGAGAAGGACTATGTGTGGATACGGCGAATAGTGGAGCGCATGCGTTAAAAATGATGGATGAAGAAATCTACGAGTTGGTGATTTTAGATATTCGTATGCCTGATATGAGTGGATATGAGCTGGCAAAACAAATTCGCAGGAAACCGGAATATCGTTTTATTCCACTGATCGCATTGACCGCAGATGCAATGGATGGAATGAAGGAGAAAATCAAAAGTGCTGGAATTGATTATTATCTAGCCAAACCCCTTCGCCCTACAAATATTCTCCATATCTTAAATCACGAGCTGATCGTGGAGGAAAGTGATTATGTAGTATTTGACGGAGAGGAATTACTGGAAACACTGGATCATGATAAAGAAGCATATAGAAAATTGCTGGAAATGTTTCTTTATACACAAAAACAGAATCTTAAAAAAGTCAGAAATGCATTGCTCTTCAGTGATTATGAAGAATTGGAAAACATCTTACATGCTATGAAGGGGACGGCAGGAAGTCTCTATTGTAATCTTTTGTATCATACAGTAGAACATCTGTATAAAAAGACAAGAGGAGGACAGAGAATTAAACTGGATAAGCTTTTAGATGTATGGGAGAAAACGGAGTCAGAAATAAAAGAAGAATTGATAAAAAAGGAGGCTCGGGTGAATGTATAAAGTATTAATTGTTGAGGATGATGAAAATATGTGTTTCCTATATAGCAAAATGAAAGAATGGAAGGATTATGGATTCCGAATTGCCGGTACAGCATTTAATGGAAGAGAGGCAATGGAAAAATTGAAAAATTTCCAGTATGATGTTGTGGCCACCGACATTCGAATGCCAGATATGGATGGGATTACATTGTTAAAAGAAATACGTGAGCATAAAATTCCAGTCTTGACGGTGTTGATCAGTTCTTATGATGAGTTTGAGTATGCCAGACAGGGTATTTTATACGGAGCCTGTGATTTTTTGGTAAAGCCGATACGGAGGAAGAATTTGGCGGAAATGCTGCAGCGTTTAAAAGATTTATTGGAAATACAGAGCAAGGAAGAAATTAATTCTGATTTTATGAAGGTGGTTTGTGAAAAACTGGAGCTGGATAAGAAGGATGATTTTTCTGTCAGAGTGTGTAGAATTTGTGTGGAAAATTTGGAAGAAAATATAACCATGGAACAGCTTTCCGAGCAGATGAATTTAAGTAAGGACTATTTTGGGAAAATGGTCAAACAGCACTTTGGAATGCCTTTTAAAGAGGTTATGAATATTATTAAAATAGAATATGCAAAAAAAATGATACAGGAGGAGAACCTAAAAACCTATGAAATCAGTCAATTGCTTGGATATTCTTCACCAGATTATTTTACAAAGATTTTCAAGCAATATGCAGGAATTACACCAAGTCAATTCAAAAAAGAAAAGTAAAATGAGCAAAGAAAAACAGGAAATAAACAGAAAGCAGATGTTTATTTCCTGTTTTTTTATTGGAAAATAACTGGATTTTCCTGTATTTTTCTATTTCAGACCTGTGATAACATATTTATATCAACAAAGGACAGAAGGGAGAGGCGGGACATGAATTATGTAATAACAATTGCAAGAGGATTTGGCAGTGGCGGCAAGTACATAGGAAAAGAACTTTCCAAAAGACTTGGCATTCCATGTTATGACAGTAAAATTTTGAAGATAGCATCCAATGCCAGTGGAATTAATAAAAATCTGTTTCACCAGGTTGATGAAAGACTGAGAAAGAATAAATTCATAAAAAAATTGACACAGGCATCCAAACGGGATTATGTTGTGGGGCCTACGGAAAGACAATTTACTTCGGATGATAATTTATACCATATACAAAAAGAAATTATAGAAAACTTGGCAGATACACAGTCCTGTATTATTATTGGTAAATGTGCCAATCATATTTTAAGAGAACGGGATAATGTAGTGAGTGTTTACATCGAAGCACCAAGAAAAGATTGTGTTGAGAGTATCAAAAATCTTTTGGGAGTTACAGATGAAGAGGCTCACAGCATGATTCAGAAAACAGATAAATATCGTGCAGATTATTATGAATATTATACGAGGGGAGAGAACTGGACCAATCCAGTGCTCTATGATATGACATTAAATTCAGCACGGGTTGGACGTGATCAATGTGTCGATCTGATCATCGATTATTTAAATATTAAATTTGGCATGGAAAAATAAAAATGGTACGGCAAAGAGGTCGTTATTATCGAAAGATGGTAACGGCCTCTTTTCTATATAGATATTAAGAAAAGAAAGTATGGAAGGAGAAAGATATGAGAAATATGAAATTTAAAAAGGTAATTACACTGGCAATGGCAGCTATATTAGCATTAGGAAGCACAGCATGTGGAAATAAGGGGGCTTCCGATGGGGATACCGTGAAGGTAGGATTGCTTCATTCCCTTACGGGTTCTATGGCAATCAGTGAAGAAGCCGTAAGAGATGCAGAGGTATTGGCAATTGAAGAAATCAATGAATCTGGAGGGGTATTAGGTAAGCAAATTGAATATGTGGAAGAAGATGGTGCATCTGAACCGTCTACATTTGCCACAAAAGCAGAAAAATTAATTGATAGTGAAGGAGTAGCAACGGTATTTGGATGCTGGACTTCTTCATCAAGAAAAGCAGTAAAAAGTATTTTTGAAGATTATAACAACCTTCTTTGGTATCCAGTTCAGTATGAAGGGATGGAATCTTCTGAAAATATTGTATATACAGGAGCTGCTCCGAACCAGCAGATTGTTCCTGCGGTTGAATATTTGAAGGATCAGGGTTATAAAAAAGTCTTTCTTCTTGGATCTGACTATGTATTCCCAAGAACGGCGAATATGATCATCGAAGCTCAGGCAAAAGAACTGGGATTAGAAATCGTAGGAGAAGAATATGCAGATATGGATCAGACTGATTTCGCAGCTATTATTGCAAAAATTGAAAAAGCAGATCCAGATATTATTGTAAATACATTAAATGGAACCGGTAATGTATCCTTCTTTAAGCAGATGTCAGAAAAGAATTATACAAGTGAGGACTATATGACAATGTCCTTCTCCATTGCAGAAGAAGAAGTAAAAACAATCGGTTCTGACATTCTGAAAGGACATATGGTTTCCTGGAACTATTATCAGACAACAGACACAAAAGTGAATGAAAAATTTGTAAAGGCTTATAAGGAAAAATATGGAGAAGACAGAGTAACTTCTGACCCGGTAGAAGCAGCATATGATGCAGTATATTTATGGAAAGCAGCCGTAGAAAAAGCAGGAAGCTTTGAAGTAGATGATGTAAAGGAAGCAATCAAGAGTGGAGAAATATCCTTTGAAGCACCGGAAGGAACCGTTACCATTAATGGGGACAATCAGCATGTATCCAAAACAGTTCGTATTGGTGTTGTAAAAGAAGATGGTCTGATCTATGAAACATATTCTACAGAGAAACCAGTAGATCCAGATCCATACTTAAAGACTTATGATTGGGCAGTAAAAGCAAATCTTCAGCCAATCGAATAAGCAGGAAAGAAGAAATTGAGGTGTTCGTATGGTACAGTTTATCAATACTTTGTTTAATGGGTTGAGTCTAAGCTCCATTATACTGTTAACGTCATTGGGACTGGCAATTACATTTGGATTAATGAGGGTGATCAATATGGCCCATGGGGAGTTTGTTATGATCGGGGCATATACCACCTATGTGGTACAAAATCTATTTGCTGGGATTTTTCCATCCAATGTACAATGGTTATTCTATTTTATTGCTCTGCCAGTAAGTTTTTTAATCACTTTTTTGTTAGGGAGTGTTCTGGAAAAGCTGGTCATTTCAAGATTATATGGAAGAGAAATCGATAGTTTGCTTGCAACATGGGGCATCAGCCTGATTTTACAGCAGGCGGCAAGAAGTATCTTTGGTACGCAGGGAGTAAATGTGACAGCACCATTCTTTTTAAGAGGGGGATTGACCATTGGGGGATGTACATTTTCCTACAATAGAATATTTATTCTTCTATTGGTAGCGCTTTGTATTTTAGGTGTGTATATGGTTATGTATAGATCAGGATTTGGAAAAAAGATGCGTGCGGTCATGCAAAATAGACCGATGGCTCAGTGTATGGGTATTAATTCTAGAAAAGTAGATAATATTACGTTTGCTATTGGCTCAGGACTAGCAGGGATAGCAGGATGTTCCGTGGCATTACTTGGTTCTATTGATTCTACGATCGGACAAAGTTATATTGTAAACTCCTTTATGGCGGTTGTATTAGGTGGTGTAGGTAAACTGGTGGGTACCGTGTTGGGCTCAGGAATCATCGGTTTCTCAAGCATCTTTACAGAAAATTACACATCATCAACCATCGCAAAGGCGGTCGTATTATTGATCGTAATTGTTTTCTTGCAGAAACGGCCACAGGGATTATTTGTAATCAAGAGCAGAAGTTTGGATGAATAAGACAGGAGGAAGACTATGAAATCAATCAAAAATCAAGGTAGTAATCTTTGTTTTGGAATAATAGTAATCGTTCTGGCATTGATTCCGTTGCTGTATCAGTGTGGAATGATCACAGCCAGCTCTACCATATTATTTATTGGAAAATGTATGTCATTTGCAATTGTGGCGATTGGGCTGGACCTGATCTGGGGTTATACAGGAATCCTAAGTTTAGGACATGGACTTTATTTTGCACTGGGTGGCTATGGAATGGCCATGTATCTGAAGCTTCAGAGTACAGGAGGTGCAATTACAGATTTTATGCATATCGGGGGACTCACAGAGCTTCCCCTGATATGGAAGCCATTTCAGTCATTGCCAGTCACTTTACTGATGGTGGTGGTAGTGCCAGGAATCGTTGCTGGATTAATCGGGTATTTTATCTTTAAAAATCGTGTAAAAGGGGTTTATTTCTCTATTATTTCTCAGGCATTGACATGGGCAGTGTATTCAATATTTATTGCACTTTCTCCTTATACAAATGGAAATGTGGGAATTACAGATATCAAATCCGTATTCGGAAGTATCAAAGGAAATATGAATTTCGGAAACCTTATGATATTGTTCTATGTTTCTTTGATCGTGCTGATCCTGGTATATGCAGGGGCTAAATTTTTAGTAGGATGTAAATTTGGAAAGCTGTTGATTGCTATTCGCGATGGGGAGAACAGAACGTATTTTTCTGGTTACCAGGTGAGTCGATATAAAACATTTGTATATGTGTTATCTGCGATTCTTGCAGGAGTCGCAGGTGCGATTTTTGTAAATTTTAATGGATGTATTACACCAAGCCAGATGACGATCTCCTATTCCATTACAATGGTCATCTGGGTCGCGATTGGCGGAAGAGGAACCATCATCGGGGCAGTTATCGGTGCATTTTTGATTAATCTGTGTGAATACCAGCTAAGTTCTGGAGGTTTTGTAGAGATTTGGCAATATGTGATCGGAGCAATCTTCTGTATTACCATCTTATTCTTAAAAGGTGGGCTGGTTGGAATTGTAAAAGATCGTACCAGATGCAAAAAGAAAGAGAAAAAAGTAGAAGGGAGGGCGCTGGGAGTTAATTCTTAGCGGAAAAAAGTAATTATGAAGCAGAATGAAAATGTATTAGAAATCAACAATATCTCAGTGTCATTTGATGGATTTTATGCCTTAACAGATGTAAAAGCAAATGTTAAGCGGAACAGCATTCACTTTTTCCTTGGACCTAATGGAGCAGGAAAGACAACATTATTGGACATTATATGTGCAAAGACAAAACCAACGCAGGGAACCGTTATGTATTATCCCAAGAATCGTGAGCCTATGAGGCTGACAGGAATGAAAGAATACAAAATTGTAAATGAAGGAGTAGGGCGAAAGTTTCAGGTGCCTTCTGTATTTATCAACTTGACAGTGGAAGAAAATATGATCCTTTCTTTAAAAGGACATAAAGGTATTCTGGATAGTATTTTTCATAAACCAGGAAAGGAAGAACTGGATGAAATCGATCGGATTTTAGAAAAAGTAGGCCTGTTAGATGAAAAAGAAACAAGAGCGGGTGCATTGGCAGATGGAAAAAAACAATGGTTGGAAATTGCAATGCAGATTGTTCAGAAACCGGAAATCATTATGTTGGATGAACCAGCAGCAGGAATGGGAAAGCCGGAGACTTTTCGAACTGGAGAAATTCTGAAAGAAATCAAAAAGGACTGTACCATCATCGTGATTGAACATGATATGGATTTTGTAAAACAGATTGCGGATAAGGTAACGGTTCTTCATGAAGGAAAGGTTTTGATGGAAGGCGACATTACCAGCGTACTTGCAGATGAAACTGTTCAGGCAGTATATCTTGGAAGGGGAGGCGAATAGGATGTTGAAATTATCCAATGTTGATGCGTATTATGGAGAAAGCTGTATTTTAAGAAATCTGTCTCTAGAGGTTCCAGAAGGAAAGATCGTTGGCCTCATTGGAAGAAATGGTGTTGGAAAAAGTACAACGCTGCGGAGTATTATGGGATTGATAAAAACTCCAGAAGGAAAAATCCAGATGAACGGAGAAGATTTAATAAAGCTTCCAACATATGAGCGAGTAAAAAGAGGAATTGGATATGTACCACAGGGAAGAGATATTTTTCCACAGATGACCGTGGAAGAAAACATTGAATTGGGATTACAGCCGATTGGAGGAAAAGGGAAGATTCCAGATTATATCTACGATCTTTTTCCGATTCTTCCCCAGTTCGCAAAAAGAAAAGGCGGCTCTTTATCTGGTGGACAGCAGCAGCAGTTGGCAATTGCAAGAGCCTTAGTAGCAGAACCTAAAATATTGATCTTAGATGAGCCTACCGAGGGAATCCAGCCATCGATCATTAAAGATATTGGTGCCGCGATCCAGAAAATTAATCAATGGAAAGGTATTACGGTATTAATGGTAGAGCAGTATCTGGATTTTGTATTGAAACATACAGATGAGATCAATG
>NZ_MJIG01000007.1:15000-72458 GCF_001940245.1 Anaerostipes sp. 992a
TGCCGGATTTACATAAATCTTTGATCATCAACTGGATATAAGAAAGAGTTCTTATATGCCGCTGCTGATCAAACAGCAGGAAATAAGACATGTACCTTGAAAACTGCATATAGATATATATTAACGAAGAGATAATATAGGTCAATTGATCATATATTAACAACAAGACATCTAATCAAACAAACCAGGGATCATGTGATCCCAGGATCTTAGAAAAGATCCGCGCAGCCCATTGTTGTGACGCTACACAACGATGAAGGTTAAGATAATAAGAGCGCAGGGTGGATGCCTTGGCACTAAGAGCCGATGAAAGACGTGATAAGCTGCGAAAAGCTGCGGGGAGGAGCAAATATCCCATGATCCGCAGATATCTGAATGGGGAGACCCGGCCAGGAAGACCCTGGTCACTGCATGGTGAATCCATAGCCATGCAGGGGGAACCCGGTGAACTGAAACATCTAAGTAGCCGGAGGAAGAGAAAGAAACATCGATTTCGTAAGTAGCGGCGAGCGAACGCGAAAGAGCCCAAACCGGAATGCGTGCATTCCGGGGTTCGGACTGCATACGGTATTGGCAGAAGATAGGAGAAAGGTTTTGGAAAAGCCTGCCGGAGAGGGTGAGAGCCCCGTATCCGAAATCAGGAGCCAGCCAGCAGGATCCAGAGTACCACGAGACACGTGAAACCTTGTGGGAATGAGCGGGGACCACCCCGTAAGGCTAAATACTACTTAGTGACCGATAGCGCATAGTACTGTGAAGGAAAGGTGAAAAGGACCCCGGGAGGGGAGTGAAAGAGAACCTGAAACCCTGTGTTTACAAGCTGTGGAACTATTTTAAAGTAGGACCGCGTACTTTTTGTAGAACGGTCCGGCGAGTTGCCACTGCTGGCAAGGTTAAGTGCCAGAGGCACGGAGCCGAAGGGAAACCAAGTCTTAATAGGGCGAAAGTCAGCAGGGGCAGACCCGAAACCGGGTGACCTATCCATGTCCAGGTTGAAGCTGCCGTAAGAGGCAGTGGAGGACCGAACCCACATCCGTTGAAAAGGGTGGGGATGAGGTGTGGATAGCGGAGAAATTCCAATCGAACCCGGAGATAGCTGGTTCTCCTCGAAATAGCTTTAGGGCTAGCCTCATGATAGTCTGCTGGAGGTAGAGCACTGAATTGCCTAGGGGGCGTCAAAGCTTACCAAAGCATATCAAACTCCGAATGCCAGACAGATGTTTCATGGGAGTCAGACCATACGAGATAAGTTGGATGGTCAAAAGGGAAAGAGCCCAGACCACCGGCTAAGGTCCCAAAGTGCGTGTTAAGTGGAAAAGGATGTGGGATTTCGAAGACAACTAGGATGTTGGCTCAGAAGCAGCCATTCATTCAAAGAGTGCGTAATAGCTCACTAGTCGAGAGGTCCTGCGCCGAAAATGTCCGGGGCTGAAACACGACACCGAAGCCGTGGAATCACGTAGTGATTGGTAGAGGAGCATTCTTAAACGGTGGAAGCTGTACCGGAAGGAGCAGTGGACGGTTAAGAAGAGAGAATGCCGGAATGAGTAGCGAGAAAGAAGTGAGAATCTTCTTGGCCGAATATCTAAGGTTTCCAGAGTAAAGCTGATCTGCTCTGGGTAAGTCGGGGCCTAAGGCGAGGTCGAAAGACGTAGTCGATGGATAACAGGTTGAGATTCCTGTACCGCATGAAATCAGAACTGTGGGGACACAGACAGGAAGAGGGAGCCGGGAATGGAAAGTCCGGTCCAAGCGAGGTAGGAGTACCGCCGGCAAATCCGCGGTGCGATCCGAAGACGTGACGGGGAGCGAACATAAGTAGCGAAGCCCTTGCCCCTGGCTGTCAAGAAAAGCCGCTATCGTATTTCATGTGCCCGTACCGTAAACCGACACAGGTGGATGAGGAGAGAATCCTAAGGCCGACGGGAGAAGTGTTGTTAAGGAACTCGGCAAAATGGCCCCGTAACTTCGGGAGAAGGGGTGCCTGCGAGAGCAGGCCGCAGAGAATTGGCCCAAGCAACTGTTTAGCAAAAACACAGGTCTATGCAAAACCGCAAGGTGAAGTATATGGGCTGACGCCTGCCCGGTGCTGGAAGGTTAAGGGGAGGGCTTAGAGCAATCGAAGGTCTGAACTTAAGCCCCAGTAAACGGCGGCCGTAACTATAACGGTCCTAAGGTAGCGAAATTCCTTGTCGGGTAAGTTCCGACCCGCACGAAAGGCGTAATGATTTGGGCACTGTCTCAACAACACACCCGGTGAAATTGAAATACCAGTGAAGATGCTGGTTACCCGCGCCAGGACGGAAAGACCCCATGGAGCTTTACTCTAGCTTGATACTGGGATTCGGTACTGCATGTACAGGATAGGTGGGAGACGTGGAATCATGGACGCCAGTCCATGAGGAGTCGCTGTTGGGATACCACCCTTGCAGTATTGGATTTCTAACCAGCAGCCGTGATCCGGCTGGGGGACAATGTCAGGTGGGGAGTTTGACTGGGGCGGTCGCCTCCGAAAGGGTATCGGAGGCGCTCAAAGGTTCCCTCAGAATGGTCGGAAACCATTCGCAGAGTGCAAAGGCAGAAGGGAGCTTGACTGTGACACCGACGGGTGGAGCAGGTACGAAAGTAGGACTTAGTGATCCGGTGGTATAAAGTGGGATTGCCATCGCTCAACGGATAAAAGCTACCCTGGGGATAACAGGCTTATCACTCCCAAGAGTTCACATCGACGGAGTGGTTTGGCACCTCGATGTCGGCTCATCGCATCCTGGAGCTGTAGCAGGTTCCAAGGGTTGGGCTGTTCGCCCATTAAAGCGGTACGCGAGCTGGGTTCAGAACGTCGTGAGACAGTTCGGTCCCTATCCGGCGTGGGCGCAGGAGATTTGAGAGGAGCTGTCCTTAGTACGAGAGGACCGGGATGGACGGACCGCTGGTGTATCTGTTGTCGTGCCAACGGCATAGCAGAGTAGCCAAGTCTGGAAGGGATAAACGCTGAAGGCATCTAAGCGTGAAGCCCCCCTCAAGATGAGATTTCCCATTCTTCGGAAGTAAGACCCCTTGAAGACGACGAGGTAGATAGGGCAGGGGTGGAAGTGCAGCAATGCATGGAGCTGACTGTCACTAATCGGTCGAGGTCTTAACCAGAGAATGGCTGTAGAGATGTTTGAACGTATAAGGAAGAGATGGAAGGTTAAGAAGATATCTGTATGTAGTTTTTAGGGTACATCCTAAAGATAAGGCCAAAAGCAAGATGCTTTTAGTCTTATTCTGTTATATAGAAATATATGGCTCCTTGGTCAAGCGGTTAAGACATCGCCCTTTCACGGCGGTAACACGGGTTCGATTCCCGTAGGAGTCATCATGGCGCCGTAGCCAAGTGGTAAGGCAGAGGTCTGCAACACCTTCATCACCAGTTCAAATCTGGTCGGCGCCTTTTTTGCTTTTTATTTTAAATAACGCGGGATGGAGCAGTCTGGTAGCTCGTCGGGCTCATAACCCGAAGGTCGTTGGTTCAAATCCGGCTCCCGCAACTCGTAGAAGCGTTAGGAATTACAGGTATGTGGTTCTTAGCGTTTTTTTTATTATATTTTCATTGGTAGACTTGATTTGTTGGTTCTGATATAATACTTGATATAAAAAGAAAGGAGCAAAGAGGAATATATGAAAAAGTTTTTAAGTGAATTTAGAGAATTTGCAGTTCGTGGTAATATGCTAGACTTGGCTGTTGGTATGATTATAGGGGGTGCATTTACAACGATTGTAGGTTCCCTTGTTAATGATATCATTAATCCGATTCTTGGATTAGTCATTGGTAAGATTGATTTCTCATCTTTATTTATTACTTTAGATGGAGGGTCTTACAAGACTTTGGCTGCAGCGGAAGCAGCTGGAGCAGCCGTTTTAAAATACGGTGCATTTATTTCCAATATCATTAACTTTGTTATCATGGCCTTTGTAGTATTTTTACTTGTAAAAGCCATTAATAAGCTTCGTTTGCCTAAGGAAGAGGCACCAGCAGAACCTACCACAAAAGTATGTCCATATTGTAAATCTGAAATTGCGATCGAAGCAGTCAGATGTCCTCATTGTACATCAGAATTAGATAAATAATATATGACAGAACATATTTATGGCCAGATGGATCAGTGATTATCATCTGGTCATATTTTTACTGTCAAAGTTTGATTTACGAATGTTTGGTGGAGGATTGTTATAGGCACTTGAAAATAGTTGTAAAAAAGGCTGGAATAGTACGAAAAAAATACTTGTAATTTTTTAAAATCAGTAGTATAATAGAAATTCGTAAGGCCCCTTGGTCAAGTGGTTAAGACATCGCCCTCTCACGGCGGTATCACGGGTTCGAATCCCGTAGGGGTCAGAGAAAAGGAAGGATTTCAGTAATATGAGATTCTTCCTTTTTGCTTTATAAAATACAATATTTATAATAAAAACTTTTCAATGGCCTCTGCACATCCGTCATGGTTATTATCTGCAACGATTACATCACAGATTTCCTTAATATGTGCTTTGCCATTCTCCATAGCAACGGACAACCCAGCTGCCTTTAGAATTTCCAGATCGTTGTCAGAATCACCTACGGCGATGGTTTGCTCAATGGAAAGTCCTAAGTGTTCACAGAGTTTTTGAAGGCCAGTGGCTTTTGATACATTCTGGGGAGAAATCTCCAGAGAAGTTTCTTCCGCATATACCATTGGCAGCGGAAATTTCTTTAGACGTTGGTACAGTCTTTCGCGAATTTTTTCGGATGCAGAGAACAGATTTAATTTTTCCACCCCACATGGATGTGCATTGTAGTGATCAATGATATGATCAACAGTAACGATGCAGCGTTTTAGCATATCTTGATACTGTCCCATATGATAGTGATCCATATGATTGATCTTCTCCTGTTCCGAGATGCTTCTTCCATTGTTATCATAATAGATCATGACATCTTCTTCTTTTACAATATCCATAATCTGTTTTACATATGTTTCAGGGATTTGCTCTACATGTAAGATCTTATCCTCTTTGCAGTCATAGATCAGGGCTCCGCTTTCACATATATAATAGCGAATAGACATAAGATCGGTTTCATTATCCTTTAATTCATCTAGAGAACGTCCAGTGGAA
The DNA here is from genome assembly GCF_001940245.1 of Anaerostipes sp. 992a. Lineage (GTDB taxonomy): Bacteria > Bacillota > Clostridia > Lachnospirales > Lachnospiraceae > Fimousia. The sequence goes on from NZ_MJIG01000007.1 coordinate 20,134, forward strand.
AGGACCACATGCTTTCCTTGTTCGACTGCTTTGTCTATCCACCGTTTCGTCTTTTCAGATATATTTTTTTGATCGGTCAAAAGAGTGCCATCCATATCAAGGGCAATTAATTCATAAGTATTCATTATCAATAATCCTCCATAAATTTATGATTTCTTTCGACATTTGCCGGAACTGTTTCGAATGATTAGCTCTGGTTCATATTCCAGACGCATGATGTAATTATATTTGGAACCACCGGTTTTCTTTTTGGTCATATTTTTTCGATAAATGATGTCTACGGCTTCACGACCTTTTAATTCAGAAGCGTGTTCAATGGTAGTTAAGGAAATCTGAGGCATTGAGGATAAATTGATATTATCGAAGCCACAGACAGAATAGTCCTGCGGGATACGATATCCTCTGTCGGACAGAGCACTCATAATGCCAAATGCGGTCATATCATTATTCCCAATAAAAGCAGTGGATTTGGTGTGATTATCCAAAACCTTTACGGTTAGATCATAGCCATTGCTGAATTCGGATGTATTGGCCGGATAGCCGGAATAAGTAGCAAAATCAGGAGATACTACTTCTACATGTTCTATTGGATATCCGTGTTTGCGAAATGCCTTCTGAATTCCTTCCAAGCGATACATCCGGCCGATTTCTTTTTCGTTGATTGGTGTAGACACATAGGTCACATGGGTGTGGCCAAGGGAAATCAGATGTTCTCCAATCAGATATCCTGGTTTTTTGCTGTCTAATTCTACAGAATCGAAGCTGGAATCGGGAGCCTTATCACCAATGGATACAATCGGGACGATGGAAGAAAGCTTATTGGCCTCCTGAACCATAGCTGGTGGGTATAAGTAGATCACGCCGCAGATGTTTAGATGAGAAAACATCTTCAGATAATGTTCTTCAATAGAAGCATCACGCATGGTAGGTGCTACAAAGGTAGCATATCCATATTCCTGTGCCCGTTCGGCAATGGAATGAATCATCATGGTGTAATAACAGTTGGATAAAATGGGACAAATGACCATAAGAGTATCATTTAGTAATTGATCCTTTAAGATTGGTGCTTTGTGTTTTTTTTCATAGCCAAGTTCTTCCGCTGCTTTTAATACTTTATCACGGGTTTCCTGTGAAAAAGAAACATGAGGTTTATTACTTAGGATCATGGATACAGTCGATTGAGACATACCTATATATTCTGCAATCATTTTTGTAGTTACTCGACGTTTTGCTGCCATTTTTTTATCCTCCTAAATAATAGTTAGCATTTTTTTGAAAAAAATTTTTGATTAATTTTCAAATATTATTTATTAATTTTTCAAAAAATAATTAATAATATTATACAGATTATTAATTCAAAATTCAACTGGTAAAGAGTAAAAATGAGTTAAAATGGAGAAAAAACAATTGATTGGAAAAATAAATTAATAGTTGACAAAAAAGTGGTAGTAACCACTGGTATTAATAATTAAAAATTAATTAATGAAAAGTATTAAAAATGGCTTATTTATGCGGTTTTTGAGGTGTTGACAAATGAAAAAATTTATGGTTATATAGAGTTACCAGAGGATATCAGACAAGAAATTCAGACATAAAAAATAGAACAAAAAGGAGGAGATTTATTACCAGAAGGAACATTTTTGTAATGAAATTCAGAAGTCACTTCCAGCGGCAGTCAGCCTTCGTTTATGGGAAAAACGGGACTGGCAGGTAGTAGAAAGGATGAAATTAGGAAGATGACCGATGGATTGGTTACAATATATTTAGCGATTAGGAGTTTCGTAAATTTGTAGTAAGAAGAAGAGGAGTTTGTTATGACAGATTTAAAGGTAACAGCAAACGAAATTAGAAAAAGCATTATCAGAGCAGTACACAGTGCAAAATCCGGTCATCCAGGTGGATCTTTATCAGCAGCAGATATCTTTACTTATCTTTATTTTGAAGAGATGAATGTAGATCCTGCAGATCCTAAGAATCCAGAAAGAGACCGTTTTGTATTGTCTAAAGGACATGTAGCACCTGCTTATTATTCTACACTGGCAGAAAGAGGATTTTTCCCAAAAGAAGATCTGATCACATTACGTAAGATCGATTCTTACCTTCAGGGACATCCAGATATGAAGAAGATCCCAGGTGTGGATATGTCCAGCGGATCTTTGGGACAGGGCATCTCTACTGCAGTAGGAATGGCACTTGCCGCTAAGCTTCAGGGCAAAGATTACCGTGTATACACATTATTGGGAGATGGCGAGATCCAGGAAGGACAGGTATGGGAAGCAGCTATGATGGCTGGACATAAGAATCTGGATAACCTGGTAGTCATCGTTGACAACAACGGATTACAGATCGATGGAAATATTGCAGATGTATGTTCTCCATATCCAATCCCTGAGAAGTTTGCAGCATTTAACTTTCATGTGATCGAGATTGACGGACATGATTTTGACCAGATCGCAGATGCATTCGCAAAAGCAAAGGAATGTAAAGGAAAACCAACTGCAATCATCGCTAAGACTGTAAAAGGAAAAGGCGTAAGCTTCATGGAAAACCAGGCATCCTGGCATGGAAGCGCTCCGAACGACGAACAGTTTGAAGTTGCAATGAAAGACTTAGAACAGTAGGAGGATCAGAGATGGCAGACGTAAAGAAAATCGCAACCAGAGAAAGTTATGGTAATGCATTAGTAGAATTAGGAAAAGAACATGAGAATCTGGTAGTGCTGGATGCAGACCTTGCAGCAGCAACAAAGACAGGAACCTTTAAGAAGGCATTTCCAGACCGCCACATCGACTGTGGTATCGCAGAAGCCAATATGGTAGGGATCGGTGCAGGACTTGCAGCAGCAGGCATGGTGCCATTCGTAAGCTCCTTTGCCATGTTCGCAGCAGGAAGAGCCTTTGAGCAGGTAAGAAACTCCGTAGGATATCCTCATCTGAACGTAAAGATCGGAGCAACCCATGCAGGTATCTCTGTAGGAGAAGATGGTGCTACTCATCAGTGTAACGAAGACATCGCACTTATGAGGACTATTCCAGGAATGGTAGTCATCAGCCCTGCAGATGATGTAGAAGCAAAAGCGGCAGTCAGAGCTGCTTATGAATATGACGGACCAGTATACTTAAGATTTGGAAGACTGGCAGCACCAGTCATTTTCGATGAAGAAACATACAAATTTGAGATCGGAAAAGGACAGGTAGTAACAGAAGGAACCGATGTGACGATCATCGCAACTGGACTGATGGTAGGAAATTCCATGGAAGCGGCAAAGATGCTTGCAGAAAAAGGGATCAGCGCAAAAGTCATCAACATGGCAACCATCAAGCCATTGGATGAAGAATTAGTCATCGCAGCAGCAAAAGAGACCGGAAAAGTGGTAACCGTAGAAGAACATTCTGTCATCGGTGGACTTGGAAGTGCAGTCTGTGATGTATTAAGTGAAAAATGCCCAACACCAGTACTTAAGGTAGGGGTAAATGACGTATTCGGACATTCTGGACCTGCATTAGACTTGATTGCAGAATTTGGTCTGGATGCAAAAGGAATTGCAGAAAAAGTTGAAAGATTTGTAAAATAGGAGGTATTTGATCGTGTATGATGTAGCGATTATCGGTGCTGGGATCACAGGATGTTCTTTAGCATATGAATTAGGAAAATACAACGTAAAAGCGATTGTAATCGAGAAAGAAAATGATGTATCTGTAGGAACAACAAAAGCAAACAGTGCCATTGTTCATGGTGGATATGACCCTGAAACAGGTACATTAATGGCAAAATACAACGTAGCTGGTAATGAAAGAATCAAAGAATTATGTGGAAAATTAGATGTTCCATATAAACAGATTGGTGCTTTGGTTTGTGCATTCAGCGAAGAAGAAGTAAAACACGTAGAAGCATTAAAAGAAAGAGGAATTGCCAATGGCGTTCCAGGACTTGAAGTTTGGGACCAGGCAAAAGTAAGAGAAGAAGAACCAAACATCTCCGATGAAGTAGTAGCAGCTTTATATTCCCCAACAACCGGAATCGTAAGCCCTTGGGAATTAGCCATTGCTTTAGCTGAAACAGCAGCTACCAATGGAGTAGAATTCATGCTGAATGCAGAAGTAACCAACATCACAAAAGCTGGAGATGTTTATACCGTGGAAACTCCTGCAGGCAATGTAGAAGCAAAATACATCTGCAACGCAGCTGGCGTATATGCAGATAAAGTAAATGAATATGTATGTAAAAAATCATTTACCATCTTACCAAACAAAGGTGAATATTACTTATTAGACAAGAGCCAGGGAAGCTTAGTAAATCATGTTATCTTCCAGTGTCCAAATGAAAAAGGAAAAGGTGTATTAGTTTCTCCTACTGTGCATGGCAACTTGATCGTTGGTCCAGACTCTCAGCCATCTGCTGCAGATGACTTATCAACAACTACAGAGGGATTGAACTTCGTTCGTACAACAGCATTAAAATCTGTTCCAACTATCAACTACAGAGAATCTATCCGTAACTTCGCGGGTGTTCGTGCAAGAACTGCAGTACATGATTTCTTCATTTTCGAAGATAAAGAACAGAAAGGTTTCTTCAATATTTCTGGTATGGCTTCTCCTGGATTAACATCTGCTCCAGCAATCGCCGTAGACCTTGTAAAAATGCTTGGAGAATCTGGATTAGAATTAGTAGAAAAAGAAAATGTAGTAGATACAAGAAAAGTAAATAGATTTAAACATATGAGCCACGAAGAACGTGCAGCATTGATCAAAGAAAATCCATTATACGGTAAAATCATCTGTCGTTGTGAAACGGTAACAGAAGGTGAAATCGTTGATGCATTACATAGACCGATCGTTCCAACTTCTATCGATGGAATTAAGAGAAGATGTAATGCTGGTATGGGACGCTGCCAGGGTGGATTCTGTGGACCAAGAGTACAGGAAATCATTGCAAGAGAACTGAATATGCCTTTAGAAGACGTATATCAGGATCGTGTAGGAACCGTTATTATCACAGGTGAAACCAAAGAAGGAGGGGCTAAATAATGTTATATGATGTAATCGTAGTAGGTGGAGGCCCTGCAGGTTTAGCAGCTGCCATCGAAGCTAAGAAAAATGGTGCAGAGAAAATTTTAGTAATCGAACGTGATGCTGAATTAGGCGGTATTTTAAATCAGTGTATCCATAATGGATTCGGCCTTCATACGTTTAAAGAAGAATTAACAGGTCCTGAATATGCAGACAGATATATTAAGATGCTTCCAGGAACAGGAATTGAAGTAATGTTAAATACTATGGTATTGGATATTACAGAAGATAAAACCGTTCATGCAATGAACAAAGAACAGGGATATATGCAGATTGCCGGCAAATCCATCATTTTAGGTATGGGATGTCGTGAAAGAACAAGAGGTGCGATCGCTGTTCCTGGTGACAGACCAGCAGGTGTCTTCTCTGCAGGTGCTGCACAGAGATATGTAAATATCGAGGGCTACATGGTAGGTAAGAAAGTATTGATCTTAGGTTCTGGTGACATCGGATTGATCATGGCCCGTCGTATGAGCTTAGAGGGTGCAGAAGTTGTTGCCTGTGTAGAATTATGTCCATATTCTAACGGATTAAACCGTAATATCGTACAGTGCTTAAATGACTACAATATTCCATTATACTTATCTCATACCATTACAAACATCAAAGGTAAGGAAAGAGTAGAAGAAGTTACAATCCAGAAAGTAAATGACGATACAAAGCAGCCAATTCCTGGAACAGAAATCAAATTCGACGTTGATACCGTATTATTATCTGTTGGATTAATTCCTGAAAACGAATTATCCAGAGGTGTTGGACTGGAAATGGACCCAAGAACAAGCGGACCTGTTGTATATGAAAACATGGAAACTTCTATTGAAGGTATTTTCGCAAGTGGTAACGTACTTCACGTACATGACTTAGTAGACTTTGTATCTGCAGAAAGTGCAAAAGCTGGTAAGAGTGCTGCAGAATATGTAAAGAATGGGGAACCAAGTGCAGAAGGAACCATCAATGTAAAAGCAGGAAACTGTGCAAATGCCATCGTACCACAGAAGATCCGTCCTGCAAACGTAGACAAATTAGTTGAAGTATTCTTCCGTCCAACTAACGTATTCGGAACTTCAGCAATCAAGGTAATGTCTGGAGACACTGTATTATCTACATTCAAGAGAGAACATATGGTACCAGCCGAAATGGAAAAGATCGTAATTCCAAAAGCATTCCTTGATAAAGTTGAAAACAATGAAATTACAATCTCTATCGAAGCTTAGTTAGAAAGGAAAGGTGAAAACAATGACAGAACTGATTTGTATCGTATGCCCAAAAGGTTGTCATTTAAAAGTTGATGAAGAAAATGGATATAAAGTAACCGGTAATGGCTGCCCTCGTGGAGCTGCTTACGGTGAAAAAGAACTGGTAAATCCAACTCGTACTATTACTTCTACTGTCCGCATTAACGGAAAAACAGCGAGAAGAGTACCAGTTAAGACAAGTGCAGATTTTCCAAAAGGAAAGATCTTTGATGTTATGGCGGAATTAGATAAAGTTGATGCACAGGCTCCAGTAAAAGTTGGCGATGTAATCATCAAAGACGTTTGCGGACTTGGCGTTGATATCGTAGCAGCAAAGGATATTGATTAATTCATAAGGGATTTATCCCACTTAGAACACGTTGGTGTTCAACATAAATGTGCCCACATATATGATGGCCGGGCTATAAGCGGGCCTGGTCATCCTTAAAATTAAAATTGATGAAACATGTATGAAAATTAGGAGGATAATAGCATGAGCGTAATTACATTTATTTGTGCAGGTCAGATGAACTCTGCAATCACATTCCCAGCATTTGAAAATGGACATGAAGTTCGTTTAGTAGGATCTCCATTGGATAGAGATATCATCGATGGATTAAGAAAAGATAACTATCACATCACATTAAAAAGAACCTTACATGATGGGATCAAATATTATCAGATTGAAGAATTAGGAGAAGCTTTAGAAGGAGCAGACTTAATTCTTGGTGGAGTAAGTAGTTTTGGTCTTGACTGGTTCTGCGATGAAATCTTACCAGTGATTCCAGACGGAGTACCTCTGTTAACAGTAACAAAAGGTATGGTAGATTTAGAAGATGGTACTTTAGTTCCTTACCCAACGATCTTTGCTCAAAGACAGCCAGAAGGTAAGAACATCGATTTAAACGCAATTGGTGGACCATGTACAAGCTACGAATTAGCAGACCATGATGACAGCCACGTAGCATTTTGTGGTAAAAACATGGAAACATTAAAGAAATTCAAAGCTGCTTTAGCAACAGATTACTATCACATCAGCTTATCTACCGATGTTGTAGGTGTTGAATGTGCAGTAGCTATGAAAAACGCTTATGCTTTAGGTGTATCCTTAGCAGTAGGTTTAGCTGAAAAACGTGATGGAAAAATTGGAGCTGTTCATTACAACTCCCAGGCAGCTTTATTTGGACAGGGCTTAAAAGAAATGATCAAATTATTAGACTTGATCGGTGGTGGCCCAGAAAACATCATTCACGGTGGCGGAGACCTTTACGTAACCGTATTTGGAGGAAGAACACGTAAGATCGGTACCTTATTAGGACGTGGATTATCTTTTGATCAGGCTATGGAAGAATTAGCTGGTGTAACATTAGAGTCTATCGTAATCGCTACACGTACAGCAAGAGCCGTTCGTAAATTAGCAGAAAGAGGAATCGTATCCATCGACGATTTCCCACTATTAATGCATGTAGATGACATCATCAACAACGGTGCAGAAGTAAACATCCCTTGGGAAAAATTCACAACAATTGTAGAATAAACGCGTAAGCAACGAGAAGATTCATTTTGCAAAGAAAGCCACAAGAGCAGAAATGTTCTTGTGGCTTTTTATTGCAAAAAAAGCGGCGACTGCCGCGAGTACAAAAATACGAAGTATTTTTGTAGGATTCTCGTTGCGAATAAATAGGGCGTGAGTACATTGACGAAGTCAATGGGCACGGATCAAAAAAAGCGGCGACTGCCGCGAGTACAAAAATACGGAGTATTTTTGTAAGATTCTCGTTGCGAATAAATAGGGCGTGAGTTCATTGACGAAGTCAATGGGCACGGATCAAAAAAAGCGGCGACTGCCGCGAGTACAAAAATACGGAGTATTTTTGTAAGATTCTCGTTGCGAATAAATAGGGCGTGAGTTCATTGACGAAGTCAATGGGCACGGATCAAAAAAAGCGGCGACTGCCGCGAGTACAAAAATACGGAGTATTTTTGTAAGATTCTCGTTGCGAATAAATAGGGCGTGAGTACGGATTAGAGAAGAATTTCAGGACAGATTTCACATAATAAATCTGCGGTTGCTTCATCTGTCACTAAAATATTAACGAGATTTCCTCTCAATGCCCCGAGAATGCTATATACTTTATCTTCTCCCACCGCTACTCCGATGCGAGTGTCTATATTTTTTAGTGTTTTCAAAGGAACAGCTACTGTTCTGGCATCCATCTGGGGAACGCATAGATTTCCCTCCTTATCAATGAGATGCGTACAAATATCCCCAACAACCCCCTGAGTGGTCAATTGCTTCACTTCACTTTCTGATAGGTAGCCAACTCTTGCCATGGCACACTGCGTGTCAAATTTTCCCATAGTGATAATGCAGATATTTGCTTTGGAAGCATAAGATAGTACATCCTGCATGGAACGTTCATGATACAGAGTATCTTTTATGTGAAACGAATCAACGATTGCAGGAAATGGCAGTAAATATCCAGTGCTATTCAACTTGTGAGAAAATTCTGTTGAAATTTCAGAAACATATACATTTTTATTTGTGTTGCTTACGCCGCCACAGAGCTGTACGGTTACAATGTTTTTTAATGCTTCCTGAACGGAAAGTGCTTTCGCACATTCATAGATCGTTTCACCCCAGGAATAACCGATGATATCTCCATCGCAGAGAATACTCTCTAAATATAATGCCGTAGCTTCTCCGACGAGTGTAAGCGGTAATTGAGAGTCAGATTTTGGTGCAATGATGACCTTATTCAGGTTAAAAAATTCCCGTATCTGTTTTTCTTTTTTACTCTCTGTATCCACATCATCTTTAATGGTTATTTGCACAATTCCAGTTTCTTTCGCCTCTAACAATAATTTTGATATATAAGGACGAGAAAGGTTCACAATTTTTGCAATTTCATTTTGATTGTAATTTTGTTCATAATATAAACGTGCTACTTGCACTAAGAGAGAACGTTTCTGTCTATCTTTTTTTGTTTTGTTCATAATATACTCCAGTTTAGTTACATTTGATACTATTATATGATATTTATTATGATACCAGGGTCAAAAGGTCATGTTGTTCATGCTTGCATGAAAAAGCATGACTTTGGGACCCGCAAAACATGAGAAAGTAGCCATTTTTCGTAGAAAAATGAGCGGATTTCGAATGTTTTTAGGATTTCGTGAGCGTGAAACGCGGAGAAATCCGTAGGTATCAGGGGGCAAAGACTTTTGACCCTAACATCTTATTATATTACTATGGACAGAAAGTAGCAAATGAAATATAATATAAGTATCAAATGATAATAGTAAATTATCAAATGTTCATAATGGGAGGATTTTTATGAAAGCGATTCAAATGACAGCAATCAAAGAATTAAATTATGTGGAAGTAGCGACACCAGAACCGAAGGAGGATGAGGTTTTATTAGAGATCAAGGCAGTTGGTATCTGTGGATCGGATATCCCTCGTATCTTAAAATCAGGTCCTCATACATTGCCGATCATTCCGGGGCATGAATTTGCAGGGAAAGTGGTAGGGACAGGAAGGAAGGTTAAGAACTGGGAAATAGGGGATAAAGCCAGTGCAGCTCCCATGATTCCTTGTTTTGAATGTGAGTGGTGTAAAAAAGGCATTTATTCTCTTTGTGAAGACTATCAATATTATGGTTCCCGTAACGATGGTGCCTTTGCCCAATATCTTGCGGTGAAAGAAACATGCCTTCTTCCAATTGGTAAAGATACTCCATATGCATGGGGAGCAACCATCGATCCTGCCGCAAATGCGATTCATGCTTATCTAAGAGCAAACGGAAATGGCAATGATACTGTGTGTGTATTTGGCCTTGGTGCCATTGGCCTATTCGCCATCCAGTATGCAAAAGTCCTTGGATGTAAAAAGATCGTGGCCGTAGACATCGACGATGGGAAATTGGAAACAGCGAAAGCTTGTGGGGCTACGATGACAGTAAATTCTTTAAAAGAAGATCCTGTTAAAAAAATTTTAGATGATACGGATCATAGAGGAGTTACGCTTTCCTTGGAAATGTCAGGAGCTCCCATCTGCCAGCATCAGGCAATTTTAAGTACGGGAAGAATGGGAAGGGTTGTTTATCTTGGTATTTCCCATGCACCTCTGCATTTATCCGAAAAGGCAGTGGATCAGATTGAAAGATATCAATTAAGTATTATTGGAAGCTGGAATTCTTTTTCTGCACCATATCCTGGAAAAGAATGGACAGAAGCAGCCAAACGAATGGACGAGAAAAAATTTGATCCAGATCTTCTTATTTCCCATAGATTAGGTTTAGAAGAATGTCCGGATATTTTTCGTCAGATTGATGAAAAAAAGCTTGTATATAATAAAATCATGTTCTTTCCAAATGGAATGAATGAATTAAAATAATGAAAAAGGAGAAATTAATCATGAATAAAACAACCATTGCAAAATATTTGGACGATACGTTATTAAAAGCGGATGCAACACCGGAACAGGTGAGAAGTGTTTGTAAGGAAGCAATGAAATATCAGACAGCCTCTGTCTGTGTCAACACATCTTATGTTTCCTTTGTAGCTGGTGAATTACAAGGATCAAAGGTAAAAACATGCTGTGTGATCGGATTCCCTCTGGGTGCATGTACGACGGAAACAAAAGTGGCTGAAACCATGGATGCAATCGAAAAAGGGGCAGAGGAAGTGGATATGGTCATTCATGTAGGTGCGGCAAAGGCAGGAAACTGGGACTATGTGAAAAAAGATATTTCTCAAGTTGTTTGTGCAGCAAAGAAAAAGGCTTTGGTAAAAGTCATTATCGAAACTTGTCTTTTATCTGATGAGGAAAAAAGAAAAGTATGTATGCTTGCCCAAGAAGCTGGGGCAGATTTTGTAAAAACATCTACAGGATTTTCTACTGGAGGTGCAACAATAGAGGATATTAAACTAATGAGAGAAACGGTCGGTCCGGATATGGGAGTGAAGGCCTCAGGTGGAATCAGAGATTACGAAACAGCCGTAGCAATGATCCAAGCTGGGGCAACCAGAATTGGAACCAGCAGTGCTGCAAAAATTATTGAAGGGTAGGGAGAAAAGGTATCTTTATTGGTAATCCGGAGAGTTCCACTATTGCCCTGATCCTGAAAATAGTGGAACATTCCGGTGTCTGCCTTATGGTGTTGCTTATCTAAAACTTCAATTTCTGGGGAATTTTTACTAAAATATGTAGGTTTGTTGAGAAATCGACGGATTGGGAAGAAAAGAGGCAAATTTATATTTGTTGACTTGTTCTACAAGTGCAATATACTCATCTACTAATTCATCAGGCGGACAAATAATTGGAAACTCCTCGATATGATCCTTATTGAGCTGTCGCTTATCAATTCCACCAACACATACATTTCTAATTAAGTCTCGATATTCATTTGAAACAAGGATTCTAAGAATAAAGCGATTGTTCACACTTGGTTTAAGTCTTATAAAATACACATGCCCATTGACATTGGCTGCATCATCCTCACCCAAATACAGTGCAGCTCTACCAAGTGAACTATTTTCCGTATTAATTCGACCTGTTTTAGTCATTAGGATATCACCATGCTTTAGACTACTTCGTCGCATACTGGCATGTGTTTCTTCATCAATATAGGCAATGTCATTCATTTCCAGTCTATCCTTCCAGACATTCTGACTTCTGAAGAATGTTATACCTTCATCAACATAAACCTCTGAACCACCTTTGGGGGTATTACCACTATTGACTTGAACAACTAACTCTTTAAGTTTTTTTACCGGCCATCTCATAGGATTTGCAACTGGATCTCCAAACATCTCAACAAATCGGGCTTTGATAAGGTCGTCCAATTTTTGTAGTTCGTGCTTCCTTGATTCAATTATATTTTCCGCTAATCCAAGCACCTTTACAATTTCTTTCTGTTCATTCATTGGCGAAAGATTAAACTCTTCTTTTTTATAATCTTTAAAATATATATGTGGAATTGTTGCTCCTGTAAAGTATTTTTCCAAATGCATATGTCGGACTACGTAGCACAAATACTCAGGTAATACATTTTCTTTTGGTAATAGATATTGCATTGTTCCGATTACAGAAGATTTCGCTGGAAGCAGAATTGTGCGCCCAATACCTGCACCATCTTTGACAACTGCAACATACGCCTTCTCTTGATGATAAAAATCAACATTTCCGATATAACCACCTGCCCCGTATATAGGATAATTACCAGTACAATTAATAACATCCGATTGTTTTAAGTTTGATGAATCACGTTCACAAACATCCTCTAATAATACTCTCATCTATTCATTCCTACAAATCCGAATTTGTTCTACTTATGTTTATAAATATCTGTTATAATTTAAATAATTATAATGGAAAGGAAATAATTATGATTACAGGCGATTTAAGGAATAAAGTGGATCGTATTTGGGAAATTTTTTGGACAGGTGGAATTACGAATCCATTGGAAGTAATTGAACAGTTCACATATTTACTTTTTATAAAACAATTAGATGATGTAGAGTCTGCAAAAGAAAATGATGCAATTTTTTTAGGACTTTCATTTGAGGGAATGTTTCCAATAGATAAACAGAATTTACGATGGAGTAAATTCAAGAACTTAGAAGCAGAAGAAATGTATCAGCTGGTTTTAAATGAAGTGTTCCCATTTATAAAGGGACTTCATCAAGATGGCGATTCTGCATATGCCAAATATATGGGAGATGCTATTTTTAAAATTCCAACGGCAGCAATGTTGACAAAAATTGTAGATGGAATTGATCAGTTAGAGTTAGATGTTGCAGATAGTAAAGGAGATCTTTATGAATATTTATTATCAAAGGTAGCAACGGCAGGAAAAAATGGTCAGTTCCGGACGCCTAGACATATCATTAATATGATGGTTGCACTTACAAAGCCAGCTTCCGATGATATTATTATTGATCCTGCCATGGGATCTGCAGGTTTTTTGATTGCGGCACAGGAATATTTAAGAAAAAATGAACCGAAGATGTTTTTTGATGCGAAAGCACAAGAACATTTTCATAATCATATGTTTTATGGATTTGATATGGATCGGACAATGCTCCGGATCGGTGCTATGAATATGTTGCTTCATGGAGTTGATAATCCCAATATTGAATATAGAGATAGTTTATCTGAACAAAATAAAGATTATGAAAAATATACGCTTGTACTTGCGAATCCACCATTTAAAGGAAGTCTAGATTATGAAGCAGTATCAGCAGATTTGTTAAAAGTATGTAAAACAAAGAAAACAGAATTATTGTTTTTAGCGTTATTTCTACGAATTTTAAAACCTGGAGGAAGAGCAGCTGTTATTGTTCCAGATGGTGTATTGTTTGGAAGTAGTAAAGCACATAAGAAGATTCGTCAGGAGATTGTAGAAAAGAATAAGCTGGAAGCAGTTATTTCAATGCCATCGGGTGTGTTTAAACCATATGCAGGAGTTTCAACAGCTATATTAGTTTTTACAAAGACTGGAGCTGGAGGAACAGACAAGGTTTGGTTTTATGACATGAAAGCAGATGGATTGAGTTTGGATGATAAACGTCAGCCAGTGAAAGAAAATGATATTCCGGATATTATTGAGAGATTTAATCATAGAGAAGCAGAAGAAGAAAGAAAACGTACAGAACAAAGCTTTTTTGTGCCATTTGATGAGATTAAAGACAAAGCTTATGATTTGTCGATTAATAAATATAAGGAAATCGAGTATAAACCAATCGAATATGATCCTTCGGATGTTATTCTTGGAAGAATTGAAGAGTTAGAGAAGGAAATCCAGAAGGAATTGGCTGAATTAAAGGAACTGTTGAAAAATGAAAATTCGGATTTGTAGGAATGAATGATGGAAAATAGAACACTTGAATCTCTGTGCAATGTTGTATCAGGAGGAACGCCTTCCAGATCAAAGCCAGAGTTTTGGAATGATGGAAATATTCCATGGATTAAAATAGGAAATATCAAATCTAAGTATGTTTCCGAAGCTGATGAATATATCACGCAGGCGGGATTAGATGGTTCTTCTGCAAAGATGCTTTCAAAGGGAACTATTCTCTATACTATTTTTGCTACTTTGGGAGAAGCCGGCATCTTAACTATCGATGCTTGTACAAATCAAGCTATTGCAGGGATTACGATAAAAGATAAGCGTGTCATTGATACGAATTATCTCTATTATTATTTGAAATCGAAGAAAGAGTATGTCAATAGCCTTGGGCGTGGTGTAGCACAGAACAACATCAATATGTCAATGCTCCGCAAGTTTGAAGTCCCTGTACCAGCTATAGATGATCAGAAGCAAATTGTTGATGTACTGGAGAAAGCCAATTCGATAATCGAGTGCCGCAAGACTGAATTACAAAGGCTTGACGATCTTATCAAAGCCCGATTTGTCGAGATGTTTGGTGATCCGATCTTAAACAACAAGCGCTTGCCCACAATGCTTGGAGAAGGCATTTTTAAGCTTTCAAATGGAAAATTTGTCCCTGAATCAAAGAGATTTGAAACAGGGATTCCAGTTTATGGCGGTAATGGGATTTCGTGGTATACAGACGAAGTTCTTGTAGAAGGAGATACACTTGTTGTTGGCCGTGTAGGCTTTCAAAGTGGAAATGTACATTATGCTGAGGGGCCATTATGGGTAAGTGATAATGCGATGTATATAAGCAATTATAACAAGCAAGATTATGATTTGCTGTTCCTTTGTCATCTCATGGAACATATTGATTTTACTCGACACCAGGATGCGGGAGATTTGAAAAAAATAACCCAAAAACCGCTTATGGCTATGGAGTATATTCACCCATCACTATCACAACAGCAAGAATATACTGCATTCGTCAAACAAGTCAACAAATATAAATCTGTCGTTCAAAAGTCCTTAGATGAAACGCAAACTTTATTTGATGCTTTAATGCAGCAGTATTTTGGATGATAAAAAGATCAAATAATTGGTATAATTTATGAAAAAGGAGATTATGCCGATGAAGGAAGCGATTTATAATATTATCAATGACATGGTGGAATATTTGGATGTTTCTCAGATGAAACGTTTGCATGAAGTACTAATAAAGCGATTAACCGAATCCCAGAAGGAAGAGGTTAAAATTATTGATAATTGCGAATATATGAATATGTTTCTAGCGGCCAAGAAGATAGAAGGGTGCTCTAAAAGAACACTGCAGTTTTATAGAGTGACCATTGAGAAGATGTTGTCTATGGTGGAGATACCTCTTCAAAAGATGACAACAGAAGTATTGAGAAAATACCTTGCTGATTATCAAAATTTGAATAATTGCAGTAAAGTGACCATTGATAATATCAGAAGAAATTTATCCAGCTTTTTTTCATGGTTAGAGGAAGAAGATTATATTTTGAAGAGTCCTATGAGGAGAATTCATAAAATTAAGACAGGAACCATTGTAAAAGAAATTATTTCTGATGAAAGTATGGAGAAATTGAGAGATCATTGTAAAGAGGCTAGAGATTTAGCAATGATTGATTTACTGTTTTCCACGGGGATTCGTGTTGGAGAATTGGTTAATCTGGATATTTCTGATATTAATTTTGAAGCGAGGGAATGTGTCGTTTATGGAAAGGGAGATAAAGAGCGAAAGGTATATTTTGATGCAAGAACAAAGGTGCATCTGCAAAGCTATTTGAAGCAAAGGACGGATCAAAATGCTGCGCTATTTGTTACGTTATCAAAACCGTATAAGAGATTAAAGATTAGTGGTGTTGAAATACGCTTGAGAAAAATGGGAAGGATATTGAATATAGAACGGATTCATCCGCATAAGTTTCGAAGAACGGTAGCTACCAGGGCAATTGATCGTGGAATGCCAATCGAACAGGTTCAGAAGTTGCTAGGGCATTCTCAAATTGATACGACGATGCAGTATGCAATGGTGAATCAGGATAATGTGAAAAATTCGCATAAGAAATATATAGCATCCTGAGTGTGGGAAAAAGGAGGCATAATGAAAATATGCAGTTAAATTTTAAATTTTTAAGAATGAATCAGAAATTTGCATCATTTGCAGATGCAGCAATAGAAGCAGAGAAGGGAATTGCTGTTTCTAATGCAACGTGTGCAATTTTATGCCGCCGTGCATTGGAGCAGGCAGTAAAATGGTTATATTCAATTGAACCATATTTGGAGATTCCATATCAGGATAACTTGGCTAGTCTGATTCATGAAAAGACATTTAAAGATATTTTAGATCCTCATTTATTCCCTTTGATCAGATTTATATGGAAACTTGGGAATAGCGCTGTACATACTTCAAATCAGATAAAAAGAGACCAGGCAGTATTGGCTCTTCGCAATCTTTTTGAATTTTGTAAATGGATTGATTATTGTTATGGAGATGATTACGAAGATCGAAAGTTTGATGAAAGTATTCTTTTAGGTAATCCACATCACAAGAAACGAGAGAAACCGGAAGAATTAAGGAAATTGTATGATGAAATTTCTTCTAAGGATAAACAATTAGAAGAGATGAGAAAAGCCAATGAAGAACTTCAGGCGAAGATGGCGGAAATCAAAGAACATAATATGAAGGAAAGGCACCATGAGGTTGATCAGAAGACAGAAGCAGATACGAGAAAAGAATATATTGACGTTGAATTGCAGCTTGCTGGTTGGAAGATAGGCAGGGATTGTCTGGAAGAAGTACAAGTGTATGGCATGCCGACTTCTTCTGGCATTGGTCGTGCAGATTATGTATTATATGGGAACAATGGAAAGCCGCTTGCAGTTGTCGAAGCCAAA
Source organism: Anaerostipes sp. 992a (assembly GCF_001940245.1). Classification (GTDB taxonomy): domain Bacteria; phylum Bacillota; class Clostridia; order Lachnospirales; family Lachnospiraceae; genus Fimousia. The sequence goes on from NZ_MJIG01000007.1 coordinate 37,240, forward strand.
AAGACAGGTGTAGATACTATGGTTGGAGCAACACAGGCAAAACTATATGCAGATTGTCTGCAAAAACAATACCATCAAAGGCCATTAATTTTTATTACCAATGGATTTGAAATTGATTATATTAATGATGCAAGAAATTTTCCAAAAAGGAGGGTATCTGGATTTTTTACAAAGGACGAATTGCAGTTAGAGGTAGACCGAAGAACGGAAATTCGATCTCTGACAGGTGTTCAGATTAATGATGAAATCAGTAATCGTTATTATCAGAAAGAAGCGGTACAAGCAGTATGCGATGCGATTGAGCAAAATCATCGTAAGATGTTATTAGTTATGGCAACTGGATCTGGCAAGACAAGAACAGCAATTTCTATTGTAGATGTACTGATGAAGCATAATTATGTGAAGCATATTTTATTTTTAGCAGACCGTACAGCATTAGTGCGTCAGGCAAAGAATAACTTTAGTAATCTATTGCCTAATCTTACGTTGTGTAACTTGTTGGACCGTAAGGATGATCCGAAGCAGGCGAGAATGATTTTTTCTACATATCCAACGATGATGAATGCTATTGATGACACTAAAAATGAATTTGGAGAAAGGTTATTTACACCGGGACATTTTGATCTTATTATTGTCGATGAAAGTCATAGAAGTATTTATCGAAAGTATCAGGATATTTTTGATTATTTTGATGGAATGATGCTTGGTCTTACTGCAACACCAAAAAATGAAATCGATAGAAATACGTACAATATATTTGAATTAGAGAGTGGAGTTCCTACCTATGCATATGAGTTAGACCAAGCTATTCAGGATGAGTATTTGGTTCCATATGCAACATTAGAGTATAAAACGAAGATCATGGAAGAGGGAATTCATTATCAAGATTTGTCTCAGGAAGAAAAAAACCAATTTGAAAATGATTTTGATGATGATGAAAATATTACAGATTTCATTCCTAATACAGCTATCAACACATGGTTATTCAACAGTGATACTATTGATAAAGTGTTAAAAGAGCTTTTAGAAAATGGGTTAAAAGTAGAAGGTGGAGATAAGCTCGGGAAAACGATTATTTTTGCGAAAAACAGTCTTCATGCCAAGGCGATTGTAGAACGATTTCAAACACTTTATCCAGAGTATGGAGCTCATTTTATAGAGCAGATTGATTATAGCATTAAGTATTCAGATACGTTAATTGATGATTTTTCTACAAAGGATAAAGATCCACAAATTGCCGTATCGGTAGATATGCTTGATACAGGAGTTGATGTTCCGGAAGTGTTAAATCTTGTGTTTTTTAAGAAAGTTCGTTCTTATTCAAAGTTTTGGCAAATGATAGGAAGGGGAACAAGATTGTGTGAGAATCTATTTGGGCCTCAAATACATAAGGAAAAGTTTCTGATTTTTGACTTTTGCAATAATTTTGAATTTTTTCGGGTGTCAAAAGGTGTGGAGAATACGGGACAGCAGGGGTCATTAACGGAAAACATTTATATGGTAAGATGCCGTATTGTGCGTGAGTTACAGGCAACTGAAAACCAGAATGAAGATGGTAGAGAATATCGGAAACAATTGGTAAACGCACTTAGAAAAGAAATCATGGATTTGAATCCAGATAGTTTTCGGGTGAAATTAAATCTTCGTTATGTAGAAAAATATCAGGAATTAAATGCCTGGTCAGTATTGGAAGCACAAAGTATAACTGAATTAAGGAAACACATTGCACCATTGGTAGTACTTAAGGAGAAAGAAGAACTGGCAAAAAGATTCGATTACCTGATTTATTCCATAGAATTGGCAATGTTAGAACAGAAAGATTTCTCCCATTTAATTCAGAATATTCAAAATACAGCAGAGCGTTTAAGTAAAAAATACAATATTCCACAAATAAAAGAGGAAAAATATATCATAGAAAAGGTAATGACAACAGAATTTTGGGAAACAGTTGATCTTATGAGCCTGGAGGTAGTGCGGGAAGCATTAAGAGGATTGATACGATTTTTAGACCCAGTGAAACAGACAGTTTATTATTCAAACTACGAAGATCATATTATGGAAGCAAAAGAAGGAGCACCTTTTTATGCTGCTAATAATCTTCAAAACTATCGTAAAAAAGTAGAATATTATTTGAAAGAGCATGAGAATGTTCTTTCTATATATAAATTGCGGAATAACAAAAAGCTTACAAAAACGGATTTTGAAGAATTGGAACGAATCTTATGGCAAGATCTTGGGAGTAAAGAAGATTATGAAAAAGAATATGGGGATACTCCAATTGGTCATTTGGTAAGAAAAATAGTTGGATTGGATCGGACTGCAGTAAGAAAAGCATTTAGCGAATTTCTATCAGAAGAAAGACTGAATTCTAATCAAATGCATTTTTTGGAATTGCTGATTGATTATATTGAACAAAATGGATATATTGAAGATAATTCTGTTTTGACAAAAGAGCCATTTCGAAGTGTTGGGAGTATCACGAATATCTTTAAAAATGACATTGGAACTGCAAGAAAAATTTTGGATGTATCCGATCAAATTCGGAATAATGCAGATGCTATTATGGCATGATTATAAAAAATAAAAAGCGATTGTTGTAGATTTAAAAATTAAGATAAATGTTAGGGGGTTTTTATGAGTTATAAAACTACAGATGGATTAATGAGGCATCTTCGGAATAACGGGATTGCAATATCTGGAAGTATACAAAAGCGGCAGTTAATTAATACTGGTTATTTTCATGGATATAAGGGATATCGTTTTTTCAAAAATGCCGGAACAAAGCTACCATTTATTGCATATAATGAAGTATATGCGACTATACAGTATGATTCTGCACTAAAAGCCCTTTTATATGGGAAAATGATGTTCATTGAAACGGCTATTAAGAACATTGCTTTGGAAGGAATTTTGGTGAATGCAAATTCAGAAAGTATTCGAGATATGTATGATAAAGTAGTAAGTGGATACCGTAATGCACCTGCTTTCTATACACTAGAGCAAAAAAAGAAATTGCAGCAGAATAAATTGAATTTACAAAAGTCGATTCAAGCGAGTCTTGCAAGTGCATATCGCAAGAATAATCCCAAAATAACTCATTTTTATAATAATGTGGGGAATTCAGATGTCCCTATTTGGGCGTTATTTGAAATAATGACAATGGGAGATTTGGGTTATTTGCTTTCCTGTCTGACCTATGATGTAAGAGACGATATTTCAAAAAGAATTGGCCTTAATCTTGCTTATGACACTAATAGACAATTGCTTTATAAATATATCTATACTTTGAAAGATTTGCGCAATGCTATTGCCCATAATGCAGTTGTCTTTGATACTAGATTTAGAAATATTGATCCTACGTCAGCGATGAAACAATGTTTGAAGAATGAAGTTGGTTTGCCATATGTCAATTTTAAAACAATTGGCGATTATATTATTCTTATATGCTATTATTTGAAAATGCTACATATGCCTAAAACGGAAATTAAAGCATTTATTCGTGAGTTTGAAAAAATTACTGCTAACTATATGATTTCGGTAAATTCTAATGTAGTCAAAATTGTTATTCATCCTGATTTATCTGCACGTATGACGGCTTTAAAAAATTTTATTTAATTCTTGCATATTTCTGTTGAAAACGGTATAATATAAACACTAATTGGGGTATGTATTTGCGGATGCATACTTGAGAGAGTCGGAGAAATTCGGCTCTTTTTATATTAATATTTTTTATAAAAGGAGCGGATGCTCCAGTAGATGAAATATCTACGTTTGCATCCGCTCCTATGTTATCTTTATGATTTAGCTACTTACATTAACTTACGGAATAATTCCAGTACCTGTTCTTTGGTAGCTTCTCTTGGGTTGCCAGGATAGCATGCATCTGCTAACGCGTCTTCTGCCAACTGATCTAAATCTTCTTCTTTGATGCGTTCGTTCTTTTCTGGAATTCCAACATCCTTAGAAAGCTGCTTTACTGCTTCAATAGCTGCGTTGCGATATTCTTCCTGAGTCATATCGTCTACGCCTTCTACACCCATTGCTTTTGCGATCGCTTTGTATTTTTCTCCGGTGTATTCCTTATTAAATTCCATGGAGATTGGAAGCAGCTGAGCACAAGCCATACCATGAGGAGTGTCATAGTATGCACTTAAAGTGTGAGCCATAGCATGGTCAATTCCAAGACCTACGTTAGAGAATCCCATACCTGCAATGTACTGACCAAGAGCCATGCCTTCGCGGCCTTCTTTTGTATTAGCAACAGCGCCACGTAAATTTTCAGCAATGAGACGAATGGCTTCGATATGGAACATATCCGTCATCTCCCATGCGCCTTTGGTTGTGTAACCTTCGATGGCATGTGTAAGAGCGTCCATACCGGTACTAGCAGTTAATCCTTTTGGCATAGAAGCCATCATTTCAGGATCGACAATAGCTACCATTGGCATATCGTGTGGGTCTACACATACGAACTTTCTCTTCTTTTCCACATCAGTAATAACATAGTTGATCGTAACTTCTGCAGCAGTACCTGCAGTTGTAGGAACTGCGATGGTTGGTACACAAGGGTTCTTAGTAGGAGCCATTCCTTCTAAGCTTCTAACATCTGCAAATTCAGGGTTGGTAATGATGATTCCGATTGCCTTGGAAGTATCCATGGAAGAACCGCCACCAATTGCGATAATGTAATCTGCTCCAGATTCTTTAAAAGCTTCTACACCATGCTGTACATTTTCAATGGTAGGATTTGGCTTGATATCAGAATAGATTTCATAAGGAAGTCCCTCCTGATCTAATAAATCCGTTACTTTTGCAGTAACACCGAACTTGATAAGGTCTGGATCGGAAGTAACGAATGCTTTTTTGAATCCGTGCATCTTGATTTCTGTAATGATTTCGTTAATTGCTCCAGGTCCATGATAAGAAGTTCCGTTTAAAGAAATTTTGTTAGCCATGATATCTTCTCCTTTACTTAAAATTTATATGATTGTCTATGTTTGACTTTCTTTTAATAATTAAATTTTACAACACTCTGCACAAAAAGAGAAGTTACATTTTCGTAAATTTGTCACTTATTTATCAAAATTTTAGGCTAAGATGTCCAATTCTTCAAATAATTTTCCAAGCTTTGGAGGCATGGCTTCTATCATCAGCTCGGCTAATTCTTCTGGGGTCTGTGGGGTATTATGTAAGACCCATTTTACCGTCATATAAATGGATGCCTGACAATACATTTCCAGAAGATCTCCATACTCTTTTTCAGGAAAACTTCCTTTTTTACTGGTGATCAGATTTTTATAAAATTCAAATATCATTTTGAAATCATGATCCTTTAAATTGTTTTGCGCATCACTTTTAAAAGCCGCTGCAAAAAATTTCTGTTCCTGGCGGATGTATTCAAACTTATGGACCAAAGAGTCATAAACCCGCTGTCCATATCCCATATGTTCGAAGGATTTGATGAGAAGCTGGTCAAAATACCAGTTGATCAGATCGTATTTATCCAGAAAATTTCGATAGAATGTCTGTCTGGAGACACCGCAGATGTCGGTGATCTGCTTTACGGTAATTGCTTCAACGGGAGTTGTCTGCATACACGTTCCGATGGCCTGTGCCAGACGATATTTAATTTTTTCTCCTTTTTTCGCAGCCATAACTTCACCCCTCCTAATGTCAGAAGCCTTAAAAGGTCAATCGCATCTGGTTCCATGAGACACCCCCATGCCTGGATTTATCACTGATTCCTTCATTAACAAAGCCAAATGTGGCATAGTAATCTACCAAGGCATCTTTACAGGTCAGCACAAGTCCTGTGCGATTCTGTTCTTTTGCATCTTGAATAGCCTGACGAATCAATGCTCCGGCATAGCCATGTCTGCGATAAGATGGAAGAGTGTTGACCCCGAAGATCATCTGCCATTCTCCGTTTTCATTGTGCAGCTGTGCATTTTCATACATGTCATCTGTCAGGTCTGGCTCATTAGTAACAAATCCATCAACAAAGGCGATCAGTTTTTCCTTATCGAACATGAGCCAGAAATGAGTGCCATAATACCGTAATCTCTGTTCGAATTCCTCTTTTGTTGCTGCTTCAGCAGGCGGAAAGCATTCTGCCTCAACTGCAGAAATTGCTTCCAGATCATCCAGCGTAGCTGTTCTAATTAACATTGTTGCTCCTCCCATACATACAAATTCTTTCGATGCTTTATCATACCATAGAAATCTTAGAAGGAAAAGAAATATGTAAATTTATCGAAATTATGTGGAATTGAGCGTAGTTTGTTACAAAAATATATTTATGGACAGCGTATACCCAATCATGCACACACTGTCCTGAAGAAGGCAGTCCTGTAGTGTTTAGTATTTTTACGTGGTAAAGGCACTGGAGGATTATATGTATATTATTTGCCCGACAGTGAGTGGGTGTTGACGGAAATGGAAACCATGGATTATATTCAGCAGTCCGTGGATGAGTTAAAAGAACAAATAGATAGAAACAAAGCAAAAAGGGATTGACGAACAAACTAAATTTTAGTTTGGGTGCAATCCCTTTATTGTTGCATAATGAATGAGAAGGGAACTATTTTTACCTAGGCAACATAGTTGATAAAATCGTTTATATATCCGATCACAACATTGATTTGATTTTTTAATGCCTGGTATTCATCGTGAGTGAGAGAAGTTTCAAAAAAACTTTTTGATTTAATTTCTGCAGGCAGAGAGGCGTTTTTTAAGTGTTCTGCCAATTCGTCCGGCAATGAATAAGAAGATAAAGTCGCAACCAGATCATGGAGCTGTTCCTCTGCAGAATGAATGGTAATCTGGGCTAAACGGTATTTTGTGTCGTTTACCGTTCCCCGGATGATGGTAAGGAATGGAGTGATGGAAGAAAGGTCTTCGTTGCCCCAGCGTTCTGCACTGTCAAGGGTACGAATGGCTTCGTTTAAAGATTCAATGATTTTATTTGCAGTTTCTAATGGCTGAGTTGTTGTTGTCATATAGATTCCTCCTTTTGAAATAATTTCCGATTCAATATTTTGTATAATATTATATTAGCATATTAATTATAAAAAAATGATTATAATTTTGAATAGAACAATTCTTTTTTTCTATAGATTGTTTGGCGCATTTTTATAATTTAGTGAAAGATATCTCGTGCTGGGTTTCTGTAAAGCGTTGATTTAAAAGAAAAGTAAAACGTAAAATAGGAATTGAAGATAGGGGGTCTATACGTTATACTTAAGTGAGAATAACGTTAGGAGAAAGGTATCACATGGAATTAATTAAAGATTTACCAGAGGTGTTTGAAGATTTTGCAGAACAGAGAAAGAATTCATTTTTAGCAGTGAAGAAGATTAAGGAAGCTGGGAAGCCAGTTGTAGGTGTATTTTGTACCTACCTTCCACAAGAACTTCCAGCTGCGATGGGAGCAGCAGTTGTAGGACTTTGTTCCACTTCTGATGAGACCGTAGCAGATGCGGAAAAGGATTTGCCAAGAAACCTGTGTCCACTGATCAAATCCAGTTATGGATTTGCCAAAACCGATAAATGCCCATTTTTCTATTTTTCAGATCTGATCGTAGGAGAAACCACCTGTGATGGCAAGAAAAAGATGTATGAATATTTGGGTGAATTTAAGCCGGTATATGTGATGCAGTTGCCGAATACGCAGAATGAAGATGGATATGAGATGTATCGCAAGGAAATCATTCGGTTCAAGGAGAAGTTAGAAGAGCATTTTCAGGTTGAGATTACGGAGGAATCCATCCGGGAAGCGATTCATCAAAAGAATGAAGAGAGAAAGGCCTTAAAGGGTTTATATCAATTGATGCGGTTAGACCCACTTCCAATGAAAGGAAGTGATCTGTTCCATGTACTTTATGGTTCCACATTCAAATTTGACAAGGAACAGACAATTGCAGAGTTAAAAGCGATCAAACAGAAGGTGGAGAAGGAATATGCAGAGGGTAAATATTTGGAAAAGGCCCCTAGAATTCTGATTACAGGTTCTCCAATTGGAGGAGGGGCATTCAAGGTTGTCAATCTGATTGAGGAGAATGGAGGAGCTGTTGTAGCATTTGAAAACTGTACTGGAGCAAAATCCACAGAAGAGCTGGTGGATGAGGAAGAACCAGATGTATACAAGGCTTTGGCAGAAAGATATTTGAATATCGGATGCTCCTGCATGTCTCCAAATCCAAATCGTTTTGAGCTGTTGGGAAAAATGATTGAAGAGTATAAAGCGGATGCAGTAATTGAGGTTGTATTGACGGCATGTCATACTTATAACGTGGAGACATTTGGTGTGAAGAGGTTTGTAACAGAGCAGCATGGAATCCCATATATGGCAGTGGAGACCGATTATTCTAATGGAGATGTGGGACAGCTGAATACAAGAATTGCTGCATTTTTGGAGATGCTATAGGAGAAAATGATGAAATATAGTATTGGAATTGACTCGGGGTCAACTACCACGAAAGGGATTTTATATGATGGCAATGAAGTCGTAAAGCAAGTGATGATTCCCACTTCAGCCAGACCGCGGCAAAGCATTCATCAGGTGTATGAGGAATTGTATATGGATCAGGTAAAAAGTGTCATTACCACCGGATATGGAAGAAAGCTGCTTCCAGAGGCGGATAAAGCGATTACGGAGATTACCTGCCATGGTATAGGTGCTGCATGGTTAAATCCTGAGATTGATAGTGTAATCGATATTGGTGGACAGGATTGTAAGGCCATTGTTTTAAATGAACAAAAGCAGGTGGCAGATTTTCTTATGAATGATAAATGTGCCGCAGGTACGGGAAGATTTGTAGAGATGATGATGAGACTTTTGGAACAGCCAATGGATCAGCTGGATGCCTTCGTAGAAGGTAAAGAGATGATTCCGATTAACAGCATGTGTACTGTTTTTGCGGAAAGTGAGATCATCAGTCTTTTGGCGGAGGAGAAGGATCCGGGAAGCATTGCTATGGGAGTGCTGCATTCTATCTGTAAGCGAACTGCCTTTTTTGCCCAGAAGCTGAATATAAGTGGAACGGTATTTTTTACCGGAGGGCTGACCAGGAGTAAGGTATTTACACAAATTTTGAGTGAGTATCTGAATCAGCCGGTGGTCACCGATGACCGGGCTCCTTTTGCTGGAGCAATCGGCGCAGCAGTATATGGATATAACAGAGGTGAATGTATATGAGAAAAAAGGAATTGTCATGTATCTTTTCTTTTGAAACAACGACACAGGCCATGGCTATGGAGAATGCCTGTAAGAAGAAACAGATACCAGGAAGAATCATTCCATTGCCCAAGGAGATTTCTGCGGGCTGTGGACTGGCATGGTGGGCACCAGCAAAGGAGAAGGAAAGAATCCTGGCTTTTATGGCATCAGAGCAGCTGGTCTATGAACAATGCGATGAAATCTTGTTTTAATAATAGAAAAGAGTGAAAAAATTGAAATCATTTACCTATAAGATGAGCCTTCGGATTTTCCGGGAGGAAAAGGCATTTGGACCTGGAATTTATGAGCTGCTTCTAAATATTCAGGAGACGGGCTCTCTTCAAAAGGCGGCGGAGAAGATGGATATGGCATATTCAAAGGCCTGGAAGATTTTAAAGGCAAGCGAAGAACAGTGTGGATATCCACTGACCGTTCGTGCAACGGGTGGAAAGGGTGGAGGTGGCTCCACCATATCGCCAGAAGGGGAGAGGCTGATGGAGCGATACGAAGGATTTCGAAATGAATTAGAGGAAGCAGCCAGCGAGGCATTTGTCCGCTGGTTTGCAGATATGGAGTGAGAAGATGGCTGAGGAAATTGTTTTTTGTAAAGGTGGCGGCTGTACCGCCAAGTTAGGACCGGCGGCACTGGGAAGCGTGCTTTCAAAGCTGCCGAAATTTGAAGACCCCAACCTGTTGGTGGGATTTGATCATTCCGATGATGCAGCAGTATATAAGCTGACCGATGAGCTGGCTATGGTTCAGACGCTGGATTTCTTTCCACCCATGGTGGAGGATCCTTATCTGTTTGGCAAGATCGCAGCGGCCAATGCATTAAGCGATATTTATGCTATGGGTGGTGACGTGAAGACGGCACTGAATATTGTATGTTTCCCAGAGAAGATGGATCTTAATATTCTTGGGAAGATCCTTCAGGGAGGCAGTGAGAAGGTAAGAGAAGCCGGAGGGGTTCTTGCTGGAGGGCATTCCATTGCCGATGCGGATGTAAAATATGGATTATCGGTAACTGGAACGATTCATCCGGATAAGATTTTTGAAAATAACGGAGCCCTGCCGGGAGACTGCCTGATCCTTACCAAGCCATTGGGCGTAGGAATTGTCTGTACAGCGGCCAGAGTAGGTGGAGCAACAGAAGGAGCATTAAAGAAAGCTACGGATTCCATGGAAACTCTGAATAAATATGCCTCTGAGATCGTCAGAAAGTACCGGGTACATGGATGTACAGATGTAACAGGATTTGGGCTTCTGGCACATTTACAGGAGATGTTAGATGACAAAGTGTCTGCAGTCATAGAAGCCTCACAGGTCCCTTATATCAAAGAATGTGAGGAGTATGTGGAGGAATTCTACATTACGGCGGCCGGACAGAGGAATCGTAATCATGTGGGTGAGCAGGTGGTGTTTGAGAATTGTTCCTTTGCGATGGAGGAAATCTTGTTTGACCCACAGACATCCGGGGGACTTTTGGTCAGCATGCCTGTGGAAGATGGCAGAAAAGCTGTGGATGAATTAAAAGAATTAGGGCTTCCATGTGGAATCATTGGAAGGATTGTTGAAAGAAAAGAACCATTTATTACCGTGAAAGGATAGAAGAGTATGATAGAAGTAAATGCTATGGGTAAGCAATGCCCATTACCAGTTATTGAAACAAAGAAGACCATTGAGGAGTTAACACAGGATGATACGGTACAGGTACGAGTAGACAATGAAATTGCCGTACAAAATGTAATGAAGATGGCAAAGCATAAAGGATTAGAAGCTTCTTCACAAAAGATCAGCAAGGATGAATTTCTTGTTCAGATCGAAGTGACTGGAATCGGAGAAAAGAAAGCAGTAGAAGAAGGCATTCAGTGTCAGCCAGACCGTAGAGGGAATGGAACAGTAGTGGTATTGTCTTCTGATTGTATGGGAACAGGGGACGAAAGTCTTGGGAAGCAGCTCATGAAGGGATTTGTATTTGCTCTGACCAAGCAGGATCAGTTGCCGGCAAAGGTGATTATGTATAATAGAGGAGCATTTTTATCCAGTGAAAATGAAGATACCATTCAGGATTTAAAGACATTAGAGGCACAGGGGGTGGAGATTCTTACCTGTGGAACCTGCTTAAATCATTATGGGCTTGCGGATAAGCTTGCGGTAGGAAGTGTTACCAACATGTATGAGATTGCAGAATCCATGACAACTGCCACATTGATCGTAAAGCCTTAAGGGGGCAGGAACATGCTTTATTTTGATTATGCTGCCACCAGTTTGCGAAAACCCGATGGAGTTGCCAAGGCGGTGGCAGATGCGATTCTCTCCATGGGAAATGGAGCCAGAGGGACTCATGCGGCATCCTTAGCCTCATCGAGAATGATTTATGAGACAAGGGAGATGTTAGCACGACTATTTGGAGCAAAAGAGGCCTGTCAGATAGCTTTTACGATGAATTCTACCATGGCGTTAAATATTGCCATTAAGGGAATGATCCAGCCAGGGGATCATGTGATCACAACGGCCATGGAGCACAATAGTGTGCTGAGGCCACTCTATGAGCTGGAGAAGCAGGGAGCCGTGCTTACGATTCTTCCCTGTGATGCTTTGGGACGGATCTCTTATAAAGAGATGGAGGAAAGCTTTCGGGAAAATACAAAGGCGGTCGTCTGTACCCATGTGTCCAATGTAACAGGAAATGTGAATGATATTAGAAGAATCGGACAGATGTGCAGGGAACATCAGGCATATTTTATTCTAGATGCTTCTCAGTCTGCAGGGACATTTCCGATTCATATGCAGGAAGATCAGGTGGATGTAATCTGCTTTACTGGACATAAAGGTCTTTTGGGACCTCAGGGAACCGGAGGTTTGTGTGTGAAGAAGGGAGTGGCGATTCGGCCGTTGTTATCTGGGGGAAGCGGAATTCATTCTTTCTCGAAGGAACAGCCAGAACAGATGCCTACCCGATTAGAAGCTGGCACCCTGAATGCTCATGGAATTGCAGGGCTGCATGCTTCCCTTCAATATCTGCAGGAGTATGGCATTGACCGGATCCGTGAGGAAGAGCAAAAGCTGGCATCCTACTTTTATGAGCAGCTAAGGAAGGAAGAATCCATAACCTTTTATGGAGATTTGGATAATCCGGTGCATGGGGCGATTGTGACTTTTAATATTGGTGATTACGATTCTGCCCAGGTAAGCGATGAGCTGGCACAGAGATTTTCTATCTGTACCAGACCAGGAGCTCATTGTGCACCCCTGATGCATGAGACTTTTGGAACAGAAAGGCAGGGAGCAGTCAGGTTCAGCTTTTCCCATTTTCACACAATGGAAGAAGTAAGGACAGCAGTGGAAGCAATCCATACATTGATTCACGAATAAAATCAGAAAATCCTTCCAATACTAAGAAAAGAAAGAAAAAGGGAGGATGAAGGATTTGATCTCAGTATGGGAAGCTGGTATAGACGAGCGGGAACCGCGAAGCTTAAAGAAGGATCAGTCCTGTCAGGTACTCATCTTAGGAGGAAATCTGGCAGGACTTTTTGCTGCTCTTTTTTGCATGGAAAAAGGTTATCAGGTCATCGTGATCGAGGAGGGGGTATTAGAAGAACGAGCGCTGGAAATTTCTTTTTTTGATAAAATCACCAATCTGAAAACATGGTCCTATAGTATCTGGTATCCGTGGCTGACCGCCAAATATGGGTTTAAATGCAGTTTCAAAAGAATGCCAGCTTATTATTACTGTCTTTCTCAAAAGCCTACAGCAAGAATGCCAAAGCAACCGGTTTTTCATCCCATTCGGTGGATGAGGGAGGTATCCCAACAGGTGGATGTTTATGAAGGGGTGGAAATTATAAAAGAAAAGAAAAAGCAACTGGATACCAGTCGTGCAGTGGTTCATTTCGAAATGTTGCTTGATGCCAGAAAGCAGCCGGGAGAGGAAAAGGAGCTTTGGACAGCCATGGAAGGAGTTTCTCTGGATCAGGGTATTTATCTGTGCATGGATGGTACGGCGGATTTTCTCATGTGGAAGGAATGGCTGATCATGAGGGATTCCTATCGATTCTTATTTCCCAAAGGGCAGATGGCTTATCGGTGGGAAATCGATGGAAAACGGAAGGAAGGGATTTATGAAAGTATGGAACGGGCCCGAAGGCTGCTAAAAGAAAGCGGCCTGTAAGCTTATGGGTGGTGTTCTCGTTCGTAGTCGATGAACATGAGTAAGAATGCAAGAAAAAGAAGCATAGAACAGCACAGGATGGCTTTCTCATGTAAAAGATGAATAAAAAAATTTCCAATGACGGCACCGGTGACAAAGCAAAGGATAATTCCATAATATAAGGTGGACTTTCTTAGGAAAGCCGAATCTTTCGTATGGAAGAAATGAAAAAGGTTCTCTGTGCCGGTTCTCATATTTCCAATGCACATAGTTGTGGCAATTCCATTGCCGCGGATCTTTCGAAACGTTTCTACTTGAATGCCACAGGCAAAAGAGGTCAGGACATTGGCCGGCAGGTTCATGGTCAACGGAAAAAAAGCAACTGCGATCAGGATGATACTTTCTATGAGAACGGCCATCTGTCTCCAGTGCAGCATCTCTTTGATTCTGGTACGGATCCATTCTGCCAATACAATGCCAAGGGCAAAGGCAAAAACCGGGAAGAAGTATTGCATGGCCACCGGAAGATTCCCTTCGGATAAATGTACCCCAAACAACAGCATATTGCCGGTCTGTGCATTGGCAAACACATGATCTCTTTGAATGTAAGAATAAGCGTCCATAAAGCCGCCGGATATGGCAAGTAAGATCCCAAGACGGATGGACTCGGACATTTGCTTTGATTGTATCATTTTGGGCCTCCTTTTTCGTCGGTAGTGTTGTTGAAATGATTATAGGACGGTTCTGTGGAAAGGTCAAGGAATTCTAAAACAATCACAATTCTCTCAAATTTCTTTCACAAAATATACAAAGTTTTTCCGTATTCTTAAATAAAGTAAAAAAATACCAGGAAAAGGAGAATTATATGTATGTGATTAAGAATGCGTGGAAGAATGTAATCCGGTCAAAAGGGAGAAATATCCTGATCGGGTTGATCGTATTGGTAGTTTCCATTTCAGCTTGTATCTCTCTGTCTATACGGCAGGCGGCCGAAAGTGCACAGGAGGATGGGCTGGAGAATGTTGAGATTACTGGTCAGATTACTGTGGACCGTCAATCCATGATGCAGTCTATGGGAGAAGCGGGAGCGGATCGTTCCCAAATGAAAGAGAAGATGGCTGATATGGAAGAGTTATCCGTAGAGGATCTGAAGAAATATGCCAAGTCTTCTTCCGTTAAGAACTTTTATTATACCCTGACTACTTCCTTAGATGGTAGTAACATCGAAGAAGTCAGTACCAGCGATACGACCTCTTCTGACAGCGATATGCAAGGACCAGGAGATGAGAGCAGAAAAGGCATGAATCAGGGAGCGTTTTCTCTGGTTGGCTATAGCAGCGAAGATGCCATGACAGATTTTATCAATGGTACTTGCAAGATTACCGATGGAGAGATGTTCGAAGAAGGGACCACGAAGAAGAATTGTATCATCAGCAGCGAGCTTGCTACATACAATTCACTGAAAGTGGGAGATACGATTAAGCTCGTAAATCCAGATGATGATTCTGAGACGCTATCATTAAAGGTAGTGGGAATTTATAGCAACAGCAGTTCCACCGCTGGAGAAAATGGAATCTCCACGCAATTTCAGCCGGGAGCAGATCCGGCAAATCAGATTTATATAAGCTATGCTGCTCTGGCAGATGCGGTAGAGGGAATGGATTCTATCCGAACACAGACCAACGGCACTTATGTGTTTGCCGATCAGGATGCTTATGAGCAGTTTAAAAAGGATGTAGAAGAAATGGGACTGGATAATACCTATACGGTCACCTCTCAGGATATTACAAGCTATGAACAAAGCCTGATTCCATTGCAGAATTTAAGCAAATTTGCTACTTACTTTTTTGTAGTCGTACTGATCATCGGAGCCATTGTACTGGTGGTGATCAATATCTTTAATATTCGGGAACGAAAATATGAGATTGGCGTACTGACTGCCATTGGAATGAAAAAGAGCAAAGTATGCATGCAGTTTGTCGCAGAATTATTTATCGTGACGATTTTTGCCATGGTAATCGGACTGGCGGCAGGAAGTGCAGCATCCGTTCCTGTATCGAATCAGCTGTTGCAATCTCAGATTGAAAGCCAGCAGGAGCAGCTTAGTAATCAGGAAATGAACTTTGGCCGTGGTAATATGGAAAATGGCGGTGGCAATAGACAAAATCAAAACATAACAAAGGGTGGATTTATGGCACAGACCGTAGATTATATGTCCGATATATCTGCAAGCGTCAATATGACAGTCATCATAGAGCTATTCGGAGTGGGAATCCTGCTTACGATGCTATCTAGTATGACGGCGGTGATTTTTGTCATGCGTTATGAACCATTGAAGATTTTAAGCAACCGCAGTTAGTATCAGGCAAGGAGGACGTTATGAATATATTAACACTTCAGGATGTGGCATATTCCTATGAAGGAAGCAAGAAAAAGGTATTTGAGCATTTATCTTATGAATTTGAGGAAGGAAAGATTTATGCGATCGTAGGGCGGTCTGGTGCCGGAAAGACGACATTATTATCCTTGCTTTCCGGGTTGGACAGTCCGACGGAAGGAAGTATTCTTTTTAAAGACAAGGATATCCGCAGGATTGACCGTTATCAGTATCGAAGCAAATACGTGGGCATCATTTTTCAGAGTTTTAATCTGCTTCCTCATTTGACTGCTGTGGAAAATGTGATTCTGTCCATGGATGTATCAGGGATGAAATACAAAAATAAAAAAGAAAAGGCCATGGAGCTGCTCGGAAAAGTAGGATTAAGCGAAGATGAGGCAAGGCGCAGGGTATTAAAATTGTCAGGTGGCCAGCAGCAGAGGGTAGCCATTGCAAGGACTTTATCTTACGAACCGGAAGTCATTCTGGCAGATGAGCCAACGGGAAATCTGGATAAAGAGACAGAAGATGAGATTATGGGCATTTTTCACACGCTTGCACAAGAAGGAAAATGCATCATCATTGTTACACACTCTCAGGAAGTGGCGCAGCAGGCGGATGAAGTGAAAAAGCTGTCTTGCAAATAACCGTCCCGCCGTTTAAAATAGTCCTATAGAAACAAGGAGGACGACAGTATGGATTTGCATGTAGGTGATATTATAAAGATGAAAAAACAGCATCCCTGCGGAACCAATGAGTGGAAGATCCTTCGTACGGGAATCGACTTTCGCTTAGAGTGTATGGGATGTGGCAGACAGGTCATGGTGACACGAAAGCTGGTGGAGAAAAACTTTCGTGGCATGATCAAAAAGGCAGAAGAAAAGTAAGAAAATACTTGCGAAGCGTTGCCAAGTATGATAGAATACGAAATTGTGATAATATATTAATCCTTGCTCTTTCGTAAGGGGAAGGGCCAAAGACCAGAAGGAGGTGCAAGCAACAATGAGTAAATATGAATTAGCATTAGTTGTGAATGCAAAGATCGAAGACGACGCTAGAACAGAAGTAATCGAAAAAATCAAAGCTATGCTTGAAGGATTCGGCGCTACTATTACTAACGTTGATGAATGGGGTAAGAAAAAATTAGCTTACGAAATTCAGAAGATGAAAGAAGGATATTACTACTTCATCCAATTCGACGCATCTACAGAAGTTCCAGCTGAAGCAGAACAGAGACTTCGTATTATGGAACCTGTAATGAGATTCTTATGCGTGAAACAAGATGCATAACGAATAGGAGGAATCCAAATGAATAAAGTCGTGTTAATGGGTCGATTAACAAGAAATCCTGATGTGAGATATTCACAGGGAGAAAGACCTATGGCAGTTGCCAGATATACTCTGGCAGTGAACAGACGATTCAAAAGAGATGGCGAGCCAGATGCAGATTTCATTAATTGTGTGGCATTTGGAAGACAGGGTGAATTTGCGGAAAAATATTTAAAGCAGGGCACTAAGATCGTTATTTCAGGTAGAATTCAGACAGGTAGCTATGTCAATAAAGATGGAAACAGAGTTTATACAACGGATGTTGTCGTAGAGGAACAGGATTTCTGTGAAAGCAAGGCTGCTCAGAGTGAGTACCAGGCTTCTCAGGGAAATAATTCTTTCGGCGGGGGATTTGAACCGGCAGGAAGACCTGCACCAAGCGCAGCAGCAGGAGATGGATTCATGAGCATTCCAGATGGTATTGAAGAAGAGTTACCATTCAGTTAAGATTTTAGGAGGTAATATCATGGCTTATAATAGAGGCGATCGCGACGGAGCTCCAATGAGAAGACGTGGCGGAAGAAGAAGAAAAAAAGTCTGCGTATTTTGTGTAGATAAGAACGCAGTAATCGATTACAAAGACATTAACAAATTAAAAAGATACGTATCTGAAAGAGGTAAAATCTTACCTAGAAGAATCACAGGAAACTGTGCTAAGCATCAGAGAGCTTTAACAGTAGCTATTAAGAGAGCTAGACACTTAAGCATGATGCCTTACGTATCAGAATAAGAGTAAGAGAAATAAGGAAGACCTAAGTTCGAAATGAGCTTAGGTCTTTTTGTTTGCGCGCCATGGGCGCGCTCTAACGGGTGAAAGTCCCGAACACGCCTAGGCAACGAGGAAGTGTATAGCCGAACAGCAAGGGTGTCCATCGTGAGGTGGAATCTGAAGGAAGCTGTAAGCAAACTCTTGGTCCGACGGACAGAAATCACATATAAGGCTCGGAAATACGGATAAGTCTGCAAAAGGAGATGAAGTCCAAAAGTTGCTGGAAGTACGAGTAAATGTGGCGGATAGATGAGAGGAAAGAGCGTGCACCTTAAGCGTGGAGGTCTCACAGAGGTATCATCAGCCTAGTAACAACGAACTGTGAGAAATCAGCCGAGCCCATAGTAGTGAAGAAGTCTCTGTAATGGGGATGGAGTGAAGGGGCGAACAATCAATCAGTTTGAGTATGTCTCGTATTGCAGAAATGACAACATCTGCCGTAACCAATCGGGTAAAAGATGGTCAAATCAAGCGAGACGGAAAGGAAAGAACGCATGGACACAAGTAATCTAATGGAGCAGATATTATCTAGTGATAATCTCAACAGAGCATATCTGCAAGTCGTACGAAACAAAGGTGCAGAGGGAGTGGACGGAATGAAGTACACAGAACTCAAGGAACATCTTGCAAAGAACGGCGAAATCATCAAGGAACAGTTGAGGACAAGAAAATACAAACCTCAACCAGTACGAAGAGTGGAGATACCAAAGCCTGATGGTGGTGTCAGAAACCTAGGAGTACCAACGGTAACAGACAGATTTGTACAACAAGCCATTGCACAGGTACTAACACCAATCTATGAGGAACAATTCCATGACCACAGTTATGGATTCAGACCGAATAGGTGTGCACAACAAGCAATCCTAACAGCACTTGATATGATGAATGATGGTAATGATTGGATTGTAGACATTGACTTGGAAAAGTTCTTTGACACAGTAAATCATGACAAGCTGATGACCTTAATTGGAAGAACAATCAAGGATGGAGATGTCATCTCCATTGTGAGAAAGTATCTTGTCAGTGGAATTATGATTGATGATGAGTATGAAGACTCTGTAATAGGAACACCGCAAGGAGGAAATCTTTCTCCGCTATTAGCGAATATCATGCTCAATGAACTTGACAAAGAAATGGAAAAGCGAGGGCTCAATTTCGCGAGATATGCGGATGACTGTATCATTATGGTTGGGAGTGAAATGTCTGCAAATCGAGTAATGAGAAATATCTCTCGATTCATTGAGGAGAAACTAGGGCTTAAGGTCAACATGACAAAGAGTAAAGTGGATAAACCGCAAGGACTCAAATACCTTGGATTTGGATTCTATTTTGATTCAAGAGCACACCAATACAAGGCGAAGCCACATGCAAAATCAGTTGAGAAATTCAAGAAGAGGATGAAGGAACTCACCTGTCGTAGCTGGGGTGTAAGCAACAGCTACAAAGTGGAGAAACTCAATCAACTTATCAGAGGATGGGTTAACTACTTCAAGATAGGGAGTATGAAACATCTGTGCAGAGAAATGGATAAACATATCCGATTCAGACTTCGTATGTGTATATGGAAACAATGGAAAACACCACAAAACAGGGCAAAGAATTTAATGAAACTAGGCGTGCCCCAATGGGCAGCAAAGCGAACATCCTACGCTAAAGGGTTCGCAAGAGTATGTCGAGGTTCAGATGTATGCCAAGCTATAAGCAATAAGAGACTAACCTCATTCGGATTAGTCTCAATGTTAGATTACTACACCGAAAGGTGTGTTACTTGTTAAGTTGATTGAACCGCCGTGTACCGAACGGTACGCACGGTGGTGTGAGAGGTCGGAATTTCTCAATCAAGAGAAATTCCTCCTACTCGATTATCTCTTTATAAATTTTCTTAAAGTCAATGGTAAGATCTTCATAAATTCCCACCGGTATACAATCGTCAAAGGTATATTCCTCACCGTCTTCAGCGGAAAACTGATACAAGCTGGACATTCAATTTTCACCTATGCTATAGTAAGACCAGAAGAAAAGAAATCAGGAGGAAAAGGATATGGATAAAAAGTATTTTTTCTTTGATATAGATGGTACGTTGACGGACAATGTAACGAAGAGGATTGTGCCGTCTGCAGCAGAAGCAATTCGAAAGCTTCAGGAGGCAGGACATTTTGTATCGGTTGCAACGGGACGGGCTTACTATAAGGCGGAGCCGTTTCGGGCAGCACATGGATTTCCCAACATGGTGTGTAATGGGGGACATGGCATCTTCTACCATGGGAAGCTTCAGGAGAATCGGCCCATTGATTACGAGAAATCATTGGCCATTTATCGACAGGCGTTAGAGCTTGGATATGGAGTATTGGTGGCATTGGATGATTCTGAAAAGGTATATGCCAACAGTTTTTTATTCTACGATCAGGTAGGTATTCGTAAGGAGCCAACGACCTATATTATCGATGAGCACTTTGATCCAGCCAATGAGCCAGAGATCTTTAAGATGTATATTTCCATACCGGCAGAAGAAGAACATCGGCTGACTCTTCGAGATACCGTGGGACATTTGCGTTTTGTACCAGAATATCTGATGTTCCAGCCGGATGCAAAGAAGGAAGGAATTCTGCGCATGCTGGAGTACGCTGGAGGAAATCCGGAAGATGTCATTGTCTTTGGAGACGATTACAATGACCTTTGTATGTTTGATGAGCAGTTTTACTGCGTTGCTATGGGGAATGCCTGTGATGCACTGAAGGAAAAGGCGGATTATATAACAGAAAAGAACGTGGAGGATGGGATTTATAAAGCCTGTGAAAAGCATGGATGGTTTTAAAAAATAGTCCGATATAAGTTGACATCTTTTCAAAAAACGCTATGATATAATCATGAAAAAAATTTTCGTGAAGGGGATTTATAATGGAAAAGCAGCCATCCGCTATGGATACGATCCATATGCTATATGATACGTTTTTTGAACAGGAGAAGAAAATTGCAAATTATATATTAAAGCATCACAAAGAGGTGGTGAATATGACCATCGTGGAGCTTTCCAAAGCTTGTGGCACCAGCGTAGCTACGATTTCCCGTTTTTGTAAGAAATGTGGATTGGAAGGCTTCCATCATTTAAAGATCGGACTTGCCAAGGAGATTGCCAGCAACGATACGGATATTCCGGTATCCAACACTATTTCCAGGGATGATATTGACCAGTCATTGCAAAATATTCTGGCCAATAAGATTGAGGAGCTGAAGCAGACAGTATCCATGCTGGATGCAGACCAGTTAAATCAGGTACTGGATGCCATTAAAAATGCAGATACAGTACAGCTGGTGGCAGCGGGAAATACCATTCCGGTGGCATTGGATGGGGCCTATAAGCTGAATCAAATAGGGATTAAGACGATGGCCGGTACGATTTTGGAGACACAGCTTGCGTTTGCCTTATCATTAAAGAAAGGGGATGTGCTGATTGCTATTTCCAATTCCGGGGAGTCCAGAAGAGTTTATAAAATGGTAAAGGAAGCGAAGAGAAGAGGAGTTATCATCGTGGCCATTACGAATAATCCCAATTCTACCATTGGCAGTGATGCAGATTATTGTCTCCAGACGGCTACAAGGGAAAAATTATTTTTAAATGAATTTTATTTTTCCAGGGTTTCTGCTACTGTTGTGATTGAGATTTTGTATTTGTTTTTAACAGTTGGACAAAAGGAAAGTTATGAGAATGTAAGAACGGTAGAAAATCTTATTGCAGATGAAAAAATTTAATAAGAGTAAGAAGAAAAAGAAGTATTGTAAAAAAGCAATGCTTCTTTTTTTGAACTTATTTTTCATAGAAAAAGCAGGTATACAATATGCAAAATTCAATATGAAAGAAAATTATTTTCGTCAATAGGTAAAATGACGAAAATAACAAGTCGTAGGTGGGTGATTTTTCAATATTTTTGTGTAAAATGCAGAAAAATAATTTTCGTATAAAAACACTTTGACAATAATTATTTACATGAGTATACTATGGGTATGAAAATAATTATCGCGATAGTTGAAAGAATGAGAAAATAATTTACACACTGTTTGTCCCATAGGTATGCGAAAGGAGAAGAGGATGAATATAATTTTAGCAGCACACGGTAAGCTGGCAGGGGAAGTTGCTAATTCTGCCAATATGGTATTTGGACAGATCGATAAGCTTGATACCGTAGCATTTGTTCCAGGAGAAAATGCAGAGAATTTAAAGGCAAAATATCAAGAACTGATCGCTCAATATGATGCAGCAGAAGAAATTTTGTTTGTGGTAGATCTCTTTGGAGGAAGCCCATATAATGCAGCATTTGAGACGGTTATGCAGGAAGACAGAATGGATGTTATTACAGGCTTAAGTCTTCCAATGTTGATTGATATCGTTGGTATCCGAGAGATGCATGAAGGAATCAAAGCCGTTCAAGTTTATGAAAAATTAAATGCTATGGATTATGTAAAATCCGGAAAAACACTTTTTGGGAATGTTCAGGAAGAAGAAGAGGAGGAAGATGAACTATGAAAATTAATTTAGTAAGAATTGATGACCGTTTGATTCATGGACAGGTTGCAACTGTCTGGGCAAAAGAGGCAAATGCAGAAAGAATCATCGTATGCAGTGATGAGGTAGCAAAAGATCAGATTAGAAAAACCTTATTATTACAGGTGGGCCCTCCAGGGGTAAAGGTAAGTGTCGTAGATGTGGCAAAGGCGATTCGTGTATACAACAATCCAAAGTATGCCAATGACACTGTATTTTTCTTATATACCTGTCCACAGGATGTTCTTCGTATGGCAGAAGGTGGTGTGCCAATTAAAAGCGTAAATATTGGAGGTATGGCTTTTAAGACAGGAAAGACACAGATTACAAAAGCGGTTTCTGTGGATGACAGTGACATCGAAGCATTTAAGAAATTACATGAGATGGGGATTGAACTTGAGATCCGTCCGGTTGCAACGGATAAGAAAGTGGATCTGATGAGCAAATTGCCACAATAAGAGAAATAGGAGGATTAAAAAATGGGATTATCAGCAGTACAGATTATATTATTAGTTATTTTTGGATGCGTTGCAGGAATGGGAAGTGTACTGGATTCCTTCCAGACACATCGTCCATTAATCGCATGTACCATCGTAGGTTTGATTTTAGGTGATGTAAAAACAGGAGTCTTATTAGGAGGAACTTTGGAAATGATCGCACTTGGATGGATGAACATCGGTGCAGCTCAGTCTCCAGACTCTGCACTGGCAAGTATCATTTCCACAATTCTTGTAATTGTAGGACAGCAGTCTATTTCAGCCGGAATTGCAATTGCACTTCCAGTGGCAGTGGCAGGGCAGGTATTAACCGTATTTGCTCGTACCGTTACGATCTTCTTCCAGCATGCAGCAGATAAATATGCAGAGGATGCAAATTTTAAGATGATCGACATCTGTCATGTGACAGCATTGGTGGTGCAGGCGTTGCGAGTAGCCATTCCGACCTTTTTAGTAGCAGCAGTCGTAAGTCCGGCTGGAGTACAGGCATTATTAAACAGCATTCCAGAAGTGATCACAGGTGGTCTGACCGTAGCAGGTGGAATGATCGTAGTCGTTGGTTATGCGATGGTTTTAAATATGATGGGAGCAAAATATTTAATGCCATTTTTCTTCCTTGGCTTCACCATTGCAGCATTTACAGAATTTAACCTGGTAGCATTTGGTATTATGGGAGCAGTTTTTGCGATTATCTATGTTCAGTTAAACCCAAAATTTGTAGCAGTCAAAACAGCTCCAGCGGCAGCAGCCGTAGGAAATGACGACTTAGATGATGATTTAGATGATGAATTGGATTAAAAGGGAGGAAGAAAATCATGGGTGAAAAGAGATTAACAAAAGGCGATAGAATTAACATGTTTATCAGAACCAATCTTCAGCAGGCATCCTTTAACTATGAAAGAATGCATGCATTGGGAATGGCATTTGATATGGCTCCAGCTATTAAGCGTTTATACGACAAGAAAGAAGATCAGATAGCAGCATTAAAAAGACATCTGACATTCTTTAACGTAACACCTGCCGCAGTAGGACCAGTACTTGGGGTAACTGCAGCCTTAGAAGAAGCAAAGGCAAATGGTGCAGACATTGATGAAGCAACCATTGGAAGTATCAAGATCGGTTTGATGGGACCATTCTGTGGAGTTGGTGATCCAATCTTCTGGGGCACTTTAAGACCAATTACAGCAGCGATTGGTGCATCCCTTGCACTGACAGGTAATATCCTGGGTCCGATCTTATTCTTCCTGGCATTTAACCTGGTTCGTATGGCAGCACTTTACTTTGGTCTGGAAATCGGTTATAAGAAAGGGCTGGATTTTGTTCATAATCTTGCAGGAAATATGGTTCAGAAGATCACAGAAGGAGCATCTATCCTGGGATTATTCGTAATGGGGGCTTTGGTATCCAAATGGACCACCATTAATGTTCCATTAGTGGTGTCTAAGGTAACAACAAATGGAGAGACAACCATTACAACTGTACAGAATATCTTAGACCAGCTGCTTCCTGGAATTTTAGGATTATTATTAACACTTTTAGTTTCAAAATTATTAAAGAAAAATATCAGTCCGATCAAGATTATCTTCTTATTATTTGCAGTTGGTATTGTTGGATATGGTTTGGGAATTTTAGGCTAATAAAAAAGGCCGGTTTGGAGGAATTATGAAGACAAAAGCAGTAAGACTTTGGGGAGAAATGGACATAAGACTGGATGAGTTTGAGCTTCCGCAGATGAAAGAGGATGAGCTTCTGGCAGAAGTGGTGACAGACAGCTTATGTATGTCAAGCTTTAAGGCAATTTCTCAGGCGGAAAAGCATAAAAAGGTACCAGAAGATATCAGTGAACATCCTATTATATTAGGTCATGAATTTTGCGGAAGGATCTTAGAAGTAGGAGAGCAATGGAAAGACCAGTATCAACCAGGAGATAAATTTGTGATCCAGCCTAATATTGGACATCCAAAAGGATATGCACCGGGCTATTCCTTTCGGTTCATGGGAGGAGATGCAACGAACATTATCTTCTCCCGTGAGGTTATGGAAAATGGTTCTTTATTAAAATATGAAGGAAATTCTTTCTTTGAAGGATCTCTTGTGGAACCATTGTCCTGTGTTGTAGGTGCATTTAATGCCCAATTTCATATGAAGAAGATGCATAGCTATGAGCATGTGATGGGAATCAAGGAAGGAGGAACTACAGCTCTGTTAGGAGCAACCGGCCCAATGGGATTCCTTGCCATTGATTTTGCCATCCATGGTCCTAAGAAACCGTCTCTTCTGGTGGTAACCGGAAGAACTCAATCCAAGATCGATATGGCCAGAAGGTTATATACAGAGGAAGAAGCAAAGAAGAACGGTGTAACCTTGATCTATGTCAATACCAGAGAGGTAGAGGATGTTGCAGAGAAGCTCCGTTCCTATACAGAGAATGATTATGGCTTTGATGATGTATTTATCTTTGCGCCAAATCAGGATATGGTAAATTATGGAGCAAAAATGCTGGCGTACGATGGATGCTTAAACTTCTTCTCAGGACCTGCCGATACCCAGTTCAACGCTAATGTAAATTTCTATGACGTTCATTACAATTCGACTCATTTTATCGGAACCAGTGGAGGAAATACCGATGATATGAAGCAGTCCATTGAATTGATCGAAAAGAAAATTGTAAATGCTGCAAAGATTGCGACTCATATTCTTGGGTTAGATCAGGCAGCGGAGACAACAAAAATTCTACCAGAACTGGGTGGCGGCAAAAAAATCGTTTACACCCATCATAAATTTCCGTTAACAGAGGTTGACAATCCAGAAAAAATATCTGATGATACATGTATGAAAGGATTATTGCCGATCCTTGAAAAGCACGGATATTTATGGAGCAGCGAGGCAGAACAATATTTTCTGGAACATGCTCCGGAAATTTAATGATGGAGGTTTAATATGAAGCGGACATGTGCAAAAAAGGCATTCGAGCTGGTAAAAGATGGAATGATCATCGGGCTTGGAGGAGGCTCAACGGTGGGATTCTTAATTGAAGAGCTGGAAGCTGCAGGAACAAAGATTTGGGCGGTGACACCTTCTCAGGATACGATGGGGCTCTGTATGAAGCATCATATTCCAGTTATGCCATTAGAAATGATCGATCATATAGATATTGCTTTTGATGGCTGTGATGAACTGGATGCAGAGCTGAATGCATTAAAGAGCTGTGGAGGCATTCATGTAAGAGAAAAGATCGTTGCAGCTATGGCAACGGATTATGTTCTGTTGGGAGACGAGAATAAGTATCATGATAAGCTGGAATTTGCATATCCGGTTACGGTTGAAGTCATTCCATCTGCCAGAAGCTATGTGAGAAAACGCCTTGTTGATCTGGGCAGCGTGGTAAAGGAGCGAACGTCTGATCAGAAGATGGGTGTTGTAGTAAGCGATGACGGCAATTATCTGATGGAAGCAGTCTTTGCAAAAGTAGATGATATTCAGAAGCTTTCAGAAACTCTGGATGGGATTCCAGGATTAGTAGGACATAGTTTGTTCTATCATATTGCCTCTAAGGCAATCATTGCAAAAAAAGATAGTGTTGAGCTTGTGAGCAGGAGGTAGATTACATGAAGAAATTAAACTGGGGAATTATTGGAACCGGATGGATTGCCCATGAGATGGGAGCTGCACTTCAGGAAGAAAATGGAGAAATTTATGCAGTCTGTGGTACTAGCAAGGAAAAAGCCGAAAAATTTGCACAGGAATTTGGCGTAGATCAGGCGTATGAAAATACAGAAGAACTTTTTATGGATGAGAAGGTTGACATTATATATATTGCAACCCCTCATAATACGCATTATGAGTTGATGAAAAAGGCGATTGCAGCAGGAAAGCATGTGCTCTGTGAAAAATCCATTACCGTAAACAGCCGCCAGCTGGAAGAGTGCGTAGCGCTTGCAAAGGAAAAGGGCGTTGTTGTCAGTGATGCCATGACCATTTTCCACATGCCACTATATAAGAAGCTAAAGAAGATGATCGCAGATGGTGTCATCGGAGAGGTGAAGATGGTGCAGGTCAACTTTGGAAGCTGTAAGGAATATGATGTGACCAATCGATTCTTTTCCAAAGAGCTTGCAGGAGGAGCACTCCTTGACATTGGTGTATATGCATCTTCCTTTGCCAGATATTTTATGCACAGCAAACCAAATGTTGTGTTGACAACTGCTAATTATTTTGAGACCGGTGTGGATGAAACCAGTGGAATCCTGATGAAGAATCCGGATGGGGAGATGGCAGTAATGGCACTTACCATGAGAGCAAAGCAGCCGAAGAGAGGTGTTGTAGCTGGAGAAAAAGGATTTATTGAGATTTACGATTATCCAAGAGCAGCTAAGGCAACGATTACCTATACTGAGGATGGTCATACGGAAGTCATTGAGGAAGGGCAGACAGAGAAGGCACTTCAGTATGAGGTGCAGGATATGCAGGACTATGTGTGGAACCATGGTGGAGAAGAGAATATCGCAATGGTACAGGATGTTATGGATATCTTAACTTCTGTACGGAGTCAGTGGGGAATGGTTTATCCATTTGAATAGTTTCTTCTTCACTTAATCCATAAAATCCATATTTATCGTATGAGAATTTTTTAAACATAAAAATATATTGTAATGAAGAAAATAAGGCCGTTATCCCAAAACTAAAATTTAGTCAGGATGATGGCTTTGTTTTCTTCTATACATTTTTCTATAATAATGTTATAATAAAGGATAATTAATCTGGCTAAGTCTCATTGGTAAGCGATGACGGGGAGTGGCCAGATTCTTTTAACAGATGGAATACATTAGATAATGGAGTAGGAAATGAATCAATTTGATGTCAAAAAAAGCAGTTTGAATCAATACATGATTATTCCGTTTGTCATGCTTGCAGTAACCTTTGCATTGGATATTCTGATGTTTGTTGTAAGTGTAAAAGCGGGAATGATTCTGGCAGTGGCAGTAGTGGCATTCGCCGTACTCACCCTATTGAATTATTTTGTACTGCGAAAAGAGATTATCCAGGAAGTTATGGAATTTTCAATTGATCATGATGTCATTCAGAAGAAGATTATGAAGGAATTGCCAGTGCCCTATGCGTTGATGGACCAGTCTGGACATATATTCTGGACCAATGAGGCATTTCAGAAGATTGTTGGAAAGGAAGATGGAAAAAAGGGCAGAATTGGAGATATTTTTCCTGACTTTGGAAAAAAGCTTCTGGATAAAGAGGTAGACCGTGCTACAAAATATATTAATGTAGTAGGGAAGGTGGATGAAAGAACCAAGGAACCACCAGTTTATTTTTATCGCGTTGAACTGAGGAGGATGAGAATCCGGGATCAGGAAGAGGAAGCATATCTAAAGGATAGGAGTGAAGAAGAGGTCCGTAAATTCAAAGATGAGAATACAATGATAGCCATGTATTTCTTTGATGAGACGAAGATGAGCAGGTTTAAAGCGGAAGTGGATAATCAGAGACTGGTAGCAGGACTGGTGTATATCGATAATTATGAAGAAGTTCTGGAGTCTGCAGATGAAGTGAAGCATTCCCTTCTGTTGACGCTGGTAGATCGTCGTATCAATAAGCTTTTATCCAATCTGGATGCGATCGTAAAGAGGGTGGAGAAGGATAAGTATATTTTCTTTTTCCAGCAAAAATATCTTCCGAAGCTGAAAGGAACCAAATTTGCTATTTTGGATGATGTTCGTTCCATCAATGTTGGCAATGAGATGGCAATGACGTTGAGTATTGCGTTGGCTGTCAATTGCGACAGCTATGTGGAGGCCTATGAGACGGCCAGTCAGATGATGGATCTGGCATTGGGACGAGGCGGAGATCAGGCCATTATTAAGGATGGAGAGAATGTATCCTATTATGGTGGCAAATCTCAGGTTGTTGAGAAGACGACCAGAGTAAAGGCAAGAGTAAAAGCACATGCGTTGAGAGAAATTATGGAGACGAAGGACACGATCTTCGTTATGGGGCATAAAATTGCAGATATTGATTCCATTGGTGCAGCCATCGGAATTTATCGAATGGCCAAGACGATGCAGAAGGCAGTCCATATCGTTCTGGATCAGGAGAGTATCTCGGTAAGGCAGATGTTGTCCAGGGTCAAGGCAGATAAGGAATATGAGAAGGATATGTTCATCAATAGCGAGCGGGCGTTGAATCTTGCCAACGACAAGGATTCAATGCTGATCGTGGTGGATGTAAACCGTCCGAATTATATGGAATGTGAGGAGCTTTTGAAAAAGCTGCATACAGTGGTAGTCATCGATCATCATCGCCAGATGAAGGATACCATTCGTTCGGCGACTTTATCTTATATTGAGCCATATGCATCTTCTGCATGCGAGCTGGTAGCGGAAATTCTGCAATATGTAGCCAACAAACCAAAGCTGCGTCCGGTAGAAGCCGATGCCATGTACTCTGGCATTCTCATTGATACGAATAACTTTGTCATTCAGACTGGTGTTCGTACCTTTGAGGCGGCGGCTTTTTTAAGAAGAAGTGGTGCGGATGTCACAAGGGTTAGAAAGATCTTCCGTGACAACTTAAAGACCTATCAGATTCGGGCAAAGGCAGTCAGCAATTCAGAATTATTTGAAAAGGAATATGCCATTGGAACACTGAATGGGAATGGGGTTGACAGCCCTACGGTTCTGGGAGCGCAGGTTGCCAATCAGTTGCTTAACATTGAAGGAATTACGGCATCCTTTGTTTTGACCAACGTAGGCGATACTATTTATGTCAGTGCCCGTTCCATTGATGAAGTCAATGTTCAGCTTATTATGGAAAAATTAGGCGGTGGTGGACATATGACCGTAGCCGGAGCCCAGATTAAGAATATGGGTATGGAAGATGCCAAAGAGGTCTTAAAGGGCCTGTTATTAAGAATGAAACAAGAAGGAGAATTATAGAATGAAAGTAATTTTATTACAGGATGTAAAATCCCTTGGAAAAAAAGATGAAATTGTAAATGTCAATGATGGATATGCAAGAAACTTCATCCTGAAGAAAAATTTGGGAATTGAAGCAACAGGAAAGAATCTGAATGACTTGAAATTGAAAAAGGCCAATGAGGAGAAGCTTGCTGCTCAGAGATTGGAAGAAGCAAAAGCTCTAGCTGCAGAGATTGAGGAAAAAGAAGTGATTCTCAAGATGAAGGTTGGAGAAGGCGGAAAGACCTTCGGTTCTATCTCCACAAAGGAAATTGCAGCAGAAACAGAAAAGCAGCTGGGCTATCATCTGGATAAAAAGAAGATGGCAGTAGAGCCGATCAAATCACTGGGTGTTCATAATGTAACATTAAAATTACATCCAGAAGTAACAGCAAAGTTAAAGGTAAAAGTAGTAGAAAAATAAATCACTATGGATGAAGCATTTATCAAAAAGGTACAACCCAATAGTCCAGAGGCAGAGAAATCAGTTATTGGTTCTATGTTGATGGACAGGGATGCCATCATTGAGGTGGCGGATGTACTGGTCAAGGAAGATTTTTATCAGAATACCAATGGCATTTTGTATGAAGCGATGGTGGAACTTTATCGGGAAGGCAAACCGGTAGATTTGATCACACTTCAGAATAAATTAAAGGAAAAGCAGGTACCGGAATCCATACAGAGCCTGGATTATATTCGAGAGCTGGTGGAGGCGGTTCCTACATCTGCCAATGCTAAGCAATATGCCGGAATTGTCAGGGAGAAGTCCATACTTCGTAAATTGATCAAGGTTACAGAGAAGATTACGGCGGACTGTTACCTGGGTAAGGATGAATTCTCTACCATTCTGGAAGAGACGGAAAAGGATGTGTTCCATCTTCTTCAAAATGCCAGTGGAAGAGAAGATTTCGTACCGATCAGGGACGTTGTGTTAAATACACTGGATCAGATTGAAGAAGCATCTAAGAATAAAGGTAAGATTACCGGGATTCCGACAGGATTTACCGATCTGGACTATAAGCTTACCGGTCTGCATCCATCTCAGCTGTTGATCGTAGCAGCCCGTCCGGCCATGGGAAAAACGGCATTTGTATTAAATATTGCACAGCATGTGGCTTTTCGGCAGAATGTACCGGTAGCTATCTTCAGTCTGGAAATGTCCAAGGAACAGCTGGTTACCCGTCTAATGTCCATGGAGGCAATGATCGATTCTCAATTGATCCGTACTGGGGAACTGGAGGATCAGGATTGGGAGAAGTTGATGGAAAGTGCGGCGGTGATCGGACATTCACCATTGATCATTGATGATACTCCAGGGCTTACGATTGCCGAAATTCGTTCCAAGTGCAGGCGTTATAAGCAGGCACAGGGAGTGGGATTGGTCATTATTGACTACCTTCAGTTGATGGCAGGTAATGGGAAGTCAGAATCCAGACAGCAGGAGATTTCTGAAATTTCCCGTTCTTTAAAGGCACTGGCAAGAGAGATTGATGCGCCGATTATTGCATTGTCTCAGTTAAACCGAGCCGTAGACAGCCGTACCGATCATAAGCCGGTGTTGTCTGACCTTCGTGAATCCGGGTCCATCGAGCAGGATGCCGATGTGATCATGTTTATTTATCGTGATGATTATTATAATCCGGATACGGAGAAAAAGAATCTGGCAGAGATCATCGTAGCCAAGCAGAGAAGTGGTTCTACGGGAAGCATTGAGCTGGCCTGGTTGGGACAATACACGAAATTTGCAAATAAAGAAAGATAAAACAGGAAAAGCCTCAATAATTAGATGAGGCTTTTTATTGTGTGCCAAAATCCCCATTGCTATAATAAAAGTAACGATAGAGGCGGGAGGATAGGCCATGGAAAAGAAAAGAATGATTTCCGATGCAGCCAGGGAACTGGATGTTGAGGCTCACGTGCTTCGTTATTGGGAAGAAGAGCTGGAGCTTCCGATTCCAAGAAATGAAATGGGGCATCGTTATTACGGCGATAAAGAGATGAGACTTCTGATGGAAGTAAGAGAACTAAAGGAAAAAGGGGTACATTTAAGGGCAATTAAGGAGATTATTCCGCAGCTTCTTTTGCCAGACAAGGACGAGCTGCAGGAACAGAAGGTGATTCCGTTTCCAGAGGATGCCAATCAGAAAATGGCACAGTTTCAGGAAATTATGGTAAAGATCGTAGGACAGGCATTGAAACATCATGAGGATGCCTTAAGCCGCCAAATGGGACAGAGAGTAGCAGAGCAGGTAGTCAAGGAGATGGATTATCATTTTCGGGAACAGGAACAGTTGGAAAATGAAAGATATCAGAAATTCGATGAAATTGTACGCAGTTATCAAAAAGCCAGGGCAGAGGCAGGTGCTGCTTCTGAGGGAAAGAGAAGAGGAAGATTATTTGGAAGAAAAAAGAGAAGAACTACATAAGAGTTCTTCTCTCAGACTGTAGACAAAGCCCCGGCAAAAGCCGGGCTTTTCTACATTTATGGCCGTTTTTCTGGTATAATAGAAATATCAGAAGGGCGGTGTTTTTTTATGATGACAAAAAATTCAGATAAAAAAAGGGAACAGATGATAATGTTCTGTATGGATGACATGGTTCCCCAAAACCATATGCTGCGTTTAATTGATAAAGCCATTGACTGGACTTTTATATATGATCTTGTTGAAGAAAAATACTGCCCCGATAACGGAAGGCCAAGCATGGACCCTGTCATGCTGATCAAGATCCCCTTCATTCAATATCTTTATGGAATTAAAAGTATGAGGCAGACCATCAAAGAGATAGAAGTAAACGTTGCTTACAGATGGTTTCTCGGATTGGACATGCTGGATCCGGTTCCTCATTTTTCAACTTTTGGGAAAAACTACACGCGTCGTTTTAAAGATACCGATCTTTTTGAACAGATTTTTGCAAAGATATTGGAAGATTGTATGAAATTTAAACTGGTGGACACGGAACATATCTTTGTAGATTCTACTCATGTGAAAGCATGTGCAAACAGTAAAAAAATGCGTAAAAAAATTGCACATGAGCAGGCTCTCTGGTATGAAGAGGAACTGCAGAAAGAAATCACCAGAGATCGTGAAGCACATGGAAAAAAGCCTTTAAAAGAAAAAGATAGAAACGATCCTCCATCCAGCGGCGGAAACGGCGATATGACAAAAGAAGAGGAAATCCCGGAAGGTGTTAAAACACAGAAATGCAGTACCACGGATCCGGAAAGCGGATGGTTCCGTAAAGGTGAGCATAAACATGTTTTTGCTTATGCAGTGGAAACCGCTTGTGACAAACACGGCTGGATTCTTGGATACAGCATCCATCCCGGAAACGAACATGACAGCCGGACATTCAAAACATTATATGATAAGATAAAAATGTATTCACCAGATATGATCATAGCAGACGCTGGTTACCGTACACCAGCGATTGCCTGTGAATTGATGGAAGATGGTATCAAGCCTCTGTTCCCATATAAAAGGCCTATGACAAAGGAAGGTTATTTCCGAAAATATGAGTATGTTTATGATGAGTATTATGACTGCTACATATGCCCGGAAGACCATATATTGTCATATCATACAACAAACAGGGAAGGTTACAGAGAGTACAGGAGCTGCGGAAAAACATGTGCCAGCTGTCCAAATCTTCACAGATGTACGGAAAGTAAAGAACATATAAAAGTGGTCACCCGTCATGTGTGGGAAGGATATATGGAGAAAGCGGAGGATATCCGGCATACACTTGGCAACAAACAGATTTATGAGTTAAGGAAAGAAACAATCGAAAGGATATTTGGAACAGCCAAGGAACAACACGGATTCCGATATACACAAAGCATAGGGAAAGCCCGGATGGAAATGAAGGCGGGGCTTACTTTTGCGTGTATGAATCTGAAAAAGCTAGCCAGGATACTGGCACAAAGAGGACGAAGATTCTCAACTGCCTATACTATTTTGCGAGAAATAAAAGAAAAGTTATTTTTAATAGAAAAGTGGTGCTGGAGATTATCTCCAGCACCAGCTTTGTCTACAGTCTGAGAGAAGAACTACATAAGAGTTCTTCTCTTTTACTGCTATTAATTCTTTGCAGCTAAATATTCATTTAACTTACCAAGTAATTCATCTACGTCCATACCGTGTACAAAAGCTGCTTCTTCTAAAGATTCACCGCGGGCAGATGGACATCCAACGCATCCCATACCAGAAGCCATTAAGATCATTGCAAGATTTTCATCGATTGCAAGAATATCACCAATAATCATATCCTTTGTAATTTGTGCCATAGTAAGAGCACCTCCTTCTTTTACTTGTATTCCTTAGTATAGTACAAGTTTTGGGAGAAAACAAGTCTCCTGATGATAAAAAAATTACTTGCTATAAACGCCTAAGTGTATTATTATAATAATGAGCATGATAAAAATTTATCAGTGTAAATTTATCAATGTAAAATGTAATATTATAAGGAGGAAATAACTATGGCATATGTAATTTCTGATGAATGTATTTCTTGTGGAGCTTGCGAATCTACTTGTCCAGCTGGCGCTATCGCTGAAGGCGATGGAAAATTCGAAATCGATGCAGATACATGTTTAGATTGCGGTTCTTGCGCAGATGGATGTCCAGTAGGAGCAATCAGCGCTGACGAATAATACATAAGAAGTAAAAAAAAGGAGAAAATCCAATGATTTTCTCCTCAGACTGTAGACAAAGTCCCGGCGAAAGCCGGGCTTTTCTATGTTTACGACCGTTTTTCTGATATAATTGAAATATCAGAAAGGCGGTGTTTTTTATGATGACAAAAAATGCAGACAAAAAAAGGGAACAGATGATGATGTTCTGTATGGATGACATGGTTCCTCAAAACCATATGCTGCGTTTGATTGATAAAGCCATCGACTGGACTTTTATCTATGATCTTGTAGAAGAAAAATACTGTTCTGATAATGGAAGACCCAGCATGGATCCTGTTATGCTGATCAAAATTCCTTTTATTCAATACCTTTATGGAATTAAAAGTATGAGACAGACTATCAAGGAGATTGAAGTAAACGTTGCTTACAGATGGTTCCTTGGATTAGACATGATGGATCCGGTACCACATTTTTCAACCTTTGGAAAAAACT
The DNA here is from genome assembly GCF_001940245.1 of Anaerostipes sp. 992a. Classification (GTDB taxonomy): domain Bacteria; phylum Bacillota; class Clostridia; order Lachnospirales; family Lachnospiraceae; genus Fimousia. Next base: position 72,215 of record NZ_MJIG01000007.1, read on the forward strand.
ATACACGCCGTTTTAAGGACACAGATCTTTTTGAGCAGATCTTTGCAAAAATATTGGAAGACTGCATGAAATTTAAACTGGTGGACACCGATCAGATCTTTGTGGATTCCACTCATGTGAAAGCATGTGCAAACAGCAAAAAAATGCGAAAAAGAGTTGCACAGGAACAGGCCCTTTGGTATGAAGAGAAACTACAGAAGGAAATATCCAGGGATCGTGAAGCGCATGGGAAAAAGCCTTTGAA
>NZ_MJIG01000008.1 GCF_001940245.1 Anaerostipes sp. 992a
TGATTTTGATTGCACCTCCACAGATGGAAATTGCAATCAAAATCAAATTCTCCCGAATGATCGGGAAAAAAGTAAGCTCTGGTTCATTCTCTTCATAAGAACCGAACACTACATCCGTTTCATTGTCATGAATGGAGCGAATCATAGATCCGGTAAATCCCTCACGAAACGAAAATGTAACATTGCTATTTTCCTCTCTAGTCAAAAACTTCTGAACCATCTTAGGTATATAATTATGGCCAAATGGAGAAATATACGCCACATTAATATGGCCGCTGCTGCGATCCAGCATGCTCTGCATCTCATTCTTGGCTCTCTCAATCTCATTTAAAATGGAATTGACATATCCCTGAAAGACCTTTCCATACTTGGTCAGTATAATGTTCCTCCCCTGCTTTTCAAATAATGGTACCTGTAGTTCTTCCTCCAGCAGAGCCATAGACTTACTCAAACTTGGCTGTGCCACATGAAGTTCCTTTGCAGCTTTATTATAGTGCTGCAGCTTTGCGATCATTTGAAAATAATATAGTTGTTGTAACGTCATCATCATCCCTCCTGGGTTCATTTTACCATAATCAATTGCTTTTTTCTATTAATATTCAAACTCTTTACTATTTGAAAAATGTTTGTTAAATGCTAAACTATTAGTATAAACATGAAGGAGGATATACCATGATTCCAGTAAAAGTTAGAAACGTAGAAATCGGAACA
>NZ_MJIG01000009.1 GCF_001940245.1 Anaerostipes sp. 992a
AAATGTGAGATACAACGAAAAGAAAATCAATTTCAGATTACGCTGTTGTTTCCTTGCGTTGTTCGCAGATAATGTCTGGAAAGAAAAAAGTGATTGCTTGGGAATATTCTCTGGCAATCACTTTTTTTCTCTGAATGATCAGGTTTATGTATTATAAGGAATTATGAATGATGGTCAATACATCATTTAACTGATCAGCACTGATCTGACCTGGAGCAGAAGCAGCTTCTCCAGCACCAAAGGTAAGTGCAGAACCAAAATATTCTCCGCTTAAACGGCTTACACTTCCCCGAGCAGCCATGGACATCGTAATAATTGGCTGAGTAGCAAAGTTTGTAGCCATTTCCTCTGTTGCAGCTAATAAGGTAATAACGTCTTTTTTACATTGAGGCATTACTGCAATCTTAGGGATATCTGCACCCATATCCTGCATTTTTCTTAAACGATATACGATATCTGACTGAGATGGTGTCTGATCAAAGTCATGATTGGATGCGATGATCTTAGCACCTGCTGCATGAATCTTTTCGATCATTTCCGTAACGATCTCATCACCTGTGAAGATTTCTACATCTACGATATCAACATATCCGCTTTGAGCAACAGCAATGTTTAAAGTCTTATAATCTTCATCTGGAAGCTGGAAGTTACCACCTTCTTTGGATGTACGGAATGTGAATAAGAATGGGATTTCACCTAAAAGCTCACGAATTTCTTTTGCAGTTTCGATGACCTTTGCTGTGTCTGTTACATCTTCATACCAGTCTACACGCCATTCCATAACGTCCATAGGGATATTTGTGTATTTTTTT
>NZ_MJIG01000010.1 GCF_001940245.1 Anaerostipes sp. 992a
CGCGAGGGGGAGCAAATCACAAAAATGCCATCTCAGTTCGGATTGTAGTCTGCAACTCGACTACATGAAGCTGGAATCGCTAGTAATCGCGAATCAGAATGTCGCGGTGAATACGTTCCCGGGTCTTGTACACACCGCCCGTCACACCATGGGAGTCAGTAACGCCCGAAGTCAGTGACCCAACCGCAAGGAGGGAGCTGCCGAAGGCGGGACCGATAACTGGGGTGAAGTCGTAACAAGGTAGCCGTATCGGAAGGTGCGGCTGGATCACCTCCTTTCTAAGGAAGAAGAAGTAAAGAGTCTGGAGATTGTTTGGTTTTGAGTGTTCGAGAGAGCACGAAAAAAAGAATAAAGATTTCTGGTGGCGATGCGCTTAGGGGACACACCCGTTCCCATCCCGAACACGATGGTTAAGACCTAAGCGGCCGATGGTACTTGGCCGGAGACGGCCCGGGAGAGTAGGTGGCTGCCAGATTCCTATGGGGGTATAGCTCAGTTGGGAGAGCGCCTGCCTTGCAAGCAGGAGGTCACGAGTTCGAATCTCGTTATCTCCACTCGCAAAGATAGCATTTGTTTTTGAATTGCAATCTTTGCAGTGTACCTTGAAAACTGCATATAGATATATATTAACGAAGAGATAATATAGGTCAATGAATCTATACTAACAACAAGACATCTAATCAAACAAACAAGGGATCGGAAGATCCCAGGATCTTAGAAAAGATCCGCGCAGCCCATTGTTGTGACGCTACACAACGATGAAGGTTAAGATAATAAGAGCGCAGGGTGGATGCCTTGGCACTAAGAGCCGATGAAAGACGTGATAAGCTGCGAAAAGCTGCGGGGAGGAGCAAATATCCCATGATCCGCAGATATCTGAATGGGGAGACCCGGCCAGGAAGACCCTGGTCACTGCATGGTGAATCCATAGCCATGCAGGGGGAACCCGGTGAACTGAAACATCTAAGTAGCCGGAGGAAGAGAAAGAAACATCGATTTCGTAAGTAGCGGCGAGCGAACGCGAAAGAGCCCAAACCGGAATGCGTGCATTCCGGGGTTCGGACTGCATACGGTAT
>NZ_MJIG01000011.1 GCF_001940245.1 Anaerostipes sp. 992a
AGATAACTCTGTTGATGAGTATTTAGCTGGATATTGTAATGAAATTTCGGTTTCCCTAGAAAAGGATGGGACAGCAGTTATTTCGGATAATGGGCGGGGAATTCCGGTGGAAATCAACGATAAGACAGGACTTCCAGCTGTTCAGATTGTTTTTACCGTTCTTCATGCAGGTGGAAAGTTTGGCGATAGCAATTACAAGATTTCAGGAGGACTCCATGGTGTGGGCGCTTCTGTGGTGAATGCCCTCTCTGTCTGGCTGGAGGTTACGATTAAGAGGAATGGTATCATCTATCACCAACGCTACGAAAGAGGCAAGGTGGTTACTCCATTAGAAGAGATTGGAAAATGCAAAAAAAGCGAAACAGGAACTATGATTCGATTTCTTCCGGATGGTGAGATTTTTGAAAAAACGTATTTTAAAGCGAGTATGATAAGAAACCGTCTTCATGAAACTGCTTATCTGAATCCTAATCTGACCATTTATTTTTCCAATAAGCGTGAAGGAGAGGAAATTGATATTACCTATCATGAGCCGGATGGAATTTGTGCTTATGTCAGAAAGTTAAATGAAGAAAAGCAGGTGATTCATGAACCAATTTACTTTAAACGACAGGTTGATAATATTGAAGTAGAAGCAGCGTTCCAGTATACAGAAGATTTTGGGGAAACTATGCTTGGCTTTTGCAATAATATTTTTACAGTTGAGGGTGGCACCCATATTACTGGATTTAAGACAAAATTTACAACGATCATGAATCAATATGCCAGAGAGCTGGGAATCTTAAAGGAAAAAGATGCTAATTTTACAGGGACAGATGTAAGAAATGGCATGACAGCCATTATTTCGGTAAAGCATCCGGACCCTCGCTTTGAAGGGCAGACCAAAACAAAGCTAGATAATCCAGATGCTGGAAAGGCAGTAGCAGAGGCAGCAGGAGAAGAGGTTGTCTTTTATTTTGATAAAAATGTAGAAATCTTAAAGAATGTACTGGCATGTGCGGAAAAATCCGCCAAAATCAGAAAAGCCGAGGAAAAGGCAAAGACCAATATGCTTGTAAAACAAAAGCTTTCCATTGATAGCAATGGAAAATTATCCAATTGTGAGAGTAGAAAGCCGGAAGAATGTGAGATTTTTATTGTGGAAGGAGATTCTGCTGGGGGTTCTGCTAAAACAGCACGAAATCGAAAGACCCAGGCCATTCTTCCTATTCGTGGAAAAATTCTGAATGTGGAAAAAGCAACGATGGATAAGGTGCTGGCCAATGCGGAGATTAAGACGATGATCAATGCATTTGGATGTGGATTTTCAGAAGGATATGGCAATGATTTTGACATTACCAAGCTGCGTTATCATAAGATTGTGATTATGACAGATGCGGACGTAGATGGTGCACATATTGCCACGCTGCTTTTGACCTTCTTTTATCGCTTCATGCCGGAACTGATCACCCATGGACATGTATATCTGGCTATGCCTCCATTATATAAGGCGATTCCGAAAAAAGGAAAAGAAGAGTATTTATATGATGATGCGGCTTTGGCAAGATATCGAAAAACACATAAAGGATCCTTTACACTCCAGCGCTATAAAGGGCTTGGAGAAATGGATGCAGAACAACTGTGGGAGACAACTCTGGATCCGGAATCACGTATTTTAAAGCAGATAGAAATTGAGGATGCCAGAATGGCCTCTTCTGTAACATCCATGCTGATGGGAAGTGATGTTCCGCCGCGTCGTAAATTCATCTATGAAAATGCGGCAGACGCTACAT
>NZ_MJIG01000012.1:2500-5975 GCF_001940245.1 Anaerostipes sp. 992a
GAGCCCAAACCGGAATGCGTGCATTCCGGGGTTCGGACTGCATACGGTATTGGCAGAAGATAGGAGAAAGGTTTTGGAAAAGCCTGCCGGAGAGGGTGAGAGCCCCGTATCCGAAATCAGGAGCCAGCCAGCAGGATCCAGAGTACCACGAGACACGTGAAACCTTGTGGGAATGAGCGGGGACCACCCCGTAAGGCTAAATACTACTTAGTGACCGATAGCGCATAGTACTGTGAAGGAAAGGTGAAAAGGACCCCGGGAGGGGAGTGAAAGAGAACCTGAAACCCTGTGTTTACAAGCTGTGGAACTATTTTAAAGTAGGACCGCGTACTTTTTGTAGAACGGTCCGGCGAGTTGCCACTGCTGGCAAGGTTAAGTGCCAGAGGCACGGAGCCGAAGGGAAACCAAGTCTTAATAGGGCGAAAGTCAGCAGGGGCAGACCCGAAACCGGGTGACCTATCCATGTCCAGGTTGAAGCTGCCGTAAGAGGCAGTGGAGGACCGAACCCACATCCGTTGAAAAGGGTGGGGATGAGGTGTGGATAGCGGAGAAATTCCAATCGAACCCGGAGATAGCTGGTTCTCCTCGAAATAGCTTTAGGGCTAGCCTCATGATAGTCTGCTGGAGGTAGAGCACTGAATTGCCTAGGGGGCGTCAAAGCTTACCAAAGCATATCAAACTCCGAATGCCAGACAGATGTTTCATGGGAGTCAGACCATACGAGATAAGTTGGATGGTCAAAAGGGAAAGAGCCCAGACCACCGGCTAAGGTCCCAAAGTGCGTGTTAAGTGGAAAAGGATGTGGGATTTCGAAGACAACTAGGATGTTGGCTCAGAAGCAGCCATTCATTCAAAGAGTGCGTAATAGCTCACTAGTCGAGAGGTCCTGCGCCGAAAATGTCCGGGGCTGAAACACGACACCGAAGCCGTGGAATCACGTAGTGATTGGTAGAGGAGCATTCTTAAACGGTGGAAGCTGTACCGGAAGGAGCAGTGGACGGTTAAGAAGAGAGAATGCCGGAATGAGTAGCGAGAAAGAAGTGAGAATCTTCTTGGCCGAATATCTAAGGTTTCCAGAGTAAAGCTGATCTGCTCTGGGTAAGTCGGGGCCTAAGGCGAGGTCGAAAGACGTAGTCGATGGATAACAGGTTGAGATTCCTGTACCGCATGAAATCAGAACTGTGGGGACACAGACAGGAAGAGGGAGCCGGGAATGGAAAGTCCGGTCCAAGCGAGGTAGGAGTACCGCCGGCAAATCCGCGGTGCGATCCGAAGACGTGACGGGGAGCGAACATAAGTAGCGAAGCCCTTGCCCCTGGCTGTCAAGAAAAGCCGCTATCGTATTTCATGTGCCCGTACCGTAAACCGACACAGGTGGATGAGGAGAGAATCCTAAGGCCGACGGGAGAAGTGTTGTTAAGGAACTCGGCAAAATGGCCCCGTAACTTCGGGAGAAGGGGTGCCTGCGAGAGCAGGCCGCAGAGAATTGGCCCAAGCAACTGTTTAGCAAAAACACAGGTCTATGCAAAACCGCAAGGTGAAGTATATGGGCTGACGCCTGCCCGGTGCTGGAAGGTTAAGGGGAGGGCTTAGAGCAATCGAAGGTCTGAACTTAAGCCCCAGTAAACGGCGGCCGTAACTATAACGGTCCTAAGGTAGCGAAATTCCTTGTCGGGTAAGTTCCGACCCGCACGAAAGGCGTAATGATTTGGGCACTGTCTCAACAACACACCCGGTGAAATTGAAATACCAGTGAAGATGCTGGTTACCCGCGCCAGGACGGAAAGACCCCATGGAGCTTTACTCTAGCTTGATACTGGGATTCGGTACTGCATGTACAGGATAGGTGGGAGACGTGGAATCATGGACGCCAGTCCATGAGGAGTCGCTGTTGGGATACCACCCTTGCAGTATTGGATTTCTAACCAGCAGCCGTGATCCGGCTGGGGGACAATGTCAGGTGGGGAGTTTGACTGGGGCGGTCGCCTCCGAAAGGGTATCGGAGGCGCTCAAAGGTTCCCTCAGAATGGTCGGAAACCATTCGCAGAGTGCAAAGGCAGAAGGGAGCTTGACTGTGACACCGACGGGTGGAGCAGGTACGAAAGTAGGACTTAGTGATCCGGTGGTATAAAGTGGGATTGCCATCGCTCAACGGATAAAAGCTACCCTGGGGATAACAGGCTTATCACTCCCAAGAGTTCACATCGACGGAGTGGTTTGGCACCTCGATGTCGGCTCATCGCATCCTGGAGCTGTAGCAGGTTCCAAGGGTTGGGCTGTTCGCCCATTAAAGCGGTACGCGAGCTGGGTTCAGAACGTCGTGAGACAGTTCGGTCCCTATCCGGCGTGGGCGCAGGAGATCTGAGAGGAGCTGTCCTTAGTACGAGAGGACCGGGATGGACGGACCGCTGGTGTATCTGTTGTCGTGCCAACGGCATAGCAGAGTAGCCAAGTCTGGAAGGGATAAACGCTGAAGGCATCTAAGCGTGAAGCCCCCCTCAAGATGAGATCTCCCATTCTTCGGAAGTAAGACCCCTTGAAGACGACGAGGTAGATAGGGCAGGGGTGGAAGTGCAGCAATGCATGGAGCTGACTGTCACTAATCGGTCGAGGTCTTAACCAGAGAATGGCTGTAGAGATGTTTGAACGTACAGGAAGAGATGGAAGGTTAAGAAGATATCTGTATGTAGTTTTTAGGGTACATCCTAAAGATAAGGCCAAAAGCAGAGTGCTTTTAGTCTTTTCTATTATACGGCCTAGTGGCTCAGTTGGTTAGAGCGCCGCCCTGTCACGGCGGAGGTCGAGGGTTCGAGTCCCTTCTGGGTCGTTTGAAAATTTTATATTTTCTAAAAATGGGATCATAGCTCAGCTGGGAGAGCACCTGCCTTACAAGCAGGGGGTCACAGGTTCGAGCCCTGTTGGTCCCATTCATGCCGTCGTGGCTCAATTGGCAGAGCAGCTGATTTGTAATCAGCAGGTTATCGGTTCAAGTCCGATCGTCGGCTTTTTTTTGTGCTAAAGCGCAAGATTATGGATGGATTCCCGAGTGGCCAAAGGGGGCAGACTGTAAATCTGTTGGCAACGCCTTCGAAGGTTCGAATCCTTCTCCATCCATTTTTTATAGCGCGGGATGGAGCAGTCTGGTAGCTCGTCGGGCTCATAACCCGAAGGTCGTTGGTTCAAATCCGGCTCCCGCAACTCATACAAAATAATAAAAATTGTTTTGTACGCCCAGATAGCTCAGTTGGTAGAGCAGAGGACTGAAAATCCTCGTGTCGCTGGTTCGATTCCGGCTCTGGGCATTCCATTGAATGCCGAAAGGCATAAATGTTAATATAGATATGGGTGTGTAGCTCAGTTGGTAGAGCACTTGACTTTTAATCAAGTTGTCCGGGGTTCGAACCCCCGCACGCTCACGAAAAAGCCTTAAGGAATGTTCCTTAAGGCTTTTGTTATTACATAAGAAATTCTCTGA
>NZ_MJIG01000013.1 GCF_001940245.1 Anaerostipes sp. 992a
CAAAAAATCAATAGCTGAATACGTGTCCTTTATTCAGGCTAACATCGATAAATATACAGTTAAACAAATGTGCTCTGCACTTAAGTTCCTCGTAGCACTTATTATGCTGCTATCATGAATTCTTCACAACGAGCGGTATAAAGAATGGTACCACCATGAGAAATGGTATTAGATACGCTCTTAGAATCCATATCGATGATTTCTTCTTTTAACAGTCCGCTGTATCCTCTCTTGATTCCCTTTACTTTTAATCCTCTTGCCAATGCTGTACGAACAACTGCACGTGTTGCAGCATTCATTGCTGGAGCATCTCCTCCACTGGTTAAAACAGCAATTGTACTAATCTTCTTACTTTCCATAATTGTTCCTCCATAATAAACTCATACGTGTTAGATTTTCCATACCATAAAAAACTACAATCAATTGTATTTTAATGCATTTTCCTAAAATTATCAATAGCCTTATCAATGACTTTTACATTTCCAAACCCATAATGTGCATGCAGAACCTCCAAAAACTGATCATCGTCTTTGACAGAATAAGATGCTTTCCCGCCTGAGAGCCAAAAACGGCGATAATAAACAAAACCACAAGAGTAATCAGTCTTTTTTTCATTGCTGTTGTATTATTGTTTTTCATACATAACCTCCTAAAACCATTTTGTAATTTCATAACTTAGCGATTTATTATAACATAAAAAGCACAGTCTTTTCACAAAGACTGCACAGACTGTAGACAAAGTTTGTGCTGGAGATAATCTCCAGCACCACTTTTCTTTGAAAAATGACTTTTCTTTTAATAACCGCCAAATATTATGGATGGTTGAGATTCTTTCTTCCCTTTTGGCCAGTATCCTGGCCAGTTTTTTCAGGTTCATACATGCAAAAGTAAGCCCCGCTTTCATCTCCATCCGGGCTTTTCCTATGTATTGTGTATAACGAAATCCATGCTGCTCTTTGGCTGTTCCGAAAATCCTCTCGATTGTCTCCTTTCTTAAGTCATATATCTGTTTATTGCCAAGTGTATGCCTGATGTCCTCTGCTTTCTCCATATATTCTTCCCACACATGGCGGGTGATCACTTTTATATGTTCTTTGCTTTCCGTACATCTATGAAGATTTGGACAACTGGCACATATTTCTCCGCAGCTTACGTATTCCCTATAACCCTCCCTGTTTGTCGTATGATAGGATAATATATGGTTTTCCGGACATATATAGCAGTCATAATACTCATCATATACATACTCATATTTTCGGAAAAAACCTTCCTTTGTCATTGGCCTTTTGTATGGGAACAGCGGCTCGATACCATCTTCTAACAACTCATGGGCGATTGCTGGTGTACGATAACCGGCATCTGCTATGATCATAGCCGGTGAATAGATCTTTATCTTGTCATAAAGTGTTTTGAATGTCCGGCTGTCATGTTCATTCCCCGGATGAATGCTGTATCCCAGGATCCAGCCATGTTTATCACAAGCTGTTTCCACTGCATAGGCAAAAACATGTTTATGCTCGCCTTTACGAAACCAGCCGCTTTCCGGATCACTGATACTGCATTTCTGCGTTTTAATTCCTTCTGGAATTTCTTCTTCCTTTGTATTATCACCGCTCCCGCTGCCGGATGGGGGATCATTTTTGTCTTTTTCTTTCAAAGGCTTTTTCCCATGCGCTTCACGATCCCTGGATATTTCCTTCTGTAGTTTCTCTTCATACCAAAGGGCCTGTTCCTGTGCAACTCTTTTTCGCATTTTTTTGCTGTTTGCACATGCTTTCACATGAGTGGAATCCACAAAGATCTGATCGGTGTCCACCAGTTTAAATTTCATGCAGTCTTCCAATATTTTTGCAAAGATCTGCTCAAAAAGATCTGTGTCCTTAAAACGGCGTGTATAGTTTTTTCCAAAGGTTGAAAAATGTGGTACCGGATCCATCATGTCTAATCCAAGGAACCATCTGTAAGCAACGTTTACTTCAATCTCCTTGATAGTCTGTCTCATACTTTTAATTCCATAAAGGTATTGAATAAAAGGAATTTTGATCAGCATAACAGGATCCATGCTGGGTCTTCCATTATCAGAACAGTATTTTTCTTCTACAAGATCATAGATAAAAGTCCAGTCGATGGCTTTATCAATCAAACGCAGCATATGGTTTTGAGGAACCATGTCATCCATACAGAACATCATCATCTGTTCCCTTTTTTTGTCTGCATTTTTTGTCATCATAAAAAACACCGCCTTTCTGATATTTCAATTATATCAGAAAAACGGTCGTAAACATAGAAAAGCCCGGCTTTCGCCGGGACTTTGTCTACAGTCTGAAGCGCCATTAGGGGCTTTTTTTTTATCACATAGATATGATAAGAAAAAAGCCCCTAAGGGCTTTTCAGACTGTAGACAAAGTCCCGGCGAAAGCCGGGCTTTTCTATGTTTACGACCGTTTTTCTGATATAATTGAAATATCAGAAAGGCGGTGTTTTTTATGATGACAAAAAATGCAGACAAAAAAAGGGAACAGATGATGATGTTCTGTATGGATGACATGGTTCCTCAAAACCATATGCTGCGTTTGATTGATAAAGCCATCGACTGGACTTTTATCTATGATCTTGTAGAAGAAAAATACTGTTCTGATAATGGAAGACCCAGCATGGATCCTGTTATGCTGATCAAAATGCCTTTTATTCAATACCTTTATGGAATTAAAAGTATGAG
>NZ_MJIG01000014.1 GCF_001940245.1 Anaerostipes sp. 992a
CTAATTCTTATAATAATAATTCAAATAACAGCACAAATGAATCTGGAAGCAATAAAAGATAGTTCTTTTATCATAGTCGGATAGTCTGTTATGAGAAAGAGAGGGTCAAGATCAGAAATTATTACCCTCTTTTTGTTTGCGCGCCATGGGCGCGCTCTAACGGGTGAAAGTCCCGAACACGCCTAGGCAACGAGGAAGTGTATAGCCGAACAGCAAGGGTGTCCATCGTGAGGTGGAATCTGAAGGAAGCTGTAAGCAAACTCTTGGTCCGACGGACAGAAATCACATATAAGGCTCGGAAATACGGATAAGTCTGCAAAAGGAGATGAAGTCCAAAAGTTGCTGGAAGTACGAGTAAATGTGGCGGATAGATGAGAGGAAAGAGCGTGCACCTTAAGCGTGGAGGTCTCACAGAGGTATCATCAGCCTAGTAACAACGAACTGTGAGAAATCAGCCGAGCCCATAGTAGTGAAGAAGTCTCTGTAATGGGGATGGAGTGAAGGGGCGAACAATCAATCAGTTTGAGTATGTCTCGTATTGCAGAAATGACAACATCTGCCGTAACCAATCGGGTAAAAGATGGTCAAATCAAGCGAGACGGAAAGGAAAGAACGCATGGACACAAGTAATCTAATGGAGCAGATATTATCTAGTGATAATCTCAACAGAGCATATCTGCAAGTCGTACGAAACAAAGGTGCAGAGGGAGTGGACGGAATGAAGTACACAGAACTCAAGGAACATCTTGCAAAGAACGGCGAAATCATCAAGGAACAGTTGAGGACAAGAAAATACAAACCTCAACCAGTACGAAGAGTGGAGATACCAAAGCCTGATGGTGGTGTCAGAAACCTAGGAGTACCAACGGTAACAGACAGATTTGTACAACAAGCCATTGCACAGGTACTAACACCAATCTATGAGGAACAATTCCATGACCACAGTTATGGATTCAGACCGAATAGGTGTGCACAACAAGCAATCCTAACAGCACTTGATATGATGAATGATGGTAATGATTGGATTGTAGACATTGACTTGGAAAAGTTCTTTGACACAGTAAATCATGACAAGCTGATGACCTTAATTGGAAGAACAATCAAGGATGGAGATGTCATCTCCATTGTGAGAAAGTATCTTGTCAGTGGAATTATGATTGATGATGAGTATGAAGACTCTGTAATAGGAACACCGCAAGGAGGAAATCTTTCTCCGCTACTAGCGAATATCATGCTCAATGAACTTGACAAAGAAATGGAAAAGCGAGGGCTCAATTTCGTGAGATATGCGGATGACTGTATCATCATGGTTGGGAGTGAAATGTCTGCAAATCGAGTAATGAGAAATATCTCTCGATTCATTGAGGAGAAACTAGGGCTTAAGGTCAACATGACAAAGAGTAAAGTGGATAAACCGCAAGGACTCAAATACCTTGGATTTGGATTCTATTTTGATTCAAGAGCACACCAATACAAGGCGAAGCCACATGCAAAATCAGTTGAGAAGTTCAAGAAGAGGATGAAGGAACTCACCTGTCGTAGCTGGGGTGTAAGCAACAGCTACAAAGTGGAGAAACTCAATCAACTTATCAGAGGATGGGTTAACTACTTCAAGATAGGGAGTATGAAACATCTGTGCAGAGAAATGGATAAACATATCCGATTCAGACTTCGTATGTGTATATGGAAACAATGGAAAACACCACAAAACAGGGCAAAGAATTTAATGAAACTAGGCGTGCCCCAATGGGCAGCAAAGCGAACATCCTACGCTAAAGGGTTCGCAAGAGTATGTCGAGGTTCAGATGTATGCCAAGCTATAAGCAATAAGAGACTAACCTCATTCGGATTAGTCTCAATGTTAGATTACTACACCGAAAGGTGTGTTACTTGTTAAGTTGATTGAACCGCCGTGTACCGAACGGTACGCACGGTGGTGTGAGAGGTCGGAATTTCTCAATCAAGAGAAATTCCTCCTACTCGATTTATGTTCATTGGTCATTCATTCAAAATAGTTGAGTTTTTATCAATACGATAACATAAATTGGAGTATCGTAGTAAATTTTCTAATCAAATAACCGGTGGTAATGAAAAGTGTGAAAAAATAAGGAT